>CAWCPJ010000012.1:0-88090 GCA_963797435.1 uncultured Verrucomicrobiae bacterium | reverse complement strand
TTCAATGCTCACGTTCGCACGCCCCAAGGCGTCCGCGATCACGAAGTCTCCGTCGATGCCATCCGCCAGCTTCACCATCCGCTGTTGGATCGGGCTGAGCCGATACGTGGCGATCTTGCCGAGCCGGATGTCATCCAACGTTGCCATCAGGGCCAGCCGGGCGTCCTCGCTCGTGGCCAGGAACACCCGCAACTCGGAAGGCGTGAGTGCCTTCAAGAACCAAAACCTGGCGCCCGTTCGAGAATTGATGCGACCTGCGGCGCCAGCTTGTACGCGCAATCAAGGGAAAGGCCCGCCGCCCAGATCGAAAGTATCGAGACACGTGCCGAGCAGGTCGAACCCGATACTGGCCGCTGGAACCCATCCCGGCTGCCGTCTGGCCTTCGCCTCATCGAACCTGCTCCACCCCAGTATGGGCGTCGCCCCCCGCGCGAATTTGAACTCCGCCTCATGTTCGAACCACTCGCTCGCATCCACCGAGGTCGCCATCAAGTTTTCGGCCGAGACCATCGCTCGGAATGCAGCAAATGACACGCGCACCAAAATACACCGCGCGACGAGGCCTTCCGGAGTCAGCGACAATCCCAATGAGATGGCATCAAGGCCCGAAAGCCAGGCTTTACGCAGCTCGTGGACGGCCTTGTAATTGGTCTCCAGGATCTCAAGATCCGCGCTGATGTGCGCCACGGTCTGTCGTGCCTCGATGTCGGGGGTACATCCCGACCATCGCGTGCCATCCGGGTCGGAAAACTCGACCCGCCGCAACAGGCGAGAACTCAGGCGTTGAATTATGGGGTCGAAATTTTTTCCGGTCAGCTTGAGCAAACCCGCCGGGTCGTCATCGGCGATCGCACTGGCACTGGTGATCGCCTCGGAAAGTGAGCTGATCTGGACTCGAGAGCGTCTTTCGCCACACTCTGCAGGAACGCGTTGCGTATGGCCTGAGAGTTGTGCCACCAGGCAGGCGCCAGCTTTTCCAGAAAATCTGGATTGCATGCCGCCTCCAACGTCCACTTCCAAGGAAAGCCCTTATTCTGCAGCACCAAGCGCCCCATCGGGTACGGTCGACCGTCGGCTGCCTCCCCTTGTGCGCGGAGAATCTCACCGTAGCCCGCCACCAGCTCGTCCTTGGACAGGATCAGCTGTAATTCCTTACGCCTTTCCATCGCCGACTCGATGAATTGGTCGCGCAGCAAAAGCATGGCGGCGTACGTCTTGACGGGGACAAAGATAAACTCCGGCTTGGCGGTTTCGGCGATCGGGGAGGGCAGCGCGATGGACAGCAGGATGCTGGATACTCTGCGAATCTGCGCCTTCGTGTTGTCGATCCGGCTCACGTGATCGATCTCCTCCTGCCAGGTTGCGATTCCGCCGTTCTGAAGATGAATCGTCCCGGGGTCGGCCCACACCTGCACCCGGTGGGTCGGCGGCGAGATGAACCATTGACCGCCGGCGCGACCAACAATTCATCGCCCGCCTTGACGCGAATCTGCTGGACGCCAGCGCGCGGTCCCGGCGGATCGTCATCCGGAACAATGTAGAGCGGCGCGGTGCGATAGAGGGTGCGATTATTTTTGTCCCGGTGCGCCACCAGGATTTCCCGATCGTTGAAATCACGACGTCCTGATTGTGCATCAGCACGAGGGGAATCGTATCGACGTCCAACTCCTCCTCCACGTGCACCTCTACCCAGGCCTGCTGGTGCAGGAAAACCTCGTGCATCATTTCAAAATCGTAAAACTGCGGTGTGACGTAGCGGACGAAGCGCACCTCACCGTGAACCAGACCGGGATTGAGCAGCCACTGGCGCTCGGCGCGGCTTATTGCCAGGGATTTGAAACCAGCCATGGTTCCCGATTTGATGTCGGCGAGGACGACGAGACCCTTCATGTGTGCCAGCGCACGCGCCTCATCCAACGGTCGACCCTCCAGGACGGCGCGATAGCCGGCAAAGAGCAGGCCTTCCCCGACCGGTTGGTGTTCCGCGGACTCCGTGCGGGTGGTGTCCCATAGGTTGTCCGCCACGTAAAGTTGACGGTAACTGATAGAGTGGCTCGGCGAGCGGATCTGATACGGCAGGCTCTTCGCTTGGGTCGTATTGTACTCGTTGAGCAGAACAAAAAGGATGGCCGAGTTTTCCTCCCCCACGCGCATTTCCCCCGCGGTCGTGGAGAGCAGCGGATGATGGGCACCCGGAGGATACAAGACCGTGATGGCCGCGATCTCCGTGTAGGGCGGAATTGCAGGGATTGGCGCAGGTGGGACGGGCGGCTCGGTGAGCAACGCGTCGCGCAGGGTGAGCTGGCGTTTCCAGTCTCCGACGGACGCCACCAGGACGTCGCCATCGGCAAAGAGGTAGTGCGGTTCCTCGGCCGCCCCGTCGTTCGCGATGTGATTGGTCGCGTCCAGCACCTTATCCCGTGCGCCGAGGGGAAGGTCCGTCTCAAAAGTGGCCGGGTCACTACTGGTGCGGACGAGACGGCTCGCCGCGGGAGGGAACTGATAGACCACGTTGCCATCGCGCTCCACCCAGAGGCCGGCAGCCATCAGGTCGTCTCCGGGTGGCGAGGTGAATCGAGCCACCACCGAGACCGTGTCGTCTGGACCCCGCCAGAACTTGGTTGGCGCGGTCGGACTCGCCGGATCGTAGATGTTCAGGTCGTTCAACGCCGGCGGGAGCTGCGAGCCCTCGTAACCTTCATAGGAGAGGTCGAACGCAATATCCCAGCCGAGCAGATCCACAACCTTGCGGCCGGGCTCCGGGAGCGGCGCTCGGAGTTGCAGAATCAAGTCGAGTCGCTCGTCTGTCGACGAATCGAGCAATCCAGTCCCGCCGGACGGAATCCGCGGGTCGCGAAACTGCAGGGTCGCCAGGCTGCTGGATCGATCGCACGGCAGATCGCGCCCGTAAACGTGTATCTGCACGTTTGCCGGTGGGTGGTTGAAGCCTGTCTCCCGTGGCAGGTCGCGGTAGGATAGCGCAAAACCATCGCGCGTCGTGACGGTGACGCGATCAACCTGTGGATGCTGACGTTGCCAACGGGTCGTGCCGACCAAAACCTTCGACAAGTCCGCGTTCGACACCCGATACACCTCGCCTGCGAGGGTGTCTTCGCCGTCTTCCAGCGGCATGAGATACTCGAGGGAGAAATCAGGCGACACGGGATCCCCGACAGTGAAACGCAACTTGCCGTCGACGATCGAGGGGCCGGCCTGTTCGCCGCTCCCCGGTCCGATCGCGAGGTGCACAACTTCCGGGTGAAACGCGGCACAGGACGAGGACTGGCGGCCGTCGATTTGGTCCCACCCGCGCCACCATCCCTTGAGAGCCTCCAGTGGCCGTATGTTGCCGGCCTCGTGGGTCGACACGTCGGCCTCTGACTGCTTCGGCACAATGTCGATTTGGGCAATCACATGCCCGCTGAGTTCGAGCTGGAGGTCGCGCTTCTCACCCCAGAACGGCACCTGGCGACGCAAGGTGACGGGTTGTCCGCGGGACAGGAGTTGTTCCGCATTTTCGGGCAGGGGTATCCGCAGAAGGTTCAGCCGCGCGACCATCCAGTTGGCCTGGATCGTCATCAGCCGCTTCAATCTCGTGGCTTCGCGGAACCACGCTTTTCCGTCCACGCCTGCAGGAGCAACACCAGGCGCGAGCGCCACCTCGGCGCTGGCATGCAGGACGACCGATCCCTGGTCCGTCATGCGGGGGGAGAACCGGATTGTCGCCTGTTTCGTCAAGTCGCCCAGGGCCGCTTCGCGTGGAAATTCGCGCTTCACAAGCAGCGCGCTCCACGGCGAATCATCGTCGTCGCCATACGGGCGCTGTCGTTCCACGACATAGTGGTCGCGCCGAAGCTGATCGAGCCTGGCTTGCGCGGACTCACGCGAACGTACCGCTTCGACCGCGACGGCGGCGTCCTCGGGCTTGCCTCCCAGCTCGGTCCAACGCTCGCGGGCGAGCTGGCGCAGGTTTGCTTCCTCCTCCCGCATCCACTGGTTGACGGGATCGAAGGTGTCCGTGTCGGGCACCGGCAGGTCGAGGAGTCCGTGAGCCGCCGGTGGGTCGTGCATGCCGGCCAGCAGGATCACCATGTCAATCGTGCCGGGTTTCGACGTGTCGTACAGAGTTTCGTGAGATTCGATCACAACCGGCGCGATCGCCTCGATCGTGATGCGGTGTTCGAGGCGAGTCGCCGGCGATGGCTGCGCGTGAAGACCGGGGGCAATCCAAGTGGCCAGAGCCATGGCGCCCACAAGAACGGGGGGCAATCGTCTCATGGTTGGAAAGTTTCGGGGGACCGGAACTCGACGGAATCCATATGTAGATGAATCGTGGTAGTTGGCGAGGGATTTCCCTGTCGGGAAGACCGTGCCGTTCGTCCGGAAGTGGCGCGCTGACCTTGCCAGGGAGGAGGCCGGCCGTGGGCGTCGCGGATTTTCGATGTTGTCAAGTCGTGGGGTCGTGGTTCGTGTACCACACACGTTGCGGATTCCATCGCGCATGTCGCTCCCCACCCTGGCCGTCCGATTCCCCCAGACGATTCCGACGCCGCCCGTCGAGCACGGATTGAGGCACACGCGCCATTCAGGAGACCGAACCTGTCAGCCCGTCCCCGCTTTCGCCCCGTACCGAAAATGAAACCATGGAGTAGTCTCCGCCTGCTCAATACTTGGAGCCTCGCCTGCGCCGCATCGTCGGTCACTTGTCTGTCGCACGCCGCGGACGAACCGTCCGCTTCAATCGCCACCCTGTCGCGTTCGGCAACTCACGTCTCCAGGAATGACGACGATCTGACGATCATCCGCTGCTACGACGACGGGAGTTTTGAGCAGTTCGAACGCCTCGATCCGGACCGACCCGAGCAACGAACCAAAATGGCGGGTCGTGCGACGCCGGCGAGTGTGATGGATGTGACCTCGCAGCTCGTCATCCACGCGGGAACGATCATCGAACCGCAATTCGTCATAGATCCACCGGGACACACGTTCGTCGATGTGCTCGCGACCGATGTCACGATCCGCCATTTCAAATTCACCCTGCCCCAGGAGGAGCTGCTCGGCCTCCTCGAGACGTTCATCCGCCGGCACACCGACCTGAAGGGTGAGAACTGATCTTCTCACGTCCCATGCGCGAACGAATCGAATCCCTCTTCCATGCCTGCATGTCCGGCGACCGGGCCAGGGTCGAAAAAATCTTCGACGACGGCTACCACGACGCGAATGGCGGCAACCGCTGGGCGGCGGACATCGATCCCCGAGGCTGGGGACGCACGCCGCTGCACGTGGCCATCGAGGCCGGGCACCTCGAGCTCGCGGCGTGGCTGATCGAGCAGGGTGCAGATGTGAATCGAGCCAATCGCTTTGGCGACACGCCACTGACGGTTGTCTGCCGTCCGCCGCTGCAGCGCCACTGGGTGGGTGCCGTCACGCTGCTCATGGCGCACGGCGCCGATCCCATGATCAGGAACGACGAGGGTGAATGCGCAATGGACCTCGCCCGCAAGATCGCAGTGAACTGGGAAAAGGTCCGCTCCTTGATGGAGAGGCACGGCCCATCCTGAGGTCCGCAACGAACGCGGCCGCTTGAAACATCAGCTCCCATGAACGATTCGCGGGAAGACGCGGTGCAGCGCTGGCGGAGAAAGGCGCATCCCCTTCCTGTCCAGCGGGCACGCCTTGAGTTCGGGCGATCGTTTTCCGGAGAGGAGTGGCGGCGGGTCGCCCACGGCCTCTTGCCGGGGGGGATGGAGGACAAATGGTTTGTCTATTCCGCCGATCGTGTCGTGCGGTTTGTCCGTAGTTGGACCGGTTATTGCATCTACGAAATCGAAACGGCGACCAACACCTCCGGCGAACGGATTGTCAGCGCCGCGTGGGCGAATCGGAACGCGGATGAATACTCCGGTAGCGATGATGCATACGACACGGTTTTGCTCCAATTCCTGATCGACAACCTCCTGCTCGGTCAGCGCCGGCCCTTCCCCGTGCCCCGTGGTGAAAAGCCGTCACCCGACCCCGGATCGGGGTTGTTCCAGCACCACATTGCCGGCACTGGCTATCCCGAGATCCAGTATCCGTGGACCGCTTGACCGGTGCGGGAGTCACCATCCAACTCCTACCCGTAGGCGCGCCACCGGCGCCAGTGAGAGTCCGCCCGCGCCCGAAACCGAAATTGCATGGAGGCACGCGCGTCACATCCGTGGCATGAACTCCGGACTTGGCTCCGATATTTGGAACGTGGAAGTCCGCGATGCCGTCGCGTCGTCGGCCATCCCGGCGACGTGGCCGTCGAACGGGAGGGAGACGGGAAGCTCCTGAGTCAGAACGCGCTCATCAGCGCTCTCGGCGACAACGGGTGGGAACCCGAGAACGTCGTCGATCGCACGCCGCAATGGATGGCAATGGTCAAAGCCCAACCCTCTTTGGATCGCGACCCCTTTGGATCGCCCCGCCCACGGACGGGTCCGCCTGGCCCCGGAGCCGGAGCGAACAACTCGGGCGGCAGGAACCGCGTCAACAGTGCGGCCAGTCCGTCCAGACACTCTGCTTTGCGACGCAGCATTGTCGTCGTGGCACCGCGGCGACGTCCACACAAACGATGAGAAAAGCCTGGGAGATAGCGCGTAGAACTCATCCCCATTCGATCGCCGATCGAGCTGCGGCGATCGAGCTTTTTCGGTCGCGGCGGCGCGTTTTACTTCACGATCGCGAGACGCCGGAATCGCCAACGAAAACCTGCCCTAACTTAGCGCCATTCGGGTCTAACACTACTGCGTGCCATGCACCCTGGTGAACGGTGGAGACGCCGACGATCATTTGTCCGGGGATTCCGTTTCGATTTCCAGTCCGTGATGTCATCGTAGGTTGAGGGTCTGGAAGCGCCGGTGGTTGGTGGCGATCGCGGGCGGGCGCGGCGGCAGGCCGGGCGTGGCGCACCGGTGCGCCATACCCGGGCCGTAGCGCCCGCGAATCGCGATCACTCAAAAGCGCGGGCTCACCGGCAAGATCAGCAGCACCACCGCCACGAGGCCGAACCCCGTGCCTGGGTAATGATGACCGGACTGATCCGACCGCGCCCGGGTCGCAGGGTGGTCAATCGCCCTGGATTTTTTCGCCGACATGTTCAATGTCGCGGCCGAGGCCTTTGGTGGTCTGACAGCCGGTACCAACGAGAGTCATGATTCCGGCAGCCAGGATTACGAGCAGCAGACTTTTCAGGGTGGATTTCATAGTGGAGGAAAGGATACGGCCCCGCCCGTCCTTTTGCCATGGGGCTGAACCCACCCCCCCACGCTCGGCAGCGGTGCCCGGCCGATCGACGCCAATGCCTGCAAGACAACGCGCAACACCTCCCACCGTGCTGGCGCACGGTACCCCCTCCTCGAAGGAGGGAACCAAAGTGAGGGCGTCGCCCGCCAAACCGATCCCGCCTCGAGGCGGGGGACCGCGCGCCAGCGTGGTGGGTGGTGGGTCCGCCCTCAGCGATTTTATCTTAATGGCATTGCGACCGGCGCTCATCCGTACCGGCGTGGACGTGGTTGGCGATCGCGGGCGCGCTGGTCTCAGGCTCAATCGCCGGGCAAGCTTGAACTCCCCGCAACTCCCCCACTGAGGTCGTGCCGTGAGGCTGCGCCAGTCGAGAACCAGCAGGGCCGGGCCTTGTGTCGAGGCCGTTGCCACCTGGCGAACCGGCGCGGACACAAGGTCCGGCCCTACAACTGTAAGATAACTCGCAACACTACCCCGTGCTGGCCCACGGTCCCCAGGTTGCCGTGCAGCACGTCGTGCAGTGGCCGCGACGCGCGAAGCAGCCGCGGCAACCGGTCTCCTCGAAGGAGGGAACTGAATCGAGGACTTTGCCCGCTAAGCAAATCCCGCCTCGAGGCGGGGGACCGCGCGCCAGCGTGGTGGGTCGTGTTTCCGCGTGGATCCTCGGTCCGTGCTCCTGCTGACGGCACCGGACTCGATCCGGCGGGCGCTAGTTTACTTTCGGCAGATGGATGTCGCCCGAGTGACCCAGCACGCCGAAGCCGTAGAGCAGCCAGCAAACGACCGCGATTACGACGACGATATTGAGGATGTTCTTAATCTTCCCGTCCATCGGGATATATTGGTTGACGGCCCAGAGCAGCACGCCGACCACGATCAAAGTGACGACAACAGAGATGAGAGACATGGGTGACCTTGGTTTGGAACGCTGGAAAGGTAACGCGAATGCGGGCCGTTTCGTATGGGGTCTAACCCGCCGGAGCTCCCGCCGGAACTCCTGCCGACAATCAAGCGAGGCGGCGGCATGCAGGGTTCGGCTTCGGCGACACCGGTTCAACGGGTTGGCAACGGGACCGGTCGTTTAAGATCGAAATTGTAGCGCAGTTTCAGCGAGCCGCCCACGCTCAGGCCGGCCGGACCGGATGTACCGCTGACGGCGGCTCCGACCACCCAGTTGCTCCGGGTCCCCGGATGCCGTCGCGACAGGATTTCCCAGATCACGCCCGGGCGGATCATGAAAACGTCGTCGTCCGACCCGCCGATCAACCGGGTTGAATCGAACGACGTCTCGAAGGTGTAGTGGACGTTCCGGTGATCGATCACAAAGCCCGCGGTGACTCCGGCCGAACTGTCGTGAAAATCATTCTTCCTGAATTCGCCCGGGACCGAAGTGCGGGTGACCGTGTCGAGGCGCATTCCCCAGAAAACCCGCAAACCGCGAGGAGATTCCAGGCGGTGTGAGAATGTGACGTAGGGCATGAAATGCCGCAGGCCGTCCGTCAATTCCGCCGGCGGCCGGCCGGTTGGGAAGATGTAGTCGAAACCGGCCGCGGTGTCCCAGCCGCGGAAAATCGGCTGCCCGGCGTTGATCTTCGTCCCGAGTTCGAGATTCGCCATGCCGTAGCGATCGAAGGCGCCGACCTCGCCGCGCCCGTGGCTGAAATACAGATCGCTGCTCATGCTCGCCTCCCATTTCGCCGTGAGACCATAACGGACGCCCGTGGTGATCCGCAGGTGGTCCTTGTTGGTGAGGTCGCCGAGGTGAGGATGCACCCCGAGGCGCAGCGCATGCTCTTCCAGCGTCGAGGGCAGGTGGCTGTGAAAGATCTCGCGGATGATCAACTCGTCATCGCCGAGAGCGGGGGGGCGGGCGGCAAGCGTTCCCGCGTCGGGGCCGGGTGCAATGGCGTCTTCCCCAGCGGCACGGACGCCGCCACCCACCACCAACAGGGCGATGCCGAGGGTGAGTGTGCCACTCCCGGCGCGGTGACAGGTGTCGGACCACGAAGCTCTGAACTTCGAAAGGGCGGGGCGAAACTCAATCATCAGCACAAAGCGGCAGCGTCTTCGGAATCCGGTTACAGGGCTCTGCGATGGCCGGGCCGGCGGTATGGCGAATCCGTCATGCACCCTCGGATTCGGCCGGGGCCCCGGACCCACAGGAATTCACGCCTACGGTTGCATGCGTTGGCGCGCCGTCAGAAGCCCGGCGGCGCCGACCGCGCGCGGAAGCGCTGGCGGGCCGGGGTTTTCGGGAGGTCCCTGGCTGGCAGGGGCGCGCGCTGGGCGGAGATCAGCCGGCGTTCGGCTTCCAGCCAGATCGCTTCATCGTGACCCTCGGGCCGACCGGAAGTGGTCCAGAGTTCGCGGGCGCATTGTTCGATTTCGGCGTGGCTCGGCGCGAGGTCGGTCGTCGCGACCGTGATGGTGGCAAGGGAAGGACTCATGGGCACCCAGCTTACCCGGGGCCGGGACGACCTGCCATGGGTTGTTACCCGACTGCGGACCAGCTTCGTCTTTCCGCGGTCCACCCAGGAGGGACCACCGGTGCCACGGCCTTTCGTTTTGGCGTTCTAAATGATCCGCCAGATTGATGATACGGCCGTATCATCAATCTGGCGGGCGGGACCTGAGTCCGAGGTTCATGCGACGCCAAAACAAAAGGCCGTGACCACAGTGCCGACCGACGCCGAATCGGGGTTGCGTGGGGCGCCGTGCTGTGACGCTGTCTGGGGCGTGCGTCTCGAGGAGATTGTTCCTGTCCTGCAGCTTTCCATCGGTCCGGTGATCGTGATCTCGGGGGTGGGCCTGCTGATGCTTTCGATGACCAATCGCTACGGCCGGGTGATCGACCGGGCGCGGACGGTGGCCGACGCGGTGCGCAAGGGCAACGAGGACGCGACGCGTCAGGCGGACCTGCGGGATCAGCTCGGCGTACTGCTGCGCCGGGCACGGCTGCTGCGGTGGTCAATCCTCCTGGCCGCGGTGAGTCTGCTCTTTGCCGCACTGTTGATCATCACCCTGTTTGTCGCCGGCTTCGCGAAGGAGATCGGCGGGGGCATCGTGGTTGCGCTCTTCGTGGTCTGCATGGCCACCCTGATCGCCTCGATCGTGACGTTCATCCAGGATCTCAACATCTCGCTGGCCGCCCTTGATCTGGAGGTGCGATCGACCGCCGACCGGCGGTAAGCCTGGAAATCTCAGTCCGAGGGAAAACCGGGCCACGTTGTCGTTGCACTCCAACGCAGCTACGGGGTGCGATGGAAGAACGCGAGACCTGGAAGACGTCTGAGATGGAAAGACTCAGTCCAGGATTCTCACGTTCTCGCGATCTTTCCTGTCTCGCGTTCTTCATTCCCTGTAGCCGCCTTTGAGCGCCGCGTTCCGAGCGAAGCGACAAGACCGGCCGCGAAGCGAACCGGAACAAACGTGGCCGAACGGGTGAAATTTCCAGGCTCGCGTACATGGAGGGCAGTCGATCCTTCTTGGATGGCGGAAGCCGGACCGCCCGCATGGGCTTCCTGACTACCGCCGGATTTCGATTGCGTCGGCGGGATTCAATCGCGCGGCCTGCCAGGCGGGCAGGAACCCGGCGACGAAACCCACGGTGAGGGCGATGAGCAGGCCGAGCGCGAGCACGGTCGGCGAGAGTGCAAACGTCCAGCCGGCGAAACGAACGAGCGCGGCCGTGATCACGACGCCGCCGGCGATGCCGAGCAGGCCACCGATGGCGCCGAGGAACAGGGCCTCGTAGAGAAACTGTTTCTGGATGTCGCGTTGCGTGGCACCGAGGGCGCGGCGGAGTCCGATCTCGGGCCGTCGTTCGGCCACGGCCAGCAACAGGCTGTTCATCATGCCGGCGCCGCCGAACACGAACGCGAGCGCGCCGGCCGCACCCAGGAGGATGGTGTAGAGGCGGAGTTGTCGCTGCATTTCGGCGACGAGTTGCTCGGCGCTGGTCACCTCCACGCCGAGTCCGGGCACGCGGCCCTGCAGGAAGCGCGCGATCGCGCCGGCGACTTCGCCCGTGCGGTCCGGCGTCCGCGTGCGAACGTAGATCACGCTGATGGCTTCGGGCGCGAACAGTCGCGCCTGCGTGCCGGCGGGAAGGAAGATCGCCTGGTTGAGATTGCCCGCATAAAGGTGGATCGCGCGGGCGGACGCGAGCACCCCGATCACGGTGAGCGGCCGGTCGTTGACGATCAGGGTACGCCCGAGCAACTCGTCCGGCGGCCGGCCGCCGCCGATGGTCATCGCTTCCTCACGACCGAGGATGACAAACGGCTTGGCGGCATCCAGCGGCGTGAAGCGGCGTCCGGCGGCGAGCGGCATGGTGTTGAGATCGAAAAACGCCTCCGTGATCCCGACGACCTCGGCCAGAAAAGTTCGGCCTTCGAACTCTGTCGTGCTGTGGCGCGACAGCACCGGGGCAACCCGCTCGATGGCGGGGACCGCCGTGGCCAGCTCCTCCGTCAAAGCCAGGTCGATGGACGGCGGCTTTCGCACCCCGGCGGACGTGGTGGAGCTGGTCTTGCGCACGGCCATCACGTTCCAGCCGCTGCGGTCGAACTGCCGCAATGCCTCGCGCCGCACGATCACCGTCATGGTTACCATTGCCACCACGGCCATCACGCCGACCGCGAGTCCGGCGAGCGCCAGGCCATTGCGGCGGCGCGCGTCCCACAGGGATTCAAGCGCGATGGAGAGATTCATGGCGACGGAGTCACGCTGACACGGAAGCGACGTCTGCGATCGGCATCTCCTCGACGCGTCCCTCGCGCAGCGCGAGGTGACGCCGGCCAAGGCGGGCGATCGCGGGATCATGCGTCGCCAGCAGGATCGTCACGCCTTCGCGATTCAGGTCCGTGAACAGGTTCATCACACGGGCGGCGAGGCTGGCGTCGAGCGAGGCGGTCGGCTCATCGGCAAGCAACAGGTCGGGGGCACCCGCGAGGGCGCGCGCAATGCCGAGAGCCTGCACCTGGCCGCCGGAAAGCCGGTGCGGGAGAAGCTCGCCAAGCTTTTCCAAACCCAGCCGGGCAAGCGTCGCGCGCCCCTGTGCGAGGGCGGCCGGCGTTTTGCTGCCGCGGTAACGCAGGGGCAGGGCGACGTTTTCGACGACGCTCAGTCGCGGCAGGAAGGGCGTGTATTGAAAAACGAATCCGATCCGCCGGTTGCGCAGGCGCGTGCGTTGGTCATCGGGCGCGTGGGTGATGTCGCGCCCCTCAAATCGATACGCACCCTCGTCCGGTTCATCCAGCAGGCCGATGATTTTCATCAGCAGTGATTTTCCCGAGCCCGAGTGTCCGCTCAGCGTAACCAGGTCGCCGCGTTCGAGGCGGAACGAGACATCGCGCAGGACCTCCATCACTTCCGGACCGACGCGAAAACGGCGCTGCACGCCGACGAGTTCGACCAGCGGTGCCGTGAATGCGGGTGAGGTTTCCGGTGGGTTCACGGCGCGGCGAGTTCGGTCGCACCCACGGCTGCCGGATCAAGGGCGACGCTGTCGTTGGGAGCAAGTCCGTGCCGGATCTCGGCGACCGTGGGGGTAATTACGCCAACTTCGACGGCGACCCGCTCCGCCTTGCCTCCACCGCCCGGGCGGTGCCAGACGAACACCTGACCGTTTTCCGAGAACACCGCATTGACGGGTACGAGTGTCGCGGACGCGGCGTGATAAACGAGGATCTCAAGCTTGGCCGTCATGCCAAGGCGGACGGCCGCCCGCTCCTCGTCCGTGAGCGTGCCGGTTTTTACGGCGACTTCGAAATAGGGTGGTCCATTCGTCAGGATCGCCTGCGAGGAAAGGAAACTCACCTCGCCGGCGAGTTCGACTCCGGGCAACGCCTCGCCGGTGATGCGGACGGGCTGGCCGTGGCGGATGCGGCTGACGTCGACCTCGTCGGCACGCGTGCGTACGGCGACCGCTTCGAGGTTGCCGATGGAGAGCAGAACCTCGCCCTGGTTGATCGTGGTGCCGGTCTCGAAGAATCCCTGATTCGTGGGATTGCGATTCGGGATCGGGCGCGCGTTGGGGAGAATCACGATCCCGGAAAACGGCGCGTGGATTTCGGCACGGGCGAGCTTCTGGCGAAGTTCGTCGACGCGCAACTGCGCGTTGCGGGCATCGTAGCGGGCGATGGTGATGCGTTCCTCGCTGGCGGTTGCCAGCACGCCGGTGAGATCCTCTTCCGCCGCTTTCAAGTCGGTCTCTTCCACCGCCAGTCGCTGACGGGCGGAATCGAGGGTGGAGGTCGCGATGATGCCGAGGGTCGAAAGCTTTTCCATTTCCTTGAGGTTGCGGGCATTCGCCTCGTAGCTCAGGCGCACCTTGCGCAGACCCCGTTGGGCACGCGCGACTTCGGGTCCGTCCTGCCACGTCTCGAGCCGCTTCAACTCGGTCCGTGCCTTGATCAAGGTGATCTCGGCGTTCCGCAGATCCACTTCGAGTTCGGTGGAATCGATGCGGGCAAGCAGTTGTCCCTTTTCCACCAACTCGCCGTACTCGAAGTCCTTTTCCGCGACGCGGCCGCGAAACGGACTCGTGAGGTGCACGATCTCCACCGGCTCGATGTTGCCCAACAGCGCGAGCGTGGAACTCACGGGACCGGTGGTCACGGGGCGCCAGAGCAGTGAACCCGGCGGCGGCAATTCCGTTGCCCCTTCATGCGCCGCGACGGTGGCCGGATGGCCGCCGCTGCGCCAGGCGAACACGCCGAGCAGGAGGAAGAGCACAACCACGGCCCCCATGGCCCCGGCGCGGACCTGCCGCATGGTGCGCTCCAGTCTTTCCCGCTGCGCGTTTGCGTGCTCGATCTCGACGAACGCCTTCTGCAACTCCGCATGCTTCGCGCTCAGTTCGGCGTGCAGTGCCTGCTCCGAATCGCGGACCTTGCGCAGGCCATGATACAACTGCGCGTTTTCCAGGGCGATCGCGGCCTGCTGGCTGAGCACGTCGAGCAGTTTCACGTCGCGCTCCGTGAGCACGCCCTCGCGCTTGTTGAGCAACTGAATCACACCGATGCGGTGCCCGGCGCTGGTTTGCAGCGGCCGGCAATACATGTTGCGCGTGCGAAAGCCCGTGCGCCGATCCACGTCCGGCAGGAAGCGGGGATCGTGGTAGGGGTCGTCGATGCGCAGCGCTTCGCCGGATTGAAAGACCGAGCCGGCGATGCCGCGGTCGGCCTGGAGCCGGATTTCCTCGGCTCCCGCGAGTCCCTGGGCGGCGGGCGTCCAGAGCTCGTTGTGGGCCTCGTCGTACAGGTAGATCGTGCTGCGTTCGACGCCCATGAACTCGCTCATGCGCTCGGCGATCTGCAACAGGATCTGCCGCAGTTCAGGGGCCGGCGCGCCGGCGGGCAGGCTGGCTTCGGTCGTCATGGCGCGGGTACCGGTTCCGGGGCGGTTGCGTCCGGCGCGATCGCGGTGCGAGGCGGTCCGCCATCGTCGAGTTCCACGATGGCGATGCCCCAGGTCTTGAGCGTCGTGCCGAGCGTCTCATCGAGGCTGGTCAGTGCATTGAGGTAGGAGATCTGCGCGCTGATCTCGTTGAGGCGGGCGCGCACGAGATCGTTCTGGAACGTCACGATCGCGAAGTTCGTGGTCTGGCCGCTCTGCAGCCGGGCTTTTTCGATTTCCAGTTTGCTCGTGGCGAGTTCCCGCGCGACGCCGGCGACGCGCACGCGCTGGCGGCTCAACTGGATGGAGCGAAACGCATCCCGCAGCTCGATGTCGATCGTATCGCGCGCTTCGGCCAGGTCGATGCCCGCCTGGAACGAGTTGTTGCGGGCGCGCAGGTAGGATTGCTGCCGGGTGAGATCGCCAAACGGAATCGTGAGGCTCAGTCCCACGCCCCAGTCCTCGTTTTCGTGACTGAACGTGCGATCGAAGGCGGTGCCAACCCCGGGGCCGTCGCCGGCCAGGTTGTAGTGCGAGTTGAGCGAAAGGTCCCAGAGCCGGTTGTTCTTCGCCACGTCGCGGTTGAGGTCGGCCATGGCGCGCGAGTGCTGGAGTTCCAGGAAGTCCGGGCGATTGTGATAGGCGAGCGCTTGCGCGTCCCCCAGCCGCAGCGTGAATTCCGGAATCGTCACGGCGTCAGTCGGATCGAGCGGAGCATCGCGATCCACGTCGAGCAGGCGGATCAACGCGTAGCGCGCGGTATCGAGCGTGCTGCGGGCGGTGAGCAGGTTGAACTCCTGGGAGGCAATGTCGGCCTCGGATTGGATGATCTCGACCGGCGGCAGATTGCCGCTGTCGACCAGCGCGCGATTGACGCGCAGTTGTTCGCGCGCGCGTTGGAGGGCGGCCTCCGCGACCTGCAACTGGAGTTTCGCCTGCAGCAGGCTGCGGTAGCTGAAGATCACGCTGGTGATCGTCGCCATCACGGTGTCGCGGAAAAAAAGTGTGCTGTTCTTCTCCGCGAGCCGGGCGATGCGCAGGGCCGCGAGGTTCGATCTCAGCCCCCCGCCGCGCAGGAGCGGTTGATCGACTTGCAGGTAGACGCTCGAGCTGTAGTCCGGAGTGTCCGGCGTTGGGGACAGCTCGGTGCGAAACGTGTCCCAGACGATCGCCACCCGGGCGCCGGTGGGCAGCCGCTGCCGTCCGGAAAGCAGCACTTCGCTGGACCGGGTATCGGTGCGCACGCCGTCGATCGTGACCGGATTGTAGAGCGTGCTGGTGGTGAAATCGAGGTTGGGGACGAACGTGTCCTCGGCCACGCGCAGGTCGAACCGTTGGGTTTCGCGCGCGAGCGCTGCCTTGGCGAGGCTGCGATTGTTGCGCAACGCCGTCTCGACCGCGGCACGCAGCGACAAGCCCTCGGGCGGCGGCGTGGGTGCTTCGCTCGTTGCCGCATCCGCCGGCCCGGCCGGGGTTTCGGGCGCGCTGGAATCGGAGGATGTCATGGATTCATCGGAGACGGCAGCGGGTTGATCGGCCGCGGGCAGGCCGAGGCCGCCGGTCAGCAGACCACTCGCGACGCCAAGCAGCAGCAACGAGCGCAATCGTGCCGGACCGAACACCATGCGGATCAACGAGAGTCGGGTTGGGATAGGTGGGGAGAGCGGCGACGACGCCAGTGGCTGCCGCGCGAATTGTCAAACCGATGTCCCGGCGCGTATGCCGACCGGGGTATCCGACCCGGAGGCCGGTCGTCACGTGCGTTCGCGCAGGCCGGCGTTGCGAACACGCCGCCTCGCGCCATTCTGGGGTCTTGCCATGGCGGTTCTCGACGATCTTCAACTTCGCTTCAGCGGCCTCGAACGGCTCTACGGGCGCGGCGCGCTGGAGCGCCTGGCGGCGGCGCATGTGTGCGTCGTCGGGCTGGGTGGCGTCGGCTCGTGGACGGTCGAGGCGCTGGCTCGTTCCGGCATTGGCGCGCTCACGCTCGTCGATCTCGATGATGTCTGCGTGACCAACATCAATCGCCAGGTGCACGCAATCGATGGCGCGATCGGCCGGCCGAAGGCAACCGTGCTCGCCGAACGCGTGCGCGCCATCCATCCGGGCTGCGCCGTGCACGTGCGCACGGAGTTCTTCACCGCCGCCACCGCCGACGCGCTCCTCACCGCGGCCCGCTACGACTATGTCGTCGACGCGATCGACAGTCTGAAGGACAAGCTGCAGATGATCTTCCGGTGCCGCGACGCGGGCCTGCGCCTCGTGACCTGCGGCGGCGCCGGCGGTCGCACCGATCCGACGCAGGTGCGGGTCGACGACCTTGCGTTTTCCGAGCGCGATCCCCTGTTGCGCCATGTGCGCCGGCGGCTGCGCGAGCGCCACGCGTTCACGCGCGACGTGGCGCAACCGTGGGGCATACCCTGCGTGTTCTCGTTCGAGAATCCCGTTTACCCGCAGGCCGATGGCACCGTGGGTGGGGAAAAACCGGGCACCGGAGAAACGGCGATCAACTGCACCACCGGCGTCGGCACCGCGTCGTTTGTGACGGGAGCATTCGGCTTCACCGCCGCGTCCGTCGTGGTGAAGGCGATCGCGGCGGACCCGTAGCGCAGGCATCCCTGCCTGCATCCGAAGAGAGCCCGACAGTAATGCCTGCGCTGCCTTCCCGGTAAACTCTCCCGTTGACAACCAACAGGGATACATGTTGAACGCCAACATGAGTGACGCGTCAGCGCGATTGGACGTCCTGCAAGGCACGCTCGACCTGCTCGTCCTGAAGACCCTCGATGGTCTGGGGCCGCTGCACGGTTACGGCATCGCGCGCCGGATCGAACAGCTTTCCGGCGACCTCCTGGCGCTCAATCAGGGGACGCTGTATCCCGCGCTGTTGCGCCTCGAGCAACAGGGCTGGATCTCGTCCGCCTGGGGCACGAGCGACAACAACCGGCGCGCGCGCTTCTATTCGCTGACGCGCGCCGGGCGACGTCAGCTCGCCACGGAGGTTGACCAGTGGCAGCGGATGAGCGCCGCGGTCAACCAGGTGATCGTGTCGGCGAATCCCGGTTGAACGAGGTGCTCGCATGAAACTGCGCGCGTGGCTTCGACGTTGTCGCGATGTCTTCCGCCGCCGCCACCTCGTGGCGGCGTTCGATGAGGAGATGGCGTTCCATCTGGAACAGCTCACGCGTGACTACGAGCGCCGCGGCCTGTCACCCGAGGCGGCGCGCCGGGCTGCGCGGCGGGAATTTGGAAATACGACCGGGGCGCGGGAAGCCTACCGCGAGCAGGCCGGCTGGCCGGAGCTCGAGAACTGGTGGCGCGATCTCGCATTCACGGCGCGGGGCCTCGCGCGCCGGCCATTGCTCACGCTTGGTGCGAGCGGCATCCTCGCGCTCGCCTTGGGTGCGGCGCTGACGCTGGTGGTGCTCGTCGACGCGATCTTCCTCCGGCCCCTGGCCGTGCCTCATCCCGGGGAGCTCTATATCGTGCGCGACCTCGACGGGCAGCCGATCCTAAGCAGCGCGGGCACGGCGCGGCGCCTGGCGGACCTGCTGCCGCCGGGAGCATCACTCGCGGCGCACAGCGCCGAACAGAGAGTTACCGTGCAACGGGGGAGGGATCCGGCCGAAACCGCGTCGAGCCAACTGGTGGAGGGACGATTCTTTGGCGCCATCGGCCTGAAACCGGTTGCCGGTAGATTGCTGGCGCCGGCCGATGATAGCGTGGGTGCACCCGCGGATGTCGTGGTGGTCGGGGAAGCCTGGGCGGAGAGTCACTTTGGAACCCCGGCGACGGCGCTGAACGCGGAACTCCAGGTGAACCGTCATCCGGTGCGCATCATCGGCGTCGTGCCCCGATCGTTCACGGGACTTTCGGTCGGCTCCACGACCCAACTGTGGCTGCCGGCGGCGTTGCAGCCGGTGGTGCGCGTGCAGGGCAATGCCATGTCGGCGGAATCGGATGACCGGCCAAACAATCCGGACTGGAATCGCGAGGAACGCGTGGCGTGGATGCACCTGCTCCTGCGCCTGCCGGGAAACACGAAGGCTGGAATCCTGGCGCGCCTCCGGACGGCGTGGGCGCCGGAACGGGATGACCTCTTGAAGGTGTTCGACGATCCGCAGCAGCGCGAGGCTCTCCAGCGGCAGCAATGGCGGCTTGATCCCGCGCCGGGCGGATACTCTCATTTTCGATCCGAGTTCGGTTCCACGAGCCGGCTGCTCTCCGGCATCGTGGGCGCCCTGCTTTTGCTCGCCGCGGCCAACGTATCCAATCTTCTGCTCGTGCGGACGCTCGCGCGTCACCGTGAGCTTGGCGTGCGCCTGGCCATGGGGGCGAGCCGCGCCCGGGTGCGGCGCCTGGCGCTGCTCGAGGCCGGGCTGCTCGGCCTGCTGGGAGCGGCGGTGGGAAGTCTGCTCGCTGCCTGGATGGTTCCGCTGGCCGCGCGGTTGCTCGTGCGCGGACCGGATCTGACGCTGCGGCTGCTCGAGTGGCGGCCGCTCGTCGCGCTCGCGGGAATGACCGGGATCGCGGTGCTCCTATGTGCGTGGGGACCGGCTGCGTGGATCTCGCGGCTCGATCCGCGGATCGCGATCGGCAGCGGAGGCGGCCCGGGGCGGTCGCCCTTGCGGCTGGGACGGTTCCTGGTCGCGGCCCAGCTCGCGCTCGCCGTCGTGGTGGTCACCGTCGCCGTGACGCTGGGACGCGAACTGCAGCGCACGCTGGCGCGGGATCCGGGGTTTGCCCGCACGAATGTCATCACGGCGAATTTCAATCCGACGGCGGCGGGTTTTTCCGGAGCGGAGGCGGACGCGCTCATCCGTCGGCTCGAGGCGCGTGCCCGCGCGGTTCCGGGAGTCGACATGGTAGGATTCGCCGGCAACGGCATCCTGGCCGGCAGTGAGCAGCGAAGCGGTCTTTTCCCCCGCGGGGACGATGTGCGCGTGCATTCCGGGCATTTCCAGAACGACCAGGTCAGTGACGACTATCTTGCCGCGGTCGGCATGACAGTCCTGCGCGGCCGGTCCTTTACATCGGCGGACAGCGGGGAGGCGCCGCACGTTGCCGTGGTCACGGAAACGTTCGCGCGCGAAGTCTACGGCACGCCGGAAGTCATTGGGCGGCGCTTTGGCTTCGGTGCCGTCCCTGACAAACAAGACTGGACCATCGTGGGGGTGGTGGGAGACGTGACCGTCAATTCCGTGCGCGACGGTCCGCCCCCGATGTTCTTCACGCCGGTCGCGCAATTGCAGTTTTCCTTCCAGTCGCTGCATTTTCTCGCGGTGCGTGCAACCGGGCCGGTCGACGTCGTGGAAACCCGGTTACGCCAGGAGCTCGCCCACGAGGAGCCGGCGCTGGTCTGGACTGGCTGGCAGACGCTGCAGGAGCGGATGGAACAGGACGTACGTGGAGATGTGGCGATTTCGTGGATGGTCGGCGGTTTGGCGGTGGTCGGAATGACCCTGGCGACCCTGGGCATCGGCGTGAATCTCGCGCATCTCGTGGAACTGCATCGGCGTGACATCGCCATCCGGATGGCCCTGGGAGCCGCGCAACGGCGGGTCGTGCGCGAAGTGCTCGTCGGCGCCTGGCGGATGGCGGCGCTTGGCGGCATCGCGGGTTTGGTCCTCGTTTGGCTTCTTCCCCACGTGCCGGTGGCGGGTTCGATGTTGCCGGCGCGACCCGACGTCTGGGCGGCGCTCGCGGCCCTCATCCTGGGATTGATGGCGGCGACGTTTGGTGGCTGGCGACCGGCGCGCCGGGCCGCGAGCGTGGACCCGCAACGCCTGCTGCGGGCGGAGTAGGGGGAATTTCCGCGGTACGGCGCGGGCTTTCAGCAGTCCGCCGGAGTGCAGGCTCAGACATCCTGACCCGCTCGGCAAGAATGGCGTCGAGCTCGGGAACGGAGATACCTCCGCTCGTAGCCGCGTTTTGGGCTCCGTTCCCAAGGCGGGGCCGGCGCAGGCGGTCAGAGGCCCGATGCCTGCGCCACGATGGCGCGCTCAGCCGAAGAGGCAGTGGAAGTTTTTCTCCACCTGGGCCGCCAGATCTTCGAGGCGCAGGCCGCGCAAGTCGGCCAGTGCGGCATACGTCGCGACGATGTTGGCGGGGTGGTTGACGGGTTTCCCGTCGGTGGTGAGCGGCAGCGGAAACGGCGTATGCTCCGGCGGTGATGACATCGCGGGGGCGTCGGTTTCGACGAGCAGGCGTTCGAGCGGGATCTGTTTGAAGATATCGCGACGCGCCGTCTTGCGGGGGTCGAGGTGGGCGCCATTGAACGAGAAATATGCGCCGTGCTTCGCGAAGCCGCCGACCATTTCGATCGGTCCACCGTAGGCGTGGATCAGAAAACCGCGTGCCGGCACCGGCTCCGACCGCAGGACCTCGTCGAGTGCGCCCCACGCCTGGAGGCAATGAATCGTTGCCGGCAGATTGCGCTCGGCGGCGAGACGCAGTTGCCAGACGAATACCGCGCGCTGGTCGTCGAGGTCGTACTCCGGAATCCAGCGATCCAGTCCGATTTCGCCCACCGCCGCCCCGGGGCCGGCGCGATCCAGCGCCGTGGTGAGCGCCTCCTGCCACGCGGGCGTCCGCTGTTTCACGTACCAGGGGTGCAGACCAAACGACGGTTGCACCCACGGGTGCTCGCGCGCGAGGGCCGCGACCTCGGGCCAATCGGATTCCTCGGTACCGTTGACGACGGCGCCGCGCAGGGTGGCGAGACTTGCGAGGTCGGCGAAGACGGTGGCGTGGTGCGGCCGGAGCCAGTCGTCCTGCAGGTGATTGTGCGCGTCGTAGAGCGGGAGGTTCATCGGGCAGGCGTCCCGGCTCGCCGCGCGGCTTGTGCCCGTACGTGGGCTTGCAGCGCGCGGAGACCCTGCGTGCGGGTGGGGGAGAGATGATGTTCCAGCTCGAGGGCCGCCACGAGGTCCGTCGTGTCCTCCGCAACATCGCTGGCGCGACGCCCGTTGGCGCGCTCGCAGATCAGGGTCACGAGGCCACGCAGGACGGAGGCCTCGGCGTCTCCACGAAACCGGCACGTGTCGGCCTGCGAATCGTCCACCAGCCAGACCGCCGAGAAGCAGCCCGGCACGCGATTCGCCGGCACCCGTTCATGCGGCGCCAGCGGCGGCGCGTGCCGGCCGTGTTCCGTGAGCCACATCATCCGTTCATGCGCGTCGGGGATCGCGCACAATGCGTCAAGCGGATCGGGCACCGGCCTGGACATCACCGCGCGGTCCTCAGGCGTAGCGCTCCTCTTTCCACGGGTCGGCCGTGTTGGAGTAGCCGCGCACTTCCCAGAAGCCGGGGCGGTCGCCCGGCAGGAAATGAATCCCCTTGATGAACTTGGCCCCTTTCCAGGCGTAGAGCTTGGGAATGATCACCCGGGCCGGGCCGCCGTGCTCGCGGGGCAGGGGCGCACCGTCGAAACGCGTGGCGATGAGCACGTCGTCGTCGAGGCAGCGTGCGAGCGCGACGTTGGTGGAGTAGCCGTCGTAGGATGTGAAGTACACGAACGCCGCGTCCGGTTTCAGCCGCGCGAGCTCACAGAGCGTGGTGAATGCGACGCCGCCCCAGCGACAGGCGAACTTGCTCCACGTGGTCACGCAGTGGAAGTCGCTCACGTCCTCCACCTGCGGGAGCTGGTTGAACCCGGCCCAGTCCAGCGTCGTCGGGTTTTCCACGGCGCCGTCCAGCCGCAACGTCCACGCTCCGAGGTCGATCTCCGGCTGGATGCCCAGGTCGAGCACGGGAAACTTTTCGGTCAGGTGCTGGCCCGGGGGCAGGCGATCGGCCGCAGGCACGGCGCGCGGCACGAAACCGGCGGCTTTCTGTTTCTCGGCCCAACGTTGCTTGGCACGGATCAATTGGTCTTTCATCGCGGAGAAAGGGAGCTGGCACCGTAGCATGAAGGCTGCATCCGGCAAGGACGGCACCTCAGCGGCAGTCGGCTGCCGGGAACAGCTCCGGATTGCGAAACGGGATCAGCGCCAGCATCACGGCCGGTTCATAGAGCGCGACGCGGTCGACGACGTCCGCGGTGAGCAGGCCGACGGCTCCGTTGCCCTGCTTCGAGTTTTGCCGGCCGAATACCTGGTCATCGGCGTGGCCAAGCTCCACGCCCTCCCGCACCAGGGCGGCGACCGCGGGCGGCAGTTCAAAGGAGGCGGTCCGGCTGCGACCCTCGCGGCTGCCCGACAGGACGACCACCCACGCGAACGCATGCAACCCGCCGTCGCGATCCTCGCATCCGCCTTCGATCCCCACCCAGTAATCCGCGTTTGGCGCGGCATTGCGGGCGTTGCGGGCGCGCGCCTCGGCGCCATGGCGCGTCTCATCGTCGCCCATCGGTTGATGGCTGACGCCGCTGTCGACGCCAACGCCGCGCACGGCGATCTCGAGTTTGGGAAACATGCGGGCAAAACCCGATCGGGCACAGGCGACCTTCACGGGATTCTCGGAAGCGACAACGATCGTGGTGGGCATGGCGCGGGAGTGGGCGGCGTCCACAGATCGGTGACGCCGGGCAGCCGGGGCAAGCGCTGAAAGCAGCGTTGGCGGGATTGATCCTCTGCTGAGCGACTCGAGCCAGGGTCGCGTGTCCCCACGCGCCTGCGGGTCGGCTGGCGACAACCGACGCTGCCTTTGGTTACGGCCGCAGACCGCGGTGAGATAGTTCCACGTTTCACGGCCTTTTGTTTTGGCGTCGCATGAATCTCGGACTCAGGTCCGGCCCGCCAGATTGATGATACGGCCGTATCATCAATCTGGCGGGCCATTTGGAACGCCAAAACAAAAGGCCGTGTTCCACGCTCTGGCCCTCATGCTTCCGCATTGCGGTCGGCGGACGCCATGGCTTTCACGAACAACGATGAATCCCGCGGTGCGAGCAGGCATGAACAAGGCCGGGTTGGCGGCGGCGCGACGGCACCTGTTCCTGTGCCTCGGGCCGGATTGTTGTGCGCCGGCCGACGGCGAGGTGACGTGGGATTACATCAAGCGGCGCGTGCGCGAGACCGGCATCCCGGCGATGCGCACGAAGGCGCAATGCTTTCGCGTGTGCACCGGCGGTCCGTGGCTCGTGGTCTATCCCGACGGCGTGTGGTACGGTGCCGTGACGCCGGAGCGTTTCGAACGCATCCTGCAGGAACACCTGCTCGGCGGTGTGCCGGTGGCGGAATGGGTCGAGGCCCGCAACGGTCTCGACGGCGCCGGTACGATCGGCGCCTGACCAGCCTAGGTCAGGGAGAGGCGGGTGCGAGCGGGCAGGCCGTCGGGCACGCCTCCATCTTGATGCTGCAGTCGTGGCCCGGGATGGACTCCGCGGTGGAGTCGGTCTTGGCGAGCGCCGCGGTCATCGCCGGATGCGCCGACATGTACGGGCAACCTCCGGACGACAGGGTGGCGACGGCCGATGTCGTTCCCGGCCTCTGCGCAACAGTCGTCCATCGAGGCGGTTTGAGTCAGCGTCGCGTGGTAGCTGCCGGACAACGGGCAGGCGCTGACCTCAGCGGGGTCGACCGCCGTCGTGGCGGGAGCTTGAGGACGGGCTTCGGTGGCGTAAATCAAGATTGCCGCGGAACCGAGGCCGAGGATCACGAGGAGCGCGAGCAAACGTAGTTTCATGGCGGTGGGGATTGACGGTGGAGTTTTGGAGAGAAGCGGCAGGTTCCCGGGAGCTGACGATAGAGACGTTATCGAGGATTCCCGGGTTTCTACTCGAAGCGCGCATCGGGCGGTGGGCCCACGCACGCCGGACGGGGCGTTTAGCTGCTGATCATTTCCGCGACCATCGCGCGCTCGTCGACCAGTTCCTTGTTCGTCGCGGCGATCTTTGACTTGGCGAAGTCGTCCATCGCGTAGCTGGTGATCACTTCGTAGCTGCCGGGCGTCGTGGTGCGGACCGGCATGCCGGCCCAGACGTTGGCGTCGAAGCCGTAGTCGCCGTTCGACTTGACGGCGACGGAGTGGACGTCGCCGGGCGTCACGAGGCTGCGCACGTGATCCACCAGCGCGTTGGCCGCGGAGGCGGCGGAGGAAGCGCCGCGCGCGGCGATGATGGCGGCGCCGCGCTTGCCGACGGTCTCGCAGAAATGCGCCCTGCAGCCAGGCGGCGTCGGTGATGACGGAGGTCGCGGGCTTGCCCTTGATCTTGGCGTGGGCGAACGCCGGGAAACATCGTCGGGCTGTGGTTGCCGTAGATGAAGATGTCCGTGACGTCGGTGAGATCGCACGCCGGCCTTCTTGGCCAGCTGGGTCTGCGCGCGGTTCTGGTCGAGGCGGACCATCGCGGTGAAGCGATCGGGCGTCAGGCGCTTCGCCTTCGATGGCGGCGATCATGCAGTTCGTGTTGGCGGGATTGCCGACCACGGCGACGCGCGCATCGTCCGCCGCGACGTCGTCGATGACCTCGCCCTGGGCGATGAAGATCTTGCCGTTGTCCTTGAGCAGGTCGGCCCGTTCCATGCCCGGCCCGCGGGGCTTGGCGCCGACGAGCAGGCGACCAGTTCGCGTCCTTGAAGCCGACGCGCGGGTCGTCGGTCAGAACGATAGCCCTTCAGCAGCGGAAAGGCGCAGTCCTCGAGCTCCATGGCGACGCCCTCGAGGGCCTTCATGACCTTCTCGATCGGGAGCTTCGAGAAGCTGCAGGATGACGGGCTGGTCGGGACCGAACATCGCGCCGGAGGCGATGCGGAAGAGCAGGGAATAACCGATCTGACCGGCTGCACCGGTGACGGCGACGCGAATGGGCGATTTCATGACCGTGACAGAATAGGGAACTCGCGCATCAGGCGGCACGCAAAATTGGGCGAATTGTGGGCGGGCGTTGCGCAAACATGCCGGAACCGGGGGCAAGGTAACCCAGCGCGGCATCGCCGCAACCGGATCAGGTTAACCATGGATTCAACCGCAGATCACCCAGATGGCGCAGATGATCGAAGGTGTTTCTGCGATTGTCCGCGAAATCTGCGATATTTGCGGTTGTCAGTTCTGAGGCTTTGGAGGAAGCCGCGTTCCTCAATGATCCGGCGCGAGGCCGAGGCGTTCGCGTGCCGCCTGCGCGGCATTGGCGATGACCACGATTCGTTCCTCGCCAACCTTGTGCACGACTTCGTCGGGCACGCGAAACGGGGCGGTATCGGGCCCGTACGCGGAAATCGTGTGATCCGGGTGCGCGACGTAAAGCAGCAGGAGATCGTCGCCATTGAAGGCCCAGGCACGGGTCTGGTTTTCCAAATAGATGAACCATCCGGGCTTCGTCACCCAGACGGGCGAGGTGGAAACACCGCCGTGCTTGAGCGTCTGCCGGGAACCATCGGCCGCGACCACGACCTCCCAACCGGTGCCCGCATCGTGCAGCATCCCGGGCGCCGTCACGAAGGTGCCAGCATCACCACGGCGCCACGCCATGCCCAGGCCGAACAGAATCGCGGCCGTGAGCATGCCGAGCAGGAAATAAAGCGCTCGCTTCATTTGGGCTTCCGCAGGCGACGGCTTGGCGAAAAATCCGGGACGTGTCCCTCGAATTCGCCACGCGCCTGCAACGCTATGCCGGGGTGATCGTGCATGTGGGTCTGAATCTGCGGGTGGGACAGCGCGTATTGCTGGCGGAGCCATTTGAATTGCAGGGCGTTTCCCGGGAGGCGGCCCCGCTGGTGGACGCGGTGCGCCAGGCGGCGCTGGCAGCGGGGGCGGCGAACGTCGACGTGATCTGGGGCGACGAGACCCGCTGGCGGGCGGCGGCGCAGCGGGGCGGTGACCGTGATTTCGCAGCGACCCTCGTGCGTAACGCCGAGCGGATGCGCGCACACGCCCGATCCGGTGGCGCGCTGGTGTTCCTGCAGGCGAGCCATCCGGATCTGATGGCGGACATTCCGACGCCGCACATCGCACGATTGCGCGAAACGGCATGGTCGGCTTATGCGCACGTGGCGCCCGATCTAATCGAGGGACGGACCAACTGGACCACCGCACCCGCGCCGACGGCCTCCTGGGCGCGGGCCATCGGGGGTGGTGTTCCGTCGGAAATCGCGGACGCGCGGCTGTGGGACGCGGTCTTCGCCGCCTGTCGCGTCGACGAGGCGGATCCACGCGTCGCGTGGGCGACGCACCTGGCGAGGCTTGAGCAACAGCGTCTCGAGCTGAATCAGCGCCGGCCCGTCGCGCTTCACTTTCGTGGTGACGGCACCGACTTGCGCGTGGGCACGGCGCCGGCGCATCGCTGGTGCACGGCGCGCTTGCAGACGCCGGATGGCCGGCCCTTCGTCGCGAATCTGCCGACGGAGGAAATCTTCACCGCGCCGGATCGCAATTCCGCGGAGGGGATCGTGCGGCTCGCGCGCCCGGTCGCCTATGGCGGCGGCGTGGTTGCCGGGGTCGAACTCGAGTTTCATCGCGGTCGCGTCGTGCGCGCGCGGGCGCAGGCCGGCGAGGATCTTTTGCGGCGCATCTTGCGCACGGATTCCGGCGCGGACCGACTCGGTGAAATCGCGCTCGTGCCGGACCCGCGGCCGGCGCTCACCTCGAGCAGGCAATGTTTCCATCACCCCCTGCTCGATGAGAATGCCTTCGACCACATCGCCTTGGGCGAGGCCTATCCGTTCACGGTGGGCGCGGCCGGCGTGGGTGCGCTCAACCACAGCCTGCTGCATCTCGACCTGCCGGTGGCGGCCCGGGTCGAGGTGATCGACGGCGAGCGGCGTTGACCTCGGTGCGCCGGCGGGTTTGATCGCGCTCTCTCACGATGCGCATTCTCATCACCGGCGGGGCCGGGTTCCTCGGCAGTCATCTTTGCGATCGCTTGCTCCGCGACGGTCACGAAGTGATCTGCCTCGACAACTTCTTCACCGGGCGGCGCGAGAACGTGGTGCACCTGCTGCAAAACCCGCGCTTCGAACTGATGCGGCACGACGTCATCGATCCGTTCAAGGTCGAGGTCGACCAGATCTACAACCTCGCGTGCCCGGCCTCGCCACCACATTATCAATACAATCCGATCAAGACCATCAAGACCTCGGTGATGGGCGCGATCAACTGCCTCGGGCTGGCCAAGCGGCTGCGCGCGCGCGTCTTCCAGGCGTCGACCTCGGAGGTCTATGGTGATCCCGAGGTGCATCCCCAGACCGAGGACTACTGGGGCCACGTCAATCCCGTGGGCCGGCGCTCCTGCTACGACGAGGGCAAGCGCTGCGCCGAGACGCTGTTCTTCGACTACCACCGCGAGAACAGGGTCGATATTCGCGTCGTGCGCATCTTCAACACCTACGGTCCCCGCATGCTCGCGAACGACGGACGGGTGGTGTCGAACTTCATCGTGCAGGCCTTGCGCGGGGAGGACATCACCGTCTACGGCGATGGCGCGCAGACGCGTTCGTTTTGTTACGTCGCTGACCTCATCGAGGGCTTCGTGCGGTTCATGCAGCAGACCGAAACCGTCGGCCCGGTCAATCTCGGCAATCCCGGCGAGTTCACCATGCTGCAACTCGCGGAGAAGGTCGTCGCGCTGGTGGGCGGCAAGTCAAAGGTCGTCTTTCGTCCCCTGCCGGCGGACGATCCGAAGCAACGCCAGCCCGACATCACGCTTGCGCGAAAATATCTCGGGGGCTGGGAGCCGCAGGTGTCGCTGGATGAAGGCCTGCAGCGGACGATCGCCTACTTTCGCAGTCTCGGCTGAATAGTGGGAGTGGGGTGGGCCGGTGTCGCGACGGGTTGGGATTTGCGGCAGGTTGAATGTCGCCCGGGTTCATCCCCCGAAGCTTGCTTATCCCCTGTAGGAGCGGGTTTACCCCGGGATGGCTCGGGGAATCGCGGGGTAAACCCGCTCCTACAATTTTCAGCAATGCCTCGGCGCTTGTCCCGAGGATCTTTACTGTCGCCTGCGCAAGCGGCGCAGGGTGCCGCACCGCCGCGAATGACCTTGCCGGGTCGGGACTCGAACGAACAGTCGACGGTCACATGGCGACGTCGGGCGCACCCATCGAGTATTTCAACCGTTACACCGGCCGCATCGAACTCGAGCCGGTCTACGGCGAACGCTGGCTGCGCTGGACCTACGAGACCGCGCCGGGCCGGCTGGCGCTGTGGCTCTTCGTGAAACGCGCCTGGTTCTCGCGGCGCTATGGTCGCCGGATGCGCCGGCCTGCCAGCGCGCGTCTGGTGGCTCCGTTTGTCGTGCGCTACGGACTCGACACCACCGAGTTTCTCGACCGCGTCGAGTCGTTCCGCAGCTTCAATGAGTTTTTTGTGCGCCGTCTCCGGCCGGCCGCGCGACCGATTTGTGACGATGCGGACGCCGTCGTTTTTCCCGCCGATGCGCGGCATCTTGCCTTTGCCGCGGTCGGCGCCAATGACGGCTTTTATGCCAAGGGACAACGCCTCGATCTGCCGGCCTTGTTGCGCGATGCCGAGCTGGCCCGGCGATTCGAGCGTGGCGCGATCGTGATCTCGCGGCTTTGTCCGCTGGACTACCATCGCTTTCATTTCCCGTGCGAAGGCACGGCCGGCGAACCGCGCCCGATTGCGGGTCCCCTGTTTTCCGTCAATCCGATCGCGCTGCGCCGATCGTTGGCACCGCTCGTCGAGAACCGGCGGATCGTCACCCTGATCGATGGCGCGCGATGCGGACCGGTGGCGTTCGTCGAGATTGGGGCAACCTGCGTCGGCTCGATCACGCATACGTCGTCGCCGGGGGCGGTGCAGCGCGGCCAGGAAAAGGGTTTCTTCGCGTTCGGCGGATCGTGCGTGATCACCCTGTTCGCGGCCCAGCGCGTCCGGCTTGCGGATGATTTGCTCGCGCAGTCGGCCGGGGGACGGGAGCTGTATGCGCGAATGGGTGATCGCCTCGGCAGCGTGACGACGGCGTGAAGCCGGCCCGGGAAAAGTGACCTCTGTGCTTGTGTGAAAATGGGTCCCGGACTACATGGCGGCGACCATGAGCCCGAAATTCTCCGAATACGCGACCCCCGACGCGCTCGTCGATACCGCCTGGCTGGCCGAGCATCTTGATGCCCCCGGGCAGCGCATCGTCGAGAGCAACGAAGATGTCTTGCTCTATGACACCGGGCACATTCCGGGGGCTGTCCACATCGACTGGCGTGCTGATTTGAACGACCCGGTGATGCGGGACTACATCGATCCGGAGGGGTTCGCGGCGATGTGCGGCCGGTACGGCATCGGGCCGGACACGACGGTGATCTTCTACGGGGACAAAGCGAACTGGTGGGCGTGCTACGCCCTGTGGGTCTTTCGGCTTTTCGGGCATACCAAGGTGAAGATCCTCGATGGCGGCCGCGACAAGTGGAAGGCCGAGGGGCGTCCGTTCACCCGCGAAAAGCCGACCATCCCGCCCGCGAGTTATCCGGTGCCGCCGGCGCGCAACGACAAGGCGATCCGGGCATTCTTTTCGGATGCGTTGCTGCATTGCCAGGCGCGTCGGCCGCTGATCGACGTGCGTTCGCCCGGCGAGTTTCGCGGCGAGATCACCCACATGCCCGAGTATCCGCAGGAAGGCGTCTTGCGCGGCGGTCACATCCCGGGTGCGCGCAGTGTTCCGTGGAAGACGGCCTGCCAGGATGACGGCACCTTCAAACCCGCCGGCGAGTTGCGGAAGATCTATATCGAGAACCTCGGCCTCAAACCCGACGACAACATCGTGGCCTATTGCCGCATCGGCGAACGTTCCAGTCACACCTGGTTTGTCCTGAGCTACCTGCTTGGCTACAAAAACGTCCGCAACTACGACGGTTCCTGGACGGAATGGGGCAACATGGTCCGGGCGCCGATCGAAAAGGGAGCGTGAAGTGGATACTGGATTTTCGATTTTCGATTTTCGATTGGCGTCTTGTGCGGGAGGCTTCACCGAAATCTGACTCGGCGAGCTCGGCGAGCGTACCAGCCTCCAGTGCCGGTCGTGGAATAGATGCGTTCCCCGCAATCTGGCTTCCTCAATCGTAGATCGTCATCTGAAGCTCGAAGATCCCCATGTATCCTCCCGCGCTGCAGGAAATCGTCGACCTCTTCGAGTCCCTGCCCGAAGACGAGCGGCGCGAGAACCTGATTCTCTTCGCGGATCAGGCGGCGTTGCATGAGCCCAAGCCGGGAGAGTCGTTCACGATCGAAGACGAGCGCAAGGACGAGGAATGCACGGACAAGGTCGGCGTTTTCCTGCGGGTGGATCCCGACCGGCGTGCGCACTTCCGTGTGCGACTCGGACCACATGTGCAGACGCTCACCCGCGCCATGACGGCCGTGCTGTGCAAGGGACTCGACGGCTGCACGCCGGACGAGGTGCTCGACGTGCCGCAGGACTTCGTGCCCAGGATCGTCGGTGGGCAACTCGTGCGTGTGCGCAGCCAGACCGTCTACTACGTGCTGGGCCGGATGAAGGCGGTTTGCCGGGTGCTGCTGAACCGCGAGCGCGCCGCCGCCGCCGGCTGACCGGGTCAAGCCCGTAAATAAATCGGTTGGATGTAGCAGCCGACGTCAGGAGGCTGTTCAGGTGAATTGCAGGAACAGCCTTGTGGCCTCCCAAGAAACCTGCCGCCCGAAGCTGCGTTGGAGTCTTGCGACAACGTGGCCGTCAACGCCCACGGCCGTGTTGTCGCAAGACTCCAACGCAGCTCTGACCTTTTTTGGCGACTATCGCGCCCCGAAGTGCATGGTTGTCGAGCAAGCCGGTTTATTGCGTGAGCGAATCGTTGACGATCCTCGTGGCGGATGATGAACCGCTGGTGCGGCGGTCCTTGCGGCTGTTGTTGACCAGCGTGGGATTTCGCGTGCGCGAGGCCGGCGGTGGACCGGAGGCCTTGCTGCTGATGGAGGAGGAAAAACCTTCGCTTGTCATCTCCGACATCAACATGCCGGGCAACGACGACCTCCAGTTCGTCCGCACGGTGGCCAAACGATTCCCGGGGCTGCCGGTGATCCTGCTCACCGCCTATCCGACGGTGGAGACCGCCGTCGAGTCCGTGAACCTTTCCATTGCCGCCTATCTCGTGAAGCCCCCGGACGCTGAAAAGGTGTTGTCCGTGGTGCGCTCCGTGGTGGGACAATACGAGGCGCGTGAAGCCGTGCAGCGCAGTCTCGAGCGGCTCGGCGACTGGAAGCGCGATCTGCAGCAACTGGAGACCGTGATGAACAATCCGCGATCGGCGAGCGACGCGAATTCCTCCGGCGCATTTCTCGAGCTCACGCTGCGCCATCTGATGTCGTCGCTGATCGATTTGCGCGAACTCGTCGGCGTGCTCGCGAACGCGCCGGCGGGCGCCGAGTCCGTGCGTTCCCTGGAGTTGTCCAAGGCCGTCCAGGAAACCATCGAGGTGCTCGAGCGCACCAAGCGCGTATTCAAATCGAAGGATCTCGGCGAGCTTCGGGCGAAGCTCGAGGGCGTCATGTCCGCCATCTCCGCGCCGCGGTAGCGTCAGGGACCTTCCCGCATCGCCGGATTCTCGACCGGGTGGCCGCCGTTCCGGGACCGGCATTCGCGCCCAATTTACCGCGGCGCATCCTGAAGCCGGTTGTGAAAGCCTTCGCCCCTCCGGGCTTTGCATGCGACCCGCCGAACCGGCGGCGAAACGTCAGAAAAATGTGCAGATTCCGCTTAACTGCGGAGCAAGTCCACCGTTAGCTTCAGTGTCTGGCTCGCAACTCGGTTGCGGGCGGCTTTCCAGGACGGGACTTGGGCCCGCCATCGAAGGCACGAGATTCTTCTGCATCCGCGATGCAGGCGAAACTCGTGCCTTTTTTGTTTTGGAAATCCGCCGGCGAACGAGCGGCGAAAATTCGCCGGACCGCTCTTTGCCAATCCTGCTCTCATCTTTGCCGTTTACGCCGCGCAGACTGCGACGCCAATCCTTCTCCCATACACGCCTCTCGGAAATGCGGCGGTTTACGGCTCTCCCCTTTGCGCATCGGCACACATGAGGGGTGCTGTGCCGGTGCGCGGGTTTGTGGCTCCGGAACCGGGTTGGTCACGCTGGCGAACCAGCAGCGCTAAAAACGCTGACGCCACGTGGCCAGCCCGGTCATTCTTTTTGCGGGCAGGACTGGCGGCTTGTGACCAGGCGTCTCGCGCGGCGGGTTGTTCATCTCGGCCGCCAATTGCACTGGTGCCCGGGACAGGACTCGAACCTGCACACCTTGCGGCAAGAGATCCTAAGTCTCTCGTGTCTGCCAATTCCACCACCCGGGCGTGTTTGCGGTGTGCGGTCAGTGTCACGGAAGGATGCACGGTGACAAGACTGCAGTCGACCGGGCGAGCGGAGCGGGATGCCATAGCGGTGCGGAGCGCCGCATGCCAAGAGGCGGTCGCGCTGCCCTGGCCGCGTCGGTTTCCGTCAAGTCTTGGCGGGCGCTGCTCCGCATGGTTTTGGTGGGGCAATCGCGTTGCGCGGCCGAGGTCGCCGTGTTCAATTCCGGCCATGGCCGTCACCAAGCTTCTCCATACCCGCATGCGGGTGAACGATCTCGAGCGCACCGTGCGCTTCTACAAGGATGCGCTCGGTCTTGTCGAAGCCCGGCGTCACAAGTCACCGCGCGGCGCCCAACTCGTCTTCCTGCAGACGCCGGGGAGCGAGGAGGAGATTGAGCTCTGCCAGATGCCTCCCGGCGCGGATTCGGTGCAGGTCCAGCCCGATCTCATGCACCTGGCCTTTCAGGTCGACGACCTCCAGAAATTTGCCGCCGATCTCAAGAAGAAGGGCTTCGCCTTGAGCGATGGTCCGACGCCCACCGGCGGCGGCAGCATGATCGCGTTCATCGACGCGCCCGAAGGTTACGAGGTCGAATTGATCCAGCTTGCGAAGGAGTAACGCCGAGTCTGGGCGGTGGGCGCATCCTCCCCGCCTGCCACACGGCGCGTTGCGGCACGGCCCAGAGGGCCGGCCTTGCTCATTCATAGCGCGTGAATCGCGCTCTTCGTCACCGCGAGGCCGGCTTCCTTCAGCGCTTCGCTCATCGTCGGGTGCGCGTGGATGGTGCGGCCGAGGTCCTCGGCGCTGCCGCCGTATTCCATGTGCGTGACGATTTCGCTGATGAGTTCACCGGCGCCCCGGCCCAGGATTTGGGCGCCGAGGATCCGGTCCGTTTGCGCGTCGGCGATGATCTTCACGAAACCTTCGGTCGCGTCGGCGGCGATCGCCCGGCCATTGGCGGCAAAGTTGAATTTGCCGACGCGCACGGCGCGTCCCGCGGCCTTCGCTGGCGTCTTCGCCAAGTCCCACCGAGGCCACTTCGGGATCCGTATAGACGATGGCGGGGACCAGGTCCCAGTTGATGTGGCCGGCCTTGCCGGCAATCCATTCCGCCACCGCGACGCCATCCTCCTCGGCCTTGTGCGCGAGCATCGGGCCGGCAACCACGTCACCGATCGCCCAGATTCCGGAGATGTTCGTGCGCAGGTGCGCGTCGACCTTCACGCGCTTTTTCTCGTCGAGGGCCACGCCGGCTCTTTCCAGGCCGAGTCCGTCGGTGAACGGGCGGCGGCCCACGGACACGAGCACCTTGTCCGCGGCGAAGGTCAGCTTCTCGTCGCCGCGTTCGGCCCGGAGCACGCCGTCGGCGAATCCGGTGACTTGCGCGCCGGTCTCGATCTTCAGGCCTTGTTTCTGGAGGCTGCGGGCAAAGCTGCGAACGATGTCGTCGTCATACGTGGCGATGATCTTCGGCAGGAATTCGACCACGGTCACCTCGCTGCCGAGGCGGGACCAGACCGAACCCAGTTCAAGTCCGATGGCGCCGCCGCCCACCACCACCAGCTTGGCCGGCACCTGATCGAACGCGATCGCGTCATCGCTCGAGACGATGGTGTGGCCGTCGAATTTCAGAAATGGCAACTCCACCGGCGCCGAACCGGTGGCGATGACGATGTTTTGCGCGGTGACTTCGGTGGCCGTGTCGCCGCCCGGGTTGACCGCAACGGCTCCGGACGCCGTAAACGACGCCTCGCCCGTGAACACGGTGATCTTGCGGGCCTTCGCAAGCTGGGCGACTCCACCGACGAGCTTGGCGACCACCGCGTCCTTGCGCTTCATCAGCGCCGCGAGGTCGAGGGATACGCCACGGGTCTGGATGCCGTGAGCGGCCGCATGCTGCTTCGCGAAATAAAACTGCTCGCTTGAATGCAGCAGCGCCTTGCTGGGAATGCATCCGACATTCAGGCACGTGCCGCCGAGGGTCGGCCGCTTGTCCACGACTGCGACCTTCATCCCGAGTTGGGCCGCGCGGAAGGCGCAGACATAGCCGCCGGGTCCGGCGCCGATGACGAGAATGTCGAAGGTTTCCATCAGAATCACAGGGTGGAAGGATGGGAGAGTGAGTTTAGGTCCGAAGTTGAAGTTGAAGTTGAAGAAAAGTGCGCTGCACGTTTGCGGGCGAAGCCGCTTCAACTTCAACTCCACACTTCAACTTGCTTTCGGCTAGACCGAGAGCAGCAGTCGCGCCGGGTCCTCGATGGCCTGCTTCACCTTCACGAGAAAGGTCACAGCCTCGCGGCCGTCGACGATGCGATGGTCGTAGCTCAGCGCGAGGTACATCATGGGGCGGATCACGACCTGGCCCTGGAGAGCGATGGGGCGGTCCTGGATCGCGTGCATGCCGAGGATGGCGCTCTGTGGCGGGTTGAGAATAGGCGTGGACAAGAGGGAACCAAAGATGCCGCCATTGGTGATCGTGAAGACGCCCCCGTTGAGATCCTCGAGCGTGATCTTTCCCTCGCGGGCCTTCTTCGCGTAGTTCCCGAGCGCGATCTCGATTTCGGCGAAGGACTGTGAGTCGCAGTCGCGCAACACCGGCACCATGAGGCCGCGCTCCGTGGACACGGCGACGCCGATATCGTAATAGTGGTTGTCGATGATCGCATCGTCGGCCAGTTGTGCGTTGACGGCAGGGACGTCCTTGAGGGCCTGCACGGTGGCCTTTACGAAGAACGACATGAAGCCGAGCTTCACGCCGTGCTTTTTCGTGAAGTCCTCCTGGTAGCGGGCACGAAGTTCGCGCACGGCGGTCATGTCCACCTCGTTGAAGGTGGTGAGCATCGCCGTCTGATTCTTGGCCTGCACCAGGCGTTCGGCGATCCGGGCTCGCAATGGCGTCAACTTGCGCCGGGTGGTGCGCGCCGCGGTCGCGGACATGAGCGACGGCGAAACCGACGGCGGGGGCGGTGGCGTCTCGCTGGGACGCGCGGGGGCAGCCGCGGCCGGAGGAGGAGCTTGCTTCGATGCCTCTTCCGCAGCCTGCAGCATGTCGCCCTTTGTCACGCGGCCTCCCTTGCCGGTGCCGCTCACCGTGGCGGGATCGATACCGGTTTCGGCCGCGAGGCGGCGCACCGCGGGCGATCGGGGATTGGGATGTTCGATCTTCGATTCTCGATTTTCGATTGCTGGAGCGGGGGAGGCCGGTTTGGTCGTTTCTGGCTCTGCCGATGCCGTGGTGGCGGGGGCGGCTGCGGTGGCAGCGGTATCGATGGTGGCGACGACCTGGCCGATCGTGACCTCGGTGCCGGCCTCGACCTGCAGGTGGATGACGCCGTCGGATTCCGCGACGCCCTCGGATGTGATTTTGTCGGTCTCGAGTTCGAAGAGCGGCTGGTCGCGCTTCACGGCTTCGCCATCCTTGACGCGCCAGTTCGCCAGGATGCCGGAGGTGATGGATTCGCCCATCGGCGGGATTTTGACTTCAAGGGCCATGGGGGAAGATGGGCTGGATGTCGGAAGTCGGAGGTCAGCAGTCGGAGGGCAGAGGTCGGAAGGTCAAGGGTCGGAAAGTCGGAAGGTCGTCAGAGGTCGCAGATCAGGAGTCGATTTCCAGCGGGCGCAGAGCGCGGACTCATCTTGGCGCTTCCGAGCAGCGCGAGGCCGGAGGGGTGCTAGCCCCAGGTGACAGGGCGGTGCGAATCGTTGCCCCATTCCTTCGTTCTCTTTTGCTGTTTGTGCACATCGTTTGCGGCTTCGTCTCGTCAAAGGGTAAACGCAGCTTCCAGGAACTGGGCGAGTTCGATCTTGTGGCGCGCGAGCGTGCCGACGGCCGGGCTGGCAGATGCGTCGCGTCCGGCGTAGGCGGGCTTGCGTCCCGCGAGTTCCTCCAGGTGCGGTGCGATGAAAGCTCCACGCGCCCATGTTTTGCGACTCTTCCTGGCACCAGACAAAGTGCCGGGCCTTCGCGTAGCCGCCGAGCAGGGCGGTGAGGCGCTCGCGATGGAGGGGATAGAGCTGTTCGATACGCACGATCGCCGTATCCTTCGCACTGCGTCGCTCGCGCTCCGCGATCAGGTCGTAATAGACCTTCCCGGCGCAAAGGATCAGTCGATTGGTCTTTTGCGGCGCGGCCGGATCATCGATGATCTCCTGGAAGGAACCGCTGGTGAACTCATGCCAGGGTGAGACCGCGTGCTTGTGGCGCAGCAGGCTCTTGGGCGCCATGACGACCAGCGGCTTGCGGAACGAACGTCGCATCTGTCGTCGCAGGACGTGGAAATACTGCGCGGGAGTCGTCAGATTCACGACCTGGATATTGTCCTCGGCGCAGAGTTGCAGGAAGCGTTCGAGTCGGGCCGAGGAGTGTTCCGGACCCTGTCCCTCATAACCGTGCGGCAACAGCAGGGTGATGCCGCTCACACGCTGCCATTTCGATTCGGAGCTGGCGATGAACTGATCGATGATCACCTGGGCGCCGTTGGCGAAGTCGCCGAATTGCGCCTCCCACAGGCAAAGCAGGTGGGGATAATCGAGCGAATAGCCGAAATCGAAGCCTAGGGCGCCTGCTTCGGAAAGCGTGCTGTTGTAGATGCAGACGTGCGCCTGCTGGGGATCGAGGTGGGCCAGCGGCACGTACCGGGCACTCGTCTCGGTGTCGTAGAGCACCGCATGCCGGTGACTGAACGTGCCCCGTTCGCTGTCCTGGCCGGACAACCGCACCGGAGTGCCTTCCACCATGAGCGTGCCGAACGCCAGCGCCTCGGCATAGCCCCAGTCGACCGGCAGGTCCTCCTGAAAGGCATGCCAGCGCGCTTCCAGCAGACGCCGGATCTTTGGGTTGACCTTGAAGTCTGCCGGCACGCGCGAGATGCCGCGGGCCACCTTTTCCAGCGTGTCGCGCGGCACGGCGGTCGCGACGGGCGTGAATGAGTAATCCGGCTGGAAGACGGCATTGGATTCGCGGAACTTGTGGTCCGCGCGCTCGGGGCGCTCCTTCGCCTTCTTCACGCGCTCGAGGGCGCTTTCGAGGGTCGCCTGGTAGTCGCTTTGCAGGCGATCGGCTTCCGCCCCGGTCAGCGAATGCTCGGCGATGAGTTGTTGGGACAACGTCTGGCTGGCCGGCGGATGCCGCGCGATGTGCTGGTAGAGCACGGGCTGGGTGAACATGGGCTCGTCGGTCTCGTTGTGCCCGTGTTTGCGGTAGCAATAGAGATCGATCACCACGTCGCGCTGGAAGTGTTGCCGGAATTCCAGGGCGATTTGCACGCACTTCACCGCGTGCAGCGGGTGGTCGCCGTTCACATGGAAGATCGGCGCCGAGATCATTTTCGCGATGTCCGTGCAGTAACGGCTGGAGCGCGACTCCTCGGGCGAGGTGGTGAAACCGATCTGGTTGTTGACGACGATGTGGACCGTGCCGCCGGTGCGGTAACCCGGCAGTTGCGAATAGTTGAGGATCTCCTGCACGATGCCCTGCCCGGAAAACGCGGCATCGCCATGGATCAACAGGGGCAGAACCTGTTTCCGTTCCGGGTCGCCCACGATGCGCTGGCGCGCGCGGGCCTTGCCCTGCACCACGGGGTCGACCGCCTCGAGGTGGCTGGGATTGGACGCGAGCCGCACTTCGATCGGCGCCTCGCTGGAGGTCTCGATCACCGTCTCGTATCCGAGGTGATACTTCACGTCGCCATCCCCGGCCACGGAGTTCGGGAGGTAGTTCTCGGAAAATTCCTCGAAGAGGAAGTCGTAGGACTTGCCGACGATGTTTGCGAGGACGTTGAGGCGGCCGCGGTGGGCCATGCCCATGACGACCTCCCGCATGCCGAGGCGGCCGCAGTGCTCGATCAGGGCGTCGAGCATCGGGATCAGCGTCTCGGAGCCCTCGAGCGAGAAACGCTTTTGTCCCGCGTAGCGCGTGTGCAGGAAGCGCTCGAAGATCTCTCCTTCATAGAGCTTGCGCAGGATCCGCAACTTGACATCGCGCGTGAAGTCCGGGCGAAAGCGATTCGGCTCGATGTGCAGTTGAATGAAGCGCCGAGCCTCCACCTCCTGCATGTGCATGTATTCCACGCCGACCACGCCGCAGTAGGTCTCGCGCAGCCCGTCGATGATCGTGCGCAGCTTCATCGCTCCGCCCTGCAGGTAGTTGATCGCAGCAAACTCGACGTCGAGGTCCGCCTCGCTCAGACCGAATTCCGCGAGCGCCAGCCGCGGCTGCGGCGGGGGTGGAGGACTGAGCGGGTCGAGATGCGCCTGCGTGTGGCCAATCGAACGATACGCGAAAATCACCGAACTGACCTTCGATTGATGCAGATGGTGATCCGTGGGGGGGGCGCCATTCGCATGGCCATTGCCGCCACCGGCCAGGCGGGTGCCGGCGAGTTCGAAACCCTCGAAAAACGCCCGCCAGGACGCGTCCACCGATTCGGGCGACGCCTTCCAGCGCTCATAATACTCGTCGATCAACTCATGGTTCGACGGCGTGGTGAAAGAGGAAACGTGCATGATGGTTCGGCGAACGCGCGAACCACCCACCCTAGAGCGCCTTCGAGCATCAACAAATGTAATGTGAATTCTTGTGGTCGACCGACGCCGGAGGCGTGGGCAGTGGCGACTGACGAAAATGTGCCGGCGACCTGCGTCCGCGGCTTGCGTGGGGGGCGGTCAATCTATTGATTCGGAGAGCCTTTCTGTCCCATGACTTCCACCTGTCTCGACGCCCTCAAAGCCTCCCTTATCGACTTGGTCGGCGGAATGAAGGCCGCTGATACTCAGCGCATGTTGCGAAGCATGGAGCAACTTGACGGGCTGATTGCGGCGCACAAAGCGGAGCTTGATCCGCGTCTCGCGCACTTCGTCGAGCGGCGCAGTTATGCGAAGGCGCTCGAATACCTCGGTGGCGCGTCTGATGTGCCCGCTGGCACGTGCGCTCCGAAACCATGATCCACCTGGGTCGGAGCAGCGTCACCCGTGAGTCATGCCTGCGCCGGTACTCGCTTTCCGGCTGAAGCCGCTTTTCCGTTGGTTCATTCCTCCGCTCCATGAGCAAACCCGAACGCATTAACACGTCCGGCAGCGCGAATCCGATCGGGCAAAGCCCGTTTGGCGGCCTCGATGCCTCTTTGTTTCCGGTTGCATCGCCGTCAGCGGCTCCGCCCGCGCCGCGCCCGGCCCCCCCGCCGAAAACCAGCAAACGTGGGCTGCCCAACCTCAAGCGCGGCCGCGTGGATGTCATCCGTCAAACGGCGGGCCGCGGCGGCAAGACGGTGACGGTGCTCACGGGGTTCAAGGGCATCGGCGAACGCGAATTGCACGAACTTGCCCGCACGATCCAACGTGCCTGCGGAGTCGGCGGCACCCTGAAGGGAACGACGATCGAGATCCAGGGCGACCAGCGCGACCGCGCGTGTGCCGCGCTCACGGACGCCGGTTTTCAGCCTGTGCGCGCCGGCGGCTGAGCGGCATAGTGACTCGTGTGCTGTCAGGTGTGATTTGTCGGGGCGGCTCCCGTCGCGCTCGTGTGCTCCTCGACTCTGGTGTAGGGCGCGGCGCTTGCGCTGCACCTTACAGTTCCGCCGAATGTCATCCAGGATGCCGTAACGATGCAGTCGGACCTGTAGGGCTGGACCTTGGGTCCATGCCGATACCTCCCGTGGAGCGGCACGGACACGAGGTCCGGCCCTACAACCGATGGGTGTCGCGCCACGAATGAACATTGACGCCGTCTGCATGGATCCGGCTAAGCGACACCGTGGCCATCTTGTCGACGAGGCTCCAACGCGACTACAGGACCTGCCCGTCAAATCACGCCTGGCGGCACACTCGATTCACGCCGCGAGACCGGCGGCGAGGGCGAGGGCGCTCTTGGCCCGGTTCAGGATGTAGAGGTGGTAGCCGGGCGCGCCCTGGGCGATGAGGTCGCGCACCTGGGTGACGGCCCATTCCAGGCCGACGAATTCGACCGCATCCACGCTGTCGCCCGCAACTTCGAGCCGACGCGCGAGTTTCTCCGGAATCGAACCGCCGCCCAGTTGCACCATGCGTCTGATCTGTTTGGCCGACAACACCGGCATGATTCCCGGGACGATCGGCACCATGATGCCGGCGGAACGGCAGCGATCGACGAAGCGGTAGTAGGCGGAGTTCTCGAAGAACAGTTGCGTGGTGATGAATGACGCGCCCGCGTCGACCTTGCGTTTCAGGTTGGCAATGTCGGTTTCGAGCGAGGCCGCCTCCGGATGCTTTTCGGGATAGCCGCCGACGCCGCAGCAGAAATCCGGAAATTCGCGGTGCAACAACTCGACGAGATCGGCGCCGTAACGCAGGCCGTCCTTGAAGGCGGTGGCGGGCGTGAGATCCTTCGGCACGTCGCCGCGCAGCGTCATGATGTTGCGCACGCCCGCGGTGTGATGGGCGGCGGCGATCGCGCGGATCTCGTCGCGCGTGTGGTTCACGCACGTGAGATGCGGCATCACCGCATAACCAAATTCAGAGCGCAGCATGGCGGTGACCTGCGCCGTACGCTCGCGGGTCGAGCCCCCGGCACCGTAGGTGACCGAAACGAAAGCCGGTGCAATCGACTGCAAGGCCGCCGCCGTCTGGCGCAGGGCCTCGACGCCGGCATCATCCTTGGGCGGGAAGAATTCGAGCGAGCGCAGCGGCGGCTGCGAAGCGAGCAGGGAGTCGATGCGCGGGTCGGGAGTCACTCGCCCTATGGATTCGGATGCATCGAGGCAGGCTCAAGCTGAAAGGCCGACATTGGTGCAGGGAGCCCGGTTCAGGCGGGCCGGCCCGACGATTCGCGCGTCACGCCGCCGGTCGCGTGCCCTTGAGCGGCGCGGGGGCGATGGCGCCGTCGCGCTCGACCTGGAGACGCAATTGGCCGCAGGCCGCGGCGATGTCATGGCCCTTTTCGCGACGGATTGTCACGGAAACCCCCGCGGCGCGCAGCGTTTCCGCGAATTCATCCTGCCGGGCAAGCGACGGGCGTTTCCAGGCGAGCCCGTCGACGGTGTTGTAGGGAATCAGGTTCACGTGCGCGTGCAGCTCGCGCGCGATCGCGGCCAGGCGTTGCGCCTGTTCCGGCCGGTCGTTGACGTCCGCGATCAGGATGAACTCGAGCGTGAGCATCCGCCCGTGCCGGGAGGCAAAATATCTCGCCGCGGGCAGGAGTTCCTCGAGCGGATAGCGCTTGTTCACCGGCATGATCTGCTCGCGGACGTCATTGGTCGCGCCATGCAGGCTGATCGCGAGGCGGAAGCCCAGGCGTTCGTCGGCGAGCCGACGGATCTGCGGCACGAGGCCGGAAGTCGAGATCGTGATGCGACGGGCGCCGAAGCCGAGGCCCCAAGGCGCATTCACGATTGTCAGCGCCCGCAGGAGGTTGTCGTAGTTGGCGAGCGGCTCGCCCATGCCCATGACCACGATGTTGTCGAAGGAGGCGAGTTCCGCGCGTGCGCGCGGGGTGCATGCGTCCTCCCGCCGGCAGACGTGCATGAGCTGGGCAACGATCTCGCCGGCGCTCAGGTCGCGCTTCCATCCCGCCAGGCCGGATGCGCAAAATCGACAGCCGTAGGCGCAGCCGACCTGCGTGGAGATGCAGATCGTCTTGCGCGACTGTTCCTGGCCGACACCCTCCTGCGGCGCGCGGATGATCACGGTCTCGATGAGGGCGTGGTCATGGAGTTCGAGCAGGAGCTTCTCGGTCACGTCGGAGGCGTCCTTGGCAAGCACGAGGCGGGCGGGCGTCAGCTCGAAGTGTTCCGCCAGCCACTCGCGCAACGCGCGTGGCAGGTTCGTCATGTCCTCCCAGGAGCCGGCGCGTTTCTTGTAGAGCCATTCCAGGATCTGTCGGGCGCGGTAGGCCGGCTGGCCGGCGGCGACAAGACTCGTATTCAGCGAATCGAGCGTTTCGCCGTGGAGCGGCGGCTTGGGTGCAACAGCGGGCGACATCAGGTGAGAAACTCCGGCAGAATTGCAGATCTTCGTGGTTCGTCCACCCGCGAGAACACGAAATTGCCCCACCGCCAACCATCCCCTGCCACGGAGGCGGCGGCTTCCGGCGCTCCCGCGCGGACCCGCCGGAAAGCAAGCGCGTCGAAGGGGCACCAAGATCGACCTGGAAGGTGGCCAGGAAGATGACCCTCAAGCATGTCGCGTACGCGACATGCTTGAGGGTCATCGGGGAGGGGAGTGCCTCGACGGTCGTGGATCTTCGCGACCCTGCTCGGGATGGTCCGAGAGATCGCCTGCACGCAGGCTCCTGCATTCTCGCGACCTCGAGCGTCGATGGGCAATGCGCCCACGACGACTGAGAAACGCCCCCTGTTGCCCGCGCGATGGACAAATCCGTTGCCACATTGGGGGCGTCGCGCAGAACCCATGCGTGGGCGGCGTGTCAGCCGCTCGTCGCCTTGAACCTGCTGCACCGATACCTTTTCCGCGAAGTGCTGTTTGCCACGCTGGTGGCGGTGGCGCTCTTTGCGCTCGTGCTCTTGAGCGGCATCGCGGTGCACGATCTGGTGGTGCGCACCGCGGCCGGACAGCTCACGGTCGAGGAGACCGGGCAGATGGTCCTGCTCGCGGTGCCGTCAGTGATGACCTACGCGTTTCCCTTCGGCCTGCTCACGGCGGTGTTGCTCGTGCTCGGGCGGGTTTCCGCGCAACACGAGATCACGGCCATGCGTTGCGCCGGCATGGGGCTGTTGCGGATCAGCGCGCCCGTGCTGGCGATCGCGGTGCTCGGGGTGGCGATGTGTCTCGTGCTCAATTTCGAGTATGCGCCGCAAACCAAGCTGCGTTACCGCGAGTTGCTCTTCGAAGTCGGCCAGACGAATCCGGAGAGCCTGGTCGTGCCGGGCACGTTCGTGCGGGATTTTCCCGGCGTGGTGGTGTATGTGGGCAGCCGCGACGGACCGATCTTGAACGATGTCTGGGTCTGGACCGTCGATGAGGAACACCGCGTGACCTCCAGCACATGGGTCGAGCGCGCGGAGATTCGCGTGGACCAGACGGCCGAGACCATCTCGATCCTCGCGCGGGGCCAGGTGCGGGGGGAACGGCGCGACGAGAAACATCCCGAGGATTTCTCGAAGCCACCCCAACCGGTATTTTTCGACGCGCAGCGTCCGGTGTGGGAGGCGAAGCTGGGCGAAATCTTCAAGCGCAAGGTTTTCGTGCCCAAGGTGGCATGGATGGATTTTGGCGAGTTGATGGCGGAGCGCCGCCGGCTGCGCGGCAGCGAGAAACCCGAGGACCGTGCACGCTATCTGGAGGTCCAGATGAACCTGCACGAAAAGGGCGCGCTGGCGTTTTCAGTGCTTTCCTTCGCGTTCGTGGCCGTTCCCCTCGGCATCCAGACACGGCGCAAGGAGACCTCCGCCAACCTCGGCCTCGCGCTCGGAATGATCCTTGCGTATTACTTCGGACTCACGGCGGTGGGCTGGCTCACCCGGCGTCCCGACTTGCGTCCCGACCTGCTTTTGTGGGCACCGAACCTCGTCTTCCAGATGCTGGCGGGCTGGATGTGGTGGCGGTTCGGGAAGAACTGAGGCGGGCCCTCCGCGGTCTTGGCCACGCGGGTGGAGCCGATCCCGTCGCTACCGTCGACCGAAGAGCAACCGCAGTCCGTTGAGACACACGATCACGGTGCTGCCTTCGTGCGCAGCGACGCCCAGGGTGAGCGGCACGATTCCGAAACTGGCGGCAAACGCCATGAGCACGACGGTGCCGAGCGAGATGAACAGGTTTTGCCGGATCACGCGTCGCGCGCGCTGACTCAACCAGAGGGCAGCGAGGAAGTTTTCGATCCGGTCGTTGACGAGCACGACCTCGCTTTGCTCGAGTGCGGCATCGCTGCCGCGAGCGCCCATGGCGACCGACACATAGGCCGCCGCGAGGCAGGGCGCGTCGTTCACGCCATCGCCAATCATCGCCACCCTGGCGCCGTCGCGGCCGAGTTCGCGGATCGCGTCGACCTTTTGCTCGGGCGACAGGCCGGCGCGCACCTCGTCGAGACCGAGATCGCGTGCGATGGCTTCCGCCGCGTGACGGCGGTCGCCCGTAAGCATCACGGTCCGGATCCCACGCCGGCGCAGGTCCGCGAGCACATCCCGCGATTCCGGCCGCAGCGCGTCGCGCAGCAGCAACCGCCCGATCAAGTCGTCGTGCAGGATCCAGACTTCGGTGAACTCCGGTCCCGGTGCCGGCACGCTGCTGATCCAGGCGCGGAGCGGGCCATCGTCCATCAATTCGCGACGTCCGAGCAGGGCCTGGGCGTCGCCGACCTGGCCGCGCACGCCCTTGCCGGTGAGCGACTGAAAGTCGTCGACCGCCTCCGCGCGCAGGCCTGCGCGGCGGCCATGGGCGACAATCGCGCGCGCGATCGGATGGTGCGAGCGGCTCTCCAGCGCGAATGCCACCTCGAGCACCTGCGTCTCGCGGCCGGGCGGGAAACTTTCCACGCCGTCGACCAGGAGATCGCCCGTCGTGAGCGTGCCGGTCTTGTCGAGGGCGACGACACCGACCCCGGCGAGTTTCTCGATCGCGGCGCCGCCGCGAAACAGGATGCCGTGCCTGGCGCCCCAGGCGATCGCGGCCAGGATCGCCGACGGAATCGAGAGCACCAGCGCGCACGGGCTCATGACCACAAGCAGCGTCATCGTGCGATAGAATGCGGAGTACTCGCCCGGCGTATCGTGCCAGGGCGGCACGCCGAATCCCAGCCACCACACGAAGAACATCACCGCGCTGATCCCGAGGACGAGAAACGTGTAGGGGGCGCCGAAGCGGTCGGTGAATCGTTCGCTCGGCGCGCGCAGTTTTTGCGCCGTGCGAATCAGGGCGATGATCTTCTGGAGCGCGCTTTGTTCCGCGAGGCGCAGCACCTGCACCTCGACCGCGCCCCAGAGATTGATCGTGCCGCCGGCAACCTCGTCGCCGGTTTGTTTCTCCACCGGCGTCGCCTCGCCGGTGAGGTTCGATTCGTCCGCCGCCGATGCGCCCGGAGCGCACCAGCGCGTCCACGGCAAACTGCTCGCCCGGGCGCACGAGCAGGCGGTCGCCGATGTCGAGCAGGTCGACCGGGATCGATTCATGCGAGCCGTCGGCGCGCACGCGCGTGGCGGATTTGGGAGCGGCTTTGAGCAGCGCATTGATTTCGCGATGGGTGCGGTGCATCGCGAATTCCTCCAGCGCACTGGAGGTGGAAAACAGGAACAGCAGCAGCGCGCCCTCGGCGAACGCGCCGATGGCACTTGCGCCGACTGCCACCGCCAGCATGAGAAAATGAATGTCGACTTCGCCCTGCGGCAGTTTCTCGCGGACGTCGCCGAGCGCATCCCAACCGCCGGCCAGCATCGCGAGGCCATAGAGCACCGGCGCCAGCCAGGGCAGGCCGGGCGCAAGCCGTCCCGCCGCATACGCCAGCAGGGAAAACACGGCGCAGCCGGTGGCCAGGAACGCGAGCTTACGCCACTCGGGCAGCTGCGGTTCAGCGGCTTCCTCGCCTTCCGGCCATTCGAATTCGCGCCAGGCCCAGAAGCGCGGTGCCGTCACACAACTATCGCGCTGCAGTGTCGCCCCCGCGCCCCGACCGTCGGTCACCATCGAAAACCCCGCGGGAGCGCGGGCTGCCTCGAGCCGGCCGGGCACCAGGTCGGCCCGGTGCAGGTTCACGACGGCGGCGAGCTTCTTGCGCAGGCGTTCCAGGTCCACGGCCCCCATCGTGGCGATCGCCGCCTTGCCACTGGCGGGGTCGAGACGGACGGCCTCCACGCCCTGTTCACGCAGGAGGAATCGGGCCAGGCTCTCGGTCCAGTTCGACGCAGATTCTTGGGACTCGGTGACGGTGGTGGGCACGCGCGGGAGATGGTCACGGAGAATGGTCGATTTTTCGAATGTGAACCATAGAAAACGCTTCCTGCATGATCAGCGTTCGCGAAGAGCCCGGCGGTGGCGCCGACGAATCCCTGTGCCCGGCCCACGTGGCCCGCGCGTTCGCCGCGGGTGGCTGGCTGCAGCGCGCGCTCGGTCTGGAACATCGACCGCAGCAGGAGGCGATGGCGCAGGCGGTGGCAGATGCCCTGCTGGCGGAACACCCGTTGCTGGTCGAGGCGGGCACCGGTGTCGGCAAGAGCATGGCCTATCTATTGCCCGGCATCATGCACGCTACTGACACCCGCCGTCCGTGTGTCGTGTCGACGCATACGATCTCCCTGCAGGAACAGATCGAACACAAGGATCTGCCGCAATGTCGCGCGCTTTTCCAGGCCGTGCCGGAGCTCGAAGCCTATGCTCGCTTTCAATCCGCCGTCCTCGTGGGGAAGGCGAACTACCTGTGTCGTCGCCGGCTCGCCCACGCGCTGCAGAGCAAGGCCGATCTCTTTGGCGGTCCGGAGCAGGATGAACTGCAGCGCATGGCCGCGTGGGCGGCAAAGACGAAGACGGGACTGATCCAGGAACTGCAACCGCCGCCGCTGCCCGACGTGTGGGATTGGATCAACGCCGACAGCTCCGCATGCAGTCGTCGCACGTGTTCGCCGGACAACTGTCCATACCAGGCGGCCCGCGCCCGGATCGCCAAGGCGCAGGTGGTGATCGTCAACCATTCGCTGCTCTTTGCCCTCGTCAACGCCGGCGGCCTCGCCGCGCGCGGACGCGGCGTCCTCCTGCCCGACGACTTCGTCGTCATCGACGAGGCGCACACCATGCCCGACGTGGCCACCGAACACTTCGGCCTGCACGTGAGCTCGTATGCGGTCGACCGCCAGCTCAAGATGCTCTTCAACGATCGCCGCCGCACCGGGCTGTTGCGCAAGCTCGGGACGCCGCGTGATCAACAGCGGGTGCTCGATGCGCTCGAGGCATCGGCTGGATTCTTCGGTTTCCTGCGCGACAAACTGCTCACCCCGCAGGCGATCACGCGCGTGCGCGAGCCGGACTTTTGCGAGCCGACCATCCTGCCGCCGCTGCGCCTGGTGGTGGACACGCTGGAACAGATCCAGAGTCGCCTCGAGGACGGACCGTTGCGCAACGATGTCCGCGAACAGAAAAGCCGGGTCCAAAGCGTGCACGACCGGGTGCGTGCGTTTCTGGCGATGGCGGAGGAGGAACACGTGCACTGGGTGGAACGAAGCGGGCGTCGCGGCCAGGTCGTCGCCCTGCGCACGGCGCCGATCGACGTCGCGCCGCATCTGCGCGAGGCGATTTTTCACCGGGGCGCCGCCGTGGTGTGCACCAGCGCGACCCTCGCCGTTGCGGGGGCGATCGAGCCGTTCCAGCGGAAGGCGGGTGCGGAGGAGGCGACGACGCGCGTGCTGGCGTCGCCGTTTGATTTCGCACGGAACATGCGGGTCTACATCGCCGCCGATGTGTCCCCGCCCTCGGCCGGCGCCACGCGGCTGGCGTTGACGGAACTGGTCGACTGGGTGCGGTTTTGTGTGCGTCGTGTGCGCGGCGGTTCCCTGGTGTTGTTCACCAGCCACGCCGACCTGCGCCAGGTGGCCGGCGAGCTTGCGGATGAATTCACCCGGGACGGTCGACCTTGCTATACGCAGGGGGCCGGACTCTCGCGCACCGCCATGACCATGGAGTTTCGCGCTGCGCAAAACGGCGTCCTCTTCGGGACCGACAGTTTCTGGACCGGCGTCGACGTGCCCGGCCCGGCGCTCTCGCAGGTCATCATCACCCGGCTCCCCTTCGATGTGCCGACGCATCCGATCGCCGAGGCGCGGGCGGAATGGGTGCGCGCGCGAGGCGGCAATCCGTTTGCGGAACTCAATTTGCCCGAGGCGCTCATCAAGTTCCGCCAGGGCATCGGCCGCCTGATCCGGCGGCAGGACGATTGCGGGGTCGTGACGATCCTCGACTCGCGCATCCTGCACAAATCGTATGGGCGGCAGTTCCTCGAGTGCCTGCCCACGACCCGTTTCACCCGGCTCGACCGCGCGACTCGCGACTCCCGGTTCCGGGCTGTCGAATGAACTCGCGCGAGCGGGTCAGCGCCCCACGATCGCCGCCGTTCATGAAGCTGCGAGTGCACAGCGCCTCCAACGTGGGACTGGTTCGGGAACAGAACGAGGACTCGCTTCTCGTTGACGAAGCGCGATGCGTCTACGCCGTGGCCGACGGACTCGGCGGGCTGCCGGGAGGGGAGGTCGCCAGTCAGGCGGCGATCGCGACCCTGCGCGAGGAACTGGCCCGGGTTTCTGGCGCGAAGTCACTGGACCTTGCGCCGCTGATCGAAGCTGCGCACGACGCAGTCCAGTCGGCTGGCCGCCCCTTTGGTCCGCAGGGCATTGGCACCACGCTCACCCTGGTGCACCTTACGGAAGGCCGCGCGGAGATCGGACATGTGGGCGATTCGTTCGCCTTGCTCGTGCGCAACGGCCAATGCCGCCCGCTCACCCGTGAGCACAACATCGAAAACGAACGCGGTGACCTGACTGACCTCGCACCATTTCCCCCGAATTACCGCTACGCGCTCACGCGCGTCGTCGGCACGCCGGAGCCGGTGCGGCCGGATTTCTTCGAGGAGCGCCTGACGGCGGGCGATCGACTGCTGCTGGCGACCGACGGCTTGACCGACATGGTCGAACTCAGCGCGATCGCGGCGATTGTCGGGGGGCATCCGGAACCGAAAGCCTGCACCGGGGCGTTGATCGCTGCGGCCCTGGAAGGCGGCGGACGCGACAACATCACCGTGATTGTCATTTCGGTCGACGAAGCCTGAGTCGCCGGGCCCGGCTCGCGACCGCTTGGTGACGGTTCCGGATCAGTTGGGTGTTTTGGACGAAACGGGGAGAAGCACGACGCCTGGCCGGGCACGTCGAAGCGCATGCAGCCGGCGTCGGCGATAGACGGAACAGGGGCTCGACATCCGGAAGCCGTGCGGTGAAGTGGGCGCCTCCATGATGCGTTCCGACCGTTTTCAGTCCCTCGTTGCCCAGCAGCCGGCGAACGAACTGTTCCGGTTCAGCCTGGCGCAGGCGTTGATCGAAGAGGGTAGGTCAGAGGAGGCCATTCCGCACCTCGAGTTCTGCGCGGCCGCGAAGGTCGATTGGATGATGGCGCGGATCCTTCTGGGAAAGGCTCTCGTCGGCGCGGGCCGCGTGACGGAAGCGCGCAAGATCCTGGGTGACGCGCTGGCCCTCGCCGTGGCGCAAAACCATGAGACGCCGGAGGCGGAACTTCGAGCATTGCTCGCGGATCTGCCGGGCGAAGGGTGACGTTCGCGTCGCGTCGTCACGCAGGTTTCACCCGCCGCGGGACGATGGGGTAAGCCCGTTCCGGTGCTGACCTTCGGGAGCATGGTCCATCGAAAACCGGAGGAGTGGATGCAGCGCTGCTCGACGCTTGCTCGCAGCGAACCGCTGGGGAGAAAATGATTCGCACTGTCCCGATCTCTCAGGCTTTTCTGAATTGCTGCCCGTGCGCTGGTTCCCGCCCGAACCGGCCTCTCGCAGGATGATGAACTGCGCGTGCTGGTGCGGGGAGTCGTCAATCGCCAGGCCGCCTGCGTGCGGCTCGATCCCTATGCCAATGCCTTCCGCAGTGATGCCACCCGCATCAGTGAACACGCCGAGGACCAGACGGAAATGCGTCCGGGGGTTCACGAGCGCAAGTACGAGCTCCACAGCCTGTGCGCGGTCATGCGGCTCGCGTGTGGTTACGACGGCGGCTGCCACCGGCCGGCGGCCGTTCATCGATTGCGGCTCGCGCTGATGACGCGCTATGGAATCAGCACAATCTTGCCGTGAGCACCGGATTCCATCACGGCCCGGTGCGCTGCGGGCGCTTCGGCGAGAGGCAGTTCGCTCGCGATTTGCGGGTTGAGGGTTCCGTCGGCAAGTCCGGCACCGACTCCAGCGTGGGCCGCCTCCAGTTCCGCAGGGGTCGCATTGAACATCAACATGCCGCGGATGTCGGCATCGCGCGCCATCGCATCGCGTAGGTTCAGGTTGATGGTCCCGCGATTGCCGATGACGATGATCCGCCCGCGCATCGCGAGCAGCGAAAGGTCGGCGGCAGCGTTCACGTTTGCGAGCATCTCGAGGACGACGTCGACGCCCCGACCGCCGGTCGCGGCGCGAATATCTTCGAGATAACCGGATACCCGGTGGTCGAATACGTGGTGCGCACCTTGTGCGGCCACCAGCGCGCGCCCGTACTCGGTGCCGGCCGTGCCCAGCACCGTAAGGCCGGCGGCGCGGGCGATCTGCACGGCGGCGATTCCGGTGCCGCCGCTGGCCCCATGGACCAGCACGATTTCTCCGGCCCGGGCGGCGGCGCGCTGATGGAGCGCTCGCCACGCCGTCGTGTAGGGAATGCCGACCGCGGCACCCTGGGAAAACGTCAACCGGTCGGGCAGCGGCCGCACGCTCGCCGCCGCGCACACGACATACTGGGCATACGTTCCCGAAATTGACCGCGCCACGTAAACGCGGGTCCCGGGCCTGGTGGTGGTGACGCCTGCGCCCACCGCCTCCACGATCCCGGCCCCGTCCAATCCCGGCGTGTAGGGCAAGGCCGGTTTCTGGGCGTGCGTGCCCGCACGGAAGTAGGTGTCGACGGGGTTCACACCGACAGCGTCCAGCTTCACCAACACCTGACCTTCGGCCGCTGTCGGCACGGGGACCTCGACAAGCCGCATCACCTCGGGTTCACCGAATTCGTGCACTTGGATCGCTTGCATGTTCATCGAGCGGAAACATGGGCAGGACCATGGTCGCGTCGAAAACCAAACGCCCGGGATGCGCTCCCCGCAAGGCGGTAAGGTCTTCTTCCCACGCCCTTTTGTTTTTGGCGTCGCATGAACCTCGGACGCAGTCCCCTCCCGCCAGATTGGTGATACGGCCGTATCATCAATCTGGCGGGTCATCTAGAACGCCAAAACAAAAGGCCGTGGTCTTCTTCCCTGATCATGCCGATGCCCGGTTGCTTAAGATTGCACGGCCCGTTTGTGATACCATTTGCCGTGGACTGAGGTCCACCCGCAGGGAGTCACGACCGCATCGTCGGCGTCGAGGCGGACGTCAAGAATCACACTCGCCAACCCCCGGCGGACGACTACCACTTCAGCCTCGGCTACCCCGGCGGCCCCAACCCCATCCTGCATGACTGCATTGTTGCGTTCAGAGAAGCTCCCGTTCGGGGAGAAGTTCGCCTACGGGTTTGGCGACTTCGCCTCGTGCATCTTTTGGGCGACCTTCAGCAATTTTCTGCTGATCTTCTACACGGACGTTTTCGTGATTCCGGCGGCGGTCGCGGGCAATCTTCTGGCCTGGAGCCGCATCTTCGACGGCATCAACGATCCAATGATCGGAGCCGTCGCCGATCGCACCACCACGCGATGGGGCAAGTTCCGCCCCTATCTCCTGTGGATCTGCGTGCCCTTCGCGATCGCGGGAGTGTTGTGTTTCACGACGCCCGACCTGAGCCTGACCGGGAAGATCATCTGGGCCTGGGTGACCTACAACATTCTCATGGTCTTGTACACGGCGATCAACATCCCGTACAATTCAATGCTGGGGGTGATTACACCCAACCCGATCGAGCGCACGAGCGTTTCGTCGTTCAAGTTCTTCTTCGCCTTTGGCGCCAATCTCTTCGTCAAGGCCACGCTGCCCATGCTCACCTTCTGGCTGGGCATGCGGGGCGCGAACCTGCAGCGCGGATATCAACTGACCTTTGTGATCTACGGCGTGATCGTGGTCGTCTGCTTCCTGATCTCGTTCAAGTTCACCCGGGAACGGGTAAGCCCGCCGAAGGATCAGAAGACCACCCTGGGGCGCGATATCCTGGATCTGGTCACGAATGTCCCCTGGCTCGTGCTGTTGCTGGCGACGATCACGTTCATTTTGTTCGTGGCCACGCGCGACACGATCACGGCGCACTATGTGAAGTACTACATCGGCGAGCAGACAGTCACGCTTCCCCTGCTGGGGACGCGGACCTACGGCTACGAGGCGGCGGTGAGCGCATTCCTGGTCATTGGTGCGGTGGGCTCGCTGTTGGGCGTGCTGTTGGTCACGTATTTCGCGAGCCTCGTGGGGAAGAAGGCTGCGTTCATCTCCCTGCTCGGCGCATCCGTCTTGATCACGGCATCGTATTACTTCCTGAAGCCGGACCAACTGGGCCTGATATTTGGTCTGCAGTTTTTCAGTTCCGTGACGGGAGGTCCGATGAGCGTGCTGCTCTGGGCCATGTATGCCGACACGGCGGACTATGGCGAGTGGAAGCGCGGGCGTCGCTCCACGGGGCTGGTGTTCTCCGCGTCCACCATGTCGCAGAAATTCGGCTGGGCGGCGTGCGGCAAGTTTGCCGGGGTCATGCTCGCCTATACGGGCTTTGTCGCCAATGCTGCCGTGCAGAAGCCGGAGGTGCTCGATGGCATGCGGCACATGATGAGCACGATTCCCGCGGCATTCGGCGTGCTCGCAATCGTCGTCGTGTTCTTTTTCCCGCTCAACGAAAAGCAAATGGCGATGATCGAAGAGAACCTGAAGGCGCGGCGCGTCGCGGCCGGGGAAACCGAAGCAGCACCCGCTGCCGGCTGACGCGGGCGCCGGTACCTGCTGGTCAAGACTGAGTCGTTGGTTGTGCCACTGATTACTTCCGGGCCATCGGGATGAGACGACCGAGACGACGCAGAAATCCGGTGCGGTGGGCGGGGGCACGGGCGGCGACCACGGGGTTTGTCGCCGGATTCCACTCACGCGCGGACGACGGCGCCTCCACGCAGCATTGGTTGCGACCGCCGCGCTTGGCGTCATAGAGCCGCTGGTCGGCGATGTCGATGAGGTCGGCTGCTTCGGCCGGTCGCTCCGGCCAGTTTGCCCACGCGAGGCCGATGCTGATGCTCAGGGGAATCGTCTGCCCGTTGTGCAGGCACGGCGCGGACTCAATCGCCGCCCGCAGGGTCTCCGCGAAAGCGAACGCGGCATCCGGAGATCTTTCCCGCACGATGATGCCGAATTCCTCGCCGCCGATCCGGAACACCTGCTCTTTCGCGCCTGCTTGATCATTGAGCGTGCACGCGACGTGACGCAGCACGGCGTCACCGGTCGGGTGACCATGGCTGTCGTTCACCTGTTTGAAGTAGTCGATGTCGGCAATCAACAAGGCGAGAGAACGGCCGCTCACGCGAATGGCCTCGAGCGCGGCGGGCAGGGCGGTATCGAAGGCACGACGGTTGTGCAGCCCGGTAAGGCGATCGCGGTGCGCGATGCGACTGAGTTGCTCGTTCTCGGAGCGTAGACTCGTAATCTCCATTTCCGCGGCCAGCCGCAGCGCCGTGCGATGTTCCTCTGCTTCGCGTTCGATCGCGGCCAGGTCCGGCGCCTGGCCGGTGGCCACCGAAAGCAATCGGCCGAAGGTCATCCATTCCTCGACCGTCCGTCCGAGGAGCGTCGGGAAATCTTCTGCGGCGATTTCCAACGTGTCCCGGGCGTGGGCGGCGAGATCCGCGACGACGGGAAAGTTGTGCCTCGACGTCTCGGTCACGAAATCGGCGATCTGATCGGCCAGGCTGAGGTTTGCCTGTGCCGCACTCAACTTTTCGGGCCGCAGCTTCGGGGAAAGCCAGCCGATGGGCTGCCAGACCCCGGGCGGCAGAGACCAGTCGCGCAGCAGGGCCATGCCGACGATGAAATGGTCCGCGCCGAGCGCCTCGGTTTCGCGCTCCTCGAGGGAACGACCATCAGCCGGTTGCCCTTGGAGCAACGGTTCGTATCGGTCCGGCAACGCGGTCGCGAGGACGAGCTGGCCGATCCGGCTCACCAGGCCCGTGATGAAGGCCTCCTCGGCGTCGACCGCACGAGTGAGGCGGGCAAGCTGGCGCGCGGCGACCCCCCGGGCGAGGGACCGTGACCAATGTTGGTCGAAATGGAAACTTGGGCACGCCTGGCGGTGCGACTGCGACACCAGCGAAAACGAGAGCGCCAGCATCTGCACACCCCGCATGCCGATGCGGCCGACCGCCTCCGGCAGGCTCGCACCGGCCAGGCCCAGTCCGAACGCTGGCGAACTGATGTACTTGAGGATCCTCGCCACGAGCGCGGGATCCGTGCTGATCACTTCGGTGAGGTCCTGAATCGACGCATCGTCGGACTGGACGAGTTGAAGGATGCGCAGCGCAACACCGGGCGGCGTCGGTAGCTGCTGCGCCGCTTTGAGGGATTGGTAAAGCGTCTCGATCATGTGGCGGCGTCCCGGGGCGGGCACACCAAGGCCGGTGGAGACCGGGAGGGCGGGGTACCAGCTCCAAGAGACTGTCTCTCTTAATCGACGCGGCACCTGCGAACCTGAGCCGTGGCGATTCAGTGGAGTGAGCTATCGGAGCGGGTTTACCCCGCGATTTCTCCGAGCCATTGCGGGGTGGGGCCGCATCCACAGTTTTCCACTCTACCCCGGGGCAAGCTTTGAGAATCCTTCCGATCGCGGCTCAGGCTGGCGACGAGTCGCCGGGCGCCGTCTCGGCCTGCATTTCGCTGGCGCGTCCGCGCGCGATGAGTTCCGCGATGCGATCGACGTCGGTACACGCAGCCTGCCCAGCTGCCGCCGCTGGCCGACTGCAGGGCGGCCCACAAGTGCGTGTCGGCCGGCACCCGCGGGTCGCGCTGCAGGGCGGGATGCCGCTGGCGGGTGAGGAACGTGGTGATGTCGCAGGACGTGACGTCGAGCGAACCCTCGAGCCGGCGGGTGTCGATGCGGAGGCGAACCATGTCTCCGTCGCGAAGCTTGCCCAAGGGCCCGTCCGCCCAGGCTTCCGGACTGATGTGGCCGACGCAGGCGCCGGTGGAGACGCCGGAAAAGCGACCATCCGTGATCAAGGCGATGCGCGAACCGTCCTGCACGTGTTTGAGTGCGGCCGTGATCTGGTAGGTCTCCGGCATCCCGACACCGGGCCCGATGCCGATCAATGCCATCACGTCACCCGGTTGCACCGTGCCCTGCTTGATCGCGGCGATCGCCGCGTCCTCGGTGCAGAACACGCGGGCCGGCCCTTCGTGCAGGAACACGCCTTCGTCGTCGATCCGCTCGCGCGCGATGGCGGTGCTTTTCACCAGCGCACCTTCGGGCGCGAGATTGCCGCGCAGGAAGGTCACCGTGCTCGTGAGGCCGCGCTCGCGGGCGCTACGGGCAGACATGATGACATCGTCGGGATCGATACCGTCGAGCTGCTGCAACTTTGCGCGCAGCCTTTGCCGCCGCTCACTCGTTTCCCACCATGCCAGGTTTTCGCCGAGGGTGCGGCCGGTAACGGTGCGAGCGTCCAGCCGCAGGAGCCCAAGGGCGCGCAAATGGAGCATCACCTCGGGAACGCCCCCCGCGAGGTAGACCTGGACGGTGGCGAAGTGTCTCGGGCCGTTTGGCAGTGCATCGACCAGGCGCGGCACCTGCCGGTTGATGCGCGTCCAGTCATCGACGCTCGGGCGCGCGAGACCCGCGGCGTGCGCGATTGCGGGCACGTGAAGGACGAGATTCGTGGAGCCACCGACCGCGGCATGCAGGACCATCGCGTTGTGCAGCGAGTCCACCGTCACAAGGTCCCGCGTGGCCAAGCCGGCCTGGTCGAGATTGATGAGGGCAAGCGCGGACCTTCGGGCGAGGTCACGCCAGATTTCCGCACCGGATGGGCTCAGCGCGGCATGCGGCAACGCGAGGCCGAGGGCTTCCGCCACCACCTGGCTGGTCGCCGCCGTGCCCATGAACTGGCAACCGCCGCCCGGGGAGCCGCACGCGCGGCACCCCATTTCGGCGGCATGATCGAGTGGAACTTCGCCCCGGGCGAACCGCGTGGCGAGCGTCTGCACCTTGGCGGTGTCCTCCGCCTCCTCGGCGAGCAACGTCACGCCACCCGGCACGAGGATGCTGGGCAGCGTAGGCAGACCGACCAATGCCATGATCATGGCGGGGAGTCCCTTGTCGCACGTGGCGACTCCGAGTACGCCGCGGCGCGTGGGCAGCGAGCGGGCAAGCCGCCGGAACACCATGGCGGCGTCGTTCCGATAGGGCAGGCTGTCGAGCATGCCCGCGGTGCCATTGGTGCGACCGTCACAGGGATCGCTGACATAGCCCGCGAACGGAATGGCACCGTGCGCCGCGAAGGTGCGCGCTGCTTCCTCCACCAAGAGACCGACCTCCCAATGCCCCGTATGGTAACCGAGCGCGACCGGCGTGCCGTCGGGCGCCCGCAGGCCGCCCTGGGTGCTGAGGATCAGGAATTGCCGGCCGAGCAACTTCTTCGGGTCCCAACCCATGCCGGCGTTTTGCGTCCAGCCGAACAGATCCCCGCTGGACATCGCCCGCAGTTGATCGGCGGTGACGGGCAGCCGCCCCTGGGGCCCGGGCGCGGTGGTGCGCAGTTCGTAGATCTTCTCGTTTCCCGAATCGAGAATCGGATCGGGGGTCATGCGAACGTAGGGCGGGTCTTCGACCCGCTCTCGCCTTGTTTTGTCGCCAGGCGCGGACGGGTCGGAGCAGGTCGCCGACCTGCCCTTCGCAGACATGCCGGATTCTGACTCGTCGCAATCACAGCGGATCGCGGGTGTACTGACCGTTGACGAGCCGCATCAGGCCAAGGGGATTGCGATCTTGCAGCGCGGGCGGCAGCAGCGCATCGGAGAACCCCTGGTAGCATACCGGCCGCGCAAATCGCAGCATGGCCGCAGTGCCGACGGAGGTGAAACGAACATCGGTCGTGGCGGGGTAGGGACCGCCGTGGTTCATTGATGGACACACCTCGACGCCGGTCGGGAATCCGTTCACGAGCACGCGGCCCGCAATCTGTTCAAGGGCGGCGAAGAGGAGCTTCGCCGTCGCCAACTCGTCCGGCGTGCCATGCACCGTGGCGGTGAGTTGACCTTCCAGCGCGCGCGCGCACGCGGCGATCTCCTCGAGGCTTTCGGCGAGAATCACCAGGGTGAACGGACCAAAGGCTTCGGTCGCGAGTTCGGCATGCTTGACGAAGTGCTGGGCCGTGGTGGTCGCGACGCTAGGCTGGGCCTCGGTGGGTCCCGTGGCGGCGGCCGCTTCACTCGCGGCGAGCGGTTGTACGCCCGCGATGCCGGTGACGAGCCCCAGGTTTTTCAGGTACGCTTCGCGAATGCCGCTGGTAAGCATCGTGCCGCAAGGTGCCTTGCGCACGGCCTTGGCGAACTCCTGGAGAAATGCATCGGTCTCCGGTCCACGCACGGCAAACACCAGCCCCGGTTTCGTGCAGAACTGGCCCACGCCGAGGGTGAAGGATCCCAGCAGTCCCTGGGCGATCGCCGCGCCGCGTTCGCGCAGGGCGCCCGGCAGCAGGAACACGGGATTGAGGCTGCTCATTTCCGCGAAGACCGGAATCGGGTGGGGTCGCGCCGCGGCGGTATCGAACAATGCGCGACCCGCCGCACGGGAGCCGGTGAATCCCACCGCGGTGGTGGCCGGATGCTTGACCATCGCCACTCCCACCTTCGCGCCGTCGCCATGGATCAGGGAGAAAATTCCCGCGGGGAGACCGCACGCGCCGATCGCCCGATTGATGGCGCCGGCCACGAGTTCGGACGTCCCGGGGTGCGCGCGGTGGGCTTTCACGACGACGGTGCAACCCGCGGCAAGGGCCGATGCCGTGTCCCCACCCGCGACCGAAAACGCCAGCGGAAAGTTGCTCGATCCAAACACGACCACGGGACCGAGCGGGCGCAGCATGCGTCGCAGGTCCGGCCGCGGCAGCGGCTGTCGGTCCGGGAGGGCGGGATCGATCCGGGCATCGACCCAGGAGCCTTCGCGCACCACCTGGGCGAAGAGTCGGAGTTGACCGCAGGTGCGCGCCCGCTCGCCGGCAATGCGGGCGGCGGGCAGTCCGGTCTCGGCGTTCGCGCGTTGAATGAGTGCGTCGCCGAGCGCTTCGATTTCGCTGGCGATCGCTTCCAGCAACCGGGCGCGTTCGGCGGCGGAACGCGCACGATACTCGGCGAACGCATGGGCGGATTGATCGAGCGCGCGTGCCACTTCGGCATCTGCGGCCGCATGGAAGGAGGGTTCCAGGCGTTCGCCGGTCGCGGGATTGACGGCGTGGAACGTGGCGCCCCCGGTTTGCCCGGGCACGCCGGCAATGAGGCTTTTTCCGTGGATATTCATGGCTGGTCTGCGGGTCTCGACGACAAGGAGCCGCCCAGGTTACGGGCTGGCCCGGCCGTCTCGGAGTGGAAACATTGCCTCGCGTCAGGCGACGGCGATGTCAAATCAAGCGATCGGATTGCTGAGGGTGCCGGCTGGCTCGATGGTGATGCGCACCTCGTCGCCTTCCCGCAGCGTGAAGGTGTCCGGCGGCACGATACCGGTGCCCGTCATGAGATAGGCGCCATGGGGAAATGTATCCTCGCGAAACAGCCATTCCGCCAGCGACGGCAGCGGTCGCTTGATGCGTTCGATGGTGGTTTCCCCGGCGAACACGGCTGCGCCTCCACGGCGGATCTCGATCGCGATCGCGGTGGAGGGGGGCGGCAGCTCATTCGTGATGACGAGAGTCGGGCCGATCGCGGTACTGCGGTCGTAGACCTTGGCCTGCGGCAGATAAAGGGGATTCTCCCCCTCGATATCCCGCGAACTCATGTCGTTGCCGACGGTGTATCCAAAGATGCGGCCGTGGGCATTGATCGCGAGGGTCAGCTCCGGTTCGGGTACGTTCCATTTCGAATCCTTGCGGATGCGCACGGGTGTACCCGGTGCGGCGACGCGGTGCGGTGTGCCCTTGAAGAACAGCTCGGGACGTTCGGCCTCATAGACCCGGTCGTAAAAGCTGCCGCCGCCCGCGACCTTCGATTCCTCCATGCGGGCGGTCTTGCTGCGCAGGTAGGTCACGCCGGCGGCCCAGATTTCCTGGCTTTGGATGGGCGCGCGCAGGTCGCCGGGGGCCGGGGCGGCCGCCGGCTGGCCGGCGGCGAAGGCCGCGGATGCATCGGCAACGGGATCGGCGGACGTGAAGAGCCCGTCGATGGTGAGCGAGGCGGGCGCGGCAACGAAGCGGCCGGCTTGCTCAAGCAGCAGCGCGCGCGGGGTGGCATGAAGACGGATCAGTGGGGGCATGGTCGCGAACATGAATGCGTTTTCCGCCATCGCCGTCACCCTTGAAACATCAGAACGTTGAACATCGCCGCACCTGTCGGCGCTGTCGCCATGGTTGCCGGAACATCGCGGCAAATACGGACCAGGCCCGACCATCTGCGCGCCCACCCGCACGATCGCAAAGGCCGTGCCTGCAACGCCGGGGGCCAGCTCCCGCCATCGAAACGTTGCGGCTGGCCCCTTGTTTTGCCCGGGTCGTCCCGGCAGTCTTTCCCCGCACGGTGCCGTGGTGCAGAAGAACTTCGCGCCGGAGACGTGTCAGGACGCCGCCGGCCCCGGCGAAAGCCGGGAAGTCAGGATACCGAACAGTCTGCAGTCCCAACGGGCATGTTTGATCGCCGCGCTGGTCGTCACGACAGCGCGGCGATGGTTTTTGGGTGGGCTGTTGGGCAGCCGGTGGCTGATCTACGCCTTCAATGCCGCTTTGCGCGCCTTCTGGCGCTCGCCGTTGTGGAGGATGCGTTTGCGGAGCCGGATGTTTTTCGGCGTGACCTCGACGAATTCATCGCTCGCGATGTATTCGATCGCGCGTTCGAGCGACAGCTTGATCGCCGGCGTAAGACCCGTGGCGACGCCTTCGCCCTGCGAACGGAAGTTGGTGAGCTTCTTTTCGCGCACCGCGTTCACGACGATGTCCTCGTTGCGTGGATTCTCCCCGACGATCATGCCTTCGTAGACCTGCTCGCCGGGACCGACGAAGAGCTTGCCCCGCTCCTGCACCGCGACCAGGGCGTAGGCGGTCGTCTCGCCGGCTTCGGTCGCGAGGAGCGTGCCCGTGAGGCGGGTGAACACCTCGCCGGCATAGGGACCGTATTCCTTGAAGAGATGGCTCATCACGCCGCGGCCGCTGGTGGCGTTGACGATGTCGATTTCCATGCCGATGAGGCCGCGCGTCGTGATCGTCGCCTCGATCAACGTGGTCGTGCGCATGCTTCTCCATGTTCGCGAGCTGGCCCTTGCGGTTGGCGAGGTTCTGCATGATGGCGCCGACGCATTCGTCGGGCACTTCGATCCAGACGGTTTCGTAGGGTTCGTGGCGGTGGCCATCGACGAGCTTTTCGATCACGGTCGGGCGCGACACGAGCACCTCGTAGCCTTCGCGGCGCATGGTCTCGACGAGGACGGCGATCTGCATCGCGCCGCGGGCCTTGAGCGTTGAACACGCCGGCCCGCTCGGCGTCCTCGACGGAAATGGAGACGTTGGTCTTGATCTCGCGCATCAGTCGTTCGCGCAGTTGGCGCGAGGTGACGAGCTTGCCCTCCAGGCCGACCAGCGGACCGTCGTTGACGCAGAACTGCATCTCGAGGGTCGGCGGATCGATCTGCGTGAACGGCAGGGCGTGATCGTCCTCCTCGGCCGTGATCGTGTCGCCGATGTCGATGTCCTCGAAGCCCGAGATGCCGACGATGTTGCCGGCTTGCGCCGTGACCGACTCGTTGGTGGTCGAGGCCGGAGTACTCGAAAACCTTCGTGATCTTGGCCCGGATGCGCTCGCGCGTCGGCGTAGCGGATGATCCACACGGGATCGCCCACGTTGGCGTTGCCGCCGAGGATCTTGCCGACGGCGATGCGGCCGACGTAGTCGTTCCAGTCGATGTTGGAGACGAGCATGTGGAAGGGCTCGTTGGGCTTGGCGAACGGCGGCGGGACGTGCTCGAGGATCGTCTCGAACAGTGGGGTCATGTCCTTCCGTTCGTCCTCGAGGCGGTACATCATGTATCCGTCGCGACCCGATCCGTAGACGACGGGGGCGTCGAACTGCTCCTCGGTGGCGTTCAGTTCCATGAGCAGTTCCAGCACCTTGTCGTACATCTTCGCCGGTTCGGCGTTTTCGCGGTCGATCTTGTTGATCACGATCACGACCTTGAGGCCGTGCTGCAGCGCCTTGCGCAGGACGAAGCGCGTCTGGGCCTGGGGACCGTCGTAGGCGTCGACCAGCAGGAGCACGCCATCGACCATGCGCAGGGCGCGCTCGACCTCGCCGCCGAAGTCGGCGTGACCGGGGGTGTCGACGATGTTGATGGTCTTGTCGTGCCAGTGGACCGAGGTGTTCTTCGCCTTGATCGTGATGCCCTTCTCCTTTTCGAGGTCCATGGAATCCATGGCCCGTTCCTCGACCTGCTGGTTGGCGCGGTAGACGCCGCCCTCCTTGAGGAGTTTGTCCACGAGCGTGGTCTTCCCGTGGTCAACGTGGGCGATGATGGCGATGTTGCGGATATTCTGGTTCATGAGACGGACCGTGCGGGTCCGGAGCGCTGGAAAAAGCCGTCGAACGTGCGCTCCGCCTCCGGGGATGGCAAGCGGGGATTCGGGCGGGTCCAGAGCCCCGGGGGCCGTCGTTGGTTGACAAGGCCGGGGCAAATCCTTTCTAACCGCCCTTTCCATGAGTGTCGTCTACGCCCTAATCACGGTAATACTGATCCTGACCTCCCTCTTCATGGTCCTCGTGATCCTGATGCAGCGGGCCAAGTCCGACGGCGGGGTCGGCGCCGCTCTGGGCGGCGGCATGGCGGAATCCGCGTTTGGTGGCGAGACCAACACCGTGCTTTCGCGCGCGACGACGTATGCGGCAATCCTGTTTTTCGTGCTGGCCTTCGGCCTGTATCTCGGCCGCATCCATCAGCACCGCACGGCGATGCGCGAGAGTCCGGAGGGTTTGCCGACCCTGCCGGAGTTGATGCCGTCAAATCCGGCACCGTCGACAGTGCCCGAGGCGCCGGGAGTGGTTCCACCGGAGGGTGGATCGCTTAACGCGCCCCCGGCCGCCAGTGGGAACGAGCCTCCGGCGAACAGCGGTGCCACGCCGCCGGAAAACACGACACCGGGTTCAGCCCAGCCGAACACCCCGTCGCCGGCCGAGCCCACGGTGCCTGCGCCCGCTCCTGCGCAGCCGCCGGCGAACTCTCCGTAACCCGGGTCGCTTTTTGCGGTCGGCATCACGCATGGCTCATTGGGGGCGACATGCATGCTGGCTGGCGTTGATCGGCGCTCTCGTCGGGTCGACTTCGTCATGGAGCCAGGCGCAGTCGCGCCGACGTCCTCCGGCAGTCTACTTCGGCGGCCACGCTCCGGATCAACAGGAGGGTGCCGCCATTCTCGAAGACATGCGCTCGATCGGCCTCGCCGGGCCCTACTATGAGGAATTCGAGCTGCACCTTCTCCCGCGACGAGGCAAGGAAACCGAGCTGCACGGGCGCTGGTTTGGTGATCGCAACAACCAGGGACCGATCACCCGCATCGAACTCTTTCCGGACGGTGAGCAGCCGGAAGTCGTACTTGTCCAGAACGGACCGCATCCCGTCGTCTGGCGACTCCGTCCCGAGGCCCCGCCGGTCGAGCTGCAGGGATCTGCGTTGGCCGAGCCCCTCGCCGGCACCACGCTGAGCGCCGCGGACCTGGAGCTTCCTTTCATGTACTGGCGGGATTTCGTATTCGAAGGACGCGAGGAGATACTGGGACGGCCAAGCTACGTCTTCCTGCTCTACCCCCCGGACAACGAGGCGGACAAGTTTCCCGGAGTGGGGGGCGCCCGCGTGTTCATCGACACGCAGTTCCATGCTCCCGTGCAGGCTCAGTGGATCGATGAGAACGGCGCGCCGCTCAAGACGATCAGTGTCCTCAGCCTCAAAAAGGTCGAGGAGCGCTACATCGTCAGTGCGTTCGAAGTTCGCGATGAGCAGACCCGTGACAAGACTCGTTTTGTGGTCACGGCGGTTTCGTTCACCGCTCCGCTGCCGCCGACGCTCTTTCAGCCGGACGGTCCCGGTGGCCCGGCCAAGTTCGACCTGCCGCCGGACATGTTGACGCACTTCGACTGAGACGTATCCATGCGGTTGGGCCCGGAGGGCAGACGGTCCGGGTCATGACGCGGAGCAACGAGGAGGCAACGAGGAGGCAATCGTGAAAGCGGGCATCGGCCATCGAAAACCTTGAAAGGTGATGACCGCTGCCGCCCGACCTCCGGTGAATTTCAGGTTTTCGATCGCCGGTTTGGCAGGTGTCGCTTCGCTCGGTAGCGTTTTCAGGATTTCGACGGAGCCGAAAACGGCATGCACGAAATAGAGCGAGTTTTCCCAATCCGATTCAACCGCAGATCACGCAGATGGCGCAGATGATCGAAAGTGCTTCTGCCTTTATCCGCGAAATCTGCGAGTCTGGTTGTCAGTTCTGAGGCTTTCGCCTTGCGGCGGCGCAATGTAGCGCAGGCTTCCAGCCTGCTTATTTCCGCAGAGAGCAGGCTGGAAGCCTGCGCTACTTTGAGCCGCCCCGGTAGGGCCATGCCGCCGAGCCGAAGGGGAACGGACGCACGGCCTGACTCAGACGATCGCTGCTTCGGTCCTGGTGTCGAACAGGTGGGCGTGCTCGAGCTTGAAGCCGACCTTGATCTCCTGGTTCGTCTCGAACCGGTCACTGCTCCGGACCCGGGCGATGAAGGAGTGTGCGCCCGTGTCCAGGTAGAGGTAGGTTTCGTGCCCCATGGGTTCCGAAACCTCGACCTTCACGGTGGCGATGCGCTCGGGATCGATGGCGCCGCTGGAAACCGTGTCGCTCACGTCCTCCGGCCGGATGCCGAATACCACCGGTTGATCCTGGTAGCGCGCCGCGCGCCGCGAAAGATCGTCGTCCAGAAGGATGGTGACGGGGGAAGCGGTGGCGTTCTCCTCCACGAACTGCAGGAGATTGCCCGCGGCGCGCAAGCGGCCATGCAGGAAGTTCATCGGCGGGCTGCCGATGAACCCGGCGACAAACATGTTCGCCGGATGGTTGTAGAGGCGCAGGGGCTCCGCCACCTGCATGATGTCGCCGTCCTTCATCACGCAGATCCGGTCACCCATCGTCATCGCCTCGACCTGGTCGTGGGTGACGTAGATCATCGTCGTGGCGAGGCGGGCGTGCAGCTTCGAGATCTCCGTGCGCATCGAGACGCGCATCTTCGCGTCGAGATTCGAGAGCGGCTCGTCGAAGAGAAAGACCTTTGGTTTGCGCACGATGGCGCGACCGACCGCGACCCGTTGTCGCTGGCCACCGGACAGGGCCCGCGGTTTGCGATCGAGAAGATTCTCGATCCCCAGGATCGCGGCGGCGTCCTGGACGCGTTGCTTGATCTCGGCGGCGGGAAATTTGCGCAGCTTCAACCCGAAGGCGAGGTTGTCGAACACCGACATGTGCGGGTAGAGCGCGTAGTTCTGGAACACCATCGCGATGTCGCGGTCCTTGGGCAGCACGTGGTTCACGATGCGGCCATCGATCGTGATTGTTCCCCCGGTGATCTCCTCCAGCCCGGCGATCATGCGCAGCGTGGTCGACTTGCCGCAACCGGACGGGCCGACCAGCACCATGAACTCGCGGTCCTCGATCGTGAGCTCGATCTGGTTCACCGCGCGCACTCCCGGCCCCTTCTTCTCGGGGTAGACCTTGACGAGTTGTTCGAGGACGACCTTGGCCATGGGAACGGAACGGATGCGGAGGACGGGGCGTGCGGAAACGCGACGCAGTCATGCGAGCAACGAACTCCGTTCTCGTCGAGTCAATCTGGAAAACCGCCGCGGTGCGGGTGCGCGCACCGGGGGTCCGGTTCAAGTCTCCGGGGCCATCGCCGATGGAAAAGGGAGAGGCCACCGCTGTATTCAGATAGCTGACGCGGGAAACGAGGCGCGGATGCGGCTTACACAAGATCGAAATTAAGCGTTGAAATCTTTCTCAGTGTTCTGTCTAAATGTCTTGTCCGCGGTCGCGGACGACGATCAGTCGAACCAATTCGCATATGCCCAGACGTTCGGATCAGGAGAACTCACCGCTCACCTTCGACATGAAGGAAGACCTGCTGGCCAAGCTCGATGAGTTGCGTGCCAAGCATGGAATGGCCACCAAGAGCGAAGTCATTCGCCACGCGATCAGCGTTTTTGATTTCACTTCCTACGAGCCCGACACGCGCGGTCATCGTCAAATCTCGGTGCGCCTCGCACCCAAACAAAAGTCCACCCTGTTGAAGTTCTCGCGCCAGAAGGGCGTCAGCATTGGAGAACTGCTCCGCGTGGCGTTGGAAGCTCTCCCTGCCAATCCGGCAGGCCTCGGAACGAAAACCAAAAACGCAATAGTCGTACCTATGAAGAAAGCGGCCAAGAAGAAAAAGGCAGCCAAGAAGGCTAAGAAGAAGTAGTCTGCGCTGCCTCTCGAGCCGGCCCTCGGGCCGGCCACAGTCGCAAGCTCTGTCGGGGCGGCTCCCGAGTTTTCGGGAGCCTGCCCCGTTTTCATTTTCAGGTGTCGCTGGAGAGATGGAGGCGAAGTGATCGCCATTCGGAACCGCGCCGGCTTCGGTTGCGAGGGAGGGTGACGATCTTCCGGAAAGCACGACGAACCGGTGAACGGTGAGATCGCGGGGGAAGGCCGTGACCTCGCCGGCATGCCTGAGCCGGGCTCTGAGCGGGAGTGGCCAGGGCACGTCGCCGGCCGCCAACGCGACCCCTTCCGGCGGCCGATCGAATGTGGCCGCTCGCTGCTTGCGCTCGCTCACGCGGTTCCTTAAGTCCCGCGGGTCCATGAGTGCCTCCGATTCCCCCCTGTCCAGTTGGGCTCGCAATGTCGCGCCATCGCCAACGCTGGCCATCGACGCCAAGGCCAAGGCGCTGGCTGCCGCCGGCGAAGACGTCTGCGGATTTGCCGCGGGCGAACCCGATTTCGACACTCCCGAGCACATCAAGGAGGCCTGCATCGCTGCCTTGCGCGCAGGCAAGACGAAGTATGCGCCGACGCCAGGCATCCCGGAACTGCGCAAGGCGATCGCCGCGCGCTATGGGGACGAGTACGGCCTGCACGTCGCGATGGAACAGGTCGTGGTCTCGCCGGGCGGCAAGTACAACTGCTACCTTGGCGTGCTGGCGGTTTGTTCTCCGGGCGACGAAGTGATTGTACCCGCGCCGTACTGGGTGAGTTATCCGGAGATGGTGAAGCTTGCCGGAGCCGTGCCCCGAATCGTGCTCGCCGACGATCGCACCGGCTTTCGGCTTACTCCGGCCATGTTGGAGAAGGCCATCACTCCGAAGACGCGGATGCTGATCCTCAATTCGCCCTCGAACCCGACGGGTGCGGTCTATTCGCGTGACGAACTTGCGGCGATCGTCGCCGTGGCGGTGAAGCACGGGCTCTACATCCTCTCGGACGAAATGTACGAGCATCTCGTGTACGACGGTGCGCGACCCACCTGCATAGCCACGTTGGGCGCGGAAGCCGAGGCTCGAACCATCACCGTGGCCGGGTTTTCCAAGACCTATGCGATGACGGGCTGGCGCATCGGCACCACCGTGGCTCCGCGCGCGATCGCCAAGGCGATCGCGGAATTGCAGAGCCAGATGTCCTCCAACGTGACCACCTTCGGGCAGTATGGCGCACTGGCTGCGCTCACCGAAAAGGAAAAGACGGCTGCGGCGCTCAAGGTGATGCTTGCCGCGTTTGACCGCCGACGGAAGTTCCTCCACGCCGGACTCAACGGGATACCCGGCATCTCGTGCCTGCTTGCGCGGGGGGCATTCTACCTGTTTCCGAACATCAAGAGCTTCGGTCTATCGGACGTGGACTTCTGTGCCCGCTTGCTCGAGACCGAGAAGGTTGCTGCGGTCCCCGGTTCGGCCTTCGGAGCCGAGGGCTTCCTGCGCCTGAGCTACGCAACCGCGGACGCGACGATCGAGCAGGGCTTGGGGCGACTTCGTCGTTTCTGCGGCAACCTGGCGGCGGCGCCTTGCGCGTGAGCAGCTTCATCCGGTCTCAACCGGCAGGGCTGGCCCGCTCGTGACACACTCCGCCGATCGATGGTAGGGGCGGACCTCGTGTCCGTGCCGCCCTGCCTTCGCGGCAGGGCCCGGAGCTTCGACGAGTTCGGCGCAGACGGGCGGTTCGACTGCATCGATGCGGCTCAGCCGCCATGATGCAGCTCCGACCGGACAACGCATTCTGGTTCACCCCGGTCGCTGGACGCGCATACTGGTTGCATGCTGATAGGCACCCACGAACTTCGAACCCATCTGGGTGATCCCCGGTGGATCATCTTCGACTGTCGACACGACCTTTTCGACTTCGGTCGCGGCGCGAAGCTGTACGCCGACGGTCACGTGCCTGGCGCCTATTTCGCGCCGGTCGAAACCGAACTCTCTGGCGCCAAGACGGGGACCAACGGCCGGCATCCGCTGCCGGCGCCGGACGATTTCGCCGCCTTTCTTGCGCGACACGGCGTTACGACCGATTCCGCAATCGTCGCCTATGACAACGTGGGCGGGCAATACGCTGCCCGCCTCTGGTGGATGACACGCTGGATTGGCTGGCCGCGGGCGTTCGTACTCGATGGCGGGTTTCCCAAATGGATCGCGGAAGGCTCATCCGGTCTCCGCGGATATCCCGCCGGCGCCGGGCTCCGGCAGGGTGATCGCGCAACCCAACGATTCGCTGCTTTGGACATCCGCCGAGGTGATGACAAGACTGGCGGCGGGCAGCGGTCTGTTGATCGATGCCCGCACCCCGGAACGTTTTCGTGGCGAAACGGAACCGATCGACCGCATTGCCGGCCGCATACCGGGCGCGTGCAATCGTTGTTACAAGGACAACCTGAGGGCGGATCAGACCATGCGGCCGCGAGCGGAATTACGCCGCGAGTTTCTGGAGCTGCTGGGGGAGCGTTCGCCGGGCGAGGTCGCGCATCAATGCGGCTCAGGGGTGACGGCATGCGTCAATCTTCTCGCCATGGAACATGCCGGGCTTGCCGGCTCGAAACTCTACGCCGGTTCATGGAGCGAATGGATCGCCGATCCCGCGCGACCGATCGCCCGGGGCCCCTAGCTTAGCCCATCTGCTCAAGCGCTGCCAAGGCGCGCTGGTAGCTCTCGCTGGCCTGGTCGGGATTGGTGGCGGTTGTGTGCAAGTCGCGCAGCAGGCCGTCCCCGAGGCCGTAGATCCAACCGTGCACGGTGAGCTCCTGGCCGCGTGCCCAGGCGTCCTGGACGATGGTCGTCAGGGAGACGTTGGCGACCTGTTCGATGACGTTGAGCTCGCAAAGGCGACGGTAGCGATGCCCGTCGTCATCGGAGAGTTCCGCCAGGCGGTGGGCGTGTTTTTCGCGCACATCCTGGACGTGTCGCAGCCAGTTGTCAGCGAGGCCGACCCGCTCCCGCCGCAACGCCGCGCCGACGCCGCTGCAGCCGTAGTGTCCGCACACGATGACGTGCTTCACCCGCAGCAAATCCACGGCAAACTGCAATGCCGACAGGCAGTTGAGATCAGTGTGCACGACAAGGTTGGCCACGTTGCGGTGCACAAAGATCTCTCCCGGCAGCATCCCGACGATTTCGTTGGCGGGCACACGACTGTCGGAACACCCGATCCACAGGAAGGCCGGTGTCTGCTGCCGCTCGAGTTTGCGGAAGAAGTCCGGGTCCTGTTCGTGGCGGTGCTGCGACCATTCGCGATTGTTGGCTAACAGGGTTTCCACCGAAGACATGGGGGCAGGATGGAAACCCGTGACGGTTCTGCCCAGTGCGAAGCGATGCCGGTCGGTTTCCTGGTGCGCATGCGGCCGCACGACGCGAGCCTTGCCGGCCCTCGGTTGCGGGATCAGGCGACCGCCTCGACCTGACTCAGTACATGGCTCAGGTACGTTTGTTCCGGGCCGACCTGGGCAAGTTTGAGCGCGCGACGGAAACACGCGGCCGCCGCCGGATAGTCTTTCAAGCGCCAATGCAATTCCCCGCTCACTGCATGCAGCAAGTGATGTGACTCGAGCTTTTCCCGTTGGGGAATCGCGGCGATCGCCGCCAGCCCGGCTTTCGCTCCGTGGACGTTGGCCACCGCGACCGCGCGATTCAAAGACACCACGGGCGAAGGCTTCAGTCGCTGCAATTCATCGTAGTGCCGCAGGATGCGCGACCAGTCCGTCGAGGGGGAATCCGCCGCGGTGTCATGCAAGGCGGCAATGCCCGCCTGGAGGTGGTATTCGCTCAGGTCCTGTCCTTGCGCGGCTTCCATCAGGTGGGTCAAACCGAGGGATATCAGTGCGCGGTCCCACTTTGACCGGTCCTGGTCGTCGAGCCGCAGCAAGAGGCCGTTCTCGTCCGTGCGGGCGGGAAAGCGGGCGGCCGTGAGTAACATCAGCGCAAGCAGGGCCTGGCTGCGGGGGGTGCATCCCGCCGGATGCGACACCAGCAGCGACGCCAGCCGGATCGCCTCGCGGCAAAGTTCCTCACGCAACAACCGGTCGCCTGCCGACGCCTTGTATCCCTCGTTGAAGAGCAGGTAGAGCGTCGAGTGAACACCGCCGAGCCGGGGTGCCAGGTCCTCGCCTTCGGGAATCTCAAAACCGATGCCCGCTTCGGCGATACGCTGCTTCGTGCGCGTGAGCTGTTTTTCGATCGCTGCTTCGCTGCTCAGATACGCGCGGGCAATCTCGCCCGTGCTGAAACCGCACAGCGTCTTGAGCGCAAGAACGACCTGGGCATCGGGCGCGATGGTCGGATGGCAGCAGACGAACATGAGGCGTAGTGCATCATCGCTGATCTCGTAACCCGCATCCCCGGCCGCGGCGGGCGGGCCGAGCATCTGCTCGTGGTGCGTGACAATGGCAGGTTCTTTTGCAGCCGACATGCGCCGGTGCCGCAACGCGTCGCGAGCGAGGTTCATGGCCACGCGGGTGATCCACGCCGAAGGATTTGCCGGAACGCCGCCCATCGACCACGCGCGCATGGCCCGCAGGAGGGCCTCCTGCGCCACATCCTCGGCCAAAGCGAAGTTCTCGATGCCGACGAGGCGGATGAGCGCGCCATGCAACCGCCCGGATTCATGGCGAAAGAAGTGCTCGACCAGCCGGGTGGGACTGGGGGCGGCCGATTCAAAAGCGGGTGGAGCGGAATCGGTCACAGGCAGCAGCCGGTTACTTTGCCGCGGCCGTCTGTGCGACGCGGGGACGAGTGGTCACGCCGAGTTCGTGGCAGTTTGGCGTCAGCTCGCGGATCTCGATGAACATGCCGTACGCGAGTGCGGGATGTTGCCGGGCGATTTCGGTGGCCTCCTCGAGTCCGTTGACCTGAAGCATGACGTACCCGCCGACCGCCTCCTTGGTTTCAGGATATGGACCGTCGGTGATTCTGGTGCCACCCGGACCGGAAACCACTCGGGTTCCCAGTTCCAAGGGCTGGCCCTCGACGGCCTTGCCTTCCGCCAGCAGGCCCTCGAACCAGTTGTTCCAGTTGGCAATCAATTCCTGACGCTGGTCGCCCGTCAGCGGCTGAAAGATATGCGGACCGGTATTCCGGAACAGCAGCATGTAGGAAGCGGGGGAAGGGACGGGATCGTTCGGCATGGCAGCAAGGTCTTTGAAGGTGTGGTTGAGGTGGATTCAGTCTTCCGACGATTGAGATCCGCGGGGGCGGACAGGGAAATGCATTTTTTCAGCCTCGGTCTTCCCGGGGGCTACCCGGAAACATGCGGTTCGCACGGCCGCGACCGGATCTCACGGATAGACGGGCCTGGCCAAAGCGCAAGATCTGGCTGGCGCGCAAAGTAGCGCAGGCTTCCAGCCTGCTCCGAGGGAATAAGCCGGCAGGATGCCTGCTCTACCTTGCGCGGCCGCAAGCGCAAGCCTCAGCACTGCCAACCGCAGATTCCGCAGATTCCGCAGATTTCGCGGATAAAGCCGGAATCACTTTAGATCGTCTGCGCCATCGGTGTAATCTGCGGTTGAATCCCTCTCGGGTTCATTCCCCGAAGCTCGCTTCGCCCCTGTAGGAGCGGGTCTACCTCGCGATTCCTCCGAGCCATCGCGGGGTAAACCTGCTCCTACAATTTTCAGAAATGCCTCGGGGCTTCCTCCCAGGGAAGTCGCAGGCAGGATGCCGAGGCTATCTGGCGCCGGTTTTTTGGCGAAAGCCCAACCCGGCGTGTTCCGCGTTGTCGACCACGAACGACACTGGCTTGTTCGATGCCATGTTCAAGAACCGGCTCGAGGCTTTCAGTGACGGTGTCCTGGCGATCGTGATCACCGTCATGGTGCTGGAAATGAAGGTGCCGCATGGCACGGGGCTGGCCGCCCTTCGGCCGGTGCTTCCTGTGTTCCTGAGCTACGTGCTGAGCTTCGTCTATATCGGCATCTATTGGAACAATCACCATCACCTTTTCCAGGCCGTCCGGAACGTGAAGGGTGGGGTGCTCTGGGCCAATCTGCACCTGTTGTTCTGGCTCTCGCTGTTCCCGTTTGTGACTGGCTGGCTGGGCGAGAATCACTTTTCCACCTTACCGGTCGCTCTCTACGGCGTGGTCCTGTTGATGGCGGCGATCGCCTACTTCATCCTCACCCAGGCGCTACTCGTCTGTCACGCTCCGGACTCGGACCTCGCCCGCGCGCTTGGTCGAGACGTGAAGGGCCGGGTTTCGGTCGTGATCTACGCCGGGGGCATTGGCCTCGCCTTCATTCAACCATGGATCGCCATTGCGCTGTACGTGGTGGTGGCACTGCTCTGGCTCGTGCCGGATCGGCGTTTTGAGCGTGTGTTGATCAAGAGGACGGAATGACGTTCGCGCAGTCCTTCGCCGGCGGCCGGCCCCCTTTGCTTGCCGGTCGATCTCGCCCCTTGCGGATCTTGCGCCGGCGCGCCATGGTGCCGCGCCTCTCCCCCAAATGAACGGCTTTGACCCGCCTGAAGATCACCGGCCCGTGACCTGGCTGCACGGGCACCCGATCTACACGTCCCACTTCATCGTGCTGGCCTTTGCCGTGTCCATGCTCGCCACGTCATTGCTCATGTTTCTCGACGCCGGCGGAGCCCTGAACGCGCTGGTCTTTTCCAGCGCGGCGGTCCTGCACGGGCAGGTGTGGCGGGTGTTCACCTATGGATTCGTGAATCCGCCGAGCCTTTGGTTCGTCGTCGACATGTTCATGATCGTGTGGTTCGGCCGGGAGCTGGAAAAGTTCTTTGGGCGACGAAAGTTTCTGCTCTTTTTCGGCAGTCTCTATCTGTTGTCGCCGGTCGTGTTCACGGCGATCGGATGGTGGCGGCCGATGTGGCTCCGGGGGGAGACGGGTGCATTTGCTGTCTTCATCGCGTTCGCCACGCTCTATCCCAACGTCGCGATCTTCTTCAATCTTCTGGCCAAATGGATCGCGTGGATCCTGGTGGGACTCTACACGCTGATCGCGCTGAGCAACCGGGATTCCATCGGCCTGCTCACGCTTTGGATCACCGTCGGATTTGCCTTCGTTTTCGTGCGTTACGAGCAGGGGCGGTTTGTCCTGCCAAGCATCACGCGCCTGCCCCGGAAACCAATGGCGCCCGCGCGTTTCGCTCGCGAGTCGCCGCCGGCGCCGCCGGAGTCAATGGCCGAAATCGACGCGCTGCTCGACAAGATTGCCCGGTCGGGCGTCGAAAGTTTGACGCCGAAGGAGCGAGATCGGCTCGAGAGCGCACGGAAGAAGATCATCAAGAAGAAGACACGCCGCTGACGATTCCCGCCCCGGCTGCGTTCACGCCTGCCGGAGAATCGCGCCGGTGCGGCAGCGCTGGAAAAGGTGATTGCCTTCGCTCATGCCCATCGCTTCGCGCTGTGGGGTCGTGTACCTTGCGACCCCCTCGCGGAAAATGGCGCGGAGCTGCTCCCTCGCTTCGTCGGATCCGCCAAGGCTGTGCACGATTGCGAGCGCCTTGTCTCTGTTTTCCCGTTCTTCCGCGCGCATCGATTCCGGGATGCCCGGTGTCGTCGCGCTGTCGCTTCAGCAGGTCCTGCAACGGAACTCCCACGCCCGCAAGCATGACGATGAAGGCGACGTCATCCTGTTCTGCCGCGATCAACGGGGCGTGCACGCCGCCTTCGCTATGGGCGCACAATCCAACGTGCGTGGGGTCGATGCCCGGCTGACGCTTCAGGAAATTGAAAGCGGCCCGGCCATCGGCGGCGAAGTCCTGGCACGTCGCCTTGCCGTAGCTGCCCGTCGCCTTGCCGACGCCGCGATCGTCGAAACGCAACACCGCGATGCCTGGGCGCGTGAGATGATCGGCCAGGACGAGAAACGGACGGTGCCCCATCAGGGCCTCGTCACGATTCTGAGGACCCGATCCGGTGAGTGAGACCACGGCCGGGAATGGCCCGGTGTCGTTGGGCACCGTCAAGGTGCCCGCCAGCGTGACGTCCCCGGCACCGCCAGCGAAGGAGATTTCGCGTTCCTTGTAGGGGTAGGGTTGCTTCGGTTCCTGGGGACGTGATAGGGTCGGTGCGGCGGCCAGGCGGCGAAACACGAGGAGAGTGTCGACCGGACCCTGTTTCCAGTGTCCCGAAATGTCGGCGCCGTTGGCGGAGAGCTTCCCTTGGTATTGCGCGTGGATCGAGGCAAGCTCGAGCCGCACGTCGCGATCGTCATCGGTCACGGCGCCGTCGAACGTCGGATCTCCCGGAATGTTTGGCATGCGAAACGACACCTTGCCTCCATCGACCGTCACGTCGGCGAGTGGGTATCCGCGGATCGCCTGCGCCGGGATGCAGATTCACGACGTTTGAGCTTTCACGATATGGGGGAGCGATCCGCGGTCCCGGTCAAACGGTCAAACTTCGAATCTCGCATGTGCGCTGCGTGCCGGGGGCAGGTCGAATGGATGACAAAAAAAGGGGAGGCATTGCAGCCTCCCCGGTCCTGAGTGGGAAAAGAGACTCTGGCAGCTTGATCAGTGTGCAGCGGCGAGGAGGCCTGGACGGCGCCACAGAAACGCCATGCCGAGGATGGCCAAACCGAGGAGCACGACCGTGGAGCCATTGTCTGGAACCGACCGGCTGGTCGTGCATGCCTTGACCTTGACCTCCTTGAGGTAGGTGTCGCCACAGGTCACCCAGATCGAGACATCCAGTGCACCATCCTGAAGCGCATTCACCAGCAGACTGCCTGCGCCCCCGGATATGGTGTGCCAATCGTAGAACCAAGGCGGCGAAGAAGTAACTGCCGTCGACGTCTCCGAGGTTTGCGACGTTCCCATCGTAGTTCACCGAGACGTACTCCTTGCCATCACCCAAGAACCAAGAGTCGCCGCCCCAAGCGTCATCAGCGAACGCCATCGTGAGGCTCGCCCAGTTGACCGTCTCCGTAGCCGGATTGAACCCGGGAAGGGTAAAGTGGTGGGAATACGGATGCTCTGCATCCAGGAATTGAAACGAGAAGATGCCGGCAAGGTCAGTGACCTCGTAGCTGGCCGCGCGTGCCATCGTAGACAAGGCGCAGGCGGCAATCGCCGTGGAAAGAATAATGGTGGGGTGTTTCATGATTTGGTCGGTCGACCAATGTTTTGATTCGACCGTAGAATCGAACGGGACCCTCCAGCAAAGCCAATGCCAGTTGTTGATCCTCAGTGTGGAGCAAACCATTAACCGACTCATGTACAGTGAATAACAATGTTCTTAGATTCGATTTCAACAATGTCGAGGTGGGGGCCAAACGAACGCATTTGTAAGGAAAACCGACGGTCGCGAAGACAGGGCGGTGGCTCTTGCCTATCTATCATGAAACCAACGGCTTAAAGAGGCGTGGATTCCGTCGGGAGATCTTACACTTTTTCTGACTTTTCGTAATAGGACAACCGGCAGCTGGTTTCGGAAATTCCACGGCGCGAGAGAGACGTCAACGGGGTGATGACGTTCGATCCGTCGTTTGTATCAGCCTCTGCCGGCGTGACTGGATCGGAGCTGACGCCAAGCCCGTCGGCTGATGTCACGTGCTACGACTCTGGAGGGACCGGCTCCGTCTGGTCCGCATCCACGTTCCCCTCAGGAACGGCTTCGGACGGATACTTCGGTCGCCCATCCAATTCTGCCCGGCTTGATGATACGTTCTCGTCCGCGCTCGCGGTTACGGCAGTTCGGCCAAAATACGGCGTGCATCCGTGGCCGGGGTTCCATCAAGGCCAAGGGAGAGTGCACGCTCGAGCGCGCGACGGCTTTCCGGGGCGTTCTTGGTTTGGTAGCGCGCGACGCCCAGATAGTACATCGAGATCGCGTCGTCCGGTCCGTGGCTGACACTTTCCTGCAGCAGGTCGGCGGCGCGCGTGTAATTCCCTTTTCGGCACGACAAGATGCCCAAGGCTCGGGCAACTTCCGGATCATCGGGCAGGGCTTCCCGGACCTGGGTGGCGAGAGTGTAGGCTCGGGCAATGTCGGCGCCGTCCGCTTCAGTTGCCAGCAGGATGACGAGTCGTCTCTTGGCTGGCACAAATTCGGGCAGGCGTTTCAGGATTCCATCGTAGATCTGCCGGGCGTCGCGGAGGTTCCCCTGCTGCTCGGCGGCGACGGCGGAGACCGTGAGCGATGCGGCATCGTCGGGATGGTCACGCAGAAACGCGCGCACGGTGTCCTGCGCGGCCGCCGCGTCCGCGGGTTTTTGCGCAAGCTTGATCATCTCTTGAAGGTGGCGGGCCTCATCGCGTCGGGGAAATTCGGCGTCGCTGGCTTTCGCCAATGCCTCGAGAGCCCGCTTTGCCCGTCCCATTGCGTAGGCGGCTTGCGCCGCGTCGAGCGTGACGTCGGGGTCGCTGGCCAGCTTCTTGCTCGCTTCTTGAAGGAGAGCGTCCGCCCAGCGGAAGTCGCCATTCTGATACGTCAGGCGGCCGAGTACATGTGCGATCTTCGGATCGGACTCGTCGAGGCGGCGCGCTTCGCGCGCAAGATCCAACGCTTCCGGTAGTTTGCCTTCCTGCCCGGAAAGGCGGGCGAGGCGGGCGAGGGCCGCGGGGTTCTTGGCGTAGAGGTCGACTGCCTGACGCAGGAGCGCAGTTGCCGCTCCTCGTTCCCCGTCCTTTTCCTTGAGCGAGGCAAGTTTCATGAGGCCAATCGGGTCGGGGTGCTCATGCATGCGCTGCTCGAGCGCGCTCCGGGCGGCCGCGTTGGCTGACGAGACGTCGAATGCGAGCACATCGAGGCAGGCGCGTGCGTCGTTGTGCCCGGGGAAATTGGGGTCGAGTTCGAGCGCTTGCGCCAGCGGCACCTGTGCGGCCTCCGCCTCGCCCATCATATAATGAATCATGCCAAAGTGATATTGTACCTCAGCCGATCCGGTCATGTGGGACGCACTCTCCTGGAGAAGGCTGAGCGCGCGCGGGTAATCGTGTTTTTGGAAAAGAATCCACCCGAGCGTGTCCGCCGTGTATGGATCTGTCGGCAGGAGCGCGCGAGCGCGGCTGGCGAGATCGTAGGCCTTTTCCAATTCGCCAAAGTGTTCGGAATAGAGATACGCGAGGTTGTTGAGTGCGGCCGCCGATTGCGGGGCGATTTCCAGCACTTTTTTGGTACGCCGTCCGGGCGGCGACGCGGTCGCCGGTATTGTCGTGGATGAGGCCGGTCAACATGAGCGCGCCCACGTCACGGGGATTCCGGTCCAGCACGTCCTGAAGATGTTTCAAGGCCGCCTCGTGCCGGTTTTCGCTGATATACAGGTTGGCGAGCAACATGTAGGGAGTGCGGGCATCGGGTCGAAGGGCAATGGCCTGTTGGAGCGCGGCTTCAGCCTGATCGGTTTGCTTCCGACTCAAAAACACTTTCGCCCGCAAGACCTCCAGTTCCGGCCGGATCCTCTCGTCCCCCGCCAGGCCGTCGAGTTGCGCCAGCGCCTGGTCTTGCCTGGCCTCGCGCAGGTCAAGATTCACCAGTTGCTCCAGGGCCGGCAGGTAGCGTGGGTTCAGCTCAAGAGCTTTCGCAAACGCCGTTCGCGCATCGTCGGGTCTTTGGTCCTGGAGAAGGATCAACCCACGCAGCAGCGGCATTTGCGGCTCGTTGGGGAAGCGTGTCTCCAGTTCCGAGTAAACCTGCAGCGCGTCGGCATATTTGCGCTGGGCTCGATAAGCGTTCGCGAGCAGGAGCTGCGCAGGCACCAGCGTCGGTCGTTTCCCGACGAGGGCCTGCAACGGCGTGATCGCGGCGATGACGTCCCCCCTCCGCAGATTGACGTTGGCGAGTTGCAGAATCGCGTCGGTCGCGTCCGGCGTGATCGCGAGGGTCCGGTTCAGGCTGCTGACGGCCTTGCTCGTCTCGTTTTCCGCGAGGTAGGCGAGCGCGAGCTGGTAGTGCACCTGGGCAGCCCGTGGAAACATCGTGGCAAGTTGCTCCATTTGCTTTACCGCACCGTCCACGTCCCCTTGCGCAAGCTTGAGTTTTCCCTGCAGCAGCAGCGCCTCGGGATTGGTCGGGTCCTTTGCAAGCACGCCCTGCACCAGCCGGGTGCTTTCATCAAACTTACGCTGCGCTGCGGTTAGTTCGGCCAGACGCACGGAGGCCGGCACGTAGTCGGGCGCCTGCGCATTGATGTCGTGCAGTATTCCGGTCGCGCCGTCGACATCGCCGCTGCGTATCTTGAATTCGGCGTACTGCATCCTGTGCGCCGATCGTGCGGGAGAAAGACGTGCGGCTTCCGCGAGTTCGTGTTCCGCGAGTTTGAGCTCAGACCGGCCGAGATACAATGCACCCAAGCCTGCATGTGCGGCCGCCGAATCCGGGTCCATTCTCAGGGCCTCCTTGAACGCGGCTTCCGCACCCTCCGGGTCCCGGTCACGGAGAGCCAGGGTGCCGAGCGCAACCTGCACCGCCGCACTCGTCGGGAGGGCTGCGAGGCGCTGGCGGGCGTCGGCGACCTCCGGCGGCTGCTGGGCCGCCTGGGCGAGCAGGATTGCACCCTCGGCGTTGCCGGGTTGGTGGTCGAGGATGTATTCCGCTTCTGCCCGCGCGTCGGCTGTTTTGCCGGTGGCGAGCAGGAGCGTAGCGAGCTTTGCGCGCAGTTCCAGGTTTTGCGGGTTGAGTTCGCGTCCCTTGACCAGGAACGGCGCTGCGCGACCGATCCGGCCTTGTTCGAAATAGATGATCCCGAGCTGCGCGATCGCGGTGGGATTTGCGGGCTCGAGCCGCATCACATTGAGGTATTCGATTTCCGCTCGCTCAAGTTTCCCCGCAGCCATGTCACGAGCTGCACTTTCGACATGGCGGGCGATGCGTGACTTGGGCGAGCAACCGGCTCCGGTCACCGCCAATAAACCGGTAACCCATACGGCAAGGGCTTTGAAAAGAGGTCTCATGGTAGGTTGGTCGATTCGTGCGCCGCCTTCCTCTCCGACCGCGCAAACACCCACAGGAGCAGGAACAGGGGAATCAGGGACGCCGCAAAGAACACCGGCCCCCCGCGACGGTGGATCGCCGAGTTGATCATTTCGGGGCCGATACTAACGCAGAGCTGCCCGATGGTGAAGACGCGCACGCCGTTCCGCAGCAATGCGAGCGGGACCACAGCGACGGCGAGGATCGTGCGCTTGGTATTGGAGCGAAGAAAGAGGTGTGCCGCCAGCACGCTGGTGATGACCAGAACGAGGGTTGAGTGGATGCCGCTGCATTGGGGAGCCACTTCGATGCTGATGCCGGGCAGTCGAAAGACGAGGTCGTCGCGAAGGAACGGAGTGCCGGCCAGAGTAAAGATTGCCTGGGCTACGTCGGCGGAGCCGTGTTGCAGAAATGTCTCGATGGCATCCAGCACCGGGATGGGAAAAGGGACCAGAAACACGAGGAAACCCAGCGGGAATGCGGCCGCCCGAAGGGAATTTCGGCCGAGAAGTGCAAACCCCAATCCAATCACGAAGAGGACGAAGGCACCGGTCATAGCGGCCAATCGATTCTCCAACGGCATGTCGGGACGGGAGAGGGGGCCGAGCCCGTACCAGAGGACGGCAGCACCGGCCACCAGCCACGGCAGCGCTGTCGGCCAAGGGAGGCGAATCGAGGGGGCGAAGAAACTCTCGTTTGCGCAACCAGAGAAGATAGCCGCTGATTAGCGGGATGAGGAGGATGTGGGAGTATAGATCACTGCCTGCCGCGAACGCCGCGAGGCGATAGAGGGGAAGGGCGAACGCGACTGCGAGCGCGAGGACTGCCAGAACCAGGCGCTTTTAGATCCCAAAGCGTACTCCGTGCCGGCGGAGCCCAGCGAGGGTCCCACCAGGAGTCGACGAGGTCGTGTGGTGTGGGGCCATTGGACTCAAGCATTTGACTCGGGGTTGGAAATTAAGGCGGGCGTCGCGTAGCCTCGGTGACTATGTAGCGGCGAACTGCTCGTTCCAAGTTCCGCCTGCGGGCAACCACTCCTGAAGTGCCTATCGGGGTCGACCTTAGGTTCCAACCTCAACCTCGCGACAACCGTTGAGTCCTTTAGCCGCTCAGCATGGGCAGGCTGGGCTTCGTCCGGCGCATCCACATTGGGAGTGCGCGTCGTCGTCCGTCCGCCCGTAATCGTTGCCCTCCATGGCCATTCACTTGAGCGCACTCACGGCACGACCTCACTTTCGAGGCAAATGACGAACGAGTTTCGGACTTGATCCGAGATATTCTGCAAAATCCTCGGTTGTCCTCGCCCCCTGAAATCCTTCCAAACTCTTGCGCCGGTAACGCCGGTGAAAGGCAGGCCTTGTCCAGACCTCATGCCAATGCCGCCGTATCCCCGATGACGCATAACCTCGAGTCCCGCCTCTCACCCGGCGGTCGACTTCTGAACTGCAGCCGCTGAATGAACGTAGGAATCGACTGAGAAGGTCTCAATCTGACGCAGTTACCGGACCTTGCCCCGGACGCAGGCAGGAAGTCTTGCGCCACGTCTTCCCGACGGCGGAATCCACGTTCATGTGATTCGTGTTCACGCGGCCAACTCCGTAGTCGACGACCAAACGTTCGACCTCCGCAGCCTTTCGCCCTTTCGAAACTCGTGGCGATCGTCGCCATCGCCGCCAGCACTGGAGCCAAGATTGGCGCGGTGGAACCACCGTCTGGAACACGGGCACTGGTTTCGGCGGCAATTGACTGGCCGCAATTGATGCCTCCCGGTGACGTCGAGCCTGTCAGGTCGAAGACCGTCCACGAGAAGTCGTCGTAGGACGTGCCGTTGCCGGTAAGCCCAAGCGACGCGCCAACTGGCGTGGATCCCGATTCTTTGACACCGATGTCGACGCTCAGCCATCCATTGGCGGGCCCGCCGATGGCCTGCGATCGTACCTTCGTAACTCAGAAACGGCAGTACTCCGCTGATTGAATCCACCAAGGCGATGCCGTCCGGGGAGCCGTTTTGAATGCCTGGGATCGAAATGAAAGCGCGCCAAACCGCCGTTCTGGTCCGAAAAAACACCGGTCAACGCTTCGATGTGATACGAGTTGTCGCTTGCGCCGTTGTAGAGCACGATCGAATATGTGGTCAGATCCGTGTCGGCAGCTCCCGCGACTTCGATGAATTCACCAACGTCGCCTCCGATATTATCATAGTGTAACTCGTTTATCCAAACGATGGGGGCGGCGACTGCAGGCATCGCCGTTGTCGAGACCAAGAGGAGAAGGGGGGCCAGAGTTGAACGCATGGGTCAGTATTCGTGGGGTGATTTAGGAAGGTGGGAACGCGAAACAGAATGATATGTCAGGGAGGTCAATCGGGAACATTCATGCAGCTTCACATTGCAGGGATCCCCCATGTCGACGCGGGAGAACCCCCGATCAAAGGGATGCGGGAGAGAAACGTGCACCCCGGGACCCGCTGCGACGAAGGGCCAGACGTCTGGGATGAAAAGCGAATCTCAAGCCCTGGGCACGTCTACGCGTTCCAGACTTGTCTCGGCCGGGTTCTGACGGCCGCCATGGGGTTGCGGGTATGTCGTCGTAAAATCGGGACCGGCACTGAAAGCCTCGTTTTGGTTTGGGCGACGATGTCGTCGCCGGCGATGTGGCTGACGTACGGCCGGCCGGCCGTGGGCTTATCGATTTTGCCCTGGTCGATACCAAGACCAATGACGCGCACGCCGGAGCGAGCGAACTGAAGCGAGAGCGGAAGACCGACGTGGCCAAGGCCGACAATGGCGATGTTCATGGGTTGGAGTTGACAGGAGAAAGGATGAAGCGGGTTTGGGTCCTGGTCGGAATGTCACGGTCAAGGACTCGACACGGATGGCAATGGCGGAATCAGCACGCCCGTGCCGGTGCCGTCACGGATATGGCTTGCATCATCGCGAATCAGGCGAAGCAGACACGCTGGTGCCTTCTGGGAGGTTTGTTCGCACGAGCAGCCGGCGATAAACCTGGCGATATGCTTCGATCATGGACTCCAGCGAGAAATGCCGCTCGGCTCGGCGCCGATTCGCGTCCCCGATTTGCATGCGCCGTTCGCGATCGTCAAGCAGCTCGATGATTATCGATGCGAGCTTTCCCACTTCACCTGGCGGGGCCAGGAACTCACGGCTGCCGAGGATTTCGGGAAGCGCTCCGATCCGGTATCCAGTCACGGGCAAACGCATCCCCATGGCAAACGGCGTCACCTGGCCGAAGCTTTCGGTGTGAACCGGTGCAACAAAGACGCTCATCCTCGCCAGCCACACCGGCAGTTGCTCGGACGAAACATAGCCGGAAATTCGAACGCCTCATCGAAACCGGACCGGCGCACTGCCTCTCGATACGTCGGGAGGAAATGTCCGCCGCCGACGATCGAGACGCGGGTCTGCGGTCGCCTTTTGACTACTTCGACGAACACGTCGATCTATTTCGCTTCCAGCTTGTCTGGGTCCAGACGATAGATCATTCCGATGTGGTCATCTGGAGGCTGCCGGCTGGCGGGGCGGAAAAAGAAGCCGAGGTCCGAGCCGGGATGAATTGTCACATTGTGGCAGTCACGGAATCCAAAGCGGCGATTGACGTAATCGCTGACGTGAACATAGCAATCAACCTTCTGACTGTAAAAGGGCTCCACGGGACTGTTCAGATTTGAACCACCGGAGCGTTGTACTGTTCCAGTGCTTCGAAGACGTTCCGGTACCACCCCCAGTGAAAGAGCGAGTAGGCATGGTTCCAGTGGCCGAGATAATGGACGTGAACCAGGTCTGCATTTAGCGACTTGAGGAGTTGCCGAGCGGCAGCGGGAGACTTGAAACGCTTAACGCGCGTGAGCGGAATTCCCGTGTAGGCAGGATTGTCTGGCAGTTCACGAACTATTACATGTTGCTCATATTCCGCTCCCAGATTCTCGACAAGATCCACGACGAGCCGCGCAGATCCTCCAATGTGGAAATTCCCGATCACATGCACGATCCGCTTGCGTTTGCCCACGACGGGTGACTGAATCCGGACGCGGTAGGACGGGGGTGCTGTTTTCCAGTTTGCGATCCGGAGTTGGATCTGTTCGGGTGCGCGGATAAGGCGCTTACGCAGTTTCGTCGACTTGCGCCCAAGAAAAAACCAGACGTGTTGCAGGTCATTTATTTCTTTTGCAAGGGACTGGACCTGACGACGCAAGGTATCAATTTCCGCCCTCAATGCCTCTGATTCCGCTTCGCCGGACGGGTCCTCGAATGTTGGTGGGCGAACTCGGCTCACGGTGGCGGACGGGCGGGAGAACACGATGGATCGATTGTGACCGGTTGACGGGCCAAAAGAACGTAGCGCAGGAGAACCGAGGCGAATGGAAGGTACGAGCAACAGAGGACGAATATCAGCTTCCTCTCCCGCCACCACTTGCTTCGAGGCAGCCCGTTTAGATAATTGCGAAAGGACTGAACCGCCCGTTGCGGATTTCCCGCTCGGATGAGGAGGTAAGCCGCGGCTTTGTACAACGACCCGGTGCTGGAATGGATGAGTCGCCGGTATCGGCTGTCGAAATACCGGTCAAGGAGGGCATAGGCACGAGCATCCGGTCAATCTCTCCCGTTGTCCGGAAGGCCGACATATTCAGCGACCACATCCCGCCTGGATGAACTCGGTATCCGGCCATTATTGCATCCAGGTACTTGACGAGTCCCTTGCTTGCGTTGCAGACGTGCAAAGGCCAATCGAACGTCGGCATGGAAATAAACCAGTCCGGATACTCCTCGAAAAGTCCCGACCGAAATACGGCGGAACAGGTCTGGATAAAATTCCCTCCGAGCAAATCCTCAACCGTTGAGGTGTCCTTGGGGATTGGCCGTTCCAGTTGCGATCTGCGACCGCCAGTGTGAAACGGATGCGACCGGTCAGGCTCGCCTTCATAAACCACTTCCACATTATGAAAACAGATGGCGTAGCCGGAATGTCGCTCGAGAAAATCCACCTGCTGTTGTAGTTTGTCCGCCGAGGTCCAGTAGTCGTTGCCGTCCAGCAGCGCCACATACTTTCCCCGATGTTCGCGTAACGTGGAGAAGAAATTCGCGTTCATGCCGAGGTTTCTTTCCCGCAGGAGAAGGCGAATCAGGCCGGGATGTTTCTCGGCGTATTCCAAAAGAATCTCGCGTGTTCCGTCCGTCGAACAGTCCTCTCCGATCACAATCTCGATTCCGAAGTTGACCCGCTGCATCAGGACACTTTCCACTGCTTGCCGGATGTAGTTTGCGACGTTTTACGCGATCATCACGACGCTGACGAGGGGCGCTTCCGTTCCGGTCGCTGCCATATCACACGAGAATCACAGTCGATCGTTACCTGTCGCCGCCGGGCGTGTGTCAGGCGTGGTCGGTTGCCGGTCGCAAACACCGGTGACTCTTCGCCTCCAGCGAAGAAAGAGCTTTTCAGACGCTTGAGTCGCGGAAGGTACAGGAGCAGAAAGAGGTCAAACATCTCCCTTCGGGTCCGGTATCGCCGTTCGGACTTTGCCTTGCGCAAAACTGCAAACGCTCGACGTGCTTCGTGAACGTTCGGCACTGCCAGATAATGTTGTAGAATCGCGTCGGCAACGCGTGCTTGCGCTGTCCTGAGATGCCGTTGGAAATGGCGGGAGACCCACGGCGCTATATCTTCGTAGAAGCCGACGATTTCTTCCAATTGCCGGACCGGCTTCGCTCCCCGAATACTCCCCCGGCGTGCCGGCGATAGGGTGCCATCACGTCCGGGAGATAGCCGATGGTTCCGTGCTCCGCGTTGAGAAGGTGCAGCGGCCAGTCGCCAAACCGCATGCCCCAGAACCAGTTGGGAAGGGCCGGGGTGAGACCCGCACGAAACATGACCGAGCATGTCGCCATGAAATTGCGTTCCCAGAGATCTTCAATGGTCGAAAATGTCTTTTGCTGGTCCGGATTGTGCAGTTGCGTTTCGCGGCCGTCGTCAAAGATGATCAGAGCGTTGTGGAAGCAGATGGCACATTCCGGATGTGTCTCCAAGAAACGCACCTGCAGCTGCAGCTTTCGAGGGCTCGTCCAGTAATCGTCGCCGTCCAGGAGCGCGACATATTTTCCTCGCGCGCCAACAATCGCTTCGCCCCAGGCACGGTTGTTGTTCTGATTGCTTGCGGCCAGGCGCAGGTGAATCTTATCGGGAAACCGCCTTTGGTATTGGCGAGTATCCGCGCGTACCATCGGTGGAGGAGTCTTCCACGACCACCAACTCGAAGGGAAACGGGGCTTGTTGCATCAGCACGCCATCGATTGACTGGGCGATGAACCGCTCGTGATTATAGGTCACGAGCACGACCGTCACCAACGGGCAGCGTTGCTCGAGAGACTGATGGTGCTCCAGGCACGGATCGACGGGTTACGGCCGGGCGCGGCTCCCACGGTGGTTTTTCGGCCGCGCGGGCCAGGGCAGGGGCATGTCTAAACGCGGTGTGCACAATCTTGCAGATGCATTCGATGGCGTCGACACCGACCGCGGTTCCGGTGGGAAGAGCCAAGACTCGCGTCGTCAGACGCTCGGTTTCCGGCAACAACGCGCCTGCGTTAGGAAAGAGCGACTTGTAGGGTTCCATCCGGTGGCATCCCGGATGGAAGTCCCTACGTGCCGGCACTCCTTCCGCCGCAGCACGGCGCACAGCGCATCGCGGGACAAGCCGCCTCGAGATTCATCCACCTCCACGATGACATAGTGGAAATTGTTTCTCTCCGCCGGGTCATATGCAAGAATCGCGAGGCCATCGATGCCGGCCAGTCCGGAGCGGTACTTTTCGTAATTGCGGCGGTTAACCGCTATGAAATAGTCCATGCTCTCCAGCGACGTGAGCCCCATTGCAGCTGAGCACTCGGTCATTTTCCCATTGGTTCCGATGGAGACGACTTGATCGAGATCATAAAAGCCAAAGTTTCTCATCAATCGGATCTCTGCGGCCAGCTGATCGTCGTTCGTCACCACGGCCCCTCCCTCAAAGGAGTTCAAGAACTTAGTAGCGTGAAAACTCAGGATTTCGGCGCGGCCAAACGTCCCGATCGGGCGGCCGCGATAGGTGCAGCCGAAGGCATGCGCAGCATCAAAGAGCAGTGCCAAACCGTGATCGTTGGCAATGCTTTGAAGTTCTGGCACAAAGCAGCCGCGTCCCCAGATGTGCACTCCGACTATGCCGGATGTGCGCGGCGTTATAAGTGCCTCGACGTGTCGCGGGTTTATGTTGTGCGTAGCCGGTTCGACGTCGCAGAACACCGGGGTGATGCCGTGCCATTGCAGAGCATGCGCCGTTGCAACGAATGTGAACGAAGGAACGATGACTTCGCCGGAGAGTCGCAGCGCGCGGGCGGTGATCTCCAGGCCCACAGTCGCGTTGCACGTCGCGATGCAGTTACGGACTTGAAGGAGGTCGGCAATTCGACGCTCGAACTCCACGACCAACGGACCTCCGTTGGTCAACCAACGTCGATCGATGATTCCTTCCAGACGCGCCAGCAGCGTTGTCCGGTCCCCAATGTTTGGACGGCCCACGTGCAGCGGTTCCGAAAAAGCCGGCTTGGATCCCATGCAGGCGAGCGGGATAGGACGATATGGCTCAGTCTCGCGCATTGATCAGGAAACTCTTGTGCCGATGTACATCCCACGACCGAACAGCCCGGAGGAATCGTATTCGACTTCGCATCCGGCGTCGTGCAGAGCCGCAATGTAGTCCTCCGCAATAAATAGTCCGAGCCTGTGTTGCTCGACGAAGTAGTCAATGCCCGCCGGCGTGCCGACGAGATAGTGAATGTCCAGCACCGACAGCGATCCCTCCCTGCGGCTCGTGTACATCCAGGTCACTTTAAGGTCCTTTGTGTCTGCATGGTTGGAGGTGATCGTGTTGGTCCAATACTGTTGAGGCGTGAACCAGGGTTCGAGGATGACGAGGCCGCCCGCGGTCGTGTGTCGCGCAAAAGCAGCAACAGCCTTGCGCATGTTTTCCAGCGTGCGGACATAGGCAATGGAACTGAAGAGGCACATTACCACGTCGAACCGGTGCCCCAAATCAAAATCGGTCATGTCCTTTTCGTAGAGGGGCACCTCGGACAACGCGCCCGAGCCATTGCGAGGAGATCCGGGTTGATGTCCAGCCCGGCAACTTGGAAGGCGCCACGAAGTTGTTCCAGATGTTTTCCGGTGCCGCAGGCCACATCGAGAATGCTGGCGGCGCTGGGAAGCCTGGCTCGGACAATCTCTACGAGTTTGGCCGCCATCCCCTGGTAATCCTGGAAGCTGTAGAGCACGTCGTACAACCGGGCTGATTTGGTATACACTTCGATGTCTCCGATGGTCTGCGCGCTCGGTTTTCCTCAGCGAGCCGCAGCGCGGTAGGGCGGGAAAGACGTTCCCGCATCAGGACGAACCGCCGCCCGCGCGCAAAGTTCCTCGTAAACCTGCGGACTGAAGATTTCTTTGATGCACCGCAAAGGCCGGTGCAAAGCGCCAAAGCGCCTCTTGGATTCTGCAATGGAATCGTTGCCGGCAACCCCTCCACCGAGGTTAAGCCAGGGAACGCCGATCTGACGCAGTTGCCGAACGCAGGCCCACAGCAGGCCAGCCGCGTGCTGGCGGGCGGCCGGGGAGGCGACATAAATCAAGCAGGTTCCCGGCGAGCGCGTGTGTCCAATCAAGTATGCCGACTCGACGGTCTGTGCTGAGCCGGTGCCCAGCAGCAGAGCGCCACGGGCTTCGCAGAGCCTGCGGAGGGTTTCCGCTGACCGGTAATAGCTCGATGACATCCCACAGGCGTCCACGAACCGGGGATACTCACTAACGATGAACTCAGCGAGCTTCGACCGTTCGGTTACGAGGCAGGAGGTTTGCTGGTGGAAGTTGCGCAGCTCTCTCCGGCGATTCCGGTCCATGCCAAGAACCAACTCGTTTTCGGATTTGCGAAGATCCAGCACATACACCTGATTGTAGACTTGGATGCGCTCGGACGATGAAAAGCTCA
>CAWCPJ010000011.1:0-110212 GCA_963797435.1 uncultured Verrucomicrobiae bacterium | reverse complement strand
AGCGACAATGGGGTCCCGACCAGCCCGATCCCATGCCTGGGAAACGCCGCGCGCACGAAGAGTTCGCCGATCACCCCTTCCCCGAACGAAGGGTCGGTCATCCAGCGCTACGATGATGCGAAGCCGCACCGTTGGACTGTCGGCCGTCTTGCGCGGAGTGCGCCCGGGCTCGATCAAGTTGCTCCCGCACGTCCTCGTCGCTGATCGGTGGGAAGTCGTCGTACCACAGATCGACCGCGATCATGGGTTCGGGGGTGAACGGGCAGATCATTGCGTCGACCAGTGGGGTGACCGCCTCGACCATCTCCCGCGCCCCGACGGGAACCGCCGCAAGCACGCGCGCGGGCTGGTGGGCGCGCACGGCGGTGATCGCCGCCCGGATGGTGGCGTCGTTTTCAAGGCTGTCGTCGACGAGCACGATCGTGGAATCCTTGATCTCGAGCGGCGGGTGGCCGCGGCGATAAAGTTCCTCCTGGCGCTCGAGTTCCTCCCGTTCACGGCCGGTCGCCGTGGTGATCTCCTCCGGGCTGATGCCACACCGGCTGATCACATCATGGTTGAGCACGAGCACCCCGCCGGGCCCAATCGCCCCAATCGGTGCACCCGGCGCGGCCGTGACCGAAAGCTGCCGCACGACGAGCACGTCCAGCGGCGCGTGAAGGGCGCGGGCGACTTCCGCGCCCACGGGGACACCCCCGCGGGGCAGCGCCAGCACGTGGAGCGCATCGGCGGAGAACGATTCGAGACGTTGGGCCAGCACGTCGCCGGCGTGCTGGCGGTTTTGATAATGGCGATGAGAAGGCATGGGCGCGGGTTGGGTCAGAGGGCTTCAACAAAAATATGGACGGCGCGCGGCGAGAACTTCGCCCGCGTCGTCACTCCGGTTTCAGTCGGGCCGCCGCGGTGTTCAGCCGCGGGGGGCGGAATAGCGGGCCATCACCTCGGCCTTCGCCAGAACATGGTTTTCGATTTCGCGTTCGACATCGCCGCGCGCGGCTCCTTCGGCGACGGTGAGCGGCCGGTCGAGGGCATACACGTGAAAAAAGTAGCGGTGTTCGCCACTCGGGGGCCGGGGACCGCCGTACCGGGTTTCATTCCAGCTGTTGCGGCCGTGACCCGCACGGGATAGCGAAGCCGCCTCCGGAATGTCCTGGTCGGCGGGATCCAGGTTGAACGCGACCCAATGCGTGAACGTGCCGCTCGGCGCATCGGGATCGTCCATGATGAGCGCGATCGACCGCGCCTCCCGGGGCACGTCGCGAATGCACAAGGGCGGCGACACGTTGTCTCCGTCGCGCGAATAACGGGCGGGAATGGTGCCGCCCTTTTCAAAGGCCGGACTCGAGATGTTCATGGTGCAAGGGCGCGCAGCGCCGGTTGGGTGATTCAACGAGGAGGCACCTGGGCGTGCTGCCCGGTCGCTTCCGGCGGCACGCCGGCATACGGAGCACCGATCGTTTCGAAAAAATTGCGCATCAACTTGGCCGAGTCGTCCCAGTATTCGGCCTGGGTGATGGGGACGCGCACGAGCGCGAGGCCGGCCGTATCCGGACCGCCGGGAAACCACCGCGCAAATTCGGTGCGCCAGAGGTGGCGGATGCGATCGCGGTCATCCACGAACTCCGCCCGCCCGGAGATTGAGACGTAGCGGTCGCGTTCCGGATCCGCGAAACTCAGGCCGACGCGCGGTTCGCGATGAATCTCGGCCGCGGTCGGCGACGTGCCGGAGAGGAAAAGCCAGACCGAGGCGTCGTTGGCGTCGAGCACGGTGCCCATCGGGCGGCTGCGGGGAAGTTCCCCGGGCCCGATGGTGGTCAACATCGACACCTCAATCGCGGCGATCAATTCGCGGACCTTGGCCATTTCATCCTCCGTCGCATGGGCTGTGCGCTTTTCCATGATCCAGAAAATACGCCCGCCGGGGCGGATGCGTATCGGGCCACCCGCCCATATCCGGCCCGGGAGCGGATCGGAGTCGGCCGGGACAGGCCCCGGCCGCAAGCGGCGTCAGTCCCCGCGGACGGATACTTCGTGAATCACCTCGCCGGTGAGCACGGGATCGGTTGCCCGCGCGAGATCGGCCGTGGAGATCATCCCGACCAGCTGGTTTTCCCGCGTCACCACGGGCAGCCGGCGGATCCGGTACTTTTCCATGATGCCGGCGATCTCGGCGACATCCTGGTCGGCGTATCCATAAACGATGCTCACGGACATCGCATCGCGCACCTTCGTGTCGGCGGTGTTGCGGCCGTCGGCCACGGCCCGGACCACGATGTCGCGATCGGTGATGATGCCCGCGAGGCGTTCTGCTTCGGCGATCGGCAGGGCTCCGATGTCGAGGGTGCGCATCATCTCGGCCGCATCCACGAGGCTCACGTCGACATCGATGCATTGCACCGGCTTGGTCATCACGTCTTCGGCTTTCATCCCGGAATTTTAGGCCGCGTTTCACCGGCACGGGATCGGGCAGGAATCGGACGACGTTCGGGGCGGGATGGGCCGCGGCACATCCGGCTCGAGCCGGATGCCCCGTTGCGGTTCGGGGTCCATTGTTTCGCGACACCGGAGGTGGTACACTGGAGTACGACCGCGCGAGAGGGTCGCAAGCCACGATGCACCGCAACCTTCAGACACGGCTTTTCTCGGTCGCCTGGGTGGTGGTCGTGCTCCTGGCGGCAGGGTGCGCGAGTTCCCGTCGGTTTCGCGTCGATGCGATCAAGTCGGCGGAACCCGCGGAAGAGCCGGTCGCCTATGTGATCGCAAGCGGCCATCCGGATCTCGGGTCCGGCGATCTGGCGTTCGACGCGGTCGCCCACGGCGTCAGGACCGCATTGTCGAGCAAGGGATGGTATGAAGCAGCCGACCTCGCCCATGCGGGGCAGATCGTGGAGATCGATTTTGGCTGCCAGGGGCCGGTTCGACATCTCGTGGTCTACACGTCCAACATGCCGGCGCCATTCTCGGCGCCCGGGATCCCTCTGCGGCTGAATGCCGCCGACCCCACGCATCCGGGCATCGGAAACGGAATGATCAACCACGTGAATGTGTACAAGGAGTACGACAAGTTCCTGCGCATCACCGCGCGGGAGGCGCACGCCGCGGACGGCCGACCCGCCCGGCAGTTGTGGAGCGTGTTCGTGCAACGGCGCGACGGGGTGGGGAAACTCGACGGCTACGTATCGATGCTCGTGGCGGCGGCGATGGACTACGTGGACGAAAACCTGCCGGAACCGATCGACGTGGACCTCCGCCCGGACGATGACCGGGTGGCGTTTGTCGAAGCCGGCCTCTGACCGAGGATGCGGGATCCCGCGGCGCGCGAGGTTGAATCCGCGCCCTGCTTTTCCCCTTGCCGAGCGGGACGCGGGGGAAGCCTAATCGCGAGCATGGACAAATTCGCGGAGATTTTTCGGATGCAGGAGGCGCTCAACGAACGCATCGGCGTCCGCCTGCGCGACATCGACGAGGCGGAGAAGACGCGCTGGATACTCAATTACACGCGGGCGATGCAACAGGAGCTGGCCGAACTCACCGACTCCGTGCCGTGGAAATGGTGGGCGAAATACCAGAAGTTCGATTCCCAGAACGCCCGCGTCGAAGTCGTCGATCTGTTCCATTTCCTGATTTCGATTGCCCAGGTGTTGGGTATGAGCGCGGATGATGTCTACGACGCCTACGTGAAGAAGAACCGCGTCAACCACGAGCGCCAGGACAGCGGTTACGGCGTCAAGGACGAGGCGGACTCGCGGCACATCTGAACAGTGGCCGGTTGCGGAATCTTGTGGCAGCCGGCGTCAGGAGGCTGTTTTCAGGTGAATCGCAGGAACCAGCCTCGTGTCCCCGTCTGCCTCCGGCTCGATGACGTCCGGTGGGATGGTCACGCGAGCGGCGGTGTGTAGCATTTCGCATTCGGCAAGCAGCTTCCGCCGATCTTCACTTCCGAGGTCATGTCCCCGCCGCGCCACTCGCTCGTGATTCCCTGCCATGACGAGGCGGAGAACATTGGGCCGCTGTTGGGCGCCGCCTTCGGCATCCTGGAAAACCTGCGCGCGCCGTGGGAGGTGATCGTCGTGGACGACGGCAGCGCGGACGGAACCGGCGCCTTGCTGGACGCCATCGCGGCGCGCCGGCCGGAAGTGCGCGTGGTGCATTTCTCGAAAAATTGCGGCCAGGCCTTCGCGCTGTTCGCCGGCCTGCAGGCGGCACGCGGGGAAATCATCCTCACGCTGGATGGTGATGGACAGAACGACCCCCGCGACCTGCCCGGACTGCTCGATCATTTGCACCGCTCGGGAGCCGACGTCGTGTGCGGCTGGCGACGAAACCGTCACGACTCCGCGCTGCGCCGCCTGATGTCGCGGGTGGCGAACGCGGTGACTTCACGGGTGCTCGGCGACGGCCTGCACGACAACGGATCGCAAGTGCGCGTGTTTCGGCGCGAAGTGATCAGCGCCCTGACGCTGGGGCCGCTGCTGCAATCCTTCCTGCCGGCGATGGCGGTCGCCGCGGGCTACCGCGTGGCGGAAATGCCGGTACGCCACCTGCCCCGGCGCCACGGCCGCTCGCATTATGGCCTGCGCAACCTCTGGCTGCGCCCCCTGATTGAAATGCTCAAATTGCGGTGGCGGTTGCGCGAGCAGCGCGGACGCCGGCGCTGAGCTTGCGCGTCCTCCCGATCGACGACGCGGTTCCGGCGACCACGATTCAATGCCTGCCTGCCGGCCGGACACGTAGGGATGTTCGCCGCGGGATCTTTGTGCCTTGCTGCGGGTAAGCATTGCCCGTTGCGGCCGGGCCATGGTAAGCCCCGTCTCTCTCAATGAACATACTCGTAACGGGGGGCGCAGGCTTCATCGGCAGTCACGTCGTGGAACGGTTGTTGCGCGATGGGCACACCGTCGACGCGATCGATAATTTCGATCCGTTTTACCCGCGGGCAACGAAGGAGGCGAACCTCGCCGCCGTCGCGGACCATGCGGGCTTCCGCCTGCATCGGGGCGACATCGGTGATGCCGCCTGGCTGGCCGGCCTGCCGGCGGAAGTCGGCCGCGACGCGATCATCCACCTCGCGGCAAAGGCCGGGGTGCGACCGTCGATCGAGCATCCCGTGGCCTACCAGCAAGCCAATGTCGAGGGCACGCAAAGCCTGCTCGAATTCGCGCGTGCGCGAGGCATCCGGCAGTTTGTGTTCGCCAGTTCGTCCAGTGTCTACGGGATCAATCCGCGCGTGCCCTGGAGTGAGGACGATGCCGTCCTGCAACCGATCAGTCCGTATGCGAGCACGAAAGTCAGCGGCGAGCTTCTGGGTCACGTCTACGCGCACCTGTTCGGCATTCGATTCATTGCGCTGCGATTCTTCACCGTCTATGGACCGCGCCAGCGCCCGGACCTTGCGATTCACAAGTTCTCCCGCCTCCTGCTCGCCGGCCGGCCGTTGCCGTTCTACGGCGACGGTTCCACGCGCCGGGATTACACGTTTATCGACAACGTCGTGGCCGGCATCGTGGCTGCGCTCGCCTACACGGCGTCGAACTACGAGATTATCAATCTCGGCAACGAACGCACCGTCAGCCTGGCCGAACTGGTCGCCGCCCTCGAACGCACGTTTGGTCGCCAGGCCGTGCTGGATCGCCAGCCCGAGCAGCCGGGCGACGTGCGGCAGACGTGGGCCAACGTCGAAAAAGCCAAACGCCTGCTGGGGTATCAGCCCCACACCAGGTTCGAGGATGGATTGAAGACGTTCCGGACCTGGCTCGAAACGACCGCACCTGCTCCGGCGTAAGCGACGCTGCCTGTAGGGCAACCCGCAATACCTCCCACCGTGCTGGCGCACGGTCCCCCGTCCTGAAGGAGGGAACTGAAGTGTGGGCTTCGCCCGTCAGGCAAATCCCGCCTCGAGGCGGGGGGCACGGCCTTTTGTTTTTTTGGGGTCGCATGAACCTCGGACTCAGGTCCCGCCCGCCAGATTGGTGATACGGCCGTATCATCAATCTGGCGGGTCATTTAAAACGCCAAAACAAAAGGCCGTGGGCGGGGGGGACACGCGCCAGCGTGGTGGGTGGTGTTCTCTCCCCCGTCGATCTTATCTCAACCGCGCCGGCGCAAGGAACGCCGCGGCCGGGATCGGCCAACGACTGAATGCCCCGGGACCTTTCAGGATGTGTCCTGCGCGTCCGGGACTGTCTTTGCCTTGCCGCTTGCCACGTTCCACGAAGCCTTGCTTCGTTTCCCACCCTGCCTTGTCCGATTCCCTCACAGTGCTGGTCACGTCCGCGGGCCGTCGCGTGGAGTTGCTGAATCTCTTTCGCGAGGACGCCGCCATGCTGGGAATCGAACTGCGTCTCCTGGCGGCGGACTTCAAGCCCGCGCTCAGCGCGGCGTGTCGCATTGCCGATGCGAGTTTTGCCGTGCCGCTCATTCCGGATGCGAACTACATCGACCGGGTGTTCGAATTGTGCGCGAGGGAAAAGGTCGGCCTGCTGGTTCCGCTGCACGATGGCGAACTGCCGTTGATGGCGGCGCACCGCGAGCTTTTCGCCGCCTCCGGCACCGCGATCGCCATCTCCGCGCCCGCGGTGGTGGCGCTCGCGCGGGACAAGCTCGCGACCGCGCATGTGCTTGCCGCCGCTGGCATTCCCGCACCGCGCACTGCGCGGCTCGATGAGGTGCTCGCTGACGCCGCGGGCTGGCACTGGCCCGTGGTGGCGAAACCGGTCTCAGGCATGGGATCAGCCGGCGTGCACCTCGTGCCGGACCGCCAGACGCTTGGCACGCTTGCGCTGAGCCTGGACCGCAGCCACTATCTCGTGCAGGAGCAGTGCACCGGCCGCGAATACACCGTCAATATCTTCTGCGATCGCGCCGGGCGCGTGCGTTGCGCCGTGCCGCACGAACGCCTCGAGGTGCGTGCGGGCGAAGTGAGCAAGGGCCGCACGCAACGGCATGCCGCGCTCGCGGCCATCGCCCGGCGGCTGGAACAGGCGCTGCCCGGAGCCTGGGGCCCCCTGTGTTTCCAGGGATTCGTCGACCGTGACGATCGCGCCGGGATCTTCGAGGTCAACGCGCGTTTTGGCGGCGGGTTTCCGCTCGCCCACGAGGCCGGCGCGACATTTCCCCGCTGGCTGATGGAGGATGCCATCGGTCGCGTCGTCACCGCCCACGACGACTGGCGCAGCGGCGTGCTGATGTTGCGGCACGACAGCTCGATTTTCGTGACGGGCGAAACTTGATCCGCAAATCCGGCGACGACGGCCCGGTCGGGAAGGCGCCCACCGTTCGGTCTCGCGAAAAATGTCGTCGGCTTGATCTGGATCAAGGCCGGTCCGATGGCATCGCGACATGCTGGGGCATGCGGGAAAAGCATGTATTCACTCGGCCATGGGATTCGCGCGCAGTGACCCGCAGGCCGCCGCCGCGCCCCGCTTCACCGGCGAAAGACGATCACCCAGGTGTCACCATCTTCCTGTCGCGCCTCGTGCGTGAACCCCTGCCTGGCCAGCATCGAGAAGAGCGGGACGGGTTCAAACGGCGTGGTCAGGCGCAACGCCTGGCCGGGCTCGAGCCGGCTCACCGCGTCAAGAATCGCCGGCAGCGGCGGACGTTTTGCGGCCACGAGGGGCCGCACGTCGAGATCGAGAAATGTCGGTTCGGACATGGCGGAAGTCTAGCCACACGCATAGCTTGTGCATTGATCGAAATCAAATCGCGGGCGTTTGCTGCCGGCCGGCGATTCCCCAGGGGCGTTCTGCGGACCGACGTCAGCCCGACCCGCCGCTCCGTTTTTCCCGCTTTGCAGCCAACTGACCGCCGCCGATGAACCCGACGCAAAACGATCCCGCACCGCTGCCGAACGACGCTTCCCCGGAAACCGGCGGCAGTCTTTTCCGGCGCATCGGCGGCCGCGACCGGCTGCTCTTTCTGCTGCGGCACTTTTACGCCGACGTGCGTCAACACCATTTCATTGGCCCGATCTTTGATCGACAGATTCAGGACTGGCCGACGCATCTGGAGAAGATTGCCGACTTCTGGTCGAATGTTACCGGCGGCCCGATGCGCTACTCCGGCCCCATGCCGATGAAGCACGTGCCGCTCGGGCTCGACGCCGCCCACTTCGAAACCTGGCTGGAACTCTGGCGTCGCCACTGCCGCGCTCACCTTGGCGCCCGGGAAGCCGATGAACTGATCGCCGCGGCTGAAGCCATCGGTGATCGCATCCGTTGGGTGATCGACCGGCATTCCGGAACGACGGGTTCGGCGGCGGGAGTTTCGCAACCATGACCTTCACCTGCCCCCACCTCGAGACCGGGCGCGACTGGTGTCTGCTGCTCAAGACCGACTGCGTGCCGGGACGTCCGGGATGCGTCCTGCGCCGGACCTCGACGTTTCTCGTGCCGGTGGAGGAGCGGATTCGTCTGGCCGCCGAAGCGCGGCAAGAGCGCGAGCGTCGCTTGGTCCTGTCGGGCAAGATCCTCCCGGGTCGGACTTCTCTCGAACGAGACTCCAGGTAGGGTCGCGTGTCCCCACGCGACCATGGTCGGCTGGGGGCCTCCGTGGGGTTGCGGCTCAGGTTTTCGAATCCGCCTCCCAGCCGAGCTGGGCGCGCGCGGCGGCGCTGAGCATGTCGGGCGACCAGACGGGATCGAACACCATCGCAACGTTGACGCTTAGCACGCCTGGGAGTCGGGTCAGGGACGCGCTGACGCCCTCGTGGATCCAGCCGCCCGACGGGCAGGTGGGCGTCGTGAGCGTCATCACGACGTCGATGTTGCCGTTCCGGCAGGCGACGCTGTAGATGAGCCCGAGGTCCACGAGATTGATGCCGAATTCCGGATCGGGAATGCTGCGCAACACGTCCCAGATGTCGGCCGCGTTCGGCGGGTTGGTCATGGCGGAGAGGCGAGTTAAGAAATGGAGGCGCGGCCGGGCGCGCTCCACAGGTGCTTCAAGACGCCGAGCATATCCGCGACGAACAGGCCGACACCCACGGCGAGGATGACGGCGCCGACGCGCAACGTCGGTGTATTTAGATTCCAGGCACCGAGCACCAGCGGCACCACGGCCACGGACTGGAGGGTGAGGCCCCAGCGTTCGATCCGGGGATGCGAGAGTGCGCTGGCCGCGGGGGTTGTGCCTCGTCCGACCCGCGGGCCATAGGCGCGCATCCAGGTGAGGAACGGCACGATCTTGCACATCATGCCGGCGACGCAGGGCAGGAGACCCTCGACAATGCCGAAAATCGCGTAGACCATCGCGTTGAAACCACCGGGGGCCGAACCCCAGGGTGAGCCGGGGGCGACGAGGGCGAGCCCCGCGATCGCGGTGAGGCAGATGGCGGCGCCGCCGCGCAGAAAGGCGGCGGTCCCGGGATCGAAGGCGCGTTTCTTCCGCGTCGCGAGCGCGCGAATCACGCCGGCACTGGAGCAGAACAATCCCGCGGTGATGGACAGCGCGCCGAGAAAGGCGAGGGGAGCGAGGTGCCACACGAGCGCGGGCGCGAGTCCGAGGAGACCGGCTTGCGACAAGCCGAGACCGAGATTCGCGAGCCGCCAGTCGCGCACGCTTCCGAGCGTGAACATCGGCACGAGCTGGAACGCGACACCTTGCAGCAGCGTGACGAAGAAGCCCACCAGACCGAGATGCGCATGCATGCGCAACAACGCCACCGGGTCGACGGGAATGAACGCCCAGAACCGGTTCGCTGCCAGGATGAGTCCTGCCAGGACGGTGATCAGGATCCAGCCGGCGGCGAGCTTGAGCGACCACGCGACCGTGCCGCGCCGCCCGGAGCGCTGCACCGTGCGCCAGACATTCACGGAGAACAGCGTGATCCCGACCGCGACCGCAAATCCGTAGTGCCCGAGCGTGGCGAGATCCCAGCGCCAGAACGCGAACACCATGCCCGGCACCCCCACGGCATGCAGGCCGAAATGCCACCAGGCGAGGCGTTCCTTCCAAAGCATCGTTCCCAAGGCGACGGGCGCGAGCTGATACACCGCACCGCACGCGACGGTGGCGAAGAACCCCAACACCCAGGCGTGGGCGAGCGCGACGACGTGCGGATGCACGTGCGGCAGCGTCAGCAGGGCTGGATGCACCACCAGCAGCGTCGTGCCCGCCACCAGCCAGCCGAGCGCGAGGACCATGAACGCGAGAGGCAATCGTCCCTGCCGCGCCAGCCAGTTGGCCGGCCTTCCGCGCGATGTCGACGGCGAGCGGGATGCCCCTCTTGCCTCAGCGGCGCGCGAGGGTGGTGATCCAACTGCCGTCGGGCTGTTCATGGCTTTGGTGATTGAATCCCCGCTGGTCCGCTTCGCCGAACAAATGGCAGGGCTCGCGATCGGTGCGTGCGCGCAGAAGCGATCCCGCGGGTAGGGTCTCGAGCGCATCCAGAATCCGGATCAGCGGCTCGGGTGGCTCAAGCCCGCGGGCGTCGATTTCCTGGACGTCCCCTGAGGTTGCCGGGGCGGTTATGGTTGCGCTCCGCTTTCCGAACGGCGGTTCCGGCGTGGGGCCGGCGACCTGCTGCAGCTTGCTGATCCTGACCTGGAACGTCTCCGGACCGCGTTCCAGGTATTCCCAGTCAAACGCACCTGCATACTGGGCGGAGAACTGGTAGTAAAGCGGCACCGGGTCGTGATCGTTCACGAGCACGAAATGCGCCCCGACGGGCAGCGCCGACCAGACGCGAAAGATGGTCGCATGTTTTTCGCGCGGCGGCAGTTCGCGGACATCGAGCGAGGCTGGAAGGGAGACGGAGGACGGATTGGAATCCATGGGTGAGTGAGGTGTTGGTTTGAACACCCCCATTGTCGTCCGGATGCCGCCCGCGCGCCTTGATCCGTATCAAGGTTTCGCCAATCGGGGCGGCGGCTAGGCGTCGGGTCGCGTCCGAGCGGTGGTGCGCGAGGCGCGACCCCGCAGGACGTGCCACGTGATCGCCGCCGGGAGGCCGAGTCCGATTACGTCGTGCGCCCAGACCGCGACGCGGCGGCCGCTTTCGCCGCCGACATAATACAAAGCGTAGGCCGTGATGATCAACAGGCCACTCAGCACGACCATCGAGGCTCCCGAGATCCGATTGCGGCGGACAAGCCAGCCGCGGCGCATGTGTAGTGGCACCAGCACGCCGAGAATCACCAGTGCCGCCATCGCGGCCGCTCCGTGCAGGCGCAACAGCCACGGCTCGAGCGGATGAGGCTCCGGACCGAACTCTCCCGTCGTGGCCCCCCACGTGTGCAACATCAGCCAGCCGGCGCCGCTGAGAAAAAGGACGCCAAAAACGCCATAGAACCACCGGCGCAGGCGACGGGTGAGCTGGATGCCGTCACGCCGCATCGGCGGTCCCTCCGATCGGATGGCGCTTCTGGCGCCCCAGGACGAGCGCCGTGGCATCATGCGCGCGCAACAGGGGCCGCGCTTGCTGCGGTCCGACGGCCGCGACGATCTTGGCCAGGGCATCGGCGAAGAGGCAGGACGGCGCGCGCACCGAGACGCTGTCGCGGCCGAGCCATAACCGTCCGCCGTCCGGCTTCACCAGGCGACCGGCACCACGGACATCGAGATAGTTGCCCGACGTTGCCATCGCTTCATCGCGAAGCTCCACCGCGGGAACGAACCGGCCGGGATCGGCGGGATGGCGCAGGTGGATGGTGACGGGCTCGGGTCCGCATACGCGCAGATCGCCGCCCGCATTGACGACTCCCGCGCCCGCGCCGGCGTCGCGAAGGACGTCGAGCGCACAGTCGACGGCGAAGCCCTTGGCAATGCCACCGAGATCGATGCGCAACGGACGCCGGCAGCTCACGCGGTTTCCCGGACCCAACTCGACGTCGCGCCAGTCGCCGGCAACCGGCCGTTCACCGCGCTGCGAGCGTCCTGGAATCGCGGTGACGTCGAACACGCCACCCGACGCCGCGGAAAGCCGTAGCGCTTCGCCGAGCACGAAGCCGGTCCAGGGATCGATGCGAATGCTCTTGCCTTCGTCGGCCGCGCGGTGAAGCCGGGACACGTCGCTCGCCGGATCATGGGGGGACATCATCCCCTGCACGCGAGCGATGACGCCGAACGCGCGGTTGATCGCGGCGTGGGCGTCCGTCAACGCAAGTCCGCGCACGCGGATCTCGACGAACGTGCCGAGCAGCGGGCGCGCGCGCACGATGTCACTGCAGGGCGATTTCATGGGTCGCGAGCAGGCGGCGCACGCCGTCCGTGATGCTCCGGCACGACAGGGTGGCGCCGGAAATGTTCTTGATGTCGCGATCGAGCGTGAGCGGATCCGCGGCGCTCTTGCCGTTGAACTGCGCGCGCCAGCGGCGGTTGCGGATCTCGCCCCCATACGTCTCGCGGTAGTCGAGGATTTCCACGGCCCGCACGGTTCCGTCGGCCTCGATGCCCACGGCGTAGTCGATGAATTCGTGCTTGCCGATGACGTGGTCCACGATGAACCAGCCGCCGCCGTCCACCCGCCAGGCCTGGAGCTTTGGCTGGCGGACCCGCCCGTGACATTTTCTTTCAATGGCGCGGCGTTGTTCGGGAGTCAGCACGATGTCGGCGCCAGTGAGTTTTGCGCCGGGCCAGATCACCTCCTGCGCCTGTTCGACCGTCAGGTAGGTGACGGCATAACCGGACGTGCTACCGACGAGGGCAACCGGCGCCGCGAGTGCAAGCCAACGAACGGAGTCGTGCATGCAAATCGTCCCTTCAAAAATTGACGGCGAGTTTCAGGCGCACCTCGTAATCGCCGACGTAGTCAATGGATCGGTGAGATTCGGTATTCGAAGTATGCGTGCGACGGTTCAGAACATGTAGCCGAGGCCGAGGTCGACGCGGTCATCCTCGGAATTCTTCCGGAAGTCCTGGTAGTCGGCCTTGAACACGACTTGCGGGTGCGGCTGGAAGGAGAGCCCGATCGTGGCGACGTCGTCGGTCGTGGCGGGATCCGCGGGGAATCCCGCCGGCATCCGGGCCTGGGTGTCGAAGCGCTCGTAGCGCACAAACGGTGTCAGCGACATGTCGCCCGCGCGCCATACGGTGTAGGCGCCCTGGACGAGCCAGCCGGAGAAGGCGGCCGGCACAAAGGGTCGCTGCTCGAGCGTGGCATCATTGAACGCCTGCAGGGTCGCGTCGATCCGCGCGGCGTCGCCGATGATGCCGCGGGCGTACAGCGCCTGGAGATCGAGACCGCCGCTCTGCCAGCGCGCGTGCAACTCGCCGAGCGTAATGGGAGCCTGGATGCCGGAGAAATCGGGCTGGGTATCGTCGGCTTTGAACGCGGCATTGCCCTGGGTCGATTGGCCGCGGAAAATCGCGCCACCCACCGTCAAGCCGGGCACGCCGCGATAATTGAGTGCGCCATGGAACGCGAGGTCGCGGGCGCGGGCAAACTGCAGCTCCTGATGGATCGATCCCAGCGGCTCGGCGGCCTCGTCGAACTTCGTGACGTCAAAGCCGGTGGTGATCCCCGCGTCCCAATCGAAGCCCGCCTCCGTGGTGCCGTGGACGGCGACGCCGCCTTCGCGCCACGTGGTGGGAATGATGCGGGTTTCCACCTCGTTGCGCTCGACTCCGTGGAAGACCGGCGGCTCGTGGGAGAGGTTGAGGAAGCCGAATGGCATCAGGAAGAGACCGGCTTTCACGCTGACGGTCGGGGTCGCCCGAAATCCGAGCCAGGCCTGTTCGATCGCCGCCTCGCCCGCATCGTCCGCGCTGGTGATGGCATGTTCCCACTCGAATTCGGTGTTCAGGCTGACCGTGTCGCTGAAACGGTGGCCCACGGACAACACCACCCGGCGCAGGTCCGCCTGGTCGCGACTGGAATCGTGGGTGTAATGGTTGAAATTGACCTGGCCATAGCCGCCAACCGTCGTGTCCGCCTCGGGTCGCTGGTCCGGGTACGGCTCATCGATGCGCGCGGCGGGCGACGCCAGCGACGGCTCGTCAGTCCCGGTGGCCGCCGGCACGGGTGCCGCGGCAACGGCCGATGCGTTTGCCGCGAGACGTGACTGCATGTCGTCAAGCTGGGCGCGCATCTCGTGAACCTGCTGCTTGAGGAGATTGATCTCGGATTGCAGCGCCGCCTCGTCGGCAAAGCCAGGGGTGCAGAACGCGAGACCCACGGCAATGAAGGGGACGAGCAAGCGCTGGCCTTTCGGCTGACCACGCGCCGCGGTTCGAAAGTCGGAAATCCGGTGTGATGACAAGGGAGGTGGGGGCTGAGTGTTGTTCGGCTGGATGGTTCCCGCTCTTCGCAAAAAGAGAGACTGGGTCTCAATATCACGATGTGGGCTTGGTCAAGCGTTTTGCGACTGCATCTCATCCTCAGTAGAACGGGGCTTCCTCCGCGGCATGTCTACGGGGTTCGGCCCCACGACCTTTTGTTTTGGCGTCGCATGAATCTCGGACTCAGGTCCCCCGCCCGCCAGATTGATGATACGGCCGTATCATCAATCTGGCGGGTCATTTAGAACGCCAAAAACAAAAGGCCGTGGGTTCGGACCCTGGTTTTGGCCTGGCTTCGCTTCAGTCGGGCGAACTGGAAATCGCGTCGCCCCGCAACTGTTGCAGCACCTCGCCGATGCGGGGGGCGATTCGCTGCAACTGGCGGCGGTGCGCGGCCGAGAGTTTCGCCAGGATCGTCTCGCCACGGCGTGTGAGCACGAGATGAACCCGCCGCCGGTCTTCACGGGCGGTCTTCCGTTTTAGCAGGTCCTCGGCCACCAGTCGGTCCACCAATCCCACGGCGCTGTGGTGGCGGACCTGAAGGCGTTCCGCGAGTTCGCCCACCGAGACGTAGTCGCGTCCGGGAAAGCCCTTGATCGCGAGCAGCGCCTGATGCTGCTGCGGGGTGATGCCGGCGTCCCGCGCCGCGTGTTCGCTGAAACGCAGGAACTGCCGCACGGCATAGCGCCATTCGGCCAGAAGTTGGTCCTCGGTCCGGGAGACTGCGGGACGCGCGGACGCCATCGGGGGGCGAGTCTTCCGGGGCCGGCGTTCACGGTCACGCCCAAATCGCGGTTGCCTTGTATCGCATCACGATACAATTCCGGTGGTGCGATCATGACGGCCACTCCTTCCCCGTATCCGGATGATGGGTCTGATCCGCCGGCCGCGGCCGGCGGACGGCCGCTGGCCGACTTTCGCACCGACCGGCGGGTGCTCGTGCTCACCGCCCTGGCGATCCCGATCGGCGCCATCAGCGCCCTGGTGGCGCGGGCGCTCCTGTGGTTGATCGCCGCGATCACGAACCTTGCGTTTTTCCTGCGTTTTTCCGTCGCCCCGGTGGTGCCGCAGGATCACCGGCTCGGCTGGTGGGTCGTGGCGGTGCCGGTGATCGGCGCGGTGATCGTCGGATTGATGGCGCGGTACGGGACGGACAAGATCCGCGGGCATGGCATTCCGGAGGCGCTGGAGGCAATCCTGCTCGGACGCAGCCTGATCCGGCTGAAGGTCGCGATCCTGAAACCGCTCTCCTCCGCGCTCTCCATCGGCACGGGCGGTCCGTTCGGCGCCGAGGGCCCGATCATCATGACGGGCGGCGCCTTCGGGTCCTTGTTCGCGCAGATGTTTCGCCTCACCGCGGCGGAGCGCAAGACGCTGTTGGTCGCGGGTGCGGCCGGCGGCATGGCGGGGATCTTTGCCACGCCGGTCGCCGCGGTCCTGCTCGCGATCGAGCTGCTGTTGTTCGAGTGGAAGCCGCGCAGTTTCATCCCCGTGGCGGTGGCGGCGGTCGTGGCCACGGGCGTGCGGGAGCCATTGCTCGGTGCCGGCCCGATCTTCCCGGTGCCGGCGCATGCCGTACCGGGTGCGGCGATACTGGCGCTGGCGGCGGTGGTCGGGATCGTCGCGGGATTGGGCTCGAGCCTGCTGACCGCGCTGGTTTATGCCTGCGAGGACCTGTTCCAGAAGCTGCCCGTGCACTGGATGTGGTGGCCGGCGCTGGGCGCGCTGGTCGTCGGGCTCGGCGGCGCGTTTGATCCCCGGGTCCTGGGGGTGGGGTATGCAACCATTCACGGCCTCCTGCGTGGCGACGTCGTGGGTTGGGCAGCCGGCGGTTTGCTGTTCGCCAAGGCGCTGGTGTGGTCGGCCGCCCTGGGGTCCGGGACGTCGGGTGGAGTACTGGCACCCCTGTTGATCACCGGCGGGGCGCTGGGGGCGGTGCTGGGCGGCTGGATGCCGGCCGGGGATGCCGGGACCTGGGCGTTGGTCGGCATGGCGGCGGTGATGGCCGGCACGATGCGGGCGCCGCTCACGGGAACGGTTTTCGCGATCGAGTTGACCCATGACCTGAATTTGTTTCCCGCGGTGCTGATCGGATGCGCGGCGTCGTTCTGCGTGGCCGTCCTGCTCATGCGTCGATCCATCCTGACCGAAAAGCTGGCGCGGCGTGGCCAGCACATTGCCTACGAATATGCGGTCGATCCCTTTGAGCTCATGCGGGTCGGGGACGTTATGGACGGGGAACCGCCGACGATTTCAGCGCGCACGACGATCGCGGAGCTTTCCGATCGCATCGCGCGCCGGGACGACCCGCTGGCCCGCCGCCATGCCACCCTGATCGTCAACGATGCGGGCGACCTCACCGGCATCATTACGCGGGGCGATATCATGCAGGCGCTGGGCCGGGACCCGGGCGGCGCGACCACCGTTGCGGAAGCAGGCACCACCCAGGTCATCGTGGCCCGGTCAGACGAATCCCTGCATCAGGCGCTCGAGAAGATGTTGCGTCATGATATCGGTCGCCTGCCGGTGATTTCTCCGGAAAATCCGGTGAGGGTGGTGGGTTATCTCGGGCGCGCGGAGATTCTCCGAGTGCGCCGCCGGGTCCTCGACGAGGAGGGCCGGCGCGAGCGCGGCACCATGCGGGCGCGGAATCCGGCGTCGCTCGCGAAGCGGGCGTGAGGACGATAATTCCGCCCGGCGAACTGTCTGCACCTTCGCGGCAAAATGGTCGGGCCGGTGAGATTCGAACTCACGACCTCTTGCACCCCATGCAAGCGCGCTACCAGGCTACGCTACGGCCCGACTATCCCGTGAAGAGGAACGACGACCAAAGCTCCCGGCTTCCACGCTGGCAAGGGCTTTCTCGACACGGACGGCGCGGCCGGCAGCGACCTCGCTCGACCGACTTGCCGTGAGATTTCAAAGTCCGAAGGAAGACCGGACCACCTTGTCGCTGCGCTCCAACGCGGCTTCCGGGTGGCTGCGTTGGAGCCCGCCGTTCCGAGCGAAGCGACAAGACCGGTCGCGAAGCGAACCGGAACAGACGTGGCCGGGCGCTTGCAATTGACCGACTATCCGCCGGGCACATCAGCCGCTTCCGGCGTTGCCGTCACCGGCGGCGGGAAGTCCACCCAGACGAGTTTCTTCGACCCCATCCGAAACGGACGCGCCCGCACCCTCGCGGCGAACCGGTCGCCGATGTCGTCCCAGTCTTCCTGATCGAAGACGATGATTCCATAACCGCCGGCGGCGAGCACGTGGTCGACGTCTTCCGGTGTCTGCAGCTGCCGGCCCGGGTGGTGCGCGTAGAGGGCGATGATCGCGAGTTGGTCCTTGTAGAGATAGATCGGCTGTCCCGGCTGCAACCGCGCCCGCGCCTGCGCCGTCAATTCGAGCGGCGCCTTTGCGGGATTGAACTCGGGCTGGACCAGCGCTCCCAGGAGCATCCAGTGCAAGAACAGCACGCCGGCGAACAGATTGAACCAGCGCCGCGTGAGACCGTGCTGGCGAAACCAGGCGATCAACACCGCGCTGCCGCCGAGCATGAGAATCGCGCAGGGCAGGAGCATCCACGCGCGCTCCGGGATTGGGTCCGAGCACCCGGTCCGCATGTTTCAACAGGCCCGGTCTCCGCTGCCACCAACACGCCCGTTTCGGCGAGGCCGATCAAGCGTCACGAAACCTGCGGCACACCAGCCGGAGATCCCCGACCAGCGGCGGCCGAGTCCGCTGATGCCGTCCCAGCCTGCGGCGATGAACATCGCGGCGCCGGGCCAGGCCGTGAGGATGTAGAGGTTGCGCTTCCCCACCGAGAGCGAAAACAGGACGATCACCGTCAGGACCCAGGTGGCGAGCCGGCGGCGTTGCGGTCCGGGGCCGAGACCCTGCCAGGCCGCGGGCAGGAAGATCGTCCACGGCATGAACTCTGCCAGGAAATGCGGTATATAGTAATAGAAGGCCTGCGCGTGGTGGTCCTGGACAACCCGGGCAAAGGATTTCTTGCCCAGCATCACTTCGAAGTATTCCGCCGGCGCGCCTTGTCGCCACGCGACCCCGAGCCACAACAAGGGTATCGCGCAGGCCAGGAGGGTGCCCCAGATCCAGTGGCCACGTTTGAGCAGGTGCGCTTCGCCGCCGGCCCACGTGCACAACGCGTAGACCGCAACCGGGATGGCGAATCCCACCGGGCCTTTCGCCAGCATCGCGAACCCGGCAAACAAATACGCGCCAACCAGGCGCCGCCCGCGACCGGGATCGGACGAGGTGAAGAAACACCACAGGCTCATCATCTCGAGCCCGCAAAGCAGCATGTCGATCTGTCCCCAGTCCCCCTGTTTCCAGAACAGAAACGACGTGAGCAGCACGCCCACCGCGCGCCAGGCCGCCGGGCCGTCGCGCCAGCGTTCCATCAGCCGCGCGGTTGCCCAAAGCGCCAGGATCGCCCCGAGCAGACTCGGGAGGCGGGCGGAGAAGCCGTTGATCTCGCCGCCCGTGAACACCGTGGCGGCGTTCATCAGCCAGAACATCAACGGCGGCTTGTCCGGATACGGCTCGCCGTGCAGGTGCATGACGAACCACTGCCCGGTTTCGCCCATCTCCCGCGCGACGTAGGCATAGCGCGCCTCGTCGGGTTCCCACAATCCGCGCCGCACGTACCCGCCCGCCCACAGGACGACGGCGAGGACGATCAGCATCCAGAGTGCGGGACGACGGGGATCAGGCATGGGTCAGAACCTCAGTCTCGCACCTTGCATCACGTCTCCTCCTTCACGGTGAAGCGCCGGTGGCGTTTTTGCATCCAGCGCACCGCGCGCAAATCCGCGATGGTTACGCGCAAACGCCCGAAGTTCGTGTATTTGCTCACCCCGGCGCGACGGCGACGGTGGTTGACCGGAACCTGGGCGATGCGCGCGTCGTGCAGCAACTGAAGCAGCGCGGGGATGAAACGGTGCATGCCCTTCAGGTGCATCGGCAGGTCCCGGGCGAAGTCTGTCCGGATCGCCTTGAGACTGCAGCCGGTGTCAACGATGCCGTCGTGCAGGAAACGTCCCCGCACGGCGTTGGCCAGGCGGCTGCCGAATCGTTTGGCCCAGGTGTCGCGGCGCTTGGTGCGAATCCCGCAGCAGGCGTCGTGGTCCTCGAGCGTGGCGAGCAAGCGCGGGATGTCCGCGGGATCGTTCTGGCCGTCCGCGTCCATCAGCACGATCGCGCGACCGCGCGCATGGCGAAAGCCCGCCCCGAACGCGGCGCTCTGACCGGAATTCGGCGTGAGCGTGAGCACCCGCAGCCGCGGGCGCGCCGCCTTTATTTCCGCCAGCAGCACGGGCGTCGCATCGGTCGAGCCGTCATTCACCGCCAGCACCTCGTGTTGCCCGGGGACCGCCGCGAGGACCGCAAACAGCTCGTCGAGCGTGGCTCGGATGCACTCCGCTTCGTTGAACACGGGCAGGACGATCGAGACATCGCAGGAGGGATCCGCCAGCTGCGCGTCACTCATGGGCGCGGAGCCGAGGGCCGGCAGCTGCAGGGGTCGAGGAATGCGACCGAAGGTTGACAGGGAAAGGAGACGTCACCGCAAAACCTGCATCGTGCAACCACCGGCCCCTCCGGCAACACCAGAGCGGCGCGGGACGCAGCGCAGGCCAGGATTGATTCATTCTGCGACCTAACCGGAGCGGCCCCGTAGCGCAGGCATCCCTGCCTGCCATCCAGGTGACGCCGATTGGGGGGCTTGCGTTGACGTGCCGGACCGCGCCGCGGCCGGATTTGACTCGCCCGAACCGCGACACACATCATTTCGCCTTTGGTTCTCCCTGCTTCATGTCCATCGATGCTTCCACCCCGACGTCTTCCCCCGTTGCGCGTCCGCCGCTTCGGCGCCTGATCTGGCCCGCGGTGGTGGCGGCGACGATCTTCCTCGCGTCGAGCCGGTCCCAACTGGCCACGCCGGTCACGTTTTCGAACATGGACAAGGTCGTGCACACGCTGGTGTACGGCCTGCTCGCCACCACGCTCGTGCGCGTGCTCTATCCCGGCCGTCATCCCGTGACCGCGGCGTTGATCGCGGTCCTTTTTGTTTCCGCGTACGGGGTGAGCGACGAGTTCCATCAGAGCTTCACGCCGGAGCGCTCGGTCGATGTGTTCGACTGGATGGCCGACACGTCGGGTGCGTTCGTGGCAGCGATGCTTTATACGCTTTGGCCGTTTTACCGGCTGGTTGCTGGAGCGGCCGCTCGGTAGCCGCCCCTCGAAGCAATCCGGCATTGCACCCGGAACCGGTCCGGCCGACGCTCCGGCTTCCGCCCGATGACGCCCGCTGCCATTCGCAAGCGCCTGGACGCCCTGCGCCACGAAATCCGCCGGCACGACGAACTCTACTTTCGGCAGGCGCGCCCCGAGATCGCCGACACCGACTACGACGCCCTCAAGCGCGAGCTGGCCGGTCTCGAGGCGCACCATCCGGAGCTGGCCGCGGCGGATTCTCCCACCCGCCAGGTGGGCGACGATCGCCTCGAGGGATTTGAAACCTACCGGCATCGCCAGCCGATGCGGAGCCTCGACAACACCTATTCCGAGGCGGAGTTGCGGGCGTTCGACCAGCGCTTGCGCAAACTCTTCGCGATCCCCGCGGACGGCGGGCTCGCCTATGTGGTCGAGCCGAAGATCGACGGCATAGCGGTCAGCACCACCTACGAGAAGGGCAGGCTGATGCGGGTCGTGACGCGCGGCGACGGCGTCCAGGGCGACGACATCACGGCGAACGCACGCACGATCAAATCGCTGCCCGCGGCGCTGGCCGGCAAGGCGCACCCCGACGTGATCGAGATTCGCGGCGAGATCTTCATGTCGCTGGGAGAATTCCGGCGCATCAACGCAGCGCGTCAGGAGGCGGGTCTCGAAACGTACGCGAATCCGCGCAATCTCACGGCCGGCACGGTGAAACTGCACGACTCCGCCGAGGTGGCCCGACGCCGGCTCGAGATCGTCCTCTACGGCCGGGGTTTCTGCAGCGAGGCGGAGCTCGTGCCGACGCAATCCGCTTTTCAAGGCCTGTTGCGCACGTGGCAACTGCCGACCGTGGAAAAGTTCTGGTCCACCACCGGCATCGACGCGACCTGGGCGGCGATCAACGAACTCGACGGGATGCGCTCGCAATTCGCCTATGCGACGGACGGCGCCGTGGTGAAGCTCGACGCCTTCGCCCAGCAGCGCGAGGCGGGCGCGACCAGCAAGGCGCCACGTTGGGCAATCGCCTACAAGTTCGCCGCCGAGCGCTCGGAAACGAAGCTGCATGCGATCACGGTGCAGGTCGGCCGCACCGGCGTACTCACGCCGGTCGCGGAACTCGAGCCGGTGTTCCTCGCCGGCACCACCGTGTCGCGCGCGACCCTGCACAATGAAGACGAGATCGCACGCAAGGACATCCGCATCGGCGATTTCGTGCTGGTCGAGAAGGCCGGCGAAATCATCCCGGCCGTCGTCGGCGTGAACCACGAAAAACGCGCGCCCGACTCCGAGCCGTTCGAATTTCCCCATCATTGTCCCGAGTGCGGCACGCCCGTCTTCAAGCTGCCCGACGAAGTCGCGTGGCGTTGTCCCAACATCGAATGCCCCGCGCAGGTGCGACGCCGCATCGAGCACTTCGCCTCGAAGGGCGCGATGGACATCGACGGACTCGGTGAAGCCGTCGTCGACCAGCTCGTCACCCGCGGCCTGATCAAGACGCTCCCCGACCTTTATCGCCTGCGCAGTGAACAGCTCACGGCGCTCGACAAATTCGGCGAGAAATCCGCGCAAAATCTCGTCGGGGCGATCGCGGCGAGCCGGGGCGCGGAGTTGTGGCGCCTGATCCACGGCCTGGGTATTCCCGGGATCGGCGCGTCGACCGCGAAAGACCTGGCCACCCATTTTCGCGGCATGAATGCACTCGCTGTCGCGCCCGAGGACGAGCTGCTGCGCATCCCGGGCGTCGGCGAGAAGACGGTGATGGCGATCCGGGCATTCTTCAACGAACCGGCCAATCGCATCCTGATCGATGCCCTGCGCGACCTCGGCGTCGATCCCGCCCCGCCCGCGCATCCCGGGGGCGACGGCGCAGCGGCTTTTTCCGGAAAAATCTTCGTGCTCACCGGCACCCTCGAGAGCATGACGCGCGAACAGGCCGCCGAGCGGATCGAAGCCGCGGGCGGCAAGGTCAGCGGTAGCGTGAGCAAGAAAACCACCTATGTGGTCGCTGGTGCCGAGGCCGGTTCGAAGCTCGAGAAGGCCCGCAAACTCGGCGTGGCCGTGCTCGACGAGCCGACGTTCCTCTCCTTGCTGGGTGCATAGGCTTTCAAGCAGGACACGATCATCACCCCCGCCCGAAACCGGCGCGCTCCGCCGTTCCCGGTTCCGGGCGGAAACAAGTGCCACCGCACCCCGCGAATACCAGGTCTTGGCGCAGCATCTCTCACCGGCCGACGTCTCGACGTGATCCCGGCAGCGTGGACCAAACGATGTTACGTACGTAACATCGTTTGAGCCATGCGGGCGGCAGGGGTGGATTTTCACCTTCACTTTCGCGGGGGGTTCCGGAGCCTTCCGGGCATGGCGAAAAAGGCGAAGGCAGGGCCCGACCCCGTGAAGGCGCGCGAGACCACCCGGGACGCTGATCCTGCGGAGAAGGCACGGCAGGCGACGTGGGGTGGACGCTTTGCGGCGGGACCGGCGGAATTGATGTTGCGGTTCAGCGAATCGGTTTCGTTCGACCGTCGCCTCGCGCCTTTCGATATCGCCGGCAGCAAGGCCCATGCGGCGATGCTTTGCCACGTCGGCCTGCTCACCGCGGAGGATCGCGACGCGATTCAGGCGGGGCTCGACGCGATCCTTGGCGAGATCGAGGCGGGCCGGTTCACGTGGGATGTCCAGCTGGAAGACGTGCACATGAACATCGAGCAGGCGTTGACGAAGCGCGTGCCGGCCGCCGCGCGGCTGCATACGGCCCGCAGCCGCAACGACCAGATTGCGACCGATGTGCGGCTGTTTTTCCGGCAGGCCTGCGACGAACTCAGCGCGCGCGTGCGGCGCCTGCAACAGACGCTCGTGCGCCTGGCAGGCGAAAATGCCGACGTGCTCGTGCCCGGCTACACGCACCTGCAGCGAGCCCAACCGGTCACCGCTTGCGCATCACCTGCTCGCCTACGTCGAGATGCTGGAGCGCGACGCCGCCCGCCTGGCGGTGGTGCGCGACCACGCCAACATCTGTCCGCTGGGTTCCGGCGCGATCGCGGGCACCACGCTGCCGATTGATCGCGCCTTCACCGCCAAGGCATTGGGTTTTGTCGACACGAAGGGCCGGGCGCGGCTCACGACGAACAGCATGGATGCGGTGGCGGATCGCGACACCTTCATCGAATTCGCCGCGGCCGGCGCCCTCACGGGCGTGCACCTCTCGCGGCTCGCGGAGGACCTGATCCTTTGGAGCACCGCGGAGTTTCATTTCGTGGAGTTGCCGGATGCGTTTTGTACGGGCTCGAGCCTGATGCCGCAGAAGAAAAATCCGGATGCGATGGAACTCCTGCGCGGGAAGGCGGCCCGGCTGCAGGGCAACCTGCAAAGCCTGCTCACGCTCGTGAAGGGCCTGCCCCTGACCTACAATCGCGACCTGCAGGAGGACAAACCCGCGGTCTTCGACACGTTCGACCAGCTGGCGCTGGGCCTCGACGTCGCGGCGGCCGCGCTCGACGGATTGCAGGTGCATCGCGACGCCTGCGCCGCGGCGGTGGCGGATCCCGCGTTGCTGGCGACCGACCTTGCCGACTGGCTGGTCGCGAAGGGGGTTCCGTTTCGCGATGCGCACCACGCGGTCGGCACGCTCGTCGCGCTGGCGGAGAAGTCCGGTTGTGCTTTGCCCGCGCTCGCGGACGACGCGGCGGCCGCCGTGCATCCGGAACTTTCGGGCGACTGGCGTGAAGTGTTCGATCTTTCCCGCGCCTTGCGGATGCGCGGTGGCGTTGGCATGCCGGGACCGGCGCGCCTGCGCCTGGAATTGAAGCGCTGGCGCAAGGCGCTGGGGATGGACGCGAAGGCATCGGTATGGGCATGACGGGTACGGCTTGCCCGTAAGCCTTCCCCGCCGTCATGGATGACCGGGAGATGCAAACCGTCGCCTGCCCACGGTGGGGCGGGCTTGCGCTGCGGGGGTTCTGCCGGTTTTCCTGGGGGCTGAAACTCGTGCCGGCCGCTCCCACCACCCGATCAAGAAGGAAAAACCCGCGATGACGGCGATCCGCATCCTGCCTGATCGCGTCGCGAACCAGATCGCGGCTGGCGAGGTCGTCGAGCGTCCGGCCTCGGTCGTGAAGGAACTCGTCGAAAACGCACTCGATGCCGGAGCCACGCGCATCGAGGTGGAGTTTCGTCATGGCGGCCGGTCGTTGATCCGGGTCGAGGACAATGGCGGCGGCATGTCGCGGGATGACGCGTTGCTCTGCCTCGAACGACACGCCACCAGCAAGATCCGGGAGGCCGCCGATCTCGATCACGTGTTGAGTTTCGGGTTTCGCGGCGAAGCGCTGCCGTCGATCGCGAGCGTGTCGCGCTTCACGCTGCAGACGCGCGTTGCCGCCCAGGAGCATGGCACCGAGATCCTGATGAACGGCGGCAAGCTCGGGCAGGTCCGCGCCTGCGGCATGCCGGTGGGCACCCGGATCGTGGTGGCGCAGTTGTTCAACTCGGTGCCGGCGCGCCGGAAGTTTCTCAAGAGCGACGCCACGGAATCCGCCCACATCATTCATGCGTGCCGGCTTTACGCGCTCGCGAGTCCGCAGGTGGCGTTCACCCTGCGTGAGGACCACCAGGTGGTGTTCCAGTCGCCGATGTGCGAGACCCTGGCGGCGCGCGTGCGCGAGGTATTCGGCGAGCGTTCGGCGGAGGGCCTGATGCCGATCGCGGTGACGGAGGGCGACCTGCATCTGCACGGGTTGATCGGTCGGCCGGGGATCACGCGGGCGACGCGGCACGAGATGATCATCTTCGTCAACCGGCGGCCGGTCGAAAGCCGCACGCTCGCCTATGCGCTGCTTGAATCCTATCACACGTTGATCCCGAAGGGACGCTATCCCGTGGCGTTCCTGTTTCTGGAACTCGATCCCGCGGGCGTGGACGTGAACGTGCATCCGGCCAAGCGCGAAATCCGCTTTCGCGACGAACCGCGGGTGCGCGGTTTCGCCATTCGCGCCGTGCTTGGCGGCGTTGCGCGAGGCGACCGCCGACGTCAAGCGGGCCGTGGCGTCGATCGCGGCGGCGGTGCGACCGGCGTCGCAAGCGGAGGCGGCGCCGGCGGGAACAGAAACAGCAAGACCGCCCACGGTCGCCGGTCTCGTGGAGGCCGGTCCCGGGTCAACGGCCGCACCCACCGCTCGCGTGCGTTCCAGCGCCGCGGTGGCGCCGGACATTCGCGCAGCCTCGGCGGTCGCTGGCCTGCGACCCGCCACAACTCCCGCAAGTGCCGCGACCGCTCCTGCACACGTCTGGAGACATGTGGGCGAGGTGCAGGCGGGCTACAGCCTCTTCGAGAGTGCCACGGGCCTGGTCGTGCTGGATCGGCGGGCGGCGGCAGAACGCGTGTGGTATGAGCGCCTGATCACACAGGCGCGCGAGGGAAGCGTGCAGAGCCAGCAGCTGCTGTTTCCCGTCCCGGTCGAACTGGATCCGATCGCCGCGGCGGCGTTGACGGAGCGCCTGCGCGTTCCTGCGTGCGCATGGTCTCGCGATCGAACCGTTCGGTCGCGATTTCTTCCGGGTCGAAGCCGTGCCCAGCTGGCTTGCACCCGGAGATGCGGACGGGTTCGTGCGCGACATCGTGGGACTCGTGCGGACGGGCCGGCTGGGGCGGGACGTGGCGCCCGCGCGCGACGTACTGGCCCGGGCCGCGGCAGGTCGCGCGGCGGCATCGGCGGGCGCTGCCCTGGCGTCGGGGGCGCTGGATGCATTGATCACGGATTTGTTACGTTGCGAAACGCCGCACACGAGCCCGGCCGGCCGGCCGACATTCATTGAAATATCCGCAGGCGAGCTGGCGCGGCGCTTTCACAAGACGCCGCGTGGAGCATCGGGACGCGGACTTGTAGTCCGGCGCGCTTTCGCGGCGGCGTTCGGGAATGCGCACCATGCGCCGCTTCTTCGATGACCTCGCGCCATTGTCGTCCCGTGCACGGGAGTCGCACGAACCCTCCCGTTAGCGCGCGAAATAGCGTCCGATTCTGGCACGCTCCGGGCTTTGGTCTCGCGACCGGCCGCCGATCTTTATGGCATGCTCCCGGTCCTGACCAGCTACCGACGCTCCATGCCCAAAACTGCCGTCAAGTCGCGTGTGAAGATCGCGCGCGGATTCAAGTTTTCGATCGACGACACCGCGGAGGAAATTCAGCGGTCGATCTCCAACCACCTGCGATTCACGCTCGCGCGTGATCCGACCACCGCCACGAAGCACGACTGGTGGATCTGCACGGCGCTCGCCGTGCGCGACCGCATCCTCGAGCGCATGATCCGCACGATGGCGGCGCACAATGACGCGAACGTGAAGCGGGTGTATTATCTCTCGCTCGAGTACCTGATCGGCCGGCTGCTGATCAACAACCTGATCAGCGCGGGCATCCTCGAACAGACCGAGGAGGCATTGCGCGGTCTCGGGCTCGACCTGCAGGACTTGCGCGAGGAGGAAGTGGACATGGCGCTGGGCAACGGCGGCCTGGGCCGGCTCGCGGCGTGTTTCCTCGATTCGCTCGCGACGCTCGACCTGCCCGCGGTCGGCTATGGCATCAACTACGAGTTCGGCCTGTTCCGCCAGGAGTTCGTCAACGGGCACCAGGTCGAGCATCCGGACGAATGGGGGCGCTACGGCACGCCGTGGCAGGTCTGCCGGCCGGAATACACGCAACAGGTCCGCCTCTACGGACATGTCGAAACGCAGTTCGACGCGCGCGGCAATTCGCGGGAGGTCTGGGTCAACGGCAAGACGGTGCTCGGCGTGCCCTACGATGTGCCGATCGCCGGTTATCAGACCAACACCGTGAACTTCCTGCGCCTGTGGGCGGCGCGCGCCTCGGAGGAATTTGATTTCAGCACCTTCAACGCCGGCGGCTACGTCGAGGCCGTCCGCGAAAAGACGACGAGCGAGAGCGTCTCGAAGGTGCTTTATCCGAACGACAAGACGGAGAACGGCAAGGAGCTGCGCCTCGTGCAGCAGTACTTCTTCGTCTCGTGTTCGCTGCACGACATCATTCGCCGGTGGCGCAAGCACAACGAGGACTGGGATGCGTTTCCGGAAAAGGACGCCGTGCAGCTCAACGACACGCACCCCGCGGTCGCGGTCGCGGAGCTGATGCGCATCCTGCTCGACGAGGAAAACCTCGACGTGGGAACACGCGTGGGCGATCGTGCAGCGCACCTTGGCCTACACCAACCACACGCTCATGCCCGAGGCGCTCGAGCGCTGGAGCGTGGCGCTGTTCGAGCCGCGTGCTGCCGCGGCACCTGCAGATCATCTACGAGATCAACGCGCGGCTGATGGCGCTGGTCGAGCGCACCTGGCCGGGCGACGTCGAGAAGAAACGCGAAGGCTTCGCTGATCGAGGAGAGCGACGGCAAGTACGTGCGCATGGCCAACCTCGCGGTGTTCGGCAGCCATTCGATCAATGGCGTGGCGGCGCTCCACTCCGAGCTGCTCAAGCAACTGCTCTTTCCCGAGTTCGCCGCGCTGTTTCCCGGCCGGTTCAACAACAAGACCAACGGCATCACGCCGCGGCGCTGGCTGCTCGCCTCCAACCTGCGCGCTGGCGCAGGCTGATCACCGAACGCATCGGCGACGGCTGGGCCCGCGATCTCGACCAATTGCGCAAGCTGGAAAAGTTCGCGGACGACGCGGCGTTTCAGGACGAGTTTCATGGCCATCAAGCACGCGAACAAGCAGCGGCTCGCGCGTCCGTGATCGAAAAGGAATGCGGCGTGGTGGTCGACCCGCACGCGCTTTTCGACGTGCAGATCAAGCGCCTGCACGAATACAAGCGGCAACATCTCAACCTGCTGCACATCCTCACGCTCTACCGGCGCCTGCTGCAGAACCCGGGTCTGGACATCGCGCCGCGCGTCTTCATCTTCGCGGCCAAGGCCGCACCGGGTTACGAACTGGCGAAGACGATCATCAAGGCGATCAATGCCGATCGGCGCGGTGATCAACGCAGACGAGCGCATCGGCGGGAAGTTGAAGGTCGTGTTCCTGCCGAACTACCGCGTATCGCTCGCCCCAAGATCATCCCGGCCGCCGATCTCTCCGAGCAGATCTCCACCGCCGGCAAGGAAGCCTCCGGCACCGGCAACATGAAGCTCGCGCTCAACGGCGCGCTCACCATCGGCACGCTCGACGGCGCCAACATCGAGATTCGCGAGGAGGTCGGCGACGACAACATCTTCATCTTCGGCCTCACGGTCGAGGAGGTGCAGGCGCTGCAGAAGCGGGGCTACAATCCCTGGGAATTTTACCACGGCAACGAGGAGCTGCGCGCCGTGGTCGACTGGGTGGGGTCCGATTACTTCACGCCGAACGAACGTGGCGTCCTCGCGCCGCTGCGCCACAGTCTGCTCGACGGCGGTGATCCGTTCCTCGTGCTCGCCGACTTCGCCGCCTACGTGCAGGCGCAATCCGAGGTGGACGCCGCCTATCGCGACCGCCGCCGCTGGGCGAAGATGGCGATCCTCAACACCGCCCGCGTCGGCAAGTTCTCCAGCGATCGCACCATCGCGGAATACAACCGCGACATCTGGCACCTCACGCCGATCCCGGTGGAGTAGTCCGGCGCTTGCACGGTCTTGCCGAGAGGCACGCCGCGTTCCGCCGCTGTTTGCCTGGGGGCGTCTGCATCACGGTGCGCGGCGCACTGCCGGTGTTGGCACGGCAAAATCCGGCAGCAACAGGCCAGGGTTGGTGTCCTTGTAAGCGTCGACCACGCCGTTCACCCGCGCGATCGCGGCGGCATCGCCATGAAAATACGCTGCCCACACCGCGGCTTCGCCGATCGTCAAATCCAAATCTCCTACGACCCGGACCTCGTCGGGATAACTGGTCCCGGTCGACGGACCGAGCGTCGCGGCGTTTGCGTCCATCACCTGCTGCGCGAAGTATTCGCCGAAGCCCTCGATCAGGATCTGCGAAATGCGGGCGCCACGCAGGTACTCGCCGCGCCGTCATGCACAAAGGTTCGCAACTGTTCAAACGCCGTCGGACTCGACGGCCCGGCGTAGCGGTAGGGGATCCGCGGACCGGCGGTGGTGCGGATGGCGTTATTCCACGGTCCAGGATTTTCCCGTCATCGCATTCATCGCCTGCAGAAAATAGATGTAGTGTCCCCGGTGCACGTCGTTGCCTTCGGACATGATGCTGCCGGAATTTTGCACAAGCAAGTCGTTGGCCGCGTCCGTGCCGAGAGCAGCCTCCACATCGCCGTAGTGCGTCGGCTTGTCGCCCTCGAACTTCGGCAGCACGTCCTTGGGAGGTTTCTCGTCCACGTATTCGTCGCCGAAGCCGAGCATGTGCCCGAATTCGTGGGCCGCCACGTTCTGCGGCACGTCGGCGCCCACCGGACACTTGGCGGAGAAACTCACATCGACGCGTCGGAACTTCGCCTCGGTGGTCACATTGCGCTCGCCCGGTTCCTTGCCGACCCACAACCAGACCCGGGGCGGGGGCAGGCCCAGCTTTTCGCGGATCTTGTCGCGCACGGTGACCACGCGACGTCGGGCGAGAGCCTCGTTGTACGCGACCGAACCCTCGGACGATGCCCGCCCCTGCAGGGCCAGGCACGAATCCGGACCGAATGGATCGTCGGGCTGGCTGGCGTCGAGATGGGGCCGCAGCAGCCCGGCGACCTCGTCGACGCCTTTCTGCACATCGCTGTTGGCATCCGCCTTGTCGAAGTCGAACGGCCCGACCTGCCGCACCCAGTCGGACGGCATCACCCAGTTCTTCGTCTCCACCGTCGGGTCCCGGCTTTCGAGGATGGCCGAGGAGCTCCCGCGCACCTCGGAGCGCAGGCGCGTGGTGTCGGACGGCATCTTGTAGGCGGTGATCGCGGTGTGGGCCCTGGCGACGTCGTCGACGAACTCGATGTGCACCATCGGCCGTGCCTGGTAGGAGGCAAAGCAGGGCTCAATCGTTTTGAGCATGTGCTTCCCGCTCCAGCCAGCGGATACGTTGGTCTGGAAATCCTTTTGGAACGCCTCCTGTTGCGTCTTCTTCCATGCGAACTCCGCGCGCTGCGCCGGGGTGAACTTTACCCCCTTGTATTTTCCGAACAGGCGCGGCTTGTCCTTGATCAGTCTCGTGGAGAACGGAAGGAATTCGACGTGGATGCGGTGGGTGATGGCGAGGTCGTCGACCCTGGGATCCGGACCCGTGGGCGTGTATTTTGCGTCGAAGCGACTCGCGGCGTAGCCGTAGGTCGTGCTCTTCGGAAACGTCGGCAGGGGTTTCGGGCAGACCGCGGCGTCGGCAGTCGGCGTTGTAGTGGCGGGCAGGGGAACGCCGCTGAGGTCGTCGGCCCCGGCATCGCGCAGCTTCGTATCCACCGCGGCCGGACCGGCGGGAGCGGCAGCCGTGCCCGTGGCGGCGTGGTGCAGGAACCGGGGCAGGCCCACGGGCGATTCGACCCCGGCTTGAAGCGCATCGCCCGACGGGGGGCCGACACCGGACGGTGTGGTACGCTTTCTGGCGGCGGCTTTGGTCGCGTGCTCCATGATTGGGAAGCGGGGAATCAACGTGGCGGCACGTACTCCACGGCAGGCGTCGTCGACGGCACGACATAGCGGTCGCCCGCGTAGGTGTAGGGACCGGGTGTGTCCAAAACGAAGTCGAATCGCCCCGGATATTCGCGCTGCAGTTGGCGGAGATAGTCCAGCGCCTCGGCGTCGATGTCCCCACTGATGCGCCACTCGACGCGCGAGCCCGGAAACACCTCCAGGATGTTCAAATCCTTCGCGAGTTGCAGTTCGTAGTCTTCGAGCAATCGGAAGGTCGAGACGTTCTTGCTCTCGCGCAGCACCACGCCGCCCGCGTCGACGTACATGTGGTCGATGTACCGGCCGCCATATTCGGTTGGGAGAAAAACTTGGGCTGCGCCCTCGTCGGCAAAGCGCGTGGCAAATTCCTCCAGTGTGATTTGCCCCCGGAGCAATTGCTCCCGCCAGTCCGCCAGAGTGGCGTTGGAAACCTGCCGGGACGCTCGTTCTGGCGGCCGCGGCACGACCTCCTCGGCGTGACGACCCTCGCCGGTGAGGCCCTTGGCCTCCGCGTTGGTCGGCGGCGGGCCTTTCGGTCGATCCAAGGGAGAGAGCTGATCCTCGATCGGCACCTCCTTGGCCGGAGGCAGATCGTATTCCCCGGTTTTCGGTCCTTCCAACAGCTCACGCGCCTCGGGGTCGATGAGATCGGCACCGCCGCGCTGCAGTTTCGCTTCGAGTTCTTCGAGCAGTCGTTCGGCGGCGGCGGGATTCGTGGCGGCGAGCGTGCGGATGTGGTCGGCTGCCTCTTGCAACGCCGCACGCGTCTTCTTCGGCAGGGGGATCTCTGCCAACGACTCCAGCCGGCGCTCAATTGCGGCCGCATCGACGGCCGCTTCGGTCACGCCTGGAGGACCGCTGATGCGGCATTGGGAGGGAGTGTTCGAATACCGGCACCAGCCACCCGCCTCGTTTTCGCGCCATTCGTGCTCGCCGACCTTTGCGGTGCGATTGGGCGGATGGCCCTCGATGAGGTGCGAGTTGTCGCCGAGGAACTCCATCTCGGCATCCGCCTGCTCGGACGTGATATGCTCCTGCTTGCCCGAGGCGGCAACGCCCTCGTCGCGCGGTTTGGTGGCGGGTTCGGGCTCGGCGGCTTTGGTCTCGGCGCCCTCGACGGGCGTGCCCTCCGCAGTATGCGGCTTTTCCGTGGCGGCCGCGCTTGCGCCTTCGGCCTCCTCGGCGGCGGCTGGAGTCGGCGGCCGGTCGGTCGTCGGCACATCGACTTCGCCGGGCGGACGTTCCTTCGTCGCCGCGCCGGCATCGCCCGCCGTGGTTTCGCCCGCCTCGCGCGGGGTCGCGCGTTCGCCCCCGGCGACCAGCGCCGCGCCGCCCTCCTCGAGGCCGCGGGCCGCCGACACGGCTTCTTCACCGGCGAACTTTCCCGCGAATTCTTCGCCGGCCGTCTTGGCGGCGCCGATGAGTTCCTCGAACTTCTTCAGGATCGAACCGAGCTTCGCCTCGATGCTGGGCAGCAGGTCCTTCACGAGTGCGCGGATGCCGCTGAGTGCGGGCTCGAGCGCCTTGAAGATCAGGCCGAAGACCTGGTTCATGATCTCGTGCGCCTTCACGACCACGCGCAGGACCTTGCCGAGCATGCGCAGCGGCACGCTGGCCGACTCGAGCAGCACGGACGCGCCGCCGCTGAGGTAGGCGAGCACGACTTCGAACAGCACGGTGCCCGCGACCCAGCCGAGTTTTTCACCGAGATCGAAATCGCTCAGCATGATGAAGCCGATCAGCGCGCCCGCCACCGCCCCGCCGACCCCCTCCGCCGCGCCGCTCAATGCCGTCCACGCCTTCTGCAGCCACTCCATGATGCCGCCACCGGGCGACTTCACCGCCGAGCGCACCGCCGGCCAGAATCCCGCGATCGCCGACTCGGCGGCATCCGCGACGCCGTGGGCGATGCCGCCGATCGCCCGGAGGATTTTCGCCGGCAGGCCGTTCACAAAATCCACGATTTTCGGGATCGCCGTGATCACGTCGTAGAGGAGCGTGAACGGCATCAGCAGGCCTTCGCCGACGCCCTTCACGACGCCCCACAACAGGCCGAGCACGAATGATGCGCTGCCCGAGGCGAGACGCGCGAGACGATCGCTGATCCGCACCTTCTCGTTGCTGTCGCCACCGCCGCGCACGCGCTTCAGGAAGCCGATCACCGCGTGCAGGAAGAGCGGGAACAGCGGGCCGAGCAGCGGATTGGCCGGGATCGCCTGCACCAGCCGGATCAGCAGGTCCAGGATCCAGTTCAGGATCGGCAGCTTGAAACACTTTGGAATCGCCAGCCAAACCTCCCCGGCGAGGAAGCCGACGATGCCGAACGGATTCGTCGCGATGCCGATGAGCCGGACCGCGCCGTGGGCGACCTTGTCGAGCCAGGCGCCGGCGTCCTGGATGCCGGTTTCAATCCGATGGATCGCGTGCTGCACCGGACCCCCAACCCAGATGACCCCCTCCTGGATCTTCTTCGCGACGAACTTCACGGCGTCGCCAGCCGGGCCGAGCAGCGAAACGCCGGAGAGCGCGCCGCCCACGGTATCGAGCACGTTCGCGGTGCCGCGCAGGGCGTCGATCGCCAGCGGGATGCCGGTGAGCATCAGCGCGCCGCGGGCGAGTCCACGCGTGATCGCCGGGATCGAACTCGCGATCGCCGCGCGCGCCGCGACGATGCGCTCGGGCACGCGTAGCTGATGGTAGATGTTCGTGACCCAGCCGACGATCTTCGGCCCGAACTTGATCGCGGCGAGGACCGGTCCGAACGGCGACAGCGCGAGCAGCACCGTCGCCGCGGTCTTCATCGGCCCGAGCCAGGGGGCGAGCTTGGGCTTGGCCTTCTCCCACGCCTCGCCGGCCTTGCGCTTGATCCAGGTCCAGATGCCTTCGGAGGAGCTTTCGCCGCCGAGGCCGAGCTTCTCCTTGACCCACGTCCATGCCCGCGCGCTCCACTCCCTGGCCTTGTGGATCAGGCCGCTGATCTGGCCGGCCACCTTCCGGATGTTCTCGTAGATGGCGCCCCCGACGCGCTGGAGCAGTTTGCCGATCGGCGCCGTGATCTTTTTGATCGCGCCGCTGATCAGCTTCTTGATGCTGGCGAACTTTCTCTTGAGCGCATTGAGCGGGCCGGCGGTGAACGCCGCGATCTTCGCCTTGAATTGGTTCAATGCTGCGAAGAACGGCGCGCAGTTCTTCGTCTTGAAGGCGGTCGCGGCGGCCGCGACGAGCGGACCGAAAAGTCCTTTCAGGGTATCGAGCGGATGGAAACTCCGGATCGGCCCGAGCACTTGGTTGACGAGATTGCTGATGCCCTCGCCGACCGCGTCGACGAGCGATGTCCAGATGCGGCTCGGATTGCGCAGGTATGGCTCGAGCCCGGGAAAGTGGTCGTGCACGAAACTCCACGCCTGCGATTCCAGAAACTCGGCCACGCCGGCGCGCTGCACGCTCTGGCGCGGCACGGGGGTGACGGAGTGCACGCGGCCGCCGCGCACCGCGGTTTCGGCCGCGCGGTCGGCTTCCGCCTCGTAGCCATCGTTGTCGAGTCCGCTGCCCTGCACCGCGCCCCGGCCGCCGGACTGCTGCACGACGTGGGTGAGTTCGTGCGCGATCAACCGGTCGCCGGCGGCCGTGCCGGGCTGATACTCGCCGGGTGCGAATGCGACGTGGCGACCGACCGTGAAGGCGCGGGCGCCGATTCCCGGCGCCGCCGGGCTGGCTTCGTGGACGCGGACGTCGTCAAAGCTGCGCCCGAACGCGGGCGCGAAACGCGCCGACACGGCCGATGGCAGCGACGTGCCGCCGCCAAGACCCTGCAACACACGGTGCGGCGATACCGGCGCCGGCACCCCGCTACCGGGCGCCGCGGCCCGTTGCGGCGCGGCGAGTTCCTCCTCCTCGTCGGGCAATTCTCCGCGCGCGATCGTGCGACATCGCTCGCAGGTTCCGCCGCATGCACATTGGGCCTGTACCGTAGGCGCGGCCGCGTCTTCGGCGGCGCCGGCGGATTCGCCCTCGCCCTCACCGGTGCCGGCGCCGCCGCCGGGTCCGGCGTCTCCGGCGCCCGCGTCCGCGCCGGCATCCGCGGGCGGCGCATCGGCACCCGCGGATTCGTCAGGCGATGCGTTCTCCTCGTCGGCGACCACGTCCGGCGCGGCGGCCTCCTCGATCTCCTCGTCGCCCTCGCCGGAGTCTCCCGCGGCGCCGCCCGTGCCGCCCGATGCGAAACCTTCCCCGGTTTCCTCGGAGGATTCGGGCTCCGCTTCGGCGACCGCCACCGACTCGCCGCCGGGCGCCGTCGCGCGCTGCAAGAACAAGGGCAGGCCCGCCCGCGCGCCGGTCGCGGTGGTGCCTCCTTCCGCCGCGGCAGGTTCCGCCACCGCGGGGCGCATCGTCCGGCGGTGGATCGGCGACTGGAGGCTCGCGGATGGCATGGGACGGCGATGCAGGCGGCCGGGCCGGGGGAGGAACGATCAGGACGGACGCTGCAGCTCCGGCACCATCTGGCGCCCGAGCTTGCGCAATTCGGTTTCGATGCCGGCAATCACGTCACCGAACGTGATCGGGTGATTCTCGTGGCGGGCGCGCGCCGCGGCGGTGAGCACGGCGTTGCGGATATGGCCTCCGCTCACGTCGACGAGGGCCGCCACCTGATTGAGCTCGGCGGGAGCGAGTGCGGCGTGCGGCCCGAGGTGCGAGCGCCACAACGCGCGCCGCTCCTCGGGACCCGGGGCGGGAAACTCGATGACGAAATCCAGCCGCCGCGCGAACGCGCTGTCGAAACGCGCCTGGCTGTTGCTGGTGAGGAGCACGATGCCGTCGTAGTTTTCGATCCGTTGCAGCAGGTAGTTTGTCTGCGCGTTGGCGAAACGATCGTTCGCCTGGTTCACCTCCGTGCGCTTGCCGAACAGGGAATCCGCCTCGTCGAATAACAACATGACCTCGGCCTGCTCGGCGCGCGCCAGGAGCTGCGCGAGGTTCTTTTCCGTCTCGCCGATGTACTTGCTCGTGACCGAGGCAAGGTCGACGCGGTAGAGGGGCAGGCCGAGCCGCGTCGCGATCCAGCCCGCGGCGAGCGTCTTGCCGGTGCCACTCTTGCCGGTGAACAAAGCCCGCACGCCCGGCCGGTAACGCGTCGTCGCGGAGGCGCCGAGGCCGTGGGCGAGGTCGTCGCGCACGCGGCAGCGCAGCAACAGCGCATCGAGATCGGCCCGCAGTTCCGGGGGCAGGATCAACGCCGCGTCTTCCACGCGCGTCCGCAACGGTTCCGCCAGCGCGTCGAGCCCGCTGCCTTCGCCCGTCCAGGCGGCCGCAATCACGTCGTCACGGCCAACCCGTTCGCGTTTGGCAATCGCGGCCTGATGTTGTGCCAGCCGGCCGAGGTGCGCGATCCGCCCCGCTCCGTGGCGGAAGTCGCGCGCGAGCTCTTGCGCGAGATCCTCTTCCCTCAGCGCATCCTTCCACAGGGCGCGGCGCTCCGCTTCGGGCGGCACGGTCAGCGTCCAACTGGCCGCGGGGCCGTGCGCCGGTTCGATCGCACCGTCGGGCCCGCTTACGACCAACCCCGGTCCGTCATAACCGGGGATCGCGTTGATCACGCGCCGTTCGCCCGGTGACAGTTCGACGCAATAGACCGGCAGGAGCCGGCGGAGCGCGAGCCAGGCCCCCAAGCCGGCAAGCTTGTCGGTCTCGATGAACAGGGCTCGTCGATCCAGCGTGCGGGCGATCATGGCGGCGACGGCGCGACCTTCCGCGGGCGAACCCGTGCGCAGGACGAGCGTGCGGTGCGTGGAGCCGGCGAGCGCGCCGGCGTGGCGTTGCGCGTCGGCGACCACGGATCCGGGCAACGGCACGTCGTCGCGCCCGGTCCCGTCCACCGTCGCGCCGGGCCACGCGCCATCGTGCCCGGCCAGCGCGAAGCTCAGGACCGCGGGAATCATCAGCGGGCGTTCGGGCAGGGGCGCGGTCTCGTTGAGAATCACGAGCAGGCCGGTGCGCACCGCCATGCCGTTGACCAGGCGCGCGAGCGTGTCACCCGGCGTGTCAAACACGGCGTCGAACACATGCCCGACGAGACCGAGCGTGGGGCGCGAGCCGCCGACTGGCGTCTGCACGTGCGCGAGGATTCGGCCCACCAGCGAATCATGCTCGACCGCGTCGGTGAGCGCGACGGCGAGGATCTCCATCGGCGACAGGTTCCACGCCTCCGCGAGTCCGACGAGCGCGCGGTCGTCGTCCGCGGGGGAACGCAGGGTCTCGGCCAGCGCCTGATCGAGCGTGCGGCCACTGGCGACGACGAGGTCGGCCGTCTTCTTCAGGATCGCATCCTCGGGCGCGGAAAACGTTTCGTTTCCGCGGACGCACGTGCTCGCGATCGCCGCCAGCGCAAGGTCGCGCAGCCGCGGGCTTTCCTCTTCCCGTGACTCAGCGGACACACTCATCGGGCGAAACGTAGTGAAACCGGATCACGCGACCGAGCCATGGCACCCAGCCGGGATCGACGTCGAGAGCGAGCCGGCGCAGGCGGATGTCGACCTGCCGCGGTTCAAAAAAAATTTCGATGTGGGTGTCGTCCGTCCGGACGCGGCCGGAACGCCGCACGAGGTCGCGCCACTCAATCCGGGCATGGCGCCGACACCAGCGTCGCAGCGCGACGTACCAAGCGTGATAAAGCCACGCCGGAACGGGGTCACGCGACGTGTCACCCACCCGTGCGGCGAGCGCCTGGGTCAACGGGTCCTCGTCCGCCGGGCCCGCGCGACGTCCGAGATGCATGAGCAGGCGCGCGGGAAATGCGGCCTCCAGCAGATCCGCTCGTGCGACGAGGTGCGTGGCCAGGCCGAGCCGTCGCAGGACGGGCACGAGAAAAAATAACCCGGCAAAGGACGAAAGCCCGTCATGGGCTGTGACCACCGGGTTGACGGGAGTTTCGGTCCGATCCGGCGCGGCGGATTCCGACGCGCGAGGCGGCGACGTCGTTTCCACCGTCAATTCCGAATGCGCGTCAGCGACGATTTTTGGCACACGCGCGGCAGCGCTTCCCGTGGGCAGAGCCTGCCGAAACCACGCCGCAACCTGGGTGGGCAATTCCGGTTGCGCGGCGCGAGCGGGATGTTCGTGGATCGCCAGCAGAGCGCCGAGCCAGAGGAGACGCACGTCGGTGTTGGCGGCGTTCGTAGCGCGCCGGAGGTCGACCGTGCCGCCGAGCGCCGCGGCGGCGCGCGTCAGCACATCCACCGCAGCCGGAGAAAGTCGACGTGCGGGTGTCACCGATTTCCCATCCGGTTCGTCCAAGACAAATCCTGCGGTCAAGAGCCGGAACGCGGCATCCTGTCTGGTGGTCGCGGCGAGCACGTCCTGCACCGCGGCCGGCGCGGCCCGCAGCGCCGCGACGATCACGGTCGCGGCGAGCACCGCGGCGCCTTCGCCGGAGTGAGCGGCTTCCAGCAGGCTCCGCCAGCGGACGATCGGTGATGCCTCGTCGAGCCACCCGGGCACGACCTGCGCCCAGTACCACGCGGTGACGTCCTCGTGGCGCGCGAGCTTGCGCGCGAGGGCAGTCAACGCCGCGCCGCGCGATGGCAACCAAACCATGTCGGCGGTCCGCGCCCCCGGCGCGTCGAACGCCACGGCCCGCGCGGCGGCGTCGCGGATCACGCGCTCGATCACGATCGCCAGTGCGGCCGGACTGGCACCCACCGTCACGTGCCCGAGCGCGAGGCGACGAATTGCGAGCAGGCGCTCCCCGCCGTGCTCGGGCAGCGACGCGGTGTGCAACGCATCGCCGATACTGTTCGCGAAGCGCCGCGCCTGTTCCGCCTCACGGGCCCGGAGACGCAGGTGGCGCACGCGGCGGCCCGGAGCGGAAAACGGCGAGAGTTGGTGCACGGCGATTCGGCTTACTTGCGGGTGCCCGGGGCAGAGGCGGTGAACGCGAAGGCCGGCGCGACGAATTGCACGCGCATGGTCTGGTCGATCGTCGTCGTCGTGGTACCGGTCGTGACGTCATTGACCCGGGCCGACACCTCGCCGTCGCGCAGATCCTCGACGAGTCCGCGCGCGACGACGGTGCTCGCCTGCCAGACGTGGAACTCCATGCCGACCCGCACGAGATTCGGATCGAGCGGCTTGATCGGGACGAGCACGCCGGGGCGCACCACGACGGGCCGCGGGACGTGGCCGGCGATCAACTGTTTCACCGGGGCGTGGCTGGCGAGCAGCAGGCAGATGCGCACGAGGTCGTTGATCAGGCTGACGGCGTCGCGCTGCGTCCGGTCGATCCGGCTGAACAACCAGTCGACCAGGGCCTGGAAGTGTCGCCGGGTCTCGCGCGGCAGGGCGCCGTAGTTGGGCAACATCGTGAGATCCTGCAACGGCGACGGCCGGTCGAACTGACTGTAGCGTTCGACCCAGCCGAGGCGGATCGCCGGCGCGACCCCGGCGAATTCCGCGTGCAGGCAGGCGGAGACGGATTCGAAGTTTTCGAGTTCATCGGCGGCGGCGCGTGCGAGCGCGGGATGGCCGTGGCGTCCGTCGATCACCGTGCCAAGCGAGGCGTATTGGGTCGCGGCACGCTGTTGCTCGGCCCACGAAACCGCGTTGCCCGTGGCGAGGGTGAGTCGCGCGGCGTCGGCACGCGTGGCCGAGACGAGTGCGTGTGCCGACTGCAGCGCGGCGAGCGGCGCGATCGCGATGCTCGCCGGAGCGAACGGGATCGTTTTCGCCGCGGTGAACCGGATCGCTTCGGTGCGCGTGGCGTCGAGCAGTTGGACAAGTTTCTCGCGCGTGTTGAGTTCCTGCAGGCGCGGGGCGATGGCCGTGAACCAGCGGGCCGGCGCCTGCCGGAACAGTTGGATGTAGGCCCGCAATTCATCCGGCGGCTCGTCGTGCCGCGCGAGACAGCCAGGCACCTCGCCGGGTTGGTCGGCGGATTCGAGGCGCCACGAGGTCGCGACGCGGCGCACGGGATCGACCACGCGGGGACGCACGAACGCAAGAAAGGTCACGTCGTCGCGGATGATGGCGTCGCGCCGGTCGTTGATCGTCGCGATCCGGGCCTGCTCTTCCTGGCGCAGGGCGCGGGCGACACTCACGTCATGGCGCGCCTCGCCGAGGCGCGGTGCGATGGCACCGACGCGGTTGGCCGCACGGGCGGCGATGCTTTGCACGACGGCCAGCGTGTCGCGGCCGCGCGCGAGCGTGGCACGACGGTCGAGAACGATTTTTTCGATCGTGCGCAGGATCGCCGATTTCGTTTCGGTGAAGTCGAGGGCCGCGAGCGTGACCTCGGCTTCGTCGATCGGGATGTCGGCGCCGGCGGCATCCTTTTCCGGCAACGCGCCGACCTTCAGGATCGCTTCGCGGGCCTCGGCCCGCAGCGTGGCCGCGTCCTTGCCATCACGGGCCACGGATCGTCCCTGCAGATCGAGCAGCAGGACGGCCGTCGGGGTGGCGTTGCGATCGACCGGCAGAACCGGTTCACCGTCGAGCGGCAACCGCAGGCTCGGCAACTGGTCGACCAGTTCCACGAGACCCGCGCGGGCGTAGGACAGGTTGTTCGTGGCCTTCGGTTCCTCGAAGCGCTTGCCGATCGTGAGGCCGCGCGGCGGCAGCGTCGGCCCCGCCTCCGCCCGCTGGCCCAACACATCCTTCAGGACCGCGGTCTTGGTGGGGACCGCGGCCTCCACGAATCTCAATTCGGCCTTCGGCTGGAACTTGAAGAAGTCCGTGACGATCAGGTTGGTGGCGGTGAAGGCGGTGAACGATCGCGGGGCGGGGGGCGGCGCGGCCTTGGCGCCGAGGGCGCTGTTGACCTCGGCCGCCGGCACGGTCTTGCCCTTGGCGGCGGCGACAAACGAGGCGAGCTGTTCCGCGGAAGCGTTGGCGGTTTCCTGTTCGGCGATCGTGGCGATCGCGGGATTGATCAGCAGCCGTTGCGCCGCGGTCTCGCCGAGGATGAGTTTGCGGATGCGATAGAGATTGGTCTGCGTGCGGGTGAAGAACGCATCGACGAAGTCGTCGACCTCGTTGGATTCGGCATCGAGTTCCACCAGCACCTTTTCCAGGCCATCCGTGGCGACCGTGATCTTGATATTGCGCCCGGCACGATCCTGGCGGGGGATGGCGGTGGCGGGGTTCAGCGCGGCATCGAGTTCCGCGGTGCGCTGGGCGACGGTGCGATTGTCATCGAATTGTGGGACGTAGTCGTCCTCAAACGGCACGAGTTCGCGGCCGTCGGACACAAGCGTCCAGGCGCCACCGATTTGCTCGACGGTGATGTCCGCGATGGTTTCCTGCGCCCGCCACCAGGGATTCTCGACCAGTTCGTCCGACGACTGGCCGGTCACGAGCTCGCCGGCGTCGGCGATCGCGACCTGGCCCGAGTCGAGATGCAGCGTGAAGGCGGTGAGCGACCTTCTGCTCGAGATGCCGAGGTCGCCGGCGGTGACGCGGAAATCGCGCCACAGCGGAGTCGCCAGCGGGAGGCCGTTCGCGTCGTGGCGTTCGAGCGGATAAGCGGGGGGTGTCGCGAAGACCTCGGAGAACTCCTGTGCGCCGCTGCGCCAGCGCAACGTGATCGGCGGCACGTCGCCTTCGTTGTCGGTGCGCAGGCGGGCGTAGAGAATCGTGGTCTCGCTCACGACCCGCGGCGGAAACGTCACGCGCAGTTCGATCGGCTGATCGGTTGCGACCGGCGACGCCAGCACGGCCGTGAAACCATTCGTCCCGCGGATCTCGACCGGCTCGGTTTCGAGCTGGCCACGTTCCAGCGCGGGCGGTGTGAACGGCGGCAGGGGGCCGGTCGCGATTTGCTGCAATGTCCGCTGTTGCGCCTGCACGAAGTCGCGACGCTGCCGCCAGTCCTGCCGCTCCGCGACCAGCCGTCCGATTTCCTGCAGGAAGATCGGATCCTCCTGCTCGATCACCAACAGGTCCGGATCGAATACCTTTTGCGGCAGCGGCACGATCATGCGCACGGGATCACCCGCGCTCGCGGCGAGGTCGATCGGGGCGAGCGCCGCCGACGCGGCCAGCGCCGCATCGAGATCCTCCACCGGCATCGGCACGGCTTCGACCGGAATGGCGGCGGGAAAGACGTGGCTCGTGGCCGCGCGATCGCGCGCGTTGATCGCGGTCGCGTCCGCGGTGGTGAGAAACGTGAGCGCCTCTTTCGGCAGCAGACCCGCCGGCGGCAGGAACTGGAAACGCGCGGTGCGCGCGGCGATGTCGGTGGCGGGATCAAGCGCTCCGAAGTGTTCGGCAAACTGGTCGACGCGGGCGCGCCACAACGACGGCGTGCCGCTGCCGGCGGGGTTGAGAGCGGCGGGGGGTGCCGCCATGCCGATGCGCACCGCCGGATGCGGCCGCGTCCGTGCCTGACCGCCGCGGCGCACGACGGTCGCGCGATCGAGAAACCAGGTGCGGTCGGTCGCGCCCGGCACGAGCTCGCTCGAGAGGAGTGCCACCGGCACGCTGTCGAATTCCCACGGTCGCAGGTCTTCGGCCGCGAGAAACGTGTCCCAGCGCTGTCCCGGCGGCAGCGGTTCCCGAAAGCGAATCTGCAGTCGTGCCGCGCGTTCCGCCTGGTCGGAAAAGATCAGCGCGGCGAGCCGGTTGCGCCAGCGGGGATCGTCGGCGTCGCCGAGTTCGGGCCGGACCAGCCACTCCACGGGCAGGGTGACGAGTTCGAGGAGGGCGGCATCCTGGCGGCGTTCGTCGGCGAACGCATCGCGCGACGGGTCGAGTTCGCACGGATCCTGCGGATCGATGTTGTCGAAACGGCCGAACTCCGCCGGCCGCACCACGAGCACGGCCGCCCACGGGGTTGCGCCCGCGGCACTGTCGCGGACGGGAACTTCCGCGAGATCCACGCGCAGCGCGCGCGGCAGGGTGACGTCGTCGCCAACCGCGGTGATGCCGTGACCGGGCAGCAGATGAAGGAAATGACCCGCCAGTGGAAGTCGGTATTCCAACAGCCCGGAGAGTTCGCGCAGAAGGTCGTCGCGCTCCGCCGGCGTGGGCGCGGTGGGATCGCCGAGGCCGGCGACGAGTTCCCGCAGGTGCGTGCGTGCGTCGTCGCGGCCTGCGATGGCGGTGTCCGCGAGGTCGCGGATCTTTTTCTGGTCGGCATCGAAGACGCGAAAATAGAGGCCGTCGCCGCCGTCAAGCTGCGCGATGATCGCCAGGCTCGTTCCCGTCGCCGGCAGATCGGTGCGCGTGGAGGCAGTCAGGATCTGCAGTTCGATCGGCCGGGCCTGCGGCTCGAACGCCGCTTCAAGGCCCGTGACGATACCGGCGCTGGTGATGCGCGCGTGCCAGGCGAGGCTCGCGGCGCGGTTGTCCTGGTCGCGCTCGAGGGCATCGGCGGTGACGGCGCGGCCCGACCAGAAGCGCATGCGTTGCCGCCATTGCGGATCGGTGCGCGGGCGCGGATCGTCGAGATCGAGCCGCATGGTCGGCCACGTGGCCGCGAGGTGCTCGCCCGGCATGGGTTCGGCAATGGGAGTGACTTTCATGGCGTGCCGGGGACGAGGCGGGTGCGGATGGCGGCAAGATCCGTGGCGAGCGTGGCCGGCGGCGCGCCGCGCGTGCCGATCGCGTCGAGCAGTTGCGTCGTGAGCGCGGTGCGTTGGTCGGCGGGGACGTCACGGGCGAGCTTGTCGACCGCGGCGAGCAGGCCGGTGTCGGCCACGGTGTTGGTTTCGAGCCGGCGCGACAGCGTGGGATCGGCCTCGGCGAGGATCTTGAGGCCGGCGCCGAGCTGGGGATCCGTCGTCGGCGCGAGCGCGGTGACCACGCTCTCCGCAGTGGGGGCGCCGGCATCCGTGGTCGTCGCCAGCGCGACGAGGCTGCGCAGCAACGCGGGATTCTCCGTGACGCTCGGCGCGGCGAGGCGCGTGGTGAGCAGGTTGGTTTCGGGCGCCGCGATGGCGCGCAGCGACGTGAGGCGATCCGTGAGAAACGCATCGCTGCGCACGATCGCGGCCAGGCGCGTCGTGTCCGCAACGTCCGCGGCGGTGGCGTCGACTGCGGTCGCGGCGACGTTGGACGCGATCGGCAGGTGGCGGCGGCGCACATACCACAGCAGCGGTTGACTGAGCGCCGTGCGCAGCAGGGCGCGCCACGGTTCCTCTTCCACCGGCGGTGTCGTCGGCGCCACGACCTTGGTGCGAAAGACCTGGGACAACAGCAGATCTCGCGGCGACGCCCGCCGCTTCATCTGAGTGAACGCCGGGGCGAGCGCTTGTGGTTGCGCGTTCCAGTCCGGCAGCGACGCGCGGTTCGCGGTGAATTCGCCTCGCGTCAGGGGCACGAGGACCACGACGCCGGTGCCGCTCAATTCGTCGAGGCCGAGCGTGAGATCAATCGGCGGCAGGAGCAGGGATTCCTCGATCAGGGCGGGCAGTTCGTCCTCCGGCATGAAAGACACGTCGACCTCGATGCCGGGCGGGAAGAAGCGTTGCGTGAGCGCGTCGGCGTCGATCGTGCCCGAGGGAAACCGTCCGATGGGCGGCAGCGCTTCGAACCACGCGGGCGCGGAAAACGGCGCGTCCTGCTGCGCGTTGAGCGCGTCGGCGAGGTGCGCCTGGTATTGCAGGAGGTGCGCCTCGCGCAGCGCGCGATTGCCGAAGCCGAAATCCATCCCCGCCGGACGCTCGGCGCCGGTTTCGCGCCGGACCAGGTAGCTGTCCAGCCACTCGATGAGATTGCCGCGCAGCGCCACCATCGCGAGCGGCAGGACGCCCGAGTCGAGTCCGCGATCGCGACCCTCGACAAAGATCTCCCGCGCGACGCGCGCACGGCGGCGGTCCCACGTCTCGTCGTTACCCTGGTCCGGATACGGGATCAGCGAAACCGCGACGCCCTCGACGATCGTGCCGTCCTCGACCGTGCGCTGGCCGGTCAACGACGTGGGATACGCGCCGATCGGATTCGCGGTCCACTCGACCGCGCGCAACGCAAGCACATAGAGGCCCGTGCGCGTCTGCCCGGGTTCGTTTGGGATCACCTGGAGGCCGAACGCGGCATCGAGCCGTCGCATTTCCGGGACGTCGGCCGGATCGACCGTGAGAGGATCGAGCAGCGCGATCAGTTCGCCCGTATCGGTGACGCCGTAGCCGGGCGCGATCGTGAGCTGGTCGGGCGAATCGCCAGGGTTGTCGATGACGGTGACGCCGAGGCCGTCGATCACGCCGCTGCCGCCGGCGCGGCCGAGGTCGGCCTGGCGCACGAGAAAATAGTTTTGCTCGGAGAGCAGGTCGGAGGCAGCGAGGAAGCGGCCGTCGAACCAGCGCGGGCGCCAGCGGCGCGGATCGCCCACGAGCACTTGCGCGTTGAGCAGTTCGTCGCGCCGGCTGACGGCGAGTTCGAGCAGTTGGTCGCGGTTGGAACCGTTGGGGTTGATCGCCATGGTGAAAATGCGGTTGCGGGTTGGAGAACTCAGAAGCCGGCGATGCGGCGGAGTGCGGCGGACGGGAACAGGAAGTTGCGGACGTTGACGTTGACGTTCGCGAGGGGATCGGGCCACGCGGCCGCCGACCAGTCGGGCCGTGGCGCGCTCACGACGTTCGCGGCTTCGGCGGCGGGCACACGCAGGCGCGCGAGCAGGACCGCGGTCGGATCGACGCCTGGCGGGTTGTCGTGAAAGGCGCCGGCGTGATTCGGCGCGGGCGGTGCCAGTTGCTCCCAGGCATCGAGGCTCAGGATGCGCGCCGATTCCAGGCGTTCGGCCGGCGTCGCTCCGTCGAGGCTGGCCCACGGATCAAACGCGGCCGGCAGGTCCGCATCCGGTTCCGCGCGCGGCACGAGGGTGAGTTCGTAGCCGTCGCGCACGCGCGAAGGCTGGGAGGCGTCGAGCGCATCGAACGGACCGCTGGCGAACGCCGGCGTGTAGCCGCGATCGCACGGGTGAAACGCGAGGTAGATGTCGGCCACGACCGCGCCGCCCGCCGGGCTCGCATCGGCGCGCCAGGCGGAGCGCAGGTCGTCGCGATCGAGCTCGTCGCGACCCGAGCTTTCGTCGCGCGGATCGTTGCCGGCGCCGAATTCGAACCACCGCCGCAGACGCAGGCAGGCTTCGCGCGGCACCTCGATCAACCGGCCGACGCGGTCCAGGGCGAGGCCGGGTTCGACCTCGAGTTCCACCTCGTCGGGAGCGCCGTTCTGCCCCGGCTGGTGGGTGGTGACGACGCCCAGGCCCGCGATGGTGCCGCTGCCGTGCAGGAACAAGAGCGCGCGCGCGAGTTGGCGGCGATGGTAGGTTTGCTCGTCGCGGAAGTCGTCGGCGCCGAGCAGTTCGCCGGTGGCGTAGTGCAGGCGATCGGAAGTCAGGCGCGTATGGACGGGATCGGAGATGAGGCTCATGGCGTGGGCGGATTGGTCGGGCGACGGATGACCGCGGGACCGGGTATGGGTGTCGGCGGAGTGACGGGTCGCGTCACGGCTCCGCCCACCGGTGTGACGACGGCGCCGAGGCGGGGATCGACCACGACGGGCGGGGTAATCGTGCGGGGCCGAACCGTGATCGTGACCGTGGCCGGCGCGCTGCGGCGTCCGGCCTGGTTCACGACCACGAGCTGGAAGCGGTACGTGCCCGGCGGCAGTCCGGGATCGACGTCGACCTCGGGCTGGTCGGTTTCAAAGGGCTGGTTCAGTGCAAACTTCAAGACGCGTTATATTGGTTGCGAAAACTCGCGGCAGGTAGGAGCGGCTTCAGTCGCGAGCGCGGGTTGCGACGACCTTCGCATCGCGCCTGAAACCGCTCCGACGGCCCCGGTGAACGTCACGGCGCCTGAAGGAGCGTCCAGACGAAGCGCGCGATCGTGCCGCCGACATCGAACGAACGTTTGCCGCTCAGCGTGAAGCCCTGGCCGAAGCCGACGGTTTCGGGTGCATCGATCACGGCATTGGGCGCCTTGTCATCGACGACCACGACCTTCACCGTCGTCGGTTGGGACGTGTTCTTCGCATCGTCGACGACCTGAAGCTGGAACACGTAGGTGCCGGTTTTCATCGGGTTCGTGGCATCGACCACGATCACGAGTTGGGAATCCGGGGCGTTGGCCTCGACGGGTTGGTTGACCTTGAGGTCGGTGGATTTGACGTCTGGCATGGTTGTGAGGTGGGTGAGGGGCCGAAAGATGCCGTCGCGCGCTGGCCCGATCGTCGCGGCGGGTTGGTTTTCAGGAAGGGGGTTGCAGCGTCCAGCGGTAGCGCGCGATCGCGCGCCCGGGCGGCGCGGATGACGCGGAGCCGTCGAGGCGGAAGGATTCCGCGTTCGGCACGAGCGCAGGCGCCGAGGCCCGGGCGATCGGGAGCGGTGAATCCCAGCGGCCGCCGCCGAGACGCGGATCGAGGCTGGGCTGCCGGTGGATGAAATCGTTTTCCCCGATGCGGCTTTGATCCAGCCGCACGACTCCGGGCGGTCGCGCCGGGCCGAGATACGTGTCGACGCAGACGAGACTGGAGATGCCGACGAGCAGCGGCTCGGTCGCGCGCACGACGCGCACGAGCAGATGCGCGGGCGCCTCGCGCGTGGCCATGCGTTCGAGCAGGCCGAAATCCATCGGCGTGACGCTATCGTGGACGAACACGGTCACCCGGTGCGCAAACTTTGCGGAGAACGCCTGCACATCGCGGATCTCGTTCGCGCGCTGTTCGGGATCGGTACTGAAGGCGTCACGAAAGAGCGCGAGCAGTTCCGTTTTCTCGTCCTCGCCGAGGAACAGCGTGTCGCCCACCCGTGAATTCGCGCTCACGATCAGCCCGGGCAGCAGCGGGTCGTCCGCCTGCGAGAGATTCGCGCCGAGGATGGTCGCGAACGTGCGCCGGAGCCGGTAGTCCTCGATCACGAGGATCTCGCCGCCGGTCACGCCGCCGCCGAACGGGTAGGTGACCTCGCGCAACGGCACGCCGGCCGCGTCCGCGGCATCGAGCACGGTCGTGCGCGCATCGCGGGCGAGGTCACGGGCATCGACAAACGCGCGTTGCATGCGGCCGCCGGTCGCGATCTCGAGCGCGAGTTGCAGGCCGGCCATCGTGCCGCGCGTGCGATACAGACGCGGCACCGCTTCAATCCATGCCCGCCGCCGATCGACGGGGAAGGATTCGTCGAACACGACGCCGAGCCAGGACCCGAGCCAGTCGAGCGCCTCGTCGGGCGCCGAGCGCGGGTCCATCACGACCTGCGCGGTCGTGGCGCGGTCTTCGAGCGGTGTGAGCACGCTTTCAAAGAGTGCAAGGTAGCGCTCGAGAAAATCCGCGCCCGTCGCGCGATCCGCGGCGTCGGCGTCCGCGCCGAAGCGTTCCTCGCCGTAGAGTTCCGGCAGGTAACGATCACGGTAGGAAAAGCGCGAGCCGTAGCAACGCAGCGCGGCGATTTCCGGTGTCCGGTGTCCCGTGCCGGTGAGATCGACGCGCACGTGAAGGAACCGGCCGGCAAGCCGGCGCACCCGGCGGCCGGGACGCTGGATCAAGATGGTGAACAGTCCTGCCCGATCGCGCTGGGGATCACGGCCCAGCAAGCCCGCGTGATGTGGGATCTCGGAGCGATCCGGCAGCCAGACGCCGCGCGCGGCCTGCGGCGGAATGTCCTCGAGGGACACGCCTGGAGCGCCGATGACGTGAACCTGCCAGTCTTCCGGGAGGATGTTCGCGTCCGGATCATCGCTGGCGGCGAGCGCTATCGTCGCACCACATTGCAGTGGAAATTCGCCTTCGCAGTAGAGGCGGTGCCACACGGTTTGCGCGCTGCCACTGTCGAGGCGGCGGCCGAAAGCGCGGCCGGTGCGGGTGTACGAAACATACGACAAAGGTCGCAATACGGCCGAGCGCACGCCGGCGTCCGCGAGTGGATAGTGCGGGGGAAACGTGACGCCTTTCAGGAAGAGTGCTTCGTCGATTGCGCGCACGGGATAGAATCCGCCCGTGGCCTGCAGCGCGTCCGTGTCGTCGGGTTCGTCCGCCGGGTCATAGGGAATCGCTTCGCGCGGCTGGCGCGTCGCGCTCGCGACGGTGCGCGGGCCGGGCAGCACGACGAGGCGTTCGTTGGAATACCAGGCGACCGTCGCCGGGTGTCCGGCCTGGGCGAGGCGACGCGGCGTCAGCCAGACGCCAGCGAGCGTGCGCAGGTGCAGCCACGTTTCGTTGCCGTCCCGCCACGCGAGCACGGCCAGCCGGCCATCCGGACTGCACGCGAGCGCGACCGGCTCGTCATCCGCCGCCCATAGCGGTTGCCGGTCGTCCAGGGTGAAGCGCGGCGGATGGGGATTCTCCGGAGCGGGCCGAAAGGTCGTGGGCGCGAAGATCGGCGGTTGCCCGTCACGCAATGGCAATCCGCGCACGCGCCCGATGAGTCGCCGGTTCCGATCCAGCAACCACGCGCCCTCCACCGGATCCGCGGCCGCGTGGTCGCCGTCAAAGCCCGGGGTCTCCAGCGTGAACACGGCCGGCCGCCGCCACCGGCCGCGCGGATCGAACATCCCGACCAATGAGCGCACGAGCGTCTCGGACGCGTCCCGTTCCTGCACGGCGAGGTAGAGCACGTCGTCGAAGCCCATCGCAAGATCGGTGACGCGCAGTGCGGGCGGTGCCGCCCAGAGCGTGACGGGTCCGTCCAGGTCGTCCGCCGCCTCGAGGCCGCCGGTTGCCTGCAGGATGTTGAGCGTGGGATTCCAAAACGCGATCGTGCCGAAGGCATCGATCCCGCGCGCGGGCGTGCCGACGAGCGCGTTGCCGGCGGTTTCGTTGAGCGCTCCGGGCAGCGGCCGCTCCGGCCGGCGGTCGCGCAGCCGCAAGGTCCGGCACGTCGTGTCGTATTCGACCTGTGCTACCTCCGTGCCCGCGCCGTGCCAGTCCTCGGCGGTGGCGAGCATCCAGAAGCGTTGGTGGTTGGCATCCATCGGAGAAGATCAGCAAAGCTCCGGCACGATCGGCACGGTGAGGGGACGCGCGTTCGGATCGGCGAACGGATTGTCGAGTTCGAGCATCAGCGGCGCGCTGTCGCCTATGACCACGGTGATGCCAAGCAACTCCGGCAACTGCCACTTTTCGAGCGCGAGGTTCTGCTCCCGGCCGTCGCGTGCGTCGCCCAGGCGCTCCCATGCGCCGGAACTGGTGTTGCGAACAAACAGGTTCAAGCCCGCGACCTCCGAGACACCGCGCACACGCGCCGCCTCGACCTCGAGTTCGCGGTTGCTCAACTCGCGGGCCAGCGGCCAGCCCTGGCCGTCGAAGCCACCGTCCGGCAGCGGCCAGAGCACGCGGATCAGCGCCTGCTTCACATCCTGCAGCGTCGCGTCGATCGGCGCCTCGTCCGCGACCGAGATCGCGACACTCACCGCCACCGGCACGTACTCACATCCGATGACGTAGAACTCCGTGCCGACGGGACGACGCGCATCCACCCAGCCGTGGATCGCCTCGAGAAACGGCCGGTCGGCGCGGGGGTTGGGCGCGGGCGCGAGCGGTCGCGCAGGCAAGGCCATGACCGTGACTACACCGGGGATGTCGTCGTGCCGCTGTTGCGGTTTGAAGCGCGGCAACAACTCCACGCGCCCGACCGCGACCCCGGGCGTTTCGCGGGCGACGACGCGATAGTCGTCGGGCGTGACCGCGCGTTCGCGGTGCCGCAGGCGCGCGGGAATGCGTTTCTCCGCCTCGGCCAGCGTTTCAGCATCCGCGCCGCCGCTGAACGGCAGCGGCTGCTCGACGAGGAGATTGCGTCCGACACTCGCGCCGGTGAGCGACGTCGCGGTCACGGTCTTCAGCGCGCCCGCGGGCAGGTTGCCGGCGGCGCCACCCCCGGAGCGCATCTGGCGCACGAGAATGCGGCGGCCGGCCGGGGGAATCCGGCCGCGCACGCCGTCGCCAAACCTGATCGTGCCCGCCTCGGCGTCGAGTTGGTAGACGCGCGCGTCGCGCGATGCGGCGGCATCGCGATCGAGGGTCGCGAGATCGTCGACGCGCAACCAGGTGGTCGTGCCGCCTTCTTCGGCGACCTGGATGACGAGAGTCTCCGGCTCCACCGAGCCGGCGGGCAGCATGAACTCCTGATCCGCGGCACCGGTGCTGTCGCCGATGATGAGATTCGTGCGCGTGACGAACTGCTCGACTTCGACGGCGTTGAGGCCGGCCCAGACGATGCGGAGGTGCTCGATTTCGCGCACGACCGGCGCCGCGCCGGTCGGCGAGGATTGCAGATTCTCCGCGCCCTGGCCGGTGTTGAACTGCGTTTCCGGTGCGGGTGCGCCCGCGGCGGGAGCGGGGCGCAGGCGCACCCACGCGACCAGCCGGGCGGCCATGGCCTCGTCGTCCAGTCGCGGCGGGCGATCACCGACCCCGGCATCGGGATCCGCGCGCACGTCGTTGGTCGGAGCATGCAACACGTCCTGCGCGGGCAGTTGCAGGCGAATCACACCACGACGCGTGAGGCCGGCCGTCGTGTCGTCGACACGATCCATCGTGAGGTATTCCGGCTGCCAGGGGTTGTCCGCATTGATGTCGTCGGTTCCGGTGTGCGCGGAAATCTCCCAGAGATGCGGCACCGGCGGGCGGACGGTGATCGGTTCGAGCGGATCCGTGGACGGCATCGCCGGGTCGAATCCGACGTTGAACAACTGGCCGGAGTTCGCGCGCATGGCGGCCGCGACGCTGGTGTTGAACGCTGCTTGTTGCGTGGAATCCGGCGCGGGCGGCGCGAGTAACGCAAACCACAGGCAGCGGTCCGCGGTATCGCTTACGATGTCGAAACCATCCGCATCCGGTGGTCCGCTCGCGAACAACGCCGTCGTGGCGTAGCCCGCGACGTCGGCGCCGTGGTTGTGAAACTCGGCCAGCGCCTCGAGTTCGAGCGGCACCTCGCTGCGCGGGATCGGGCGCTTGTAGTAGGCGGCGGCCGTGAACGGCAGCGCGGTGAATTCATCCCGCGCCTCGAACGCCAGCGGCCCGGCGAAACTCGCGCCGGGGCGCACGGCGTAGCCCGCGAACGGCAGCGGTCCGGGTCGAGGTGTCACCACGACGAGGCCGCGGGCGGGCCGCGCGGCGCGCAGCGGCTGACCGAGCAGGCGCAGGAACGCGAGACGCTGCCGCTCCGGGATCAGGTTGACGCGGTAGAGCAGCGCGTCGCCGAGCCACGCAAACAATTCGATCAACGTGCGGCCGGGATCGCCGACGCGCGGGTTCGTCCATTCCGGCGTGTGCGCCGGGATGCGCGCGAGCAACTCCGCCACGAGGTCCTCGTAGCGCCGGTCATCGAGAGCAGGCGGGCGGATCGGCATGGTTCACGATTCCAGTTGAAGATTGACCCCGAAGGAGCGGGCTTCGCCGGTGCGAAGGAGACGGTAGGCGAGATCCACGCGGATGTGGCCGGGCTGGCCCTCGACTCCGGTCACGTCGAGGTGGTCGACGATGATGCGCGGTTCCCAACGTCCGACGCCCTCGCTCACGCGGTCGTGAATGCGGCGCCGCGTGGTGATGGTGTCGGGTTCACCGATGAAGCGGGTCAGCCCGGCGCCGTAGGTCGGGTGCATCAACTGCTCGCCGTTGCGCGTGCTGAGGATGACGCGGAGGTTTTCGCGCACGCTGTCCGCGAGCGAGGGATACGTAAGTTCGCCGGCCGCATCCGGCACCGCGAGCAACGGCCAGCCGATTGGCGGACGGGCGATCGGGGGATTCAGGGTCATGTGCCGGGCGGTTTGAATTTCGCCGCCAGCTTTGGCAGCGGGAAGCAGAGGATGAAGAACGGGAACCAGCGGAAGATGATGTCCAACAGGGTCACCATGATGATGAGCAGGATCAGCGCGCAGAGCGTGATGATCGGGATCGAGAGCGAGCAGATCATGCCGAGTTCGAGATTGCCCTTCTTGCACGGCCCGCCATCCGCGCCCGGCAGATCCTTGTGGAACGGCCACGGCAACACCGAGAGCACGAGATCCGCGAAGGTCATGCCCTTGATGCGGCGGATCTGGCCGCAGAGCGTGTCGGAGATCACGAACGCGGTGTTCTTGTCGAACTTGCGCAAACCCGCCGGCGTGGTGTCGATCGGCAGACCGATCCGGATCGGTCGCGCGGGCGCGTCGGGATCGAAGTAGCCGGCGATCTCGAAGGGTTCCGTGGCCTCGCTGACGACCGCGTCGTGCAGTGGCACGCACTCCGGCCGGTCGTAGACGCAGCGGATCCGGAACCAACCGCGCAGCGCGTCGGCCGGCGCGATCGCCGCGGTCGGCACCGCCGGCTCGGGCGCGGGCTCCGCCGCATTCTCGAGCGCGCGCACCAGCAGCACGGCGAGGCCGTCGAGGCGCTCGAGAATGGTGGCGAGGCCGCCGTCCGCATCCGGCGGCACCGGCGTCTTGTCATCCTCGTCGAATTCGCCGGCGGCGATGGCGGGCGGCAGCGGCGCGACTTGATCGACGGCGGCGTGCTCGGGATCGGCGAGAGGAAACAGAAACGACGGCCACGACTCGTCGCCGTCTTCGACCGCGGCCTTGAATGCGAAGGCCTGCGTGTTGAACTCGAGCATCCCCTCGATCGTGGTGTCCAGTGTGCCGTCGGACGTGCCGAACTTTGCGAGGGCCGCGCGCAGGTTCGGCGCGACGCTGCTGGTGTCGTAACCGACGGCCGGCGTCTGCGCGAAGAACACGTCGAAGCTGTCGCTCAGCGTCCGGGTGAAAACCGTGGCGGCGAGCGCATCGTAGGCGTGGCGTTGCGCGCCCGGCAGCGCCGTCGCCAGCGCCGGGTTCAGCACGGCGGCCCACAGCGGTTTCGCGTAGGTGGACAGATAGCGGGCGAAATCGTAGAGGATGAGCCACGAGACGGACTGCAACTGCTCGCGCTCGACCTTCAGTCGCGCGAGTTTCTGCGCGGCGTTGGGGGCGTTGTCACCCGTCCCGCTCAACGCCCGGTGCACTTGATGCGCGCGCGCGATGAGACTCTTCCAGGGCTCGATCACTTCCTTGCGCAGGAGGATCTTTCGCGCGGTGCGCGAGGTGACTCCGGGAGTGGGGTCGCTCGTGCCCTTCGGCGCGCCGAGATACGCCTCGCGCCGGCCGGCCGGGATCACGCCGGCGAACAGGCGGCGGCCGCGGCGCCCGGTCTCCTCGTAGTTGACCGCGAACAGCGGCAGCAGGTCCTCGCCATCGAGGAGCGATTTTTCCGCACCGGCGGCGACCTTGCGCCACGTGGCGCCGCGCACGCCCGGCACCCAGGCGTGTTCGTCCCAGGTCGCCACGTCGGTGTTTTCCCCGTCGGGCGGCAGCAGCCGGCGCAGCACGAAGCCCGCGCGTTCGTCGCGCGTGGAATCCACCGTGCGGTCGGGAAATCCCGGCACGCGGCACACCAGGCTCGACGTGACGAGATAATGCCGCTGGTGCGCGGGCTGGTAGAGCTTGAGCGGCGCGCCGGCCGGGCTCGTGCTCGCCGGCAGCGGCGTGTTCGCGACCAGGTGGTTGGCGCGATTCGCCCGGCGGAAGATCCGGAGGTGGCGCAAAACCGCGCCGCCCGGCGCGCGCTTCTTCGGCTCCGTCGGCGGGGTGAAGCCGCGCCACGTCTCCGACCGGACCTTCAGCTCGCCGAGCTTGTGCGGTTCGTTGGCGACCGTGTTCATGAAGTCGTCCATGAACGTGTCGCTCGCGAAGCGCAGGATGACCGGTTGCTGCAACGTGGCGGCGCGCTGCGGCACGTACTTGACCGAGAGAGTCGGCCAGATCGGCGGCGGCTGGGTCCAGATGACTTCGTGGCTCATGGTGTCACCAGATGTTGCCGGCACCCGGCGTGTAGGTGGCACTGATCACGGTGTTGCTGATCATCGTGTCGCACTGCACGACGCCGCTGAAACGCGACATGCCGGCGTCGACCGTGACCAGACCGGCGGACACGGCCACCTGGCTGGCGTTGATCGTGACCTTGGCGGACGCGGTGATCGTGATGCCGGCGGTCTCGAGCTTGATCGAGTTGCCGTTGCTGTCCTCGATCACCACCGCGCCCGGGCCGTCCTTCAGCGTGACCTTCTGGCCGCCCGGGGTCTCGGCGATGAACTTCTCCTGGCCGTCCTGATCCTCGAGCGTGACCTTCACCCCATTCTTCGAGCGGATCACCTTCTTGATGTTGCGGCCGCCGGAAATCGATTCCGGCGCGGTGTCGGAGCCGTTCCACAATCCGCCGACCACGATGGGATGGCGCGGGTCGCCGTTGACGAACACGACCATCACCTCGTCGCCGACATCGGGGATGAAGAACGTGCCGCGATTGTTGCCGGCGAACGGCGCCGCGACGCGCGCCCAGATCGGACCGTCGTGCCCGTCGACGCCGTCGAAACTGTAGAGGCGCACCTGGACGCGCGCGAGGTTGGCGGGATCGTCGAGATCGACGACCTCGGCGAGGTGTGCGCCGTAGAACAGGCCCGGCGAGGGCACGGTGAAGAGTTGGGCGCGAGGGTTCATGGTTCTCCGAGGAAGGCGCACTCGCCCGTGAAATCGGTTTCGTAGCCGCTGTGCAGGTCGAAGCGATGCCGGCAGGCGACGACGTAGTAGGTGTTGCTGAATCGCGGCCCGAGTCCGCCCAGCGTCACATGCGTGCCGACGCGCACTGCGGGATTGCCCTCGGCGCTGCCTTCGACCGTCACGAAGCGGCGGCGGCGCTCGTCATAGGCGGCGGCGGCGACCGCATCGGCCTCGTCGGCGTCCGCGAACGAAAGGTGGCTGACCTGGTGCGAGCGCCGGCCGAGCGTCTGCGCGAGCAACTCGGCGCCACTGCGACCGCTGCCGGGGCCGCGATCATTGCCGGAGGTGCTGCGGCCGGTGATGCGCTGGCCCTGGTACGCATCCCAACCGGTGGCGGTGACTTCGTTCACCTGATGGGCAAGGTCCGCGAGCACGCGCGCGCGACGCAACTGGCTGCGCAGCGTGAGCTCGACCGTGCCGCGCTGCACGTCGGCGCGCGGTGAGACGTGCAGTTCATCACCGACGACCTGGACGTCGCCGTCGTGGCGCACGAGCAGGCGCCGCAGGAACGCGAGGTTGCTTTCATTGAGCTGCACTTGCACGCCGATCGGATCGGTAAAGCCGCTGATGGTGGGCGTGAGGCCAAGATCCTGCGCGATCGTGCTCGCGATGTCGGAGATCGACTGGTCGTCGAAGGTGCGCGTGTGGCGCTGCAGGCGGGCGCTCTGCAGTTTGTCCTCGGCGAGCACGGTCAGCATCGGCGGACCGTCCTCGGTGAACTCCGCTTCGAGCGCGGTGATGAAGCCGGAAAAGATCTCCGTCGGCCCGGTTTCGTCGCCGGAGTAGACGCCGATGCGATCGCCGAGCTTGAGCGCGGTCTCGTCCTCGAAGGCGAACCCGGCGCCGCCCACGCCGTCGGCCGCGATGTTGTTCAAGCGCAGCTCGAGCGTGCTCAATCCTTCCTCGCGCTCGACCATGTCCATCGCGACCAGCAGGCCGCTGACGCGGTCATTGTCCTCGCCGTTCACGCGCAGCGTCGGGCGCGCGGCGTAGAGGGCGAGTTCACTGAGCGGGGCTTCGGGCATGGTGCAGCGAAATGGAAGAAGGGATCAGTCGGCGCAGACACGCAGCGCGCGGGCCTCGAGGCGGCCGAGCAGGTCGCGTTGCCGGCGCAGTTCAGCCTCGGGCGACGGGGAATTTTCCGGCGAGGCCGGCGCCGGTGCGCTCGCATCGGCAGCGGGGACGACCTCGGCGGTGATCTCATCAATTTGGACGGGCATGGTTGATGCGGTGGGTCAGTCGAAGGAAAGTTTTCCGCTCACGCCGACGTCCGCGCGCAGACCGGTGGCGCCGCCGAGCGTGGCCTTGCCGCCGGCCTGAAACGTCGCGCCGCTGTCGAGCGAGCGGGAGGCGGTGGAAACGGACGGCATGAGCTTCTTGGGATCGAGCTTCAGCGTGCTCGGCCCCGAGGGGTTGACGCGCAATCCGGCGAACGCGCCCTCGGTTGCGGAAAGGCGGGCGGTTGCGGAAAGGCCCGCGCCGGCTCCGGCACTTGCGCCGATGCTCACGCCTGCGCCGAAGCCCGCTCCTGCGTTGACACCGCCGCCGATCCCGATGCCGATCCCGCCAGACAAGCCCGCGCCCGCGCCGGCGCCCAGTGAAAGGCCGCCGCCGGCGCCGGCGGAAAACGCCACGGCCGCCTTGAGGGTGACGCTGCCACCGATGTTCAGCGAGCCACCGCCGCCGAAGCGGAGATTCTCCTGGCCGTTGGCCGCGGCGATCGCGCGCGCGGCGCCGGGTGTATCCAGATTGTTCGCGGTGTCGGATGCGCCCCCGGGAGGTGTATCGAGGTTAAACGTGTCGGGCGGCGCCGCGCCGGCCGGAGTTCCGCCGGCTCCACCGGATGACGGGTCGAACACCTGGTCCTGGCGTGACAGCGTGAGATTCACGGATGCGCGCAGCGGCACGCCGCCGGCACTGAAGAAATCGATCGTCTCGCGATAGTTTTCCGCGATGCCCTTGAAACGCAGCGTGCCCCATTCGAACAACACGAGCGGCGGCGGAATCTGCTGCCGCGCGGCGTCGCCCTCCGGCAGGGGCGGGGCGAGGAATGCCTGCAGTTGCCGTGTCGTCTGCGTGACGTCCGTGCCGGTGTCGGTGGTGTCGAACTGCAGGTCCATCGTGAGCTTGGCGTTGGCCTTCGCGATGTACTGCTTGCGTTCGTTGTTCTTCGTGTCCTTGAGCTCGTTGCTCAGTTGCAGTTGCAGCGAGGCGGGATTGAAATGCACCGTGAGCGGTTCGCCGGTGCGGTCGTTGGCGCCGGTGACGACAGCGAGCGTGGCCAGCGCAACGGGCGTGGCCCTGGGGGTCGGCGAAAGGGTGGTGGCGTCGCTCATGACTTCGTGTCGATCGTCAGGCCTTCATGGGCGAGGTGCAGTTCCTCGATGCTCACTTCGGAGCCGCGCGCGGTGAGATCCGCGCACTTGAACTTCACCGGCAGCGCGCGGAGCAGATGCACGACGAGGGTCGTGCCCGGAATGTCCCCGCCGGGACCGGAGGCGCGAATCGTGACATTGAGTCGGAACGCGAACCTGCCCTCCTCGTTCACGTGCGAAAACCATTTCCACAGGTCGCGGGTGGTGGTGAGGCCGCGCTTCAGGATCACCGTGCCAAACGTCACGGGACCGGGCCGCTGGCGCGCGCCGTAGTTCCAGCCGCCCGCCTTGATGACCTTCGGTTCCATCGTCGCATCGAGGCCCGAGCAGTCGGAAAACGCGCCGCGGCACAGCGGCATCTCGCCCTGTTCCTTGTGGTCGCGCAGGGAGACGCGTTGGAAATCCACCTGGAAGCGGAACAGGGTCAGCGGATATTCGGTGTCGGTGATCATGCGACCTCCGGACTGCTGGCGGCGATCGGCGCCACGAGGGTGACCTGGCCGGCGTCGTCCATCGCCAGCACGACGGTGAGGTGGACGATGGGTTGGGAGGCGGTGAAGCTGATGCGCGCGAGCAACCGGCCCGCGTCGATGTCAGCCTGGGTCATCGTCGAACGATCACACCGCACCTCGAATGCCTCCGGCGCGGAGGCGCCGAGCAGCGCGCCGTCGGCCCACAGGCCGGCGAGCAGATTTTCGAGGTTCTCGCGCAGGCGCTGCCAGATGGCTTCGCCGTTGTTGCCGAAGACGAAGTCGTCGCCGGCGACCCGGGCCGCGCGCAGGATCGCCACGACGAGCCGGTTCACACTGGCCGCGCGGTAGGTCGGATCGTCGTCGGTGGTCACGTCCGAAAGCACCACCATGCCGCCGGCAGTCGGTCCGACGATCGACACATGCTCACGCACGGTCGCGGCGCCGACGCCCAGCGGTCGGGCGAGCGTGGCGCGATCGAGCACGGGCTCCACCGCGGTGACCGCGCCGGCCGCCTGGTGAATCAGCGCTCGCCACGCGCCGCGATCGAGCGCGTTGCGCGCAAGCAAGCCGGTGAACCAGCCGTCCGGCGCCAGGATGTTACCTGGCAGCAGACTGGCATCGCGCGTGCGCAACCAGGGATAGACGAGCTGCACGAACGCGGACTGGATTTGCGCGACCTCGTTCCATTGCGCCTGCGCGGCGCGATGCACGCGATCGGCGGCATCAAACTCGGAGGCCACGGCTGCGGCGTCGACCGGCAGCGGCACGGTGGCGACGAACTGGATCTCGCGGAGGCGGTGCGGTGGATAGGCGACGAACTCGCCGATCTGCGCGACGCACTGGCGCCACGCGCGATAGCCGTCCTCATCGCACTGCGGGGGCGGCACGCCGCGCAGGAAACGCTGCTCGGCGGGCGCGAGGCGCGCCGCGCATTCGATGAACGCCTCCGGACCCTCCGGGGGCGTGATCGGCTCGCGCAGCGGCGGCGAGACACTGAAGAGATCCGGCAGATCGGGCAGGCAGAGATACGATATACCGGGCAGCCCGAACAAATGGCCGAGGCCGCGCCAGGACGTGCGGTCGACCGTCGACACTGGAGGAAACACCGGCAGGTAGGCGATCGCCTGGGCGCGCCGGACCGCGACGGGAGCGCGCACCGGCCAGGGATCACCGAGACGCACGACGTAGCAGAGTCGGCCACCTTGCGCGAAGAAACTGCGCACCGCGGCGCCAAGCGCGGTGTCGCACCCTGGCGTGTCGGGCGCGTCGTCGATCCGGCGGTCGTTCCACGCAAAGAGCGCATCGAACGCCTCCCACGAGTCGACCGGCACGGGTACGTCCATGAGTTCGACGAGTTCCTCCACGGTGCGGCCGCTGCGCGCGGGCGCCCAATCGTGCTCGTCGAACCAGGAGCGCATGGCCGCCGGCAGCCGGCCGAGCAACGACTCGTCGCTTTCGCCGGCGCCGCGCGGACGCACGGGGCGCCGGGCGACAAAGCCGATGAAGCACGCGACATCCGCCCGCGCAGGATGAATCGCAGCGGGGAGCGTGGCAGTGACGAAATCGAGGCCGTCCATATCGAAGGTGCCGGAAGAATTCACGCGGCGGGAGGAACCAGGGTAGGGTCGTCAGCTGTCCGCAGCCGGCCGCGGTCGCTTGAGGACACGCGACCGTCCCGGCGTTGCCGGTGAACCTTCAGCCGACCTGTTCGCTTTCGAGGTTCTCGGCGGAGAGGACCATCTCCTCCATGGCGACATCGCCGCCACCTTTCGCCGCGAGAGCCGGGCCCGTGTACTTCATCGGGACGACGTTGCCGAGCGTCCACTTTTGCACGGGGTTGCCGGCCTCGTCGCGCAGCGTGATCACGACGGTGCGCTTGGCGGCGACGCCTTCGTTGCGCGTCTGCGTGATCCAGGCCCAGAGGTCGCTGGAGTTGACGATGCCGCGCTTGAGCGTGACGTCGCTGACCTTGTGGATGCCGGGAACCTTGCGAACGTGATTCGGCCGTTCGTTGCCGTTGCGGTATTCCGCGATGGTGATCTCCGTGCCCAGGCCCGACACGTCGGAGAATCCGCCGAGCGGCTGATCCTCGCCGATCGGGCCGTTGAGGTTCACGAGGAAGTTGAAGGCCCCGTAGGGGGTGGTGCGGTCTGCCATGATGAGGATGATTCCAGGAAGGGTGGTTGAATTTGCGGGGGGCGCAGCGGCCTGACTTCAAGCCGCCCGGAGCGCGTTGCGATCAACGCGCTCCCCCCGGCGGCGAATGTCAGGAACGCGCGTCGGCGGTCTTCTGGCCGATGCGGAAGATCACGAACTCGGCGGGCTTCAGGGCCGCGACGCCGACGAGGCAAATGAGCCTCCCGTTATCGAGGTCGTTTTGCGTCATCGTGCTGCGGTCGCAGCGCACGAAGAACGCCTCCTTCGGCGTGCTCCCGAGCAGGTTGCCCGACACCCATTCGTTGTAGAGAAACGCCTCGATCGTCTCGCGGACGTTGTTCCACAAGCGCGGGCCGTTGTTCTCGAACACGGCCCACTGCGTGCCGCGATCGATCGACGACTCGAGGTAGATGAAGAACCGCCGGACGTTGACGTATTTCCACTCCGGATCGGACGAGGCCGTGCGCGCGCCCCACACGCGGTAGCCGCGGCCGGGCAGGTAGCGCAGGCAATTCACGCCGAGCGGATTCAGGAGCTGCTGTTGCGCGAAGTTGATGTCGCTCTCGAACCGCAGCGCTCCCCGCACGACTTCGTTGGCCGGCGCCTTCGCCACGCCCTGTTCGACGTCGTTGCGGGCGTAGATCCCGCACATGAAGCCAGAGGGCGGGAGGTTGAGCTCCGTCTCCACGTCGTCGCGACCGGGCCGCGCGAGCGGATTCGGGACCGTGACCCACGGATAGTAGAGGGCGGCGTGGTGCGAATCGAATCCCGCGCGGTAGAGGCGTACGTCGCCGGGCAACTGCCTCGGCGGGGAGTCGAGCACCGCGATGCGATACGCCCGCGGGGCGTCGGCGTGCGCGATGAGCGCGTTGCGAATGCCGACGCCGGCCGGGTAGTCCGCGTGCCCGGGGGCGGCCACGATCGAGATGTCCTCGAGCCCGCGCAACAATTCGAACGCCGCGGCATAGCTGCCGGTGATGGTGGTCGTGCCCACGATCGGATGCACGCCGTCAGTCCCGCCAGTGAGCGCGTGCCGCGCGACCGGCCGGCCATCGAGAATTTCGGTGGTGGCCGCGGGAAACAGAGCGTTGTAGAGTTCCCCCGGATCGACGTTGGCGCCGATGTCGAACCACACGGGCTGCAGCAGCGCGTCCGCCCGCGCCATCGGATGCTCCACGAGATACGTCGCGGCAAAACGCGCATGATCGCGCCCGAACGCGAGCTCGTCGAAGACCGTGCTGTCGCCTTCGGCGCCGTCGAACACGAGGCTGAAGGTGAGCGTGTGCAGCTCGCGATTCGCCAGCGTGCCGACATTGAGTTGCGTGGCGGTATCGCCGGGCACGTGCCAGACGTGATTGCCGGCAACCGTGGCGCGCTGGAAGAGGGTGGGCGAAGCGCCGGCGCCGACCGCGCCCGCGGCCGGGACCGGCAGGCCGAGAGCGGCCTGCACCGAGGTCTCACCCGCGCCGGCGGCGGCGGTGGCGAGCGCTGCGGTATTGTCGGCGACCCGCGTGCGCAAGGCGAAGCGGCTACCGGCCAGTTCCACGACCTCAAGGACCGGCGCCGTGCCGGCGGGCAAGGCGGCGTTCAAAGCCGCAACCTGAGCCTGCACGTCCGCGATCGTGACCGAGGCGAGATCGACGACGTTGTTCGTCGCCGCGTCGAAAGCAGCGGTGGCAGCCGGTCCCGGCTGGAAGCCGAGGCGGGCGGTCAACACCTGGATGCCGGCGCTCGTGCCGCGCCGTTGCGTGGTGAGGCGCAGTCGGGCGCCGTCCATGGTCGCGACCACGCCCGTGAGCAAACCGTTCAACACGGCGGGCAACGCCGCCTGGGTCGTGTCGCCCACCGGCAGTTGCACGACCTGCAGCGCGCCGTTCACGCGCACGCGGAACTCGCGTTCCGTGGCGCCGATCGTGATGGGATCACCGAGATCGGCAGTGCCGGCGATCGTCGCCGCCGCGCCGGCGAAAGTCAGCGCGCGGGGGACGCCGTTGATGGCGAGGTTGAGCACGAGGGCGTCACCGGGCGCACCGAGCGGCACCGCCGCGAGGTTGGCGGGCAGGGGACCGCCTTCCAGCGATGCGGGAGCGGCGGTCGGATCGCTCACCCGCAGCAACACGCCGTCGATGAAATCGCCGAGCTGGTCGACGGTCGTGGCCGTGGCAATTTCCGACACGGTGGCGCGACCATTGCCACCGGTGCCGCCAAAGCGCGAGCGAATGAGCACCGACTCGGCGGCCGCCACGGCGCCACGCAAATTGGCGGACGCCGCCGGCGCGGGTTCGTTGGCGACACGCGCAACATACAGCCGCGATCCGCCTTCGTTGAAGAACTGAAACACGGAGTGCGCGAGGTAGTTCGTCACGGCGGCCGGCGGATTGGCCGGACCGAAGTGGAGATCCTCGATGCCGCCGTAGATGCGCTCGAAGTCACCGAAGCTGGTCAACAGTTCCGGGGCGGCCGGCGGATTTCCCGCCGGATCCGGTTCGGTGGTCACGATCGGTCCTTTTCGAGTCGGCCCCACGAATGCCGTGGTGCTGGTGCCGACGCCTTCGATGGATTTGGCGCGGTAGCTCGTCTCTTCAACATACACGCCAGGTGCGAGGTATTCAGGCATAGGTGGTGTCCGTTAGGATTGTGGTGATGACTGGGAAAAGTTGCGGAGGCTCATGGCATCGTGAGGTCGAGTGCGAGTTCCTCGGCGGCCGCGATCGTGTGCGGAGCGGGCGGATCGAGGACGAAGTCGGCCGTGCCGGGAATGGAAACGCGGCGCACGATGTCCGTGCCGGGACCGGCGGCTGCCGTCAGCGCGTCCAGATCGGGAATCTGGGCGAGCGCCGGAGTCGCGCTCGCGGGGTCGGGGAAATTCCGGTCGCGCGTGACCTCGAGCTCGATCGCATGCGTCGTTTCCAGCACGTTGACGCCTGCTCCCGGAGTAAACCGTCGCAGCCCCGGAATCGGCACCATCGCTTCGCCGCGCAGGTGCGCGTCGCGCCATTCGGTCAGGCCGACGCCGATCGGCTCGTCACCGGCCGCGCGCGGACTGCGAAAGACACGGACCAGAACCCCCGGGAGCGTGGCCAGGGTCGCGCTCTGGCGGACGCGGACGCGCAGCGCTGCCCAGCCGTCGGCGAGCGGGGCCGACGGTGTCCGGAGCAACTCCACCGCCAGCGGAATCTGCACGTGGTCGGGATCGCCGGCCTCGAGCGAACGCGGCAGATCAAAGTCGAAAAAGCGCGGCAGGTGATCCGGGCCGGCGTCCGCAATCGCGCAGCGGACACGCAACCGGCGGGTGGCGGGCAACTCGGGCGGATTCACGGGCGTGAGAAAAGCGCGCGTGTAGAGGTCGAACAGCGGCGCCCGGAAAATCACGAACCATCCGCGGCGATTCTGTCGCACATCGATGGCGCCGCGCCCCAGCGGCACCTGCTGGACCACCGCGGGCGGCCCGGGAGGTGTGACATCGATGATCGCCGCGCCGCGCGCTTCGATCGCGGCCGGAACCACGAGGGGGGCGCGGGTCGGGTGGTCGACCAGCCGGATCGCGCCGAGGACGCGACGGTCTTCACTCTCGATGTCACGGAGATTTTTTGCGGTGAGAATCATGGCGACGGCGCCGGCCGGGCGTAGCGCAGGCGCGTGGTGACGACGGGCCCGGCCTCGTCGATCACGTCCGGATCGATGCGCACCACGCGCGCGATGTAGGCGACGCTGAGATGATAGTCCGGACGCAGCGCGTCCCAGATGCGCATCATGTCTTCGTTGCTCAACTCCGACGGGATGAGCTGGACGATCTCGTCTGCGGCCCAGTTCGCGTCGGTGCTGAGGATGGTGCCGTCGAGCAGCGGCGCCGTGTGCAACTGCCGCATCGTCCAGGCGAGCGCGAGGTGTTCGTTCTCCGCGCTCGTCGACCAGAAGCTGAAGAGATAGTGCAGGTCGATCGACAGGGGAACCGTGCGCATGTCGGGCGTGGCGGCCCGTCCGGCGTTGCGCAGGTGGGTGTCGATGTTGGCGCGGTAGAGATAGAGCAGCACCTGCACCGCCTGGTTGCTCGGGTCCTCCTGGGTTTGCATGGTGCCGCTGCTGACGACGGTGAACGTGCAACCGGGCTTGGTGATGCCGGGCGGAAACACGGCGGCGCGGTAGGCGTTGCCCAGGTACTCGGCGAGTGAGCTTCCAACGGAACGGATCGCGGCGATGTTGGCCATGAATGCGGACAGGGGGACGAACGCGGGCGAGGTGGTCCGCCGACTTCAGCAGCGCGGGTGCCAGCATGCGCGGCCCCGCGTCAGCGCGGCGACCTCGACCCAGGCACGAGGGCGTAGCGAATGTTTCGAGACAGCAAGTTGCGCGAGCCGGCCACGATGGGAGAAAAGGGAAGATAAAGCCCGGGTCGGGCTGGCGACGCGATCGCGGCATGGACAGGTTTGTCCGAGCTGCCGGCGCCAACCATGATGGGAAGGCGGTACGGAGACCCGCATTTCAGACGCGGTCGCGCCTGCTTGACCCCAACGCACGCGTCAGCGTCCTGGAGGGCGGCGCGCCGCGCCGTTTTGATTATCCTGCGGGAGCAACGAGGACAAAAAGATCCGACCCGCGGCGCACGTTTGTCATTCCGGTTCGGCCGGGAGGGGCCGGAACCGGTCGACGTCGACGCCGTGCTTGCGCATCAGCTCCCAGAAGGCGCGCCGATTCTTTCCCGCGCGCCGGGCGGCGTGCGAGATGTTGCCGCGGTGCGCGGCCAGGAGACCTTCGATGTACGAGCGCTCAAATTCCGCGACGGTGCGGGCTTTCGCGCGCTTGAACGACTCCGCATCGGTGACGGGTTCCTCCGGCTCGTCGGGAAAAAGATGGTCGGCGTCAACCACCGGCCCCCGGGCGAAGACCACGGCGCGCTCGATCGTGTGCTCGAGTTCACGCACATTGCCCGGCCATTCGTGGCGGATGAGCCGTTCGCGCGCATCCGGACTGAGATCACGGGCCGGGCTGGCGAAGCGCGTCGCGTGGCGCTGCAGGAAATGTCCCGCCAGCACGGGAATGTCCTCCCGCCGGTGGCGCAGCGCGGGCAGGGACACGCGGATGATGTTGAGGCGGTAGAACAGGTCGTTGCGGAAGCGGCCGTCGTGCACCGCGCTGGCGAGTCCGGTGTTGGCCGCCGCGATCACCCTTACATCGGCGTGGCGGGCTGCCGTGGCGCCGAGCGGGCGATACTCCCGCTCCTGCAGAAACCGCAAGAGCTTGACCTGGGTGAGCAGGGGCAGCGACGCGACTTCGTCGAGGAAAAGGGTGCCACCGTCCGCCTGTGCGATCAGGCCATCGTGCGCCGCGTAGGCGCCGGTGAACGCGCCGCGCGCGTGTCCGAAGAGTTCACTTTCGGCGAGATCGACCGGAATCGCCCCGCAGTTGACGCACACGAACGGTTTTGCCCGGCGGGGGCTGTGCTCGTGGATCGCGCGGGCGAAAAGTTCCTTGCCCGTGCCGGTCTCGCCTTCGATCAGGACACCGGTGTCGCAACGCGCGATCAGCGGCAGCTTGTCGATCTCCGCGACGAACGCGCGGCTGCCGCCGATGAGGCGCTGCCGGCCGTCCCCGACCGCTGTCGCGGATGGCGGCCGCAGCGGCAGCAGCCGCTGAACGCGGGGGATGATGTTGCCGGGATGGAGGGGCGGCAGGATGTAGTCGGCCACGCCGGCACGCAGCAGCGCAGCCGTTTCCTGCGGGGCGCTGCGTTCCAGAACCGCGACGAGCGCCGGCAGCGGCGCGTGGGAGTTCGCCCGCGGATCTTCGAGCATGTTGAGCAACCCCGGCGCATCGCCGCTTTCGATGACGATCATGGCCAGGTCCGCGCGCACTCGTGAAAGGCAGGCCCGGAATGCGTCACCCACGCGACCTGCCAGCGCGTGGCGATGAATGTTGGCGGAGCCCTTCATCGACCCGCCCAACATCCCGCACAACTCGTCGGCCATCGACGGTGCAGGTGTCGTATCGAGTACGAGGATGTTCGCCGAATCCATCTGACTCCCGTGGTCGCTGGGTAGGATAACGGCCGGGAGGGTCACGATCTTTCACGCGCCTGCCGTGTCAACGGCGTTCGCGCCTGATCCGCCGCGTTTACTTGTAAAGAACCGTCATCTCGCCGTTGGAACCATTTACATTTTGCCGAAGAAGATCTGCCCGAGACCCGCGGCCCCGAGCACTATCAGCCATGGCGGCAGCCGCCAAAAGCGCAGTGCGGCAAATGCGGCCACCGCCATCGCCGCGCGATCGGGCTCCGTAATGGCGGAGGTCCACACCGGGTGATAAAAGGCCGCGCCGAGCAGCCCGACGACCGCGGCGTTGACTCCCGCCACGATCGAACGAGCGGCGCGCCGCCGGCGCCATCGTTCCCATTGCGGCAGCGTGCCGAAGACCAGGAATGCCGAGGGCGCGTAGATGGAGAGCAGGGCGATTGCGCCGCCCAAGACGCCACGCGGATCGAGGTGTTGTATGGCACCGAGGTATGCGGAAAACGCAAACAGCGGTCCCGGCAACGCCTGGGCTGCCCCGTAGCCCGCGAGGAACTGGTCGTGGTCCAGCCAACCGGGTCCGACGGTTGCCTGCTCGAGCATCGGCAGGACGACGTGGCCCCCGCCGAACACGAGGGAACCCGCGCGATAGAATCCATCGAGCAGCGCGAGCCCGTGCACGGGCCAGACGCGGACCAGAACCGGCAGGGCAATCAGCAGGACGGCGAAAACCACGAGCCAGCCGAGCCCGGCGAAGCGGCCGGCGGCGGGCAGCGGGGCAGACGCTGCATCCGGCACCGCGATGTCGCGCAGCCACCAGCGACCGATGATCGCGCCGCCCGCCAGCACCGCGATCTGCACCCAGCCGAAGGGCCACAACAACAGCACGACGGCGCCGCCGGCGCCCAGCGTCGCCCGTCGGGCATCGGGGCAGAGCGTTTGCGCCATCGACCACAGCGCCTGGGCGACCACCGCCACGGCGGCGACCTTCAGGCCCTGCACCCATCCGGCGTGCGCCACATCCTGGGTGGCTGCGACGCCGAACGCGACGGCGACCATCAGGATGGCGGAGGGCAGCGTGAAACCGAGCCAGGCGCACAGCGCGCCGCCGTAACCCGCGCGGCGCCAGCCCAGGGCCAGGCCGACCTGGCTGCTGGCCGGCCCGGGAAGAAACTGACACAGGGCCACGAGATCGGCGAACGCAGCGTCATCGAGCCAGCGCCGCCTTTCCACGAACTCCTGGCGAAAGTAACCGAGGTGGGCGATCGGTCCGCCAAACGCGATGCAGCCGAGCTTCAGGAAGGCACGCAACACCTCGGCGGGAGCGCCGCGTGCCGCCGATTCGGATGCAGGGTGAGGCTGCGACATGTTGCCGGATCGCGCCTGAACGGCGCGGACGACCTTTGTCCTCGTTCGGACGCACAGCGCAAGCCGTCACTGCAGCATGCGGTCGAGGGTGATACGATCGGGTCTCCGTGAACTCGACGGCTACTTTGCGTGCGCGGCTCCGTTTCCGCGGAGGCCCGTCTGGAAGGGATCGAACAGCGCGGTCGAGCCGTGGTTGCCGCGATCAATGCGGTGCCAGTCGATCTCGTAAGGTTCGCCGCTGGCCGCGATCTGGCGCATGAGGGAGCTGCGAACGGCGGCGCGGGTGTCCCCCGGCGGTTTCTCCAACGGCGCGGGATCATCCAGTCCGTTCGCCCACGGTCCGTCCAGGTCGGCCAGGGGAAGACCGAGGCTGCGCGCGGGATCGGTGTGGTGGTATTCGAGATCCAGCGCCTGCAACCACGGCTCGTTCCAGGAGATTTGTTCCCGCTCCCGGAAGCTCTCGAGCAGGTGCAGCTTGGTGACCCAGTCGAGCACGCCCACGAGTTTTCCGGGGTCGTCCGCCAGGGCCGCCTCGACGCGCGACCACAGCGCCAGGATGGCGTCGGTTTCCGGATCCCGACCGGCAAAACGAGCGGCGGCGCGTTGCCGGTAGCGGGCGAGCAGTTCGAGGGCGTCCGCCTCATCGCCTCCGTCCAGCATCACCCGCCACGGGGGCGTGGTTCGGCGCGAGAGCACCCGCATCGTCCCCACGGCCTCGGCGAGCGCGACGCCGGGAAGATCATCCGCCTCGAGCAGGTCGAGCACCAGGCGCGTGGCGCCGACTTTCAAGAAGAGCGCGGCGGGGAGCACGTTGGTATCGCCGTGCAACAGATGCAGTCGGCGGAAACGGCGCGGGTCCGCCAGCGGCTCATCGCGCGTATTGATGATCGCCCGGCTGTGCTGCACCCATTCGTAGAAGTCGTTTTCGATGATAATCGGCACGCTGGCTGATCTGAAAAGCCACCGGCGGGCGGGTCGCGTCCGGATCGAACCGGCGGTCCTCGCCCACGCGCCCGCTGCCCGTGAACAGGACGCGCAGGGTGAGGAAGGCCAGCAGGCTCAGCACGTTCGGCTCGGAAAACGGGGCGAAACGGTGGAGCGAGATAGTTTTCGTGACAGCCGAAGGTCGCGCCGGTGTGGTGGTCGACATTGTTGCGAAAGAAGCTGACGCGTCCGCTGAGGCCGAGGGCCGCCACCGCGTGCAGCAGGATGCGATCGCCGGCGCGATCATAGCGCACGACGTCGGCCACGTTGCGGCATTCCGGCGTGCAGAATTCGAGGTGACCCATGTCGATGTAGATGCGGCCGCCGTTGAATAGGAAGCCGCCGTTGCCGGGCGGCTCGTCCCAGTCGCGATGGTGCATGATCGAGCAGGCCGTAACGGTGCCGCTCGAAGATCCAGTCGCGAATCTCGGACGATCACGCCATCGGACCGGCGTCTTGACGAGGCAGCCGTACTCGGTTTCCAGGCCCAGGATGCGGGACGACCGGGCCGGTTTCCGCTTCACGGCAGGTCCGCCCATGACAGCGCCCGGTAACGCGCACGGTTGCTCGTGCCGCCGGTCGAGCAAGGCCATTCGATCATGCGGCCGCCGAGGTCGGGCGGGGACGGTCGCGTCGTCCCCGCCGGTGGCCGGGGCGGCGAAGGGCTTGCCCGCGGTGAGCGCGCGCCAGGCCTGCAGGGCCAGGCGGCCGACGCTCGCCAGCGAGGTCTGCCCATCGAGCTGCCCGCGGAGCCAGTCGGTGGCGGCCTCCGTATCGGCCAAATGGGTTGCACGACGACCAATCCGCCGGTGCGAACGAGTAACGTGCCGTCGAAACCCACGCGCGCGAGCACGTCCTGGGCGGGCGCCGCCGCGACCTCGGTGAACACGCATTCGACGATCAGGGGCGCGGAAAAGATCTGCTCGAAGCCGGTCTTGAGCGCGGGACCGAGCGAGAAGTTCAAGCAGCCGCCGCAACGTGACGTCCTCGGGCGATCGGGTGAAGCCCTCGAGGTGGGCCGCCTCGATCACGGTCTGCCGCACCTTCTCGATGTCGACGGGATGTCCCAGCGCAGCAAGGGCGTGGCGATCATAGATTTCGAACACCTTCGACTGGCCGCTGCCAACGCCGACGAAGAGAATGCCCTCGGGCCGGGAGAACGCGAAGACCGGCGTCGCCCCCTGAGTTGATCGCGAATGTATTCGCGACGGTTCGCGACCGCCTCGAGCCAGCGATAAGGTTCTTCGGTCATGGCTTGCGAACCTCGCGCCAGAATGCCGCCTGTTCCTCGGCGAGATCGGACGGATGCCGTCTCGCGCTGAGCAGCTTGATGGTGGCGAACTCGCCCATCCCGGGGTCGACGCCGCCGGTCGCGGTATCAAATTCGGCCGCAGTCATCAGCAGTTGATTCGCCAGCGACGACCGCCTGCCCGAGCGGCATCTGCTGCGGGCTTTGGGATCGCCCCATTGCTCGAGGAAATGCAGCACGCTCTTGATGCTGCCGGAACGCCGAGCCGGAGCCGGCGAAAGCGGCGGCCTCGAATTGCGCGCCGAGCGGATCGTAGAAATAGATCGACGGGCGATCGCCGGCGGTTCCGTCGACGCCGGCGAAAACGGCGCGACCATGCCGAATCCCTGCAGCGTCGCCGGCAGGTTGTCGTGCAGCAGGCGGGCGAGGGCGCGCATCTTCGCCGGCAGGCTCATCGGCTGGAGCTGGCTGCGCCGATAGAAGTCGAACGACGTGCGAAGTGTGCGCGCCATTTCCGTGGCGATCGCCGGATTGCCCGCGATCGCCATGAGCGAATGGCTGGTCGAGCTCGAGGATCTTTTCAGTGCGATCGGAGAAGACGAGGTTGCCGGCCGTGGCGCGATGATCACCCGCCATGAGCACGCCGTCGGCGCAATGAAACGCGAAGACGGTCGTGGCCTCGAGCACGGGCGGATGCGCGGCGCGCCGGCGCGGCGGCGGCGAAGGCACGCTTCGGCAGCAAGGAGAGGAAATCGCCATTCATGGCTGGGGGCATGCCAGGCGTGGGATCGCGTGTCCCGCCGCGACCGCGGTCGGCCGGGGACAGGCGCCTCGACCGTGCCGGTGGATCGGGTTCCATCCGGCGACAGGGTGCCGCTTGCCCGGCGCGGACCGGCACGGGAGCCTCATTGCCCCGTGCGCTGACGATAGCGGCGCGCCTGGTCCGGGTCGACCTTGCGCATGCGCTTGAGCAGATCCTCGGTGTTCGGCTTTTCGACTTTCGGAGCCTTGGGTCCCTCACCGCCCCCGCCACCGGGGCCGGGAGCGGGCATGGCCGGGCGTGGTTTGCGAATGCTTTCGGGCATGATGTTTCTCCTCGTTGAGAGTTCGTGCAGTGGTTTCGAGAATGAGTAGCTAGAGGACTTTTGCAAACGGCAGTTCGAGCAAGTCGTCCGGCACGTCGGGCGTTGGCGAACACCGTCCGGCCGCGCGCGACCAGTTCCGGCGCAAAGAGGTCGCTGAGGTCAATCTCGATGCGGCGACCGTTCTCCACGCGCAGGACGACCCCGTCCCACTGGGCGGATTCGACGAGGGTGCCGAACTTCTCGATGCACGCGCCGCGCAGGGCCGCCCGCGTGGTGGCGGGAGGATGCAGATTGTGGGCGGAAATTTCCTTGAGCGCGTAGGGGAACCGAAACGCGCCGCTTTCCAGCAGACCGTGGTACAGGCCTTCGCCGCGATCGAGCAGATGGTAGGACAGGTCGAGACTGCGCAACCACGGATCGTCGGGCGCGAGTTTCTCGCTCGCGCGGAATTGCTCGATGAGGCGGTACTTCGCCGTCCAGTCGAGCCGGTCGGCGGTGCTCAGCGGATCGCGTTCGAGATCGTCGAGCACTTCGCTCCAGGCGTCCACCACGGCCTGCCATTCGGCATCCACCGGGGCGGCGAAGGAGCGCACGAGTTCAAGGTAACGACGCTGCACGTCGATCGCTGTCGTCATCCGCCCGTCCGCCCCGGGCACCCGCCACTTCCACGTCGCATCGCGGGAAATGCCGCCGAGCGCCGCGAGGGGATCCGCGAGGCGGGGGATGCGCTCGGCGGGCGCGCCACCGGCGAGGGCCTGGAGAACCAGCGCGGTGGTGCCGACCTTCAGATAGGTGGCAAACGGCGACAGGTTCGCATCGCCGACGATCACGTGAAACCGGCGGTACTTCTCCCGGTTGGCGTGCGGCTCGTCGCGCGTGTTCACCAGGGGACGGTTGCGCATGGTCTCGACGCCCTCGAGGGCGCGGAAGAAATCGCTGCGCTGCGCGATTTGAAATCCCGCCTGCAGGAATTCGTCCTCGGTTTCCCATCCGAACTTGCCGGCGCCGCAGAAGATCTGTCGCGTGGCCAGGAACGCCTGCGTGTCCTCGGCCAGGCGCCGCCAGGGCAGGGTGCGCGGCAGCAGGTAGTTTTCGTGGCAGCCGTAGGAGTGCCCGAAGAAGTCGGTGTTGTTCTTGTAGAGCCGCACGGGGTTGGCGGACGCCGACGAGACCGTCGCGGCGCAATCCATCACGAGGGCGTCGCCCGCCCAGTCCTGCTGCAGGAGTTCCAGCGGCGTGCTGCATTCCGGGGTGCAGTATTCGGGATGCGTGTGATCGTTGTAGAAGCGGGCGCCGTTGCGCAGCACGAGATCGCTCTTCAATTCCGTGAAGGTGAGCGAGCGCCGCGCGTCCTGCGCGAAGTAGCTCGCCTCGTCCGCGTCCTGCTGGAGTTCCGTCACGCGGAATCCCCGCGCGTCCTGGTGCGGGTCTTCGCGCCGGTAATCCCAGCGATCACGCACGGCGGGCGCCCGGGTGCTGCGCACCACGGCGATCGCCTCGGCCACGACGTCGATCTCGCCGGGCTGTTCACGCGTGATGCCGTATTCCGTTTCCAGGCCGAATTGGATTCGCATGGGAACTGTGGGGGGCGGCGACGGCCGTTCGCGTCAGATGGCGGCCGCGGGCGGACGCTGGTCCGGGGGCGCCGGGCGATAGGGGGTGAGCCGCACGACATTGTCCGGGTCGAAGTCGGTGAGCTTGAGCCAGTCCTCCGTGACGTCGGTCGGCGGAAACAGTTCGTTTTCGCGATACTCCTTTTCCAGCGCGTCGAGCAAGTCGCGGCGGGTGATCGGCGATTCCTGCTTCAGCGCGATGGACCGGCCGATGGCGAGTTCCTTCGCTCGCTCGACGACCGCCGCGATGATCGCGCCGCTGGCGAGATCACCGCGGTAGAGTTGTTCGCGCCGGCCGCTGCGAAACGTGACTTCGAGGAACCGGTTCTCGTCCGTCTTGGCGTAGTGCTGCGCACTGATCGCCTCGATCAACGCTGTCGCGTGGTTCGGCCAGCGGCAGGTCGTCGGTGAGATAGATGCCGTAGATCTCGCGCGCCGCGTCGGCATCGGGCCGGCGGACGCGGATTTTCCGGTCGATGCGGCCGGGACGCAGGATGGCGGGATCGATGAGATCGGCGCGGTTGGACGCGAGGATCACGACCACGTTCTGCAACGGCTCGAGTCCGTCCATCTCCGCGCAAAACATCGGCACGATCGTGGAAAGAATGTGCGTGCCGCCGCGCGTCGCGCGCCGGGTGCCGAGGATCGACTCGGCCTCGTCGATGAACAAAAACGCGAGTTGTCCCTCGGCGGCCTTTTCCCGGCATTGGGCGAAAAGATCGCGCACCTGGCGCTCGGATTCGCCGAGCCACATGTTCAGGATTTCCGGACCCTTGATGCTGAGGAAAAACTCCGGGTGATCGATGCCGGTCGCGTCGCGCAGATGGACCCGCAGGTTGTGCGCGGTGGCCCGGCCCAACAGGGTCTTGCCGCAACCCGGGGGGCCGTGCAGCAGGAAGCCCTTCGGCACGCTGTGCTTGAACCGGCGGAACAACTCCGGGTGCAGCAGCGGCCATTCGATCGAGTCCCGGATGGCCGTGACGGCCTCGGCCTGTCCGCCGATCTGCACTCCACGGGAGCGCCTCGACGGTGGTGAGCGTGCGGTCGAGGCGCCTGCCCATGCCGATGATCTCCACCGCGACGCGCTGGTTCGAGTCGAGCCGCACTTCGGTGCCGGGCTTGAGCACTTCCTTGGTGATCGCGGCGGACCGGATGACGACCGCATCGCTGATGCCGGAATCCTGACCGACCCGCAGCCGGCCGTCGGTGAGAATTTCCGCGACCTTCACGACCGGACCGCTCTTGTCGAGGCCGAATGAATCCGTGACCGCGAACGCCTCGTTGAGCAGGACGCGCGTGCCGACCTCGAGGGCGGTCTCGGGCAGGGACGGGTCGACGTTGCAGACGTAGTCGGTGCCGCCGGCGCACACGAGCGCGCGGTCCTCGGCGATGCGATGAATCAACGTGCCGAGGCGCAGGGCGGGGGCACGCAGCTTCTCCACGGCGGCGGAAAGCTGTTCCACGGCCGTGCGCGCCTGGTCCTGCATTTCCTCGAGTTCCTCGACGCGGTTGCGCAACAGATGAAGGTCCGTGATATCGACCCCAAGGTGTCGCAAACGCACGGCGATGAGATCACAGAGTTGCAGGGCGGACAGGCGCTCGAGCTCCCGTTCGTCCCACTGCGGTTGCTCCGGCTCCATGGAGACCTCCGGTGGACGCTCCACCTTCCTGGGGCCATCGGCCGGGGCCCGGCGTTTCTTGTCCGATCGTGCCACGCGGGATCAAAGCATGAGGTGCGCCTTCCCGCAAATGGCGGCGCGGAAAGTTTTCGCGCGTAAACGATCGGTGCAGAACCGTTGGACGGTTTCCCATGCGTTTTCCCGCAGCCCTGCGCCTGGGTGCAGGGAACAAAGGCGAGTCGCGTGCCCCAAGCCTGCCGAGCTCGGCGGGGAGCGGCCGACCCTGGGGTCGCCGCGTGGAAACGGGTGCCGGACCGTCGCCCTGAATTACTTGTTCCTTGCTACTTGCCTGTGACCGAGAGGGGAATTCAGGCCTCGTGCTGCAGTTCCTGCGCATCCGTCACCTTGCCCTGCTCGACTCCATCGAACTCGAATTCGAGCCCGGGTTCACGGCCGTCACGGGTGAGACCGGCGCCGGCAAGAGCATCCTGCTCGGTGCGCTCGGGTTGCTCGCCGGCGCCCGCGCCGACAAGACGATCATCCGGCAGGGCGCGGATGCGTGTGAAGTCGAGGGTGGCTTGTTTTTCAAGGATGCGCGCCGGATCGATGCGCAGCTCGAGTCGCTCGGCCTGCCGCGCTGCGAGGACGGATTGCTCGTGCTCAAGCGCGTGATCCCGCGCGACAAGGCGCCGCGGATATCAATCAATGGCAGCCTCGCGACGCTCGCGAACCTGCAGGCGCTCGGTGAGCTCTGGATCGACTTTCACGGCCCCGGCGAACCACGCCGCCTGCTCAAGGCGGATTGCCAGATCGAATTGCTCGACCTTTTCGGTCAGCTCGCACCGGCCGCGACCGCCTACCGCGCGGAGTATCACGCGTGGCGCGCCGCGCTGGCGGAGATCGAGCGGCTCTCGCGCGAGACCCGTCTCGATCCTGACCAGATTGATTTCCTGCGCCAGCAAATCGCCCGGATCGATTCCCTCGACCTCGAGCCCGACGCGGTCGAGGCGCTCGAACGCGACTTCACCCGACTCTCCCGGGCCCAGGAACTGGCCGGACTCGGCGGGGCGCTCGCCGCCGGTCTCTCGGGCGAAGAGGGAGTGCTCGGTTCGCTTGCTCCGCTGGTGCGCACCGGGCGGCAGCTCGGCGCGATCGACGCGTCGCTCGCCCCGCTGGTCGCGCGGCTCGAGGCACTCGCCGTCGAGGTCGGGGACCTCGGCCGGGAATTCGAGCAGTTTGCCGCCAGCCTGGAGTTCGATCCGGAGCAGGCGTCCGCCCTGCAGGAACAGATGAACACGCTGCTCGACGTGAAGCGCAAACACGGTCGTGAGATCGCGGCCATCCGGGCCGCGCGCGATGACATGGTGCGGCGCGTCGAGGAACAGGGTGACGTCGAGGGCACGCTCGCGCGGCTGGAGGCGGGGGCGTCGAAACACGAAAAGCGCTGCCGGACGCTGGCCGCGGAGTTGCGCGTCGCGCGCGAAAAGGCCGGCCGGACGCTCGCCCAGCGCGCGGGCCGGATCCTGGTCGAGCTCGGTTTCAAGAAGGCGGAACTGCGCGTGAGCTTTGCCGCCGAGCCGGAACTGCGGCCGCACGGCGATGCCCGTCCGGAGTTTCTCTTTTCGCCCAATGTCGGCGAACCACCGTTGCCGCTCGCCCGCATCGCCTCGAGCGGCGAACTCGCCCGCGTGATGCTCGCGCTGAAGACCGTGCTCGCCGAGGTCGACGACATCCCGGTGCTCGTGTTCGACGAGGTCGATGCAAACGTGGGCGGCGAGATCGGCCGTGTCGTGGGCGAAAAGATGGCGGGGATCGCGAGGAAACATCAGGTGCTTTGCGTCACGCACCTGCCCCAGGTCGCCTCGCTTGGCGGGCAACATCTCGTCGTCGAAAAAGGCGAACGCAACGGTCGCGCCTCGGTCGACATCCGCCCCATCCATGACAACCGCAAGGGACGCCTGAGCGAACTCGCCCGCATGCTGGGCGACCGCAGCGCAAAATCCGCCCTCGCGCACGCCGAGGAGTTGCTGGCGGACCGGTGAGGACCCGGTCGGGCGGGTCGCCGCCGCGGCGGTCGCGCAGGTCTCCGACCTGCCCTGCGATTCGAGCGGTTCGAAGACCCGCCCTACGGTGGAAGTTGATCGACGGCGGGAAATGAGCCTCTCGTGGCTGCGTTGGAGTCTTGCGACAACGTGGCCGCACGCCGTCTCCGGCCACGTTGTCGCAAGACTCCAACGCAGCTACCTCGGGTTTTGGGCGCGCCCCGTCTTCACGGCAAATCAGGAGGCCTGAGGCTTTGACTACGCGGAAACGCCCAGCAGGCCGCGGGTGAGTTGAAAGTCCACAAAACCGCCGGCGTTCGCCACGGGGACGTACTCACGGCCGGCCGTGCGGCAGACGAGGCGGAGCAACGTCGCGGCATCGGAGCTGGCATCGCCGGTCAGGCAGGCGTCGACGTCGCCGGCCGGAACTTCGGCCGCGGGTGTCGCCACCTGGAGGACCGGGAGCAGCGGATGCGCTTGTTGTGCGCCGTCGCCGACCAAACCGACGAACATGTGCGCACCACAGGCGCCGAGGCCGGCAAGGTTTTCGTCCCAGTTGGCCGTGTCCGTGCGCACGAGATGCAGGCCGGGCAACGCAAATCCCTGCGCATAGTCCAGCGTGGCGTGCGGCGCGGTTTCTCCGAGCACGTCGCCCCGGAACGTCGGCGCGGCGAGCAATGGGTCGTCAGTGGAAAGGAGAATCGTGCCGCCTTCGGCCAGAACCGCGTTCGCGACGCGAGCGAATGCGGTGGCCGTGGGTTCATCCACCGTCCCGGCGCTGAGGAGCGCCACGTTCAGCGCACCGAGGTTCGCCGAAACGCGTGTCGGCGGGCGGGAGATTTGCGGTTGCGCCGGCGAACCAGGTGACGACGTGGGTGAGGGATTTTTCGATGCCACCGTCGAGTTGCACGCTCGCCCAGCCGAACCGGTCGAGCGGCAGGTCGGATTTCTCGAACTGCCGGCGCATCGCGTCGTTGGTGAGTTTTTCGCAGCCGTGTTCGAGCAGCAATGCGGCGGCGACGTTCGGATGCGTGGCGTAGCCGCGATACGTGCGTTCCAGCAGTCCATACATCGAGTCGCCGCCAAAACCGCAGCCTTCCGTGTGGGCCAGGGCGACAAAGCGCTCGATGCCGCCGGGCCCGGGCGCGGTTTCGTTCAGGCGGGCCGCCGCGAGGCGCGCGATCTGGGCGGAGCACATGCTCGTCGGCATGATCAAGCCGACCTGTTCGGTCGCCCAACCGGAGCCCACGACAAAGGCGGAAAATGGCGGATGCTCAATCCCGGCGCTCCCGCACCGGGCGGCCGGCAACGGCCGGCCGTCAGGCGTGGGGCGTGTCCGGATTTCTGCGACGTGGGCGGCGTCGGTCTGTCGCCAGTCGCGCCAGAGGGACGTCTGCGCATGACCCGCGAGTTCTCCGCGCGTGCGTTCACCGCTGGCGGTGGCGAGCAACTGATCGAAACCCTCGACCACCAGGGATTCCATGGCTTCGCCGTCGAGGTAGCGGCCGGCGTTGAGATCCATTTCGTGGATCAACAACTCGTGGCGGCGCGTGGTCGTGGTGATCTTGAGGGTCGGCACGAACGGGAAGTTCGTGACCGAGCCATTGCCGGTGACGAAGACGATGAGGTTGCAGCCGGAGCCAACCTGGCCGGCGATGCCCTCGAGGTCGTTGCCCGGACTGTCCATGAAAACGAAGCCCGGCGCGTCCAGCGGTTCGGCGTAGGCGATGACCTGGTCGAGACGCGTGCGCGGGTCCTTCTTGTGCACGGCGCCGAGCGACTTGAGCGTGATGTTGTAGAGGCCGCGCAGCTTGTTGCCGCCGGAGGGATTGCTCTCCGCGGTGACGCCGTGCCAGCCGAGCCGCTCGCGAAAGGCCGCGATCCACCCGAGCAACGCACGCGCCGTCGCGAGGTCGCGCACGTTTTGCACGAGGTACGATTCGGCGCCGCTCAGTTCATCGGTTTCGCACAACACCCCGGTGCCGCCGTGGCGCACGAGTTCGTGGACGATCGCGCCGGCGAGGGGATTGCCCGAGACGCCGTTGAATGCATCGGACCCGCCGCATTGCAGGGCGACGCGCAGGGCGCCGAGCGGTTCGTCCGTGCGTTGCTGCCCCGCGACCTCGGGCAGCCAGCGCCGGACGATCGCTTCGCCCTCCGCCAGCGCGGCGGCGAGGCCTCGCCGCACACTGAGAAAAGCGTGCGGCACGTCATCGATGGGATGGCCGCGATCGTGCAGGAACGCGCGCAGGCGTTCGTTGTTCACCGGCTCCGCGCCATGATCGACCGCGAGCACGGCGCCGACGTTTGGATGCACCATGAAGCCGGCGAGCGTGCGCAGGACCTCGGCAACGTTGTGCGGCTCGCCGGGCCCGGCGCCCTCGGTGTGCGCGACCGCGACAATTCCGTCCAGGTTGGGAAACAGGCGGGCCAGGAACTGCAGGCGCCCGGCGAGCCGGCGGGCAAAGGCCGCGGTGCGCGACGTCGTCCCGAGAATGACGACGACATTGCGGGTGCCGACGCCACGTCGCCCGGGTCGCCGAAAACCGGCGAACGTGCGCGGTTGCGCCACGAGCTCGACCGGGGGGGCCGGGCGAAACGCGTTTTCGTCGAACTCGAAGGGCACGAGGTGATCGACGAAGTTCGGCTGCGAGGGGAATGCGGCGTCGAGGCATCGCACCGCCAGCGCCTCGAGGATCGACTGATTGCACACGTAGTCGCCCGGCAGAATTTCCGTGAGCGCATGGCCGAACGGCATGCCCCACGACAGCAGCGGTTCACCCGGCGCGATCGGGCGCACGGCAAAGCGGTGACCCTCGAGGATCGTGTGCGCGAGCGTGGGCAATTCGCCTGCGATCTCGATCATCGCGCCCGGGTCCAACCGACGGACCGCGATTGCGACGTTGTCGTGAGGGGTCGGCAGGCGGGCGACAGTGGAGAACGCCAGGGCGGCGGACATCAGGACCGTGCTGATCTTCGCTACGGCTTCTCCGGTGCGAGAGCGGGTTGCGTCTTATGCGTCAGCGCGGCGCTCGGCGCGTCGGGCAGATCGCGGTCGCCCAGGGCGTATTGAATGCCCGCGAGGTAGTGCCGGAGGATCGCGGGATTCCAATAGATGTGTTCATTGTGTCCGAGCGAACAGTAGAACACGCGACCGGTTCCCGCGTGCTTGAACCACGAGATCGGAAAGTCGCCGTCGGTGCGCTTGATGCCTTCCACCTCGTGGTTGTGCGGTTTGCTCATGTCGAGGCTCAGCAACACGCGGTGCGTGTCGCGCGAGTAGGGACCGCCGATCTGGTAAATCTCGTCGTTGATCCAAAAACCGCGACCGTCGAACGACGCGTTGGCCGGGTGTTCGGGATCATCGACCTTCACGGCCCACGTGCCGTCCGCGTGCCAGGGATGACCGTCGAATTGCCCGCCCAGCGCGGTGCATGCCTCCGGAAAATCGTAGAAATTGTCCGCGGCCGCATGGATGCCGATCAGGCCGCTGCCGCGTTGCTCGATGAACTGCGTCAGCGCGGTGCGTTGCGCCGGGTCGGCGAATGCAAGTTTGGTCGTGTTGTTGAACAGCACCGCGTCAAAGCGCGCGAGATTCTCCGGCGTGAAGACGCTCATGTCCGTGCTCGTTTCCGCCGTGTAGGCGCCGGTGGCGTGACCGAGTTGCTCGAACGCAAACTCCGCCACGGGGATGCAGGCATGCACGTAGCCTTCCGTGCGTGAGAAGATCAGGATGCGACGCGGCTGCTCGGGTTTCGCGGCCGCGGTCGGCAGTGCCGCGATCACCTTCGCCTTCTGCTCCGCGGTAACCGGCACGAGATCCGCGCCGGCCGCCCACCGGGCGACGCCTCCCAGCAACATGCAAGCGACCAACGACGAGCGAATCACCAGGCGGGACAGAGTCATGGTCGACCAGCACATCGGTCGTTGGGATTTTCGCAAGCCAGGTCGCCGTCCCGAGGCTCAGACTATCTGACCCGCTCGGAGAAACGGGCGTCGAGCTTGGAACGGGGATGAGCCTCTCTACCTCGTGTCGGGCACAGGTCGATTCCACGGCGGATCAGGAGGTCCGGGGCCTGGGAAAACCGCAATTCGCTTGGCGAACCGCAGCCGGGGCGCCACCGTTGGCGGGGTTGGACCCGTCCTCCGACGTTCGCATCGACAAATGGCTCTGGGCGGCGCGTGTTTTTCGCACCCGCGCGCTCGCGCTCGCGGCGTGCCGGGCGGGTCACGTGAAGCTTGGAGGTCAGACCGTGAAGCCGGGCCGCCCCGTGCATGTCGGCGAGGAATACGTCGTCACGACCGCCGGTCCGACGCGCACCGTCCGGGTCGCCGGCATCAGCGACAAGCGGGTGGGCGCGAAACTCGTGCCGACGCTGCTCGACGACCTGACGCCGCCCGAGGAACTGGCGCGGGCGCGGCGGTCGGTCGTCGAGCAGGTGCTTTCGCGACCGAGGGGCTCCGGCCGTCCGACCAAACGCGAGCGGCGTCAGATCGAGAAGTTCCTGCCGTAGTGGTTTCCATGCCGCGGGACCGGTGGGGCTGTTCTCTCGAGCTGCACATGCACGGCCACGTTTTCGCGGAGCTCAAACGCGGCTACAGGGATAACGCACCCGGTAGCCGCGTTGGAGTGTGACGACAACGTGGTCTCAAGTTTCCTGTGAGCGTGGAATTGTCAGGCTAGCGGCGTTGGCGCTGCCGGAGTGTGACAGGGCAAATCCGCGCGTACTCTCTTCCCTGTTGCCCCGCCGGGCTTGGTAGCGACGATTTCGCGCATGATTCTTCCAGGATCGGATGGGCCTGGGCCGTCGCGCGTTCGGATTTCGCGTCGTACGTTTCTGCGTCGCGTGGGTGCCGCCGCCGCCGTCGCTGGTTTCCCCACCATCATTCCTGCGCGAGTGCTCGGCGCCAACGCTCCCGGCAACCGGATCACGATGGCGGGGATCGGCATGGGTGGACAGGGCATGAGCAACCTGCGCAGTTTCCTCGGCAACGAGGACGTGCAATGGCTGGCCGTCTGCGATGTCGATGCCGGGCGACTCGAGCGGGCCAGGCGCACCGTCGACGAACACCACGGCAACACCGATTGCTCCGCTCATCATGACTTGCGCGAGGTGCTCGCCCGTCGCGACATCGATGCGTTGTTGATCGCCACGCCCGACCACTGGCACGCCTGGATCGGGCTCAACGCCGCGCGCGCGGGCTTCGACATTTATGGAGAGAAACCATTCGCGCACGAATTGCGCAGCGGGCGCGTGGTCGTGGACGCCGTCGAGCGCTACGGACGCGTCTGGCAGACCGGGAGCTGGCAGCGTTCGGTGGAAAATTTTCACCATGCCTGCGAACTCGTCCGCAACGGCCGCATCGGCAAGGTCGTGCGGGTCGAGGTTGGTCTGCCCGACGGAAAACCCGGTCCGGTCCGTCCGCCCGAGGCGGCACCCGCGGAACTCGACTGGGATCTCTGGCTCGGGCCCGCGCCCGAGCGTCCCTTCTGCGGCGTCTATCATTGGGACTGGCGTTGGGTGATGGACTGGGGTGGCGGGCAGTTGCTCGACTGGATCGGTCACCATCTCGATATCGCCCATTGGGCGCTCGACCTCGATCACACGGGGCCGGTGGAGATCACGGGCACGGGGGAGTTCCCGGAACGCGGATACTACGATGCGCCGATTCGCTACCGGGTGGAGTGTCGTTACGCCAACGGTGTCGAGATCGTGATCGCGAACGCCGGTCAGACGGAGATGGGCATGGGCACGCGCTGGATCGGTGCCGACGGTCGTTGGGTGCACGTGGACCGCGGTCGCCAATCCACCAATCCGCCGTCGCTCTGGCACGACCTGATCGGCCCGGAGGAGATCCGCCTGTATCAAACCCATGATCACTGGAGAAACTTCCTCGATGGCGTGAAGTCACGCCGGGCGACGATCGCACCGGCGGAAACCGCGCACCGCTCCGCGAGCGTCGGCCAGCTTGGTCTCGTTTCGATCCTGACCGGGCGCACGCTGCGTTGGGATCCTGCGACGGAAACCCTGGCGGACGATCCCGGCGCCACCGCGCTGCTGGGTCGCGCGCATCGTCAACCGTGGGGGCTCGTATGAAACCTACCATCTCATCAGGGGAGGCGAAGGCGGTTGGGGCGATCCGCGCCGACGGGTGTTTGCCGCTCACGGTGCGGCGCCACCTCCGGAGGGCGTACGTCGCGCGATGCGGATCCAAGGCCGTCGTCGACCTCGGACGGAGATGGGGACGGCTGGCTGTATTCAGCTTTTTCGCGCTGGTTCCCGCGTGGGTTTTGGCGGCCGATGTCGCAAGTCTGCGCGCCCTCGAAGCGGCAACCGACGATGGCAGCATGGAAAACGCGGTGGTGGCCGAATTGCGGACGGCCGATGCGGGGGCGCGAGACGCGATCGAGCAGCAATTGATCAGCATCGCAACCGATGCGCACGCATCCCTCTACGGCCGCCGGCACGCCTGTCGGATCCTGCGCTATTGCGCGACGCAAAAGGCGGCCGCGGCATTGGCGCCGCTGCTGGTGGAGCCCGCGATGGCGGACCACGCGCGTCTCGTGATCGAAGGCGTGCAGAGTCCGGTGGCCGACCTTGCGCTCATCGCCGCCCTCGGACAAACCGACGGCGAGGCCCGGCGCAGTATCATCGCGTCGCTTGCTGCGCGCGGCACCGGAGCGGCCTTTGCGCCATTGACCGAACTGGCCACGCGTGGGGACGAAGCCACCGCGATCGCGGCGCTGCACGCGCTCGGGACTGTCGCGCGCGACGCCAGCGACGCCGATCGCATCGCCGCGTTGCCGCTCGGCGCCGCGGAACCGTTGCTGGTCGCGCGGCAGGAGGCGTTCTTTTCCGCGCTCTCGCGTCTCGCGGACCGCGGGGTGAACCTCGATGCGGTCAAGATTCCGTTTCCGGAAATGCAGGCTCGCACGCCCGAGGTCGCGGACCTCGCGGTCGTGGTGATCCTGCGTCTCAATCCCGCGCAAGCTGTCCCGCAAATCATCGCCCTACTGCAGAGCGGCGATCCCGACAACGTTCGCCGGGCCGCCGGCGCAATTGGCCGCCTCACCGATGCCACCGCGCGCGCCGCCCTTGTGGCGCACGCTGCCGAAGTGCCGGCCACCACGTGGCCGGTCCTGATTCGCGCCCTCGCCGCCGAAGGTGGTGCCGAGATTCGACCGCTCGTGCGCAGTGCGCTGAGCGCCGACGATGAACCGACGAAACTCGCCGCGCTGGAGGGGATCGGCCGGGTGGGGGACGCGGCGGATGTGCCGGAACTCCTTACTTTCGCCGCCGGAAGTGACAAGGTCGCGCGCGCCGCCGTCGACGCGCTGGGCCGCCTGCCGGATCGCCAGGTGGACGCGTTGCTCACGGCCGGGTTGGCGCGGGCCGATTCGCCGGCGCGACTGGCGTTGCCGGATCTGTTTGTCGCCCGGGTCATGCGTGATGCCGTGCCGCAACTTCTCGAAGTCGCAGCAGGTGCGGAACGCCGCCTTGCCGGCGAATGTTACGCTGCCGCGGGCCGGCTTGGTGATGTGTCCTTGATGCCGCTGTTGTGGGAGCGCTGGACCAGGGCCACGCCGGAAATCCGTCCCGCCGTCGAGCGGGCGCTGGTGGCCATTGCCCGCGGCGATGACACCGGCGAAGCGACGCGCCGAATCACCATGCGCTGGAAGGGCGGCAATCGGGAGATGCGGGCTGCGGTCATCCGCCTCGCCGGAGGCGCCGGCGATGCGACCGCACTGGCGTTTATTGATTCGCTTGCTTCAGGTCGTTCGCCGAACGAGGCCGCGCTGCGCACGCTGGCCGGGTGGCGCACCTTCGATGCAATGTCCGTGATGAAAAAACGGCTCGAGGCCGGTCATCTTTCCCCGGCCCTGCGCGCCGTCGTGTGGGACGGCATGTTTGATCTTGCGAAGAACCGCCTGCGCACGCGGCGGCGCGAAGGTTTCGACGGCCTGCGCGCGTGCATGCAGACCGCGCGCAGCGTCGAGGATCAGCGTCGCGTCATTGGCGTGGCGGCCGCGGGCAAGAGTGAACCGTGGGCGGCGTTGCTGGACGAATGGTCCAAGCTTCCCGGGATCGGCGCGGAAGCGGCGACCGCCGCCGCTTCCCTGAGGCAGCGAATCGACACGAACTGACGCACCGCGCCATTGCGATTGGGAAAACCCGCCGCGGCGGAGCGTCAGACGCGTTGCGAACGTCGCGGCAATCTGGCATCACGGCTGAAGCCGCTCCGACCGGGGCGCACCCGTCCGGCCGCGGACCCCTCGGCGGTACCGCCCTGGGCGTTTTTCCGCAGTGCGTCGTTGCGAACCCGCGGGATTCCGGGCGAGATTCGCGCCTTCCATGAACTACCGTCATCTCGGTCGCACCGGCCTGAAGGTCTCGCCGCTTTGTCTCGGCACGATGAATTTCGGTCCCCTGACCGCCGAGGCAGACAGCTTTGCGATCATGGATCGTACGCTGGCCGCCGGGGTGAACTTCTTCGACACCGCCGACGTCTACGGCTGGGTCGACGGCGAAGGCGTCACCGAAAAGATCATCGGCCGCTGGCTTGCGCAGGGCGGTGGCCGGCGCGAACAGTTGATCCTCGCGACGAAGGTTTACGGCACGATGAACCAGAAGAAGCAGGCGGATCCGAACCGTGCCCGCGGGCTTTCCGCCTGGAAGATCATTCAGCACTGCGACGAATCGCTGCGGCGCCTGCAGACCGATCACATCGATCTCTATCAGATGCACCACGTCGACCGGACGTGCCCCTGGGACGAAATCTGGACGGCATTCGACGTCCTCCTGCGCCAGGGCAAGGTGCGCTATGTCGGCTCGAGCAATTTCGCGGGCTGGGACATCGCCACCGCGCAACAAATCGCGGCGCAGCATCGCATGGTGGGTCTGGTGAGCGAGCAAAGCATCTACAATCTCGAGAACCGCATGATCGAACTCGAGGTGATCCCCGCGTGCCGGCAATATGGACTCGGGCTGATTCCGTGGAGTCCACTTGCGGGCGGTCTGCTCGGCGGCGTGCTGACGAAGATCAAGGACGGCCGCCGGGCCGACGCGCGCATGGCGAAGCGGATTGCGGAAAAACACGATCAGCTCAAGCGCTACGAGAGCCTGTGCAAGAAGCTCGGCGAATCGCCGGCGGCCGTCGGGCTCGCCTGGCTCCTGCACAACCCAGTCGTGACCGCTCCGATCATCGGTCCGCGCACGATGGCGCAGTTCGAGGAATCACTGCGCGTGCCCGACGTGAAACTCGACGAATCCACCCTCAAGAAACTGGACGCCATTTTTCCCGGTCCCGGCGGCGAGGCGCCCTACGCCTACGCGTGGTGACGGCTGGCCCTCGCCATTCCAGTCCGGCGTCGAGGCCTTTGGTGATGACTCATTCTCCGTTTCGACGTTCCAATTCGACGTCCGGATGCACGAATGCCTTTGGGTCTCGGCTGTCGATCAGATCGATCACGACGATGCCTGGCGTGTTCGGCATCTTTTCTTCATGATGACGTAAGCGGCCGGGCCCCATTCTTGAGCTGCCCGGCGAGTGCGAGTGCGAGAACCAACAGCACCGGCGCGGTGATCATGCCGGGCGTATATCCTGCCTGCACAACCGACCACAATGGATGGCCGATGCCGTTGATGCACTCGATAGCGATCCAGGCGCCGATAATAGCTCTCGCCGATGACCAATGCCGACGGACTGGAAAAATGTAACACCAAAGCCCGAAAACAAACAGCGCGACATTGATGACAATGAAGCCAAAGTGCCGGTCTTCGGATACGAGGCCGGTGATGAATCTCGCGGGAGGAAAAACCTCCCATAGTCGGCCGACATACTCTTCGACCGAGTGCGCGCCCTGAACGGCGACGAGCGCCAGAAACGTATTCTCCAGTCGACTCATGTCCTCATTCTTGCCGAATGCCGAAGCTGACCGACGCCGTCAGGCGGACTCACGCTTGTGGTGGAATACCCGAAGGCCGGAGCGGCTCCGCTGCGTTCGGTCGGGCGCCTTGATGGGCTCCTGGTCCTGTTTCATCCGGACGGCCACCGCTCCGCGCGAATGCCTACAGCTTCGAGCACCTCGAGCGTTTGCTCCAGATTCCGGCGGATGCGAACGTCATCGTCACCGGAGCGAATGCCGATCTCCTGAACCGCGACCACGCGCCCATCCGGCCACTTTGTCGACGATCGCTCCAGCGTGGCGATGAGTTGGTCAGGCGTCACGATTTGGTGTGTGCTCATGAGCTCGATGCCATGGGCGCGGATCATCAGGTACGGATTGCGCCAGAGGCTGGCATCCCGAACTTCCGCATAGAGTGCCCGTTCAGGCTCAGGGATGCGGCGGATCGCATCTTCATCGGATTGCGCGGCCATTGAAGCCGAAAGGGCGACCCCCAAGGTCAATCCAAGTAGTGCGCCCCGTCTCATCTGGATCTGCCCATCGATACCCGTGATCCACCGAAGACGGCGAGCGGGAATTTGCGGCTGATCTCCCGATTGCGGGGCGCGTTCCCGTGGTTGGACCGAGTCTTGTTCGGCCTTTCTCTCATTGGATGTGAACCGGGCCATCTTCCCGGAATCGTTCGTCAGCTGCGCGGCTCGGCTGCCGCCTCTCGACGAAGTAATAGTGGTTCTCGCCCTCGTCCTGGGCTTCGGCCACCCACGTCAGACCGGCATCGCGCAGCAATTGCTCATAGGTTTGCGCCCCGAGTGACTGCGACTGACGGCCGGTCATGGCATCCAACCATTCGAGGGGCTCTTTAGGGGCCGTGAAGAGAAACCGCCCTCCGGGGTTGAGCGCGCCCGCCACCTTCTCGATGACAAGCGCTTGAGCTGCTGGCTTGAGCAAGAACAGGAGCCCCCAAGCAAGCACACCATCGAAGGTCCGGTCGAAAAACTCAGACGCTTCGACCGTGTTTTGCTCGATCGGCACGGCCGGGAAGCGCTCGCGGAATGCAACAACCATCGCCGATGATGCATCGACTGCGTAGGTCGCGAGGCCGGCCTCCTGCAGGATCCGCGTGCTCGGCTCTCCGGGGCCGGAGCCGAGGTCGAGGACTGTCGCACCCGGGGCAAAGGCTTGTGCCCACGCCCGGACGGTGGCGGCGCCGATCGCATCGCCGACTAGGGGACGGGTGCCACGTCCGGCAACGTAAATGCTCGCGATCCCCTCATATCCATTGGAACCATCCTCGCTCATTGGCATCAATCCGAGTGTCGACGAGAGTTGGGGTGCGGTCTAGCGATTCGAGTGAGGCACCGAGCAGGAGGCGACCGCTAACGGTGAACGCTCTCAAATTTCGGGGCGCGTTACCGAGGTTGCCTCAACTCGCTTCTTGGCCCTCTCAAAAACTCGTCTCATTGCGAACGATCCTTGGTAGCGACACCAGTCTCTTGATCCCATCCCGGATGGCACCGCACTTCGTGTGATCGAGAATCCAGTGGAACGGATATCTGTGATCCTCTGTCATGGCAACAAACTCAAGGTCCTCCGCTGTCATGTTGTCGAGAAGTTCGCGCCGCTCGCTGAAGCTCATGCGCCAATCCTTGTCAGCCTCTTTGAGCGCCTCGCGCAAAATTGCGTAGGCAACCACGGAGAGACGCCGGATCTCTTGTTCGACTGAAGGAGTGAGATCGCTGCTTTCCGCCACGGCACTATAGTCAGTGCGATGGCGCATCGCCTTCGGGTGGGTGCCGTCCGGAAAGCACACGACAACCTCAGAAATCATCGTGTGGTCGCTTTGGTGCTCTGCTCCCATGATCACCAAGATGCGTCCGTCCCAGGGGTCGAGGATCGAGGACCTTGCGAGTGATATAGCCTGTTTGTGGACCGGATGCTGCATGCATTTCCTTCTGCCGAACGTTGGCGCTCAGGCGCCCCGCAGGTGACGATCGAGTTTGAAAAGACTTCTCGAGTTCATGGCGGCGGAATCGGGGTTGCCTGAACGGCTGGTGTACGCCCGCCATGGGCAACAACTGACGAGGTGTACCGAACGAAGTGACATCTGCCAAGTCCTCGATGCATGAACCATTGAACTGAACTCAAAACGAAAGTGATGACGGAAGCACATGAAAAGCACTAGCCAAAGGCAAGGGCGTGGCCGCGAGGCCGGGTCTCAGCGAGACCTATGCCGCGGTTCGTCAACTCGATCACTGGATCCGCCGGAGGCTGCGCTGCAGTTACTGGTTCCGAGCGCAGCGACAAGACCGGGCGCGCAGCGAACCGGAAAGATGTGGAAGACGCGCGGCAATCGCATCCGGCAGCTCCTGCGCCTCGGCGTGAAGCGCAAGGATGCGATCCTCCACGGACTGGCCGGTCGTGGCTGTTGGGCCCGTCGGCGCGAAGCGCGGGCCGCCTCGCCAGCTCTTTGTCTGCAAAGAGCGGGAGATGCGCCGCAGGCGCTCCCCCCCGGTGATCCATCAGGCGCTCTCGCTCCAATGGCTGCGCAAACAGGGACTGCCATCGCTCACGGAACAGTGGGTCGCGATCCACTATCCAACTACGGTCCGATAGCGTTTCGGAACCGCCGGATGCGGCCTGTCGGCCGTAGCCTCCGGCGAAGGCTGAACCCGCATGTCCGGTGGTATGGGGGCCGGGGCTAATCACCCTCGGCTACCCGATTGGGCTTCTTATAGAGCCAGCCTGCCCAAATCCTGACGTCCATGCCAGATTCGAGCAATATAGACTGTCTGCGTGTCACGATCCACTCGGTAGAAGATTCGATAATCGAAACACAGCACTTCGCGGTGAACTCCCGTTTTTCGCGGATATAGCGGACCAATGTCCGGAAACGTCTTCAGCACCTCAACTCGCGCCACGATTTCAGTGCCGACACGCAGAGCCGCATCCGCGCTCTTCTGATCTTCGCGATAATAGCGGACAACCTGCTCTAAGTCGGACAACGCAATCTCAGTCCAGATCAGCTTGAAGTCCATTTCGCCAAGCGCCGCCTCACTTCTTCGTGAGAAACAACCCGACCAGCTTCGATTTCGCGCTCCGCTTCTTCAAGCGCGGCGAGAATCCTCACTTCCTGCTGAACCTCTTCATAAGTCGAATCTTCCGGCAAGGTAGCGAGCGTCTGAAGCGCTTTCTGCTTTGGCGTCATGGCGAAACCGTAGCCGTCGGACCGAAACCCGCAAGACTACTCTTTTTGCCGAACGTCACCCGTGAGACACCGAGCAGGAAGCGACCGCGAACGGGCGAACTCTCTCCACATTTCGGGGCGCGTTAACGAGGTTGTCTCGACGGGCTTGTGTACGCCCGCCATGGGCAACAACTGACGCGGTGGAAGTCCTCGATGCATGAACCAATGAACTGAACTCAAAACAAAAGTGATGACGGAAGCAGATGAAAGGCATTAGCCAAAGGCGCGCAGCGAACCGGAACAGATGCGGAAGACGCGCGGCAATCGCATCCGGCAGCTCCTGCGCCTCGGCGTGAAACGCAAGGATGCGATCCTCCACGGGCTGGCCGGTCGTGGCTGTTGGGCCCGCCGGCGCGAAGTGCGGGCCGCCTCGCCAGCTCTTTGTCTGCAAAGAGCGGGAGATGCGCCGCAGGCGCTCCCCCCGGTGATCAATCAGGCGCTCTCGCTCCAATGGCTGCGCAAACCGGGACTGCCATCGCTCACGGAACAGTGGGTCGCAATCCACTATCCAACTACGGTCCGATAGCGTTTCGGAACCGCCGGATGCGGGCCCGCATGTCCGGTGGTGTGGGGGGCCGGGGGCTAATTACCCCCGGCTACCCGATTTTAGCCTGCGTTTCTTCAACTTCTCTCTGAAGTGGACCACAGTGATCACGTCAAGCTGCTCCGCAGTGAGGGCGTAGATGATGCGGTGATTCCCTTCATGAACCTCACGCAAATCCATTTCGGGATACTCATGCACCGGGTGGCCACGTGTCGGCATCTGCGCTGTGACCTCGACACGTTCCACGATCTTGGAAGCTGTAAGTGACGCGTAGAACTCTGAATCCTGCGCGATAAACTTCTTGATCGCACGCAGTGACTTTCGGGCCTCTTCCGACCAATAGATCGTCACGGCAAAGCGAACTCTTTCCGGATGGCCCCGTGAGAGTGCACACGGCCGGCACGAAGGTCTGAGAGGCCGGCGTCGATTTTTTGACGAACGTAGAGCCGGTACATCACATCGTCCCACGACGAGGATTCAGGAAGCGTGCGGATCACCTTGATCGCCTGCGACTTAACACTCCTGCGCTTCGCTTTGACGGTAGGCATATCGGTAATCTGCCAGACAGCCTTGGGTTGGCAAGAGGGGTTTCTGGCCAACGACGAAGCTCAGACACCCCGCTGGGGACGTCCGCACTCAATGGTCTTCTCGTAAACGCTGCGCGTACCCGAGGTTGTCTGTAAGCGACTGGTTCAAGGGTCGTGTGACGGCTGCTGGCGAACATCATTGATGGCTCCCTCCGCACGGGTCTGATTCTGAAGCACCAGATTCGAAACCGATCTACTGAGATCGATGAGCGGTTGATCAAACAGGAGGAGGGCGAAGCGTCTCGTGATGAAATCCTCGATCTCGCGATTGTAGTCGTCCGCGTACTTCACGAGGGAGGCTGATACAATACATCCCGCCAACGGGTCCACCTCGATCGCCATGCGCTCGCGAAACAACCGCTTCCGCTCGTCCAGATCTCCGGCCTCTCGGCCGTACAGCAGTAATCGAGGATGAGCGGCTTTGATGTCGGCGAGCGCGTCGGCCCGACCGTCCATCTTCATATACTTCGCGCCCGAAATCTCATCTTCGAGCGCTTGCCGAGCCGCGGCCTCAGCGGCGCGCTGCTGCTCGATCTGTCGCTTCTCCGCTTGATCAGAGCTCCAGTAAATCAAGCCAGCGAAGAGGCGAGCGATGCTAGATTCAACGGGCTTCGCCCTCCTTTGCGTCGAGTTCCTAGTCAATCTCCAAAGCGACGGGCTTGCCTTCCTCCTTCGATAGCTTCCGCAGCAGGGGCCCCATGCGATGCATGCGATTCATTTCAGCAGCCTTTGCCGGAGGAATTCCGAGCGACGCAGCTTCCGCCTCGCTAATTCCCTTCGGCCCGATATTCATCAACCGCTCCTGGTTGAGCTTCCTGGTGAGCAACTCGCTCCGCTTCTCGGGGGAGTAGTCTGGATAGTTTAGAACGTGATCTAGCTGAGCCATCAAGATCTCGTCCTTCTGGTGTTCGGACAGCTCGCCAAATCCGACGAAGACTGCCTTTCCCTTCATCCACACTAGAATCGCGTCAAGGGATTCAGATGAGGTCCTGACTTGGTCCTCGGCGTTCTTGACCACCGCGTCGCGCAACCTTACGCGTGTCGTTACGCCCTTGTGCTCGAAGTCCACGTAGTCGCTTTCCGGATCGATGCCAACGAGCTTGAAAGGACCGATAGTTCCGCCGACGGCCGAATGCCATTTGCTTTCCCCATCGAGCTCCGCGCACACCAAGACGCATTCCTTGATTCTCCAAATTCCTGTGAGCTCCGGCGGCTTCGCATCGACAGGCTCGTCTGATGCCGCGAGATGGCTAGGCAGAGCTACTAAGATCGCGATGCAGCGCAATGCACGGCGATAACGATCAGAAGGCGTGAACAGCTTCATGTCCGTGATGATGTCGATGATTGCCTTGTCAACGTTACCGCTGAGCGGACCCGGCGGGACGCGTCAGCCTGAAAGTTGACTTGTCGATTGCGGGGCGCGCAAACCGGGTTCGCCCGGGCGGCTTGTTGGCCCGGCCTGTCATTTCCCCTCAGTCTCGGACGATCCCTCGCGCTCGTGATCGAGAATCAAAACCGCGAGCGATGACAGGACGACGAACGCAACATTCCCAAGGAGCGCACCAAATCCAGCACCGATCCCAACTCCGACCAGGATGCCAACTCCGGTCCATCCCGGCGTGCCACCGAGGACCGCTCCAACAAGTGATCCTAAGGCACATCCCGCGATCAGAGTAATCGATACGAACATTGGCTTCGCTGCATTGGCTATGCTCTTCAGACTCGCGGCGATTTTCTGGCGATCAGGGGTTGCCATTTTCGATGTCGAAGTCTAGCCAACGCTACGTGCGATACACGCCGCAATCAAGCGCGCGATTGAAAGCGGATCTCCCGGATTTCGGGGCGGCTAGACGGCGTTGTATCGACACGATTATTGAACGAAGCCGCTGCGCGGGGGAGGCGGAGGGCGTGGCGGTGTAGCGCCAGTGCGGAGGCGCAGGGGGACATGGCAGCCGCCAGGGTGGCGGCGTCACGTATCCACTACGAGTTAAGTTTGAACAGGAATTGCGCATCCGCGGCTATGCGGAGCGCACGATCACGTCGTATGTCGCCCACGTGCGGCAACTGGCGTTATACTACCAGCGGCCGCCCGACCGGCTCAACGACGAGCAGATCCGCACCTGGCTGCACCATCTGATCGTGAAGCGGCGGCTGTCCGGCAGCACGCTCAACATCGCGGTGAACGCGGTGCGGGCGTTTCTGCACCTGGTGCTGGGACGCGATCCGGCAGGCATCGCGCAGGGGGTGCCGCGCGGCAAACGCGCGATCACGCGCGCGCTGGTCTACGCGATCAGCGAGGTGACGGTGCTGCTGAGCGCGCCGCCGGCGCGGCGGCGGGATAGCGCGCTGCTGGCGGTGACGTATGCGTGCGGACTGCGACTGAGCGAACTGGTCGCGGTGCGGGTGGGTGATCTCGACAGCGTGCGCGGCCAGTTGCGCATCCGCCGCGGCAAGAGGAACAAGCCGCGGGTGGTGCCGGCCAGCGCGGCGTTGCTGGAGTTGCTGCGCGACTACTGGCGCACGGAGCGCAGCCGGCGACCGGATCCCGCCGACGTGGTGGCGGCCGAGCGCTGGTTGTTCGTCGGCCAGCGTGCGGGCCAACCGCTGCACAAGAGTGCGGGCGCAGCAGATCTACCTGCGTGCGGTGCGCGCGGCGCGAATCCCGCGCAAGGGCGGAATCCACACGTTGCGGCACAGTTTCGCGACGCACACGCTGGAGGCGGGTGTCGCGATCACGCAGGTGCAGCAGTGGCTCGGGCACACCAGCCTGGTCACCACCGCGCGCTACCTGCACGTGACCGCCGGGCGGATCGATCCGGCGGCGCTGCCGCTGGGGCTCGCCGGATTATCTGTTCCCGGTCAAGGCGCTGGGCGCGATCTTTCGCGGCAAGTTTCTCGCCGGGGTCACCGCGCTCAAGCAGCGCGGCGTCATCGCCGCCCCGCGCGACGGACCTGCCGTGAGCTCGTCGAACGGGTGGCCGGCGCTGTGGCGCGCGCTCGGGCCGCAAAAGCGCTGGGTGGTGTTCGCGCAACGTCCCTTCGGCGGCCCCGGGCAGGTGCTCGCTTACCTCAGCAACTACACCCACCGCGTCGCCATCAGCAGCCGCCGCATCCTCGGCTGGGGCGAAGCCGCGCGCACCGTCACCTTCCTCTATCGCGACTATGCGGACCACAGCCGCGTGAAGCCCCTCACGCTTCCCGCGGATGACGCAGCGCGCAGCGCGAAGATGGCGAAGCCCCGAGCTTGCGAGGGGTGAGCCGAGCGGGTGCCCGTCTGCGGGCGGCGAGGCGAACAGTTCCTGCGCCGTTTCCGCCAGCATCTGCTCCCGCGCGGCTTCACCAAGATCCGCCACTACGGCCTGCTCGCCAACCACGCCAGTTCCCGTCTGATCGCGCAGGCGCGTGCCACGCTCGCCCTCGCGCCCGCCCCGCCCGCGTCCGCGCCATTGCCCGATCCCACGCCACCGCGCTGTCCCCATTGTGGCGACACGCGCCTGCACGTGCGCGGACTGCTCCGGCCCGATGGCCGCTTCATCGCCGTCCGGTCCGCCCGCGTCGTCCCGGCCGTGGTGATCTCCGCGGCCAGTCGCGGCCCGCCATGAACGCACGCTCCCGCCTCGTCCACTCATCCCGTTGCCGCGGTCGCACCCCGCGGCCCGGCGCCGCCTTGTCACCTTTCCTCGCCATCCTCATGCGCGCGTGTCAGCGCGATCCCCAGACCGCTTCACCATTGCGCCCGCACGAGCCGGGAATGGCCGGCGACCGCTTCGCGGTCGCCGGCCATTCCCGCTCCACCGCTCCGCGCGACCGTCACCGGCGAACTTTCGCTCTGTATTATAAAGCGCCGTCGCCCCGGCTGCTTCGTCCAACCACGAAGTAAGTCGCGCGCCGCTCCCACCTCGCCCGACGTCACTCCAACCCGCGCGACCTACTTCGCATCAGGTTCGGCTCCGGTTTTATTCTTCATCGATCAGATCCTCAATACGGAACGGCTGCTCAGCCCTTCGGACATGCAGTATGTGAACATCATCACCATCGATCCGGTAGTAGATCCAGCAAGAACGAAACCATACATTGCGATAGTTCGGGTGGGGGAACTCGGGAACCTTTCGACCCATTCTCTTGAACCGCTCAAGATGGTCCGTGACTTCGAATATCTTCTGAACAACTGCCCTCGCCGCGTCTGGTTTGTCGAGGGCAATATAGGACGCAATGGTGTCGAGCTGAAGGAGGGCCGGCTCTGACCAAATCACTTCAGCCACTTCGCGAGCCTCCGCTTCGCTTCTGTATGGGAAACCGTCCGGCCCTCACGCACCGCCTGCTCCCCAAGAGCGATCCCCTCAAGAACCAAGATGCGGCGATTCATCTCTTCGTATGTCGAAACGTCCACGAGATACGCCGCTGGCTTCCCATGCTGGGTGATGAGAATCGGATCCCGTCCCTCTTGAAGATCTGCGATGATCTCCGTCGCCCGCCGCTTCAGTGTCGTAACAAGTTCAGTTTTCATGAGTGCTACTTAAGTGACACTGTGAGCCACGTCAAGGTGCCTTTCTGCCTTGCCGAACGCCCAAGATGACCGACGCCTCCGGTGGACTCAAGCTTGCGGTGGAGTTCTCGATTCTCTGCACGGCTCCGCGGCGTTCGGTCGGCCGCCTGGTGTACGCCCGCCATGGGCAACAACTGACGAGGTGGACCGAACGAAGTGACATCAGCCAAGTCCTCGATGCATGAACCAATGAACTGAACTCAAAACGAAAGTGATGACGAAAGCACATGAAAAGCATTAGCCAAAGGCGCGCAGCGAACCGGAACAGATGTGGAAGACGCGCGGCAATCGCATCCGGCAGCTCCTGCGCCTCGGCGTGAAGCGCAAGGATGCGATCCTCCACGGGCTGGCCGGTCGTGGCTGTTGGGCCCGCCGGCGCGAAGCGCGGGCCGCCTCGCCAGCTCTTTGTCTGCAAAGAGCGGGAGATGCGCCGCAGGCGCTCCCCCCGGTGATCAATCAGGCGCTCTCGCTCCAGTGGCTGCGCAAACAGGGACTGCCATCGCTCACGGAACCGTGGGTCGCGATCCACTATCCAACTACGGTCCGATAGCGTTTCGGAACCGCCGGATGCGGCCTGTCGACCGTAGCCTCCGGCGAAGGCTGAACCCGCATGTCCGGTGGTGTGGGGGCCGGGGGCTAATTACCCCCGGCTACCCGATTTTAGCCTGCGTTTCTTCAACTTCTCTCTGAAGTGGACCACAGTGATCATGTCAAGCTGCTCCGCAGTGAGGGCGTAGATGATGCGGTGATTCCCTTCATGAACCTCGCGCAAATCCATTTCGGGATACTCATGCACCGGGTGGCCACGTGTCGGCATCTGCGCTGTGACCTCGACACGTTCCACGATCTTGGAAGCTGTAAGTGACGCGTAGAACTCTGAATCCTGCGCGATAAACTTCTTGATCGCACGCAGTGACTTTCGGGCCTCTTCCGACCAATAGATCGTCACGGCAAAGCGAACTCTTTCCGGATGGCCCCGTGAGAGTGCACACGGCCGGCACGAAGGTCTGAGAGGCCGGCGTCGATTTTTTGACGAACGTAGAGCCGGTACATCACATCGTCCCACGACGAGGATTCAGGAAGCGTGCGGATCACCTTGATCGCCTGCGACTTAACACTGGTGCGCTTCGCTTTGACGGTAGGCATATCGGTAATCTGCCAGACAGCCTTGGGTTGGCAAGAGGGGTTTCTGGCCAACGACGAAGCTCAGACACCCCGCTGGGGACGTCCGCACTCAATGGTCTTCTCGTAAACGCTGCGCGTACCCGAGGTTTGTCTGTAAGCGACTGGTTCAAGGGTCGTGTGACGGCTGCTGGCGAACATCATTGATGAGGGGCGTGCCGCAAGGCGGTCCGCTCTCGCCCTTGCTCGCCAACGTCGTGCTCGACGATCTCGACAAGGAACTGGAACAGCGCGGCCACCGCTTCGCTCGCTATGCGGACGACTTCGTGATTCTCGTGAAGTCACCGCGGGCGGGTGAGCGGGTCATGGGCAGCGTGCGCCGGTTTCTGGAGACGCGACTGAAGTTGGAGGTGAACGCCGGGAAAAGTGCGGTGCGGCCCACGGCCGAACTCACCTTCCTCGGTTTCGCCTTCAAGGGGGTGCGGATCGTCTGGAGCGAACAGTCGCTCCAGCGTTTCCAACACCGCATCCGCGAACTCACGAGCCGCAACTGGGGCGTCAGCATGCAGTATCGCCTGCGCCAACTCGCACTCTACATGCGGGGCTGGATGGGCTACTTCGGCCTCAGCGAGACCTATGCCGCGGTTCGTCAACTCGATCACTGGATCCGCCGGCGGCTGCGCTGCTGTTACTGGAAGATGTGGAAGACGCGCGGCAATCGCATCCGGCAGCTCCTGCGCCTCGGCGTGAAGCGCAAGGATGCGATCCTCCACGGGCTGGCCGGTCGTGGCTGTTGGGCCCGCCGGCGCGAAGCGCGGGCCGCCTCGCAGCTCCTTGTCTGCAAAGAGCAGCCGAGGCGCTCCCCCGGTGATCAATCAGGCGCTCTCGCTCCAGTGGCTGCGCAAACAGGGACTGTCATCGCTCACGGAACAGTGGGTCGCAATCCACTATCCAACTACGGTCCGATAGCGTTTCGGAACCGCCGGATGCGGCCTGTCGACCGTAACCTCCGGCGAAGGCTGAACCCGCATGTCCGGTGGTGTGGGGGCCGGGGGCTAATTATCCCCGGCTACCCGATTGGCCCGGCTTCTTCTTCCTTCCCGCCAGGACGCGACGGATTTCCTTCGGCTCTCGGCGCATATCAACTACCGCAACGACGGTCGTGACCTCCGCCTCGATGGCGAAAATGGCTGCGGAATAGGTGTTCCGAATCATCGCTCGCCGGAAGAACCTGTACCGTTTCGGAAACAACTCCGGATTCCACTCGATCCACGAGACGGCCTCCATGAACTGGCCTCGAAAATACCCGCGGCCTTTCAGGACGCCAAGAATCGTAGTAGTCATAAGCATAGGCGAGATCGGCCTCGACGAACTCGAGGAACTCGACCGGCTGGCTCCTCACCGCCGTTCCACTCGCGCGTCCAGTTCAGCCAGCGAGATCCGTTTCACCTTGCCGGCCCGGTAGGTACTCCACCGAGAGTCGACCAAGCGTCGGTGGTTTCGCGCTCATCTTCTTCGCATCGTCCACGGCATCCAGCCAAAGCTCCTCAGCAAGCTTGAGCTTCTGATTCTTCGGAAGCTTCCGGAGTTCGGGAAATAGGGCAAGCGACATGCCACCAATCTGCCCGGACAGTTGCCGCCGTCAATGCTGTCCTGCCTTCGCCAGCCCAAGGTGACCGATGCCGCCGCTACCGGCCACCAAATTGCGGGGCGCGTTCCGCGGCGTTCGGTCGGCCGCCTCGGTGTACACCCGCCATGGGCAACAACTGACGAGGTGTACCGAACGAAGTGACATCTGCCAAGTCCTCGATGCATGAACCAATGAACTGAACTCAAAACGAAAGTGACGACGACAGCACATGAAAAGCATCAGCCAAAGGCAAGGGCGTGGTCGCGAGGCCGGGTCTCAGCGAGACCTATGCCGCGGTTCGTCAACTCGATCACTGGATCCGCCGGCGGCTGCGCTGCTGTTACTGGTTCCGAGCGCAGCGACAAGACCGGGCGCGCAGCGAACCGGAACAGATGTGGAAGACGCGCGGCAATCGCATCCGGCAGCTCCCGCGCCTCGGCGTGAAGCGCAAGGATGCGATCCTGCACGGGCGGGCCGGTCGTGGCTGTTGGGCCCGCCGGCGCTCCCGCCGGTGATCAATCAGGCGCTCTCGCTCCAGTGGCTGCGCAAACAGGGACTGCCATCGCTCACGAAACAGTGGGTCACGATCCACTATCCAACTAGGTCCGATAGCGTTTCGGAACCGCCGGATGCGGCCTGTCGTCCGTAGCCTCCGGCGAAGGCTGAACCCGCATGTCCGGTGGTGTGGGTGCCGGGGGCTAATTACCCCCGGCTACCCGATTCGCCTAACTCTTCGTCAAACTGGTTCCAAGCTTCCTTGTAGACGCCCGCGTCATCCCAGAATCCGCGCATGCTCGTATCCTTCCTTGGGGCACCACTTTTCATTTTGCCCTTCAGCCACTCGACATGGCCCTTCGTGATGCTCTCCGTCACAATGTGCGCAGGCACGATGTGAAAGTCCGGGCGCGTGCCGAGAGCCGTGAGCTTGACAAAAATGTAGAAGAACCCGGGGCCGTAATCTCTTTCATTCTTCTGAGACAGCATCCACCTAGGCTTACTGCCTTGTGTGGTCTTGACCTGAATCTTCAACGCTCTACCTGATCGGGGACGAGCCGCGAGAATGTCCACACTGTCTGCGTTGCGGTTTGTGATCGTGGCGAGAAAGCCACGCCGCGACAGTTCTGCTGCGGCATAGTCCTCGCCAGCCGTACCAGATAGTCCGTGGGTCAGATCAGCCATGAGGCATCGCTATTTCGGCGAACGCCAAGGTGACCGATGCCGCCACTACTGGCGACCGAATTCGCGCGGCGGGTTCCGCGGCATTCGGTCGGGCGTCCGGTTAGGCTCATCCCTTTTTCTCGCGCTCACTCCGAAGCCAGAGCCAAGTGGCACCAGCTCCAATGGCAACACCACCGAGCACCGCCGGGCGTTCGGCCAGGAGAAAGACAATCAAAACCGGAAAAGCGATATACGCTATCAATCCATAGATGAGGGTATGCGGAGCGCACGATCACGTCGTATGTCGCCCACGTGCGGCAACTGGCGTTATACTACAAGCGCTCGCCCGACCGGCTCAACGACGAGCAGATCCACACCTGGCTGCACCATCTGATCGTGAAGCGGCGGCTGTCCGGCAGTGCGCTCAACATCGCGGTGAACGCGGTGCGGGCGTTTCTGCACATGGTGCTGGGGCGCGACCCGGCGGGCATCGCGCAGGGGGTGCCCCGGGGCAAGCGCGCGATCACGCGCGCGCTGGTTTACGCGATCAGCGAGGTGACGGCGCTGCTGACCGCGCTGGCGCGGCTGCGGGATCGCGCGCTGCTGGCGGTGACGTATGCGTGCGGGCTGCGGCTGAGCAAACTGATCGCGGTGCGGTTGGGGGATCTCGACAGCGCGCGCGGCCAGCACCTGCTCTCGCGCGGCTTCACCAAGATCCGCCACTACGGCCTGCTCGCCAACCACGCCCGTTCCCGTCTGATCGCGCAAGCGCGTGCCGCGCTCGCCCGACGTGCCCGCCCCGCCCGCGTCCGCGCCACCGCCCGATCCCGCGCCACCGCGCTGTCCCCATTGTGGCGACACGCGCCTGCACGTGCGCGGACTGCTCCGGCCCGATGGCCGCTTCATCGCCGTCCGGTCCGCCCGCGTCGTCCCGGCCGTGGTGATCTCCGCGGCCATTCGCGGCCCGCCATGAACACACGCTCCCGCCTCGTCCACTCATCCCGTTGCCGCGGTCGCACCCCGCGGCCCGGCGCCGCCTTGTCACCTTTCCTCGCCATCCTCATGCGCGCGTGTCAGCGCGATCCCCAGACCGCTTCACCATCGCGCCCGCACGAGCCGGGAATGGCCGGCGACCGCTTCGCTGTCGCCGGCCATTCCCGCCCCACCGCTCCGCGCGACCGTCACCGGCGAACTTTCGCTCTGTATTTTAAAGCGCCGCCGCCCCGGCTGCTTCGTCCAACCACGAAGTAAGTCGCGCGCCGCTCCCACCTCGCCCGACGTCACTCCAACCCGCGCGACCTACTTCGCATCAGGTTCGGCTCCGGTTTTATTCTTCATCGATCAGATCCTCAATACGGAACGGCTGCTCAGCCCTTCGGACATGCAGTATGTGAACATCATCACGATCGATCCGGTAGTAGATCCAGCAAGGACGAATCCATACATTGCGATAGTTCGGGTGGGGGAACTCGGAAACCTTTCGATCCATTCTCTTGAACCGCTCCAGATGGTCCGTGACTTCGAATATCTTCTGAACAACTGCCCTCGCCGCGTCTGGTTTGTCGAGGGCAATATAGGACGCAATGGTGTCGAGCTGAAGGAGGGCCGGCTCTGACCAAATCACTTCAGCCATTTCGCGAGCCTCCGCTTCGCTTCTGTATGGGAAACCGTCCGGCCCTCACGCACCGCCTGCTCCCCAAGAGCGATCCCCTCAAGAACCAAGATGCGGCGATTCATCTCTTCGTATGTCGAAACGTCCACGAGATACGCCGCTGGCTTCCCATGCTGGGTGATGAGAATCGGTTCCCGTCCCTCTTGATGATCTGCGATGATCTCCGTCGCCCGCCGCTTCAGTGTCGTAACAAGTTCAGTTTTCATGAGTGCCACTTAAGTGACACTGTGAGCCACGTCAAGGTGCCTTTCTGCCTTGCCGAACGCCCAAGATGACCGACGCCTCCGGTGGACTCAAGCTTGCGGTGGAGTTCTCGATTCTCTGCACGGCTCCGCGGCTTTTACTGGTTCCGAGCGCAGCGACAAGACCGGGCGCGCAGCGAACCGGAACAGATGTGGAAGACGCGCGGCAATCGCATCCGGCAGCTCCTGCGCCTCGGCGTGAAGCGCAAGGATGCGATCCTCCACGGGCTGGCCGGTCGTGGCTGTTGGGCCCGCCGGCGCGAAGCGCGGGCCGCCTCGCCAGCTCTTTGTCTGCAAAGAGCGGGAGATGCGCCGCAGGCGCTCCCCCCCAGTGATCCATCAGGCGCTCTCGCTCAAGTGGCTGCGCAAACAGGGACTGCCATCGCTCACGGAACCGTGGGTCGCGATCCACTATCCAACTACGGTCCGATAGCGTTTCGGAACCGCCGGATGCGGACCCGCATGTCCGGTGGTGTGGGGGCCGGGGGCTAATTACCCCCGGCTACCCGATTCGGCTCTCCTTTCAAAATCATGATTGGGGCCGCGCGCGTTGCGCGCTCATACACCTCGACGGTCGCATGGTCGGTGACGACCAGATGGAGATGCGCGATGCGAGACTGATCAAGGTGCGTGAGGTCGAAACGGCAAACCGCGCTTTCAATAGCGACGATACGCTTGGGTGGCTGATCCGAGTCCGTGACGAAGGGAGGCAGAATCTTCGCATCTTCTCCTGCCATGACCTCGCTTCGCTTTTCGTCTCGGCCGAAAGTCCACAACACCGAGACGCTTGTTTGAGTATGATTGCTGACATACAGCGGAAAAGGAGATCGCCACTCAGGAACGGTGCTCCTGAGATTCGAACAGGCGGCGAATCCCATTGATGCAAGCAGGAGAGCCAGGAGGCGCATGTTTGGTCTGCCGAACGATACCGGTCAGACACGCCGCGGCGAGCGTAAGAAATCGGTGACGGCTCCCGGATTTCGAGGCGCGCAAACGGCGTTGATCTGAACCGGCTTGTTCGGCTCCGTTTCTTTCCGCTTCTGGGTCATGTCTGCGAAGGCCGGAGATCGTTTGGCTGCCTCTTTTGCCTACACCCAAGGACGGCGTACCATGTGAGTCCCGTCGTCCTGAAGCGGCTTCCGGTAGACCAGATGCTCCGATTCCCGAGCGGCTGCGATTCTCCTGGCATCTTCGGTCTCTCGGCGCTCCTTTTCGGCCAGTATTTGAGGAGATCTGAACTCGACAGTGCTTTCCAAGACTGTCGCACGCAGCGCCTGAATAAATACCGCAGATGGGCCACCAAGGTTGATCGTAATGGACGAGATGGAACGAATAACTCGGGGCCTTTTCTGCGCAATCTTGGCCAGCTTCTCGATCTTCGCGATCTGGAGGAGCAGATCACGAAAGCCTCCGCGCTGCATCCACTGACTAACTTCAGGCCGATAGCTCTCAAAGCCATCTATTGTACACCAACAGCAGAGGGCTCCGTCTGACCATCCAAGTCGACGTAACTCAGAAACGGCGTACTTCGCGAGGCGACCGAGCAATTCACTGCGCAACGCTTGGCTATTGGCAGCGAGTGGCGCGGCAATGCGCAACTGGCGATACTCTTCCTGTTTCGGGATCATGTTGCCTGCCGAACGCCGAATAAGGTGACCGATGCCGCCGCTACTGGCGATCAGAATTCGGCGACGGTTCCGCGGCATTCGGTCGGCCGCCTGGTTCGCCAATCCTCTTACAAATCGTCTGGTGCCAGCGCGTCCTGAGCTCCGTGCCAGAACCTGGCCACGCCGACTATCTTCCGGGCCTCGTCGACACGATAGACGATGCGATACGGTGGAAGGACCACCTCGCGGATCGCTGGGTGACCGAATTCAGGAACTTTGCGGCCCGAAAGAGGAAATGCCCCGAGGATCTTGGTCCGCTCGACCAGAGCCATCGCCAGCCGCCTCGCGGCTTCTGGGCGATCCGGTGAGATGTAGAGGACAATGTCCTTGAGATCCTCAATCGCACGCGGAGCGATGACTACTTGGTACTCCATGAGGCGATCAGCTTCTCAACCTCAGCAACGCCAATACCCTCTCCGTGGTCGAGTTGATCGAAGCCTTCACGGACGCCCGCGACGAACTCAATCTCTCGCGCAATCCGCTCCAGAGACACATCCTCTGGCAGGCGCGCAAGCAAATGCGCCACGACCTCCTTATTACTCATGGCGCGACTGTAGCTCTCGGCCGCTCGGCTTCAAGCTTTCCGGCGAACGATTCTCGTCAGACATGGCGGACGGATACCGTCCGGGCAAGACTGACTTCTCGTGAAGTGTGCGCGCTAACCGCCATTGTCTGGACGAGCTGGTGTACGCCCGCCATGGGCAACAACTGACGAGGTGTACCGAACGAAGTGACATCTGCCAAGTCCTCGATGCATGAACCAATGAACTGAACTCAAAACGAAAGTGATGACGACAGCACATGAAAAGCATCAGCCAAAGGCAAGGGAGTGGTCGCGAGGCCGGGTCTCAGCGAGACCTATGCCGCGGTTCGTCAACTCGATCACTGGATCCGCGGGCGGCTGCGCTGCTGTTACTGGTTCCAAGCGCAGCGACAAGACCGGGCGCGCAGCGAACCGGAACAGATGTGGAAGACGCGCGGCGATCGCATCCGGCAGCTCCTGCGCCTCGGCGTGAAGCGCAAGGATGCGATCCTCCACGGGCTGGGCGGTCGTGGCTGTTGGGGCCGCCTGCGCGCAGCGCGGGCCGCCTCGCCAGTTGTTTGTCTGCAAAGAGCGGGAGATGCGCCGCAGGCGCTCCTCCCGGTGATCAATCAGGCGCTCTCGCTCCAGTGGCTGCGCAAACAGGGACTGCCATCGCTCACGGAACAGTGGGTCGCAATCCACTATCCAACTACGGTCCGATAGCGTTTCGGAACCGCCGGATGCGGGACCGCATGTCCGGTGGTGTGGGGGCCGGGGGCTAATTACCCCCGGCTACCCGATTCGCCTCTGGGCCTTCTCCTATTCTTCTTCGATCTCGGTGATGACCACTCGCTTCACGCGCTCATCAACCCAATAACTCACAAGGTAGCCGTCGGTCGAGACGTGCGAGATCGGCCTACCGTCCGCATCGTTCAGAACGAAATCCGGCTTTGCCAACGGAATCGTCGGCGATGGCATAGCAGAGATCCATCAATCTCCGACGCCGCCGCTTCGTCTGCGCGAGAATATACTCTGCGGCCTCCTGCTCGAAAACGGCCTTGAACCGGTCGAGACTACTCACGCGCTATGCGAGCCTCGAGCTCGTCAGCTGTAACGAACTTCCCGGCTTCCACCGCACGCAACTTGCGCGCCGTAGCCTTCTTCCACTCGGGTGTGCTATGCCTGACCCTAACGATATGCGCGTGTAACTCCTTCAACTGGCGACTGTTAAGGCGCGACACGCGTCGCTTGAGCTCCAGAACTGTCATGCCTGAAGAATGTCCGCGGGCAGATCCGCGTCAACTTTGTCTTTTTGGTGGCTCGATGCCTGCCTTGGCGAGACGCTCCGGCTCAGGCACACCGGGCCAATGACGTCCGATTGCCAACCGAGACGCGAACCCGGCGTTGCCTGCAGCCGGCTTGTTGGGCTTTGGATTCATCACCGGACGGGCATTTTTCGGCTCACTCTTGTTCATTTCTTTTCCGGAGACTGGAAGACAAACTTCAACCCATCGTAAAGGCTGGGGTAGGGCACGTGCGGATAGCTGTCGTACGTGACATATCTATATCTGACTGCATCGCCCAATTGCTTCCTGACTCGGTCGCTGAATACGAGCATCTGCCGATGGATGACTTTGTCGGGATCATAACTGTCCATCAGCGAATTCGACATAAATACCGCCTTCCCTTCGTAGTCCTGTGGGCGCTGGAATGCTCGGTCGGTGAGGTCGGTGAAGTAATCATTCATGTCACCGAGCCAACCAGCACTGCGGCCGATGTAGGCATCAAATAAGGCCGGCTTCGTCAGGAATGCATACAAAGCGAACAATCCACTGAGGGATTTGCCGCAGAGCAGCCGAGGACCGCGCGTGCGATACTTCTGGTCGATGTAGGGAACAAGTTCATCGCCCATGAAGCCGAGGAAGGCTTCGGCGCCGGGTTTGGGCACGGTGTATTGTTTGGTGCTCAGCGGCATCATGTCTCGATCACGGTCCACGTTCTCGATCCCGACCACAATAGTCTCGGGCATGAATTTGTTTCGTTCCAAGCTACCCGCCGCTGCCAGGACCTCGAGCATCGCATCGCGATTCCCGTCGAGCAAGTAGAGAACGGGATAGGAATGTCCGGAACTCTCATATCTAGGGGGCAAATAAACAATCAGGGCTCGATCCTCATTTAATCGCGTTGAATGGACCGAATCAGTTACGCCAAGCTTGACGGTCACGTCCTCGGCGTGAATGGAGAGGACTACACCAAGTAAAAGCGACAAGGCTGTCAGCAGGGAAGCGACTCTGTGGGATGACATAGCGGGAGTCTCCGGAATTTCATGAAAGTCTCGATCAGGCGCGTTTGGATCCGGCCGGTTAGGCGACAACTGAGAGTGCTCCATCGCGCCCAACGCAAAGGTCAGCGACGGGAGCCAGCCGCCGATGACGTTCGATTTGTCTCTGAGCGAATCGGCTGGCTCCCGTTCGCTGCACCGTCTGGTTCGGCTGCCTTTTAATACTTCTCAAGTAGCTTCTCGATCAGGAGCTCAGGACGCGCAGCATCTGCGCTGCTCGGCTCGTAGCCAGGATCAACCCGCTTCTTGAACGACTTCTTCCAAAGGTAGCACTTCCGCACTGCTAGCGGCGGCGTGAACGTCGTCAAAAAGCGCCGGTTTGAAAAGCACGACGGCGGGCGTGGTGATAAATGAGACCGCCGGGGATCGCGGAGATCACCGGCGGGAGGGGCGACGATGGGGCGGGCGACTACTCAGATGGCCGGGGGCGGGTCGATCTGGTCTTTCATGCGGAAGCTCTTGCCCTCAATGAGCACGGTTTCGGCGCCGTGCAGGAGGCGGTCGAGGATGGCGGAGGTGATGCCGGCGTCGTTGTTGAAGATCTCGGGCCAGCGCTTGAAGGCTTTGTTGGTGGTGAGGATGATCGAGCCACGTTCGTAGCGCTGACTGATGATTTGGAAGAGCAGGTCGGCGCCCAGTTTGTCCAGGGGCAGGTAGCCGACCTCGTCCAAAACCAGCAGTTGCGGGCCGAGGTATTTTTTGAGTTCGGCTTTGAGGCGATGCGCGGCCTGGGCGGCGACGAGGTTGTTGAGTGCGTCCACGGCGGTGGTGAAGAGCACGGCGTGGCCGCGCTGGCAGGCTTCGTAGCCGAGGGCGAGGGCGAGGTGCGTTTTGCCGGTACCACACGGTCCCAAGAAAAGGGCGTTGGTCTTTTTCTCGACGAAGCCCAACCGGAAGAGGTGTTTGATCTGCGCTTCGTTGATTTTGGTGGGCCAGTCCCAGCGGAAGCGGTCCAGGGTTTTGAGCACGGGGAAGCGGGCGGCCTGCACGCGGCGTTCGAGGGCGCGCTGAAGGCGGCGCAGGTATTCGCCTTCGAGCAGGCGCTGCAGGTAGTCGGCGTGCGGCCAGTGTTTTTCGGCCGCCTGTTGGGCGAGCGGTTCGTAGTTATCGGCTACATACTTGAGACGCAGGTAGTCGAGTGCGGTGCGCAAGGGATTCATGGCTGGTCGGATTTGGGTTCGTAGGCGGAGAGGTCGGGCGCGGGCAGTTCGAGGTCGAGCAGGTCGCTCTGGCGGGTGAGGTGCAGGGCGCCAGGCTCGGGCAGGAAGCGGCCGCGTTGTTCGAGGAGGTTGGCGATGTATTCGCAGGAGTAGGCGCCGAGCTGGTGGGCGTCGTCGAGGGCGCGAGCGGTCGCCTCGCTGCCGAAGATCTCTGACAGCGCGACGATTTTCTGGATGTGATGGCGCACGTTGAGGCGGCGTTCGCCGAGCTGTTCGTGGTAGGCCTGGGCCTGCGGACTGAGGCGCAGGAACGCCAGGAGCAGTTTTTGCCAGCGGGCCTGGTGACGATCGTGGATGAGGCCGGCCGCGTGGTCGGGTTGCTCGAGGTCTTGATGGCGGTCGAAGCCGCGCACGTGTTCGGCGATGAGACGCTCGCCAGCGAAGAGACGCAGGCGATCAGCGTAGCGCTTGAGCGTGAGCTGGGCCGAGGCGTAGGCGGCGGGCACGGAGTAGCGGTTGGTGTCGACGGTGACGCGGCAGCGGTTGCTCGCGCGCACGGTGGTGACGACGGCCGCGTCGAAGGGGTGGGCCGGCAGCGGTCGCAATTTCGGCTGCTCTTCGGCGAACATGGCCATGGGCGTGCGGTGGGTTTCGCCGTGGACGCGCACGTTGGCGACGGTGTCGAGCCACACGCGCGCGGCGGCGTTGAGCGTGGCGAGGTCGGACAGCGGCTGGCCGGCGAGGAAGTTTTTCTTCACGTAGGCGACGGCCGATTCGACGCGGCCTTTCTCGTTCGCCCGCCGTGGCGCACAGGGTTTCACCACGAAGCCGTAGTGGCCGGCCAGATCGAGATAGGCGGGGTGCAGGACCGGCGGGCCGCCCAGGGGATGCGCGAGTACCGCGGTTTTGGTGTTGTCGCACATGACCTCGGCCGTGGCGCCGCCGAAGTAGGCGAAGGCGTTGGCGTGGCAGGCGAGCCAGTGCTCCTGACTCTGAGCGTAGGTCAACTCAAGATACAGCCGCCGGCTCCAGCACAGGACCATCACGAAGAAGCTCAGCGCCCGGCGGGTCGAGCCGACGCGCAACGTGCCCCAAGAACCCCAATCGACTTGCGCGCACTGGCCTGGGGCGAAGTGCAGCGTGAGAAACGCCGGCGCGTGGCGCGGGCGCACGCGACGCACGAAGTCCTTGAGGATGCTGTAGCCGCCGACGTAGCCCTGCTCGCGCAGGCGGGCGAGCAGTTGGGCGGCGGTGTAGGGATGCGTCTCGAGCAGGCGCACAGATCGTGCTTTTGTGCGCGTCGAGCTTGCTCGCGCGGCGCGCGGCAGGCTCGGCCGCGCGCCGTTCGTAGCGCGGGCGCTGGTCCCACTTACGCACGGTCTGCCAGTGCAGGTCGAGCTGGCGCGCGATTTGCGCCAGGGTCAGTTTCTCGTGCTCACGCAGGTGGTGGATCTGTTGGAAGGTATGGTAGTCGATCACGGGATACCTCCTTCCCGCCCGCTCACCGACGCGGCGGCCGGCTCCAGGGCGAGCACTTGGTAAAGCGGCTCCTCGTAGGCGATCAGGCCGGCGGCGAGCAGTTGGCGCCGCGCCGCGCTGATCTGCGCGGGCGTCAGCGACAACAGTCGTGCCAGACTCGCGTCGGCATAATAACTGAGACCGTGTTCGTCGCCCACGGTGACGAGCACCAGGTACAACGCCCAGGCCGTGGCGTCGGCACGGCGCAGGTAGCCGTCGCGCACCAGCCGATGATCAAGAAACGAGAACTGCGCCGGACAGCGGCGCAGGCGCTCGGGGGAGAGGATGCGTTTGTGGATTTTCATGCGAGCGGCCCAAGAGGGCCTGCCCGCGAACTACCAGACGGTTCGCCACCGCCGCGATGTCCTCTGGTAACGCCATCCCGGTCAGTTGCGCGATAAGCCCCACCAGCAGCGGCGGTTGCGCCGTCAAGACTTCTGGTAACGTACGCCCCGCGTCTTGGAGTGCTTCTCCTGCTGGTGCAGCGACTTGCGCGTTCAAGACATCTGGCAACGCAACCGAGGTTTTACGCTGACGTTTCCAGTAACCCGGATGGGCCGCGCGCCACGCGCGCACCTTTGCCACCCGTTCCGGCCCGCGATAACACTCGCGGTTCTCGGGGCGGCGCTCCCATTGGCGCTGGCTCGCCCGTTTACTGGCGCACCGACACGCCGCGGCGCTGCAATAGCGCTGGTGATGGCGATTGCGCGGATCCGGCTGAAAGAACTCTCTGCATTGGCAGCACTTACGCCGCCTTCCATGGTGCATGCCGCGCAGCGTTCCCGCCGCCGCCGGTGGCGACAAACTCCACCGCCGTCACCCCGCCCGGTTCACGGGGGAAGAAAATCAACCCGACCGAAGAAGATGATAAATAGTGAACCGGCGAAGCAGACCGACCCGAAGAAGATCCGCGGTTTTCAAACCGGCGCTTTTAAGCGAGTATCAGCTCGCCGCTGACACCGCATCCCACTCCTTCGTTCGGTAGCGGGCAATAGCACGCTCAAGCACGATCACACCGTCCCTGCTGATGCTCCAGTCGTCTCGTGCGTCTGTTGGAAGCATCCACCCCCGCTCATAACAGTCTTTCCGTGCCCACGCCAAAAGGGTGTGGTACTTCGGTTCATTCTGGCTCTCATATGGAGGCAGATCGTGGCGAGTGACCTCGGTACCACCCGCCCTTCGAAATGTGCTGGATGACGTCCTGCTTCGAATTGGATCCACCGAGCTCGTTCAAGGCGAAGAGCACAAGGAAAACGCCTTGCCCGCGGTTGGTGTATGCGGTGATGCCGTAAGGTTCGTCTTTGCTCATGCTTCGGTCGGGCATCAGGTTGGCTCCTCACTCAAAGATACTGCGCATCTCTTCGTCGGAAGTCTTCCGGACGCGCGAGAGACTGGGGATGCGTGCTCGTAATGTGCCATCGAAGTATGGTCTGTGGCTCACAATCCATGCCATCGCGCGATTCCGAGCGGGAATCGTGAAGTCGACGTGCGCAAAGTAGCCGCGGCCGCGCGAAGTAGTGAAGCGTCGCTGAACGTCAGCGACATCAACTTGATCGAAGTGAATCAAGCAATCATCAAGTACTCCTCCTTCTGATACTCCGAGAACGCGACGTGGCCGAAGAAATCGACCAAACACTCGTCACCGGGATCGCACGCAACGTGGTCGTGAGTTGCTTCCGCATCGTGAATCCAGAGAAGTGGCAAGCCTGAGAAATCGTGAAGAACGCAGGCGAAGACATGGCAGCCACCATGGGCAAACAAATCGTTATCGGGCAAGGCGAGGAGGTCTGCAGCACGTGGATTCATCTGCTATGCCGAACGCCGTAGCTGAGCGAACCCGGCGGGGGCCGTCAAACCTCAG
>CAWCPJ010000010.1:0-120475 GCA_963797435.1 uncultured Verrucomicrobiae bacterium | reverse complement strand
GGCCACGACGGGGCCGCCGGGTCGTTTTCAGCCGGTCGTTCCACATGTGCGGCCACGTTCGTTCCGGTTCGCCACGCGCCCGGTCTTGCGACCACCCCACTGCGGCGATGACCCGGCAGAGCAGGCGGGGGCGTTCGATTTCCTCGGCTTCACGCTCTACTGGGGCAAATCACGCCGGGGGTATCAAGGGGTCATGGTGCGGACGGCGCGCCAGCGCTTCACCCGGGTGTGGCAGGCGTTCCAGGAATGGGGGCGGGAAAATCGTCACCTGCCCGATGCGTTAATCGCGCTCGTCCGGGTCTGTGGGGGCGTCGTCCGGCCACAGGGCCGGACGACCCTATCCCGGAGGTCCTCCCGCAGTGGAGATTTCCAGGCTAGCGCGGCGTGTCCGGACCTTCGATCGGACCCGGAAGGCGGTAGGTGTATGTGCCGTCGTGTTCCGAGTCCAACAGACGCTCGACGGCGGCGTCGTCAAGGTGGAGGACCTCCTGGCGAACATGCCCGTAGAACATGGCGGCGAATTGCAGGATGATCTGCACGCGATGATCACTCGCGACCCGGATCGTTCCCCACATGCCGACCGGTGGATCTTCTCCGCCGGTTTCTCCCGGAACGACGAGAACGAGCCCGCCGTCGAGTTTCTGCAGCTCCGCGGTTTTCATGGGCCAAGGTAGAGGCGCTTTGCGACTGCGTCCACCGAGCTGGGGTCTTTCGATTCGCGACCACCGGGCGTAGCCGCGTTTTGCACGCCCCGGATGGGCTGGGCGTGGCGAAGCGCGCGCCGCCGCCGGAATTCAAGGTGCGAGCTCAGACCTTCAGCCCCGGCCTGCACGGATGGACACAGATCCAGATTCTTCGCATCCGTGTCTTTCCGTGTGACGAGTGGTTGAACTGCACTGGGAAAACTTGACCTGCTCCCACGAAGTTTCGCGGTTCAGCCGTTCGAGGGCCCGGCTCAGTCAGTCCGCCCAGGCTTTCGTGCCGGGGGCGACAGTGATGCAGCCTTCGTAGCGGCCTGGCACCGGCACGTAGGTGAGCGCCTGCGTCGCCCCGACCTCGGACGTGAAGTAGCCCCATGTCGTGAGCTGCTTCATCATGCGGTAGGAATCGGGCTGCGGTTCGGCGCGGTCGAATGCGAGCAGCAGCTTGTGCCGCTCGACGGCCGGCAGGCTGGCAAATGTCCGCCCGGGATTGTTCGTCCGGGCGGCTTCGCGCAAGGTCGCGATGCCTTTCACGAAAGTGGTGCGTTCCTGGTTGTCGTAGAAGTCGCGCACGATCTCCTGCATGAACTCGGCGATGTTGGCCGCCGCGGCGCCGCCGGAGCCCGGGGTTGCCGGGATGATGGTTTCGCCGACGGCGTTCAACAGGGCCAGGTCATCGGCGGTCAAAAGAGCGGCGGTGGAGGCGTCGGCGGCATTCGCCGTGCCGGCAAGAAAGCGGCTCGCGCCGAAGACCGTGCCACCGAACAGGGCGGCCAGGCGGATGAGGGCGTCACGTCGGGTCATGGGGAGAAGGTTTTCCGGTGGAGCGGACCTCACAGGTTGAGTTTCTTCATCTCGCCCACCGCATGGTCGGTGGCGCGGGCGGTGAGGGCCATGTAGGTGATCGACGGGTTCTGGCAGGCGGACGAGGTCATGCAGGCGCCGTCGGTGATGAACACGTTGGGCACGGCGTGCACCTGGTTATGGGCATTCACTACCGACGTCTTCGGATCGCGGCCCATGCGCGCCGTGCCCATTTCATGGATGCCGAGGCCCGGTGCCTCGTGTGCGTCCCAGACGTCGACGTCGGTGAAGCCCGAGGCTTCCGCCATCTCCTGCGCGGTCGCGAGGATGTCCTTGATCATGTTCTCCTCGTTCTCGCGATAGCGGCAATTGATCACGAGTTGCGGCATGCCCCACGCATCGGTCTGGTCGCGGCTGAGCGTGACGCGGTTGTCGGGGTGGGGCAGGTGCTCGCCCATGCAGTTCATCCACAAATTCCACGAGCCGAGCTCGGCGCTTTTCCTTTTGAATACCGCGCCGAGCGGCGGGTCGTCGGGACCGACATTGCCGCGTCCGCGCGAACCAAACACCGCGAACGCATAGCCGCGCCGGAAATCCTGCTGCTGGTCGTTCCCGACGTTGCGGAAACGCGGCAGCAGCGCGCCCGTCGGTCGGCGACCATGGTAGAACTTGTCCTTGAAACCCTCATGCCGCGCCGAGACTTTGATGCGGTAATTGTGGTCCATCAGATTGCGGCCGACCTGGTCGCTGTCGTTGCCGAAGCCATTCGGAAACCGCGCCGACCGCGAGTTCAACAGCAGCAGCGCCGTGTTGAGCGTGCCGGCATTGACGAAGATGACCCTGGCGAAGAACTCGGTGACCTCGCGGGTGGTCGCATCGATCACCCGGACGCCGGATGCACGCTGTTTCGCTTCGTCGTAGATGATCGAGTGCACCACGGAAAACGGCCGCAACGTGAGGTTGCCGGTGGCGATCGCGGCAGGCAACGTGGCGGAGTTCGAGGAAAAGTAGCCGCCATAGGGACAGCCGCGGTTGCAGCGGTCGCGGTACATGCAGGGTCCACGGCCGTTGAGCTGGCGCGAAAGATTCGCCGAACGGGAGATGACGAGGTTCCGCCCCGGCCACTGTGCCTCGATGACCTGCTTCATGTGTTGCTCCAGGCAGTTGAGATCCATCGGGGGCAGGAACTCACCGTCGGGGATCTGCGGCAGCCCGTCGCGATTGCCGCTGATGCCGACAAACTTTTCCACGTAGGAGTACCACGGCGCGATGTCAGCGTAACGGATCGGCCAGTCGACCGCGATGCCCTCCTTCGCATTGGCCTCGTAGTCGAGGTCGCTCCAGCGCTGGGTCCAGCGCGCCCACATCAGTGACTTGCCACCGACTTGATAGCCGCGGATCCACGAGAAAGGCTTCTCCTGGACGTAGGGGTGCTCCCGGTCCTTCACGAAGAAATGCTCGTTGGCAGCGTCGACCGCGCCGCACTGGGTCAGAATTGGATTCTCCTGCTTGAAGGTCGGCGTGAGGTCGCCGCGGTGCGGGAGTTGCCAGGACTCGAGCAGGGCCGTCGGGTAGTCCGTGATGTGTTCGACGTTGCGCCCGCGCTCGAGCACGAGCGTCTTCAGGCCCTTCTCGCAAAGTTCCTTCGCCGCCCAGCCGCCCGACATCCCGGAGCCGATGACGATGGCGTCGAACGTGTGGGCTTCCTTGCCGCGAACTGCGAGGTAGGGGGCGGGGGAGTCGGGCATGGAAAAGAATCATCCCAATACCGCGACAATCTTCGACCCGTCGCGAAGCTTTTCGGTGGGCACCACGTCCCCATCGATCCGTTCGCCGTCGACCGTGATCGACTTCACGCCGCGGTTTTTCCGCTTCGGGTTCGTGACTTCGATCCGCACCTTTCGGCCGCGGAACGTGCGCGTCATCTTGAAGCCCTTCCAGGCCTTCGGCACGCACGGGTCGACCCGCAGGCCGTCGATCTCGGGACGAATACCGAGCAACCAGTGCGTGGCGGTGTAGTAGGCCCAGGAGGCGGTGCCGCTGAGCCAGGGCACGCGGGACTTGCCCTCGTTGATGTTGAACTTCGAGTAGGTCGTCTGGCAGTGGACGTAGGGCTCGACCTCGCGAATCTCCGCGCGCGCGTTGTAGGCCGCGGGCATGAACGCGCGGAAGTAGGCGTGCGCCTGGTCGCCATTGCCCTGCATCGCCTCGGCCATCACGGCCCAGCTTTGGGTGTGCGAGAAGATGCCGGCGTTTTCCTTGATGCCGGGATTGAACAGCGTCGCCTTCATGATCTCCGGATTCGCCTTCACGAATGGCGGTGCGCACAGCGCGATGCCGAACGGGCCCGCGCATTTCTGTTTCATGGTCGCGAGCGCCTGCCTTGCCTGGGCGGGCGTGGCGGCTCCCGAAATGACGGCCCACACCTGCGTGTTCATGTAGACCTGGCCTTCGGAGAATTCCGTCGTGCCGTAGATCGTGCCATCCTGGCCGATTGCCCAGATGAACCACTTGCCGTCCCAGCACACTTTCTGGATCGCGACGTCGAGTCGTTCGCGTTCGGCGCGGGCCCACGCGGCTTCGTCGGGTTGACCAAGCCGTTCGGCGATCTCGCCGTAGGTCGTCAGCCCGAGCCGGACCTGAAACGCGACGAACACGCTCTCGCCGTGGTAGCCGAGCTTGATGCAGTCGTTCCAGTCCGCGGACAGGCCGCACGGCAGGCCATTGCGCCCGGTGCGCTCGAGGTTGAACTCCAGTGCCCGGCGCAAGTGGCCGAAGACGGTCGCCTCGCCCTGGTCCGCGTAGGCCAGAACTTTGTGGTAGAAGTCGAGGTCGCCGGTCTCCGCGACAAATGCCGGCACGGCATTGAAGAACCAGAGGCAATCGTCGCTGCGGTATTCATCTTCCGGAGGCGGAAACTCGTGTCCGGGCCGGTGCGTAAACGGCTTGATCACCGGGATCGCGCCCCCGTTGGCGAGCTGGCCGGTGAGCATCAATTCCAGGCGCGGGCGCACGCCGTCCTTCAGCAGCGGTATGGCCCCGAGCATGTCCTGCACGGTGTCGCGAAAGCCAAGGCCGTCGCGCTCGCCGTTGTAAACCAGCGAGGCGGAACGCGACCACGCGTAAGTGACGAGCGCGTTGTAGGCGTTCCAGACGTTGATCATGTGGTCGAAGTCCATGTCGGGCGTCTCGACCTGCAGGTTTTCCAGGGGCGCATGCCAGGCGGCCGTGAGTTTCTGGAACTCCCTTTCGCAACGGGCGCTGTGGCCGAACTCGGCCACGGTTTTCTTCCCGTGCGACTTCACGGTGCCGAGGCCCAGAAGCACCAGCAACTCGCGCGTTTCGCCCGGTTTCAGCGTGAGATTCACCTGCTGGCCGCCGACGACATTGTCCCCCTCGGCGAGGAAGTTCGAGCACCTGCCCGCCGCGACGACCGCCGGCGCGGCATAGCCGCCATATCCGCCAAGGAAGCGCTCGCGCGTCGTCTCGAACCCGGCGAGCGGCGCACCGAGCAGCGCCATCCACGTGCGGTTGCAGCCCGTGAGATCCTGCCCGTCGAACTCGTAGTTGGGGTTGCACGTGACGCCCAGAATTCCGCCCTCGAGCGTCGCGCGCGTGATGAACTGGGAGTACTGCAGGTTCACGAGGTCCTGCCAGGTGTCCCAGAGGTTCGCGAACTCGCAGTAGGTGAAGACCGAGAGCCGGCGCTTGCGGCGCGACGTGTTGGTGACCTTGAGGCGCCAGTATTCGAAGGTCTGGTCCAGCGGCACGAAGTAGGTCGCTTCGGTGGCGATGCCCGCGTAGCGGCTCTCGATGATCGTGTAGGCCATGCCGTGACGGCAGACCGACTGATATTTCTCGAGCGGCTTGCCGACGGGCTGCCAGGACGCGGACCAGAAGTCCTTCGACTCGTTGTCCCGGAGGTAGAACAGCCGGCCGGGTTGATCCATGGGCACGGCGTTGAAGCGCATGCGCAGAAACCGCCCCTTGGCGCCGCTGCGGTAGAAGGAATAGCCGCCGGCGTGATTCGTGATGATCGCGCCATACTCGGTTGACCCGAGATAGTTGGACCACGGCCGCGGCGTGTCCGGGCGCGTGATGACATATTCACGCGCCTTGTCGTCGAAATGACCAAATTGCATCGAGGAAGGGTTTGGAAGCCGGGGGGAAAGGTTCACGTTGTCACGTCCCGCGCACCGGCCAAGGCGGAAACGGCACTTCGCGTCACCGGGCCGTCGCGAGCCCTCCCGTCTCGGTGGAGCGGGTATTTGGGAGTTTGGTTTGCCCAAAGCCGGATCTTTGCTTGTCGCTGTTGCCGTCGCCAATGCCCATGCGCTCACTCGCCTCCTTCGCCCAACGTGCCGCCGATCACCTGCGCACCTGCATCCTGCCGTTCTGGCTCGAGCACACGGTCGACCGCGAGCACGGCGGTTTTTATGGCGAGATTGATGGCCAGATGCGACGCAAGGATGACGTGCCGCGCGGAGCGCTGTTGACGTCGCGCATTCTCTGGACGTTTGCCGCGGCGCACCGGCGGTTTTCCGATCCCGCCTATCTGGCGATGGCGCGACACGCCGACGCCGATTTGCGGGCGCGCTTCTGGGATGACGAATTCGGCGGATTCTATTGGTCGGCGGGCGCGGACGGCGCGCCCGCGCGCACGCGCAAGCAGGTTTACGGTCAGGCGTTCGGGATCTATGCGCTGACGGAGTTTCATCGCGCCACCGGTGAACGGGAGCCGCTGGACCGGGCGATTGCCTTGTTCCACCTGCTCGAAGCGCATGCGCGCGATTGCGAACACGGCGGCTACTTCGAGGCATGCACCCGTGCGTGGGCGTTGGAGAGCGACTGGCGACTGAGCAAACTGGATATGAACACGCCCAAGTCGCAGAACACGCTGCTGCACGTGATGGAGGCGTACACGAACCTCCTGCGCGCGTGGCCTGACGCCGGGCTCAAGGCTGCGCAGGCCGCGTTGCTCGAGGTCATGCTCACGCGCGTGCTCGACCCGCAAACGCACCACCTCGGATTGTTCTTCGACACCGACTGGACGCTCAGGTCGGATCGCGTGTCATTCGGCCACGACATCGAGGCGGCCTGGTTGTTGACGGAAGCGGCCCGGGTGCTCGACGACCCGGGCCTGGTTGCACGGACGCGCGCGGCCGCGTTGAAAATTGCCGGGGTCACGCGTGCCGAGGGGATCGATACCGACGGCGCGTTGTTTTACGAGGCCGGTCCCGCCGGAATTACGCAGGATCACAAGGAATGGTGGCCGCAGGCGGAAGCCGTCGTGGGCTTTATCGATGCGTGGCAGATTTCCGGAAACGAGGAATGGCTGCACGTGGCGGAACGCGTCTGGGATTTCATCGAAGCCAATCTCGTCGATCGGGAACACGGCGAATGGCATCGGGCCGTGACGCGGGACCGTGACCCGATGCCGCAATGCGAAAAGGCGGGATTCTGGAAATGCCCGTATCACAACGGCCGCGCCTGCCTGGAAATCCACGAGCGGCTGCGCGGGCGGTGAGGGTGAGGCGGGGATGTTCCGCCCTGGGATTGGCCAATTCCGAGCGAGCCTCAGGCGACGGCCTGGTTGACGGCGTGGCGCGGCCAGCGTGCACGCGTCAAGATGACGGCGAACCATGTTCCGGTACGGAACATACATTTGATGCGCAAGGCTGGTTGGTTGGTTCGTTGGCGCCGCCGGTGCAGCTCGCTCGAGACCAGCGGGTCGCGAGTGGATGGGTTCGATGTTCCGTACAGAACGACCAGGACCATCACTGATGTCGCGTACGCAACATTGTTGATGGCTTAGGCAGGTTGGAGACCTGCCCTATCGAGATGGCGGCGTCGCCTCCCTACCGCGCCGGCGCCTGGGCCTGGCTCAGCAGCATCGCCTCGAATTCGCGCAGCATCCGGTCGCGCGTCACGAGGGCGGTTTCGCGTCGATCGATCTCTGCGGCCCGGGCCTTGAGCTGCGCTTCGGCGCGGCGCAGGCGTTCATGTTCCTCCGAGTTCCCGGACGGGATGCTGTCGTCGAGGTCGGGGCGGGCGTCGGCGATCTTGACCTTCGCGAGGTCGCCGTCCCCCTGCAGGCGCGCAAACTCCTCGTCGAAGCGACGAGCGCGCGACAACAGTTCAGTTTCGCGAACGTGCAGCGTCTCCCGCACCTGCTCGAGGCGGGAGGACTCGGAGGCGAGTTGCTTTTGGAGGTCCTCGACGCGGCGTTCGCGTTCGTAAAGCGTGGCGGTGCCCGAAGTCGGATCGCTCATGTCCGTGAGCGCGAGCAGGTGGCCGGTTTTCATGAGCGAGCGGGCGGCCGCCCGCGCCGCCTTGTCGTTCTGGCCGGAGATGAGCAGGCGAAGAATCTGGCGGCCGGTGAGGGGGCGCTCGGAGATGTCATTGATGCCGGCGCGAATCGCACGCACCACGAACTCGATCGGCGGCTTGCGGCAAATCATCATCGCCTTGCGGACGGGTTGCGAGTTGCGCAGGCGGGCCACCCAGACAATGCAGGCGTTCAGCGCGGCGGGATCCATCTCGCGGGCGTCGACCACGACGAGGTCGACCAAGTTGGGTGGCGAGGCATCCTGCGCGCGAGCGTCGAGATGCAGCTCATGGATCCGGGACGGCTCGCCGCCCCGGCCTTGCACCCAGTTGAGCAGGATTACGTGCATGGTTCGAAGATCAGGCTTTGACCGTGCGGAGGTCGAGCGAGGCGACCGCGTGCGCGGCCTGGCAGAGGGCGTCGTAGAACGCCCGGTCGTGGATCATGACATTCTCATCCACCAGGCTGAGAGACTGGATACCCGCGGCATGCATCATCTCGGCGGGGACATGGATGAACACGCGGTAGACGAGCAATTGCCCCGGCAATCCGCCGCCGCCTTTTTGTTCGATCGCCTTGAGCAGGGGGTGGAGTTTCCAGGACGTCTGCGTGCCGCGGTTGATGACGGCGGCGATGCGGAACGAAATCGTCATCGCTTCGGCGGCGCGGCGCTCCAGGCGGGCCTTTTCGTTCGAGACGGAAAACGACACGGGCAGGACGGTTTCCGCCTTGCTGGGCGCGGCCGGTGCGGACTTCGGGGACGGAGTTGCGCAGGGTGCAGCCACGGGCGTGACCGGTGTCGCGGAACCGGGTACAGGCGCAACGGCCGCAGGAGCGATGCTCCCGGCTCCCCCGGGCGCCGGTGCGGCGTGGGCCGGGGAAGGAGCCACGACGGCGGGAATGACCGGCGCGCGCGGGGCGGGCGCGACGGTGGCCAGGGGAGATTCCGAAACGGCCGGCGCGCGATCGACGATACGAGCGGGTGGCGGGGCGACACCAAAGTCGGAGAACAACACCGGCGGAGGTTCGGCGGCGGGCAAAGGTTGCGCCTGAGCGACCGGTGGGGCCGGCGGTTCCGGGGCCGCGGGCGTGGCTGGTGCGGGGGCCGCAGTCGTTACCTCGACCGCCGGGGCGATCGTCGGCGCAGGTGGGGCGGGCGTCTCAGGGACCACGGCCGGGGCGGTCGGTTTCGGCCAGCCGGCGAGAGGTGCGCCGGGCCGGCCCGCGGTCATCGCGGCGGCGACGGGCGCGGTGACCGGTGCGACCGGATTCGCCGGCGTCGAGGCACGGTTGCCGCCCTTGGCGAGAAAGTCCCGCCAGCTGACGAGATGCTTGCGGATCAGTTTCTGTTCGAGCAGGAGGTTGATCGCGTCGAGCACGGCCTCCGGAGGTTGCTGAAGACGACCGGCAATCTGTTCGCCGCTGGCGGGGTGTTCGAGCTCGGCGAACACGGCCCAGGCTTCGTCGGGCAGGAAGAGACCTTCGAGCCGGGCGGCGAAATCATCGCTGCGGGCATATTTGTCGGCGATCGTGGTCGTGCTCATGGCGGAGAATCAGTTTTGCAGGGCGACGAGCAGGAACGCCTCATCACCGTGCCAGCGGAACGGAAGTTTGAAGGATACGGCGGGCGCGGGGAATTGCCCGGCCCGTTCATCGTGATGTCCGGCCACGGGCGGCTCGAGTTCCAGGCGCGGGCCGAAGTGGGAGCGGGCGTTGCTGGTGATCGTGTTCACCATCTCGGCGGTGAGATCCAGTCGCGTGGTGTCGTCGCGCTGGTCCTCGCCGATCCGCGCGAGCAGTTCGTCGAGCATGCGATCCGGCATGCTGATGGCGATCCAGCCATTGAGGCTGCCGCGCACGCTCATGTACCCCGTGCAGTCCAGGCGCGGTGGCAACTGCCACTCGAGCGAGGGTGGCAGCAGCTCGGGCTCGGAACCGCCAGTCACGGAAAAATAGTGACTGATCAGACCGATGAAAACCCCGGCGTCCTTCTCGCTGGGATTGCCGCCGGTCACGCGACCTCCGATACTCTCTCCAGAGTGACGAGGACCCGGGAACAGTGCTGGTTCCAGGTCACCGGGAGGACATAGCAGTTGGCATGGCGGGCGGGGCGCACGTCATCCGGACGGCCTTCGAGGATGAAGGGCGTGGAGATCATGAAGCCGGCCCCGAGGCGTTCGCGGGCGTTGCCCGAAATCGTGTTCGTGATCTCACCGACCAGGTCGGCGCAGAGGTGGTCATCGATCTCCTTTTCCCCCAGCAGGGGCAGCAGCGCCTCCAGTTTCTCGCGGGGCGCGGTGTAGTAGACACTGCCGCGATAGCCGCCGGAGATCCCGATCACGGCGGAGAAATCCAGCGCGACGTCCTCGTCGTCCTCGCGCAGGTAGGGCGTGCCGAGCACGGCCCCGCCGTTGGCGATCGTTTCGAAGTAGCGGGCGGTGCTTTGGGCAAACACCTTCAGGATGTCTTCTTCCATGGGGGTTAGTTGTCGAGGATTTCGTCGATCGCCTCCTGCAGGCTCTCGGCGGTGACCGGTTTCAACAGGAAACCTTGCGCCCCGCGCTTGATCGCCTCGACGGCGGAGGCCTTGTCGGCGAGTGCGGAGACGACCAGGATCATGGCGTCGGGATTGCGGTCGAGGATGAGGTCCACCGCGGTGAGGCCGTCCATCTCCGGCATGGTGATGTCCATCGTCACCACGTCGGGACGGAAGCGCTCGAATTCCTCGATGGCCATGCGGCCGTTCGACGCGACGCGGATTTCGGTGAAGCGCGTGGCGGTGAGCGTGCGCTCGATGGCGCGGCGCATGATCAGGGAGTCGTCAACGATCAGAAGTTTCATCGGCTGGCAGTTGCGGTTTCGACCACTTCAGGAAGGTAGATTTGGAATTCGCAGTAGCTGCCGGGGGCGCTGCGCACTTCGATCGCGCCGCCCAGCTCATCGACCACCTTGGACTTGATGATGTCCATGCCCATGCCGCGCCCGGAGTGGGCGTCGGCCTGCGCGGCGGTGGAAAATCCCGGCTCAAAGATGCAACGGGCGATCTCGGCGGGGTTGTGCGTATCGCCGGCGGAAAGCAAGCCCGTGGCCTCCGCGCGCGCGCGGATCTTCGGAATATCCAGGCCGCGGCCATCGTCACGGAACGCGAGCCCGACCATGCCGTCGGCGGTGCGAGGCAGCCCGCGTACCGAGAGCTTGCCCTTGCGCGGCTTGCAGGCGAGCTCCCGCGCGTGGCCACCCTCGATGCTGTGGGCGAGGGCATTGCGCGCGAGTTGGATGATGACGTCGCGCACGAGATCCTGGCGGCCGACCGAGACCGTGTTGAGGGCATACGTGTCGATCTCGAGATCCACCTCCTTGCTCAGGCTGGTGGAAACGTCCTTCACCATCTTGCGAACGCCATTGGCCAGCGCACTGACCTCGAAGCCGGCGGTTGCGCCGGAGCTGGCGCTGTTCTGGCGCAGCCCCGCGAGTTTCAGGCGCAGTTCGTTGAGGTCGACGAGATCGGCGCGCAGGCCGGCCTGGGCCACGACGATGGCGAGAAAATCGTCGCCACTGAGGACGGGACGGTCGAGCAGTTCGGAGATCTTGCTCTCGAAGGCCTCGGCCCCCTTCTGGAAGTAGTCGAGGCCGAGGTAGACCGCGTTGCCCTTCACGTTGTGCACGCTGCGGAAGACGGTGTTGAGGCGCTCGCGCAACTTGTCGTTGCGTTGCCCGCCGGCGACGGCGAAGTCCTCGGCGCGCAGCGTCTCGTTGATCGTGCCGAGTTCCTTCTCCACGAGCTGCGAGAACGACTCGAGCTCGGTCGCGTCGACGCGCATGATGCCGAGCAGGATCTCGAGCTGGCGTTCCTTGTTCTTTTCGGATTCGCGCAACTTGCGCTCGAGTTCGATCTGCGCGGTGACGTCGCGCACGGCGACGAACACCCGGGTGACCTTGCCGTCCTGCACGATCCGGCGAAAGTTGAAGCAGAGGTAGCGATTGTCGAAACCGCCCTTGGGGTTGGGGAAGTTCACCTCGATGTCGAGCAGCGGGTTCACCTTCAGCACGGCCTTCTCCTTGCGGCGGATGTCGAACAACAGTCCGAAGTAGTCGCGGGTCACGTTGTACATCTTGTCGGAGAGCAGGCGTTGCAGGAGGTTGAGCAGGTTCATGCCCGCGAGATCCTCCTGGCGCAGGATGGAGGAGAGTTCGCGCGAGTAGTGGTGGCCGATGGTGCCGTCGTCGGAAATCAACAACAGGCCCTCCTGGACGGTGTCCATGATGCTGTCCGTCTCCGTCTTGGCGGACGACATCGCCTGGGTCTGCGCCTCGAGCTGGCCGTGCACTTCCCGGAGGTCCTTGAGCGAGCGCTCCGCGTCCGCGCGCAGCCGTTGCACGCGTCGCCACATGAAGAAGCCGGGCAGCAGGAAGATCGCAATGGAGTCGACCGCGATAAACGTGTTGCGCGGGGCGAGCAGGCCATCGGATGACGTGCGGCCCGCGGAAACCTCGGTCCGGGCGGCAAGGGCCGTCGAGAGGTTGAACAGCGTATCCGAGCGGGACAGGCAGTAGTCGACCGTTCCCGAGACCGCCGCCACCGGCGTGTCGGACTGCAGCGCCTGATTCAGTCGCTCCTGCAACGGCAGCCAGTTTTCCATCGCGTCACGCACCAGGCGCGCCTCCTCCGCGTCGACGGCCTGGGCGAGAAAGGTTGTCTTGCCATCGGTTCCCGTGACCTGGCCACCACTGGCAAACGCCCGCAACGTGGCATGAAACTCGTCCATCGCCGCCTGGAGGGTCGCATGGGACGAGGTCCCCGTGACCCCCGCGCGCAGGTCGCGTTCGTAGGAAAGAAGCGAGGCGGTCACCCGCTGCACCAGCGCGGCCTGGCGCGAGGCCAGATTGATGCGGCGATTGTTTTGCGCCGTGGTGGCGGCTTCGTCGCTCGAGTACTGCGTGATCGAAAACGTGGCGACGGCGATGATGAAGAACAGAGCGATGTAGACGCCAGGGGCGAAGAATCGGCTCGTCCCGGCAGACCGGGAGGTGGAGGCGGGAGAGGACAAAATGCTCATGGCTGAGGTTCCCTGCGGAGACTCCGTGCATCGGCCGGTGGTATGCCCTGCGCACATTCCGGCGCATCCTCACCTTTCTTTGAAAATCGGCCGTGCGTTCACGCCAGTCGTTGGCGAACGTCTGAGTAATTTCCTCCGGGCCTTTCCCGTGGAAACCCCACGTCGTGATGAAGAGATCCCGCGACGTCGATGAAGGGTGTTAGCCGGTAAGCGTTTCGAATAGCAATTTGGTTGAAGCGGAAACTCGCTGACGGCACGTCGGCAGGGAAGGGGGTCGCGCGCGTCCCCGTGCGTCCGTTTGACGAACGTGGTGACCAGCGAGGATGACCGCCTTTTCTCGAAGCCCTGTGCGACGGCGGAGGGACCCCGCCGCTCACGCGGCGGGCTCCACCTCCCACCGTGCTGGCGCACGGTCCCCCCTCCTCCAGGAGGGAACTGAAGTGAGGGCTTCGCCCGCCAAGATCCCGGCTTGAGGCGGGTGCATGACAAGCTCTAGCCTGCAAATTTCACACGTTCGGCCACGTTTTCGCGGAGCTCAAACGCAGCTACGGAGACAACGCACCCAGTAGCTGCGTTGGAGTGTAACGACAACGTGGCTCGGTTTTCCCCCGGACTGTGAAATTTGCAGGCTAGCGCCGCAGGGCCCGATTGGCGCGGATTAATGCCCGTCGCTGGTCCACCGCCTTGCGGGTGGTAAGCGCGTCCTCCGGCGTATGCAGGCACCAGTCCACGAGTTTCGCCACGGTCGTGCGGACCACGTGACAACGGGTGTCCGCCGCGCCGATGTAGATGAGGACCGTGTCGTCGGGCAACCGCACCCAGCCATTGGAGAAATCGACGTTCGACACGTCGCCGGTGCGTTCGTCGCCATACGGGGCGAGGAAGTGGCCGCCCGGCCGTGCAATGACCCGGGACGGATCGTCGAGCGCGGTCATGAACATGTAGAGCACGTAGCGCAGTCCGGCCGCGCAGCCGCGCACGCCGTGCGCGAGTTGCAACCATCCCTGCGACGTCTTGATCGGGGCGGGCCCGAGGCCGTTCTTGACTTCCTTGATCGTGTGGTAGGCGCGCGAATCGATGATCTTTTCCGGGCCGGTGACGCCGGTGGTGATTTCGTCGCACAGGGTCCAGCCGATCCCTCCACCCGTGCCGACGTCGATGAAGCCATCCATCGGCCGCGTGTAGAAGGCATACCTGCCGTCGACGAATTCCGGATGCAGCACCACATTGCGTTGCTGCGAAGCCGGGGTCTTCAGGTTGGGGAGCCTTTCCCAAGCCTTGAAATCGCGGGTACGCACGATGCCCGCCTGGGCCACCGCCGACGAAAGGTCGCCGGGCGCGGCGTGGGGAGATTTCGACTCGGCGCAGAAAACGCCATAGATCCAGCCGTCCTCGTGGAACACCACGCGCATGTCGTAGAGGTTCGTCTCGCCGGGGATCTCCAGAATGTCGCAGGGCTCGTCCCAGAAGCGGAAGTTGTCGATGCCATTCGGGCTTTCCGCGATGGCGAAGAAACTCTTCCGGTCGTAACCCTCCATGCGCACGACGAGATGCACCTTGTCGTGCCAGAGGAAGGCGCCGGGGTTGTAGCCGCCGTTCACGCCGAGGCGTTCCATGAAGTGGGGGTTGGTTTCCGGATTGAAATCGTAGCGCCATTCCAGCGGTGCGTGACGATCGACAACCACCGGATGCGTGAAGCGCTCGAACACGCCGTTGTCCCACGATGGGTCGATGGGGTTGCGGCGACGGAGGAACTTCTCGTGGGCGGCGCGCACGGCCTTTACGCGCGCGGCGAAGCCGGGACGGCTGGCGGGTGAACGGCTGACCGCCGCGGTGGGGCGGGCGGATCGGTGAGACTTCCGGCGGGCCGGAGCAGACGAACGGTTCATGGGAAAGAACCTCAAGTGTCGTCGCTTCGACGTGTTCCGACAATGAGATCGGACCGCAGGCGCTTAAGCCTGGCAGCGGACACTTCGATCCGGTTTCTCCCGGCTTCTGCGGAACCTCGAGGTCGCATGCTGAAGTTGCCTGAAACCGGCTGCGGGGCTTCTCGTCTGATCAGGCATTCTCATCATGAATACCCGATCCCTCGTCTCCTCGCTCTTGGCCGTCGCGCTCTGCGGGGCGCTGTTTCCGCTTGCATCCAGTTCCGCTTCCGCCGCGGACTCCGGCTTCTTCTCCATCGCGGTCGGCGCGACGCCCGAGAGTGTCGTGCGCGGCTTCGATGGCCGGCTTTACGTCACCCTGATGGGGACCAAGCGCGAGAAGGGTGATGGCGACGGCCAGGTGGTGATGATCGAGGGAAACAAGGTCACGGTCGTGACGGAAGGCCTGGACGATCCCAAGGGCATCGTGTTCGTCGACGGCAAACTGATCACGACCGATTTCGACAAGCTCTGGACGATCGACGCGCAAGGCCACAAGACGCTGCTGGCGGGCCCGGACGCCTTTCCGGAAACCCCGCGGTTTCTCAATGACATCGCGGTCGAGCCTGGTGACCGTTCGATCCTCGTCACCGACATGGGCGACCTCAGCACCATGATGGGGCCCGACGGCAAGTTCTGGCCGCTGGAGAGCAGCGAGGCGAAGCGTCGGACGCCGTACGGCCGCGTGTATCGGGTAACTCTCGACGGCAGGATCACCGTCGCGATCGACCATGCGCCGGAGTTTCCGAACCCCAACGGCGTCGACAAACTCGCCGACGGCACCATCTTGATCGACGAGTTTTTCCGCGGCACGCTGCTGGCCTGGAAGGCGGGCGAGTGGCGCCAGATCGATGACGACCACCGCAGCGCCGATGGCATCGTGCATGACGCCGCCGGCAACCTCTACCTCTCCGAAGTGCGCACGGGGCGCGTCTGGCACATCAAGTACGCGTCCGGCGAAAAGCGACTCATCACCACGCTGCAATCCGCCGCCGACCTCTTGCTCGACGAGCCCAACAACCAACTGATCGTCCCGGACTCGAAGGCGGGCCAGCTCGTATTCATCCCGCTGCCGAGGTAGGCGCACGAGTTCGTCTTCTGTTCGACTCGGCCAGGAGCGCGTCGACTTGCGCCAACGTCGGCGGGTTCAGGCATCCGGGCGCCGTCGTGCAAACCAGGGCCGCGACCGCGGAAGCGAAACGCACCGCCTGGTCGTCCGGCCAGCCCTGCAGCAGACCATAAATCAGACCGCCGCGGAAGCTGTCGCCCGCGCCCGCGCTGTCCACGACGTCGACGACAAACGGGGCCATTTCACGTCGCGCTTCACCGCGCCGCGCGTACCACGCGGGCCGTGACCCCGCGGTGAACACGACCAGTCCCGGAGCGTGCTCCACATATTTCTCGAACAACGCCAACCTTGCTTCCTCCGTCTGCAGCGCCTCGGGATAGTCACGCCCCATCAATTCGCCGGATACGGCATTGACGTCGGCGAGCGCCGCGAGCGGGGAGTCGTGCCGGGCGTCGGAGGTGACGAGGGGTTTGCCCGCTTCCTTCGCGGTCCGCGCCACGAGCAACGTGGTCTCGCCAAACGAGGGATCGACGCAGACGACCTTTGCGGCGCGGAGGCGATCGAGATGCGGTGGCTCCCACTGCGGTGTCGTGCCGAGCAGATCTCCGAAGCGGCCAAACACCGTTCTCGATACGCCGTCCGAAATCACGATTTCATTCACGCCGGCGTAACCTGGCTTCACGGCAAGCCCGGCGCAGTCGATGCCCCGCCCCTGCAGGAAGGCGAGCGTCTTGCGACACGCCGGTGTGTCCCCGATCCAGTTGCCTTCGAGCGCGACGCTCACCCCGAGGCGATTCAGCACCAGTGCCGACCCCGTGGCTTCCCCCGCGTGATTCTCGAGTGTCTCGGCGACCTCCGCATACCCGTCCGGCGCGGGATGGCGTTCCTTGAGGCGCAAAATCACGCCCGTGGTCACGTGGCCGAAGCAGTACACATCAGAGGACATTGCGAAGGGGCGGTGGGTTGGGGCTTCGGCAATCCCGATGCGATCGGGAGTTCGCAGCGTGATGCTCGACCTTGGTCCCGCGCAAGGCCCTTCCGGCGTCCGGCTCGAACACGTGGAGCACGCGTTGGCTGCAACGGCGGTTTGCCGGCAGGCGTCTCGAAGGAACAACCCCCCATCGTATGCAATTCCCGTTCTTCTCGTTTGGACGCGTGACGACAGCCATCGTGGTTTCGTCCCTCGTGGGTGTCGCGCCCTGTTGGGCGGACGCCGGCTCGAAGGGCGTCGATACCTCCAACTGGACCGCCGAGCAGGACCATCAGAACATGATGGACCAGCTCGGCATTACCGCGCTGCGCCCCGGACCCAACGGTCGGGCCAAGGCGGGCGAGCCCAACGCAGCCAACGTCGACGAAGCGAAGGCAAACCCGTTTCCCGATCTCCCGGACCCGCTCACGTTGAAAAACGGCAAGCGCGTCTGGTCGCCGAGCCTGTGGTGGATCGACCGCCGCCCGGAAATCGTTGAGGACTTCGAACGGGAAGTGATCGGCCGCGTGCCGGCCCACGTGCCGTCCGTGAGTTGGAAGGTCGTGCAGGAATCACCGGCGGACGCGGTGGTCGGTGACATCCCGGTGGTGGGCAAACAACTCATCGGCCATGTCGACAATTCCGCGTATCCGGCGATCGACGTGAACATCGAGATGATGCTCGTACTGCCCAGGCATGCACCCGGACAAGTTCCCGTCCTTATGATGTTTGCCTGGCGTGGTCCCGGCCTGCCGGAGGCGGCGCCGGCGACGCCGGTCGATCACGCCGATCCCAAGTCGGGTTGGCGCAACGGACATCCGCCGTCGCAGCAGCAACTCCTCGCGGCCAGGTGGGGGTATGCCGCAATCAAGCCGACGAGCATCCAGGCGGACAACGGGGCCGGCCTCACCAAGGGCATCATCGGCCTCGTCAATCACGGCCAGCCACGCCATCCCGACGACTGGGGTTCATTGCGCGCCTGGGCGTGGGGCGCCGCGCGCGGACTCGATTATCTCGAGACTGTTCCTGGCGTCGACGCGAAGCGGGTCGGCATCGAAGGCGTGTCGCGTTACGGCAAGGCCGCGCTGGTCACCATGGCGTTCGAGCCGCGCTTCGCGATCGTGCTCGTCGGGTCGTCCGGCGAAGGCGGCGCCAAGCTGCATCGGCGCAACTTCGGTGAAGCCGTGGAAAACCTGACCGGGACCGGCGAATATCACTGGATGGCCGGCAACTTCCTCAAATACGGCGCCGCGCAGGCCAAGTTCGGCAGCATGAATCCCGGCGACCTCCCGGTGGACGCGCACGAGTTGATCGCGCTCTGCGCACCGCGGCCGACGTTCATCAGTTACGGGGTGCCCGAAAAGGGCGACGCGCTCTGGCTCGACCAGCAGGGCAGCTTCATGGCGACCGTTGCGGCCAAACCGGTGTTTCGCCTCCTCGGCGCCAAGGATCTCGGTGTCCCCGACGACTACCACGCCGCGCAGATGCCTCCCGTGAAGCACGGGCTGCTGGAAGGCGAACTCGCCTGGCGCCAGCACGACGGCGGCCACGAGGACCAGTCGAACATGGCGTCCTTCATCACCTGGGCAAACCGGGAACTCGGATACAGGCCCGCGACGCATCACTGATCCATCTGATCGCCGGCCGAGTGTCGCTCGACTGAGTGACGCCAGCCAACCGCTGAACGACAGGGGCGTATCTCCGAGCTGCCCGCGTCCCGCTCGAAAAGCGGACCCCCCACGGAAGTCGATGTACTACTTCCCGCGCAACGCGCGAACGGTTTCGTTCAGTTCGAGAGTGCCCGACCAAAGGTGGAACCGTTTGGCGAAATCTTCCGCGATCGTGTAGCTGACGTGAAAGCCGGTATCGGGATCTTCCAAGGCTTTCGCGAGATCAGGTTCCAGCCTAAAGGACATGGTGGCCGTTTCGCCCTTGTAGAGTGTGACGGGGCCAAGCGTCGGCAAAGACGGCACGAATTTCCATGACCTGCCGTCGGCTTCGCCCACGCCGAAGAAGCCGAAGTCGATGCCAAGCGACGGATTGCGGCGCCCGTTGCTGCTCGAGCCGAAAAGGAACGGATTCTGCGTGAGCACCGTCTGCGGTTTGGTCCCGCGATTGGTGATCCGGAGGTTCAAATGGGTCTCGCCGGCGGACTCCGTGAGGAAACCCATCAACTCCAGGTTGGCCGCGTGGCCCGCCGACACCGGGGCAATGAAAAGCAGAGCGAGAAGAAGGTGGGCACGAAGAGGATTCATGTTGATGCCATGATGACTACGTGCGGTGGGACGATTTCTTGGCGATCGCGAGTCGGCTTTGCAGGATGCCGGCCAAGGCTTCGCGGCACGCGCCGTCACCGCTCGCGGTATTCAAACCAGTCGAAATCGGCGTGCTGGCCGTGGCCGGTGAGGTCCTGCGCGCAGATGCCGACGAAGGCGCCGGTGAAGCCGAGGGTGAAGTAGTCGTCGGACAGAATCGTGCTGTCGAGCTCGGGGCCGAGCTTCCGCCACGCGGCATTGTCGAGCGAGTAACTGAACTGCAGCACCTCGCGCTGAATCGTGACCTTCAGGTAGACGAGGTCGTCGTCGGGCAGCCGCGTTTCGGTCTCGAGCATTTCGCCGTTGTTGCCGGCGTCGCACTTGATGATGCCGAGGTGGCGACCGAGTTCCTCGTCGCGGGAAACCCGCAGGTAGTAGTGATTGCGGGTGTCGTAGTAGGCGATCAGCCCGGCCATGTGCTTGTAGTCGACGGGTTGGAAGTCGAGGCACGTGCTCGCTTCGATGGCGAACGCCTGCACGCGGCGGGCGAGCAGGCTTTGGCGAAACGTGCTGGTGGTGGGTTCTTCTCCGTGGAGCCGCAGCCAGCCCGGGCGCGCGCTGAGATTGGCCCATGACCTTTCAATCGGCCGGCGCAGAGCCTGGAAGTGGATGCTCAGTTGAGGCGCATCGAACGCTTCGCGGTGCGATCGCGGTTGGGCGGCGCGCGCAGGCAGCCCGGGATCCTCCACCTCGACTGCGGGCACGCTGCCGCCGTGGGCGAGGCGCGGCCAGCCGTCCGCGTTCCAGACAAGCTTCTGAATCGCGGTCTCCCGGCCGAGCACGCAGCGCTTCTCCTTCAGCGGACGTCCGCAGAGGTGCGCGACGTACCACTCGCCGCCTGGCGTTTCGACGAGCGAAGCATGGCCGGCCTTCTGCAACGGCGCGTCGGGCGCGTGAGCCGAGGTCAGAAACGGATTCCCCGGATCAACCTCGTAGGGGCCGTCGATATTCCGCGAACGCGCCATCGTGGCTGCATGCGAGTACCAGGTGCCGCCTTCGGCCACGAGGAGGTAGTCCCAACCGTCGCGTTTGTAGAGGTGCGGTCCTTCGGTAAGCTTCAGCTCCGTGCCGCGAAAGATGTTCTTGCGGGGACCGATCAGCGTGCGGTTCTTCGGATCGAACTCCTGCAGGAGGATCCCGGCGAACTGATTGCGCTCGACGCGATGGTCCCAGATCATGCCCAGGTACCACTTGCGTCCGTCATCGTCGTGGAACAGCGAGGCGTCGAAGCCGCTCGAGTCGAGGTAGGCTGGTTCCGACCATGGGCCGAGAATCGAACGCGCGGTGACGAGATAGTTGTGGGTGATCTTGTGCCGGGTGCCGGTCCACTGCTTCACGTCGGTATAGACCAACCAGAAGAGCCCGTCGTGAAAACTCAGGCACGGAGCCCAGATGCCACCGGAGTCCGGGTTCCCGAGCATGTTCAACTGCGAAGCCCGGTCGAGCGGGCGCGTGAGCAACTCCCAGTTGACGAGATTGCGCGAATGGTGGATCTGCACGCCGGGAAACCATTCGAACGTCGACGTCGCGATATAGTAGTCGTCGCCCACGCGCACGATCGACGGGTCCGGGTTGAAGCCGGGAAGGATGGGGTTGCGGATCATGGAGGAACGCTGGATGTTGAACGCTGAACGCCGAACGTCGAACGCTCAAGGGTAGACAGTGGAAGGCATCGCCTCCGATCGGATGGTCGCCTTCGCTCTCCTGCGGTCTTGGGCTTGTCGAATGCCGGTCCGTTCGTGTTGAGTTGGCGCATGTTGAAATCTCGGCGGATCTGGCGTGCGGTGGGACTGTTTTTGGTCGGTGCGTGGGGCTTCGCATCGGGTGGGCATGCGGCCGCCAGCAAAGACTACTGGGCTTATGTCGGGACCTTCACCGGGGAAACGAGCAAGGGAATCTATGTCTCGCGGATGGACGCGAACGGCACCCTGTCGGCGCCGGTGTTGGCGGCCGAGACGGCGAGCCCGGCATTTCTGGCGGCGAACCCGCGGAAGCCCGTGCTCTATGCCGCAAACGAGGTGAACGAGTTTCACGGCGAAAAGGCCGGGGCGGTGAGTGCGTTCGCGGTGGATGCGACAACGGGACATCTCACGCTGCTGAACCAGGTCTCCGCAAAGACGCCGGGACCGTGTTACGTCAGTGTGGACGCGACGGGCACGGTGGTGCTCGCGGCGAACTACGGCGGGAGCAGCCTGGAGTCGTATCCCGTCCAGGCCGACGGCAGTCTCGGCCCGGCCGCGAGCTTCATCCGGCAGCACGGTTCGAGCGTGAATCCCCAGCGCCAGGCGGAGCCGCACGCACATTGTCTCGGCGTCGATCCCGGCAATCGCTTCGCGCTATTGTGCGATCTCGGCCTCGATCAGGTGCTGGTCTTCAAGTTCGATCCGGCGACCGCAACCCTGACGCCGAACGATCCGCCGTTCGCGCGTGTGAAGCCCGGGGCCGGCGCCCGCCATTTCGTGTTCGGGAAGGACGGCCGCTTCGTGTTACGTGATCGACGAACTCAACTGTACGATCACGGTGTTCGCCTACGATGGAGAAAAGGGCACGCTGACGGAGGTGGAGGCGGTGTCGACGCTGCCCGAAGGAGAATCCGTGAAGCCCGGGTATTCCGGCGCCGAGATCGTCCTGCATCCCTCGGGGCGCTGGCTCTACGAATCGAATCGCGGACACGACTCGATCGGCGTGTTCGCGATCGACCCTTCGTCGGGACGGCTATCGCCGATTCAGCACGTGTCGTCGGGCGGGCACATCCCACGCAACTTCAACCTCGATCCGACCGGCCGCTTCCTCCTGGCGGCGAATCAGGAGTCGGGAAACGTGGTGGAGTTCCGGGTCGATCCCGGAATGGGACGGCTCGCGCCGACGGGCGTCGAGGTGAAGGTGGGCAAACCGGTGTGCGTCGTATTTGTCCGGGCTCGGTGAGCCACAAGAGGTACAGAGATCGGATTTGGGTCCACGAATTACACCAATGGGCACGAATCCGGATGGATCAGGTTTCTGCTATTCGTGCAGATTCGTGCTCGTAGTGGATGAGTCGTCCCGGTCTTGGTAGGGCAATTTCGATACAGGAAGGGATTTAACCGAAGGGGGACGAAGGTCACGAAGGCCGCGCCGAGTCGTGGACGCATTTTCGAAGGAATGGCCGCAAAAATCACAAAAATGCAGAAGGACCAGAGCTGCCCTTCTGCACTATTTGTCCCGGAATCTGTGTTCATATGCGCCATCAGCGGCTCGGAATCGAACCGCAGATTTCGCAGAGAACGCGGATATCAAGACGGGCAAGATTGGAGGGACGGGCTCTGTCCCGTCCGCAGCGCCCCCTTCCCTCGACGATCGGCCTGGCGGACGACACGAAGGTCGTCCCTCCAAAACTGCACACCTTTACAAAGGCAAGAGGAGAATCTGAGCGGCGAGCCTGTCGAACGGCCTGAGCGAAGTCGAACGAGTGCGGTGCAAAGTCGGATTGAGATTGCTTTGGAGATTAGCGCAGATGAGCGTTCCAACCCAAGAGCTTCGACGCAGAGGTCACAGAGAAGGGACTGAGTTCCTCCGTCTTGCTCGACCGCATCCCGCCGATGGTGCGGACAGAACCGGCTTCTGACCCTCAGGTTTGCTGCGACGGAACGAAGACCACTTGTCCCGGACGGAGGGATTCGAGTGTGGCAAGCAAAGCGGGAACAAGTAACTTCAAATCGTCGAACTTGTTTGAAGCGGCACGAGTGATGACGACACCGAATGCCAATCCGGAAGTGTCCTGCTGCGCAGGCTGGTTTCTGTCCACGGTCACGAATGCCTCGAACTGCCCGGCGATCAGTTCCAGCAGTCGGCCATTCTATAGTCCGGCTCAGCCGTCTTGAGGCACGGTCGTGACCTCGTGACCTGTCAATTGCCCACCGAGTCGGCGTGGCGGGCACTCATCGAGAATCACCCTGATGCGACCACGACCATGATCAGGGTGCTGCCGGACACAACCCCGGTTTCAGCCCGCAACATCCCGCAAAGTGGAGGTGCCGGGCCTCCACTTCGCTCCGGGTTGGCTGTTCGCCGGGAGGGCCCGCGGGGCATTCATGCGGCCCGCGTCAACAGCCGGCGTGATTTCCCTGCTCTTGTGCATCGTCCAAGCCAGATTGATGATACGGCCGTATCACCAATCTGGCGCGAGCTGACGCAGCGCGAAGTCGGCGCCGCCCGCACGGTTGGTCGTGCCGACCGCCTCAGAGTGTCTCTCGAACGCCTTGTCGCCGCAAAGCGGCGACGGCCGAAACCGTGGGCCCAGACCTCCTGATCCGCTCGACAACACTGGCGTCGAGCTTGGAATGAGATGAGCCTTTCGTAGCTGCGTTGGAGTCTTGCACGCAAAGAATGAACCACCTCGAATCCAGTCAATGGTCCATCGGTCGACGCGTGCAGGTGACCGGAATCACTTGCTCCGGCAAAAGCACGCTGGCCGCCCAGCTCTCGCGGGAAACGGGAGCCCCCCTGGTCGAGCTCGACGCCCTGAACTGGCTGCCGAACTGGGTGGGATTGAATGCAGCCGATCCAGCGGAATTCGAGCGACGGATCGGCGCTGCCACGCATGGCGACGCCTGGATCGTGGCGGGCTCGGTACACCCGCTTTTGCCAGCGCGTGTTCTGGCCGCGGCTGCAGACGATCGTCTGGCTCGACCTGCCGTTATCTTACGTCCTCGCCCGCACGCTCCGGCGCTCCTGGCGTCGTTGGCGATCCCGGGAACTGCTCTGGGGAACGAACCGTGAAAAGTTCTGGCCCCAACTGATGCTGTGGCGAAAGCAGGAGTCCTTGGTCTGGTGGGTTGTGACTCAGCATGCTCCCACGCGCCGCAAGATGCGCGCGTGTATGACAAACGCAGACTACGCGCACATCCGGTTCATCCGGCTCGGTTCGATCGCGGAAATCGAAAGCTTCGCCGACGGGATTGGACACACGAGAACTTGAATGCATCACGCCGCCGTTGGGAAGGAGAGCGGCGGGTCTGCAAAGAGAGTGGTTGATCAAGGAGAAAAGCCCTATGCCGCAATGGTGCAGTCGGTGAACCGCTTGCTCGTGGGGGTCTTCGATTTCCGGGGACGCCCTCGAAACTCCTGCACCGGTCGGTGATCGATGTAGGAGCGGCTTCAGCCGCAATGATCCGCATGCGAATCGCGGCTGAAGCCGCTTCTACGAGGGACAAAATCGCGGGGTAAACCCGCTCCTACAGGGCGACGTCCAACTGAATGGTTACGGCTGAGAGGGTGTCCCAAAAGGCAGGTTGCGAGTCCCCTCGCGACCGCGGTCGGCTGGGGACAGCCGACCCTACCGTCCGACGGCGGTTGACATTGCCATGAGCCAGCCCGGCAAGGTGCGCGGCGGTGGGTCAGCCGAGTTCTGCGACGATCTTCAGGCCGGTTTTGAGCGCGGCCGAGGGCACCAGGTTTCCGTCGAGCGGTCGGCCGTCGAGGGTGAGGGATTTTACGCCGCGATTCACGCCGGCGGGGTTCCGGACCTCGATGGATACAAGCTTTCCGCGAAACCTGCGCGTGGCGGTGAAGCCGGGCCACGACTTCGGAATGCACGGGTCGATGCGCAGGCCGGCGACCTCGGGATGGAGGCCGAGGATGTGGTGGGTGCCGGTGTAGTGGGACCACGAGACCGTCCCGCTGAGCCACGGCAGGCGGGACGCGCCGAACTTTCGGGAGAAGGTCGAGTGGGTGCTCTGGCAGTGCACGTACGGCTCGATCTCGCGGATCTCCGCCTTGTCGTTCTGCGCGGCGGGCATGAACGCGCGGTAGTAGTCGTAGGCCTGGTCGCCATTGCCGCGCGCGATCTCGGCGAGCACGATCCAACTCTGCGGGTGCGAGAAGATGCCGCCGTTCTCCTTGTTGCCGGGATTGAAGAGCACGGCGCGCATCACGGCGACCGGGGTGCTCTTGAAGGGTGGCGTGCTGATCGCGACGCCGTATTCGGTGGCGAGCAATTTCTTCACCGACGCGAGCGCCTGGTCCGCTTGCTCGGCCGTCGCCGCACCGGAGATGACAGCCCACGCCTGCGAGTTGATGTAGATCTTCCCTTCCTTTGCCTGCTTCGTGCCGAAGACCGTGCCATCCTCGCCGATCGCCCAGATGAACCAGCTGCCGTCCCAGGTGGTTTTCTGAATCCGGCGGTCGAGCTTCTTCAGTTCCGCGAGTGCCCAGTTCTGTTCGGCGGGCTTCCGGAGTTGAGCGGCGATATCGGCGTAGACTTTGAGGCCGAGGCGCACCTGGAACGTCACGAACACGGACTCGCCCTTGTAGCCGAGCTTGAGGCAATCGTTCCAGTCGGCGGAAAGTCCGGATGGCAGGCCGTTGCGGCCGGTACGCTCGAGGTTGAATTCCAGCGCGCGACGGAGATGTCCCAGGACCGTCGCCTTGCCTTTGTCGGAGTAGGGCACGACTTCGTTGTAGAAGCTCGTGTCACCGGTCTCCGCGACGTAGAGCGGCACGGCGTTGAACAACCACAGGCAGTCGTCGCTGCGGTACTGTTCGGGCGGTGTCAGCGGCATCCGGCCCGGCTGGTGCGACCACGCGCGAATTTCCGGGCGGCCGCCGCCGGTCGACTCCTGGCCGGAAAGCATCAGCAGCATACGCTCGCGCACGAGTCCGGGGATCATGGCCGTGACACCGAGGAAATCCTGGATCGCGTCGCGATAACCGAAACCGTCGCGCTGGTCGCCGGTGTAGACGAGCGAGCACGAGCGACCCCATTCGTACGTCATCAGCGCATTGTAGGCGCCCCAGACGTTCGTCATGTGATTGAAGTCCGCGTCCGGCGTCTGCACCTGCAACGTGCCGAGCAGGCCGTGCCAGTGCTTCTTGAGCCGGGCGAGTTCGCGGGCGACAGCGGCCATGGGGCCGAACTTTTTCCTCACGCGCTTCGCCACCGCCGCGTTGCCGATGCCCAACAGCACGAGGACGTCGGTGGATTCGCCTGGCGCGAGCTCGAGATCGCTTTGGATCGCGCCGCAGCCGTTGTCGGAGAACTGTTCGTGGTTGCCGAGGCTGCCGCGCTCGACGGACTCGGGCCGGTCGAAGCTGCGATAGACGCCCAGGAACCGGTCGCGATCCGACTCGAAACCGGCGATCGTGCCGCCGATTTGTGTCATCCACCAGCGCCGCGCCTGATCGCGGTTGGCGAAGTTGTCCGGATCCTCCGGCAGGCGGCCGCAGGACGACGCGTGAATGGTCTCATCGCGCCAGGTGCATTCGGCGATGTACTGGGTGTACTGGAGGTTGAGGAGATCGTTGATCAGATCCCATTCGTTGGTGAACTCGCAGAACGAAAACACACTGAGCCCGCGCGGACGGGGTCCGGTGTTCGTGATCTTCAGGTGCCAGTATTCGAATTCCTGGTCGAGCGGCACGAAGTAGGTCGCCTCGGTGCGGATCTCGCGCCAGTCGCTCTCGATCACGGCATAACCGGTGCCGAAACGCGTGGTGGTCTTGAACTCGTCGAGCGGTTTGCCGACCGGCTGCCAGGCCGCCGACCAATAGTCGCCGCTGTCGCGGTCGCGCAGGTAGAACTGCCGGCCGGGCAGGTCCATCGGCACGGCGTTGTAGCGATGGCGCAGGATGCGGCCGGAGGCGGGCGAGCGCGTGAACGAATAACCGCCGGCGTTGTTCGTGATGATGCCGCCATAGCGGCGAGACCCCAGATAGTTGGACCACGCCCGGGGAGTATCGGGGCGCGTGATCACGTATTCGCGGGCAGGATCGTCGAAGTAGCCGTAGTTCATCGCGGAAGTTGCGTGGTCTATCAGGGCGGCGGGCGAGGTCACGGAGGAAAGGCAGCGCGCGGAAAATGTTGCCGCCGGCACGGGGCTGCAGACTTGCCGCGGATCGCCTGACCACGTCCATTGGAGGGCATGTCATCCAACCCGCCGACGCCGCGACGCCATGCCGGGTTGCGGGGCTTTGCCGCCGGCTTTGCCGCGCCGTGGGCGGGGTTTAGTTTCATGCAGCAGCACCCCCGGTTGTGGCGCCACGCGATCCTGCCGATCCTCTGCAACCTGGTGCTGACGGCGCTGCTGCTCGCGGGGCTGGCGTGGGCGGGTGTCGCAAGTTACGAGTGGTTGGAATCGCTGCTGCCGTCGAGCGGCTGGTGGTGGGTTCCCGTCGAGATCCTGGCCGGCATCGCGATCGTCGCGGTGATCATCGGGCTCGCCATCGGCGGCTGGCTGCTGTTCCAGGGAATCTTCTGCGGCTACTTCTACAGCGAGCTGGCGCGGAGGGTGGAGCTTTTGCTGGGTTTGAAACCCGAGGACATCCGGGAGGTGCCCCTGTGGTATCAGGTCACGGACGCCGTGAAGGATGTGCTGGTGCTGACGGCGGTGGCCATCGGTTGCCTTGCCCTGAGCTTCGTGCCGGTGGTCGGAGCGTTCGCGGCGGTCGCGATCGGCGGCTACTTCGACTGCTTTATATTCGGGATGGACTATCTCGACTATCCGCAGGCGTTGCGCGCGCGGGGACGCAAGGTCCAGCGCATCTTTGCGCGTCGCCACCGCGGTGCCACGCTTGGCCTGGGCGCCAGCGTGACGTTGCTGACGTTCGTCCCGGTGTTGAGTTCCGTGCTGCTGACAACTGCCGCGGCCGGGGCGGTATTGCTCTACCGGCGACTGGAAGCAGATGAACTCGCCGCTCGAGGTCAGGTATAGGAACGGGTTTACCCCGCGATTCCTCCGAGCCATCACGGGGTAAACCCGCTCCTGCAATTGGAACAGTCTCCGGGAACCCCTCGCGAGGCTAACGCGTAGGGTAGGGCGGGGACTCCGTTCCCCGCCGCGTCGACTTGTAATCAAGCGGCGCGGCCGGCGTATCGTCTCCCCCGCGATTCGGAGCGTAGCACACGGCACCGCTGACGAGCAGGACGGCGCCGGCCATGGCAGCCACGGACACACGCGCGACCGGCAGTTCCGGCCAATGCAGCGGCTCAGGCAGCCACACCGCGCAGAATGAAATCGTTTCCGCGAGCGCGACCGCCAGCGCCAGTGCCGGGTGCACTCTCCAGAGGGCGAGCGCGCCCAGCGGAAACAGCATCAACAAGGGCACGTAGCTGCCCTGGTGGATCACGGTGGCGCCGGGCATGAACATCAAGGTTGCCCAGATCAATATCGTCAGTCCGGACCACCACAGCGGAAGTCCGAGGTCGCGACCGATCGCGGCCAGTCGCGGCATGTTGCGCCACCTCGAAACTCCGATGGCGATGGCAGCGATCACCACGCCGACGTTCCACCAGCCAAGTGAAAATAGAGTGCGGTGCCCCTCCGTGTCCCGCCGATCATCCGGAGCCGAAAAGTCGAACCGCCACCACGTCGACCAGTCTCCGCTCGTGATCATGTGCAGGTTTGCCATTCGATCCGCTCCCCAATCGGCGAGAGACTTGGCGCTGTAGGCGTCCACCAGGGCCCGCACAACGCCGCGTGGATCGACGTCGTTCACGCCGGCGAGGTGCATTTTTACGAGGCGATTGCCCGGGGGATCATAGAGCTTCTGGTACCCCAGCCACGGCAGGACCAGGGCCACCGCGGCGGCAAACGCCATCACCGCCGGTCGCCACGCACGCCGATGCCGCCAGGCCAGGGCGACGATGAACGGCACGAGGGCGAGGAGCGAAAACGCCATGCCCCCGTGCGCGAGACAGCCAAGGGTTGCGAGGACACTGCCGCTGGCGAGACGCCGGCCCGGCGACATGACCTCGTCGCCGATCAGAAACCAACAGACGTAGGCGCCGAGGACGAGCGCGGCGCCTCCGAGTTTCGGCCACACGTAGACGCTCTGGAAAAACAGGAATCCACTGGCGGCGACCATGGCAATGATGGTTGCGACCCGCCGCTGACGTTCTCCAATCGCGCGCAGCCAGGCCCAGACTGCCGGAATCCACAGGAGTTGAAACCAGATGCCGGCCGATTGCGTGGCCGTGTCGTGGTTCGCGTTGAGCAGCGTGGCCGGATGCGCGAGGAGCAGATCCCACCCGGTCTGCAACGGGGGCCGGTCGCTGCTGAGCCACGTATTGGCGGTGTATGTCCGTGGGTCCATTCCGCTTTCGAGGGGGCGCGCGAAGAGCCCGGGCAGTTCGTTGTCGGCGGGCTGCTCGCGGAGGAAGCGTTGTTGGGCCAGCGCCGACATCGGGACGTCCGGCGCAAACAGGTGCAGGGCGCCAACGTCAAACAACCCGATCCCAAGCATCAGCAAAGCGGGTACGAACCATTCGCGATCGCGCCACGGACAACCTGGGCAGTCCGGCGGGCGACGGAACGACGGCATCGCGGCCGCGACCAGCATTGCGCCGATCAATCCGTTCCCAAGCAGGCGGTGGATGAAAAACGCCCAGAACACCGTGTAGCTCGCGATCGTCACGACCGCGAGGGCGGCAAACAGGCGCAGGGAAGGATGACCGAGGCGCGCGACAAACCCGAGGCGCGCGGCCGCGGTCGCGCCGACCGCCAAAGTCGCTCCGATCAGAAGAAACGTCGTGATCCGCGCCGGCACTCCGACAAACCACGCCGCCCATCCGGGAAGGCCCACCGGCATGGCAACCGCGAGCCAGCCTTCCTCTGCATCGGACTCATCGATGACGCGCAGCACGACCGGCGCTCCCCGCCAGTCGGCGGGGAGATCAACCACGACCGGAAACCAGAAATTGCCGGGGTCCGGCACCGCCGGGGCGATCGTGGCACCGGTGGTGCGATTTTCGAGGCTGACATGATTGCCGGTCGCATTCGGATATCCGCTCACGTGAAAGGAAATCGTGTGCGGGGCGGCAAACGGTCCGAGAATCAGCCGCCCTTGCTGCGCTGCGCGTTCGCTCCAGGAACTCCAATGGCGCGCGCGGTGCGGGGCCGGGACGTGGGTGGGCGTGTCGCCTTCGGCCACGAAATGGCCGTCGATGCTGGCGGAGGCCGTCAGGGTTTCGCGCACGGTGCCGAGTTGCAGCAGCGCGACCAACAACCCGGCGGCGGCGAGCAGCCACCACTCCACGGGAACGCCCGGCAAGGTCCGCGCATGCATCAACTATCCAGCCGGGGCCTCGCCCGGCGCAAGTGGCGGAAGCGGGCTTGCCGGCGATCCCTCCGGCCCACCATCGACGAACATTGACGTTCGCCTGCCACCTCCCTCCGACCGCAACAACCCGGGGGGGCCATGGCGAACACGGGCGGCGTTGGTTCGCCGCGAATCGTCCAGCTGTTGGGCCACGGCGCCACTTCGCCCGTCATTTCAATCCCAGCGTCTGGCCGACCCACGTGTTGATCGCCTCCCACTGTTCCGGTGGATACGCATGGCCGACTTCGAGGACGAGGCGCAATTCCTTCGGCGCAGTGATGACATTGTAGGCCGCGAACATCGAAGTCGGGGGACAGACCTCGTCATTGTAGCCCCACATATAGTGACCGGGCACCTTGAGCCGTCGCGCGAAGTTGACCGTGTCATAGTAGCGGGCGGTCTCGATCTTGGCCGGCGTGGCGTGAAACGACGGTTGGCCGTCCGCGTCCGGTTTGAACGGATGCGGCCAGCCCCCGGCGCGGCCGTGCAGTTCCGCCGAGAGGTCGCAGCCGGCGGGATGGGTCGCGGCGAGTGCGGTGACGCGCGGATCGAGCGCTGCCGTGACGATGGACAACTGACCGCCCTGGCTCGCGCCCATCACGAGGAGATTCTTGCCGTCCCAGCTTTCTCGCGACGTAAGAAAGTCGTTCGCCCGCACGCAGCTCAGGTAGACGCGGTGGTAGTAATAGGTGTCCTTGTTATCGAGGTTGAACAGCCAGTAGCCGTTGAGCGCGCCGCCGGCGAGGTCGTCGTAGACTTCCTTCGGCAGATTCACCGGGATGCCGTGGATACCGATCTCGAGCACGATCGCGCCGCGCGCCGCAAGGCCGGGATCGCCGGAGTAGGGACGCACTCCGGCTCCGGGAACCTTGAGGATCGCAGGATATTTGCCCGGCGCCTTGGGCTCGCAGTAGATCCCGTAGATGCGGGCGGGCGGTGCCCACCTTGGGCCGACCGTGCGGAAGCTCACGTGATAGACGTTCACGTCGCTGGTGCAGGCGTCCGGCAACAAGGTCAGGCGCGCCTCGACCGGAATCCCGGCGAGTGCGTCCTTGCCGGCCTGCCAGAAGGCATCGAAGTCCGCTGGCTCCGTTTGCGTCGGCCGAATCTTGTCGGGTGCAAATGCCGCCGTGGCCAGGCCCCGCCACGTCTTGCCCATGACCTCAGCCGTGGCGAGGCAACGCAGGAACCCCGGTTCCTTCATCGTGCCGCCGTCGATCACGAGCCCATCCGCCGGCAGCGCGATCGTGTGCGACTCCGCCGGCATCGTCTCGGGTCCGGTCGAGTAGGTGACGTTCACGCCGTCAATGGGTTCGTTGTCCGCCGTGACAGTGATGCGAAACTTCACCGGCTCGCCCAGCGCATAGGTCCAGTCGCGATGATCCGGTGCGATGCGCACCTGGACCGTCGCGACCCGCGCCACCGCCGGCGCGGGCACCGGCGTAATGGGGACCCCGGCGGAAAACAGCGAAACGGCGCCGGTGGTGAGGAGCGCGACCCAGAACGCAACCTGCGGAGTCTTCATGGGTCGCCAGCATCGGCGGCGGCCATTGCGCAGGCAACTTCGCTCTGCAGGCCCGAGGCGTGCCGCGCGAGGGGGTTGACTCCTGGTCGGGCGGGTGGATCGTGCCTCGCCCGTGCTGCCGGATCCGGTCCTGCGCGTCGTCGATCCGCACGGGTACGAAAGGGCTCCCTGATGCCACGTCGTTCACGCGGCCCTCGCACGGGAGCCCAGGGGACCCGCCGTATTGACTCACACCCGCGCGATGTGCAGCGCGACCGTTCCGAACGCCATCCGAGTCACTCGCACGTCCGTGAACCCGGCGGCGCCGATCTCGACGGCGATCGCCTGATATCCGGGATAGTGCTCGATCGAACCGCACAGGTAGTCGTAGGCGGATTTGTCGCCCGTACACCAGGCGGCCAGCTGTGGCAGGATGTGACGCAGGTAGACGAAGTAGGCAGGCGCGAACCAGCGATAAGGTTGAGAGAACTCGAGGACGAACAACTGTCCGGCGGGTTTGCGCAGCACGCGGTGCATTTCCCGCAGGGCCTGGGGCCGGTCGGCGGCGTTGCGCAGGCCAAACGAGATGGTGATCGCATCCGCTGACTCCGAAGGCAGCGGCAGGTCGAGCAGGTCGCCCGGCGCGAAATCCAGCGAGGCGAACCGCGGTGAACGCGCCTTCTTGAGTTCCGCCGCTTCGAGCATGGGGGGACAGAAATCGAGTCCGGTAATGGCAACCGCGCGATCGGGCAGGGCACGCCGCAGGGCGAAGGCGACGTCGCCGCTGCCCGTGGCGAGGTCGACCACTGCCTTCGGCGAAATGCGCGCCACCTCGCGAACCAGCCGGCGTCGCCAGAGAAAATCCATGCCGCCGCTGATCACGTGATTGGCGAGATCGTAACGGCCGGCGATGCGGCCGAACATCGCATTCACGGCAACGGGGTCAGGCATTTGCGGGACGGGAAATCTGAAATCGAGAATCGAGAATCGAAAATCGAAAATTTCCGACGGGGAATCTGAAATTGGAACGGTCGATCGGACTCCACTAGCGCAATTTCAAGATTTCAAATTCCCGATTCCCGATTTCAGAATTCGGCATCGGGGCAGGCATTTGCGGGATGGGGAATCGAAAATCGAGAATCGAGAATCAAAATTTCCGGCCGGGAAATCTGAAATCGAAAATCGAGAATCGAAAATCCCAAATCTCGTTTCCGACCTCAAGCTTCCGCCTCCGGCCGGAAGCTGGCCACGACCCAGCGGGACAATTCCTTTTCCGGATTGCGCGCGACTTCGGCGGTGATCGTGAACGAGGTCTTGCCGCTGTTGCGCGAGATGAGCGTCAGGCCGTGGTGAAAGTCGCGAAACTTGTCTTCGCAAAGTCCGCGGATCGTCTTGTCGCGCGTGAGGCTCTCGTCGACCAGGGCCGTGATCGCGTCATCGCTGAACGCAAGTTCGAAGCCGTGTTCGCGCTGGAAGCGCCGCCCGAAATCCTGCACCTCGTTCTTGAGCACCGAACGCTGTGCATCCGCGTTCTTGCGGAGCAACTCGCGAACTTCGGACGAGGGATCCTCGAGCGTGGTGGCCGTGACGGCGAACGACTTGATCGCGGTCGACGGCAGCTCGAACTTGAAACCACGAAACAGGCGTTCGAGCACGGTGAGCAGGCCGCGTGCGCCGGTGCCTTCCTCGAAGGCCTTTTCGGCCACGCGATGAACGGCGGCGGGCTCGATCGTGAAATCGATGCCATAGCCCGCGAAGTCGGCGCGGTATTGGGCGAGCACGCTGCCTTCGGACTGCAGCAGGATCGCTTCGAGGTCGTTGGGCTTCAGCGCGTGGCACGCCACGCGCACCGGCAGGCGTCCGACAAACTCGGGCTCGAATCCGTAGTGGATGATATCCTGCGTCTGCAGCAGGGCGAGCGCGTCGGTATCGTCTTCGAGCCGACGGCCGGTGTGGGCGAAACCCACCTGCGCGCTGTCGATCCGGCGGCGGACCTGCTCGGCCAGCTTGTCGAAGGCGCCGCTGACAATGAAAAGAATATGCCGCGTGTTGATCGTGCGGGCGCGCGCCCGGCCGCCGCGCTGCATTTCCATCACGGCCTGCATCTGGCCGAGGATGTCGGTCTGGCTGTGCAGGTTGACGTCGGTTTCCTCCATCAGCTTCAGGAGGTTGATCTGCACGCCGCGGCCGGAAACGTCGCGTCCCTGCAGCCCTTGGGACGACGCGATCTTGTCGATCTCGTCGACATAGATGATGCCGTACTGGGCGAGTTCGACGTCGCCGTCGGCCGCCCGGACGAGATCGCGGACGAGATCCTCGACGTCGCCGCCGACGTAGCCGGTTTCCGAAAACTTCGTCGCATCCGCCTTCACGAACGGCACGCCGATCAGGCGGGCGATGTTGCGCATCAGGTACGTCTTGCCGACGCCGGTCGGGCCGAGCAGCAGGAGATTCTGCTTGGCGTACTCGCGTTCGCGCAGGTTCGGGTGCTCGATGCACTGCCGCACGTGATTGTAGTGATCGCAGATGGCGACCGAGATCACCTTTTTCGCATCGTCCTGTCGGATGACGAACCGATCGAGAAAGTCGCGGATTTCGCGGGGCTTGAGATTGAACTCGCGCACGCGGTGCAGCGCGGCGGCGTGCTTTTCTTCCTCACTCGGCTCGCCGGCGGGAGGGGATGGCTTTTCCCCGCCGGTCTTCGCGCCGGGCGTCACGCCAAAGACATTCTGGAAATTGCCATGCCGGAAAAGTTGCTGCAGTTGGCGCTGGAATTCCTCGGCGGGATTTTTGGGTTCGTCTTTATCGCTCATTCCGAAAGGGTTGCACTTGGTTTGGGGTTGACGCCCTTGTGACACTGGTGAAGAGTTCGCTCAATTCACCTAACTTGGAGCGACAACCGGTTCCGACTTATGGCCAATAACCTCACCAAACGGGAGATCGTCCTGGAAATCTACGAAAAAACCGGGTTTCCGCAAAAGCAGGTCCAACAGACGGTGCAGATGTCTCTGGATATCATCCTCGAGGCACTGGCCGCCGGGCGGAACGTCGAGCTGCGGAACTTCGGTGTGTTCGAGGTGCAGATCCGCAAGGCCCGCATTGGGCGCAACCCCAACAAGCCTGAAACCGATGTGACCATCCCGGAACGTGCCGTGGTGAAGTTCAAATCGGGCAAGGTGTTGAAGGCGCAGATCAAGCAGCTCGATCTCGGGAAGCTCAAGGAGCAGAAGGCGCACGCGCCCAAGCCGGACGCGGATGCCGAGGGCGACGAAGACGAGGGCGACGACCAGGGCTGACGCGCGTGTCGCGTCGCCGGGCCGGTATCCATGCAGTCGAATCTGTAGGGCCGGACCTGGCGTCCGTGCCGTCACCTCTCGACGACCTGTCCGTCGTAGCCCGAAGGGCGAAGTCGGAAGCGCCGTGGACGGCAGGTCCGCCCTTACAACGGATCGGCGGCTTGGGCTACGAGCGTAATCGCGGTTCTGACCGAATGGATCCGGCCGAGTTCGTTTCACCGGTGGCATGCCGCGAGTGGCGAGGCGGAGTAATCCGTTCAGCCGCATGCGGCCGGGGCGTTTTGTAGCTGGACGCGTGGGTGGTTCGACCCACCGTGGGCGGCTGCGAATCTCCAATCACGTGCAAACCAGATGACGCTGCCTCAAACCCTCCCGGGATTCCGGGAGTTTTACCCGGACGCGATGGCGCTCCGTCAGTTCATCTTCCGCCTTTGGCGGCAGACGGCACTGACCTACGGTTTTCAGGAATACGATGGGCCCGTGCTGGAACCGCTCGACCTCTACACGCGGAAGTCGGGCGACGAAATCGAGGGACAGTTGTTCAGCTTCAGCGACAAGGGCGGACGCGAAGTGGCGTTGCGCCCCGAGATGACGCCGACCGTGTGCCGGCTCGTGGGCGCGAAGGCCAACGCGCTGAAACGCCCGATCAAGTGGTTCAGCATTGCCGAGTTCTATCGCTACGAGCGCATGCAGAAAGGGCGGGGGCGTTGCTTCTTTCAGTTCAACGCCGACATCTTCGGCGAAGCCGGTCCGGAAGCGGAGGTCGAGTTGATCGCGCTGCTGGTGCAATGCCTGCGCGCCTTCGGTCTCACGGCGGATGATTTCCATGTCCGCCTGAGCGATCGCACGTTGTGGCTGCACTACCTTGCGACGCTCGGCTTCGACGAGCCGCAGGTGCACACGATCCTCGGCGTGATCGACAAGTACGAGAAGATCGGCGACGTCGCGTTTGACGCCTACACCAAGGCGCACGGAGCGCTGGACGCGGAACGACGCGCCAAGGTGCTCGAGTTGCTGTCGGTGAAGGGCCTGCCCGCGCTGGAGTCACTGGTGGCCGCCGCGGACAACGAGCAACTCACCTCCCGGCTTGGCGAATGGCGGACGCTGCTCGCCGGGCTCGAGGCGATGGGCCTGGGCGAGTTCGTCGCCGTGGATCTCGGCGTTGTGCGCGGCCTCGCTTACTACACCGGATTCGTTTTCGAGGCCTTTGACCGCAAGGGCGACCTGCGCGCGCTCGCGGGCGGTGGCCGCTACAATGACCTGGTTGCGAAGTACGGTGGCCCGGACCTGCCGGCCGTCGGCTTTGCGATCGGCGACATGACGTTTCAACTCCTGCTCGAAGCGCGCGGCCTGCTGCCGCCGCTGGTCCAGAAGCCGGATGCCTATGCAATCATCGGGGGTGCGGCGGAACGACCGGCCGCATTGCGGGCCGTGTTCGAGCTGCGCGCGGCCGGCGTCCGGGTCGACTATCCGCTCAAGGCGACGGGCTTTGGCAAGCAGTTCAAGCTCGCCGGCGATTCCGGTGCGCGGTTCGCCCTGATCTTCGGCGGCGACGAACTCGGCCGCGGGGTCGTGAAGGTCCGCGACCTCGGCGCGGGCAGCGAAACGGAGATCCCCGTCGCGCAAGTGGTGCCTGCCGTGCGGGACATGCTGTCCCCGTGAATGGCCATGGGCCTTGCCCGTCGGTTTTTCAAGCGTATGCCGCTTTATCTCATCGGGCTGATCGTCATCGGAGTGGGCTACGCTTTCTTCATGGTGTTCGCCTGGCTGGCTGGCGATCACCTGTTGTTTCAGCCGCGCCCGACGAGCTACGTCGAATCGCTGCCGGGCTTTTTCCGCATTCCGACGCCGGATGGCGCATCGATCGCGGCCGTGCAACTCACGAATCCGCGAGCGAGGTTTACGATCCTCTATTTCCACGGAAATGCCGAGGACATCGGTGATCTCGAACCGCAATTCCTGGCGCTGCGAGACCGTGGCTTTTCCGTCGTCGGTCTGGACTACCGGGGGTACGGCCTCTCGACCGGCGAACCTTCCGAAGCCAACGCCTATGCCGACGCCGCCACCGCGTTTCGCTACGTCACGCAGGATCTCGGCGTTCGCGCTGATCGCATCATTCTCTACGGGCGCTCGCTGGGTTCAGGGCCCACGATCGACCTCGCGACGCGCGAACCGGTCGCGGGCCTGGTCGTGCAAAGCGGTTTCGTGAGCGCCTTCCGGACGGTGACGGGTATCAAACTCCTGCCGTGGGACCGGTTCGAGAACCTGGACCAAATGCCGCGCGTGCGTTGTCCGGTGCTCGTCATGCACGGCGATCAGGATCACACGGTTCCCTTCAGCCACGGACGAAGTCTCTTTGCCGCCGCGCCCGAACCGAAACAGGCGCTTTGGATTGAGGGCGCGAGGCACAACAACCTCGTGGACGTCGCGGGCGAACGCTACTGGAAGGCGCTGGAAACGTTCGCGGACTCGCTGTCGCGGTGAGGAGAAAGCCAATCAGGCAGTCGAAATTCCGCGAAGCTCCGTCGACGCTGCGAACTTGATTTGCGGGTACGGGACCACGTTGTCGCTACACGCCAACGCGGCTACCGGGGCACTCCAGCGCGGCCACGGGGCGTCGATTTGGATCGCGGCGATTTGTCGGCGCTTTCGACGCCCGAGGCAAATCCGTAGCGGCGACAAGTCGCCGTCCTGGGGATTGGCCCATTCCGAGCCTCTGGCGGCGGCTTCTCGACGGCGTCGCACGGTCCGTGTGCACGCGTCACGATGACTGCGAACGATGTTCCGTACGGAACATCCAGGGCCATCACTGATGTCGCGTACGCGACATCGTTGTTGGCTCTTGCGGCGACCAGCCGCCGAACTCCCAAAGCTCCCAGTTCCCGACAGGAGATCGGTCGCCCACCCCTTCACGGTATTCCGGTTTGGGCTCAGGGTTGAGCGTGGCGGGAGCGCAGGAAGCGGATGGCGGCAGCGGGATGGAAGGCGTAATGTTGGGTGAGGGCGGAGAGGTTGATGGGGCCGTCGCGCAGCAACGCGCCCAGCAGGGCCGAGCGCAGCAGCGCGAGATTGCAGGCGCGCCGGGCATGGCGCCCCAGTTCCTGGTCTTCGCGCCAGGTGACGTCGCGGCGGTAGTGGTTGGCGCTTTCGACGCTCCAGTGGCCGCGGCAGCGCGCCAGCCACTGGCGGGAGGTCAGCGCGCCGCGTTCGAGCGAGGAGACGAACAGGCGGCTCTCGCCGCTGGACTGACCGGTTTTCTTGTCGGTGATCGTGCTGGTCACCGCCACGACGGTGGCGGCATGGGGAAAACCCAGTTGCACGGGCGTGACGCGCGCGAGCGTCAGGACGCGGTGTTCGGCGCGGCCGTGCGCGGCGTCGTCGGAGCAAAAAGGGGGGCCTGGCCCTCCAGCGCGTGGGCGGCGGCCGCGCGCACCGCGGGCGTGTTGTCCTTGAGTTGGATCAGGTACTCGCCCTCGGCGCTCACGACGGTGCGGGCCGTGTCGTGATTGGCGTGGCCGGCATCGAAGCTGACCAGCGCGCCGGCCAGATCGGTTTGTTCCAGCAACGCGCGAGCGGCGGGCACTTCGTGTTCCTTTTCCGTGGCGAGCACGGGCGCGACCGCGACGGTGGCGCCGCTGTGCTGGGCGACGAGGCTGACGACCTGGGCGAGCCGGTCGGTAACGGCCTTGCCATCGAGGGCGAGCGCGGCGGGGAGCTGGCCGTGTTGGGCTTGCAACCAGTGGTTCAATACGCCGGCCAGCGCCTGCGAATCGACACGGCCCAGCAGGGTGTAGAACACGTCGCGCCCGGGCGCCAGACGCACCCTTTTGCCCGGCGCGCGATAGTAGCCCAAGGCCTCGCGCTGGCGGGCGTTGAGTTGCTGGGCCAGCCGCAGCCAGTCGGCCGGCCGCTGCCGGCCCATGAGCACCGAGAGCGCCACGAGCGTGAGCACGGTGGCCAGGCGGTGCTGGCGGTTGCCCGCACGCGGATCGGGCACGCGCGCGAACGCCTCGTGCAGCGACTCGAGCTGCGCGAGCTTGACGGGCAGGATGCCCATCGTCGCCACCGGCAAGGCGGCGCGACACTCGGGCGGCAGCAGCGGCTCGGGCCCGCGTAGGCGCACCGCGGCGTCCGGACGCAGCGGTTTGAGCCAGAGACTTTTCAGGCCGGCGCCGGGTTGATAATAATCGCGGCCGACGCGGCGATGACCGGCGGTGGCGCCCGCCTCGATCCAGCCGGCCGCGCGATAGCAGGTGCCCTCGAAGCGCTCCGGATCGATGAAGCTCTCCGCCAGCAGCGGCGTATAGCCGTGCTTTTGTTGCCACCACTCCGGCAGGTGGCGCACGGCCTCACCCAGCACGCGACTGGCGAGGTTGGGTTGGGCGCGCAACAGACAGAAGCGCGCCTGTTGCACGACCAGCTTGAGTCGCTCGGCGCGCGTGCGCGGATCCCAGCCGATCCACGCCTCGCGCGCCTTGAGCCGTTTGGCCGCCGCGCACCACAGGATGATCGCCACCCACGCGCCGTCGCATTCGGCGATCTGCCAGCCGCGATCACCCGCCACGTGCGCCTCGCGCAAATAGTGGTGCGTGGCGAGCAACTGCTCGACGCGCGCAACTTCGTCAGGCCGCGCCGCGCGGACCTGTACCCGCGACAAATCAAGATAGGACGATGGTTCTGGCATGCCACCGTCCACCCTGCACGTCGCACTCAATCTGGCCAGAAAATAGTCCGACTCCTCATCGCAAACACCTTAGCCGTTCAGACCGGAAGACCGTGCCCACCCCTTCTCCTCGGGATTCCGGCATTGCGTTTTGAGGGGCCGGCTTGATCCTCGGACGTTTTTTCGGCCATGAAAGTCCTTGTTGCAGACCGCATATCACCCAAAGGCGTGGAATACCTCCGCGCGCGTCCCGGGTTTGAGGTTGTCGAAGCCTATGGCTCGAAACCTGATCAGGTCAAAGCACTCGTCGCGGACGTCTCCGCGATCGTGGTGCGAAGCGAGACCAAGATCACGGCCGAGGTGATTGCGGCGGCGCCGTTGCTCAAGGTGGTCGGTCGCGCGGGCGTGGGCGTGGACAATGTCGACGTCGAGGCCGCCACCGAACGCGGCGTCGTGGTCATGAATACCCCCAGCGGCAACACGATCGCCACGGCCGAGCTCACGTTCACGCACATGTTGTGCGGCGCGCGGCCGGTGCCGCAGGCTTCCGCCTCGATGCGCGACGGCCAATGGGACCGCAAGAGTTTCTCCGGGATCGAACTGCACAAGAAGACGCTCGGCATCGTCGGTCTTGGCCGCATCGGAGGCGAAGTCGCCCGCCGCGCCCAGGCGTTCGGGATGCGGGTGCTCGCCTACGATCCCTATCTCGCGCCGAGCCGCGCCAAGGCGATGCAGGTCGAGCGCGTCGAGCTGGACGCATTGCTGCAGGAGGCCGACTATATCACGGTGCACATGCCCCTGACGGATGCGACGCACTACATGATCGACGAGGGCGCGTTCGCGAAGATGAAAAAGGGCGTGCGCATATTCAATTGCGCCCGCGGCGGCATCATCAAGGAGAGCGCGCTGCTCGAGGCATTGGCGAGCGGCAAGGTCGCCGCGGCCGGCCTGGACGTGTATGAAAACGAGCCCCTCCCGGCGGATCATCAGCTGCGGAAGCTGCCGCAGGTGACACTCACGCCACATCTCGGCGCCTCGACCAAGGAGGCCCAGGAAAGCGTTGGCGTGGAAATCGCCGAGGCGATCGCCGAGGCGCTGGGCGGCGGTGTGATCCGCAACGCCGTGAACATGCCGTCACTCGACGCGGCCACGCTGGCGACCCTGCGCCCGTACCTCGAACTCGGCACCAAGCTCGGTTCCCTCGTGCAACAGATTGCGCCGGCGCAGATCGACAAGCTGCGCGTCACCTACCTCGGCAAGGTGGTCGATCTCGATGCGAACGCCCTGACACGTGCGATCCAGCGCGGGTTTCTTCTGCGCATCAGCGGCGAGGAGGTGAACTACGTCAACGCGCCCGTCGTGTTGCAGCGACTCGGCGTCCAGGTCGAGGTGATCAAGTCGAGCAGCGAGACGGAATACACGGAATTGATCGAGGTCGAGGCGCACGCCGCCGACGGCTCCGTGCATTCGGCCGCCGGCACGCTGATCGGCAAGTCGCACCAGCCCCGGGCGGTGGCGATCAATGGCCGCGACGTGGAAATCGCGCTGACCGGTGCGCTGCTCCTGGTCGAGAATCGCGACGAGCCTGGCATGGTCGGCTTGATTGGAACGATCCTGGGCCGGCATCACGTGAACATTGCAACCATGGCGCTTGGTCGGATCGAAGCCGGCACCACGGCGATCACCGCCCTGAATCTCGACGGCCCGATCGGCGCCGAAGCGTTGCGCGAACTCCAGGCACCCGCGGCGATCAAGCGCGTGGTGCCCGTGCATCTCTGACGCGCGATTGCGTGCGTGGTGCTGCCGGTCATGCCCTATCTGTTCCTCGTCCTCGCGCTCGTCGTGGGTTATCTGCTCGGGTCGATCCCGTTCGGATACCTCGTCGCGCGCTGGTACGGCGTGGACATCTTCAAGGCCGGCAGCGGCAGTCCGGGGGCAACCAACGTCAAGCGCAGCGTCGGCCGGGGCGCGGGCAACCTGGTGTTCGCGCTCGATTTCCTGAAGGGATTGATCGCCGCCGCCTGGGTCCGGCTGTTGCCCGCCCCGCCGCCGGTCACGGTGGTCTGGCTCGGCATTGCGGGGATGGCCGCCGCGGTGGCCGGCCACTGTTTTTCCGTGTTCCTGCGCTTTCGCGGGGGGAAAGGCGTGGCGACCAGCCTCGGCGGCGCAATTGCGCTGATGCCGTGGGCGGCGTTGTCCGGCGTGGCGGTGTGGCTCGCCCTGTTTCTCGGGACCCGCTACGTGTCGGTGGCGTCGATCGGCCTCGCCGTCACCCTGCCGGCGGTCGCGTATTTCGTGCCGGGCAATCCCGTGGTGTTTTTCTTCGCCCTCGGCGTGGCGGTGTTCGTGATCATTCTGCATCGCGCCAACATCGGCCGGCTGTTGCAGGGCACGGAAAATCGATTTTCCGGCAAGACCGAGGGACCTCCGGCACAAAAGGGCGACAAGGCATGAACGCGCGTTCGGGAGACAGTCCCGTGCAGATCGGCCTGTGCGGATTCGGGGTGGTCGGCCAGGGTGTGGTCAAGCATCTCGAGGCCCGCGCCGCGGAACTGACGTCGCGGCTGGGCGCCTCGTTTGCGATCACGCGAATTGCCGTGCGCGACCGCGCCAAACAGCGCGATATCACCGTGCCGGCCGCCAAGATCACCGATGATCCCCTGGCGATTGCCACGGATCCCTCGATTCAGATCGTGTGCGAACTGATGGGCGGCACCACGCGGGCCCGCGAAGTCGTGCTCGCCGCGCTGGCGCGGGGCAAGATCGTCGTGACGGCCAACAAGGCGTTGCTCTGCGCGCACGGCGCGGAGATTTTCGCCGCGGCCCGGGCGGGAGGCGGTCACGTGTTCTTCGAAGCCAGCGTCGCGGGCGGCATCCCGATCATCAAGGCGATGCGCGAGGGGCTGGTCGCGAATCGATTCACCCGGATCTACGGCATCCTCAACGGCACGTGCAACTACCTCCTCACCCGGATGGAGCGCGAGGGCGCGAGCTATGCGGACGTGCTCGCGGATGCGAAACGCCTCGGGTATGCGGAGGCCGACGAGTCACTCGATGTCGACGGCTGGGATGCCGCGCACAAGGCGGTGATCCTCGCCTTTCTCGCCCATGGCCGCTGGGTCGGAACCGCCGACCTGCGAGTTGAAGGCATCCGGCGCGTGACCCAGGCGGACATCGGCTTTGCGCCGTGCGTTCAGCTACCGCATCAAGCTGCTCGCGCTCATCGAGCGGGATTTCACCACGAACGAGCTGGCGGTCAGCGTGCGGCCCACCTTGCTGCCCGACCGCCTCGCCATGGCCAATGTGAACGACGTTTATAACGGCGTCTGCGTGGTCGGCGATGTGGTGGGAACGACCCTCTACATCGGCCGCGGGGCGGGACGCGACGCCACGGCCAGTGCGGTGATCGGCGACATCGGCGACGCCATCTCCGTGCTCAGCGGTTCACGGCGGCCGTTGATCGCCGACGAAGCGCCGCCGATCCTCGCCGGGGACGAGGGGCTCGCGATCGCACCCGACCGACATGTCACCGGCTGCTACTACTTGCGCCTCACGGTTCGCGACGAACCGGGCGTGCTGGCGCAGGTCGCCTCCGTGATGGCGGCCAATCACGTCAGCATCGCGAGCGTCCTGCAGCGCGAGAGCGGCCTGCCGAACTCGGCCTCGCTGATCCTGACGACCCACGAGACGAACGAAAGTGCGATCCAGGAGACGATCGTCGGACTCAAGGGCACGCCCGAGCGTGCTCGACGAGCCGATGCTGCTGCGCATCGCCGATTTCGACGGACTGAACTTTCGCAGCATGGCACGCATCGTCCAGAAATATGGCGGCACATCGCGTCGGTGACCTCGATCGCATCAAGCAATGTCGCGCGTCGCATCAAGGCCACCCGCGACCAGGGGCACCAGGTCATCGCGGTCGTCTCGGCCCGCGCGGGGGTGACGAACGAACTCATCGCCAAGGCCAGGGCGTTGAATCCGTATCCCAACGAACGCGAACTCGACATGCTCATGGCGATCGGCGAACAGGAAACCTGCGCGCTCACGGCGATGGCCCTGCATGCGCTCGGGGTAACGGCAACGGCCCACACCGGCGCGCAGGCGGGCATCCTCACCGAGTCGATGCATACCCGCGCCCGCATCGTGCGATCGACCCGGTCAACCTCGAGGCGTGCCTCGGCCGGGGCGACGTCGTCATCGTCGCCGGATTTCAGGGCGTCGATGCGAGTGGCCACATCACCACGCTTGGCCGCGGCGCCTCCGACCTCACCGCCATCGCGCTCGCCAGCGCGGTCAAGGCGGACGTCTGCCAGATCTACACCGATGTCGACGGCGTCTACACCGCCGATCCCGCGCGTCGTGCCCGAGGCGCGCAAGCTCGCCGAAATCAGCTACGACGAGATGCTCGAACTCGCGAGCCTCGGCTCGAAGGTCATGCAGTCGCGCTCGGTCGAGTTCGCCAAGAAATTCGGCGTCGTTTTCGAAGTCCGCTCCAGTTTCAACGACAACCCCGGGACCATCGTGAAAGAGGAAGTCACTTCCATGGAGGACGTCGTCGTGCGCGGCGTCGCCGTCGACAAGAACCAGGCCAAGGTGATCGTCAGCAGCATCGCCGACCGGCCGGGCTCCGCCGCGCACGTCTTCCAGGCGCTCGCGAAGGCCGGCGTCAATGGTCGACATGATCGTGCAGAACGTCGGCCGCAGCGGCGTCGCCAACCTCACGTTCACGGTGCCGCGGGATGACGCGCATCGCGCGCAAAAGGCGGTGGGCGACGTCCTCAGCGGCCTCGGCGGCGGTGACGTGCAGGTGTTCGAAGGCGTCGCGAAAGTCTCCGTCGTCGGGGTGGGCATGCGCACGCATTCCGGCGTGGCCGGCGCGCTGTTCGGCGCGCTCGCCGAGGCCGAGGCCAACATCCAGATCATCAGCACATCCGAGATCAACATCTCCGTGCTGATCGATGCCGACCGCGCCGACGAGGCCGCCCGGGCCGCGCATCGCGCCTTCAACCTCGGGGAATGAGCGACACGCGGCGTTACGTCAGCACCCGCGGCCAGGCTCCCGTGCTGGGGTTCTCGGCCGCGGTGGCCGCCGGCCTGGCGCCGGACGGCGGCTTGTACGTGCCGGAGTCGTTGCCGGATGTCGGCGCGCAGCTCGCAGGCTGGCGGGGCCTGGCCTACGAGGATCTCGCGTTCGAATTCCTGCGCCGGTTTGCCGACGACATCCCGCGCGACGAACTGCGTGCGATCGATCGCGCGCGGCCTATGCGACGTTCGACCATCCCGGAGCGCGCGCCGCTGCGGCAGCTTGGCCGACGATCTCTACGTGCTCGAGCTGTTCCACGGCCCCACGCTCGCGTTCAAGGATTTCGCCCTGCAGCTCCTCGGCCGCCTTTACGAGCGCCAGGTCCGCCTGAGTGGCCGTCCATCACCGTGCTCGGCGCAACCTCGGGCGACACCGGCTCGGCGGCGATCCATGGCCTGCTCGGTCGCGAAGGCGTCGAGCATCTTCATCCTCTATCCCGACTGGACGGGTCGCGCCGCTGCAGGAGCGGCAGATGGCCTGCACCGGCGCGGACAACGTGTTTCCGATGGCGATACCCGGGCAGCTTCGACGACGCGCAGCGCATCGTGAAGGAGCTCTTCGGCGATCGGGCGCTCGTCGAACGACTGGGTTTGTCCGCGGTCAATTCGATCAACCTCGCGCGCATTCTGGCGCAGTGCGTCTACTATCTCTGGGCGCGGCTGCGGCTGACGCAGATCGCCGGAGATCGAGTTCGTCGTGCCGACCGGCAATTTCGGCAACGTGCTCGCGGGCTGGCTGCTCACGCGCATGGGCGTGCCGGGACTGCGGTTCTGCGTTGCGACGAACCGCAACGACATCGTGCATCGTTTCTTCTCCACCGGCGAATATGTCGCCGGGGCGGTCGAGCCCAGCCTGGCGCCGTCGATGGACATTCAGGTCGCCTCGAACTTCGAACGCTACGTCTACTTTCTGGAAAACTGCGACCCCGCCCGCGTGCGCGCACGCGATGGCGGAATCGCGGCCGGCCGGGGCTATACCTCCGCACACCCGGCGCTTGGGCGCCGTGCGTTCGACGCGGCTGGACGACGCCGGCATCGCGGCCGTGATACGCGACGTGCACGCGCGCTACGGCTACGTTTGCGACCCCCATACGGCCTGTGGATTCGCCGACGCCGGGGCCGGGGTTCCCCGCGTTATCCTGGCCACGGCGAGTCCGGCGAAGTTTCCCGAAACGGTGGTCGCGGCGACCGGCACGAGCCGCACCATCCGGCCCTGGAAGCCTTGCGGAATCGGCCGCTCGTGCGCCATGAAGTGGCGGCCACGGCGGCCGCGGTGCGCGCGTTCGTCGAGGCGCACGCGTGAGGTCCGCCGCGACCTTTGCGCTGGTTGGGCTCGCGCGCCCTCTGTTAGGCCAACCGTTCCGGGTAATCACTCATGCTGCAAATCTACGACACCACGCTGCGCGACGGCACCCAGGGTGAGGGCATCTCCTTCTCGGTCACCGACAAGTTGCGGATCACGGAGAAGCTGGATGACTTCGGAATCGACTACGTCGAGGGCGGGTGGCCGGGCTCGAATCCCCGGGACATGGCCTACTTTCAGGAGGCGCGAAAACTGAAGCTGCAGTCACGCCCGGGTCGCCGCGTTCGGTTCGACCCGGCGCGCCGGCGTGCCGGCCGCGGAAGACGGGCAGTTGCGCCTGCTGCTCGAGGCCGGGACCCCGGTCGTGACGATCTTCGGCAAGACGTGGCTGATGCATGTCACCGAGGTCCTCCGGACCACGGCGGAGGAGAACCTTGCGATGATCGGCGACTCGGTGCGGTTCCTCGCCTCGCAGCAGCGGGAGGTCATCTACGACGCCGAGCATTTCTTCGACGGCTATTTCGACAATCCGGATTATGCGTTGCGCACGCTGGAGGCGGCGGCACGGGCCGGCGCGCAGTTCCTGGTGCTGTGCGACACGAACGGCGGCCGCCTGGTCGACGAGATCGTCGAGCGCGACGGCCGCGGTGCGCGCGAAGTTCCCGACAGCTCCCGATCGGCATCCACGCGCACAACGATTCCGGCCTGGGCGTGGCGCTGTCGCTCGCGGCGGTGCAGGCCGGGGCGACCATGGTGCAGGGCACGATGAACGGCTTCGGCGAGCGCGTCGGGCAATGCCAACCTCACGACGATCATTCCCGAATCTCCTTCTGAAGATGAAGCAGGCCGCCGCCTGCGCGGAACATGTGGCGAGTCTGCGCGAGTTCTCGCTGTTCGTCGACGAGCTCGCGAATGTCCGGCCGGATGCCAAGGCGCCGTTTGTCGGCCAATCCGCCTTCACGCACAAGGGCGGCACGCACGCGGATGCGACCAAGAAGGTCGCGCACAGCTACCAGCACATCGATCCCGACGCTCGTCGGCAACACCCAGCGCGTGATCGTATCCGACATGGCGGGACGCAGCAGCCTCCTGCTCAAGGCGCACGAACTCGGCATCGAACTCGACCGTTCCTCCGCTGCCACGCGCGAGGTGATCGAGCAGGTCAAGGACCTCGAGTTTCGCGGTTATGAATTCGAGGCGGCGGACGGATCGCTCCAGCTGCTCCTCGCCAAGCATCTCGGGCGACACCGCGACCATTTCGAATTCGAGGGCTATCGCGTGATCGTCGAACGACGTGCCGCGGAGAACTCGCTCGTGTCCGAGGCGACCGTCAAGTTGCGCGATCAACGGCGAGCCCGTGTACACCGTCGCCGAGAGTTCGGGCCCGATCGGGGCGCTTGATCACGCGTTGCGCCTGGCGATCGAAAAGATCTATCCGGAGATTCGCGATGTGCAGTTGCGCGACTACAAGGTGCGCATCCTGGAGAGCAACCAGGGCGCCAGCGCGCGCACGCGCGTGTTGATCGAGTCCGGCGACGGTCGCGACATCTGGGGCACGGTCGGGGTGAGCGACAACATCATCGACGCAAGCTGGCAGGCGATCCGCGATTCGGTGGAGTTCAAGCTGCTCCAGCGCGAGAAGGCCGCAACCACCGGCGCCTGAGCCGGGTGGATGCAGTTGAATCGCAATGACGCTCGTGGCCCAATCCACCGATCGGTGGTAGCCATGGGCTTCGCGTGCACGCTGCTTTGCCTCCGCGGCACGGTCCGGAGCCCGGAGGAACCCAGCCCAGGCGGGCCGGCCCTCCAGGTTCCATTGAACGGTTACGCCTGAGCCGTGCCCGGGACCCGAGGCGAGGCGGCCGTCGCTGGTTGCCGGCGCTCCTCCGCTTCGCCTCACGCATTTCGCGCGAGCATCGACTCCGCAAGCTGGACGAGAAATCCTGCGTCTCCCGGCAGGCGGCGGAAGGCGGCGATCGCATCGGCCGAGGCGGCCCGGGCCTGTTCCATTGCGGAAGCGAGGCCGTGCAGCTTCACGAAGGTGGCTTTTCCGTCGCGGGCATCCTTCCCGGCGGTTTTGCCGAGGACGGTGGAACTCGCCGTGGCGTCGAGAATGTCGTCGACGATCTGGAACGCGAGGCCGAGATGTCGGCCCGCGTCACGCAACGCCTCGAGATCCGCGTTCGACGCGCCACCGCACAGTCCACCCATGACGAGCGCCGCGGTGATCATCGCGCCGGTTTTGTTGCGATGGATGAACTCGAGGTCGGCGGCGGAGACATCGGCCCGCTTTTCGGCGATGATGTCCTCCATTTGCCCGCCGATCAGGTGTTCGCTGTCGGCGGCGCGGACGAGTTGCTCGAGCAGCGCATGGCCGAGAGCCGAACCATCGTAGGCGTGGATCAACAGCCGAAAGGCGTGCGTCGAGCAACGCATCGCCCGCGAGGATCGCGGTGGCCTCGTCGAATTCCCTGTGGCACGTCGGCCGGCCCCGGCGCAGGTCGTCGTTGTCCATGGCCGGCAGGTCGTCATGGATCAGGGAATAGGTGTGCACGCATTCGATGGCCACGGCGGCCGGCAAGGCCACGTCGCGCTGCCCCCAAAGGTCGGCGGCGGCGAGGGCGAGCACGGGGCGTAGTCGTTTGCCGCCCGCCTGGAGGCTGTAGCGCATCGCGGCGTGGAGGCGGCGGGGTCGGGTTTCCGCGGCGGGAAGCAGGCGTTGCAGGCCGGCTTCGATCTCGTGCTGCAGGGTGGAGCGTTTTTCTTTGAAGTCGCGATCGCTGACCATAGGGTTCGGTCCCTTTTACAACCATCTGGTAATGGTGTCCCTGGAGCAAGTATCGAGGCGGGTCTTTGCGGATCCGTCGTGGTTCATCAAGAGCGTCTTTGGCACGGTCTTGCTCCTGATTCCGCCGTTCAGTTTTCTCGCCCTGGGGTACGTCTATCGCCTGGCGCAGCAGGGGCGGCGCGGCGAGATCGTCGACCTGCCGGATTGGGAGGACTGGCGCCTGCTGTTCGTCCAAGGCGTCCGGCTCTTCGCGATCCTGTTCGTGCTGGCTGTGCTGCCCCTGTTCGCCGCGTGGCTGGTGTCGCTGCCGTGGCATCCCTTGCTGGGCCGGCTTTCGTATGTGCCGATGATTCCGGTCTTCCTCTTCGCGGGGCCGCTCACGGCAGCAGGGCTGTATCGCTTTCAACGGCGGGATGATTTTCGGGAAGCGTTTCAGGTGTCGGTGTTGTTTCGCATGGTGGTGGCCGCGCGGGAATTCGTGATTGTGCCGACGCTCACGTTTATCGGATTCGTCCTCGTGCTGTTTCCCCTGCTTCCTTACGCTTTGTTTACGGGTGGCGCGCTAATTTCCTATTACTACGCCCTGATCTTTCACGAGCTCGAGCAGCGAGCCCGCGCCGCCGCTTCAGGGCGATCTGTCCTCAGTCGTTAGACCAATCCGATGCCCACGTACGAGTATGTCTGCCGCAATTGCGCGGCGGAATTCGAAGTCTTCCAGTCGATGCGCGACGCTCCGCTCACGACCTGTCCCAAATGCGGACAGGAAACGGCGAAGCGGCGGGTCGGCCGCGGCGCGGGCATCATCTTCAAGGGCTCCGGTTTCTACGAAACCGATTACAAGCGGCCGCCGGCCAAGGCTGGTGGCGCCGAGACCAAGGCCGGCGAAACCGCCGGCGGGTCTTCGGGTGGCGCGAGTCCCGCGCCCGCGTCGGGCGGAAGCGCGAGCACTCCGGCGGCGGCGCCGCCGGCCAAGAAAGATTGAGGTACTGATGACGGCGCGGAGAGGCGAAAAAAAATCGAGCGAAGCACTCGGAACTTTACTGCAACTGGTCCTGGGCATCATCGGTGGCGTGCTCATCTGCGCCATGTGGCTGGTGTTCAAGCCGGTCACGGTCCTGGATGACCCTCCGGATGCGGACCGGACGCCGACGGATCGACACGAGATTCTCTACGTCCGGGGCCGTCCCGGGCGAGGCACCCAGGGGGCCCGCAAGCAGCGGGCGTTTCTTGACCGTGTGCCTGGTGAGATCGTGCTCGCCGAGGAAGACGTGAACCAATGGCTCACGTCCGCCTACTCGGCCAAGGATCGCACGATACCGGTCCCGGTTACCGACTTTACGCTGGGTCCGCGCGTGCCCGCGGTGCGTCTGGTCGGGAACGAAATGGAAATCGGTCTCGAGGTCGCCCTGGACAAGGAAAAAGGAGGTCGCAAGGTCTTCGCACAGGCTCGAGGAGGCTTCATCTCCCGGAATGGCCGCCAGGTTTTTGCCCCCCGGAAGATCTACCTCGGTTCGTGTCCGCTGCCGTGGAATCTCGGTGGAAAACTGCTCTTCGAAAAACTCGAAGCCCTTTATCCCGTATCCGAAAGGGTCGCCAATGCCTGGTCGACGCTCGGCGAGGCCTCGGTCGAAAACAGCCGTTTGCACCTTGTCGTCGGCGGGACGACCGCTCCAGCGCCTGCGCCGGTCGTGACGGCGCCCGTGATGACCACCCCGTCCGCTCCAGCGGTTGCGGTACCCGCGTCCCCGGCACCGGAAAACCCGGCGACGTCGGCGACTGCGCCGGCACCCGGGCCCACGGCAATCCCGGCAGACATGACGCCGCCGGCACCCGCGGAGGCGTCGCCAGCCAATACCGAACAGCTCGCCGCGCCCGCGCCGGAATCGGCAACGGCCCCTGTGGGTGCGACCGAGACGGCGGAGTCAACCGAAGCAACCGCCACGCCCACTGAAGCGACGTTGGAGCCAGCTCCGCCGCCGTCTACCGACGCGGCCACGACCGCGCCCGCGACCTCACCCGCGCCGGCGCCTGCCGCGGAAACGCCGGCCCAATAGTCGCTGGACGATCGGAGCGAGGGGACCTCCGCGCCTGCCGCCCGGCCGTAAGCGTTCCGCTCATCCGGAGGGGCCGGCCGGCCCGAGCTGGTCTCGTCGAAGCTCCGGGCCCTGCCACGGAGGCAGAGCGTCCCGAACGCAAGGTCCGGCCCGACAACCGATCGGTCGATTGGGCCGCGAGCAGGATTGCGATGCAACAGAATCGATACGGCACCAGGGCCGCTCCGCGATCGCCACGGCTGGCGGATTCACCGTCCCGGATTGAATCCGCCAAGCAGATTCTCCAGCGCCGTCGTGTGGTAGTCGGGCAGGATCACCTGCAGGCCCGCGGTCGTACCGTCTTCAAGACGAACCGGCAGGGTGGCCACCGGCGCTGCGGCCAGGCTCGCTGCGTGCGTGAGGCGAAGGATGCGGGAACGGTTCTCCTCCGTGCACTCGCTTTTGCGCAACGCGGGAAACGGCGACGCCGGCAGCACGAGGCCGTCGTAGCGGGACAGGATCGCGGCGACTGCGTCCTGCACTTCGTTTTGCTTACGCCGAGCGGCCGCGACTTCGTCCCGCGTCAAACGTCGCCCGTGGTCGATTCTCGCCCAGACCGCCGGATCATACTCGGCGCGACGGACGTCGAGCCAGTCGGCGTGAACTGCCGCCGCATCGGAACTTTGGATCACGACATAGGCGTGCAACGCGCCGTCCAGAGCCCGCCTGAGTCTCGCGAGTTCCGGATCCGCGAGCGGCTCGGCGAAGGTGCCGGCGGCGCAGTCGAGGACATCCGCGAATGCCGGGGCCATTTCCGGAGCGAGTTCCCGGGCGGACAGGCGCGCAAATCCGCGCGGAGGTTGCGACCGTGCCGGAGCGCCAAAGAACACCCGCTGGACTTCGATCATCTCCGCCGCGCTGTCGGTGAACCAGCCCGCCGTGTCGAACGTTGGCGAGAGGGGAAAACAGGCGTTCACCCACGGGTCGTACGGACGCGCGCGAAATCCCCAAAGGCCATTGAACGCGGCCGGCAACCGCACCGACCCCCCCGTGTCGGTTCCGAGCGAAAGTGGCACAATCCCGCCGCTCACGACCGCGGCCGAGCCACTGCTCGAGCCGCCCGAGACGCGTCCGGGCAGTCGCAGGTTGGGCCCGTCACCGAAATGCGGATTTTCTCCCGTGAGACCATAGGCGAACTCGTGCAAGTGCACCTTGCCCGCCATCACCGCCCCGGCTTCACGTAATCGTGCCACGACCGGTGCGTCCGCGGCATCCGGTCCCCGGATAGCCGCAAGGAATGTCGACCCCGCGCCCGTCGCCAGGCCGGAGACGGCGAAGAGATCCTTCACGGCAAACGGAACGCCCGCCAGTGGTCCTCCGGTCGCGACGCCGCGCGCGAATTCCGCGGCGAGCGAGCGTTCGTCCGCCTCGGCGGCCCAGATCGCCCGTCGCTGATCCGGAGACAGGCCCGCGATACGCTCGCGCACGGTACGTGCGGCCGCCGCCGGATCACGTGCGGCCAGTTCCCGCCAGAACGAGAATGAGTTGTTCGTTGCCGGCTTCATCATGCCGACACCCATGTCCGAACTCCGCCCGCACGGGGAGCGCAAACTCGACCGGGACCGCCGGAGGTTGGTCCACGCTTTCGCCGGGGCTCAAGCGCAGCCTCGCGTAGCCGGGCTTCCATCTGGATCCGGTTCGCGCCGGGATCTGTGACCTGCAGGGACTGCGGAGCTATCGCTGGTCGAGCTACTGGTATTTGTTCCAGCGCCAACAGCGTCCGAAGTTCCTGGAACTGTCCACGTGCCTGGAGGAAGCCGGCGGATTGAGCGATCGTCGCGCAGGCTGGGACCGCTATGCACGCTACCTGAGCTGGATTGTGGAGGACGAGCCCACGCGCAAGCGCATGGAGTTTGACCGCATGAGCCGGGGCTGGGCGATCGGAACCCGAGCCTTCCGCAAGGGACTGGTGCAGGAGGAGCGGCAGTTGCGCTCGGTGGTGAAGCGCAACCAGGCGGAAGCGCGCGAAGCGCGAGAACTGGCGTGGGAGGCGCTGCTCGAGAAAGCGCTCGCGGTGATGAAAAAAGGCTCGAAGGAAGTTGCCGCAGAACCCAAGGCGGCGGATTGGAAGGTGGCCGTGGCGGGTTTGCTGAAGCAACGACTGGCCAGTGCCAACGCCTGGCTGGGTGTGCGCCTGCGCATGGGCGTGGAATACGGCGTCAGCCGCTACGTCTCCGAAATGCAAGCCGGCGAACGGCCAAACGCACGGGCCGCCTTCGCGCACCTAACCGCAAGAATAAAGTAATGACCCCTTTTCTGCCTGCCCGGCGGCGCGAGCGGCACGGGAACGAGCAAGAGTCTCACGTTCAACATCGCCGGTTCGTACACGGTGACCGCGCAAAGCCCGGGCGACGGCAACCACAACGCGTCCAATGTTGCCTCAGTCTCAATCACCGTTGGCGGTGCTCTCAACGCCGCCCCGCCATTGGCCGCTGTGACGCTGTCGGTGATCGGAAAGGGCACGGGAACGGCAGCGCTGACTATCGACGGCGTCTCGTACCCCCCTCTCTCATTCCAGCCCTATGCAGGACAGGAGTGGTCGACCCCGACCGGCGAGCGGATTGAGCACTCGGTCCTCGTGGGCGAATCCTACAACGTTCACGTAACCTCGTCGGGACTTACTGACTTTGTTGTCAGGGCTCGGATCTCCTCGTGGGTCAATCCGAGCGATCGGTATGCGGTCCAGTGTGGGGGGGCTTATGTGGACTCGATCACCAAGGGCGAATTGCAGAACGATTCGTTCGACCTGAGCGTCGTCCGGACGTGGGCGGCGCCTTTCGGCTCGATCGACCTGAGCGATCTCCCACTCAAGGGCGTCATCCGCTATGGACTTGGAAGCAATCGCGTCGGACAACCGGCGGGCTATTTCGCCAATGATGGGTTGGTCAAGGGTCCCGGAGTTGAGTGGTCGAACAATACTCCCGGGCATCTTCAGGCAAGAGTGCCGGCGGGCTTTGTAGACAGGAGTGCAAACGGCCTGAGCTTCTATCCCGACGGGAACTACCCCTTTAACGGTCAGTTTTACGACCTTTCGAGTGCGACACCTCTCGTTACCTATTCCTGGACGTCTTTGGGACTCACCCGAACTTCCGGAGGAGTTACCATGGTTATGGAATTTGGCTACTTGGGGCAAACCACCACGGAAAGCGCCCACGATGGGCCTTATCCCTACGGCCCTCCGGAGAACAATTGGACCATAGAAACCTGGGATGAGACCACCACCTGGGGCAAGTGTTGGTGGCCGTGGCGTGCGCCCGGCACGCCACGGGGTGGGATGTCTGAAAGTATCAAGACGTCCCGGCGCACGGCGCAAATAATCGGGCCGGCCGGCTCCCAGGGGCCGATCAACTACACCGACCAGCCGTTCTACGTCGAAATCAAACGACACTGGGGACCGGATGCGTCGGACCCGACCGCGTCATACGAAAAGCATTCGTTCCCGATCGGCGAGATGCTGAAAAGGGGTCACTACTTCATTATTGACATGTGAGCGATCCGCCTGCCCTTTATGAGGGCATGGCGCGCAAGCTGCGAATGGATGAGGAGGACGGGCTGCACCATGTCATCGGGGCCGGCGGTTTCTATTTCGCCGGGGTGAGCGCGGAGGGGGGCGTCGCGGTTAGACATCGCGGCAGGCGCCTGAGCACGTCCTTGAGATAGGCGTGCGGCTCGATCCTCCGTCGCTGGCAAGAGACGGCCAGCGAGTTGATGATCGCCCAGCGGTCGCTGTTCCCCATTTCACTCTGATCGTAGGAGTCGACGGATTTGCGATCGTAGGGATCTTTTTCACAATGGGCTGAGGAGGCGTCGAAAGGCCGGGATGCTCGGGTACTTCGAAATTGCCGCCACTGAGTTCGAGTGGCGCGAGGCTGCGTTTTTCGATCGGCGGGAGCCAGCGATCGGCATTCGGACTTTCTGTTTTTCGCTGTTTTCCGACGCTGGCGTGGGTCGGTGATTTGTCTCCACCAATCGTGATTTTTCGCGACGATTGCTCTCGAATCGACGAGGAAGGCAGGGTCGCGTGTCCCCACGCGCGCACGGTCGGATGGGGACAGCCGACCCTACCTTTGGTTGTGCCAGGCCGCGGTGGGTCTTTGTCGTCGTGCTCAGGGCGTCCGGCTCGGCCGAGGTCCTGCGGTCATGTTGTCCCTTGCGGGGCGGGGCCGGATGATGAGACTCCGGCGGGTCATCCATGGTTGCCGCCAGCCCACACGTCGTCCTGCGCTCGGTTGTGAAGCACTTCGGTGTGGGCCCCGTGGTGCTCGGCGGGATTGACTGCGCCGTCGCCACAGGTGAGTTCGTGTCGCTCATCGGGGCGAGCGGTTGCGGCAAGTCCACGTTGTTGCGGCTGATTGCGGGACTCAGCCCGATTTCGGGTGGTGAACTGCGGGTGGACGGACATCCGCCGCGTCGTGGCCACGCGGGCACGGCGTTTATTTTCCAGGAACCGACGCTGCTTCCCTGGCTGAATGTGCAGCACAACATCGAGGTGCCCCTGCGCATCCGGCGGACGGCGGTGGCGGAGCGGCGGCGCCTTGCCCGGGAAATGCTGGAACGCGTGCAGCTCACGGACGCGCGGCGCAAGTTCCCGCGCCAGCTTTCCGGCGGCATGAAGATGCGCGTTTCCGTCGCGCGCGCCCTCGTGCAGGCGCCGCGCCTGCTGTTGATGGACGAGCCGTTCGGCGCGCTCGACGAGATGACGCGGCACCATCTCAACGAGGAACTGCTCGAGTTGCGGCAGGCGCAGAACTGGACTGCGTTGTTCGTCACGCATTCCGTGGCCGAGGCGGTATTCCTTTCGAGCCGGATTCTCGTGATGGCGGCGAATCCCGGTCGGATCGTCGCGGATCTGCCCGTGCCCTTCCCGCATCCCCGGCGCGCGAATCTGCGGGAGCAACCGGCGTTTCACGATCTGGTCGACCGCGTCTCGGCGGAACTGCGGCCGACCGAAACCGGGGGCCCGCGATGAAGGGCCGCAGCATCACCTGGCTGGCGCCCGTCATCATGGGGGCGGTGTTGATTGCCGGATGGTATTCCTTGCGCCACATCTTCCACGTGCCGGACTGGCTGTTGCCCATGGCGCGATCCGGCGTGATGGGTGACACTTTGACCGGGGTGATGGGTGACACATACCAGGGCCATGCCCTGGAAAACCGTCACACCCATGGACGAGATCACCCGCTTTGTTTTGTTGGCCCGCACCGCCCGTTTCACGCTCACGGATCTGTGCGAGCAGTTCGGCATCAGCCGCAAGACCGGCTACAAGCATCTGGAGCGATTTGCGGCTGATGGGATGAAGGGGCTGCAGCCGCGCAGCCATCGGCCCCACACTTTTCCGCAGCGCACAGACGAGGCGGTGGAGGCGCTGGTGCTGGCGGAACGGCGCCTGCATCGCACGTGGGGCCCGAAGAAGCTGCAAAAGGTGCTGGAGGTGAAGCACGGGATCGAGTCGCCGCCGGCGCGCAGCACGATCGGGGAGATCCTGCGCCGGCACGGGTTGAGTGTGCGGCGGCGCCGGCGGCCGGGGGCGTATCCGTCCGTCGATCACGGCCTGACCGAGCCCACGCAACCCAACCACGTCTGGACGGTGGACTTCAAGGGCTGGTTCATCCTGGACGACGGCCAGCGCTGCGATCCGCTGACGGTGACCGACCTCTACAGCCATTTTGTCCTCGGGTTGAAGGCGCAACCCAACCAGCAGTTCAAGGGCACGCTGCACAGCTTTCGCGGCCTGATGCGCCAGGCGGGCAAGCCGGAGATCATCCGGGTCGATCACGGTGCGCCGTTCGCTTCCGGCGCGCTGGGGCGCCTCTCCAGTCTGAGCGTGTGGTGGATCGAGCAGGGCATCGACGTCGAGTTCACCCGGCCGGCCAAGCCGCAGGACAACGGCTCGCACGAGCGCATGCACCGCGACCTCAAGGCCGAGGCCACGCAGCCCCCCTCGGCCAATCTCGCCGCGCAGCAGCGGCGCTTCGAGCGCTGGCAATACACGTTCAACTACGAGCGACCGCACGAGGCGCTCGCCATGCAGTTTCCCGCGGACTTCTACCAGAAGAGCGAGCGGCGACTCCACGAGGACGACAGACCGCTGGTCTATCCCGCCGATTACGAGGTGAAGGTGATTTCCACCAGCGGCTTTCTGGCGCACGAAGGCCACAACTATCACGTGGGCGAAATCTTCGCCGGCAAGCGCGTCGGCCTGCGCCGCAACGATCAGGGCCAGACCGAACTCCACTTCGCCAACATCTACCTGGGCAACCTCGTCTTCGATCCCGCGGAGCGCTGGGGCCCGGCCGCCAGCATCCGCCCACCCACCGCCACCATGAAGCCCACCGCAAAACGTGAGTCCAACAGGTGGAGGAAGGGGGGCTCAGACCGGCGCCAGAAAAGGCAGGGCGCCTGCCCCCCTTCCTCCACACCTCCTTCCCCCCGCGGCGCTATGCGCCGCACGAAACCTCTCGCTATATCCACCACCACCTGACACCGCTATGTGTAACCCATCACCCCGGATCGTTTGTCACCCATCACCGGATCGCGCCCATGCCCGACGAGAAGGGAGAAAAGGGGTCACTACTTTATTATTGACATTGGGGCGATCCGCCTGCTCTGCATGAGGGCATGGCGCGCAAGCTGCGGATGGAGGAGGAGGGCGGGCTGCACCATGTCATCAATCGGGGCAGCTACCGGAAGTGGATCTTCGCGTCGGAGGGGGCGAAGATCGGCTTCGAAAAGGCGCTGTTCGAGTGCGGTGATCGCTTCGGCTGGGTGCTGCATGTCCATGCATCATGACGGGCGTGGAGTCCTGCGCCGCGAAACGCGCGCATGCCGAATCCCGAACCCGGACAAACTTTGTGGCGGCCGCCACAAAGTTTGTCCGGGTTCGGTGCGGCAATTTGTGAGCCAGCGATCGGCATTCGGACTTTCTGTTTGTCGATGTTTTCCGTCGCTGCCGTGGGCGGTGTTTTGTCTCCACCGATCGTGACTTTTCGTGACGGTTGCTCTCGAATCGGGGAGCCAAGGCAGGGTCGCGTGTCCCCTCGCGGCCAGGGTCGGCTGGGGACAGCCGACCCTACCTTTGGCTGTGCCAGGCCGCGGTGGGTCTTTGTCGACGTGCTCAGGGCGTCCGACTCGGCCGAGGTCCTGCGGTCATGTTGTCCCTTGCCGGGCGGGGCAGGATCATGAGACTCCGGCGGGTTGCTCATGGTTGCCCGTCCTCACGTCGTCCTGCGCTCGGTGGTGAAGCACTTCGGTGACGGTCCCGTCGTGCTTGCCGGGATCGACAGCACGATCGCCGCGGGTGAGTTCGTGTCGTTGATCGGGCCGAGCGGTTGCGGCAAGTCCACGCTGTTGCGGCTGATTGCGGGACTCAGCCCGACCTCGGGCGGTGAACTGCGGGTGGACGGACATCCGCCGCGTCGTGGCCAGGCGGGCACGGCATTTATTTTCCAGGAGCCGACGCTGCTTCCGTGGCTGAACGTCCAACACAACATCGAGGTGCCCCTACGCATCCGGCGGACGGCGGTGGCGGAGCGGCGGCGCCTTGCCCGGGAAATGCTGGAACGCGTGCAGCTCACGGACGCGCGGCGCAAGTTCCCGCGCCAGCTCTCCGGCGGCATGAAGATGCGCGTTTCCGTCGCGCGCGCCCTCGTGCAGGCGCCGCGCCTGCTGTTGATGGACGAGCCGTTCGGTGCCCTCGACGAGATGACGCGGCACCATCTCAACGAGGAACTGCTCGAGTTGCGGCAGGCGCAGAACTGGACCGCGTTGTTCGTCACGCATTCCGTCGCCGAGGCGGTTTTCCTTTCGAGCCGGATCCTCGTGATGGCGGCGAATCCCGGCCGCATCATCGCGGATCTGCCCGTGCCCTTCCCGCATCCCCGGCGCGCGGACCTGCGGGAGCAGGCGGCGTTTCACGATCTGGTCGATCGCGTCTCGGCGGAGCTGCGGCCGACCGAAACCGGGGGCCCGCGATGAAGGGCCGCAGCATCACCTGGCTGGCGCCCGTCATCATGGGGGCGGTGTTGATCGGGGGATGGTATTCATTGCGCCACATCTTCCACGTGCCGGACTGGCTGTTGCCCATGCCCGACGAGATTGCCGAGGCGATGTGGGCGCAGCGGGGCGTGTTCGCATTTGCCGCCTGGCTGACCACGCAAAGTGCGCTCCTCGGTTTTCTTTCGGCGGCGGTCGTCGCCCTCGGCTTTGCCCTGATCCTGGGCAGCAGTCGCTGGGCCCAACGCGGGTTGTATCCCTATCTGATGATCCTGCAGATGACGCCCGTGATCGTCATCGCGCCGCTGATCATTCTCTGGCTGGGACGCGGCACGGTCAGCATCGTGCTCGTGACCTTCATCGTGAGTTTCTTTCCCGTCGTGGTAAACACGACGCTCGGACTTGTCTCCACCGACCGCCATCTCGTGGAGTTCTTCGAGGTTTGTGATGCGCGCTGGTGGCAGCATCTGCTGCTGTTGCGCCTGCCTTATGCGACGCCCTATTATTTCGGCGGCCTGCGGATCGCGGCGGCGCTGGCGCCGATCGGAGCGATCTTCGGGGAATACGTGACGGGCTCGATGGTGGGCGGGCAGGGCGGCCTGGGGTTTCTCGCGCAGTTCTTCAACAGCCAGCAGCGGACGGCCGAGTTGATGGGGGTCGGGGTGGCGAGCTGCATTTTGGGCTTTGTGTTCCTCGCCGTGATCGGGCTACTGAACTGGCTGCTCCTGCGTCGTTGGCATGACTCCGTCTCCCGCACCGATGTCTAATCGTTTCCTTGTCTGGTTTGCCGTCATCACCATCCTGGCGGGCGTGCTGCTCGCGGGCTGTGGCAAGTCGTCCGACGCCGCGAAAACGGCCGGCGGCCTCACCCCGCTGAAGCTGCAACTCGATTGGTATCCGCAGACGGAGTATGGTGGTTACTATCAGGCGCAGGCCCGCGGTTTCTATCGCGCCGCCGGCCTGGAGGTGGCGATCAGCCCGGGCGGGCCGTCGGCCGGCGTGAAGGAATCCGTCGCCCTTGGCCGCGCCGACATCGGCTGCACGGACGGCAACGACGTGATCGTCGCGATCGCCCGCGAACGCGGCCTGCCGATCGTCATCGTCGGCGCGGAAATGCAGAAGAACCCGCAGGGAATCATGTTTCACGAATCGCACGCGCTGCATGCTTTCACCGACCTGAACGGCCGCACCTTCATGGCCAACCCGGGCAGCGCGTGGGTGGAATACTTCAAGCGCCGCCTTGGCATCACCTTCAACTTCGTCCCGCTGACCACCGACCTCACGAGCTTCCTCGCGGATGAAACGCTGGTGCGCCAGTGCTTCGTGACCCAGGAGCCGTACATCGCGGAGCAGAAGGGGGCGCACGTGGGCACGTTGCTCATAGCAGATTCCGGATACGCGCCCTATCGCGTGTTCTTCACGTCGCGGGATTTTCTTGCCGCGCATCCGGACCGCGTGCGGGCGTTTGTGGCCGCGTCCGCCAGAGGCTTCGATGACCTCCTGGAGGGAGATCCCGCGCCGGCGCTCGCCGCCCTGAGCACGGCGAACAAGCTCATGTCACCCGACGTGATGAATTACAGCCTGCGCAAGATGAAGGAACTTCGCCTCGTGCAGGGTGATTCCGCGAAGGGTGAATACGCCGGCCTCATCACGCGCGAGCGCATCGCCGCGCAAATCGAGATCCTTGGTTCGCTGGGCCTGCTGGACAAGCCCGTCAAGGTCGACGATGTCGCCGTGTTCGACTTCGTGCCGGCGGCGAATCCGTAGGGCGGCGGGTACCGGCGAAAGCGTTCGTCTGGAGGGAAGGAAGGATCGGCTAGGCAAGCCCGTAGGCATCGCTGAAGTTGTAGGAGCGGGTTTACTCCGCGATGGTTCGAACGGAATCGCGGGGTAAACCCGCTCCTACCGCGAACCCAGCCGTTGCACTCTCACCTTCACAGCTCTTGGGCATGGCCCAGAGGGCCCGCCCCACCGGATAAGGCTCACTCCAGCTCCACGACGGCCTGAATCTCGACGGTGGAGTTTTTCGGCAGACCCGCCACCGCCACGGCCGCGCGGGCGTGGCGGCCGGCATCGCCAAAGACATCCACGAGGAAATCCGACGCGCCGTTGATCACCTGTGGGCTGTCGGCGAAACCACTCACGGCATTCACGTATCCATTGACCGTCACGAACCGTTTCACGCGATCGAGCGATCCCGCGGCGGCGCGAATGTTGGCGAGCAGGTTCAACGCGCAGACCTTCGCGCCGGCGGCGGCGGTTGCGATGGTTTGCTCGCGCCCGACCTGGCCGGTGTGCGTCATCGCTCCGCCCTGCGTGCAGATCACGCCCGCGAGATAGAGCAGGTTTCCGACCTGCACGGCCGGAAGGTAGTTGCCGCCCGCCGGCGGCGGGGTGGGCAGTGCGATCGCCAGTTCCTTGAGGCGGGATTCGTGGTTCATGGGCGGAAGTCGGAGGTCGGAGGTCGGAGGTCGGAGGTCGGAGGACAAAGTTCAGAATGTGAATGTCCCGAAACGATTCAGCGGCGCGAAGCGTGGACGCTCCTGGCACTTCTAGAACCTCAGGTGTTTCACGGCCTGGCGATCCTCGATGATGTGGTGGAGGGATTCGATCCCGATGCGCACGTGTTCCGTGGCGAAATGCCCGCTGACGTGCTGGTCGCTGTCGGCAGTCTTCACGCCTTCCGGCACCATCGGATTGTCGGAGACCAGCAACAATGCACCGGTTGGGATGTGGTTGAAAAAACCGACGGTGAAGATCGTCGCGGTTTCCATGTCGATCGCCGTGCAGCGGGTCTTCTGCAGGTAGGCCTTGAATTCGTGATCGTGTTCCCACACCCGACGGTTCGTCGTGTAGACCACGCCTGTCCAGTAGTCGCGGCGGTATTCCCGGATGGTCGCCGACACCGCCTTCTGAAGCGCGAACGCGGGCAGCGCCGGCACCTCGGAAGGGAAGTAGTCGTTCGACGTGCCATCGCCGCGGATCGCCGCGATGGGCAGGATCAACTCGCCCAGGCCGATGTTCGATTTGACCGCGCCGCACTTGCCGATGAAGAGCACGGCCTTCGGTTGCACGGCGCCGAGCAGATCCATGATTGTCGCCGCGTTCGCCGAACCCATGCTGAAGTTGATCATCGTGATCTGCTTCGCCGTGGCACTCGGCATCGGTCGGTCGAGTCCGACAATGGATGCGCCGTATTCCTCCGCGAAGATCCGCAGGTATTGCTGGAAGTTCGTCAGCAGGATGAACCGGCCGAAATCCTTCAGGTCGAGCCCGGTGTAGCGCGGCAGCCAGTTGGAAACGATGTCGGCCTTGGTCTTCATCCGCAGCGGAGTGTGCGCCGCGACCCGAACGACGCACGACGAAAGCGGGCGGCACGGTTTCGAGTTGGCAGGGCAGATCGGAAATCGGGGGCTATGATGCGGTTTGCCGGAGTCCGGGCACGTCCGTGTATTTCGCCGATTGTTCGTCGGCGTGATACGACGAGCGCACGAGCGGGCCGGATTCCACGAAGCCGAAGCCGATCCCGACACCGAATACCTTCCACGACTGAAACTCCTCCGGAGTAACCCAGCGGTCGATGGTGAGATGTTGTGGCGTGGGCTGCAGGTATTGGCCAATCGTCAGGATGTCGACGCCTTCGCTGCGAAGGTCGCGCATCGTTTGTGCAATCTCCTCCTGGCGTTCACCCACTCCGAGCATCAGGCCCGACTTCGTGGTGAAGCCGCGTGATTTCGCGTAGCGCAACACCGAGCGGGTGCGCGCATACGTGGCCTGCACGCGCACCGGGCGTTGGAGGCGCTCCACCGTCTCGATGTTGTGATTCAGAATGTCCGGCTGCGCATCGAGGATTGTGTCCAGCTGATCGGTCCGACCCTGCATGTCCGGGATCAGGACCTCGATTGCACAACCGGGATTGCGGTGCCGGACCGCGCGGATCGTCGCCGCCCATACCGATGCGCCGCCATCGCGCAAGTCGTCGCGCGCCACGGACGTGATCACGCAATGCCTCAGCCCCATGCGGGCAACGGCGTCCGCGACACGCGCGGGTTCACCGAGATCGAGCTCGGTGGGACGGCCGGTCTGGATCGCGCAGAAGTGGCAGGAACGCGTGCAGATGTTCCCGAGGATCATCACGGTCGCCGTGCCGCGCGACCAGCATTCGCCCATGTTCGGGCACTGCGCACTCTGGCAGACGGTGTGCAGCTTGTTGTCATCGACAAGCGCGCGCACGCGGCCGTATTCGGGGCCGTTCGGCAGCTTGGCGCGCAGCCAGGTGGGTTTGCGGGAAGCAGACATCGATCAGATCAGAATTCCAGGAATTCACACGGTTGGGTACGAATCACAAGCGGTGAATCCGGACGAAGGCGGATTTCATGCGGGTTCATGGGTGCGAATATTCGTCAAAACATCGCATTGTTGCGGTCCGCCCCTTCCTCACTCGTGGTCGCGGCATAGCCGCGCCGGGTCACTTGTGGACAACAAAAACGTCCGCCACTGTTCGCGAAACTCGTGAGCAAGCAGCGACCGCACTTCCGCCGGGTTGAGCTTGCGTCCCAGCTCCAGCGCGAGCGACGTAACCGTTCCGTCCGTGATCCCGCATGGGACGATGTCGCCAAAAGGCGTGAGATCCACGTTTACGTTCAGCGCGAAGCCATGGAACGCGATCCAGCGGCGCGCGCCGACGCCGATCGCGGCGACCTTGCGCGTGCCGAGCCAGATACCCGTCTTGCCTTCGCGCCGCGAAGCCGCGAGCCCGAGTGCGCCCACGGTATTGATCACGACTTGTTCGAGCATCCGCAGGTAGGCGTGGAGATCCTTGCGCGGGGCGAGATCGACGATCGGGTAACCGACGATCTGGCCCGGGCCGTGATACGTGATGTCGCCGCCGCGGTTTGTCTTCACGACCGCGATCCCACGCGCGGCGGCAGCGGCGCCGTCCAGCAACAAATGCCTTTCCGCCCCGAGGCGCACGCCGAGCGTGTAGACGGGGTCGTGCTCGGTGAAGACCAGCATGTCGCCGATGCGGCCGGCCCGACGTTCTTCGACCAAGACCTCCTGTCGCGCCCACGCGTCGCGGTAGGCACTGCGCCCCCAGTCAATGATGACCAGCGGAGCGCGGGCGGAGATCCCGGACGTTTGCGTAGCCACCACCCGCAGTGTTCAGAAACTTTGCGTCGGCGCAACCCCGTCGCGCCGCCGCCCCCGTCCTATGCCCGAAGGGCTTGGGCACCGCGTGAGGGCAAATGGCGTTAGGAAACGAAGTCGCTGCTCGCCGGATTCGCGGTGACGTCTGGCGCACCCCGCTCCCGCTTGCTTGATGCAACCTGCCCGGGGATCGGGGGACCTTGGTCTGATTCGAACCGGAACTGGCAGAAGCCACGGGATGACTGCGAAACGCACGACCGGTCGCCTGCTGCCCCTCATCAAGTTCGGAACGGTTTTGACCGATGCACGAAGGAAGGACTCCATGCCTGTCTCACCCCAGCGCGACGGGTACCCCTTTATTCGTCCCGGTTCGCTTGCACGTGCTTCATGACTCCTTCGCCGCCAAGGCCCCTTCTCTGCGCCATCCACGAGGATGGTCTGCCGGAGTTTCGGATTCTTCGCGCCGGCCTGGGCGTCGCCGCCTGCGAGGCCGGCAGCCACCTCGTATGCTTCGTCACGGCGCGACGGATGCGCCCGGGCGAGGGTGGAAACGCCCCCATGCTTCTTCCGGCCTGGCTCTGGTTTGGACCGGACATGGCGGACGGGTTTGTCATTCACGAACCCAGCCCGAACGTGATCGACGTCGGTGCCGCGGCCGAAGCCGGCGGCCGTCCGGTGGTGTATTCGAACTGGGGTGACAATCGCTCGGTCGTCGTCGCGCCGGATAACGTGGGTGCCGCCGCCCGTGCGGTGCAGTACCTGGCCGCGCGCGGAAGGCGCGCGATCGCGTTTATTCACGGACGTGCCGGCAACAACCACGCCGAGCAGCGCCTGAAGGGCTTCCGGGTCGGGCTGAAAGCCGCCGGACTCGCCTGGGACGAGCGACTGTTCGCGATCGGCCACTTCACGGCCGCCGGCGGTTACGCAGCCGCCGGCGAACTGCTGGGGCGCGACGTGGCGTTCGATGCGATCGTGTGCGCAAACGACAACAGCGCGTTCGGCGCGCTGATGCGCCTGCACCAAGCCGGAAAACGCGTGCCGGAGGATGTCGCCCTGCTGGGCTGGGACAACGCGGACAGCTCCCGCTTTTCCGACCCGCCGCTCACCACCTTCGAGAACAGCCATTTTGTCCGCGGCCGCTGCAGCGTCCAATTGCTCACGCGCCGTCTCCGCGGAGAGCAGGTGGGGCTCGGCGAGCACTCGCTGCCCATGCAACTGCTCGAACGGCAGTCCACCGGCGCGGACCCGCTTCGCTTGCGCGGACCTGCCGCCGCGTCCACCCAGACCGCGGCCATGCTGGCAGAACTGGTCCGCGGCGGCGCCGTCTCCTCGCTCGACGAGGCGCACGAGCTGATGGAGCGGAACCTGCGTGACGCGCTCGCGGCCGAAGACTTCTTTGCCGCGCTGCTCGCATTCAGCAGTGACCTCGTGCGCTTCCTCGGCGGCAATTTCACCACCGCGGAACTTTCCGCCACGCTGCGCGCATTTCTCGATCCGATCACGCCGCCGGCGCGGAAGGCGGAAGTCACGCTCGGTCTGCAAAACGTCGCGCACCTTCTGCTCGACGCCATGCAGCCGGACCAGTCCGGCGGCGCCTTGTTCGAGGCGCCCGTGCGCATGCGCCTGCGGCGGCACGTCTACGCCAACGTGACTGCCGACCAACCGCTGGCCCGGACGATCGAGAGCGTGCTCGAGTTCTTTGCCCGCGAGGACATCGACCGCGTGTTGCTGTGGTTGCGTCCCGACGTCTTCAAGGCCGCCGGCGGGTTCGTGTACTGTCGCGGGTTTCGCTCCCCGCCACAGCCCGGCGAACCGCCCGCTTTCCTGCGCGCCCTCCTCGCAGGCGAGGACAACCCTGTCCGCCTGCGCATGTCACCGCTGTGGGTGGGGGAGCAGGACCTCGGTTTCATCATTCTGAATCTCGACCATCCGGCGGCGGGCCTTTGGGACGAGCTCGTCCTGGCGGTGGCCACCGCGCTCAATCACGCGCTCCTCTTCGAGATGCTGGCCGCCAGCAACGAGCAATTGCGCGTCGCCCGGATCGCGGCGGAGGAGGCATCGAACGCGAAGAGCCGTTTTCTCGCCACGGTCAGCCACGAGATTCGCACGCCGCTCAACGGGGTGATCGGCATGTCGAACCTCATGTTCGATACGCAGCTTGACGCCACGCAGACGGCATACATGGAGACCGTGCGCAGCAGCGCCGAGGGGCTGCTCACCGTGCTCAATGACATTCTCGACTTCTCCAAGATGGAGGCCGGGAAGCTGGAACTCGACGAAATCGACTTCGACGTGCACCGTGAGATGCGCAACGCCGTTGACTTGCTGGCTGCGGAAGCCGCCACCAAGGGCCTGGATTTGTCGTGCGTCATCGCGCCGGAGGTCCCGCGCCACGTCCGGGGGGATCCCGGCCGCCTGCGTCAGGTCTTGCTCAACCTGATTGGGAACGCGGTCAAGTTCACCGAACACGGTGAGGTCGCCGCCGAGGTGGTTTGCCTTGCCTCCATCGCCGGCGAAATCGCGCTCCGCTTTTCCGTGCGGGACACGGGCATCGGGTTGAGTCCGGAACAGCAGGCCCGGCTTTTTCAACCCTTCAGCCAGGCGGACTCGTCGACGACCCGCCGCTTCGGAGGCACGGGTCTCGGTCTCGCCATCTGCCGACAACTGGTCGAGCTCATGGGCGGCCAGATTGGTGTCCAGAGTGCGTTCGGCAAGGGCGCGTGCTTCTCGTTCAACGTCGTCTTGCGCGCGGCACACGCCCCCGGTTCCGCGGCCGGGCGCACACCGCCAGCGGCCGAGGCGGCAAGCGCCGGACCACCCGCGACCGCTGCACCGCCGTCCGCTGCCCTGCGGATTCTCGTGGTGGAGGACCATCAGGTCAACCAGCGCCTGATCCGGCTGCAGCTGCGAAAGCTGGGATACACCTGCGAGATCGCATCGAACGGTGCCGAAGCCTTGCAGATGCTGGACCGCGCGCCTTTCGATGTTGTCCTGATGGACTGCCAGATGCCGGTGATGGACGGGTACGAGGCGACCCGACAACTGCGGTCCAATCCCGCTCATGCGGGCACCCCGGTGATCGCAATGACGGCGAACGCGATGCAAGGCGATCGCGAGCGCTGCCTGGCCGCTGGCATGGATGATTATCTTGCAAAGCCACTTCGCATCGAGGAACTCCACCGCGCCCTTCTCCATCTGCCTCGAAACGCCCCCCAGCCGGCCTGCAAAAAGGATTCCCCCGAGTGTGCTCCGGTCGAACGCCGAAAGCGAAAACGAATCAGCCGCTCGCCGGCGTGGCCGGGCGGCAGGAGCGCGGTCGACGATCGCCAGCGTTCATGACCGTTGAGATAACTGAACAAAAAGCGGGTCGCCGCGTTTGAGGACTGCGACGCCCGGCGAGAGAAGCTGGTGGCGGAACTTCGCCGCGCGATTGCCGCCGTGCGCTTGACCCCGCCGGATGGGCGTCTCGCGGCTTTTGCGGCGCTCGCCACCGCGCGGAACAAAGATCCGATCAGGCTTTTCGTGTATTTGGTGTGTTTAGAGGGCACAAACTCCGGGTTGCGGCACAGCCGCGCCGGGCCGTGGGAGCCTCTTGTGGCAGGGGGCGGACGTTCTCGCGGGTTTGCCGCCGCCGCGGTGTTTTGCTGGCGATGCCTCCCGCGATGCAATCATTGCTGACGGCTTTCCTCCTGTTCGCCGCGCCCGACAGATCGTTCGCTCAGGCTTTGGCCTCGTCGCTCCATCCGCGCCGAAGCGAATGCATTAGGGCTTGCCCGAGGATTTCTTACCTCCGCCTCCGGCCCTCAAATTGTGTCGCGGCGGGTCGCTGGGGCGTCACGGATCTACCACGTAGATCTCCAGCAGGACCTCACCAGAGGCTTCGTTGGAGCCGGTCGCATGAACCGTGTAGGCACCGGGTTCAAGGCTCACAAGCAGGGCGGATGACGTGCTCCCGGGGCCGAGATCGAAGGCTCCCGTCGAGGTCGTGGCGGCGAGCAGCGGCGCGAGATTTCCGTCGGCCTGTTCCTCCCAATCGTCGTTGCTGACGATCCGCGCCCAGCGATTGTACACGGTCAGTTGCGGATTCGCCAGCGGGTCCGGAACGCCCCAATGTGCAAGTTCGGGACCGACCACGCGCAGCAACAGGCGCAAAGGCCCGCTGCCGCCGATGACGAATCCGCCGATCATCGTATCGCCGCCGGGCGCGGTGCGACCACGCAGGGACGCGTTGCGCACGATTCCCGGTGCCGCGGCGTCGGCGGCATCGTAGAATTCAAACAGACTGACGCCTTGACCTGGTGCCGTCGCCGTCGTCTGCGCGGTGTAGATGCCGTTGGCAAGGTTGACGGCCAGCGCGGAGTCCGGATTTATAAAGACGAACGGTATTGGCTGCCAGATGGGAGGATCGAACGCTCCGAGACGCTGGCTGAGTTCGAGAATTTCGGGATTCCGGGCGCTGCCCTGGTCGGACGCGATTTCATTGAGGCCTCGAAACAATCCCAACCGGGGCACGACTTTCGGCGAATTGCCACTGCCGTAGTGCAGCTCGATGGCGCGCAACAAGGCCGGTTGGGTTGCTTGTTCGCCGGCGACGACGAAGCCCGCGATCTGAGGCAATCCGCCGCTTTCGACGCGGCTGCGGGCGGAGAAGTTCATCAGGCGACCCTGGGATCGATTGATCGTCAGCACCGCCGGGTCACTGACGTAGGTCGCACTTCCCACGTGAACGATCACGCGATACGTTCCGGCATCCGCGGCCGTGGCAATATCGATTGCAAGCAGTGGACTCGTCGCCCCGGACAGATCCTTTCCGTCGCGCTGCCACTGATACGTCGCCGGGTCGAAATTGCCAATCGCCACGTGGAGCGACGCCGCCCGGCCGCTCACCACCGTCGCATCGGTCGGTTGCACCGTGATCCCGGGAATCTCGACCGGCACCAGACGCACGAGGCCCGATCGCGCGACAACGTTCACGTCGGAGAAACGTCCACCGACATACAAGGCGCCCGTCGGACCAGACAAGGCGTCGAACACGCCGCCGTCCCAGCCGTCGGAGTTGGTGAAGGCGACGTCGAAATTGAAATCCGGCGAACCGTTCGCGAGCCAGCGGTCAGTGTTCCAGAACGTCTGCAGCGCCAGCAGCGAGCCGTCGTCCAGTTCCCGGATTGCTGGAGGGGAATCTCCCAGCGGCATGTGAAAGGCGGGATCGACCGTGCCATCCGGGAGCAGGCGCACGGTGCGCAAAGTTGGAATCCCATGGAGGTTGTCGTTGGCGCGAAGCAGAACACGTCCTCCGCTGACCAACGCGAAGGCACGTGCGGTTTCCGGGTCAGGCCCACGGACTCGTCGGCACGCCATGCAGCAGGATCAGCGCGTGGTCGCTGGTGATGGCCGCGATATGCGCAACCTCGCCATCCGGAACCGCTGTCGCGTAGTCGACCGCGACACTGCCGTCGGCGGCGAGCAGCAACAATCCCGGAGCGGAGACATAGGGCGTTTCACCTCCGGCTTCGGGAATCACCTCAACCAGCAGACGACCGTCGTCAAACGGGACAGCCTGCACGATCACGTCATCCGTTGGGACGTCCGGCGCAAACGTGGTATCGACCGTGCCATCCACGTTGAGGCGCGCGGCGGGATGGCCTGCGATCAGTGTCTTGCCATCGGGGAGCGCCGCCAGAATCGCCGGCGGAGGCGTGTTCGAGTTTCCGTCGCTGGCGGGCGCAAACGTATCGTCGCGCGAACCGTCATCGAGATAGCGGCCCAGCAGCGATGGCAAGTGCCGTTCGACCTGCACGGCGTTTGTTCTCGCGTCCAGATCATAAACAGGCCGCAGCACGAGCAAATGACCATCGTCCAGGGAAACGATCAAGTGCTGCGCCAGTCGGGCTCCCTCAAATACGAAGCCGGAATCCAGCCTTCCGCCGGAGTCGAGGCGCGCGATGCCAGGCACGGCCTCGCCATTCACAAAGTCGAAATAGCCGTGGGCAAGAAAACCGCCATCGTGAATGGGGACCAGTGTCGCGGATGCGGCGGTGTCTCGATCATCGATGAGGATGGGCGCGAACTGCGGGTCGACGCTCATCGGCTGGGCTCGCAAATCCAGCGACGGCCTTACGGCGACGGTGACCACGCAGACAATCGTCCAGATTTTCGGCAGAGTCCGACTGCGCACACGCCACCACCCGGGGATCGACAAGTTCATGCCAATGGGGATGTGGAGTCAGATCGATCAGGGATGTAAACGCGCGAACCGCTGTGGATTGTTTTGCTGTGTTTCACGGCGTTTGGCGAGGATTCGCGCGAAAAAAGACAACCCGGAAGGCACCGTCGCGGATCGACTGCAGCCAGGCCGCCGTCGCTCGGCGTTCAATTCGCGGCTGAAGCCGCTCCTTACCGGCAAATCAAGCTCCGGATTTCCATTTGCCCCGGGGCGCGGCGCCCGCCACGGTGACCCGCTTCCCATGAGCGACAGTTCTTCGGCTGACATTTCCCACGACCAACACGCGGTGCGACGGCAAAAGCTCGCCGACCTGCGCGCGGCGGGGCTCGACCCGTACCGGGCTCATTTTGAGCCCAGCCATTTTTCTGCCGACGCCTTGAAACTGCACGTCGATGGTCAGGACAACAGCGTCGATGTCGCGGTGGCCGGCCGCCTTGTCGTGATCCGCATCCAGGGCGGCAGCGCGTTTGTGAAGCTCCTCGACCAGCAGGGGCAGATTCAGCTCTACGTGCGGCGCGACGTGATCGGGGAGGAGGCCTACGCCGCGTTCAAGAAGCTCGACCTCGGCGACTTCATCGGCGCGGCCGGCACGCTATTCAAGACCAAGACCGGCGAAATCACGGTGCGCGTCGGACGCTACACGCTGCTTTCGAAGGCCCTGCGACCGTTGCCGGAAAAATGGCACGGTCTCAGCGACACGGAGAAGATCTATCGCCAGCGTTACCTCGACCTGATCGTGAATCCCGGAATCGCGCCAGCGCCTGATGCTGCGCGCGCGCATCGTGTCGCACATGCGCCGTTTTCTCGAGGACCGCAGGTTTCTCGAGGTGGAGACGCCGGTGCTGCAAAACGTCGCGGGCGGCGCGGCGGCGCGGCCTTTTGTCACGCACCACAATGCGCTCGGGGTCGATTTCTTCCTGCGCATTTCCCTTGAACTCTACCTCAAGCGTCTGCTGGTCGCGGGCTACGATCGCGTCTTCGAGATCGGTCGCAATTTTCGCAACGAGGGTCTGTCGCCAAAGCACAACCCCGAGTTCACCATGCTCGAGGTTTACCAGGCCTACAGCGACTACCGCGGCATGATGACGCTCGTGCGCGACCTGCTGCAGTCGCTTTGTCACGACGTGCTGGGCACATCCGGGATCAAACACGCCGCGAGCGGGCAGATGATCAACTTCGCGAGTGACTGGCGGGAAGTGCCCTACAAGCAACTCGTCTGTGAAGTCACCGGCGACGGCGAGTGGTTTTCTCGCAGCAAGGCGGAGAAGGCCGCCCAAGCCGATGAACTCGGTCTTTATGTCGATCCGTCCTGGGAGGACTTCGAGATCACGAACGAGATTTTCTCCAAGAAGATCGAGCCGACGTTGATTCAGCCGACGTTCGTGACGCATCTGCCCAAGGAGCTCTGTCCGCTGGCGAAACTGAACGCCGACGATCCCTCGGTGCTCGACGTCTTCGAACTCGTGATCGGCGGCATGGAAATCGCGCCGGCCTACAGCGAGCAGAACGATCCCGACGTGCAGCGCGCGATGTTCGAGCATCAGGCCGGCGGCGACCAGCAGGCGATCGACCACGACTTCCTGCTCGCCCTCGAGCACGGCATGCCTCCCGCCGGCGGCATGGGCATCGGCATCGACCGGCTCTGCATCCTGCTCACCGGCGCGGAAAGCATCCGGGACGTGATTTTGTTTCCGCAGTTGCGCCCTGAATAGAAGAACGCGAGAGAGGGAGAACGCGAGACCGACAAGACGGACATGATGCCGCAGTGACTTAGTTTCGCTCTCTCGCGTTCTTGCCACGTCTTGCACGTCTTCCCGTGATGCCCTGGTTCCTCTACCACGCCTTCAAGCAACTCTTCCCCACCGGGCGGCGGTTTCCGTTCTTCACGTTCATGTCGGGGCTGGGGATCGCGGTCGGCGTGGCGTTGATGCTCGTGGCGTCGGCGGTGATGAGCGGCTTTGGTTTCCAGATCCGCCAGATGATCGTGGATACCGAGGGTGAGCTGCAGGTGCGCAGCGAAACCGGGCTGATCCAGGATCCGGCCGGCCTGCGCAGGGTGATCGCGTCCGTGCCGGCGGTCGCCGCCACCTCGCCGACGACCAGCGGTCCGGTCATGCTGTTGCAGGGCAATCGCCCCGCCTATCCCATGCTCCGTGGCGTGGACACGGAGTCGCTCGGGGGGGTGTTCGACCTGCAGCGATTTGTGTTTCGCGGTTCCGCGGATGAGCTGGATGACGACTCGATCCTGCTCAGTGCGCAGCTTGCGCAGACCCTGCAGGCGCGGGTCGGCAGCAAGGTGGAGATCTACTCGCCACGGATGATCGAGCGGCTCCGCGCGGACGAGGTGCTGCTGCCGCAGCGCGTGCGCGTCGCGGGGATCTTCGAGATCGGTCATCAACAACTGGATTCAAGTCTCGCGATCTGCACGCTGCGCCGGATGCAGGATCTCTACGGCAACGGAAAGGCCGTCGAGCGCATCAATGTCCGGCTCCGTCCCGGCGCGGACGAATTCAGGGTCGTGAACCAGGTCGACGCGGTGCTGCCCCGGGGCCTGCATGCGCTCACCTGGGTCGATGCCTACGGCAATTTCGAGGCGATCATCCGGTTCGAGAAGAACATGGTCTTCTTTCTCCTGATGTTCATCGTGATCGTCGCGGCGCTTTCGATCATGAGTTCGCTCCTGATCTCGGTCGTGCGCAAGACGCGCGAGATCGGGTTGCTCAACGCGCTCGGCGCCCGCGCCCGCGACATCGCGGCGAGTTTCTGCCTGCAGGGCCTGTTGCTCGGCATCGTGGGCACCGGCTCCGGCCTGGTCGTTGGCGCGCTCGTGATCCACTACCGCAACGCGGCCATGAAAGCGATCGCGAGCCTGACCGCCGGGCAGCAGGCGTTCCGTGAAGTCTACGGTTTTCAATACCTGCCGGCGCACCTGGAAACGCGCGATCTCGTCGCAATCATCGTCGGCTCGATCGTCTGCTCGACGCTCGCCGGCCTGATCCCTGCGTGGCGCGCAGCGCGGCTCAAACCCGTGGAGGCCTTGCGTAGTGAGTGACGCGATTCTCACCGCCCGCCGTCTCGTGAAAACCTATCCCAGCGGCGATGGGCGCATCGAAGTCCTTCGTGGCATCAACCTGTCGATCGCCCCGGGCGACTCGATCAGCGTTCGCGGCGAATCGGGTTCGGGCAAGTCCACGCTGCTCCACCTGCTTTCCGGTCTCGATGTGCCGGACGCCGGCGAGATGCATTGGGAGGGTGCCAGGGAAATCACGTCCGCCCGCCGCGCGGCGTTTCTCGGCATGGTGTTTCAGTCATTCTACCTGATTCCGGAACTCGACGCGCGCGAGAATCTGCTGATGGCGGCGCGCATTGCCGGTCGGGTGGGGGACGCGGAACGCAAACGCGCCGAGGAACTGCTGGCGCGCGTCGGGCTCGCCGAACGCGGGCATCACGTGCCGGCCCATCTCTCCGGCGGCGAACGTCAACGCGTCGCGATCGCCCGCGCGCTCATGAATCGGCCGCGACTCGTCCTCGCTGATGAACCCACCGGCAATCTCGACGAACGCACCGGCGACAGCGTGATCGAACTCCTGCTCAGCCTGTGCGCCGACACCAAAACCGCCCTGGTTCTCGTCACGCACAACCCCGCCTACGCCGCGCGCACCGCGCGCGAAGTGTTGCTGCACCTGGGGAAACTGGAAACCAAGCGTGGCTAGATTTGGAATCTCAAACCGGCGGCAACCCAAGGCAGGGTCGCGAGTCGCTTCGCGACCGCGATTGGCTGGGGACGGCCGACCCTGCCGGAAAAGCCTTCCATGACCGACCAACCCCTCCTCTGCGGCGTCGCCGGCGTCGGTTTTCTCGGCCAGCATCATGCGCGGCTTTATCGCGAAGTGCCCGGCGCGAAGCTCGCCGGCGTCTACGACGTCAACGAGGCGCGCGCGAACGAGATTGCCACCACCTATGGCTGCCCGCGCTTCGCCACGCTCGAGGAACTTGGCGACGCGTGCGACATCGTCAGCGTCGCCGTGCCCACCGACCGGCACTGCGCGATTTCGCTGCCGCTGCTCGCGCGCAAGTGTCATCTCCTGATCGAAAAACCGCTGTGCGTCTCACTGGCGGAAGCCGAACAGATCCTCTCCGCCGCGCGGGGCGCCGGCGTCCTGGTGCAGGTCGGGCACATCGAGCACTTCAATCCCGTGATGGGGTTCCTCGAGCGCGAGGTCGTCGCGCCACGTTATATCATGGCGGAACGCCTCGCGCCGTTCCAGATGCGCGGCACGGAAGTCGGCGTCGTGCTCGACCTCATGATCCACGACATCGGGATCGTGCTCGAACTCGTGAAGTCGCCCGTGGTGAAGATCGACAGTGTCGGCGTGAGCGTGCTCTCGAAGACCGAGGACATCGCCAATGCGCGGCTGGAGTTCGCGAACGGCTGCGTGGCGAATCTGAACGCCAGCCGCATGTCACTGAAGAAACTGCGCGAGATCCGCGTGTTCCAGCCCACGGGTTACTTCTCCTTCGACTTCATGAACCAGGCCGGTCACCTCGTGCGCAAGACCGGCATGTTTGAATATGCCGCGAAGCTGATGTCGGGCGCCGCGAAGCCCGGCGACCTCGGGGCCGTGCCGGTGGAGCAAATACCGCTGGAGAAGGGCGAACCGCTCCGCCTCGAGCTCGCCTCGTTCGTCGAAAGTGTCCGTCACGCCCGCGCCCCCAAGGTCGGCGGCGTCCTCGGCAAGTCCGCCCTCGACGTCGCAATCACGATCACCGAACAAATCCGCGCGAAGCGCTGAACGGGAAACGTCGCGTCACGGTCCAGCCTGAAAAATTCCCTCCGCGGGAGGACCCGCAACCCAATGCGTGGACACAGAGGTCACGGAGATTCGAGCCGAGATCACGGAGGCTATCTTGTAGGAGCTTGCTTGCAAGCGATCCGGTGGCGCACAGGAGGTTCTGTCGCCTGCGCGTTCGGCAGGCTCAAGGCCCCGAGCCAGTCGAGGGGCAAGCAGGCTCCTACATCGATCAACGAACGGTGCAGGAACTTCGAGGGCGTCGTCGGTTCAACTGCATTATTTCGGCTAAGGTCTCGCCAGCAGCACCGCTACTCGTAAATCCGTGCCGACCTCGTGGAGGGCGCCGCTCCGTCGGCGCCGCGATTGCGCCTGCGGGGCACGACGGCGCGTGCCCCTCCATGCCAGTGGCAATCCGCAAGGATTTTGACGTCGTGTTTAGCTGGAACCTGGAACCTGCGCTGCGGAACCCAAGATGGGGACCGGGAGTTTTTCCCGTGATCAATGCGGTGATTTCCCGGCTTCGCGTCGAGCCGTGAACGTGAAGCGTATTGGCCGGCCTCTCACCATCAAGCGGAAGCGGCGGCACGGCGACGCGGGCGGATGGGAGATCTTCCCGACGTGGGTTGTCCAAGGCCTGGCGGAGACGGGGAGATTTAACGTCCCACGGGAGTGACAATGTCGCCACACAACAATATTCGCTGGGCTGCGCCGTCGCCATATTGATCAATATAGCGTGACGGGATGGTTGGCAGTTGCTTTTCGCTTTTCCCGTGCTGTAAGGGCACGGCGCGTCCGCGGCCGGTGGTGATCCCCGCATCGGAGCCGGCGCGCATCCGGCTGTTCATCCCCTTCCGCACCCCTGACCATGCTCAACCTCGCCGTGGCCCTGTATGGCCTCTGTTCCGTCGGTCTGCTGTATTTCGCGGCCTATCGCATCAAGATCATCTTCCTCGCCGTCCGGTCGCTTCGCCGACGCACGGCACCACTGCCGCCCGCGGGTGGATTCCGGCCGAAGGTCTGCATCCAGTGTCCGTGTTACAACGAGCCGTTGGTGATCGAGGGCCTGCTGGAGTGCGTGGCGCGCCTGCGCTGGCCCGGGGAACTGGAGGTTCAGGGTACTCGATGATTCCACGGACGAGACATCGGAGATCGTGGCCCGGTGGATCGCCCGGCAGCCGGCCGGTCGGCTCCACCTTCGTCATCTCCGTCGCGAAAAGCGCTCCGGCTACAAAGCCGGTGCCTTGACGGAAGGGCTCGCCGCCAGCGAGGCCGACTTCTTCGCGATCTTCGACGCCGACTTCCGTCCGCGGCCGGATTTTCTCGAAAAGCTGATGCCGTATTTCGCGGACCCCGGTGTCGGGGTTGTGCAGGCACGGTGGGAATATGTGAACCGCCATGCCAGCCTGCTCACCTGGATGCAGGCGGCGGTGCTCGACATCCACTTCGTGCTCGAGCAGACCGCCCGCAGTCATTCGGGGCTGTTCTTCAATTTCAATGGCACGGCCGGCATCTGGCGGCGGCAGGCGCTGGTCGATGGCGGGGGCTGGAGCGCGGACACGGTCACCGAAGACCTCGATCTGAGTTATCGCGCGCAACGCGCGGGCTGGAAGTTTATCTATACACCGGACTATTGCGCCGAGTCGGAGCTGCCGGAATCGCTGACGGCGTTCAAGTCGCAGCAATGGCGGTGGACCAAGGGAGGCGCCCAGGTCGCACGGCGACAGTTGGGCATGTTGCTGCGCAGCCGACTGAGCCTTTGGGTCAAGGCGGAGATCCTGGGCCACCTGACCATCGGGGCGGTGTATCCGCTGACGGTCGCCTGGTATGTCACGGGACTGCCGTTCCTCTATTTTGCCCACCTCCGCCCCGAATCGCTGTTCGTCATGCTGATGAGTGTCGCGGCTGTGGCGACGGCGCTCTTGATCCCGGCCCTTACGTTTGGCATCGCGCAACTGATCCGGCCCGCCGCGACCTCCCGTTCACTCCTGGGCACGCTGGTGCGCATGCCGGTGCTCATCCTCTTCTTCCTCGCGATGTCATTCATGTACGCGGCGGCCTATTTTGAAGGATTGACCGCCCGCGCCGCCGGAGAGTTTGTCCGCACGCCGAAGGGACGCGGTTCCGTGCGCAAGGCCGGGTTGCTGAAATCCCTCAGCAGCCGGCGACAATTGACGACGGTCGCCCTCCTCGAGGTCGCCGCGGGCCTCACGTGCGGCGCCGCTGCGCTCGGCTTCGCATTGTCCGGTCAACCGGTGGGCGCGGCCTTGGCGGCGGCGATGTCGGCCACCATGTTGTCGTTCGGCGCGTGGTCGGTGACCGATACGCTTCGCGCCTGAACGCGCTCGCGTTTTCGCGGTGCGGGGGCCGCATGGATTGGCATGCGACCGACTGCATGCGGGACGCTCACTTGGAGAACACGCTGCAGGTGCGCGAGCGTTTGCAAACGACGCCGGCGCGAGTTTACATGCTGGCGTTTGGGCCGGTCCTGGTTTCGAAGAGACCCCGTCATGAAGTCCACCCCCTCGCTTTCGCGTCGTGAATTTGTCGGCCAGGCTTCGCTCGCGGCGGCCGCGACGGCCGCGGCACTGGCGTTGCCGCGAACATTGTGGGGCGCAGGTGCGCCGGAGAAGAAGCTCGGCATCGCCGTGCTCGGCCTCGGCAACTACGCGACCCACGAGATCGCGCCGGCGCTGGATGTCACGAAATACTGCCGGCTGGCGGCCGTGATTACCGGCACGCCGGCGAAAGGCGTGGCCTGGCGGCAACGCTACAATCTGCCGGAGAAGAACGTCTACAGCTATGAGACGATGGGGCGCATCGCCGACAATCCCGACATCGACATCGTTTACGTCGTCACGCCGCCGGGGACGCACCGGGATTTCGTCGTGGCGGCGGCGAAGGCGGGCAAGCACGTGATCTCGGAAAAGCCCCTGGCACCGACGGTACGCGAGTGCGATGACATGATCGCGGCGTGCAAGGCGGCGGGAAAGAAGTTCTCGGTGGGCTACCGGCTGCACTTCGAGCCGCATCACCAGGAAATGGTGCGACTGGCCCGCGATCCGGATTTCGGGCCGTTCACGAAAATGCGCGGGGGCTTCGGCTTTCCTTTGCGCGGCCAGCAGTGGCGCATCAACAAGCAGCTCGCCGGCGGCGGACCCTTGCCGGACGTGGGCATCTACGTCTTGCAGGCCGGACGGCGGGCGGCGGGGGCCTGGCCGATCGCCGTGACCGCGCACGAACTGCCGAAGACGCGCCCGGAATTCTTCACCGAGGTCGAGGAGGCCATCCGCTGGGTCGCGGAATATCCCGGCGGCAAGACGTGCGAGGGTTTCGCGAGCTACAATGATCGCGCGGATGATTTTCACGCGGAGTCGCCGCAGGGCAACTGGGTCGAGCTCGATCCCGCCTACATCTACGGTGGGTTGCGTGGGCGCACGAATCGCGGGCCGATGGACCTGCCGAACATCAACCAGCAGGCGGCGCAGATGGATGATTTCGCGCGCTGCATCCTCGACGATCGGGAGACGCCGGTGCCGGGTGAAATGGGTCGCGGTGATATCGTCACGATGACGGCAATCTACGAGTCCGCCGCGACGGGCAAACGAGTCGAAGTGAAGATCTGACGGTCGACGGCACCGGCGCGCCGCCGGAGGCCCCCGGTGCTCGGCCGTCAGTTTTCCTCGTACCCTTCCACCAGCGCGATGCCGGAGGCGCCCTTTCCGCTGACGTGGACGGTGTAGGCCCCGGCCGGCAGGGTGAGCACGAGCGCGGCGTCCTTGCTCCCATTGGCGAACGCGAAGGCGTGGACGGCGGCAAAGTGCGATTCCAGAGCGGAATTCCAGTCGTCGTTCTGCGCAATTGCGGTCGAGCCGGAGTAGACGATCAACACCGGATCAGGCAGATAGCCGGACACGGCGAACGCCGCGAGCGCCGGGCCGGCTGCCCGGATCACAAGCTGTTTCGGGCCTCCCGTGATCACGAAGCCGCCGATCTGTACGTTGTCGCCCGCGCCGACCAGCGAGCGCGTCGAGATGTTTACGAGACGTCCTGGAGCGGTCGCATCGTCGGCATCGTAAACCTCAACGAGGGCAACCCCCGTCGTACCGTTCCTGCCCGTGACCTGTGCGGTGTAGGTGCCGGGCGGAAGTGTGAGGGCGACGGCGGCGTCCCTGCTGCCGGTCGGCCAGGCGGCGGCGCCCACCGAGGAGAAGGCGGCGGCCAGGGCGGGCTCCCAATCGTCGTTCTGGCCGATGACAGCGGAACCTGAATACACGGTGAGCACCGGATCGGAGAGCACCCCGGGCACGCCGTATTCCGTGAGGGCGGGACCGGCGGCGCGGACGATGACGTCCTTCGGTGCTGCACCCCCGATCGTGAACCCGCCGATTTGCACCGCCGCGCCTGTGCCCACGAGCGACCGGGTCGAAATGTTGCCAAGCCGCGCGTCCGGGTCGGGTGGCGGCGAGGAGCCGGTGACGGTGACGACCACGGCATCGTAGGCGACTGCGTGGACGTCGTCGCGCGCGCCGAGGAGGAGCGTGTAGGTTCCGGCGACCGGGAAAGTCGCCGTCGTGGATGCCTGCGTGGGGTAGTCGAATGCGACGTCACCCGGGCCGGCGTATTTCGTCCACTGCATGGCGAGACCCGTTCCGGTGGCGCTGCCCGGGATTGCCACCGGAGTGAACGTCACTGCGGCAAAGTCGGCGCCCGCATTCACGGTCGGTGTGCCCGGCGAGCGTGGTCCCTCGTTCGGTCCGGTGCTTTGCACAACCTCGAATTCGCTCACGTCGATGGTCGACAGATGATCGAAGGCGCCATCGGGGTAGCGATCGTCCGGGGTGACGGAGATGGAGAAAAAGTTGCCGTTGTCCGCGACGAGGGCGCCATATTTTTTCAGGCCCCGGCACACCGCCTGTTCGAAGATCGTCCAGTTGTCCGGAATCGGAAAGTCCGCGCGCAGACGGACGCGTTGTCCCATCGCGGGTACATTCACCTCTGATGCGGGTGTGGACGAGGCGTGGTGCGTGGCCGGGTAGAGGTACTCCTTGCGCGATCGTTTCACGACGATCCGCATCGCATGCTCGACCATGCCGCGGAGGCACTCGTCGTAGCGCACCAGCGCGGGAAACATGGGGAGGCCGGCGGCATCACCGGAGGTCCATCCCGCCGGGCGCAGGCTGTTCGTCTGGAGGTTGAACCTGGCGCCGTTCGACGCCTGCCATTGGGCGCCGACGAGCCGGGCCTGCCAGGTCTCCCAGAGATAGCCGGCGTCGGGCATGACCACGATCGCGTGCCGGTCGCCCCCGTCGTTGTTCACGTCCTGCTGCCATTGCGCCAGCGTCAGGGGACCGGTTTCTCGCGGCCAGGTCTCGACCGGCAGGTTGGCGGGAATGGGGTACGGGCCCGGGTCGGATTCGTCGGCGTAATCGACGAATGCGATGGGGACGAGTGGCTGCATATCCGGCACGAGCGCGAAATTCATTTCGTAGAAGGCGCGCAACGTGCGGCGACTGGAGGCGAGATCGGCGCGGATCTGCGCGATCATGGCGGAGGAATTGGCGAGCAACGGACGCCTGGAAACGTCTTCGTTCCATGGACTGTCCAGCGGCATGATCTGCATTGACGACAGGACCGCATCGGCCGCCGTCGAGTTGAAAAGCGTCGGCGACGTCACGGGCACCGCGGGCCCGAGGATGCGCCCCTCCTGATTGATACGCTCGGCGCCGGGGAGCGCCACGGCGGCGACGAGTGCAAGCAGGACGGAGAGGGCGGGCTTCATGCGAACAGCGGCAATTTGTCCGATATGGAATTCTCCGACGCTCTCCGGCCCGGCTCAAACGAGGACCGACCCCCGCATCGCATTTCGCCGGGAATTCACAGCGGCGAGGGGGGCAGCATTGGCGAAACGGCGGCTGGAAGGCAGCCTCCGCGGGTCGGCCAGCCGCGGGCGGCGCCGGGTTTCGTCTGGCTTCAAGGCCGATCGCGGTGGTGGACCCCCATTAACTTCAACGGCATATCGGGCTCGAGAACTTCAATTCGGCCACGGGTGGTTTCGCGTGCGAATGTGGCATGTTTCACAACGTCTGCCCCGACCCGGATCCGTTCGTGCGGGACGGGTTCGCGTTTCTCAAGGCGGGGCTCGGCTGTGCCTGACGCGGTTTGACATGGTCCCGAGGCCGGCCGCTTCAAAGCTCGAAAACCGGGCGAAACTCCTTTTGATGATTCGTGTCGATATGTCAGGCATGACAATCCCGACGGCGAAACGAATCGTGTTGGTGCTGACGGCGGGCCTTGCGATGCTGGCCGGGTCGGGCTGCATCGTGATCAAACCGGCGGCGGGAGCCGCAACCGCCGTGGCGGGTGCGGCAGTGAAGGGGACGGCCAAGGTCACCACCAAGGTGGTCGGGGCCGCGGCGGATGCGGTGGTGCCGGATCACAAACCGTCCCCGACCGAGCCCAAGGCGCACGACTGAAGACGGCCCCAGGGCCTGGCGAGACGGAGACTGCCCGGCCAACGGGCCGGACATCTCCCACCTACAAGTCGTCGATGGCCGGCTCCTCGATCATCCAGCGCAGTTCGGTGTCTTTCAGAAAGTCCGGGCCAGCGTGAGGAGATGCCAGAATCGACGGGTCCGGCGCAAATGCGCGAACGAGATTTGCGATCGTGGACGCGTGGTGGGGCAGGAGGGTCACGCACACGTTGATAGCATCGGGGTAACGTCCGCACCATCCGCACCTTGGTCGAACGATGAACCGATCAGACCTCGCGTCATGCCATGTGCGCCGGCCGACGGGCGTGCGGCGCGAACTCCGGCCAGACGGCACCTTCTGGCCCGGCGACTATTCCGCAGTTTCGTCCCGGAGGCGCCACGGCGTCCGATCAGCGTTGGCGCCCGTCGGCGGCCGGCGTAGGAACGGGGCATGTCGGAATCCGTGACGCTTGCCGAAGTTCGGGCCGCCCACGCGCGCATCCGCGATGCCATTGCCGACACGCCCTGCCCGGAGTCGATTCCGCTTTCCGAGATCACCGGGGCGCGAGTCTTCTGCAAACTCGACAACCTGCAGCGCACGGGAAGCTTCAAGGAACGGGGCGCGCGCAACGCCCTGCTGCTGCTCTCATCCGGTCAGCGTGTGCGGGGCGTGATCGCCGCCTCCGCCGGCAATCATGCGCTGGGCTTGTCCTATCATGGGTCGCTCCTCGGCGTGCCGGTGACGGTGGTCATGCCGCGGTTTGCCCCGCTCATCAAAGTGGCCACCTGTCACCGCTTCGGCGCGATTGTCGTTTTGCATGGCGAAACCTTCCAGGAGGCGCGCGAACATGCCGGCGCACTCGCCGCGTCGCGTAACCTCACCTACATCCATGGGTATGACGACCCCGCGATCATCGCGGGGCAGGGCACGGTCGCGCTGGAGATCCTCGAACAGGTTCCGGATCTCGAGGCGATCGTCGTGCCGATCGGGGGCGGCGGACTCATCGCGGGTGTCTCCCTGGTCATCAAATCGCTCCGTCCCGAGGTGCGGGTGATCGGCGTCGAGCCCGCGATGACGTCGTGTTTTCACGCGGCGCAGGCCGCCGGCCATCCCGTGCGTGTGGGTATCCACCCCACGGTGGCGGACGGTCTCGCGGTGTCGATCGCGGGGGACAACGCCTTCACGATCGCGCGGTCGCGCATCGACCAGTTGCTCAAGGTCTCCGAAGAGCACCTTGCCCTTGCGATCCTGCGCATGGTCGAACTGGAGAAACTCGTGGTCGAGGGCGCGGGCGGCGCCCCGCTCGCCGCGATGCTTTCCGGTCAGTTGCCCGAGCTGGCGGGCCGGCGGACGGTCCTGGTGCTCGGCGGCGGCAATATCGATCCGAACGTGCTCAGTCGGGTGATCGAGAAGGGACTCGTTGCCGACGGACGCCTCGGGAGGTTTTCGGCGGTGATCACCGACCGCCCCGGCAGTCTCGGCGCGCTGGCCGGTGCGATTGGCGCCGCGGGAGCCAGCATCAAGGACGTCACCCACGACCGCGCGTTCTCCGGACCGGACGTGAACGCAGTCAGGGTCATCGTGACGGTCGAGACCCGGGACGGCGACCACTACCAGGCGCTGCTCGCCACGCTCGCCACCGCGGGGCTCCTGGTCGCGCAAGTGTAACAGGGCCGCGCTAGTTATCGTGCCCGGGAATCATTTGGACAGATCCGTCAGACCAGGACGTCGCGTAATGACTGGCCCCATCGTCTCCCGCGGGCCTGACAATCGAATGACAATTTCTTACAACACCATGACGCCTTGGGGACGGCGATGAGGTAGACTCGACCCACATGCGCGCGATGGTCATCATCCTGGGTGTGGCGGTTTGCGGCAGCGGCGCACTGGCTGCGCAACCCTCGTCCAGTGCCGTCCGCACGCCCGATGTTGGCCTCGCGCCCTCGGGCGAAGGCCGAGACGTGTCCCTGGAGGCGGCCACGGACCACGGTTTCTATTGGGAGGGCGCCAACAGTGAGGTGTATGTCGAAGCACGCATCCGCGCGACCGCGCCGGCTGCGAATATCGCGACCGCCGCCGTGCGCAATCTGGTGTTGGTCGTCGATCGCTCCGGTTCCATGGCTGGCGCACGCCTGCAGGCGTTGCGGGGCGCGCTGGCCGCGGTCGTCGATTCGCTGGCGGAGCGCGATACGTTTGCCGTCGTCGCATTCGGTTCCGAGGTCGAGACCGTGGTTCCCGCCCAGCGTCGCGACCAGGCGGGTGACGTCGAGACCATCTTCGCGCAACTTCAGCCCGCCGGGGGGGCCGCGCTTTACGATGCGCTGAACCAGGGAGCGGCCCAGTTGCGCCGTTACTCCGGGTCGACCACGATCAACCACCTCGTCCTGGTCACGGACGGTGCGCCGACCAAGGGACCGCGGGAGCCCGACGATTTTTACCGGCTGGCGGAGGTGTTCGCCCGCGAAGGCATCACGCTTTCCACGATTGGCATCGGTGATGAGTTTGATGAAGACCTCCTCGCGGGACTGGCGCGCGCCGGCAACGGCCGCTTTCGATTCGTGGACGAGCCGGCGAAACTGCGCGACGCCATGCTGGCGGACGTCGCGCCGCTCGAATCGGCGGTCGCCCGGGACGCGGAGCTGACGATCACGTTCAAGCCGTATTGCAGCGAAATCATGAGCCATGGGTGGGAGCTGGCGACGATCGAAGGCGGTTCGGTGACGTATCACTTCCCGCATTTGTTCGCGGATCAGGATCTCGTCGTGCTGGCGTCGGGCCGGGTGCGCGCGTCCAGTGCCAACGGTGTATTGCGGGATGCGATCGAGGTCCGGTTGCGGTGGCGAAGCCCGGACGGCGTCGCGCACGAGGCGACGCAGCGATTGCACTTACGGTTCCTCGTCGACGCCGCCGGCATCCGCGAATCCGCCAGCGCGAGCGTCTTTCGCACGGCGGCCCGCAAAACGATCAGCGAGGGCATGCAGGACGCGATCGAGCAGCTCGATCGGGGCGACTTTCGCCGGGCCTTGCGCGCCCTCCGGCATGCGCGCGGCGACGTTCGTGACCTGAACGCCAACCTCAATGACGAGGCGATCACCGCGATGATCCGGCGGCTCGAAACCTACCTCGCCGACGTGGAAGCCCGCGGCCTGAATCAACTGGACCGCAAGATCCTCCGTTCCGGCTCTGTTCAACCAGTTCGAGACGCCCACCGCCGAGGACGACGCGGCGAACTGAAAACCCATGCGCTCCCCGTTCCGACGTCGTTCCCGCCTGCCGTTGCTCTGGGTGGCGTTCGCGGTCGCGGCCGGGGGACGGGCTGGTCCGTGCACCGACTCTACGATACCGTGCGCCGCGAGTTCGAGGAGCAGAGCACGCGCGCGTTGCGCGAACAACGGGCGCAGGCGCAGGCGCGCATCCGTACCTACACCGACGAGGTGCGGCAGGCGATCATCGCGGAACTCGCCGGCCTCCATGTGGACGGCCTCAGCCAGGCGCTTCGGCGCTGGGACGAGAGCAATGAGGTGATCATCGGCACCTTTCGCTGGGAGACCGCTCACGGATTTCTTCGAGATTCCGTTTTTCCGCAAGGCCTCGCGAATGCTTCCGACCTCCCGTCGTTGTGGACGGGTTTTCGATCCCGCGATTCGACGGCACCGGCGTCCGTCCGCGCGCCGGTCGCGGGCTATGGCACGAACGAATATCACCTGGTGGACAATCCATTGTTTCCCGCGGACAAGCTCGGTTACCAGGACGAGAACCTCGACATCCTCACCTACGCCGGGCATCCCGCGGACCCGTGGGCGGGGTGGGGCGGGCGCCTCGATGAGGCGGCCGCGCCGTGGGTAGTCTGGTACCAACCGGGACCCGACGCGCCCGTGCGCGGTTGTTTCGTGGACGCGGAGCTGGTCGCGGGACAGTTGCGGAATGAATTCCACGATCATCGGCTGGCGCAGCTCGAACTCGTGTCCGCCCCGGACCCGGGAACCGATGCGTCACCGGCGGACACCTCGTTGCGTGAATCGCTGCCGGCACATGTCCTGCGGGTGTCGCCCGGGGAGCTGTTTCGGGAGAAGCAGGCGGGGGCGCGATTTTCCGCGCTGATGGTGACGCTGCTGTTGGGTGGCGTGGTGATCGGCGTGGCATTCCTCGTCAACCTGTCGCGACGCGAGGCGCGCGACGCGGAGCGCAAGACGACTTTCGTGTCCCAGGTCTCGCACGAATTGCGCACGCCGCTCACGTCCATCCGGATGTTTGCCGACATGCTCGCAGCGCCGGGCATCCCGGAGGAGAAGCGGCTCAAGTTCGCCGGCATCATCAGCCGCGAAAGTGCCCGACTCGGCGGATTGATCGAACGCCTGCTGACGTTTGCGGCGATGGAAAAAGGAAAGTCCGCCGGCCCGCTCGCTCCGGTCGACGTGACGTCCGTGGTCCGGGAAACCGTGGACGAGATGGAAGTCGCCCTGCGCACGGCGGGCCTGCGCGCCGAAACCACCTTGCCGGAATCGACGGTGACCGTGATGACCAATCGCGCCGCCCTCAAGCAGGCCCTGCTCAACCTCCTCGACAACGCCGCGAAATACGCCCGGGACGGCGGCGTGGTGCGGGTCAGGGTGGCCAGCAGCGCGGACGCCGTCTGCGTCGAAGTGGCGGACCTCGGCCCGGGCATCCCCCGCCACCTGCGCAGGGAGGTCTTCGAGCCCTTTGTCCAGGGCGGAGGGTCGCTCACGGACAAGCCCGCCGGCGTGGGCCTTGGCTTGAGCATCGCGCGCGGTTTGCTGGGGGCCGCGGGCGGCGAGCTTGAGCTCGTATCGTCCGTCCGTGGCGCCACCTTTGTCATCCGCCTGCCCCGCGTGCCTTCGCCATGACTCCGCATCAGCGCAAGATTCTCATCGTGGAAGATGACCCCTCGATCCGTGACGCCCTGGTCGAGGCGGTCGGGTCCGATGGGCATGCATACCGGTGCGCGACCGACGGGGTGGAGGCGGTGCGCCGGTTTGCCGCCGAGCCCTTCGACCTCGTTCTGCTCGATCTCATGCTCCCGGCGATGAGCGGCTACGACGTATGCCGGCGCATCCGGGAAACGGACCGCCGCGTGCCGATCCTGATGATCACGGCCAAGGGTGCGGAAATCGACAAGGTGCTCGGTCTTGAACTCGGCGCCGATGACTACATCACAAAGCCGTTCGGCCTGCGGGAACTGCTCGCGCGCATCCACGCCGCGTTCCGGCGCCAGGAGTTGATGGCGGCGCCGGAGCCCGCACCGGCGACGCGATACGTTTTACTTCGGCGCGACGTTGATCGATCGCAAGCGCTTCACGGCCACGCGGGATGGAACCCCGGTCACGCTTTCCGCGCGGGAGCTGCAGCTCCTCGAGATGTTTCACCGGCGCAAGGGCGAGGTGCTCTCGCGCGATGCCCTGCTCAACGAGGTGTGGGGCCTCAATTACGCGGGAACCACGCGCACGCTCGATCAGCACGTCGCGCAAGTGCGGAGGAAGGTCGAGGGCGACGGTCCCCCGCGCCTGATCAAGACAGTGCACGGCGTCGGTTATCAATACCTGGGTTGAGTGCGGCGTGGCGAGGGAGGCGACGCGAACGGTGTCATGACGTTCTCATGACATGATCGGGACAAAGTCTTGCCTGCCCCTGACGACTTCATCCGGCGCACCTGCTAGGCTCGAGGCTGTTCACTGGATCAACCTCAACTTGCAACCCATCGAGCCATGCATGCACATTCATCGCGCCGCTTTGCGGCTTTGCTTCTCGCCGGCCTGCCCGTCGCCTTCTCGACCCTGCTGTTGTCCACCTCCGCCGCCGACCGGAAGAAGGACAAGGACGACGACAGCGACGAAGTGGTCGTGCTGAGCCCCTTTTGCGTCGAAGCGGGCAGCCTCGGAGCCACGCCGGGCGGTGCCCAGGACATCAGCTTCTTTCGGATGGGCGCGGGCCACGGTCAGATTCCGCACCCGAATTCGCTCACCCCGGAGGGCCTGTTCAGCGAACACGATCTTCCGCTGGAACTTGGCACCGGCGGCGATACCTTGTTTCGCGTGCAGGCCGCGGCGATCCCGGCGCGGTTCGAGGTCTTGCCCGACGTGCGTTACCTCGCCCAACTCGGCTTCAGCTCCAGCCTCCGCGCCGACACCTGGCATCGGGCGCCGCTCAACCTCGTGGCGGTGATCGACAAGTCGGGTTCGATGAGCGGACCGCCGCTCGCGCTGGTGCGGGCGAGCCTGCACAGCGCGCTTGCCCACCTGCGCAACGGCGACCAGATCAGCATCGTCCTCTATGGTGATCGCTCGTACGTGCATCTCGCGCCCACGGTGGTGGAGGAAGCAACCCGCGCGACGATCGCCGAACAGATCAACCGGATCGAATCCGCCGGTTCCACCGCCATGGAGGAGGGCCTCAAGGTCGGCTATCGCGTGGCCCACGAATCCGCCGCCGGCTTCAAGGGCACGACCCGCGTGATGCTGTTCACCGACGAACGGCCCAACGTCGGCAACACTGCCGCCGAGGGTTTCATGGCGATGGCCGAGGCGGCCTCCCGCGACGGCGTCGGACTCACCACGATCGGCGTCGGCGTGCAGTTCGGCGCGGATCTCGCGACCCGGATCAGCAGCGTCCGCGGCGGTAATTTGTTCTTCTTCGAGGATGGCGAACAAATGAAGAAGACGTTCGCAGAGGACTTCGATACGATGGTAACCGAACTCGCCTACGAGTTCGCCGTGCGCATCAACCCGACGCCGGGCTATCGTGTGGCGGGAGTATTCGGCGTGCCCGCGGACCTGTTGCGTTGGGATGGGGATGCGCTCGTCCTCGACGTCGCGACGATCTTCCTGAGCAAACGCAAGGGGGCGATCTACTTCGCGCTCTCCCCGGAGGCGCCCACCCGCAACCTGCCCGCGCGCGCCATCGCGGCGGGCGATCCGCTGGCTCGCATCGACTTTCAGTATCGTGACGCCCGCGACGGTGCGCCGGTGAGCGCCGCGTCCCCGTGCCGGTTGCTCGCGCCGGACGCGGTGCAGGCGGGATTGTCCCGTGGTGCCTGCCTCGTGGACCAATACCTGACCCTGAAGAAGGCCGCGCAGGTGCACCTCTTCGAGAACGATCAGGAGACGGCGTATCGTCTCGTGCACGGGCTGCTCACGCGACTGCAGACAAACTCCGATGCGGATCTCGCGCCGGAACTCAAGCTCGTGCGCGACCTGCACAACACACTCGCTTTCCTTTCCGGACACACCGGCGAGATCGAACCCGAGACCGCGGGTCTCCCGGCGTCGCCGCTGATCGGCGTCTGGCACCGGACCAACGGCCCGGCCCGCGCCACCGCGCAGGAATACCTGATCATCTGGCCGAACGGCGTGGTCGATCCGGTTCAAGTCGATCGCCATCGGCGCACCACCCAACGCCAGAATGCGATGACCGTTGCCGGTGCCTTGCCGGTCGCGCCACGCGGCCAGCTAAGCTGGGCTCCGGATAGTGGTGGTGATGCCGGCCCATTCCGCTTCGAAATCGACGGCGACCGTCTCACGCTCCACGTGGCGGATTGGCCGGATGGTAGCACGACGCTGGTGCTGAAGCGCGGCCGGATCGAGGACGTGCCGATGGGTGATCAGCCGGACGACGAAGCGTCGGTCGAGCCGTTGTCCGGTCTGCCCACCGCCAAGGTCGTGTCGACAGACCCCACCACGCATCGCACCCGCCGCATCGGCACGCGGTGAGCGGGCAGCGCCGTCGCACGGCGCGGCGGTCGTGGCGACGTCCAATGCAGGAATCACGTATAGCCATCATGGATGTCGCGTACGCGACATCCATGATGGCTATGTGACCCATTACCTCCGGCGATCTCTTCCCAGGAAGGCACACGGGCTGGGGGTGCAACCAACCAGCCCCGCGCAGCAAATGTATGTTCCGTACGGAACAACTCCTCCGACCTGCGGGCGAGCATGCCGGTCACGAAAGGTCGTGCGCACCCGCTCTCCCCCGGCGCGACTCAGCGTTGCCGACTGCACGCCCATCGCGACCGCGAGCAACCAGACGAGGGTGAAGAAACGCCAGGTGCCGTCGACGATGTCGGAGGTTTTTGGGCACAACAAGAGAAAGGCAAGCAGGAGGCTGAACTCCAGGGCAAAGGCAGGAGCGAGTCGCAGCCGCCAGCGCCAGCGCGCCGCCAGACTCTCGCTGAGAGCTCCGGCCATCACGCCGAGAACGAACGCCGGAATCGCCGCCCCCCGCAGGAGCGATTCCGTCCAGCGCACCCTTCCAAGTTGCGCGCCGAGCGCCGCGGCATTGCCGCTCATGTGGGCGGTGAACATATGGGACAACGCGAGGTAGCCCAGCGCATCCACAAATCCCGCGATCCACGCAAGAAGAACGGCGGGCCAGATCTGCTTCACGTTTTCTTGCTGCGCGCGGCGATGCGTAAGTCGACCGGGGACATCGCGAGGCGGCCTACTTCGACTCCGCCACCGCAGTTTCCGTGGGTAGCACGGGGCTGGCATCCAGCGTCCGGTTGCCGACCCGCATTCGTCGGGCCACGAAAATGGTCCGTCCCTCGACTTCGCCGCGCCAGCCGAGCAGTACCACCTTGTCTTCCGCGCGCACCAGCACGGGCGCACCCCTCCCGGCATGGCCGAGGCTGACGACGGCGTGCGTGCCGTCGGCGAGGTTGATGCACGCGATGGTGAATCCGGCGTTGCCACCCGCCGGACCGGGAACATCGACATGGTCAACGCTGCCGATCGTGCCCGTCAGCTCCGTGAGGGTAACGGCGTGATTCCGCCCCGTCGAGGAGGTGGCGGAAGTGGTCGCGGCCTGGGGCCGGTTCTCCGGCGGCGGCAGCGTGGTGTCGCGCTTCACCGAAGTGATGTATTCAAAAGGCTCGCCCGCATCCGGTGCCGGCGCGGTGGATGCGGCCCGGCTTTCCACAGTCGACGCTGACGACGTCTGCCGGTGCGGCCGGGTTTGTTCGGCGGTGCGCTCGTCCTCGTTGCCGCTGAATTCGCCTTCATTGCCCCACACGCGCTTCTCGCCGTAAAAGTCGGAGGCCTTGAACCCGTTGATATCATCATTGCTGCCGGTCACCGAGTCATTCCCGACGTGCGTAGGGAACCCCGGCCGGTCGCCAGCGTGCCCGGCGTGGACGACGGCAATGCCGGCGCCAATGGCAACGATCAGGCTGACGGTGCGCAGCGAGCGAGTGAAGATGTCCGTGCGAGCATTCATGGTAAGCATGGGATTAGAGTTTCGCGGGTCTCGACAGAACCGTCTGCAGAAACTAACCCGCCTAATCCCCGGCGAAATGGGGCGAAGTCCGATCCTGCGCGAGAGACTGCCACCCCATGACGGACAAGGTGCGGGATTGAGTTCCCGAACGGCACCCGATGCCGGCTTGGCACCGTCACCTGATACCCGGAGTCCCGAAACGGGCTTACGGTGGGAGGTGGCCGTCCGCGGATCGACCTCCTTGAAGGTGCAGCGGACGGAGGCAAGTCCTCAGGAGATCTCGATCATGAAAGCAGTACATTGCAGATGCATTTCCTCACTACCGATTGCGCTTTTGCTCGTCGGTCTGGCCGCGAATGTGCCCTCCGCCACGGCCGCGCCGGATGAGAAGGGGGGAAACAAAGGGAGCCCCGGGACCCTGCAGGTGCAGGTGGACGTGCCGCCGTCCTGGCGACCGATGTTCGAAGACGAGATTGCGCGCTCGTTCGTCGGCCGGGTCCGCGACGTGTTTCGCCGCGAAGGATATCCGGGTGAGATCAAGTACGTCTCGGATTACGACACGCCGGATCAGGGCTGCTGCCTGCTGACGATCAACCTCGTGGAGTGGCGCGCCCACCTGGGCCCGAACATCGAATGCACCTTCACCGCGAACCTGCAGACCGATCAAACCACGCGCAACCTTGGCATCTTTACCGACTACGCCCTGCGCTGGATGCACGGACCGGGAAGGTTCGGCCTCGCGGATACCTTTGGTTCGGCCGCCGAGGGTGCGTTGCGACAGCTCTACAATCGCCTGGCGAAGACGGAACTTGTCCCCGGCCTGCGCCAGCGCGGTTCCTGACCCGCCGGCTGCCCGCCTGGGCAGACAATCGGAAACACGCGCTGAACCAAAGTCAGGTTCGATTGTTCCCAGTCGACTGCGATCGTTTGCGATTCGAGAGAAATTGTCAGGCGTCCGATGAACGTGACGCAATGAGTCCCGAGACAACGGCGACCGCGAGCCCGCATTCGAGTCCGAACGGCAGATACCCGGTGTAGCCGGGCAAGGGCATTTCGAATACATGCCACCGGTCCACGAAAGGAACGGTGTAGGTCCACTTCGCAAAGCTCCAGTCGTTCCAAAGCTCCCAGCAACCGCCGCATATCAGGCCGGCCAGCATCCACGAGGCGGCATCGCGCCAGTCTCCCGCCGCGATTTCGCTCCACCATCCGCGTGCCCCGCGGCTCATGGCAAGACCGACCCCCAGAAGCAGGGGTGCCGCCCACAAGGCGGGATAGAAATAACGCGGGCGGACGCCCGTGAACAGCAAACCGGCCAGTCCGACCGCGATCAACCCGGCCGCGGTCATGCGGTGGGGACGCAGCCAGGACCAGCACGGGCCGGCGGCCAGCCGCGCCTGGAGCCCCGGCCAGGAACCGAGGTATTCGCGCACCGCCGTCACGGCCGGCAGCACGGTTGAGAAGCACAGGCTGCCATGGATCACATATTCAAGCGCGCCCACCCGCGCAACAATCGGATAGTGCCAGTTCTGCACGAATCGATTCAGCCATTCAAACAGCCACCAAAACAGTGCGCTTGCGCCGAACAGAGCCAGCCACTGTCCGGGCGCACGCACCATCAGGCAGGGGCCACGGCGCGACCACGTTACGGCGTTCACGAACACCACGAATCCCAGCCAAAGCGGCGCGAACGTGTAACGCTGTGTCTCCGCAAACCAGGGGAATCGCGTCCATGCGAGCACCCACCACGCGACTGTCCAGAGCAACGCGAGCCGGCCCCACACGGGAAATCGTCGTCGAGGCAGGTCGGCGGTGGCGCGGTGCGACCGGGACCCTGCCTTGCGGATCAGCGCAACCATCCACGCGATCGCGAAGGCACCCGCCGCAGCCAGGATTGCGCCCGCCGCCCACCAGGAGAAATGTGGATACGCACGCGGTATTGCCATCGGCGGGGGAACCTGGAACAGACCTGGCGGGATTTTGCCCATGATCCACGCCGCGAGCAGGGGCAGGAACAGGCATGCCGGCACGACCAGCCACACGCGGGCGGGGAGCCGTGCGCCCCGGTCGGCAACGACGGGCGGCGACATTGGTGGGGCGGCGGGTCTGGACATGCGAAATTTCCGGTTGTTCTGGTACGCGTGTTGGCGCGATAGCACAACGGCGTCGCGCCCGGGATTTCCGCTGCCGATCTCCATCCCGGTGGGAATCCGTTGCTGGCGATTCGTTGCGCAGGCTTCCCGCCTGGGTGGATTCGAAGGCAGGCAGGGATGTCCTGTGCTACCGAGCAACGCCTCTACCAGTTTCGACCCCATGCCTGAATGGCTTCGCGCCCCCATGTTCGGGCGGCCGGAGCGACGGTAGCCTTTCGCGGTTGCGGCGGGCGTCACCCACGCCTGGTGAGTTCGTTGTCGGCCTGGAATCCCCGGGGCCGCACGGCTTCACGCTTCGGGTCATCGATTTCCGAAACTTCTTCACGAATCGCTTAAAGACGGGAAAGGCAGGGTCATGAAACAGCCATCATCTCAGGCGATCGCGCAGCTTGCCTATCGCAAGTGGGAGGAGGAGGGCCATCCCGACGGGCGGTCGGATGTCCACTGGCGCGAAGCCGAGGCCGAATTGAGTGCGGAATCCGACGAACCGGCGCGTAACGATAACTCGGGAGCGCGCGAGGACCGGGAACCCGATGCGGGACCGGATATAACGAACCTGGAAAAGGCGTTGCCCGCGGAGGAACGGCGGCGGGCGCGGGCACGACGCCATGGGACGGGCGAGGAGACGACCGCGGCTTCGCCGTCGCGGTTCGTGGTCACGGTCGATCACGCGCACCTGAAGATCTATCGCGCAACCGACACGCGCGGGCCGAGCCGTTTGCAGTTGCAGCTCGAGGAGGCGGTGGATTTTCCGTCGGGCCGCTCGAGCTACTTCGCGGAAGAAAGCGACCAGGCCGGTCGCTTTCCGGGGCGACGGGGAACGCCGGCGGACGTGGCGCCGCAGTCCGGAGGATCGATCGACGAGCGCCTGCCGATGCAACAGGAGCAGGAGCGGCGCATCCAGACTCAGCTCGCCACCCGGATCGATAACTTCCTGCAGCAGCACGCGGATGCCATGTGGGACTATGTCGCGGCGCCGGCATTGCATCGTGCCGTGTTCGAACGGCTCTCCGACGATGTGCGACAACGCGTGGGCGCGGAGCTCGCGAAGGACCTCGTGAACGCGCCGGTGCTCGAGTTGGCTGCGCAAGTCGCCGATGCGCATGGCCCCCGTGGCGCTCCTTGAGCGAACGAAGCGCCCGAAATTCCAACCTGTTTCGCCGTCGCGCTGCGACACACAAGCTCCCGTCAACGCGCGGGCCCGACCCGAATATCGGGCCTCGGCCGGATCGCGCGGCCTCGGGGCGCCGGGTATGTAAGGAATGGACCATGAACCCGCTGGTTGAACACCTGCCCGCAGGGGCGAAATGGCACCGCCGGAACCCGTGTCCGGGTCTCGCTGGGAACACCCACCCGGCGGACCGCGGTCGTGCGGCTGCGGGGTCCGGAATCACGCATTACGGCCGATGGCTCGTCGATGGCGCCGCAATTTCGTCCGCGCATTGCTGGCGGTAACGCTGGGGCTCGGCGTGGCGATCGCCACGCTGCCGTGGTGGTGGCCCGCGATTGTCGAGCGGATCGGCGGCGTCAGCATCAAGGATGCGGTCACCTCCGGCTGGAGCACCGTCGAACTGCGCGGCGTCGATTTCCAGCGACCGGGTATCCGGGTGCAGGCGGCCTCATTGCGGGTGCCCGCGTTTGGCATCTGGCCGGAAGCCGGCGCGAACACTGCGGTCGTCGGTCGCGATGTCGTGGTGACGCTGTCGAAGACGAAACCGCGTCCCAACGCGCCCCCACCGTCGGCCCGCCGCATCGTCGCCGACATCCTGCGAGTCTGGCCGCAGCTCGAGCGCTGGGCGCCTTCGGCCCGCGTGAACCAGGTGACGATCAATCCGGCCGGCGATGGCAGCGTGCCGGTGCGCCTCTCCGACGTGAGCTGGGACGGGCATCGCCTGCAGGCGAAAGCCGCCATCCCCGGCCGCAATGAAACGGCGTCCGTGACGCTGGCCCGGCCCAATTCGCAAACGCTGCAACTCACGGCGAACGTTCCCGACGAACAGGCACAACTCGACGCGCGCGCGCACGCCACCGACCAGCGGCTCGAACTCGAGGGCGACCTTGCCTGGCACGAAAGTTCGGCGCAAGTGACCGCGGAGTTCGGCGACGTCGGCCTGATGCCGCGGAGCGCGACGTTGGAAGCGCCCACGGTAAAAATCCCCGGGGCGCAGGTGGGTATGCCGGCGTATGGACCGATCACCGGGTCGGCGCACGGCACGTGGAACGGGCACGCTTATTCCGCGAAGATCGTCGCGCAGGCCGATCCCGTGGATCCGTCTGCCACGGTGCCGCCGCTGGCGGTCGATGTCCAGGCAAACGGCAACCTGCATCACGTGAGCATCGCCTCTGCAAAGATGCGCATCCCGGGAGTCGATGCGAACCTGTCGGATCCGCTGGAACTCTCGCTGCCGCAGGGCACGCCCGCGGCCCCGGCGACGTTCTCCATCACGATTGACCTGGCGAAACTGCCGCACGTCGCGGCCAGCGGCTCGTTGACGGGGAAGGTCAAGGTCAGCGGCGGTCCGCAGGCAACCCCTTCGGCGGATTTTTCGCTGACGGGCTCCGCGATCCAGTGGCGCGACGGCAGCATTCCCGCGATCGCCGTGGCGGGTACGTGGCAGCCGGAACGACTGCAGATCACGCGCGGCGATGTGAACGTCGGCGAATCCTCGGATGTGCACGTCACGAGCGACGTGAATCTGCGCGACCATCGCATCGCGCAGGCGGTGGTGAAGGCGAATGTCACGGCCGCGGCGCTGCGACCGTGGCTGCCCAGGTTGCCGACCTTTGCCCGCCTCACCCTGGACGCGAAGGCGCACGGCCCCTGGGCCGCCCCGGATCACTCGGGCACGATCACCTGGCAGGACCTTGCCGGAATGCCGGGCGGAAACGTCGACGGCGACCTGTCGTGGCACGGCTCCGGGATCAGTTCCGCGCAAATCGACGGCACCCTGCATGGCGGCGGCAACGTCAGCCTGCCGCTGGCGGTGACGGTCACGCGGGAGGCCGACGGGGCACTTTCGACGAAGCTCACGCGCCTCGCGTGGCAGGACGCGCAGGGTGAGTGGTGGCACCTCGGAAGTCCGGCGACGGTGCGTGTGGGGCCGGCACACGTACAGGTCGATGGACTGCGGCTGGCCGGCGAAGGATTGCAGGTCGCGGCCGATGCGAACGTGCAGTGGCCGGCCCGGGGCGAGGTCAACGTGGTGGCGGACCAGGTCGCGGTGGCGCGGCTCGCCCCGCTGCTGGCGCCGCGATCGCTCCCGGCGACACTCGATCACCTGCAGGTAAAGGCCACCTGGGATCACGGGCCCGTGCACATCGATGGGGCGTTGCGGGGCACCTACGCCGCGGATGCGTCGACGCAGTACTCGGTCGAAGCCCGGTACCAGACGGAGTCCGATCACCTGGTGTTCGGTTCCGTGCGGATTTTCGGTCCATCGGGCGCGGTGCTGGAAGGCAAGGGCCGGTTGCCGCTGCGCCTGGCGGGACGAAAGGACGGATTCGTCGCAAACATCGAACGCGAGGGCAAGGTTTCGCTGCAGCTCGATTCGACGCCGAATCCGGCGTTCTGGGATTCACTGACGCGGGCGACGGGCTGGCGGCTGAACGGACCGAATGTGCACGCGCAGTTGCAGGGGACAATGGCGGCGCCGGAGGGGCGGCTCGAGTTCTCCGCCAAAACCGTGCGCCCACCGCCGGGCGTGACCGAGGCGGTGCGGCTGCCGGAGGTGGGCAACGTCAGCGTCGTGGCCATCGCGGACGACGGAGGCCTCAACGTCAACAAGGCGATCTGGACGCTCGATGGCAACTGGGTGAGCCTCAGTGGACGGGCTCCATGGTCGGTCCTGCGGGGTGTGAAGGCCGACGCCGGTGTGCCGTGGCACCGGTTTCAATTCTCCTTCGCGGCCGACCGCCTGCCGATGACCATCGCGTCCCGGGCGGTGCCGCGTGTCCTGGGGCCGGATGGCACCGTTTCCTTCAAGATCGACCATGAGCCGCAACAGGGATTCGACGGTTTCCTGTGGCTCGACGGCCTGGCCCTGCGGCCGGTGCAGCCGCTCGGCGCGGTGCGCGACATCGGCGGCCGCGTCCTGCTGGAAGGAGAGAAACTGACCTTGCGCAACGTGGCCGCCTTCCTCGGCGGCCGACCGGTCGAACTCGGCGGCACCGCTTCGATCGGGGACCTCGAACATCCGAATTTCGACTTTCGTGTCGTCAGCGCACGCGTGCCGTTGGTGCGGCAGCAGGGGCTCGTGGTGCGGGCGGGGCTCAACCTGCGGGTGCACCAGACGCCGGATCAGCCGGCGGCGGTGTCGGGTACGGTTGACCTCGGACGCAGCGTGTTTGTTTCCGATCTCGTGAGCCTGCTGCCGACCGGTGGCAACGTGGCGACGCCGGAGCAACGGCCGCCGTTCTTCAGTGTGCCGGCGGAACCGTTTGCGGAGTGGAAGCTGGACGTGGACCTGCACGGAAAAGATTTCCTGCAGATCCAGAGTCCGTTCTTCCGGGCGGAGGCGTCGGCGGATTTCAAGCTTGTGGGCACGCTGGGGCAGCCCCGCGCGCAGGGGCGGGCGTGGACGGACAACGGCACCATCATCTTTCCCTTCGGCAGCCTCGACGTGAAGCAGGCCGAGGTCTCGTTGACGCCGGAACAGCCCTACGCCCTGGCGCTGAGCGCCTCGGCCGCGACACGAATTTATGGGTACGACATCCATCTCCAGGCCAGCGGCACGGCGCAGGACCCGCGGCTGCAGTTCAGCAGCGAACCGCCGCTCTCCTCGCAGCAGGTGTTCCTGATGCTGTCCGCGGGCGAGCTGCCGCAGTCCGAGAACGCCTTCAGTACGACCGAGCGCGCGCAGCGGCTGGCGTGGTTCGTGGCGCGCAACATCGCGAGCACCTTCGGCATCGGCGGCGGCGAGGGCAACGAGAAGCTGACCGTGCGTTCCGGCGAGGATTTCAGCCGCGAGGGTTCCGAGACGGTGTATGTGCAGTACGATCTCAACGACACCTGGGCGCTGGTCGGGGAAAAGGACCGCTTCGATGCCTACAATGCCGGCATCAAGTACCGCATCATCGACAAATGACCGCGGCCGCGCACCTCCGGCCGGAACGACGCGTCGCGGGTCCGGTGTTTCTCTGGCTGGCGTGGGCCCTCGTGGCCGCGCCGGCCGGGCGGGCGGCCGACGCCAGGGACGACCAGCCGCCGAAGCACGCGGACCCGTCGCAGGCGGACGACGAATCCTCGGCGACGATCGCCGTCAAGGGCATGGGCTGGTGGCGGAATCGCGAACTGCGCAAGACCATCCAGCTGCTCAAACCCGAGGCTGGCTTTGGCCCGCGCCTCGACGCCGCGTTCGTGGAGGACGGCGTCGTGCTGCTGCAGTCCTCGCTGGAACGGGACGGATTCCTGCGACCATCCGGCAGCGTGCGCCTCACGCTCCAGGGCAAACCGGTGGGCGAATATTTCTGGTCCGGACGTGACGTGCCGGTGATCCCGCGGGACCTGAACGCGGACCATGCCGTCTTCATGATTGACCCGGGGGTGCGCTATACCTTCGACCACCTTCAATTCACCGGGCTCACCGCACTCGACGAGGACGAGGCGCGATCGTACTTCGTTGAAGAAGGCTTCGTCTTCGGGGGCGCGGCCGCGCGCGAGTTCAGTCCCGCGGCGTTGAGCCGGGGCGTGAAGAACCTGCAGGAGGCGCTCGTTCGCCTGGGCTATGCCGATGCAAAAACCTCCGTGCAGGACGAGGAGCGTGACAACCGGACGGGCGACGTCGATGTCACCATCGCGGTCGACGAGGGTCGCTTCCATCGGGTCGCGAGCGTGCAACCGCCGGCGCATGCGCCCGCCATCGTGGCGGACACGCTTCGCAAACGGGCCGCGGGCGCGGCGGGCGCACGTTTTTCGCCGGTCTGGCGCCAGCAGTTCATGCAGGACGCCCGCCGGGTGCTCTATGAAAAGGGGTACGCCGCGGCCGAGGTGAATTTGCAGGAGCGCGGGCCGCCGCATCCCGACCACGGCGTCCTGCGGCATGACCTCCAGCTCCAGGTGGAGCCCGGGCCGCAGGTGCATGTCGGTGCCGTCAAGTTCGTCGGCGACCAGCGCACGCACGAGAGCGTGTTGCGGCGCGCCACGCGGGTGGACGCCGGGGATCTCTTCGATCGCAGTGCGATCGACAAGGACCGCGTGCGGCTGGGCGCCCTCGGCACCTTCACGTCGATCCAGACCACGATCGCGAAACCGCAGCCGTCGGTCTGGGACGTCACGTATGATCTCAAGCCGGGCAAGCGGCTCGAGGTGAGCCTGCTCTTCGGATACGGCAGCTATGAGAGATTGCGGGGCGGCATCGAGGTGGTGCACACGGATCTGCTCGGGCAGGCGCACCGCGGCCGGCTCCAGTTGATCTATTCGCAGAAATCGGAATCGGGCGACTATCTCTACACCGTGCCGCAGATCTTCGGCACCACCACCGACGCCTCGGCGCGCCTGTTCGGGCTCAGTCGGGAGGAGGTGTCCTTCGACCGCAAGGAGTTCGGCGGCAGTCTCGGCGCGCGCAAGCGCATCCGTTGGTTCGATACCGACGCGGCCCTGCGCTACCAGTTCGAGAAGATTCGCTCCGATGTCTTCGATCCTGCCGGGGCGGGGGATGCGCCGACGGATTCCAATGTCGCCTCGCTCACGCTCGACCTTACGCGCGACAAGCTCGACAACCCGATCTCTCCGCACCACGGCCTCCTGCTCAATCTTACGCTGGAAACTGCCGCGCAGGCGATCGGCGGCCAGGTGAATTACCAGCGGCTCGACCTCCAGGCGTCCTGGCATCATGCGGTCGGGCGCGAGAAATACATCCACATCGGCCTGCGACACGGGCTGGTCTATGCCCTGTGGGGCTCGCCGTCGCAGGATATTCCGCTGGCGAAGCGTTATTTTCCCGGCGGCGAAAACACGATTCGCGGTTTCATCGAGGGGCGCGCGTCGCCCCGTGATGCCCGGGGCACGTTTATCGGCGCCGAGGTGTCCACCATACTCAATCTCGAGTATGAGCAGGGACTGGCACAGCATTTCGCCGCCGTCGCCTTCGTCGACGCCGGACTCACCGCCGCCAGCCTGTCCGATTATCCCGGCAATCAGACCCGTGTCTCGCTGGGGTTGGGCCTGCGCTACAACACCCCGATCGGCCCGGCGCGCCTGGAGTATGGCTATAATGTCGTGCGCGAATCCGGCGACGGTCACGATGCCTGGCACCTGTCGCTGGGATACCCGTTCTAGTGCTGAAAACGTTGCGGCGACGCGAGACGGGGAGGAATGCGAGACAGGGGAGAACGCGAGATGGGGAAGAAGGCGAGAACGGGGAGACGTATGAGATGGAAAGACTCAATCGCGGGTTCACACGTCTCACGTCCTCGCCTCCTTTTCTGGTTCTTCCGCGTCTTGCGTTCTCGCGTTCTCCCCTGTCTCGCGTTCTTCCATCGGTCGGGGCGGGGCCCGACGCCGTCTCCGGTTGCGGGCCCGGTGCCCACGCGGCGGTCGCTTCGCGTAGCATGGGCGCATGTTCATGCCTTCGGTAGATTCCGGACGAGGTTTCGGGGATCGTCCGCACCTTTGATCCCGACCTGGACCCATGGAAGCGCAGCGGGATGCCGACTCGCGGCCGCCCGCCGGCGGCGGGGAACGGAAAGGACAGGGCGGGAACGACGGGGCACCGCCGGACGAACGGGGCGAAACGACAAGACGCCCGTGGTATAAGCGTCCGGGAATCATGGCGATCGTTTTCGTGGTCGTCATGGCGATCGCGGTGGGCGGCACGTGGTGGTGGATGCACAGCCGCCACTACGAATCCACGGACGATGCCTTGCTCGACGCGGTCTGGCAGGAGGTGAGTCCGCAAGTCGAGGGACGCGTCGTGCGCGTGTTCGTGCAGGACAACCAGCCGGTGGCGCGCGGGGATGCCCTCGTCGACCTCGACCCCACGGACTATCAGAGCAGGCTGGACCAGGCGCAGGCAGCCGCCGCGCAAGCCAGGGCTGGCCAGCAGCAATCGCGCGCACAGCATGCCGTGGCCGAGGGTCAACTCGAGCAGGCGCGTGCGCGCGCGGACGTTGCCGAGACCAATCTCGCGAACGCGCGCGGCACGCTGCGACGCCTGGAGGAAGCCCACCTGGCGAATGCGGGCGCGGCTTCGCAACAGCAGCTCGACGATGCGCGCGATGCCGCCCGCACCGCGGAGGCGCAAGTCGAGGTTGCGCGCAAGGGAATCGCGGCGGCGCAGGCGCAGGTCGACCTCGCCGGCAGCCAGATCGCCGCGGCCGCGGCCGAGCAGAAGAGCGCCGCCGCGCAGGTCGAACAGGCGAAGCTCGCGCTCTCCTACACCCACGTGCGCGCGGAGATCGACGGGCGCGTCGCGCACAAGACCGTGGCGGTGGGCAATTACGTCAAGCCGGGCACGGCGTTGATGGCGGTGGTGCCGAACGACCTCTACGTGACCGCCCACTTCAAGGAGACGCAGCTCACGCGCCTTCGGGCCGGCCAGCCCGCGGAGATCAAGATCGATGCGTATCCAGACCTCGAGGTGACGGGCCATGTCGACAGCGTTCAGCCGGCCACCGGCGACACCTTCAGTGTCATTCCCGCGCAAAACGCCAGCGGCAACTGGGTGAAGGTGGTGCAGCGCGTGCCCGTCAAGATCACGCTGGACCGGATCGCGGACGACCCCGGCGAAACCCTCGGCCCGGGGATGTCCGTGGAGGTCACCGTGACCGTGGAGCAATGATCGGGCCGGCATGACTGACGATCCCGCACCACCGGAGCGCCCCGTTCCGCGGCCGGGCATCGCAACCCCTGGCTCGTCGCGATGATCGTGTCGATCGCCACGTTCATGGAGGTGCTCGATATCAGCATCGCCAACGTCTCGCTGCAGCATATCGCGGGCAACCTCGCCGCCAGCCAGGACGAGAGCACGTGGATCCTCACGAGTTATCTCGTCAGCAACGCGATCGTCCTGCCGGTCAGCGGCTGGCTCGCGACGGTCATCGGGCGCAAGCGTTTCTACATGTCGTGCGTGGCATTGTTCGGCGCGAGTTCGCTGCTGTCGGGTTTCGCGCCGACGCTCGGCTGGCTGATCTGCTTTCGCGTGTTGCAAGGGCTGGGCGGCGGCGGCCTGGCTCCGAGCGAACAATCGATCCTCGCCGACACGTTCCCGCCGGAGCGCCGGGGTCAGGCGTTTGCGCTTGTATGGGGTGGCCGTGGTGTTCGCGCCCACCATCGGGCCGACGCTGGGCGGCTGGATCACGGACAACTTTTCCTGGCGGTGGATATTTCTCATCAACGTCCCGGTCTGCGCGCTCTCGCTGTTGCTGTCGTGGCGTTTCCTGATGGAACCGCGGGCGGTGCGCGAGGACCGCGCCCGCATGCTGCGGGGCGGGTTGCGGATCGACTTTCTCGGGATGGGGCTTGTGGCCCTCGGCCTCGGTTGTCTCCAGGTCGTGCTCGACAAGGGGCAGGAGGACGACTGGCTCGCCTCGGGATTCATTCTTGCGGTTGCGATCCTCGGCGGTGCTCGGGCTCGCGTTCCTCGTCCTCTGGGAACTCTTGCATGATCGGCCGATCGTCGACGTGCCGCTGTTCAGGCACGCCAACTTCGCCGCGTCGATGGCGGTGATGTTCGTCACCGGCTTCATCCTGATCAGCACGACGCAGCTCATCCCGCGGTTTCTGCAGTCGATGCTCGGATACACCGCGACGGAAGCCGGGCTCGCGCTGACCGCGGGCGGAGTGGCGACGCTCTTCGTGATGCCGCTGGCCGGCGCGCTTACCCGCAAGGTGCAGCCGAAATATCTCATCATGTTCGGCCTCACGGTCGAAACGCTCGCGGCGATTCATCTCAGTGGCTTCAACACCGAAATCTCCTTTGCCCACGCCGCGTGGGCGCGGGTGTTCCAGGCGGTGGGCCTGCCGTTTCTCTTCGTGCCGATCAGCACCGCCGCCTACACCGGCCTGCCGCCCGACAAGTCGAACAACGCCTCGGCGCTCATCAACACGATGCGCAACCTCGGCGGCAGCGTCGGCATCTCCGTCGCCACCACCGTCCTGGCGCGGCGTGAGCAGTTTCACCACAGCCGGCTGGCGGAGACGATCAATCCCTTTTCCGTCCTCTACCAGTCGCACCTGCACGAGCCGGTCGTACGCTGGGCCCGGCTGGTGCAGGAACAGGCCGCGATGCTCAGCTACATCGACGTCTTCTCGCTCGTCGCCTGCCTTGCGGCGGTCGCGATCCCGGTGACGTTCTTCCTGCGCCGCACGCCGACGGGAGCGGCGGCGGTGCATTGATGATGATGTCCTGGTTGTCCTTCATCTTCCCCTGGCGACGGAGAACCATCGGGTCGCGCCCGCGTGCGCCAACCGGGGCACCCGTCGGCCCTGTTGCGGCCGGGCCGGAGTCAACGAACCCGGCTACCGCGGCGGCCGACGTTTCCGATATACCGGCGATCGGCTTCCCGCATCACGCCGTGCTGCTGGCGCTGTTGCTCGCCGGTTGCACCGTGGGTCCTGACTATCGGCCGCCCCATCCGTCGATTGCGTCGAGTTTCTCGGAAATGCCGCAGGCTTCGAAGCAACGCGCCGCCAGTCGACCCGTCTCCGGAGGCGACGTGGCGCAGCGGTGGTGGACGAACTTCCACGATCGTGAACTCGACCAGCTCGTCGCGCGGGCGATCGCCGGCAACCGTGATCTCCAGCAGGCGGCGTCACGCGTGCGCCAGGCGCGGGCGGAACGCGGACTGGCCCGGGCGGCGTTGCAGCCGACGGTTGACGTGACGGCGGGGTACAGTCGCGCGCGAGGTTCGGAAAACGTGCAGCTTCCCTTCGGCCAGGGCGGAGCGGGTGGCGCAACCACCGGCCCGACCGCCTCGGCGGCAACGCGCTCGCAGGCCGGGGCGCAGCAGGCTGCACCGGCGAGTCCGTTCGGCGAAGGTGGTTTTCCCGGCGCCACGACGGAACTCTACCAGGCCGGCTTCGATGCATCGTGGGAACTCGATGTATTCGGTGGCGGCCGACGCAACCTCGAGGCGGCGGTCGCCACGGTGCAGGCGGCGGAGGAGGGGCGTCGCGCGCTCCTGGTGACGTTGCTGGGCGAAGTCGCCCGCACCTATATTGAATTGCGCTCGACCCAGCGGCGTCTGGCGATCGCCCGCGACAACCTCGGTGCGCAACGCGAACTGCTCGACATTACCAACGCGCGGCGCGACGCCGGCCTCGCCACCGATCTCGACAGTGCGCGCCAGCAGGCGCAGATCGCCACGACCACCGCGACCATTCCGGCGCTGGAGAGCGCGGAACGCGTGACCACGCACGCGCTGGCCATCCTTACCGGCGGACCGCCGGATGCCTTGGACGCCGAACTCTCCTCCGCGACCGAACTTCCGGCGCTTCCGCCGGAAGTACCCGTCGGCGTGCCTTCCGATCTGTTGCGCCGGCGTCCGGACATCCGGCGGGCGGAGCGGGAACTCGCCGCGGCCACGGCCGGTATCGGTGTCGCGACCGCGGATCTGTTTCCGCATTTCAGCCTCACCGGCGCGCTCGGCGTCGACAGCAGCGAGCCCGGAGATCTCGCGCAGTGGTCGAGCCGCTACTATGCCATCGCGCCGGGACTGCGCTGGCCCCTGCTCGACTGGGGTCGCGTGCAGGCGCGGATTCGCGTGGAGAATGAAAAACAGCAACAGGCGCTCACGAACTACGAGGACACCGTCATGCGGGCCTTGCGGGACGTGGAGGATGCCCTCGTGCGTTTGGAGAAGGAACAGGCGCGGCGGAGTTCGCTGCAGGATGCGGTGAACGCGAGCCGCCACGCATTCGCAATCGCGCGCGACCAGCGGCAACAGGGACTCGTCGACGCCACCGTGGCGCTCGACGCGCAACGTTCGCTGCTCGCAAGCGAGGACGCGCTCGCGCAGAGCGACGCGGCGATTCGCCTCGACCTGATCGCCCTCTACAAGGCCCTTGGCGGCGGCTGGGAAACGGCTGAACCGGTGCCGTAGTGGGATGCGCGCGCGGACGAGACGGATGTGTTGCGCGGGGCGGGTCGCTCATTCCGCGCGGGTGGTGCGCAACGCGTCCCGGGCCTGCCGACAGTGGTGGCGGAAGTTCATCCGATCACGCCGGGCGGCGAGATGGTCGGCCTCGTTTTCCATGCCCGCGAGGGCGTCCCGCACCCAGGCGCGGTCGGCGGGACGCCGCAAGCGCGGCGCGAGTCCCGCGAGCATGGCGACCAGTCGTTGCATGACCTCGGGGTGACCGCGGCCATAGTGCCGCAATGCTTCGCAGGCCGCAGCCGCAATCTCGACAAACCCATCGCGAGGCAGGATCGCCCGCAGCGTCTCGTGCTCGTCGAGTCGCTGCGAAGAGGGAATCGATCGTCGTGCAAGCCGGGCGAGGTTGTCGCCGATGTAGTCGATGCAGCTCAGGGCCGTGGTCGGGTCGTTGATCCCGGGGGACAGCGCGCGCACGGCGATTTCGGTGAGCTGGCGCAACCCATACTGGGCATCCTGCTCCCCCGTGCGCTCGGAATCAATCTCGATCCACCCGTGCGTCAGTTTCTCCAGGTCGACCTTGATCGGTCCCCGGTCGTGGTAGTGCGAGATCTTCGCGATCGGCTCACCGACGGTGACAAAGCCGCCGGGCTTTGCGCACAGCCGGACCAGCACATCGTGGGTGCAGGCGAAGGCCACGATGTCATCGCCATGGACGGCCTGCACGTACCCGGCGACACGTGACACAACCGTCTGCGCATTCCGTTCGAAATCGTCCGGCAACTCCCGGGGCGAAGCGCCCTCGCGTTCCCGGCCGAGGTCTTCGGGATACAGCGCGTCGATCACCCGGCGCTCTTCCAGATGCGCCTGTAGCACGACGTGCGAGGCCTGGATCGATCGCGCCACGTGATGGATGAAGCCGATCAGGAATCCGAGGCTGGCCGTGGTGAGCGCCAGCGCGACCGTGACGGCGAGGCGCGGGGTTGCGTGACCGTCCTGTCCCGGTTCGGGCACGCGCCCCAGCACGAGCAGACGGTACAGGAATGTGGCGACGAACACGCCGAGCGCGACCTGGTTGAAGCGGTCGGCGAGAAAGTTGCGCAGCACGCGCGGGCCGAACTGGTTCGAAGCCAGCGTCAGCACCACCATCATGACGGAAAAGCTGATCGTCGTCAGCGAGACCATCGAGCCGGTGAGGGCTCCGAGAACCTGCCGCGAGCCCTCCACGCCGCCGGGGTAGAGGTAGGGAATGTGGATCTGCTCGCGTGTGATCCAGTCGTCGACTTGCAGGACAAACTGGCTGAACACCACGCTGGCAAGCGTGAGGGCTGCGGGCACGATCCACAGACTCGACCGCAGGCGCTCGTACCAGTTGGAAAAGTGCGTGTTCATCGCGCGGTCGTCCGGTTGGCAGCGGCGTCCCGCGCTGATCCACGCCCCCGGCCGTGGTCAAGCAGCCGGAAGAAGGAATCCCCCGCGCCGGCGATGGCAATCGCAACGCGCTGGGGTCCCATGCCGCAAGAGTATCCTTCCCGCGGGCCGTCCGCTCTCGGGTCGGGATCGGCACATGGCATCCGGTGTCGGCCCGACGGATGCAGCCGGGAAAAACGGCGGGACCGGGGGACGTCGCTCCAGTGGTCGCCTCCCGCCCGCTCCCGCTCACGCCCAACTCGGTTCGTGCGTGTAGACGCGCCGATGCAGTTCCTCGCGATGCCGGTCCCAGTGTTCCGCGATCCAGTCGGTTGCCGGCCGCCCCACGTACGACCACGGCAACTCGGGCGCGTTCACGCCGACAAAATGCGCGCCGTGACTGCCGAGGTGCGGCACGTGCCGCGGAAACGGGGAACAGATCGTGACCTGTTCCGCAGACACGACCAGCGGCGCGCCGAACGCCTCGAGGGCGGCGGTCTGGAGTCCCTGTTCGTCCTGTTCCGAAACCAGGCGCACGGGATGGGCGGAAAGCACGGATTCGAGAGCCGACGCAAAATCGAATCCCGGCGGCAGGCCGCGGATTCCGCTGTTGCGCGGCTCGGGTCCGCACAGCTCGGAGAAACGGCCGGCGCAACGACTGAGATCCCCGGCCAGGAGGCAGCGACCGTGGCCGGCGCGCAACCATTCCGCGATCGCGGTCGGGAGGTCCCAAAGGATGCAGTCGTTGTCGAGCGCGAGTTCGTAGCGCTCGGGAAAGACCTGCAGCGGGGCGAACTTCCACGATGTTCCCTCGGACCAGTTGTCACCGACATACGGCCGCAGGAATACCGGCAGCCGTTCCGGGCCGGTGGCGATCCACTGCACGCCGGGCGGCACGCTGCCGGTACGGCGCTGAGCCTCCGCGCACGAGAGATTGTTCACACAGATGGCGTACTCGGCCGCGGGACCGAAGATCTGCCACGCTCCCCACACGGAGAGGGAGAGCGCTTCAAATCCGCGGGGCGTCGCGTTGCCAATCGTCCAACGCACGCCGACGTTGTTGAAGAGGGAATCCGGAAAGGACGCGCTCATGGTGAGGGAATGAGTTGCTCCAAGGTGGTGGAAAACTGCCGCAGGTCAGATCCGACAGCGCTCACGTGCGGAGGTGCCGCATGTAAGTCACCGAGATTCGCGCCGGGGAACCGCCGGATGTCCGTGCCTGCGATCGGCCGGCGAAGTGCCGATAAAGTGATGGCAAGCGCGCGGGCAAAGCGCCACGATGTCTTGGCCTTTCGGGCAAAGCCGCAGGGCTTTGCGTCCCGCTCCCGAGGGCATTGCCCCCACCTCCGGATCGGTTTGCCGCCCGCTGGGGCTTCCTTTCCTGCCCCGGCATACTCGCGCCCGTGCAGCCCACGTGCGATCAGGGAACATCATCCGACGCCAGCCGTCGGGATCGCGCGCGGGCGGACCGGGGTGCGACCCGGAACCTCGCCCGATGAAGTTGGTCATCTTCGGACTCACCGTCAGTTCCTCCTGGGGCAGCGGGCATGCAACCTTGTGGCGCGGCCTGCTGCGTGCCTTCGTCGCGCGCGGCCACGAGGTGGTGTTTTACGAGCGCGACGTGCCCTACTACGCGGGACATCGCGATCTGCGGGAACTGCCGGGTGGTGAACTGAGCTTTTACCGTAACTGGAACGCACTGGCCGGAGTCGCGCGCAACACCGAAGAGACGATCGCGGCGCTCCAGTCGCCGCCGGTCAAACTCGCGGACATGGCGGCCCGTGCGCGCCGGCGCGTGCTCGCGCAAGACTCCGCAGCCCGGCGCGCGGAGGAATTGGAACGGCTCCTGAGCCAGCCGGCGCCTGCATCGCCACCACGCTCGCAGCTCATCGACGCCTGAAGTCATGTGGGGCGTCATCCCAGCCGCCGGCGCGGGCAGCCGGATACAGCCGCTCGCGGTCGGATGTGCCCGCCCGGGCGAGGCGTTGAAAACGATCGGACGAACATTACCTGCAACCGACATTCCTTTCACGACTCCCATCCGCAGCCATGAACATGACCACACGCGCCTCGACCGTGCCGGCGGAGGTTACTTCGTTTGCGGTTTCCCTCCCCATCCGCCTGCGCTCGTGCCGCGCCGACGACCTGCCGGCGCTGGAATGGTTCGGCACCTTCACCCATCATCGCGAGCTGATCCAGAAGGCGTTCGCGCGCCAGGAAAAGGGCGAGGTGTTGATGTTGCTGGCGATCGCCGGTGGCGCCCCGATCGGGCAGGTGTGGCTCGACCTCACGCGCAGCCGCGATCCGCGCGCGGGCTGGATCTGGGCGCTGCGGGTATTTCCCTGGCTGTGCCATCGCGGCATCGGGTCGCGGTTGCTCGATGCCGGCGAGGCCGCGCTCGCCCGGGTCGGCTGCACGCGGGCGGAGCTGTCGGTCGAGCGCCGCAACATCGCGGCGCGCCGGTTGTATGAGCGGCGCGGTTACCAGCGCATCCGCACCCTGCGCGGGGAACACGCCTGCACCACGCCGTGGGGCGCGTTCGAACGCTACGTGACCGAGGAGGTGCTGATGCGCAAGTTGCTCGCGCCGCCCCTGGACCAGGTCGAGGCCGCACCCGCGCGCTACCGCGACGGAGACACTTCATGAACACGAGTGTCCGTACCCAACAAGATCGTCGCGAAAGTGCACGATCCGGAGAGACAGTCCCACAGTCCGAGGGAAAACCGGGCCACATTGTCGTTGCACGCCAACGCAGCTACGGGGTGCGATGGAAGAACGCGAGACCTGGAAGACGTCTGAGATAGAAAGACTCAGTCCAGGATTCTCACGTTCTCGCGTTCTTTCCTGTCTCGCGTTCTTCATTCCCTGTAGCCGCGTTTGAGCTCCCGTTCCGAGCGAAGCGACAAGACCGGGCGCGAAGCGAACCGGAACAAACGTGGCCGAACGTATGAAATTTCCATGCTGGCTGGCCGAATCGCTCACCGCGACCAAAAGGCAGGGTCGGCTGTCCCCGCCGACCGCGGTCGCGCCGGGACATGCGATGCTTCGACGGGTGCAATCTGCATGCTTCCGACGCATCTTCGGCGCCAATCCGCACGGCGGCGGTGAGGCACTGTTGCCCGGCGATCACGGCAGGGACGACTCGCCGAGGCGTCCGCGGACGGGTGATCGACCCGTCCCGGCCCAGCTCAGGTGGCACGCAGCGTGCGCGGTGCATCACCAGCAAAGGAGGATTGTGCAGCATGAAATGGCTACCGTTACGACGCCATGGGCTCCGCCTGATGTGCGTCGCATTCGTACCGATAGTGGCCGGCGGCGGGTGTGTTTCCGAGCCCAGCGCCATCACGGGCGAAAGTCGTTCCTACGCCTACACGTGGCAGCAGGAACTCGAGCTCGGTGCGAAAGCCGACAAGGATGTCGTCGCGGAAATGGGAATCTACGACAACCCTGAGCTGCAGTCGTACGTGGATCAAGTCGCCCACCGCGTATTGGCGAAGAGTGATTTTCGCGACGCGAGCACTCCCGAGATGTATCGCGACACCACCTTCACCTTTCGCGTGCTGGACACGCCGGTGGTCAACGCCTTCGCATTGCCCGGTGGCTTCGTTTATGTGACGCGCGGGCTGCTCGCGCACGTCGACAACGAGGCGCAACTGGCCGTCGTGCTGGGTCACGAAATCGGCCACGTGATCGCGCGGCACTCGTCGCGACAGGCGTTGCGCGCGCAGTGGGGCCAGCTCGGCCTGCTCGCCGGAGCCATCATCGGGGAGAAAGTGGCACCCGAATCGAACCTCGGCTCGCAGATCCTCGACCTGGGCGGCTCCGCATTTCAATTCCTGCTCCTGCGTTACAGTCGCGACGCGGAACGCGAGGCGGACAGCCTGGGGGTGAAGTACGCCGGCCTCGCCGGCTACGCGCCGGCGGAAAGTGCGTCGTTCTTTGAGTCGCTCAAGCGGATGTCCGAAGCGAAGGGCCAGACGCTGCCCGCGTGGGAATCAACGCACCCGGATCCGGGCGAGCGTGCGAAGACCGTGCGCGAGTCCGCGGGGGCCTGGATTCCGGTCGGGGAACAGAAGCCGGAGGTGGGCACCAGGGAATTTCTTGACCATGTCGACGGCATCGTGATCGGCGACGATCCGCGCCAGGGCTATCGCCGGGGCGATACGTTCTATCATCCGGAATTGAAGTTCCAGTTGCCGATTCCAGCGGGCTGGAAGCTGCAGAACGAGCATGCGATGGTTTTGTTGACCGCGCCGGACAAGTCCGCCGGGCTCGGGCTGCAACTCGCGCCGGGCGCGGATCCGGCGACGGCCGCGACGCAGACGGTGCAGCAGGCGGGCATGCAGATCGCGGACTCGCGTCAGACCACCATCCATGGACTTCCCGCGACCATTGTGTTGGGAGACCTCAACACCGATCAGGGGACGGTGCGCACCGTCGCGGCATTCATCGGCTACCAAGGCAGGGTATTCAGCTTGGTGGGCCAGGCTGCTCCGGCGAGTTTCCCGCTGGTGCAGCCGATCCTGGAGAACGCGATTCGCGGCTTTGCGCCGCTCGATGATCCGGCGCGACTCGAGGTCAAGCCGACCCGACTCAAGCTCGTCACGGCCGAACACCCCGGGCCGTTTCGCGAGTTCGTTCCGGCGCATTTGCCGGAGTCGTGGACGCCGGAGACTCTCGCGATCATGAACCAGGTGGGCGTCGATGAAACCATCGACGCCGGGCGCCGCCTGAAACTGCCGCAGTAAGATCCGGGGCGTTTCCAATCGGCGGCTTGGATACGACGCGGCAAAGTCGATTCGAACCCCGGCCGCCCCACGCGTTTATCGGAGGAGTCGCGGCTGTTTGCGCCTCGACTCACCCTGGCCCGCCCGGAAAATCCCACGGCATGTCAAGTGAACTTCTGAGCCGTATCGAAGCGGCGTGCGCGGACGGTCGGCTGCTGGCCAGCGCCGCCGAAAACCTCCGGGCCTGGGTCGAGTCCGGCGTGCTGCCCGAATGGGCGTTGGCCAGCCTCACGGAGCTGGTGGACACCGGCGCATTCGAAGAACTCAACAACCGTTTCTACCGCTACCTCGAGTTCGGCACCGGCGGCATGCGGGGCCGCACGATCGGTGCGGTCACGACGGCCGCCGAAACCGGTACGCCCGGACCGCTGGAGACGCCTGCGCATCCCTCGGTCGGCAGCAATCTGCTCAATGAATTCACGATCATTCGCGCGACGATCGGCCTGTTCCGCTACACGAAACAATATCTCGCCGCCGCGCATCGTTTCCAGCCCCCGCGCATCGTCATCGCGCACGACGTGCGTCATTTTTCGCGCATCTTCTGTGAACTCGCGGCATCCACCTGGACGCGGCTCGGCGGCAACGCCTTCATTTTCGACGGACCCCGTTCCACGCCGCAACTGAGCTTTTCCGTGCGCCGGCTCAAGGCGCACTGCGGCGTGGTGATCACGGCCAGCCACAATCCGCCGCACGACAACGGCTTCAAGGCCTACTTCGAGGACGGCGGCCAGGTGGTGCCACCGCACGACTCCGGGATCATCGCCGAGGTGAACCAGGTGCCGCTGGCCGACACCGCCGCGCATCTCCCGATTGATTTGAACCGGGTCACGACGTTGCCGGCCGCTGCCGACGAGGCGTATCATCGGGCGCTCGAGCAGGTCGTGATCGACCCGAAGCTTTTCAAGGATTCGAAACTGAAGGTCGTCTTCACGCCGATCCACGGCGTCGGCGGCGTCGCCACGATGCCCATGCTCGAACATTTCGGCATCAAGCATGAGATCGTCGGCGACCAGGCCGTGCACGACCCGCGGTTTCCCACGGTCAAGTCGCCCAACCCGGAAAACGCCGAAGCGCTTACGAAGGCCGTCGAGCTTGCGCGCCGCAAGCGCGCCGACATCGTGCTCGCGACCGATCCGGACTGCGATCGCATGGGTGTCGCCGTGCGTAACGCGCAGGGTGAAATGCAGCTTCTCACCGGCAACCAGATCGGAGTGCTCCTGGCGGACTACCGCATCACGCGCATGAAGCAGCTCGGCATCCTGCCAAAGAAGCGCACGCGTTCCGCCGCCCTGGTGAAGACGTTCGTGACGTCGCCGATGCAGGATGCCGTCGCGACCGCCCAGGGTCTGAAGGTCGTAAACACGCTCACCGGCTTCAAATGGATCGGCGCGAAACTCGCGGCCTACGAACGACAGCTGAAGGAGAAACTTCTCGCGCGGGAGGGCATCGCGCTCGACTACGATGCCACACCCCTCGCCACCCGCGCGAAACTCCTGCAAAAGTACAGCACGTTCTACGTCTTCGGAGGCGAGGAAAGCTACGGCTACCTCTCGAGCGATCTTGTGCGCGACAAGGACGCGAACGCCGCCTGCCTGATGTTCTGCGAACTGGCCGCCGCCGCGAAGAAGAGGGGGCGCACCGTCGCGGAACAACTCGATTCGCTGTTTCTCAAGTACGGCTTCTATCTCGAGGGAGTGGGCCAGATCTACTACGAAGGCGCCACGGGCGCCGCGAAGATTGCACGCATCCTTACGACCTATCGCGAGAATCCGCCCAAGCGGATCAATGGCATCGCCGTAAAGCAGTTTCGCGACTTCGGGCGGCAGGTGATCAAGGACTCCGACGGCGAGCGCATCCCCGCGCAGGATCTCTACTTCGTTTACCTTGCCAATGGCTTCAGCTATGCCGTCCGCGGCAGCGGCACCGAGCCGAAGATCAAGTTCTACCTCTTCGCCACCGCCAAAGTGAAGGGCGCGAAGGATCTCCCCGCCGTCAAAGCTGCGACAAAGGAAGCCCTCGCCACCTTCCGCGACGCGATCGAGAAGGATGCCGCCGCCCGCGCGGAGACCTGAACGACCGCAATCATGTAGGGCCGGACCTCGCGTCCGGGCCGCGATGGCGGCGGGCAGGCGGACGGACTCGGCCCGGACGCGAGGTCCGGCCCTACAGCGGCCGCCCCCGTTCGCTCGCCGTAGTAGCGGCGCGGGCACACCGTCGACGTCGCTCCGGCCGGTTGGGTGCGGCCCTCCGGCTCGGGGGCACAAGAAAACGAGCCCCGGAAGTCCGGGGCTCGCGATCGACAGTGATCCCTCCCGGGCGAGGGACCTTATGCCTCCGCCACGGCCATCGCCTGGGCGGTCTTCGCACGCTTCTCCACCCACCGGATGATCGCGTTGTCGTCACGCTCGTGGGTCCACACGAGGCGGAGAAATTCCGCGGGATGGATGTCGTGGGTCTTGAAAAACTTCCGGTCACCGCCGCAACCATACATCAGGTCCTGCGGCAGCTCACCGCGGAGCTTGGCCCTGGTCTTCGGGATGATCCGCGGCAGCCATTCGATTCCGCGCACGGCGTCGGTCTTCGCCGGCAGTTGCTCGGTTTTGAGCATGCCGGACGGCGGTCTGCCACCCTGCACCTCGAGAAAGTAGTCGCGGCGCACCGCCTGCACGAGCAGCGCCGTCTCGAAATCAGGCTCCTGGTCGTTGGCCGCATCCTCGGCGTAGTCGAACAGGTCCTGCGCGCGCGAGCCGATCGACTCGAGCCACCGGACGTCTTCGGGGCCCAGCAGCTTGGCCGCCTCGCGGACTCCGCCGTTGTAGGCGGCAATGGCACGATCGTAGACCGCGCGAAATTTCTGTGGATAATCGTAGTGGTTCATATGGATCTTGGTTCGTTCAGCCCTGGCCAGGGCCGAGAAAGAGATATTCACGGTTGCTCGATTCACGCGAATTGCAAGGGGCGCTGTCCGGGGGTGAGGGCCGGATCGGCGTGGGCTGAGCGAAGTCGACGGCGTGTCGGTGCCGCGCCGCTCGGCGCGGACCCAAGGTCCGGCCCCAGAGGTCGCAGACGACGCACGGGGACGACCGCCCTCGTGGAAAAACCTACGGCAGCTCCAAAATCAGGCCCGGCGCCGTGCGGGCGCGGACCCCAAAGACCGCATCGAGTAGTTCCGTCGACAGTACCAGTCGCTGGTGCGCCGGCGGCCTCCACGCGACGCTCATGCAACACGATGACGTGATCGAGTTGGTGCGCGATGCGCAGATCGTGCAGCGACATGATCACGGTTCCGCCGGCGCTCACGCGCTCGCGGGCGAGCACGATCACTTCCAGCGCGTGGCGCACGTCGAGCGCGGCGAGAGGCTCGTCCCACAGTTGCAGCGGCGCATCGGTGGCCAGCGCGCGCGCCAGCAGGACGCGCTGGCGTTCGCCGCCGGAAAGCCGGTTGACCGGGCGATCGGCGAGCGCCCCGAGATCGAAACGAGCGATCGCCTTGTCGACGCCGCGGTCGTCGTCACCGTGCGCGAACCGGCCCTGCGCCACGACCGCGCGGACGGTGAAGCCGAATTCGAAGCGCGCCTCCTGCGGCGTCCACGCCGCGAGCGCAGCGCGCTCCAACACGGGAATTCGCGTGAGGTCCCGCCCCCGCCACGCGACCCGACCGCTGCCGGGCAACAGTCCGGCCGCGACCTGGAGCAAGGTGGACTTGCCGGAACCGTTCGGTCCGATGAGTCCGACCAACTGGCCCGCCGACGCCTGCGCGCTGGCCGCGTCGAGCCGGCCAGGCACGGTCACCTCGACGAGTTCAAGGGCCGGTGCGTTCAGCGATGTCGACGGAGCAGCCACAGAAAGAAGGGACCTCCCAGCAATGACGTTACCACCCCCAGCCGCAACCCGCCGGTGGTGCGGCTGACCAGGTCACAGGCAAGCACGAACACCGCGCCCGCGACGATCGCGAGGGGGACGAGGCGCCGATGTTCCGGCCCGACGAGCATGCGCAACAAGTGCGGCACGACCAGGCCGACGAAGCCGATCGTGCCCGCGACCGCGGTGGCGACGGCGGCGAGGACGGTCGCCAGCGTGAGCAGCAGGCGGCGGAGCCGCGTCACGTCGACGCCGAGGCTTTGGGCCTCCGCCTCACCGAGGCTGAGCAGGTCCATCGGACGCCCGAGTGGCCAGAGCAGCAGCGCCGCGGGAAGGATGGGCAGGGCAACCAGCACGTGCTCCCACGTGCGGTCCTCCAATCCGCCGAGCAGCCAGAAAATGATCTGCGTGTTGCGTTCGTAAAGTCCGGCGAAACGCGCGAGCACGAAACTGGTGACAGCTCCCAGCAGCGCGTTCAGCGCCACGCCCGCGAGGAGCAGGCGCTCAGTGCTGGCGCCGCGTTGCGCGAGGATGAGCACCGCGGCGGTGGCGCCGAACGCTCCCATGATGGCCGCGGCCGGCACGAACCAGAGCGAGGCGGAGGCCCAGCCGGCAGCGATCGCAATCACCGCGCCGGCCGCGCCACCGCTGCTTACGCCGAGCAGGCCGGGACTCGCGAGACTGTTGCGGAAGTATGCCTGCATCACGACGCCGGCCGAGGCGAGGCCGGCGCCGACGGCAATCCCGACGAACACGCGCGGCAAGCGGATCTGCCAGATGACCGTTGCGGCCATGGGGTCGTTGCGGAGCAATCCATGCCAGATTTGCCCGAGGCCGAGCGGCATGTCGCCGATCCCAAGCGACAGCACCGTCAACAGTGCCAGCACCACGAGGGCGGCGGGCAGGGCGAGTCGGACGGCGCGGAGAGGGAGGATCATGCGGGATTCGGCGGCCGGGGAGAGCCGCGCGGAACGCGGCACTTCCGGACGCTGACGCGCAGGGGTCCGACCCGCGACATCCGTCTGGTCGGGGAGTGCGGCGCATGGCGCTGCTTTAGTCGCATGCGCTCAATGGTCGTCATCCGTGCCTTTTCCGTGAACTGCTCCGGAGGCCGCAAACACCTCCGGGTGCAGGGCACGCGCCAGCATCTCGTACCCATCGATGCGGCGGTGCGAAACGCAGCTCAGCATGTACGGTTCGAGCAGCACGACGCGGCGTTGCTTGAATGCCGGCATGAATTCGTAAGGCGGCACCCGGGCAAAAACGGCGATGGCTTCGTCGAGGTTGGTGCCGCCAAGCACCAGCCGGTCGACGAGCCAGGTGAGCATTTGCTCGGAAGGAGGCCGAGCATGGCCGCGGAGACCGCCGAGGGTCGCGGCGAGGTTTTCCGCGCCGGCGTGGTCGCACAGATCCTGGAACGTGGTGTCGCGGCCGGGAATCAGGCCGTAGGTCGAGGGTGCAATCACGCGCACCGGTTGCACATGGGCAAGCCGCTGCTCGAGGTCGGCGACGCGCGCCTGGCAGGTGGCGATGAGTTTCTTCGCGCGATCCTCCGCTCCGAGGGCGTGCGCCAGCGTGCGGAGGTTCGCGTAGGTTTCTTCGAGCGTGTCGTAGTGATCGAACGTCAGGTACGTGCACGCCGGTTCGTTCGACCTGGGCGACGAGTTCAGGTCGGCTGTAGTCCGCGAACAGGACGAGCGTGGGATGAAAGCGAAGGATCGTCTCGGCATCACCGAGCGTGAGCTGCGGATATTTCTTCGCTTCGCGGGCGACGGCGGAAAACTCCGGGTCGCGCGCGAGATGGCTGAGGGCGGCGATCTGTCGGGGTGCGGCAAGCGCGAGCAGGAGTTCGTCCGAGCCGACGGTCTGGGAAACCACGCGCACGTCGGCCGCGGATCCGATCCAGGGACCGGCGGCCAGGCCCAGCGCGATGCAGAGCAGGCGCCGCAAGGTCAGAATTTCCACGCGACGTTGCCGTAAACGGCGCGAGGCAGCGCAGCGTAGCCCGCAACCTCGTCGTAGTTCCGATTGAGCGCGTTCTCGATGCGCAGGTGCAACGAGAGCTGTTCGTTCACGGTGAAACCCAGATAGGCGCGGACGGTTGCGTAGTCTTCGATTCGTTCCGTGCCGTTCATGGTGGTGTCGAGGCGGTTCATCACGCCGTGCGCGCCGACGCCAACCAGGAAGCGCGAGGTCGCCTGCCAGCGGGCGTCAAGGTCGATGGTGTGCTTTGGCCGGCGAATCAAACGGGCATGCGTGTCGCGGTCAAATGCCTCCAGCCAAGTGTAGCTCGCGCTGAGGGTGACGTGGTCGTGCGGACGGGCCTGCACGCCGAGTTCGAGGCCGCGAGTCAGCGCCCGCGCGCGGTTGATCACTTGTCCCTCGAAGGTCGTGGGATCAAAGGTGTAGTCGAACAGGTCGCGAAACGTGGTTTCGAAATAGGTTGCACTGGTCGTCAGGCGCCCGTCCGCGAATGTCTGGTCGACGCCGGCATCCCACCCGGTCGACTTCTCCGGTCGCAAGTCGGGGTTTGCGACCTGACCCCACTGTGGCACGCCGAAGCGGTCGTCCGACCCGGGTGCAGTGAAACCCGTCCCGAGCGTGACGCGCAGCTTGGTCCGCCGATCATTCAGCAACCACGCGATGCCGCCCCGTCCCGTGGTGGCGGCGCCCGCGGAGCGGTAGTCGTCGCGGCGCACGCCGGCGTTGAGGATCACGTCCGGCGTCACGTGTGCGGTGGCCGACAAATAACCCGCGAGCACCCGGTCGCTCGTGCGCCAGTCTGAAATGGTATAGCGCGACCATTCCGCGTTGGCCCCGCCGACCAGTTCGAGCGCGGAAGTCGCGTGCCACGCGGTCTGCCAGTCGAGGATGTCGCGGCGGTTGTGCGAATCCGAGCGACCGAAGTCGTCGGTGAACGCGTAGTCGCGCGCATGCCGCCCGTAGGTGAGCCGGGAAACCACGCCGGAGGCTTTGTCGGTCCATTCCGCATACGCGGTCGCCAGCGTGTTGTCAGTGTCGACGGCACCCGGATAGGGAAAGAAACGCGAACCCGGCTCGTCATAGTCGCCGTGTTGCGTGCGCACGGTCGCGCCGACGCGCAGGGCGGCGGACGCGCGACCCTCGACCCGGGCGGCGGCAGTCCATTGGTCGAAGTCATTTCCCGGTCGGTCGTTTTCCGTGTGCAACGTGGACAACGCGCCCGAGTAACGGAGCGCGCCCGCGGCGCCGGCGACAGTCGCGGTGGCGCCCCGCGTGCCGAAGGAACCAAGCGTTCCGGAAACGACGCCACCCGGCTCGCCGTGACCATGCGCGGTTTCGAGCAGGATCACGCCGCCCATCGCCGAGCTGCCGTAGAGCGTGCTTTGCGGTCCGCGCAGCACCTCGAGCCGGTCGAGCCCGGCGAGGCCGGCGCCACCGAGAAAATTGAGATAGGCGGTCGAGCGATCGTTCATGCGCACGCCGTCGACAAAGAACAGCACCTGATGCGAACTCGCGCCGCGCAGGAAGATCGAGGTGGGCGCTCCCGTGGCGCCGGACGTGGCCGTGGAGACGCCCGGCACGGAAGCGAGGGCGTCTCGCAGATCGAACACCTGGGCGTCGTGCAGCGCGTCGAGTCTCACTGCCGTGACGCTGGAACTGAGGGTCGTTGCCTCCTGCGGCGTGCGCGTCGCCGAGATGACGATTGGATCCAACGGCACGACAGGTTCCGTTTCCTCGCCGATCGCGAGCGTCGCGCCGAAGGCGAAGAGCGCCGCCGTGATCGGGAGCGCATCCGTGGTGAGCCGGTGCCGGCTGCGGCGAAGAGGTCGGGAATCCATGGGAGATGGGCAGCAAAACCTAGTGAGAACATGTTATCAATAAAGAAGTGGGCGGAACACCGACCCGGATTGACGGGTGGGCGCGGTGCCTCAGGCTCGGGAAATGCGCGCGCGCAACACCCGCCAATTGGCGGCCATCGAGACCGCCTTGCGATCGGCGGGCCGCCCTCTCGCGGTGGACGAACTCCATGTCGCCGCGAAGCGATTGCTGCCGCGCCTGGGTCTGGCGACGATTTACCGCACGGTGCGCGAACTGACAACGGCGGGCCGCATTGTCAGCGTCGCCTACGCCGGACAACCCGTGCGCTATGAATGGGCGGTGTCGCGCAGTCATTCCCATTTCATCTGCAATCGTTGCCGCCGCGTCTTCGACATTGACGAGCCGGTGGACGTGCCATTGCCGGCGCGCCGCCCCAAGGGTTTCAAATTCGAGGGCGAGGAAGTGATCTATTACGGAATCTGCGCCGACTGTCGGGGGCAGGCGGCCGACTGACGGGTTGTCGGTGTCGGGTTCCCCCTTTCCCTTGACGCACCATCATGGCTGACATCCGGCATGGGTTTCGCGCGTCGCTGGTTTCCGTGCTGGCCAACCCGCTGTTTGCATTGGGCAAGATCATCGCGGGGATCCTCGGCAATTCCTACGCGCTGGTTGCCGACGGTGTGGAATCGTGCGCGGACGTGTTCAGCTCCCTGGTCGTGTGGAAGGCGTTGCGCGTCGCGGCGAAACCCGCCGACGCCGAACATCCCTATGGCCACGGCAAGGCCGAGTCGCTCGCCGGGATTGTCGTCGCCGCCGGATTGCTGGCCGCGGCCATCGTGATGGCGGTGCAAAGCGTGAAGGAAATCATCACCCCGCACCATGCGCCCGCCCCCTTCACGCTGGTCGTGCTTGTATTGATCGTGGCGACGAAGGAAGGCTTGTTTCGCTACATGCGTCGGGTGGGGGACGCGCTCGACAGCACGGCCCTGCGCGGGGATGCCTGGCATCACCGGTCGGATGCGGTCACGTCCGTGGCGGCGTTCGTGGGCATCTCGATCTCGTTGATCGGCGGAGTTGGGTTCGAGTCGGCGGACGACTGGGCGGCACTGGCGGCGTGCGGCTTCATTGCATTCAATGGCGTACGTCTGCTGCAACCTGCGCTGAACGAGATCATGGATGCGTCCGCGCCACGCGAAGTGGAGGAGCGGGTTCGGCAAATCGCCGCGGCCGTGCCGGGTGTCGTGGCGATCGAAAAATGTCGCGTGCGCAAGAGTGGCGTCCGGCTGCTGATGGACATCCATGTCATCGTCGCCGGGGACCTGTCCGTGCGGGAGGGCCACGCGATCGCGCATCGGGTCAAGGACGCACTGATCGCCGGGGAATTGCCGGTTCTCGACGTCGTCGTGCACATCGAGCCGGACGAAAAGAGGGAGCAGGCGGCAGGCTGAAGGCGCCAGGCGGTAAGTTGTAGGGCCGGAGCTTGCCTCCGGGCCGCTTCCGTCTGCGCCCGGTGGGCTGCGACGGACACGAGGTCTGGAGCTAACGGCCCGGAGGCAAGCTCCGGCGCTGCATGTTCAATGTATCGTTACCGCTCTGAAGCTTATCGC
>CAWCPJ010000009.1:0-13373 GCA_963797435.1 uncultured Verrucomicrobiae bacterium | reverse complement strand
AGCATTTCGGGAAAGCCGGTCACGTAGGCACCGGGATCCAGCAACAGCGAACCGCCTTCGCCCGCGGCGAGGCTCCAGCCGGACGGCGTCTCGCCAAACGGGTGCGTGCGCACGCGCCGCTGCTCGATCACCCTCGCGAAGCGCGCCGGCGTCTCGTCCATCGCCGCGACGTCGCGCGGCTCCAGGGTCCACAACGGAGCCACGCCCCAGGTCGCGCCCGTGGCGGCCGCGACGCCGAGCGAGATTGCCTCGGCCCAGGCGGAGTTGTCGAATTCGAGGTTGCGCCAGCCGAACGGCTCCCGCCGCGCGTCCACGCAATCCAGGTGATTGAGGAACTGGTGCGCGTTCTCGATGTATTCGGTCGTGTCCGGGGTGACCGCATCGCTCGCCCAGCATTTCCAGTCGCCGGGCGTATCGAGACCGGCGTCCTCCGGCCCCTGTACCAGGAATCCCGGCACGGGGGCATGGACTTCGCTGATCGGGCAGTTCTCGCCGAACCAGCGAACTTCCGCCGCCAGCACGTTGGGGCCGGCGCGCAGGAGGGGCGCGATCTCGTAGGTCTCGAAGGCGTATGGCGCCAGCGTGCCCTTGGCGCTGGCTGCGGGAGGATCGCTGGGGCGTGCCCGAAGACATCGCCTTTCTCAGCCTCGACCTCGAGGCGCAACACATGGCCAGGCAAGACAGTCCGCCGCTGGCCGGCATGAACACGGACTACGAGTTGATCGGGTACCTGCGGTCGCTGGGGACGGCCGATGCTTTCCTGGGTGGCAAGGGCGGCCTGCCGGGTGTGGTCGGGCATGCCTTCGACCCACCTTGGGCGGGACGAAGACCCGCCCTGCTGTGGCCGAAACAAAGCGGAAAAGAACAAGGGCAGGACGGCGGTATCGCCGCCGCCCTGCCCAAAGGAGCTAGAATTCGAAGGACGTGGAGATCTGCCAGTTCATGCCTTCGCGGATGAAGTAGCTCGTGGCCCGCATCGGCACGACCTCGCCCGGCTGCGGCGAGTCGCTGCTGATCCGCGTGTAGTCCACGCCGGCGGCCAGCGGAACGAGCCGGTTCTTCTCGCCCACGCTGTAAACGTTCAACTGGATGCGCCAGTTGATCTTCTCGCTCAGTTTCCGCCGATAGCTGACCCAGAGGTCGAGCGAGTCGTTGGAGGGGGCGTAGAACGGTGCATCAAGGTTGATGCCGTAGGTGCCGTCGTCGGAGATCAACGGGGCATAGGCGAGGATCGACTTGTCCTCCCAGCGATAACCCGCACCGACGCCGACGCCCTTGAGGCGGCCTTCCGCGAAATCGTAGTTGGTCATCATATTCACGCGGTACCTCCGGATCTCCGGTGCGGACTGGCCGTTGAGCGAATTGACGCGCAGCCAGTCGGAGCGGAAGAAGAACGGATACGGGCCGACGCCGCGGAGACCGGCGACGTTCTGCGGCCACCACACCGGCGCAAGGCCGGCATCGGACGTCTGGAAGGTTTGGTCGACGAATTCCCCGACCTGGCGGAAGTTTTCGCCGGGGACCTTGTCCCGGGTGGCCTCGGTGCGCGATCCGTTGATCGCGATGCGCCAGTTGTGCGTCGGGTTCGCGACGAACTCCAACTCATAGCCCTTGGACGTGGAGGCCTCGGTCGCCACGAAGCCCGTCGGCGCGGTGATGATCGGGGTCTCCATGCTGTCGGTACCCGACGACGAGTCCGGTCCCATCCAGGCGCGAACGAAGTCGGGGAATTTCGCCTTCAGGTCCTTCTCGAACTGGAGCCATGCGGGAATGATCGAGTTCCGCAACTGGTCGGGATCGCCGCCCGAGGCCGCGTAATCGTCATAGGAAAACTTCCCGGTGAGATAGCCGCGGACGATCGCGGGCGTGGAGGACGTGGGCCCGAGATCGTCGCCGAGCGCCTGTTCGAGCGCCCAGGTGTTCTGCAACTGGCCGTCCGTCGAGGTCGCGTTCGTGATCGAGGTCTTGTATTTCGTCAGACGCAGGCTGAAGCGGTCGTCCTTGGTCGAGACCATGACGCTCTCGTCCCGGGTTCTGCCGCCCGGGTTCGGCAGCGGAAGACCGAAGGCGTCGATGCGGCCGGCGAGCGGCTGGAAGTTCTCGCCCTCGTTGTAGTAGAGGCGGAGGTTGAACGGGAGGACGTCGTGCGAACCGAGCACCTTGTTCACGTGCAGCATGACACTCCAGTTCCGGGTGATCGCCTCGGTATTGCTGATCGAGGCGTCCGGATTGTTGTAGTTGTAGGTCGCGGGATTGAGCTCGGCGCCGCCAACCCCGTTACCGTTATGCTGACGGTCGGACGTGACGTATTCGTATTTGCGCGCCTTGTCCTTGCGGTAGCCGTAAATGCCAACCACGGCGTGATCCCAGAACGTGCCCTGCCACACGCCGATCTGCGACTTGACGTCGAAGTCGGTCAGCGTGGCGCTCTCGGTGAGGTAGTCATGCGCACTCGCGCCAGCAACGGTGTCATTCGAGTTGAGCGTGACGTAGCGGCCGTTCACGTCGCTCCAGCCGCGATAGTTCGCCGGGTTTTCCGACTGCGTGTAGCTACCGTTGAAGATGTGATCGGGATCGAGCGGGTTGTCCCACGGCGCCGCCGGATCGACGGACGCCGGCGCGGTCCAGGTCGGATCGAACCAGTGGATCGCCTGTTCCCCGCCGCCGCCCTGGGCGAAGGGTTGGGTGAGCCCGGAGAGGTTGAGATTCTTCGGGCTGAAAACACCGCGCAGGTCACCGCTGACATAATAGCGGAAGCCGGCGTTGACGTCCGGGTTCGTGATCGTCGAGTCCGGTCCGAAGAGCGCGAGCGTCGCCGGATCCCAGCTCGCAAACTGCATGTTGCGGCTGTCGAGCTTCTGGCCCTCCTTCGAGTAAACGGCGGTCACGCGCTGCTCGCCGAGCAGTTTCGCCCCGACGCCTTCGTGACGCTCCGCGAAGTCGTAGGCGACGAAGCCCTGGAGGCGGTAGGCATCGCGATCGGACTTGTTCGAAAAGCTGCCCATGCTGCCGGAGCGGGCGGCGATATAGGCGCGGCCGACGTCCGGGTTGGGCGTGGTGTCGAAATTGCGCTCGTTGATGTCCAGACGGAGGGTGTTTCCCTCCCAGCCGAGCGGCGTGACCATGCCGCGCTTCAACGTCTCGTGGAAGAGCGTGGCGTTGTAGCCGACCATGCCGTCGAGAAACGTATTCGTCAGCTCGACCGTATACGTATCCCAGTCGGTCCATTCACGCTTGTTGGGGCCGTCGATGAGGTGGTGGTAGAAGTCGAAGATCGACGGGTCGGAAATCGTGTCGTTGCGATAGGCGCCGATCGCGGAATAAGGCAGGCCGGCGGCACCGGACCAGGTCTGGACGCCCGCGAGCCCCTGGAGACCGGTGTTCTGCGGGAAGGGGCCGGCGTTGTTGGGTCCCTGCGCATCGGTGATGACTTCCCCGGTCGGCGTGAGCGCGCCGAAGGCCTGCAGGCCTTCGCGCTCGAATCCGACGTTGCCCGCCGAGTTGATCACCCGGTTGACCGTGCCGCCGCCGCGACCGTCGATGAGCACCGGGTCATACATGAAGAGCGGGTTCGGCCGCAAGGGATCGTCCTCGTCGTCCGGCGTAAGGTCGGGCAGCGTTTCGCCCTGCGGATCGCGATAGAGGTCGAACGTGCGCTGGTCCACCCCGCCCAGCGCAACCGGCCGCCAGAACTGTGTGAGGTTGTCCTGCGGCGTGACGTCCCGCGGGCGGTTCGAGCGGATCTTCCCGTGCTCGAACGTGCCGTTGACCTCGAAGAGCGTGTTCCGCCGGTTCAGGGCCGCGGGGACAAACTTCAGCGCGCCAAACACGCGGCGGTCGCGCGAGTAGGCGGGGTCCTGTTGAAACTTCTGGTGGTTGTCGAGGAGCGCGACGCGGACGGCGAGCTGCTTGTCGATGAGGCTGCGGTTGTAATCGAGCGAATAGCGCTGCGTCCCGTGTTCGTCGAACGTCGCTCCGAGCGTGCCCTTGTTCCAGAACTGGGCCTGATCCGTCGCGGCGTTGATGATACCGGCCGGGCTGCCCAGGCCGAAAAGGATCGCGTTGGGACCGCGCTGCAGGTCGACCCGCGAGGTGTTGTAGCCGTCCCACGGCACGTCGGAGAGGAAGAAGTCGCGGGTGTTGTCGGCCTCGGCGAGACCGCGCACGCGGGTGTTGCTGTTGGGATTGGCGAAACTGCCTTCGCCGACGTGGCCCTCGGGGCCGGAGCGATTTGCCCCCGAGAAGTTGCCCCGGGGGCCGGCGACCTCGGTGTTTACCGCATACGAAAGCACCGTCTCGTTGTTATAGCCGCCGAGGTCGGAAATCATCTCCTTCGTGAGAACGGAGATGGCCGAGCCGACATCCGTCAGGTCCGTGCGGATGCGCGTGCCGGCGAGGGTGCTGGTCGCCTGGTAACCGACATCCTCGGACGAATCCACCACGAACGGGCTGAGAATCACCGTCTCCGTATCGGCCTGCTCGCTACCAGCCGGAGGTGCGGGCGGCGGTGTGCCCTGGGCATGAAGGGCCACGATACTGCTGAGAAAGAACCCGGCGAGGATCGCCGGCTGGAGATAGGGCCACGGGGCCGGGAACTGCGGACTGGCGGGTTTTCTATTCATGTTGTCTGAGCATTTAGGATTGGAGGTGGGTCGCCGGATGGTTGTATGTCGGCGCCTGGGACCGGAATTTTTCGCCATGGCGTGCCGGCTGGATCGGAAAAGCTGCGCGGACACGGCGGGGATTTCGTGATGATGGACGCAGAATCGGGAGGGGTTGCGTGCCTCCACAAGGCAGGTCAAACCGTCCATCTCGCAACGTCCGCGCGAGTGAACCCGTTTATTCATGATGAATGATGACGCCTCTGGCGACGAAGGCGGCCGCATGCAGATTGCATGCATGGCAGCGCCGACGCGTGACGGAACAGGGCGTCGGAGCCCCGGACGGCTGAAAGCCGCGGGCATTGCTTGCCGCACTCCCGCTCGTCGAACGGGTATCGTCCGCAAGACCCGGGCGCGGCGTATGACCACGTCATCCAACTGGCCGCCGAATTCGTTCGCGATCATACGCCGACGGATCCGAAAACCGGACTGCCGATCTACTTCGTCTCCTGCTCGTTCAGCGGCCCGCCGTTTGCCGACGAGACAAAGTTTCGTGCCGGGGAAACGTGGGACGACTGGATGAACAACCCCGCGTGTTTTTTTTGCCGGAGCCGTGCAGAGTCTGGCTGTCGATTTCCACGCCTACACCGGCGACCGTTCCTACATCGATCTCGTGCGACACATGCTCGATCACGAGCTCACACACGGCACGACGCCGGCCGATTGGCAGTGGGCGCAGGTTCCCTATGCCAGCGGTGATCCCGGCGGCGCCGAATATGACGGTGCCACGCGCTGGGAAGCCGAAGGCATGCGTGGCGACGGACTCCACGGAATCGAGCCCGACAAAATCGGCGAACTCGGCGTCGGCTACTTGAAGTACCACGAGATCACCGGCGAGGCGAAATCCACTATGACGACGATGCGATTTCGTATCGCACGTTCGATGCCGCCGGCACGGAGGAGTTTCGGCTCACGCACCGCCCTGCGCACGTGCGCGCCGTCGGCCGTGAGCTTTTCTCCACGACCGTCGCCGGCAGCGATGGTTGGACGTGGGAGCCGCTGCGCCCAGGCGGAGGCGTCCTGCGGATACGGCGGTCTGCTGCCCCGACGGTCACGGTGGAAATGCCTTAGCTGGCGCAATGTGGCGGTCCGCGGCGGCCAGGGTCATTGAAACGGTCTTTCACTCGCCCTGATCCATCACCATCCTGTGCGATTGTAGGGCCGGACCTCGCGTCCGGGCTGCTTCGTCCGTAGCCAACGGGCCAAAGGCCAAAGTCCGGCCCTCCCACCGACGGGCAGTCGGCGCCGCAGTCAAAACCGACGCTCAGTCGCATCATCAGAGCCGACCGGAGGCGAGATTGGTCTTCTACAAGCGACCGGGTTTCGTGTAAGGACCTTGGGCATGAGCGATGTCCCGGGGAAAGCTCTCACCCTGCAAGAGCTGCCGGATATGCGGCGGAAGACCGACGCGGTGGCGCGGTTTTTGAAGGAACAACTCACCGGGCACGTGGAGACGCTGCGTCCTCTGTTGGCTCCCGAACACACGTTTGGCAAGACCGCCGGCAGCAAAGTCGACGTGCCCGGAGCGGACCAGGCGCTGACGGATCTCCAGAAGAAATTCCGCCCTTTCGCGAACCAACCCTACGATCTTCCGTCCAGTTTCGACCCGAACTGGCTTACGCTTGTCGGCAGTGCGCTTTCCGTGCTGCCGTGGGAGTACACCGTGACGATCCAGGGACAAGCCATCGCCATGACGTCGCCGGTGAAGTGGATCCTCGCCTACCGTACCGGCCTGCCGCCCGCGCAGGCGAAAAGTCTGTTGCGCGGCCGGGAGAGCGGCCGGCGCGATGAATTGCGCCAGACCGTCGTCAACGCGCTCGTGCTGCAGCAAGTGCTCGAGCGCCAGCCCGGCATTGCACGACTCTTCCACGACCTGCGTTTCGAGATCGGCATCGAGACGAGCGCCGACCTGCCCGGTTGTCCCGTGGTTGTCGTGACGTCCTGCCTGCCTTCGTTTCGACCCGCCGACGATCTCGTGGCCGCGGCCACGTCGTTCTCCGGCGTCCCCTCCTTCATCGAGTTGATCGATCGTGACACCATCAAGCAACCGCGTGACCTGTTGCGCGAACGACTGGATGAACTTCTGCAATAGCGACCGCCGGCCGCGGCGCCGAGCGAACTGATCCACCACACACGCGGCGCACGCAGCCCCCATGTTTGGGAACCAGCGATCAGGAATTCTCGGCCTCGCACCGCCCCGTCCGCCGGGCGTCCCCACGCCGACATTCGGCCTGGATCACGGCCGGCGTCCGTCCACGGGCGGTCGTCGCGGCGTCCAACCGGTCGCAGGGCCAGGCTTTGCGGCCCGGCTTCCGGAACTGGCGATCACGGCGGACAACGCCCGCGTTTATCTCCTGAACTTTTTTCACCTCCCGGTTCCGTGGCTCGACGCCACCGGCGCGATACAGCCGGAACGGCTTTGGCCGCGGGTGCATGTGCGCATCTACATGAACAACGGTGAGGCGGACCGCGTCGCGAACTACCATGCATTCCAGGGCATCCAAGCCGTCATGCGACGGGCCGCCCGCGGGCATCATGGCACGGCGGCCTTCGAGATTCCGAGAGCGCACCTGCGCAGTGTGAGCCGGACGATGGTCGGAAAGGGAACGCTCGCGCAAATCCGACTCACCCTGGGTTACGCCCTCACGGCCGGGGGGCTAACGGCAGGCTCCCGCCATCCCGAAGGCAGCACCCCCGAAAACCTCCAGGCGTTTTGCGATTCGCGCCGCATCGCCGGCGTCGGCGTCGATTGCTCCGGTTTCATCAACGGATACCTGGCCTCTTGCCGGGGCTTTGCCCTGCCGGAGGATCTCGGGTCCTGGACCCACGGTTCCAATTGCGCGACACTGAACTCATTTCGCGATCTGCGGGTCGACGACATCCTGCACCTGATCGGGCATCGCCACGTCATGATCGTTAGCAAGGTAATCAACGATCATGAGGTGGAGGTCTGTGAATCGAACGGGACGTATGGCGCGGCCGTGACTCCGGGGGAGAGGAACGGCGGCCTTTTCGTCAGCGTCTACCAGCTTCTCGATCCCGCATTGCACCAGGCGCCCGGTACGTTTCGCGTGCGGCGGGCGGCGCGGGTCGAGACCGTTCTTCCGGGTTCTGGTCCGGCCCGGAGTTCGGACGTGACCGTCCGGCTGCTGCGTCCCCTGCGCACCGCTCGCACCACCGGCATGACGCACGGCCTGCGCTTCGGCGGAGACGAATGACAACCGGGATGAGCGAAAACGTACACGACATCCTGCTGTGGCTCGCGCTGGTCGTTGGATTCGGCCTGTTGGTGTGGCTGCAGAAGCTCTTTTTTTTCAAGCGGCGGAAGTAATCTCCGCCCGCGCCTCCATGCAGGGGTGACGCGCCGCCCGCGCGTTCGCATCACCGCCCGTCCGACCGTCCCCGACAAAAAAAGTGGCGGCCGCCACTTTTTTTGTCCGAGAACTCAGCGGGCGCAGACCGGAGGGCTTCCGACACGAGGCCCGACAAATCGTGTGGCGGCCGCCACTTTTTTTGTCGGGCCTGGGCCACGGGCGCGCTCTCATGACGTCTTCGAAGCGTCTCGAGTGAATTGGGTAGGTGCCCGTTTCTGAAGGGGCAGGTGTGCGGGAGCTTTGAAGTCACGGGGACTCGGGCTCCGGTGCCGTGACCTGTTCGAGTTCGCGATCCGCTGCCTCCGCCTCGTCCTCGGCGCTGCGCTCCTCGGCCTGGATTTCCCGGAGACTGGCGCGATAGCTCTCCGGGGCACGCGCGGCGGTCGCGAGCGGTTCTTCGACGAGCAACACCGTGGCGTCCCGATTCCGATGATCAGTGATGGCGTGCCGTCCCCGCCAGACGAGGACGAACTGCAGTGCCTCCATGTCCACCCACAGCGTGTCGAGGTTCATCGGAATCTCCTCGAAACCGGAGCCGTCCAGCGCCGTGCGATCGAGTAGCGCGCGCACGCGGATGCCCGGCAACCGGAATCGAAGATCAGAATGCTCCGGATGCATGTTCTGCACGCGCACCTCCTCATCGCCGCGCAGGTAGCCATCGATCTGCTGATCCACGGGCGCGCCGTTGTAATAGGCTTCGTCGAAGTCCTCGGGCAGTAGCGGCGCCCGGGTCTTCAGCCATTTCTTGTCATACGTGCCCGCCAGCCGGAGGCGCGGCCGCCACGTGCGGCCGACCGGCCCGAAGCTTACGGGATTCGGCCGCTGCCACCAGAAGCGGATCCTCCGGCGGGGATCCTCGAGATTCGGGAGCGCGAGGTTCTTCCGCCCCCAGCCCCAGCGCGTGTAGCCCTTGCCGACGGCGTTCCAGGGATAAAACCGAAAGCCTTTCGGTTTGCCGGCATTCCGGCCTCCAAACGCGTGGTCGAAGGAGACCGGGATCGCGACGAACGGTTGGGGCCTGCTGCGCAACGCGAGCAACGGGCCAAGCAGCGGGATCCAGTGGCGATCGCCGATCACGCGAATGGTCTTGTTGACCGGGCCGACACTGAACGCCACGAAACCTTCCCTCGTTGGCACGCCGCCCGGCGCGCAGGCCTGGCCAACGCACACAACGTCGGCCCGCGGCTTGAACGGCACAAAGTCAGACTCGTAACGAATAGCGGTCTTGCCGGGCTCGCCGGTGTACACGTCGGCGCCCGTCAGGGGCCACTGCTCCGAAGCCGACGTTGGCAGCGTCGATTGGCCTAGTTCAATGGAGAACGTCCCCTTCACCAGTACGCTCCACTGCGCCGGATCGCGAGCCTCGCCCAGAAGAACGACCTCCGATGCATATGGTGTGAGATTGCGAACGGAAATCGGCATGGCGCAGGCGCAACGGTGCCCGTTGTGTTCACCGAGGGATGACGGATCCTCTCCTATGGCACTCCCGGGGGTTTCGGAGCTGGCGGAGCGACCGGCCACATACCCGTGCCGCTGGTTCCCGGTGCTGATTGCGGAGGCCGACCCGCGGAGAATGATTGAAATTCCACGCCGCCAAAACCCTCCATGCGGCCGATCTTCTGACCGCTAGGGAATTGGGTCACGACGCGCGTCGCGACGAGCGTGCCGTCATTCAGATTGATCACCTCGCCGCTGGCGGCGATCACCTCGACGTCCCTGCCGGTCTGGGCTTTCAACTCGTCCGCCAGGTCCTGCGCGACCGAGCTGCCCGACGCGTCCTGTTCGGCAGCGTGGCAAACCACCAGCACCACCCGGTCACCTTTGAATCCCGACGCTGACAGTCGCCGTCCCAATTCCCTGCCATCAATCCATTCGTGCTTGCCGGTAGTGGGGTTGAAAACCTGGACCGACCCCGGCCAGCCATGAGTATCGACTACCAGTTGCGAAGCACCGCTGGCCATGCCGGCACTGAGTCCCATGGTGGGTATGGTTTGCCCGACTGATTGTGCGACCTGTTGGGATGCGCCCGAAAAGACGTGGATGTTCGGGGCTATCGACTTCATCTGAAGGAGATTGGGGTCCTGTGCGAGGTAGACGCTCTGCGTGCCGGGTTGCGGCGGGATGTTGTACCTTGAAGCCAGACCCATGGGGTCTGTCGCCATCAGGGGATTCGGCGGATAGGCATAGAGATCCCAACCGCCCGCGAGCCCGAGTGGATCGGGCTGAATAAAACGGGCAGCAGCCGGATCGTAGTAACGGTGGCGGGAGTAGAACAAACCGCTCTCATCGTCCCAATATTGTCCGGGGAAACCAAAGTTTTGCCGAACATCCCCCGGATCGAACTCCGCACCGAACCCGGTGGACGAGCGGCGCCACACGATCGCACGCTGGTCATCGGTACAAAGGTCGGGCGTCCCCAAATGATCCACGTGCAAGACCAGCGGTCGGACGGCATCATCCGTTATTGTGACACAGCACCGGACGCAGCGATCGTCGTGCACATACAATCTTTTCTCAACTATGATTTCCGGTCCCGTTCCTTCCGGAGGTCTCTTTATGCAGCGTTCGGCAAGGATACGATCGCCATCCCAAAGGTATTCCCAACGGCGGCGCTCGCGTCCGTTCTCGACGAGGCTCTTGCTCACCCGGCGTGCAAACGCGTCGTATTGGTAGCGCCACATCGTTTTGTCAGGCCTGAGCACGCCGGCGAGATGGCCACTCGGGTCGGTACCTTAGCCACAACCGCCCATCACCGCGAACGAGTGATTTCACCCGGCCCGCGTCGTCAAGCTGGTGCCGTTCGACCGCGCGGCCATTCGCCACAGCGAGGCGACCCCGACCTTCGTAGACGTAGGTCTCCGCCTCCGACGACGCCGGTTGGCCCGCGCCGGCAATCGGTTCCACGTTCACGGCAATGAGACGGGACGACTGATCGAACGCGAAGCGGCGACGTCCCCGCAAGCTGTCTTCAGCAGCCTCAATCCGGCCGGCCAAGTCGTAGGCAGCCGTCGCTACGTACATTTCTTGATTCAACGGCGTGGTCAAGACGCGCCGGACCTGACGTCCATCCGCATCGTAATCGAACTGCTCGACGACTCCATTCGTCGCGCAACGCCGCGCAACGGAGCCCAAGGGCGTATAGTCATACGTCTCCTTCCACGGCCCGTAGCTCCAGGCCGAGATTCGGCCGTTGGGTGCGTATTCATAGAGCAGCTCGTGCGGAAAACCGTCGATCTCGAGCCCCAGTCGCCGTCCCGCGTCGTCGAAACGGGCGCTCAAGCCCCATCCATTCTGCGCGGCTCTCGTGATTTCGCCACCCGAACCATCGGCTTCAAATTCGGCTTCGACCTCATTCCCCGGTGCACCGTGCAGCGCACGCACCAGACGCCCGCCTTCGTCATAATCGCGCGTTTGAACGAACTGGTCGGAAAAACGGATTTCGGCAACACGTCCACCGCCATCGTAGGCAAACGTGGAACGGGTGCCACCCGAGCCGACGATCGCGGCCAAACGATGCCCCTCTTCATACGCGCGCTGTCGCACCAGACCACCGGCGAACTCCTCCGCTGCCACCTTTCCTGACGTATCAAAAGTTAACCGGACGACCACGCCGTGTTCATCCTCGACGCGAAGAATCCGACCCTCCCGATCGCGGAGAAACCGCTGGAAGGCCCGCACCGGCTGGTCGGGCGGGCGCCATGGCCGAAACTCGAACGCAAGCGGCCCTTGGAATAGCGATTCCTGAATCCAGCCATTCGCATCGCGTTGCCAGATCAAGCGCCCGACCGGATTAAACTTCGACTCCAGGACGACTTGACCATCCACGACCTGCTTGACCATGCGATCCATGTCGTCCCACTCAAACTCCGTGGTTCGCCCGCCCATCTTCACCTTGAGCAGGCAACCGTACGGATCGTACGTGCAGAACAGACGCTGCCCCGGCTGGGCGATGACCTCACTAAGGTGCCCAAACTGATCGTAGCTGTAACGGACGGAGCCAGCGGGCCCGACGCAGCCCACGACGCGACCGACCGCATCGAACTCCTTGCGCGTCTCGCCGCGCCCGGCGCCGTGTTCGCGGACGAGGTTGTAGCGGTCGTCGAAGGTTCGGGCGACCACGCGGCCATCCGAGTTCGCAATATCTACGCAACGCCCAAGCTCATCGTAGCTGAACAATGTGACGACCCCTTTTGCATCCATCAGCTCTGCGATTCGGCCGACTTCGTCTGTACGTGAAAGCCCCATCGAGCGCGCCGCACGTATGGCGGCTGAGCAGCCGGCCGTCATCGTCATAGTTGAAGTCGACCCTGTGTCCGCCCATGCGTTCAACGCTCAACGGATGACACGTCGCCGTATGGCGGTAGATGGTCGATTCACCTTCGCCGTTGATCTCCCAGGTCCGGCGTTGCACCGAATCATATCGAAGCGCCCTGGCAAGATAGCCGTCTTCTCCCCAGACGTGGATGCAGCGCTTTTTCGCATCGTAACAAAAATAGTAGGCATAACCGTCGGCCGAGCGGTCCTCCACCAGCAGGTGACGATCGTAACCGCACCGGGCCACGCCGCCACCGCGGTCATGGATTGCCACCAGGTCGCCCGCCCCGTCGGTACTCATAACGGGTCCAACTGCGGTCCGACGTGAAGCCCTCCGTGATTGGGATCGCGGCGGTAAGTCTGATGATTCGTCCCGCCTGATCGTAGCTGATCCGCAACTCGCGCCGGTACATGTCGGTTACCGTGACGAGCCGTTCCTTCTGATCGGTACGAGAATTCCAGTCGATTCCCATGCCGATCGACGACGCGAACCAGGGCGAAGAATCCAGGATCGCGCCCGATTGACTCGAAGTGATGTTGGGCGAATGGATTCGACAACATCACATACGTGCCGCCGTGTCGCGCAATTCTGAGCCTGGTCGTCGCAGCCGATAGCGCCTCGCCGTCATTCGGGTCGCGAAGTTTCACCGGAGCACCGAGCGGACTCCGGTAAACAAGATAGCCTCCTGCAAAGTCATCGGGATCTCCGAATTCGGCCCGCATCCCGTCCCACGCCGAATCGGCGCGCGAAATCCGCAGGATCGACTCCTGATAATTGTGAACCCAGCCGCAGCCGAGCGGCCCGGCCTGGTCCGCATTCAAACTGAGATACGTTCGGGCGAACTGAATTGGCAGTGGACCATCCAACGCGAAGTCCTCCGCGCAGGCGACGACCATGCCGGTGGACGTATCGACGGGATGCCCCGTCATGGCGCGATCAGTTACCTTCGCATCGCCCGCCCCCGCCGCTTTCTTTCCGGATCCGTCGCCACTGCCATCGCCACCACTGTCGGAACCGCCACCG
>CAWCPJ010000008.1:0-194746 GCA_963797435.1 uncultured Verrucomicrobiae bacterium | reverse complement strand
ACCAGAGTTTCAGAAAGCGCGCCTGCACCTCGGGCGGCACGACACCGCCGGGCAGCCGCGTCCACTGCACCGCGCGAAAGCGATCGGGCACGAGCGCGTCGGGTTCGCGCGTGTCGTCGATCACGACGGGCAGGATGAACGGCACGCCGGAGGCGATGCTCGCGCGCGCGCTCGCGCGGCGAGTTCCCACTCGATGACGAAAGTAACCCTCGTGCCGCGCCTGCGTGTTGGCGGAGATGAGCGGGATGAACAGCACGCACTCCTTGATCTGGCGGCGGATCTTCGCGTCCCACTCGTCGCCGTGCTCGAGCCCGCCTTCGACATCGAACCACACTTCGACACCGCTCTGCCTCAACGCATCACAGATTCGTTTGGCGGCGTCGGCGTCTTGCGACGCGTAGCTCAAGAAAACAGCTTCTTCGTGTTCGTCGCTCATCGTTGAGGCATGGCGCGCCTGGTCTCGCCGTCGCTCTCGAGCGAAGGCGGAAGGGATTCGGCGATGTGATGCGCGGCATCCGCGTCCTGCGAGGCGTAGCTTAGTAAGACGGCTTTGCTGGATTCAGGCACGATTCGGACTTGGGTGAGCCGCAAAGAGCGCAGAGAGCGCAAATCGGAGACATCTTTGTGGTCTTGGCGATCCTTGCGGTCAACGGCTTCGACTCAGGCAGCGGCGGGAAGATGCGTCGCATCATCTCTCACTTCCTGCGGACGCAGGAAGTTGGCGAGGCGCGCTGCGGTCCAGTTGGGCCGCAGCGGGGATCGGCGCGAGTTCGCCGGCGGCTTCCATCCTGGCGAGGTTGGCGCGTTGCTTCGCCAGTTCGGCGAGCATCTCTTTGTTCAGCGCCTGGAAGTCGGCGTTGTCGAAGAGCGGGGTCAGGTAAACATACTGCGTGAGGTCCACGCACCCGCCGAGGCTCCGCCACTCGTGCAGTGCCGCCAGAGCGGCCGCTTGTGTCGCCCATCTGGAGGAAGATTGCCGCGTCCTGAAATCCGACACCCGCCCAAGTCAGACGGTTGGTGGCCGTCACGATACTTCAGGAAAGCATCGACGTAGGGCTGAGCCTGCTCGCGTTTGCCGCAGGCGAGCAAGGCGCACGCGTAGGTCCTCACCGTCAAACGGCGCCTATCGTTGGTCAGGGTCTCGGCAAGATCCGGAAGCATCTGCTCGAGCCGCGCCCGCGCCACCTCGGGATGGCCGGCTGTTGATGTCGTAATCCACGAGTCTCACACTTGCCGACTCCCAACGAACCTCATGGGCGCGGATCGACGACTCCCAAGCCGCGATCATCTCCTTCGTCTCGCCGCGAATTTGATGGGTGTAACCCCGATAATAATTCTCCGAACCAGGATCCGGAGAGATCGCACCCAACCGCTCGTCCCAAAACCCTGCTTCCGGCCTCATGCCGAGATCCGCATAAGTGTCGCTTAGTTCCCAGGGTGGGCCAGAGTTACCGGGATCAAGGCTGGCCGCCTTCCGGAGAACCTTGATGGCGGCATCGAGTTGATAGAATTGGCGGTGCAGCACCGAGCCCAAAGCCGCGTGGGCCTGGGCAAAATCCGGCGACTCGGCGACGATCGCTTCCAATAGGTCGCGTGCTTCCTGAAAACTCCCCGCCTGCGCCAGAGCCTCTCCCAACTGCGATTTCGCGCCAACCTTCTTCGGATCCAACTCGACCGCTTTCCGGGCCAGGGGAACGGCGCTCGCCGCGTCCCAGGCGGACCCACGTCATCAGGTTCCCATACATTTCATACGCCGAGGCGTTGTTGGGGTTGAGTTCGATGGCGCGCTCGAACGCGGCCTTGGCGGCGGGCACATCCAGTTCATAACGCTTCAGATATCCGAGCGCCCGATAGGCTTCGCTGTTGCTCGGATCCAGAACGAGGGCCCGGTCGATCAAGGGTGCCGCGAGCGCAGTCTGTGTTTCAGGCAGGAGACCGCCGTAGTAGACCTTCTCGAGCGTGGCCAACGCGAGCTGCGCGTAGGCCTCGGCAAACTCCGGATCCAAGGCGACCGCCTCCCGGAAGTGGCTGATCGCCTCATCGAAGCCTTCGCTGGTGTTGAGCAGGTAGCTCGACCTTCCCCGGAAAGTAGGCCTCGAGCGCGGCCAGATTCTGGTCGGCACCTTCTCCATTTCCGTTTGTTCCTCCGGCAGGAGCCCCGCCCAACGCCGCCGCGATGGCCACGGCCACTTCGGCCTGAATCTTGAAGATGTTCTCGGCAGTCAGCTCCCGGTCGTAGATCTCGGCCCGAGATGGGTGTCGGTCGCGGCGTCGATGAGCTGGACGTTGATGCGCACCTGATTGCCCGCCCGCTGCACCCCGCCCTCGAGGATCGTGGCGACGCCCAACTCTCCGGCGATCACGCCGAGTTTCTTGTCCGACCCGCGATAGGTCATCACGGAGGTGCGGGAGATCGTCTTGATCGCGCGAATGCGCGAGATCTGCGTGAGCAGGTCGTCGTGGATGCCGTCGGTGAAGAACCGGTCCTCGTCGCGATCGCTGTGGTTTTCGAACGGCAGCACGGCGATGGATTTGCTCGGAGGAGTAGGCCTTTCGCAGGCGAGGGAGCGGGTAGCCCATGAGGAGAGAGGGAGAGGGAGGCGAGGAGTGAGTAGCGAGGAGGGCGGAGTCGGAAGTCTTCGCTGGCGACACATCCTTCTTCGTGGCGACCATGACGGCGGTGATGATGCCGGCTACGATCGCAGTCACGGCACCGATGGTGAGGGCCGGGTTGCGCTTCTTCGCCTGGCGCCGTAGCCGGGGTCACCGACCCCGGTCCGGATAGGTCCGGGGTCGCGCGACCCCGGCTACAGGCTTTGCCGGCTCGGGTCGCGTGAGGCGTTTGATCTGATCGATGAAGGCGGTGGTCGGCTCCCCGTCGGGCGGACGCGTCCACTGCGCCCGGTTGAAGAAATCGGGGACCGCCGCGCCGTAGTCCGGCGTGTCGTCAATGACCACCGGCACGATGAACGCCTTGCCCGGCGCCATCAGATGCGAGCGGTCGTCGGCGAGCTTCCACTCGAGTCGGAAGTAGGCCTCTTCCCGCGTCTGCGTCGTATGCGAAATGAGGGGCATGAACGGAGAGCAGATGTTGATCTGCCCCGGATCTTCGCGTCCCACTGATCCCCCCCGCGCAGCTCGCTCTGGTCGAACCACACCTCGACGCCGAAACCCCGCAACGCATCGGCGATGCGCCGCGCCGCCGCCCGCGTCCTGGGACGCGTAAGCTTAGGAAAACGGCTTTGCTGGGTTCAGACACGATTCGGACTTGGTTTAACCGCAGAGAGCGCAGAGGGCGCAAAGCGGAGACATCTTTGTGGTCTTTGCGATCCTTGCGGTCAATGGCCCGACTCAACCAGCGACTCCACGCGCTTTACCTCCACGTTGTGCCGCCGCCGCTCGACGTCCACTTGGTTTTTTTTGGACGCGTAACTTAGGAAGACGGCTTTGCTGGCGTCGCTCATCGGCCCGCGTTGTTTTGACGGCGCATCCGCTCGAGCGTCGCGCGGCCCGCACGGTATTTCTCGGTAAATGCCCAGCGCCTCCACCAGGGCATGAAACCGCGGGTCTTCCCGCGCGGGGTCCCAAATGGGCGAGGCGATGAGTGGCTGGAGCGCCGTGTTGGGGAAAGCACGACCTGGTCGAGCGCATCGTCCATGCGTCCCAGGGCGGCCAGCGCAAGGTCCGTCGGTAGTCGACGGCCGGCACGGTCGCGAAGACGCGGTCCGCGAGCTGTTGCGCCTCGTCGAGGTGGCCGCTCTGGCGAAGAATGAAGATGGCATTCGCATCGGCCCACCACCGCGGCGCGTCCGAATGGTCGGCCGCGATGGTCCGGGCCGCGGCCAGCGCCTCATCGCGCCGGCCCGAGCCCCAACCCGCCAGAGCCTTTATCGCCAGCAGGGGCGGAAATCCCGGACGCAATCGCAACGCCCGGTCCGCGACGTCGAAGGCTTCCGCCGCCGCCCCGATGTAGTCCAAGTTTCCCGCGAGGGCCCATAGTGGCATCGGCGCGAGCGGATCGAGACGCGTAGCCAGCCGCAGTTCCTCGAGGCTCGTGTCGAACCGGCCCATGGCCATGGCATGGGTCGCATGCCAGTGGAGCGCGGCGACGTAGTTGGGATTCAGCTCGAGCGCGCGCGCGAACAGCGCCTCGACCTCGGCAAACCGGCCCTGGATGTGGCGGACTGCTCCCAACGTCGCGTAAGGTTCGGTCAGACCGGGATCAAGCTCCGTCGCCCGCTGGGCCGCGGTCGTGGCCCGCTCCAGATCCTCCGCCACCGCTGGTCCACCATCCGCCATCGCACGAAACCAGGCCCGGATCATCCACACGTCGGCGATGCCCGCGTGCGCTTCCGCGAAGTTCGGGTCGATTGCCAGGGCCCGTTGGAACGCCTCCTCGGCGATCGCGAGGTTGGCGTCGCCGCGCTGGGTCCAGAAGTGGCGGCCCTTCAGCACGAGTTGGTAGGCCTCCGGATCCACGACGCGGGCAGGCTTGGTCACACCGAGCTTGAGCTGGAGTTGTTGCGCGACGAGTCCGGCAATCTCGTCCTGCACCGCGAAGATGTCCTTGAGTTCGCGATCGAACTGGTCGGTCCACATCTGGAAGCCGTCGCTCGCCTTGATGAGTTGCGCGGTGATGCGGACCTTGTCCTGCCTTGCGCACGCTGCCTTCGACGACATAGGCGACGCCGAGTTGCTGCGCGATTTCCGGAATGGGCGCCTGCTTGCCCTTGAAGTGAAACGACGACGTGCGCGCGGTCACTTTCAGTCCGGGGATTTTCGCGAGCACGTTGAGCAACTCCTCGCTGATGCCGTCAGAGAAGTATTCGTTGCCCTTGTCGTCGGAGAGGTTCGCGAACGCGAGCACGGCGACGGATTTGTCCTGGGAAGTAGCGAGGAGTGAGGAGCGGGGAGCGAGCAGACCGGAATCCAAACTCGATCCTTTTTCCCCGGACTTCCCTTTCGCCGTGGGCGACTTTCGTGGATCGGCTTCCGCCCGGGCCAGCAGCGTCAGGTACCGGGGATGGTCGCGGACCGGATCATAGGTGGGATCGAGGCGCAGGGATGCTGCAGTGAATTGATGGAAATCACCATGCCCGGCTGCAATGCCATCGATGGCCCGGTCGGCGGTTTCGAACAACACCGCCAGCTCCGGTGGAGGCGAGTCGTTGATCTCAACGAACAGGCGATAGGTCTTCTCCGCCTCGTCGTGCGCTCCGAGGTAGTGCAGTGCGCGGGCCTTCAGACTGAGGCTATTCTGGTTGTTGGGATCATCGGCGAGACGCTTTTCCACCAGTTCGAGGGCGCGGCGGAATTCGCGCGCGGCGGCAGCGGATTGTCCGGCCTGCAGGCGCGCCACCCCGAGCAGAAAGGTTCTCGGGCCGTCGAACATCTGCGAGCTCAACCACTCCCGTGCGAGCGACTCGAGGAAATCGATATTCACTTGAGGCTCCCGTCGCCAGACATGCACCCGGTAAAACATGGTCGCTCCCCAGTCCTCCTGCAAAGCCGAGGCCGGCAAGCGCTCGAGGGTGGACTTGGCGAGATCGAGATCACCGTCCCAGATTTGCGCCGTGAGGACCCTGAGCCCGAGATTGTCCCAGTACGGGCAGGTAACGCAGGGAGCGGTCGAGAACGGGTTCAACCCGATTACTTTCCCGCCAGGTACAATTGCCACGCCGCTTCCTTGGTCGCCTCGGCCGCATGCGCCGGATCGCGCTCCAGTTGCGCGAGCAGCGCCTGCGCCTCCTCTGCCTTGCCTTGGTGGTAGGACAGGACGGCCAGATTCAGAAGAGCGCGCGGCTCGTCGGGCTGCTCCGCGAGGAGCGTGCGCAACAACTGCTCGGCGGCGCCTCCGGGCCGTTTGGTCGGGTGATTGTAGGGTTCACTTCGGACCCAATAGAAGGCCTGGGCCAACCGCGATTCATATCCGATCGGGTCAAGTTGCAGGGCCCGCGCCGTGCAATCACGGGCCGCGGCCCGCCGGCTGATCGAGGCGTCCCAGTTATGGAAGGCATACCAACCGTGGGTCTCCGACCAGATCGCCCAGACGAAGGCATCGGTGGGATCCGCTGCGGCGGCAAGTTTGCACAAATCGTCCGCCACCGCCATCTCCGCGCGCGAGCGATCAGTCCGTTGGATCTGGGCCTGGGCCTTGAGCGCGAGCTCGCGGGCCTTGGACACCTCCGGCGTTGCAGATGGAACGGAGCGGTGGGGAGCGAAGATTGCCGACGGGCGGACGACGAACAAGAGGGCGACTACGACGGCCAGCAGGATGACACCGACCAGCCACGCGGGCACCGGTTCGCGGCGACGCGGCGGGGACGAAGAGGGGGACCGATGGTGCGGATCCGAGGTCGATCTCGCCGCTTTCGCCGGTCCGGATTCTCCCGTCAGCACGGCGGTGATGCGCTGGACCAGCGGATCGGGCGAATCGTCGGCGCGGACACGCGTCCACTGGCGTTCGCGAAACCGTTCCGGCACGCGCGCCTCGGCGTCAGTGGTGGCATCGATCACCACCGGGAACAGGAATGGTGCGTCATGCGCCATCAGGAAGGTCCGCTGTTCCGCGAGATGCCACTCGAGCCGGAAGTAACCCTCGAGTCGCGACTGCGTGTGCGTCGAGATCACCGGCACGAACAGCGCGCACGCCTTGATCTGCGACTTGATCTTCTGGTCCCAGGCATCGCCGCCGCGGAGTTCACTCTGGTCGAACCACACCTCGACGCCGGCCGCGCGCAGCGCATCGGCAATGCGCCGCGCCGCCTCCGCGTCCTGCGACGCATAGGAAAGGAACACCGCGCCTTTCGGCGTGGAACGCCCGACGCTGAACGCTGAACTTTCAACGCTCAAGAGATTTGGGCTCGCTGGTTTGGAAAACGGGTCTGGCACTTGAGCGTTAAGCGTTGGGAGTTGAACGTTGAGCGTTCTTCGAGACTCGCGGCCTGACTTCGTCACGAGTTTCTCCTTGCTCCACGCGCGGGTGGGGTGGACGTGGCGGGTGAGGAAGCGCGCGGGCCAGACGTTGGCGTCGGGCAGGGTCGCCTCAGACGACATCGTCGAGTTGTTCCTTCGTCGGCTGGATCACGAAGTCGCCCTTGCACGCCAGTTTCGGAAAGGCGGCCTTGCGGCCCTTCCGGCGGCCCGGGGTGGCACGGCCGTCGCGCAGTTCGTGGCGCAGGGCAGTCACGACGACCTCCTTCAACGACTGGCCGCACAGGGCGGCGACGGCTTTCGCTTCGCGGAGCAGGGGACCGGGCAGGTCGATGGAGGTTCTGATGAATGCATATTTATGCCGGCGAACAATTCCGGTCAAGGCCGGCCCGGCGCACCGACAACACCGGGACAGGGAAGCGACGAACCGCGGGCGCAGACGAAACGCGTGGGCGCTGGAGGTCTTTCCCGGGCGCCCTCGACCATGACTGCCGCCCAAGGTGCCGGAATCTTTCCACGAATGGCACGTACCGAGCGCATGCGACATCGGCCATCAACGCCAATCAAGACCTTGGCTCGCGTCCGACATTCGTGTCAATTCGTGTGATTCGTGGACCAACTCCGTGGTCTGGTTCATAGTAAATCCCCATGAGCGAACCCACGGCCATGAACCGACTCGTTGCGGCGATCGTGGACGACGAAGTGCGCGACGTGAATCGTCTGCTCCGCGCCGATGTCGGACTGGCCACGCGACTGATCGAGACGGAAAGGCTGTATGACGCTGGCATCGCGCATTGGATCTATACCGGTGACACGGCGCTGCACCTGGCGGCGGCCGGCTATCGCGTCGACATCATCCGCTCGCTGCTGACCGCGGGCGCCGATCCGAACGCGGCGCACAATCGCCGGCGCGGCACGCCGCTCCACTACGCCGCGGATGGATGCATCACCGTTCCCGCCTGGAACGAAAAGCATCAGCTCGCGGCGATCCGATGTCTCCTTGAGCACGGCGCCGACCTGCACGCGGCGGACGCCAACGGCGCGACCCCGCTGCATCGCGCCGTCCGCACGCGCTGCGCGGGCGCGGTGAAACTCCTCCTCGAGGCCGGGGCCGTTCCCGTCCGGCGCAATCAGGCGGGATCGACCGCGTTCCACCTCGCGGTCCAAAACACTGGGCGCGGCGGCTCGGGTGAGCCGGACGCCGTCCGCGCGCAACGCGAGATCATCGCGGCCTTTCTCGCGCACGGCATCAGCCCGCGACTCCGTGACGGACGCGGCCGGAGCGTCACGGCCTCCGCCCGCAGCGACTGGATCCGAAAGCTCCTCGACGCCGCGCGATGAACGGCAATTCCTTTGTGATCGAGTGCGAACGCTGTTCAGCGAAGCGCTACTCGAGTCGGAGGTCCGGTAAGTGTACACGCGTCTCACTCAGGCGCCTTGCTGCTTTTTGACGTGGGCATATCCAGAATGCGGTTGGATGGGCTACGCACAACGCTAGGCTCCACGTATGAACGTCGACTGGGATCGCGCACGGGTTGAGGGATTGATCGCCGGAAAAGTGGAGGAAAGTCAGACAGCTTGAATTACAAGGCTTCGGCGAGCCTGGGATTCTCTGATTCCAAAAAGGACGAAATTTCGAAGGACGTTTCCGCGTTCGCCAATGCTGCGGGGGCACGATCATCTACGGGATCGCCGAGAAGCCGAAACCCGATAACCATTTGCCTGATCGTCTTGATCCGGTGGATTGCACGCTGTTTTCCCGCGAGTGGCTGGGGCAAGTCGTGAATCATATCGAGCCGAAGATTGGCGGGTTGGAGATCTTCCCGGTCGACGTCGGTCCAGGGGAGCAAGATTTCTGCTACGTCGTCGAAGTGCCACAGAGCGATACCGCTCACCAGTCACGAACTCTCCGATACTACAAGCGAGCCAACTTCGAAGCGGTACCGATGCGCGACTACGAGATTCGCGACGTGATGAACCGGCGGAAGCACCCCAAGAATCGAGTCCAGGTGATGCTTCGCCCGACCCAATTCTTGATCAAACTAACGAACGACGGTTCAATCATGGCGAGGCACTACATGGTGAGGTTGGAATTTCCAACGAGTATCGATGGTGTGCCGATTCTCATTGGCTCGGAAAAAGGAACGGACTATCGCAAACGAACCATCCGGTTCCTACTGGATAAAGAAATTGTATGGTGTCCTTCAGGCTCCTTTGTTTCCGGGGTCCACCGAGATACTGCGGGTTCAGGTAATGCAGAGCACGATCTTGCGCGGTGGAGGGTCTGACGATTAAGTCCGTCCATCGAAGAAGTCCGCGTCACCGTGTATGCGGACGACATGCCTCCTGTAAACTTTACGACAGCGGTAAAGGACGCACAGGCTGGATGGGTGTGACGGCAAAGGCCCCTCGTTCGATTCCCACCACGGTCCGTTGATTCCAGGTGCAACGCCGACCCTCCTGCTATCAGCACGCCAAACCGACGACGCCCAGCGTTTGTGGCGGGCCGCGATTACGTCGGGTTGGAAAACCGAGCGCGGACACGGGCGGGGTAGTTCCGGAGATCGACCCGGCCGAGGCAGTGCCGTACGGCGAGCCCTGGTTCCCCCCGTGGTACCGCGGGGCGCCTCGCCAGTTGTTCGCGAAAAGCGAACAACGAGAGATGAGCCGGAGGCTCTGGCCTTGACCCACTACGCGGTGGAGAAGCTCGGGTCTGCTTGTTGGAGCCGCCGATCAACTGGCTGCCGAATTTGCCGGAGCGGTTCCGGCTGCGGACGGTGCGGGCGATGACGCTCGGCGTGGCACGCGATGTCGGCGGGCCCGTGTTCATCAAGCCGGCAGACGAGAAGGCGTTTGCCGCGAAGGTCTATGCATCAGAAAGCGCTATCTTCCGGGCTCGCGGTCTCATTCCAGACGATCAACCCGTGCTCGTGCAGGACGTCGTGCATTGGAAGCTGGAGTATCGGTGCCGCTGTCGTTTGTGATCCATTGGATCACGGACTGCCTCGCCAACTCCGCGGCAGCGGAGTGGAGGATGAGCCGAAGGCTCTTGACCCGCATCGGGTACGACGGTTTCGATCTATTCCCGTGACCACGAACTCGCGCAATCGCGTGACGGCGACTTTCCGTTCAGCGACGAGGAGTTCGATGCCGCGAAATCGTTCTGCGACTCGGCGATTGCCGCCTACGCTTCGAGCCACACTGGCGCTGGGATCGTTGTCGACGTCGGCCTTCTCGCGGGCCGCGGTTGGGCCGGGTAATCAAGGCCAACGCCGCGAACAGCTCCGGCCTTTACGGCTGCGATCCGGTGGAGGTCTTACGGGTGCTGCGTGCGGCGGTCATCAAAAACCACAAGGGCTAACCGTCTTCGGTGGCCATGCGCCGCCCACGCGTGGGCCCGGCGGTCGACGATCAGCCAATGGGGGAGCTTCTTTTGATCGGGGTTAATTCGCTGGTCTTGAACTTCGAGACGTGATTCTCCATGAATCGCGAGGCGACTCCATGATTCCTGCGCCCGCCAAGCTATTCGACTTTTTCGTCAGCTACACCGGAGAAGACCAGGCATGGGCTGAGTGGATCGGGTGGCAATTGGAGCAGGTGGGATATCAGGTGCGGCTTCAGGCCTGGGATTTTAATGCAGGCGGCGCGTTTCCCAACGACATGCACAAAGCGCTCCAAAAGATGCGACGTGTGATCGCCGTTCTGACGCCCGCTTACATGCAGTCCCCATTTTGTAAGTCCGAATGGCAGGCCGCCTTTGTTCAGGATCCAACGGGCGAAGAGGAGATATTGGTGTGCATCCGAGTCGTGGATTTCAAACCAAGCGGTGTGCTGATAGCACGCACGTACATTGATCTTGTGGGACTATCTGAGAGCGAGGCCTGCGCACGACTATTCGAGGGGGTGACCGGGGTCGAATGCCTTCGCCATCTACCACAATTGCGCGAACCTCCTTGCGAAGGACGGACGCGGTGATGAAGCTGGGGAGTTTTCGAAGAAGAGGCGTTGAGGACCCCAGGCGTGGGGTGCAAGCCGGCGCTGGCCCAGCGTTGTACGCCCGGATTCTAGAACGAATGGGGCGTACGGAGGAAGCGCTGGTCGTCCTTCAAAGAGAACTTGATGTTCCAAAAGGTCAGCATCCGGGGATAGCGTTCACGCGCTGGGCGTCGATACTTGTAAGACAAGGCGGGGGAGTTTGGAACGCTAATCTGCGCTAATCGAAGCTAATGGCGGAATGGACTCGAACCAGTTCTCTGGGATTAGCGTACGATTAGCGCAGATTAGCGTTCCCTTCTTCTGCGGAGAATTGCCGTTTCAGAAAACTTGATCTGCCCACACCAAGTTTCAGATTTCAAGGACTCTCGAGGAGCTTCACGGAGTGAGGATTCGGAAAGATTCGATTCCAGAGGATTTTTCACCTCGCGGGTGAGGCGGAAGAACTCGCGTAACCCATGCAACCCTCTGTGGCCTCGTTTCCCTCGGTGTCCTCTGTGACTGTTCTGCCGGAATTCAGGTTCATCGCCGGCGTGATCAAAGTTCCGATCGATCCGACGCAAACCAGGCGGCTGCCCTGCGTGACGAGCTGGACAATGCCGGGAAGTCGAGGCTCCAGCCACGCCCGCAGCGCACGGTTGGAGCTGTTGCCGACGCGCAGCCACACGATCACCGGTCCGGCCTGCGCCTGTAGCGTGCGCATGGCAAAATCTTCGTCCTTGGTGAGCAGGACCAGCCCGTTGTTCTCCGCGAGGTCCAGTCGCACCGTCGTCGGCTTCGCGCATTCCGACTTTGCGCACCGGCTGCGCCTCGTGTCCGGCTCTGCGACCACCGCGCAAGCGCGGGTGGCTATTGCGGCATCGAGCAGGAACTTCACTTGGCCAGCGAGACGACCGCGTGATCCATCTGGCGCGCGGCGTGCAACTCGAGGCACAGAGCGAAATGGCGTCCCGCTTCCAGATCAGGGAAGTCGGCGAGGATCGTTTCGGCGGTCTCGCCCGCCGCCAGCATGTCCAGGCATGTCCTTGACGCGGATGCGCATGCCCCGGATGCACGGACGCCCACCGCATTGGTTCGGGTTGAACGTGATCCGGTGCAGCTGGCTTTGGCCATCGCGCCACGCTAGGACAGCGGCGGATTGGCGGCAAGCCCGCCGGAGGAGAAAAAGTGGAGCGAACTTTGCACTCTGTCATCGGAGCAGAATCACGTCAGTCGCGGGCACGGGTCGTGACGTCTTCCTGCAACGAGTCGGCGCGCAAGGCTCGAAAGCGTCGGATCCTCGGGCTGGGAGGTCGAGTGACTCGTTGTCGTGGGAGCTCGTTCGGAAGCGGGCGAGCAACACTGATCTCTGTGGTCAATCGACGCGCGAGCCCCACCGCCTTCAGGGACGGCGAACATGCGCGTGCGCCGAAGGGCAGCGGCAATCCACGATCGCCGGAGCCTCCTGGGTCAGTTCGTCGCTTTCCGCGCTACCACCAGGAGGCATCTCGTGGTCTCTCAACGCGCAAGCGCGATTGCCGACCCTGAGCTGCGGTGGGGAAGGAGCTGCGTACCATCTCTCGCTACCTGCTCGGAGTTGCAGACAGCGGTTCGCGCAACACCAGCTTGGGGAACCAGCGCCGAAAGTCCGCCGGGTTGCGCGTGACGAGTCCACGACGGGTGGCAGCGAACGCCCCGATCATGATGTCGGCGACGGGCCGCCGCGCAGCTTGTCCGGCTCGCTTTGCCTTCATGTACGCCGCCCACGCGGCGTGCGCCGCTTCGGTATCATGCGAAGTCCAGGCTTCGGCGTACGAAATGCCCGCGAGATCGAGGAATCGCTTCTGCTCCGCGAGGTCGCCCGCAAAGGCCGCGCTCAACTCGACCATCGTGACGGGGCTGACGGCCAGCGATTGGGGCAGGAGCTTCTGCAGCAACGCGGCGGAGGGTTGTCCGAATTTCGGATCGTTTTCGAAGACATCCAGCACGACGCAGGTGTCGACCACCCACGTCACGCCGACCGCTCTCCGGCGCGCAAATCCTTCATCCAGTCCGCGGTGCGACGCGGTTTAGCGGAGGCGGCCAGTTTGCGGGCATAACCCAGGGCGGCCAGCGGCCCGGCTGGTTTGGCCGACTCCACCACCACGCGCGCCTCGCGCTCCGAGATGCTCTCCCAGCGCAACCGCTGCCCGGGTTTCAATCGCATCTTCTTCCGCAAGGCGGCCGGTACGGAGATTTGTCCGCGCTCGGTGAGTGTGCTCGTGGCCATGGCTGACCCGTATCATGCAAAAACATCATGTCAACGCTGCCGGCTTTCCCGCGAGCGCCGAGGTGGTTCGCGTGCCTTCCCCGTGTGCGCTTGCTCCGGTTTGACGCCGCGCCATCCTTGCGGTCATGAAGTGGTTTCTCGTGCTCCTCCTGCCTCCGGCCGCCATGGCTCAAGAGAATGCGGCCGACCTCTCGAGGTCGTGTCCGGCAGACGAAAGGGTTTTAGCGAAAAGCAGATCCTGGAAACCGCGGAGGCGCGGATCCAACAAGTCCGGACGGGCCGGCCGAGATCCGGGTCCGGGACCGGGACGTCATGGAGGCCTTTCACCAGAAGTGGACTACCGATGTCGTCGTGCAGAGCGACGCATCCGGGACAGTCAGGCTCCGGGCGTTCTACGGCGAGTATGAGTTCACGGCCAGGGATGATGCCGCGGCCTGTACTCGAATCCAAGGTGACATTTGCGAAGAAGGGTCCGGCGCAACTGCTGGCCGTGCTGCGCTGAAATCCCGGCACGCCGATGCGCCGGCCCGGGCGGCCGCACGAGTCACGTCCGATGGTAGCGAACCACCGCAATCGTCTGCCATTCCCCGCCGGCTTCCGCCGGATGTTGAATGGTGTTCTCATACGCGTCCGGGCCCAGGCGCTGCACGCGGGCGCGAAAATGATCGACCTCACCCGCGCGGCTCGTGGCCGTGAAGTCGTGGGCCAGTACGTCGTTCTCCACCGTGACCGTGCCCTGATAGAGAGTCCCGCCGTTGTCGAAATACCAGAACGCAATCGCGTTTCGCCCCGGGTCCCAGCCGTAGATGCCGCTGCAATACGCGGCACGCTTTTCGCCCGCGACGAAGGTCGATTCAAAGCGAACGGCCTGACGATTTTCCGTCCAGTGGAAGACGGTCTCGATCGCCACCACGCGTCCATCCGGCGCCGGCGGCAGTTCGCCGCGCCACGTCCCGCCGACCCAATAGGCGAGGGGATCGAGCGGAGAGGGGCCGGCGGGGGCGTCGGCGGACCGGGTGGCGGCGCCGATCGCCGAGAAAGCGAAAACACATAGAAGGAAGCGGCTGGTCACGGGAGAATGATTTCAGGAAGAACCGATGGAAACCGACGAGTGACGAAGCTTACCTGAGCCGCCCATCCGTGTCTTGGAAGCATTTTACCCGGAAGGGCCGGGGAGCGCGCTCAGGGCATGGACAGATATCCGAGATACGGACTGCGGCGGGCAAGATAAGTGGCGGGAGTGAATCCGGTCAGGGTCCGAAACTCATTGGTCAAATGCGACTGGTCATAGTAACCGCACGCCACCGCGGTTTCCGCCCAGTCGACGGTCGCGGAAAACCCGACACGGGCGACGACCTGCTGCAGCCGGTTCACCCGGGCGAACCACCGGGGTGGCAGCCCGACCTTGCGCCGGAACTCGGACACAAGATGTTTGTGGCTGACGCCGAGGGCATCGGCGATCAGGCCGATGCCCGCCTCCCCCTCAGTGCGCCGCAATCGGCGGGCGGCATAGTCGATCCGCGAGTCGACCTGCGCCTCGCGATAGCGCGTGGCGAGCCAGCGCTCCAACACGTAAAGGCGGGGCAGATCTGCCGGCGCCGCGGCGAGTTCCTCGCGCAGCAGCTCGGCGGCGCGACCCCAGATGCTCTCGAGTTCCACCACCTGGCCGGTCAACGCGGACAAGTCGGAATGGAACAGGGGAAACGCGCCGCCGGGGCGGAATTTCACCCCGACGAAATCGCACCGACCGCTTTCCTCGATGACGAGAGGTTGGAGTTGCTCGCCCGATACCCAGCCGCGTCGAAACGTGCGCCGGCGCGTCAGTTCTTCGCGGTCACACACCGCCTGCGCATCGCCGAAGTTGAGCATCAGCACGAAGGCGCCGTCCGGCAGGAGGAGGGTGCGCATCGGCGCCGGAAGATCGCCGCGGATCAACCAGAGATTTTCCACGAACGCGGAGACCGGTCGGCCGGGAACATGGAGGCGATGCGTGAACACGCTGCGAAGATGGGCAGCGCTACAATTGTGTCGAGGGCGCCGACGAACGGCGTGACGATTCTATTTGGGCCGCAGGCCCCGGGGGTGGGTCAAGGCGCCGCGGGGGTCGGCCGCCGACGCAAACCGCGCGCACTCCTTGGGCCGTCGAATCCAGACCCCCGGCGATGGATGGACGCGCCAGCACCGGACGCTTGCCGGTCGCGGCGCGGTGCGCCATGGAGATGGTCATGTGCGATTCCCTGCGGCTGTTGCTTCGCCTGTTTATGTTGGCACCGATCCTCGCGGCGATCGGATGCGGCGGGGACGTGGCGCCGGAACCGTCGGTCGCCGGACTCACGGAAATCCAGCGCGATTTCATGACGTGGCGCTTCGGCATGTTCGTTCATTTCAACCTCGGCACCGTGGCCGACCTCGACTGGGCCGGGGGCTACGAGGATCCCGCACTGTTCCACCCCGCCAGACTCGATTGCGGCCAGTGGGCCGATGAGGCCAAGGCCGCCGGCATGACCTACATGGTGCTGACCGTGAAGCATACCGAGGGCATCGCGCTCTACGACAGCGCACTGACGACGCACGACATCACCCTGTTCAAGAAATTCCGCGGCGGCCACGGCGACATCGTGCGCGAGTTCGTTGATGCCTGCCGGTCCCGAGGACTCCGCGTCGGACTCTACTATTGCTTTCCCGGTGACTACGCGGACGAGGCGCACCACAACGCTCCGCCGCCGGGGAAACCCGACTTGCACGGCCTGCCCCCCGAGGCCGCGGGCGACATGGTGGGCTTCATCAAACAACAGCTCGCCGAGATGCTGGCGCGATACGCGCCGGTCGATCTGCTCTGGATCGACCAGCACGAAAACAAGTATACCGGGGCGCAGTGGCCCGAGATCCTGGCCTACCTGCGGACGGTGGCGCCGCACTGTGTGATCCTGGGCAACAATGCCGCGGACCTGCGTGCCTCCGACGCCATCGGATACGAGTTCCCCTGGCGGCGACAGCTCCCCCCGGAGGACAACCGCCTTCCCGCCGAAGTGTGCGACACGATCCAGACGGGACAACGTTGGTTCTGGCGCGCGGTGACGAAGCCGTCCGACCTGCAATCGGCGGAAGAGATCGTCGGCCGTCTGCGTCTATGCACCGAGCGGCACGCCAACTACCTGCTCAATGTGCCACCGGATCCCGACGGCCTTATCTCCGGTGCACACCTGCGGTTGCTGCGGGAGATCGGCGCACGTTTGCGGAAAACATCGGAACGCGCCACGCCGTGACGGCGCGGCAAACGCTGAACGTTCAACGCTTAACTCTCAACGCTCAAGTCAGACTTCGCCGTCGAGCGATGGATTGCGGTTTGTTTCCGACACTTGAACGTTAAGCGTTGAAAGTTGAGCGTTCAGGGTTGCGCGTTCGCCGCGCCGTCACGGCGCGGCGCCCTCCGCTTCCGCCGCCTCGATCTCCGCCCAGCTCGGCGCCTGCCAGAGTTGGAGTTCGCCGCTGTCGCTCGAGGCGGCGACGGTGCTGCCATCGGTGGACATCCCGACCCGGGCGCCGGCACTGCTGCCGCTCAGGGTCAGGACATCCTGCCAGCTCTCCGTGTCCCAGAGCTTGATCGTGTCTTCCTTAACGCCCGTTGTAACCAGCCGCTGACCATCGGCGGAAAAGGCTGCACCGCTTGGCGCCAGGCGATAGCCCCGCAGGGTGGCCACTTGCTTCCAGTTCGCCGTGTTCCACACGCGGACATAGCCAAAGTAGCTGGCGATCACGAAAAGGCTTCCGTCCGCGGAAAAATTGGAAGAGCCCGGTTCGATGACATCCAGATCCAGCTTGGTGGTTTGTTGGGCCGCCAGATCCCGGATGGAAATATTCCCCTCCAGGCCGATGACCACGACCCGACGCCCGTCGGGTGATATGTTCCCGGTCTGGGACGCCGTGGGATCCGGCCAGGTCTGAATCAGGCGATTGGTAGACAACTCCCATTCCCGATTCATGCCATCATCGCGAGAAAAGGTCAGCAGGCGGGTGCCCTGCATGGTGATGGCGGTCGGATTCTCCCGGAGCGTGGCAGGTTTGAGCACGCCCGTGACCGATTGGTCGTGCAGATCCCAGACGCGGATCGGCCCTGCGGGCAAATGCGCCGCGAAGTAACGGTCATCACTGGAAAAGGCCGAACTGTAGAACGGTCCGATTTCCAACAGGACATCCTTGTGTTCAAAGTGGACCCCGGTCCACTTCGCCACCTGACCGGCTTCATTCAACGTGATCAGGCCATTTTCCCCGGTCGCGAATTTCCAGTCCTGCACCGGTTCCGGCCAGACGATGCGCTCGCGATGCTCATGCCGGACCGAAGTATCCCAGAAGCTGATGTCACCGCTCTTGCTGCCGCTGACCAGCGTGTGACCATCCGGCAACAGGGCCAGCCGCCACATCTCGCCCTCATGACTGCGCATCACATCCAGCGGTTGCCGGGTGGCGAGGTCCCACGTGCGGATCGTCTGGTCGGCACTCGTGGAATACAGGGTGGCGCCGTCATGTGAAAACACGAGTGAGCTAACCCACTGGGTGTGCCCCTTGAGCTGCCCGATTTCGGCGCCGCTGGCCGCGTTCCACAGGTGGATTTCGGACGTTTGGAATCCGCTGCCCGTCGCCAGCGTCTTTCCGTCGGAGGAAAAGGCGGCGGAGGTAAGATAAGTGCTGGTCCCTTTCGCCCGCCAGACCTCCCGGCCACTCCCCAGGTCGACCACGCGCACCCCGCCGCCGATCGTGCCCAAGGCAGCCAGAGTGCCATCCGGGGAGAGGGCGAAGCCCGTGCCGGGGGCGACACTCTGTTGTTCGGTTTTGAAACTGCGCAACGGCGCACCGTCCGGCATCCGCCAGACGGCGAGTTGCCCGTTATCTCCAAATGTGGACGTCACCAGGGATTGGCCGTCCCGGGCAAAGGCCAGGCCGCTGCAATCCCCCTTCCAACGGGATTTCCGCCACCATTTGGCGCGACGCGGTGTTCCACAGATAGAGCCGGGAGCCTAAACGGCTAACCGCATCGGCAGAAAGATCGATGCCGGCAAACGCCAGGAGCCGAGCCGTGGGAGAAAACGCTGCCCGGATTTGCCCGTAACGGGGACTCAGGAGCGCCACCTGTTTGCGCGTGGCCAGATCCCAGACGATGAGGCCGCCGATATGGTAGCCTCCTGATGCGAGGAATTTGCCATCGGGTGAAACCGCGACCGAGTTGATCTCCCCGGTCGGGTTGTGCCACAGGGTGGAAAGGGCATCGCTCCGGGTCTGGTCCCAGAGATAACGCCACTCCCAGCCGCGCAGGTCAGGCTGGCCGGCCTTGGGACGATACCGGTTGATGAGCTCGAGCGCCCGACCCGGATTGCTGTCCCTCACGGCCTGCATGGCCAGGTTCATGTCCGCGGCATAGGCGGTCTGGCGGGCAGTGACCTCGTTGGCCTGGGCCTGCTCGCGCAGTTTCGTTTCCCCGGCCTGGGCCTGCTGGGCCTGTTTTTCGGCGGCCCGGGCCCGGCGCATGTTGATCCATCCGAAGATCGCGCTGCCGGCCGCGAACAGCATGATCACGATCGCCACCGTCGCGACCAGGCGCGCGCGGACGAGTGAGCGATGGGTCGCCGCCTCGCGCTCCTTCTGCCGCGCGAGATCGCGCCGTACTTCATCGAGCGCTTCGCGCTCGTGCCGGGAGTCGCGGCTCGCCCGGATCACATCGGCTAGCACGTCGTGGGTGAGCTCGACGCGCTGCACGCCGAGACGATCCTCGATGCGCAGCAGCCGCCGGGCGACGAGCAGGTCGAGTAGCGGTCGCGTGACGCCGGGAAAATCCAGCGCGGTTTCGAGCGCGAGGTTGTCGCGGAAACCGGACTTCGTGAGGAGGTGATCCTCGATGAACCGGCGCATCGCCTCCGGCAGGTCGGCCACACTGCGTTCGTAGAAATCGGTGAGGATTTCGCGGCGGTTGCCGGAGACAAGATCGGCGGTGATCTGCTCCTGGCCGAGGGCGCGGCGACGGTCGTTGAGCTCGCGGCAGATGACGGAGAGCAGCGGCGGCTCGACATCGAGTTCGGCGAGGCGCTCGGCGGAACCACCGCGCGCGCCGGCCACGAATTCGACGATTCGTTCGGCCACGCCCTCGGCGAGCAGGTGCGGCGCGGGCCTCGCGACGACCTCGAGCGCCTGGGTGCCGCTGAGTTTTTTCAGCCGCAGCCGGTTGTGGATCAGCGCCGGCATCTCCTGCTTCAATCCCTCGAGGTCGGGCAGGAAATCCTCGCGCAGGCTGAGGATCACCTGGCACGAGGGCTTTTCGAAATTGAACCGCGCGGGATCGAGCGTGCCGGCATCGAGCTTCGCCTTCACCGCGGCGGGCGGACGGTTTTCCACCAGGCAGGCGAGCTCATCGAGAAAGGCGCGCGAGCGCTCGCGACAGGTTTCGTCGGCGCGGCCGAGCGTGAAGATCTCCTCGAACTGATCGAACGCGAGGACGGGGGTGAGCAGGCGGTTCTTCGCGCTCCAGATGTCGACGTCCTTGCGATGAAAGTATTCCCAGAGTGTCTCGTCGTCGCTGAAGGCGGGCGCATCGGCCTTGGCCGCGGCGAAGGCGGCATTGAGCGAGAGCTTCACCTGGGCGCACGAGCGCGGCGGCAGTGGGCGAGTGGTCGAGGCGAAGGATAGAGCGGCGAGATGATCCGACTCGCGCAGGATCGGGAAACAAGCCGGCCTGGAGCAGCGAGGATTTGCCGAGACCGGACTGCCCGAAGAGGATCGTGAGCGTCTGCCGGCGGACGAGCCGCGAGAGCTGATCGGTCTCCGTCTCGCGCCCGAAGAAAAAGGAGCGGGCGTCCTCGGTGAAGGATTCCAATCCGGGCCAGGGGTTGTCCGCATCGACTGCGGCAGTCGATGCGGCCGATGCGGAACGCTCAACGTTCAACGCTGAACGTTCAACGCTCAAAGTCAGACCTCGCTTCTCGGTCGCTTGGATTGGACTTCTTGCTGTCATTGAAAGTTGAGCGTGGAAAGATGAACGTTGAGCGTTCCGCCCGGATTTTGCCGGGCGGTCGTGTTCCGCGGTGCGAATGCTCGCCGAAAAGATGCGAACCAGTTCGTCCGTTTCGTGCAGGATGCCATCCAGCAGTGGCGGCTTTGCGACCTCGCCGTGGTGCCCAAAGGGGAAGTTCCGGAACGCAGCAACTGATCCGCGACATAGATGCCGGCCTGGCGTGCGTTTCGATTGATTCCGTCACACGGATGATCCGCACTGCGAACTCTAGCAACCGTTCTACCAGATCAAATTTCGCTTCCTTCATTGAGCGTTGAGAGTTGGACGTTGAAAGTTGAGCGTTCGCGGCCTCAGCAGAGCCCGCGTTCTCGTTTCCGGTGATCCCGGATGAGCCGCACCATGCGCTCGACGAACTCCGGCGTGGGCGCGCCGCCGGGTAGCGCGGTCCACTGCAGCGCGCGGAAGCGCTCGGGCACCAAGGCGGTGTCGGGATTCAGGGTATCGATCGCGATCGGCAGGATGAACGGGATCGTCTCCGCGATGAGGCGCGAGCGCTCGACCGCGAGGTCCCATTCGAGGCGGAAGTAACCTTCATGCCGCGTCTGCGTGCCGGCGGAGATCACGGGAAGAAAATACGAGCACGAGCGGATGTGCCGCTTGATCATCGCGTCGAAGTCGTCGCCGCTCTGGAGCTGGCGCTTGTCGAACCACACCTCGACGCCCGCGGCCTCGAGCGCGGCGTGGATCTGCTGCACGGCCGCGAGATCGCCGCTCGCGTAGCTGAGGAAAACCGAGCCGGGTTTCATGTCGGGGGCGGCGGACGTCTGTCCGGCGGCTTCCGGCGCGGAGCCCTTCGACGTTGCTCAGGGCGCCGACTGCGTTCGCAGTCGGCGGATGCCGCTCGGCGTAGCGCGTCGCGAGCTCGCGGACGAAATCCGCCGCCGCTCCCTGTTCGAAGACCTGCGTGCGGTAGCTGAAGTTGCGCAGGAAGAGAACGAGGTTGGGCTGCTGCAGCACGCCGCCGCCGGCGACAACCTCGAGTTCCTCACGCTGCGAGGAAAGCCGGCCGCACTTGGCCATGCGGATGAAGAACCGCGTGAGCCAGTCGGGGAACGTGTTGCCGAGCAGCAGCAGGTGGCTCGACTTCAGTTCATCGAGCAGCACGCCCGGCTTGCGCGAGTCCGAGAGCATCGCGGTGAAGAACTCCAGCGAGTCGTCCTCGGTGATGACGTAGTCGGGCGAGGCGGACAGCTTGCCGAAAAGATGGAACACCGTCGGCGTCGCGGCATCGTGCGCGCCGGGTGGCAGGTCCGTCACGTGATTGGGCGCATAGGCGAGAATGTTCGTGCGCGCGGCGCCGCCGAAACGTTCCTCGTCGAGGGCCTGCGCGAGCAGCGAGTCGAACGTCGTCGTGACAAAGACGTTGAAGTGCCGGATGCGGGCGAGTTCGCGCAGCAACGGCGGCACGGGCGTTTCGATTTCCTTCATCACGGCGCGCAGCCGCGGATACACGTCCTCGCGCCGGCCGCCGCGTTGCACGTAGCGGCTGACGACCTGGTGCAGGGCATCCTCGCCGGTGATGTCGGCGGCCGGCACGCGCAGGCGTTCGGCGAGCTTCATCGCGAGCATGCGAGTGAGCGCCATTTCGCCTCCCGAGCCGTCGGGCACGGTGACGAGTTCGGCCCCGATGATGGGGATGACACGACGCTCATCGATGAACTCGAGGAGATCGTCCCAGAAGAAGTCTTGCGCGATGTCGGGGAGGGGCGGCACGGAAGGCGGCAGACCGCCAGATAGGCGACCAACCGCAGGTGCGGCAAGGGATTATCCCGGACCGGCCCCGGAATCCCGTGTCGGTAGTAGAACGGTTACCGATGCGGAGAGGTCAGGTCGAAAACAACTTCCCGGCGAGGAATTGCATTCCGGTATTGGCAGATGCGTGACGAACCCCTTTATATTTCCGCCGGGCTTGATCGTGTCCGTCCCCTTTACCCCCCCACGCAAAAGCAGCGCAAACTCCACGCAGCCTCGTCCGTCGTTTTCAAGTCGCTGGCACTGACCGGGGCATGGTTGGCCCTGGCTCTCCCGACGGTGCACGCGGCGGCGACCGGCAAACCCTGGCCGCCTCCCGAGCTGTCCGACACCGGACTATACCGGGATGGGACGCTGCGAGCGATCGCCGACGGCATCCGGCCTTATTCCCCGCAGTACCCACTGTGGACCGACGGTGCCACCAAACTCCGCTGGGTGTCGTTGCCCGAGGACAGCACCATCGACGCCAGCGATGGCGATGCCTGGCGCTTCCCGCCCGGGACACGCTTCTGGAAACAGTTCTCCTTTGGCGGACGGCCGGTCGAGACGCGATACATCGAGAAGACCGGCGAAGGCATCTGGCTCTTCGCCGCATACGTCTGGAATGACGACCTGAGTGAGGCGACGCTGGTCCCGGCCAGCACGGGCCTGAAGAACTGCGCCGAGATCGCGCCTGGCGTGCGGCACAACATCCCCTCCGTCTATGACTGCAAAGCCTGCCACGAGGGGAACGGCAGGGACTCCGTGCTCGGCTATGGCGCGCTGCAACTTTCGTCCGATCGCGATCCGCTCGCTCCGCACGCCGAGCCGGCGCCGGCGCACAGTCTGGATCTCGGCGCCTTGCTGAGGGAGAACCGCCTCAAGAATGCACCACCTTCGTGGCGCACGGCTCCGCCTGCCATCGCCGCCCCCAGTCCCCGGGCCCGGGCCGCCCTCGGTTATTTCCACGGCAACTGCAGCTTCTGCCACAACGACCAGGACCCGGTGTCGTCCGTCGGCATGTCGCTCCGCGTCAGCCTCGTCGCCCACAGCGTCGACGACCAGCCGACCATGCGCACGGCGGTCGGAATCCGGAGCAAGTTCCAGATTCGCGGCCTCCCGCCCGATCACAGCCTGCGCCTCGCGCCCGGCGACCTCACGCACAGCGCGATTCTGGTGCGCATGCGTTCGCGCGACGGCATGAGCCAGATGCCGCCGCTGGGATCGAAGGTCGTCGATGCCGATGCCGTCGCCCTGATCAGCGCCTGGATTCGCGAGGATCATTGCGGCACCGGGACGCCGCCGTCTGAAAGCGGTCCCTGAATCTTCTCTCCCCACCGAAACTCCCAGATAAGGTAACTACCCCTATGAAAAGAATGATTGCGGTTGCTTGCAGCATCGTGGCGCTCGTGGTCGCGCTTGTCGTCCAGGCGGCCGACGTGAAGAAAGACGTGAAGAAGGAAGAGCAAATCAAGCTGGGTGAGCACCTGGTGAAGGCGATCGGCTGTGGCGACTGCCACACACCGAAGAAAATGGGCCCGAACGGTCCCGAGGAAGACCTCAGTTTGATGCTCTCGGGGCACCCGGCGGTTCCGGAGCTGCCTCCGGCGCCGCAGCCGTCCTCCGGGCCGTGGGTGATTGCCTCCACGGGCGACACGACCGCCTGGTCCGGCCCCTGGGGGATCAGCTACACGCGCAACCTGACCCCTGACAAAGAGACCGGGCTGGGTGATTGGACCGAGCAGAACTTCGTTGATACCATCCGCTCCGGCCGGCGATTGGGTAAAGGGCGGGAATTGCTTCCGCCGATGCCGTGGCCGGCCTTCGGCCACCTCGACGACGACGAACTGAAAGCCATCTTCGCCTACCTGCAGTCAATCCCCGCGATCAAGAATCCGGTGCCTGAACCCATCCCTCCGATGGCGCCGGCAGGGGTGGCTCCGGCAAGCCCGTAGTATCCAGTCGGCGGGGCCGGCCGAAGAGGGCAGGGCCCCGTTGTCGCCTGTCAATGATGCCAGGAGATCTTCGGCGACTCATCTTCAACATCGCTCGCTCATGCGTGGCGACGGCCGCGCTCGTCGGTGCCTTTTCCGCAACGGCCCAGGAGCCGGACGCTCTTCAGGCCCCGTTTGTCGAGCCGCCCAAGCATCCTGGACAGCTCCCGAGCGACGATCCTGCCGCACGGCTTCGCCTGCCTGAGTTTCAAGTCATTCCCGCGGCGACGCCGGGCGAACTCACGCCGGCGTCGTCCATTCCGCCTGCGCGCTTCACGACGTGGACGCGTTCGCAGGGCGACGGAGGATCCCGGCGTTATTCAAGTCTCACCGAGATCAACCGGAGCAATGTGCACCTGCTCCAGCAGGCGTGGGTCTATCATTCCGGCGACGGCAGTCGGAATGTCGAGGCCACCCCCATCATCGTCAACGGCACGCTCTACGGACCGACGGCGGGTCGTGCGATCGTGGCCCTCGATGCCGCGACCGGCCGCGAACTCTGGCGGGTCCCGTTCAAAGAACCGGCTCATCCCGGCATGGAGGACGAGCCGGCGCGTCGCGGGCTCGTGTATTGGGGCGGCTCCGACGGACATGCTCCCCGCCTGCTCGTCGGCAACGGCAACTGGGTTTACGCGCTGGATCCCGCCTCCGGGCAACCCATCGCTGGATTCGGCAAGGACGGGCGGACGCCCCTGCCGACCGGCGCGACGGTCGGTGGCGCCGTCTACCACCACGTCTATGTCACGGCGGGCATCCGGGGCGACATCTTCGGGTATGACGTGCGGACGGGAGCCGAGCTCTGGCGCTTCCACACCGTCCCCACGGGCGATGAGTTCGGTGCCGATACCTGGTCCGGCCCGGTGCCGGGCAGCGCCGTCTGCTGGGGCGGCCTCTCCGTGGATGAGGAACGCGGCATCGTCTATCCCGCGATCGGCTCGGCGCATCCGGATTTTGTCGGTGCGGGCCGGACGGGGGACAATCTCTATGCCGATACGGTGCTGGCGCTCGACGCATTGACCGGACGCCGGCTCTGGCACTTTCAGAACGTTCGTCACGACGTCTGGGACCTCGACAACGTCGCGCCCCCCAACCTCGTCACGATCACGCGGGACGGACGCAAAGTGGATGCACTGACGAGCATTTCGAAGACGGGCGTTCTGCTCCTGCTCGATCGCACCAGTGGCAAACCGATATTCCCCTTTCGCCTGCGCCGCGCTCCGCCGTCGCCCTTTCCCGGCGATCGCAGTGCGCCGTATCAACCCGACCCCGAGTTGCCCGAACAGTATTCGCGGCTCGATTTCCGGTTGCAGGACGTGACCGACCTCTCGCCCGCAGCGCATGACTTTGTGATGCGGCAGCTGGCCAACGCGACGTACGGATGGTTTCTCCCGTTTACGGTGGGCCGGCCGAACGTGTATGCCGGCACGCGCGGCGGCGGCGAATGGTCGGGAGCGGCGGTGGACGTGCCCCGCGGGCGGCTCTTTGTCACCTCGAACCGGCTGCCGTGCCTCATCACGGTGATTCCGCGCGGCGAGGGCGACCGCGATCCCAAGTACCCCCCGTCGCGCGGGGAGTTGATCTATCAACAGAACTGCGCGACCTGTCACGGGTCGGAGCGCGAGGGCCAGGGCATTGCGCCGCCGCTCCTCGGACTGCACTATCGACTGACCGCGGACGAGGTCCGGACCATCTCGCGGACGGGTCGCGGTCTCATGCCTCCGCCCCCGCCATTGTCGGATGACGAGCGCAACGATCTCCTCGACTATCTGTTCCACCGCAATCAGCCCCCGTCCGCGCCGGTCGACTCCGCGGAGCTGGCGGCTGGCGTTGCCTACACCTTTGCCGGATTCAAGTACCTGACCGACCAGAACGGCTATCCCGGCGTGAAGCCGCCGTGGGGGTTGCTCACGAGTTACGACCTGAACACGGGCAAGATCCTTTGGCAGGTGCCGCTGGGCGAATATCCCGAGCTGACGGCAAAGGGGATTCCGATCACGGGTCAGCAGAATCTCGGCGGTGCCTCGGTCACGGCGGGAGGCCTGGTGTTCGTCGCGGGCACGCCGGACCGGATGATGCGCGCGTTCGACAGCGACACCGGCCAGGAGCTCTGGAAAACCGAACTCCCCTGGGCGGGCTATGCCGCCCCGGCGATCTACGCCGTCGCGGGCCGCGAATATGTGGTCATTGCGGCGAACGGCGGCGGCAAGATCGGTGGCCCCGCGGGCGATGCCTACGTCGCCTTTGCGCTGCCCAGGTAGCAGGCCGCGCAAGTTCCCGGTTGATCACCCATCAGGCGTCGATGGCGACGGTCAAAGCCCCGGACTGCTCTGCATGATGCCGCCATCTGCAAATACCGTCGTTGCCGTCACGTAAGTCCCGCCTTCGCCGGCGAGAAACGCCACGAGCCGGGCGATTTCCTCCGGCTTCGCCATCCGCCCCAGCGGAATGGCGCTGTTCAGCTTTCGGAGCAGCTCCGGGTCCTGCATGGTGGACAGATTGATCGGCGTCGCCACCGCGCCCGGGCCGACGCCCACGACCAGGATGTTGTGCGGCGCGAGTTCCACGCCGGCCGTGCGCGTCAACATCCGCATGCCGCCCTTCGAGAGGCAGTAGGCGGTGTTGCCGGGCATCGGCCAGTCCTCGTGCACCGAGGAGATGTTGATGATGCGCCCGTCGCCACCCTGCTTGATCATCTGCCGCGCCGCGAGCTGCGTGCCGAAGAAGGCGCTCTTGAGATTGACGGAGAGCACGCGATCATACTGCGCCTCGGTCGTGTCGAGGATCGAGGTGCGCGTTTCGATGCCGGCGTTGTTGACCATGATGTCCACCCGGCCAAATGCCTGCACGGCGGCGGCGAACAGCTTTTCCAGCTCCGCGAACCGGCTCACGTCAGCCTTCACGCCGAGGACGCGATCGCCCAGGGCGCGAACCTGCTTTTCCAGTTCCTCGGTCGCCTCGGGATGCGCGACGTAGTCGATGACGAGGTTGGCCCCCTGTCGCGCGAGTTCCAATACGATGGCCATGCCGATTCCGCTGTTGCCGCCGGTGACGATGGCGACCTTGCCTTTGAGACTCATATGGTTCCTCCGTGGTTGTGGTGGTTGCTGGACGGATCCCTTCTTGACGCCGACCCCGGTGACCCCAAGGGCGTCCGGCAATCATTCGGCCGCTGCAGCGGCCTGGTATTGGCTGTCGCTGACCTTCTCCAGCCAGTCGACGGCCTTGCCGTCGAGTTGCTCCTGGATCGCGAGGTGTGTCATCGCCGTGGTCGGCGTGGCGCCATGCCAGTGCTTCTCGCCCGGTGGAAACCAGACGACGTCACCCGGCCGGACGGCTTCAATCGGTCCGCCCCAACGCTGGACGCGTCCCTCTCCCGCCGTGACGATCAGCGTCTGCCCGAGCGGATGCGTGTGCCAGGCGGTGCGAGCGCCGGGTTGGAAGGTGACGCTGGCGCCGGCCACGCGCGCCGGCGCGGCGGGTTGGATCAACGGCTCGAGCCGCACCGATCCGGTGAACCAGTCGGCGGGGCCGGGATTGACGGGGCGGGTACCTGCACGTTTGATTTCCATGATCGGATTGGGATGAACCCTACGGTTTTCAGGAGAAAGCAGGGGCGACGGAGGAGCAATTGTCGTGGCTCAATTTCCTTCATTTCCCCCGGTCAAGATCAACCTGTGTCTTTCGCCATCGGGTCAGCGGCCGACCAGCTTTTGCAGGTGTTCGGGGCAGGCCCTATTCCTTCCCTTTGCCCCAAAAAAGGAAGGTGCCGCGGTTGGTCGACGTGAGCAGATCGAGTGCGCCATCATGGTTGAGGTCCAGGGCCGTGATCTGAGAACCCACGCCCGAACGATTGTGGATCAGCTCGGGCACAAATTCGGCGCCACCCGGGGCGCGGGGATTGCGGACCGTGCGATACCAATACAGGACGGGCGGTCCGTAGGCATCGGGGTCGTAGAGATTATCGAGATGGGTGAAGGCTCGTTTACCCACGATGAAATCCATGACTCCGTCGTTATCAATGTCCGCAAACGTGGCGGCGTGGGCCTGTGAGAACGTCACGCCTCCCACGCTCGGCTTGGAATAGTCATCACTGATCATGTGGCGTTCGAACGAGATGTGGCCGGCGGCGTCCCGCTGTTGTTCAAACCACGCCAGTCCGAAGCCGTGGGCGTTCAGGCTGCCGACCACGTCGTTCAAACCATCCCCATTGGCGTCGTAGACCGCCATCACGGATCCGCCGATGCCGGTGGCCCGGTTGCCATACCGACCGAACGCCACTGGATGGTACGGCCAGGTCCGGTCCCTCTCCAGGGTCTCCGGCTGCTCCCACCAACCGGTGGCTCCCAAGACATCGATGCGTCCATCTCCATTGATGTCGCCGGTCCCGATTCCATGGGACATGGCGTAGCCGACCTCGGACACATTGTATTCCGTCCAGGTTCTCGAGACCCCGGGCCGGGCGTACCTGAATTGCCCCCCCGAGGCGTAGACGAGCTCGGGCTTCCCGTCGCCATCGATGTCCGTGAACAGGGTGGTTTCGCTTTGGGTCCGGGGGATCGGGGAGTAGGTTTCCCAGCGCCGGGACTCCCCCTGGGGATTGAGATAAACGGCGGGGGCGGTCCACCCCGTGATGACGTCCGGCCAGCCATCGCCATTTACATCATAGGTGAATTCATGATTGACCGACGTGAACTCCTGGGACGGGCCCTTGGCGACGGCCGGGAAGATCTCCCGGTAATGGGTGAAGTCGGGACCGTAATAGATATAGGGTCCGGCCACGATATCGATATTTCCGTCCCGGTCAAAATCGTCCGCCGCCGACCCCCAGGAATAGTAGAAATCGCTGATGCGTTGCACCGCAAACCGGGGCGAGGACTTTTCCGCCGGGGTATACCGGAACGCGATGTCCTTGAGCATGACATCCCGGAAACGAACCTCGCCGGAACCCCCGACATAGAGGGCGATCGGGCCGTAACCGGCAAGGGCGGACTCCCCATCCACCGCGCCCCCGATTTCCCGGCCGTCATTCAGAAAGCTTCGGATGACGTTGGTTTCCAGAAAGGTCTCGATCTGGTTCCAGTCATGGTCACGAAAACCGGTATCGGGCGCCTGCACCGGCAGATCCGCGGGAGGGGCCGGTGGGTGGAAATTGGGACGAGGTTTCGTTTCATCGGGAGGTGGAGCCATGCGATACATGATTCCTCCGGCATGTCTCAGTTTCTCGCGACTGATCTCCCGTCCACCGTCGTCGAGCAGCACCGTGTAGGGAGACACGTCATCACTGGCCAATGAAAGCAGCACGCCTCTATAGCCCTTACTCACTTTTTCCATGCGCAGCAGAACGGCGGTGACGGCGGTTCCCGTGGACTGAAATTCGGCATGAAGGCCAACGTCCTGGTAGCCGTGGTCCAACACCAACCAGCCTCCTTTCGACCGGGTTTTGCCCACAAGTTCACCATTCTCGGCCCGCCATTCGGCGTCGCCCAACACGTGCCAGCCATCCAGGCTCGAGCCTTTGAATGTGTAATCGGGCTGGAAGGACAGGCCGAATCCCGACAACGGTGCGTCCGGAGCAGGCTGGGAATAGGAAGGCAGGACGCAGCCAAGGAGCATTAGTGGGGAAAGAAGGTACTTCATGAGGTGGAAACTGGACGGATTCTGCTCGTCGCGATCGTGCGTCACTCTTGGGTGGGCCAAACCGGGATTGTTGTTCAAGGAGAACGCGGCAAGCACGCCCGGTCAACGTCGGGAGCCACGAAAACATGGAACCCTCTGTTTTTTCCCCAATGCGCCTGAATTTCTTCGGTTCCATGACTCCTGTGCTCTGCGCTGCATTTCTGCCGCTTTCGTCCGCCAGTGCCGCACCCAAAACTCCTGCTGCCACCGCAAACTCGCCGGAGGTCGCGTCCATCTTCACTGACATTGGCAGCGCGTGGACCGTCGAACAGTCCGTCCCGCCGGCTGGTCTCTTCCTTCGCGCGACCGCGACCCCGGCCGCGTGCTACCTCGAGATTCCGCTCGGCCACATCGCCGGACTGAAGCGTTTCACCAGCGGCTATCGTTTCGTTCCCTTCTGGATGAAGCCCGCGCTCGGTACCACCGAGTCCCAGGTGCATCGCTGGCCGCCGAGGGCGTTGATGGCGTTAAGGTCGACAATCAGGCAATGCTCGAAGCCGTCTCGAGCGGACAAGGCGGCCGGGTTGCGCTCGCCCGCGCCTACCGCGCCGCGCTCGATCACTCCGTCCGTCAGCACTTCGATGGACGGCTGATCAACTGCATGTCCGCGACGATGGAGGCCGCCTACCTCGCCGCCGGTTCGACCGTCATGCGCACCTCCGACGATTTCTATCCAGAGCGCCCGGCGGCCAACGCCGCCCATATTTTCATCAACGCCCAGACCAGTTTCTGGTTCGGGGAATTCATGCTGCCCGATTGGGACATGTTTCAATCCGCGCATCCTGCCGGCGCGTTTCATGCCGCGGCGCGTGCGATCTCGGGCGGCCCGGTTTACGTCTCCGATCCTCCCGACCGGCACGACTTCGCACTCCTCCGCCAACTCGTGCTCTCCGACGGCTCCGTGCTCCGCGCCGACCTGCCCGGCCGGCCCACGCGCGACTGCCTCTTCTCGGATCCGCGGACCGACCCGATCCTGCTGAAAGTTTTCAACCGCAATCGCGACTGCGGCGTCGTCGGTCTCTTCAACTCCCACTATCACGCCGGGTCGGACGCCAGGAGCACGCTCACCAGCGCCGTATCGCCCGCCGACGTCGAGGGCCTCGCCGGCGCCGACTTCGCCGCTTTCGCGCATCAGGCCGATCGCGTCTGGCGCTGCGCCCGCGATCAACGCACGCCCTTCTCTCTCGCCGAGGGCGAATGGGAGCTCGTCACCTACGCTCCCGTCGAACACGGCTTCGCCGCCCTGGGACTCGCCGACAAGTTCAACAGCAGTGGCGCGATCGTCTCACGACGCTGGGACAGCGCCCATCGCCAGTGCACGATCGAGCTCCGCGACGGCGGCACCTTCATTGCCTGGTCCGCCACCGCCCCCGCGTCCGCGACGTCCGCGGGCGCGCCGCTCTCCATCCGGCACGACGTCACCACCCGCCGCCTCACCATCGCCGTCCCCGCCGGCGGCCCCCGCACGCTCATCCTGACCTGGCGCGCGGAAGACGATCCGTTCTCGGGTCGTTAGTGTGCTGACGGGTAGATAGCCAGCGTGCGCGTGCCGTGGCGGATATAGTCGTGCGTGGCCGAGCGGGCAGGCGCCGACGTTGCGGGCCTGGCAGATCGCGCCTGCACTCTTCGCGGCAGCGGGACGACGGACGGTAACGCAACGTGGTGACGACGGACGGCGACCCGCCGCGCAGGCGAGTAGGCGTCGAGCATGGCGCCGAAGAGCGCCGCGGCGGTGGCGGATGCGACGAGGGCATCCGCGGCGGCGCCGGTAACGGCGAGCAGGACAACGAAGATCACGAGGCTGACGCTCAGGCCGAGGCGGTGCTTGATATTGGAGACAGGTGTTTTCATGTGATAATGGAGTGGCGGATTGGAGGAAAAGGCCGTCGTTCGCGGCCGGGAGCCTCAGCGGCGGTCGACCGCGGTGATCGTCGGCACGCTCGTGGGAGGACCGTCCGGTGAAGGCGGCAGGACCACGACGAGCAGGGCGGTGATCACGCCGATGAGCATGAGGGACACGGCGACGGCCCAGGGCGGCGGCGGTGCGGGGAGTTCAGTGGCCTGGAAGGTTGCGGAGATCATGAGCGGAGGTGGGTTGGACCGGGTTGGATGGCGGGGGAAAAGGAGGCGGGGAGGAAACGGGCATTTCGGCGTGAGCACGGTGAACGAGCGGTCGGGTTGACGGGCGCCATCCTACGGCATCCGGGCGGCCAATGTCGTTTTCGCGGCCTGATCTTTTTCTTACCAATGTGCCTGCCGGGTTGCGCCGCCCGCCCCCGGTCCCTTCATGCTCCACTACCGCCGGGCCGTGCTGCACGCGCGCCTGGGCGAACACGAGGAACTGCTCGCTGCGCTGGAACTCCACCACGCCTACGGCGGCAGCGGAAAATCCTACGGCATGGAGGTGCCGGACTCCCTGCTGCGCGGGGACCACGACAAGGCCGTGCGCGATCTCGAGGCATGGGTGGATGCCGGCTATGCGCACCTGACGGCGGCGAATTTCCGGCTCAATCCCGACTTTGATCCACTGCGCGAGCGACCACGGTTTCGCAGGCTGCTCGCCCGCCTGGGAGTTGCGCCCGGGGTGAGGGCGTCCTGCGCCAGGATCGCATGCGCGCGCTCGATGAGCCCGTGCGCCGGTGGCGGCGGGGCCGGCACGTCCTGCGCCGAAGGCGAGGAGAACTTCGCACCCAGCGACTGCCACAACGGCGCCAGGCCGTAGTAGGCGGCGAACAACAGTCCCAGCACCGCCCAGAGGCCGCCGATCCACGTGCGCCGCCTCTCGCGTCGGCGCGATCCCCGGCGGCCGCCCTCCTCCCGGCCGGTTCTCTCCCGGCGTCCGTCGGCCTCCCCAACGAGCAACCGGCTCACGCGCCGGGCCAGGGTCTCGGGTGTATCCCGGACGTCGAGACGCATCCACTGGCGTTCGCGGAACTTGTCCGGCACGCGGGCCGCGGCGTCGGTGGTGTCGTCGATGACGACGGGAAAAAGGAACGGCGCGTCATCCGCCATGAGATGCTTTCCGAAAAGATTCGTCCGCAGGGCAAGTGCATCCGCCTCCCCTCGTGCGGACTCCCCGAACCGGTTCACCCGGCTGCCGCACTCGTTTTCCAGGCCTTGATCAGTAGCAGCAACGCCCCGGCGGAAAAGACGGCGTTGCCCACGGTGTCCAACCAGGGAGAAACCGCGCCGACCGACGGCACCTGCACGAAGCCGTACCAGACGTAGGTCAGCAGGACTCCACCGGCAAACGCGGTTTCGCTTTGAAACGTCCAGTGGGCCGATCCAGACCAGCGGACCAGGAGAACCGCTCCAATGGCCAGCGTCGCCAGCATGGATCCCATGCTCAGCCCGATGGGCACATGCGCGTTCAGTACGGCCGCTGCGACGATGAAGATCGACCCCAGGGCGAGTCCGATGCCCAACAAGGCGCGAGGCGAAGGCACCGTTCGGGGTGACGTGGACCGCCACGACGCGACGCCGCGGCCCACGAGGAAGGCGGCCACAATCAGGAGGATCACTACTGCCGCGGCGCCGATCAGCTGCGCGGTCGTTGCGCGAAACCCATCCTGCTGCAACTGGTGGGACGTCGTCGCCAGGCAGCCGAGAGCGAAGATCACGAACGTGACGAGCAACCCGGGCCGGCCCAGCCAGGGCACGCGCCGACGCGGACCCGACAACGCCTCCACGAGGGCGATCGGCGTCGCGACACTCCAGATCACGTGTATCCCCAGCACGAACACCGTCCACCAACCGCCCATGCCGAGTGCCGGGATGTACCCGAAGTCGAGCAGCCGGAGGCCCAGGTAGTTGGGATTGAAGAGCGATTGCGTCGTGAACGCCTCCTCCACCACCGCATAGGCCAGCGCCAGCGGGAAGATGCCCGGCCAGCCCCAGCCCCATCGGCGGGCCACTTCGCGGATGAGAAGCGTACCGCCGCCATAAAGCGGTGCCAGCACCAGCAACACCCAGAGCCACGTGATCGGCAGATTGCCCAGCAGGAATTCACCGACGAGCGGGGAGAGCAGGAAAAGGGACGCTGCGTAGACCCAGCCGCGGCGCGTCCGGGTGCTTTGGGGCTTGTGCTCGGTCGCAGTCATGGGGCTGAACGTGGGTCGGTTCATGAGACAGGGTCAAGACCACGCCGACTGGACTCTCGCGTGGTAAGGGCTAACGTGGTACGTGCCGTGTTGATCAAGCAGGCACGGGAAAATCGATGGATGAGAAAGCAGCCAGGAAGGCCACGAGGTCGACGGAAACCAAACCTAAAGCCAAGCCGAAGGGTGAGGAGTGGGTTCCCGTGGCACTCAAGCCCGAACCGCTGGAACTGGTGGATTTGAAACTGCCCGATGACACGACCTGCATCGGCGCCTGGACTGGACGGATCTGGTGGACCCGGGAGCGGACCGTGCAGCCCGTCGCCTGGCGCAAACGCCCCCATGCCGCCTTCGCGAGTTTGATCCTCAAGTGAGGCGGAGGGCGGCAAGCTGTGTAGCCTGCTCTCCGCATTTTCTGGCCCGTTTCACCGGCGGATTTCGTTTCCAGAGTGACCCTGCATCGTCCGCCCGACGGTGGACACCTCGAGACACCCTCAACCACGAAACCCGCTTCAGGAAATCCGCCATGAACCAACATGCCCCGGCGATTCACGCCCAGAAACCCCGGCCCCTCGCGTTCGCGTCCTTTGTCGCGCTCGCCTTGAGCTTCACCGCCTCCATCTCGTCGGGAAAACCGACGGTCACGCAGCCAGTGGAGATCGTCGGCTCGGTCGAGACCCTCGACGAGTCGCTAAACGAGCCTTACGTCATTCAAAAGTCCGGCGTCATCGGCGAAGGAGGTCATTCCGCGTCCATCAACTTCGACGTGCCGGCCGGAAAGCGCCTGATCATCGAGACGGTTTCGTATCGTGCGAGCCAGGTCGGGGTCGGCGACACCGAATTCCTCTTCGCAATGGCAGTGCTCCCGAATACCGCCCATTCCACGCTGGTCGAACTTCCGGTTCAGCAGTCGTTCGGGTTCATCGGCGTCGTCTTTCATACGGGAACCCAGGCGGTGAAAGTTCGCGTCGATAGCCGGGACGGACGCCCCGATGAGATTCGCGTCAGCGCACTTCGCTCCTCGAGCGCCGGAGAAGCCACGGTTAGCGCCTCGATATTCGGCCATCTGGTCGACCTCTGATCGCACAGCGAATCCACGTTGCCGGTTTCGTCCGGGCGTTTTCCCACCGAAACGCGCCCCACTACCCAACCCAAACACACGTGAAGGGACCCATGATCACCGCCTCGAGTCACCAAGCCGACCATTTCCGCAGCTCGCCTCAAACGCTCCCAGGGCCGCGCGCCAACTCTTCGATCAGGAACACGCTCACAACGACCGTTTCCGCCGCTCTCCTCGCGCTGGCGGCTTTCACCTCCGCACCGCTGGCGCACGCTGCCGGTGGTTCCACTGTCCTGGCGGGCGTGATGCGTTGAAAAGGTTTTGCCGCGCCAGCGCAAGAGTCTCGCTACCGCACGTCCACGATGCCCTGGGCCGCCTCCTGCGTGAGCGGGTGGTCCCTGCCCAGCGTCGGCTCGAGGTGGGGGAGCGCAGACGCGAACAGGGCGCTCGCCTCCTCGTTCCAGCCCTCGGCCGCCAGTGCCTCCGCTTCGAGCACCATCGCGCGACCGAGGCGCGCCGAAGGCGTTTCAGTTCCGGGAGATTGTCCGAAAACGGCCAGTGCTCTGGCCGCGTCGATCCGGGCAGCTTCCGGCTGGCGACACATCAGGTTCACTCTGGCACGCATCATATACGACAGACCACGATACTCCGGACTGCCGCCGCCCTGTTCAATCAGTGCCACTGCATGATTGGCTTCCGCGACCGCTTTCGCCGAGTCACCCGACGCGGCCAGCAGTTGCGCCCGCATGGCGGTGAGATGGGAGAGCACGACGTAGTTCTCCGGCATCGCCTTCGCCTTGGGTTCCAAGTCATCGATGAGGCGCATGGCGAGCTCGCGTTCGCCGCGTTCGACGGCGATATCCGCCCGCATGCGGAGTGCATACGCCAGGCCGAGCTCTTCGCCGCTTTGGCGCGCCTTCGCACACGCACGGTCGGCGTAATCGGCGGCTTCGTCGAAGCGTCCCAGCTCGCGCAAAACGCCTGCCATGTTGTGCAGGAGCACGGACGAGAGGCTGTCTTCCGTTCCATCGGCGCTGCGGATCGCAATCACGCGCCGAAAGAGACGCTCGGCTTCGACGACGCGTCCGAGATTTACCAGGGAGTTTGCCCAGTTGTTGAGCAGCGAGGCGGCTTGATCGGTCTTGTCGCGTCCGAGCGCGACGAGTTGGGCGTGGGCGGCCGCGAACATCGCCGCCGCTTCGCGGCTCCTTCCGGCCATGCGATAGGCTTCGGCGAGGCCTGAGTTAACCTCCAGTTCGCGCAGCGTCGAAGTCTGGCCAGAGGCACGCAGAACGCGCAGCGCCTCCTCCATGCGTTCCACCCCGGTCTTGACGTCCCCGCGCTCGCGCGCGACGCGACTACCGCGTCCAAGACAGAAGATCCGTTCCAGCGCGTACTTCGGATCGGTGCCCAATTCGGCCAGCGATTCCTGAATCAACTCCTCGCCCCGATCGAAGTCGCCGCTGATGGCGATCACGTCGCCCAAGGCCGCCGCGGCCCGCGCACGAATCGCCTGATCGCCTACCTGCCGCGATAGCTCGTAGGCTTTGCCGAGCAGCGGACGCGCCCGGGCGATCTCGTTGATCGCAACGAATTGCCGGCCGATCGCAACGAGCAGCTCCACGCGATTCTCGTCGTTGTCGGCGTAGCCTTGATCCATGATGTTCGCCGCCCGTTCGAGCAGTTGGACGGCCGTGAACGGCCTGCCCAAGGGGGCGGCATCGTGCACGAGGAACATGTTGAGGTCGTTGATCGCCTCGGCGCGCGACAACTGCCGCAGCGCGAAATCACGCTGTTCACCGGCGCGCCGTCGTTCGAAGTTGGCGCGATGGGCTTGCACGAGCGTGGCGACGAATCCCGCCATCAGGGTCATTCCGACGACCGCAGCGAACAGCACCGAACGTCGATGCCTCCGGACGAACTTCCTCAGGCGATATCCGGCGGAGTCCGGACGCGCCAGCACGGGTTCGTTGCGCAGGTAACGCCCCAGGTCCAGGGAGAGATTGCTTACCGAATCATAGCGGCGCACGCGATCGGACTCGACGCATTTCATCACGATGCGCCCCAGGTCGCCGCGCAGCTTCGCCGCCAGGCGGGCGGGATCCAGCCGACGCTGCCTGGCCACGACCGTGCGCGCCTCCGGGGCCAGCGACGCGAACCGCTGCGACGGCGTCGGCGGGTCCCGTTCCAGAATGGGACGCGCGGCCACGGCGCCGGCTCCCGGCGCGGGCATTCCGCCGTCGAACGGCGTATGTCCGGCGAGCAACTCGTAGAGCAGCACGCCGAGGCTGTAGATGTCGCTGCGCGTGTCGATGTCCAGCCCCACGAGTCCGGCCTGCTCGGGGCTCATGTACGCCGGCGTGCCGATGTATTGGTGGGCGCGCGTGAGCGTGGTTTCAGCCGTAAGCCGCACGCCCGTTGCCTTGGCAATGCCGAAGTCAATGACGCTGGGAACCGGGCGCCCGTCGCGCTCCACCACAAGGATGTTGGAGGGCTTCAAATCGCGATGAATGATTCCCTTCTGGTGCGCGTGCTGCACCGCGTGGCAAACCTGCATCAACAGCTCAAGGCGGGCGGCCACCGACAGCCGTTGCGCATCGCAGAATCTTGTCAGCGGAACACCTGACACCAGTTCCATCACAAAGTACGGCCGGCCGGTGTCGGTCGCGCCGCCATCGAGCACCTTGGCGATGTGGGGATGGTCCATCATCGCAAGCGCCTGGCGTTCGGCCTCGAAACGTGCGACCACCGCCCGCGTGTCCATGCCCAGTTTGATGATCTTCAGCGCGACCCGGCGGCGCACCGGCTCCTCCTGCTCGGCGAGGTACACGACGCCAAAGCCGCCCTCGCCGATCCGTTCGAGCAGCTCGTAACGGCCGACGCGCGTTCCGGGCCCCTCCAACACCGGGGCGGCGTCGGGGGCGCCGTCCGCCGGCCGCAAGAAACTGCCCAGGGAATCGTGGGACCGCAGCAGCAACTCGACGCGCTGACGCAGGCCCGCATCGTTTCCGCATATCTCGTCGAGCAGGTCCGCACGCCCTGCGCCCGCGGGCACGTCCAGTGCCGCGTTGAAGATCTCACATTCCCTGTTTTTGGAGGCAGACATGGCACCTCGGAGCCGGAGGTCTGAATCGGGGAATCCCGAACCCGCACCTTGCCCACGTCACGATGTGCGGTCGGTTTCGTTCGTCGACCCGAATTTCGAACATCGAGGCGCGGATTCATCTCCTTTTTCCCAACCCGTCGAAGTCATCGGTGCGGTGACGACCCTGGATGATGCCCTCAACGAGACCCACGAAATCCAGAAATCCGGTACCATCGGTGATGGATCGCGTTCCACGGGCATCGACTTCGACGTGCCGACCGGAAAGCGCCTGATCATCGAGACCGTTTCGTTTCGCGTGACCGAGGCTGGGGCAGCAACGAATACCTGGACAATATGGCAGCGCTCCCGCATACGGCTGCACGCGGGCACCGTCCGGCCACTACTGTCCTTCGTGTGAAGGCTGCGCCAATCCATCCGACTGTATGCGCTGAAACAGCCACACGCGCGCGTAGGCCCAAATCCGCTTCGCGGTCCGTTCGGAAACTCCCAGGATTTCCGCCGCCTCCGCCAGCGTGAAGCCCGCGAAGAAACGCAGCGTGACCAGATCCGCCGCCGCGCAGTCCGTGGCAGCCAGCGCCGTCAGCGCATCGTCCACGAGGACCACCTTGTCGTCCGGCGTTTCCGTGGCAACCACGACATCGTCGAGGTTGAGGGGAGTCCGGCCGCCTCCGTGCCGAACCGCGGCCTTGCGGCGTGCGCGGTCCACCAGGATCTGACGCATTGCCTGCGCGGCCGACGCAAAGAAGTGCCGGCGATTCCTCCATGTGCGGTCCGTGTCGGCCACGAGTTTCAAGTACGCTTCATGGACCAGTGCGGTCGCTTGCAGTGTGTGCCCTGGCGGCTGCCCCGCCATGTGGGCACCCGCGAGACGACGCAACTCCGCGTAGACCAACGGCAGGAGTTCCGCAGCCGCCTTCGGCTCGCCTTCATCCACCGCCATCAGGATGCGGGTGATCTCGCTCACGCGCGGCAGTCAACCACCCCTCCTCACCCAAGGCAACGTCGCAGCCCGGCCCGGTTGTCCAGCCGGTCGCGCCCGTTGCCGCCACCCTGGGCCCGGCTTCCCGCGGTCGCGCCAACTCGTTTTGGCCCGTTTGGGATCTCAATCTCGTTTGCAGGGGGACGGTCACCTTCCCCCCATGAACACGAATCGTTTGGTCCCTGGCCGTGCTCGAAACCGCAAGGGTAGTCGGGCTTTTCCACGGCCCCGATCCCCGCGGGTTGCAGGATCACGCCTGTTCCGACTGCGGTGGCCCGCCATGCTGGCGTTGTGCGCCGGGCTGGCCGTGACGCAGGTGTCGGGCGTGGAGTTCTTCAGCAACTATACCTGGGCCAATCCCAGCGGCGGCAGCTACACGAACTCCGCCAATTGGACGGGCAGTTCCGGCGTTCCCGATTCCTCCAACGAAAACGCCATCTTCGATCTCGATTTCACCCACACCGTCGGTTTCCCGGCGAACGTCTCCACCGCTTCGGCTTCCGTGGCGGACGGCCATGTGACGTGGGATCTCGATGCCAACGGCACCGCGCACTCTTACACGCTGAATTCCCTCGTCGTCGATCCCGCCGGTTTGGGTGGCGATCCCCGCCTCACCATCACGGACGGCATGGTGCGTGCGGCCCAGCTCCGCGTCCAGAACGGCGGCCAGCTTTTCGTCACCTCCAGAGCCGATCTGTCCGGTGACGCCACATTTGCGGTAACGGGCAGCGGTTCAGCCTGGACCGACGACGAGGATACGTTCGTCGTCGGTCAGCAGGACGTGGGGGAACTCACCCTCTCCGCGGGCGCCGTCGTTTCGAGCCAGACCGGATACATCGGCGAAGGCCTCGGATCGAATGGAACCGCCACGGTCACCGGCGCCGGCTCAACCTGGACCAACCCCTCGTGGTTCTACGTCGGCTACTCCGGCACCGGCACACTTGCGATCGCCGACGGTGGTCGCCTGGAGACCGGTCCGAGCGCGATTGGTTTCGATCCCGGTGCGGTCGGAGCAGTCACCGTCACCGGCCCGGGTTCGACCTGGATCAACAACGGCCTTTCCGTCGGCGACGCCGGCACCGGCACATTGCTGATCGACCACGGTGGCAACGTCTCGAATTTCGGCAGCATCATCGCCGCCCGGGAAGGCGATGGGACGATGACGGTCGATGGCGCAGGTTCCACGTTCAGTTCCCAGCTCTATCTGGAGATCGGGTCCGATGGAAATGGTCGCCTGGAAATTCAAAATGGAGGGACGGTATCCAGCGGTCCCGGCTTTGTCGGAAGCTACACCGCTACCGCCTTCGGGGTCGTATCGGTCGGCGCCGATGCAAGGTGGATCATCTCCGGACAGCTCTCGATCGGTGGGAATGCCAACACCGGAACCAACGGCGGCACGGGTTCGCTAGTTCTTCTCCCGGACGCCGCGGTGTCGGCAACCGAGGACATCGTGCTCTTTCCGACGGGTCGCGTCGTGATGCTGGGAGGCACGCTCATCGCGCCGGAGGTCCACTTTCAGGGTGGGGGCACCTTCGAATGGGACTCCGGTACGCTCCACGTGGTCATCTTCGATGACGACCTGACCAACGGAGGCGGCACGCTCGCGCCCGGCCACTCCGTCCCGGGTGGGGCACCCGGCAGCACCACCATCACCGGCGAATACGTGCAAAAAGCGGACGCGGTGCTCGACATCGAAATCGGCGGCCGTGCCGCCGGCACCCGGTTCGATTTTGTCGACGTGAAAGGCTCCGCCCAGCTCGGCGGTGAACTGCACGTGACCCTCATCGACGGTTTCATCCCCGATCCCACCGATCAGTTCATCATTCTCCATTCCGGCAACCTGATCAATTTCTTCAGCAACGTCGGCAGCGGACAGCGGCTGACCACGCTCGACGGCATCGGTTCGTTTGTCGTCAACTACGGCCCTACCAGTTCACTTGATCCCGACCAGGTCATCTTCACGGATTTCGCCTTCGAGGAAAACCCGCCGGTGATCCGGGAACAGGTCGCGAACCAGACCGCCACCGCCGGAAGCAAAGTCACGCTCAGCATCGATGCCGTCGGCCGCGACCCCGTCACCTATCAATGGCGCAAGGATGGCGTCGATATTCCTGGCGCGACCGATGCGACCTACGTGCTGCCCAGCGTGCAGGCGTTTCATGCCGGCGACTACACCGTGGTCGTCACCAACCCCTTCGGCGAGGTGACCAGTGACGCCGCGACGCTCACCATCGATCCGGCCGCACCCAGCAACGCGCGCCTGCTCAATCTCTCCACCCGCGGGCTCGCGGAAGCAGGAGCGAACCAGCTTTTCCCCGGTTTCGTGATCAGTGGCACCGGGACCAAGAAACTGCTCATCCGCGCCATCGGCCCCTCGCTCGCCGATCTCGGTTTCGGCGATCCGGTCATTCCGGACCCGCAACTTGCGCTGAAGAAGTTCAACTTTACCACGGGCCAGTACGAGGACCTGCAATCCAACGACGATTGGGGCACGAACGCCAACGCGACCGACATCACCACCACCGCGGCGCAGGTCTCCGCCTTCCCGATCACCGATGCGCAAGACGCTGCGCTCCTCGTCGATCTCGCCCCCGGTCAGTATGCCGTCATCGGTGGCGACAAGGACGGCACCGCCGGTATCGGTATCGTCGAACTTTACGATGCGGATGTCGGTTCACCGACCACGCGATTGGTCAACATCTCCAATCGCGGTTTCTGCGGTGTGGGCTCGCAGGTCATGATTCCCGGCTTTGTCGTCTCGAGCGAGGGCCCCAAGACCTTCCTCGTGCGCGTCGTCGGTCCCCGGCTCGGGGATTTCAATGTCCCCGGCACGATGGCGGATCCTAAGCTCGCGCTCTACAAACACGACTTTGTCGGCAACAAGGACGATCTGCTGCTCACGCAGGACAACTGGAGCGACAGTCCGGACGCCGCCAACACCGCGCAAACCGCCAGCGATGTCGGCGCCTTCGCCCTGGCCGACGGCAGCAAGGACGCCTCGTCTGTCGTCACGCTCGAGCCCGGAGTCTACACCGTCGTCGGCTCGGCCGCCGACGGCACCAGCACAGGGGTGGTGCTGGTCGAAGTGTACGTCGTACCGTAGACGATCCCGACCGCCAACGTCGCACGTCCGGGCACCAGCCGACCCGTCCGGTGGAGCCTCGTCTGCCCGCGGCAACTCCGCGCACAGGGCCCGTCGGGAGACGCGAAGCGGATTCGCGGCACGCCACATCGCCGGCTCGCCATGGATTACCGCCATCGCCGGGTCGCAAACTGAACGTCCTGGCCCGGGACGACCGCGAATCTCGTTTATGCTCGATGGGCCGATAGCCAAACGCCCGGTCCAAACCCAGTTCTCCAGCCCAAATCCCCCATGAAATCGAAGGCCATCGTCACCCCCATTGCGTTCGCATGGCTCGCCATGTTCCCGGGCCGCGCCGCGACCATCGTTTACGACAACGGCGCACCGAACCGGAGCATGACCGCGCGCACGCCATCGGGTTTTCTCCTCCTGGCCGCGGCGAATCGGAAGTTGCCGGGTTCGCGGATAAAACCACGCCGGTCCCACCGAACCCGGACGCCTCAGGACTGCTCCTGTATTCGCCGCCACGACTCAGTCGGGCGCCACCGGCTCGCGGTACGGCGCAGCCTTTTCCGGCTGCCCCCAGGCTTCATAGAGCGCCACGAGGCGTTCCCTGGCCATTGCGATTTCGCGCTGCTCCGCTTCCGTGTCCGGCTTGAATACGTGGAGCGCACCAAGCAGGGTCGTCTCTGCCTCTTCGAATTTTCTCACGTTTGTAAGGACGATTCCGAGCATGCTCTTCGTCGCGGCGAGCCGCCAGTCGTCGGCGGCCCAGACGCGCTCGCGGATTTGGATGGCCTCCCGCAACAACGGTTCGGCGGCCGCCATGTCACCCTGAGCCATCCGGGCGCGGGCCAGGTAGGAAAGGGACATGGCCGTACGCGGATGATCATTGCCGAGCGTGGCGCGCATGATGGCGAGCGCCTCTTCGAGGACCGCCACTGATTCCGCGTTCTTGCCCTCCTCGCGCAGGACGTAGGCAAGATTGTTCATCATCATGGCGACATCGTCGTGGTTCGGGCCCAGGGCCCGACGGCTGATGGGGATCGCCTCGCGCAGCAACGACTCGGCGCCGGCAAAGTCACGCCGGTCCGTGAGCACAAGCGCAAGATCGGCCATCGTCGCGCCGGTGTCGGGATGATCGTCGCCAAGTGCCCGGCGATCGATGGCGAGTACCTGCCGGTACAGCGCCTCCGCGCCGGCGAGATCCTCCGCGCTGCGAAGGGCCAGGGCCAGATTGCCCATGATGTTGAGCGTGTCGCGGTGTTCGTCGCCGAGAATCCTCCGATCGATGGCAAGCGCTTCCCGATATAGCGACACCGCGTGTGCCCAGTCTCCCTGGTCGCCCGCCTCGAGGCCGAGCGCGTGGAGCGTGTCCGCGATCTCCGTTTCCGCGATGTCCTCGCGGCTGCGCCGGAACACGGCCCGACGTAGCGTCAGGGACTCCTCCAGGGCTTCGCGAGCGCCGTCCAAGTCACCTTTCTTGCGCCGGAGCACGCCCAGATCGTAAAGCGTCTGCGCCAGTTGCTTCGGTTCCCGCGTCGCCGACCGGCGCTCGATGGCGAGTGCGTCATCGAGCAAAGGCTGGGCCGCATCGTACTCACCCAGCCTTTGATATACGCGACCGATCACCGTGAGCACTTCGGATTGCAACCCCGGTTCGGCGGCAAGTTCCTCACGAACGCGCGTCGCGCCAGCATCGAGCACGGAGCGCACGGTGGGTTCCGGCGGCGCCTGCACTTGGTAGGGATCGGACGCGGTCAGCAGATCCGTGAGCAATTGCAGCACCCGCGCCGCCTTGCCGGCCTCCCGGCGAGCGTGGTCGCGTTCAGTCGTCAGCCGGATCGTGTGGTAGGCAGCGAATCCGACCAGCACCAGTGCGACCACGGCCGTGGTGGCGAGACCCCGCGCATGTCGCCGTCCAAACTTCACCAGGCGGTAGCCGAGCGTGTCTGGCCGCGCCAGCACCGGGAGATCGTCGAGGTAGCGCCGAAGATCCTGCGCCAGACTGCTGGCCGTCTCGTAGCGACGCCCGCGATCCTTCTCGAGGCACTTCATGACCACGCGGTCGAGGTCCCCGCGCAACTGGCTGGCAAGTCGCGCGGGCTCGAGCCGTCGCTGCTGGGCCGCGGTGGATTGTTCCTCGCGACTCAACGACGCCACGCGACTGGACGGCCAGGGAGGGTCCTTCTCGCGGATGATGCGGCGAATTTCGTCGAACCCGGCCTGAAAGAGTGCGTGTTCGTCAAAAGGGGTCCGGCCCGCGAGCAGTTCAAACAACAATACACCGAGACTGTAGATGTCGCTGCGCGTATCGACATCGAGCCCGCTGAGACCCATCTGCTCCGGACTCATGTAAGCGGGCGTGCCGATGAACTGGTGCCAGCGGGTGAAGAGCGTCTTGTCCGTGAGCCGTTGCTCGGTGGCTTTCGCAATGCCGAAGTCGATCACCTTCGGCACCGGGTGGTCGTCGTGCATCGTGACGAGAATGTTCGACGGCTTCAGGTCGCGATGGATCACGCCCTTCTGGTGCGCGTGCTGCACGGCATGGCAGACGGGCGCGAATAGTTCGATGCGCTCGCGCATGGTCAGACGCCGTTCATCGCAGAACTTCGTGATCGCGACCCCGCGCACGACCTCCATGACGAAATACGGCCGCCCGGATTCCGTGGTGCCGCCATCGAACACGCTCGCGATGTTCGGATGCTCCATCATCGCCAGCGCCTGCCGCTCCGCTTCGAAGCGCGCGACGACCGCGCGAGTGTCCATGCCGAGCTTGATCACCTTGAGCGCAACGTGGCGACGGACCGGCTCCTCCTGCTCGGCGAGATAGACGACGCCGAAGCCGCCCTCACCGATCCGCTCGAGCAACTTGTATCGGCCGACGCGCGTTCCCGGGCCCTCTTGTAGCGGTGCGTTGTCCGCGTCGCCCTCCGACGCTTGCAAAAAACGTCCTACGGCTCCGTGGGCTCGCAGCAGCGACTCGACGCGCCGGCGTCGATCGGTGTCGGACCCACAGGCTTGCTCGACGAAGGCAGCCCGTTCCGCCGCGTCAGGGATGTCGAGCGCAGCGTCGAAGACCTCTCGCTCGGTATGATCGGGGGAAGGCATCGGGAGAATGCGGGCCGAATGTGGCTTGGCTCAATCCGCCCCGGGATCAGCCACCCGAAAATGTCGCCGTGGGAGCGGTCGTCGACCCGGATCTCTGCATATCGCAGGGTGGACAATCCATAAACGGGTTCTGGTCGAGAAACGGGCCATTCTCAAGCCATGCCGCGCCCTCAGGCGTCGCGCCCCAAATGGATTTAACCACGGATCACGGATCCACACGGATGCCGAGAGGGCTGAATCCGTGCCCATCCGTGCAATCCGTGCGTGGTCAATTGTCCGAGCCTCGGGCTCGCCAGTTGATTTTTTGGCCCGTTGCGCCGGGAAGTTTCGTTTGTGTGCCTGGACGGAGCGTCACCCGTGGCGCTTGCGTCTTCCACCTGAAATAACGTCAACGTCTCACCCGCCTTGCCCGTCGCCGTTCGTGGCTTTGCTAGCGAATTTCCCTTTGGGCCTCGCTTCCGAAAGCTAATCGGAGATTCCGCAGGCCACCTACAATGTTCAAAGGCATTCTCTACACAACGACTGTAATTGTCGGCGCGGCGTTCTTCCGCGCGCCGCTTCAGGCTTCGGCCGCCTCATCAACGTCATTTAACAGGCCCCTCGTGTTCGAGCCGAACCACGGCCAGTTTGCCCCCGAGGTGCAATGGATGGGCCGTGGGCCGGCCTATCAAATCTTCATCGCCAACGACGGTGCCACTTTTGCGTTGTGGGAAAATGTCAAGCCCGAGCAGCGCACGGCGAGCGCGCGGCGGTCGCAAATGCCGGAAGCGCCGATGGCGCACCTCAGCACGATGCGCATGACACTCAACGGCAGCCGGCGCTGGGAGGCAACCGGTCTCGAGTCCACGGGCGGCTTCAGCAACTATCTCGTGGGCGGCGATTCCAAGCGCTGGCGCACGGGGATTCCACAATATGGGCGCGTAAAGGTCTCCGCGGTTTATCCAGGCATCGACGTGGTCTTCCATGGCGCAAACAACGATCTCGAATATGATTTCGTCGTCGCGCCCGGCGCTGATCCTGCGCAGATCCGGCTGAGCTTCAGTGGCGCCGATGGCCTCCAAATCGACGAGCACACCGGCGATCTTGTCACCATTACACCGAGGGGCGTCGAATTGCGCATGCACCGGCCGCAGGTGTATCAGGAGATCGGCGGCCGCAAGGTGGCGATTCCAGGAGCATATGCGATTCTCGAGAGCGGCGAAGTCGCATTCACGCTGGCAACGTATGATACGCGACATTCGCTCGTGATCGATCCGATCTTCCACCTGTTCGCGACCTGGATTCGCGGCAATGGCGAAGATTTTCCCAACGCGATCGCCGTCGATCCCTCGGGCAATTCCTATATCACCGGCTTCACCTTTTCTTCGGACTACCCACAGACCAGCGGTGGTTTCGGCGCACTCCCGGGCAAGTCCTGCATACCGACCGTGAACGACCTCGTTTGTCCTCCCTACGCCTTCATCACGAAGTTCTCACCCACCGGGCAGATGTTGTTCTCCACCTTGTTTGGCGGAAGCAACACGGATATCGGGAATGCCATCGCCGTCGATTTCAACAGCATCTATGTTGCGGGCGTGACGTCGTCGGAAAATTTTACGCCGGCGTTCAACAGCCCGTACCATGGCGGAGCGTTCGACGCTTTTGCGATGCGGTTGTCCACGCTGGGGAATCAGTTTGATTACGCGGTCTTGCTGGGCGGGAGCGATATCGATGCGGCCTTTGGGATCGCGATCGATGCTGCGCAATCCGCAGTCGTCGTGGGCTCGACGCATTCGGCGGATTTCCCGACGACCAGCCAGGCGATGCAAAAGACGAAGGCGGGAGGAACAGCCACGCGCGACGGGTTCATGACCAAGCTGAGTGCCGCGGGAGCGATCATATCCTCTTCCTATTTCGGGGGCAGCGATGACGATGAGGCCGTCGCCGTCGCTCTCGACCGGACTGGCTTTGTCCACGTTACCGGCGATACGTCATCCACGGATTTTCCGCATTTCGGAACTTCGCACGGCGCTCCCTCGGGCAATGGTACCTTTACGGCATTTTTCGCCAAGCTCGTGCCGGACCTTTCCATCGCCGTAAATTCGATCACCCTCGGGGGCGGGTTGGATCAGGGCAGATCCATCGCGCTCGACACCCTCGGCAACATATACATCACGGGAAACACCGCTTCCGCGCTGTTTCCCACGACCGGGGGCGCCTTGCAGAGATTCAAGCCGGCGCCATCGTTGGATGGCGTGCCCACCCTGGATGCATTTGTCGTCGGGTTGAACTCGGCCTCCAACCTCCAGTTCTCCACGTATTTGGGCGGCAGCGACGGCGGGAGCCTCGGCGCCGGTATCGGGGTGAATGCGCTCGGACAGGTTTATGTCTCCGGCGTCACCTTTGCGACGGATTTCCCGGGAGGCACGCCTTCCGATCCGCCACATCCCTCGAACGGATTTCTCGTCAAGCTCAATCACAGCCTGAGCTCGATCGGCTTCCGGGACCTGTTCGGGGCGGAAATCAAGAGCATCGCTCTGCCCCCGCCTTCGCGTAGCCGATTCGTCCTATCGCCGGTGTTCGGCGGAACTCTGATCTACGCGACGGGCTTCGGAATCCGGCCGGGCACCGATGCCAATAACAACGCCAACGACGATGCGTTCGTCCTCAAAGTGAGCGAACCTCCCGCGTTGCCGGTATTGATCCGTCGGAATTGAGCTGAGGGAAAGTGGTTTGAGCTGCCGGTCTTGCCCGGTCGCGGCAGCGTCGGATTGGGATCAGGCCAGAGGTGCACCTCTGGCCAATCCCGCATCCGGCCGTCTCTGCGCAGATCACCGCCTGCCGGCCGGTCGACATCGCGCGGCCACAATCGGCGCAGAAGATGAGCTGGTCGCAGTGGCGGCAGTGGATTCGCGAGCAGGCGTAACGAACAACGTTTCAGGTTTGATCCCGAATCCGGTGAAGGAGCCACGCGCGCGCATAGGCCCAAATGCGTTTTGCGGTGCGTTCGGATACGCCGATGACCCCGCCGCTCCGGCCAGCGTGAAACCGGCTTCATGGACCAGGGCCGGTCGCTGGCTCCAGCGCCGATGGCACGAGCACGGGCATCATGTTGGTCGAAGCGTACGGCGCATCCCGTGAAGAGACTTTTTCCTGTGGACATGCCACAGGAAAGAGTCTCTCCTGTGGTCAAACCACAGGAGGGAGACACGGTCATGGCTGAGAACAAACTCGAATTGTTACAGGGGACACTCGATCTGCTGGTGCTGCGGACGTTGGACACGATGGGGCCGATGCATGGCTACGGCATCGCCCGGCGCATCGAGCAGGTCGCAGCCGACACCGTGAACCTGAACCAGGGCACGATCTACGCCGCCCTCGTCCGCCTGCAGCAGGGCAAAGGGATCGCGGCGGAGTGGGGCACCTCGGACAACAACCGGAAGGCGAAGTTCTACACGATCACCGCCCGCGGCCGGAAACGTCTCGCCGCCGAGACCGAGTCGTGGAATCGCATGACGAATGTCGTGCACCGCATCCTCCACGCCGAGCCGGGGAGCGCCACGCCATGATTCCCGCCTTTGACCGGATCTGGGCGCGCGTTCGCGCGACGTTTTCATCACGTCGCCTCGATGACGACTTTGCGGCGGAACTCGCGCATCACCTCGCGGCACTGACCGCGGACAACATCAAGGCCGGCCTGTCTCCCGCGGAGGCCCGCCGCCAGGCCCACGTGGCGCTGGGCGGGCTGCAGCAGACGCGTGAACTCCATCGCGAGACGCGCAGCCTGCCGTGGCTGGAGCAGCTCGGCCGTGACATGACCTACTCATGTCGCGCGCTGCGGCGGGAGCGCGGCTTCACGGTCGTCGCGCTCCTGATCCTCGCCGTCGGCATCGGGCTGAACACGGTCGTTTTCAGCCTGGTCAACACGGTCCTGCTGCGTCCACTGCCCTACGCCGAGGCCGATCGGCTCTTCCTGATCGCGAACGCAGCTCCCGGCGCGCTCAATCGCAGCGACCTCTCGGCCATTTCCTCCACGGTCGCCACGTGGGAAGGCCTCCAGGAAGCGACCCAGGCATTCGAGCGCATCGAGGCCTTCGACCCGTTCTCCGTGCGGCACACGTTCCGGCTGACGTCCAACACCGGTGAGCCCGAAACGGTGCTCGCGGTGCAGGTCACCCCCGGGTTGTTCCCGTTGCTTGGGATGCAGCCGCTGCTCGGCCGGATGCTGCTGCCCGAGGATGCCACGCCGGACGCACCGCTGCGCACGGTCTTGACGCATCAGTTGTGGTCGCGTCGCTTCCAGCGTGATCCCGGCATCGTCGGCCGCACGATTCAGATCAACCACCAGGCCGTGGAAGTGGTGGGCGTACTGCCTCCGGCCGACCCGTTCACGACCGTGTTTTTTCCTGCAGTTCGCGTGGATGGCTATGTGCCCGTGGTGAAGGAACAGAGTCGCAACTGGGGCAATACGCTCACGCTGATCGGCCGCGCGAAATTCGGCCCCGCGCCCGGCCAGGTCGCCGCCGACACCACGCGCGCGATCGAACAGTACAAACAGACGTTGCCCGAAAACAGCCGGTACTTCTCCGCCACCGCGATTCCCCTGCACGACTGGGTGGCGGGCAGCCTGCGTCAACCGTTGCTCTTTCTTTGGGTCGCCGCCGGCCTGGTGCTGGCGATCGTCGCTTTCAATCTCGGCGGTCTTCTCCTCGCCCGCGGAGCCGGCCGCACCCGGGAACTGGCGGTGCGCGCCGCGCTGGGGGCCGGTCGTGCGCGGATCGCGCGCCAGTTGCTGACCGAATGTTTCGTCCTCGTCGTGATCGGGGCGGGGTTCGGCGGACTGCTGGCCTGGGGCGGCATCACGTTGCTCTCCGGGCGCAGCGGTGTGGAACTGCCCCTGCTGCAGCTCGTCGGTCTCGACGCCTCCGCCCTCGGTTTCACCGCCGTGCTGTGTCTCGTCACCGTCCTGCTCTGCGGCCTGGTCCCGGCCTGGCGCATGAGCCGCGCGCGCGACCTGCAGAACGCGCTGAAAGACGAGGCCCGCGGCTCCAGCGGCAGCCGCGCGCAGGTGCGCACCCGCCGGGTGCTCGTGGTGGGCGAGGTGGCGCTGGCCTGCATGCTGGCCATTTCGGCCGGGTTGATGGTGCGCAGTTTGATCAGCCTGTTGCGTGTCGATCTGGGGTTTCAGCCGGAGAACCTGATCGCGGTGCGCGTCGACCCCGTCGTCGAGGGTGGTGAGGAGGCCGTGGGCAACTACCTCGACCGCGTGCTCGACCGCGTCCGCGCGCTGCCTGGCGTCCAGGCCGCCGGCTTGACCGACTGCATTCCCGTGGAACGAGACCGAAGCTGGGGCATGTTTCCGATCAATCCCGACAATCCCAGCGAGCAACACTGGGACGGCGCGCACGTGCGCATCGTGAGTCCGGGATTGATTCCCGCTCTCGGCACGCTCCTGATCGCCGGCCGGGATTTCACCCGGGACGACACGCAGACGGCGCCGCGCGTGATGATCATCAACCGCAGCCTGGCGGAGGCGTTCTGGCCCGGTGAACTCGCGGTGGGCCGCCAGGTCAACCTCGGCGGCAACGGTCCCGTGACCGTCATCGGGGTCGCGGCCGATGTGCGGCACAGCGGACCCGAGGTTCCATCCGGCAACGAATTCTACGTGCCGTTTCGACAGATTGGCTCCGACTCGTGGGATCTGATGATTCGCACGACCCTGCCGGTGCGAACGCTGGTCGCAGATCTGCGCGAGGGACTGCGCGCGATCGATGCGACGCTGCCGCTGACCAAGGTGCGCCCGATGTCGGAATTGGTCGACCGGACGCTGTCCTCGCGCCGCCTGCTCGTTTCCTTGATCGGCGGATTCGCCGTCGTCGCCCTGGGCCTCGCTGCGCTCGGTCTCTACGGACTCATCTCGTATTCAGTCACGCAACGCACGCGCGAGATCGGCATTCGCATGGCGCTGGGCGCGGACGCGGCGGTCGTGCGACGCGGCGTCATGCGCGACACGCTGAAACTCACCGCCGCCGGTCTCGTGCTTGGCATTGCCGGCACCGTCGCTGCGGCGCGACTCCTGCAGTCGCTCCTCCACGGCGTCTCCGCGACCGATACTGCGACCTATCTTGTCATGAGCCTCGGTGCCCTCGCCTGCGCCTTCCTTGCCGGTTATCTTCCGGCGCGCCGTGCCTCGCGCGTGGATCCCATCATCGCGTTGCGCGCGGAGTGAGGGTCGAGTTCACTTTTCGGCGAAACGCCGGCAAATCCACCTCGTTCGGCCACACCTGTTCCGGTTCGCTTCGCGCCCGGTCATGTCGATGGAAGAACGCGAGACTTCGAAGACGTATGAGATAGAAAGACTCAGTCCAGAATTCTCACGTTCTTGCGTTCTTTCCTGTCTCGCGTTCTTCCATCGCCCCCGGTGGCTGCGTGGGGGTGGGTCGACAACGTGGCCCGGTTTTCCCTCGGACGGCGAAATTTCCGGGCTGGATGGCCGCGGCGGCCACACCGGCATCTCCCCGCGTCCGCGTGTCGAAGCGAGGGTGCGCCGGTGATGTCCCCGACCGCCGGTTTCGTTCGTCATCCGTAATGAAACCCAACATATCGATGCCTGCGAACATGACGGACAAACCCAAGTTTCTCTTTCTCCTGCGCCAGCCGTATGATGGCCGGGGCACGCGGCCCCCTCCCGAACAGATGCAGCAGATCATGGCGCAGTTCATGAAGTGGCTCGACGACACCCGGGCCAGGCACGAGGTGCTTTCGACGAATGGTCTCGAAGACCGCTGCCAGATCGTGCGCGGCACTCGCGGCGAGATCCTCAGCGATGGACCGTATCTCGAGGCGAAGGAGATCGTCGGCGGCTATGTCCTGCTCACCGCGGACAGTTACGACGATGCGCTCGACATCGCGCGGGCTTGTCCCGGCCTCGCCTGGGGCATGGGCGTCGAAGTGCGTCCGGTGATCGCGCGTTAGGCAACATGGCCGAGGCGGTGGATTCCGCGCACGTCGCGCACGTGGTTGAACACCTGTTTCGGCATGAAGCGGGGCGGTTGGTCTCGATCCTCGTGCGGCGGTTCGGGCCGCCGCGGCTCGAGCTCGCGGAGGACGCAGTCCAGGACGCATTGTCACGCGCGATGCAGGCCTGGCCCCTCGCGGGTGTGCCCGCCAATCCCACGGCCTGGCTGCTGCAGACCGCGCGCAACCGGTTGCTCGACCACGCTCGTCGGGAAATGCGCTGGCGGGACCGGGAGGCGGAATTGAGTCCGCTGCTCGAGGACTGCCTGCGGGCGGCGCTGCAAAGCCCGGCACCGCAGTTCGAGGACGAGGTGCGGGACAGCCAGCTCCGGATGATGTTCGTCTGCTGCCATCCCGGCCTGCCGCCGGAAACCCAGGTCGCCCTCACGCTCAAGACGCTGTGCGGATTCGGCGAGCGCGAGATCGCCGCGGCCTTGCTGACCCGCGAGGTTGCCCTGACGAAGCGACTCGTGCGCGCGCGGCGCCACCTGCGCGAAAGTGGCATCGGCGTTGAACTCCCGCCGGCCGTCGAGCTCGAGCCGCGACTGAATCAGGTGCGGCATGTTCTCTACCTGTTGTTCAACGAAGGCTACAAGGCCTCGCAGGGCGATCACCTCCTGCGGGCGGATCTCTGCGCGGAAGCGATCCGGCTCGGCGAATTGCTCGTCAGCCAGCCGGTGGGGCGGCAGCCGGAAACGCACGCATTGCTCGCCCTCATGTATTTCAACCACGCCCGGTTCACCGAACGGTTGAACCAGGCCGGTGAGCTCCAGGTGCTGGCCGCGCAGGATCGCTCGCGTTGGGAGAAGCAAAGCCTCGCCGCCGGAGCGCGTCACCTCTCCGCGAGCACCGCCGGGGAGGTGGTCACGCGCTTGCATCTCGAGGCCGGCATCGCGGCATGCCACACGCTGGCGCCGGACGAGGCCTCGACGAACTGGTGGCGGATTCGCGAGCTGTACGATCAGTTGCTCGCGCTCGACCCCTCGCCGATCGTGGCCCTGAACCGGGCCGTGGCGATCGCCAGGTGCGCGGGCGCCGATGCGGGCCTGGCCGCGCTCGGGGCGATTCCAAACCGGCAGGCGCTGGCACGGAATCACCTGTTCCATGCCGTGTCCGCGGAATTCCGACTCGCAACCGGTGATCGATTGGGGGCTGCGGAGAACCTCCGGCGGGCCCTCGCGCTTGCGACCATTCCGGTGGAGCGGAACTTCCTCCAGCGCCGGCTCGACCAGTGCGCGGATTGAGAACAAGCTGGATCGCGATCCCCATGGGTTCAACGGGGTCGATGGCATCAGTTTTTTCCTGGTCGAGATTCTGTCGTGAAGCCTGCCGGTACGCTGGAGCGAGCGATGGAGGTGTTCGTGCGCGGGTTTAGTTTTACGCGCGGATTTTCCCATCCCTACGTGGCGACACGGATCGGGACCGCCTGGCGGTTGCGGGATGCGCCGCGGGCGAGCGGGGAGCGACGAAGCGACGAGTGGGTCGTGTGCGGCATGTCGCCCGAGGCGATTGATGAACTTGTGTGGCGGCACGCCGAGGGGCGATTTGAGATCAGCGCGATCGTTCCGGCCGGCGGATCGGACGAGGACCTTCGAGCGGGACTCCGGGCCCGGGATTATCGGCTGATCACCACGGAGTCGCTGATGGTGCATCCGCTGCGACGGATTCCCCGGTTTGTAGCGCCGGTTGCCGTCCAGCGCGTGAAGTCAATCGAGATGGCTGCAAGTCTCGCGCGCGCGGCGCGGACCCGGCAGATCCTGCCTGAACACCTGGCAGCGAAGGGCCGGGCGCCGCTTCGCGCCTATGTCGCGCTGGCGGATGACGGGATCGTGGGTTGGGTGCGCAGCATCGCCGTGGGCGATGCGACGTGGATCGCGAGCATGTATGTCGTCCGCGCGTTTCGCCGGCGCGGCATTGGAAAGGCGATGTTGGGCGCGGTGCTGCGCGACGATCGTGCTGGCGGTGCGCGCGAGTCCGTGCTGCTGGCCAGTCACGCCGGGGCGAAGCTTTATCCGGTGGCGGGTTTCACCACGATTGGCACGCTCTATCTTTTCACACCGCGGAAGTGATGGGCCGGGCGCGCGCTGGAAGGAGATCCAGGCTTCTACGGCGTCGTGAGCTCGATCGGCAGCCGGGCGATGACCTTGCCGCTGTTCTCGTCGTTATAACGGATTTCGGCCGGCCCGGGCTGGTCGGGGGCCTTCACGGTCACGGGTGAACCGCGCGAGGTATAGACGTAGTCGTTGTAGGTGGAGTCGGGACTGCCCTTCGCGACGATGGTGATGTAGTCGCGGCTGTTGTTCGGTCCCGTCCACTCGATGCTGACCCGCGAACCGGCCGGCGCGCCGGCGGGCGCGCGGAGGTCGACGGTCGGCGCAATCACGGTGATCGCGCGACGCGCGAGCACATGCGTTTCCTGTCCCGTGACGTAGCGGATCTCGCAGGCGCCGGCGCCGGATGGGGCGGTGACCTGGACGGGCGAACCCGAACTCGTGTAGGCATAGGCGAGGTAGGTGCCGTCGGCCGTGCCCTGCGGCACGATGGTGAGGTAGTCGTGATCGTTGTTGGGACCCGACCAGGTGATCGCGACCTTGGAGCCGGCGACGGCCTGAGCTGGCGCCTCGAGGGTGGCTTCGAGCCGCGTGGTCGTGAGCGGGCGGCGGGCGAGGACGCGGTTGCCCTGGCCGGTGACATAGCGCACCTCGCATTCGCCGGCGTCGATCGGGGTCATGATCTCCGCGGGGGAACCGGCGCTGGTGTAGGAGTAGGCCTTGTATTGATCATCGCGCGCGGATTTTGGCACGATGGTGATGTAGTCGCGCGCGTTGTTGGGCCCGGTCCATTCGACCCGGACCCTGGACCCCGCGACTGCCTGGTCGGGAGCGGACACGGTGGCCTCTCCGGCAATGAGTTTGATGGGGAGGCGCGCGAGCACCGCGTCGCCCTGACTCGAGGCGTAACGAACCTCGGCGTCGCCGGCGTCGGGCGGAGCGGTGACGGGGAGCGGCGAACCCGAGCGCGTGTACTCGTAGGCTGCGTACTGGCCGTCGGGCGTGCCCTTCGGCACGATCGTGATGTAGTCCCGTTCGTTGTCCGGTCCGGTCCAGGTCACCTCGACCTTGCTGCCGGCGAGGGCTTCGGTTGGCGCGGACAGCGTCACCCTGGCGGGCACGATTTGGATGGAACGGCGCGCGAGCACGCGGTTGCCCTGTCCGGTCTGGTAGCGGATTTCGAAACCGCCGGCGGTTATCGGCGCGGTGACCGGAAGGGGCGAGCCTGGCTTGGTGTCGCTGTAGTTCGCGTAGTCACCGTCCGGCAGCGCGGGCGGCACGATCGTGATGTAGTCGCCCGGATTGTTCGGACCGGTCCATTCCACTGCCACGCGGCTGCCCGCAATCGCTTCCGCGGGCGCGTTCAGCGTGGCGGTCGCGGGGATGACGACGAGCTCCGCCCGCGCGAGGATCGAACCATCCTGCGCCCACACGTAGCGCACCTCGGCCGGACCGGGATCGGCCAGGGCGGTGAGATCGAGCGGGCTGCCCCGTCGCGTGTAGCTGGTGTTGCTCGTGACCGTATCCGGCGCCGCCTTGGGCACGATCGTGATCGTGTCGCCTGGCGCATTCGGGCCGGTCCAGGTCACGGCAAACGTCGCGCCAGCGACCACCTCGGGTGGCACCTGGAGCGAGGCGTTCGGGCGTTCGGGCTTCTTTTCCCGCACATTCGCACGAGGAGGCGGCGGCGGGGCCGCGGGCGGGGTGACGGCGATTTCGAGCGCGTCCTGCAATGACGCGGCGTCGCTGGCGACGAGCAAACGGCCGCCGGTCTCGGATGCGATACAGGCGAGCGATTTCGCCTCCTTCGCGGAGAGATCGAACGCGACCGCATGCACCGCGAGGACGATACCCTCCGACTTCAACCGGCGCGCGACCGTGCAGGGGTTCTTGTCGCAGGTTTCGAGTCCGTCCGTGACGAGCACGATGTTTCCCGCGGTGCCGGCCTGCAGCAGCGCCCGGGCCGCGAAATCCAGCGCGTTGGCGATCGGCGTCATGCCGCGCGGCTTGATCGAATCGACCGCCTGGAGGAACGCGGTGCGATCAAGGGGCCCCGGAGGAATGAGCAGCTCGATATCGTTGCAGCCGGTCGTGCGGCGGTGGCCATACACAACCAGGGCGAGACGCGTGGAGTCGGGCAGGCCGTCGACGAGCTCATGCACGACGTGTTTCGCGATCTCGATCTTGGACTCGCCCTTGATGCGTCCGCGCATGCTGCCGGACGCATCGAGTACCGATGATGGTGGTGGGATCCGCGACGCTGGCCGGGGTGGCGGCGGCCAACGTGGAAGCCGCGAACAGGAAATCCAGGCTCACGACGAGGAGGTGGTATCCCCAACCCCGGAAAGATTTCATCGGGTCTGAGAGTTTGCGGATGGTCGTTCGCGTCCAGGTCCGTCACGAGTCGGTTTTCAATGCCTGCTCGATCGCCGCGGAGAGGTCGTCGGCGCGAAAGGGTTTCTTGACGGTGGCGCGGATTCCCGCGGCGGCGAGTTCTGCGTCGCTGATATCGCTGCAGAATGCTGAAATCATGATCACGGACAGGTGGGGGAGAAGCTCGCGCAAACGGCGCGCCAGCACGAGGCCCGTCATCGACGGCATCACGTGGTCCACCGTGACCAGGTCGAAGCTCGACGGCCTTTCTGCAAAGATGCGCAGAGCCTCCTCCGGATCGGAGGTGCCGATGACATGGTGTCCGAAATGCTGGAGCAGGGCTTCAATGGCGCCGCGGACGAATTCTTCATCGTCGACAACGAGCACCCGAAGCTGTCGTGGAGTAGGCATGACAACAGATCCGGAGTGAGTAGGGCAGAAGGAGGCGCGCCCGCAATCCTGGAGGTCAATGCCGCGAAACGATCAGCTGTGCTGAATGCACGATGACGCCGCCTAACTTGTGGATTTCACACTGCGGGAGGACCCGCAACCCAAGGAGTGGACACAAAGGTCACGGAGATTCGAGCCGAGATCACGGAGGGACTACTTCCAACCCGTAACCATTCAGCCGGGCCATCTTGGAGCTTGCTTGCAAGCGATCCGGTGGCGCACAGGAGGTTCGGTCGCCTGCCCGTTCGGCAGGCTCAGGGCCCCGAGCCAGTCGAGGGGCATGCAGGCGGCCTACATAGGTAACATGCAACACCTCCCACCGTGCTGGCGCACGGTCCCCCCTCCTCGAAGGAGGGAACTGCAGTGAGGGCTTCGCCCGCCAGACAAACAGCCAGCCGGATCGCCATCCTCCTTCGCCCCGGCACCACGGAGGACAGGCACCCCTCGTTTCCCGGGTCCGCGCCGCCGCGCTCCTCGCTGAGGTTGAGCTTGCAGCCGGCGCCAGGGGTCCGCTCAGCGAGATTGTTTGCCTGGCTCGGTCAGCAGCCGATATCCGATGCCGGTTTCCGTTTTGATTTCGACCGCCGTGCCCAGCTTGCGGCGAAGGGCGGCGATGTAGACACGGAGGTATTGGCGGTGGTCCTCCGCCTTGGGCCCCCAGATCTGGCGCAGGATGTGGGCGTGAATAAGGATCTTCCCGGCATTGAGCGCCAGCAGGCGCAGGAGCGCATACTCGGTCGCGGTCAGTTCGATCTCCGTGGATGCGACGCGGACGGTGTGCGCCGCAAAATCGATCACGAGATCGCCCTGCACGAACGAGGCTTCGTCGGCCGCGCGCCCGCGGCGGCGCATGATGGCGCGGCACCGGGCCACGAGTTCACCGCCGTCGAACGGCTTGGTGACGTAGTCATCGGCGCCCGCTTCCAACGCGGCAATTTTCCCCGCCGGCTCGTCGCGCACGGTGAGAATCAGTATCGGAACGTCGCTCCACTCGCGGATGCGGCGCACGACGTCGATGCCGTCCACGTCCGGCAGGCCGAGGTCGAGCACGAGACAGTCGGGCTTGAGGTAGGCTGTTTCCCGAATGGCTCCGCTGCCTGTGTCGGATACTTTGACGGAAAGGTCAGCCGCTTCGAGCGTAACGCGCAGGAGCCGGCGAATCTGCGGCTCGTCGTCCACGACAAGGACTGTCGGCGTTCGACTCATGTCGGCGATGCGATCGGAGCCTCGGCCTGCGCCGAGGGAAGCCGAATGCGAAACGTGCTTCCGTCCCCGGCGCCGGACTCCAGCTCCAGACTGCCGCCGAGTGCCTCGATGAAATGGCGGGCGATCGAGAGGCCAAGTCCCATGCCGCCGGGTCGGGCCAGGGTCCCGCGCGCGAAGCGCTCGAACAGCCGATTCCGCTCCGCGTCGGGGATCCCGGGCCCGTGATCGCTCACCGCGAATTCCGCGGTGTCGTCGTGCCGGCTTGCATGCAACAAGACCGGGGTGTCGGGTGGCGCATGCTGGACGGCATTCGTCAGCAGGTTGCTGATCGCGGTGTGCAGGAGGTTCGGGTCGGTGCGGAAGGCGAAGTCTTCGCACGTCACACGCACGCGCGATGCGGCTTCGCCCAGGCCCGACACCACTTCGTTAAGCAGGTCCCGCGCGTCGCAGAGTTCCATCTGCGGCTCGATCAGCCCCGCCTCCATTCGCGACAGAGTCACCAATTGGGTGACGACGCGATTCAGGCGCGCGGTGGCCTGGTGAACCTCATCGAGCAGGACCGGTTCGTTCGTGGCGCCGGCGCGCAGGCGCCCGACCGCGGCCACGATCACCGCCACGGGAGTCTTCAATTCGTGCGAGACATGATCGAGCAGCGCGCGCTGGAGTTTCTGGGACGCCGCGTTGACGCGAGCCTCCCGGGAAGCGCGCTGGAGATTTTCCTTTTCGAGCAGGACGGTCAGGTGGGCGGCAAACGCGTCGAGCAGGTCGCGGCGAAGCGGCGAGCGCAACGATTCGTCGCGTGGCCGCACCGCCAATACGCCGGCCGGCTGCCCCATCGTCAGCAGCGGCAGGGCCAGGATCGGCGTGGCGGGCAGCGTGTCGGTGAAGCGCCCCGCCGGACGCCCGTGCTCGAATGCCCAGAGGCAGACCGAACGTTCATTTTCGCCGATCGCGAGTCCGACGAGTGGTTCGAGGCCGCGCTGCGGGTGCGACAACAGCAGGACGGACTCGACCTGAAACACCTCGCCGATCTGGTGCAGGGCCAGCCGTGCGCCCTGTTCAAAGTCGACGCTCGCCGCCATCGCCCGGGTAAGCTGGTAAAGCACCCGCGCGCGCTCCTCGCCCTCGTGGCTCGCCTGTTCGCGGCGCAGCAGGCGCGTCGTCAGGTGTCCCAGCACGATGGCGACCGCCAGAAACGCGACGAGCAGGAACACGTCCTCGCGGTTGAACATCGCGAACGTGCCACGCGGTTCGGTGAAAAAGAAGTTCCAGGCCAGTGAACTCCCCACCGCGAGGAGCAGGACCGGCCAGCGGCGCAGGAACAGGCCGGACAGGGTGACCACGAGGAGATACAACATGGGGACGGAGCGATAGCCAATCCACGATTGGGCCAGCAGCCCGACGACCGAAGTGGCGGCGAGCACCCCGGCGGCGACCAGCCAATCCTTCCATCGACCGGCGTCCCGCGTTGCCCGCGCCCGCTCGGCTCGCCCGGCCTTTTCCTCCACGGGATGAACGAGCAGGACGTCCACATCCCCGCTCTCGCGCGCCAGCCGGTCGGCAATGGAACGGCCGGTCAATCGTTGCCACCAGGGCAGCCCGACCGGCTTGCCGGCGACGATCTGCGAAACGTTTTCGCGGGTCGCCACCTGCAGAATGCCAGTGGCGGCGTCGGTGGCGTCCACTGAAATGACTTCGGCTCCGAGGGAGCGGGCGAGCGCGAGGTTGGTCGCGAGTCGACCCCGGGCCGCGTCGTCGAGCAACGCGCCCGTCTCCACGTGAACCGCGAGCCAGGAGGCTTGCAGCGTGCCTGCCAGCCGGCGCGTCAACCGGATCAGGCGTTCGGAATAGGGACTCGCGCCGATGGCGACGAGCAAGCGTTCACCCGGCCGCCAGGGGCCGACAATGAGGTTGCGCCGCATGTAGTCGCGCAGTTCGCGATCGACCCGCTGAGCCGTGTAGCGCAATGCCATTTCGCGCAGGGCGGTGAGGTTGCCCTCGCGGAAGAAGTTGGCCGCGGCCGCCTCCGCGCGATCGCCGAGGTAAACCTTGCCGTCGCGCAATCGCTCGCGCAACTGATCGGGCGTCAGGTCGACGAGCCGGATTTCGTCCGCGAGGTCAAAGAACGAATCCGGCACCGTTTCCTGCACGCGAACGCCGGAGATTTTCGCGACGTCGTCACGCAGGCTTTCCACGTGCTGGACGTTCACCGTCGTCCAGACATCGATGCCGGCGTCGAGCAGCTCGCGCACATCCTGCCAGCGTTTGGGATGTCGCGAGCCGGGCGCGTTGGTGTGCGCGAGTTCGTCGATCAACACGAGCGACGGTTGCCGCCCCAGCGCACCGTCGACGTCGAATTCGCTGAGCGTGGCGCCGCGATGGCTGAGGGTGCGGCGTGGGAGCACGTCCAGCCCGCCGAGCAATGCTTCCGTTTCCGAGCGGCCATGCGTCTCGGCGATGCCGACGAGGACCGTGCGTCCGGTCTTCGCGACGCTGCGACCTTCCGCGAGCATGGTGTAGGTCTTGCCCACGCCCGGACACATGCCGAGATAGACCCGCAATTCGCCGCGACCGCTTCGCGCCTCCGCCGCGCGGGCCGCGGCGAGCAACGCGTCGGGATCGTGACGACGTTCGTCAGGCATGGGGTCACACTGCCGGGTTCGGCGATAAACTCAGCCAAGAAATCCCGCCGTCTGTCCGGGCGGGGAACCGCACTGGATGCACCGACGTCACCGGATGTTTCTCATGGAGCTGATCGTGGAGTCGTGGCCAGCCGATCGAGGGCGAGATTCAGCTCCAGGACGTTCACGATTCGTTCCGGGGCCAGCGTCCCGCCGGGGGCGAATGCGAGCTTCCCGATGAGGGCGGTGATCTCGGAATCGGAGATGCCCCGGGCTCGCGCGACCCGCTCGATCTGGTAACGGGCGGCCAATTCCGTGATGTGGGGATCGAGTCCGCTGCCGGAAGCCGCCACGAGATCGGCCGGCACGGGACGCGCGGTCGTCGCCGCATAGCGCGTGATGAGATCGCGGGCACGTTGCGCAAGCTGGGGATTGGTCGGCGAGAGGTTGCTGCCGGCCGCGGCGCTCGCGTCGAAGTTCGCGGCCGAAGGTCGCGGCCAGAAGTACCGCGGCGCCGTGAAGGCCTGGGCAATCAGGCGGCTGCCGACGATCGTACCGTCGGCCGTGCGAACGAGCTGGCCGTTGGCGCTGTCGCGGAAAGCGACCTGGGCGAAGCCCAGCACCAGGGCGGGATAGGCAACGCAACAGACCAAGAGCGAGGCGACGACAAGGCGTATCGATGCGAGAAGAGAGTTCATGATGAATTCCAGTGCTTTAATCTGGAGCGCGACACAGTTCAGTGGCGGGCGATGAAGTGTTCGGCGACCGGCCCGAGCACGGCCGCAGGCAGGAACGTGAGCGCGCCGACCAGCACGATCACGCCGCCGATCATCAAGCCGAACGTGGGCGTGTCGGTGCGGAGCGTGCCCGCGCCCTCGGCCACGGACTTCCGTTCCGCGAGCAAACCGGCAATCGCCAGCGGAAGGATGATCGGAAGGTAGCGGCCAAGCAGCATCACCGTGCCGGTGGCGACATTCCATGCCACGGTGTTGTCGCCCAAGCCTTCGAAGCCCGAACCGTTGTTCGCCGCGGCCGACGAGAATTCATAGAGGATCTCGCTGAAGCCGTGCGGTCCGGGATTGTGGATGGTGCCGGCGCCCCAGGCGGTGACCGCGAAGATCGCCGTGCCACCGAGGATGAAAAGCGGATGGCTGAGCAGGGTGATGGCCGCGAGCAACATTTCACGCGACTCCACGCGCTTGCCGCAGTACTCGGGCGTGCGGCCGATCATCATGCCGGCGAGAAAGACCGCGATCACGACGTAGACGAACATGTTGATCATCCCGACGCCGACGCCGCCGAAGGTCGCGTTGAGCCACATGCCGGTCAGCGGCGCGAGACCGGTCAACGGATTGAGGCTGTCGTGCATCGCACCGACTGAGCCGTTGCTGGTCGAGGTCGTGAGCACGGCCCACAGCGGTCCAGTGGTCGCGCCCAGCCGCAGTTCCTTGCCTTCGAGGTTTCCCGCGGCGCCTGCCACAATTGGCAGATGCGCGAACGCGGCCGTGGGCTGGCTTTCCCAATGCGTGGACCACGCGATCTTGCCGAGCAGTAGCACCAGCATCACGCCGAAGATCACGGCGGCATGGCCCGTCCGGCGCGCAATGCGGCCGAACATCCACACGCACGCCATCGGAATGAGGATGATGGCGACCATCGAAACCAGGTTCGTGAAGAACGTCGGATTCTCGAAGGGATGGGTCGAGTTCGGGCCGAAGAACCCGCCGCCATTCGTGCCGAGTTGCTTGATCGCGACGAAGGCCGCCACGGGTCCGCGCGCGATGGTCTGGAGCGCGCCCTCGAGCGTGTGCGCCGACACCGCGCCGCCCAGGGTCATGGACATGCCGCCGATCACAAACAGGACGGCCACGATCGCCGCCGCGGGCAGCAGCACGAGAAAAGTGGCCCGCTGCAGATCGATGAAGAAGTTGCCGAAATCCCGGGAACCGGAAAGCCCGCGCGCCAGTGCGGCGAGACAGGCGAGGCCGGTCGCCGCCGAGACGAATTGCAGCCACATCAAGGCGAAGAGTTGCGAGAAGTAACTCATCGAAACCTCGCCGGAATAGTGCTGTAGGTTCGTGTTGCTCGTGAACGAGGCGACGGTGTTGTAGATGAGATCCCACGAGAGCGGACCCTTGCCGTCGGGATTCAACGGCAGCCATGGCTGGAGCAGCATGATACCGAAGCTGAGCGCGAACATGCAGGCGTTGAATACCAGCATGGAGATCAAGTAGCGCTTCCAGTCCTGGCGCACACGACCGGCCGGGCCGGCCAATTTCTCGAAAAGCAGGTTGAGTTTCAGACGGCGGACGCCCGCACCGTGCGGGTGCATGGCCCAGGTCAGATAGCGGCCGAGCGGCCAGGAAAGCGCGGCGGTGCCTCCGACGATGATCAGAATAACGAGGAGATCGTTCATGATGCGAAAGCGGGTCTGAACTTCAGGCGAGGCCGACCGCGGTGAGCGCGAGATCGATGAGCTTGATGCCGGCGAACGGTGCGATGACGCCGCCCAGGCCGTAGATGAGGAGGTTGCGCCGCAGGATCGCCGCCGCTGGCATGGGTGGATAGTGCACCCCGCGCAGGGCGAGCGGAATCAGCGCGATGATGATGAGCGCATTGAAAATGACCGCACTCAGGATGGCCGACGCCGGCGAATGCAGGTGCATGATGTTCAGGCTGACCAGCGGACCCAACGCACCCGGCGCCGCGGCGTACAGGCCGACAAAGATCGCCGGCAGGATCGCGAAGTACTTCGCAACGTCGTTCGCCAGGCTGAAGGTCGTCAACGCGCCCCGCGTCATGAGCAGTTGCTTGCCGATTTCGACGACCTCGATGAGTTTCGTCGGATTGCTGTCGAGGTCGACCATGTTGCCCGCCTCGCGCGCCGCCTGGGTGCCGGTATTCATGGCCACGCCGACGTCCGCCTGCGCCAGGGCGGGAGCATCGTTGGTGCCGTCTCCCGTCATCGCCACGAGATGGCCGGCCGACTGTTCGTTGCGGATGCGCTCGAGCTTATCCTCGGGTTTCGCTTCGGCCATGAAGTCGTCGACGCCGGCTTCTGCCGCGATGGCGGCCGCCGTCCGCGGGTTGTCGCCCGTGATCATCACGGTGCGAATGCCCATGCGCCGAAGCTGCGCGAAGCGATCACGGATGCCGCCCTTGACGATGTCCTTCAGTTCGATGATCCCCAACACCGATTTGCCCTCGGCAACCATGAGCGGCGTGCCGCCCTCGCCGGCGATGCGCTCGACGATGTGATGGCACGCCGGGGGCACATTTCCGCCCTGCTCGCGCACCCAGTTTTCGACGGCCTCGGCGGCGCCCTTGCGGATCGGCTCGACGTTCTTGTTGCCGAAGTCGACGCCGCTCATGCGGGTTTGCGCGGTGAATGGAACGAACTTCGCCTGGCGCTCCGCCACGCGCCGGCCGCGCAACTGGAACTTGCGCTTCGCAAGAACGACAATCGAACGTCCCTCCGGCGTTTCGTCGGCGAGGGAGGCGAGTTGGGCCGCGCCGGCGAGCGCTTCGTCGTCAACCATGGGCGCCGTGTGAAACGCCACCGCCTCGCGATTGCCGAGCGTGATCGTCCCGGTCTTGTCCAGCAGCAGCACGTCGATGTCGCCCGCGGCCTCGACGGCTCGTCCGCTCATCGCCAGCACGTTTCGACGCGTGAGACGGTCGATGCCGCTGATGCCGATCGCGCTGAGCAGCGCGCCGATCGTGGTGGGAATCAGGCAGACCAGCAGGGCGATCAACACCGGCAGCGATACATCGCCGGAATTGCGATCACCCGCTTGATCGAGGCTGAAGCGCACGAATGCCGGCAGCGTCCCGACGACGAGAAGAAACACGATCGTCAGCGAAATCAGCAGGATGCCGAGCGCGCGCTCGTTGGGCGTGGCCTTGCGTCGGGCGGATTCGACCATGCCGATCATGCGGTCGAGGAAGCTGTCGCCCGGCTCGGAGGTGACGGCGATGACGATCCGGTCGCTGATCACGCGCGTGCCGCCGGTCACCGCACTGCGATCGCCGCCGCTTTCGCGGATCACCGGCGCGGATTCGCCGGTGATGGCCGATTCATCGACGGTCGCGATTCCCTCCACGACATCGCCATCGGCCGGGATCGCGTCGTTGGCCTCGCAGATCACGCGGTCACCGCGCCGCAATTCGGAGGCGGCGACTTTTTCTTCCGTGCCGTCGGCCCGCAGGCGCCGGGCGGTGGTCGTCGTGCGCAGCTTGCGCAGTGAGGCGGCCTGGGCCTTGCCCCGACCCTCCGCCACGGCCTCGGCGAAGTTGGCAAAGATCAGCGTGAACCAGAGCCACAGCGACAACTGAAGATTGAAGCTGCTGAACGCGACCACCGTGAATCCGGTCGTGACCACCGCACCGAGCCACACGAGGGCCATCACCGGATTGCGGATCTGCGTCCGGGGATCGAGCTTCCGGAGCGAATCAATCAAACCCTGCCGGATCAGGACCGGATCCAGGAAACTGGACTTGCTGCGCGATGACGTGGCCATCGCGTCATCGTAGCACCGCGGGCGCAGACGCGTTAATCAAGCCTTGGGCCAAACCCATCAAAACGACATAAAGACGGCCGGAGACGCCGCGCTCAGGTCTCCACCTGGATCCCGAGATCCACCGGCTGTCGGGAGAAGGTTGAAGAAGGCGACCCGAGGCTCCGCCCGATGCCGACGGTCGGGCGCGACAATTGGTGGAGCCATGTCGCAGCGAGAACACTCCCATTTCGGTCGCTCGGCCTGAAGCAACCAGGTCGGGCTCCTGGCCACCGCCGGCGTTTACGGTGGCCCGGCCGTCTGGTCGGTCCGGCCCGCGGACACGGGTTGGGCCGGACGACTCGTGATTCCGGGGAGCAGGTCACTACGTACGATCGGATCACTCGCCTCGACGAGCGGTCCTTCCCAGCGCAGGAAGCTCACCGGACCTGTTGCCGTCAGCCAGATGCGGGTGTCGCTGACGTCAACGAACAATTTCGCGATGACTGGAATCTTCGGATGGATGATGAACCGGTCACCCATTACTTTGCGGCCGGCCATCGCCAGCTCGTCCCGCCCGTCAAAATAAAGCTCGACGGAGATGACCCGCGGTTTCGGCGTGAATCCGACGGCCTCCAGCTCGATTCTTTCCCCCTCGCGCAGTTGCTTGCCGAGGCTCTTGAGGACGAGGACAAAGGCCGCCCCGGCAAACGTCCGGCCGGGATGGACGCTGATGTTTTCGGTCCAGCGCTTCGTTTCCTTGCCCGTCCGCTTTTCTCCCGTCGCGCGACCGGTGACGAAATCGACGGCGAAACGTCGGACGAGGTCTCCATTCGCGGTCTCGGTCCATGACCACGACTCTTGGATGACGCGCGGCTGCACGCGCACCACCATGCTCTCGACGATGCGCCGGCCCGCGTCGAATTCGTAGGTATTTGTGATATGGAGGCGGTCGTCCTCCGGCCATTGAAGAAACTCGCCGTCGGCGAGCTTGAGCCCCGGTTGATCGTAGAGGGCGGGAAACCCATGCACGGCACCTTCGATCTCCGGCAGCGCTCCCGTCAGGTTCGGAGCGTCGTCGTTCGATGGGGACTGCTCCGCCTGACCGGTTCCAAAGCTCTCGCCGGCCCCGGCGGGCGGCGGAGATTGCCCCCGGCTCAGCGGCAGGGCCAGGCACAGACACGCCACCGAAACGGTCTGCCGGGCGACCCCAAAGAGAACCGTATTCACGCGAACCCTGTGCATGTTGCGTCGGCAGGCACAAACGGTGTGATGCGGTGGTGAGTCTCGGATTGCAGCGGGTACTCGAATGGGAAATTCATGTTTCTCGATCGCTGACTGAGTTCGTTAAGCGTGGTGCAACTCCGCCGGTTGTGTGGCGGGGTCAATCGGAGACGCAGTGCGACGAGTTGTCTGGATGCAGCGAGTCGTATGATGCGTCCGCCGACAGGGATCAGAGCGTGGCGGCGGAACAGTATTCCACCCGTCCGGTCAGGATCGTCCAGATACACCGGGTTGGCATCGTGGCGAGGATCGCCGGCCAGGTTTGTCATTGGTAGGCGCGTCAGTCTTTCGGCGAACGGAACTGGGTGAACAGCGTCCGGGCGACGCGGGTCGGGATCTCAGGTTACTTTTTCGCACCGGAGGCCTTGCTCGGCGGAGCGGGCTCGTCCTCGTAGCCGATGACCTTGAGTTCGCCCAGTTCGACGTGGCCTTTGTTGACGTTGTCGGCACTGTTCAACACCGGCGACTTTGTCTCGCGCCCAATGGTCGGGCCACCCGCAAGGGCCATGGTCGGCAGCGCCTGCGCCATGGACTTTCCGTTGGCCGGGAGCGCAATGCGCGTCTGCCAGTAGATGATCGGCCGGGGGGTGCTCGCCGACTGGAACTCGAATGCGGTGACGATGATCCCGTAGATCGGGCCACCCGCGTAATCGAGGATCCTTTCGATGGTCGGGGAGCGGAAGTCGCGGCGCCAGACTTCCGGACCGAGCATCCCGGGAAAGGATGGAGCGGCGATGTCCTGGTTGGCATCGTAACCGAGAAACCACAACAGGTCGCCGCTGGCCGGCTCGAGATAGCCCCATTGCAGGACGAGAAACAACGTTGGCTCGTGCACTCCGGGGCGGGCGCCGAGGTAGCCCTGCTTCGCGAGGATCTTGGCCACAAACTCGCACAATTCCTCCACCTCCGGCAACCGCTCGCCCGGAATCGATCCGAGTTTGCACCCCAGGGAGTGCCCGCGGTAATAGACCGGTTGCTCGGGGGTCGGCCGCGTGAGCGCCCGTCCTTCCGCGGTCATGTCCGTGACCGTGATCACATCGCCCCAGGTCTGGCGAAACAGGTGGAATCCCGCCGCCGATGCGCGGGGCAGGCCCAGACCCACGGCAAGTGCCGCCACCACCACAAGCGCAACGTCAGGTTTCAATGATCTCATGCGGCAGGGAAGAGGAACGATGGGCGCGTGCGGCAGTCGCGCAAGGGGTTTTCCCAATCGAGCGGTCGCGGTTAGAGGGATTGAAGAACACAAGACGGGGAAGAACGCGAGAACGTGAGAATGCCGGACTGAGTCCTTCTATCTCATGCGTCTTCCAAGTCTCGCGTTCTTCGATCGCACCCCGTAGCCGCGTTGGAGTGCAACGACAACGTGGCCCGGGCGCAATCAGGGGTACAGCACGGACTCGAAAAACGCCTTCATGTCGGCGGCGTAGTAGACGCCGTATTGGTGGAAGACGGCCTTGGTCCGGGCGTCCGGCTTCCAGTCGAAGAAAGCGTGGCTGGCGCCGCCGATCTGCACGTATTGCACGCGCTGCCCCTTCGCCACCAGTGCGTCCACGAACTCCTTGCACATCTCATCCTTGATCAGCGGATCTTTCGTGCCGCGCGTCAGGAATTGCGGAACCGCGCGAACCGAGGCCTCCGGTATGGCGTAGAGAGGCTGGACGGCGTGATCCCAGGCCGCATCCGCCGCGGGGTTTTCCGGATCGGCTTTCAACCACGGCCCGGCAAACACGCCGTAGCTGGGGGCCGCCGCGCGGATCGCGGTCAGCATCTCGATCCTGATTTGCGCAACCGTTTTGTTTTTCGGCACGTAGGTGGGTTTGAACTCGAAGACTCCCGGCGTCCGGCCGAAACCGCCGTCGCCGATCCGCTCGATCATCAGGGAAACTGCCGCCGACAGGTGGCCGCCGGCGCTGTCGCCGGTCACGCCGATGCGCGTCGGGTCGCCGCCGTAGTCGGCCGCGTGCTCCATGATGTGGGCAATCGCACCGTAACAATCCTCGATGAGCTTCGGCATGGTGTTGTCAGCCGCATCGCCATCGGCCTTGCCCTGCCAGCGGTAGTCGATGCTGACGGCCACGAACGTCCTGCCCTTGGTCAGTTCGCGGGCGAGGCCACGCATGACGTCCTCGTCATTGGTCGTCCAGCCGCCGCCGTGAATGATGACGATGATCGGCAGGTGCTTCGCCCCCTTGGGCGAGAACACGTCATACTTGAGCGGCTTCACGCCCGGCTGCGCATAAACAACATTCTGCCGGACCTCGATATGGGCGACCGCCTCCTTCTCGATGAATGACGCGCCGATGTGCTTGTCCTGATCGATCGTGACCTGGAAGACCGGCGTCATCGATTCGTGGTACATCGCCCCCCACCGTCCCGGCACCGAGTAGTATCCGGAGTCGAGCGTGAAACCGGTGTCGGGGTGGGTGGACAACGTGATCACGGTGCCCGCGGGATAGCGGCCATCGGCGGGCAACGCGGGATCAAGTGCGACGCTGCCGTGAACCGCCTCATCGAGCGTGACGGTGAACGTTTCCGCTCCGTTGGACGTGGTGTCGCCCACGAAGGCGGACGCCAGGAGAAAGCATACGAGAAGACACGGGAAGGAGCATTTCATGGGGTGAGGGGATTGGTTGAAGGTTGAGTTTTCAGAGTCCGCCGCCCCGCGGCCGGGAGTAGCGATCATGGGCGTTCGAGGAAGTGGGCGAGAGTCTCACCGTCGCCGATGTCCAGATCCAGGAGCAGCGACGAATGACATTTGCCGTGGGCATCGAGCGCGAGCGACCGCGTGACCCCGCCGCCCAGGGCGCCGTGCATCACGAGCTTGATCGCGCCCAATTGCGGCAGCAGGTAGCGCTTGATTTCGCCGTGGACAAGGCCGGCGAAATGTCCCTTCACGCGCTCGATCGTCACGTGTTTCTCCAGGAGCGGATAATCCCGCGGATCGAACGCGAACAGCGTAAGGTCGGAGGTGTCGCCTTTGTCTCCGGCCCGGGCATGGGCGATGTCGTGGAGCTTCATGTCGTGGCGTAATGGATTTCCACCTGCGCGAGGTCGCGCGGGATGAGCGTCGAAAGGATGGCGATCACCTCGCGCGTGGACTTGGTGACGCCGCCGCCTCCCGCGGGGCCGTTGGTATACAGGGTCTCGACCTCGTCGCCGATGCGGCGCGCGTCCGCGAACGTCCCGGTGCGGCCGACCACGCGCACTCTCACGTCGGCGCCGGACGGGAACTCGCCGATCCCGCGTGCAGAGAAAACCGCATTAACCCCGATCAATTCGCCGCGCAGTTCTTCGGGCTCGAAGTGCAGCAGCTTGAACCGCTCGCGCACGATCTCGAGCGCGAGTTGCCCGCGAGCGGCGGCTCCCGGGCCGGCATACGAAATCTGGCCCTCGCCAATGAAACCGTCGCGGTAACCGAGCGACACCTTGAGCCGATCCGGCCGCGCGTGCCCGGTCGCGCCGGAGATCGCAACCCGATCGGGTCCGGTCTCGTGGACCGTCACGGCGGAAAAGTCCGCGACCACATCGGGCGTCACATAGGCCGCGGGATCGTGAATCTCATAGAGCAACTGTTCCTTGCAGGTGCGCGCCGTGACCGCGCCGCCCGAACCCGGCACCTTCGTGATGACCACCGCTCCGTCCGCGGACACCTCCGCGATTGGAAATCCGAGCCGGGCCAGGTCCGCGATCGGTTTCTTGCCGGGCTCGGCAAAATAACCACCGGTGACCTGGCCGGCGCATTCGAGCAGGTGACCGACCAGCGTGCCCTGCCCGAGGCCGTGCCAGTCATCGGGCTTCCAGCCGAATTCATACATCAACGGCGCGAGGAACAACGCCGGGTCCGCCACGCGTCCGGTCAGCACGATATCGGCGCCGGCCTCGAGTGCCGCCATGATCGGAGCGGCTCCGAGGTACGCGTGCGCGGACACCAGCCGGTCTCCGAGCGCACTCACGCGGTGCGGTCTTTCGAGCACGGGATAATCACCCTGCACCACCGCGCTCATGACTTCGTCGGCGGTGACCGCCGCGATCTTGAGTCCCCGCAGGTGGAGCCGCCGCGCGACCTCGACCACCTTCGCGACGGCCGCGCGTGGATTCGCGGCGCCCATGTTGCTGATCAGGTGAATCCCTTTTTGCCGGCAGACCGGGAGCACCGCCTCGAGCCGCGCGACCAACAGCGGATCGTATCCGGCCGCCGGATCGCGCAGGCGCACCTGTTGGGCCAGCGCAATCGTGCGCTCGGCCAGACATTCGAAGACCAGATAGTCGATGTCGCCGCGCTCCGCCAACTCGATGGCGGGCTCGATGCGATCACCGGAAAACCCGGCGCCGGATCCGATTCTAATGGTTTTCATGATTCCCACTCGATAGCCGCAATCCCGGGGTAGGGACGGCTCTCCGAGGCATCCGGGGAACGCTCGGAGAGCGGTCCCTGCCACCGACAAGAATCACGGTGTCCAGGAATGTCATTGGGCTAGAGGGGCAGCACGCCGGTGAGCACGGCGACCGTCGCCATCACCAGGCTCGCCATGAAGGCATACTTGAAGGTGAAGCGCTGATGGTCCGCCAACTCCACCTTGGTCAGCCCGACGAGGAGGAACGTGGAGGCAGTCAGCGGGCTCAGCGGAAAACCGGTGGTCATCTGTCCCATGAGCGCCGCGTGCGCCATCGTTACCGGTTGCACGCCCAGCCCCGCCCCCACTTCCGCGAGCACGGGCAACACGCCAAAATAAAAGGAATCGGGATCGAAGAACATGCTCAGCGGCATGCTCAGCACCGCCAATATCAGCGGTAGGTGGCCACCGGCCGCGGTCGGGATGAGCTTCGTCGCCTCATTCGCCATGCGGGAGATCATGCCGGACTCCTGCATGATTCCGGTAAACACGCCGGCCGCGAGCAGCACGCTGGCCATCGCCAGGCAGGCCTTGGCCTGCGCATCGATCCGCTCGCGTTGCTCCGTCAGCCTCGGATAATTCACCATCAGCGCGGCCGTCGCGCCAAGCATGAAGATCAAGGCCGGCGAAATGCGTCCGGAAATCAGGACACTAACGACGGTGAGGGTTAACCCCACATTGACCCAAAACAGTCTGGGCCGGCGCAGGCCGGCTTCTTCCTCACCGACCGGCCGTTTCACCTCGACCGCCTCGGAGACCGGCGCGACGGCTTGCAGGCGTTTGCCTTCCCGTCGCCCCAGATACCACGCCACCAGCACCACGAAAGCCAGGCCGCTGAGTTGGGGAGTGATCAGCGGATTGTAGACGTCCGTGATCCCGACATGCAACGCCGTGGCCGCACGCAGCGTCGGCCCGCCCCACGGCACCAGGTTCATCGTGCCCGCGCCGAGTGCGACGACCGCGGCGAGGATCCGGCGATCCATCCTCAGTCGATCGAACAACGGCAGCATCGCCGGGATGGCCACCAGGAACGTGACCGCCCCGGATCCATCGAGATGAACGATCATGGCCAGCACCGCCGCGCCCACCGTGATTCTCGCGGGATGGTGTCCGGCCAGTTTCAGGACGAGCCGGATGATCGGGGCAAACATCCCGGCATCGGTCAGCACGCCGAAGAAGATGATCGCGAAGATGAACATCGCCGCGACCGGCGCGATTTTCCTGATGCCGTCGATGGCAAAGGTGACGGTCTCGAAGCCGAACCCGGCGAGCAACCCGCCCACGATGGGCACGACGATCAACGCCGTCATGGCCGTGGTGCGCTTGGTGAGGATCAGCGCCAGCACACCCACGATGATACCTATGCCCATGAGCAGCATTTGTCGGGATGCTTCATCGCCAGCGGCAGCGCGCCATCGCCACCCAGGCTATGTGGCGTTGTAGCCCGGCGGCAAATACACGGAGACCGACTGCGGGGCATGGCTGCATTCCCATTCGTGTTCATTCGGGTCCATTCGTGGTTCAACTGAATTGTCCCGGCTCAGGGTTGATTCACTTCTTGCAGGATCTCGTGCATCTGCTGCTCCGAAAACCGGCCCTGCGAAACCTGCACCATCTTGATCAGCGGCATTTCGTTGATGAAACCGAGGATGGTTTTGCGCGACTTGCGGGCGGCGGCCGCCTGGTCCTCGGTCATCTGGTCAGTGACGGCGAACCGTCCGAGCATGCCCTGGACGAGTTGGTCGTAGATCGGTTTGCCGCGCGGATTCGCCTCCAGTTCACCCAGCGAGGAATAGGGCGTGAGCTTCGGATGCACCGGGGGCGTACCCGCCAGATGCAGGACCTGATGCAGCGGCAGGTCGCGGGAGGAACCGCCGACCCTCACCTCGTAGTCGCCGGCATCGACGACCCACGTATGCGTCCGCGGATCATAATGCGCGAAATCGCGCGATGAGAGCGTGAAGGTCGCAACGCGGGACTCGCCCGGCGCCAACGTCACCTTCGCGAAGGCTTTCAGTTCCTGCTCCGGCCGCAGGACCGCCGACGACTGTTCGTGCACGTAGAGCTGCACGACCTCGGCACCGGCGCGCGAGCCGGTGTTGCGCACGGTCACCGCGATCGTGGCGGCGCCATCAGCACCGACCTCGGTCGACGCCGCCTTGATCGATTCGAAGGCGAATCTGGTGTAGCTCAACCCGAAGCCGAAGGGGAAGAGCGGCTCGATGTGTTTGGCGTCGTAGTAGCGGTAGCCGATGAACAACCTCTCGCCATGGAGCGCGACCCCGTCCCGGCCGGGAAAGTTGGGATACGTGGGCGTGTCGACCAGCCGCTTCGGGAAGGTTTCCGCGAGCTTGCCGGATGGATTCACCTTGCCGGTCAGCACGTCGGCGATGGCGCCGCCGCCGGCCTGGCCGCCGAGGTAGGCCTCGAGCACCGCCGGGACTTCGCCGATCCAGGGCATCGCGACGGGCGCGCCGTTCATCAGCACGATGACGGTGTTTGGCTGCACCGCCGCGATCGCGGAGACCAAGGCGTTGTGTCCCGCCGGCAGATCCATCGACGCGCGGTCGAATCCCTCGGACTCGTAGCTGTCGGGCAGGCCGACAAACACGATTGCACGCTGCGCCGCCTTCGCGGCGGCCACGGCCTCGGCCAGCAGCGCGTCACTGGTGTCGCCTTCCTCGCCGTAGCCCGCGGCGTAGACGAGCCGGTCGGCGCCGCCGAGCGCCGCGGACAGTTCGTCGAAGGGCCGGTCCAACCGCGTCGGGTTGACCTGTGAACTGCCGGCGCCCTGATAGCGCGTGTGCCGGGCGAAGCGGCCGATCACCGCCGTGCGCCCGGAAAAGTCGCCCGCCAACGGCAGCACGCCGTTGTTCTTCAGCAGCACCGCGCCTTGTCCCGCCACCTTCCGGGCGAGCGCGTGGTGTTCATCCTTGTCGAAAGTGGCGCCCGTCTTGATGGCGGCGTGAGTCTGCAGCGCCAGCTCGACCACGCGTGTCGCCGCGATGTCGAGCGCCTTGACGTCCAGCTTGCCGGCCGGCACCGCCGCGACGAGCTTGCGATCGTTCAACCCGCCCGAGCCCGGCATTTCCAAATCCAGTCCGGCGATCAGGCCGGCCACGCGATCGTCCACCGCGCCCCAGTCGGAAACAACCAGGCCCTGGAATCCCCAGTCGTCGCGCAAGGCGTCGGTCAACAGCATCCGATTTTGCGAGGCGTAGGTCCCGTTGACCTTGTTGTAAGCGCACATGACCGTGCCGGGCTGCGCCTCGCGCACGGCGATCTCGAACGCGCGCAGATAGATCTCATGCAACGTGCGTTCGTCGATAATGGCATCGCCCACCATGCGATCGAATTCCTGATTGTTGGCCGCGAAGTGCTTCAGCGAGGCGCTCACGCCCTGGCTCTGCACGCCCTCGATCCACGCCGCGGCGATCCGGCCGGCCAACACGGGGTCCTCGGAGAAGTATTCGAAATTTCGACCGCCCAAGGGAGAACGCTTCATGTTCGCGCCGGGGCCGAGCAGGACCTGCACGCCCAACGCCTGCGCCTCCTGGCCGAGCGCGACACCGACCTGCCGGATGAGATCCACGTCCCAGGTCGCCGCGAGCGCCGGCGCGGTCGGAAAGCACGTCGCCGGCAGGCTGCGGTTGAGCGCGTCTATCCCGGCCTTCGGATTCGCGAGGCGCACGCCGTTCGGCCCGTCGGTAAGGACGATGGATGGGATGCCGAGGTGCTCGATGGCTTTGGTGGTCCATGCGGTGTCGCCGGAGCACATGCCCGCTTTCTCTTCCAAAGTCATGCGCGCAACCAAAGCCTCCGCCTGGGCGGGGGACGACTGAGATTCAGCCGGCAAAGAAGCAGGCAGCGCGCAACAAACGAGGGTCAAGGGAAGGAACGGTTTCATAAGAATGGCGGGGGAAAGGGATCGTCCCCATTTCGGTGACGGAGCACGTTGTCCGGGCACACCCGCCGCGCTCTTCCGTCGGATGGACAGGGCGGAAATCAGAAACATCGTGGCGGGTCCGGAATGCACGGCTTGGGGAAGAGAGCCCCGCCATCGTAGCCATGCGCCAACACACGAGCCATAGGACCTTTGTCCTAAAATGGCGGCGCGGATTGGAGGGACTAACGCAGAGCCGCGATCAGCCGCGCGCGGCCCGACACGCCCAGCTTCCTGTAAATCGACGTCAGTTGGCCGGCAACCGTTTTGCGGCTCTTGCCGAGCGTGGTCGCCGCTTCCTGGTTGCTGCAACCGGAACAGATCAAGCTAGCCAGTGCCTGCTCGGCGGCCGTGAGTTGTTCGGCCGCGGAGAGAATGGACAGGGGTTGGGGGACCGCCGCCGGTTCATTTTGGTCCGCAAACCAGACGACAAAGACCGGCCGGGTCGCCACGGTCTCACCGCTGGACTGCAGGGTGACCGTCGCACGCAGGGCTGGCTGGGAAGGATGAGCCAGGCGCGCGGAAAGATTTGTCTCGTCTCCCGAACGTTCCGGTTGCGCCGTTTGTTGGAGCCAGCGCCGCTGGAGTTGCCGACAAGCATCGAGAATCGGCGCGGGAATCCGAAAGACGCTCTTCGGATTGTAGAGAGCCGGGCGGTGCGGACCAAAATTCCAGGCGCAACATTGCTTCATCGCCTCGCGATTCGCGTAGGTGAGGTTGATTTCCCAATCCAGCTGGAGCAGCGCAAACGGCAGGTGCTCGTTGAAGCTCTCGAACCAGTCCAGCCTCGCGCGCTCCTCGCTGCTTTTGATGAGACGGCTGATCACCGCCTCAAAATGCGGATGCAATTTTCGCAGCAGCCGGAGTTCTTCCGGCCGGTAGGCACCGCGCTCCGCGGGACGCCGCAGTGAAATGACCGAGTGTACGGCTGACCCGCGCCGGTAGACGAGACCCACCGAGTCCTGCCAGCCGTAGGGTCGCATGAAGGTCTGAAAGAGCGGGGAGCTCTGAAACGCCCGCTGGTTCGGGAAAATCTCGGAAAGACGATAGAGCCTGACGCCGGGGTGACCGGTGAGAAACGGCGTGGTGACTTCCACGCGCCGCCGCTGCTCGTGCCAAGCCCCCGACCTCACCGCATCCGCCGTCGCGAACATCGCCGACGCCCGCCAGGACGTGGAGAAATCGAAGTAGTTGAGAAAAACCGTGAGCGTATCCTCCGGCAGAATCGCCTGAAAGACGGACCGGGTCGCCTCCCAGAACCGGTCAAAGTCGCGGGCCTCGAGGAGTTGCAGGAGAGGCGCCTGCAAACGGGGTTCTGCGATCGAGGGGGCGGTCATGGCGAGGAATCAGCGAGTTGTTTTGTATTGAACTCAAGATTTCATGCAATCCCAACGGGCACCGGCTCCACGAGCGGGGCGGGCGCGGCTGCCCGCGCCGTGCTTCCCTCTGGTTTCAGCGCCCAAAATCGCGATGGTGTTCGCATGCATTCATGGATCGATCGCCGGACCGCCCATCGCATCGCCTCCCGCCTGCTCGCGATCGTGATGCTTGGCGGTTCGACCGCGCTTTGCCCGGCCGCGGACCGAACGCCACGCGACATGGTGATCTGGTATCGGCAGCCGGCCACGGAATGGCTCCAGGCGATGCCTCTGGGCAATGGCATGATCGGGGCCATGGTCTTCGGCGGTGTCGCGCAAGAGCGGATCGCGCTCAACGAGTCTTCGTTCTGGTCGGGGCGTCCGCATGATTACGACGACCCCAATGCGTTCCAGTATTTCTCCAGGATTCGCGACCTGGTTTTCGCGGACAAGTTTCAGGAGGCCGAGGAAATGGCCAACGACCACTTCTGGGGCATCCCGAAGGCGCAGGAGGCCTACCAGCCGATCGGCGACCTGCTCCTCTCCTTTCCGTCCACCGACTTTACCGACTACCGCCGCGAGCTGGACCTGGAGACCGGTGTCGCCAAAGTCAGCTATCGCTCGGGCGATGCGATCATCACGCGCGAAACGTTCGTCTCCTGGCCCGATCGTGTGCTGGTCGTGCGCCTCAGCGCCGACCAGCCCGGCCGCATATCGTTCGGAGCGCAGTTTCGTGGTCCTTATTTGGAGACGAGCGTCGCCGATCGCGACCGGCTCGTCATGGACGGAACCTGGAAGGGTCCGTTCCCGGCGCCGCCGACGGGCATGAACGGCCTGATTGCCCGGACCGAGGGCGATGGGCTGCGCTACGAGGCGGCGCTCTCGGCCCGGCTCGAAGGTGGTCGATCCACAGTCTCCGGTTCCACGCTCAACATCCAAGACGCCGACGCCGTTACCCTCGTGGTGGCGCTGGCCACGAGCTTCGTGAACTATCACGACATCGGCGGCGACCCCGCTGCGCGATGCAAGACGGTGCTGGACGCGGTCGCCGGCAAACGTTTCGAGGCTCTCCACCGGCGGCACGTGGATGATTTCCGTGGGCTGATGGGCCGGGTGCACTTGCAGATCGGCGAGGTGGCGCGAAACGAAATGCCTACGGACGAGCGCCTGCAAGCCGTACGCGCCGGCGGCATGGATGCGAACCTGGAGGCACTCGCGTTTCAATTTGGACGTTACCTCCTGGCGTCGAGCAGTCGTGGGGGCGGCCAGCCGGCCAACCTCCAAGGCATCTGGGACGAGGCCATCCTCCCGCCTTGGGGCAGCAAATACACGCTCAACATCAACCTCGAGATGAACTACTGGCCCGCCGAGGTCGGTAACCTGCCGGAATGCACACCGCCCCTGTTCAACCTGATCAAGGACCTCTCCGAGACCGGCGCCAGGACCGCGCGGACCTACTACAACTGCGACGGCTGGGTGGTCCATCACAACACCGATCTCTGGCGCGGCACGGCGCCGGTTGACGCCGCGAGATACGGCATGTGGCCCACCGGCGGCGCGTGGCTCTGCCAGTCCATTTGGGAACACTACGCCTTCGGTGGGGACAAGGAGTTCCTCCGCGAGTACTATCCCGTGATGCGCGGGGCCGCGCTCTTCCTGCGGGAGTTGTTGGTCGAGGACCCCAGGCACCACTGGCTGGTCACGCCGTTCTCCATTTCGCCCGAGCACCGGTATCAGGACCAGGACGGTAACTACCGCCGCCTTGTCGCCCGGACCGACCCTGGATATCGCGCTCATCCGCGAGCTGTTTTCCCACTGCATCGAAGCCGAACGAATTCTCGGGGTGGATGAGGATTTCGGGGCCAGGCTCGCCGCGACGCTGCCGAAGCTTCCGCCCTACCGGATCAACCGCCACGGTTATTTGCAGGAGTGGATCGAAGATTGGACGCCCGGCACTGAAGGCCACAATGTTTCGCCCAACTTCCCGCTCTTCCCCGGCAGCACCATCACGCTGCGTGGCGATCCGGACCTGGCCGGCGCCATCAACAAGTGGATGGAGACGCGGCAGCCCCGCGGCGGATGGATCACCGCGTGGGATACCAGCGTCTGGGCTCGGTTGGAACGAGGCGAGAAGGTCGGGGAATGGCTCAATGAGCTGATGAAAAACTCGCTCGCCGACAACCTGCACAATCGCAGGAACAACCAATCCGACGCCAACTTCGGCCTGACCGCCGCCGTCGCCGAGGCGCTCCTGCAAAGCCACGCCGGAGAAATCGCCTTGCTGCCCGCCCTGCCGCCAAACTGGTCCGATGGCTCGGTCCGGGGACTGCGCGCTCGCGGGGCTTTTGCCGTGGATATTGCCTGGCACGAAGGAAAGCTGACCGAAGCCTCGATTCTCGCGGTCAAGGGAGGCGCGGCGAAACTGCGTTACGGCGCGGTGACACGTGAAATCGTACTCAACCCGGCCGAAACGTATCTTTGGGACGGTCGCTAGTGTGAAAATTTCCCACCGCGGGAGGACCCGCAACCCAAGGAGTGGACACAGAGGTCACGGAGATTCGAGCCGAGATCACGGAGGGACTCCTTCCAGGGTTTTGCCAGCAGCACCGCCACCCGAGTGTCCGTACCCGACAAAATCGCCGCGGTAACTATTCAGTCGAAAATGTAGGGCCGGAGCTTGCCTCCGGGCCGCTGCCTCTCGACGAAGCGGCCCGGAGGCAAGCTCCGGCCCTACAACCGCAAGGTGGTGCGGACTACCTCCGAAATGGCACGCCGACTGAGTGGTTACTCGCCGCGAAAGAACACGATCCGGACTTCCCGTGCGCGGCAACCGTCCGCAGCTCGTCGAGCGTGAGGTGGGTCACGGCGCCGCCGCGGCGGCCGACGCTTCGACGGGTTGGTTCTTATCGCTGACCGCGTCCTCGACGAGCGTCGCGACCCCACGCGGGTTTTCGACGTGCGCCACATGATGGCCGGGAAAGGTGCGGATCGTCCATCCCCGCGCCTTTGCCCGCTGCCAGCTCTTGTCCTTCGTCGCGCGCTCGTCGGCGGATTGGTCGGCGGGGATGAATGCGACGTAGGTCACGGGCAGGGCCCTGGCCAGGGGGTTCTTGTAGGAGACCGGCCGGCTGAACGTCTTGACCGATTGCGGCGTGTTGTGGGGCGGGGGCGTGCCGGGTTTCACCCAGGGAACCTGCATCATGCCGTCCACAACGCTGGCATTGGCCCGCGGTCCGCCGAACAGGTCGTAAAGTGACATGCCGTCGTCCGGCACCGCCGCATCGAGGAAGATGACGTGGCGGATGCGATCGGGGACGCGATCCATCACGCCGGTGATGACCATCCCTCCGTAGCTGTGACCGACGAGGATGATGTCGTGCAAGTCTTCAAAGAGGATCGTGTTGACGACGTCGTTGATGTGCGTCTCGAGGTCCACCTCCGGGGTGGAGAGGTGGACGCGTTCGCCCAGGCCGGTGAGCGTGGGTCGGTAGACGGTATGGCCGTCGGCCGTAAGAAATTCGCCGACTTTCTTCCACTCCCAGCCGCCGGCGGTGGCGCCATGGACGATCACGAAGGTGTATTTTTCCGACGCGTCGGCCCCGCGGGCGCCGGTCGAGAGGAAGAGAACCAGGGCGGACAACAGGAACAGACGAGGGAGGAGTTTCATGGGTTTGATGGTTTGCGGAGAGGGAATGGACGATTCCGGAGGAGATCTTCGTCGGCCGGCAGGTTTTGCCGGAACAATCGCGGGGCCGAGGTCGCGACGCCCGGTGGGCCACTCACGGCGGGTTCCGGGGGGGGATGTATCGCGTCAGGGCGTCACCTGGATAATGATACGTCGGTAGGCGAACAGGTGGGGCGTCCCGTCGTCTTCGGCTTGCAGGATGACGTGCACGGCGCCCGCGCTCTTCACAGCGGGCAGCACCACCGTGGTGACTGGCCCGCTGCCTTGCGCGAGCGTCGCTCCCTCGAGCGTCCCGGCTTCGTGGTAGATCCACCAGGTGACGTTCACGCTCTGCCCGGGGTCACCGGCGTCGGTTCCTTCCGCGGAGAGCTTCACCGTTGAACCGGCCCGGGCCGAAATCATCACCACGCCGGTCGAGCGATCGCCGTTGAGGGCGGGATGCGGGTTGTGATTGGCCTTGGAGAAATCATCGACCACGCACCAATCCATGCGGGCGGCGAAATCGTTTTGAAACGCTTCCCGCCAGCGCCAGATGGTGGCGAGGTTGGAGGTTTCGAACCGATCCTTCTCCACTTCGACGCGATCACGGGTGGCCAGGATGTCGGTCCAGATGGGGCGGGTCTCGCCCACCGCCTGAAACAGCGCGTAGCGTCCGCCCCAGCCGCCGTAAGCCGGGCTGATCTCCCAGCCGAGCCCGCGGTCGATCAGGCCGAGGAAACTCGGCGTATCGCCCTCCATGAGATACATGAGGCGGGGATAGAGTGCACCAAGCGGGCCGTGGTTCCTGATGATGTTTGCCTCCAGCCACGGGTTGTCGACCAGGTCGAAGTGGTAGCCGGCCGCCGCCTGGTCTCCGCGCCCGGACGAGATGCCGGACCAGGTGGCTCGATAGTATTCCTGATAGCTGTGCGGGTTGGACGGCGTGACAATGTAGAACAGGTTGGGGAATTCGCGTCGGATCCAGGCGCCGGAGTCGTCCTGGTCCGAAATCGCGTAGACGCGCAGTTTCGCCACGAACGTGGCCACCTCCGCCGGCGGGCGGGAGGCCCGCACATCCCGGAGTGCCTGGGCCAGGGTGTTCGGGCCGCCCCAGACCGACACCCAGACGGGCCGGTCATTCGCGCGGTCGACGACCTCGATGATGCGCTTTGAACCGCCCGTGCCTTGACCCGGGCCCACGGCGGACATGCCGTATCCGTTCTGCCCGGACCGGGTCACCGCCGCCAGATCTTCCGCCGACGGAAAATCCGGGGCGTGTTTCATGAGGTTCGGCCACACCTTCGCGTAGGCGGCCAGGTCGCGGCGGATGAGATCCTCCCGCGGATTTTCCTTGAGCCAGTTCGAGGTCGTGGCGACGAGGCCTTCGAGGTCGAACTGATCGGAGTAGACCAGGAGGCGAACCAGTGATTCCTCATCGTCGGGCTCGTTGGAGAGATCCGTGAGCACGATCAGCCGCGGCTTGGCGTGCGGAACGATGTGCAGGTTTTCCTGCGCCTGGATCGTCGGTGTGAAGCAGCAGAGGCCAGCGAGGGCGAAGAGCAACGGTAGAGATTTCACGGGGAAGGCACCGAGGTCACGGAGGCATGCGATTCCGTCGCAAGCGAAAGACGTTCAAACGGAACAGCCGCAGTAACTATTCAGGCGGAAATGTAGGGCCGGAGCTTGCCTCCGTGCCGCTGCCTCTTGACGAAGCGGCCCGGAGGCAAGCTCCGGCCCTACAACCGAAAGGTGGTGCGGACTACCTCCGAAATGGCACGCCGACTGAATGGTTACAATCGAACCGTCATTGTTTATTCGCCTCATTGCGCCTTTTTGCGGCAATGCCCTTGGCTTGGTCTTGGTTGCGGCGTCGCTGGGCCGTGTCCGCCGGGGCGTTCCTGGCGCGACGGAAACTCACTTCGCCCATGCCGCGCCCTCGGGCGTGCGCCGCCAGGCGAAGTATGCATCGAGCACCTTGAGCGAGTCGGCGCTGGGCACCGGCCCCACGTACGCCTGGTTGTGGAAATACATCACCTTCCGATTGTCGTTCGTGAACTCCGGCCACGCCGGCACACCCGGGCCGTTGGGATCACCGTGCCTGGCGAAGTTGGTCCAATAGGTGGACATCGTGTCCGAAATCGCCAGGTCCGCCGGCGTGGTCTCCGGCTTGTTGCGATCGAGGGTCTGGAACACGTAGGGGACGTCGACGCCGTGCGGCGTGCCGTGGTCGGCCTCGGGTGAACCCGCCGGGTGCTCCGCATGCTGGTCGAAGTGGTAATAGAAGACCTTGGACGTTCCCGTCCTTGCCTGCAGGGTGGCCCAGGCCCACGTTTGCCAGCCGAACGCCGCGTCGCGCATCAGGTCGCGCGCGGTCCTGGGCACTGCGTCGGTGCCGACCGGATACGCGGCGAGGAGTTGGTCGGCGAAGGGACCGTAGCGCTTCTGAACATTGGCGATGAATTCGGCCGGCGTTTTTTCGCGGGAGAAGCTCAGGCCTTCGTCGGAGTTGTAGCCGACGAGGATGTCGACGTCATTGTATTTGCCGGCCTGGTAGAGTTCATACTGGTCGCCGGGAACCACCCAGCCGTCGATGATCGGCCAGGCGGCGCCGCTGCCCCAGCCGGCGGGCAGTTTGTCGGGGGCGAGCGGGCGCAGTTCCGCCATCGAGGTGGCTCCGGCCTTGGTGGCGAACGCCACGCCGGCCTGCTCGGCCTGGGCGAGCGTGTGCATGTTCTCGCCGGGATAGGTGGTGGCGCGGGGCGGGCCGAACGAGCCGCCGCTCTGCGATATGGCGCCGCGGAACAGGCCCTTGGCCAGCGGCGAGGCGCACAGCATGCTGACGGCGATGCCGCCGGCCGATTCGCCGAAGATCGTGACCTTGTCCGGGTCGCCGCCAAAGGCCGCTATATTCTGCTGCACCCATTGCAGCCCGGCGATCTGGTCCAGCAGGCCGTAGTTGCCCGAGACGTGGTGCGGCGACTCGGCGCTCAGCTCCGGATGCGCGAGGAAGCCGAGCGGACCGACGCGGTAGTTGATGCTGACCAGCACGACGCCCTTGCGGGCGAGATGTTCGCCATTGTGGACGGGCGTGGAGGTGGAGCCGAAGGAGAACCCGCCGCCGTAGATCCAGACGAGCACGGGCAGGCGGGCGGCGGCGGATTTCGCGGGCGTCCAGATGTTCAGATACAGGCAGTCCTCACTCACGTTGCCCTTGCCATCGCCCTGGTAGGGATCGGGCGCGAACTCCGTTGCCTGACGCACGCCGTCCCACTTGGCGGCAGGTTGCGGCGAACGCCAGCGGAGGTCGCCGACCGGCGGGGCGGCGAACGGGATGCCTTTGTAGACCGTGAGGCCAGGTGCGGCGGCGCCCTGGACGAGGCCATATTCGGTCATGACCGGCGCGGGCTGCGCAGCGAGGCCGAAGGCGGCACCGAACGGAGCGAGGACAGCGAATAACGCGATGTGTTTTGTCACGAGAGAAGTGAGGGTTGAGTCACAGCGCGGCGAAGCGCATCGAAGAGGTCAGAAGTCAGAAGTCAGAGGTCGGAGGTCGGAAAGACCACGGATGGCACGGATGCTGTGTAAGGCGGCAGCGAGGATTTCTTCACAGAAGGGAACGAAGATAGCCAAGGCCCAAAGCTCGGAGGAAACCTCTTCGTTGCCTTTATTGTAATCATTCCACTCCGCCGATCCGGGCCGATCCGTGCGATCCGTGGTCCACGACGATCGGGTTCCGGCGATCAGGGCAGTCTGATTTCCACGGTCCCGGGCTTTCCGGCGGCGAGCGTGAATGTTTGCTGCGCGCGTTTGCCGCCGATCTCGACGGTGGCGGCGTAGTCGCCGTAGAACCCGCGCGTCGTCAGCGTGCCGTCGGCGGCGGTCGTGCCGCTGGTGTGGGTGCGCCATTGGTCGAGCACGAGCGACTTGTAGACCGCCGCGTTCGGCTTCTCGGACCAGTCCTCGCGGTACATCGCCGCGACGGGGATCCAGTGCGCCTTCTCCCAAAAACCCCAGAGCTGGATGCCGACCACCGAAGGATGGCTGAATGCCAGGATGAAGAAGTCGCGCGTGTAGTCCGCCTGGAGTTCCTCATCGCTCGTGCGCACGTCGAACTCCGTGAACCGGACCGGCAGTTTGAACTCGTTCCAGTAGCGGTCGAGCGTGGCGAGCACGTGCTCCGGCGCGTTCGGTTGTCCGCCGATGTGGGCCTGCAGGCCGAGGCCGTCGACCGGAGCGCCGTGGTCGAGCAGGAACCGGGTCGTCTTTTCGAAATGTTCCACGTGCGCGCGGTCGGTGGTCGCGTCCTGGTTGCTGAAATCATTGAAGAACAGCGCGACCTTCGGCATCGCCTCGCGCGCGGTCTTGAACCAGTCGACCATGATGTCGGGGCCGAACAGATCCATCAGGTCATGGTTCGTGAACGGCTCGTTGAGCACGTCCCATTCGACCACCCAGTCACGCGTCGCCGCGCCCATTTCGCGAATGTGTTCCCGCACGAGTTCCGGGATCTTGTCCTGTTGCGGCGTGCCGCGGAGGTCACGGATCATCTTCGGCAGGTTGCCCCAACCCGGCCAGACGAGCACGTGGCCGCGCGCCGTGATGTTGTGGTCGTGCAACCAGCGCAGGGCCGCCAGCGCCTGGTCGCGGCCGTAGCGTCCGTTTTCGAATTCGTCGAGCCAGGCGGGCCACTTGAGGTTGTTCTCCGGGCTCGCCTCGTTGAACAGCTCGAGCACCTTCTCGCGGTAGACGCGGTTCTCCGGCGAATCATTCACGAGGCGCCGAAACTGCAGGGCCGAGCCGAATTGAAAGGCGCTGCGTGTCTCCTCGAGCTGCACGCTCGCGCCCGGCACCGGTTTGCCGGAGGCATCGACGACGCGCACCGCGATGTCGCCCTTGCGGATCTGCTCGATGCGCGCGAGCGCGGCCTTCCGCCAGGCGGCGTCGGGCTCGCGACCGGCGTAGGTGAAGCGGGTGCGCGGCAGGTCCGAGAACGCGACCTTCGTGCCGTAGGTGAGGCATTCCACCCCGCCGATCTCGACGGTCTGCCGGCGGAAGCCGACGCTGAAGGAAAGGGCGGCCGCAAAGGGCGGATAGTCGCGCTCGCAGCGGAACGGCAGCAGGAACTCCTTCCACTCCCGCGGCGGGCTGAAGGTTTCGCTCACCGCGCCCCGGCCCCGGCCGAACGCCGGCCGGAGGGACACGGCGACGCGACCGGATCCGCTTTCATCGGCGCTCTCCAGGGTGCGTGCGAAAAACCGGATGAGCCCGACGTCGCCTTTTGCGAGTGCACGCGGGCCGACCGCCCGAAGCTGGATCTCATAGGCGCGATGCACATCGCGCAGTGTCTCCACGTGCAGCGCTTGCGCGAATCCCGGCGCCTTCTCCACTGGCACGACCTTGGCGTTCACGGCATCAATGGCGCCGGGCATGGTCTGCAGGCCAAATGCCTGCGCGCCCTGCCCGCCGAGCAGGTCGTCGCCCGGCGGCACGGCCGTTTGGGCGCCCAGCGGGAGGAAGGCGGCGGCCAACAACGGAAGAACAATGCTGAGGCGTGGGATCATGACGGTGAAGCAGAGTTTGCGATTTGGAAAATCATGGGAGGTCGGTGGCCCGATCAATTGCCGATGGCATCGACCTCGAACGGAACGGCGGGCAGACCGGCGCCGTTGAAGAGGGTGGCTTTGGGATTCGATTGCCACGCGTAGCGGACGGCAACCGGGCGAAGGACCTCGGATGAAGAAACGATCACGGTATCGCCCACGACCTTGCCATGGGCCCAATGCCACACGCCGTCCTCACCGCGAAGGGAGAATTCCCCCGGTTCGTCACCCTTGACCACCAGACCGCCGTCCGTGTGCGTGAAGGTGAGTCGCAACGCACTGGGCAGCCGTTCCGCGGAGGCAATGCGCGGACCGGAATAGGGGAGGTCTTTCCCGTAGTGCCTGGCCAACGCCACCAGCGCGAGACGTTCGCCCACCTCCTTCTTGTCGATGGGATGAAGGGAGTGGGCGTCGCCGACATCGATGGTCACGGCCAGCCCCGAATTGGGCACGGAGTGGGCGACGAAATCCTGCGCCGCGCGCATCTCGGCCCACGCATCATCACCGGGCGTGTCCTGGTGTGGCCCGAAGCCGGGCAGGCTCACGATGTAGAACGGAAACTCACCCTGCCCGAAGTGCTTCCGCCAGTCGGCAATCATCGCCGGCAGCAGTTTTCGGTACTGCTGCGCACGACTGGAGTTCTGCTCGCCCTGATACCAGATCGCCCCGGTGATCGCCAGCGGTGTGATGGGGGCAATCATGCCGTTGTAAAGCACGGCGGGCATGACCGGCCAGTTCTCGAATCCCGCCGGCAAAGGGTGCGGCGGGCGCGCGTCCACGCTCACTTTGCCCTTCCATTCCCCGGCGAGCGGGATCCCGGTTTGATCGCCCAGGACGAGCTTGAGCGTGTCCGGATCCGATTTGAAACCGCCATCCGGTTTCGTCTTGAACACGCGGACGGTGATGACGTTCGGCCCGGGTTTCAACGTGCCCTCGGGGATCCGGTAGACGCGGGGATTCTCCACCCAGGCGCTCGCGCCCACGCGGTGGCCGTTGATGAAGGTGGTGTCCATCCGCTCGATCACCCCGAGATGGATGCGCGCCAGGCCGGCCGGAAGCGGATCCGGCAGGACGACGCGCTTGCGGAAATAGCAGACCGCGGGCGTCTCGGGCACGCCGAGTTCGCGGAAGCCACCGGGAATGGTGACGGTTTTCCAGTCGGAGTCGTCGACGTCCGGCTGGAACCAGGCGTCATCCTTTTGGCCGCGATCATACTCGTCATACCAGTGCGAGACGAAGTTGCCGTACTCCGGCGCTCCCTGGGCCTTGAGTCGCGCTTCCAGGTCCAGCGCGGCATCGAAATCCTGCAGCGGACGCAGCGCCCCCGGGGTCGCCCAGGCCTCCGCCGGCGAGCCGCCCACGCAGTCCTGTATCAACCCAATCGGCACATCCACGTTCTGCCGGAGGCGACGTCCAAAGAAGTAAGCGACTGCCGAAAACCCGCCCCAGCCCTCGGCGACGGTTTCAGGTGAACAGACCTTCCAGGACCCTTGCGGAACATCCACGGGCGCGTAAGCCACGTGCTGCCGGACGACGAAGAACCGGATTTTCGGATGATCCGCGGCCTTGACCTCCTCGCTTCCGTTGCGGGCCTGCTTCAGGCCCACCGCCATGTTGGACTGCCCGCCGCACAACCACACATCGCCGACCAGCACATCGTGGAGTTCGACATGCTGGGATCCATCGATGGCCACGGTGTAGGGTCCGCCGGGGGCCGGAGGCTGGATCTCGACCGTCCAGCGGCCGTCATTTCTCGTCACGGTGCCGGCCGTGTGGTCGCGCACGGTGACATGAACTTCCTGTCCGGGCTCGGACCATCCCCAGAGGGTGTTGAGCTGGCCGCGCTGCAGGACCATGTGGTCGCCGAAGATCGGGCTGACGAACGGCAATGAGGTCTTGTCGGCCGCGACGAGAACGCTCGCGGAGACGAGAACGGCCGTCGTGGCGGCGAGAACGAACCAACGGGCAACGGTGATGGGGTGCCTGGATTTCATGCGGGGAAAGGTTGCGGTCACCTCGCTGACTTTGCCGACGCCTTCGAGGGCTGGCCGGACAGCTTCTTGAACAGGGCGGGATCATATTCCTCCAATCCCGTGATGCCGTAGAGGTGATTCGCGGAAATCCATGGAAGCCAGAAGCGGTGACCGCTCGTGCCGCGCCCGGCCCCGCCCGGCCCCAGGCGCCAGCCCTCCTGCTGCCACCCGATGCCCTTGAGATCGTACTGGCGTCCCGGGAGCGCAACCATCGATTTCGTGTCGTGCAGGAGGACGCGAGCGACCTCGAGGTAATGCGGTTCCTTCGTGTAGTTGTAGAGCCTGGCGTAGGAAGGCACGGCCCAATCGAGGTATTCGTCCGCACTGCCGGCATGGAGCGCGGTGATGCCTTGCAGGCCGATCGTCGGCACGCCCTTTTTCCAGCGCAGGTGCTCGTTGTCGGCATCCAGGGGCATGGGCAGATTCCAGATCCAGATCCAGGTTTCGGCGAAGTCGGCCGCGGTCTGGGCACGTTCCAGCCATTTGGATTCCTTGGTCGAGTCGTAGAGACTCAGGAAGGCTTCCATGCTCAACATCCCGGCCTCCTTGTCCGTGATGTTGGGATTGTCGCTGGCGCCGCCGACGAAGAGCCCGCGAGCCCCCCAGTTGGTCCACACGTACTCGGCGGCACGGATGGCGGCCTGTTGATATTTCGGATCGTGCGTTTCTTCGGACATGATGACGAGCAGTGGCACGGGACAGTAGCTCGTCGTGCCCGTCGCCTCCGCAACTTCGCTGCTGCCGACCTTCCACCGCCGCGGGAATGATCCGTCGTCCCGTTGCTGGAGGACCAGCCAGTCCACGTAGGTCTTGACCCAGTCGAACCACTCCGGGTGCTGCCGGCCGCGGGCGCGCTCGCGCCGGTAGGCCCGCATCAGCACGCGCATGTCCTCGGTGGCGTTCCGCAACCATGGGGCGAGCCAGATGTGATCCCACGGCTTTCCCGTCGCCAGGTCGTAACCGGTACCCTGCAGCGGCACCGTGGGGAGCGCCTGGATCAGCGACGCAATGATCGCGAGACCGGTCTGGCGCATCTTCTGCCCGCGCCCGGTCGTATCGCGATCGCCTTCGCGCAACAACTGGTCCGCGCACTCGATGGTCTTGCCCACGAAGCCCATCGCGACCATCGTCCAGTTCCACTGCCGCTGATCCGTGACGGTGCTCAGGACGAAGGGAATGGCGGTCCGCCCGTCGATGGTGGCCGCCTGGGCCTCGAGATGGTCGATCAGGACGCGACGCATCTGTTCGACGTCGATGGGCGTGACCGCGGGATGCAGCGTGTCCCAGGCCCATCGCCACGAATTGCGCGTGACGTCATGAAACGACTCCTTCTCCCCGAAGCGGAAACTCACTTCATAGTGGTGGGCCGTGCCCGCCGTGATCGGGTGATAGCGCCGGATCCAGTCTGGTGAGGTCGATGCGTCCGGGCCGAACGCATACATGCTGGCGGTGCCGGGAAACTGAAAACCGAACTCAATCGGGCCGTCGTTCGTCTGCCACGCACCCAGCGCGCCGAATTGAAAGCGGGCATCGATCATCACCGGTTGCGTCAGCCGGGTTTCCTCCACCGTGGAGTCGCCGCGCGGCGCCGGATCCAGCACGGACACCGACGCGCCGTCGTGGAAGGAGAGCGCGAACAGGGGCGCCGGGAGGATGTCCTCCCGCATGAGGAAACGGTGGGCGGCGTAGTTGAGCGTGCCGCCCGGTGAGCGCTCGCCATCGTAGGTGGGATCACCATACAACGCACCCGGGGCGAGACAGTTCACGTCATCCCACTGCACGGACGGATCGACGGTGAACACGACCGAGGAATCAAAACCACCCGGTGCGTTGCCGGTAACCGTGACGGTTCGGTTCACCGAAACCACCGCACCCTGCAGGCTCCAGCGATCCTGGACGTGGAAGACAACATCGTCGCCGACCGCGATTTCAGCCCGCGCATCCAGCACCGCGGCCTGCTTTTCGACCGATTGGTAACCCGCCGCGAGTGATCGGATATCGTCCTCGGCCCGGTACACCTCGATCCGGGCGGGCTGCAACTGCCGGATGCGCGGAGCGGCTGCTCCCTGGATGTCAATGCCCCATTGACCGTCCGTGCCGCGAACGAACGAGACGGTGGCGCCGCCTGGCAGTCGCCCGAGATCCGCCCGATCGCTGGCGTGGACGAGTAAGGCCGTTCCGGCCAGGGCGAACCCGAGCAGGATACACCGGCTGGTCCGTCCGATCGAGGCGTTGGGGTGGGTTAAGGGTGAAACGCTTGGTGCGTGCTCGCGGGTTCCGAGTGTCGGCATGATCAATCCGGTTCGATGGAATACCAGTAAGAGGTAAAGGGCGTCATCGTGCGCGCCACAAAGCGGGGACGCTTGCGACGACTGCGGCGTTTCCAGCAGGCGGACGATTTCCGGCACATGGGAGAACTGGGGAGTGTGGTTCGATTCCAGCGCACGAGGAGAGGCGGGGTTTCATGGGAAGCGAAAAAGCAGGGCGGCGCGACGCGAGCGCGCCAAGGGACTCGCGAAATCCACGTTCCCGAACAATGCACCCTACTGAAACACAGAACTGGCGCTCTTGCCTATGTCTTTCGGCATAGCCGCGGTCGGTCAGTCGCGTCTGACAACCGTGAGTCAGGTCAAGCACGCTGAAGAAGGATTGCGTCATTCCGTCCGGCCAGGGGACCATCGTACCGGTGCTTCACCCGCTGTCTCGAAGCTGACTTCGGTCGTGATGCTTTCTCGAAATCCTTCCCCTGATTCCCACCCATGACAATTACCGGAACCCGGATGCTGCGATCGGTCGCGATCGGAATCATGCTTCCTTGCGCGACGGCGTTTGCTGCGTCGGCCAAGCTCGAGATCAATCTCGGCGACCCTGGCCACGCGATCCCGTCTACGGCCTGATGACCGAGGAACTCGTCATGGAAACGTCCGACGAACAACATCAGCCGGCGCCGGCCGCCTTTGCCTCCGCCTCGTATATCAATGGCAGCGGCGAGCTGATCGTGAAGGTCGTCAATACCGCGGACCAACCGAATCACCGCACTGGCGTTCGAACACCACTCCGGTCTCCGGGAGAGTCAGCGGGCGCTGAAATGGCGGCTATCGAACGGCCAAGGCATCAACGGCCACCGGCCCCGGGCCGCGATTGACGATGGCAATGGTATGTTCGCCCGGACTCAGGCCGGTAAGTTCACACACGGTCTGTTGGGCCTCGCGAACGCCGGGCGTCGAAAGATCCGCCGTCGCGCGAGTCCGGCCGTCAATACGAACCTCGATCTTTCCCGCTCCCGTTTCCTTCGGGGCGATGACGGAAACGCTGGCGCCGGTGAACCGACCGCTCCAGACATCTCCCGGCGTGTCGCTGATGGTGAGATCGTCATTGAAGTCGGCGGTGCCCAGGTTGCAGCGGCGTATCCACCCGGGCGCCACGGCGCCGGGATCATCGTCATTGATCCAGCCTTTGTCGTGGGTGATGCACAGGACCCGGCATCGGGCGGCAAGCTGTCGATCGGTTATTCCAGCCAGCGGCCCTGGCGTTCCGGCGGGCGTCACGGTCAGCCCCTCGTCGTTTTGAACAAACGACAGCGCGGCATCAGCGCCGAGCAGCGCGACGCTGGATACCCTGCCCAGGGTCGCCCCGTCGGTGCGCAGGGCTTCCAGGGTAACCGGGCCACCGTCCCAATCCAGAAGCGTGGCATAGACATTGCCCTGGTTGCGCGTGTAGCAAACGGAAGCTTCGCCATAGACTTCAAACGGGCGCGACCCATAGACCGCGGCGCCGTTGATTTTCAACCAGGCGCCGACGTCCTCGCATATCTGTATCACTTCCGGATCAAGATCGCCGCGGCCGTGCTGGGTGAGGTTGAGCAACATCGTCCCGTTGCGGCAGACGTTTTGCATGAGCGAACGGATCACGCGTCCGGCATCCATGTATTTCTGGCCGGCCTTGTAGTGCCAGTCGGCGATGCTGGTCTCCGTCTGGAACGAATAGGCCATGATCTCTGGTTCGATGATGACTTCCGTGCTCTTGACCAGGGAACGGTCGACGTCGGGAAGCAATTCCGGGTGGTCCTGGAAGCTGTTGTAATGCCCGCCCACGCCCTTGAGGTTAAGCACGGCTTCCATTTTCCCGTGGTTCCAGCGCAGGGATTTGTTGTAGTAATTCGCGGCCAACTGCGGCGCCAGAAATCCCAGTCCCATGTGGACGCCCAGATCCACCTGGGAATCGCCCGCGTGCTCGTCGAAATAGATCACGTCGGGATGGTACTTGTTGATCGCATCATCCACCCGCCACATGAACTGGTTGGCAAAGGGCGTGAGCAGCGGATCGTTCTCCGGTCGGCGCGGCCCGTCCGGCAGGGTGTGCGGCGGTCCGTAAAGGTCCACCGGATCCATCCCTTCCCACCACGTCCCCTGGCCGTCCCGGATCGTCTGCAGGGCGTCGTAGGGCACGCCTTTCATCGGCCCCGACTTGTCGCTGGTGTAACGCACCGGCATGAACTGGCCCCAGGTCCGGGCCGGTGTATCGTGAAAACCGATGCCAAAACGCATTCCATGCTCGCGCGCCACCTTTTCCCAGGTGCCGACGATGTCCACCTTGGGACCGACGCGCACCGAATTCCATGGCTGATAGTGGGAATCATAGCAGTCGAAATTGTCGTGATGACAACCCATCGCCATGAAGTAGCGCGCGCCCATGGCGACAAAAAGGTCCATCAACTCGCCGGGATTCCATCGGTCGATCACCCAGTGGTGGCAGATATCCTTGTAGCCATACGTGGAGGGATGGCCGAAGTGGGTGAGGTGGTATTCATATTGGGGGCTGCCCTGAATATACATGCCGCGCGCATACCAGTCGCCCTGCTCCGGCATGGATTGCGGATCCCAGTGCGCCCACGCGCCGAACTTCGCATCGCGCCACCACTCGGGTACGGTGTAGAGCCGGCTGATCGCCTTCCAGCCGGCGGCGTAGGGACCCGGAGCCACCGGCAACGCCGGCAGGTTCCAGATGTCCGGCGGCAGCCCCAGGTCGCCATCGCCGACGACGATGCAATCGAGGTTCACCGCGACATCGTTGGTCGCATGACTGATCGTCACCGTGGCGTTGGCGGGGATGGGAACATCGACAATCGCGTTGAGAAAGGAACTCGTCGGGGATCCCGACGAATGAACGTTCACCTTGCGGGCCGGCTGTGCGTTGACCGTGACGCTGACCGTGCCGATCTCCAGCGAAGCATAGCGAATCGCCAATCGGCTGGCGGCGGGCAGGCTCGCGAACGTGACACCCTGGCCCGGCCTGGCGGGACCGACAAGAAAACCGCCCGAGGCCGCCGTGTCGGCGATCCGGGACGCCCCGCCCGAGACTTCGCCGGCCTCCGCCTCGAACAAATGCCTTTCCGCAGCGACGGCCAAAGGGGAGGTGGAGAGCAATAGCAAGGCCCCACCGAGGAAAGTAAGAACCGCGTGGATCAACAGCCGTGACACGAGACGATCCTACCAATTCGCAGTTGCCTGTCCATGATCACCCTCGTCCGGACGAACGCTGGGGGAATTCGAATTTCCGCAACCCAAGGTCCACGGCTCATGTTCCCATCGTGACAGGCCGAAGAAATCCCCGCCAAAAACCGGGACACCCTACGGCACCTCGACAAAGTCGGCTTCGAACGGGTCCAGGGTAAAACCGTCCGTGTAGTTCCGATCGCGGAGAATGCTGCGCGAGGGGCCGTTGACGTCGATGTGTTTGGCAGTGCCGTCGAGGTTAAGGTACAGGAGGTGTCTGGCATCGATCCGACGTGCCATCACGCCTGCCGGTACGGCCGGACCTTTGGTGATGTGGAGTTCGCTGACGAGGTTCTCGACGATTGGCTGCAAAAGGCTTTCTCGTGCGGGCACGCCGACGTAGATGGCGCTCCCCTTGCCGTATCGATGGCTTGTGACCACGGGAAAGTCGCCAGGCAGACCGACGATCCGGCCAAGGACATCCGCCCCCTTTGGTTCGATGACATCGAAACGCGGGGATTCGCAGGCAACTTCGTGATCGCGGTAGACGACACGCAGATGCTGCCCCGTCGTACCAACCGTGGACCGTTCGTTCATCAGTTCGGAGACTTCAAAGCCCCCGACGCGGATCCCGAAGACGTCGTCCAGCATTCCCGGGTGGGTCGTGGTGAAGGCCTGCCCGTGCTCGTCCAGCACGGCCGAATAGCTCGTCATCACCACGGTGCCGCCATCCTGAACGAATTTACGGATCTTCGCGGCGCTGGCCTCGTCCATGACCGCGAAGCCGGGCACGACGAGAAGCTTGTAGCGCAGCTCGCTGAGCGCCAGGTCGACCATCCGGAGATCGAGGTTGCGGCGGTTGAAGCTGGAAAAGACGGTCTGGAGCTGCCGATCGTGCGATTCCGGAAAACTCGCGCTCGCGATCTGGCTGGAAAAGGAGAAGGCCAGCGCCACCTCCGCGTGCGGCTGATACGGAAAGCCGAACGGCTCGATCTTCCTGAACTCCTCGGCCACTTTCTTATATTCGAGATATTTGCGGTTCGGTTTGCCATCCCAGTCCACCAATCCCTGGAGGAACTGCTCTTCGCCGGCCGCCATGGTCTGCCACGTCCAGACGCACACCAGTTGGTTGCCCATCATCAGGGAGGCATACGCCGCGCGGCGCATCGCCCCGGGTACGGCCGTGTCGCTGACGAATTCCGTGCACCAGAACGGGGTCGTGTTTTCGAACCGGTCGCGCACGATGCCGAACATGGTCTCGTCGAGGCTGTCGTGCAGCGACACCCCGGGGTAAAACCCGCCGCCTGGGCGCGACAACTTCCCGGTGTAGGCCACCGGCCCGTAGTCGAAGGACCGGGTGTCGCTGAAATACCACAAGTTCGTCGTGGTGAGGACGCCGGGGGCCTCCGCGTTCACGCGGTCCAGCAGCCGGGTGAACCAAGCCGCCTCTTCGTCGGACGCGAAGCGCCGGAAATCAAGCCGGCGCTCCGGCGCCCCCAGCAGCGTCCGCTCCGGGGCCCGCGGCACGCCGACGGAGTAGGGAAATCCCACTTCGTCCCAATCGCCGATCCGGCGCGACCAGCGCTGGCCCGCCCAGGCCTCGTCGAGCTCTTTGACCGTGCCGTATTTTGCTTTCAACCACGAGATGAAACGTGCCCGGGCGCCCGCGGAGTAGGAGATGCGGCCGTCACCCGGCTCGTTGTCGATGCCGAACGCAAGCAGGGCGGGATGCTTCGCGTAGTGCTGCACCATGGCATCGACGAACCGTAGGGCATACTTTTGATAGACCGGGTCCCCGACGTCTTCGTAGTAGCGATGATTGGGATATTGCGGCACGCCGTTCAGGTCCGTGGCGCTGACCGAAGGATGCTGATGGTGGAGCCAAAGGGGGGCCGGACGCACGGCGAGATCGAGGATCACCTTGATGCCGGCGGCCTGCATCCCGTCCATCACCTGATCGAACCACGCAAAATCGAACTGGCCGTCCTTCGGCTCGTAGCTGTCCCACGCCAGATGCCCCATGCGAACCACGCGGAATCCTCCCTGCTGCAGCAACGCGATGTCGTGCGCCCACACTTCCGGATTGGAGTCGTGCGGATGATAGTTGGCCCCGACGTACAGCTCGCCGGCGTGGGCGGGGGTGACGAGCGCGACAAGCGTCGGGACAAGAAAGCGAGCGGAGAAGAATCTCATGGGAGCAGGTGAAAATGAACAGGGCTGGCGCTCGAGCGGCGCCAGCCCCGCGAGCGAACGAGGTGATCAGAAGTCGACGCTCGTGGTAAGACGCCAGGACACCCCAGGCGCGTAGATGTAGCCGTACTGCTTGCGATCGTTGAGGAGGTTGTCGACATTGAGGGCAAAGCGAACGGGATAGCGGTCCTTGAACAGCTTGGTCTCGTAATCCAGCGCGAGATTCACCGTGGTCCGGGAGTTCGTGTAGAGCTGGTCGGCCGCGACCGCGAGCGTCTCCGGGTCAATCGTACCTGAGACGGAACCATCGACGGAGACGGAGGCGTCATATAGCCGGGCGCTTTCCCATTGTCCGCCGATGCCGAACCCGAGGCCCTTCAAGGGCGAATCCGCTCGGAAACTGTACTTTGACCAGAAGGTGACGGAGTCCTTGGGCGTGTCGTCGAGGGCCAGTCCGTAGTCGAAGGGCGGAACCTTGAACGTGCTCGGATCGTTCGGATCGGTATAGGCTTCTTCACGCGTATAGTAGAACGTGCCCCAGCTGCCGCCCATGGCGGACCAGAGACCATAGGCGGCGTTGCCGGCCGGGTCGTCGATCGTCACGTAGGGAAGTTTGGCCGTCGTATTCCTGGTCGTGATATGCGACCATCCGGCGACGATTTGCAGGTTGTCGGTCGCCTGGATGTTGAACTGCATCTCGAAGCCCTTGCTCTCGTCGGTGAACGGCAGCTTGGCGCCGTTCTGGCCGATCGACGAATTCATGGTGCCGATGTGCGAGCCGTCGTCCGCGGCGTTGGGGTCGCTCCAGTAGCCCGGATAGATCGGGAGTTGGTCGCCGTCGCCGGCCCAAAGCCAGGGCAGCGCTCCCCCCCAGCCGAATACCTGGGCGGACGGATCGTTCAGGCCCGCGCGGGTGCTCGTCGAATTCATATCCCAGAAGATGTCGTAGAGCTGCTGCGCGGCGACCTCCTGCTTGGTCTGGTCGGAAACCATCAGACCGTAGGTCGAAACCCACGCCGCCTCCCAGGGATTGGACGCATTCGTGTTCAGAGCGACGCCGCCCGGGGTGCCGGGGGCGTTGGCGGGCATGGCCGGCACGTTCGCGGCCCCGACGGTCTCGGTCCAAAGCTGGGCGAGCGTCTTGCCCAGGGGGTTGCCGTTGGCGTCGACCGCCTCCGAACTCGGGTTCGAGTTGATGTCTGCCGCGCCAAGGGGCAGGGCATAGCCGCCCCATTTACGCGTTGGGTCCACCGGGATCTTCGAGAGGATGTTTGCCATCGCCGGGTAGATCTTGGTCCACGGCGCGTTGCTGTTGAGGTCGGAGTGGGAGGCATACCACGCGACATAGGGATTCAGGCCGCCCCAGGAATAGAAACCCAGCATGGTGGGCTTGCTGGTGTCGTAGTTGGCAATGCGTCCGCCGGCCGCCGCGGAAATGCCCGGTGCCGGCGCCCACCAGATGCTGCGAGCCACGTTGGCGCGCTGGATCTTGAAGTAGCTCACCGAGCCCGAAATCTTGCCATTGAGGACATCGAACTTCACGCCGACTTCGCGGTTTTTCGCCGTCACCGGGCCGAAAGCGTTCCCGAGACCGTCGAGCGTGCCGATGGCATTGGGGAGCAGCCCCGTCGAATAAACTCCGAACAGGGAGAGCGAGCGGTTGATCGCGAACGAAGCACCGAACTGGGGACTGACTTTGGTCGGAGCATCCGTCTGGTCGGTGGAGGACCGATCGACAATCGCCAGTGGTGCGCCGTCACGCCAGAGCTGGCGGGACATGCCGCGGTAGTCGACCCGATCCCGCCGCGCGCCGCCCACCAGGGTGAGGCGATCGTCGAAGAACTGTCCCTGGTAGATCGCAAAATAGCCGAGGTTCCAGGTCTTATCGAGGTTCCACGTCACCGGGTGCAATGGCACCGACGGCGTGGCGCCATCGCCTTGCACCGCCCACCGGATCGGTTGGGCCAGCGCGGGACTCGCGTAATTCCAGAACTCCGGATCGGAATTCTTGGGGGCGGAGCTGAGGGCCAGGTCGGGAGCCTGGCCATAGTTCGTGCGTTCCTGGTGATCGAAGTCGGTACTGGACGCCAACGAGGAAGTTGTGATGCCCGAGGTAATCGAACCGGTAGTTCAGATCGATGCGCCCCTGCCAGCGGTCCTCGTCCAGGTTGTACTGCGACCATTGATAGTTGAGCACGGTGTTCCTGGCCGGTGCCGCGGGGGCGGTGCTGCCGAGGCGCGACGTCGGGGTGACGGTGGTGCCATAGATGTCGCCCAGCCAGAAATTCGACGGGCGCGCCTTGAAGACGTCAACAAAGGCCGTGCCGCCCAGTGCGGCCGCGGCGGCGAGATCGCTCATGTACTGTCGTCTCGGCGGCGGAGCCCGGCGTGCGGTAGTAGCTGGGCAGGGTGGCCGTGGCGGCGTTGACCACATTGCCGTTGGCGTCAAACGGGTCGAGGCTGCTCAGCGTGCCGTACCAGATGTTGCGCGAATCCTCCTTGTTATGGGTGTAGCCACCGGTGATGCGCAGCCAGAGATCGTCGGTGAACTTCTGCTGCAGATCGAACACGAGGTTGGTGAGATCGTTCTTCCGGTAGGTATCCCCGCCGGACCAGCGGAAGGTCCGCGGATCCGTGCCGGGGGGCGTGTAGAAATCCCAACGACGGGCATCCGTCTGGAAAGGATATCCGCTCGTAAGCACCCAGCTTCGCACCGATTGGAAACCGATCCCGCGGTCCGTCGAGCTGCCAAACTCGGTGTCGAGCTTCAACAGGGTGTTTTCGAACAGCTTCAGTTGCACGACGGGCGCGAGGAACCAGTGACGGTGTTTGTAGTCGTCGGTGAAGTCACCGTTGCGCTGCCAGGCGCCCGTCAACCGGAAGCCGGCCTCGAGCTTGCCCGGGTCCTTGTAGAGCGTGCCCGGCGACAGGTCGATTTCCGTGCGGTAAAGGCCGTCCGAGCCGATGGTCGCGCCGAAGTGATACCGGGGCTTCTCCGTTGGAACCTTGGGCAGGTAGTTCACGACCCCGCCAAAGTTGCCGATGCCGTAGAGCAGCGCGCTCGGACCGCGCAACACCTCGACGCGCTCGATGTTGATCGTATCCGTCGCCGCCTGCCGCAACAGGCCATCGCGCAGGGTGCGATCGGTGATGAAACCGCGGATCTTGACGGTGGACTGATTGGAACTGCGGGTGGCGCCCTCGGGGTTGTTCGCCTGCGCGTTTTCGGGCGAGTCGATCGTTGTCAGCGTCGCGGACAACGGACTGTCGTACTGCGATTGCAGGACGATGCCGGGCGAATAGCGCAGGGCCTCACGCAAATTCAGCGCACCCGTGTCGCGGATGAAGTCGCTGGTGATGACCTCGAGCGATAGCGGCAGGTCCCGAATCGACGTGTCGAGCCGGGTGCCCGAGATCGAGTTGGTGGCATGGTAGCCCCGGTCCTGGGCGGCGGTAACCGTGAAAGGCGAGAGTACGACCATTTCGTCGTCCGGCTTTTTCGTGGCTTCCGCGTTCGAATCCTGCCCGTAGGTGAAGATGGGCGCGACGAGAGCGAGCAGGGCGTGGAGTACGCCCCTCGACTTGGAGGGTGTCATGGCGTTAGGAGGAGGTTGTGGTTGAGCAGTGGACCTGACTTCAACCTCCCCGGAGGAAACCGGCGCCGGCCGGCGTGTGACCGTGAAACCCCCGGTCGTGTCGTCCTGATACGCGACCAGGGACGTTCCGGCGAGCATGTGAGCGATCGCTTCGTGGGGCGAGAACTCGCCGGTCACCGCGTTCGTCTGTTCGCCGCGCACCTTGTCCATCAGGAACACGACCGGCCGACCGCAGGCGTCGGCAAAAAGCGGAAGTGTCGCAGCCGCATCCCCCCGGGGGAGGTTGTAGACCTGCCTGGGTTCGGACCGGTCCGCCGCCATCGCTGCCGGCACGACACCGCAGAATAGGGCTGCGACAAAGTGCGGGGCGGTGAGGAGGCGGGCGGAAACGCATGCAAGCAGGGCTGCCTTTGTAACGCAGCCACGCCGGAAATGGGCTAGGCCCGCGCCGGAGATTCTGCGCGGCCCGGGCACGACCCCTGCCTTAATGCGCGCGACGCAATGCAATTTGACCCGGCGTGATGCGATCGACCACGATATCGCCGTCCTGCTCCAGCAACCGCACGAAAGCGTCGACCTGGTCGAGCGCGAACTTGCCGCCAATGGTGCGCGTGCCCAGCTCTGCATCCTCGAGCACGAGCTGGGTGACATTGCGTCGATTGAACCGGGTGACGACGTCGCGGAGCGGCACGTCGGTGAAGCTCGTCATGGGCGTTTGCCAGGTGAGGAGGGAGCGGATCGAACCGGCGTCAATCGCTTGAATCTGCGGCGCCGCGTCGACCGCGTCCCGGATCATCTTTGCACGCTCGCCGGCCCGCAGCAAAGGCGCTGGTCCGGCCGTGACCCTCACCGGACCGGCTGCACGTCGCGTCACTTCGACCCTGCCCTCGACCACGACGACGTCGACCGCCTCCGCGGTGAGCCGCACGTCGAACATGGTCCCGACCGCCCGCACCGAGACATCCCCGGCGGTGACGATGAAGGGTCGCGCAGGATCATGCGTGACCTGGAAATGGGCCTCACCTTCGTGCAGCAGGACGCGCCGTTCGCGCGGGGTGTATTGCACGACCACGTCGCTATCGACGTTGACGTCCATCAGTGAACCGTCCGCGAGCGCCACGCTCCGCTGGGCAATCTCGTCCGTGGTGTAGTGTTGGGACGGTGACGGCCGCGGTCCGGCGCTCCACCACCAGGCGGCCAGGCCGAGCAGCAGGGCGGCGGCGATTCCACCGGTCCGGGCCAGGCGGTGGAAAGCCACGATCGCGCCGCCTTCCGCAGGTGCGCGGGGGGCGCGCGGGTGCGGGAAACGCTCCTCGAGGCGGGGGCGCACCGCCGGCATTTCGTCGAGCAGTTCCAAGGTGCGCTCCATGCGTCGGATCGCTGCAGGGTGCCGGGGGTCGCACGCACACCAGGCGGCAAACGCGCGGGCGCGCCCGGGCGTAAAGCCTTCCTCGCGCTCGCACAGCCATTCGGCCGCCGCCTGATCGAGCGCACTGTCGTCGGGAGTGGGAACGGAAGCATTCACAGCTGGGTGATGGCGTCAGACGCGACGGGTTGCGGCGGGGTCGCCTCGAGCAGACCGCGCGCGCGAAAGAAGGCCGTGCAGTCCTTCATGCCCTTGACAATATGCAGCTTCACCGTGTTCGGCGAGATCCCGAGGCGTAGGGCTATTTCCTTGTAAGAGAGTCCGTCGAGGTGGCGGAGCATGACCACCTCCCGGCAGCGGTCGGGGAGGGCGGCGATCGCTTCGATCAGCACGGCATGACGGTGCTGGCACTCGAGCGAGTCGGCGATCGACGGGGGTTCCTGCAAAACGGGCATGGACGACAATTCCGAGATCGGCTCGTGCGTCATCGTCTTTTTCCGGCGCAGCATGTCGATCGCGACGTTGCGAGCGATCGTGAACAGAAATCCCTTTACGCTGGCCAGATGGCGGTCCGAATCGGCCCGCAGCAGTCGGGCATAGGCCTCCTGCACCACGTCATCATGATCGGGCAGGGACGGGAATCGCTTTTGCAGGTAGCCTCGCAGCAAAGGCTCATGGGGCTTCACCTGCTCGGCAAACCATCGGGCTTGTTCGGGCGACGAGGACATTCAGGACCTCTCCTCGGTCAAGAAAAGGGGGGTGCGACCGAGCCTGTCGCACGCGCATCGAAGCGCAACCCGGGAAAGCCATTTGGAATGTTTTTTTCTTCGATTCGCGACTAGTCCAATACGATCAGCGATACGTCTTATGAGTAATGGGGCTGAATCTGCCGCGACGTGTTGCAACTTCACCACCCCGTCGGGATGCCGTAGGCGAAGCCTCTACGTTGATCCCGGCGACCGATGCCAATGGGTCGTCCTTCCGCTGCGAAGATTTGGAGAGAACCTTTTGAGCGATTGTGCGTCTTCATGCGTCTTTGGGACAGGTGGATGATTGCTGCCCTCGCCGGCGCTCCGGTGGGAAGCCCGTTTTCGTCTTGGTCCAAACACCCTTGGAATATTCGCGTCAGTCTGGGACGGTCGCCGACTATCTGGCGGATCGCGAAGGCCTCGAAGGTGGGGCGCGCCTCATCTTTCTGCGTCTGCTGCGGGACGTATTCGGATTCCGGGCGGCGCCACCGCGGCGAATCGCCTCGCTGCTGTTCGTTCATGCCGTCCTTCTCGCGAGTTTCGGATTGATCTTCGAACTGCGCTTTGGACCGGGACCACGGGCCGCGCTTCCCTGGTTCGGTATGGCCGCCGCTGGCGCAGGTTTGGCCTTGGCGGTTGCGCGGAGAGGAATCCGCCGGACGGCGATCAACCATGAATTCGAGTGGCGCGCCTACTGCCTTCTGGTCCGTCCCCTGATTCTTCATCAGAAACCCGGCCTGCTCGACCGCAACTTGAGCGCGGATCGGGGCGCCGAGGAAAACGTCGTGACGGATCACCGCACCGCGATGCGGACGATAATCTGCGCGCACAACGGCGATTCGTGGGTGCCGGCGGGAATTGGCTGGGCCTTGGGCTCGATGGGGGCAATCGCCTGGCGACTGGCGGCTGGACACGGAGTGTGGATCTGGAGCCTGTCGATCGGCGGTGCGGTGATGGGACCGCCCGCGTGGAACTTTTTTCGGTTTGCGGTTTTTGGCTGGCTGCAGCGCACGGCCCGCGAAAAGCGATGAGTGTTCTCCGGAACGCACGATCATCGTTCGAGCGCAGGCACGCCGAACGATAGTATCTCGTGGGCCACCTGCCCGCGCGGCCACCCCTTTTCAGTCGCCGCGGCGGTGTGGACGACCGACAGGCGGCTCTCGTCCATGACCAGCATCCCGAGTCGGCGGCACCCTTCAGGTCCTCCTCGGTCAAGGTCACGTGACCAGCCCTCGAACTTCGTCGCATCCACTCGCACCGTGATCACGTTCCGGCCGCCGAAATTCAACGCATCCGTGATGTCCTCGCGCAGGGGCGAGTAACCGCTTTCGTGGCGCTTCACGAGCCATCCGTTAACCCACACCGTTGCATCGCGGTAGACGCCATCGAAGCTCAGCCAAATGCGTCTGGCTTCATCCTCCTTGGGCAGCTCGAACGTGCGGCGATACCGGGCGACACTGTTTTGCGGATACCGGGGGCCGATCGCCTTGTAGCCGTGGTTGCGGTCGGCCGCGGGATCAAACGGCAGTTCGACCGCCCAGTCGTGCGGCAGCTGGACCGTCCGCCACGCGGTGTCGAGGAAAGCCGCCGCCGCCGGTCCGGAGCCGTTGCCGGCTTTGTCGAGTCGTTGCGAGGCTTCGGGCCAGTCGTCGCCGAGGTGAAATTTCCACGCGGCATCGAGCGAAAGGCGCTGGCGGGCGGAGGCAGCAGCCCCGTTGGACGCGGCGCCGAGCACGGCGAGCGTCATGCAAAACAAGCCGAGGCAGGGAAGGCAGACGAGCGGTAGCAACGGAGGGAGGGCGCGAAGACGAGATGGGGAGAAGGAATCGATTCAGCGGCTGGCACTTCTGCCGGCGACGGCGATCTCGACGATGCCGCGTGTGCTCGCCGCGGGCCAGCCGGTGAGTGTCACCCGAACGAAACGGCCATTGATCGGGGTGTCGGCGACCGTGTCGCGGCGCACGCCTCCGCCGGCGTTTGGTTGCGCGTGGGCGGCGAGCAATTTCCAATCGCGTTCTCCGTCGTCAGAGATTTCGACCCGGTAGCGCCAGTCACCTTCGCCGGGAAAATTGAGCCTCACCGCCTCGATCGCGACGATGCGCTCGAGGTCCACGCGCAGCCACGGTTGGGCGTCGCCCGGTAGGGGCCGCCAATCGGTGATGAGGGTGCCGTCGTTCGCGCTGCGCGCGGGATGACCCGGAGCCTCGCTGCTCGCCCGCGTCGGATTCTCGAGACCAAACTGGTCCGACGCACCGCTCGTCGGCGCGACCGAGAAGCGCCGGTACGGACGCGGTTTCACCGGCGGAGTCACGCCGGGAACGAAGGTCGGCTCACCGAGCGAAGTGAGGCGGATCGTCGCGTCCTGCAATCCGGGAGAGGTGGCGCGGATGATCGTCTCCCCCGCGAAGTAGGAGCGAAACTCCATCGCCGCCATGCCGTCGCGAATGGCGATGTCGGCGTCGGGCTCAAAGGTGATGCTCGGGCCGGTGGGAAATTCGCCGGGACCGGACTCGATCGCCAGTGTCACCGGAGGGCAATTACTGAGTGGCGTGCCGTCTTGGTCCACGACGGTCACGATGATCTGCGCGTCGTCCGTGCCGTCGACGGAACGCAGGGTCGTTTTGTCGGACGCCAATCGCAAGGCGGCCGGCACGCCGCGCTGGGGCCACGGCGGCGGCGGGATGTGCCGGTATTCGTTGCGATACCAATACCACTGGCGCTTGGGCAGACGGAAATAGTCCACCATGCCCATGTCGCCAAACTGCCTTCCGGCGATGCTGCCGTGGTCAAAGCCGCACCAAAGCACTTCGCCGCTGCGCCACGGCAGGCGCCACGATGCCGGCTTCTCCGGTTCGGCGCCGGGCGTGAGCGGCAGATCGCCCCAACCAGGTTCGTAGAGGCCGGGGCGGTCGGTGATCGTTGCTCCGTATTCCGAGACCACGTTCGGGATGCCGGGATCGACGAACAACCGCGCGCCGTCGCCATTGTAGCCGGCGATGTCGCCCAGCCGGTCGATTTCGCCGCGCTGCGCGCCGCCGATCGCCGCCGGGCGCGTGGGGTCGAGCTCGTGCGAATAGGCGACCAGTTCGCGCAAGAAGCGCCGCACTTTCGGCATCACCTTGCGGGCGCTGAAGAACACCTCGTTGTCCATGCTCCACACGACGATGCTCGGGTGGTTGCGGTGGATGCGGATCATGTCGCGCAGGCTGGAGCGCACGCTCGCTTCGAAGCCCGCCTCGTCCGCCGGATCCGTCGGGTAGGCGCTGCCGCCCCACGGATTGTTGAACGAGCCCGTGCCCCAGAAACAGTTCTCCGACCAGAAGAGGATGCCGAGCCGATCGCACGCGGCCGAGAACGCCGGCGCGTGGGGATAATGCGAACCGCGGATGAAATCGAAACCGGCATCCTTGATCAGCTTCACATCGCGATACGCGCCGCTTTCGGGCACCGCATCGCCCCAGCCGGCATGATCCTGATGCACGTTCGCACCGCGGAAGTAGCGGTGCTCGCCGTTGAGAAAGAAACCCTGGTCCGCGGTGAACTTGAACCAGCGGAAGCCGAGCGGAGACGCGAAATCGTCCACAGGTTGCTCGCCGTCGAGCACGGTGGTTTTCACCGCGTAGAGGATCGGGTGCTCGGGCGCCCACAGAGCGGGGTTCGTGATCGGCGCGCTGGTCTGGTCGAAGGTTTCCTTGCGCCCCGACCCCACGCTCCGGCTTGAATGCATCGTCGCGACGATCTGGCCGGCGGGATCGAGGATGTCGGTGCGCACCGTGCAGTTTTTTGGCGCCGACGACTGGTTCACGACCTCGGTCTTCACATTCACGACGCCTTCGGCGGCCGACACTCGCGGCGTGGTGACGGACGTGCCGTACCACGTCACGTGCAGCGGATCGGTCGCGACGAGCCGGACGTTGCGATAGAGACCGCCACTGAACTGGTGTTCGCCGGCGCGAGGCGCGAGGCGCGGATTCCAGCGGTTGTTCAGGCGCACCGCGACGACATTGCGTCCGGTCACGGCGGCGTCGGTGATTTCAATTTCAAAGCCGGTATAACCGCCCTGGTGCGCGCCGACCTCCCGGCCGTTCAGGAAAATCTCCGCGTCCTGAAACGCGCCGTCGAAATCGAGAAACAGCCGTTTGCCCCTCCACGCCGCCGGCACGTCGAAATGTTTTCGATACCAGCCGTAACCCACATAAAACGCACTCGTCGCGGCAAAGTACGGCATGCTGAACGAGTGGGGCAGCCCGATGCGCTCCCAGGCGTCGTCGTCGAACGTCACCGCCTCCGCGCCGGGATGGTCGCCCAGTTGGAAGACCCAGTCGCGGTTGAAGTTCTCGACCTGTCTCGTCTCGGCGGCAGGCAGCGCCGCGATCCCGGCCAGCGACGCGAAGACGGCGACGAGCAAACGTCTCGCTGCTGGGAGGCAGAATCTCGTGGGGGGAGGAATCATCGCCGGGAGACCGTGTGCATGGACAGGGCGGGCCCGTCGCGTCGCGCCCGGGCCGTCGGACTTCCCGAGTCCGGTGGCGCGTCAGGATTCCGGTTGATTTCCTCGACGAGTTGGGTCCCGGCGTCGATGTTCCACCCACTCACGTCGAGCCGCAGACGATCGGCTCCCAGGGAGGAATCGTAGTGAGCGCGGACGGTTCGAGACTCCCCGGGCAAAAGGGAGAAATAGTTGTCCTCCCAAAGCACCGGCAGAATCTCTGCTCCGTTCTTCTCGCCGACGACCGAGAGGCGAATCTGGAAAGCCAGATGCTCGGAGGGATTGTGGAGCTGGACGCGGACGTCTTCTCCCTCGGGCCGGCGATCAACGAGAGCGGACGCGTCGAGACGGACTTTCTCCAATCGGTTCAGCATGGTCAGGTCTTCGTAGCGCGTCACCGCCGTGTAGTAGGGGTGCGCCTTGGCCTGCTCCTGCGACCAGTCGAAGGTCGAGAGTTCCCGGGGCAGCCAGTAGAAGTTCGTGCTGACGAGGCGGCCGGATCGGTCGGTCAGTGTCAGCCGGACGAACGTGACGTCAGTCGTGGCACGGTCCTCGGGGAGGGTGAGGATCCGTTGCACGCTGTCCGCGGGCGAATCCAGGTGCACCGTGCGGGTGAAAAGCGGCCGCAGGTTGAAGTCATACCGCGAGACCTCGGCGGTCAGACCGGATGAGTCCGTGATCTGGCTGTTGACGACCACGACGCTGCGGTCGTCGTAGGAGTATTGGATGTGCAGCGGCTCGCATGCCTTCTTCGTGCCGAAGTAGCCGCCGGCGGGCTGAAGGTAGTAGTCGTAGAGGTGCCACATGATCGACGGCCAACCGTTGTTCAGCATCCACTGGATCACGCCGGTGGACTGGTATTTGTTCCGCCCGTAGGCCTCGAACATAGCCCGTTCGCCATCGTAAGCCATCGCCTGCGCCTTGCGCAGAAAATCCTCCAGGCCGGAGGGCGGCCCGTAGATGGCATCCATCGACTCGCTGAAATGGGTGATGTTGTTGTTCAGGCTCCCGGCGCCGGCATGCAGGTTCCAGAGTTCGTTGACCGGCCAGAGTTTTTCGGCGGGCAGGAATTTCTTCAGGCTGCCCCGATCGGGAATCGCGGCGCCCGGGCTGGTCTCGGTGTTGAAGCCGAACGCCCCGCCGAAATGGTCCGTGTCGGCGAGCCAGTAGGACGGCGGGACGTAGTCGTAGGGCCCGGTCATCTTCACGCCGGTCGGGCCGCTCACGGCAGTCGGGACGCTGGTCGCCGAGGAGATGGAGGGATTGGGCCAGGCGTTTTCGGCGAGAATTCTCCGGTAGGCTTTTTCGACTTCGGCCGGGGGATGGTTGTCGCTCCCGTTCATCCACAGCGCCACGGACGCGTGGTGCCTCAGGCGGAGGATCTGTGTCCGCTGCGATTCGTAGGCGATCGTGTAGTCGTTGGGCTTCCAGGAACTCCAGCGCTCCCAGATGTCGCCGCAGCACCAGCCGGCCAGGATCAGGATGCCCATCCGGTCGGCCAGGTCGAAAAACGCCTCGCCCTCCAGCTTCCCTTCGAGGCGGATGGCGTTGAGGTGCATGTCCACCAGATAGCGGAACTCCGCGCGGAGCCGTTCCGGCGACGTGCGCATGAGCATGTCGGGGCACCAGCCGCCGCCCCGGATGAGGATGGGCCGGTGGTTCACACGCAGGAGCAACGGGCGCTCGTCGGTGCTGATGCGACTGAAGTCGCCGTTGTTGTTGAACACTTCTCCCATCCGGGGCGCAGCACCGTGCAGTCCGCCGGTGATTTCCCGGATCCCGAAGGTGCAAGCCTGCGCATCGGAGGTTACGCCAGAGATGTCGAATGCCATCGATAGCTCGTGCAGTTTCTGTTCACCCCAACCCGCGGGCCACCACACTGCCGGACGCGCGATCTGCAACTGCGGGTATTCGTCCGGGGTGAACAGCACCGAGCGCTGCTCGCCGGGCGCGAGCGTCACCTCTTGCGCGAGGGACACATCGTCGAATTCGCCGCGCAACACGCCGACCACCGGCGAATCCGTGTCGTTCGACAACTCCGCCCGGACGGTCAGGTCGGCGCGTTGCAGCGAGTCGTCCGGGAAGTGCGTGACGACGGTGGGATGGCGGAGCCGGACGCGACCGCTGGCCGTCAAATAGACCTCGCGCCAAAGGCCCATGTCCTTGTCGGGCGGCGTCGGGACCCAGTCAACCAGGTTGATGCCGAAATCACTGTCCGTGGGAGAGAACACCTCAATGGCGAGAACATTGGTCCGCTCCGGCTCGATCAACGGCGTGGCATCCAGCTCGAAGATCCGGAACGCGCCGGCGACCTCCGTCGCATCGGCCAGCTTCTTTCCGTTCAGCCACACGTTGGCCCTGGTATTGATGCCGTTGAAATGCAGCCACACCTTCCGGCCCTTGAATGCCGGCGGCAGGCGGAACTCGATGCGGAACCACCAGGGAACATCGTAGGGACTGGCCCGGTCGCCGTCGGGCGCGGCACGCATGCCCGGCAGTCTGCGCAGGTTGTCGGCGTGGAAGATGTCCTTGAACTCACCGCTGGCGACTTGCGCGGCCAGCACGGTGGTGGGCACCTTGGCCTTGCACCAATGCTCCGGGGTAAATGCGGTCGAAGACAGAACCTCGGGCGACGTGGTGATCTGGCGCGATGATTGGAGAAGCCAGCCGTCGCTCAGTTCGAACCGGTATGTCATCGCGGCCTGGCTGGTGGTCAGCGCGAGTCCGAGGCATAGAGCGGCGGTTGGCAGCCACCGAAGACAACGGATCGGGGTCATTCTTAATGTCGTTTTGGGTGCGGAAGCCGGATGCAAACGCGGACTTCGGAGCGATTTTCAGAGGACAGATTCAACTGCATCCGCAAATGTTGGTACCCTGCCCAACCTACCCTCAGTCGTGCGAGAAGAGCATCACTTTCACAACGCGTGGGCCCGTCGCGGAGTCGAAGTTGTCCCAGCGCCAGAAGGGTATCTGGACCGCGCTGCCTTGGTTGGTTTGGTCTCCGTTCAGGCGGCGACCGTTGACCCACGTGCCGTTGGTGAAGACCTGCTCCCATACTTCAGCAAGCCCGACTACTCGCTGCGTCGCCGAGGAGAAGTTTGCAGCAAAGCCGTCACCCGCGATGAGGAACTCATCCGGTGCGGTGTTGATGATAAGCCCGTAAGCGCGGTCGTCCGGCGAAGCGTTGCTGTAGATGACGTGAGCCACGTATCCACCAAGGGCGATGTCGCTGCTGGATTGAAGCCCGGAGGCTTCTTTGACGCCTTCCAATTGCTGGGCAGCGCTCTTGGTCTCTGCGGTCTGCAGGAAGGCATCCATCCGGCCAGTCCCTTGGAACTGGAGAATCAAGGGGCCGAGTTCCGAGACCAGTTTGACACTCTTCGCGATGGGACCATCCACCGCCTGGCCTTCGAGGCCGAACGGAGCAAAGCAGATCGCATCGTGATGGGCGACCGCCCAGAATAGGTTGCGCGCGGCTTGGTACTGGTCGACCGCCGAGGGCTTGTACCAGACGTCGGCGTGGGTCTCCGGAATGAAGAGCGGATTATCAGGCCGGTGGTAGGCGGCGGTGACCTCCTTGAAATTGTTCGCGTAGATATCCGGCGCACAGATCGCAATCGCGGGTGCGGTGGCTTTCCAGACATCGATGACCCGATGAACGGGACCACCGGAGGGGAATTTTCCGGGCTCGTCGTCTCCCGCCAGCCACGCATTCACATAAAGGGGAAGATCGTAGGTCGCCTTGCCGGCGGCCGCGACGTCACCGATGTAGGAGGCGTAGCGCCACGCCATGAAAATCTCGTCGCCATCTTTCGTGGCGCCGAAGACTTCCGCCCAGGAGCCGCGCTCCTTGCGCCCGTTCCGTTCCCAAAGCGCCTCAAGATGCGGTGCCAGATGGCCTCTGTTCGCGACCAAGTAGTTGATCAGGGCCTGGGGAACCTGACCGGCAAATGCGCTTTTGGCTTCGGGGCGGTGGTCACGTGATTCGAACAGGCCGACCTCGTTCTCAACCTGGACCATGATCACGGTGTTTTCCTGCTCATCGATCTTGCGCAGGTGGCTCATCATGGCCGTGAAGGCGGCCTTGTCCGCATCCCGGGACTGTTGACCGAACGTGGAAAGCGCGGACATCGGGTGACCGCTCGCGTCGTGCGCACGCGGGAAACGAGCGGTGTCCCGGCGCACCCAAGCCGGCGCGTATTGCGACACGCCATTTTTCCAGCTGCCAAACCACAGCACGATCAGCTTCACGTGGTATTTCCGCGCCGTGCGAACCATGCGTTCGAGCTGCCCGAAGTCGTAGGTGCCTTCGGTCGGCTCCAGCAACTCCCACGTGACCGGGGCAAGCACGGTGTTGACGTGCAGCTGAACCAGCTTGTCTACCGTGCGGTCGAAATACTCGGGGCTGCCCGAGGACGAGTTGTGGACCTGGCCACCAATGACGAGGAACGGATTGTCGTCCACGATGAGTTGCGTGGTGGGGCCGTGCGCCCTGAGGTGTGGTGGTTTCGCATTCGCTTGATTGCACACCCACAGGGCGATTGCGGTCGCTAGAACAATGATGACGAAACGATACATAGGGTTGTTGATAGGAACCTGGGCATTCGGACGGACTGGGAGGTGAATCCCGTTCGTTGCTACGGCTGCATGTCGGAACGGAGTCGGGGTTTATCCGGGATGAAGGCAAATGAGCGTGTGAACCAGCGCCTCACCGTGCGTTCCCTGGCTTCGTCAGGGAGCGAGTTCGGCCAGCAGAACCGTGGTCTCGGTCGCCACCGTCCGACCCTGGAGCAACGACGGATAGAAGTAGGCGTCGCGGAGCGTGGCTTCGAGGTAGGCATCCGCGGGACCGGAGCCCGCCGGTTCGAGCACGACTTTTTCCACTCGGCCGTCGGCCCGCACGTGGACGTCCGCGGCCCGCGTCCGCTGCTCCGCCGGCAACCGGGCGGCGAAATCCCGGGGCAGAAGTTCCACCACCGGCCGCGGCGGCAGGTCGCGTCCCGCATGATCCATGGTGTATCGTAGCAGGAGATACCGGAAGGCCTCGTCGCGGGTCAGCTCGACCCGGCGCTCGGAGAGGTTGGTGGCGAGTTCGCGTCCGCCCCGATAGAGGTGCACTTCGCAGCGATCGAGTTCGAAACCGGGCGGCAGTCCATCATGGGTGAGCTCGATGCGCCGCGGCTTTGGTCCGAGGGGAGGAAGCGCCCGAAAGGCGAGGGACATCACGGGCTCCTTGGGCGCGGCCGGCAGTCGCATAACGGTGAGCAACACGGCATATGCGTCCCTGACCGCGACCGGGGACGAGGCCTCGAAGGTGACATTGAGCTGATCGAAGTTGCTCGCCCGACTTCCGGGCGGGCTGCCGTCGCCGAGATAGTCGGTGCTCCCGGCCTCGCTGTCAGTGGCCCTGATCGTACTGCGGACGTTTTCGGCGGCCCGAGCGTATTCCTCGGCCAGTATGCGCTCTTGCACGGCCGCCTGCGGCGAACCGGGGGGCGCAGTCACGGTGGCCGCGCCGGCGTTGGCGGCCACTGACTCGGCCCGGGCCACCCGGGCGGCATTGTCCGACGCCAGACCCGCGTCCGCCGCCTGACGTCGCAGCGCTTCCCGCAATGGATCCCGGGCGGCAGAAAATCCGCTTGCCGATCTGAGGTCGTCGATTTGCACCTGCGTCGTTGCGACCACGGGTTCGCGGCTCGTCTGCACGCCTTCGAACCGCCGCACCGAAATTGTGCGCGAGACTCCATCACCCACGACCTCGGCGTGACTGCCCGAGACTTGCTTCACGTGCAGGATCACGCCGTCCTGTTCCAGCGTGATATCGACTCCAATGAAAAACACCACGTCGCGTGACGCCGTGCCCTCCGCCGCCACCCCCGGTATCACCCAGGCAGAAAAGAAGGCGCACAACACCGCCGCCAATGGTGCGTGATTGGGAATCGTTGGGATATCCATTTAGGAAACGCGGTCATCCGAGACATCCACGGCGATGGGGATCGTCTGCGCCGCAAGACGGGGGACGACCGGCAGGAGCGCGCAGGCCGCCGCGAACAGATGACGAAAATTCCGCGAACGCATGGGGCATGGGAGATGATGGTCGCCGTCGAACCGTCGTTCGCCTGCCGGCGGTGGACGTTCAGGGTTCGATACGCGCGGCGGAGGTTTGGGACTGAACGCTGACTGTGGCTGGCGTGAGGCCGTCGGCGCGGGCGGTCAGCTTGATCTCGCCCGCGTCGCGCGTGGATTGCACGATGACCTGGGCGAGGCCGTTGAACAGGCTGCGCGACCATGACACCGGGCTGGGCTTCGCGGCGATGTCGACGGTCACGTCCGGGTTCAGACCGCCCGGTCCGCCGCCGTTGCGACAGCACACGGCGATGACGTTGTCGCCGGGGCGGAGGAATTTCGAGATGTCGAACGCCGGCTGCGCGTTCCAGTCGTGCGTCTCGCCGGCAAACCGGCCGTTGACGAAATACCATCCTTCGTCGTCGCAGCCGGTGAAATGGATATCAACGCCCGGGCCGCCCAGGTCCTCTTCGGCGAGCGTCAGGTGTGCGCGATAGATCGCCGTGGTGTCGTCGGCGTTTATCGTTCGCGGCCAGTTGGCGTTTTCACCGTTCAGGATCTCCCACGCGGAATCGTCGAAGCCCGGGGCGTATGGGGGGAACGGACTCGGGGCCCGGCGCGACCGGCACTTGTTTCCAGCGCCACTCCCGCAAAGCGACGCGGCGCACCCGGGCCTGCGGAACAAACGTGTCCGGCTCGTGGCAGCTCGGATCGCCATTGCCGACGCCGATGATCCGGCCCGCCCCTTCGAGGGCGAAGTGGACCATGTTTTCCGCCACCGGCACGACGCGCCCCTGGGCGTCGAATGCTTCCACGGTGAACACCGCGACATCGTCGCCGTCGGCGTTGATCGTCGGGCGGTCGGGCGTGAGTCGCAGCGTCGTCGCGTCGCCGGTGGTTTCGACCTTGGTTTCGGCGATGACCTTGCCGGCGGCGTCAAAGCCCTTTGCGCTCAATGTGCCCGGGCGCATACGCCACGTGCCACGTGAGTTTGGAATTGGGCTTCATCGTCTTCTGGCCAAGCGAGACGCCGTTGAGGAAGAGCTCGACCGCGTGGCAGTTGCTCAATGCATCGACGCGGAACTCGTGCCCGTCGCGGCCCGGCCAGTTCCAGTGCGGCAAGAGGTGCAGCACCGACCTCGTTCGTCCACCACGCCTTGTAGTAGTAGAAGTTGTCCTTCGGGAAGCCGCACGTGTCGAGAATGCCGAAGTGCGAGTTGATGCACGGCCAGCCGTACGGCGTCGGCTCGCCGCGGTAGTCGAAGCCGGTCCAGACGAAGCCGCCGGAAAGCCATGGCCGGTCGGCGAACCAGCTCCACCAGCGTCTCGGCGCTCGTCACCCAGCGATGCGGCGGCTCGTCGTAGGCGGCGACGTGGCCGCGTCGCCGGGTTGCTCTCGTAGATGCCGCGCGTGCCGGTGGTGCTGCCCTGCTCGGTGCCGATGTTCGGCTGATCGGGGTGTTTGGCGTGATAGGCGTCCATGTGCGGGGCCGGGATGATAGTTCCAACCGCGCACTTCGATGACGCCGTTGATGCCGCGAGGAGCTGTCACCTTCGGGCGCGGGATAGGTCACGGGACGCGTGGGATCGAGACGCTTGACGTAGTCCTGCATCGTCCGGGCGACGTTGCCACCTTGAGGCGTGGCCTGCACGGTGAACTCCTCGTTGGAGATGCTCCAGATGGCGACGCTCGGGTGATTCCGGTCGCGCCGGATGAACTCGTCCCACTTGCGCAGGTTCAGCGAATCGCTGCCGAGCAGCCGGTTCTCGTCCATGACCAGCATGCCGAGGCGGTCGCAGGCATCGAGCAGCTCCGGGGTGGGCGGGTTGTGCGAGGTGCGAATGGCGTTGCAGCCGAATTTCTTCAACTGCTCGAGGCGGAATGCCTGCAGCGCGTCCGGAATCGCGGCGCCGACGCCGGCGTGGTCCTGGTGATTGCAGGTGCCGTGGATCTCATAGTGTTTGCCGTTGAGCAGAAAGCCGAGGTTCGGGTCGAAGGCCACGGTGCGGATGCCGAAAACGGTTTCCTTGCGGTCGACAACCTGGCCTCCCACCGAGACGGTGGTGACGAGCTTGTAGAGCTGCGGCGATTCCGGCGACCAGAGAACAGGCGAAGTGACCTGGCGATTCCAGCTTCACCGCGCCGTTCGAGCCGCCGGGAACCGTGGTCGACCCCTTGAACTGCGCGACCGTCTTGCCGTCGGGCGCGACAATCTCGCAGCTCACGACGGCATTGGCGGCGGTGCGTAAGTTGGTTGAGCAGATCCGCCTCGACGTGGATTCCCGCCGTGTCCGACGGCACGTTGTCCTTGAACTGCGAGTAGACGAAGATCCCGTCCGGCGCGACGGCGACCGGTGCCGTCTTGTCCAGCCAGACGTGGCGGTAGATGCCCGCGCCCTCGTAGAACCAGCCCTCGAACTTCGTCGCGTCCACGCGCACGGCGATGAGGTTTGGTTCGCCGAACTTCACGACATCCGTGATGTCCTCGCGAAACGGATAGTAGCCGCCCTCGTGGTGGCGCACGAGCCAGCCGTTGACCCACACGGTCGCGTCGCGATACACGCCGTCGAACGTCGAGCCAGATGCGCTTGCCGGCATCGCTGGCCGGCAGATCGAAGGTGCGGCGATACCAGCCGATGCTGTTGGACTCGAATCCCGGGCCGAGCGCCTTGAAGCCGTGATTCATGTCGGCGGTCTGGTCGAACGGCAGTTCGATCGCCCAGTCGTGCGGCAGGTTGACCGTGCGCCAGGTGACGTCGCTGAATTGTCCGGCGGAGGCCGGCCCGGTGCTCGCGCCGGCCTTGTCCAGGCGCAGGGCGCCGGGCCAGTCGTCGCCGAGATGGAACTTCCAGTCCCGCGTCGAGCGAAAGGTGCTCGCGCGGGGCATCGGCCGCAGCAAGCGAGCCGGTCAGCAAGGCCGCGCCGGCGTGGGAAAGCAGTGCGCAAAGGAAGATGCGGTAGGTCATGTATTTGACTACTGGATTTCGTACACCTCCACCAGCGCCACGCCGGTGGTGTTGTTGGCGCCGGTCACGACTGCGGTGTAAAGCCCGGCGGGCAAGGTCAGGAGGAGCACCGAATCCTTCGAACCCGGGGCCAGTTCGAAGGCACCGGCGTCGTCCGCCGTCGCCGCGATCTCGTCGGAATAGGAAATGGATTCCCAGTCATCGTTCTGAAAGAGCGGCGTCGTATCGCCCTGCCGGTAGACGCTCAGGAGCGGGTTGTTCATTACACCGGACACGTTGTATGCGCTCAGCCCCGGCCCGACGGCGCGAATGAGCAGGGTCTTGCCCGATGTGCCGCTGACGACGAAACCGGCAATGAGGCTGTCATCGCCCATGCCGACCCAGGTTCGGGCGGAAACGTTCACGAGGCGCGCCGTCCCGGAGATTTCTCCATCGTAGGCTTCGCCGAGGGCGACACCCACACCGCCGGACTTGTCCTCGATTCGTGCGGTGTAGCCGCCGGCGGCCAGATTCGTGATGAGGGCGGCATCGAGACTGTCGGGATCGAGGTCGAAGGCGCCAAGGCGTTGCGACGCCGACGTGATTTCCGCGGCGTCGGCACCCCAGTCGTCGTTCGACGTGAGGGGGCCGGCCGTCTGGCTCCCGAGCCACAATACCGGATCCGCGAGGGGCGAATCGACGTGGTAATTCGTCAGCGAGGGTCCGATGCCACGGAGCAGGATCTGCTTGGAGCCGGAGCCGGCGACGACGAAACCGACGATCAATACCTCGTCGCCCGTACCGCTCCGGGCCCGGACGGAAACATTCGCGAGCCGCGACGTGCTGGCGGTCGGCGGCGGGACACCGGATCGCTGCAACTGCACCGACGTGATCGAAAGTGCGGGCAGCGTGATGGAGAATTGGTTGCCGGTGATGTTCACGGTGCCGGAGACCAGGGCGTTGGTCGTGTCCGACACGAAGGTCTCCGTCGCCGGCAGGTCCGCCAGTTGCAGGGTGGGGTAGGCGCCGTCCGGCACGGAAGCATGCGCAATTGACACGTTGGTGGATGCGCTCGCCGTCAACGCCCGGTTGACGAGCACGATCGTCAGGGCGCCCGTGCTGTCGTCGGTCGTGGCGTAGGCCGACACCGTGATTTCGTCGTCCGAAACCGCGTGCACCGAGGTCGAACCATTGTAGCGCGAGAAGAGATGCAGCACTTCCCACATGCCCGGCTGCCAGCTCCACGGTGTGAATACCTCGACGCCGTGGCGCATGAACTCACCGAGGGTCGAGGCATACCACACCGACGCCAGGGGTGCGTTGGTGACCGGCAGTCCCGTTTCCGTCAGGCCGAAGGTCACGCCGTTGCCGGGCCCCAAATAGGTGTCGAGCCACTCCTGGCAGCGGCCGAAAATGAACTCCCGGGTGATGGAGGTATCCCAACCGCCATTGACGGCATGCACGCCGTTCGCATCGGGATTCACGTAGGTGGGGTCGAAAAACGTCCGGTGGAGCTGCACGACGTCGGCGGGATCGGTGGCGCCCGGGTAATAGTGAATATCCAAAACGTCGAGCAGCCGGACGCCGGTCCGGGCCTGCTCCTCTCCGATCCGCTTGATGAAGTACTCCAGCCAGGGATAGCTCCGGCCGTCCGCGACGATCGGCGAGGGCCAGTTGTACCATTGCCATTCGTTCGCGGTAACGGGCCCCACCAGCCTGATCTCGGGGAATCGGGCCCGGGCCGCCTTCGCATACTCGAAGTAGCGCTGCATGAACGCCTCGGCCGGGATCTGCGCCGGCATCACGTCGTCGTGCGTCCCCTCCCAGATCTCGGGTTCGTTGTCCATGTTCCAATAGCGGAACTGGCGGCGATCAAGCCCGAGTTCCGTCGGCTTGATCCAGTGGTCGAGGATCGCGGTGGACGTGTCCGCGGACGTGTCGGTCAGGTACAGTGATGGGTCGCCGTCGTTGAGCGCATCGCTGCCGCCATCCGGATTGGCCACGCCGCCGCCGGCCAGGTTCTGGCCCACGCCGGACCACCACTGGCTCTGGTTGTAGGCCCAGTCATTGAAATTGTGTTCCGTGTTGTCCGCCACCTTGCCAAGCAGTTGGAAGCACCACATCGATTGGACGCCGGGAAGGTGCAGCTGGACCTGGGTCTGGGCGATAATCCCAGTCGTTGGAGGCATAGACGTTGTTGTACCAATCGGGGTGCGACGTGAGTTTCTTCTGCCAGTTGTACTTCGTCCCGTTGTTGCCGCCGTGCATGCGCAGCATTTTCACGCCGGCATCGCGGAAAAGTTGCCAGCCCGCCTCGTTGAGGGGCGACCCCGGAGTGCCGACCCCGTCGTTTTTTCCGTAGAGGTAAGGCGAAACCGCGACGCGGTCTTGGGCGACATCGACCGAAACATGGATCGTCTGCGCCGGGAGGGAAACGACGGTGGTGAGCAACGCCCACGCGGCCGCAAGAACGTGATGGCGGCAGCGAGGCGCGGTCTCGGTGCTTTGCACAAGGATTACACAGTTGGGCACGGATTCAATTGCTGGGGTGGAGACTTCCCTCCGACGGCGATTTGCACAGGAAACCGCAGAGAACGCAGAAGGATGACTCGGAATTTCTAACAGAAGGCAACGAAGGTAGGCAAGGGGTTGCCCGGAGGCTTAAGGTATGGAGCGCTCAAGGATTCCAGCGACTACCGGTCCGGATCGGGTTTCGCGGGCAGGACGGTGATCTCCGCGACGCCGACCGAACCGTCTGTCCTGCACGTCATGGAGCGCGGTGAAACGGAAGAAGCGCGCCTTCGTGGGCGCAAAGGTGACTTCCTGGAGCATGGGGTTGTTCTTGATGTTGCCGAATTCGCCGGCGGCCACCTGCGTCGTCCAGTGGGTGCCATCAAGGCTGGTCTGAAAACGGTAGCGATCGATCACGCCGTGGAAGTTCCAATCCTGGCGCGGCAGGTAGGCGAAGCCGGCGATCCGTCGCGCGCGTCCCATGTCGATCGTGAGGCTCGGACGGTTCCCGGGTGCAGCGTCGACCGGGCCCTGCGTTTCCCACAGCGTCCGCGCGTTGGCATCGATCGCCTTCTCGGCGTCTCCGGCGGCCGGGCTGTGCGCGGTCCATCCGGTCGGGGCGAGACCGACGAACGTCCGCGAGGCAACCAGCCCCACGCGGCCATCGGAGGTGAGAACGGCGGCGTGGATGGTGCCACCGTCGGGCAGATGGATGGGGCCGTCGTAGACGGGCGAATCGGCGGAAGGGGCGGTGTCGTTCCGCGTGTAGACGATCGGGAGCGGGTGCGGATGGGTGATGGTGACCAAACCATCGCGGCCGCGTTCCGAGATCGCCGGTGCCAGGGGCAGGGATTGCTTGAACAAGCCAACTTCCGCGAGGGTCGGTTCGAGGCGTGAGCCCGTTATGCGGATACGCAAGCGGTCGGTGGTGACCGGCACGGTCAATCGAATCAGCCGCTTGTGTCCAACGGTGGTCTGCTCGTCGACGGTGACCGGGGCGGTCCAGGCGGAGCCATCCCAGGTTTCGATGACAAAGGACTCGATCCGCTGGCTGCGGTGATCGACGGCTTCCTGGAGGGAAACGACATCGAAGGTGGTTGCGGCGGGAAGGGTCAGCGTAAACGTCGCGGTCGAGTGTCCCGGCGCGGCTTCCCACCAGGTGTCGAGATCGCCGTCGTGTGCGAGTGCGGGCGCGTGACCCGGGTGGGCGCTGTCGGTGGTGAAGCGAGCGCCGGTGGCGAGGTCGTGGGCAAACGTGGTGTCGATGACAGCAAACGTGCTGCGGAGCGACTCGAGCTGGTTGTCGGGGATCAGGCCGCGCGTGTCGGGCGAGAGATTCAGCAGCATATTGCCGTTCCGGCCGACGGAGGTGTAGTAGTATTCGACCAGTTCGGCGGGGCTCTTGGGCCGCTTGCGGGGGTTCCAGAACCAGCCGTTGAGGATGGGCGTGTTCACCTCGGCAGGATACCACCAGAGGTGGGAACCGGGCGTGAGTTTCGCGCGGCTGCCGAGGTCGCCGGCCGTCAGGTCCGGCCAGGTGAACGTGTCGGGCGGTTGGGACAATGGGATGACACTCCACTCGGTGGTGCGACCGACGCCGCCTTCGTTGCCGACCCAGCGGACATCCGGTCCCTTGACCGAGATGACCGCCCCGGGTTGCAGGTGCCGGATCAGGTCATACCACGCGGCGTAGTCGTAGGTCTCGGGGACGCTGGGATCCGGGTTGGCGCCGTCGAACCAGACGTCCGCGATGGGTCCGTATTCGGTCAGCAGTTCGTAGAGCTGGTTCAGGAAGTAACGATTGTAGTCGTCGACCTCGTACGCATAGCTCGCAAACCCGGGTGCGGGCGGGCGGCCGCGGCCGGGGTCCGACTGAAACTGGGCGGGGTCCGTCGGGATGACGGACCGAACTTGACGCACTGCCGTTGCCGTAGTAAGCCCGACGGGTTCGTCGGGTTCGTGCGCAAGCTGGTAGAGGTCGGCTGGCGAGAGATAGATGCCGAGCTTGATGCCCTGGGCGCGGGCCGCGTCCGCCACGGCGCGCACGACGTCGCCCTTGCCGTCCAGCCACGGGCTGGAGACGACGGAGTGTGCCGTGTAGCGGGAGGGCCACAGGCAAAGGCCGTCGTGGTGCTTGGCGACGAGGATCAGCAGTTTTCCCGCCGGCGTCCTTCATCGCCGACACCCACTGATTGGCGTCCAGCGCGGTGGGATTGAAAACCGAGGGATCCTCGCGGCCGTTGCCCCATTCCACGCCCCGGAACGTGTTCGGGCCGAAGTGGAGAAAGAAAGTCCGCTCCAGGCGCATCCAGGCCGTCTGATTGGGGCGCGGCAGGACTTTCGCGGCCTTTTCGGCCACGACTTCGGGCGGTTCCCCCTCGGAGACGACTTGAACGGTGGCGTAGTCGATCGGCCCCGGAGTTTGCCCGAACGCCGACGGCAGGCTGGCAACAAGCACCGCGAGCAAGAGCACTCTCATGGCGGGACCGGGCGTGCGAGGGGTGTTCATCGAAGTAACAGGGAGCGCTGTCTGGCATCGGGGGCCTGCGAGTTCCCAAACAGGAACCCGCTCTTTCAGCCGGTATCTTCGGGAAGAGAGGCAGATGGTGTCACGACACAATGATCGCGGCAGGTGAGGGACCTTGTAACGAGTTTTCCCGACAGGCGGCCTCGGTGAACTTCTGTTAGGATGACACGACGTGCCCATCGGGCGCCCGTCTCGCATGCCCCGAGCCCTTAACCCCCCTGCATTGCGACACGTGAGTGTCGGGTGCCGAACTCCGACCGGTTTCCGGAACGCCACATCGTGGTTTGCCGGTCCGGCACAACCAAGCCCATCCGTCATGCATTGTCTTCGAACCACCCTCTCGCGACTGATGTTCGCGATTTCCGTACTCATCCCGTCCGTTGCCGTAGGGGCAACCGCGTCGCCCATGACCGAATACGTGGCCGCGATGCAACCCGGCACGAACTGGGGCAACACCCTCGACGCGATTCCCGATGAGACATCGTGGGGTGCGCCGATGACCACTCAACCGATGATTGAGGGGCTCGCCGCCAAGGGCTACAAGAGCCTCCGCCTCCCGGTCACGTGGAACAACCACATGGGGCCGGCGCCTGATTACACAATTGATCCCGCATGGATGGATCGCGTCCAACAGCTCGTGGATTGGGCGCTGGAGGCCCATCTCTACGTCATGCTCAACCTCCACCACGATGGTTGGCTGGGCGATATGGGACACGATCACGATGCCGTGCTTGATCGCTTCCAGAAGGTCTGGCTGCAGATTGCCATCCGGTTCAAAGATTATCCGAACGAGCTTTCCTTCGAGAGTAGAAACGAGCCGGGCTTCCAGGAGGCCAACGGCAATGACGTCCCGGCCGATCAGATGCGGGCGCTGCTCGACGAGGTGAACACTACTTTCGTCGATCTCGTGCGCGCCACCGGCGGCGGCAACGCCACCCGTCCGCTCGTGCTGCCCTCCGTTTACACCAGCGCCGACCAGCCGATGATCGATTCGCTGAAGGCGACCATTTCCAGTCTGAACGATCCCAATCTGATCGCGACCGTCCACTACTATAGTTACTATCCTTTCAGCGTGAATATGGGCGGCGTGACCAAGTTCGACGATCTGGTGAAGTACTGGGTCCAGACGCCCTTCGATGCCGTTCACGACACGTTTGTGGCCGATGGCATCCCCGTCATTGTTGGCGAATGGGGCGTGCTGTCCGGCGATAGTATCGAGCGCGGTGAACTGCTGAAATACCACGAGTATGCGATGCAATACGCCCGCACGAAGGGCCTCACCATGATGCTGTGGGATACCGGCGGCGTTTACAACCGAACCACCCAGGATTGGCAGCCGGCCAATCGCGATCTCGCGGAGATCATTCAGCAGGCTGAGACGGGGCGAGCCACCACCTCCGAGAGCGACCTGCTCTTCCGGAAGAGCGACACGGTCAATCCGGATTCCGTCATCAACCTCAACCTGAACGGAAACCGGGTGGTCTCGGTGCAAGACGGCGCCACCACCCTGATTCCGGAGACGGATTATACGCTCGCTGGCAGTGTTCTGACCATCAAGGCGAGCGTGCTCGCCCAGTACGCGTCTGCGCCTTTCGGGGAGAAAACGACCCTCACGATCAACGTGAACTCAGGTCCGGCGTGGAAAATCTACGTGCGCTATGCCGCATCGCCGGTCGCGTCCGCTTTCACATCCATCAGCGGGGGGGAGGTGTCGATCCCGACCGCCTGCAACGGCGATCTTCTGGCCACCATCGAGTCCAGGTATGCGGACGGCAGCAACGCGGGCCCGGTCGGCTGGTCGGCATTCCCGTTCTGGGGAAGCGACTTCCACCCGGATTATGCGAACAACGCGATCGTTCTCAGCAGTGGCTTTCTCTCCAGCGCTCCCGCCAACAGTGTCATCAACTTCAAGTTCCACTTCCGGAGCGGCAAAGTCCTGAACTACCAGATGCAGCTCCAGCCGCCCGTCTCCAGCGGCGGCCCCGACTACGTCATCTACGGGGACGGTCTCGCTTACGGTTGGTACGACTGGGGTTGGATGTCGTACAACATGGCTGGCACCGAACAGGTGCACTCCGGATCGACGTCGATCACGATCACTCCGAGCCCGTACGGCGGCCTCGCCATGCCCACCTGGCAGACGCCGGATATGTCGCCCTATCATACGCTGACGTTCTGGATCCACGGCGGTACCGCCGGTGGGCAGTACATCGGAGTAGGTCCCATCTTTAGCGACGGCTCTTGGGGCAATGGGGTGGGGGTTACTGCGGAGGCGAATACCTGGAAGATGGTCGAAATCCCGCTCAGCAGTATCGGCGTCGAGGGCAATCCGAATGTCAACGGCTTCTACATCCAGCATTGGCGAGGTGAAGATGAGCCGACATTCTATATCGACGACATCCAGCTGACACCCGCTTACGCCTCGTGGCAGCAGAAAATCACGGGCACGCCGACAGCCACTCCTCCGGCGCCCTCGTTCGAGATTATCCGTGGTGGTATCCACGTCGACCATGGCACCCATCGGTTGGTGCAGACGGTGCAGGTGCGCAACACGGGGTCTCAGGCAGTCACGGGACCGATCCATCTCGTGCTCGATGGGCTCTCGACGAACGCGACCCTTGCGAATGCGACGGGCTGGACTTCGAGGTTTGTCCCGGTGGGGACCCCGTACGTTATCGTCACAACCGCTGACCTCGCTCCGGGAAAAAAGACGAGCGTAACCCTTGAGTTCAGCACGCCCATGCCGGGCGAGGGCGCCCTTCCTGGTGGATTCAATCATGCAGTCACCTACACTCCGCGTGTGCTGAGTGGTGGCATGATTCCTTAATCGACCCCGTGGACGGACCAATGCGCTCGAGATAGGTTCGAGATTCGAACTCGTGCGCGACAGGTCCGTCGCCAAATCCCGCCCCCGCGGCGCGTGCGATCCGCGCCGCGGGGCTGTTTTCTTTGAAGCCGGCCCCATCAACTTGGCGCTCGATGACTGCCGCGAGCAGGAACGTGCTCGCAAGGGAATGGAGTGCGCGATGGTGCCGCACGATTTCAGTGGGCGCCGGAGGCGCCGGTCGGCGGCACCCCAAAGCCGCCGATCCGGCGCCATAGACCAGGCAAACTCGCGAACCCACCGACCGGCCCGGGTGGTGCCGCCGGGGAATGCGCGACCCGCCGGGATCGTGGCGAGCACACCCGCTATTTGTCAGCAACCAACGACCGGCGTGCGCTCCGGACCGTGTAGCGAATTTTCCCGACAAGCGCGGACCGCGACTTTCTGTTAGCATGCCGTTGTCACGCTCTCCGGGCCCTTCGCCCTCCCTGTATCCTTCCCTCAGAGACACGGCAGCACCGTCGTGTCTCCGCATTGATGCCCCGCTTCACCCAGGTTTTCCGCCCCTCGCCCGTCGTCCCGGGTCCCGCGTTCACGGCCGTGCGTTCTCATCGCCGTTGCGTCCCGGCCCCGGGTTCGATGGCGGAACCGGATGCGTCCCGACGTTCCATGTCCACATTCAGGTCACTCTCGAGGTCGATTTCGCAATGGAGCGCGCTCGCGGTTGCGACGCTCGGAATGGGGGCCGCGATCGCGCCCGCCGCTGCTTCCGGCCCCGCTGCTCGGACGGAGATCCGTACCATCGCGGCCGATTGCCGGCAGGAGGCGGGCATCCTGAACCGCATGGCCGAGTTCTGTGTCGGGGCGGGCCGGGCGAACGAGGGCCTGCGGGCCGACTGGCAGCGGCAGCTCCGTCGCGTGCACGAGGAGTGTGGATTCCGCTACCTTCGCTTCCACGGATTGTTCTGTGACGACATGGGGGTCTACCGGGAGGACAAAGACGGCCGGCCGGTCTACAACTGGCAGTACATTGACGAGTTGTTCGACTTCCTCGAAAGCATCGGCATGAAGCCGTTCGTCGAACTCGGTTTCATGCCGGGTGCGCTCGCGAGCGGACCGCAGACGATCTTCTGGTATCGGGCGAATGTCACTCCGCCGAAGGACTACGCGAAGTGGGAGGCGTTGATCGCCGCCTTCGTCCGGCACGTCACCGAGCGCTACGGCGCCGAGGAGGTCCGGCAGTGGTACTTCGAGGTGTGGAACGAGCCCAATTTGACCGGGTTTTGGATCGGTACCACGGGTGGCAGGAAGGACGACGAGTTTGCTCCGACCGCGCGCGCCGAGTACTTCAAGCTCTACGCGGCGAGCGCACGGGCGGTTAAATCCGTGGACCCGGCGTACCGGGTGGGCGGCCCCGCCACCGCCGGCGAAGGCTGGATTGACGAGACCCTCGCCTTCTGCGCCGGGCAAAGGGTGCCGCTCGATTTCATTAGCACGCACAGCTATGCCACGATGAGCGGATATCTCGACGAAAACGGCAACGCCGGCACGGTGATTTCTCCGGATCGGAACTCGATTACGGCGGGCGTCAAGAGTGTGCGGGAAAAGATCGAACCGATCGCCGTTCGCGAAGGCCGAACTGCACTATACCGAGTGGAGCAGCTCCTACACGCCGGCCGATCCGATTCACGACAGCTATCACAGCGCGGCGTTCATCCTCGACAAGATCCGTCACATCGGCGCCGCCGCCGACTCGATGTCGTATTGGACATTTACCGACATTTTTGAGGAGGCCGGCCCGCGGGCGACGCCGTTTCACGGCGGATTTGGCCTGCTCAACTATCAGGACCTGCCGAAGCCGTCCTTCTTTGCCTATCAGTTTCTCCATCGGCTGGGTGACATCGAACTCACGTGCGCCGATCCCGACGCGTTCGTCTGTCGTGACCAGGCCGGCGGGGTGCAGGCACTCTTTTGGGATTTCACGATCACGCATCCCGGCCCCTCGGTCATCAACCAGGAGTTTTATGCCGCAGACCAGCCCGCGAAACCGAAAGGGGAGGTCGCCATCCAACTCTCCAATCTGCCGCCGGGCAAATATCGGTTGCTTGCGACCCGGGTAGGCTATCGCGCCAACGACGTGCAATCGGCCTGGCGCGACCTGGGTTCGCCGTCCCAGCTCACCCGCTCGCAGGTCCACAGCCTGCAGCGGTCGTGCTGCGGCGAGCCCTGCATCGAGGAAACGATCGACGTGGGAGCGAACGGCCAATTCTTCCGCCGCTTCGACATGAGGGAGAACGACGTGTGGTCGATCGAACTGCAACCGCTCGAAGCCGGGGACCTTCGTCGAATGGATGGTCGCAAAGATAGCTGAACTGCCAGTCGTGAAACCTGTCGTCCTCATGCCCCGTGATTTAACGCAACACCATCCAACACGCGACCTGGTCCCAATCAGCACACGCGCGTCCCGGCTTTTTCCCTTTGCCCGCTGGCACCCGCTACCTTCGAGCGGTGTGCACAGCTCGTCCCCCATCCCCGGCTTCCGACCCACGGTCGGCGTCCGGGTCTTCAACAACCCAGAACTGTGACTCCCCTTGGAAATGAATATCAGAAGCCTGCATAAAACCGGATGGGCGCTTTCCGCCGCGCTGATCCTTCTCGCCGGACGTGGTTGGGCTCAAAGCATCACGACACCGGCTGCCACCTCGGCCCCTCCCGAGGAGGAAACAATCGTCCTCTCCCCCTTCGTGGTCGACGCCTCGGAGGGTGCCGACAGCTATCGCGCCACCTCGACCCTCGCGGGCACGCGGGTGCGGACTGAACTGAAGGATATCGCCTCGTCGCTCAGCGTAATCACGAAGAAATTCATGGACGACATCGGCGCCGTCAACAACACGTCGCTGCTGACCTATACGACCAACACCGAGGTCGGCGGCATCTACGGCAACTACGCCGGCATCGGTAACTCCTACATCAATGGTGCCGGGGAAACCGCCACGAACCTGCTGCGACCGCAGACGAACACCCGCGTGCGCGGCCTTGATTCTGCGGACAACACCCGCGATTACTTCCAAACGGATATTCCCTGGGACGGCTTCAACATCGGTCGCGTGGATTTGCAGCGCGGCCCGAATTCGATCCTCTTCGGCATTGGCAGCCCGGCGGGCATCATCAACACGAGCGTGAACACCGCGGGCTTCACGACCGAAGGCAACGTCCAGACGCGGACCGGCAGCTTCGGTAGTCTGCGGAATTCTCTCGACGTCAACTACGTGCTGATTCCCGAACAATTGTCGGTGCGCATCTCCGGGGTGCATGATAATTCGAAGTATCGGCAGAAACCAGCATTCAACAATGACCACCGCGTTTTCGGTGCCCTCCGCTGGGATCCCCCGTTGTTCGGCAAGGACAGCTCGGCGCACACCAGCATCCGCGCCAACTATGAGCATGGCGACGTCAAGGCCAACCGCCCGCGCAGCCTGCCGCCGATCGACCGCCTGACTCCGTTCTTCGACCCGGACGCGATCAACAAGCAGTTCTTCGACTCCGGCATCGCGGATGCAACCGGCATCCTTCCGTATCGCACCAGCTTGGGGGCGCCGACGAATTTCTGGATCGGTGGTGGCCGGGGTATCGGCGAATGGTATAATCCCGTGCTTTACTATGACAACAGCGGTTCGCCCGTCGAGGCTCGCCAAGGCAGAGCCTTGTCGAATTTTGCCATCAATTCCGACGGTACTTCCGGCGGTTCGATCGCCTGGGGCAACGGGCTCTTCCCGGTCGGCATCTCAGGCTTTAACCAATACGCCGTTTCTCTCGACCAATACGGGCCCGCGAATGGCCAGCCGGCCGACGTGCTCGCCACAGTCGCCGGCGCATCGGCCGGGTTCTACAAGGACAAGCAGATCACCGATCCCAACATCTTCGATTTCTACAACATCCTGCTGGATGGCAATACCAAGAAGGAATGGCAGGGTTGGGAGTCCTATAATGTCTCGCTAGATCAAACCTTCTTCCACGATCGCCTCGGCTTCCAAGCGGCGTATGATCGTCAGAAGTACCATGACGGCAGCGAGAACAAGCTCGGATGGTCTCCGTCCCTGAGCGTCGATATCACGCAGAACCTCAACATGTATCCAGGTGAATATACCGATCTGGCGGTGCCGAACCCGAATGCTGGGCGCGTTTACGTCGCGGGCCAGGGTGGCGGTAGCACCCGCACGACCTATCGGGAGAACTTCCGACTCACGGGATTTGGTGATTTGCGTGCAAAAGACTACCTGCCCGATGGGCTGTTGAGCCGCATCCTGGGTCATCACACCATCACAGGTCTTTACTCCGAAGAAACCTACCGGACCGAAGACCGCAGCTATGACCTCAATTCCATCACCCCGTCTTGGGCCGCCATGCTGGGCGAAAACAACACAACCAACCCGGGGAGCGGTGTTGGGGCGATGCCAGCGATCGCATACCTCACCAATTCCGTGGTGGGTTACAGCAGCGCCTCGCAACTGCACATCCCAGGCATCGAGGGGGACCTAAACCTCCCGTCAACGCTGGCGGTCAAGTATTTCGATTCACACTGGGCGAAGCCGACGAATCCGGCCGACCCGGACTATGTCGATCCCGCCGCGGTGTGGATCAACCCCACGGGTGCAACCCCGAGCGATTCAACGGAGTCGGCCAATCCTGCCAACTATGTTGGCTGGGTGACTGCCACGGTCCCCGTGCTGAGTGTCGACAAGGGTGACATCCACGATCTCTACCGGAGCGGCGCCAAGACCCAAAAGAAGACCACCTCCAAGGGGGTTACCTGGCAGGCTTACTTGTGGGAGGATACCATTGTTGCCACCGTCGGCTGGCGCACTGACCGGGTCAAGCTGCGAGCCGGCTACCCTGACTCTACGATCACGCAGACCACGGGAATCGCTCCAATGGACTACGGTCTCGCTCCGCAGCAGGCGAACGGCATCGCCAGCGGCGATAACATCAGTTGGGGCGTGGTGGTTCACACCCCGAGGAAGTTTCGCGAAAAACTGCCGTGGGGCTCCGACATCAGTCTCGGTTTCAACGACAGCAACAACAACCGGGTTGAAAACCGTTACGGATTCGACGGCGACACCCTGCCGAACGCCAAGGGGCACTCGCGCGACTACAGTCTCGTGATCAACACCCTCAACGACCGGCTCACCTTCAAGGTGGCCTACTACAAGACGACCGTGAAGGACGCGAACATCTCGAGCGTCACCTCCGAAGCCTCGACCCTCGGCAACAACACCTACATTCTCCGGCAAGTCGAAGCGCAGGGCACGGCCAGCGCGATGATGGATCTCGCCGGCTTGGAGGGCAACTTCCCGAACTGGGACTGGTATTGGAACTGGGCGAACATCAGCGGCGGCTATCCGAACGCCTACAACGACGCCGTCGTCCTCAACGATCCGGCCTTCTGGAGCAATCCGGAGACCATCAAGGAGCAGGCCGCGATCCAAGCCTGGCAGGACACCATGCAGCCGCAGTCCTTCTTCGATGCTCTGGGCTACGACATCAACGTGGCGCAGGTGAAGGCGGGCGATTACACGCACGCGATCAACCACGGGCAGTGGCAGCCGTCGAGCTACCTTGGCGCGGTGCAGACCGCGGGTGCGGGCAAGATCAACGGTGTTTACCCGACCGGCACCGTCGACAACGAGTCCAAGGGCTGGGAATTCGAACTCACCGGACGCCCGCTCAAGAACTGGGACATTTCCCTCAACGCCTCCAAGCAGTTTGCTTCGCAAACCGCGCTGGGCACCAAATTCTCCGAGTTCATCGAGCGCCTGGAGGAAAAATTCAAGGGTCCGGCGGGTGATCTCCGCGTTTGGTGGGGTGGCGACAACACGTTCCGGCAGATGTTCGATCAGAATATCTGGGCGGCTTACCAGTTTCAGAAAGGGACCAACGGCAAGTTGGTGGGGGAGATGGCCCCGTGGCGCTTCAATGTCGTCAACAACTTCCGCTTCGACAACGGCCTGCTCAAGGGGGCCAACGTCGGCTTCGGCTACCGCTGGCAGGATGGGACCATCCAAGGCTATGCCTTGAACGCAACCAAGGACAACCTCGACATCGACAAGCCCTATTGGAGCAAGAGCGAGTCTTATCTTGATCTCTGGGCTGGTTATGAGCGCCAGGTCACCGAGAAGGTCAAATGGCGCGTCCAACTCAACCTGGGTAGCGTCGGCACCAACCCGCGGTTGATCCCCTACAACGTTCAACCGGACGGTACACCGGGTGCGTATCGCATCCAGGAAGGCATGACGTGGTCGCTCACCAACACACTCTCCTTCTGAGATCCATGGCTGGATTGCCCCGCTCTCCCCTTCTCGGGATCGAGGGCATTCACCTGACACTTGACGGTGGCGCCAGCATGAGCTGCTGGCGCCACCCCTTTCTTCGTTCACGAGTTGTTCAGTAATCCAATCGATGATGGAATGCGGTGCCGGGAGAGGGCACCTTGCATTCAGCCGGGATGATCCCGGCAACGGCCACTTCCACCATTACCCATGCGCCTGCGGCTCCTTGGCCTCCCGCTCCTTGCGGCCGTGGCATTCCTCGCCGCGCTGCCCGCTTCACCCCGGACCGACGCCGAATCCCTGGCTGCTCCGTCGCCGCGGGAGCGCGTTTCCTTCGATGCCGGCTGGCGCTTCGCCTTCGGGCATCCGTTTGACCCGGCGCAAGACTTCAATCACGGCACGGGCTACTTCTGGTACTTCACGAAGGCCGGTTACGGTGATGGTCCGGCCGATCCGAAGTTTGACGCCAGCGCGTGGCGCAAGCTGGATCTGCCGCACGACTGGGCGGTCGAGGCACCGTTCGATGCCAGAGGCCGCCACAGCCATGGCTACAAGGCGATCGGGCGCAACTTCCCCGGGCGCAGCGTCGGCTGGTACCGCAAGACGTTCGGGATTCCCGCGAGCGATGATGGATCGTCGTATCAGCCTCGAGTTTGATGGCGTGCATCGTGACTCGCTGGTCTGGGTGAACGGTTTCTTTCTCGGCCGTCAGCCGAGCGGCAGCACCAGCTTTGGCTACGACATCACCGATTACCTGAACGACGGCGGCGACAATGTGGTCGCGGTGCGGGTCGACGTCACGATGGAGGAGGGCTGGTACTACGAAGGTGCGGGCATCTACCGCCACGTCTGGCTCACGAAGACCTCGCCGCTGCACGTCGCGCCTGGGGGGACGTTTGTGAGCGCGGACGTGCGCGAGGATTTCTCAACCGCCGAAGTCACCGCCCGGGCGACGATCGCCAACGAGTCGTCGGAGGCCGCCACGGTTGATCTCGAACAGATCATCCTTGCGCCCGACGGCCAGACCGTCGCCACGAAACAACTGCGCGGTCTCGCACTCCCTGCTGGCGACGCGCACGAGTACTTTGCGCTGCTTTCCGTCGCCCGACCGCAGCTTTGGTCGCTGGAAACGCCCGCGCTGCATCGACTCGTCACGATCGTGCGCGATGGGGGCGGCGCCATCGTCGACCGTTACGAAACGTCGTTCGGCATCCGCACGATCCGTTTCGACGCGAACGAAGGGTTCTTCCTCAACGGACGCCATGTCCTGCTGAAGGGCACGAACAACCACCAGGACCATGCCGGAGTCGGCGTGGCCGTGCCCGACGCGCTGTGGGAGTTTCGTGTCCGAAAGCTGAAGGAATTTGGCAGCAATGCCTATCGCTGTTCACACCACCCGCCCGCGCCGGAGTTGCTCGATGCCTGTGATCGCCTTGGGCTGCTGGTCATCGACGAGAACCGGCTGATGGGCGCGAACCCGGCGCAGCTCGGACCGCTGGAGGCGATGATCCGGCGCGACCGCAACCACCCGAGTGTCATCCTCTGGTCGGTCGGCAACGAGGAATGGGCCATCGAGGGCAACGACAAGGGCGCCCGCCTGACCACCATGATGCAGGCCTTCGCGCACCGGCTCGATCCCACGCGTCGCACCACGGTTGCGATCAGCGGTGGCTGGGGCGCGGGTTCTTCTTCGACGACGGATGTGATGGGCTACAATTACTTCACCCATGGGAGCACCGACGAGCTGCATGCGAAGTTTCCCCACCAGCCGTCGGTCGTGACCGAGGAGACGACCGACCAGGGCACGCGGGGGATCTATTTCGACGACCCGGCACACGCTCACCAGGTCCCGCCCGAAAAGGGTGACTCCGGCGGCAACGTCGAGATTGGCTGGCAGCATGTCGTCGCGCGGCCGTATCTCGCCGGTCTGTTCTACTGGACCGGCTTCGACTATCGCGGCGAGTCGAATCCCTTCGGGTTTCCCGCGGTGAGTTCGCAGTACGGCATCATGGACACCTGCGGCTTCCCGAAGGACCAGTATTACTTCCTGAAGTCCTGGTGGACTGACGAACCCGTCCTCCACCTCTTTCCCCACTGGAACTGGCCGAATCGCGTGGGACAGGACATCATCGTCGGTTGCTACAGCAACGACGATGCGGTCGAACTCTTGCTCAATGGCACCTCGCTCGGGAAAAAAGAGATGCCACGCAACGGGCACCTCGAATGGCAGGTCGTCTACCAGCCCGGCGTGCTCGAAGCGCGCGGTTATCGCGACGGCAAAGTCGTCCAGACCACTCGCGTCGAGACGACGGGCGCACCCGAAAAACTCGCGCTGACTCCCGATCGCCACGCGATCCTCGCTGACGGGGCCGATGTGGTCGTGTTCGCGGTCTCGACCGTTGACGCAGCAGGCCACCGCGTACCGACAGCGAATCAACTTGTGAATTTCACTGTCACCGGCGGCCGCATCATCGGCGTCGGTAACGGCGACCCGAGTTGTCACGAGGCCGACCAAGGTAGCGAGCGCAGCCTGTTCAATGGATATGCCCAGGTGATCGTGCAGGCGACGCGCGAACCGGGCGAGATTCGCCTCATCGCGCAAGCGGACGGGCTGACTGCCGCGAAAGCGGTCGTTGCCTGCGAACCCCTGAGCCCGACGGGCGATCGGTGAGCGCCCGATCATGGGAAACCGAAACCCACCTCGAGCGGGCGTACCTCCCAAGCCAGTGTCATTCCGCTGGGTCCCGCTGGCGGCCGCAAGAGAGTTCATCCACCCCGGCGAACGGTTGTCGTGGACGGTCGGATGCCCGCCTGGACGTGACGGAGTATCCGATCGTTGCGAAAGTAGAAGCGGCTTTACGCCGCGGTCCATCGGGGCGTGAAGCCCCTCCGACAGGCCCAGGATCTTCACAACGATCTTTACCACGTTTATGCCCCGTGGAGATCAAGCGGCGCTCCGCCTTGGATGCGGAGGACGCGATCGTGGATGGATTACCTGCGGGCGGCCCTCGTCGGTGCGTCGCCGTGCGGCAACTTCGCTTACGCTTTTGTCCGATCCGCCTTCATGGGCGGCAGGTTGGCGTATTGCGCCACGGCCTGGGCCCGCGAGTGGACGTGAAGCTTCTCATAGATGCGGCGAATGTGCGTGTTCACGGTCCGCATCGTGATGCCGGTCAGATCCGCGATCTCCTTGTAGAGGTAGCCTTGGGCGAGCATGGCCAGGATTTCGTTCTCGCGCGGTGAGAGGGCGGTGGCCGGCTTGGGTGGTCGTTTGGCGTGCTGCAAGGATTGCACGACCTTCCGGGCAATGTTGCTGCTCATGGGCGAACCGCCGGCATGCACTTCCTGCAGTGCATTGATGAGCACGTCCCGCGCAGTTCGCTTGAGCAGGTAACCGGTCGCCCCCGCGGAAAGCGCGTCGAAGATATGGTCGGAATCCTCGTACACGGTCAGCATGACGAACTGCGTGTGCGGCATTTGCGGCTTCAGGTGGCGCACGCATTCGATGCCGCTGAGGCGGGGGAGCTTGATGTCGACGATGGCGACGTCCGGATGGCATTCCGTCATCCCGGCCACCGCGCTCTCCGCGTCGGGGAATTCGCCCACGCAGGCAAAGCCCTCCGCGTCCTGGAGCCACGTGAGGAGCATGTGACGGAGCTGCGCGTCGTCTTCGACCACCGCGATGGTGATGGCGGAACGCGGGGCGGGTGGAGAAGTCCCGGAATCGGGTGGCACGGAGGACAGGTCGCGGAACGGCAGAAGCAAATGTTGATCCGTCGGAAGGGATCAGACGGAGCCCGGCGGGCGGGGGTGCGCCGTGCCGGCGTCCGGGATTTCCACGATCAACGAGACGCTCGTGCCTTGGTTGGTTTCGCCGGAAATTTCGCAGCGGCCGCCGATGCTGGCAAGCCGCCTTGTCATGTTCGGCAGGCCGTTTCCCGAAATGATCCGCCCGGGCGCCGGCCTGCCCGGCCGATCGGGGGCGAACCCCCGGCCATTGTCCTCAATCTTCAGCACGAACGAAGCCGGTCGCACGTGGAGCGAGACGCGCACCTCGGTTGCAGCCGCGTGCTTGAGGACGTTCGTGAGCGCCTCCTTGAACGCGAGGAAAAGGTTGTGCCGGATCTCGGCCGTGAGCGGCCAGGCGGGGACGTCGACGGGGAGGTCGAGACGACAACGAATGTCCGCCCCGCCGAGCAAATCCTGCGCGAACGTCCCCATGTAGCCGGTCAGGCTGTCGAGCGTGTCATGGCGGGGGTCGATGGCCCAGACGATCTCGTCGAGCGAACGCGTCACCTCGCGGGCACTGGAATAGATACGGGAGAGCACGACGTCGGGTTGGTGCGGTTGATCGAGCTCGCGGCGCGTCGGCTGACTGAGCATCGCGATGCGCGACACGGTCGTGCCGATATCATCGTGGATGTCCTGGGCGATGCGCGCGCGTTCGCGTTCGACGGCATACCGACGCTCGAGCTGTTCCAGGCGCCGGTGCAAGCGGCGGCGGGTGAGCGAGCGGGCAAACAACGCGACGGCCGAGAGAACGAACAGGGCGCACGAACTCAGGAACCACCACGTCTGCCAGAAGAACGGAGCGACGGCGAAGGCGATCGCTGCGCCCTCGGTGTTCCACAGGCCGTCGTTGTTGCACGCGATCACGCGAAACCGGTATTTCCCGGCGGGCAGATGACTGTAGAACGCTGAGCGTTTGGTCCCGGCATCGACCCAGACCTTGTCGAGACCATCGAGACGGTATCGGCATTGAACTTTCCCCGGAGCCACAAAGCTCAGCCCGGAGTAACGAAACTCCAGGCGTTGGTGGTCGGGCGGCAGCCGGAGCGGGTCGGCGCCCGCGGACAGCGGCATCGTCTTTCCGTCGACGAGCAAGGCCTCGAGCACCACTGGCGGGCGAACCGGATTTGACTGGATCCGCGCCGGGTCGACCGCGACGAGCCCCTTGCTGCTCGGAAACCAGAGCCTGCCATCGGTGGTTTTGCACCCGGCGGCCTGCAACCCGCCCGTGAATTCGATCGTGGGCAGGCCGTCGCTGCGATCATAGACTTCGCTGGAGAAAACCGGGATCTCCTGGTCGGCACACCGGTTCAATTCATCCTTCGCCACGCGCTGAATGCCGTGACGGGTGCTCAGCCAGAAAAAACCAAGACCATCGTCCAGAATCTGGCAGACCGCATTGCTGGTCAGACCCTGCGCCGCGCCCATGTTCGCGAAGCGGCCGTTCTTCAGACGGCTCAGCCCGTTGTCGGCGGTGCCGATCCAGAGCGAGCCGTCGACGTCGGGCAACAGGCACTGCACCGCATTGCCGGGGAGACCGTCTTTCTGACGGAACCGCGAAAGCTTCCCGTCGGTCAAGCGAGCCAGTCCTTCCTGGGTGAATCCGACCCAAAGGTCCCCCTGCTGGTCCCGCACGACGGCTGACACGCTGGCCGAGAAATCGTCCGTTGCCCGTATCAACCATTCCGCATGGTCGTCCTGCAACAGCAGCAGGCCGTCCCGGCCGCCTACGAAAAGCCCCCCCGTTTTCGGATCGGCGCAAAGTGCCAGGACGGCGCCGACCGCCAGCTCCGCTTGTCCCGGGGCAACGAAGCGCCCGTGATCGAGGCGATACGGTCCGCCCGTCCAGGTCCCCGCCCACACGTGGCCGCGAAGGTCTTCCGTGACCGCCCAGATGTAGGGATTGCCCAGGCCCTCTGCTCCAGCGTAACGCGTCCACGTTCCGGCGGAGACGTGATATAATCCTGCGCCTTCGGTGCCCACCCAAAGCGCCCCGTCGTGGCCTGGGGCCACCGAAAGAACCGTGCTTCCCTGCCACTGGTCCGGCGGACGCACCACCGAGAACGCGCTGGTGTGAATGGCGGCAAGACCCGCGCTGCCGACGCCAAACCAGAGGTTCCCTTCGCGGTCTTCGTACAGGAAACGTACCCAGTCCTGTGGCAAACCGTTGCTGCGATCGAAGTGAACCGGGGGGCGCCCGTCCCCAAAGATCAGTTGCAGCCCGGAGTCTGCCGTGCCGATGGCCAGGGTGCCATCCTGCAGCTCGAGGCCGCAGGAAATGGATCCCTCACGCCACGGATCTCCGTGGCGTTCTTCAGTCCACCGGCCGTCTTTCCATTCGCGGGCGCCGTTTTCGCGCAGAACCCAGACCCCGCCGTCGCGGGCCGCTGCCAGCCACAGCACGGATTCATTCCGGCTGGGCTCATCGAAGGTGAGAGGAACCAGTTTACCGTCGACCAGGCGGGCGGCCTCATGCTCCTCGACAAGCCAGACGGTTCCGCGCGAGCTACGCGTCCAGCAGAGGATCCCCGGATTGTTCTGACCGACGAGGGTGTCGACGTGCGTGCCGTCGAGGGAATCAAGGGCTCCGCTGTCGCGCAAAACCCATAGATGACCCTGTTCGTCGCTGCCAATTGCGCGCATTCCCTTGTGGGATCCCTCAGATGGAAGTTCGAACGACTCGAACCGGTCGTCGCGGTAATGCGTGATCGCCCCCGACTCGTGCCCGATCCAAAGCGTGTCCTGGTCGTCTTCGAACAGGCTGACGACCCGTCCGTCCTGCAGTTCGGGCGAGTTGGCCGGATCAAAAACTTCAAACTGGTCACCATCGAAACGCGCCAGTCCACCAAAGGTCGCGATCCACATATAACCGTCGCGCGTCTGCGTCGCGCAGGGTACGGCGTTCTGCGGCAGACCGTCTTCGGTCTGCCACACACGCAGGGAATAACCTTCGACCGGCAGGGTGGCGGCGAGACCAGCCGACGGCATGAGGACGAGAACCAGCGTCCAGGTGGCAAGGGATCGGAAAGCGGGCAACATCGGGTGCGGGGCGCGGCAATCGGGCGGACCACGGTGGAGCGGGGCCACTTCCTTTACTGCTCTCCCCACGAGACGCGTCTACAACGAAACACCCGTCGGCGCGAGCTCCAGCGCGGCTCCAGGCTCGGGCTTGGCTTTTGACCGCGAAGGGTCCATCCGGAATAGTTTGATTTCGTGCACCAACGCCACCGCGTTGAGCGTCCACTTAGTCCCCGACCCCGACAAACCGGGTCGTCCCAGCTCCGTCGATCTTCTTCCATGAAAACGAACCCACTCATCCTCTTGCGCCGCCTGGCCCTTTTGGGCGCGGCGTTCGGCACCATGCTCGTCGCCCGGGCCGATGCGGCGGCGTCCGCCTCGCTCGCAGTCGATGCGTCCAGACCTGGAGCCGTCATCAACAAGAACATCTACGGCCAGTTCGCCGAGCACCTCGGCCATGGCATCTACGAGGGCATCTGGGTCGGCCCCGACTCGCCGATCCCGAACACGAAGGGTTACCGCAACGACGTCCTCGCCGCGCTCAAGCAGCTGCAGGTGCCGCAACTTCGCTGGCCGGGTGGTTGCTTTGCCGACGAGTATCATTGGCGCGACGGCATCGGTCCGCGCGAGAAGCGCCCGTCGATGTACAACTCGCACTGGGGCGGGGTCGTGGAAAACAACCAGTTTGGCACCCATGAGTTCCTCGACCTCTGCGAGATGCTCGGGATCGAGCCTTATGTCTGCCTCAATGTCGGCAGCGGCACGGTGCAGGAGGCGATGGACTGGGTCGAATACATGACCTCACCCGCGGACTCGCCCATGGCCAACCTCCGGCGGGCGAACGGCCGCGACGAGCCCTGGAAAGTCCACTACCTCGCGGTCGGCAACGAGAGCTGGGGCTGCGGCGGCAACATGACGCCCGAGTTCTACGCGGACAACTACCGGCGCTACGACACCTTCATCAAGGACTACCAGCCCGGTCCCGAAAACCGTATCAGCCGCATCGCCTGCGGCGCCAACGGCGACAACTTCGCGTGGACGGAGTCCATGATGGAGCACGTACCCGGCCGCATGATGGACGGCCTGGCGTTTCACTATTACACCGTGCCGACGGGCAACTGGCGCGACAAGGGTTCCGCCACGGCGTTCGGCGAGGACGAGTATTTCTCCACGCTCAAGCGGACCCTGAAGATGGAGGACCTCATCGCCATGCACGGCGCCATCATGGACAAGTACGACCCGGAGAAGAAGGTGGGCATGGTCATCGACGAGTGGGGCATCTGGACCAACGTCGAGCCGGGGACGAACCGTGGTTTCCTCTTCCAGCAAAATTCGCTGCGCGACGCCATCGTCGCCGCGATCAATCTTCATCTTTTCAACGCGCACGCCGACCGGATCACCATGGCGAACATCGCCCAGATGGTGAACGTCCTGCAGGCGATGATTCTCACGGACAAGGACAAGATGATCCTGACCCCGACCTACCACGTCTTCGAGATGTTCAAGGTTCACCAGGACGCCACGTCGCTGCCGCTCCGGTTGACCACGCCGGACTACGATCACGGCAGCGAGCACATTCCCGCCGTCAGCGCTTCCGCGTCGCGCGACGCCAACGGCAGGATTCACATCTCGCTGACGAACGCCAACCCGAACACCGGTATCTCCGTGGACTGCATGCTGGCCGGCGCGACGGCCAAGCGAGTCAGTGGCCGCATCCTCACCGCGCCGGCCTTCACCTCCCACAACACGTTCGAGTCACCGCACGTGGTTGAGCCCGCGAAATTCGACGGGGCCACGCTCTCCGGCGAAAAGCTCACCGTCGCGTTGCCGGCGAAGTCCGTCGTCGTTCTCGAGCTCGACTAGTACGGCGACACCGGGCTCTCGTGACGTTCTCGTTTGTAGGAGGGGCTTTATGCCCCGAAGTCGCGGGGTAAACCCGCTCCTACAAATCACGAAATTCGCGTGCCGCTGTACTTGGTTCGCGCGTTTAGCTGGAAGCCAAGTGGGGCGGGTCTCCGACCCGCTCTGCTGGCGCATTCCATTCGTCGAGGTTCTGGGCACGGCGGCCGGAGCGGGTCTCCGACCCGCTCTACGGCGGGAGCTGCTTCAGGCAAGGGCGGTGGCTGCCGTGGTTGCGGCGCAGCCCGATGGCGGGATTCCCGTCCGGCGTGTCAGTCGATCTGCACGATGCCGCGCTTGATCGCCTCGATCAGCGCCTGGGTGCGGTCGGAGACGCCGAGCTTGGAAAAGATATTCGCGATGTGAATCTTCACGGTGCCCTCGACAACCCCAAGCTGCGCACCGATTTCCTTGTTGCTCAACCCGCGGGCGAGCAGACGGAGCACGTCGAGTTCGCGCGGCGAGAGATGGGCCAGCAGGCGTTCGCCGACGCGCATGGCGATTTCCGACGGGATGTATTGCTCGCCGCGATGCACGGCACGAATCGCCTCGAGCAGGCGATCCAGCGGCATTTCCTTCAGCACGAATCCCGCCGCGCCGGCCTTCATGGCCTGGTAAACCTCGTCCCCCTTCGCGAAATTGCTGAAGATCAGGATGCGCGCCTGCCTGAACTCGTCGCGCAGGGCGCGGAGCGTCTCAATGCCGCTCATGCCCTGCATGCGAAGGTCGAGCACGACAATATCGGGTTCGTGCCGGCGGAACGCCTCGACCGCCTCCTGGCCGTTGTCGACTTCCGCCACCACCTCCATGTCCGCGGCATCGCTGGCGGCGGTCATGAGCCCCATGCGGATCACCATGTGGTCATCGACAAGCAGGATTCGGATTTTGCTGGGGACGGCTAGCTTCTGCATGGGGTGATGGAGGGATCTCGGGCTGCAGGGGAACGACGACGCGGATCGACGTGCCTTCACCTGGTGAACTGGTGATGGTGAGCTGGCCGCGGAGTTTTTTCTCCCGTGCGCGAATGCCGCGCAAACCAAAGTGGCCGGCCTGGTTCAGCACGGATTGCGGATGAAAGCCGATCCCGTCGTCGGCAATGTCGAGCGACACCGCATCGGGTTGGTAGTCGAGGCGGATCTCGATCTCGCGGGCCCCCGAGTGGCGCAAGGCATTCGTCGTCGCCTCCTGGGCAATACGCAACAGGTGGTGCGTGGTCGATCGCGGCAGGTGGATCGGCGATCCGGTAATCACAACGCTCGGAGCCGGAGGGCTCGAGGCGACAAAGGTCGTCAGCTTGTGCAGCGCCTCTCCCAGGTCGTTGCCCTCGAGCAAAGGCGAGTCCAGGCCCCAGACGGCGTGCTGCACCTCCTGGCGGGCGTAGGAAACCATGTTCCGCACGACGTTCAGGCGTCCGCGCAGATCTCCCGTGACCACGGGCAGCTTCAACGTGGTGTCGAGCTGGAGCATGGCGCCGCTGAGGCCTTGTTGCACGCTGTCGTGGATTTCGCCGGCCAGGCGATCCCGCTCCGCCAGGGTCGCGGTGATGCGGGTTTCCTCGTTCAGCTTCTGCATCGTCGCCTCCAGCGCACCGGTGCGTTCATGCACGGTAAGCTCGAGGGCGCGGTTTCGCTTGCGCGCGAGATGGCCGGACCAGCGGATCGTTCCCACGACGGCGAGGAGCGCGCAGGATGCGTACAGCCCGTAGGCGGGCCACGTGCGTTGCCAGGGAGGATGGATCTGAAAAGGAAACGTCAGCGGCGGACCAGCCGCGCCGAGCTGGCTGGTGATTCTCACCTGCAGGCGATAGGTGCCCTCGTGCAACCCGGGAAAGCGCAGCAACGAACCGGTATCGAGCACCGACCACGATTCGGTGGGATCGAGCCTGAACTCGTAGGTCGGGGTGCGCCTCCAGGCATCGCTGCCCGAGAAGAAGCGAAACGTCAGGCTGTTTTGCGCATACGGGAACTGCAGCGGTGCCGAAGGTTCGGCGTGGGACGCCAACAGCTCGACGTTGCGCCGGGCATCCATCAACGAAACCAGCACGGGTTTGCCCGGGGACAGGATACTGGTGCGGGCGTCTGGCTCGACGTGATAGAGCGATCGACTCGCCGATACCCACACCTCGTTGTCCGGGAGTACGCGCACCACGGGATAGCGGTCGTTGATCAGATCGAACGTGGAGGAGTCCATCGCATAGCCGTCTTCCGTGGGGATGAACTTCACCAGGCCTTCGTTGTGGGTGCCCCAGAGGATGCCGTCGGCGTCGTTCCGCACGCGCATGAGCCACTCGGGCGAGCGGTCGAGCAACCGGTGGAGCGCGGGCATCTCGCACCAGTTCCCGGTCTTCTCGCTGAAGAACCGGCGATCACCGCGCGAGCCGCTCAGCACCACGATGTCGCCGACCACCCCGACGTTCGCCCAAAGCGATTTCGTCCACGGTTCGTTTTGGAACATCATCAGGTGCAGTTTTCCCTCCGCGCAGGAAACACGCGCCACCCCGGCCGCCCCCGTCTCGATCCACACCGAGTCCACCGCGCGGTGCACCACCGCCGGGTTGGCCACTCCCGGAATGCGGGCGGCCGCCTCGGTCCAGCGTCCACCCCTCCACTCGAGCAGGGCGATTGCGGACTGCCCGATGGCGAAACACCGCCCCTCGCCGGTCATGACGAGGTGCGAGATGTGCGTCAGGTTCGACCCGACCGGGACAAAACTGCCGTCCGGTTCCGCTGCGTAGATTCCCGACACGTTGCCGACCAGCATGTGGGGGCCCCACGCGGCCAGCGCCCACGCACCGTTGGGCGGTTGCACCGGCAGGCGTTCGAAATGGGCCGTGACGCCGGGACCTGATGACGCCGCTCGATACAGCACGCCGCCGGACGCCACGAAGATCCGGTCGTTCCAGTTCACGACCAGGGGCCATTCGAGCGGCAGCCCGAGCCGCTCCCCGAAGGAGGTGAGCCCGCTGTCGTACAGGACCTTCTCGATCGAGTCTTCGTTCATCAGCCACATGACCCCCGGTTCCCGGCTGGCGATATCCGACACGCGGTGATATTGGGGGATCGTCAGCGATGAGCGCAGCGTGCCGTCCGGCGAAATGATATATACGCCCCTCCCGGTCAGCGCGATGGCGATATTACCGTCGGCCAGACGCTGGAGGGCGGCGACCCGTCCGGGGAAATCGGCGTGACGCTGACCCGGCCACGGCGTGGCGTGGACACCGTCGAAAACCAGCAGGCGCCCGTCCAGGACGGAGACGAGCGCGTGCGTGTCATCGAGCATCGTCGCCCGCTCGATGACATTGTCCTGGCGGCCGTCAAACGGGGTCCCGGGAACCGTGTCCACGGTCCCGCGGGCGACGTCGAGATACTGGAGGGGGTGATCGAACGCGGAGACGAAGACCTGGTCGCCGACGCGGAACGCCTTCGAGGCTTTGGGCACTTCGAAGAGCTGGCGCTTCTGCCGGACGGGATCCCAGAAGGCGACGCCGCTGCGGCTCGCAAAGTAAACGCCGTCACGGGTGACGATCACGTCCTCGAACGTGGTCGACTGGGTCCAGGCGGGCGGATCTTCAGGTACGAGGGGAATGGCCTGCAGCCTTCCGTCGCTGCGGAATTCCGCGCGCCCCCACGTGGCCCGCCCCCCGTAGTAGGTCCTGCCATCGCGACCCTGCACCACATCCGTGATCGGGACCCGGGTGCCTCGATTGGTATCCGCGAGGTTCAGCCAGACTGTGTCATTAAGGACCGCATACACGCCGTCGTGCACGACGGCCACCCGGCCAAAGGGGTCGAAATTCAGGTGGGAACCGCGCGGGATGTAGCCTATGTCCTCCAGCACGTAGACGCGCGAATAGGGCAGCCCCCGAATTTCGGCAGTGGCCGGCCTTGCGCCCACGCCGGCCAGGACGAGAATACCGGCGGCGTAGACGCAAAATGCCGGGAACGATCCCTGCAATGTTCGTCTCACAGTCCCAAGGAATGATGCGCAAAGCTTTCCGCGGCGGTACCGAGCTGGTACCGGCACGTTCATAGGTTGGAGGTATTTTGGCCCCCCCGGCAGTCAGGTAAAGGTCCGATTCAACGAACGCGCCGATGGGCGGCGTGCAAGGATAAGTTTGTTTCATTCCTCGCGCCGACCCGGGTCCCGGCGGGTCGGTGCGAAAAAGGAACGACCCATACCTGAACCCAGGGCGACGGGAACGGGACTATGCCTTAAGGCGTAGATCGACGTAGCACCAATGCTGGTTTGAAGTCATTGCCTGGGCCAGGCCTTGATGGTTGGCGTCGACCACGGCCCTCCTTCGATCTTACCTCACCCGTGGAGGCAGGGCCGCCCCCCCTACTGACATGAATCCCCCCATGCGTTCATGCTGGCATTGCGCTGGTCCCGTTGCCGTTCACCGGGATGACGAGCACACCCGACGCCGCAGCGGCATGAAATTGCCACGCCGAGGTGATGCATGAACCTTAACGGCGCCGCCAGACGTAGCATCCTCGTCGCGTCTTCGATCGGCTCGAACGCCTGCTTCGGTGGCGTTGCGCGGTTCGCCCGCGAACACGACTGGCACCTCGTGACGGACATGATGTATACGGGTGCATTTCCCCGGGGGTGGAAGGGCGACGGAATCGTCGCCGTCGTGGCCTACCAGCCGGAATTGATCCGGCACATCCAGGGCACGGGCGCGCCCTGCGTCGGAATCGCGTTGAGCGACGACTACGTCCCGTTTCCGTGCATTGGCGGCGACAACGCGGGCATCGGGCGAATGGCGGCGGATCATTTGTTGGAACGGGCGTACCGCAGTTTCGCGTTTGCGCCCTTCATCGCCGACCAGATCAATCGCGAACGTGTTCACGGGTTCGAGACCCGCCTGGCCGAGCAGGGATGCCTCTGCCACCGCCTGCCGCCGGCGCACCGGCGCATCGGTTGTTACTGGCACGACGATTGGGAGGAATACCGGCGCAGCTTGAAGGCGCGGCTGCTGCAACTCCCCCGGCCCTCGGCCATCTTCGCCGCCAACGACTGCGTGGCTGCAGCCATCATCGACGCCTGTCGTGAACTGGGAATGCCGGTTCCCGACGAGATCGCCGTCGTCGGGGTCGGCAACGACGAAACCCTGTGTGAGACCGTCCCGGTGCCCCTGTCGAGCGTGGATCTGGATTTGGAGGAGATGGCGTATCGGGCCGCGGCCGCCCTGGACGAAATCATGCGCGGGAAGGCACCGCCGGAGCTCACGCTGGTTCCGCCCCGGGGAGTGATCACGCGCATCAGCACGGACATCTGCGCCGTCTCCGACGCGCATGTGGCACATGCATTGAGCTACATTGCCGAGCATTACCCGGATGCCCGACTCAGCGTCGCGGACGTGGCGGAAGCCGTGGGGGTATCGCGGCGGCATCTCGAGCGAAGTTTTCGCAGCGAGACCGGCTGCACGGTTTATGAGCATGTCGTCAGACGGCGCATGCAGGAGGCCTCCCGTCTGCTGAAAGCGCATCCCCGGGCGAAGATCGCCGCCATCGCGGAACTGGTGGGGCTGGACGGCGCCGGGAATTTCTTCCGGACGTTTCGTCGTTTCTTCGGTGAGAGTCCCAAGGTTCACCGGTTGGGTGGCGCGCAGGCGGATGAAGCCGCCCTCGTGCAAGCCGAGCCAGCCCGGGAATCGGCGTGAGATGCGGCGCTGCGCATCGCGGTCGGAGTGAAGGTCGACCCCAACTCGCAGGGCCGGCCTCGAAGCCGGAAAATCTCCCACCGCGGGAGGATCCGCAACCCAAGGCATTGGCCGCAAAAAGCGCAAAAGCAACGGGGTCGTTCGTGGCCGATTGGGAGTTCCGCGACAAAGTGGATTGCGGAGGGAAATCGTTGCGAGAATGCGCGGTCCGAAGAGACCATCACACATCCTTGCCTGCCATCGCGAGACCGGGCAGCAGCGCGACCGAGCTCGCCTTGCCTCCCCGGAACGTGTTCAGTGGCGCTTCAGCGTGGGGCTGGTACCGCGGGAACGGCCGAGTATTCGGCGCCCAGCGACCTCAGTAGCGCCGGCAGTTTCGCATCGGGAAACGCGACCCCATATTCGTCCGCCAGCACGCGCAAACGATAGGCCTGTAGCGGCGTGAGGTCGAACAGGTCCGCTTCCGAGGTGGCGGCGATGCAGGCTTCGATCTCGCCGCGCGCGCGCGCATGACGATGGCCGAGGGCGAGGACAATCGCCCGTTGCACCCGTCGGTCCCAGGAAAACGGTACCTTGCCGGCAGTGGCATCGGCCGCGAGGCGCTCCAGCTCGTGTTCGAACCCCGGTTGGTTCCCGGACTGCGCATACACGGTGGCTCGCGCGATCGCGGCATTGGGATCGTCGGGGAACGACTCCGCCAGGACCTTGGCGGCCAGACCCGCGGGTTCGGGCCGGTCCATCTCGACGAAGTACTCCGCCAGCCGGCTCAGGGCGAGGGCTTCGTCCTGCGGTGGCGTGACCTTGAGGACAGCGAGCTTCTGGTCGATGAAACCGGGAACGGGCGGAAGATGATAAGGAATCGGGCGCAAGTAGCGGGGGAGCACCCAGCGTTGCAGGCGCGCATACAGGGTGTCCCCGCCCGCTCCTTCCGGTTTTTGCACGAGCAGCGGGAGCACTTCATCCCACGACGCAAGGATTACGTGGGTAAGCGCGAGGTTCTGCAGCACGGCTTCGGCTTCGGTTGATTCCGACGCGCTCAAGACGCGCGAGGCGGCGACCTGGCCAGGATAGGATTCCCACGCCGTCGACATGAGCACGCGACCACCGCCGTGAAAGACGATCGCGTCGGAAAGCTCGGGTGGGGCGAGGACGGATACATCCTGTCCCGGGTTGTGCGATGCGAGCCAGTGCGCGAACTGTCGGTAGATCAAAGCCTGGAGATCGGCCGGTCCGGGCGGAGTCTCGGCAGCAGGCCGGCGCAGGGAAGCCGGCAGCGTTCGATTCCACGCGAACAACGCGAAAAGAAAAACGACGGCCCCGGCCAGCAGCCCGCGGCGGAGGGCACGGGACGCGCCCGCGGCGAGCGTTGCGACGACTGGCAGGGCGACGAGCGACGCGATCACCATCCAGCGGACCTTGAAGACGATCAGCACCAGGAGGCCGGCGCACACGACGGCGCTGACGGCAAGGGAGGCCGGCAATTTCCGCCGGGTGTCCGGGCGGCGCAGGAGAAATCCGGCGAGCGCCGCCGTCGCGATCAGCACCGGGGCGGAAACGAGCATCACTTCCGCGACCGACGTCCGGGCGAGCCAGTCGGCGATGTTGTTGAACACCGTGGTTTCGTCGAGCGAGGTCAGGCGGCGCATCGAAGCGCTGGTATACCACCAGCCCTTGTAACCGTGACTCAGCTGCGCATAGACCAGCGGTGCCAGCAGCGCGGCCGCGACGGCGATTGCCGCCAGGTACAACCGCCGGTGCCGCTGTCCGGAGTGGATCTCTTGATACGCCGCCATGCCCACGCCGATGCCGAGCCAGGCCAGGGCGTAGACGGGATGCACGAAACGGAGTTCGCCGGCGGTCGGGTCCCAACGGCCGCCATCGACGAGCCAGGCGATCAGCGTCAGGCCGGAACCAACGAGCGCCCAGCGGAGACAGGGGACCTTCGCGTCCTGAGTGAGCATGACCGCGACGCCCGCGGCGGCGGTGATCAACACCGCGGGGACGCCGAAGCCCGGGTCCAGCCAGATCGCCAGTCCCGCGGCGACCGCGGAGGCCATGCTGCAGGCGCGGGGGATTTGACCGGCGCCGGGACGAGGCAGGTTGCACGCGATGGCGTAGGCGGCGAGGAACAGCGCCCAGGTTTCGGCGGTGAGGGCGCCGGGAAGAAACTGGCCGAACAGCGGGGGGAAGAGGGCGAAGCACGCTCCCGCCACACCGGCGGCAGTCGGGCCGTGCCGTACCCACATGAACATGACCACGGCCAGGAAGGCCAGGGCGTGGGAAATCACCGGTTCCCAGAGCGCGGCCTGCTCAACCGCGATGGCCAGCGGCTGCCCGGTGAGGAGATGCAGCGCCCCGGCGATCGCGGCCACCCAGCCCGCGTAGAGCCGGGGCAGCAGTTGCGGCCGGCCGTGGGGCACGTTGTCGGCGTGGTAGGCGCGTGACGCCAACGGCCCGGAGGCGATGAGATCCTGGGTCGCGGCGATCCAGCGATAGGTCTCGCCGCGCCGATGCGTTCCGAGGAACTGCCGCTGGCCGAGGGCGTATCCGGTCGGCGAATGCGGGTCTTGCGGTGGCGGCGGGCTGCCCTGGGTCGAGAGGGCCGACGCCCAATGCAGGCAGGCCCGGTCGGAGCGGATCGTCAGGATCAACGCCACCGCGAGCAGCATAGCCCAGAGCCAAGGCGGCCAGCCGGCGTTTCGCCCCGCGCTCGCGGACCGGGGGCGGCCGCTGCTGCGGTCGGCCGGCATCACGGCGCGTTTGGTCGCTGAATCGTCCATCGTCCGTGCTCGGGGGCGTTGGCATGATGCGATACACGACCGTCGGGCCACGTCACGACGGCCTCGACGATCCGGGCATCCGGCGGCACCGCGGCGAAGATGCCGGGCGCCGCCTGGGTCAGCCAGCCTCCGCCGAGGCCGATTTCCTGGCTCGTGGTCGCGCCGTTGGAAAGGACGAGTTTGACGCGGGCACCGACCGCGTCCGGGTTGCCGCCGTTTTCCTGCAGCCGCACGTTCAGCCATCGCGCCGCCGCGGCCTGGTTCGCCAGGTACTCGCTGTGCCCGCCGTGCCGGGTCAGGAAGAGATCCGGTCGCGCGTCCTCCGTGGGGTCGATGACCGCCAGCGCGCGACCGTTCCCCGTCACGGCGATGCCGGATCGCGCGGGCGGGAGCGCGGCGAAGGTGCCGTCGCCGTTTCCGCGCAGAAAGACGCCCACGCCGCCGTCAAAGCGAGGGATCGCGATGTCCGTGTTCTGCACGGCGCACACGTCGGCCACCCCGTCCCCGTCGAGATCGGTGGCGACAATTCCCTGCATCGGGCCGATCTGGGCCACGCGGGGAAACGGTTGGAAACGATAAGTGCCGCCAGGCTGGCTGAGGAAGACGCCCGAGGAAAAGTTGTCCGCCCGGTGGCTCTCGGCCGTGGCGAGCGGCTTTTTCCCGAAGACGTCCTCCAGGCTGGCGCGGGCGAAATCGTCGTTGCGGGGGAATTTGCGCAGCACGAAGGGGAGGCGGCTCGCGAGGTCGGCGCGGGCGCGCAGGGGATACAACGTGTCGTCTTCGGCCTCGGCCTCGACCAGAAGCTTGGTGTCGTTTTGCGCGAAATCGCCGTAGAACAGCGTCGCCGGTCGTTGCGCAGACGCCTGGTACGTCGTATTCAGCCCCAGGTTACCCGCGGCAAAGTCGGGTCGTCCGTCCCCGTTGAAGTCGGCGCTGGCAAGACCGTTCCACCAGCCGCGGCCGCCGCTGGCAAAGCCCGCCGCTTCCGTCTCGTCGGAGAATTGGCCGTGGCCGTCGTTGTGCAGGTAGCGCACGCAATCCCACTCGAGCGCGACGATGAGATCCGGACGCCCGTCCTCGTCGACGTCGCGAAAAAGGGCGCTCTTGACCAGCCCGATCCTGCCGAGGCCGGCCGCGTGGGCGGTGACGTCGACAAAGCGTCCGTCGTCGTTGCGAAGCAGCACGCTCCCGGGCGTCTCGGGATAGTGTCCCGGCACGGAACGGCCCCCGAGGAAGAGGTCCAGGTCCCCGTCCCCATCGACGTCCGCGGCGCACGCGGCGCCGACGTTCAGGTAAAGTTCGGGGAGCCGGTCCGTGGGCGTGAAGTTGCCCTGTCCGTCGTTCGCGAAGATCGCCGGTCGAAACGAGGCGGGCCATGCGGCCGCCTTCGCACTGGCGCGGGTCACGAGCAGGTCGCGGGTGCCGTTTTGATCCACATCCAGGAACAGCGCGGGACCATCCTCCACGTTTGCGACCGGGATGCCGGGCGGACTTTCCTCGACATAGGCTCCGCCCTTCCCACGGAGAAGGCGGGCAGGCGAACCGGTCGTCGCCCCGACATAGATATCGTCCTGCCCGTCGCCATCGATGTCCGCCACCGCGACCGCGGGCCCGCGGCGGTCGGTGCGAAATGGAATGAACGCCTGCTCCCGGTCGGGGATCGCCGGGAGCGAGTTGTCCTTCAGGTCCAGGCCCGGTTCCCGCGATTTCGCCTCGAACAGGGTCGGGGAGGCCGGCTTCTCTTCCGGCCCCGCCGGGGTGGCCTCCGTGATCACATAGGCGCAATCGGCGGCGAGATTCGTGAAAACCTGGTCGGTCCCGGAAGGCCATTCGATGACGAGGCGCTTGATTCGCGTTTCCGGGCCCAGGCCGAAGTGCGCGACCAGGTCGCTTCCCGAGGCGTAGCCGCGGGCGACGGTCATGGTTCGGGACTGGACACCGGCATCCGATTCCAGGCGAACGACCGCCCCGACGCCAAAGTGGTTGGACGTGGTTCCGCGCAGGCGGACCTGCACGCAGTGCCGGCCGGAGACGTCGTTCCGGAACACGCTCAGCCCGCCATCGTAGTTCAGGTAGACGAGGTCGAGGTCGCCATCGTTGTCGAGGTCGGCGGTCGCGGCGCCGAAACTCACGCCGACCTCACCCAGGCCCCAGGCGCGCGTGACCGGCTGAAAACCGGTCCCGTTCATGTTGTGATAGGCGAGGTTCGACTCGGTGAAGAGCGGCGCCCGCTTCATGACATTGATGCGCTCCTGGTCGGAGAGGGCTCCCATCATTCGGGAGAGAAGGTCGCTATTGTTCGCCTCGCGCACCATGCCATTGGTGACGTGAAGGTCGATCCAGCCGTCGTTGTCGAAGTCCTCCAGCCGGACCGACCACGTCCAGTCGGTCGCCGCGAGACCGGCCCAGCAGGCGGCCTCGCGGAAGACGCCCAGGCCGGTATTCAGCAGCAGGGTGTTGCGCATGTACTGCGGCGCCGTGCCCGCCTGCGTGCCCATCATCAGGACGTCGTTGCGCGATGCGGCCAGCCCGCGCCGGTCCCGCTCGCGCGTCGTCGTGGCCATGTCGGCAACCAAGAGGTCGGGATGCCCGTCGTTGTCGATGTCCGCCGTATCGGCGCCCATCGAGGAGTAGGACGTGTGCGGCACGACGGCATCCAGCACGTTGGTGAAGGTGCCGTCGCCGTTGTTCCTATACAGAAAGTCAGGACCGGCAAAGTCGTCGCAGATATAGACGTCGGGCCACCGGTCGCCGTTGAAGTCGAACCAGGTGGCCGCATGGCCGAAGGTGGATCCGGAGATCCCCGCGGATTTGGTCACCTCGGTGAAAAAGCCATCACCCGTGTTGCGGAACAGGCGGTCCGGACGTCCCGCCGGCTCGGTGCCTTCCACCTGGTTGGTCAGCACGAGCACGTCCAGCCAGCCGTCGCGATCGTAGTCGACGAAGGCCCCCACGACGCTGCCATCGATCACCGCGAGGCCCCGTTTTTCGGCCTCCTCCTGGAACGTTCCGTCGCCCTGGTTCATGTAGAGCAGGTTCGATGCGTTGTTGCGACAGACGTACAGGTCCAGCCGCCCGTCGTTGTCGACGTCCGCAAATACCGCGCCCTGGCGCCAGATCGCCGGTTGGTCCGGGGAAACCGCGCCTTTCAGCCAGCCGAGGAAGGATCCGGACTCGGACAGGCCTGCGTCCTCGGTGACATCCGCGAACGTCCACCCGCCCAGGTTCCGGAAGAGCCGGCCCGGCTTCGTCTTGGTGCTGACATAGAGGTCGACGTTGCCGTCTCCGTCGAAATCTCCCGACGCGACGCCCGATCCCATCGCGCCGCCCATGTACGCGCGATAGCGGCGTCCCCACATTTGCGGATCATCGTAGGGGTTCTCGACGATGAGGCTGGTGGCGGATGCATCGAGCTTGGTGAACAGGCTCTCTCCGGACGCTTGCGACGGCTGCGCAAAAGACGAACTGGACAGCCCGGGAGGCGATGCGGCCGGACCGGAAGCCGCGGCGCAGACCGAGAGTCCGGCGAGGACCGGACATCCCAACCAGCGGAGCAGCCACGTGCGTTCCATCGCTGGTCGAGACCACCGCCTCCGTGACACCGCCGCCGGCAACGATCGCGCGGTGGCGTCGGTCGTCCGGGATTCTTCGTGATTTCGTCGCGCGAGCGTGGAGGGAGGATGCAAAACCATGCGGGGGCTGCGTGAAGGCGCGGACGGAACGGGTGGGTCAGGCCGTAACGGCCCGACTTTCTGGGAGTTCACTTGCGGGCCGCGCGGCGCCGGTGGCGCGCTGGGCCCAACGAAAGCCAAAGCGCCTGGCATTCGAAAGCTGCGAATTGGGGAATCTGGTTCAACCGGACAAAGGTAATAACTGTCGATACTACCAAAGTAATATCCGTCGCGGGCAACCTCGGAGGGTTGGCCGCAAAAGGCAGTCTCAGGCGCCGCAAACGGGCCGTAGATTCGGTCTGCCGGGCAGAGTAACATTCCGGATCAGCGACTGTGCCTGCCGGCGATCCGACCCCCGGCGGGGCGCTTTCTCCCGCGTCGGCACCCAGCCCATGGTTTGCGTGCGCCCGACTTTCCCCATCACTCCAACCATCGCTTCCCCTCACGCCGCAGCCTGCCCGCGCGCCGCGTTGGGGAGGCTTTTCTGTCAGCTGTCATCATGACGACTCCAAACATGCGAACATACAAAACCCTCCATGTGACGAGGACCACGGCATTCACGGCGGTGGTCGCTCTTTTTCCTTGGGCGGCTTTCGGTCAGGCCGTCAGCTCGACCCCGGCCGGCCCGCCTGAGACGACCGAGAAGGCCGAAGAGGTCGTGGTCCTGTCTCCGTTCGAGGTGACCGCCAGCAACGAGGACAGTTACTCAACCGCGAATACGCTGGCCGGGAATCGCCTGAATACCGAACTGAAGGATCTGGGGACATCGCTTTCCGTCTACAACCAGACCTTCCTGAAGGATATCGGCGCCACGGACAACGCCTCGCTGCTGCAGTACACCCTCAGCACGGAGGTTGGCGGCATCTACGGCAACTTTTCCGGTTCCGGTGGTGGCACGGCACCGAATGCGAACGCAGCCCTCAATCCGCAGTCGAACAACCGCGTGCGCGGTCTGGTGGCCGCCGACAACACGCGGGATCTGTTCTTGAGCAACATCCCCTGGGACGGGTACAACATCGATGCGGTCGACCTCCAGCGGGGTCCGAACGCCATTCTGTTCGGTCAGGGCAGCCCGGGCGGCGTCATCAATACCCGCAGCAAGCAGGCGACCTACCGTAATCTGGGCGAGCTCTCCGTGCGCTTCGACGAGTATGGCAGCGTGCGCGGAACGCTCGACGTCAATCGCGTCCTCGTGGACGACGAGCTGGCGGTGCGCTTTGCGGGCGTCGTCAACCGCGGAAAGTTCCAGCAGAAGCCGGCCTACGAGGATTTCAACCGGGAATACATGGCCGTGCGCTACGAGCCGGGATTCCTGAAACGGGGCGGGGCCCGGACGATCCTCAAGGCGGACGTCGAGTTTGGGCACTCGCGGAGCAACCGTCCGCGCAACATGCCCCCGGTCGACCGCATCACGCCGTGGTTCTGGAACCTCGACAAGCAGTTGTTCAATCCCGCGTGGATGAACGACAACCACCCGGAAATTCCCGGCCGGGGCATCGCCTCCCAGAATGACTCGAACCAGCAACCCAACCCGTTCTTCAACCAGTATGTGAACACAAACTGGGGCAACAACTACTTTGGCGGTACGGAGTTCCTCTATCTGCCGGGCTCGGAGACGCCCGTCCTCTCGCTGGCGCTCCAGCCGGTCGCTTACCTCGGTCGGAACGCCGCGGGAGAGCGGGACGGAAATATCGGGGGTCTCGCCCCGGGCGGGCCGCGGGGGATCCGCGGCTATCGCGACTGGGCCGTCGCCACGGGGCAGCCCTTTGCCACCATCGCGAAGGACACCTACGTCACCGATCCGAAGATCTTCGATTTCTACAACAACCTGATCGACGGCGTCATCAAGGACCGAGTTGGCCGATTTCCACGCCTTCAACGCGTCCCTCAGTCAGACGTTCTTCGATGACACGATGGGTTTCGACGTCGGCTACCACACCGAAAGGTACAGCACGAAGAACTTCAACCCGATTGGTGGCGGGCCCCTCTTCGTCGATTACAATGCCGTGTGGATGGATGGCACGAATGACGCGCCCGGAGGTTGGTATACGGACAGCACGCCGAATCCTGGTGCGGGAAGGCCATTCATTTACTCGAGCTGGACCGATACGACGAACGACGGCTATACCGACCGGGACAGCTTGCGCGGCACGGCCTTTGTCTCCCACAACTTCAACAAGGGAGACAGCGACAACTGGCTCACGCGCCTCCTGGGAACCCACACGATCACGGGCATGGCCTCGCGCGACGACCTCAACGGTTTTGACCGGGCCTATACGAACAACCTCTTCACCGGCGACTACTGGCTGCACCCGCAGTTCGAGGGTCTCAGGAGTGCGAACGGACGTTTCTGGCCGGATTTCATTCCGGGGTCGGTCATCTACGTCGGCGACAGTCTCGTGAACAAGAACCTGGGCGACGATTTCGGCATCAAGCCGCCCTCGGTCGTCCCGAAGATCGGCGAAACGGCGAACATACGTTTCTTCGACTCGACGTGGGCTCCGCCCGCCGGTGTCAATCCGGGAGATCCGTGGCTGAATCAAGTGACCGCGGCGGGACCGAACGGTCCGACCATGTCGACGCAGTCGGAGAATCCCGCGAACTACGTCGGCTGGGTGAACCGGGATGTTCCGGTGCTGCAGTCCGACGACCCGCGGAACCGGGAAGCCTTGACCAGAACCAAGAACTGGGACGATCGCGTGAACAAGGCTCGCGCCCTCGTCTGGCAGGGCAAGTTCTGGGACAACTCGATCATCGCCACGGCTGGCGTCCGGCACGACGAGGTTTCGCAGGAAACCACGCGCTGGGATTATCAGAACACCGGCTCCAATACCCGTGCGACCGGTGATCCGGCCCTGGTCATTCCCGTCGTCCAGGAACTGGGTCCTCTCGAGGAGAACTCGAAGAGCTGGGGCTTTGTGGCCCACGTCAACCACCTGCCTTTCCTGGCCGGCGTGATGGAAAAGTCGCCAGTCGATGTCAGCGTCTCCTACAACAAGTCCGACAACTTCCAGACGGGGCAGTTGTATCGTGACTATTTCGGCATGCAGCTTCCGCTGCCCTCGGGAGACACGGAGGATATCGGTCTGCTGCTGGCGACCAAGGATGGGAAATACTCCCTGAAAGTGAACAAGTTCGAGTCGAAGGTGGCCAACAACCCGTCCAGCGGACTCCAGTTCTGGAACTACGGAAACAACGTGGGCATCTATGCGCAGGCGTGGTCGCAGATCAAATATAACTACGAGACTCGCAGCAACCCCAACAGTACGCACTATGGCAACAACATCATTAGCGACCTGCCTCCGCCTACGGACGAGAACCCCAACAACAAGTACACATTCGACTACGCGCCGGTGGGCGGCCAGACCCAGCAGGAGGCCGAACAGCTCGAGGTGGCGGTCATCAATGCCTGGGATCAATGGCTGACGGAAATGGATCCACTGCCCGAGATCATGGCCAATGCCTGGGGCTTCAGCTGGAAGACGGATGATCTTACCGAATCGGGGTTGGGCTCGTTCCGGTTCACCAGCGACCTCATCGCGAAAGGCTACGAGGTTGAACTGAACGCCCAGATCACGAACAGCTGGCGGCTCACCGTGAACGCCTCGCGGATCGAGTCCACCTTGAACAACATCGGGCAGACGCCGGTTCCGGGCGGAAGCATGACGATGATCGATTACCTCCTGGATTTCGACCGGCGCCTGAACCAGACCGTCATGGGCGACCTGCGGATCTGGAGTCCGCAGGATGATGCGGGCAATGCCCGGAACAATTGGAATGGCTACGCCGACGGCGACCTCAAGGCACGCCTGGCCGAACAGGGGACCGTCGTGCCCGAGAACCGGCTCTGGCACATCAACCTCATCACGAACTACGATTTCCAGGAAGGCCGGCTCAAGGGCTGGACCCTCGGCGGATCCCTGCGCTACCAGTCGGCGGCGACCCTCGCCTACACTCCGATCCAGGGTGACAACTTTATCAGCTACGACCTGAGCGCGCCCTATCGGGACAAGGCCCAATATGATGTCGATCTTTGGGTGGGCTACCAGCGCCGGATTTTCGGGGACAAGATCGGCTGGAATATCAAGTTGAACGTCGCCAACGTCGGCGTCGGCAACAGCCTGGTTCCGGTTACGGTTCAACCTGACGGCACCCATGCCGCACGGCGAATCCGACCTCCCCAGTATATGTTCGTGACGAATACCTTCTCGTTCTAGCGGGAGTGGATTCGGATGTGAATCAGGCCCCCGGAGCAATCCCCGGGGGCCTGGTCGTTTCGGGAGGACGACCGGCGCGAAGCGTTCGATCCCTCCCGCCCGAGGCCGAGAATTGCTCGCGAGACGTTTTCGATGACGGCCCTATGACTCAAGCCATAGATTGGCATATGGCTTCTGCTTGGTTGATCGGCCGCGACCGCGGCACCTTCATGCACGCTTTAGGTTCTCGTTTGCCAGTCTAGGATATCGGGAGGCCCGGTTTTCAGCCGGGCCTCCCCGTCGGCTTGCTCCGCATGGCGATGGGTCGTCGACCGGTCGGACAGGTGGAACGTGCGCCAGCCCGACTGTCGATCGATCGGGGGATGAGGCGACGTCTTGAAAAGGAAAATGCATCCAACGCCTCCTGCCGAAAGCGTCGCTCAACCCGCTGAGGGAGTGCGCCGCCGGTCGGGGATGAGTCGTCTCCCACCGTGGTTTCGGGTGGCTTTCTTGGCAGCAGGCGCGGCCATTCTGACTGTCGCCGGAATCGTGACCTGGAGTTCGTACCGCCAGCCTGCTCGCATCGCGGCGGCGCTGCCCGCGTTGCCGGACCTCAGTGGGAAACCGGCCGAGCTGCAGGACCGGTTGCAACATGCGCGAGCATCGGCGACGCGAGGCCACTCGCTCGATGCGGTCGCGGAAATGGGGCGGTTGTGCCAGGCCAACGGCTTCGAGGCGGAAGCGGCGGCATGCTGGCAACTCCTGCACGCCGAACAGCCGCGGAACGCGCGCTGGACCTACTACCTTGCGGATCTGCGGCGGGTCGCGAGCGACGATGCCGCCAGGGCCGGGCTGCTCGCCCGAACCACCGAGCTGGAGCCGACCTACGCCCCGGCCTGGCTGCACCTCGCTGACGCGGAATTCAAGCGCGGTCGATTGGCGGACGCGTCGCGCGCGTATCAAGAACGTCTCGCGCTGCTGCCGGGAGACCCCTACGCGCGCCTCGGCCTTGCCCGCATCGCGTTGCAGCAGGGCCGACGTGACGATGCGCGGGAGCAACTCCAGCAGCTCGTTCACGACGTGCCGGGGTTCCCTCCCGGCCATAATCTATACGCCGAATCGCTTGCCGCCGACGGGGACCCGAAAGGTGCGGCCCGGGAACGCCGGCTCGGTGTCGAGGCGGGCCGCTTTCGCAAGGCCGACGACCCCTGGCTTGATCAACTTATTGCCTGGAGTTACGACTACGAGCAATGGTGTCTTCGCGGCACCGTCGATTTACGGACCGGGTATGGTGACCGGGGAGAGTCGTCTTTCGAGCGCGCCATCCAGCTCCGTCCTGATCGACTCCCGGCCTACGAGCTGCTCGGCAATCTCTATCTGGACCTGAACGAGGCGGCCAAGGCGCGCGACACCTGCGAACGGGCTCTGCGGCGCACGACGGGCGCGAAGCCGACCGCGAAAATCTACGCGAATCTCAGTCGCGCCTGTCTCATGCTGAAGCAACCCACGGAGGCCGTGAGGGTCGCCCGGGAAGGCCTCGTGCGGGTGGGTGAGGACTTCGAGCTTTGTGACGCCCTCGGCACCGCCCTCAGCGAGGTCGGCGAACCGGAAGCCGCCGTGAAAGCACTCCGCACGGCCGTGGCCTGCAATCCCGGCGACGCCAACGCCAACTACAAGTTGGCCGTCGCGCTCCTTGCCGTCCGGCGGCTCGATGATGCCGTCGAGGCCCTGCATCAGTCCCTCGCCGCGAACCCCACGTTTCCCTCGACGTTGGCGCTGCTCGCGCAGATCGAAATTGACTCGGGCCGCTGGCAAAGCGCCGCGCAATACCTCGAGCCGCTCTTTGCCTCCAACCCGGAACTGCCGGAGGCCCGCCAGAAGATGATATATTTCCATCTGCGCGCCGGCTTGGAGGCGGAAAAGAACGGCGAGGTCGCCGCGGCCGAGCGACACTATCGTGCCGGCCTGGCCATCGAGCCCAACCATGCCGAGCTCCAACGTCGCCTCGGTGTGCTGTGCCTGGTCCAGCGTCGTTTCGCCGACGCGGTCGCGCCGCTCGAGACGTTTCGCCACCTGCAACCTGACGACGCACAGAGCGCGCTTTTTCTCGGTCAGGCCTACGCGGCGGTCGGACGCCGCGAGGAGGCGCGGCAGGTTCTCACCGAGGGCGCGCAACTCGCGGAAGGCGCCGGCGACGCCGCGACCGCCCGGCACTGCCGGGAGGTCCTGCAACAATTGCCCTGATCCTCAGCGACGCGAATGGCGTCGCCCGGCGGGTTAGACCCCATACCCGGGCCACCTGGCCGGGCGTAGTCTGGAGCCTTGGGTAGTCTCGGTCTTGAAGCCGGCAGTCGTGTATTCAGCGAAGACAACCGTGTCGTCGGCGTGGAACACCACCTCTCCCTGGCCCGCGCCTCCCCGCCACCTCCGCCAGCCCAACCGTAAGAAATATGAATATACGCCACATTCTCGTCTCGTCGCTCATCGCGGCTTCCACCGTATCGTTGTTCGCCAACTCAGCAACCGACCGCAAGATCGAAGCCGCGGCGAAAGGCTCCTATAATTTCCGCACCTTGCTCGAAGACAAGGTGACGGCGAAGGCGAACGAAGGCGTCGTCACGCTCACCGGCAAGGTCGCCGACCAGGATGCGAAGTCCCTCGCCGCGGACACCGTGTCCAATCTTCCCGGCGTGATGCAGGTGGACAACAGGATCACGCTCGATCCGGCACTCGAGGAGCATTCCGATGCCTGGATCGCCTGGAAGCTTCGCTGGCAACTGCTCATGCACGCCAACGTCAGCTTCAGCGATTCGAAGATCGACGTTAAGGACGGCGTCGTGCTGCTGACCGGCACGGCCGAAAATCTCGCCCAGAAGGAGCTGACCGCCGAGTATGCGAAAAACATCGACGGGGTGAAGTCGGTCAAGAACCAGATCGTTGTCCAGGCCGCGCCGGGCGATGCGACGACCGTGGCCGAAGCCATCGACGACGCCTCGATCACCACGCAGGTCAAGTTCGCGCTCCTCAGTCACAAGTCCACCAGCGCGAAGAACACGAAGGTCGAAACCACCGACGGTGTGGTGGCGATCTCCGGTGAAGCCGCCAACGACGCGGAAAGATCCCTGGCGGGCAAGCTCGCCGAGAGCATCCGTGGGGTGAAGTCCGTGACCAACAACATGACCGTGAAGAGCTGACATCAGGGACCGTTCACGCCCGGGGCCAGGTCGCGGCCGGCGGATGAACCGCGACGCGAGTCGCGGCCTGAACTCAACGAAATCGGGAAGGACCGGAGGCCCAGCCAGGCTCCGGTCTTGCCCCGTTTTCGGATCCGGCGGCGACGGCACCAACGCGTGCGCGCCAGGCGCAACGACTGGTGGCGACCTGCCCCGCGCGGGAGAGACAGGACTGCCCTTTCCGGCGAGATGATCGCCGACACACGAACAGCAAAACAAAGAAAACAAATTATGAAGACAACCCATCCGGGAACCATTGGAACAGTCAAAGATCAGATCGTTGCGGCGATCTCCGGCACCGGCGACATCGTCCAAGCGACGGTGGGAGCCGTATCCGGCATCCTCGTCACCACGTTCAAAGATACCGGCAAGGTGGGCGCATCGGTGACCGAGGCCATCGCCCAGGTGGCCGGCGGTGCCATCCACGGTGCCGTGCAGGTGGGCGCTGACCTGGGCCATGCCACTGAAGGCATCATGCTCGGCGTGCTTCGGGGCACGAAGACCGTCGGCGCGGACGTTTTGGAAACCATCAGCCATACGGCCCACGTTGCCATCCAGGACACCGCGGCAGCCGGGGGCGACCTGGAGGCCGCCACCACGGGTCTGATCGCAGGAGCCATCAAGGGGGCGAAGGATTCCGGCGTCAGTGCCGAGAAGGCGGCGGGTGCGGCCGCCGACGGGGCGCTCACCGCCGCCGGCAAGGTGGGGGCGACCGCGGTTTCGGCCGTGCGCAAGGCTGCGAGCAAACCCATCAAGGGCGTCAAGGTCGTGATGAAGGAATCGAAGACGGCCGGGTCCAAAAAGCACGCGGCCTGACCCGCCGGCTGAGACGGAAACGCCACAGTTGTAGGGTTGGCCCTCTGGCCATGCCGTGACCGTAAGAGTCCCGGCACGGTCCAGAGGGTCCGGCCGGCCCTTCGCCCGACGAAACGCCCGCCGGGCTCTGCGTTGTCCACCCCATGGTGCCTCCGAAGCGGACTTGGATGGCACAGCGCGTCCCGGTGGGGGTGAAAAAACTCTGAATTACGCCATGGCTGCCCGTTGCATGTTGTCTGGCCGCGGTGAGTTCCTGTCTATTCATGCACATTCACGTCCGGAAGGGTGTCATGAAGAAATCGTCGGAAAAGCCCGCATCGCCCGGCGCGTCGCATAGGGTGATCAACACGGCCAGGAAGGAACGGCAGGCGCTGAGCCGGCCGCGGAGCGAAGCTGACCTGTGGCGGCTCCAGCAGGAACTCGACGTCCACCGGATCGAGTTGGAAATGCAAAACAAGGAGCTGCGGGCGGCGAGGGTGGAGATGGAAACGGGATTGGAGCTATCCGCCGCGCTGTTCGATTTCGCGCCGGTGGGTTATTTTAATCTCACGGCCGACGGCTCCATCCGGCGGGTCAATCTCGCCGGCGCAGGTCTCATGGGCCGCGCGCGCGACCGGTTGGTGGGAACACATTTCGCGCTGTTCGTGGCGGAAACGCACCGCCGCACCTTCAATGATTTTCTGGCCCGCACCTTTGCTCGCAGCCCCTGACCCCGGACCGCACGGAGGTGTGCGACGAAGCTGAACCTCACATTGCGGATCGTCCTGTTTTTCGGGCTCCTCACCGCGGTCCTGCTGGCAATGGTGGGCCTGCTCTCGTATCGCAGCGGAACCGAGGGCCTGCAGACCGCCGCGGTAACGGAGATGCTCGGCAGCGCCGTCGAAAAGGAAGCCGCGCTGGACACGTGGCTCGAGGAGCGTCTCGCCGATCTCGGCCAGATCGCATTGCACCCCGATGTGGTGGAGAAGACTGCCGGACTCCTCGCCGCGACCGCTGACTCGGACGAGGCGCGCGCAGCGCATGACCTGCTCGTGACGGAATTCGAACCGCACCTGACCGGCTCCCGAGCGGGTTTCCTCGAGCTGTTTGTTATGGAGCCGGACGGCGGCAGGGTCGTGGTGTCGACCCGTCCCGCCGAGGAAGGGAAATCCAAAGTTGGTCATCCTTTCTTCGATCATGCCAAGGACGCCTTGGATCTGCATACGCCGTACATCTCCAACGATCTCGGTGCGCCGGCGATGACAGCGGCGATCCCCTTGCGCGCGGTTGATGGGCGGGTCGTGGCGGTGCTCGCCGCGCGGCTCGATCTCGCGGCGCTGACCGCGATCGCGTGCCGCGGGGCCGGGCTGCGCAAGACGGAGGACGCTTTTCTCATCAATGCGGACCGGTTCCTCGTGACCCAGCCGCGCTTCCTCCCCGCGTCCGTGGTGCTGCGTCGGCAACTTGAGACCGACTCCGCCTTCCGGTGCGCGGCGCGAGAAAACGGCGTGGTGTTCACCACCGACTATCGCGGTGTACCAGCGATCGCGGTCTACCGCTGGATCGCGAAACACCAGCTCGGACTGATCGTCAAGGTCGACCAGGCCGAAGCGCTGGCGCCCGCCCGCGGGTTTGGGTGGACGGTGATTCTCATCAGCAGCGTGGCGCTCCTCGCGACGGCGGGCCTGGCCGTCCTCCTCGCGCGCACGATCACGCGACCGTTGCGCAAACTGCATGCGCGCGTGCGGCAATTTGCCGACGGCGGGAGGAATGAGCCCTGGCCCGAATCGACCGACGACGAACTCGGGCTGTTGGCGCGCGAGTTCAACACGATGGCCGGGCGGGTCGTCGAGCGCACGGACGATCTCGCCCGATCCAACGTCGCCTTGCAGGCGGAGAACACCGAGCGCATGCGGGCCGAGGAACAACTTCGAGCGCAGGCCACTGCACTCGAAGCAGCTGCCAACGGCATCGTCATCGCTGACGCAAGCGGGACGATTCAATGGGTCAACCCGGCTTTCACCCAGCTTACCGGCTACTCCCGGGAGGAGGTCGTTGGTCAGAACCCGCGTATCCTCAAGAGCGGCACGCAGCGCGACTCGTTCTACCGGAATCTCTGGCAAACCATCGCATCGGGCCAGGTCTGGCGCGGTGAGCTGATCAACCGTCGCAAGGACGGCAGTCTCTACTCCGAGGAGATGACCATCACCCCGGTCCGGGATGCCGCCGGGATAATGTCCCGCTACATTGCCATCAAGCAGGATGTCTCGGAGCGCAAGGCAGCGGAGGCGAGACGGCGCGCCGAGGAGGAACGTCACGTCCGCCAGCGCGACGCGCTGATTACCTTCGCCGGCGGCGGAACCGGGAAGAGTGACAACCTGACGGGCACTCTACGGCAGCTGACCGAAGTCGACGCCCAATCTCTGGGCGTCGCGCGAGTCAGCATCTGGCGGTACAATCATGATCGCACCGCGATCCGCTGTGTGGATCTCTATGAACTGGCGGCGGACCGGCACAGCGACGGGTTCGAGCTGTCAGCCGCCGATTATCCCGCCTATTTCCGAGCGCTGGCGGGTGAGAAGGTGATCGCCGCGGAAGATGTGCACCGCGACGACCGCACGGGTGAATTCTCGGAGACCTATCTCCGACCGCTGGGCATCACGTCGATGCTGGACGCGCCCATCCACATGGGCGGCGCCGTGCACGGCGTGCTGTGTCACGAACACGTCGGGCCGGCGCGTCGTTGGACCGCCGACGAGGAGACCTTTGCGGTTGCGGTGGCGAACCTTGCGTCGCTCGCCCTCGAGGGGGCGGAACGGCATCGCGCGGAGCACGAATTGCGCAGCGCGCACGCGCAACTCGCGCACATGTTCGCGCACAGCCCCGCCGTCGTTTACCGGCTGAAGGTCGAAGGCGAACGGATCATCCCGCTCACGGCCAGCGCGAACCTCACCCGGCTGCTGGGGTTTGCGGTCGAGGAAACCTTGAGCATGGAGTGGTGGCTGGATCGGCTCCATCCGGTGGATCGCGAACGTGCGCTCGCGAGCATTCCCGAGACGATGCAACAAGGCACGAGCCGGATTGAATACAGGCTCCGCCACAAGGAAGGGCACTACCGCTGGGTCGATGACAACCGGCAGGTGCTGCGGGACGCCGACGGCCGGCCGATCGAAATCATTGGCGTCTGGACGGACGTCACCGAGCGCAAGCAGGCGGAGGCAGCGTTGCACGCGAGCCTGGAGGAGTTCCGCACGCTGGCAGAGGCCATGCCGCAGATCGTGTGGATCACCCGGCCGGATGGCGCGGTCGTCTATATCAATCAACGCTGGATGGACTACACGGGGCTCGCGCTGGAAGAAAGTCTGGGGCACGGGTGGAGCAAGCCATTCCATCCGGACGACCAGCCGCGAGCGGAGAAGGCCTGGCAACACGCGACGGTGACCGGGACGGACTACACCATCGAATCCCGCCTGCGTCGCGCCGACGGCATTTTTCGCTGGTGGCTGATGCGCGGCGGGCCCGTGCGTGACGCGGCCGGCACCATCATCAAATGGTTCGGCACCTGCACGGACATCCATGACCTGAAAATCGCCGGGATCGAAATCTCCCGTTCCAACCAGGCGCTGCATATGTTGGGCCGGTGCAACGAGGCCGTCATTCGCGCCGAGGAGGAAGTGAGTCTGTTGCGCAGCATCTGCCAGATCGCGACCGACGTCGGCTCGTTCCGCATGGCGTGGGTCGGTTACGTGCAGGACGACGAGACCGGCGCGATCGCCCCGCAGGCGCATGCCGGGGTCGAAGATGGTTATCTGGCCGGCATCCGGGTCTCATCGGCAAAAGACGATGCGACCGGCGAGGGTCCGGCCGGGCAGTGCATCCGAAGCGGGCAGCCTGTGGTGGTGCCCGATGTGTCGCAGTGGGAGGCTTTTGATCCGTGGCGGGAGCGGGCTCGCGCGCGCGGGTACCGCGGCGTGATTGTCCTGCCGTTGCGCGACCAGGCTCGCACCTTCGGGATGCTCGCGCTGTATATGGCGGAGGCGCGAGAGATTCTGCCCGGGGAACTGAACGTGCTGCAGGAACTGGCCGACAATCTCGCCTTCGGCGTCCTGGTCTTGCGGGCGCGAGTCGAACAGCGGCAGACCCACGAGGCTGTGCTGGCGATGGCGCGCGGCATATCCGTGAGTGCCGGGAACGAATTCTTCGAGCAGGTCACGCGCAGCATGGCGCAGGCCCTCGGCGCGCATGCCGCGTTCATTGCGCGATTCGATGCCGCGGAGCCGGGCACCGCGCAGACCCTTGCTGCCGTCGTCGCCGGGAAGACGGTGCCGAATTTCGCCTACCGCCTGGCCGGAACGCCCTCCGAGGGCCTTGATCAGGTCGATCCCGGGGTCGTGCCCCGCGACGCCCGGCGACTCTTCCCGCAGGCGCAGATGATGGGCAAATTGGGAATCGAGGCTTGCGTGGAGACCCGGTTGGTGGACGCCGCGGGGCGACCGCTCGGGCTGATGTCCGTTCAATTCCAACAGCCGCTCGCCCGGCACGAATTCATCACGTCGACCCTCCAGATCTTCGCGGCGCGGGCTGCCTCTGAAATCCAGCGGCAGGATGCCGATGCCATCACGCGCGAGCAGGCTGCCCTGCTCGACGCCGCCTCGGACGCGATCATCCTCAAGGACCTCGCGGGCCGGATCCTTTTCTGGAATTGCGGAGCCGAGCAGATCTTTGGTTGGCCGGCCGCGGAAGCGGTCGGCCAGGGATCGCGCGAGTTGCTCCACTTCGAGCCCGGAAAATTCGATGATGCTCTCCGGTTGCTGCGCCAGCACGAGCACTGGTACGGAGAATTGCAGACCCGCACCAGGGACGGTCGCACTCTGACGATGGAAGTGCGCTGGACGCTCGTGCGCGACGAAGCGGGCGAACCCAAATCCATCCTCGCGATCAACACCGACATCACCGAACGAAAGGCCCTCGAGGCCAAATTCCTCCGGGTCCAGCGCCTGGAGAGCATCGGCGCCCTCGCCGGCGGCATCGCTCATGATTTCAACAACATCCTCGCGCCGATTCTCATGTCCGTTGCCCTGCTCCAGCGCGAGGTCAAGAGTGAGATGGGTCGCTCGATGCTCGCCACCCTGCACATGTGCGCGCAACGCGGCGCCGATCTCGTGGGCCAGGTGTTGTCCTTCGCCCGCGGTGTCGAGGGCAAGCGCATTACGGTCAACCTGGTTCACCTCCTGCGCGACATCCAGAAGATCGTTCGCGAGACGTTTCCGAAAAATATCGAATTCATTTTCCGTCCCTCGCCCGATCTGCAGACGGTGACAGGTGATCCCACGCAATTGCACCAGGTCTTCATGAACATGTGCGTCAACGCGCGCGACGCCATGCCCAATGGCGGGACCCTCGCGATGACAATCGCGAACGTGATGCTGGACGAGGTTTATGCCGGCATGAACCCCGAAGCCCGACCCGGTCCTTACCTGGTGGTCGAGGTGGCCGATACCGGCACCGGCATCCGGCCTGCGCACCTCGAACGGATCTTCGAGCCGTTCTTCACCACCAAGGAAGTCGGCAAGGGCACGGGGCTCGGGCTCTCGACGTCGCTCGGGATCGTGCGTGGCCACGGCGGATTCATCACCGTCTACAGCGAGCCGGCCCGGGGCACGCAATTCAAGGTCCACCTTCCCGCCAATACCCGCGCCGAGGTTGTTGACGTTGCCGCGGTCGAGCCTGGTGCGATCCCGCACGGCGCCGGGGAATTGGTCCTCGTCGTGGACGACGAGGAGAGCATCCGGAGCATTGCCCAATTGACGCTCGAGCGACACGGTTACCACGTCCTGCTGGCCGCCAACGGCGCGGAAGCGGTGGCGCTCTATGCCGCGCAGCGCGATTTGATCGCGGTCGTGCTGACGGACATGGCAATGCCGGTGATGGACGGTCCGTCCACCATTATCGCGCTCAAGGCCCTGAATCCACAGGTACGGATCATCGGATCCAGCGGTCTCGCCGCCGATGCTCGCGTCGCCAAAGCCCAGAGCGCGGGCGTGCACTACTTCGTTCCCAAGCCCTACACCGCCGCCAAGATGCTCGTGGTACTCGCCCAGGTCCTGCACGAGGCGGCGTGACACCCCCGGGGCAAGGCAGGGTCGCTGAAAAAAAGCGACTGGTCCCTGGAACGGACTCAGGCGTACGCCTCGAGGAGCCTGGCGGACGCGGCGCTCTCTGGCTCTGAAGCCTGGGGCGGTTGATCGACCGTCTCGGATGATGTGTCGTCGACAACGCGCGCCAGTCCCGACCGTACCGTGTGCATCGGAATCTCGAACCACCGCACCGGAGTGGGAAAGAGTGGACTTTCTGGTTCTATATTCATGGCCAATGAGCGTCGTGCTGCTTTCCTGGAGTGATCTTGTGGCGTGGTGGGCCGGTGATCGGCACCGCTCCCTCGGCATCGTCACCGCGTCGGCCGACTTCAAAGCGGCGCGGCGGAAGGCGTAAGAGTACGCCCCATGACGGTCGCGTCGGGACGCCGCAGTGGCCCACTGCCCAACCTGCGAATGGACCTGCCCCCCGCCAACTCCTCGCGATCTTCGCTATGTTGGCTCAAGCCAGTCCGTGCCGGAGGCACCAGTACACCAGTTGCGGCACGCTGCGCACGCCGACCTTGCGCATGATGTGCAGGCGATATTTCTCCACCGTACGCGGGCTGAGGTGAAGACGATCCGCGATCTCTTTCGAAAGCAGGCCGGTGACGACCAACCGGGCCACCTCGCGCTCGCGCGGCGAAAGGCCGCAGTCACCCGCGCTGCCGGGGGGCGGCGGGCCTTCCGGGGCGTCGTGCAGCCGCGCCGGCGTGACGGCGGCGGAGAAGTACATGCCGCCGGCCAGCACGCGGGCGATCGCCGCCTGCACGTGTGCTTCGAGCGACGTCTTGTCGATGAAGCCGCTTACCCCCAGATCCCACAACTCCCGCGGGAGATCGTCGGTGGGCGTGCCGGTCATCACGATCACGTGTTCAATCCGCCGCACGGCACGCAGGTGGCGGATGATATCGAGGCCGTGCATGTCCGGCAGTCCGAGATCGGTAAGGAGCAGCGCGACGGTTTCTCGTTCACAATACGCAACCGCAGGCTGGCCCGCTTCGAACGCTTCGATCCGGTGATCCGGGAAATCCTGCTGCAACAGGCACGTCAGGCTTTGGCGGACCAGCGGATCGTCCTCGACCACGACGAAGGTCCGGCGGTGCGCGTTCACGCCTCGCATCGTGTCAAGGTGCCGCGGCAACACGAGGTTGGACTACCGGTCCGCGCAGGCATGCGTTCCGGCCGCGCTGGCAACAGTAGCGCGTATCTCCCGCGGAAACATACCTCATCCCACACTCGCGCGGTCTCCCGGCTCCCGCCGCATTCCCCGGGGCGAGGCGTAAAAGTACGTAGGCCAAACCCGCCGGCGACTCTAAAGCGGTCTGGTCCAGCGGCGATCCTAGGACGACGTGGCGCCGGAATCCCCGCCCCACCGCCCGCATTCCGCAACAATCTTCCTTCGGTATTGCGACGACGGCAGCCGTCGCCGGTTCGCTTCGTCGGCAACGGCGGGCGGGCTGGCGGCGGCGAACTTCGCCGCTCGCCCCGGCACGCTCAACATGGCCGCACCGACGGAGCGCCGGGCGCTGCGTGGTACACCCCATGGCGCCAGGGCCCCGGCGGACGTATTGTTGTGGGATGAAAACGACGCTGCCTGAATTTCGTCGGGCTTCCGCCCCGGCGTGCACGGCAGGACGGTTCGCCCGGGCCCTGCTGTGGGGTGGCGGCCTCGTCCTGGTGGCCGGTTGTGCTTCGGGACCCTCTTCCCACTGGTTATCCGCTCCGCCGCCCGCCGTTCGGGACCGTTCGGAGACGACATTGACGACGTCGACAGATGTAACACCCGTGGCGGTGACGGCAATCGCGGAGGAGGTGAAGAACCCCGACTTCGTGATGCAGTTGGCCGACCTGCCCGCCAGTCGGACCGGCACCATGATCGCCGACCCGCCGTCCGAAGATCGGGAACTCGTGCCGGCTCCGCCATCGTCGGCGCACGTGTGGGTGGAAGGATGCTGGTCGTGGCGCCACGATCGTTACGCATGGATGGCGGGACATTGGGCCCTGCCGCCGAGCGCGAAAGCGGTGTGGATGGCACCACATTGGAAAGGGTACGGCCAGGTCTACAAGTTCTACGAAGGTGGCTGGAAACAAGGACCGAGATGAACGCGTCCTCACCGGCGATGGGAGAGACTGATGTCGGCGAGCTCGTTAGAGCTTGTCCCAGCAAGGCGGAAATTGGCCGTATGAACGGCCACGCTTTCGCCAAGCTTCAAGCGCAGCTACCCGTAGCCGCGTTGGATTCCCACGCTCGGTTTCCGCACGATCCGAAATGTTTGCAGGCATTCATTCCGGGGCCGGTCCCCGGCCCGGAAGCGGCTGGCCGGCGGTGTCCGGACGCCCGGCGTCGACAAGGGAAGTCCGCCAAACCGGCGAAGGAAGCGCGGAGGGACGAAATGCCGATGGGCCGACATCGTCGTGCGCGTCCTTGGCGACATCGACCAGGCGACCCTCCGCTTCGCACCAGATGATTTCATGGGGTTCGTCCAGGCCGGCGGGTGGGGCCACGACGCGGCCCTCACAGGAGGCATGAGGCGACCGGCTCGACGCTTCGAAGACGGTCCGGGCGGAGGCGGGAAAGAACTTCATCGGGGTAGGGAGGCAGGACGGAGGTGGCGGGGCGCGGAACGATCGGGATGATCGTTCGTCCGCCTTTATTACTACTACCGGCCTTCCCCGGCGGCCATGGGGTCTTTACCCACCGGATCTGCACCGGGCGCATTTCCCGGTTGTCGGTCGGGGTTGCGGACAAGCGATGCGGAGCATCGCACTCCAAGACCGGACGGATCTCGGGATACCTGATCCGGCGTTTGCAGCGCCCGCGAGTTTGGTTTGGTTCGCGTGTGACGCGGCCGCCGCGGGAGAAGCGGGTGGGGAATCACCCCACAAGCCGGGGCTCGCGCCGCCCGATGCTATGAAATAGGTTCTGACTCCGCTGTGGCCGTGTCCATGAAAACGATTCCCTCACCGAAGTCCCGAATGAGGAAAACGGGCCGGGTGATGCCAGACCAGACGCCGTCGCGTGCGTTCCGTCCCGCGACGGCGGGCTTCCCGATCGTCGGCATCGGCGCCTCGGCCGGCGGGCTCGAAGCCCTGGAACAGTTTCTCGGCCATGTGCCCGCGGGGAGCGGCATGGCGTTCGTCATCGTCCAGCATCTGGACCCGACGCACAAGGGCATCATGCCCGAACTGCTGCAGCGCGGCGACCGGCATGAAGGTCATCCAGGTCAGGGATCGCACGAGGGTGCGGCCGGACTGCGTCTATGTGATCCCGCCGAACAAGGACATGTCCATCCTGCACGGCGTCCTGCACCTGCTCGAGCCGGCGGCGCCCCGCGGCTTGCGCCTGCCGATTGATTTCTTCCTCCGCTCCCTGGCGCAGGACCAGCAGGAGCGCAGCATCGGCGTGATCCTTTCCGGCATGGGCTCCGACGGCACGCTGGGGCTGCGCGCCATCAAGGAAAAGGCGGGCGTGGTGCTGGTGCAGGAGCCGGCGTCGGCCAAGTTCGACGGCATGCCCCGCAGCGCGATCGATGCGGGCCTGGCGGACATCGTCGCCCCGGCGGAGGAGCTGCCCGGCAAGATCATCGCCTATCTGCAAGCGCACGCCGCTGCTCACCCGGCACGGAAACCGGCCGTGGACGACAAAGCCCGCAGAGCGCCCTGGAAAAGGTGGTCATCCTGCTGCGCGCGCACACCGGCCACGACTTTTCGCTCTACAAGCGGAACACGCTCTACCGCCGGATCGAGCGGCGCATGGGCATTCACCAGATCGACAAGATCGCGACCTATGTCCGCTACCTGCAGGAAAACCCGCAGGAGCTGGACCTGCTCTTCAAGGAACTGCTGATCGGGGTGACGAGCTTCTTCCGCGATCCCGCCGCCTGGGAGCAGTTGCGCACGGAGGCCATTCCGGCGCTGCTCGCGGGTCGGAAGGCCGGCCAGGCGCTGCGGGCCTGGGTGCCCGGCTGCTCCACCGGGGAGGAGGCCTATTCGCTGGCCATGGTGTTCAAGGAGGCGCTGGAAGCAGGTCAGCGCCGGACGCGGAATTTCGCCCTCCAGATCTTTGCCACCGACCTCGACCGGGACGCGATCGACAAGGCGCGCCAGGGCGTCTATCCCGGACAACATCGCCGCCGACGTGTCGCCAGAACGGCTGCGCCGGTTCTTCACCAAGGAGGAACGCGGCTACCGGGTGCGCAAGGAGATCCGCGAGATGGTGATCTTCGCCCCGCAGAATCTCATCATGGATCCGCCTTTCACCAAGCTGGACCTCCTGAGCTGCCGCAACCTGCTGATCTATCTTACGCCGGAGGTGCAGAAGAAACTGATCCCGCTGTTTCACTACAGCCTCAATCCCGGCGGCTCCTGTTTCTCGGCAGCGCGGAAACGGTGGGACCGGTGCACCGATCTGTTTGCGCCGCTCCGGCGGCAAGTCGCGGATCTTCCGGCGCGCGGAATCCGCCCTGCGCTCCGAGCCGGTCGAGTTTCCTGCCTCGTTTAACTCGGGCCCCGCCGCCGGCGCGGAAGCGCCGGCGGCGCCCCGGTCGCCGGTCAGTCTCCAGTCGCTGGCGGATCAGTTGGTCCTGCAGCGCTACGCGCCGCCGGCGGTGCTCGCCAACGACAAGGGCGACATCTTCTACATCAGCGGCCGCACCGGCAAATACCTCGAGCCGGCCGCCGGCAAGGCCAACTGGAACATCTTCGCCATGGCCCGCGAGGGCTTGCGCTACGAACTGGCCGCGCGCCTTCCAGAAGGCGCTCCGGCAAAAGGGCGTCGTGGCGCCTGCACGGACTCAAGGTCGGGACCAACGGCGGCGAGCAATGCGTGGACGTCACCGTCCAGCAACTCGACGAACCCGGCCAGCTGCACGGGTTGGTGATGATCGTCTTCACCGACGTGGCCGCGCCCGCGGCGTCGCCGGCGCCATCGCGACAGGGCGAAGACGCACGCGCGCGGCCCCCGGCTGGCGGAACTGGAACAGGAACTTCTGCAGGTCTCGCGCCGAGGCGCGGACCACGCGCGAAGAGATGCAGACCTCGCAGGAGGAACTCCAGTCCACCAACGAGGAGCTGCAGTCCACCAACGAGGAACTGCAGTCCACCAACGAGGAGCTCACCACCTCGAAGGAGGAGATGCAGTCGCTGAACGAGGAACTGCAGACGCTCAACGCCGAGTTGCAGGCCAAGGTCGACGAGCTGTCGCGCGCCAGCAACGACATGAAGAACCTGCTCAACAGCACGGACATCGCCACCCTGTTCCTGGACAACGAGCTCAACGTGCGGCGCTTCACCCCGGCCGACGACCGCAGATCATCAAGCTCATCCCGGGCGACGTCGGCCGGCCCCTCACCGACCTCGCATCGAATCTGGACTACCCCGACGCTGGCGGACGATGCGCGGGAGGTGCTGCGCACGCTGGTCCTGACGGAGAAGCCGTCCGGCGCGCGCGACGGCCGCTGGTTCACGGTGCGCATCATGCCCTACCGCACGCATGGACGACCGGATCGACGGCGTCGTGATCACCTTCACGGACATCACCGCCGCGAAGGTATTGGAGGCCAAACTACGCGGCCAGCAGACGGCCCTGAAGAAACACGTCGCGAAGCAGACCGCGCAGCTCGAACAAAGAACGAAGGGAACAAGCCCATGACCACGCCAGCCAGGCATCGCGCCACCGCCGCGGAGACGCAGCCATCCCGTGCGTCCGCGGAACTGCGCCGCCGCGCGGAGCAACGGTTGCAGCAGAAGACCGCCGCCGGCGATCCGCCCCGCACGGACGTCGACATGCACCGCCTCGTGCACGAGTTGCAGGTCCACCAGATCGAGCTGGAGATGCAGAACGAGGAACTGCAGCAGGCCCGCGACGCCATGGCGGCGGGGCTGGAAAAGTACAGCGAACTCTACGACTTCGCTCCCGTGGGCTACCTCACCCTCGGTCGCGACGGAACCATCCGGCAGGCGAATCTCGCGGCAGCTCGCCTCCTCGAAACCGAGCGCTCGCGCCTGGTCGGGCAACGCTTCGAAGTCTTCGTGACCGCCGGCGACCGGGGCGCTTTCCGCACGCTCCTCGCCACGGGATTTTCACGCCCGATCCCGGGCGGCGGTGAGCTGGCGCTCGTCCATGGCTCCGGGTCGCCGGTCGTGGTTCGGATCGAAGCGGCGGCGGAGGCGTCGGGAGAGGAGTGCCGCGTGGTGCTGGTGGATATCACGGCGCATAAGCGCGCCGAGGCGGACCGCCTTGTCTTGAACAAGCTTGAGGCCACGGGAATTCTGGCCGGCGGCATCGCCCATGACTTCAACAACCTGCTCACGGTGATCCTGCTCGGCGTCGAGCGGGCCCGGGCGCTCGTCCGCCCCGGGGAGGAAGCAGATCTTTCGCTGGCGGAGGCCGGGGAGGCGGCGCTGTCGGCGCGCAGCCTGACCCAGCAACTGATCACGTTTGCCCGGGGCGGCACGCCGATGCGCAAACCTACGAGGCTTGCCGCGGTCATTCAGGAGTCTGCCCGATTGTCATTGAGCGGATCCCGCGTGCAGGGCGAATTCTCCCTGGCGGCGGACCTCTGGTCGGCGGACGTGGACGAGGGGCAGATTCGCCAGGTCATCGCGAACCTGGTCTTGAACGCGCGGGAAGCCATGCCGGGCGGCGGCGTGATCTCCGTCCGGGCGGAGAATGTGGTGTTGGAAGCCACTGAGAATTCATCGCTGCCACCGGGCGATTACGTGCGCGTCACCGTGGCCGATCACGGCGGCGGCATGGCGAAGGAATTGCTGGCGAAGGTTTTTGATCCCTATTTCTCGACGAAGCAGCGGGGCTCCGGGAAGGGCATGGGTCTGGGGCTCACGATCTGCCATGCCATTGTCCGAAAACATGGCGGCGCGATCAGTGTGACATCCGAGGTCGGGGGCGGAACCACTTTTCGCGTCGACCTGCCCGCCTGCCACGGTGCACCGCCGGAGCAAAGGGCGTTGCTGGCGCCGCTGATGACGCTGCGCGGCCGGATCCTGGTGATGGACGACGAGGAGGCCCTGCGAAAGCTGCTCGGCACGACGCTTCGGCGGATGGGCTTCGACGTGGAAGCGGTGGCGGACGGTCAACGGGCCATCGAGGTTTATCGCAACGCGAAGGGCGAGCGGTGCCCGTTTGACCTGGTCATGCTGGATCTGACGGTGCGCGGCGGCCTCGGCGGTCGGGAGGCGTTGCAGGCGCTGCGCGAGTTCGATCCGGCGGTGAAGGCGATCGTGATGAGCGGATACACGCACGAGGCCGAGATGCGCCAGCCGGACGACCACGGCTTCGCCGGTTTTCTGGCGAAGCCCTTTGATACCGACAAATTGCGGGATATAATCACGCGCTTCCTGGGCAACGGACGGGACTGCGAGGCCGCCCCGTGAAGAAAAGCACACCCCTTTCCAATAATGGCGTCGGCTTGCGTCGGCGCGCCGAGGCTCGCTTGCGCGAGCGATCGCACCGGCGCGGGCCAGCGGTCGACGCGCGGAAGTCAGGCGCCGACGCGCAGCGCCTCCTCCAGGAACTGCAGGTGCACCAGATCGAACTGGAGATGCAAAACGCGGAACTGGAGGAAGCCCGCGAGCGGACGGAGTCCCTCCTGGAGAAATACACCGAGCTCTACGACTTCGCGCCGGTCGGCTATTTTTCCCTCACCCCCGGCGGGAACATCCAGTTGGTCAATCTCACGGGCGCCCGCATCGTCGGGATGGAACGCTCCCGGCTGTCCGGCCGGCCCCTGGCGCATTATCTGGCCGCGGAAGACCAGGCCGCCTTTCGGGCCTTCCTCAAGCGCGTGTTCGCGGGCGCGACCAGACAATCCTGCGAAGTGACGCTCACGGGCGCCGGCGGGCCGCCGCGGATCGTGAGCATCGAGGCGGAAAGCTCGCCCGAGCGACGCGAATGCCGGGCCATGGTGATGGACATCACCGGGCGGAAACAAACGGAGGCGACGCAGCGCCGCGCGGAAGCACTGGCAGCCGCGAACGAGGAGGCGAATCGGGAAATCGCCCGGCGCGTGGCGGTGGAGGCCACCCTGCGGAATACCGAGCAGACGCAATCCCGGCTGCTGGCGGAGTCGCGCGCGTTGCACGCGCAATTGCGCCACGTCACGCGCCAGATCCTCCAGGCCCAGGAGGACGAGCGGAAGAACATCAGCCGCGAGCTGCACGACGAGGTCGCCCAGATCCTCGCGGGCATCAACGTGCAGCTTTCGGCGCTCACCCGCAGCGCGACCGCGGATCCCCGCTGACCTGCGCAAGCGTATCGGCGTCGCACGGCGCCTGGTGGGCCAGTCGATCAAAGTGGTCCATCGCTTCGCACGCGAGCTGCGCCCGACGCTGCTCGACGACCTCGGGCTGATCCCCGCGCTGCGCGCCTTCATCCGGGATCTTCCCGGGCGCAAGGGGCTGCACATCGACTTCACGGCCTTTGCCGGGATTGAAGCGCTTGATAGCACCGGGCGCACGGTCCTCTACCGCGTCGCCCAGGAAGCGCTCACGAACATCGTCCGCCATGCGCATGCGCAGGTTGCGACCGTGCGCTTGCGCATGATCCCCGGCGCGGTGCGCCTGGACGTGCACGACGACGGAAAATCCTTTCCGGTGGACCGCATCCTCGCGGCCGGCACCTACAAGCGTCTCGGCCTGCTCGGCATGCGGGAACGCGTCGAGATGGTGGGCGGCAACCTCGTCATCGAATCGGCGCCGGGTCAGGGCACCACGGTGCGCGCCGAGGTTCCGTTCCACCGCAACCAAAGAAAGTCCAAATGATGAAACGCACCACCGTAATGCTGGCTGACGATCACGCGATTGTCCGCGAAGGCTTGCGATCGCTCCTGGAACAGGACGACGAAATCGACGTGGTCGGCGAGGCGTCCACCGGTCGCGAGGCGGTCAATCTGACGCGGAAGCTCCACCCGGACGTGGTCGTGATGGACATCGCCATGCCCGTGCTCAATGGCTTCGAGGCGACGCGTCAGATCCTGCGCGCGGCACCCGACACCCGGGTGCTCGTGCTCTCCGCGCACAGCGACGACGAGTATGTCGCGCACATGGTCGCGGTCGGCGCCGCCGGCTATTTGCTCAAACAGAACTCCGGGCAGGCACTGGTTCACGCCGTAAAGGAGATCGCCGGCGGCCGCGGGTATTTCAGTCCCGCGATTGCCAAACGCCTGCGAGAGGCGGAACGCCGGTCGCGCGAAAGCGGGGAGAGCGGGGTGCGGCCCGCACGACCGTTGACCTCGCGCGAAGCGGAGGTGCTGCAACTCGTGGCCGAGGGTGCGGCCAACAAGCAGATCGCCGGCGAACTCGGCATCAGCATCAAGACCGTCGAGAAACACCGGCAGCAGTTGATGGACAAACTCAACATCCACGACACCGCCGGCCTGACCCGCCACGCCATCGCGACAGGCGTGATCGAGAGCAGCGTGCAAACGACGACGGGGTGAGGGTGTAGCCTGGAGACTCCCCGGCGTCGGCCTGCGGCCGCAACCCAAGGCAGGTTCGGCTGTCCCCAGCCGACCGCGATCGCGTGGGGACCCAGCCTTCGCGGAACGCTTCGGCGGGCAAGCTATGCGACCCCGCCTCGAGTCCTTGACTCGAGCATCTCTGTCAGATCCCGGTCGCGACTCGACGCGGTAGGACAATGCCCCATGGCGGCGGCGAGACCGGCGGCGTATCTTTCCGAGGTTCGGGAGCCTCGGCCAGGACCTCTGACCTTGGAGGTCTTGGTTCCCTTTTGCGCACCACCTTTTCCAGGATTTCTCCAGCCATCCTCACCCCCAACGTTCAACCATCCACACCCATGTTAGCCTACGCCATTACCTTCCTCGTGATCGCCGTGATCGCGGGCATTCTTGGCTTCGGCGTCGTTGCGGGCACCGCCGCCACGATCGCCAAGGTCTTCTTCGTTATCTTCGTCATCCTGTTCCTGATCTCGCTGTTTCGCGGCCGCGGTCGATCGCGCGCCGACTTGTGATCCACGCCGGAGCCACGCTGCCTGCTACTCAACCGGTCAAAATTCATACCATGAAAAACGATACTTCCACCGTTCGTACGCCCCAGGATATTCGCGACGAGTTGAAAATCCTCGTTGCTGAAGCCGAGACGATCATGTCCGACCCCACCTCCGAGATCCCCGACAATCTGCGCACGCGAATTGCCGCCGCTCGCGACAGTGTCGCCGGCGTCTACAGCCGGGCGAAAGGCAAGGTCGCCGCCGGCGCCACGTCGGCCAATGCCTCGGTCCACGAGCATCTCTACCCGTCGCTGGCGATCGCGCTGGGGGTGGGGGCCATCGCGGGAGCCATCGCCGGCCTGCTGTTCGGACGACGCAGCTCGTAACCAAGGGCCAACCGGTTCCCCGCGTTCCGTTCATCCGTCCGGCGAAGGCGTCCTGCCGGATCGGCCGCACCAGCCGCCTCCGCCATGACCATCGTCCTTTCCATCTTTCTCCTTGGTCTCGGCCTGGCCGTCGTCGCTCGCACGCTGTGGAAGCCGGCCGCGTCTGGACTGGTGTTCCCCCGGTATGGTGCACCTGTGCAGTGGAATCCACGGATCATGACCGTGATCGTCGGCCTGGGCCTGAGCGGCGCCGGCGTGGTGATGCTGTTGTTTTCACTCGGGCGAACGGCCGTTGGAGCATCACCTTGAAACGGCACGATCCTGTCTCCGGCATTCCGGCTGCCGGGATTGATCCGGGACGGCCGGGCTGGCGCGGGTGCGCTCCGGGCGGCGCTGCGGGTCCATTGGATCCTGATGCCGCCAAGGCCGCGTGGGAAAACGAAGGCGGCAGCAGTGGAACCGGAGCGTTCCGAACACGGTTCCGGCGGCCGGCCGAGTGCCGGCGGGTAACACCCCATGGTGATCACCAGTCCGATGCCGTAGGTTGATGACCGGCCGAACGTCGGCCCCCACCATGATCTCGAATCACGACCAGTTCCTTGATGCCATCCGCGAGCAGAAACTCATCCGCATCGTCTTCTATTCGCAGCCGGATGGTGGCACGGTCGATCGCGAATGCGCCCCGCTCGACTATGGTCCCGAGTTGGGCGCGAGCGATCCGTTGAATCGCTATTGGATCTGGGACCCGGCCAACACCGCCGGAGCCAATCCACTTGGGTTGCTGCCCGACCAGATCGTCAACGTCTTCGTGCTGGGCACGACCTTCGACCCCGAAAAGCTCGGCGTCGTCGAGCGGCCGTGGTTCGTGTTGCGCGATTGGGGCAGGCATCCGGAGTTGAAGGATCAACGAGCCACCAGGCAGTGATCTGGTCGCGCGGCCGCATCATCTGGTGCGTCGTGACGCCGGGCCGGCACAGGGAGCGCAATATGAGACATTGCCGAGGGCTTCGCCCGATTGCACGTGTCGCATCCGGCCGAGGACGTGCTCCAATCCCGCTTTACTGAACGTTTAATCGGCTTCGCCGCCGCGCGCGTTCATGGCCCGTCGCGAACCGACACGAAGACGAGCCGGTTGAGGGTCACTGCCGGGCCCTTGAATGCGACCGCGTGAATCCGGAGCGGCGAAATGCCGGCCCGGATCAAGGCATCGCGGATCACGGCGACCCGCTGCCGGTTGACGTCCTGGCTGACGGGCTCGGCGCCCGACATGTCGGCGGGACGAGTGATGCCAATCTCGGCAGCGGGGTGCTGCGCCGCGTAGCGGACGACCCCGGCAATTCGACCCGCCTCCGAATCGGTCAGCTCTGCTCTGCGGTAATAAAACCAGATCGCCGTCAGCTCGGTCCAGGGGCGCGCGGCGTCAATCGCCGGCTCGAGTTGATCGGACCACGCGATGGCACCGGCGGCGTCGCCGGCGTCCGGAACGATTTCCATCGCGGGCTGGTCGGGGCGCGCGGTGTCAGTGCGGACGGTCGCGTCGGGGACGCGCATGGCAGTGGCACATCCCGTAATGGTGAAAACTCCTGCCGCTCCGCAGAGCGCCATGGTCGCGAGTCGGAGACCAGCCACCGCGCTGCTGTCATGCTGCAAGGTCCGCCTCATGAGCAAATGTCCGCCTTTTCGCGTGATTGCGCGATGGGGTCTTTCCCGACACGGAACACATCAGTCCACGCGTGCATGGGGCCGGAGGCGGAGCCGTTGCCGGCGGGGTCATACAGTATCCACTGACAAATCGGGCCGCGAGGCCGAGCGTGCGGGCGGTGCCGGTGGCGTGAGGCAGATCGAAAGATTGAAACGATGCAGCGGCTCATCGGCGAACGGGAAGGTCGCCGCAGGCCACGGAACTCCGGCGCGCGCGGCCGGGCGCGGGCAAACCCGCGCCGGCCGGGGCTGCGACCCGCTCGCGGAGGCACGGCATTCGCTTACGGTGCGATCTTGTCGCTCACCCATTGGCGGGCGTCGGCAAAACCTTTCTCGACCGCCGCATAGGTTTTCTGCGCGTCGGCCTTCACGCCTTCCCAGGTGCTCGCGTTGGAGTTCTGCACCGCGTCGATTTGCGCGTCCAACTTCTCGGACTGCTTGCGCAACGCCGCGAGCTTGGGGCCGGCCTCGGCTTTCACCGCGTCGGTGGATTTATCGATGGTCGCGGCGAGGGAGTCGAGGTTGGCCTTCAAGGCGGCCGACTTGGCCTTCATGGCGGTGACAAAGGCGTCCTTCTGCGCAAACGCGTAGTCCTGCATGTCCTGCGCAGCATCATTGGCGGCGGCCTGGGCCTTGTCCAACTGCTTCGATGTGGACTCGCTGGTGGGCGTGACCGTCGTCTTTTCAGCGGACGGCTTGCATCCCGCGACGAGGGCGGCGCCGATGACGAACGAAGTGAACAGTAGTCTTTTTTTCATCTGAGGATCCTTGGCTGTTGTGAACAGTGACAAACGACCAGCTTACGCCAAACTCACGACGGGCGACATGGGGCCTTGCCCTACGTCGCGCCGGCCGGGGTCGCGCGCGGATGGCGTGGCGGGGAACGCGGCGGCTCAACGGGGAACGTCGCTCGGGTCGTTCTTCACCGTGGTCCTTTTTCGTTCGCCACGGCGACGAACCTGCAGAGGACCGCCCCCTCGGCCGGAGGATGCACCCCTGCTGATAACATGGATTTGCGCGCGGAATAGAACGGGCGTTCGTCCGTCCGCGGTTGGTTTGTCGCCGTCGACGAAGTATCTTCAATCGAGCCGACCGAGGGCTCACGGGAGGGGAGTTTGTTTATGGATGCATTGGCGCTGACAGGAAAACGAGGCCTCGTGGCGGGGATCGCCAACGAGCGCAGCATTGCCTACGGATGCGCGAAGTGTTTCGCGGCGCAGGGCGCCACGCTTGCGGTCACCTACCTCAACGAAAAAGCGGAACCGCATGTGCGACCGCTCGCGGAGCAGTTGCACGCGCCGATCATCGCGCGCTGCGACGTCACCAAGCCCGGCGAACTCGAGGCCGTGTTCGATGCGATGCGCGCGACGTGGGGCCGAACTCGACTTTCTCGTGCACGCGATCGCCTACGCGCGCAAGGAGGACCTGCAGGGCCGCATCGTGGACTGCTCGGCGGAGGGATTCGCGCACGCGATGACGGTGTCGTGTCATTCCTTTCTGCGCATGGCGCAACTCGCGGAACCGCTGATGGAGCACGGCGGCAGTCTCCTGACGCTGACTTTCTACGGCTCCGAAAAGGCGGTTGAGGGCTACGGCCTGATGGGACCGGTCAAGGCCGCGCTCGAGAGCTGCGTCAAGTATCTCGCGGCCGAACTTGGCGGAAAAGGCATCCGCGTGAACGCGCTCTCGGCCGGGTCCGATCGCCACGCGGGCGGCCTCCGGGCATTCCGGGGTTTGACGCGTTGCAGACGCGCATGGTCGCCCGCACCAGCAGCGGTCGCGCCGTGACAATCGACGACGTCGGCAATGCCGCGGCGTTTCTCGTGAGCGATGCGGCGAGGGCGATCACGGGCACCATCCATTTTGTGGACGGCGGCTATCACAGTCTCGGCTGACGGACGGCAGCCACGCATGATCCAGGCGATCGACGAAAAGAGCACCATTCAGAACCGGACGTTCGACGAGATGCAGGTCGGCGATCGCGCGACCTTGCATCGCGTGCTGTCGAAGGACGACATCCTGCTCTTCGCCGCGGTGTCCGGGGACGTCAACCCCGCGCACGTGGACGAGGAGTTCGCGCGCAGCGACCTGTTTCAGAAGATCATCGCGCACGGCATGTGGGGCGCGACGCTCATCTCCACCGTCCTGGGCACGGAGCTGCCCGGACCGGGCGCGATCTATCTCGGGCAGACGCTGCGGTTCAAGAAGCCGGTGAGCATTGGGGACCGGATTTCCACCACGGTGATCGTGAAGGAGAAGAACGAGAAGAAATCCCGCGTGATCTTCACGTGCGAGTGCCGCAACCAGCGCGACGAGGAAGTGATCAGTGGTGAGGCCGAGGTCATCGCGCCGCGCGAGAAGATCACCCGCCCGCGGAAGACCCTGCCCGAAGTGCGGCTGATCGAGCACTTCGCGCGCTTCCGCGAACTCATCCGCATGGCCGAACCCAAGCCGCCGATCCTGACGGCGGTGGTGCATCCCGCCGACAAGGAGACGCTGCTGCATTGTGTCGCGGCGCATCAGGACAACCTGATCGAACCCGTGTTGATCGGGCCGGAGTTCAAGATCCGCGCCGTGGCCGCGGCGGAGAAGATCGATCTCGGCACGTTTCGCATCATCAGCGTCGACCACAGCCACGCGGCGGCCGAGCTGGCGGAGGAAATGGCGGCGCGCGGCGAGGTGCAGATGATCATGAAGGGCACGCTGTCCTCGGAGGAGTTGCTGTCGGTGCTGCGCAAATCCGTCCGGCTGCAGACCCATCGCAAACTCACGCACGTCCATGCACTCGATGTGCCCACGTTTCCGCGCACGCTGTTCATGACGGACACGGAGTTCAACGTCGTGCAGGACCTGGAGGCGAAGGTGGGCATCGTGCAGAACGCCGTGGACCTGTTGCACGCGCTGGGCAACCCGTGTCCCAGGGTGGCCATTCTCTCGGCCACCGACCTGGTCGACTTGCGCATGCCATCGACCATGGACGCCGCCGCGCTTTGCAAGATGGCCGAACGCGACCAGATCACCGGCGCGATCATCGACGGGCCCATGCCTTTCGACATCGCGGTGTCGAGTGAGCGGGTGGATCAGGGGCGATTCAAATCCCCGGTGGCCGGCAACGCCGAGATCCTCGTCGTGCCCGACATGGAAGCCGGGCGCATCCTCGTGCAGCAGTTGAAACGGCTGATCGATGCGAGTGCCGCGGGAATCATTCTCGGTTTCAAGGTGCCCGTGATCGTGCCGGGGCCCGAGGACAACGTGCGCACCTGCGAGGCGTCCTGCGCCCTCGCGGCGATGTGGGCGCACTTCTACGAAGCCGAGGATGCGAAGAAGAAGATCCCCACGGTGCGGGCCCTGCCGCTCGCGTGAGCGAACCGAACCATTCCGGCCGCATTCCATGGCAGGAGCCTGCGTGCAGGCGAATCTTTCCCGACATCGCGAGCAAGCTCGCTCCTACAGGTCAATCCGACCGAAAGAGAACCCATCCCATGAGCCTTGAAAACCTGCGTTCGTTCTTCCACCCGGAAGCGATTGCCGTGATCGGAGCCTCCGCCAAGCCTGAGAGTCTTGGGTTCATGGTGATGAAGAACCTCATGGCGGCCGGTTTTGCCGGACCGATCATGCCGGTGAATCCGAAATACGAATCCGTTTCCGGCGTGCTCACGTATCCCACGGTCGACGCCCTGCCGCGATCCGCTGAGCTGGCGATCATCTGCACGCCGCCGGCGATGGTTCCCGGTTTGATTGATGCCCTCGGACAACGCGGCACCAAGGCGGCCGTCGTCCTCACTGCGGGGCTCGAGGCGGTTCCGGCGACGGGCGGACCATCGTTGCAGGAACGCATGGTGGAGAACGCCCGGCGATCCGGCATGCGCATCCTCGGGCCGAATTGCCTCGGATTGATCGTGCCGGGCTCCGGCATCAACGGCAGTTTTGCGCACACGGGCTCCCTGACCGGTTCGCTGGCATTCGTGAGCCAGTCGGGCGCGTTGTCGACCGGCGTGCTCGACTGGGCGAAGTCGAGCGGCATCGGTTTCTCGTGCTTTCTGTCGCTGGGCAACAGCGCTGACGTTGGATTCAGCGACGCGCTCGAGTACCTGGCCGATGACGCGGCCACGAGCGCGATCCTGCTCTATATCGAGTCGATCCAACACGCGCCCGAGTTCATGCGGACGGCCGCACGTTCGGCGAAACACAAGCCGGTGATCGCGATCAAATCGGGTCGCGTGCGGGCTGCGCAAAAGGCCGCCGCGTCGCATACCGGCGCGCTCGCCGGCTCCGACGAGGTCTACGAGGCGGCTTTCCGGCAGGCGGGCATTCTCCGCGTGCAATCGATCGAGGATCTGTTCGGTGCGGTCGAGACCCTGGCCCGGGCCAAGCCGCTGCACGGCGACGGCCTCGCGATCTTCACGAACGGTGGCGGCCCGGGGGTGATGGCGACCGACAGTCTCATTCTCAACCGCGGCCGGCTCGCGCAACTCTCCGCCGCCACGATGGCACGACTCGACGCGGTCCTGCCCGCGAACTGGTCGCACGCGAACCCCGTGGACATCATCGGCGACGCGCCGCCGGAACGCTATGTGGAGACGATGAGGATCCTCGCGGACGATCCCGACACCGGGGCGCTGCTCTTCATCAACGCGCCGTCCGCCATCGTGCCGAGCGAAGTGATCGCGGAGGCGATGCAGGCGGCCGCGCGCGCGGCGGCGAAGACCGTCTTCACGTGCTGGCTGGGGCGCGACGGCGTGGCGCGGGCCCGCCGTGTCTTCACGAGCGCCGGTATTCCGTGCTTCGACACGCCGGAGGATGCGGTGCACGCGTTCCTCGACCTGACGCGTTATCGCAAGAGCCAGTGGTTCATCGCCGACGAGCCGGTGCCGGCAACCGTGGCGCCGCGTGTCGACCGGTCACGCGTTCGGGAGATCCTGCGCCTGGCGCGGGAGGCGGGGCGCGACCTGTTGAGCGAACCGGAGACCAAGCAGGTGCTCGCTGCCGCCGGATTGCCGGTGAGCGCGACCCACATCGCTGCGACGCCGGAGGAGTGTGTGGCCAAGGCGCGCGAGATCGGGTTCCCGGTCGTGCTGAAGATCATCTCGCCGCAGATTTCCCACAAGTCCGACGTCGGCGGCGTGGCCTTGAACCTCCAGTGTGCGGACGAGGTGTTGCTCGCGGCGCGAACCATGATCACGCGGGTGCGGGCGATGCGGCCGGATGCGGAGTTGCGCGGTTTCTCCGTGCAGCAGATGGTGAAGATGCCCAGTGCGCACGAACTCATCATCGGCGCGACGCAGGACGCGATCTTCGGGCCGGTCATCCTGTTCGGCCATGGCGGCACCGCGGTCGAAGTCATCCGCGACCACGCCGTCGCGCTGCCCCCGATCACGCTGGCGATCGCGAAGGATATGGTCGGCCAGACCCGCGTATCGCGCCTGCTCGCCGGTTATCGCGACCGGCCGAAGGCGAACCTCGACGCGATCCACGACGCGATCATGCGCGTGTCGGAACTCGTGCTCGCGTTTCCCGAGATCGTCGAGCTGGACGTGAATCCGCTGCTCGCCAATGCAGAGCGCGTCTGCGCGGTGGATGGGCGGCTCCGCCTCGCGCCGGAAGTTGCGGACAAGTCCAGCGATGATGGTGTAGACGTCGTGCAGGACCTGGAAGTACCCGCCGGCTCAAGGTAGGGACGAGTCGTCGATCCCGGTGCCCGAGCTCCACCAAACATCTGATCCCGCAGCCGCGTGCCGGGCAGGGGCGTCAAGAACAGGAACTCACCCAATCGGAGCGGACTGATTCTCCAGGTCGTGACCGCGAGAATCCAGACGAACGAGCGACCCGTGATGGCGGTGCCGGGGTGTCGGATCGCGGTTTCTCTGGGCGTCGCCGACTTATGGCGTCGAGGGTGATGACGCTTGGGCGGTGCGCGCAAAAAAATTGAAGTCCCGCGCCTTCGCGAGCAGTTGCGCGTCGCTCAGGTGGTGCTCGTCGATGATCAGCGAGCCGACAATCCGCGCGGCCAGCTCCGGGCGGTGATCCCTCAACCAGGCGATGAATTGATCCATTTCGTTGGCCGTGCCGGTGCCACTGCCGAAGACCAGGATCTGGCCGGCGTCCCGCAAGGCCTCGGCCACGGGTCCGAAGAACGTGGTGGCCTCCGGTTTTTCCTGGCCGCGCGAGAATCCGCTGAAGCCGTGGATGTGGCTGATGGAGGCGTCGGTCTGGTGGGGCCGGATCGGTTCGGCCACCGTGCCCGGAGTGTCGGATCGGAAGATGCGGGCTTCATGGTGACTGATCACCACGAGCCAGTGGGCCGCGGGCCCGGTCACTGCCGGTCCGGGGATCGCAGATCGCTCGGGATGGTGGTGGGTATTCATGAGTTCGGATGGTGCGAAGAGCTTTTGGCGCGTGGCGGCCGGCTTCTGCCGTAAGCTTCTTCGGCGCGACCGCTGACATGCCCCGGAACCGGCGGACGGAGTGGCGAACGTCCGCCGCCGCCGTCATGCGGCCTTGTTCTTGTCCATGCTCCGGAGAAAGCCTTCGAAGAGGCTGCGGTGCTTTTCCTCATCACCGAGAATCCGCACGGCGAGGTCGACTGTCACCGGGTCGTTGCCGTCGCAGGCAGCGATGATGGTCTGGTAGGTGGAGATGGCATCACGCTCGGCCGCGAGCACGCCGGCGACCACGTGGCGAAGATCGGTGGGGTCCGCCATGGGTTGCAGCGTATCCTGGGTGCGGGGCAGGGCCATCGATCCGGGCGGGCAGGCGCCGAGTTCCTTGAGCCGCTGGGCCAGCTTGCGGGCGTGGCCGAGTTCCTCGGTCACGTCTGCGGCGAGGGCCTCCACGACCTCCTGGGCGCGCAGGCCGTCGAGCCACACGGAATTGGCGAGGTAGTTCTGGACGGTTTCAAGTTCGGCCGCGTAGGCCTTTTTCAACAACGGAATGACGGTGTTCGTTTTCATGATGTTGGCTTGGGAAGGCGGGGTGGGGAAAGAGGCCCGCGGACGCCGCGGTGCGAAGAAACCTGCGATTCATGACCGGGGTGGTCGGCGGCGCCGTTGTGGTCGAGGGCGGCATTGACCATGATCATCTCGCTGATGTGCTCCAGGGTCAGCAGACCGACGATCCGGTCGTCCTGCACCACAGGCACGGTGGCGCAGTGGCGGGTCTGCATGGCGGCGACGTGCGCTGCAGCGAGGCGGCTGCCTCCACCGAATCGCATTCCCGGCACATCACCTCGCCCACGGCGGTATCGCCGGCGATTGCTCGGCCAGGGCCTTGACGAGATCGTTGCGGCGGAGGATGCCGATGGGCTGATCCTGCGCGATGATCGGAAAGTCCTGCTGCGAGCCGGCGAGCAGTTCGTCCACTGCCCGCCCAGGGTGTCCGTGCGCTCGCGAGCGTGCGGAAGCGCGTCATCATGGCATCACGCACGCGCAGACCCTTGAGGGCGGACTGCATCTCCACGAGCCCGGCCTCGGCCTGTGCGCCGAGAAAGACGAAGATGGCGATGAAGATGAGAAATGGATTGTAGAAGAACCCCACGACTCCGAAGAGGATCGCCATGGCCTGGCCGACGTTGGCCGCGATGGCGGTGGCGCGGCGGCGGCCCAGCCGGACGGCCAGCAGGGCCCGCAATACGCGGCCGCCATCCATCGGGAACGCCGGCAGCAGATTGAAAGCCACCAGCACGAGATTGACCGTCATCAGCCGTTGCAGGCGGAGCCGCTGGTAAGGCTGAGATCCCGGGTGGACGCGAATCCATCCGCAGCCACCAGCCACCACAAACAGAAAGGCGGCAATGGCGAGGTTCACCGCCGGTCCGGCCAGCGCGACCCAAAGTTCCTGCCGCGGTTTCTCCGGCATGCGTTCCAGGCGCGCGATGCCGCCGATCGGCAACAGCGTGATGTCGCTGGTCTTGATCCCGTAGCGGCGGGCCATCAGCGCGTGCCCGAATTCGTGCAGGAGCACGCAGCCGAACAGGGTGGCGATGAACACCACGCCGTTCACGGCGGCGTCAACGCTTCCGGTGGACTGCCACGTGACGAAGCCCAGGAAGCCGAGCAGGAGCAGAAACGTGAAGTGGAGATAGACGTCGATGCCGAGGATGCGACCGACTTTGAGGGACCATTTCATGGGCGGAACAGATCGACTGCACGAAGACGTGGCCGCGCGGCGCATCAGCGTGTATCGGAGCCGCAGGCACGGCGGAATCCGTCACGTGGCAACCCGCACGGCCTCCGGGCGGTCTCAATACCTCCAGTAACCCTCATGAAACCGAAAGCGTTGCCCTCGGGTTCCCAGGTCGGATTGATCCAGACGGCATTCGCGGAGGGCTTCATTTCCCAGTGGCCGGCCATCCACGCGTAGTTGCCATTCTGCCACGTCCAGTATCCGGGGATCCATAAGTGCTGATCAGACGGTCGGGGCGGCACTGCCTCGGGTTGGGGAGCGGGTGGGGCGTTGAGCACGACGTAGGTGTTGGCCGCGCCCGGCACCACGACGGTGGCGGCGGCGGACTGCTGACGGGCGGGCACGGTGCCGGCGGCAGTCGTGGGCGCGGGCGGGGGCGGTGTACTGACGACCCGGGATTCGGGTCCGGTGGCGCAGCCGCCACCCAGGCCGAGCGCACCACCGAGGGCAACGAGAGCGGAGATTTTTTGAATATTCATGGCAGTTGGGGAAACCGAGGCGACGACCGAGCGATTGGAGTTTGCGTGAAACGGAGGCAGGAACCCTGACCTCCCGGCGATTACTGTCGTGGACGAAGGATGGCCGCGAGGAGCGGGGCACGGATCCCAGCCTACTCCCGATCCGCCGCCGGTGACATGGGGTGTTGCCCTACGCAAGCGCGACCGCTCGACGACGGTCAGGTCGACCGGTTTACGGAAGCCTGGGAGTACAGCCGGCCGATCGCCGGCCCGCGACCCCCGGGCCATGTGCACCTCACGGATTTGCCGGACGAGCGCCGGGATGGTCATGAACAGGATCTTCAGATCCAGCCACATTGTCATCGTCCGAACGTAGCGGAGATCGAGCCGGATCATCTCCTCGAAAGTCGTGCGATTCTTGCCCGAGACCTGCCAGAGCCCGCTCAGGCCGGGCACGGCGGCAAAGCGCGCCCGCTGCCAGGGAAGATACTGGTCGTATTCGTACGGCACGCATGGGCGGGGCCCGACCACGCTCATTTCGCCGCGCAGGACATTGATGATCTGGGGCAGCTCATCCAGTCCCGAAGCGCGCAACAGCCAGGCGCCCGGGATCAGCCGGGGATCGCCCCGGGCGTCCATCTTGACCATCGGTGCGTGCGAGTGAATCAACTGGTCGCACAGCGCCTGATGCAGCGCGATACTCGCGCCGACCTTCATGGTGCGGAACTTGTAGCACATGAAGCGCCGGCCGCGATACCCGACTCGTTCCTGGCGAAAGAACACGGGCCCGGGCGAACCCAGCTTCATCATGATGGCCACGAAGAGCGTGGCCACGGCCAGCAACGGCAGCGCCATCGCGCAGAACGCGAGGTCGAAGGCGCGTTTCCAGCGCGGCAGGCGGGGGGAATGGGCACCGGCGCCTGCCGCCGCTCGGGGCCCTTCAGGCTCGCCGATCATGGTGCAAAGAACCGATGGAACGGGATTGCGGAGGGAGGATTCAGGCTCTGCCCGGGGACGGCGGTCGCGGGACGGTGGAGCCGCGGTAACCGGACACGACGAGGAACGCGACGAGATCGACACGGGCGGCTACGGGTGTAACAGGGTTCCGGGCGCGCGTTCAGCGCGCGCCGGTCCCGACCTGCGCGACGTCGTTGCTTGTGGTCTGGTCGATGTCCTCCGTCGTGAGATTCACGAACACGGTGGACTCTTCGTAGCTGATCCGGTCGATGTTTTCCGGGAGGAGAAGGACTTTTTTTCCTGAGTACCAGTGTCCGGTCTCGATGACCAGTTCGCGAATCTTCCAGGTCCGGCCGTCGACCATGAAACTGCTGACGGAACCGATCGTCCCGTCGGTGGCATGAATCTGGAAACCGGTTACCGCCTTCGTGCTGCGAAGGTGGGGGTCGTCCCGCTGGCTGGGTCCGAGATGCGGTCGCGCATCGGGGATCGGGGGCGACGCCACGACTGGAAATCCGGCCATGCCCCACATCCCACCTGCCTCCCAATAAGCCGGCCAGCCATAGTAGCGGTGGTATTCGTCCTCGTATTGGCGAGAGACCGGTCGGTGCAATTCAAGCGAGGGACTGTCCTCGATCTGTTTCCGGGTCAATTTCACGCGCAGGACATCGTCGCCATGCTCGAAACTGCCGAAGGTCCGCGTGACGAACGCGGGCGGTGCGAGGAGCACCTGGCGTCCCGTCAACCAGGTTCCGGTGTCGGCAACCAGATAACGGAGCGCCCAGGATGTGTCGTCGAAGTAGCAGTCCTGCACGCGGCCGATTTCGCCGTCGGATGCACCGATTTTCTTGCCATAGAGCTTTTGGATGTCGTGGAGCATGGATGATGAGAGGCGGGGATTGGAAGTTGGGTGGTGGATAAAGGACCGGATTACCGGGTCTCCGTCCTGGCGGCGCGACGAAGGCGGGGACCGGCTGGGTCGCCCGGATACCCTTGCCCGCGGTTCTGCCTCGTTTCCACGAGGCATGATCGCAGCCGCCTGTTCCGCCGCGCATCCGCGCGCCGGGTGCCAGCAGCATGCCGGGTCGCTTCCGCTAGCGGCGGCGCAGCAAGAGCACGACAACGACAATGACGAGGAGAAGGCCGACGGCGCCTCCGCCGATATAGAGACCGCTGGCGAGAACGGGGATCATGAGATGCATGGCGATGTTTTCGAATTCGAAAGGCGGAGAATCCGCCCTCCCTTTGTCCCCAAGATTACGCGCAGCGCGGGTTTGCGGAAATGGGGTCAAACCCGAATGGTGCTAAGTTAGGGCAGATCACTTCTGACGTCGCGACGCGGAAACGCGCATGCGGCGACGTGGTCGCGTGAGCCACTGATAGGGTTGGGGTCGGCGCTTGCGCGCTCGCGGTTCGACGCGGTTCGGTCGCAGCGGCACCGGGTCGGCGGCGATCGTTTGCAGGGGAGCGCACCGTGCTTGTCGGGAGCACCCGGAGCCGGAGCGAACAACTCGGGCGGCAGGAACCGCGTCAGCAGTGCGGCCAGTTCGTCCAGACACTCAGCTTTGCGACGCAGCATTGTCGTCGTGGCACCGCGGCGACGTCCACACAAACGATGAGAAGAACCTGGGAGATAGCGTGTAGAACTCATCCCCATTCGATCGCCGATCGAGCTGCAGCGATCGAGCTTTTTCGGTCGCGGCGGCGCGTTTTACTTCACGATCGCGAGACGCCGGAATCGCCAACGAAAACCTGCCCTAACTTAGCGCCATTCGGGTTTGACCCTATCAATCGGCCCAAGCCGGAAATCAGACAGGAGCGTTAGCGCTGTACTCAGAGGCCGGGCACCCCAGTGCGCCAACGTCGACCCCTTTTCAGGGACGGCCTTCCCGACGTCGGCCGGGGACGCGACGGCGCCTGACACACGAAGCGGCGGCGCATACGACCACGCCGGGCGATCGCCGACGCGAACCGCCGGGGGTCGCGGCCGCGACGGCGCGGGGAACGCGGGCGCGGCGACGGCGGCGGAAGCCCTTCCGCGGGCGGAACGGCTGGGGGAAGATTCGGGAGAGGGCTCACGCTGGCCGTCACATCAAACGAGGTAAACAGCTCCGTCTCGGGATCGAGTCCGTAGCGAACCATGAGCGACTGCAGTTCGTGAAGTTCGCTTTCGTCCCCTTTTCGGCGAGCTTCAGCGAGCATGTTTCCCAAGCGTTCGAATCCTGCCCCGGAAAACTCGAGTTTGTCGATAGCGTGTCCTGACTGGGTGATGATGGTTTCGCCGTAGCGGAACGATGACGTTTGCCGGAAGAGTTCTTCCCACGGCACTTTCTTGGGATCCGGGAATTCCCGTCGCAGCCAGGCTAAGTGAAACAAGGAGTCGAGGTTGACCACCGTCGACCATTTGAACTCCCGCACGCCCCCGAGCGGGATGCCCCACATTTTCATTTGCGCGAGCGTGACGTAAACGACGGTCGGGGTGCCGCGCCCGGGGACAAGCTCCGCCTTGCCCGTACGCATCCAGGCTTGTACCGGCTTTTTGGTGGCCTCCAAGTCCGCGAGGCTGAACGTGAGCACGCGGCGGGCAGGATCATAGGTGCGGATGATCTTTCCCTCTCCGACTCCAATCCCATCGCGGGCCGGTCCGCGCACGGTCGTGGAGAGCATCTCCGCGTCGCCTGAGCGACCGGTCGAATGCTTCAGCTCCCATCCGGGCGCCCGTATTGGGTCGATCTCCCGGTATATGTCCGCTTCCAGGCCGGTGACGCCGCTGGCGCGCCGGTCGAGGGAGAGCTGCAAACTGCCGAGCGTGTAATGGCTGCCGTACTGCAGCTCTGCGGCCACGGCGTCCAAGCCTCGTTGCTCAACGAGTATGTTGAGACCGACCGCGTCCTGCTCGACGAGCGCACTGACGTCGGGCCGCTGCCGCAGCGTTTCCAGGCGGGCTGCCACCGCGGGTTCCAGGAGGTGCCAGGGATCGTCCCGCACGTGCGGTGCGGCACCCGCCTTCCGCAGGGCCGCCGCTCGCACAAGGTCCGTGTCGCCGTAGGTGACGAAACGGTCCACGTTGGGAAATTCCCGGCGGACGGTCGCCATGGAGATCCGGCCGTCCCGGAATTGTCCGCGGGGCCCGCCGGCGAGGATCTCGCGCAACGGCGTCTCGTCGAAGCGGTAGGCTCCGGATCCCTCGAACCAGCGCGCCATCACGCGCTCGCAGTTCTCCAGGCGAACCTGACGAAACGCCCAACCGTCGATCTCGCGAATCAGGTTGGCCGTGGTTTCGGCCGGATTGGCTCGGAGCAGTTCGCGAATCTTGGTTTCGCTCAGTTGGCGCGGCAGCGTGCCCATCGCATCCAGGACGGCATTGGCATCAAAATTGTCGACGCTGCACACGCCGTGGGCGAAGCCGCGCTCGTAGTTCAGGATGCGGATGGCCATGTCCGGACTCTGGGCTGCCTCGCCTTCGCGAATGAAGTAGTCGATGTCGACCGGCACGGCTTCCAGCGCGTCACCACGTTTGAAATAGACCATGTTGGTGAGATTGGGATCCAGCCAGGCGACCTTGTCGCGCACCAGCAGGCCGCCCAGTTCGATCGCCGCCTCGAAGTGATCGGAGGTGAGGTCCTCGCGGCCGTGGACGAACGTGGCTCCTTGGGCGAAGTCCATCTCGACGACGCCCATGTCGCCCACCTGATATACGCGGTGACATTGCAGCCAGCGCCGTTCCGGATGTTTCGCCGCAAGCTCGGCGATGATCTCGTTGCTGTGCGAAATGCGATCGAGAATCTGCTGGATCGTGCTCGGCTCCCAGGCGGGCCGGCGGATGATCTTGACCACGCGTCCGGTAGGTTGCCGGGAGGCGTCAAGGAGGTGGTAGACTCCGGAGAACTCCCCGCCGGCGACAAAGTGGCCGAGCTCAATCGGCGTACGGCCGGGAACCGGCTCGAAAGGGGAGTTCGCGGGTGGCATCCACTCCTTGGGTTTGGGCTCCGGCGCCACCTTGTGCGTCTTCGTCGCAGCGGCCACGTTGAGCTCCTCGTCGATCACCAGATCGTGGGGCAATTCAGGGATCTCGAATCCCCGACTGGCCGCCTCGACTTCCAGTTGCTCCGCGAGGTGCAGGGAATCGTGCTGCGCCGTGGTCAACTCGCGGCCATTGGTCGCGGCCCGGCGCGAATCGGTCAGGACGGTGGCGACCGCCTCCCGTTCGGTGGGCGAGAGCGATTGCGCCGCGTCGATGCCTCTTTCCGCGAGCAGTTGCAGACCGGGCCGGGCGGTTAGGTAGGCGGCTTCGACCTCTTTCGTCGGGACCCGCACGGACGCGGCCGCACGGGTTTCAATGCTCACGTTCGCACGCCCCAAGGCGTCCGCGATCACGAAGTCTCCGTCGATGCCATCCGCCAGCTTCACCATCCGCTGTTGGATCGGGCTGAGCCGGTGCGTGGCGATCTTGCCGAGCCGGATGTCATCCAACGTTGCCATCAGGGCCAGCCGGGCGTCCTCGCTCGTGGCCAGGAACACCCGCAACTCGGAAGGCGTGAGTGCCTTCAAGCCAAAACCTGGCGCCCGTTCGAGAATTGATGCGACCTGCGGCGCCAGCTTGTACGCGCGATCAAGGGAAAGGCCCGCCGCCAGATCGAAAGTATCGAGACACGTGCCGAGCAGGTCGAACCCGATACTGGCCACTGGAACCCATCCCGGCTGCCGTCTGGCCTTCGCCTCATCGAACCTGCTCCACCCCAGTATGGGCGTCGCCCCCCGCGCGAATTTGAACTCCGCCTCATGTTCGAACCACTCGCTCGCATCCACCGAGGTCGCCATCAAGTTTTCGGCCGAGACCATCGCTCGGAATGCAGCAAATGACACGCGCACCAAAATACACCGCGCGACGAGGCCTTCCGGAGTCAGCGACAATCCCAATGAGATGGCATCAAGGCCCGAAAGCCAGGCTTTACGCAGCTCGTGGACGGCCTTGTAATTGGTCTCCAGGATCTCAAGATCCGCGCTGATGTGCGCCACGGTCTGTCGTGCCTCGATGTCGGGGGTACATCCCGACCATCGCGTGCCATCCGGGTCGGAAAACTCGACCCGCCGCAACAGGCGAGAACTCAGGCGTTGAATTATGGGGTCGAAATTTTTTCCGGTCAGCTTGAGCAAACCCGCCGGGTCGTCATCGGCGATCGCACTGGCACTGGTGATCGCCTCGGAAAGTGAGCTGATCTGGGACTCGAGAGCGTCTTTCGCCACACTCTGCAGGAACGCGTTGCGTATGGCCTGAGAGTTGTGCCACCAGGCAGGCGCCAGCTTTTCCAGAAAATCTGGATTGCATGCCGCCTCCAACGTCCACTTCCAAGGAAAGCCCTTATTCTGCAGCACCAAGCGCCCCATCGGGTACGGTCGACCGTCGGCTGCCTCCCCTTGTGCGCGGAGAATCTCACCGTAGCCCGCCACCAGCTCGTCCTTGGACAGGATCAGCTGTAATTCCTTACGCCTTTCCATCGCCGACTCGATGAATTGGTCGCGCAGCAAAAGCATGGCGGCGTACGTCTTGACGGGGACAAAGATAAACTCCGGCTTGGCGGTTTCGGCGATCGGGGAGGGCAGCGCGATGGACAGCAGGATGCTGGATACTCTGCGAATCTGCGCCTTCGTGTTGTCGATCCGGCTCACGTGATCGATCGCCTCCTGCCAGGTTGCGATTCCGCCGTTCTGAAGATGAATCGTCCCGGGGTCGGCCCACACCTGCACCCGGTGGGTCGGCGGCGAGATGAACCAATTGACCGCCGGCGCGACCAACAATTCATCGCCCGCCTTGACGCGAATCTGCTGGACGCCAGCGCGCGGTCCCGGCGGATCGTCATCCGGAACAATGTAGAGCGGCGCGGTGCGATAGAGGGTGCGATTATTTTTGTCCCGGTGCGCCACCAGGATTTCCCGATCGTTGAAATGCACGACGTCCTGATTGTGCATCAGCACGAGGGGAATCGTATCGACGTCCAACTCCTCCTCCACGTGCACCTCTACCCAGGCCTGCTCGTGCAGGAAAACCTCGTGCATCATTTCAAAATCGTAAAACTGCGGTGTGACGTAGCGGACGAAGCGCACCTCACCGTGAACCAGACCGGGATTGAGCAGCCACTGGCGCTCGGCGCCGCTTATTGCCAGGGATTTGAAACCAGCCATGGTTCCCGATTTGATGTCGGCGAGGACGACGAGACCCTTCATGTGTGCCAGCGCACACGCCTCATCCAACGGTCGACCCTCCAGGACGGCGCGATAGCCGGCAAAGAGCAGGCCTTCCCCGACCGGTTGGTGTTCCGCGGACTCCGTGCGGGTGGTGTCCCATAGGTTGTCCGCCACGTAAAGTTGACGGTAACTGATAGAGTGGCTCGGCGAGCGGATCTGATACGGCAGGCTCTTCGCTTGGGTCGTATTGGTACTCGTTGAGCAGAACAAAAAGGATGGCCGAGTTTTCCTCCCCCACGCGCATTTCCCCCGCGGTCGTGGAGAGCAGCGGATGATGGGCACCCGGAGGATACAAGACCGTGATGGCCGCGATCTCCGTGTAGGGCGGAATTGCAGGGATTGGCGCAGGTGGGACGGGCGGCTCGGTGAGCAACGCGTCGCGCAGGGTGAGCTGGCGTTTCCAGTCTCCGACGGACGCCACCAGGACGTCGCCATCGGCAAAGAGGTAGTGCGGTTCCTCGGCCGCCCCGTCGTTCGCGATGTGATTGGTCGCGTCCAGCACCTTATCCCGTGCGCCGAGGGGAAGGTCCGTCTCAAAAGTGGCCGGGTCACTACTGGTGCGGACGAGACGGCTCGCCGCGGAGGGAACTGATAGACCACGTTGCCATCGCGCTCCACCCAGAGGCCGGCAGCCATCAGGTCGTCTCCGGGTGGCGAGGTGAATCGAGCCACCACCGAGACCGTGTCGTCTGGACCCCGCCAGAACTTGGTTGGCGCGGTCGGACTCGCCGGATCGTAGATGTTCAGGTCGTTCAACGCCGGCGGGAGCTGCGAGCCCTCGTAACCTTCATAGGAGAGGTCGAACGCAATATCCCAGCCGAGCAGATCCACAACCTTGCGGCCGGGCTCCGGGAGCGGCGCTCGGAGTTGCAGAATCAAGTCGAGTCGCTCGTCTGTCGACGAATCGAGCAATCCAGTCCCGCCGGACGGAATCCGCGGGTCGCGAAACTGCAGGGTCGCCAGGCTGCTGGATCGATTGCACGGCAGATCGCGCCCGTAAACGTGTATCTGCACGTTTGCCGGTGGGTGGTTGAAGCCTGTCTCCCGTGGCAGGTCGCGGTAGGATAGCGCAAAACCATCGCGCGTCGTGACGGTGACGCGATCAACCTGTGGATGCTGACGTTGCCAACGGGTCGTGCCGACCAAAACCTTCGACAAGTCCGCGTTCGACACCCGATACACCTCGCCTGCGAGGGTGTCTTCGCCGTCTTCCAGCGGCATGAGATACTCGAGGGAGAAATCAGGCGACACGGGATCCCCGACAGTGAAACGCAACTTGCCGTCGACGATCGAGGGGCCGGCCTGTTCGCCGCTCCCCGGTCCGATCGCGAGGTGCACAACTTCCGGGTGAAACGCGGCACAGGACCGAGGACTGGCGGCCGTCGATTTGGTCCCACCCGCGCCACCATCCCTTGAGAGCCTCCAGTGGCCGTATGTTGCCGGCCTCGTGGGTCGACACGTCGGCCTCTGACTGCTTCGGCACAATGTCGATTTGGGCAATCACATGCCCGCTGAGTTCGAGCTGGAGGTCGCGCTTCTCACCCCAGAACGGCACCTGGCGACGCAAGGTGACGGGTTGTCCGCGGGACAGGAGTTGTTCCGCATTTTCGGGCAGGGGTATCCGCAGAAGGTTCAGCCGCGCGACCATCCAGTTGGCCTGGATCGTCATCAGCCGCTTCAATCTCGTGGTTCGCGGAACCACGCTTTTCCGTCCACGCCTGCAGGAGCAACACCAGGCGCGAGCGCCACCTCGGCGCTGGCATGCAGGACGACCGATCCCTGGTCCGTCATGCGGGGGGAGAACCGGATTGTCGCCTGTTTCGTCAAGTCGCCCAGGGCCGCTTCGCGTGGAAATTCGCGCTTCACAAGCAGCGCGCTCCACGGCGAATCATCGTCGTCGCCATACGGGCGCTGTCGTTCCACGACATAGTGGTCGCGCCGAAGCTGATCGAGCCTGGCTTGCGCGGACTCACGCGAACGTACCGCTTCGACCGCGACGGCGGCGTCCTCGGGCTTGCCTCCCAGCTCGGTCCAACGCTCGCGGGCGAGCTGGCGCAGGTTTGCTTCCTCCTCCCGCATCCACTGGTTGACGGGATCGAAGGTGTCCGTGTCGGGCACCGGCAGGTCGAGGAGTCCGTGAGCCGCCGGTGGGTCGTGCATGCCGGCCAGCAGGATCACCATGTCAATCGTGCCGGGTTTCGATGTGTTGTACAGAGTTTCGTGAGATTGATCACAACCGGCGTGATCGCCTCGATCGTGATGTGGTGTTCGAGGCGAATCCCCGGCGATGGCTGCGCGTGAAGACCGGGGGCAATCCAAGTGGCCAGAGCCATGGCGCCCACAAGAACGGGGGGCAATCGTCTCATGGTTGGAAAGTTTCGGGGGACCGGAACTCGACGGAATCCATATGTAGATGAATCGTGGTAGTTGGCGAGGGATTTCCCTGTCGGGAAGACCGTGCCGTTCGTCCGGAAGTGGCGCGCTGATTTTGCCAGGGAGGAGGCCGGCCGTGGGCGTCGCGGATTTTCGATGTTGTCAAGTCGTGGGGTCGTGGTTCGGTACCACACACGTTGCGGATTCCATCGCGCATGTCGCTCCCCACCCTGGCCGTCCGATTCCCCCAGACGATTCCGACGCCGCCCGTCGAGCACGGATTGAGGCACACGCGCCATTCAGGAGACCGAACCTGTCAGCCCGTCCCCGCTTTCGCCCCGTACCGAAAATGAAACCATGGAGAATCTCCGCCTGCTCAATACTTGGAGCCTCGCCTGCGCCGCATCGTCGGTCACTTGTCTGTCGCACGCCGCGGACGAACCGTCCGCTTCAATCGCCACCCTGTCGCGTTCGGCAACTCACGTCTCCAGGAATGACGACGATCTGACGATCATCCGCTGCTACGACGACGGGAAGTTAGAACAGTTTGAACGCCAAGATCCGGACCGACCCGAGCAACGAACCAAAATGGCGGGTCGTGCGACGCCGGCGAGTGTGATGGATGTGACCTCGCAGCTCGTCATCCACGCGGGAACGATCATCGAACCGCAAT
>CAWCPJ010000007.1:0-493271 GCA_963797435.1 uncultured Verrucomicrobiae bacterium | reverse complement strand
TGCGGCTACCGGTACATGTTTGCCGGAGTCGCGTTTGGGTTCCGCGTTTCGAGCGAAGCGACAAGACCGGTCGCGAAGCGAACCGGAACAAACGTGGTCGTCAGCGTGAAATTTCGGGGTTTGGAATCGCACACGCGTCAGGCCGCTGCTTCTTGCAACGCGGCGCGGTTCGCCCGGGCATGCGATGTGGCCGCGGCCGGGAGACGCGCCATGCGTGGTTGTGTCCCCTCGGAGCCCTGACTCCGTCTGCTAATCTACTCGCGCCGTTCCCGACGGCGGCTCACGTGCACAACCTAGTCCCGCACGGGCCGTGCGACATCCGGTCGCCGGACCAACGCGCACTGGGGGATTGGCCGGATACCGTCGGCGCGCGGTAGTAGTACCTTGGAGCGCCTCAGCCGCGGAGCGAGGTCGCCATCGGCACCCCGCTGCCGTCCACGAGAACGGAAAGCACCAAGGAGTAGCATCATGACACTGAAGATTACCGCCACCGATGTCTGGGCCGCCGAAATCGAGGATTCGCCCAACGGCCTCGCGCGTACCCTCACCGGCCTCGCCGATGCCGGCGCGCGACTTGACTGTATCATTGCCCGGCGCCAGGCCGACAAGCCGGGAACGGGCGTGGTGTTCGTCACCCCGCTGGGCCAGGCCGGAGTGCGCGACGCCGCCGCCAGCCTCGGATTTTCCGAGGCCGGGCGAATCGCCACCTTGCGGGTGGAGGGCACCACCCGCGCCGGCTTTGGCGCCCGCCTGGCCCGGGCCGTCGGCGACGCCGGGATCAACCTGCGCGGCTTCACCGGCAGCGTGATCGGCCGGAAGTTTGTCTGTTTCCTCGGTTTCGACAGACCCGAGGATGCAGCCGCCGCGGCCGATGCCATTCGTGCCCTCGAGCCCGTGCCCACGGCGACTCCCGCAGCGCAGGCGAGCTGAAACTGCCTGCGATCGCCCGCGCAAGCCTCTAACCTGGAAATCTCACACGTTCGGCCACGTTTGTTCCGGTTCGCTTCGCGCCCGGTCATGTCGATGGAAGAACGCGAGACTTCGAAGACGCATGACATAGAAAGACTCAGTCCCGGAATCTCACGTTCTCGCGTTCTTTCCTGTCTCGCGTTCTTCTATCGCGCACAGTAGCTGCGTTGGAGTGTAACGAACGTGGCCCGATTTTCCCTCGGACTATGAAATTTCCAGGCGGCGAGGCGTCGCTGTTATTCGACGGTGGGCGCCTCGAACATCACGTGAATGAACGGCTGCATCTTTCCGTTCGGCAGCCGGTACGCGGTGGGCACGGGCCTGAAGACCGGCCCCTGGTCTGAAAGCACGATGGGCATCACCAGCAGATGGGTTTCATTTTCCTGCTTCGGCCGGATGCGTTGCGTCGGGGGCAGCGGCAGGTCGCGATTGAAGACCAGGTGATACTGCTGGTTGCGCACGGGCTCGGTCACCATCACGTGCATCATCCGGTTCTTATCTCGCAACTCGCCCCTTACGTAGAGTTCGCCGACCCCCCACAGTGCGACCTTGGTCCGCAACTCCGGCTCGAGCGCCGTGCCCGTGACGGTGGCGCCGTGATGGGTGCCGTGCGTCAGCACACCGGCATCCGTCGTGTATCCAGGAATCGGTGGCGAGAGGACCTTCTTCAGGAGCACCCGGTAGTGCGTCCCGGCCGGGTCGGAAAACTCTGCGTCGAACGCCGCCGGCTCCGGCCGGGCCTCCGGCGACGGCTGCGGCACGCTCGCCGGATCCTGCGCCGCACGGTCGGTGTAGGTGGCAACGAAGAACCCCTCGACCTTCTTCGCGTCCGGGTCGAGGTGGCGCGGTCCGGGCAGGACCCAGTAGACGGGATGACCGGCGAGCTGGCTCACCAGCAGGTGTTCGCGGTGCAACGACAGCTTCGGCGCGGTCGAGCGTTCGGCGCTGCGCGAGCAGCCGGCAGACGCCAGCGCGGCCGCGCCGATCAGGGCCCATGTGCCAACGACATTGACGCCACGACTGCGCATCTTCGCGACCGCCTGTCTCAGTGCGAGGCGGTGACGCCGTGATCGTACTCGGCAAGCCGGCGCTCGAACGCGGGATCCAGTGCCTGATCCGGTTGGTATTCCGGACTTTCACGAATCGCGTCGCGCGACAGATGCACCGCGACCTCCGAGTTGGTCCAGCTGACACGATCGACGGTCGCCGGCGAAACGACAACGCGTTTTCCCTGCAGCCAGTTGCGAGTATCGACAATGAGGGCCCGGATCGTCCACTGGTCGAGGCCGAGCAGGAAGTCGTCGATATGCCCGAGCACGCCGTCACTCGCGTGGACCTTGTATCCGGTCACGTGGTTGATGCTGCGCAGATGGGGATCCCCCGCCTGCTTCGGCGGTTCAAGATCGCTCGCGACGGCCTCCGGCGGGAGCATGCCGCCGACTGGCGGAAGGACGCCCGCCATGGGATAGGGCCCGACCCCCCAATACGGCGGCCAGCCGTAATAGGCGTGCAGGTCGCGCTGGCGCTGTTCCGAAACCGGCTCATCGGACTCGATTCCCGGGCTCCTTCGGACCTGCTCCTTCGTCAGGTTCACCGGTAGTTTGTGGCGGTCCAGCGCGCCGGCGATCGCTGCGGACGGCGACAGGATGACGCGCCGTCCAGGCAGCCAGCGGCCAGTGTCACCTACGACGTAGCGGACGCCCCACGTTTCGTCGTCGAACAGGAAGTCCTTGATCTTGCCGATGGTCCCATCGCGGGCTTCGAGATGGTACCCCTCCAATTCACTGGTTCTGATAAGCATCGTCATCTCCTCCGTTTTTCTCAGAGCTGTGGGGGCGGGAACACGGACTGGTTCATTCGTCGCCGGGACCACGCGATCCCGGCGGCGTCAGCCAAAACCTACGATCGCAGGCGCCAAAAACAAATGCGCGCGCGCCTTTCCCGACGGCGGGGTCCGCGCGCGGTTGCACGAAGCCCGGACACGCTCATGACGACATGCAGCCTGCGAGAGGCCTGATGCCAGCGCCGGGATTCTGCATCATCTCGCCCCGCCCTCCCGCGGGGTGAATGCCGCCCTGGTTCGGGATACGTCGGCCATCGTGACGCGTTCCTCACGTTCACCGATTGCGGTGCAGTTTGCGGTAAGCGAACGCGGATTTCCGGGCAGAACGCAACGCGACAAGGCCGCCAGGCAGCGGCGTTTCTTTTCGTTGTCCCTCGGACGGCAAAGAATCGCCGACGCCCGGCACGGAAATCGCGTCATGCGCGCGCCCCCAATCATACTCCCTAATGAAGACCTGCGTTTCCTCGTCCTCTGCCGTCATGCAGGATCTGGCGGCTTGGTGTGAACTCGCGCGTGATGTCCTGCAAAATGCGTGGGATCGCGTCGACTCGGAAGGCCTTCGCCTGCTCAAATCGCATCTTCTGCGCCAACACGCGGCCCACGCTGGCGAGCTGCACGTGTGGCTGGAACGCTTCGCTTCGGATGGTCCGGCCGCGGCCCCCGTAATTCATCCCATGAGGGATTTGGCGGCAGCGCTTTCGTCCCCCAACGAAGCCGTGGTCCTCAGCGCATGTGCCCTGCTCGAACGCTCGGTGCTCGCCGCCTATGCCCGCGCCACGGATTCGGTGGCGTTGGACGCTGCAACGATGCGCCTCGTGCGGCGCCACAAGCTGGAACTCAAGTGCACCTTCGAACACTATTTGCGCCGGGTCCAGACGTGGCGTGAGCGCAATGTTCGTGTCGTGGAAACGGAACCGGACGCCGGAACCCTGGTCGCCGCGGGATAGGCTGAACCCTCAGCCGAGGACGTCGCGCAGTCCGGCTGCCGTCTCCGGAGCGTGCTCGCGAATGCACGTGGTGTTGTCGCCGGTGATCGGAACCAGGCGCACGCTGCCTTGCGCGAAACGCGACCAGCGGCGCAGGTTCGCCTCCCGCGGATACGTTTCACAGCCAAACAGCGTGAGGCCCAATCGCGCAGCCGCCGGCCGGTAACGAAGCAGCATCCTGCCGTAGTGATAGTCCTTCGGATCCTCCGGCATGCCGTCGGCCCGCGCCGGCCGGCCTGCGTGCGGCGCATGGGCAATGCGCGACCATGCCATGCGCAGAAGCCGGGGCGCCTCCCGAAACGGTGAATGAAGCATGACGTGCAAGAGCGGCCGGACCGTCTGTTTCGCCCGGCCGATCCACGTCGTGCGCAGCCACCACCGCAGCGGTTCGGCCACGCGCGGGCAGCCGGTGTTGATCAGGCCGAGGAATTCCACGCGGGCGCCTTCGTTCACGAGCAGGCGCGCGACTTCCCAGGCGAGCAGTCCGCCGATGCATTCACCGGCCAGGTGGTAAGGTCCCTCCGGTTCCAGGCGGCGAATCTCACGCGCGACATCCGCCGCCATGGCCCACGCATCCGTGTGCAAGGGCTGGAGGCGATCCGGTCCACCCACCCGCACGCCCCACACCGGCAGGTCCGGACCCAGGGCGCGCGTCAGTGCGGCCAGCACCACGAAGTCCTCATCGCACCCGCGGCCGCCGGCGAACAGAAACAGCCGGCGCCGCACCCCGCGCGACTGGATGGGAAACAGGAACTTCCAGTCGGCGGCCTCCCGCGGCGGCGAACCGGCCCCGGCGCGGGCCTTCCGCACCTGCCGGACAAGTCCCTCGAACGACGGCTCCGCCAGCCAGTCGCGCAACGCCAGCCGCACGTGCTCGTCGCGTTCAAGTCGTGAATACATCGCGATCGCCAGCAGCGAGTGCCCCCCGCAATCGAAGAAGTTGTCGGCCGGCGCGACCTGGTCACGCATCAGCACCTCGCACCAGGTCTCTGCCACCCGTGCCTCCAGGGCATCGCGCGGCGCAGCCACGGACGAGCCCTGGCGCGCGGGTGCGGCGTCCCGGCTCGTCTCCGGCGCGGCCGCGCCCAGGCCCGCCAGCGCGGCGACGTCGAGTTTGCCATTGATCGTGCGCGGTAGTTCCGCGACGAACACAAACCGGGCCGGCACCATGTAGCGCGGCAGCCGTTCGGCCAGTTCCGTCCGCAGTCGTTCCGGTTCCCCTGCGCTGGTCGGAGACGACACGACGTAGGCGACGAGCGTCGCCTCGTCGCGCGGGCCGGCTTCGACGACCACGGCGCAGGCGCTCACCCCGTCGAGCCGCCCGAGGACCGTCTCGATCTCGCCGGGCTCGATGCGATACCCGCCCAGTTTGACCTGGCGGTCGGCCCGTCCGCAGAAATCAATCGTGCCATCCGCCAGCCAGCGCGCCCGATCCCCCGTGCGATAAATCCGGGCGTCACGGCGAAATGGATGCGCGACGAAGCGTTCACGCGTGAGGGACGCGCGACCGAGATAGCCGCGCGCCAGCGTCGGCCCGGCCAGGCAGAGCTCGCCCGCCACGCCGATCGGCTGGGGTTGCAGCAACGCATCGAGCACGTAGGCCTCCACCGGTCCCTGCGGCCGGCCGACCGGCAGCCGTCCGCCGGCCTCGTTGGCTGCCGGCTGCGCGGACAGTTCGTGGACGGTGGCGGTGACGGTGCATTCGGTCGGGCCGTAGCCGTTCAGCAGGCGGATCGGGGTGAGGTCGAGACGTCGCCAGAGATCCACGACGGCGGGTGGCAGGGCCTCGCCGCCGACGAGCACGCGCCGGAGTTGACCGACCGGCGCGAGTTCCGGGTTCGCTTCCCAGTCACGCATCAACTGCAGCCAGTAGCGCGGCGGCAGCGTCACCGCCGTGATGCGCTCGCGCCGCACGAACTCGGAAAACTCCCGTCCGGTCCACAGGTCTTCGCCGCGCACGTGGACCGTCGCGCCGACCACCCAGGGGGAGAAAAGCTGTTCGATGGCCGGATCGAAGGCGACGGAGTGAAACAGCAGGCAACGATCGTCCGGCGCCAGGCGATAGACCCGCGCAATGCTCGCCATGTGCACGGCCACGGCGCGGTGCTCGATCATCACGCCCTTCGGCTGGCCGGTCGACCCCGAGGTATAGATGATGTAGGCGAGATCATCCGGATTGACCGCGATCGCCGGCGGCGGCACCGGTGGCTCGACGGTGCGGACCGATGAAGCCGTCAGTTCGATGACCTGCAATCCGTCCGGCACCTCCCGCGGAACCGCTCTCCCGGAGGTGAGCAATACCGCGGCGGCACAATCACGCAGGACGAAGCCCTGGCGATCCTCGGGCCATTCGGGATCGAGCGGCACGAACGCCGCGCCCGCCTTGAGCACCGCGAGCGTGGCCACGGCGTACTCGGCCGACCGGTCCAGCAACAAGGCCACGCACCCTCCCGGACCCGCACCGACCTCGCGGAGACGTCGGGCCAGATGGTTCGCGCGCGTATCCAGCGCTTCATACGTCAGGGCGACGTCACCTGCGATCACGGCCGGATGGTCCGGCCGGCGCCGGGCACTGGCCTCGAACAACCGATGGAGCAAGGGCGGCGTTTCCAGCGGCGGCGGCAGCGCCGGATTCCAGGCCACGACGATTTCGTGGTGTTCCTCGGGTGCGAGGATCGTCAGGCGATCGACCACTTGATCCACGTCGTGCGACGCGGCTGCGAGCATGGTCGTGAAGTGGCCGAGCCAGCGCTCCACGGTGGCGCCTTCGAACACGTCGCGATTGTAACGAGCCTCGACGCTGCGCTTCCCCGGAACCCCGCCCTCGCGGATCGTGACGGCGAGTTCGCCATCAAGATATCGCGAGGGCAGATGAGTCACGCGCGCGTCGCATTCGCCAAAGCGCAGGGACCGGAGTTCTCGTTGCACCGCAAAGGTCGCGTCGAACAACCACGGCCGGGCCGGATCGCGCGACCACCGGCGCTCGCGCACGATCGTCCCGAGGTCGCCGTTGGCAAAACGCCTTGCTTCCGACCGGCCCCGGGCCACTGCCTCGAGCAACGAACGGAAGGTCGTGTGCGCAGCAATGCGTGCGATCACGGGGCGATGCCGCTCCCGCAGGGTCCCGCCCGTCGCGCCACCCGCCACGGCCACGCCGAGATGCACGGATGCGTTGCCGGTGATTCGATATAACAACGCCAGCCATCCCGCCAGCAGCACGTCGTCCAGCTCCACGGCATGCTCCGCCGCCCGTGCCGAAGCGGCGGCGGAAACTTCCGCGGGGATATCGGTGCGCACCATCCCACCCCGCCGGCCCGGTGCGGCGGGACGAAGCCGGTCCAGCGGCAGGTCGAGCGGTTCCGGACGCGCGGTCAGGACGCGTTGCCAATGCGCATCGGCCGCCGCGTCATCCGCTTGTTGCGCGTCCGGCAAGTCGACCGCGTCGGCGGCGTCGCGGGTGCGATCCACGTCCGCGACCGTGCGCACCCGTCCGGAGTAGCCTGCGGCAAGGTCGCGCAATACCGTGTGCGCAAAGGTTTGGTCCGCAATCAGGTGATGTACCGCGAAAACGAGTCGCCCGCCCGTCGCGTCGCGCAACCACCAGAAGACCGCCAGCGGACCGCGTTCGCGATCGAGCGCGCGCTTGAGCTGCGCCGGCAGCCAGGTCGCCTCCGTTCCCGGGGCGGGCGCCGGTCGATCGTGCAGGTCCACCCTGGGACCCGCCGCGGACTTGGCGGAACCATCGGCGGCAAAAACCGTGCGCAATTCGGGATGACGGCGGCCGGCCTCCCGGATCGTGGCGGCGAGGACCTCGCGCTGTATCGGTTTTTCGAAGTCGACAAGCCAGGCGTCCGCCCGCACCGGCGCCTCCGGGGGATCAAGCCGGCAGGCCAGCCAGCGATCACGTTGCTCCGCCGTGAGCGGGATCGGCTGGGGCGCGGGCGCCGGTTCACGCCGCGCTCGCGCGAGCCCGGCCGGTGAAGCGCGCGTGTCGACATCCGCGGGCATCACTCAAAGATGGGCGAAGGCCAGCCGCGTTCCGCCGCACGCCCGCCGCAAGTCCTCCGGGTTGATTTCGATTTCGACGCCGGTCACCCCGCCCCCGACCAGCACCGTGGCATGTGCGTAGACCGCCTCGTCGATCGCCACGCGGAAGCCATCGCAGCCCAGCGGGGAGACGCTGTTCGGGGGATATTCGAGCATGGTCGCCACATCATTGCGCCGGCCGAGCCGCACGAGCGCCGCGTTCCAGTGACGCGCCAGCAGATCAAAGTCGGCCCGGCACGGCACCGGGCACACCGCCAACGCAAAACCCGCGGGCGCCTCTTGCGTCGCGATTTCCAGGAACAGCGTCTTGGTGATCGCATCGACCGGCCGGCCGAGGCAGCGCGCAAAGTCCTGCGGGCTCCGGATCGGAAACGGGCAATCCCCATGCCGGCGCACGGTGTAGGCAACACCCGCCGCGGCGAGAGCGCCCCCGACCCGTGGATGCGGCGCCTTCGTTTCAGTCATGAACCGCGTGCACCTTGCCGTTCGACGTCATGCTCTTCGCCACCTCCTCGATGAACGGACCCGGCAGGTCTTGAGCGAAAGCCTTCAGGTAGCTCTTCAGATAGCCCATGTCGTAACTCCCGTCCGGTCCCTTCATGAAGACCACGTCGCCGGCGGCGATGCCGCGGATCGCCAGCAGCGGCACGGGACACTTCAACGGGCGGAACGACGGGTTGCGCACCCCGGCCTCCTCCGACAACGCGTGAAACTGGCCGATCATGAGCTGCTGTCCGACGAAGTCCGGTTTCAGCTTCTTTTGCGTCGCATCAATGATGCTGGCGTAGTCCTCCGGCGCGAGGTCCGGCAACAGGATCAGGATCGCCTTGTACTGCGCATCCTCGCCGCTGCGCGGTTCGAGTTCGAGGAACCAATCCCGATACGCGAGCACCGTTTCCTCGAGTTCCGCAAGCGGCGGCTGCGCGCCTTCCACCGCCGTCAGCCAGAAGGAACGCTTGTCCAGGGACGGTCGCACGAATGGGCACGTCGGCCCGGAGCGCCCGAGGTTCTTGTTCGGCCGGGCGAGGAAGTTTTCCGTCCACCACAGCGTCAGCAGGAAATGCGGCAGCATGCGCGGGCTGATCCGCGGCCACGTCTGCGGGTCCACGATATCCTCGGGCGTGAACAGGTAACGTTCACCTCCGAGCAGGCGGGTGGTCAACATGCATGACTATCGCGCGACCGCCCCGGAGTCGGTAGCGGGGCCCCAACGCAAGGCACCATGGGGCGGCGCCCCGATGGTCTATTCCCGTCCGGCGCGCGCCTCGGTCCGCGGCATGATTCCACAAAAGCCAACGAAGGTAACGAAGAGGTTTCCTCGAGGAATCTGCGCCCTCTGCGTGATCTGTGGTTGATCGGATTTCGCTGCGGTTTCTGTGTCGATCGCTCGACACCGCACACGCTTTAGGAAGTTTCCGTGGGCGCAGGTTCCGCGCTCCCTTGTCCTGTCCGATCCTGCGTAACGCATCGTCAGGCCCGCTTCAAAATCACGAAACCGACATGTGAATACTTGAACTGTCCGCCGCTTCGCTGCAGCCTCGCCAACCCGTCGCTTCGCTTTTCGCCGCCTGCGACGCGACCGCGTCCCCGAGCCCGATGAACCACGATCCGCGCCCCGCCCTCGGCCCCGATTTGCTCGCGGATTTCTACGCGGAGTGCGAGGAACTCCTCGTCCGGATTCGCGACGATCTCTCGCTGCTCTCCCGATCCGACGGGCCTCCGGCGCAAAGCCGCACCGCCGCCGCGTCGCTCGCGCGCGGCATGCACACGCTGAAGGGCAACTGCGGCATCGCGGGGCTGCACGTCGGCGAACAACTTGCCCACGCGCTCGAGGATGCGTTGCGCGACCGTGATGCGCAGGGGCTCGCCGCGAACGCTTCCTTGATCGACGCATTGCACTTCGCGGTCCGGCGATTCGAGGAGGTGGTCGAGGCGCATCGCACCGCGCAACCTCTGCCGCCCATCGACGACGTCCTGCGCGAACTGCGCACCGCGTCGCCGGCGAGCGCACCCCGCGCGTCGGCCGCGCCCACAGCCGCGCCCACCGGCGATGGGCCGCGCTGGCGCTGCCGGTTCACCCCTTCGACCGAGCTCGATCGACGCGGCGTCAACATCGCCGCCGTCCGCCACCGGCTCGCCGCGCTCGGCCGCATCATCGACGCCTCCCCGGAAATGCTGCCCGGAGGTTCCATCGCGTTTCTCTTCACGCTCGAACCGGGTTCGCCGCCCGCCGCGGAAACCGTCGCTGCCCTGCGGCAGGATGGTATTTCTCTCACGCCGCTCGCCGCGGACGAGGTGCCCCCACCGGAACCGACGCACCTGGAGGCCTCGCATCTCGTGCGCGTGGACCTTGCCCGCCTCGACGATCTGATGCGCATCACCGGCGAACTCGTGATGCACCGGTTCCGTCTCGAGGAACAACTCACGCAGCGTGCAGACGTCACCGCGCTAAAGGAGATCAGTCACGTCATGAACCGTTCGTTGCGCGCGCTGCGGCAGGCGGTCGCGCGCGTACGCATGGTGCCGATCGGTGAAGTCTTCTCGCGCATGCCGTTTGCCGCCCGTGACCTGGCGCGCGGTTCAGGCAAGCAACTGCGCCTGACGTCGGCCGGCGACGACACCGAGGTCGACAAGTACCTGGTCGAACGCCTGAAGGAGCCGCTGCTCCACCTCATGCGCAACGCCTTCGCCCATGGCATCGAAACGCCGCAGGAACGGTCCGAGGCGGGCAAGCGACCGGAGGGCTTGATCGAGCTGCGCGCCGCCAGCGCCGGGCAGCAGGTGGAGATCCGGATGCGGGACGACGGCCGCGGGATCGACTTCGCTGAAGTCGCCCGGCGCGCCGCCGATCGGGGAATCGCCGTGCCGGCGGCGCTTGATGCGGCCAGCGTGCTCAAGCTGCTTTGCCATCCTGGATTCTCGACGCGCGACGAGGTGGACCTGGCGGCGGGTCGCGGCGTCGGCATGGCCGTCGTCGCGGATACCGTGCGGGAACTCGGTGGGACCCTTTCCATGCAAACCGCGCTGGGCAACGGCACCACCTTCGTCCTGCGCCTGCCGGTCACGCTCTCGATCATCGATGCGTTGATCGTTTCCGCCGGCGACCAGACGTGCGCGGTCCCGCGAACGTTCATCGACGAGCTGATCGAGGTGCAGCGCGATGCCGTGCACGCCATCAACACGACGGAGGTCGTGCCCTACCGGGACGGTCTGCTGCCGGTCGTGCATCTCCGCTCGTGGTACCGGCTGCCTCCGGCCGGGGCCGGAAAACTCATCGTGCTCGTGCTCCGCGACGACCGCGGCGCCGTCGGACTTGCGGTCGATCGGGCCCTCACGCAGCGTGAAATCGTGGTCCGTCCCCTGCAAGATCCACTGGTGCGTGTGCCTGGTTTTTCCGGAGCCACCGAACTCGGCGATGGCCGTCCCATCCTGATCGTTGATCCGGTGGCGTTGACGAAAGGCGCGGTGCGACCACCCGAAACCAGCATCGCCGCATCATGAGCGCCTCCGACCATTACGTGATCTTCGAACTCGATCGCGCCGCCTACGGCATCCGCAGCGCCGACGTCCAGCACGTCGCGATGCTGGAGCACGTGACGGCCGTTCCCCACACCGCGCCCGCGGTCGATGGCGTGGTCTTCGCCCGCGGACAGGTGGTCCCCGCGATCAACCTGCGAGCGCGCTTCGGCCTGCCGCGCCAGCCCCCCACCCCGCGAACGCGCCTGATCTTTCTTCACGTGCAACAGCGCACGGTCGCGCTGATCGTCGATGCGGCGCGGGAGTTTCGCCGGATCGATTCCACCGCGATCCGCCCGATCGCGACGACCCTCGTCGGCATCAATGGCAATTATGTCGAGGGCGTCGCGACCGTGCACGACCGCAGCGTCCTCATCCTGAACCTCGGCGCGGTATTGACGCTCGAGGAGATCACCCTGCCCGCCGGCGCCGCCGAGTTCGCCGCACCCACGACCTCTTGATCGTGTCCCCTCCCCGATCCCTTTCATGATGCAAAAATCCCCCTCAACCCCGGAAGCGTCCCGGCCCGCGCCGGCCCGGAACGTCGAACCCTCGCCGCGCGAACGGGAGCTGATGACGGCCCGGCTGCAACGCGGCGCGGCCACCCAGACCGCCGCGCTCGACGCCGCCGAAACCGAGGCGGCCGCGATGGCGCGCACCCTCCAGGAGACCGCCGGTCAGGCAAGATCTCTCGCCGCGTCGGGCGAGGAGGTCGCCTCGTCGATCAACGAGATGGCCGCCTCCATCGAACAGGTCTCGGCCAATGCCGCGCAGGTGGCGACCGCCGCGACCGAAACCACCGAGGCGATCAAGAACATCGTGAAGGCATCCGAGGCCGTCTCCGCCAACAGTCAGGAACTGTCGGTGTCGTCCGAGGAACTCACCACCGCGATCGCGGAAGTCGCGACTTCGGTCAAGCGCGTGAGCGCCGACTCCGAGGATCTCTCCGCCGGCCTGAACGAATCGGCCGCGTCCATCGAGGAGATGGGCCGCTCGACGCAGGGCGTCGCCCGTAACACCGACGACCTCACCGCCGCGGCGGAGGAAACGTTGTCATCGATGAACGAGATGGCCGCCTCGATCGAGGAGGTTGCGGCAATGTCCGACAGCCTGGCGGCCTCCGTCGAGGAAACGTCCACCTCGGTCGAACAGATGGCGCGTTCGATCCAGTCGGTCGCGCAAAATGCCGAACACATCACCGAGGCCGCGACGAATGCCAACGCCAGTGCCACGCAGATGGATCGCTCCAGCCGTTCCGTGGCCGACCTGGTCAAGCGCACGCTCGACATCACGGTGCGGGCCTCGCGCGATGCGGACGAGGGCGGAGCGCGCGTGCAGAAATCCATCGCCGGCATCGGGCGGGTTTCGAAGGCGATGCTCAACACCACCGGGGTCATGGGCGAACTGAACCAGCGAACCGCGGAGATCGGCAGCATCGTGGATACGATCAGCGTGATCTCGGAGCGCACGAACCTGCTTTCCCTGAACGCCTCCATCGAGGCGGCCCGGGCCGGGGATGCGGGCCGCGGATTCGCGGTGGTGGCCGAGGAGATTCGCAACCTGGCGGAACGCTCCGCCAAGGCGACCTCCGACATCGCGGCCATCATTCGCGGACTCGAAATGGTCACCCGCGAAGCCACCCAGGCGGCGGCCGAGGGCTCCCGCATGGCCGAGGAATCCAATGAACTCGCGGCCGGCGGTCTCGACGGGCTGCGCAAGATTCTGGCCGGGATCAAGGAGAGCTCGCGCCTGGTGGGTGAGATTGACCGGGCGGCCGCGGAACAACTGGTGGCCAGCCGCCATGTCCTCGAGGCCGTGGCGGTGGCCACCGCGCAATCCCGGCAGGTCGCCAACGCGACCGCCGAGCAGGCGAAGGGCGCGGCGAGCATCGTACAGGCCTCGGGTCAGATGCGCAAGGTGACCAAGGAGGTGTCGCAGGCGATGGGAGAGCACGGCCGGGCGGCGCGGGAAGTGGTCAAGTCCGCCCAGATCACGAGCGGCATCGCCACGCAGCTGCGCAAGGCGACCACCGAACAGGCGGCCGGCGCCGCGCAGATCGTCACCGCCATCGACGCCATGCGCAAGTCCGGCGCCTCCACGTCTCGCGCGATCGGCGAACAGGCCACCGCGACCGACCAGATCGGAAAGGAAGCGCAACGCCTGGCCCGCATTGCGGCCGCCGTCGCCCGTGCCATGGGCGACCAGTCGACCAGCAGCGGCGAAATCATCACGGCCGCGGATCATTTGCGCATCCAGTCCGGCGAGATCTCCCGGGCGATGCAGGAACAGACGCGGGCCATGCGCGACGTGTCGGATTCCTCCGGTAACATCACCCGGCAGATCAAGCTGATCACGAAGGCCAATGCCGCGCATTCCACCGGCGCCGAAACCCTGCGGCAGCGCCTCCGCGAAATCCGGGAAGCGACGGTGCGCAACACTGCCGATGCCCACGGCACCGCGCCCGGAACTCGCGCGGCCGCTTCGGCTCCCGCGAATGGCAATGGGGCCGGCGGCTCCCGGGCCGTGCCGGATGGCAACCGGCGCAAGCGGCGCACCGCGAAGGCGAAATGATTCCTTCGCCCAACTCGTCACCGCGTCCCGCGATCGCCGTGGCGGACCCGGTGCCACACCTCCTGCGCGACCTCGTGCACGAGCGCATCGGCGTCTACTTCGACGACGACCGCCTCGGCACCATGCTCGACAAACTGCAGGACCGCGTCGCCCACCATGGCTGTGCGTCCTTCCTGGATTATTATTACATCCTCAAGTACGACGAACAAGGAACCGCGGAATGGCGCCGCGTCATGGATGCGTTTTCGGTGCAGGAAACCTACTTCTGGCGCGAGCACGATCAGATCGAGGTCCTCGTCGGGGCGATCGTCCCGGCCTGGTTTCGCGATCACCAGGAACCCCTGCGCATCTGGAGCGCGGCCTGCGCGTCGGGAGAGGAGCCCTACAGCATCGCCATCGCGCTGCGCGAAGCCGGCTGGGGGCGGCATCCGATCGAGATCATCGCGAGCGACGCCAGCGAAGCCGCCCTGGAGCGGGCCCGGCGCGGCCTCTACCGCGAACGTGCGTTCCGCGCCCTCCCCGACCTCCTGCGCGAGCGCTACTTCTCCCGCCAGGACCAGGCCGCGCTCCTCCACGACGAAATCCGCGCGGCCGTCCACTTCCAGTGGGCGAATCTCGTCGACCCCGCCAGTTTCCCGCCGCACGTCGACCGCTGCCACGTCGTCTTCTGCCGGAACGTCTTCATTTATTTCTCGAGCCGGGCCATTCGCCGCACGATCGCGTCCTTCGCCGATCTCGTGCCGCCGCGGGGACACCTCTTCGTCGGCGCGTCCGAATCCCTGCTCAAGTTGACCGACGACTTCGAACTGACGGAACTTCGCGGTACCTTCGCCTACGTGCGCACCGAGCCCAAGGCGGCACTGCCCGCATGAGCACCGTCGCCCGCGTCCTGATCGTCGACGACTCGGCCTTCGCGCGGAAGGTCGTGCGGGAGATGCTTTCCCGGCATCCCGCCATCGAGGTGGTGGGCGCGGCGCGCGACGGTCTCGAGGCCCTCGAACTGGCAGAACAGTTGCAGCCGGATGTGGTGACGTGCGACCTGAGAATGCCGCGCCTCGACGGCCTGGGTTTTGTGCAACGCCAGATGCAGCGGCGGCCCATGCCAATCCTGATAATCTCTTCCGCGGCGCAGGATGCCGACGACGTGATGCAGGCGCTCAACGCCGGTGCCATCGACGTCATTCAAAAACCGACCGCGCTCGCGACCGACGATCTGCGCACGATCGGCGATGAACTCGTCGCGAAGGTGCGTGCCGCCGCCGGCATCGTTGCCGAACACCTGCCGGTTCGCGCGACGTCCCGGCCGGCGCCTCCCGCGACGCTGGTCACCGCGGCGCGCCGGACCGCGGACATTGTGGTCATCGGGATCTCGACCGGCGGCCCCCAGGCCTTGCGGCAGATGATGCCGCTCTTCCCCGCGGACTTCCCGGTGCCGATCGCGATCGTCCTGCATATGCCGGTTGGCTATACGTCGCTATATGCGGAGAAGCTGAACGAACTGTGCAAATTGCGCGTCAAGGAGGCCGCCCAAGGCGATCTCGTGGAAGCCGGCATGGCGCTGATCGCGCCGGCGGGGCGCCATCTGCGCTTCCGCCGCGATGAAGCCGGCACGGTCGTCGTGCATTTGTCCCTGCATCCCCTGACCGCGATCCACCGACCCTCGGCCGACGTGCTGTTCGAGTCCGCCGTGGAAATCTACGGAGAACGCGTTCTCGCCGTCGTGATGACGGGCATGGGGGACGACGGGAAGGAAGGCGCGGCCTGGGTCAAGGCGAAGGGCGGAACCGTCGTTTCCGAAGCCGAAAAAAGTTGCGTCATTTACGGAATGCCGCGCTCAGTGGTAGAGGCCGGCTTGAGTGATGCCGTGGTTTCCCTGGATGATATGGCGCAGGCGATCGGTGACCGAATTTGATGAAAACAAAAGCGCGAATCCTGGTGGTGGACGATTCCGCCCTGGCCCGGCGGACGACCCGGCAGGCTTTGGAGCAGCTCGGCTACGACGTGGAGGAAGCCAACGATGGAATCCAGGCGCTGGAGCGTTATTACCTCCAGCCGCACGACCTCGTGATTCTCGATCTCGTCATGCACGGCATGTACGGCATGGACGTGCTTTCCCGGATCCGGGAGATCAAGAAGGACGCGCGCGTCCTCATCGCCACCGCCGACATCCAGAAGACCACCGCCGAACAGGCGCGCGCCGCCGGCGCCGCCGGCGTGCTGAACAAGCCCCTCGCGCGCGCCGCGCTCGCCACCGCCGCCGAGCGGGTGCTCTCGGGAGGTGACGCATGGATCTGACGCTCGAGCAGAAGGACGCCCTCACCGAACTGATCAACATCGGCTACGGTCGCGCCGCCGCGGCCTTGTCGGAATTGACCGGATACCGGATCTCGCTGGAGGTGCCGAAAGTGACGGTGCACACGATGGACGAGATCGCGCCGCTGCTGGAGGACGTGATCGAGAACGACGTTGCCAGCGTGAACCAGGTGTTCTCCGGCCCGATCGCCGGCAACGCCATGCTCCTGCTCGACGAACCCGCCGCCGCCTCGCTGAGCCGGCTGTTGCTCAACCAGGAGGTCACGAGCGCGATCCTGGATGCCGGGGACCGCGAGGTGATCACCGAGGTGGGCAACATCCTGCTCAACGCCTGCCTGGGCATCTTCGGCAACCTCCTGCAGGTCCAGGTGACGTTTTCGGTGCCGCAACTGCACGTGCAGAGCCTCCGGCGCGTGTTGTCCTCGGCCGCCGCCGCCGTGTTCGAACAGATCCACTACGGACTGATGATCCACACCCGTTTCCACATCCGCGCGGCGGACGTGAGCGGCTTCCTGATCATCATCCTCGGGATCTCCTCGCTCGACCGGCTGCTGCACGAACTGAAGAGTTGGGAAGACCGGCAGGTCGAATGAGCGCGGCAGCAGCAGGGGCCCCTTCACCGGCGAGCGCCGGCGACAGCTTCAGCGTCGACCGCGCGATGCTCGGCTGGATGCGGGACCTCGCGCCCTACGGCATCTTCTCCACCGACGCCGAACTGTGCATCCGGAGCTGGAACCGCTGGATGACCGAGCACAGCAACCGGGAATCCGCCGAGGTTCTCGGTCGCCCCCTGGTTGACGTCTTTCCCGAGCTGCTCGAACGCCGCCTGGTCGATCCCTACGTGCGCGCGCTGCGGGGCGAGGCCAGCGTGCTCTCGACGGCGCTGCACAAGCACCTGCTCACGCTGCCCGCGGCCAAGCACACCACCGCCGCCGCGCTCATGCTGCAAACCGCGCGCATCGGGCCGCTCCACGACCGCGGCGCCATCATCGGCACGATCACGGTGATCGAGGACGTCACCCAGCGCGAGACCCAGACCCGCGCGATCCAGCGCCAGCAAAACATCGACCGGCTGTTGTCCCAGGCGCTGGGAGCGCTGCTCGCATCCAATGACCCGGTACGGGACGTGGCGGAGATTCTGCTGGGCATCAGTCCGTCGCTCGGGGTCGACGCCTACTTTCATTATGTCCGCGGGAGCGACGGCCGGCACCTGCGCCTGCACGCCTCCAGCGGCATGCCGCCGCGGCCCAAGGAAACGCTCACCGAGCTCGCGCTGGCGGAGGGCATGGTGGACGCCGCCGCGTTGCGGGTGCTGGGCGAGGCGCTGGCCGCGGCCGGGCTGCAGCAACAATTCAGTTTCCCGCTCGTGATCGGCGATCGCCTGCTCGGGCTGCTGGCCTTCGCGAGTTACAGCCCGGACCGGATCGACGAGGAGAACCAGGGCGTGCTCGCCCGCATCGCCCAATACGCGGCCATCGTGCTGGACCGGGCGTGGCGCGAAGAGGAAATCCGCGCCGCCTCCAAGGCGAAGGACGATTTTCTCGCGGCGCTGTCGCATGAACTGCGCGCGCCGCTCAATCCCGTGCTGCTCGTGGCCAGCGACGGGGCGATCAACGACGCGTTCGACCCCGCCGCGCGCGAAGCGTTCAGCTTCATCGAAAAAAACGCCCTGTTGGAGGCGCGACTGATCGACGATCTGCTCGACATCACCCGCATCGAACATCGCAAGCTGCCGTTGGAACGCCGTCCGCTCGACGTCCACGACGCGATCCGCGATGCCATTGTGACGGTCCGACAGGATATCAGCGAACGCGGCATCGAACTGCAGCTGGACCTCCAGGCGAAGCAAACCACCGTCTTCGGCGACGAAGTCCGGATCCGGCAGGTGTTCTGGAACGTGCTCAAGAATGCCGTGAAGTTTACGGAGGCGGGCGGCACCGTGCGGGTGCGCAGCCAAGTCGCCGGGGACGAGATCGTGGTCGAGGTGATCGACTCCGGCATCGGGATGGAACCGCACGAGGTGACGCAGCTGTTTGCCGCCTTCGCCCAGGGCGATCACGCGAAGCCCGGAGGATCGCACCGCTTCGGTGGCCTGGGCCTCGGCCTCGCGATCAGCCACCGGCTGCTCGATTTGCACGGCGGCGCCATCGAGGCCTCCTCCGACGGCCGCAACCAGGGATCGACGTTCCGCATCCGCCTGCCCTTGCTGCGCAAGGCGCCACCCGACCCCGTTTCGTCGGGTTCGGATCGACCGGATGAAAATCCATCCCGCTCGGAAACGGTTGACCGGAAAGCGCAACGGCTGCTGGTCGTCGAAGACCACGAGCCCACCCGTGCGACGCTCGAACGCCTGCTCAAGTCCCGGGGTTTTGTCGTCACCGCGGTCGGCACCGCAGACGCAGCCCTCAGCGTGGCTTCGGCTCGCGCCTTCGATCTCGTGCTCTCCGACATCGGCCTGCCCGACAGCGATGGATTTGCGCTGATGAAGACCCTGCGGGATTCCCATGGCCTGCGCGGCATTGCCCTTTCCGGCTACGGCATGGACTCCGACCTGGCGCGCGGTCGCCGGGCCGGTTTCGTCACCCACCTCGTCAAGCCGATCCGGGCCGATGTCCTGAGCCGCGCGCTGGATGAAGTCCTCGGGCCCCGGCCCGCGGCCGGCGAACCGGAGCCGGCGGATTCCTGACGTCACGTCCCGCGGATTGCACCGGGCGGCCGCGACGAATCCGAAGCGAGTTTCCCCTTTATGCCGACCGCGATCATCCTGCTCAAAATCGATCACCGCCAGGTTACGGGCACCGCCGAAAAGATCATGGAGATACCGGCGGTCACCGACGTCTATTCGATCTCCGGCCGTCACGATCTGCTCGTGATCATCAAGTGCGAGTCCGTCGACATGATCGAATATGTCATCACCGACAGTCTGCTGAAGATCGACGGCATCGTCGACAGCGAGACCATGTTCGCCTTCCGCAGTTACGACAAACGCGAGGCGGGCCGATCCATCGAGGTCGATTGACGAACCAATCCCTTGGTCACGGGTTGTTCGCGTCGTAGATTTCGGCCAACGCCGTGCCGGTCGTTTCGCCGACGCCGCGCACCACCGCCGTATAGACGCCGGGGGCGAGCGTGATCACCGCGGCGGCGTCCCGGCTGCCCGCGGCGAGCGGGAACGCTCCAACCTGCGCCGCCACGCTCGCCGTCTGCGCGGCGTCGGCTTCGGTGCTCCAGTCGTTCTGCCGGAAGATCGAGATGCTGTCGCCCGTGGATTGGAGCTGGAACAACTCGATCTCCGGGTCCGCCAGCGTGCCCGGAACATGGTAAGGCGCAGCGGCGAGGCCCGGGCCGACGGCTCGGATCAACACCCGCACATCGCCTTCGTTGGATACGACAAAGCCCGAGATCAGCACCTCGTCCCCCACGCCGACATAGCCGCGCGTGGAGACGTTGATCAACTGCGTGTCCGCCGCGTGGTCGGCGTCGTAGAGTTCCACGAGCGCCGTGCCCGCGGGCCCGCTGCCGTCGTCGACGATCGCGGTGTATTGGCCCGTGGGCACCGCCAGCAACAGGGCTGCATCGCGACTTTCCTCCGCCAGGGTGAAGGCGGAAAGCTGCCTCGCCGCGTTTTCAATCGCCGCGCCGCCGGAGCCGGACCACCAGTCCGCATTTTCCGCGTAGGTGCCGTATCCCGTGCCGTTCCAGCGCATCAGCGCCAGCCGCGGATCCGCCAGGGCCGAGGCCACGTTGAACGGCGCCTGGGACATGGTCGGCCCGATCGCCCGCACCAGCACCTGCTTGGTCGCGCCGCCGGCCACGACGAATCCCACCGTGAGGGGATCACTCGTCGCCGCCCGACCGCGCGCGGAGAGATTGAGCAGTCGCCCCTTCGGCGGTGATGGCTCGTTCATTGCCTCCGGGTCCGGTTGAACGGGCGCCGGATCCGGAGTCGGCTCTGGCGTGGGCGCGGGAGTTCGCGAGGCCATCACAAGCACGAACGAAGTCACCGTGCTCAGGGAGCCGTCACTCACCTTCACCCAGATGGTGGACCAGCCCGCGAGATTCGCGGTGGGTGTCACCGTGAGGGAGCGGCTGGCCCCGGTTCCGGCGAAATGCAGATTTTCCACCGGGACGAGCTCATGATTCGACGTGTTGCCGATGACCGTCAGATCCGCCGCCGCCATCTCACCGTCGCCCACCACAAACGAGATTGCGGGGACGATCGTGCCTACGGGGACCGTGAGATCACGCAGCGAGCTGATGGTCGGCGCGGTATTCGTCCGCGCCACGGCCGCGGGCGCCGCCCCATCGACGACCGCCGACAACGGGGAGTCGCCTCCGGCATTGAACGCCGCCACCCGATACCAATAGTGCCGGCCCGGTTCCACGGTCGAATCGACATAGCTGGTCACGTCCGCGTCCACCGTCGTCAACTCCGTGAATATACTTCCGTCAGTCGACCGTTCGACGCGAAAACCACACTCGTTATCCGAGTTGTCGTACCAGCTGTAGGTCAGCCGCACGCCGGCGCGCAGGCCGGTCGCTCCACCGGACAGGAACAGCGCGGCGAGCACCCCGCCGCACACGAGGCCGCTGCGAAAAAAGGGCGAACGGTCGCCGCTGCCGGAATATACGTTGGATGCGGCCTGGGGAAAGATACGCGATGTCGGAAACATCGCGCGTGAAATCGGACGCCGTTCCCACGCCCGAATACAACCCGGCGCCTTTTACAGAAGGCTATTGCACCCTCCGTATTTCCCGCCGGGAGATCCGGGAATCTCACTGGCTACGAGTGACGGAACCCTCTGCGAGGGTGTCTCCGGATCGGGCAATTTCCTGACACGTTCCCTCGCATCAGGGACCCGGGGTCGGGTCGCGTGTCCCCACGTGACCGCGGGCGGCTGAGGACAGCCGACCCGACCTTTGATTGCGGCCGCAGGCCGCGGGGCCTTTTGCTTTGGCGTTCAAAATGACCCGCCAGATTGATGATACGGCCGGATCATCAATCTGGCGGGCGGGACCCGACCCCGAGATTCATGCGACGCCAAAACAAAAGGCCGTGCCGCAGGCCGCAGGGGGAAACTTTCCGGCTGGCATCACTCGAGCGCTTTTCGTGCAGGCCCGGAGATCGCACCGAATACCTTTCGGTAGGCGGCGGCAGCCTGGGGCACGACGGTCGTGGACTCGGGATAGATCGCGGCATTGGGACCTCCGGACGATACGTTCCAATATGCCTGATAAAGCACGCCGCCCGGACGGCCGCGAAACCAGCCGGCCAGGTTTTCCACGAAGGTCGCGTTGTCTCCCCCGCCCTGCGCGCCCTCGTTGACCGAACAACCCCATTCCGCGTACGCCTCCAGCTTGTGATGGGCGATCGCGAAATCGCGAAACTCGCGCAGCCCGGCCTCGCCATCGCGCAACGATTCCCATGTGGGACAATATTCATCGTAGGTGTCCATCGAGATGACGTCGACGACGTCATCGCCGGGATAGCCTTCCGTCCAGATGGCCGGGCCGCCCCTGCGCGAGGCACGCGCGGTCACACACCAGGAAATCCGGAGTTCCGGCGCGGTTTCCTTCATGATTTGCACGGCCCGCCGGAAGGCATCCCGGTAACCGGCCGGGTTGTTCGCGTAGGCCCAGGGATACCAGTCGCCGTTGCCCTCCCAACCGAGGCGCACGATCACGCGCGCGGCGAAACCACGGGTCTGAATCTGATTCGCAAAGGACCGAAAGTCCCGGTCGTGGTCACCCGCGATGATGGTGGCGAAGTTCCCTTCCTCACCCTTTGGCAGCAACGGAACCGTTATCACTTCGACGCGCCCGGGATCGGATTCGAGCCATTTGCTCGTGCCTCCCAAAAACCACGGCGAAGCGATTCCGTTCCACGACCTCATGTCGCAAAAAACGATTCGATACATGACCTTGCGACCCAGCCAGTCGCCAAATGCATCATACTGCGAAATCGTGTCATCGCGGCCGGTGTGCAGGCCGATCGCGGGTACCCTTCCCGCCGCGCCCGCGCGACCGGCAAACGGCAGGAGGCCGAGGGCGAGAAAGATAGCGGCGAGGCGGTGCAACCGGAGTTGGGTAACGGAACGAAACCAGTTCATGGGAATGGAAAGCTGAGCGCGGTGCGCAGTCCGTGCCGGGTCCGGTAACGCCGGCCAGCAACCGGCCACAGCGGGTTGCCTCGGCGGATGGGGGCGCCGACCAGGTCGCCGGCTTCGCCCGTTCCCGAACGTCAGATTATTCGACTGCATGGATCGCGTTGTAATTCACATCGACCTCCGCACCGGCACGCTGCTGCGGGAGGCACGCCGCCAACGTGATTAGGCGCAATTTTCAAGGAGGGGACCGTGCTTTCCCCCATGCATTGTGCAAATCGGCAGCGCACTTCCCCATCCGGCGGGCGGCCTGGGAAATTCATCGCAACCTCAACCGGCCCGGCATCGGCGCCTGGGCCGCCGGCCTGCGGCCGCCGCCAAAGGAAGCGTCACTTGTTCTCGTGCCCGGTCGACTGCGCGTGAGCGCATGGACCCGCGCCGACGGGGGACGACTCACCTTCGGCGACGGCCGCGCTGGATCACGAGTGGCCGTGGTCGGAACTGCGTCCGGCGGCGGAAGGTTCCGCGAAGCGGTCGTAAAGGCGGATGTCCGTCGCCTGGGGCACGAAAAAGAAGTTGCCGTGGTGACGGTGTTTCACGGGCTCGAACGGGATCAGGCCGCGGCCCTCGAACACCATGACGCGATAGCCCAGCTCCCGGGCGATCGCGAGACACACCTGCTGGTTCTCGTCGTTCCACAACTCCAGGTAGACGAGCGGGCGGTCACGTTCGAGAATCGCACGCGCGCCCTCGAGCACGAAGCGCTCGAAGTCCTCGACATCGATCTTCAGGCCGGCGATCCGCGTCCCCGGGTTGTTCACCTCGGGGAGGTCATCGAGCCTTCGTATCGGCACTTCGAATTCGAGACCCGTCTCCGGCATCTCCGCGGTGTCCACGACGTGCCCGAGCCCCTGCTCGCGAGCGCGGCCCTGCAGGGGCAGCACCATCGAAACGGAGCCGTTGTGATCACCGACCGCCCAGGGATACACGTCGACGTTCTCCACGCCGACGCCGCGGACGATGCGGTGCAATGTCCGCAGGTTGTCCGGCAGCGGCTCAAACGCCAGCACCCGACCGCGCGCGACCCGCCGCGCCAGATGGAGGCAAAGAAACCCGAGGTTGGCACCGATATCGAGCACGACGCCGTCCTCCGGCAGCTGGCGAAGGAAATACCGGAAACCGGCCTCACGCCGGTCCCACTGCAAGGTTCGCGCCTTGAAGCGGGCGAAGAGGTAAAGGAAGCGCTCGTAGCCGAGCCAGACCTGCAGCGAGCCCTTGATCCGAGTTTTCAGCGGAATCGTGGCCATGACACATTACGAATTCGCGGACAGCGCCGCCTTGGCTTCGTGATTGGTCATCGGAGTCGTTGTCCCCGGGTTCGCTTCCGCCGCGGCAAACCCGCGGCCCCGGAGATGACGATGATAGGTTTCCACGTGCCGGCCGGCGATCGCCGTCCAGGACCAGAGGCGTGTCGCGCGATCGCGGAGGTTGCGTCGAAGCTGCGCCCGCAGGGGTTCGTCGCGCATCACCCGCGCGAGCGCCCGGGCGAGCGATCGTTCGTCCCCGGGCGTCGCGAGCACACCGGTGACATCGTGCTCGAGCAGTTCCTGGAAGATGCCGACGCGCGTCGCGACGATCGGAACGCCAAAGGGCACCGTCAGCATGAGCGCGCCGCTGGCATCGACGCGCCGGTAGGGAAACACGGCGACCTCGGCGCCCGCGAAGAGCGGCGCAATTCCGGCTTCCGGCACAAAGCCCAGTCGCCATTCCACGGGCACACGCGCCTGGGCGGCCAGCGCGCGCAGCGGCCCCACGTCACAACGCGGCCGGCCGGCAATCACGAGCCGCCACCCGGCCGCCACGTCGGCGGGCACCCGCGCCAGGGCCCGGAGCAAAACGTCAATTCCCTTGTAGGGCTTGATTTCGCCAAACACGAGAAGGGTGCGGGGCCCGGCCGCGGCGGCGCGGTTCGCCGCGACGTCCGGCGCTGTTCCGGCGGGGTACAGCGGCCCATGGGGAATCACACTGATGCGCTCCGCGCTCACCCCGAGTTCCACGAGATCGCGGCGGCTCGCGTCCGTGTGCACGATCAAACCGTCGGCCGCATCAAGCAGGCCTCGCCAGCCGAGTTGCTGGCCGCGGCTGGTCGGCCGGCCCAGAAACGGCGTCGTATCGTGCACGGTGAAAATGACCGTCCGGTCGCGCGCGAGGCGCCGCCAGTGCCAGCGATCGACCAGCGGCAGCGGGCTCCACTGGAAATGCAGCACGTCGAAGCGCGGCCGCAGCCAGGCGGCGAGGCGGGCGGAGGTCCAGAGATGTTCCGCGGCCTTGAACCACGCGCGGATTTTTCCCGCGCCGGAATTGCGACCCCGTTCGGTGAGCGGATAGCACCGGGTCGCCAGGGGATAGGCGTGCGGCAGCAGGGTTTCCTCGGGACGCAGGGCGCGACCGCACAGGGTGACATCGACGCCCCCGGCCCGCAATCCCGCACAAAGGTGCTGATCGTAGGGCAGCGTGAACAGGGAGGGATCAATGATGCACACTCTCATGCTTCACCTCGCAATCGATCAGGCGGCGACCTCCACCCCGCGTGGACGGGGCGCCGGCCGCGGCGTTTCCTCCGCGAGCAACAGGTGTTCGTACTCCCGCCAGACCACCTCGGGCGCGTAGTTCGTCGCAAACCAGGCGTGGCCCGCAGCCACGAGCCGCGCGTGTTCCGCGTCGTCCGTCAGTCGCTGCATCTGCCGCACGACGGCGGGGACGTCGGCGGCGTGCAAATAATCCAGGCCGGGACGAAGATCGAGGCCCTCCACGCCGATCCGGCTCGCGATGATCGGCACACCCAGCCGCAACGCCTCCAGGCACTTGATCTTCACGCCGCTGCCAAACAACAACGGCGCCAGCAATCCGCGCGCGTGCAACAGGAGCGAGCGCAGGTCCGGCACGTAGCCGGCGAGCTCGAAATTGCGGGTGCGCGCGCACGCCGCGACGAGTTCCGCCGGCGCCGAACGTCCCGCGATGATCACCCGATGATTCGGCAGGAAACGCTCCAGCGCCCCCGCACCCTGGCGGACCAGTTTTTCAATGGCGACGCGGTTGTGCGGCAGCTTGAGGTCGCCGAGAAACACAAAGTACGGTGAGCGTCCATCGCACAAAGCGGATTCCGCATCGTTCTCCGTGAGCAGCTTCAACGAATGGATCGTGCGGGCCCCGCAACGACCCCGGAGATGCTCGACCTCCTCCGGACTGATGAGAAAGGTGCGCTCGAAACGCCGCACCACCTCCTGCTCGCGGCGACGGACCGCACGACGTTCGTGATCCAACAGGAGCCGGAGACTGCCCCGGCGCGCGGCGAACGGACGCAGTGTCGTCGGCACGAACGACATGAAATTCCCCAGCACGTTGCCCACGCCGTCCGGCGAGGTCGCGAGCGTCTCGAGCGTCCGCTCATAGCGCAGGGACAGCAGGTCATCGAGATAAAGCAGGTAGCGCGCGGGCGGCCGGTCCGGTCGTTCGAGGTATTGCGCCGCCCGGATCGTGTCGACGATCACGACGTCCGGCCGCTCCTCGCGGATGAAAGTCCACAGGCGCCGCCGCGTCCGCCGGGAAAAGGTCAGCGCCTCCTGCAACGCCGGACGCCGGCCGGCCAACAGCGTACCGGCGAGATTGCGACAGACTTCGCCCACCCCCGGGCCGCCGGCATGCAGGTAACGCTCCCGGAGCGGGCCGGGATCGGCGGCCGGGCGGCGGGCAATATGGAAATAGGAAACACGCGACACCCGCGGATGGCGGTCGAGAAAGGAACACAGCCCCGCGAGCACGCGGGCCTTGCCACAATTGGCGGGAAACGGAAACGCGGTCGAAACCAACAGCACGTGCATGGCCGTCATCCCCGCGCGAAGGTTTCGCCGGACTCCGCGAAGCCGGCGGGCTCGTCGGCCGCGGGCGTCTCGGGGGCGCGCCTGAGGAACCCGGCGGTGAGCCCCCAGAGCGCAAACACGGTATACGGCTGCAGGAATGATCCCGCAGCAAGAAAGTACATCACCAGCATCGATCCGATGACGGAGCGCGGCACCGCCAATCCCGCGAACATCGTGAGCCACACGACCCCGAAGGCCAGGAGGCCGACGAGGCCATACTCGAGGAAGACCTTCGGCCCGGGCGAGTAATTGGCCGCGAATTCGGTATCCAGTTCCTCGACCTGCCCGGCGCCATAACCCCAGAACACGGCCTCGGGGGAATCCTCCCAGGGCAGCGCCATCGCGGCAAACGGCGCGACGAACCGCTCGTAACCACTCGTGCCCGGCCGCCGGATCTCGTCGAGGCGGGACGCGAACGCCTCGCTGTAGCCGGTCACCGCCAGGACGCTCGCGGCAATCCCGCCGATCGCGCCGACCGCAATCATGGTGCGGACCCGGCCGCCCAGGAGCAGGCCGCCCGCGATCATCAACAGACCCGTGCCGGAAAACGAGACGACGAGGCCGCTCGCGAGCAGGACCAGCACGCTCCAGCGGCGGAACAGCCACAGCTCGCCCAGGAAAGCGAGGGCGAGAAACTGCGAAAAGGCCGAGGCCTCCACGAACAGCATGCCGTTCGCTTTCAGGGTCGGCAGGACGCCGGTCATGATCGGATAGGTGGTCTGGTAGCCCTGCAGTTGCAGGCGAGGCGGCAGCGACTGCACGGGATCGAAATAGGTTCCCCCCGCCGCCACCTGCCCGGCGATCTGGACGATGCCAAGCACGGCGGCTATCCCCGCGAGCCGGATGAAGATCCGCCAGATCCGCCGCAACGCCACGGGATCGAGCCCGGTATCGACGACCAGCGGCACGTAGATCGCGAGCACGTACCACAGCGACAACAAGGAGGTGTGCCGGTGGATCAAACCGGTCTCGAACAACACGACCGCCAGGGCGAAACCGATCGCCAGCGTCCGCGGCCCGGAGAGACGCCCGCGCGCCAGCAGGGCGATGGCCACGAGATGCGCCACCGCGACCGGCAGCGTCAACGGCACTTGCTTCGCACCCAATGGCAAGGCGAGCCGCGAGGTGACCACGGTCATCACGACCAGGCTGGTGCACAGCAGGGAAATCAGGCCGCCGGTTTCCTCCGGCGTCTCGGCGACCGCGTCCGGGAACGAAGGGACGACCGGAGCGGGCGGCGGAGAAGTGGATACGAGTTCCCGCATCATGATGCTCAACCGGTGGTGAGACCGTCCCAGGTCCCGCCCGCCGCCTCCCGCAGCGGAACGACGGTTGTCCGCGTGCGCGCGGCCGCCAGCACCTCGGCATAGAAGGCGCCCAATTTCGCGGCGAAAACGTCCGGGCTGAAGGAAGCGCGGACGCGCCTTCGACCCGCCTCCGCCAGCCGGTTGGTTGTGGCCGGATCCCGCACCAGCCGCGCCACGCTTGCCGTCAGCGCGGTGGCGTCGCCGGGCGGAACCAGCAGACCTTCGCGGCCATCGCGGATGATCTCGGGAATGCCACCGCCGGCGCTCGCGACGACGGGCAGCGCACGGTTCAGGCATTCGACGACGAACAGTCCGAAGGGCTCGGGATCAATGCGCGTCTGCACGGCCAGGTCGTACGCCGGGAGACGATCCGCCAAGTCCTCGACATAGCCCCGGAAGTTCACGAGGTGCTCCAGGCGGCGCTCCCGCACCCGGCGGCGCAACCACTCGTGGTAGCTGTTGCCGGCGAGCGGACCGCCGAACAAGTCAAGCGTCGCCGGCTGCCCCTGATCCCGCAAAAGCGCCACGGCATCGATCGCGACGTGATGGCCCTTGCACCACTCCATCCGGCCCGCGCCCACGAGGCGCAGGGGCCGATCCGCCGGGGGTGCCGTAAAGGGAGCCACCGGGGCGAGGAACTGGTGCCGCGAGGACACCGCGTTGTGCACCACCCGCGTGGGCACACCGCTGCGTCCCCAGCCCATGGCGACAGCCCGGCTGACGGCCAGCACCCAGTCCGCGCCCTGTCGCACCTGCCAGCAATTGAACCGGCCCGGCAGGCCGGCGTGTCGCCGCAGGTTCAGAAAATTGTGCACATGCCAGATCGTACGATAGCGTGCGGGATCGCGGCGCCGCAACGCGCCGAGGGTCAGGTAGTGCGCCCAGACATTGCCGTGCAACGCGCGCACGCCTTCGCGCCGGCACCACGCGTCCAGTTCCCGGGCGCAGCGCTGCCAGTGCGGCCGCGCCTGGAGGAGCTGACGCATCGCCCCGAGGAACCCCGCGCGTGGAGCGAAGCCGCGAAAGTACTCGCCGCCCGGCAACACGTGCACCGGCACGCCCGCAGCGACGATGTCGTCGGATTCCGTCCCGTGGCAGAACGCCACGCAGCGAAGGCCCGGCACGAGGGCGGCGATTTCCCGCGCCACGCGGCCGACGCCATAGTTGTCGTCCCCTTGGACGAGCAACGCGATCTCATCGTACGCCACCGGCCGGTCGGGCCAGCCGGCGGGTTGCGGCTGGGCTCCCGGCTCGTTCATGACTGCCGTTTCCAGGGAATCAACCACGGGCACGCCTTCCGTTGGTTGAAACCGGCACGACCAGTTGTTCGGCGGCGCGGACGAAGTGGCGTCCCGGCACCTCCCAGGAAAGCGCCCGCACGAGTTCGGGCGCGGGATCGCCATGGGCGGGACGGGCCGGGGCGGGATCCGCGACCTTCGTGAGCGCATCCCTCCATCCCGCGGGATTCGAACCGCCGGCGATCAGGTCCACGCGCTCGGGAAAACGCGAGGCCAGCACCGCGGGTCCCGCGGCATCGCTCGCGACCAGGGGCAGCCCGAACAACATCGCCTCGAGGCAGACCATGCCGAAGATCTCGAAGCGCGTCGGCAGGACCAGGGCGTCCGCCCGGCGATAAATCGCGCCGAGTTGCGATTGGTTCAGATGCCCCATGAACTTCAAGCGGCCGGCCGCGATCAGGTCGGCACCGTCCCGCACGAGCTTCGCCAGCGCCGGTCCGCCGCCGACCACCAGCAGCGAAGCGTGGGCCAGGGCGGGGTGCCGCAAGTGCGGGATCACCCAGTCCAGCGGTCGCCGGCGATCGAGCCGGCCAACATAAAGAAACGTGAAGCGTGAACGATCGAGAAATCCGGTCACCGCCAGCGGCGGGGGCTGCGGCGAAAGGAGGTTTTCGGACACCAGACCCACGCCGGCCACCGGGGCCGCGCCGAGGCCGCAGCGCGCGAGAAACGTCGAAGCGGCCGCGTTTTTCGCCAGCAACGCGTGGGGCCGGGTGCGGAGCGCCCGCGCCGCGACCCGGGATTGCGCGACCCGCAGCCAGCGCCCCCGGCCCAGCGGTTCGGGATAGTGTCCCTGATAAAGAACGAAACGCGTGCCGCGCCGGGCCTGCAGCATCACCTGCAAATTTCCCGGCAGGCAGAGGTCCGTGAGCTGCACGACGTCGTAGTCGGCGACCGGCAGCGACGCGAAGTTCGTGATCAGCGCAAACGCGGGATGGCTCGGCCGGAATTGAAGCTGATGGATCTGCAACGCCGGATCGATCTGGCGAACATCATCGTCGAACACGCCGGCGACGCCGACTTGAAAGCCCTGGCGACGCAGGTATCCGGCGAGGCCAAGTTCCTGGCAGTTGTAGAAATCCGCCCGGGACCGGCTCGGATGTGCGCGCAGGATCAGATACCGAAGCGGCCGGCTTTTTTCCCGCGCCCCCTTGAGCGGCGCCATCACGCTGGGGTGGTAGAGGGTCATGGTCCGGCGGCGCTGGACGCGGCCGGCACCGGTTCGGCGTCCGGCCGCGATTCCTCCACGAGTCCGCGGGGACGTTGATAAAGGGCGATCGTGGCCCGCGCGATGTCGGGCCAGTCGAACGCCGAGAGGTCGACGGTCTCGTCGGGTGAGATCTGCGCCGCCCAACGGCGCGCCTCCGCCAGCGTGCGCGTGCCGAAGGATTCGCGGTACAGCCGCAGCCAGCGCGATCCCACCACCTGCTCGAGATCCGGCAGCGCCCCGAGGCGCGGCGCGAGCACCGGGCGGTTCATCGACAACGCCAGCATCACGCTCCCCGAATTGAGCACCTCGGAAAACGGCGTCACGACCAGGTCCGCGGCCCCGAAGAACACCGGAATCTCGGCCTCGGGAATCAACCGCAGATGCAGGTGCACGCGGGGGTCGCCCATCGCCGCGGCCTCCACTTCCTCCGCCCGCATGCCGACGACCGGCGCGCCGGCGACGACCAGTTGCACATCGGCGTCCGGCAACTTCCGAAACGCCTCCACCAGGCGGGGCACGTTCTTGTAGCGGCGGATCCCCCCGAAATACAGGATCGTGCAGCGGTCGCGGTCGAGTCCCAGCGCCTCCCGGCTCACCGCGCGATGGGGCGGCGACGGGAAGGCCCCGCGGTAGTGCCCGTGCGGTATCAGCGCGGACGGCTTGTGGCGAAGCGCCGGAAACACCCGCCGCGCCTCGCGCAGTCCTGACGGCGTGAGCGCGATCACGTCGGTGATCGCACGCGGGAACCAGCGGGGAAACAGCCGCGCGCCGATCCAGTGGTCCTTTTCGTGCGTGCGCAGGTTGTGCAGTGTCCAGACGATGCGGGTGCGCCGCAGGCGCAGCCAGGCGCAGAGCAGGCCGAGCCGGACGTGCTTGCCCAGGGAGCGCCACCACGAACGCGACCACAGGTGCGTGTCCGGCCAGTGCAGGTGCACCACGTCGTAGCGGCGGGCAAACGCCCGCGGAAACGAGAATTCATCCACGACCAGGCCCGCGGCCTCGAGGCGCGAGGAAAGCTGGTTGAGGTAGGGATTCTCCCCCTCCTTGGGAAAACAGAGGACACGCAGGGATGGATCGTTCATGGTGGGCTCTCCCGGGTGGCCAGGGGGGCCGGCGACCATTGCCGCACCTCCTCGACCCGGCTCAGGAAATCGGATACGCGTTCCGCCAGGCGGTGTGCCGGCGAAAGGTGGAAGATGTCCGCGTGGCGCAGGCGATAGAGCAGCGAGGCGAGCCGGTTTTCCGCCAGCACCTGCACCGGCTGCATCACGACGCCCATCGCGGGCCACGAGCGCTTGATCGGCACGAGTCCGATCTGGTTGGCCGGCACGGGATCCATGCCCAGCACCGAAAACGCGTCCCGCCACTTGAAGTCGTTCACGCCCGTGCCCTCGTAATAGTGGGCGCTGATCCGCACGCGCGTCCATGGCACGCGCAGGGCGTCGGCCAGGATCGCCCCGTGCAGCGATTCGCAATACACGCGCGAGCAATGGCCCAGGCGCCAGAGGAAGGCCTCGAGCGGCAGCCGGGGGCTGATCACCTCGAGGCCCGCCGCGGCGGCCGCGGCGGCGATCCCACTGCCGTCCTCGGAATAGACATGCGGCACGAGGGCGACCACACCCGCACCGGAGGCACGGTAGCCGCGCCAGCGCGAGACGACGAAGCCGGGATCACACGCGGCGCAGCGCGCAGGCAGCCCGAGGAACTCCGCGCTCAACGTCCCGCGGACGCCGAGGAACTCCACGTCGTCGCCAAAGTCCGGCCGCCGTGGTTCGGGGCGACAGCCTGCGCCCAGCACGAGTTTCTGCCCCGGCAACGCAAAGAGCCGGCGGTCGATGATGGTACCCGCGCCGACCAGCCAGTCGGCGCCGCGCAGGTCGTCGAGATCGGGCAACAGACGCGGCCACAAGGCGGCGTTGAGATCATCGCCCACATTGCCGCGCGCGGGCCGGTGATAGAACAGGTTCATGCGGCAACCTCCCGCGCCCCGCCGCGCACGGTTTGAAAGAGGACGGCGCCGCTGATCAGGGCGGCGATGCCCAGCCCCATGATTTCGGTGACCACCGGCGGGAGCGGCAGCAACCGGCAAAGACCCAGCGCCGCCCCGGCGGCCGCCGCCAGCATCAGCAGGAAGCGCAACGCCTCGGACACGTCCGCGAGCAGCAGCGTGCGCTCGCGCAGGGCGTAGCGCACGACCAGCGGGGCGCGCACCAGCAGGCCGGACGCGGACAGGCCGATCGCCATCGCCAGCACGCCGAAGGGCGCCGTCAGCAAGACCGCGGCGATCGTCACCCCGAGGTTCCAGAACGCGAAGCGCCGCACGACCCGCGAGCGCTCCGAGCCGACGAGCGTGATCATGGCGACCACCGCCACGATCTGCACGACGAACAACGGGCTCAAGCCGACCAGAATCGGCATGACCGGGCGCCATTCCTCGCCGAGGACGAGCGCCAGCAGGTCCGCGGGTCCCAGGGCGATCCAGACACTCGCCGGAATCGATGCGGCCAGGAACAGGCGCAGCGTCCGGCGCACATGCCGGCGAAACTCGACGGGATGCGTGCGGGAACGCGACAGCAGCGGGAGCAGGAAATTTGTCAGCGCCGGTGCCAGCACGAGCAACGGGAGGTTCAGCAACTGAAAGGCGCGGTTGAACAGGCCGACGTCCCGCAGCACCACGAAGAGGCCGATCGCGAGCGCCGGGAATTGGTTGCGCACGGAATTGAGCACGTCGGACCCCACCATGTGCCAGCCGATCTCCAGCGCGTGCCGGTAGGTCCGTTGGCCGCGAAACCGGTGCAGGCGCACCGGCGCCAGCCTCATCGCCACGACCGCCGACACGGAAACGTTGGCGATCTGGGCCGCCACCAGCACCGTCACGCCCGAATAATGGCGGGCCGTCAGCAGCGCCACCAGCAAACCCGCGATCACGCCGGCAATGTCGACCATGGCGAGGGCCCCGATCCGCAGTTCCCGGCGCAGTCGTGCCCTCGGCTGCAGGCCCCAGGCCTTGGCGACGAGGCACAACGCCAGCCACCAGCCGATCACCTGCAGGTCGGCCACGTGGTAGACGAGCGAAAGGATCGGGGCGAGCAGCACCATCAACAAGGCCATGCCCGCACCGAGGACGAGTTGCGTGACATAAAGGTCGGACGCGAGGCGCTCGTCATAGTCGCTGTTGGTCACGGCCGCGGTGCTGAGTCCCCCGTCGTTGAGCGCGGTCAGCAGCGCGAGCACCGGCAGCGCGAGCGCGAACTTGCCGTACTCCGCCGGCAGGACCAGCCGCGCGAGCACGATGTACTGCGTGATCTGCACGGCGACCTTGGCGGCCTGCCAGACCACCGAGCGGGCGACATGCCGGTCCACGTCGCGCTCCGCCACCCCGACGGGCGGCACGGCCGGGGTCGCAGTGGCGGAAGGCATGACGACAGGGGAAACCGGAAACGACGGCCGATGGGACATTCAGCCGGTGATCGGTTCGACCGGGATGGGAGCCCCGCCCTGCGAACGCACGGGCAGGGGGCGGGTTTGCGGAGCATAATGGCGCGCGTAACGGGCCGCGACCCGCCGGTAGCCGAACGATGGATGCGTGACTCCCCCGGCGATGGCATTGAAGACGATGCCATTCACCGGCGCCGCCGTGCGGGCAAAGTCCGCGATCACCTTGCGCACCTGGTCCAGCGAGGCGGTTCCCTCGCGCACGACGAGCGCGACGGCGTCGGCGAAGCGCGTGACGAAGAACGCGTCGGGAAAGAGTCCCGCCGGCGAGGTGTCCACAATCACGACGTCGAATTCGCGGGAGAGGCGCTCGAACAACGCCATGACCTCCGGGCGAAGAAAGTGCCGCGCGGGCTCGGGATCGGTGCCGCCGGTCGGCAGCAGCCACGTGCCGCCCGGCAGGGCATGCACGCCGATCGCCTCGAGCGAAGCCTCCCCGCCGCCCGGGCAGCCTTCGTCGATCCAGCGCAAGAGGCCCGCTTCATTCGGGCATTTGTGGAAACGATGCTGCGATGGCCGGCGAAAATCACCGTCCACGAGGAGGGCGCGATAGCCGAGCCGGGTGAAGGCGGCGGCAAGATTGCTCGATACCACGGACTTCCCCTCGCCGGGCAGTGTGCTGGAAACGACGATACGGCGGGGACAACCGCCGGCCGAGCGCAGTTCGAACTGGCTGGCCGTGCCAATGAACGCCTCGACCGCCTCGAGCCGGCGTCCGCGCCGCACGATGTGCGGCCGTTGCGAGGCCCACATCCACGGCAGCCGCGGCACGACGCCGAGCAGTTCCGTGCCCAGCATGGCCTCGAGATCGAGGGTGGACGTCACCCGGCGGCGTGTGGCGTTCCACAGCAGGGGCCCGGCGAGGAACAGGAACATCGCCCCCCCCACCCCGACGGTCCCGAGCACCACCCGCGGCGGGAACATCGGTTGCCGCACGTAAGCCTGGTCGACCACGCGCATGACGTCGGTGGGCAGTTCCGCCGAGACGCCCGCCTGGGCGATCCGATGCAGCAGGTCGCTGTGCGCGTCGCGTCCCGCGGCGATCTTCTGGTCGAGGGTGGCGAGTTCCGCGGCGACGCGGTCGACCTCGCTGGATTCCTGGAGGAGCCGGTTCAACTGCTCATTGAGCTCTTCCTCCTGCGACGCGGCGATCGCGACCTTCGACTGGAGTTCCTCGAGTGCGACCTGGAAATTCTTCTGCAGCGCGTCCTGGAGACTCGCGAGGGCCCGGTCGGCCTCGAGCCGCTTCGGATGCTTGGGACCATAGTGGGCCGCGAGCATGGCGAGATCGGCCTTCCGCTGGTCGATGTCGGCCCGCAGTTGCGCTGTGTTCCCGTAGGCGGCGAGCGTGGGATTGTTGAACGGCGTCGGCGACGCCTTCAGATCGGACTGGGCGCGCTGGTATTCGACCTCGGCCTGGGCGCGCTGCACGCGCACCAGGGAAAGGGCGTTGTTGAGGTTCTTGATCCGGTCCGCGATCACCTCGCCGCCGCCGCCGCCCGTGATCTTGTCAAACCGCTGCTGAAACTCCTGCCGTTGATCCTCGAGCGCCTGCACGTGCCGGTTCATCTCGTCGGCCTCCTTTTGCAGCGCGGCCTGCGCCTCGTTGTTGGCGCCGCGCAGGTCACCACGGGCATACTGCAGGTAGGCCGACGTGAAACGATCCGCGAGCATCAGCGCCGTCGCCTTGTCCGGATGCTCCACCCGGATGGTGAAAAGCTCCCGGCCCCGCTCGCGTTCCACATCGATGGTCCCCGCGAGCACCGAACGCAGTTCCTGCGGCGAGGCCTTCTGGCCCGGCTGCAGGAACGGCGTCTGCACGGCCCGGGCCTCCATCGGCGTCAGGCTGTTCGCCAGCCGGTCGCGAAACCGGCGGCTCGTCATCAGCGCGAGATGATTGCGCATGATGTTTTCCCGCTCGGTGTCGCCGCCCGCGGGCTCCGCACCGTTGCGCAGCACGCGGTCGAGCGGACTCTGGGCGAGCAGGGTCGCCTCGACGCTCACCATCGGCTGCCGCGTCGACAGGTACATGAAGAACGCCAGCAGTTCGGCGGCGGCGAGCAATCCGCCGATCCACCAGTAGCGTGCCACCACGCGGGCGACATGCCGCAACGTCGGACCGAGGTCGGCGAGGGCAAGGTCGCGGCCGCGGCCGCCGCGGGGCGGCCAGGCCGGGGGAGCCCCCGCCGGGCGTTCGGGGTGCGCCGGCGCATGGCCGTTGACTCCGGGGAACGGTCGCTCCAACCGGGAGGGGGCCGGCACGGAGATCGCGTGCGAATGGTTTCGATCGTGCTCTCGAGAATGGTGCATCGAAGGTAGGCTCACGGGTTCAGAATAGGCGCTCGGGCACGAACACGACGTCGCCAGGCTGCAGTTGAAACTCCTGCGCGCTGCCGTCGCCACGCCGGCCGAGAAACTGCCGCACATCGATGGTGATGTGGCGCTCGCTGCCCTGCGCGGTCTGGCGGGTGATTTGCACGGCGTCCTCGCGCGCGATGCGCGTGAAGCCGCCGGCCTGGGTGATCGCCGCGACGAGGCCGAGGGTCGAAGCTTCGATCGGCAACTCGATCCGGTCGGGATGGTTCACCTGCCCGAGCACGGTGACGTAGTGCGCGCCGTATTCGGCGATCGACAGCATCACGTGCGGGTCGACGAAATAGCCGCCGGCGAGATAACGTCCGCGCACCGTCTTCTCCGCCTCGCGCAGCGTCATGCCCGCGAGATTGACCGCTCCGATCAACGGCAGCGTCATTTCGCCCTGGCTGCTGAGCCGTTGCGTGGTCTTCACGTCCGGCTCGTTGAACATCTCGAACACGACCTGGTCGCGCGGCGCCAGCCGGTAGTCCGGGCTGGCGTTCGCGGTCGGACCCGCGTTCGCGGGGCGCGCCGCTCCCCGCTCCGCCGGCGCGGAGGCGTGGGAAAGGAGGGACGAGGAGTCGCTGCGCATCGCGGCGAGGTCGTCATGCCGCAAGCCCGCGCACCCCGAGAGCGCGAGTGCCGGCAACGTCCAGATGAGCAGGCGCAGGTTCATCGTCAGAAGGTGAAAGTCATCTGTCCGCTCACCACGTTCCGCGAATAATCGAACGAGTCGCGGTCCTCGTTCTGCCGGGTCCAGCGTTCGGTCACGCCCGCGGAAAAGCGCTCGGTGAGTTCGTAGGTGATGCCGGCCACGAGGATCACGGCATTCGCATGGTGTTCGATCGCGTCGAAGTTGCGCTGCACCCGGGCGATGCCACCGCCGCCGCGCAGGGCAAAGCCCCGGCCGACCCTTTGCGTGAGGTCCACCATCAACTCGGAACGCAAGGCGGTCTCGCCCTCCGGCGAGAAGTCGGTGTAGCGCGATGCCCGCAGGGTGCCGACCGTGAGCGGCGAGGCGTCCCAGGTGAGATCGACCGCCGCGATCCAGGCGGTGTCGCTGCGTCGGACGACGCCGCTATACTTCACGAACGCGACGCCGGTTTCGAGCGAACCGTGCACCTTCGGCAGCAGATCGCCGTTGGCCCGCACGATCACCCGGTCCTCGTTGCCGCGCGTGTCCCCGCGGCCGGCGGCGCCGAGAGAACGGCTCCATTCATGGCCGTAGCCGATCCCGAGTCGCGCCTGCGGCGTGACCGCGTATCCAGCGCGGCCTTCCACGGCGTAGGCATTGTTCGTGTTGAGGTCTCCGTCGAGGTAGTCGGTCGAACGTCCGTCGAGGCGGACGGTGAAACCCGTGCGGCCGGTATCGAAGACCCGCTGCTCCCACCGGCCGTGCAGGTTGTCGCTCCGCAGCCGGCGACCGAGGTCCGTATTGGTGGAGCTGGTCCGGCCCCAGTGCAGGTCGAGGTGACTCGTCGCCTCGTCGCCGGGTCCGGCGGGAAATTCGTAGAGCAGATTGGCCTGCGGATCGGTGGAGTTGAATTCCGTGAAGTCGTTGAACCACGTCCGCGTCACTTCGGCATCGAGGTCGAGCCGGGTCTCGGAGCCGCGACGCGACAGCGTGAGCTTCGGTGTGAGCCTGGCATAGGTGTCACTGATGCTGTCGTGGCGGGCGGTGAGGTTGGTGTCGTAGATGACCTCGGGCTGCACCTCGGCGACCAGCGCCCAGTTGGGATCGATCCAGACGGCCGCCGCGGCGGGGATCAGGAAGGCGGGCCCGAATACCAGGCATCGGCCCGCGTGCAGGCAATGAGTGATTCGCATCATACGTGATTCCTCAGGTTCAGGGGGAAGAACTTGCGATTCACTGCATCCAGCGCCGGCGAAACAACGTCGCCGCGACGCAGTACACGTCGAGAGCCGGATTCCAGTTTTCCAGGTAGTAAAGATCGTACTCCACGCGCTTGCGCAGGTCGGTGTCGCCCCGGTAGCCGTGGATCTGCGCCCAACCGGTCAGGCCCGCGCGGATCTCGTGCCGTGCATTGTAATTCGGAATCTCCTCCTTGAATCGCGCGATCAGCTCCGGCCGTTCCGGCCGCGGACCGACCAGGCTCATGTCGCCGCGCAGCACGTTCCAGAATTGCGGGCAGTTCGTCGATGTCCCAGCGACGCATGAGGGCGCCGATCTTGAGCTGCCGGGGATCGTCGGCCCTGGCCCAGACCGCACCCGTGGCGGCTTCGGCGTCGGGCCGCATGCTGCGGATCTTGTAGATCGAGAAACTGCGCCCGCTCCGGCTGGTGCGCGACTGGCGGAAGAAGACCGGCCCGGGAGACTCCAGGTAGACGAGGGTGGCAAAGACCGCCATGATGGGCAGAGACACGACCAGCCCGACGAGCGCACCCACGACATCGATGCCCCGCTTGATGATGCGGTTGACCAGTCGATCGAGCGGGAGGCGTCCCACTCCGAGCAGGGGGACGCCGCTGACCAGCCGCACCTGCAGCCCGGTGGCGAGCGCGGGAAAAAACGCCGGGACCATCTGGAAGTCCAACATCTCGCGCTGGCACAGGCCGATCAGCGACTCCAGTTCGCGCGGGGAGCACGAGATGTCGGCCAGGATGACGGCAGTGGCCTCGAATTCCCGCACGACCCGGGCGAGTTCGCCGTAGTCACCCAGTACCGCGAGGTCGCCCGGCGGCCTGAGGGCAAACTGGCCGTGCGGTGAAGGCACGCATCCGATGATCTCCGAAAGCTGGGCGGCGTCGTGGCGCAGGGCCTGGCGCAGTTGCGCGGCCTTCGCGTTCCAGCCGATGATAATGATGCGATGGCTGGCGGACTCTCGCACCCGCGGCTGCATGAGAAAGACGTAGGCGATCAGACGCCAGATCATCTGCGAGCCGCCGAGCGCGGCCACGCTGTAGAAGAGGCCGGCGCGCGGGGCGAAATCCATCGGCCGGAGCAGGCCCAGGATCGCCAAAGTGACGATGAGCCAGAGGACGAGCGACTTGATCGCATTCATCGCCCACACATGCATCCGGTAGAGGTTGCCGACCTCGTACGCCTTGCAGCCCAGCATCAGCGACGAGTACAATCCCGCGCCGGCGAGGATCCACATGATGGGTGGTGATCCCCAGTCCTGCAGGTCGGTCAGAAACTCGGGGCCGCTGCCCCGCTGCCAGGCGCGCAAACCGAGACCTGCGGCGATCGCGAGGCATGCCACCAGCAAGTCGGCCGCCCATAGGAAAGCTGCCAGCCGATAACCGCGTTCCTTGACGCGGGCAGGCGACGCGCATGCAACCGCCGGGACCGGCAACGGAGTCGCCGAAGGTCCCGGGCGGGTGACGGATGGCGCCGCCGCCTTGCCGTCGAGAGAAGTGGTTTTGGCCGAATCACAGGCAATATCCATGACGGTTGCTCTTTCGTGCCTCTGGCAGGTTGTTGCGATGGGGCTGCTCTCGAGGTAACTGCGCCGGCCCGCGTGGCTGACCGGTCTCCGCATCCCGGCGCGCCCGTGCCCGCCGTGACCAGAACGCTGTTGGGGTCATGGAAACGGGGTAAAACCCGCCGCGGTCGCACAAGACCCGACCGGCGGGTTTTCCCCTTCTTCCCCTATGTGGCATATCCGCAGACAAAATGGAAAGGGTCACTCCCTCTCGACCGGCCGTCCGCCGCGACACGATGAACACACCGGAGGAACCGGTGGTGCGACGTGCGGTGCGGACGATGGAGAATGCTGGCATGGAGAGGAGAGGTGCCGCGGCGGCCGGCGTTCGTCGGTCCGGCGACCACGTGGTCTGCTTGCAATGCGGTTTTCGCAGCCGTTGTGCCAGCACCTGGTTTTCATGCACCGCGCGGGAGTCTTTTCCCGTGCGAAATTCCGGAAACACGAAGAGCCGCAAGAGATGGTCAGTAGAAAGTTAGGCGGTGATTCACCTGCCTTCGCCGTGCTGGTCGTCGTCAACCTTTTACCAACTTCGGCTTCAGCAGCGCCCGATCACGGGTCGGGCCCCGCGACCGCAGACTTTGCGAAACGCAGACGGTCACCGGGGGACCGCCCGCACTTTGCAAACTGCGCAGCGACGTCTGCGGCCGTGTTGCCCGGATTGCGCCGCGCGAACCGAACTCACGTAAACTCCGCGCGCAGCGGGGCCGTGCGGCCCTTCGGGCATCGGGTGACCGCCCCATCGCCCATACCGGCGGAACTCGTGGCGCTGCGAATGCTCAGAGACCTCTACCTAACTCATGATATCGTCCATGTCCCCGTGGTGTGTCGTCGCGATGTTGCTGATCTGCCGTTCGCCCGTCGTGGCGGAGATCCAGCAGGTGAACGTCGATCACGATTATGTCGTCGACCTCGCGCAGAAACTCGCCGCCAAACCATACCAAACCCGACCGGACAACCTGCCGCCGTTCCTGCAGAATCTCAGTTACGACGACTACCACCGGATTCGTTTCGTCGAGGACCACTCGCTGTGGCTCGCGGACCAACTGCCGTTTCGCGTGCAGTTCTTCCATCCCGGCAACCTTTTCCGCCAGACGGTGCGCATCCACGAGTTCGCCCCGGGATTCAGCCAGCGGATTCCCTTCGTTCGAAACTACTTTGATTACCAGGATCTGAACCTGCCCGGACGTCTCCCCGGCTCCCTGGAATACGCCGGGTTTCGCGTGCTCGGCCGTCTGAACGCCCCGGACCGGTTCGACGAGGTGATTTCGTTTCTCGGCGCCAGCTATTACCGCGCCCTTGGTCACGACCAACGCTACGGGATGTCGGCCCGCGGCCTTGCGATTGATTTTGGTTCGGAGCAACCCGAGGAGTTTCCGCAGTTCGTGGAATTCTGGCTGGGCAAGCCCGCCCCCGACGCGACCACCCTGGTGATGCACGGGCTGCTCGACAGCCCCAGTGCGACGGGGGCCTTCACCTTCGACCTTACGCCGGGCGAGGAAACGATTCTGCACACGCACGCGACGTTCTTCTTTCGTCAACAGGTTGCGGTGCTCGGCCTGGCACCGCTCACCAGCATGTTCTGGTTTGGCGAAAACACGCCCATGCGGTTCGGGGATTTTCGCGAGGAGGTGCACGACTCGGATGGCCTGCTGGTCGCGATCGATGACAAACAGCGCCTCTGGCGACCGCTGGGCAATCCCCGCGCGCCCCGCGTGACCACGTTCCCCTGCACGGTGGGTTTCGGCCTGCTGCAGCGCGATCGCAGCTATTATAACTACGAGGACGCGGAGGCGCGCTATGAAAAGCGCCCGGGTGCCTGGGTGCAACTCGTCGGCGAATGGCCCGCGGGGCGGGTGCGCCTCGTCGAACTGCCGGTGGCGGATGAATACAACGACAACGTCGTCGCCGCCTTCGTGCCCGACCAGGCTCCCGCGGCCGGCGCCAGCCTCGACTGCACCTACGAGCAACACTGGACCAACCACACCCACTTCGGCGGGCCACCGGCCTGGGTCTCGTCGACCCGGCGCAGCGTCCACGTCGATCAGCACGCCGGACGCTGCAAGTTCGTGCTCGATTTCGATCCGGCCGGCATGGCGGACGTAAAGGCGGACACCAAGGTGATCGCCGCCATCTCGGTCCCCGACCCGGTCAAGATTCTCACCCAGCATTTGTTTCGCAACGACATCGATGGATCGTGGCGACTGACCTTCACGCTCGACGCTCCCGACGGGGCCCCGCCGGTGGACGTGAGCGCGCACCTGGAACGTGATCACCAACCGCTTTCGGAAACCTGGACCACCACATGGGAACAATAGTCCTTACACCACCGCCCACGAACACGACATCCTGGGATGCCGCTCGCGCCCGGGTGCAGGCACAACTTCGCGCCTATCGCATCACCGACGCGGACGTCTGCGGCCGCCTCGTCGCGGAAATCATCGAGGAGGCCCGGCGGTTGCACGAGATCGACGCCGAGCGGCCGCCGATCGAGATCGCCGCGGAGCTGACGCATCGCCGGATCAGCGCGTGGATCGACGACCTCATCGGGCCGACGGACGAAAGTCCGACGCTGCGCTTCGCCCGCGGGCGCACCGCGGTGCTTCTCGCCAGCCTCCCGGAAGACTGGCCGGATCTCATGCTCGATGCCTCGCGGGTTCCGGACGAGCTGCGCGAACGCGTCCGCACCACCTACCTCGAAGCGGGCCCGGATCTCACCTTCTCGAAAATGGCGCCGCGTCCGATCGACCTCGGCCGGATTTCCACCATGGCCGACGGCACCTGGCGCACCTTTGCCCGCTGGCCCGTGCTGCGCGGCCTGCTCATGAGCGCGCTGTTCTTCTCGATGCTCGGAACCGCCTTCTATCTCGCCCGATTCTAATGCAGCCCGCCCCCGCCTCCCCGTTCATCGCCCCGGGCGCGACCCCGGCGCGCATCACCCGCCGCCGCGTGTCGATGATCCTCTTCACGATCTTTGCGACCGCCCTCGCCTCCGCCACCATGGCCGACCTGCTTTGGGGCATGCCGATGCGGGGCTGGAACGCCGTGGTCCTGACCATCTTCACGCTCCTTTTCGCCCTGCTCACCTACGGCGCCGGCATGGCGATCTTCGGTTTCATCGCGCGGCGCAACGGCGGGGATCCACTCACGCTCAATGCGAGTCTGCCCGCGGAAGGGGAAGACGACGTGCCCCTGGCCCCGACCGCGATCGTGCTGCCGATCTACAACGAGGACGTGACGCGGGTGTTCGCGGGCCTGCGCAGCATGTTCGCTTCGCTGCGCCGCACCGGACAGCTCGAGGATTTCGATTTCTTTGTCCTGAGCGACTCGACCGATCCGGAGAACTGGACGGCCGAGGAGGCCGCGTGGGCGGACTTTCTCCATGAGCCCGGCGCGCATGGTCACGTCTTCTACCGGCGACGGCGGGTGAACTCGAATCGCAAGGCCGGCAACATTGCCGACTTCTGCCGGCGCTGGGGCCGGCGCTATCGCTACATGATCGTGCTGGACGCCGACAGCCTCATGACCGGCGCGACGTTCGTTCGGCTGGTACGCCTGATGGAACGCAATCCCGGCGTCGGCCTCATCCAGACGGCGCCGATCCTCGTGCGCGCCGAGACGTTGTTTGCCCGGGTGTTTCAGTTCGCGGTGCGTGTTTACGGACCGTTGTTCATCTCGGGCGTCAACTACTGGCAGCAGGGCGATGGCAATTACTGGGGCCACAACGCGATCGTGCGCCTCGCACCCTTCATCGAACACTGTGCCCTGCCGGGCCTGCCGGGACGCGAACCGCTCGGTGGACGCATCCTCAGCCACGACTTCGTCGAAGTGGCCCTCCTCCGGCGCGCGGGGTGGGCCGCCTGGACGCTGCCGGTTGACGGCGGTTCCGCGGAGGAATGCCCGCCGACGTTGATCGAATACGCCAAGCGTGACCGCCGCTGGTGCCAGGGCAACCTGCAGCACGTGTGGCTGTTGTTCGCCCGCGGGCTGCATCCCATGAGCCGGGGGCACCTGGCGCTCGGCATCATCGCCTACAGCTCGTCGCTGGTGTGGTTGAGCTTCCTCGTGCTCGGCACGCTGTTGACGCTCGGCTTCTCGCGGACCGGCCTCACGTGGATGCCCGAACCCGGCTTCGCCGCCTCGCTCGGCGTGCCGGCGCGCGCGCAGTCCGCCGCGCTGCTGATCTTCACGGTCGTGCTGATGTTTGCGCCCAAGGTGCTGGCGGTGGTGGATCTTTTCCTCGAACGCGGCCGGGCCCAACGGTTCGGGGGTCGCCGTCGCCTGATCGCCGGCATTCTTGCCGAGAGCGTGTTGTCCTCGCTGGCGGCACCGGTGTTGATGTTGTTCCACGCGAAGTTCGTCGTGCTGACGATCATCGGGGGCAGCGTGGGCTGGCCCACCCAGCAGCGTACTTCGGACAAGGGGACGAGCTGGCGCGAAGCCGCCAGCGCGCACCGCGGACAGACGCTGGTCGGCATCGCCTGGGTCCTCGTGTTGTGCTGGTGGGCGCCGCACCTGTTGTGGTGGATGTCGCCGGTGCTCGCGGGATTGCTGCTCTCCATTCCGTTGTCGGTCTATTCGAGCCGGCCCTCGCTGGGTCGCCGCGCGCGGGCGCGGGGCTGGTTTCTCACGCCGGAGGAGATTCATCCGACCCCCGAGCTGCAGGACATCACGCAGGCGCTGCGGCGACCGGCGGCGGCACCGGCCGGGGGCGTGATCCGCACCGTGGTGGACCCGTATATCAATGCCGTCCACCTTTGCCTGCTGCGCCGCAATCCGCGCCAGGCCGAGGACCTGCGGCGGCATTTCGCGCAGAAACGCGAGCAGTTGCTCCGCGAAGGACCCGAGACCCTCTCCCGCGCCGACGTGACCGCCCTGCTGTCCGATGCCGAATCCGTCGATTGGCTGCATCGCGAAGTCTGGCTGCGCAATCGTCACCAACTTGGTGCCACCTGGCGTGAGGCCCTCCAGGCGATCACCGACCCGGAACCCGCCGTTGCGTGATGCACCCCACCCGGGAGATCCTGCCGCGTGCCGCGTTCGGCTGTTCGGTCGTGGTGCTCGGCTTTGCCTACGGCTACCTTTCCCGTGAGCACGGGTGGTTTCCCCACGGCCTGATCGAGCAGGCCTCGCAGGGCCTGAAGGAAGCCCGGGAGGACGTACATGAAACGCGTCCCTGGTACTACTACGACACGACGGCAACCCGGCGTTGCACCGTGGCGGATCGCGACGCCGTCGCCCCCGGCCTGACGCTTGTCACCGGTGTGGGTGCCGACAAGAAACAGTTCGCCGACGTGGTCGATGTCGACGGCAACGTCGTGCAGCGTTGGGCGCTCGACTGGTTCACGATCTGGCCGGACGCGACCCACCTGCCCGATGACATCGTGCCCAAGTCACCGCCCGGGACGATGGTCAACGGCGCCCTCGTCACCGAGCGCGGTGACCTGATCTTCAACTTCGATGCCTGCGGCCTGGTCTGCCTCGACGCCTGCGGACACGTGCGCTGGCGCCGGCCGCTGCGCACGCACCACACCCTGTGGCGCGACGACCAGGGCCACATCTGGACGAGCATCCGCCACACCCGCCGGGCCGCCCGGCCGGATCTGCCCAATTACCTGCCCAACTTCGAGGAGTATACGATCGTGGAACTGTCTCCCGACGGCGAAGTCCTGCGGGAGGTCCCGCTGTTCGGCCTGCTGCAGAAAAACGATCTCGAGGGCCTGCTGTATCTCTCCGCGCATCTCGACAACGACACCCAGGTCAGCGGCGACACCCTGCACGTGAACGATGTCGAGGTGTTTCCCGCGCGGCTGCGGCCGGGATTCTTCCAACCGGGCGACGTGATGGTCTCGATGCGCTCGATCAGCACGGTCGCGGTCTTCGACCCGTCGCTCCGCCACGTGAAGTACATTTCGACCGGACACTTCGTCCGGCAGCACGACCCCGATTTCATCGACGGCAACACGATTTCCGTTTTCGACAATCACAACGTCGGCCGCGTGGAGGACGGGGTTCAGAGCCGCATCGTGGTTGAATCAATCCCGGACGGGAAGCGCCGTATCGCCTTCATGGGCACGAAGGAGCTGCCGTTTTTCAGTTTCATCATCGGCCGTCACCAGTGGCTGGAGAACGGCAACCTGCTGCTGGTGGAATCCACCGGCGGCCGCGTGCTGGAAGTGGACGCCCACGGCCGGCTGCTCTGGCAGTATGTCAACCTCACGGCTCCGCACGAGGCCGGGCTGGTCTCCGACGGCATGCGACTGCCGGTCACGATGGACGCGGCTTTCTTTGACCGCTGCCGCCGCGCGTGCGATCACGCACCGGGGAAACTCTGAGTTCAATCACCCAACCAAGGAGACAAAAAATCATGTATCTCGCATTTGCCCATCTGTTGCCGGCGACGTCGTTCGCCTATATCGGCCCGGGCGGGGGCCTGTCCGCGCTCGGTGCCCTGGTGGCGCTGGTCGCGGTCGTGCTGCTGGCGTTCCTCGGGTTCGTCTGGTATCCCCTCAAGCGCCTCCGGCGCCGCTTCCGCCATCCGGAGACGCCGGCCCCCCGCAACCGGCACTCCCGCCCGCATCCGGTCGGCGCCCGCAAGTAGATGCTCGCCTGGCTCGGAGCCTTGCTGATCGTTTCCGCCTTCCTCGGCCTGGCGCACGTGCTCCGGCTGGTGCCGGCGGCGCGCCGCGTGCTGGCGGTGGTGGAAAACGCGTTCGCCATCCTCGGGGACGGCGCGCTCGACGACGATGCCAAGGAAACCGCGATGCAGCGCCACGCGCTGCGCTCGTTCGGATTGTTCCTGTGGATCGCCGGCGGCGCACTGGTCGCCCTGCTGCTGCCGCTGGTGGGCCTGTGGTTCGCGGACCGGCTGGGCTGGGTCGACGGCGACCAGGTGCTCGATGTCACGGTCTCGCTGCCGTTCCTCCTGCTCTCCACCCTCGCCGGCATCGCCGTCTGGCGCTGGAAGGCCCAACAGCGACGACGGCAGCCCGCGCTCACGGCCACCTTCGAGAACCGCTACTCCGCTTCGGACCGCCTCCTGCACCAGATCGCGTTTTCCACTGCCGACGCGCAAATCGCCGCCTCGCACCTCGAGGACCGCCTGCACGCCCGGCGCCTCGCCCGCATCCCCGTGAAGCGGCCGGTGTTCATCACCGCGCTGCCGCGCGCCGGAACGACGCTGCTCCTCGAGTTGATCGACGGAATGGATGAATTCGTAACGCACACCTACCGGCGCATGCCGTTCGTGCTGACGCCGCTGTGGTGGGAAAAGCTTTCGCGCCCGTTTCGCATCGATGCGCCGCCCCAGCCGCGCGCGCACGGCGACGGCATGCTCGTCGGACTGGAGAGCCCCGAAGCGATGGAGGAGGTGCTCTGGCTGGCGCATTGGCCGGAGCACTACGCCGAGGACCTCGTGCACCCCTGGCGGGCCCGGCGGGTCGATGCCGCGTTTGCGGAGGAATTCCACCAGCACATCCGGAAACTCATCGCCGCCGCCGGCGCCGACCGCACGGCCGGCGAACCGCGCTACATCTCCAAGAACAACCTGAACATCGCCCGCGTGCGCTGGTTGCCCGCGATGTTTCCCGACGCCCGGGTGCTGATCCCGTTTCGCTCGCCCCTGCAGCACGCCGCATCCCTGTTGCGCCAGCACCGCAACTTCCTCGCGATCCATGCCCGGGATGCATTCGCCCGGCGCTACATGGCGGCCATCGGCCACTTCGACTTCGGCGCCAATCTCCGCCCGGTGAACTTCGACGACTGGCTGGCGGATGTGCCGGAGGCGCCGACCGACCTCAGCTTCTGGCTGCGCTACTGGGCGGCGAGTTACCGCAGCCTGCTGCGCGTGCGCGATGACCGCGTGCGGTTCTTCGACTTCGACACATTCTGCCGCGAACCCGCCCACGCTCTCGAGGTGCTGGGCGAATTCATCGAGATCGCCGATCGACCGCGACTGATCGCCGCCCATTCCCGGGTGCACGCACCGGCGGCGCACCCGGTCGACACCACGCAGGTCGCTCCCAACCTCATGCGCACCGCCATGCAGGTGCACCAGGAATTGGTCGCCCGTTCGCTCATCCGCGGCCGCGCGCCCGTGATGACGGGCACGTCGGGCTGACGTGGAAACGCCGGGCTGAGCCTTCTGGGGCCAATTCGGATCGATTTCGATCGCTGCGTCCGCCTGACTATGGGTCCGGATGCGCAACTCGGTGTCTCGCCCGATGTTCGCCCCCGGGGGAACCGCTAGGATGCCATTGATTCCTGCCATGCAACGAACGTTATTCACCGAACAGCTCGACTTCCTGCCCGCGCACGATGCCCGCGCGCGCCGCAGCCGGCGTGACCTGCGCCGGATCAATCGCTGGATGGGCAACGATGTCTGGTGGCGTCGTGCCGTCGCGCCCTTGATCAACGTTCAGGATCGCGTATTGGAAATCGGTCCGGGCGACGGCGGGTTTCGTCCGCTGCCGGACCACGTGGTCGACGGGCTCGACCGCATGCCGGTCCCGGATCGCTGGCACCCGGAGGCGCGCTGGTACCGGATGCCGGCGCAGTCGTTTTCGAAATGGGCCGATTATTCCGCGATCGTGGGCAACCTCGTCTTCCATCACTTCACGGAGGCCGAACTGCACCACCTCGGCAGTCAGATCGCGCCGCATGTCCGGATCATCGCCGCATGTGAACCGCAACGCGGGCGCCGGTGCCAGTTCGGCTTCGTCGTCCTCGCGCGGCTGTTGGGGGCGTGCACCGTAACGCGTCGCGACGGATACGTAAGCATCTTGGCGGGATTTCGCGGCGACGAACTGCCGCACGCCCTCGGGCTCGATCCCCGCCACTGGGGCTGGACAATCGAACAAACCTGGCGCGGCGCGTATCGCCTGCTCGCGATCCGCCACGCGTGATGCGTCGGGTTGAAATCATCGGCGGTGGCATTGCCGGCCTCGCCTTGGGCACCGGACTGCAACGGGCGGGCGCGCCCGCGACGGTCATCGAATCCGGCGACTACCCGCGCCACCGTCCCTGCGGCGAATTCATCCATGGGCTTGATCCTGGCGCCGTCGCGCGACTGGGACTCACGCCCGTCATCGCCGACGCGCCGTTGCGCGAGCACGTGGCGTGGCATGCGCCCCACACGCCAGCGCGCCGGTGGCAACTGCCCCACCCGGCCGTCGTCGTGAGCCGGGGCGAGCTGGATGCCCGCCTGGCGGACGCGTTCGTCGCCGCCGGTGGTGAGCTGGTCGTGGGGACGGCGGCCCCGCGACGCGAGATCCATCCCGGTCGCGTCTTCGCCACGGGACGGCGGCCGGATGCGACCTCGCCCTGGATCGGCTTGAAACTGCACGTCGAGCACCTGCCCCTCTCCGCGGATCTGGAGTTTCACATCGGCCGTCGCGGTTACGTCGGGCTGTGCGCGCTGGACGGCGACCGCGTGAATGTCTGCGGCCTTTTTCGACGCGACCCGCGGGTGCCATCCCGTTCAATGCCGGGCCTGCTCGCCCATTTGCGGGCGGCGGAGCTTTCGGATCTCGCCGAACGCCTGCAGCGCACGCACGTGCTGCCCGAGAGCTTCTGCGCCGTCGCGGGCCTGCGGTTTGGACGCCAGCCCGCGCCGCCCGGCGTGCCCTTGATCGGAGATGCCTACGCGGTCGTGCCGCCCTACACCGGCCACGGCATGGCCATGGCGTTTGCCAGCGCCGCCGCGGCCCTGGACCCGCTCCTGGGGTGGGCGCGAGGGCAACGTTCGTGGACGGAAACGATCGCGACGATCCGCCACGTGCACGCGCGCAGCTTTTCACGCCGCCTGCGCCACGCGGCGGCCCTGCATCCGTTTCTGCTGACACCCTGCGCATCCCGCCTTGCCGGCTGGCTGCAGCACGGCGGCTTGCTCCCGCTGCCCAAACTCGGCACACTCTTCGGCTGAGCGACGGACCCTCCCCGCCATGTACCTGCACGCCGTCAGCACCGCCGTCCCCGAGACCGTTTATACGCAACGCGAATGCGCGGAGATGCTGCAGCGTTCCGAACTCTGCCAGCGGCTCGATCGACGCTCGCTGCTGACGTTGCTCGCCGTGTTGTGGGGCGACAGCGGGATCGTGCGACGGCACTTCGCCATGCCGGACATCGAGCGGATCTTTTGTCTCACGCCCGACGAGTTGAACGAGGGTTTCCGCCGCGAAGCCCCGCGCCTCGCGGCCCGCGCGCTCGAGGGAGCCCTCGCCCAGGCGGAACTACCGCCGACGGCAATCGACGCACTGCTCGTCTGCACCTGCACGGGTTACCTTTGCCCCGGCGTCAGCAGCTACGTGGCGGAACGACTCGGCCTGCGCACGAACACCTTCCTGCAGGATTTCGTCGGCCTGGGATGCGGCGCGGCGATCCCGACGCTGCGTACGGCGGACGCCCTGCTCGCACGGGAGCCGGCGGCGACCATCGCCACCGTGGCGGTCGAGATCTGTTCCGCGGCATTCTACCTCGACGATGATCCCGGCGTGTTGATCAGCGCATGCCTGTTTGGCGATGGTGCCGCGGCGGCCATCTGGAAGCACACGCCCGCCCGGGATCGGCCGCCCCTGCGCTGCCATGGCTTTAATACGCGGCACGAGCCGGTGCATCGCGACAAAATCCGTTTCGAGCAACGCAACGGCAAGCTGCGCAACCTGCTCGACCTCGCATTGCCGCCGCTCACCGCGGGCGCCGTTTCCCGGCTCTGGCACGACGAGCCGTCGGATGCACACCCGATCGCCCGCATCCTTTCGCACGGCGGGGGCCGCGAGATCGTCGATGCGCTCGAGGTGGCGTTGCCCGACTATGACCTGACGCCGACGCGTGAGGTGCTGCGCGACTACGGCAACATGAGCAGCCCGTCGGTGCTGTTCGCCCTCGAATCAACGCTCGCCACCGAGACGCCTGCACCCGGTGCCGACTGGTGGCTGGTTTCCTTTGGCGCCGGCTTCTGCGCCCACTCGTGCCGCCTCAGCCGGCAGGCAAACGCGTGAGGACCGGTCCGGGCACGGGCACCGGCGACGTTTCGTAGCCGAGTTCCCGGTTCAACCCGCCCGAGTGGCGGGCGAAAAACTCGAGGTCGTCGGCGGTAAACCAGTCGCGCCATCCCCCGGCTTCGCCCTTGCGGAAAGCGACCGAGGAGCGCCGGAGTCCGCCGCCACCCAGCCGTCGCCGCAGTCGAGCAAGCACGTTGTCCGGCGTGTCCCGCGAGATCCGGACGTCGACCACAGGTTCCGGCACGGCGGTGCCGAGGAACGCGGCGATCCGGTGCAGGGTCGGCTCGAACCGCCCGCGCACGTCCTCGAAGGACACCGCCAGCACATCCTGGCGCTGGAGCCACGAGCGGACGTGAAAGGCCCAATATTCGACGCGATTCATGGTGCCGGCGCAGGTGGCGCGGTCGAAATCGTTGTCCGCGCGCAGGTATTCCTGGAAGGTCTGCCGCTTGATCGCATCCCGGAAGGTCGCGTGGTAGTGAAACTGGGACAACAGGACGTCACGACCGTCCCGGTACACGTAAATTTTCCGGGCATCCTCGAACAACGGACGCAGCTTGCCCTCCGCGGAGCCCAGCAGCCGGGGGCCAAAAAAGCGGGCGAGATCGCCGTGCGCATGACTCTTGAAAATGCAGGCGGTGGCGCGAACCTGGCGCTCGAAACCGTCCGGCGTGAGTTCGCCATGGGTACGGGGCACGTGCGCCAGATGCGGCGCCAGATGGTCGAGCATCACCCGGTCGGGGGGCGGCGAGGAGCCGTAGGCTGCGAAGTTGTTGGCAATCGCGTCGATCGTCAGGTGCGTGCCTGATCGACGGTGGGAAACGACGATGACGTGCGGGTGGTGCATGGTAAGGGGGCTGGACCGGAGCGCAGGCCTGGATCCAGGCGCGATGCGCGGCCGGCGCCGCCGCCGTGAACCTCCGGGGCGGCGCGCCACGGCGGAAGCGGCATGCATCGTGATCCGGAGGGAAGCGCCCCGGGACCGGAGGCGTGTAGGCGCCGGTCGTGCCCACTCGCGCGCACGGCACGCCCCACCACCGCCGGCGGTGCGACGGCCGCACGCCCTGTGGAAAGGGGGAATGGGATCGCGAAACGCGTGGACACGAGAAGTTCGTGACGGGCGCCGGCTTCGTCAGTTGCCGATCTCGTGATTCTGCAGGCGGTCACGCCGGCGCAGGTTCTCCCGTTCCTGGGCCGTCAGGAAATCGGTGAGCCGCTCGTCGTCGCGACCGGCCGCCCGCGCCCGCGCCTGCAGGATGTCCACCTCCTCCGGCGTGAGCAGGTCGCGGTAATCCTCGGCGGTGTATGTGTCACTGTCGCGCGAATACGCGTGGGTGTCCTTGCTGCTGCCGTGGGCGGCCCCGATGGCCCCTCCCGCGGCGGCTCCCACGGCCGCGCCCTCGGCCGCATCGCCCGACTGGCTGCCGATGATGCCGCCGATCACGGCGCCCGCCGCCGCTCCGGCGCCCGCTTCGCGTTGCGTGTGCGTGGAGTTCTCGCATCCGGCGAGAACGAGACCGAGCAGGGAACCCGTCATGAGGATCAATCTGGTTTTCATGATGGCCTCTTCCGGGCATGCGACGCGCCAAGGCCCGCATTGGGCGGTCGTTCCCGCTGGCCACAAGGCGATTGCAGAGCGGCAAACAACCGCGACCCGGCCCGGATCGGTCGTACTTTGCACCTTGCCGTGCGGAGGCATCGTTCAATCTGCAATGCCAGGGCAGCGATTCCAGTCCCGGTTTGGACGTTTTACAGCAGCTGTGAGCGCATTCTTGGCGTCCGTTAAATTGCGCTTGTTCCCGGGGCTGGCGCAGTTCCATCGCTCCCGGCAGCGGCAAGGCCGGAGACCGCCGGGTAAACCGGCCCCCGGTGTGCTCACGAGAGCACCGTGCCTTCACATCGCATCTCCTCCCCCGTGCCCGCGGTGGATGACAAAGGCGGGGCGGGGCCGCGGCGTCCGGGCTCAAAGGGCGACACCCGCGGCCTGCCGCTGACGCCCGCGCAGCTTCGGCTGCTGACGTGCCCGGACGATTCCGCCAACGGCCTGGCCGCCCGACATTGGGAACAGGCCGTATGGGACGAGTTTTCGCTGCCCCGCCTGCGCCGGGCGGCCGAACAGGTGGCGAGGCGGCAGCCGCTGGTGCGCGCCATCGTCACCGGAGGCGATCACCAGCGCTTCGACGCTCCCCTGCCCGAATCGCTGGTGCGGATCACCGATGGCACGGCTCTCTCCGCCACCGATCAGCGCAAGGTGCTCGCCACCGAATGCGGACGCCTCTGCCTGACGGACAACAATCGCCTCGGCCAGGCCTGGCAATTGCACGCCTTGCTGACCGGTCCGGACACCGCCGTGATCACCGCTGGTTTCGCGCGCGTGTTTTTCGACCGCCCCAGCATCCGGGCGCTGCTCGACGACCTGCTGGATGCGTATCAGCAAAACGGTGGCGAATCCGGCCAGGCGGCGTTGCCCCTGGAGGATTTTCGCCGGTGGGCCGAGGCCGCGGGCGATGCGACCGACGGCCCGTCTTCTCCGGCGGTGGCAACGCCGCCCGGCCCGGAATTGCCGCTGATGACGAGCGGGACACCCGGCTGGCCGGCGCCGTTTGCCCGGCGTTCGATCCGGCTCGATGGCGCCACGTGGTCAGCCGTTCGGGCCAGCCTCGCCGCCCTGGCGCCGGACGCCGGCGTGGAGGCTCTGGTGTTTGCGGCAACCGGAAGTGTGCTCGCGCTCTGGAGTCGCACGCAGCAATTCAGCATCCTGGTCTCCCGCGATGGACGCACGCTTCAGAACGGCGCTGCCCACGCGGTCGGTCAGTTCGATCACCTGCTGCTCGCCGTCGCCGACCACGCCGCCGACGCCTCCTTCGCGACCCGGGTGCGCGCGGCCCAACGAGGGCTCGATGCGGCCCGGGTCGCGAAGGCGACGTCCGCAATGTCCCCCGGGGTGGCATTCGCGATGACGACCCCGGCCGGGCGCGGATCCCCCGGGGTGCCGACGCGCAGCGATCAATTCGTATTCATCGGAGCGTCACGACCGGGCGTGGTCCTGGAAGTGCAGGCGGAGGAAACGGCCGAGGGCACGCTGAGCCTGCACCTCGACTACGTGCGGGAACGGTTTCCCGCGGGCGTGGTCGAGGATTTCGCCGCCGCGCTCGAGAGCTGGCTGCGCCGCCTCGCGCCGAACCACGAAGCCTGGAAACTCGCGCCCGCGGCCCAGGCGTGGGCGATCTTTCCCCCGGACCAGAAGGAACGCCGGCGCGCCGTGAACGCGACGCGCGGTCCGGTGTCGGCGGACTGCCTGTTCTCCGGCTTCATGCGGCAGATGGCCGCGAGGCGCGATCAACCCGCCATCATCACCCCGACGCGCACGCTCACCTACGGCCAGCTCTACGGCTACGCCGGTCGACTGGCGCTCGAGCTGGTCGCGCACGGCGTGCGCCGCAACGAACTCGTCGCCATCGCGGCGGAGAAAGGTTGGGAACAGATCGCCGCCGCCCTCGGCACGATCCTCGCCGGTGCCGCATACCTGCCGGTCGACCTTGAACTGCCCCCCGATCGGGTCCGCTTCCTCATCGAACACGGCGAGGCCCGTGTCGTCGTCACGCAATCGTCCCACGCCGATCACCTGCCCCTGCCGGCGGAACGGGTGGTCATCGCGATGGATGCGCTGACGCCGGTGGACCCGTCCACGCCGCCACCGGAGGTCGGCGTCGCGCCCGATGACCTCGCCTACGTCATCTTCACCTCGGGTTCCACCGGCACGCCGAAAGGCGTAATGATCGATCATCGCGGTGCCGTGAACACGATCGTCGACATGAACACGCGGTTCCAGGTGCGGGCGAGCGATCGCGTCTTTGCGCTCTCGCGGTTGAGCTTCGACCTGTCGGTCTACGACATCTTCGGCGTCCTCGCCGCGGGCGGAGCGCATCGTCGTTCCGGACCCGGAGCTCGTGCGTGATCCCGCGCACTGGATCGACATGGTGCGGACCCACGACGTCACGATCTGGAACACCGTGCCCGCCCTGATGCAGCTGCTGGTCGATTTCGCCGGCGAAGCCGGCCCGCCGCCCACGGCGCTGCGCCTCGTATGGATGAGCGGCGACTGGATCCCGCTGTCGCTGCCCGATCGCATCCGGGGGCTCTGGCCGGGCGCCGCGATCGTCAGCCTGGGCGGGGCCACGGAGGCTTCGATCTGGTCGATCCTCTATCCCATCGAGCAGAGCGATCCCGCGTGGCGCAGCGTGCCTTACGGGCGCCCGATGGCGAACCAGACCTTCCACGTGCTCCACGAGCACCTCGCGCCCTGCCCCGAGCACGTGACGGGCGAGCTCTTCATCGGGGGAATCGGGGTGGCCCGCGGGTATTGGAAGGACGGCGACAAGACGAATGCGCGTTTCTTCACGCATCCGCGCACGAACGAGCGCCTCTACCGCACCGGCGACCTCGGGCGCTTCCTGCCCGACGGCAACATCGAGTTCCTCGGCCGCGCGGACTTCCAGGTGAAGATCCGCGGTTTCCGCATCGAACTCGGCGAGATCGAGGCGGCGCTCGCCAGCCATGAGCGGGTGCAGACCGCGGTGGTCGTGGCCCGCGGCGACGGTGACGCCGACCGGCGCCTCGTGGGTTATGTCGTGCCGGTCGGAGCAGCCCCGATCGACCCCGAGGAACTGCAGCATCACCTGCGGCAACAACTTCCTGAATACATGGTGCCACCGGCCTTCATCCTGCTGGATCGGCTGCCCCTGACCGCGAACGGCAAGGTCGACATCAAGGCCCTGCCCGCCACCGCCGCCGACGCGGGCACAACGGCGCGTCCGCCTCACGCCGGTCCGACCAACGAAATCGAGGAAATCCTCCTGCATCTCTGGCGGTCCGTGCTGGGCGTCCGGCACCTCGGCATCGACGACGACTTCTTCGTCCTGGGCGGCACCTCGCTTTCGGGCACGCGCCTGATCATGCGCGTGCGCAACGCCTTTGCGCTCGCGGTGCCGGTGCAGTGCCTGCACCAGCACGCGACCATCCGCCGCTTCGCCGCCGCCCTCGAGGAACTCCTCCTGGCGGACGTCGCGCGCGAGGATGCCGCAGCTTCCTGACCGACCGCATCCGCCCCCAAACCATGAACCCACCCACCATGAACGACAGCGCACCCCCTCCCATCGTGGTTGACCCGCGGGAAAACCGCCGGCGCCTGGCGGCCCGGATTCGCGCCGCGCGGGCCGCCGTTGACGGCGATTCCACGATCCCGCAACGTGATCCCGCGGCTCCGGCCCGCCTTTCGCTCGCGGAGGAACAGCTTTGGTACCTCGAGCAGTTTCTCGGCGGAACGCCGACCTACAACATCAGTCGCGCGTGGCGGCTGCGCGGTCCGCTCGATCGCACGGCCCTGCGCGCGAGCGTCGACGAACTCGTCGCCCGCCATCCCGGGCTGCGCACGACCTACGCCTCGTCGGACAACGAGGCGGTGCGCGTCATCCGCCCCGCGGAAGGCGCGGCCTGGCATTTCACCGACCGGTCGGACTGGCCCGCGGAAAACCGCGCCCCCGAGGCCGAACGGCTCGCGCGCGAGAGTGCGACCGAACCCTTCGATCCCCGCCGCGGCCCGCTGGTGCGGTTTGAACTCATCTCCTTCGCGCCGGACGACCACGTGCTCGTGATCACCCTGCACCACATCATCGCCGACGGCTGGTCCCTCGGCCTGATGTTGCGCGAACTGGGCGCCCTTTATCGCGGCCGGCGCGCCGGGGTTACCGCGGAAACGGCGCCGATTCCGCGCGACTACGCCGACTTTGCCGCCTGGCAGCGGGCGCAGGCGCGCGCCGGCGCATTCGACGCCTCGCTCGACTACTGGGAGGAACAGTTGCGCCAGGCCCCGGCCATGCTGGAGCTGCCAGCCGACCGCCCCCGTCCGGCGACGCCCTCCTATCGCGCCGAACTCGCCCGGGCCCGCCTCCCCCGCTCGGATACGCAGGCCCTCGCGGCGCTGGGCGCCCGGGAAGGCGCATCGCTGTTCACCGTCCTCCTCGCCGCCTACTACGTGGTGCTCTACCGCGAATCCGGCCAGGACGACCTCGTGGTGGGTTCGCCCTTTGCCGGGCGGACGCAGCCCGTGCTCGACCACGTCGTCGGCTACTTCGCCAACATGCTGCCGCTGCGCGCGAGCCTGGCGGGCGAGCCGACCTTTCGGGAGGTCGTCCAGCGGGTGCGCGAAAAGGTGCTCGCGGCATTCGACCGGCAGGACGCGCCGTTTGCCATGATCGTCGAGCGACTGCGCCCCCCGGTGCGGCATGCCGGCGTGAATCCCGTATTCCAGGCCGCCTTCGTCCTGGAGGAGGAGGGCCTGGTCGGCCTGCCGAACCTCGCGGACACCACGGCGACAATGCTGCCCGTGGACACGGGCACGGCGAAGTTCGACGTCTCGCTGCTCATCATCGAAACCAACGAAGGCCTCGATCTGACGATCGAGGCCAGCGCGGACGTCTTCGATGCATCGATGCCGGTCCGTTTGCTCAATCACTATCTGCGTCTGCTCACCGACCTGCTCAAGCACCCGGATACCTCGATCGGCCGGGCCGCCCTGATGACGCCGCTGGAACGCCAGCTCATCCTGCAGCAATGGCGCGGCGGCCGCACCAGCTATCCGCGCAACGCCACCGTGCATGGGCTGTTTGCGGAACAGGCGCGCCGGCATCCCGACAGCGTTGCGCTCGTGAGCGGCGACCGCGCGATGACCTACCGGGAGCTGAACCGTAATGCCGCCCGGCTCGCCCGGCGGCTGCGCGAAAGCGGCGTGCGGCCGGGTGAATTCGTGGCGATCGCCGCGGATCGTTCGATGGCCTTTGTCGTGGCCGCGCTGGCCACCCTGAAGGCGGGCGCCGCCTACGTGCCGCTCGACGTGCACCACCCGGCGGGTTGGCTCGCGCGCATGCTGGACGAGGCGAAACCCGCGCTCCTGCTGGTCGCCCCGCATTACCGCGGCACGATTCCGCCCGCGAGGGCGCACACGCTGACGCTCGACGAGTCGATCTGGTCAGCCGCGGATACGGCCGACGAGGGCGACCACGCCCGGATCACCAGCGCCGCCAGCACGGCCTACGTCATGTTCACCTCGGGCTCGACCGGACGGCCCAAGGGCACGCTCGTGCCCCACCGCGCAATCGTGCGTCTCGTGCGCGGCAACCATTTCGTCCAGCACGCCAGCAGCGATGTCTACCTGCTGCTGGCCAACCTGGCGTTCGACGCGTCGACCTTCGAGATGTGGGGGCCGTTGCTCAATGGGGCGCGGCTGGCGATCCCGACGTCGCCGCAACCCACCCTCGCCCAGATCGCGCACGACATCCGCCGCCATGGCGTCACGACGCTTTGGCTCACCTCCGGACTGTTCAATCTCTTCGTGGAGGAGCGCGTGGGCGACCTGGCCGGCGTGCGGCAGCTGCTCGCCGGGGGCGACGCACTCTCGCCCGCGCACGTCGCCAAGGCGCTGGCCGCGCTGCCGGACACGCGGTTGATCAACGGCTACGGGCCCACGGAGAATACCGTGTTCACGACGTGTCATCCGATCACCGCGGCGGACGTGCAGCGCCGCAGCGTGACGATCGGTCGTCCCATTGCGAATACGACCGTCTACATCCTCGACCGCCATGGCGAGCCCGTGCCGGTGGGGGTGCCCGGTGAGCTCTACACGGGCGGCGACGGGGTCGCCCAGGGCTATCTCAACCAGCCGGAGTTGACCGAAGAGCGGTTCGTTCCCGACAAATTCAGCACCGCTCCGGGCGCGCGGATGTACCGCACCGGGGACCGGTGTCGCTGGCGCCACGACGGCACGATCGAGTTCATCGGACGGATCGATCAGGAGGTGAAAGTGCGGGGCTTCCGCGTCGACCCCGCGGAGATTGAATCGGCCCTTACGTTGCTGCCCGGAGTCGCGGAAGCCGCGGTCGTCGTGCGGTCGGGACTGGAGGGCGAAAAGTTCCTGGTGGCGTTGGTGGTGGCCGCGAATGGCGCGTCGCTCACGGCCGCGCACCTGCGGGAGCAACTGGCGGCGCGCCTGCCCCCGCACATGGTCCCGGCGAGCTTCAAGGTCATCGCAACAATGCCGCTCACGGCCAACGGCAAGATCGATCGCGCGCACCCTCGCGGCCCTGCCGGGCGACGGAGCCGGCGAGGCGTATGCCCCCGGTGGAGGCGGGGAACCGCGCACCGACACGGAACGCCGTCTCGAGGCCATCTGGCAGTCGTTGTTGCGTTGCAGCCACGTTGGTCGACAGGACGATTTCTTCTCCCTTGGTGGCCACTCGCTGCTGGCCATGCGCCTGATGCACCGCATCCAGGAGGAATTCGGACAGACGCTGCCGCTCGCCGTCCTGCTCGCGGCCCCCACGATCGAGCGGCTGGCAGCACGGCTGACCGCCGCGGCGTCGGCGGCGCCCGTGGATACGCCGGCCACGCCAGCCTTGCGCGGTGGCGGCCCCGGCGCGCCGCTGTTCTTTATACCCGGCCTGGGCGGCTACGAATTCCTTCCCGCGCCAGTGGCGCGCGCGCTGGAGGGGTGCTGCCCCTACTTTGACGGCCTGCAGATCGTCGGCGTGGACCGGCAGGCGGAACCGCTGGAGGATCTTTGCGCGATCGCGGCCGACCTGGTCCGCCAAATCCGGCGGGTGCAGGCTCACGGCCCCTACAACCTCTGCGGGTACTGTTATGGGGGCGTCGTCGCGTTCGAAGTGGCCCGACAGCTGGAGCAGGCCGGTGAACCCATTACGGCCCTCGTGATCTGGCATGGCTATCCCGTTACGGCCTCGTGGCCGCGACGCTCACTACCCAACGTCGTGCGGGCGATTGCCCAGCGGCTGCGGGAGACGCCGCGGGGTCGCCGGGCCCGCCTCCTGTGGGACAAGGGCCTGCTCGCCGCGCGCATGTTCGGTTGGAAGTTGTCCGACGAGTGGAATCTGCTGCGGGGCCAGCCGCGTTCCCTCATTCCCCACAACGTGTTCTTCCCCGAGGAAATGGAGCCGCGCGTTGTCTACGCCAATCTCCGCGCCCGTGGACGCTACCAGCCCGCGCCCTACCGGGGGCGGGTGTTTCTGCTACTCGGCGAAACCAACCGCCTGATCCGCGAATGCCCGCCGCTTGCCGGGTGGGATGGCCTCCTCCTCGGTCGGGTCGAGATCTTCAAGCATCCGGTTGAGCATATGGAACTCGTGGTGCCACCGGCGGTGGACTACCTTGCAGCCCAGACCGCCGCCTGTCTCGCCGCCGCAGATCAGGGGGCGGCGGCGCGTGCAGTACGCGGATTCACCGCGGTTCCGACGGCAGACACGCACGTGCCCCCCGGCGGTTGATCCGCGACCGCCGATCGCCCGCCCGAGTCGGATGCATCGGGCGATTCGCCCCTCCGGCGGCGCCCGCGGGGGGCCATCTGCACGAGGCGAATGCCCTTGCACCTCCCGCTGGGGTGCACCAGATGCTTCATCATGAGGGACCTGCGGCACCCTGGTACGGGTCGTGTTCTTTGGCCGCCGGAACCAACCATACCAATGCATACACCGAAAACGCTCTACATGCTCTTCCTTCTCCCGGTGGCGACGTTCGCGCAACCGGCGCCCACTCCCGGTTCACCGCCATCGGCCACGCCGCCCGCACCGCAAGCTGCGCCGGAGGAGGCCGCCCGCCAGCTCGCCGCCAAGCAAGAGGAACTCACAACCGTGACGCGGCAGATTTCCGAACTGCAACAAAAGGCGGAGAAGGACGAGAACGTGCAGGCAGCCAAGGATGACTACGCCGAGGTGCTGCGATCCGAAATGTTAAAGGTCGCGCCGAACCTCGAATCCGCCATCGACCGGCAGAAGGAGCTCGTCAACGAGCTGAGCGCTCCGGCCCCGGCCGCGGAGAAGGCGGAAAAGTCGACGGCGGAGCAGCAAAAGAAGAAGGCCGAGGATCAACAGGCGAAGCTCACGGAGTACCGCACGCTCTACCAGAAACTTGCCCCGGTGGAGAAGCAGGTGCAAAACGTACCCGCCGTGGAAACCGCGCGTACCGACCTACTTCAACAAGTTGCTGGCCGAGATGCAGCGGATCGACCCGAAGGCCGATCAGTTACTCGCCAAGCATCGCGAACTGCTTTCGACCATCCGCGAATTGTCGGCGCAGGCCAGTTCGGGCTGAACAGGGGCAGACCAGCATTTGCCAGGACGGTGGGCCCGCCCGGGCCCCCGTCCTGTTGCGTTGTCGGCCCGCGTCGCGGCCTTGCGACGCATGCGTCGGACGGATTCATTCCGAAAGCCCGTCCCGACGTGGATCGCGAACGAGACGGAACTCGTCGCTGCGGACATGCAGAAAATGGAACGGCGCCGTTCGCCTACGCCATGCCCATGCGCTTGCGCTTGCGATAAAGCGTGGCCGTGTCGATCCCGAGAATCGAAGCGGCCCGCTCCAGGCTGTCGGCCTTGGCCACAATCCGACGGATGTGTTCCTGCTCGAGCTGGTGAATCGTGACGAAGTGGCCGGGACGGATGGCAGTCTCTTCCTCGCGGTGGAATTCGTCGGGAAAATCCGACGGGGTGATGGAATCGCCGCCGGAAAGGATCACGCCGCGTTCGATCACGTTGCGCAGTTCGCGGAGGTTTCCCGGCCAGGTGTAGCTGGAGATCGCCTCGAGCGCCTCGGGCGAAAGCTGCAGCTTGGGTTGCCCTTTCGCGCTGGCGAAAAAGCGCAGGTAGTTTTCCGCGAGCGGTCGCAGGTCTCCCGGCCGATCCACCAGCGCCGGCATCGTCACGGTGATCACCTTGAGCCGGTAGTAGAGGTCTTCGCGAAACCGGCCCTCCGCCACTTCCTTGGCGAGATCGCGGTTGGTCGCCGCAATCACGCGCACGTCGGCGCGGCGGGTGCGGGTCTCGCCGAGTCGCTCGTATTCGCGATCCTGTAACAGGCGCAGGAGCTTGGGCTGGATCTCCAGCGGCAGCTCCCCGATTTCGTCGAGAAACAGCGTGCCACCATCGGCCGCGGCGACCTTCCCCCACGTGTCCTTCACCGCACCGGTGAAGGAACCGCGCACGTGGCCGAAGAGTTCGCTCTCCAGGAGCTCACGTGACAGGCTCGGGCAGTTGATCGTGATGAACGGTTCATCGGAGCGCTGGCTGCGTTCGTGCACGGCGCGCGCCAGCACGGTTTTGCCCGTGCCGCTGGGGCCGAGGATCAGGATCGTGGCCTCGGAGGCGGCGGCACGAAAGGCGGTTTCGAACGCGCGGGTCACGGAAGGTTCCGTCGATTCGAGCATCAGGGCCGGCTGCGCCTCCGCCACCTGACCCTCGAGGTTCCGAATTCGCGTGCGGGCCTGTCGCTCCTGCGCGAGACGCGCGAGCTTCTGCTTGATGTCCTCCGGGATGAACGGCTTCTGGATGTAGTCGTAGGCACCCCGCCGCATCGCCTCGACCGCGGACTCGATCGAGGCTTGGGCGGTAAAGACGATCACCGAGACTTCGAGATCACGTGCCTTCACCTCGCTGAGCAGATCGAGGCCCTGTTCGCGGCCCAGCATCAGGTCCAGGAACATCGCGTCGATCGGCTCCTCCTCGAGCACGCGCCATGTTTGCCGGGAGTTTTCCGCCGTAAACGGCTGGTGCCCCATCGTGCGCAGCGCGTACGAAGTCGTTTTCAAAACCGACTGCTGGTCGTCTACGATGAGTATATTCATGCTGAGGGGAACTCTGGCGGGTCGATGCGTCTGCATATCGCCAGTTCCGTGCCGAAGGCATGGCTCCCCACCTCTGGCACGCCGTGAAATGACGGCTCCAGACGCCGCGACGACCATGACGGAGCCTTGACGGAGAGCCGGTTATGCATACGAGCGGCCGGTCGTGCACCTCGGCTGTGCGTGGGGTTTGTTCCGAAAATGGAGGGATTCATGCCCGGACACTCCAGCAGAGTCGGTGCAGAATGCAATGCAGCGCATCCTCCCTTGTGGTGTTGCGCCGACCGCTCCGCTCGCGCGGCTGGGGCCGGGCAAAGAGCGGTGGGACGCCAACCATTTCGGGCAGTATGCATTCGAAATCGGGCCGTTACGGCGCCGGCATGGGCGGTTCGCGAAAAATTTCAGCGACGGCTGCAGTGCCGACGACCCCGATTCGAGGAGTGTCTGTACGTAAGCTGCTTTTTCGGGATCGTGTGACCTCAATCGTTTCTTCTCCCGGCCCCACCGACGCCCCGGCACAGGTACAGGCACTGGAAACCCGTGACCGCCGCCCGGCGCGCCGGAACCGGTTCCGGTCGGCTGCAATGACCGGACTCTTCCTGCTCGCGTTGGTGGCGGCGCTGCACGTGGGACGCGACCTCATCATGCCGGTCGTCATTGCGGTCGTCTTCGCGCTGGTATTGCGGCCGATCGTACGGGGATTGCACCGCTGCGGCCTTCCCGAGCCCATCGGCGCCGCCCTCACGGTGGTGGTGGTGCTTGGCCTGCTGGGTTTCGCCGCCGCTACGGTCTACGAGCCCGCGATGGACTGGGCCGAACGCGCCCCGGATTCGCTGCGCAAAGCAGAGGACAAGGTGCGCGCCCTGCGTCGTCATGTGGAGGACGTTGGACGCGCCGCCGCCGAGGTCGAAAAACTCGCCAAAACAAACGAGGAACGGGTGCCGGTCGTAAAGATCAAGGGCGAGGACGTGCAGATGACGATCGCGCGGTTTACGGCGGGGACTCTGGGCAGCGGCGTGGTCGTTCTGGTCCTGCTCTTTTTTCTTCTCGCGACCCGCGCCCGCCTTTTGCACAAGGCGCTCGCGCTGCTTGTGCAACAACCGCAGGAGCGCGCCTCCAAGGCGTCGATCGTCGCCGAGACTGAACACAATGTATCACGGTATCTGTTTACCATCACGGCGATCAACATCGTCCTTGGCGCCGCGATCGGCACCGCGATGTGGGGCTGGCACATGCCCAACGCCATGCTCTGGGGTGTCATGGCCGCCATCTTGAATTTCGTGCCCTATCTCGGCGCCGTCGTGGGCGTGTCGACGACCGCGCTGGTCGCGGTGACAACCTTTGACGACTGGCGCTGGGCCGCCGTGCCCCTCTCCTACCTCGTGCTCACCTCCCTTGAGGGTATGCTAATCACACCCGCGATTCTGGGCCGCCGATTCGCGCTGGATCCCGTGGTGGTTTTTCTTTGGCTCCTGCTTTGGGGCTGGTTGTGGGGAATCGGTGGCGCGCTGCTGGCGATGCCGATGCTGGTGATGCTCCGCATCATCAGCGAACGCACCCCTGCTTTGGCCGTGGTCGCACGGTTGCTTTCCAACCATGAAGCGCCGGACATCGCAGCCGCGCGCGTTCCCGAGCCCCAACCGTAGCGAACGAAAGTTGGCGGCGGACCGCGGCGTCCGCGTAATACCCCGGGTGCGAATTCCTGGATCCGCTTCGTTACGGCGAAGCCGGCGTGACGGGTCGGGATCTTCGCCACCGGTGCTCGACCGGGTCGGGCCAGGCGACACCGTGATAGCCCACGCTTACCAGACGCTCCAGTGGCAGCCGGTGCGGCGCAACCCGGTCCCGCTCGCGCAACCGGCCGATGGCGAGGAGGGCCACGAGTTCCGCGTCCGCCGGCAGCCCGAGAGCCACACTCGCCCGGGCGGCATCGAAGTCCTCCAGCGGAAGAGCGTCCCATCCCATGGACTCCGCCGCGATCAGCAGGTAGGTGAATGCAACCATGACATGTCGCGTCAGCCAGACGGCAATGTCCTGCGCACGGACAAACGCGAAGGCGGCGTCCTGCTTCCTTGCCGCGTCACCGGCGCCGCAATCCTCGCGATCCGAAGCCGGACCGAGGATTTCCTCGGCATGTTCCGACCAGGCCCGCCGCCGGCCATAGGCCGCCACCACGACGGGCGCCTCGGCCACGGCCGCGTGGTTATAGGCGGCGGCGCAGAGCAGGTCTCGTTGCTCCTGGCCCCGCACGACCACGAAACGCCACGGCTGCAGGTTGTGACCCGACGGTGCCTGCAGGGCGAGGGCAAGCATTGTTTCCAAGTCGTCGTCCGGCACGTCGTCCGGTTCGAACGAGGGATTGACGACACGATCCCAGCCGATCTGGGAAAGCGGTTTCGCGACCCCCGGCGTTGCAAAAGCCGGATATCGGCGGGACAGAACTCTGGCGCGCATGCCGGGATTTTGCCCCCCCGTCGCGGATCGCACCATCGGGGGGTGCCCCGGAGTTTGCATCAAGACGCCGGATCGGAGCGCGTCCACCGTAGCGGAAACGTGATGACAGGCAGTCGCGCCTCAGTCGCCCCGGCGATGGTCCTTTTTTCTCCCTCACTTGCGGAGCGCCGGATCGCGCTGCGCTCGACGCCGCCCCAGGGCAAACTCGTCGACCATGCGGGCGTTGAAGTCGTCAAGGGAATCGTCATCCCGGCTTGTCACCAGCCCGTGGTCGATCACGACCGCCGCATCCACCCAGTTGGCCCCGGCATTCACGAGGTCCGTGCGTACTGACGGGTAGGAGGTGAGCGTGCGATCCCGCACTACGCCCGCCTCGATCACGGTCTGCAGGCCGTGACAAATGGCGGCGACGGGCTTGCCCGCATGGAAGAATCCCCGGACGAATTTCACCGCGGCTTCCGATCGGCGCAAGGCGTCCGGATTGAGGACGCCGCCCGGCAGCAGCAGAGCGTCGAACTCGTCCACCAGCGCCCGGTCCACCGTGGTGTCGACCGGGAACGAGTCTCCAAAGTGATCATGCTGCCAGCCTCTCACGTGCTCGCGGGCAGGTGACACGACGATGGTCTCCGCTCCGGCCTCTTCCAGGACGCTTCGGGCGCTCGTCATCTGCTGCTGCTCGAAACCGTCGGCGACCAGGATCGCGACTTTCTTTCCGGCGAGCTTGTGGTTCATATTCGATTCCAGCTGAGTTTCTCGGGGCTCGGGTGGCACCGTCGTTCATTCTCGCTCATTCCGTGCCAAGGCTGACGGCGCGCGGGAGCGGCGAAGCAGTCGCGGGCGGCGCGATGGACCTTTCCCCCGGAGCCCAGGGTCGCGGAAATATGCAAGCCGGGAAAGCTGCCCGGCCGCGAACCTCCCGGAGGCAATCGCCCCAGCCGAGAGCCGCACGCTTCTCGTCCGCGGTTTCGGGCGTCTCGCCCGTTCCGCGCCGGAAAGTTCACGGGCCAGGGCGTATTCATGCGTTGTGCACAACACGGTGCCGTCACCTACGCTTCTTTCGTCGGGGTCACACCTGGGGATTGCGTCGGTGGTGGCCCCGCGTGCAGCATGCGCCTGCCTTCGCCTCCGGGCGCGATGCCCGTTTGCGGTCGTGCACTCCGCGATGTCGGCACGCGACCGCCGGGGCCATACGGGCGCCTTGCATGGATCAGAACCCCGGACCGGGCGGTCTGCGCGATCGCAATCATGCAACTCGCCGGGCGACTTGGAAAAATACTGCGAGGTGCGGATTTTTCTGCGGAACCGCGTGACACGGCTTCTCAAAACCGCTGTCACGTCGATTCGGCTATAGGTGCATCGGGCCCCCACCTGATCCCCTCCTCCGCACAATCACCGGTCCCCTGCATCATGCAGAGGTCCCCCTAACAACGCAAAATCGTAGATGATTCCAGTCCACCTCCACTCCTGCCGCTTCGCGCGGACGTATCCCCTCCGTTTCCTTGTCGCCCTTTCCTCCCTGCTCTGCGCCGCGCGCATTTTCGCCGCTCCGGCCGTGGGTTTGCATTACGGCAGCGATTTTTCCACCAGCCAGTACCGAAAACTTCGGCGCCTGGCTCGGTCGCGCGGTGATGTATCGCGTCGTGTTCCTCGACAAATCGAGTTGGTCGAAAATGCAGGATGCCGCCGTCATTCCCACCACCAAGAAGTGGGTGAACTCCCGGGCCGGGCGCATTGAAGTGATTTCGGTGCCGATGTTCGCCGACGGCGACACGGGCGGCTTTGGCAGCATCACCAATGGCTCCCGCGACTACGTGTTCAAATCCATCGCGAACAAGCTCCAGGCGGCGGGGATCGCCGACAAGGTGTTCCTCCGGCTGGCCTGGGAGGCCAATGGCAGGTGGTACAACTGGACCTTCCTGAAGAATCCGGCCGGTTTCCGCGCGGCATTCCGCCATATCGTCTGGGTCATGAAGAAGATCGCGCCCGACCTGCGCTTCGAGTTCAACATCTCCAATTGCGCCTATCACTCTTCCGACGAAGCGCGGTGGAGCGACGGCTATCCCGGCGACGATGTGATTAGCGTCATCTCCACGGACATCTACGACCAGTGGATCTCCTGGACGCAGATGATGGCGGGAGATGGTGGTCTCTACGAAGTCCGGAAATTCGCCATCGCCCACAACAAGCACGAGGCGATCTCCGAATGGGCCTGTTCCACCGGCTCCCACGGCCACGGCGACAACCCGGGCTTCGTCCGGGCCATGTCCGACTGGATCGATGCCCGCCCCGGGATGGTCCTTTACCAGGCGTATTGGAACACCAGTGACCCGAGCAACGCCCTGATCTACGGCGCGAACCCGATGATGGTTCCCAATGCGTCGTGGGAGGACAAGAATCGGTTCCGCTCGACCGTTTCCTATGCCTCCTCGACGAACACGGCGCCGACGATTTCGTCGATCAGCGACCGCACGATCGGCGTGAACAGCAGCACGGGCGCGATCCCCTTCTCCATTGGCGATGCGCAAACGTCCGCCTCGACCCTGAGCATCAAGACGAACGTCTCGGATCCCCTGCTGATTCCGCTCTCGCGCGTGACCGTCGGCGGTTCCGGCTCGTCCCGCTCGATCACCGTGACGCCGGTCAGCAACAAGACCGGTTGGTCCACCGTGTGGGTCCAGGTCAGCGACGGGACACTCACCAAGACCACCTCGTTCGTCGTGCAGGTGTCCGGCACGCAGCTTTCGTTCCTCGACGTCGGCGGTTCGGTGGTGGGCGGCAACCATCGGGACGACAACGGCGCCCTCACGATGTACGCGAAGGGCTACGACATCTACAACCGCTACGACCAGTTTCACTTTGCCCACGTGCCCATCGCCGGCGATTCGGATCTCACGGTCCGGGTGTCCAGCCTCACGGCGACGAACCCCTGGACCAAGGCCGGGCTGATGTACCCGGGCCTCCCTCGCCTCAAACTCGTCGTTTGTCGCGGTGCTCACGACCCCGAGCAACGGCATCATGCTGGTCTGGCGCTCGGCAGACGGCAACTATGCCACGTCTTCCGCCGCGATCGACGGTTCGGCGCCACGCTGGCTGCGGCTGTTGCGCAGCGGCGATGGGTTCCACGCCTTCGCGTCCTTTGACGGTGAAAGCTGGACCTGGATCGAATCGGTGACGGTCAATCTCCCGGACCAGGCCGAATGCGGCATGGCTCTGACGTCGCACGACCCGGACAAGGGCGCCACCGCACTGTTCGAGAACTTCGCCATCGACTGAACAAGTAGCGGGATTCGCGGGTTGCCGGGAGACGGGAACCCGGAACCCGCAGGTCCGTTTCATCACCAGCGGCTCCGTCTTCCGACGGGGCCGCTCTTGCTTTTCGACACCCGACACTCCGGTGTGCCCTGTACTTCGCGGAAAGGACTCAACCGGAGGTAACAAAACATCCCCGAAAGATCCCCGGGGCAGCGGTGGAGGCTCGAAAGCGTCTTGTTGGTGAGGCATGACCGGTCCCCCTCCCAGAGATTCTTCCCCTCCTCCGTTACCTCCTGTAAAGACCCCTCTGTGACCGCGATCGTTTTCGGAATCGCGTGCAAACACGCTCCTGTCGGCAGACCAGCCCGTCCGGGCTTCAGGACCTTCCCGTCAACAAATCCGCGATTGCCTGGTCGAGCGCACGGACGTCGACCGGTTTGATGAAGTGCCGGGCAAATCCGGCCGCGCGCGAACGCGCCACATCCTCCTCCATCCCGTAACCGCTCAGCGCGATCCCGGCAAGACGCGGCTGTTGCCGGCGCAACTGCTGCATCAGCGCACAGCCGTCGCCGTCGGGCAGGCCAATGTCCGAGACGAGCAGGTCGAATGGTCGTGTCGCGGCAAGCGCCAGGGCTGCCGCCACGCTCGATGCCGAGACCACGGCATGGCGGCGGCGCGTCAACAAGCGCGTGAGCGTGTGGCGGGTGGCCGCATGATCCTCCACCAGGAGAATCTGCAGGGAGCGCACCTCGGTCGTCGCACCCGAACGGTGCCCGGCCCGTGGCCGCGTGACTGGATCGGGCGGCGGTTCGTTTCCATTGCCGCCGGCGGGCGTGGCGGCCAGCGGCAGCGAGATGGCCAGCGTGGTGCCATGGCCCCGCCCCGCGCTCGCCGCCGAAATGCTGCCGCCATGGTGTTCCACCAGGCGGCGGGCGATCGTCAGGCCCAGACCGAGTCCGCCGAAACGCCGCGAAATGCCCTCGACCGCATGATCCCCCTGCGAAAAGGGATCGAAGATTCGCTCGAGCTCCTCGGGCGACATGCCGATCCCGGTGTCTTCGACGGTGACCACGATCTCTCCCTTGTGGTTGCGCGTGGTGACGCGGATCCGCCCGCCCTCGGCGGTGAACTTGGCGGCATTGCGCAGGACGTTCCAGAACACCTGCTGCAGGCGCACCATGTCGCCGGCGACTCCCGCCTGGTCCGATGCCAGGTTGACCTCCATGATGAGGCCCTTCTGCTCGATCTCGCTCTGGACCGCGGCGAGGGCCTCGCGCAACACCCGGTGCAGGTCCAGCGGCCGGAAGTCGAAGGCGAGTTTGCCCCGGCTGATGCGGGTGAGGTCCAGCAGATCGTCGATCAGTCCGGCTTCAATCTCGATGTTCTTGCGGATCGCGGCGAAATCCGCCCGCACCGTCTCGGACAACGCCGGGTTCACCGCGGCGTCGCTGGCCAGCATCAACACGGGATTGAGCGGGGTCCGCAACTCGTGGGACAGGGCCGCGAGAAAATCGTCCTTCGCCCGCGAAGCGGCCAGCGCCTCGTCGCGGGCGCGCTGCAGATCACTCCCGATTTCCTTGAGCGCGGTGACGTCGGTGCTGCTGCCGACGCGGCCGAGGAACACCCCGTCGGGCGCGAACCGCGGCACCACGTGCGACAACAGCCAGCGCCACTGCCCGTCGGCCCGGCGTACCCGCGCCTCGCCGACGAAGGACTGGCGCGCCGCCGCCGTGGCCTGGTAGTCGGCCATGTAGCCGTCGCGGTCGGCCGGATGCATGAAATGCACCCACCGAAATTCGAGGAGTTGTTCCGCCGGCACGCCGTAGAAGTCGACGTAGGCGCGGTTGAGAAACTCACAGCCGGCGGGACCATCCATCCAGATGAGCACGGGCGACGTGTCGGCGAGGAAGCGAAACCGGCCCTCACTTTCCTGGAGTGCGCGACTGCTCGCGCGCAATTCGTCGTTGACGCGCATCAGGTCCGAGGTGCGCTCCATCACGCGCGCCTCGAGTTCAGCGTTGGCCCGGCGCAGGGCCTCCTCGGCGTCACGCCGCTGCTCCACCTCGGCGGCCAGGGCCCGGTTCATCGTGCCCAGCGCGCGCGTCTTGCGAAACAGATCCACGAAGATCCCGACCTTGGAGCGCAGAATCTGCGGGTTCACCGGCTTCGTCAGGTAATCGACGGCCCCGACGCGGTACCCCTCGAGCACGAACTTCTCCTCCGGAAAGTACGCGGTGAGGAAGATGATCGGAATGTCCTGGGTGCGCTTGCGCTGCTTGATCAGATGAGCGAGTTCCAGCCCGCTCATGCCCGGCATCTGGATGTCGAGCACCATCGCGGCAAATTCCCCGTCGATCAGCGCCAGCAGGGCTTCGTCCGCGGAGACCGCCCGCACCAGCCGGTAATCCGGCGAATCCAGCACGGATTCGAGCACGTCGAGATTGCGCACCTCGTCGTCGACCAGCAGAACCTGCGGGCGCGGCGCACCCGCAGGCGGTGGCACGGGTGGGTTCCGCGATTCCTCGTCAGGCGCCGTCGGCATGGTGCGGGAGCGGGATGCGATGGCGGGCATGATCCGGGTCCATTCAGCGATAGAGCCAGACGCGCAACAGGGACAGCAGCTCGCCCGTATCGATCGGCTTCGCGATGTAGTCGGACGCGCCCGCGGCGAGGCATTTTTCGCGGTCGCCCTTCATCGCCTTGGCGGTGAGCGCCACGATCGGCAAGGCACCGAAACGCGGGTCCTGGCGAATTTCGCGCATGGTCTCGTAGCCGTCCATCTCGGGCATCATGATGTCCATGAGCACGACGCTGATGTCGGGCTCCCGTCGCAGCAGGTCGATCGGCATGGCGGCCGTTGGTCGCGCTCACGACCTTCATGTCGAGATTCTCCAGCACGGTGGTCAGGGCGAAGATGTTGCGCGCGTCGTCGTCAACCACGAGCACGGTGCGGTTCTGCAGGATCTCGTTTGAGTTGTGCAATCGCTCGAGCATGCGCCGTTTCGATTCCGGCAGGCGGGCCGCCTCGCGGTGCAGGAAGAGCGCGGTCTCGTCGAACAGGCGCTCGGCCGACTTGACGTCCTTCAGCACGATGCTCTTCGCCATGGCGCGCAGTCGTCGTTCCTCGTCGGGGCTGAGGCTTTGCCCGGTGAAGACGACGATCGGAATTTCGTTCAGGGCCGCTTCGTCGCGCATTTTCTCCAGCAGGTCGAAGCCGCTCATGTCCGGCAGGTGCAAATCGAGGACGCAGCAGTCGAACGGCCGGTCGAGCAACAGCCGCAGGGCCTCCGTGCCGGACGGCGCCGTGACGATGTCCACATCGTCGTGCGCCAGCAGTTCCCTCACGGTCTGCGCCTCGATCGCATTGTCCTCCACCACGAGCAACCGCTTCACGCGGGGCACGACGAACCGCTTGATGCGGTCGAAGCACTGCTCCAGCCCCTCGGTGGTGGCGGGTTTGACCATGTAGGAGAACGCCCCGCGGGCGAGACCATGATTACGCTCCTCCTCGACCGAGATGATTTGCACGGGGATGTGGCGCGTGCTGTCGGCGAGCTTGAGGCTGTTCAGCACCGTCCAGCCGAGCATGTCGGGCAGGAACACGTCGAGGGTGATGGCCGTGGGCTGGTATTGGCGCGCGAGGGAGAGGGCGGTGCCACCCCGCGTCGCCACGATCCCCTTGAATCCCTTGTCGCGGGCGAGACCGAGCAACACCCGCGCGTAATGCGGATCATCCTCGACGATCAACAACACCTGGTCGTCCGACTCGATGCTGTCGCGATCGTCCGCCACGGACTCCTCCCGCGCCAGGACGGGACGCGCGACCGGGAATGCCGTCGCCGGCGACTCCATTCTCGGCACGGGCTCCACAAAATACAGCGGCAGATAAAGGGTGAACGTGCTGCCCTCGCCGGCGGTGCTGGACAGCCGGATCTCGCCGCCCGAGCAGCGCGGCCAGTTCGCGCGATATCGCCAGCCCCAGGCCGGTGCCGCCATACTTCCGGCTGGTTCCCGCATCGGCCTGCTGAAACGCCTCGAAGATCAGGCGCTGCTTTTCCGGCGCGATGCCGATGCCGGTGTCGCGGATCGCGAACGACACCACCCGGCCGGCCCGCCCGAGCACGGCGTGTTCGGACGTCCACCCTCCGGTCGCGAGGGAAACCTGCATCGTCACGTGCCCGCGCGACGTGAACTTGAATGCATTGGAGAGCAGGTTTTTCAGGATCTGCTGCAAGCGCTTGGGATCCGTGCAGATCGTCTCGGGCAGGTTGGGACCGAACTCGACGTGGAACGGCAGGTTCTTCGCATCGGCGACGTGACGGAAATTGCGCTCCATCACGTCACGCAGGGACACGAGGTTGATCTCCTCGGCCTCGACCGTGACCGTGCCCGACTCGATCTTGGAGAGGTCGAGGATGTCCGTGATCAGGTTGAGCAGGTCGGAACCCGACGAGTGGATGTTGCGCGCGTATTCGACCTCCTTGGGGGTGAGATTGCCGCTGCTGTTCTCCGCGAGTTGCTGCCCCAGGATGAGCACGGAGTTGAGCGGGGTGCGCAGCTCGTGCGACATGTTGGCGAGGAATTCGGACTTGTACTTGGAGGTGAGGGCGAGTTCCGCCGCCTTTTCCTCCAGCGCGCGCCGCGCCTGCTCGACCTCCTGGTTCTTGCGCTCCACCTCCGCATTCTGGTCGGCGAGCTGACGCGCCTTCTGGGCCAGCTCCTCGTTGGTCTGCTGGAGTTCCTTCTGTTGCGATTGCAGCTCCTTCGTGAGTTCCTGCGACTGCAGCAGGAGGTTCTCCGTGCGCATCGTCGCCTCGATCGTGTTCACGACGACGCCGATTGACTGCGTCAGCTGCTCGAGAAACGCGAGGTGCGTGATGCTGAACGGCCGCAAGGAGGCGAGTTCGATCACCGCCTTGGTCTGGCCCTCGAACAGCACGGGCAGCACCACGATGTTGACCGGTGGCAACGCGCCCAGGCTGGAGCTGATCCGCGAATAGTCGCCGGGCACGTTGGCGAGCATGATGCGCTGCTTCTCGACCGCGCACTGGCCCACCAACCCCATCCCGACGGGTATCCGGTTGGGCTGTTCGCCGCGCACCGCGTACCCGGCGAGCAACCGCAGGACCGACTGATCCGCGTCCGCGTCGGTCTCCATCTGGTAGATCGCCCCCTGGTGCACCTCGATCAGCCCGGCAAGTTCGGAGAGCAGCATCCGGCCCACGGTGAAAAGCTCGCGCTGGCCCTGCAGCATCCGGGTGAACTTCGCGAGGTTGGTCTTCAGCCAGTCCTGCTCCTCGTTCGACTCGGTGGTCACGCGCAGGTTGTGGATCATCCGGTTGATGTTGTCCTTCAACTCCGCCACCTCGCCGCGGGCATCGACCTGGATGGAGCGGGTCAGGTCGCCCTTGGTCACCGCGGTTGCCACCTCGGCGATGGCGCGCACCTGGGTGGTCAGGTTCGCGGCGAGCAGGTTCACATTGCCGGTAAGATCCTTCCAGGTGCCGGCGGCACCGGGCACGAACGCCTGCCCGCCGAGCCGTCCCTCCACCCCGACCTCGCGCGCGACATTCGTCACCTGCTCGGCGAAGATCGCGAGCGTGTCGGTCATGTTGTTGATCGTGTCGGCCAGGGCGGCGACTTCGCCCTTCGCCTCGACCGTGAGTTTCTTGCGCAGGTTGCCGTCGGCCACCGCCGTCACGACTTTCACGATACCGCGCACCTGATCGGTGAGGTTCGCCGCCATGACGTTCACCGAATCGGTCAGGTCCTTCCACGTGCCCGCCACGCCCGGCACCTTCGCCTGGCCGCCGAGCTTGCCTTCCGTGCCCACTTCCCGGGCCACGCGCGTCACCTCCGCGGCGAAGGCGTTGAGCTGGTCCACCATCGTATTGATGGTGTCCTTCAGCTCCAGAATCTCCCCGCGCACGTCGACCGTGATCTTGCGCGACAGGTCGCCGCGCGCCACCGCCGTCGTGACGTCCGCGATGTTGCGCACCTGCGTGGTGAGGTTGTCGGCCATGGAATTCACGTTGTCCGTGAGATCCTTCCACGTGCCCGCCACCCCCGGCACCGCGGCCTGGCCGCCGAGCTTGCCCTCCGTGCCGACCTCGCGCGCCACGCGGCTCACCTCCGAGGCGAAGGCGTTGAGCTGGTCCACCATCGTGTTGATCGTGTCCTTCAGCTCGAGGATCTCGCCCTTCACATCGACGGTGATCTTGCGCGACAGGTCGCCGCGTGCGACCGCGGTCGTGACCTCGGCGATGTTGCGCACCTGCGCGGTGAGATTGGTCGCCATGGCATTCACCGAATCGGTGAGATCCTTCCACGTGCCCGCCACGCCCGGCACCCCGGCCTGTCCGCCCAGCGCGCCCTCCGTGCCGACCTCGCGCGCCACGCGCGTCACTTCGGCGGCGAAGCTATTGAGCTGGACCACCATCGTGTTGATCGTGTTCTTCAGCTCCAGAATCTCCCCCTTCACATCCACCGTGATCTTGCGCGACAGGTCGCCGCGCGCGACCGCCGTCGCGACCTCGGCAATGTTGCGCACCTGACCCGTGAGGTTCGCGGCCATGGAATTCACGTTGTCCGTGAGATCCTTCCACGTGCCCGCGACGCCCGGCACCGCCGCCTGCCCGCCCAGCTTGCCCTCCGTGCCGACCTCGCGCGCCACGCGGCTCACCTCCGACGCGAAGGCGTTGAGCTGGTCCACCATCGTGTTGATCGTGTTCTTCAGCTCCAGGATCTCCCCGCGCACGTCGACCGTGATCTTGCGCGAGAGGTCGCCCTTCGCCACCGCGGTGGTCACATCCGCGATGTTGCGCACCTGGTCGGTGAGATTTTCCGCCATGGAATTCACGTTGTCCGTGAGATCCTTCCACGTGCCCGCCACGCCGGGCACGCGGGCCTGGCCGCCGAGCTTGCCCTCCGTGCCCACTTCGCGCGCCACGCGGCTCACCTCCGACGCGAAGGCGTTGAGCTGGTCCACCATCGTGTTGATCGTGTCCTTCAGCTCCAGGATCTCCCCGCGCACGTCGACCGTGATCTTGCGCGAGAGGTCACCCTTCGCCACCGCGGTGGTCACGTCCGCGATGTTGCGCACCTGACCGGTCAGGTTTTCCGCCATCGAGTTGACGTTGTCGGTGAGATCCTTCCAGGTCCCCGCCACGCCCGGCACCTCGGCCTGACCGCCGAGCTTGCCCTCCGTGCCGACTTCACGCGCCACGCGCGTCACTTCGGCGGCGAAGCTGTTGAGCTGGTCCACCATCGTGTTGATCGTGTTCTTCAGCTCCAGGATCTCCCCCCGCACGTCGACCGTGATTTTGCGCGACAAGTCGCCGCGGGCCACCGCGGTGGTCACGTCCGCGATGTTGCGAACCTGGGTCGTCAGGTTGTTCGCCATCGAGTTGACGTTGTCGGTGAGATCCTTCCAGGTCCCCGCCACGCCGGGCACCGCGGCCTGACCGCCGAGCTTGCCCTCGGTCCCGACTTCGCGCGCCACGCGGGTGACTTCGGAGGCGAAGCTGTTGAGCTGGTCCACCATCGTGTTGATCGTGTCCTTCAGCTCGAGAATCTCGCCCTTCACATCGACCGTGATCTTGCGCGACAGGTCGCCCCGCGCCACCGCCGTCGTCACCTCCGCGATGTTGCGCACCTGGCCGGTGAGGTTGGCGGCCATCAAGTTGACGTTGTCCGTAAGGTCCTTCCACGTGCCCGCCACTCCCGGCACGCGCGCCTGCCCGCCGAGCTTGCCTTCGGTGCCCACCTCGCGTGCCACGCGGGTGACTTCGGCCGCGAAGGCGTTGAGCTGATCGACCATCGTGTTGATCGTGTCCTTCAACTCGAGGATCTCGCCCTTCACATCGACCGTGATCTTGCGCGACAGGTCGCCCCGCGCCACCGCCGTGGTGACGCCGGCGATATTGCGCACCTGCGCGGTGAGGTTCGACGCCATGGCGTTGACCGAATCGGTGAGATCCTTCCAGGTGCCGGCGACACCCGGCACCACGGCCTGCCCGCCGAGCTTGCCTTCGGTGCCGACCTCGCGCGCCACGCGCGTCACCTCGGCGGCGAACGAGCGCAACTGGTCGACCATGACATTGATCGCCTCCTTGAGCTGGAGAATCTCGCCGCGCACATCGACCGTGATTTTTTTCGACAGATCGCCGTTCGCGACCGCGATGGTGACGTCGGCGATGTTGCGGACCTGGGCCGTGAGGTTGCCGGCCATCTGGTTCACCGACTCGGTGAGTTCCTTCCAGACGCCGGAAACGTTCTTCACCTGCGCCTGTCCGCCCAGTTTGCCCTCGGTCCCGACTTCGCGGGCCACGCGGATGACCTCCACGGAAAATGCTCCCAGCTGGCCGACCATCCCGTTCACCAGCTTCGCGGTGCGCAGGTATTCTCCGCGCAGGGGATGTCCCCGGGCCTCCAGCGGCATCTGCTGGGAAAGGTCGCCCTTGGCCACGGCGCCGATCACGCGCCCCATTTCGACGGTCGGTTGCGACAAGTCGTCCACCAGCGCGTTGATCGCCTCGATGCGCTCCGCCCAGTCCCCGACCGAATCGGCCAGCGGCAGGCGTTCGTTGATACGACCCTCTTCGCCCACGCGGGAACGCAGGCGTCGCAGGCCCGTGTTGAAGCGTGCCATGCGCGACACGATGACGTTCAGGTTATCCGCCACGCGACCTTCGAGACCCGGCCAATCGGACGACAGGCGCACGGAAAAATCGCCTTCGCGCACTGCCGTCAGGGCGTCCAGGAGTTCGCGCATGAAGTCGGCGTTGGTCGCGCGCGATGCTGAAGTCGGAGAGGGTTTTGCTTTCTTTTTCCTGGTCGCGGGTTCGGAGGAAATCATCACGGCGAATGGATGCCCCGGCTTTCGGGAATGCTGGCGAGCCCCGCACAAGGACAGGGTCGTTGGGGAAGAACGCAAAATGCATGGCGGGCCGAATCTTTGGCCGATCGAAGCCGGCAGGGACAGGCCCTTTGCTCCGTGAACCGCGGGTTGCTTCGCTCGCTCATCAACTTGCGCATGTTTGGGGGAGCCCCTTTCGCAGCTCACGCGCCCGGGCCGGATCGCCATGAGACCGGAATGCGAGCTACGCGGCGCCGGTGAATGGCAGCCGCTTCCGATTTGGCCACCCGTCATGTACTTGCGTCAAAACGACGGTGAAAAAGGCGCGGAAGCGAAAAATCAAGTGGAACCCGCTTTTTTCCTACTGAGGGGTATAAACGCGCGTGATTCGGGCAAAACGCAAACATTCCTCTGTCCGTTCCATGCACTCCGCGGCGATCGGGTGACATTCTCCCGGCCTCGTTGTATCACGCACCTTGGCATCGTCCGGGTTTCCACCTGATGCCCGATGCGCGATCCATTTCAGTATCGTGCACGCGCATGCCCAGCGGTGAACCGACATCTCCCGCCTCGGCGCAGCCCAATGGACCGCTTGCCGGGCGGGTCGCGGTGGTTTCCGGAGGCACCGCCGGCAATGGTGAGGCGATCGCCGCCCGGCTGGCGGCCGCCGGGGCCGGCGTTTTCATCTTCGGCCGCAATCAGGGCGAGCTCGACCACACCCTGCAGGCGTTGGCCCATGCCGGTCATCGCGTTGCCGGGACCACGGGAGACCAGGCCGATCCTGCAGCCGTGCGCCGGATCTTTGCGGCGGTCGACGATGCGTTTGGTCGCGTCGACATCCTGGTGAACAACGCCGGAGTCCCCGCGGGATCGCTCCTGACGCCGGACGACCAGCGATGGCGTTACGAGCTGCACGCGGACCTGGACGGCTACATCGACTGCACGCGGCAGGCACTTTCGCGGATACGCCGGCACCCTCAGGGCCATATTGTGAACATCGGCGCCGTGCTGCCCCGGACGCGGGCACCCGCCCCGACTCTTCTGGTCGCAGCCAAGGCAGCCATCCGGGCTTACTCGGAAACCCTGCGCCGGGAACTCGCGCCGATGGGAATCGCCGTATCCCTGGTGGAGCCCGACCGAGTGGGAACCCGTTTCTTTGCCGCCCATTCCGAGCTGTCCGATCCGCGCATGCAAGGCGCCCGCCAGGCCGAGGGTTCCATGATCACGCCGGAGGATGTGGCGGCTGCGGTTTGGTTCTGCGTCGACCCGTCGTCCCGCTGCAGCGTGAGCCTCGTGCGTGTCGAACCCCGGCAGCGGGTCAGCCGGGCCGACTTCTGAGCAGCGAAACGTGTTCCCGCGGCGCGAGGGAAGCTGTTTTCAAGCACTGGATACATGCATTTTTCACGATGCCGGGGGATTTCCTCGCATCGACGTTTTTTTTACCCGGTTCCCAAGATCAGGGAGGAACCCGGGAGGTTGTGGGGGAACTAAGCACCCGCCATGACTTCTGTCCTCCCCTGCCCTTGGCTGCCTAGACCTTACGTCTTTCGATCGTTGCGCCACGCCCCTGAAGGCGGCGGTTAGCTGATCGCCCGGCTCTGCTCCCGCAGGGCCACGATCGTCGCGTCACGCGGCGATCGCTCGTTGTCCTCCCGCGTGGCCCGCGCTCCTGCGGCACGCTGAACGCCCGTTCGGGCGGGGCTCACGCCGGGAAACACCAACGTGGTCGACCCCCGGAACCTTTTCCGGGGTGAGGGCGCAGCCATGCCCGTGACGGTCGCCGCGTTCGTGTCCGTACCACCGCAGATCAAAAAGTCCCGCAAGATCCCCAGTCGCAATGTTCCGATTCCAAGATCCTTCACGTCGTCCCCGTTCTTCCCCGTCCCTGCTTCGCCGATTCCTGGTGCTTGCCGCCCTCCTTCCTGCCAGCTTTGCGCTGCCCGAACTGCACGCCCTCAGCGTCACCCTGAAGTGGGGCGACAATTCGACCAACGAATCCGGCTTTCGCATCGAGCGTGCAGTGGGCAGCGGGCGTTTTTCCCCGCTGGGCACGACCGCCCACAATACGCCGAAGTATACCGACTACAACGTCGCGTCCCACACGACCTACCGGTATCGGGTTTCCGCCTACAACAGCCGGGGCTCCTCGCCGTATTCGAACATCGCCACCGTGACCACCGGCTCGGGTCCCGCCGGCAACACCGCGCCCACGATTTCGTCGATCACCGACCGCACCATTCGCGTCAATGGCACGACCGGCGCGATCGGGTTCACGATCAATGACGCGCAAACGTCCGCCTCGAAGCTGACGCTGGTCAAGAACTCCTCCAACACCAGCCTGGTGCCCACGGGCAACATCCATCTGGGCGGCAGCGGGTCCGCCCGCTACGTGACGGTGTGGCCGGCGCATAACAAGACCGGCCGGGCCACGATCTGGATCAAAGTCAGCGACGGCCGGCTCACCAGCTACATCGGGTTCGTCGTGACCGTGAGCAACACTGCGACCGTCGCCAGCAGCTTGATCAGCAGGTTGACCGTCAACGGCAACACCGCGCCCACGATCTCCGACATTCCGGATCAACACATCCCCCTCAATGGCTCGACCGGAGGAATCGCCTTCAAGATCAGGGATGCCCAGACGTCCGCCTCGAACCTGACCCTGGTCAGGAACTCCTCCAACACCGGCCTGGTGCCCACGGGCAACATCTTTCTGGGCGGGAGTGGATCCACCCGCTACGTGACGGTGCGGCCGGCGCATAACAAGACCGGCTGGACGACCATCTACCTCAAGGTCAGCGACGGTCAGCTCTATGATTACATCGGCTTCGTCGTGTCGGTCGAAGCGAACCTGACCTACGCGAGCATCAACCCATCCGCGGTGATGAGGAACGTCTCGACCAGCAGCATTTCCGCAATGCTGACCTCGGCCCCGCATGCCTCGCCCACGCGCGATACCCTGCGGTTCGGTTATATGCCACTGAACGGCGACACCGAGTTGACCGTCCGCGTCGAGGACCTGCAGGGTACCGATGACGGCACCCGGGCCGGCTTGATGTTCCGCGCTTCAACGTCGGCGGACTCCATCTGCGCCGGCGCTTACGTGACCGGCGCCGGCCGGCTGATGTTCGTGTCGCGCTTCACAACCGGCGGCGCGCTGCAGACACTCGCTCCTTCCTCCGGTTCTGCCCCCGTCTGGCTGCGCCTCACCCGGGCGGGTGACGACGTCTACGCCTTCACGTCCATGGACGGCAAGGCATGGGATCTCGTCGAATTCGGCTCCGTGCCTTTGCCGGACACCGTCCTCGCCGGCACGACCGTGACCGCGCCCAACGGTGCAACGGCGAACACGGCGACGTTCTCCGGTTTCGCGGTGGACTGATTCCCCGTCCACTGCCGCACCACCGGGGGCCGGGGCGCTTGCATGCGCCCCGGCCCACCGCAATGGTCTCGGAACAAGAATGACGACCCCGAGCGTGCCGTCGTCACTTCATCGACTGCGACGTGGAGTCGGCCGGCTTGATGCTGAGATTATTCTGGACGTCCTTCACCCCGGCGACGCCCTGCGCATCCAGCGCCGCCTGGTGCTTCTCGGCGGCGGTGTTGACGAAGCCGCTCAGCTGCACGACGCCGCGATAGGTCTCCACATTCACCGCGAAACCGTTGACGGCGTCGTCACGGGCCAGCGCCGTCTTCACTTTGGCGGTGATGACGGAGTCATCGATATACTGGCCGGTGCTTTCCCGGGTCTGCGTGGAGGCGCAACCTGTAAACACGGGCGCGGTCGTGGCGACCAGCAGTGCGACCGGGACAATCTTGAGTAAGTGTAGCTTTGCTTTCATGGAGTTCCTTTCTGGCTGGGTGGATCCGCTGTGCGCGGTTCCGGATCTCTGGTAGGGCAGTTTCCGCGCCCGAGCCGGGTCTCAGGCGTTCCGCGCCTCCAAGCTCCCGGCCATCTGCACCTTCAGTGATTGCCGTGCAACCGGGGCCGGCGCCGCGCCGGGAGAATTGCATGATCGGCCGCGACCGCCTTCAGCAATCTGCGCACAAGCCTGCTTGGCGTGCCGCCACGGTGCCTGGCCATCCTGTGCATCCAATCTGCTGCTACGAGAAACATGTCGACTGATCTGTCCGCCCTCCTGCGCCTCGGCCTCGCCCTCGTGCTCGCGGGAATCCTGGGCTGGGAGCGCGAAACCCTCGGCAAGCCCGCGGGTCTGCGGACCCATATTCTCGTCGGCGTCGGCGCGGCGCTGGCCGTGGCAATCGGAGATGGATTGATCAACCAATACGCTGCGCATGGCGGCGGCCTGCGATTCGATCCCTTGCGCATCATCGAAGCCGTGCTCACCGGCATTGGTTTCATCGGCGCGGGTACGATCATGTTTCGACGCGGTCAAGACCGCGTGACCGGACTGACGACCGCCGCCTCGCTCTGGGCCACCGCGACGGTGGGCCTGGCGGTGGGAGCCGGCCGGCTCGTCCTGGCCACTGGCGCAACCGTGATCATCTTCATCGTGTTGCGCGTGCTCGGCTGGCTGGAAACGCGCACGTTTCACACCACACCAGAACCCCATGACAGCGCCGGGTAGTCCCGCCGCCCGTGATGTCGCCGCCGTTTGCCCCCGAAATCGGCGCGAGGGAAACGATGGTGTCGCTGCGACGACAGGTGCAAATCCCGCCCCTCGCTTGCAGGCTGGCGCCGCCCAACTAATCTGGATATATGCGATCACTATCACTCCAGTTGGTCGCGCTGATGGCGGCCGGGCTCATGACATCGTTGCACGCCGCTGGTCTGCCCAGCGTTACGGCGGGCGTGCCGGGCCACGAAATGCGGCTCGACCTGTCGCGCGGCGCGATCCAGCCGCGGCCGGACGGCGGACGGGTGCAACTGGTCATTGATCAGGCGCATTTCGAACTGCGTTTCTTCGATCGCCGGGAGCGGCGCGTCGCGACGTCGCTCGAGCACGCCGTGGCGGTATATCGTTCGTCCGCTCACGGGCGGTTGACGACGATCCTGAATCCCACCGATGACCGCCTCGCCCTGCGCTCGGTCGACGTCGTTGACGGGCCCTATGCCTATCATGTGCACGTGGCGCTTTTTCGACCTGGCGAAACGCAACCGGTGGAAAGTTACGGCTTCGATTTCGACCGCGGCGCGGCGCGCGACTGATCCTTTTAATCCGGGCGAAATGCCCCGGCTCCGTGCGGGCTGCATGAACCGCCGGTGTTCGGCGGAGCAATTCGCGCTGGTCAGCGACGAATGCCGGACGAGGTGGGCCGGGCGGGCGTAGGCGGGCCCCGTCCGGGCACAAGGCCTGCAGTCCCCACCGTCTCGCATCGCTTCGATCGGACTGCATGACCTTCGCCATCGGACTTCTCCTTGGGCTTATCGCAGTGGCGCTGGTTTTCTTCGCCTTCGAGTGGGTGTCCGCGGATGTCGTCGGCATGGGCGTGCTGCTGGCCCTTGTGCTGACGGGACTGTTGCCGCCGTCGCGCGTGTTCGTCGCGTTTGGCAGCGATACCACGATCATGGTTCTCAGCCTGCTGGTGATGACGGCGGCGCTGACCCGGACGGGCATGGTGGACCTCGCCGGCCGCGCCTTGCTTCGTCACACCGTCGACCGGCCGCGCGTCCTGCTTCTCGCCGTGATGCTCGTCACGGTCGGTCTGAGTTCCGTCATCAGCAACACGGCCACGACCGCCTTTCTCGTTCCGGTCGTGCTCGGCATCTCGGTAAAGTCGCGCGTGCCATCTTCGCGCCTGTTGATGCCCGTCGCCTTCGCCGCAATCCTGGCGAGTTCACTCACGCTCGTCAGCACGTCGACCAATCTCGTGGTGAGCGGCCTCATGACGAGTCACGGCCTGCCGCGCATGCGCATGTTCGAACTCGCTCCCGTGGGATTGGTCATCGCCGCGCTGGGCGTTGCCTACCTGTTCTTCATCGGCCACCGGCTCATCCCCCAGCGCACCGAGCCCCAGGACGTCGCCGACGAGTTCGGCATCCGCTCGTATCTTTCGGAGGTGCTGGTGCTGCCGGATTCGCCGTTGATCGGCAAGACGCTGCGGGAATCGAAGCTCGGCCAGGAACTCGACCTGCATGTTGTCCGCATGGTACACGCCGACGCGCCGGACCACCACCGCCTGCCCGGGCCCGATCGTGCCTTGCAGGCGGGCGACGTCATGGTCGTGCAGGCACCCCGCGAAGAACTGCTGAAGGTGAAGGATACCGCGGGCGTGGAAATTCGCCCGGAGGTCACGATGCCCGACCCGTCCGCGGCGGACGAGGCCGCCATCGTCGAGGGACTCATTGTTCCCGGTTCACCATTGGTCGGGCGCACGCTGCGCGGCGTGAGCTTCCGCGACAAGTATGGCGTCCAGGTGCTCGGGTTGCACCGGCATGGCCGGAATTTTCTCCGCCAGCTCGGTCGGGTGGTGTTGCGACCGGGGGACCTGCTCCTGGTCCAGGGTCGCCGCAGCCGCATCGCCGCCCTCGACGATCAGCATGTCTTCAGCGCGATCGGGGCGGTGGAGAATCGCCGCGTGGACCGCCCGCGCGCCTGGCGGGCCGCCGTGATCTTTGCCGGTGTGCTCGCGCTCGCCACCCTCGGGGTGGTGCCGCTGGCCGTCGCCGGATTTCTCGGCATGTTCCTGGTGTTCGTGACCCACTGTGTTTCCCCGACTGATGCGTACCGGGAGATGGACTGGCGGCCCGTGATCCTGATCGCCTCCATGCTCGGCGTGGGCGCGGCGATGGAACAGACCGGTGCCGCCGCCTATCTCGCGCAGTTGATCGTGCAGGCGACCGGCCAGCTCGATCCCCGCTGGCCGCTCGCGGGATTTTTCATTCTCACGGTGTTTCTCACGCAGCCGATGTCGAACCAGGCCGCCGCCGCGGTCGTGGTGCCGATCGCCCTGGCGACCGCTGTGCATCTGCAGGTAGACCCGCGCCCGTTTGCCATGATGGTCGCCGTCGCGGCGAGTTGTTCGTTTCTCACGCCACTCGAACCCGCATGCCTGCTGGTGTACGGACCGGGGCACTACCGCTTCAGCGATTTTCTCCGGGTCGGCGCCCCCCTCACGCTGCTGATTTTCCTGGTCGCGCTATGGCTCGTGCCGGTCGTGTGGCCGCTGACTGCCGGCCGCGGACCGTGATGCGCCGAATCATTGCCGGGGCATTTTCCCGCCCCGACTGGCGCCTCGGACCAACGCTGATTATCCTGCGTCCGGGAGGAGCGGAGCCATGCCCTATCGATTTTGTCAGGACGAAAGCATTGCTGCCGGCGTCGGGCGAATCGCGTGCGAGCAGATCGACCGGGCCTTGGCCGACCTGCGCCGGCACTCCGCGCGTCCCGCGATCGCCATTCACGGGTTGCGCCGGCGCTGCAAGAAGCTTCGGGCTCTGCTGCGTCTGGCGCGGCCGGCGCTGGGGGACGTCTACACGAGGGAAAACCGCCGGTTTCGTGATCTCGCGAATCGATTTTCGCAGGCCCGCGACGCGGTGATCGTCGCCCAACGCGTGGACGAAATGATCGCGCCCGGTGAGGCGGCGGACAAATCGAACGGCTTCGCGCGGATCCAGCACACCCTGCACCAGGATCGCGAGCGCCTGCGCCCGGGCGCCGACTTCGATGCGCAGATGCGCTCCGCGTCGGAAGCGCTCCGGAAGGCCCGGGGCGCGATCGACACGTGGCCATGCGATGCCGTTGACGAGGCGACGATCTGCGCGGGATTGAAGCGCACCTATGGTCGTGCCCGCAGGGCCATGGCCTGCGCCGGCGAACACCGCACCAATGAAAACCTGCACGAATGGCGCAAGTGCGTGAAGTATCTCGGCTATCACGCGCGCCTGCTGGCGGACGTGTCACCGACGGCGATGCGGGCCGTGGCGCAGGCGCTGTCGGAACTCGGCCACGATCTCGGCCTCGACCACGATCTGGCCGTCGTGCATGCGCGTTTGGCGACGATCAACCCGCCCTCGTCGGCGGCCGTGCGACAGACGCTCCGGCGGCGATTGGCCGAGCGCCGACGCGATGCGCAACGCTCGGCTTTCGCCCGTGGTGACTGGCTGTTTGCGGAAAAGCCGAAGGCGATCGCGCATCAGGTGAGCCACGCCTGGCGGGCGCGGTGAGCGCGGGACACCGGCGACGCTCAAGCCACGCGCGCGGAGTCCCCCAGCTTCAACGCGGGATCGGTGGTTCGGTCGCCGATCGGCGAGGGACCCGGCTGTGGCAGCACCTGCATCTGCTCGATCTCGTGGCGGGCCAGCACGAACGCGAGCGTGGATTCGGCACCCTGGTTGAGGTTGAGGCGGTCGACGTGGAGGGCGTCGCAACAACCGCCGGTGGCGGGATCGTAGAGCGACTGGCCGAGATCATTGCGGCCAAGAAACCATTCGAATGCGCGCAGCCCGTCCTCGCGCCAGCGGGGATCGCCGGTGGACGCCGCCGCTTCCACACAGGCGGCCACGGCTGCGCCGGCCTCCCGCGGAAACTGGTTGAAGCGATCCGGGGGCGTGCTGGTCCGCCGCGCCGCCGGTGCTCCCGCGTGAAACTGCCCGCCCTCCGCGGTTCGCAGGCGCATCAGCCAGCTCAGGCTGCGCAACCCGAATTCCACCGCGGCGGCGTTCTCCGCGCCGCGTCCACCAACCAACAACGCCTGCGGCAACTGGGCGGCGCCCGCGGTGAGTTCCGGTTCGAACCACGGCCAGTCCGTGGACCCGTGTTCCATCAGCGCGGACAGCAGCCGTTGCGTGAGGATCTCCTGCAGGTCTTCGGCGACGCGGTCGCCGCCGAGACGACGCAGGTATTCAGCAATTCCCAACAATCCCAGCGCCCACCCATGCGGTCTCGCCTCCGGCAGCAGCGCGGGGAGCGACCGGTCGAGCAGTTGCGCGGCCCAGCGCCGTATCGCCGGCGAACGCGAGCGTCCGACGCAGGTGCCGAGCGCCCAGATCGCGTGGCCGAGCGCCTCGTCCGCACCCGCCTCGTCGCCCCACTGGCGTTCGAAGGTGAGACGCGCGTGAAACCGGCCGCTCTCCGGCCGGAACGCGTGGTGGACAAACGCAGCGAAGGTCGATTGCAACCGTGCGGCCTCGGGAGCGGTGGCGGGGTCGTCCTCGAGCAGCACCATGAGGCGCAGCGCCAGGGCGTTGTCCGCCGTCAGGTATCCGGGCGCGTAGTGCGGCACGCCGTGGGTCGCGTTGTGCAGCAGACCCACGCCGTCGGTCAGCCGCCGGAGATGATCCAGGCGCAACGCCGGCAGGGGATGGCGTTCCGCGACGAACTCGTGCGGCGTGCTCCGTGGTCGCGCGGGCCCCAGGCGGGCGCGCTGGTAGGATTCCATGTACTGGTGCGCGACGTTGCTCCACACCATCTCCCGCCCGAGCAGGTAGGCCTGCTTGCGCATCGCATGGCGGCGGACTTCGTCGCGCAGCAATCCCGTAATCGCCTGCGCCAGGGCGTCGTGGTCGCGGAATGGCACGAGCACCCCGCGCCCGTCGGCGAGCAGTTCCGCCGCGTGTTGATACGGGGTCGACACCACCGCCTTGCCGCAGCCGAACGCATACGCGAGCGTGCCGGACGTGATCTGTTCCGCGCGCCGGTAGGGCGTCACGTAAATGTCCGCCGCTCCCAGAAACTTCTTCAGTTCATCGGTCGGCACGAAACAGTCGTGGAACACCACGTGCGATTCCAGGCCCTGCGCCTTGACCGTGCGCGCGAGGTGGCGCCGGTAGCGCTCGCCTTCGCGCCGGATGACGGCCGGGTGGGTGGCGCCGAGGACGACATAGATCACGTCGGGGAACTCGCGCACGATCGCCGGCAGTGCGCGCAGCATCTGATCGATCCCCTTGTTTGGCGCGAGCAGCCCGAAGGTCAGCAGCACGCGGCGCCCCTCCACGCCAAAATGGTCCTTGTGGAAGTTCGGATCGACAAAGGGCATGTCCGGGATGCCGTGCGGAATCACATCGACCCGCTCGGGCGGCACGCCGTGCAGCCGGCCCAGAATCGCGCGACCGCTTTCGGTCATGACGATCAGCCGGGCCGAGAGGCGGACGATCTCATCGAGGACGCGCCGCTGGGCGGGCCGCGGCCGCTCGAGCACGGTGTGCAGGTGCGTGACGACGGGCACCCGCAGGGCGCGCAGCAGCGTGAGGATGTGCGCACCGGCCGGACCTCCGTAGATGCCAAACTCGTGCTGCAACGACACGACTTCGGCGTCGCTGAAGTTGATGAAGTCCGCCGCCCGCCGGTAAGCCTCGACGTCGCCTTCCGCGATCTCAAACCGGACCTCCGGCGGGTAATCGTAACCCTCGGGGACGTCCGTGACCGGCAGGACGGAACACTCGACGCCGGGATATTGCGTGATCAGCGAGTGGTGGACGTCGTGACAAAAGGTGGCAATGCCGCACTTGCGCGGCAGGTAATTGCCGACCAGTGCGAGTGTGCGTGGATATGGGTGGGAACTCATGGAAGTGGAGAGGGATGTTCGCGCAGTTCCGCCAGCACGTCGGCCAGCGGCACGGAGGCGAAACCGGCGCACTCGTCGCTCATCGCATAGGGAATGAGCAACAGACCGGCGTGAACGAGCGCGCCACAACTATACACCACGTTCGGCACGTAGCCTTCGCGTTCGACCGCCGTCGGCACCATCAATGGCTCCGGCAGCCGCCCGATGACGCGCGCCGGGTCGTCCCGGTCGAGCAGGATCGCGCCCATCGTATAGCGGCGCATCGCCCCGACCCCATGCGTCAGCACCAGCCAGCCCGCGTCGGTTTCGATCGGGGAGCCGCAGTTGCCGAGCTGCACGAATTCCCACGCGTAGGTCGGACGCAGCAACATCCGCTTCTCGTGCCAGAAATGCAGGAGATCGGAATACATGAGGAACATGTGTTCGTTGTCCTGCCGCGAGAGCATGGCGTAATGCCCGTTCACCTTGCGCGGAAAGAGGGCGAACCCCTTGTTGCGGACTTCCGGTCCGTTGAGCGTGCTGATGTGGAAATCGAGGAAGTCGCGCGTCTCCAGGATCTGCGGCAGCGCGATCCGGCCGTCGTAGGCGGCGTAGGTCGCGTAGTAGCAGGTCGACCCGTCGTCGTGGCGGAACTCCACGAAACGCGCGTCCTCGATGCCCCGGCTCTCGGCCGGCGTGTGCGGAAATATGACGCGCTCGGAAAAACGCGAGGCGGGATCAAAGCGGACGACGTAGTTCGAACGCGCGAGCACGAGCATGCCGCGCATGGTCTGCTCGAGCTGGCCGCGAGTGGAGCCCGCGCGGCGCACGGCCCGGTCGCACTCCGCCTGCAATTGCGCCTGCGTGAATGCGGCGCCCAGCGCGTCGAGCACGTCCACGGCCGCATCGTCGAGCAGGCCGAGTTCGGCGAGCTTGCGCTCGAACAACGGACGTTCGTAGCTGGGATTCGGTTCCGGTCGCGCCGCCGTGACGAATGGAGTCGGCGCATTCATCGTGATCCGGCCTTCCCCGTCAACCTCGCCGGTGCGAAAGACGATCGAGGAAATGTGCCCTTCCCCGGTCGCCCGCAGGCTCAAGACAAAGCGAAGTCGGCCCGCCGCCAGTTCACCCTGGTCCGGATGCGGGACGATGGAGGGATTGAACAGCGCCGCCGCCTCCAGCGAGTACTCCTGCGTGAAGTAGGCACCGATCAACAACTGCCGGTTCGGCGAGAGCGGCCGGTCGCTGATCACATGTTCCCGCACGTCCTCGAAGCGGCACTGCAGATAGTCGCGCAGTTTCTGGTGCCGGTCGGCAAAGTCGCGCATGATGCGGCCGATCTCGCGTTCGGCTTCGCGCTCGGTCATGCCCACCACCCGCGCAATGACCCGCAGCACGCGTTCGCGCGTCGGCGGATCGAACGGTCGGAAGAACACCCGCGCACTGTCGGGTCGCAACACGACGCCGCTGCGTTTGACCTTCAACGCAGCCATGATCTCAGTTCGCACGAACGGTCGGCTCTCGCGGTGGCACTTTGCATAAGGAAAGATCCGGCCGCCGTGGGGCGACATCGGCCGAGGATCTGTTTTTGCAGGTCGTGCGCCAGTTTTCGGCCCGCGCCCGGCGTCGTCTCCCATGCGCGAAACCGGTCACGCCTCGATGGCTGGACCGGGGTTGGCCGCTACCGTTGGCCGCGTGAAGGTCTCGACGTTTGCCAGCCAGGACGCGAGCGCCCGCGAGCCGTTGCGTTCCGGGCGGCCGATGCTCGAGGCCAGCCACGTCCATCTGGCTTACGGCGCCGTGCCGGTGCTGCGCGACGTCACGCTGGCGGTGATGACCGGCGAACTGGTCGCCCTGGTGGGCGAGAGCGGCGCCGGCAAGACCACCCTGCTGCGCTGTTTCAATCGCCTGGCTCTGCCGCATGCCGGGACGGTGACGGTCGCCGGCGCCGACGTGCGCCAACTCGATGCGATCTCGCTTCGCCGTCGCCTTGGTTACGTGCCGCAGGAGGGAGGCTTGATGCCGCACTGGGACGTCGGCCGCAACGCCGCGCTCGTGCCGCGGCTGCAGGGCGAAACCGCCGCGCGCGAACACGGCCTCGCGGCGCTGCGCCGCGTCGGTCTCGCTCCCGAGATCTTTGCGGGACGCCGCCCCTCGACCCTTTCCGGGGGCCAGCGCCAGCGCGTGGCGATCGCCCGCGCGCTGGCCGCGCGACCGGACGTGCTGCTGATGGATGAACCCTTCGGCGCACTCGACGCGATCACGCGCGAGGAACTGCACGCGATGTTCGCGCAATTGCGCCGCTCCTGGAGAGTGACGACGCTCCTCGTGACGCACGATCTCCGCGAAGCCGCCTCCCTCGCCGACCGGATCGCCGTGATGCATCACGGCCGCCTTGAACAGATCGGCGAGCCGGCCGTGCTGCGCCGTGCGCCCGCCACGTCGTACGTGCGGAAGTTGATCGGCCGGTTTGACCTCGGAGCGGACGTGTGAATGCCGGCCGTTTCCTCCGCCACCGGCGGTTGATCGCCGGCGGGCTGGCCGCATTGGCGAGCGGCGCAGTCATGGTTGCCGCCGCCGCTCCCGCCCCGGTGGTCATCGCGTCGAAGCCGTTCGCCGAGTCCTTCCTGCTCGCAGAAATGTTCGCGCAGGTGCTCGAGGCGCACGGCTTCGCCGTCGACCGCCGCCCCGGACTCGGCGCCACCGAAATCGCCTTCCGGGCGCTGCGCGAAGGCGCCGTGGACGTCTATCCCGAATACACCGGCACGGGCCTCGTGGCGATCCTGCACGAGGCGCCGAGCCACGATGCGCGCGCGGTCTTTCGCCGCGTCGCCGCCGCGTTCGCCAGGCGCTGGCAGGTGCGCTGGCTGCCGCCCCTCGGCTTTGAGAACACCTATGCGCTGGCCGTGCGGCCGGAGACCGCCCGGCGCTTTCACCTGCGCACGCTCGACGATCTCGCGCGCGAGGCCGGCCACCTCACCGCCGGTCTGAGCCCGGATTTTGTCGGCCGCGAGGACGGCCTCGCCGGATTGCGGCGCACCTACGCCCTTGCGCCGCAGGCCGTGCGCTCGCTCGGCCAGGCGGTGAAGTATCAGGCCCTCGCGGCCGGCGAGGTCGACTTCGTCGACGGCTACTCCACCGATGGCGCCATCGCCCGGCACGGTTTCGTGGTGCTCGAGGACGACCGCGGTTTTTTCCCCGCCTACGAAGCGGCTGCGCTGGTCGGGTCGCGCCTCGCCCGCGAACGCCCGGCTGCCCTCGATGCGCTCACCACGCTCAGCGGACGCATCGATGCCGCCACCATGCGCCAGCTCAACGAGCGCGTGGAGGTGGCACACGAGAACGTCGCGGACGTCGCCCGCGACGCGCTGGCGCAACTCGGCGTGACGGCGAGCCTCCCGGCGACCGGGCGCACGGACGCTGCGCGCGGCGCGGCGGATCAGGCGACGCCGATGGAGGCCCTGATGGCGCCACTGCCGCGGCTCACGTTGCGTCATCTCGAACTCGTGGCGGTTTCCCTCGGGTTCGCGGTCGTGGTGGCCGTTCCACTGGGTCTGCTGCTGGAACGCGTCCGGCGCGCCGCTGAAACCCTGGTGCGCGCCACCGGTCTCCTGCAAACGATCCCCAGCATCGCCCTGCTGGCGTTCATGATTCCGCTGCTCGGGATCGGCGTCCTGCCCGCGGTCGTCGCGCTGTTTGCCTATTCGCTGTATCCGATTGTCCGTAACACCTACACCGGCGTGCGCGATGCCGATCCCGCCGCGACCGCCGCCGGTCGGGCGCTCGGCATGACGCCGCGCCAGGTCCTGCTGCAGGTGCGCCTGCCGCTCGCCGCGCCGGTGATCATGGCCGGCATCCGGACCGCCGCGGTCATCAACGTCGGCACCGCGACGCTGGCGGCCTTCATCGGCGCGGGCGGCCTCGGTGATCCGATCGTCGCGGGCCTGGCTCTGAACGACACACCCATGATCCTTTCGGGTGCCGTACCGGCTGCGCTGCTGGCGCTGGTCGTCGACCTGCTCCTGGGCGGCGCCGAACGCCTCGTGCGCGCGCGGCTTTGACGTCGCCCGCAGTTGCACATCGCAACCGCCGGATCGCCGGGCTCGTGCACCCTGCAGTCAAGTGCCGCAGCCGCGAGGCGTCGGAGCCGGCGTATCCGCACGGTGGTACGCGTCCGGCTAGGGTCATCCGGGCCAAACGCGATCTCCCGCCGCGTCGCCCCTTTCCCATCCATGAACGCCACCCCCGCCGTCGACGCCGCGGCCCGCAATCCTACTCCGGAGCCTCGGGCGGCGGCGGGTGACTTGCTGCTCGACGACCTGCTCCAGGGCTTCGCGCGCATCCGACGGTTTTCGGAGGAACTGGCGGCGCCGCTCGCACCGGAGGATTGCGTCGTGCAAACCATGCCGGACGTCAGCCCGACCAAGTGGCACCTCGCGCACACCAGTTGGTTTTTCGACACCTTCCTGCTGCAACCGTTCGCGGAGGGCTTCCGGCCCCTGGCGCGGGAGTACGCCTACCTCTTCAATTCCTACTACAACGCGGCCGGGCCGATGCACTGCCGCGACCGTCGCGGCTTCATCTCGCGACCGACGATGCGGGAGACGATGGAGTACCGGCGGTATGTCGATCATCACGTCGTGGACATGCTGCAGCGCGCCAACGCGGCGACGTTACCGCAGGTCCTGCCGATCGTCGTGCTCGGCCTGCACCATGAGCAGCAGCACCAGGAACTGCTGCTCACCGACATCAAACACGTCTTCGCGCAAAATCCCCTGCACCCGGTCTACGCCGCGCCCCGGCCCGGTCCGGCGCCCGCGACCACCCCGTCGCATTGGCGCGACTACGACGCCGGACTGGCCTGGATCGGCGCCGAGGCCGACGCGGGATTCAGTTTCGACAACGAACGCCCGCGCCATCGCGAATACCTCGAACCGTTCGCGCTTGCCGACCGGCTCGTCACGAACGGTGAGTATCGGAGGTTCATCGAGGACGACGGCTACCGGCGTCCGGAACTTTGGCTGTCGCTCGGCTGGGCGACGGTGCGACAGCAGGACTGGCAGGCGCCCCTGTATTGGCAACTTGAAGACGGCGCCTGGCACGAGTTCACGCTCGGCGGCTTCCATCCGCTGGCGGAGAGTGCGCCCGTCTGCCACGTCAGCTTCTTCGAGGCGGATGCGTATGCCCGGTGGGCGGGTGCGCGACTGCCGACCGAGGGCGAATGGGAAACCGCCGCCGCCCCCGTGGCGATCGCGGGCAACTTCGTCGGCGAGGGACGCTTTCATCCCGCCCCGGCGGCGCCGATGGATGGACCCTCGCTGCGGCAGATGTTCGGCGACGTGTGGGAATGGACCCGCAGCAGCTATTCGCCCTATCCCGGCTACACCCCCGCTTCCGGCGCGCTCGGCGAATACAACGGCAAGTTCATGTGCAACCAGATGACCTTGCGTGGCGGTTCCTGCGCGACCGCGGAATCCCACATCCGGCCGACGTATCGCAACTTTTTCCCGCCGGAAAAGCGCTGGCAGTTCACCGGCATCCGCCTGGCCCAGGATCGCGCATGACCCTTTCCAGCATCTGCGATCTCGAACGGCCGGCCCTCGACGTGGCGCGGGAGGAATTCCGCCACGAGGTGTGCGCGGGGATGCGCCGCCCGCCACGATCGATTCCCTGCAAATATCTCTACGATGCCCGCGGCTCCGAACTCTTCGAACGGATTTGCACGTGCCCGGAATATTATCCCACCCGCACGGAATTCCGGATTCTCGCCGAACGCGGCCATGCCATCGCCGCGCTCGCGGGCGAAGGCTGCGTGCTCGTGGAGCTGGGCAGCGGCAGCAGCCGCAAGACCCGGCGCATTCTCGACCGGCTGACCTCACCCGCGGCCTATGTGCCGGTCGATATTTCGCCGGCCGCCCTCACCGGGGCGACGCGGGCGCTGCGCCGTCGCTACCATGCGCTGCCAGTCCTCCCGGTCTGCGCGGACTACACCCACATCGCCTGGCATCTGCCGGATCTCGCCACCGCGGCCGCGCGCCGGCTTTTCTTCTTCCCGGGTTCGACGATTGGCAACTTCGAGCCGGAAGACGCGGTCCGGTTTCTTCGGCACCTGCGCCTGAAAGGCGCGCCGGGAGACGGCCTGGTGATCGGCGTGGATCTGGTGAAGGATTCCGAACGCCTCGAGGCCGCCTACAACGATCGCAGCGGCGTCACCGCCGCGTTCAACCTCAACCTCCTCGTGCGGTCCAACCGCGAACTCGCCACCGATTTCGCCATCGATCAATTCACCCACGAAGCCGTCTTCAATGCCGCCGCCTCGCGCATTGAAATGCGCCTGCGGACGGGGATGGCCCAGGATATTCATCTCGACGGTGAGCGTTTCGCGCTGGCCGCCGGCGAAGCGATCTCGACCGAGTACTGGTACAAATACGACCTTGCAGGGTTCGCTGCCCTCGCCGGCGATGCCGGCTTCACGCCTGCCGCCACCTGGACCGATCCGGAGCAGCTGTTCAGCGTCCACTACCTTGTGGCCTGAACCCGGCGCGCTTCGCCGATTCCGATCACGTTTTCCCGCTCCTCTGGTTTCGTGTCTCGCTGCGGGACTTGGATTTGGTCGCTGTTCAGGCGCGACGCGAGGGGGCCCGACGGCGGCGAAGCGGCCCTTGTGAGAAGACGTCAGGTCGGGCGGTGGTCGCCCGGAGCCGGGCGCTACGGCGGGGAAGTCACTATGGCCCGCCCGTCCCGCGGAAGGGGTGCAACCTGCCCACTTCGCACGACCGGTGTCATGAGGAATGCACGGCGGAAATCTCCGGTCGGCGCGGAATAAGAAGGGTTCCCTCCTCTGGCCGCGCGCCCGGCTGCGCAATCCGGCACGGAAAACGCAGAAGGGGGTGCTACCTCTTCCCCATGGACCTCACACCGGCCTCCACCGAAATGGTCGTGCGGCAACTCGCCGCATGGAGCGCGTTCGCGCGCGAAGCATTCGCCACCACGACGCACGAATTGGAAGACGCGGAAATCCGCGCTCTCAAACAACATCTCGCCCGCCAGCACAAATCCCAGCGCATGCAACTCGATGCCTGGCTTAGCCAGCGCACCCGTGCGCCGCGAAACGACATCAAGCCTCCGGCGGAATGGAAAGAGGTCACGCTCGCGATGGCGTCGCGCAGCAAGCATGTCGTCCTGACGGCGTGCGCATTGCTCGAGCGCGCGGTCCTCGCCGCCTACGAGCGCGCCGCCGACGTGGTGTGGCTCGAGGCCTCCGCACACCGGCTGGTGCGGCGGCACCAGCTCGAACTTCGGTGCTGCCGTGACCATTACCTGACGAAGGTCCAGCGGAACTCCCGGCGTTCATTCGAGCCCGCCGGGTCCGACATGGTCGCGCCCGAGCCCGCGCCTTCTGCAGCCTGACCCCGGGGATCGGCGACTCAGGAGGCCGGCTCCTTCCGGCGGTCGCGCAACACCAGGACGCGCCGGTGGAGACGCGCCACGATCTCCAAGTGGCGTCGCACGAGCTGGCGCGTCATCTCGTCCAGCGCGGGATCTTCCATGGCCTTGGCGAACGCCGCCAGCATCTGTCTTTGCCCGCGTTCGCACGCGGCGATGATGGCGGTTTGGTCCTCGTTCGCGACCGCGGGTCCCAGCTCCGACCACACACTTTCCGCCGGCGCAGCCGGCACCAGCCCCACCTCCCCGCCACGATCCCATTGGGCCACGCGTTCTTCGAGTTCCCGCGCCAGGTTCGCGTTATGGCCAACCGCGTTCTCCAGGTAGGTGCGGGTGTCCGTGTCCTCGACGTGGTTCGCCGCGAGGTTGTATTCGTAACTCGCCTGCTTGCAGAGGCGAATCAGCTGATCGAGTTGGCCGATGACGTGCGTCAGGTTTTCATTCATGTTGTTGTACCTCTGCCCGACTCGTGCCAGCCGCCCGCCCGCCGGCCAAAGGGCCTCACCCACAGGGGTCGGTTCCCTTCCCGCCGGCGCGTCCGGAGCGTCCGGCATGTGCAGTCTGCACGCTTTCCAGGAGGGCGGGAGGGATTCGTGCACTCGTGATCCGCAGGGACGGATGGCGCCATGATGCGGTTCCTCGTTCTTGCGGCGGACTACGACGGCACCCTTGCGGATCACGGGCGGGTGAACGAGCCGACCCTGCGCATGCTGCGACGCCTGAAGCACTCCGGCCGCCGGTTGCTGATCGTCACCGGCCGGGAATTGCCGGACCTGCTGCACGCGTTTCCCGCGGCGTCGGAATTGTGCGAACGCATCGTCGCGGAAAACGGGGCCGTGGTTTTTCATCCCGAGCGCAACGAAGTGCAGGCACTTGCGCCGGCACCGCCCGGCGCATTCGTGGAGCGACTACGGGAACGCGGCGTGCGGGAGCTGTCGGTGGGCCGGGTGATCATTGGCACGCACGAGCCCTTCGAAAAGCTCGTGCTCGAGGTGATCCGCGAACTCGGGCTCGAACAGCAGGTGATCTTCAACAAGGGCGCCGTGATGATCCTGCCATCGGGACTGAACAAAGCCACCGGACTCACCGCCGCCCTGCAGGCGATCGGCATTTCCTCGCACAATGTCGTCGGCATCGGCGATGCGGAAAACGATCATGCCTTCCTGCAGTGCTGCGAATGTGCGGTCGCGGTCGCCAATGCATTGCCGGCCTTGCGGGAGTCGGCGGACTTCGTCACGTCCGCCGCCGCCGGCGCGGGCGTGACCGAGCTCGGGGAACGCCTGTTGGCCGACGATCTCGCCAGCCTCGAGCCGCGTCTCTCCCGTCATGATCTTGTGATCGGCGCGACTCCCGTCGGAGCCACGCTGTCGCTGCCACCCGTGCAGACCAACCTGCTCGTCGCCGGCACTTCCCGCGGAGGCAAGTCGACGCTGCTCACCAGCATCTTGGAACGTCTGATCGAGCGCGGCTACCAGGCACTCGTGATCGATCCCGAGGGCGATCACGCCGGATTGGATGGCGCCGTCGTGCTGGGCAGCAGCCGCCACGCGCCAACCACGGACGAACTCGTCGGCGCCCTGCGTCGCGGCCCGACGTCGGTGGTGGCCAACCTCATTTCGGTGCCCGCCGGCGACAAGCCCGATTACATGCGGCGGCTCCTGCCCCCGCTCGCCGACCTGCGGGCGACGAGGGGGCGGCCCCATCGCGTGGTGCTGGACGAGGCACATCATCTCTTCCCCGCCGGGTGGGAGGATTCGGTCGCCTACCGCGCCCTGCATTTGCCCGGGTTCCTGGCGGCGACGGTCGATGCCACCCGCCTCGCCGGCACCGTCCTGCAACGCGTTGACGTCGTCGTGGCGACGGGCTCTGCACCCGCGCAAGCCTTGCAAGAGTTTTGCAGTGCCACCGGCGCGGCCCCGCCCACTTTGCCCACGGATCCCCTGCCGCCCGGCGCCGCCCTGGCCTGGTGGCGTCGCGAAGCCACGGCGCAAGCCATCCATTGCGTCCCCCCGCGATCGGCCCGGCGGCGGCACGTGCGGAAGTATGCGCAGGGCGAGCTCGATGAGACCGCGAGTTTTTATTTCGAGGGTCCCGAGGGAAAGCTGCACTTGCGCGCGCAAAACCTGCAACTGTTCCTGCAGATTGCGGAAGGCGTCGACGATGCGACCTGGCAGTTTCATCTCGAACACGGCGACTATTCCGCGTGGGTGCGGACGCACATCAAGGATGACGAACTCGCGGACGCGCTCGCCGCGGTCGAGCGCGAGGCCGCCCGCATCGATCCACAACAGAGCCGGGCGACGGTCCGGCATGAGATTGCGTCCCGCTACACCGCCGCCGCGTGATCCAACCCCGGGGATACCGCGCGTCCCCCGGCGCATCGGGGAGCCACCCCGAGGCCGCATTGGGGGCAGCCTCCCGACACGGCATCTGGCTGATCATCGCTCCATTCGCCTTGGGCTTTCAGGTGCAAGGCGAAATCTGGAACTCGGTGATCGCGGGCATTCTCGTCCTGATCCTGGGCGCCTGGAGCGGCGCGGTCGGGGGGGTCCGCGTCCGGCGCACAGCCACTGAGGAACGCTCCAGACGTTACGCTCGATCGTTGAAGTCAGGCCGCGGCATCACGCCGCGGCCTGCGATCGTCGAGCGCGGTCGGGGATGTCCCCAAGGACATCGCCCCGCAATCGCAGCAAGCCCGGCGCTCACGCCGGGCTGAACATCCCCGCCGCATGGAGGGCGTCGACCGCAGCCTCACGGGTGCCGCCGGTCCTTCGCGCGATCGCCTCGAGCAGATCCTCCTCACGCCCTTCGACGAGCACGAGGTCTTCCTCGGTAAGTTCCGGATATCTCTCTCGCAGGCGGACCCGGACCTGGGGCCACTGCTCTTCTACACGGCAGGTGGGAAACATTCGCGGCGAAGCGCAGGAGCGGTGCCACCCGCGATCAAACGGCAGGCAAGCGCCTCGCCGTTCGCGGCTTTCGTCACGGATTTCGCCGACGACCGCCGGCGGCGCGCCCGGCGATGCATGAATCAGCCGACCCGCTTTCCGCGCCTTGCACGGCCGCTGAGCCGCCGGCCTGATGCGCGGGATAGAGGCGCGCAAGCCGTCGGGGTGGCCAGCCCAGCCAATACATGACCTGGAGAAACGCCCAGCGCGCAAACACGGGCGCGAAAGGTCGTCCCTCGAAACGCCGGGAAGAACCCAGCAACGGACCCGGCAGCGTCCGCAGGCGCCCGTGGCGGCCAAGGCGGCGTAGAAAGTCGATATCCTCGAACAGTGGATACGGACGATAGCCGCCCACCGCCGCATACGCGGTGGCCCGCGCGAAGATCCCGGAATCGCCATAACGCAGGCCGATCCAGGCCAGCCGGGGATACAGCACGGTCATGAAACGTGCCGGGCGGCTGCATCCGGAAAATCGCAGGCGAAAGTTTCCGCCGACCACGCGACCGTCGGTGAGTGCCTCCGCGATCTGTCCCGGCGCATCCCCGAGCGGCATCGTGTCTGCGTGCAGGAACCAGAAAATGTCTCCCGTGGCCGCGGCCGCGCCGGCGTGCAGTTGCGCGCCGCGGCCCCGCGTCGCCCCGACCACGCGCGCGCCGAAGCTGCGGGCAATCGCGACCGTATCGTCTCCGCTGCCACCGTCGGCACAGACGAGTTCGCCTTCGTGCCAGTGGCGCACGGCGGCCAGCGTGACCGCCAGTCCCTCCGCCTCGTTCCAGGTGGGAATGATCACCGACAGCGGCATGGCAGGTTGCCGCCTCACGACGCCAGCTCCCAGTTGCGAGATGGCGGCGCCGGTACCGGCACCCGGGGTCCCCGCTGAGGTTGAAACGGCTGCGCGAGCACGTCAGGCAACCGCAGTTCGCGCGGATCGCGGTATTCGCGCACGCCCAGCGGAATCGATCCCTGCCGCACGTCGCCCCGCAAGGTGCCGTGCAACCAATCCCAGACCGTAAGCCCGCTCGACCAGTTGCATTCACCTTCGCCCGGGCGACTGGAGTGATGAATCCCATGCAGTCGCGGCGTCATCACGATGCGCGCGAGGCGACGTTCGAACGCCAGCGGCAGCCGCAGGTTGGAATGGTGAAAGAGAATCGAAAGCATCAGGAACGCCTGCCACGCCGTGAGCGCCCCCGGGCGAATGCCGAGCCCGAACACCTGGGCGGCCCGCCACGCCACGGAGATCACGATTTCGCCGAAGTGAAAGCGCAACGCCGTGGATGCGTCCATCTCGAGATCCTCGTGGTGGACCTTGTGAAACCGCCAGAGCCAGGGCACCCGATGCGTCAACACGTGCCACGCGTACAGGGTATAATCGAGCAGGACGACAGCGATCGCCGTTTCCATCGCCTTCGGCAGGCGCAGGCGTGGCAACAGGCCCCACTCGTGACGGTCCACGGCACGGGATAGCGGCACGACCAGCGGCCGTTCCGCGATCTGCAGGGCCGTCGCGGTCAGGCCCGCGACGGCGAGGTTTCGCGCGTTCCGCCGCACCTTCGATTGACGAACGCGACGCAGCGGCCGACGGCGCTCGAGAACATAGAGCCCGAGGTAGAGCGACGCGGCCAGCACGGTCGAGCCTCCGAGCCGCAGCAGCGACCGAACTGGAGAAGACGACGTTGACGGTTTCACGACGGGGTGGGCAGCTTTTCGCGCGGTGGTGAGGCAGGATCGCCCGAATGGCTGAACCGGTACGAAACAGGCCTCGGGAGAGATTAAAAGCCTCCCCGCGCCCCTCTGCCCATCGAGCCGCGCCCCGCTTCTGCGGTCAGGTGCCGACTTGAGGCGCGGTGTGGCCGGGCGATCCGGCCGGTGGCCAGCCCGTGTTGAACTGCTCGCGGATAATCGCGAGCGCCTCGCGCTGCAACCGCCCGGAACTCCAGCACAATGACGGGTCGACCTCGCACACGATGCCGTGGTCGAAGAGCGAGAAGACGATCGCCAGCACGCATGCATCCGTGTCCGCCCCGCACACCAATGCCTGGTCCACGCCTCGCCGCCGGATCTCGGCCAACTGGTCGGACGTGAACCCGTAGCTCGCCTTTTCGAGCACGAGATCACCGGGCTGCGGTTCGAGCAACAGCTCCGCTTCGCGGGCCGCCGGCGGACACGAATGCCGATCCAGCACGCGCCGAAACAGCGAACCCGGAGGATTCACGAAGCGCGTGAAGATGCGCAGCGGATACACCCGCGCCCGCTCCGCGATCCGCGTGCAGAGCGTCGCCGGAATGGGAAAAGCGCGCTGGAGATCGACCACGACGATCGCCTTCATGCGGATGCCGGATCGCCGCCGCCGCTCCTGCGCACGCTCGTGGCGCCCCCTCTCAAGCGCTGCGACGCAACAGGCCGAACCCGCCGGCGATGGCAGCAATCGCCCCCAGCACGATGAGCCAGATGCTGCGGTCGGTGGGAGCGCCGGTCACCGCATTGGAGACGTCGGACGAGACGGAATTGTAGGCGCCGAATCCCCAGACCAGGAGAATGACGCCCACGACGAGCAGAGCGACGGAAAGACCTCGGTTCATAACAATGTAGTGCGATGGGTTGGACTGGACGAGAAGCGCACGGGACAGGCCGTTGGCGCCGAGTGTCGATCGCTGCGCAAGTCGCGTGCCGGCACCCCTGCGGGGTTGTGGCGATGATGGACACCAAGGCCTTACCGAAAAATGTCACGTTGCGCACCGTAACCCCAGGCCCGGTGCGTGCTGAAGTCTGCGCTGAAGCATCGCCTGCTTTCGTGCAATTCGCGGAGGCATTCCCCCATGCCGTTGAAATGAAACGGACGCATGAGGAGACCCACCGCGGTGACGCGCGGGTCCCCCGCCTCCAGGCCGGAGCCATTCAGCGCGCGCAGCGCACACACCAGATCGCTCCTTCAGGAGGGGGGACCGTGCGCCAGCACGGTGGGAGGTGTTTCACGTCACCCTTGAAGGGAACATCCCCACGAACACCGCCCTACAGCGAACGCGTGATGTCGCGCAGGAGGTCGATCACCAGCTCCGTCTCATAAAACAAGGGGCGATCCCGGCGAAACGTCACCACGTCCTGAAAGGTTAGGTCGGTTTCGCGACGCTGTCCGCTCGCGACGACATTCCCTTCCGGGTCCTTGATCTCGTATTCCACCTTGATGCTCGGCGGATAGATGCCGCGGATGATTCGCACATCGTTGAACTCGGGGCCGCGTTGCGGCTCGAACTCTCCGGCCATGTTGATGTCGCGAAAGCGCAACGTCAGGTGATAGCCGGGCGGGAGATAGCGGCCCGCCACGTCCTTTAACCGCTGGCGGAACTCCTTCTCGAGGGCTTCCCGACCGCTCTTTGACTTCATCTGCGATTTCGCGAAGTCCGTGTAGTTTTCCGGCTCGAGGAACTGAATCGAGACCTGGTCGTTATTGTCGTTTTTCGACGACGTCTCGTCCGCCCGGCCGATGGTGGCCAGCGCGAGAGCGCAGGCGATGAATGCTGTGATGGTCGCTTTCATGCGCCTACCGTACGGCCCGGGCCGCTATCCCGCCATCGGGCCGACTTCGGAGCCGGCGCGGGGGTGTCACACCCACCGCCTTTTCGCCGGCTCCGCATCGGCCTGGAATTCTCCGATCGCGGGAAGAGCCGCCATCCGGTTCTCTCCGCGGAGCAGAAATTTCCGGGCTACTGTGCCTCCGTGGAGCGAACGACGGTGTGCACATGACCGTGCTCGTCGGTTTCCTGCACCGCGCCGGAGGTGAGCAGTCGGCGCGCCGCCGGTCGCGTGACGTAGGAAATCACGAGCAGAGCGAGCGCGATCAACGGCAGCAGGGCCGCGGCGGTCTGGCCGACCACCAAGTGGGAACACACCGCACCAACAAAGGTGAAGGTGAAACCGGCGTAGGCCCATTCCTTGAGCCGCGCCACATGCGGCATGAGCAGCACCACCACACCGGCAAGTTTCGCCACGCCCAGGATGACGGGAAAATAGCGGGGATAGCCCAGGCTGGCGAACGTATCCATCACCGTCGCCTGCCCCGTCAGGTAGGCGAAGGCCGAGAAGAGCATCATCAGGGACAGGAGAATCGTGCTGATCCAGTAGCTGTAGGGATGAGATTTCATGGCAAGGATCAGGTGCTGCGGATTGCGTGCCGGCCGCGCAATTCGACCCGGTCGTCCGCCGTGGACGGCAGGCTGCATGGCTCCGGCGCGAGCTTTGCGGCACTCTGCATGGCGCTTCCCGACTTGCGGCAGGAAAGTCCCGTCCCCTCGTGCACGCGGCGCGATCGCGAGTAGATTCCGACATGCACTCGACCCCGCAGCCCGCCGTGCTCATCGTCGGCGCGGGCCCGGTGGGTCTCACGTTGGGCAATGACCTCGCCCGTCGCGGCGTGGCGGTCCGGGTGATTGATCGCGCCACCGGCCCTTCACGTCACTCCAAGGCGCTGGCCATCTTTTCCCGCACGCTGGAGGAACTCGATGCGCTCAACCTCGCCGAGCCTCTGCTCAAGGAGGGCGTCCGGCTCGACTCCGCGGTGGTGCACGCCCACGGTCGCGAACTCGCGCGTATCCATTTCGACGAACTGCCGAGCCGTTTCCCCTTCGTCCTCGTCCTGCCGCAGAGCCGCACCGAAGCGCTGCTGGAGGCTGGTCTGCGGCAGGCCGGCGTCGAGGTGCACTGGCAGCAGGAATTGCTGGAGCTCGCGCCGCGCGACGATGCCGTGCACGCCAGCGTCCGGCGCGCGGATGGCAGCATGGAAAACCTGACGGTCCCGTATCTGATCGCCTGCGACGGCGCCCACAGCACCGTCCGTCATGAACTGGGGCTGCGGTTTGCGGGAAAAACCTACGACGAGACGTTCCTGCTTGCCGATATCGCGGTGAACGGTGCGTTCGATGCCACCGGCCTGCACCTGCATTTCTCGCGCGACGGCGTGCTTGCGCTCGTCCCGATGGGTGACGGTGAAGCCCGGGTGATCGCCAACGTGCCGAACGACGACCCCGGGTCGCACGCCGCGCCGGCCGAACCCACGATCGAGGAGATCCGCGACCTTGTGCACGCTCGCGGCCGGGCGGACCTCCACGTGGGCGCGCCCCGGTGGCTGTCGCGCTTCCACATTTCGCGGCGCATGGTCGACCGCATGCGGCGTGGCCGGGTGTTCCTTTGCGGCGACGCCGCCCACGTGCACAGCCCGGCGGGCGGCCAGGGCATGAACACGGGGATGCAGGACGCGATCAATCTCGGCTGGAAACTCGCCCTCGCCCTGCGCGGGCGGGCGGGCGAACGCCTCCTCGACAGCTATGATGCGGAACGCCGCCCGGTTGCCGCCGCCGTGCTGGACGCGACCGACAAGATCACCCGCCTCGCCACGCTCGAAGGGGGATTCGCGCAAAGCCTCCGCAATGGCGTCCTCGGCCTGATGAGCGGGCTGCACCCCGTCGTCGAAACCACCGCGGAACGCCTTGCGGAATTGAACCTGGGTTACCGGAACAGCCCGCTCGTCGCGCGGCACGGCGACGCCTCGGCCCCGGTCGGTCCGGGCGATCGGGCGCCGGATGCGGAGTTGTTACGGGCGGGCACCGACGAAAGCCGCCACCTTCACGCGTGGTTGCGCGAGGGTCGCCATGTCCTGCTCGCCTTCACCGGTTTCGATGCAACCGAGCGCACCCAGCTCAACGACGTGCGGCGCCGCGTTCAGGACGCTTGCCCCGATGATGTTCGCTTCGTGCCGGTGGGCGCGGACGACGCCGTGGCCGACCTGCCCGACGCCTGGATCGACGTCAACGGCAGCACCCACGCGCTCTACGGTGCGGAAGATGGCGCGGTCGTGTTGATCCGGCCGGACGGCTATGTTGGCTACCGCGGCGCCGGCCTTGAAGGTGAGCCCTTCGAGCAGTATTGGCAACGCAACTTCGCCGCCCCCGCGGTGGCAAACCCGCACCGGTCATGAACCGCGTCGGAGTCGAACCCGCAAGCCCACTGCAATCCCGCAGACGGGAACGCCGTGCAACGTGGATGGGATTGGCGCTCACGTGGGGACTCTTGCTCTCCGGTGGCGGTTGCGCGCTCGGTCCCGACGTCGCGTCCACGCCGCCCGCCCCGGACCTCAGGACTGAGCACACGTTCGCCTTTCTGCCGCAGCCGAAAGTGCGCCCTTCCCGCGACCGCAGCCTCGATGAGCGTCTCCGCGCCGTCGTGACGCGGGAGCTCCAGCACAAGGGTTATCGCAGTGTCGATCCCGGCCAGGCGGACTTTGTGGTTTCGTTCTACACCAATCTCGCCGGTCCCCTGGACTCGTCCACGCTCGGATATTCCTCTGAAAAATGGGAGCGTCAACACGCCCCGGACACACCGCCCTCCCCGGTCGAGGCGCCCGACACGACGAACGACCTCGGCCGATGGCAAACCGGCTACTATCGCGATCCGCGGCAATACGTGAACATTCAGGTGGTCATCGACGCGGTGGATCCGCAGCGACACGAGCTGCTGTGGCGCGGCTGGGCGCGGACGAAAAGTCCGCCGGAGGAACTTTCGCTGGGTGAGCTCGCCGACGCCGCGGTCCGCGTGCTTGAGCGCTTTCCGTCGCGCTGATCCGACAGCGCGGTGGTCCGCTGTCGCGTGGCAACCGACTCATCAGGTGAACGGCGGAAGAAAAGCGGAGGAACCTGCCCTCCGTTACCTTTTCTCCAAGCCGGCTGCGGTAATGAGCATGAAGGCGGCGCCGCAGCGCCGCCTTCGTAACCAACTGGGCGAAATCCGGTGCAGGATCCTGCTCAGCTCTTGAACTGTTTTTGCAGCGTCTGCGCCTTTTCGAGGTGTTCGCGCAGCTTGGGCAGCGTCTGCTGGGCGAAGCTCGACACCTGCGGGTCGTCCGTCCGACCGGCTTCCTTTTCGAAAAGATCGACCGCGTCCTTGTGGTCCTTGACCATCATGTCGACATAGCTGCGGTCAAATTCCGCGCCCGTCTTCTTCGACAGCTTGTTCACCGCTTCCTGCACGTCCTCTTCCGCCTCGGATTGCGTGGTGTTGCGCGCAGTCCGGGTTGTTTCGTAGTCGGTGCCAGGCTGCGTTGTGGCTGCGCCGGTGGAGGCCCCGCCGGTCGCAGTCGACGTGCCGGCAGAGGTCGAGGTGGACGGCGAGGTTGATTCCTCGTTCATCTGCATGGATGCGCTGGCCGTGGTGATCGGGACCATCACGCCCTTGCTGTTCGCGATCGACGCGAGCTGCGCGTTCGCGTCCTGATGATCATGCATGATCGTGTTCGCAAGGTCGCGCACATCGGGATCCGACGTGCGTTCGGCCGCCAGGCGCGAAAGGCGCACTTCCTTCAGGCCGGACTTCGCCGCCTTTTCGATGAATTTGCGCCCCTGTTTGCTGAGCTCCGAAGTGCCGGTGTCCTTCGACGACATGCTGCTGGACGAGCTGCTCGAGCTGCCGCTGGAGTGCTGGGCCTGCGCCGGTGCCGCGAAGGCGAAAATGAGCGAAAGCGCCACGGCCGCTCCGGCCGCACGCGAGAGATTTACGGGATGGTTGGGAGTTTTCATGTTCTGGGGACGGTATCTCGACCCAACGCGCTCCGGCATCGGGGCTCCCGACGCAAGCGGCCCCGGGGGGCGACCTGATCCTGGCGGCCACCTGGCAGGGATCCGGATCCTGGGTCCATGCCGCACGAACGCTCGAGGGATTCAACAAATCCGGGGCAACTGCTCACCGGCGAGCATGTCCACCACGCGGGTGCTGCCGATGCGGGTGGTCATGATCACCATGCGAGGATGTTCGGCGACGACCTCACCCACGATCGCCGCCTCCCGTCCGCGGGGATGCACCCGCATCGCGTCGAGCACCCGGTCCGCCACGGCGGCCGGGACGACCGCGAGCAACTTGCCCTCGTTGGCGACGTACAACGGATCGAGGCCGAGAATCTCGCATGCCCCCTTCACTTCTTCGCTGATCGGAATCGCCGCCTCATTGAGTCGGATGCCGACGCCGACGGATTCCGCGATTTCGGTCAGCGTGCTGGTGAGGCCGCCCCGCGTCGGATCCCGCAACACGTGGAGATCGGGTTCAACCGCGAGCATCGTCCGCACGAGGTCGTGCAACGGCGCGGTGTCGCTTTCGATGGCGGTTTCGAACTCGAGCCCCTCGCGCACCGACATGATCGCGATGCCGTGCACGGCGATCGCCCCACTCAGGAGAATCTTGTCCCCAACCTCCGCCCGCGCGGGATGGATGCGGACACCCTCCGGCACTTCGCCGATGCCGGACGTATTGATGAAGATCTGGTCTCCCTTGCCGCGGTCGACCACCTTGGTGTCGCCGGTCACCAGCGCCACCCCCGCGGCGGTGGCGGCGGCCTGCATCGCGTGCACGACGCGTTCGAAGTCCGCCATCGCCAGCCCCTCCTCGAGAATGAACGCCGCGGAAAGGTAGCGGGGGCGGGCGCCGCACATGGCCAGGTCGTTAACGGTGCCGTTCACCGCCAGCGTGCCAATGTCGCCGCCCGGAAAGAAAATCGGATTCACCACGAACGAGTCGGTGCTGAACGCCAGCCGCGCGCCGCCGAGATTGAAGATCGCGCCGTCGTGGAGGGGATCGAGCAGGTCGTTGGCGAACGAGGGGCGGATCACGTCGTTGATCAGCCGGTGGGTGATCTTGCCGCCACTGCCATGGGCGAGGACGATCTCGCCTCGCGGCGTCAGGGGAAGCGGACACGAAGCGGAAGCCAAGGGGACCGGGACGGAAGCATCGGCCGCCGCGGTCGTCCGGCCGTTGGCGGCGGTAGGCGTGGAATTCATCGGCAGGTTCTCGGTGGGTTCAGGAACAGCCAGGAATGCGGGTGCCATGCTCAGATCACGTCCTCGGCCCCGAGCTCGATGTGGATGAGGTCCCACGCGACATGCACCAGGGTGGCGTGCACTTCCTGGATGCGGTGGATGCTGTAGGACGGCACGATGAAGCAGAAGTCGGCGATCTCCGGGAACCGGCCGCCGTCCTTGCCGGCCCAGGCGATCGTCAGCATCTCGCGCCGCCGGGCCTCCTCGAGTGCGTAGATCAGGTTGGGCGACTTGCCGCTCGTGCTCACGGCGAGCACCATGTCGCCCGCGCGGCCGAGCACGCGCAACTGGTTCACGAACACCCGCGAATAATCCACGTCGTTTCCGATCGCGGTCATCGTCGCCACGTCGGTCATGAGCGGGATCGCGGGAAACGCGGGCCGCTTTTCGATGATCGGGTGCGTGAACTCGACCGCAAAGTGCAGCGCATCGCACAGGCTGCCGCCATTGCCCATGGTCAGGAGCTTGCCGCCGGCGGCGAAGCGCGTCGCCATCGCCCGGGCCATGGCCTCGATGCCCGCGGCGTTCTCGGAAAAGAAGCGCTCGTGCATCGCCGTGCTTTCCCCGCACTTGCGCAGGATCTTCTCCCGGTGCATTTCCGTGGTGGCCGCCATGGCTTACATGCGTTCCTTGATGCCGCGCCGCAGCAGCCACCAGTTGACGGGATAGGCGGTGAGAAAACCAACGGCCATCGCAAGCTGCATCATGAACCAGAAGAATGGCTCGGTCTTCGGGATTTCGCCCCACCAGAGAAACACGACGAGGGCCATCCACCCGTACATCCCGACCTGCCAGGACGTCAGGGAAAGCGTGTCCGCCTTCAGCGCCGCCCACAGGCCGGGGCCCGGCGGGAGCTGTTTCATCGGGACGATCGAGAAGTACCTGAAAGACAATCCCGAACAGGAAGGCGCAGGCAAAATCGAGTACCCACGTCCCGAAGACATGGTGCCCCCATAGCGTGATTGGCACGAGGACGACAAACCACTCGGCCACGAGGTCCCCCAGGCTGCAACCCGCCCCGCAGTGCGTGGCCCCCACCCCGACGCTCTGCCAGAACGGCTTGGTTTGCGCCGGCGGCTTCTCTCCCCGCTGCCTGGCCGCGTGCATTGCCGCATGGCTGCCGAGGCGTCCAATCCGGAAATACGCCCCCAAGCCGAACGGTCCGGCCCACAGGCAGGTCACGGGCCAGACGATATTCATGATCCACATGTGCTGCCGGTGGCCCCGGAGCAGATCGACGACGACGATGAGGCCGCACAAGGCGGCCAGCGTGAGGCTGACGATGGCCAGGTCATGCCATCCGGCGGGAATTTCGGCCGCCTCCATGTCAGGCCGTCGCGTTCGCGGTCACGACCGCCACCTTCGGTTGCGCTTCCAGGTGCCGGCCGTACGCATGATAGGCCGCGCACGCGCCCTCCGCGGAGACCATCGTCGCACCCAGCGGATGCTCCGGCGTGCAGAGGGTCCCGAACGCCGGGCAATCGTGCGGCTTCTTCACGCCCTTGAGCACGAGGCCGCTGATGCACTCCGCCGGTTCCTGCGTGTCGATCTCCTCGACCGCGAAGATTCGCTCGGCGTCATGCTCGCGAAATTCCCAGCGCAGTTTGTACCCGCTCTTCGGAATCGAGCCGACGCCGCGCCACTTGCGGTCGCACACTTCGAACACCTGTTCGACGAGCACGCGGGCGCCGCCGTTGCCGTCGCGCTGCACCACGCGCGGGTATTGGTTCTCCACCTCCGCGCGGCCGGCCTCGAGCTGGCGCACCGCCATCAGCGTGCCCTGGAGCAGGTCGAGCGGCTCGAATCCGGTGATCACGATCGGCACGCGAAAACGGGCGCTGATCGGCTCGTATTCGCGATAGCCCATCACCGTGCAGACGTGGCCGGGCCCGAGGAACGCCTGCACGCGATTGAGGGGCGACTGCAGGATCGAAGCCATGGCGGGCGGCACGAGCACGTGCGACACGAGCACGGAAAAGTTCTTCACGCCCTGGCGATGCGCCTGCCACACGGCCATGGCGTTGGCGGGCGCGGTGGTCTCGAAGCCGATCGCGAAGAAGACCACGCGCTTTTCGGAATTCGCCCGGGCGATTTTCAGGCAGTCGATCGGCGAATAGACGACGCGGATGTCCGCGCCGCGCGACTTCAGCAACAGCAGGTCGGAATGCGATCCCGGCACGCGCAACATGTCGCCGAACGAGCAGAAGATGACGTCCGGTCGTTGGGCGATGCGATGCGCCTTGTCGATCATCTCGAGGGAGGTGACGCACACCGGGCAGCCCGGACCGTGCACCAGTTCCACGTTTTTCGGCAACAGATGATCGATGCCATACTTGACGATCGTGTGGGTCTGGCCGCCGCACACCTCCATCAACACCCACGGACGCGTGGTGATGCGGCGAATCTCGCCCGCGAGTTCGCGGGCGAGGGTCTCGTTGCGGTATTCGTCAATGAACTTCACGGGAAAGCCCCTCCCGGGGCCACGATGGGGTTGGGCGTTTCCGGGACGTCCAGTTCGTCGAGCTGGCGCATTTCCTCGAGCAGGGCATAGGTGCGCTTGGCCTCCTGCTCGTTGACCTTGCTCAGCGCGAAACCGACGTGCACGAGCACGTAGTCGCCCGGGCGAACCTCGGGCGTGTATTCGAGGCACACCTGCTTGACGATGCCGCCGAAGTTGGTGCGCCCCATGCGCACGCCCTGGGCGTCGTCCTGGATGTCGAGAACCTTGCCGGGAATCGCGAGACACATCAGCGGCCTCCTTCTGCCATGGGTTTCTTGGATGCGAGCGCGCCGGGCTTGTGCTCGGCCCTGCGCTGCAGATCAGGTTGAAATTCCGCGTGCGCGCCCGCGGCGACGAGGGCCACGCCTCCGACGATGTTCCCGAGCAGCACGGGAACGAAAAACGCGCCGAGAAACACGGCGATGCCCATCTGGCCGGTGAAAACGCGGTAGGCGGCCGGCACGCTCTCGGCGATGATGTGCGGAAACTCGCCCAGCCCGACGACGTAGGCGATCAGGATGATCACCCACACGCGCGCGGATTCCGCATAGGGCAGCAGCCAGATCATCAGTGCGATCAACCAGCCGGCCACGACCGAACGCAGCAGCGTGGGCCAGAAGGAACCCGGCGCCATTTCGGTACTGAGCCGCGTCAAGGTCGCCTGCATCCCCGAGTCGAACAGGTCCGTCTGGGCCAGAAACGCGGCGAAGAGCAGCGCGCCCGCCAGATTGGTCGCCAGCACGACGGTCCAGAGCCGCGCCACGTTGCGCAGGCGGGTGGACATCGAGCGGTCGAGCAACGGCAGGATCACGGTGAGGGTGTTCTTCGTGAACAACTGCTGGCGACCGAGGATCACGATCACGAATCCCACGCTGTAACCGAGCTTGGACACCACCGGTGTCCAGGCGGCCTCCGGGAGGCGGGAGCGCAACAGCGCCTCCGCGACAAAGGAAAATCCCATCGACAGGCCCGCGGCCAGGCCGGACCACGCCAGCGCCCGGTTGGTGCGCCGCAGTTCATGTTCGCCTTCGCGCGCGATCGCCTCGTGCACGACTTCCCCCGGCGGGGCGACCCGTTCCTGGATCTCCTCTTCATCCCTTTCGTGGATGTCCGCCCGGCTCATGCGACAAACTCCTGGGCGGCCCTGCTCGACGCGCGGGATGCGCGGGCGGCCGCCATGACCTGGCCCAGCGCGAGGCCGCCATCATTCGCCGGGACGTACCGATGCCAGAATGGTTGCAGGCCGTTCTGCCGCAGGCCCTGAACGGCCAGCGCCGTCAGGTAGCGATTCTGGAAACACCCGCCCGTGAGTACCACCTGCGCAATGCCGACGGTCGTCGCCACGGCCACGATCACTTCCGCGAGCGTCCGATGGAATCTCGCCGCAATCCGACCCGCCGCAACGCCCGCTTCGACATCGGCCAGCACCCCGGCAATGGTCGGCGCCCAGTCATAGACGAGCGGCGCTCTTCCGGTGACGGACCACGGGTAGGTCGACGTCTCCGCCGGATCGACCGCATGCTCGAGGGCCACCGCGGCCTGACCTTCGTAACTCGTCCGCTGGTGGAATCCCACGAGGGAGGCGACGCCATCGAACAAGCGGCCGGCGCTCGAGGTGAGCGGCACGTTCAACCGGCGCTCGAACATCTGGCGCAACAACCGCAGTTCGTGACGCGAAAAACGCCGCAGCGGCGCCCATGATTCGCGCGCAAACAACTCGGCCCCGTGCAACTCGTACAACAAGCCGAGCGCGCTCCGCCGCGGCTGTCGCGCCGCCGCATCGCCGCCCGGCAGGCGGAAGGTCCGAAAGTGCCCCACCCGCCGGAAGGAGGTGTCGTCGACGTGCAGAAATTCCCCGCCCCAGACGGTGCCGTCGGTGCCCAGTCCGTTGCCGTCCCAACACACGCCGAGTACGGGGGCGGTGAGGCCGTTCTCGGCCATGCCGGAAAGGACGTGCGCATAATGATGCTGCACCGGCACCACCACTTGCGCGGTCGCCCGGGCGTATTTGGTCGACAAATATTCGGGATGCAGGTCGCACGCCACGAGGTTCGGCGTCACACCGAGCAGCCGCGGCAGGTCGACCGCGACCCGCTGGAATGCCGCGAGCGCCTGCGCGGTTTCCAGGTCGCCGATGTGCTGGCTCAGGCACACGTTGGAGCCCCCGCCCACGGCGACGGCGTTCTTCAACTGCGCCCCGAGCGCGATGATCACCGGCAGGTTTTCCGGCACCCGCACCGGCAGCGGCGCGTACCCGCGGGCCCGGCGCAACACGAGTTCGCGGCCGAGCTGCACGCGCACGATGGAGTCGTCCGCATGCCGCACGATCGGCCGGTTGTGCACCAGCAGGCAGTCCGCGATGCCCCGCAGCCGCGCGAGGGCCTCGGTCTCGTGCGTGCAAATCGTTTCGTCGGAATAGTTCCCGCTCGTCGCGATCACCGGAAATCCGGCGTCGTGCAGCAACAGGTGGTGCAACGGCGAATACGGAAGCATCACCCCGAGGGTCGGATGCTCCGGCGCGACGGACGGCGCCGTCAGCCCCGGCCCCTCGCGCCGGTAAATCAGCACGATCGGCGCCTCGGCGGATTGCAGCAACTGTTCCTCGAGTTCGTCGATGTAGCAGTCGTGACGCGCGGCCGCCAGGTCCGGATACATCACCGCGAACGGCTTTTCCGCGCGGTATTTGCGCCGGCGCAGGCGCCGCACCGCCGCCTCGTCGCGGGCGTCGACCAGCAACTGAAAGCCGCCCACGCCCTTCAGCGCGACGATCCGCCCGCGCCGCAATTGCTCCGCCGCCGCCCGCAGGGCGTCGTCGCGTTGCGCCAGCAGCCGCCCGTCGCCATCCCAGAACTCGAGTTGCGGGCCGCAGACGGGACAGGCGTTGGGCTGCGCGTGAAACCGCCGGCTGTAGGGGTCGTGATACTCGCGCTCGCACGCCGGGCACATGGGAAACGTCCGCATCGACGTGCGCGCACGATCATAGGGCACGTCCTCGATGATCGTGAACCGGGGCCCGCAATGCGTGCAGTTCGTAAATGGATACCGGTAACGCCGGTCGAGGGGATCGAAGGTTTCGCGGACGCACTCCGGGCACGTGGCGAGGTCGGGCAGGATGACCACCGACCGCGGTCCCTGGTCATCGCTGTTTTCGATGCTGAAGCCGATGTGCCCGACGGTGTCGAGAAACGAGCAATCCAGACCGTAGATGGCCGCATACGGCGGCTTTTCCTGTTCGAGACGCTGGAGGAATTGATCCAGCCGCGAGCGCGCGCCCTCGATCTCGATGCACACGCCCTGCCGCGAGTTGCGCACCCACCCCTGCAACTCCAGCGCCCGCGCCAGCCGGAAGACAAAGGGTCGAAAACCGACCCCCTGCACGGCACCTCGCACATCGACCCGGGCACGTTTGGACGTCATGGCATCAACCGGTCAGCAGGCCCTGGACGAAGCCGATTTCGTAGACGAGAAAGCAGCCGAGCCCGATGCTCGCCCATGCGGCGGTGCGACCGAGCCGGAGGTGCCAGGCGTGCGACCGGCCGGACGTCCATTGAAATGGCAGCACGATCGCCGCAGTGATGAGCGTCATCCCGACGATGGTGCCCGCGCCGAAAACCAGGAGGTAACCCGCCGCCCAGGCGGGATCCCGAATCAACGGCAGGACCAACCATGCCACCGCCGCCGAACCTGCGAGTCCGTGCACGATGCCGACAAGCAACGGACGCAACGAGAAACGGTGCCGCACCATAGCGCTTGCCCGAGGTTGGGCCGGGCGTTGCGTCCACCACCTCGCCAACCAGTGCCGGAAACCTTTCAGGTTCCACAGGCCGAGCCCGACCAGCATGACGGCCACGGCCAGCTCGAGGCCCAGCCCGAGACGCGGTGGCACGACGAAACCGAAAAGGATGATCGCGCTCCCGACGAGGGCGACCGTGAGGGAATGACCGACGCCCCACACCACGCCCATCCAGGCGGCCCGGCGCACCGAACACTCGCGACTGACGATCGTGGTGACGGCGACGACGTGATCCGCATCGGTGGCGTGGCGCATGCCGAGAAAGAACCCGAGGGTGACGATCGACAGCAGGGTGATCATGACGTGTTCATCTCCCCGGGAACCGCGACCTGCACGCGACCGTCCTCGGCCAGCAACGGGAAGGGCTCGAGATGCACCGTCGCATCATCCGGCGCCGCCCCGGCGCGCTGGACATCGAAGGCGTGTCCCTGGGGGCAGCGCAGGATCGCCCCGTGCAACGCTGCGGCCGCAAGATTTTCCGCGCAGCGCGGGCAGCGGTTACGGTACGCGAAGAGTTTTCCCTCCGCCCTGCACACCACCAAAGCAAGGTCGCCTGCGTTCACGGGCCGCACCTCGCCTTCGTCCAGTTTCGCCGCGGCCGGAAGTTCGATCCAGCGTTGCCCGGGCCCGTTTGCCGGGAGCTCAGGCGGGCTGACGTCGTCCACTTCGAAGCCGGCGAGGTCCGGACAGAATTCCTCGATCGCGGCCCGCACCGCGAGTTCGAGCGTGACGGCCGATGACGCGCATCCCTTGCACGTGCCGTGCAGACGCAGCCGCGCCACGCCGTCCACCAGGCTGACAAGTTCCACGTCGCCGCCGTGGCTGTGGATATACGGCAGCACCTTGGCGAGGGCTTCGCGCAAGCGGGTTTCGAGGTCCGCGGGATGAAGCCCGTGGATCAAGAGCAGCCCGCGCAGGACTTCGTCGCGCAACACCGCGTCGGTCACCGCCGCGTGCCCGGCTCCCGGACGCGCCAGGATCTGCATCAGGCGTTCCAGGCCGCTGCCGTGCAATCGCAGGATGGATTGCAGGAGATCGTCGACCAGCGCGCGGACAGACGGGTCGGACAGCGCCTCGACCTGATCCATGAGCTCCTGAATGCGCGCGACCGGGTCGGGGGGCGCGGACGCGACCGACCCGGGGGGCCGGCTCATCGGGGAGACGGGGGAAAACGCGGGTTCAACTGGCATAGCGGATCGCGCGAATCGCACATTCGTGGCCCTGGATCATCTCGGCGCAGCGGCCGCAGGTCGGGCACATCATGGTCGGGATGGCAACCTCGTTCACGGCGTCTTCCCAGTACCGGGGGCGGCCGGTGTACCCACAGTGTCGGCACTTCACGACGCCGGGCACGGATTCGATCGCGAGCGCCGAACCGGATATTTCCGTCTGCGCAGTGATGGACTGGTAGCAGAACGCGAGCTGCTCGGTCTCCAGGCACGTCCATTCGCCGACCGCCAGGCGTACCTCGACCACGCGGCTCGCGTGTTCCGACGCGGCGAACTCGCGCACCTTTTCGGCAATGGCCGCCGCGATGGACAACTCATGCATGGACGGGTCCCTCGAACTCCAAAAGCGCGGCGGCCACATCCGCCAGACCCGCCCCGGTGCGGCAGCTCGTCATGCGCACCGGCAGATCCGGCTTCAGCGCGTGGACGTCGGCGATCAGCGCATCCACGTCCACCGTCATGACCGGCGCGAGGTCGAGCTTGTTGATCACGACCAGATCGGCGCCGCGAAACATGTGCGGATGTTTGCGCACCATCCACGGGCCCTCGGTCACGCTGACGACCACCAGGCGCGCCTTCGCCCCCAGCGGGAATTCGGCGGGGCAGATCAGGTTGCCGACGTTCTCGATCAGGATCAGGTCGAGGTGATCGAGGTCGAGCATGCCCAACCCGCGTGCGACCAGGCCGGCGTCGAGATGACAGGCGTGGGCGGCGATCTGCACCACCGGCACGCCGAGCGCCGCGATCGGCTCGACGTCGGTGGCGGTCGTCGGATCGCCATTGATCACGGCGATGCGCCGCTGCGGGCCGAGCTTGGCCGCGAGCAGGCCGATCAACGTCGTCTTGCCCGAGCCGATCGCGCCCATCACATCGATCGCGGTGATGCGGTGCGCATCGAGGCGGCGGCGGTTGTCGCGGGCCAGTTCCGCGGCGGCATCGAGAACGTCGTGGACGAGTTCCTGTTCCTTCTCCGCGACCTCCTCGGTCGCTTCCAGCCGATGAATCATGACGCGGTGTTCGTGCTGGGCTGCGGTTGCCGGCGGGCGAGACCGAGCAGGCCCGTGGGCGTATGCATCTGCTCGAGGATCTTGCCCGGCCCGAGATACATGTGCACGCCGCACGGCAGGCAGGGATCGAAACTGCGCACCGCCCGCATGATGTCGATGCCCTTGAACGTGTCGGGACCGTTCTCCTCGAAGATCGGCGTGTTCTGCACCGCGTCCTCGTAGGGTCCGGGCGTCCCGTAGATGTCGCGCGGGTTGGCGTTCCACGGCGTTGGCGGATACGGATGATAGTTCGCGACCCTGCCGTTGCGAATGACGAGGTGATGCGAAAGCACGCCGCGCACCGCCTCGTGGAAACCGCAGCCGATTGCCTCGTCCGGCACTTCAAACGGCGTGAACGTCCGGGTGCGGCCGGCATGCACCTCCTTGAGCGCCTGCTCGGTGCAGTACAGTGCCACCGCCGCCGCGTACGCCTGGAAGTAGGTGCGGGCGCGATCGCGCTCGATCGCATTGCTCCATTGCGGCACCTTCCATTCCAGTTCCACCTCGGGCTTCAACGCCGTCTTCGGCAGGCGGATCTTCACACTGTGCCCCGTCGCCTTCACATAGCCGAGGTCGACGAGGTTGGCCAGCGCCGTCACCCAGAGGCGGGCGATCGGGCCGCCGCCGGTGTCGAGCGCGAGGTGATCGCCGGTGCGCGCATCATACCAGCGCGGCGACATCACCCAGCTGTAGTTGCCGTCGAAGTCGCGCTTCTGCGGCTTCGGGATCGTCGTCTGGTTCCACGGATGCCGCTGGTCGATGGGATTGCCGAGCGGATCCTCTTTCACGAAAGTCTCCCCATCCTGCCAGTCGTCGTAGTAGGAGGAACCCAGCAGGATCCGAATCCCGAGATTGATGTCGACGAGGCTCGTGGTGATCAACTGGCCGTCCACGATGATACCGGGCGTCACGAACATCCTGCGGCCCCAGTCCGCCATCGTCCGGTAGCGATAGTCGCACGCCTCCGGGTCCTGGAACGAGCCCCAGCAGCCGAGCAGGATGCGCCGCTGGCCGACCTTTTCATAGCCGGGCAGCGCCTCATAGAAGAAGTCGAAGAGGTCGTCGTGCAACGGCACGCAGCGCTTGAGGAACTCGACGTAGCGCTGCAAGCGGACGAGGTAATCGGTGAAGAGCTGGATCGACGGGACGGTGCCGACGCCGCCGGCGTAAAGCGTCGAGGGATGCACGTGCCGCCCTTCCATCAGGCAGAACATCTCCCGCGTGAGCCGGCTCATCTGCAGCGCCTCGCGGTAGAACTCGCCCTCGAAGGGATTCAACGACTTCATGATGTCGCCGATTGTCCGATACCCGTGCACGCCGGCGTGGGGCGCCTTCGTCTTCGTGGCCTTTTCCCAGACTCCTGGATTGGTCTCCTTGACCATCATCTCGCAGAAGTCCACGCCCACGAGGTTGTCCTGGAATATATTGTGATCGAACATGTACTCGGCGGCCTCGCCGAGGTTGATGATCCACTCGCCGAGGGCCGGCGGCTTGATGCCGTAGGCCATGTTTTGCGCGTAGACCGAACAGGTGGCGTGGTTGTCGCCGCAGATGCCGCAGATCCGGCTCGTGATGAAGTGCGTGTCGCGCGGATCCTTGTTCTGCATGAAGATCGAGTAGCCGCGAAAGATCGACGACGTGCTGTGGCACTCGGCGACGCGCTTGTTGGCGAAGTCGATCTTGGTATAGATGCCGAGGCTGCCGACGATGCGGGTGATCGGATCCCACGACATCTCGACGAGGTTGTCGCCGGAGGCGCGCGAGCGCTGGGCGGCGGCGGAAGCGGTGGTGGTGGCCATGGTGGTGCGTTCTCCGTTCGGGCGGGCGGGCGCTTTCGTGAAAGGGGGGAAGGGCGGCGGCTCAGTTCGCGCCACCGTTGCCCGCGTAGTTTTTCGGATGGTAACCCGTGGTGAGCCGGGCGCGCGGGTGGCGCCACTTCGGCTCCTCGTTCACCGTGTGGTTGGTGATCCCGCGCAAACGACGGATCAGCATGCCGTAGCCCTTGATCATGCGGCTCGACAACGAGGCGCCGGACGGCTCGTCCATGAACGGCATGAACTTGTCGGGGAACCCCGGCATGGTGCAGCCGATGCAGATGCCGCCGACGTTCGGACAACCGCCGACGCCGTCCATCCAGCCGCGCTTGGTGACGTTGCAGTTCACCACCGGCCCCCAGCACCCGATTTTCACCAGACACTTGGGCGAGCCGTACTCCCGGGCGAAGTCCGCCTGCTCGTAGTAGCCGGCGCGGTCGCAGCCCTCGTGGACCGTCTTGCCAAACAGCCAGGTCGGCCGCAGTTCCGCATCGAGCGGAATCATCGGCGCGAGGCCGGCCACCTGGTAGAGCAGGTAAAGCAGCGTCTCCATCATGTTGTCCGGCTGTACCGGGCATCCGGGCACATTGATGATCGGCAACCCGGCCTTGGAGCGCCATTTCCAGCCAAGGTAGTCGGCCAGCCCCATCGCGCCGGTCGGGTTGCCCTGCATGGCGTGGATGCCGCCGTAGGTTGCGCAGGTGCCGGCGCAGACAATCGCGGTCGCGCGCGGCGCCAGCCGGTCGATCCACTCGTTGGTGGTGATCGGCTGTCGGGTCTGCGGGTCGGTGCCCAGCGCCGCCCAGTACCCCTCCTGCTTGATGCTCTCGTTCGGCACCGACCCCTCGAGCACGAGCACGAACGGCTCGAGCCGCCCCTCGGCAGCGGCGAACCAGTACTTCATGAAGTCGTCGCCGACTTCATAGGCGAGCACCGGGTTGTGCAGGTGGACCTTGGGCAGGCCGGGAATCGCGCCCAACACGACATCCTCGATGCTCGGCAGGCTGGCCGCGGTGACGGAAACCGAATCCCCGTCGCAACCCAGTCCGGTCGTCATCCAGACGATGTGGATTTCCTTCACGTCGGGGGGCCGGTCGGCGATGACCGCGGGAGATTTGGCTTCGGTGGCCATGGCGGCATCTTTCTTGGTTTGGGAGTCAATGGTCACATGTTGCGCATGTTCAGGTAGCGGCGCATTTCCGGATACATGGACGACAAGGCGGCAATCAGCGCCACCAAGGCGGCGATGGCGATCGACAATCCGATGATGGAATTCGTATTCATATGAGTTCTCTCCTGGCTGGGCGGCCGGCACTGGCCGGCGCGGTGGTGATGGCGGCTTCGGCCAGCAACTGACCGACGAGGTTCCCGATCATGGCAACCGCTGCCGGTACCGCGGAGCGCACCGCGGGACTCAGCTCGATCGCGCCGTCCTCGCTGGCCAGCGTCGCGGGTTCGCAGCCGACGAGAAAAATGCGCGGTCGCTCGGCCACCAGCGTCGCCGCAAGCCGCAAAACCCCGACGGGATCGAGGCCGTGCCCAACCGGGACGGCGTCAGCCAGTTCCGCCGCGTCCGGCCATTCCGGCTCGATCAGGAAAATCGTTCCCGGATCCGTGCCACGGGGCGTGGCATCGACAAAGACCACGACCTCGTAGCCGTCGCCAAACGCGTAGGCGAGGTCGTAGGCGCGAATGCCGAAGTCGACCACGCGCACCGACTCCGGCAGCCCGGATCGGCGCAACGCCGCGATGACTTCGACGCCAAATGCATCATCGCCGAAGAAGATGTTGCCGATGCCGGCAACGAGGATGCGCGCGGGATTCATCGGCGGGGGGTTCCCGGGGGCGGAGCGGATCCCACCGGCCACGCTTCCAGTTGGTCGATCGTATAGAAAAAACGATGACCGGGCTGACGCAGCATGCCCAGGTCGAGGCCCGGATCGTCGGGCAATACCAGCGCGGCGTGCACGCGGCCTTCCGCATCTGCTTCCAGCGCGTCCACGATCGCTTCGCGATTGGCGAGCACGAGGTCCATGGCATCCGCCCGCACCTTCGGCCGGATGCGGACATGGTCGCCCGCACGTATGGTCGTGCCGTCGGGCAGCGCGGCACTGGCGGGCCGGAGGTGAAAGTCTTCCGGCAGCCCCGGAAATCGATCCCCCGGTTCCACGCGGTCCGCCGGGATGGTCGGGCGCCGCATCACCCCGTGCATGCGCGCAAAGTCGTGCGGAGTCAGCTCCTCGGTCCGTTCCAGCAGGCGTCGGGCGCGCGCATCGACGTGACGCATCTCGTGCTTCTCCGCGTCGGTCATGGTGAGGATGCGCAGGCTCAGGATCTCGTCGATCTCGGTCGCGTCGAACAGGTCGCCGGCGCTTTTCCCGGCGACCTCCGGAAAATCCGGCAGGACGATCGGCGAGGAAAGCAGCAGGTCGTGTGGTCCATCCGCGGCGCCGACCAGCACCGGCCACGCGCCGCGATTCCGGCAGGTGCCCGCCGCGGTCGCCGCCTCCGGTGGAGGATTGGTCAGCGAGACAAAGGCGGCTCCGCGCGCCCGCCATACGAGATGCGTGGACGCGAACGTTCGCAGCAACACGCCGTCGTCCTCGGTCGACGACGCCGCCGCCGCCTCCGCCGGTAGTTCCGAGCGGTTGCCGACGACGACGCGGATGCGCACGAGATCGGAATCCGGGATTCTTTCGGTCGAGGTTTCCACGACGCCGTGCAAGGCCGCACGTTGCCGTTCGAGCACCGCGATGACCTCACCACGCCGGTTCCGGATCGGTTCGAACTCCCGCACGGAAGGACAGGCGAATTCCACGCGACCGGAGGTCGTGGCCGTGGTGGACACGCGCTGTTCCACCGCTTCCAGCCATGTTTGATAAAGGCAGTCGTCAACCGTCAGCTCCGGCACGATTGCGAACTCCGGCACCAGGTCATCCGACCACTGCATCGGGATGCCCGCGAGCAGTCCGACGTTGCGCGCCATCGGATGCAGAAACCGCAGCTCGACCTCGACGGACCAGTTGTCCGCGGCCGGCCGCACCAGGCACTCGCTGTGCATCGTGGACGGCTCGGCCCCCCCGCGCGCCTCGCTGAACGCTCCGGGATAAACCCGGCCAAACGTGAACCGCTGACGGTTCTTGCACGCGGATGCGCGATACGGGTACAGGATATAACCCTCGTAGAGGACGGCGGCGATCAACCGGTCGAGCATTCCCGGTTCCGTGCTCATGCCGGCACCTCTTCCGCGGCTGCAGCCAGCAGACGCTCCACCGTATCCTCCCAACTCGGCAGCGCGTGCCGCCGCCGGTATTCCAGCAGTCGCGCGAAGACGTCGCGGTGCAGATACAGCCAGGCGCTGTTCGGATAATGCTGCTCCATCAGTTCCCTCCAGGTGTGCACCGGCAGAGAGTACGCGCATTCCTTTTCCCAGGATACGCGCTGGACCTGCAGCCGCCCGTCTTCGCCGGCATGAAAGATCGTGCCGCTGAACAGGAACAGCAGCGAAACCTCGCCGTCCTCGAGCGCGGCAAAGTATTTCGCCGCCGCGATGTTCAGGTCGTAGGTGCAGGGCACCGGCAAGGCCACTTCCGCGCGACCCGCAAACGGCGGCACCGTTGCATGCACGTGCGTCCAGAGCCGGTTGCGCAGCGTCTGCCCCCAACGGTCCGGCGTTCCAAACAACTCGGAGAGCCGCTCCTGCTCGACCGCGGCATACGCGCGACGCGGGCATTGGATCTGGATCTGCGCCTGCAACAGGACGGCGCGCACCAGTTCCGCCTCCGGCTGGCTCGTCACCTCGAGCTGGAATTCCAGCAGTGGCACCAGTCCGCGCGCGACGGCCTCCACCCCGGTGATGCGGAACGACAGGTCAGGCATGCGCGGCCTCCGTCACGACGGCCGGAGTCGTGCCTGCCGGGTGTCTGCCCTCGAGTTGGGAGAAGAACGCGCTGATCTCGCGCCACACGCCCACGCCGCCCGCGAGCCCGCGCCAGTTCAGTCGGATCAGGCCGACGAGCTGGTAGCACGCATCGATCGGGGCGAGAAAGTAGCGACCCGTGCCGCCCACGCGATTGACGAGGAGTGCCTCCACGTCCGCCTGCATGCGCCCCAGCACCGGGTTGGCGGCAACCAGCGCGTCCCAGGTTTCGAGCGCGAGCAGCGACTCGATCGCGCCCGCCGGTCCGGGATACAGCGCGACGATCTTCTCCGCCGGCGTGCTGCGAAAAAAGAATGCGAGGTCGATCGGCAGTGCGAGCGTCTCCCACTGCGCCGGCGTCATCTGAAAATCCGGCAACGGATGCGCATCGCGCGGGATCAACTTGAAGCGGCCACCGACGACATCGTGAAACCGCAACGCACAGGCATCGCATGCGCAAACCACGCGGCGCACGGCGACCTCGAGCAGGTGCCGGTGCTGGGCCGCGAGCGGCACTCCACACAGCTCGCAGTGCTCCCGCGGGTCCGGCGCCGCCGTCGCCCTTCCCGCGCCGCCGGCGAGACGCTGCAGCGCATTCCACGTCGTGCGCCGTCGGGAAAGCCCTGCCGTGCTCATTGCATCCTTTTCTCCAGCAAACGTCAGGCCGGCGGAATGCTCGGCATCCTGGGGTCGATGGGCTGGCGATCGCCGGCCCTGATGCCGGTGGAGTCGCGCGGACTGCGGTATTGCTTGCCTTCACCGCGACCTGGTTCGCGACCCCGGTGCAGGACCGTCTCCTCACCTTTCACGGTTCCCGGAATATGGACGGGTTGCGGGGGATTGGGTTTCGAGGTCGACTTCATGGATGGTGATCTCCCGAAAAATCACCCGAATGCGTCCGGTGCCGACGCGACGAACGAGTGAGGACGCGGACGATACTTGAACGCGCTTGGCCACATAATCAGGTGCGGTCCGGTCCGCCGCTAGGGGTGGCGACCCCACTGGGGCAACCCCGGCAAACGATCGCACCCGGAAACCTGATACGCCGCCCGCGTCCGTCCGCCAAAGAGGGTCGCCACGCTTCCCCCTCCCCCCGCCGACTGCGCTCGCGGAGTGACGCACCAAGGTCGCCAGCCCCGGCATTGAATACGAACCGGAGCAGCCTGGAGGGTTTGTCACCCCCGCCTGCCTGAAGACGTCGTCGGCCGCAGCCCGTCTTGGGCGCGGCTTCCAGCGCTCACGCGCGGGCCTGCGAAAAACTGCGCAGGGCTCAGGTAAGGGCGGCGTCCATGCCGCCCATGCACGTGCATCGTGCGAGGTGCAACGATCGTGGCGCCACATCGGGCATTTTTCGGATTTTCTGCAGGAAAAGACTCGTTCCCGATCGCACTCAACGCTTTGGCTACAGCGTGCCTTTTCCTGCCCTGTCCGCCACGCAAAAATCGCTCCTTCAGCGACGCGTGGCGGTTGCCGAATGCAGCAAACTAATGGGCACGGTGCCGGCATATTCGCGGGGGCTTGGTCGCAGTCTGGTCGTCCGTCGGATGCGTGACGCCAGCTTCTTCGCCATGGCGCTTTTGACCGTGGTGTGGTCCTTGTCCGGCCCCTTCGCGCCCTCGGCCGCCTGCGGTGCGGAACAGATCGCGACCCCTGCGGCCACCGCCATCGTCCCGCGGGCCTCCATGTCCACTGTGGTCCGCGCGCGTGAACTGGATGCCTATGCCCGCCGCGCGGCCACGCTGCGGCGCCAGGCGGTCGCGGCCGGCCACCTCGATTACCTTGACGTCGAACAAGCTGCCTATCCCGCCGGCGTGATTACTGATGACGTCCTCGCCGCCAAGGCCCGCTGGCGCGCGATGGTCGCGGCGCGGAGCGGATTCACGTTTCTCGCGGATTATTCCCTGAGCAACGAGATCACCCACGTGCGGCCGCTGGTTGCGGTAGGCGATCCCGCGCTGCAAAGCACGCTCGTTGCCCAATACGAAGCCACCCAGCACGTGATCGGCATCGCGCCCGGGGCATCAGACTTTTCGGTCTTTCATGAAGCCGGCCATTCCCTGCAACGGGCGGCGCTGAGCGCCCGCGGCACGTGGCAGGGGCGGCGCGCAGCCTCGCACGCTCCCGCTGATCGCCTCGAGGAGGCACTGCATGCCGGACGCGCGGACGACGTAAGCGTGCAGCGGCTGCGTTACCTCGCGTCGCAGGACGAGTTTGAAGTGCGGCTGCAGGATCTGAACCGGTTCTTCGCCACGTGCGTCGCCGGCCGCCCGATCCTCAGCCCGTCCGACAGTGTCCGCGCGCTGGCCGCGTTGGGTGTGCCGCTCGAAACGAAGGAAGTCAGCGCCGTCTTTGCGGCCGCCGGGCAAGCGGTGTCCGGTGACGAGATCGACCGGCTGGTTGCGGTGGCGCCGATCACTGCCACTGAGAGTGCGCAGGCCTTTGAGGACGCGCACGAACTCTGCCTCTTGCGCCGCCTTATTCTGCGCGTGGACCCCACCTACTGGCCGCACGTCCTGGCGAAGATAATCTTCGAAGCCCCCGGCCATTTGTAGCCGGAATTTTAGCGGCGCCGACCGGAATCCGGAGACTGCATTCGGCACGGCAGCAAACAGCATTTCCTGCCGATCGCCTGACGCGATGGACGTCGTTTTTCAGGCGCCACGGCCAAGCGCCTCGCAATGAATGCCTCCCGGCATTCCGGACGCGCTGGCACGGCGAAAGCAGGTTGGGAGGAGTCCATGCGGATCCGGCGTTCCGGCTCCGCGCCCGTAAAACCTCGAAAGTAATACGCATGAAACCGTACCAACGTTACACCTCGTTACTGGCCGCCGCGACGATCGCGCTGACCGGCTCGCTCCAGGCGCAAAACAGCAGTTCCAGCAGTTCCTCCTCGCAATCATCGTCCATGCAGTCCTCGACCATGGACCAGATTTCGCGCGTCACCAAGAGTTCGGTGAAGGATCAGTTCACCGCCAAGGATCTCATCGGCGCCGAGGTCTACGATCCCGCCGGCGAAAAGATCGGCGATATCACCGACATCGCCCTGCAGGGAGCCCTTCCGGAACAACTCGCAAGCTCCTTCAATGCGACGGAAAACGAGTCTTCGAAGGACAGCACAAGTTCCTACAACTCCGGTAACGAGACGCCCGCTGCCTCGTCGTCGAGTTCGAGTTCCAGCATGGGTGCCGGGCACATGAGCGACAGCCACATGAACATGGCCTCCAACGAAAATCAAAACCAGACCACCGTGTTCATCTCGGTCGGCGGATTGTGGGGCATCGGCGATGACTATGTGAGCGTACCCGCCTCGCAGCTCAGCTACAACTCGGCGGAAAAGCGTTTTGAACTTTCCGCCAGCAAGGCGGACGTGGTGGCCTTGGCCGAACAGAAGAGTTCGGCAGGTTATGCCGCTGGGACCTCCAGCAGCAGCACGACCGCCGGCAAGCAGTCGTTCTCTGACGCCGCCACGCAAATCCAGAATGCCCTCGAAAGCAATCCGGAGACCTCCTCGTTTGCCTACAAGGTTTCCGTCACGACGAATGGTGACGAGATCGAACTGCACGGCACCGTCGACAACGAGCAGCAACACCAGAAGATCCTCGATGCCGCCCGCAAGGCGACGTCGAAGGACGTCGAGGACAAGCTGGACGTCCGCAAGTAAAGCGTCCGGCATTCACGACTCAGGTTTCTTTGGTAGCACGTGAGCAACCGCCGCCGGGCGACCGCAAGGTCGTCCGGCGGCTTCCTTGTACGGCACTGCGCTCGGCCGCCCACGCGAGCGTGTCGAAAGTGGCGCGGAGCGCCGCACGCCACGACGCCTAACGCATTCGGGGGTGACCTTCGACCGCTTGCGCACCTCTTTCGCTGGCCGGTGCCGGGTAGGGTTGCGTGTCCTCACGCGACCGCGGGCCGCTGAGGACAGCCGACCCTGCCTGTGGTTGCGGCCGCAGGCCGCAGGGGGAACTTCCAGGCTAAATCCCCGACGCGTGGCTCGCATGGCCGGGTGACGAAGGCGAACCCTGGTCACTTTCCAGCTCGATCTTCAGCGAAAGAAAGCGCAGCAGGTCACGCAGGGAAATGATGCCGACGAGGTGATCCTCGTGATCGACGACGAGCAGCCGGCTCGTGCCTGTCCCGCCGCATGCGCGCCAGCGCATCGACGGCATCCGCGTCGGGTCGGACCGCGTTTTCGGAGGAACATGCCGCCATCACGTCGCGAACCGAGCGCTGATCCCACTCCTCCCGCGGCACGCTCTTGATCACGTCGAGCGTAAGGCATCCGAGCGGATGTCCGTCGTCCACCACCGGGAACATCTTGTGTGTCGCATCCTGCAATCACCATCGGGGACACGCGGCGCGGCGCGACCGCATGTGCTGTCTCAGCGCTGGCGACGGCTCAGCGCTGCGTCGGCATCGCGTCCGCCGGCTCCCGCGCCGTTTCCGGCTCCGGGTCGCGCCGCGCGACCAGCGTCCGGAGGTCGGTTTCGAGCTGATCGAGGCGCGCCAACAGGTCGGAACGCAGCTGCTGCTCCCGCGTGGCGTTCTGCTGCAGTTCTTCGTCGAGAAAGTGCCGCAGCTGGGAAAAACGCGATGCCTCCGCATCATCCGCGAGTTTGCGTTGCGCGTCCAGCCGCTCCGCCTGCCGGGCAGCCTGGGTCACCGCCGCGCGTTGCAGATACATCGCGTAAACCAGCAGCGGCACGGCGAGGCAGATCGCCACTCCCAGCATGATCAGTCCGAGGGGCGCCTCGACTGACGCCACCCCGAGCGACAACTGCGTTTGCGCAACGAAGGCGCTCCAGTTCACGGCGACGAACCCGGCGACGAGCGCGATCAGGATGAACAAAATCAAGGTGCGAAATTTCATGATGGTCTCCTTCCGGGTACTCTGGTGTGTGTCCACGCTAACGCGAGCCTGCGTGCATGGCAAATCGCGCGGTGGATATTTGCCCGTCCCTCCGGGGCCCCACCACCGGCAGGATTGTATCCGCGGGCCGGAGTCGCAACTCCTGAACGCTTTACGCGGCTCTGTGGGCTTACCGGGGCGCGACGGGGTCCGCCGGTTGGACCGGCTTCCGCCCGGCGGTACTCAGGATCGGCGTAAGGAACAGCATACCGCCGAAAATGAGGTGGTCGATGAACCACCACCCGGGAATCAGCGCCACGCGGGCCTGCATCACCGGATCCGCCCAAGGCAGGATGAGAAACGTCATCAGAAACCACCCGGCGCCGCCCGCCGCGAGTCCGGCAAGAAAAGACCAGCCCGGGTTGAGCCGCCACGTGTACATCGCAAACACCCAGCCGAAGCACGCGGCGAGTGCGAGGTGGACGAGCACACCCACGAAGGTCACGCCGATGCCGCCGAGCAGCGCATCGACCCCGTAGAGGGTGGCGGCGATCTCGTGCATCGGTAGCCAGAATCCCATGCCGGCCGACTCCGAGCGGGCCATCGCCACGAGCCCCATCACCGCGCCGGCGACCAGGCCACTCACGAGGCCGGCGCTGGAATTCACCAGGAATTGTTGCCGTCGTCGGGCCATGGCTTCTCGTCGCTCGTGATTCATCCGGCGGCGGGGATGCGCGCCCTCACGTGCACCGCCAGCATGTGTTGTTGGTTGAGGATCGGAATCAGGCTTTGCAGCAGATGGAGGGTCTCCTCGTCCTGCATGACGGTGCGTGCCGCCACCAGCTCGCCAATGGTCTCCGCATGGTCGGTGGCGACCACGTCGAGCAGGGCGCGATCGAAGGCGACGCCGTGCAACGCTCGCAGCCGCACGACGACTTTCTGTTCGTCCTCGGGGCGGGGCTGCTCGAGCCGCTTCGCTCCCGGTTCCGGTTCAGGCGGGCCTTGCAGGGAGTAGCCCTTCCGTTGCGCCAGGGCCACCACCCGCCGGTCGCACATTCGGTGATCATCCACCAGCCGATGTCCGAGCGCGCGCACGGCGCGCGCGCTCCCCCGCGTACGCGCGAGTTCGCCCAGTTGAATTTCCAGCGCGTTCTGGCGATGCAGTTTCGCGAGCAACCGGGCCGGATCGGCACGCATCGCCGTCGCGTTCTCCGGGGTCGCATCCGCATCGGAAGGTGAAGCCGGAGGCTCCGAGACGTCAGCCGCCGCCGCGGCGAGCGCGAACGCACCGGCCAGGGCGACCGCCGTCGCGGCGCGATGATCAAGGCATATCATGGCCCGCAACGTAGCCCCAGGCAGGCGGCCGGCCATCGAGAGCCCGGACCAACGGGGCATCGGGTTTGCCCCCCGGTCGGTTCGGGATCGGAGCCGCACCTGCACACCGGTCCGGTCGCACGGCCGACCTGGCTCGTTGGCCCCCATGAGGACCTGCGAGGTTCGCCCGATGGTGACAACGCCCGGGGGCCAATACGGTTTCCCACGGGCCGACGTCCGTTCACGCACTCGAGCCATTTCCGATTTTCCATGAACACTGAGCAGACTCTTCAACCGCGTCCCGAACATCGCTTCACGTTCGGCCTTTGGACGGTTGGCCGCCTCGGCGGCGACCCGTGGGGTGAGCCGGTGCGACCCAAGAAGTCGCCGGCGGAACTGGTCCAATTACTCGCCGAGGTTGGCGCATGGGGCGTGAACCTGCACGACAACGATCTTGTGCCGATCGACGCCAGCGCGTCCGAGCGCGACCGTCTCGTGCGGGACTTTCGCCGAACCTGTGACGAAGCGGGCATCGCCGTCTCGATGGTCGCGTGCAACTTGTTCGCCGACCCGGCCTTTCGCGGCGGCGCCTTCACCTCCGAACACGCCGACGTGCGCGCCTACGCCCTGCAAAAGGCGATGGGGGCGCTGGACATCGGCGCGGAGCTGGGTGCCAGGATCTTTGCGTTCTGGGGCGGCCGCGAGGGGACCGAGACGGACGCGGGCAAGGATCCCGCCGGCGACATCCAGCGCCTGCGCGACGCGATCAATTTTCTCTGCGCCTACGTCCGCGACCAGGGCTACGACATCCGTTTCGCGCTTGAAGCGAAGCCCAACGAGCCACGCGCGCACCTTTACATGCCAACGACCGGCTCCTACCTCGGGTTCATCTCCACCCTCGAACAGCCGGAGATGGTCGGCGTCAATCCGGAGGTCGCCCATGAACGCATGGCCGGCCTCGACGTGCTGCACTCGATCGCGCAGGCGTGGGACGCGGGCAAGCTCTGGCACATCGACCTCAACGACCAGATGCCCGGCCGCTACGATCAGGACCTGCGCTTTGCCTCCGACAACCCGCGGGAGGCCTTCTGGGTCGTGAAGTTTCTCGAGGACGTCGGCTACGACGGCCCCCGGCACTTCGATGCCCACGCGTACCGGACAGCCGACTACGAAGGCGTTCGTCACTTCGCCCGCGGCTGCATGCGCAATTACCTCCTGTTGAAAGAGCGGGCGCGCCAGTGGAACGAGGACGCGCGCATCCGCGAGCTGCTGGAGACCGTGCGCGACGGGGAGCAGGTGCTTGGCCCCTACTCGCCCGAGCGCGTGCGGGTCCTGCGTGAGACCAGCTTTGATCGCGAGGCGCTGGCCGGTGAACCCCGCCCGTTCGAGGAACTCGACCAGCGCACCCTGGAGATCCTGCTCGGCCAGGCGTGACGCCGTCGGAGGTCGGATGCGTTTCGCGCGATAGTGCAGCCTGCACCCATCCGCAATTTTGCGCCGCGCATCGTGCGCGGCTCACGCGGCCGCGAACGGCACTTCGGGGCCCCCGGTCCCGGGAACGCCTGGATGGCATCGATCACGCTGCTGGGTTCTGCATATGAAAACCAAAAGGGACGAAAGAGTCGTCGTCATCACCGGCGGCACGGCCGGCATCGGTCGGGCGGCCGCGACCCGCTTTGCCCAGGAGGGCTGCGACGTGGCGGTGCTGGCGCGGGGCGAGGAGCGCCTCGACGAAACCCGGAAAGAACTGGAAGCGCTCGGCGTGCGCGCGCTTGCCATTCCCACCGACGTGGCGGATGCCGATGCCGTCGAACAGGCGGCGGTGCGCGTGGAAAATGAACTTGGCCCGATCGATGTGTGGGTGAACGACGCCATGACCGACGTGTTCGCACCCGCGGTGGAAATCACGCCCGCGGAATACCGGCGCGTGACCGAGGTTTGTTACCTCGGCTTTGTGCACGGTGCGCTCTCCGCGTTGAAGCGCATGCGCTCGCGCGACCGCGGACACCTGATCTTCGTCGGCTCGGCGGTCGCCTACCGCGGCATTCCGCTGCAGGCGGCCTACAGCGGAGCCAAACATGCGATCCAGGGTTTCTTCGACTCGCTACGCGCGGAATTGCTGCACGAGAGAAGCCACGTGCGGCTGACGATGGTGCAGATGCCGGCGGTGAACACGCCGCAGTTCAATTGGTGCCGGAGCAAGCTGCCCGAGAAGGCGCAGCCGCTGCCGCCAATCTATCAGCCGGAGGTCGCCGCCGACGCGATCTACTTCGCCTCCACGGCGAATCGTCGCGAGGTCTGGGTGGGCGGAAGCAGCGTCTTCGGCATTATCGCGAACAAGATCGCTCCGGGGTTTGCCGATCGTTATCTCGCCCGCAAGGGCTTCAAGGGTCAGATGACGGGCGAACCCAAGCCCGCCTCGCATCAGGACAATCTGTACGAACCCGCGCAGGGCAGCTTCGGCGCACATGGCGATTTCGACGGGCGGGCGAGTGCACGCAGCGTGCAACTCTGGGCCGCCAAGAACCGCGGGGTGGTCGCCCTCGCGACCCTGACGCTGGCGGGAACCATCGGCGCGCTCCTCAGCAAGCGCGTCCGCCACGGCGTCGTGAAGGCGGTGGGGCGGCATCGTCAGTCCCCGCGGGCGCGCCTGCGCCGCCTCGCCCGGCGGCTGCCGGCGGCGTTGCAGCGCACGTAGGGATGGTCAACCGAGCACGAGCCCGTCCTGCAAGGCGGGCTTGGGCTCGAGCCTGGCCCAGGCCTCGGCAAACGAGTCCTCGTCAGTGGCAAACAGGGGCGAGATCTCGAGGCGGAACGGGGGCAGTCCGGTCGTGTCCACCGGCACGCCGACGCCGGCCGCGTGCATCCAGCGTGCCCACTGCCGCTGTTGATCATCGCGACTCGTCTGCGGCGAATCAACCCCCTCGGCATTCTTCACCGGGCTGAACTCATCGGCGCGGCGGGCCTCCACGACGATCGGGTTGCGCGCGAACGGCAGCGCGTCGAACACGAACATCTCGAACTTCACGCCGTTGGCCTCGCCGGGTTTCACCGGCGCACCGTTCCCGTCGACGGTGGCGATCTTCTTGTTCGCGCGGTGAAACGGCAGCACGACGCCGGTGGCGCCTTCGCCGACGCGGCGGATGAACGAGGTCGCGAGTAGGTGGATCGCCACGCTGCCCGCGCGATAGACCAGTTCCCCTTCCTCGCCCCGCAGCGACGTGAGCGTTTCCGGCATGTCCGAATACTCGATCACCACGACGCGCCCGCGCTGCCGGCAGAAATGACCGACCTTTTCCCGGTCGAACGCCTTTGGCACCATCCGGCTCGACATCTCCGAACCGGTCTGGACATGGAAGCCGATGAACGCCGGCTCGATGATGCTCACCAGCGGATTGTCGACCTGCACATAGCTGAGGATCTCGATCCCGGCGCGCTCCATGAGTTCCACCGCGCCGCTGCGCACGAGCGCACGCAAGGACCCACCGTGTCCGTCCGGGCTGAGCGCGATCGTATCCGGCGCCTCGAGCAGGATGCGCCCCGCGAAGTCCACCGCCGGCATGCGCCCCTGGCGAAAGAAATGCACCTGTTCCGGCCGCAGGCCGAAATGATGGTGCTTGTCGAAAAACGCCAGCGTGGCCGCGTGATTGGCGTGGCTGGTCATGATGAACCACATCAGTTCGCAGCCGTAGCGGCGCTGGGCCGCGATGAGTTTCTCGGCGAACACCTGAAACAGCGAATGATGGCGCACGGGGGTCACGCCGAACGTGCCCTTCGGCCCGTCGTAGCCCAGGCGCGTGCCCTGCCCTCCGGCCACCGTGAAGGCGGCGACCTTGCCGCGCCGCAGGGCGTTCTCTCCCGTGAGTCTCGCCTCGGCCCACGCCGTCCGATCGCCGCCATGCTCGGGCACGGCGATCACCTCCACCGGCTCCAGTCCGGAAAGGTCGATCGGACTCGCGCCGGCGACGCGCACCAGCGTCCGATTGAGCCGCGCCAGTTCCGCGAGATCGATTTCGCGCGCCTGGGTGATGAGCGCGGCGCGCTGGGCATTGTTCAGCTGGTCCCAGAAGCGGAAGACCTGATCCTGTCCCGCCTCCTCGAATTGTTGGCGCAATGCGTCGGGTTCCCTCATGGAGACAGCATTCAAAGATTCGGCACGCGGGCCAAGCGAATCATCTCCGGCGGATGGCGCCGCCCCGGTGCACGTTGAGCCTATTGCTCGAAGCGGATCACCGTCTCGTCCGTCCGGGCGTAGCCCAGGCGTTCGCGAATGACGCGCTCGATATAGGCAGGATCGTGGTTCAGGCGGTCCAACGTCATGCGCTGGTCCGCGAGATTCTTTTTCAGATCGGTGAGCTGCCGCTGGTTCTCTTCCTCGCGCGCCTGCTGCGCCATCATCTCGCGGTGCGTGTCGACGAAAAACACGCCCGCAAACAGCGTCAGTGCGATGAACAAAAGCGCGTAAAAAGCGGCGACCGAGCGACGAAAAGTCATGGGCGGCGTTCGCCGGCAGCTTGCGCAAAACCGGCCCCATGAAAAGAACTTTCCCCTGCAAGCCGCGCGTCGCGAGCGGCTTCCAGCGCGCAGCCCGGGCCCGCCGCATTTCGCCCGAAACGTTCATCGGGACGCGCCGTTTCGCTCCCCCCGACTGGGGAGATTTCCTCAGGCGACCCGGCGACTTAAGCTCACTGCACCCGGGCCGAAGACAGAAGCCGGAACCATCATGTATTGCGATTTTTATGGTCTGTCGGAGATGCCTTTCAACATCACGCCGGACCCGAAGTTTCTCTTTCTTTCGCCGAGCCACCAGGAGGCCATCCTGCACCTGAAATACGGCCTCGCGGAAAAGAAGGGCTTCATCGTGCTCATCGGCGAGGTCGGTTGCGGCAAGACGACATTGTGCCGCCAGTTGCTCAACGACCTCCACGATTCCAACTACGACTCGGCCCTCATCCTCAACCCCCGTATCACGGAAACCCAGCTCCTGCGCACGATCCTGCACGAGCTCGGCGCGACGTCCACCATCGCCGAGAATGCGCACGACCTGACCAACGAGGTCAACCGCGTCCTGCTCGACCGCATCCACGCGGGCCGCGACGTCGTGATCATTGTCGATGAATGCCAGAACCTCACGTTCGAAGTGCTCGAGCAATTGCGCCTGCTCTCGAATCTCGAGACCGACAAGCAAAAGCTCCTCCAGATCGTCCTGATCGGCCAGCCGGAGTTCCGGGCCATGCTCAACGAGCAACGCCTGCGCCAGCTCCGCCAGCGCGTCCTCGTGAGCTATGATCTCAAGCCACTCACGGCCGACCAGATCGCGCATTACATCCACCACCGCATCACGCTCGCCGGCGGCAAGGGACGGCCGTGGTTCACCAGGCACGCGATCCGTTCCATTTGTCACTCCAGCGGCGGGGTGCCGCGGCTGGTAAACAATCTCTGCGACAAGGCACTCCTCGCTGCATTTGTGCGCGAATCCGACGAAGTGACGTATTGGGACGTGCGCCGCGCCATCCGCGAATACCACGCCCTGGACGCCGCCTGATCGCCTCGCCGTCTCCCCGGCATCACCATTTTCCCTTTTCCAGTATCCATCATCGATCACCGGCCGCCGGCCACCGTTCACCATGAGCCTAATCAACGACGCCCTGAAGAAAGCCCAGACGCTGCAGCCCCGTCCCGGCGGTCCGACCCTGACCTTTCCCCGCGCGAACCCTTCGGCCGGAGCCGCCACTCCCGCGCCCATTGCGCCGGCCCATCCGCTCACTCCGGACGTGACCTCGATACCACGCCGCAAGTCGAAGTCGTCCCAGGCCGGAGTGGTCATCGCGATCGCGAGCATCGTGCTCATCGTTGGCCTCGGCGCGATCGGCTATGTCGTCTACGCCCTCTTCTTCATGCCCTCGCCCGCCGACCAGATCGCGGAGTCGACACCACCCCCGCCGGCTGCCGTGGAAAACGCACCGCCGCCAGCCGCGGATGCCGCCGCGTCCGAGTCCGCACCGGCCGCCGCTCCGGCAACCCCTTCCCCCTCCGCCCCGGCGCCCGCCGCGACCCTGGCTCTCGGCCCCGTGGCCAGCAGCGCGCCGGCGGAACCGGCCACTCCTTCGCCAGCCCCCGTCTCCGCGCCGGCGCCGACCCCCGGCGTCGATTCAGTTCCCGTCGCGGCCGTCTCGCCGCCACCCGCACCGGAACCGGTCGCGGATCGCATCAACAATCCTGACCCCAGGATTCAAGCCTGGGTCGACACGATCACTGTCACCGGCATGCGCGGCGGCGACCGCCCGAAGGCGTTGATGAACGATCGCGTCTATCTCGTCGGGGACACGGTGAACCACGAACTTGGTCTGCGCCTGACCAGTGTGGATACGCGCGTCCTCGTGTTCGAAGACGCCGAAGGCAACACCTACGAGTATCATTTCTGAGCCCGGTTCGATGCCGTCGAACCGAGGACGCCCTGGCAGCCGATAGAACCGGGGATCGATGGTGGAGCCTGCTCGCATGCAATAGAACCGCCTCTGCCCGACTGCGCCGATTCGACCGTCTGGAGAATCGGCGAAGTCGGGCTGCGCCAGCGGATCGCCCGCAAGCCCCGAAATCGCGGAGTAAACCCAATCAACCGCTCAGCAGCCTGCGCCAGATTGATGATACGGCCGTATCATCAATCTGGCTTGGATGATGCTCAAGACGGAGAGTGAACCGCACGTGGCCGAGCGCCGGCAGGGCTTGTCCAGTCCGGCCCGAGATGCCGAACGGTGTGGGACGCTCCCGCTCAGCCTGGATCGATGCAGTCGAATCGAGGACGCCTCCGAAGGTCTTGCACCGGTCGTGATCGATGGTGGAGCCCGCTCGCAGGCGATAGAATTTCCCCCGTGCCAACGGATCGCTTGCGAGCAAGCTCCCACAAGATGTCGTCCGACTGAATCGTTACGGCCGCCCCGGAATCGCGGGAAAAACCCGCTCCTCGGTCGGAATCGCGGGACAAACCCGCTCCAACGAAATGGAATCCGACCGAAGGGTTGTCTGAGGCGGTTCGTTTTCCGGTTGTTCGCGCCACGCCCCTCGCACATCGTGCGCGCCGTCGTCTTCCCCCGGACGATCTCCCCGTCCAATGAAATGTCTCGTTCTCAGGGAAGCAAAACCGGGCGACCCTCGCGCCGCGCTTACACCGACCACCGCCGGGCGTCTCGCCAAACTCGGGTTGACGATCGTGGCCGAACGCGGCCTCGGCGTCGCAAGCAACTACGCGGACGAGGACTTTGCCGCGAACGGCGCCACGATGATCGACGACACGGCCGCCGCGGTGGGCGAAGCCGACCTGCATGTGCGCGTGAACAAGCCGGCGCCCGGGGAAGTCGCGCGCCTGCGGCGGGGCGCGGTCGTGATCGGTATGCTCGACCCGTTTTTTGATCGCAACCTCGTCGCGCGGCTCGCTGCGGCCGGCGTCTCGGCCTTCAGCCTCGAAATGCTGCCCCGCACCACGCTGGCGCAGAAAATGGACGTCCTCAGCTCGCAGGCAAATCTCGCCGGCTATGCCGCGGTGCTCGCGGCCGCGAACACCATCAAGTCCGCCCTCCCGATGATGATGACGCCGGCCGGGACGATCAATCCGTGCCGCGTGTTCGTGATCGGCGTGGGGGTTGCGGGGTTGCAGGCGATCGCCACGGCGAAGCGGCTCGGTGCGCGGGTCGAGGCATTCGACACCCGGCCGGTGGTCGAGGAACAGGTGAAGTCGCTCGGCGCGAAGTTCGTGAAGATCGAACTCGGCGGAGAAACCGGCCAGACCGCGCAGGGCTACGCGAAGGAACTCACGCCGGAACAATTGCAACGGCAACGCGACGGCATGGCGAAGGTTTGCGCCAGCGCGGACATCGTCATCACCACTGCGAAATTGTTTGGCCGCAAGGCGCCGATCGTCGTCACGGCGGCAATGGTGGCCGGCATGAAGGCCGGCAGTGTGATCGTCGACCTCGCTGCTGAAACGGGAGGAAACGTGGAGGGCACAAAGTCGGGCGAGGACGTCATCACCGCCAACGGCGTCACGATCATCGGCCGCACCTGCCTCGAGGGCCAGGTGGCGCATCACGCGACGCAGGTGTACGCCGCCAACCTCGCCAACTTCATCGAGCATTTCTGGGACGCGGAGCAAAAGACGCTGCGCATCGACCCGGCCGACGAGATCCAGAAAGGCTGCCTGCTTACCCACCGCGACGCGATCGTCCATGAGATGTTCAACTCCAGGACCTGATTGCACCGGAGGCGACCGGGGTAACGGAGTTCGAAGATCCAGAAGTTTGATCGCGCACGTTCCTGCAATCGATGGACGGGGCCCACCCCGGTTCCCTCCGCCCCCTCCCGTAAGGACCTGTTTTCCGCCATGGACCTGATGCTTTTGTTCTTCATCTTCACGCTCGCCGCCTTCCTCGGCTTCGAGCTGATCGCCAAGGTGCCGTCGCAGTTGCACACGCCGCTGATGTCGGGTTCAAACGCGATCTCCGGCATCACGATCGTCGGCGCGTTGATCGCGGCCGGCGTCGACGACAAGTCCTGGGTCACGACCGTGCTCGGCACGTCCGCGGTCACCTTTGCAATGATCAATGTCGTGGGCGGCTACGTCGTCACCGACCGCATGCTCGGCATGTTCAAGAAAAAGGACGCGGGTCCGGGAGCAAAGAAGTAACCATGGACCGCGCCGCCTTCATCAACCTGGCCTACATCGTCGCGAGCATCCTGTTCGTCGTCGGCCTGAAGATGCTCGGCCGCCCGGAGACCGCCCGGCGCGGCAACACGATCTCGGCCCTGGGCATGTTGATCGCGATCGTCGTGACGTTGCTCGACCAGAGCGTCGTGAGCTTTACGTGGATCACGATCGGCCTCGTGGCCGGCACCGCCATCGGGCTGGGTTCCGCCGTCTGGGTCAGGATGACGGCGATGCCCGAAATGGTGGCCCTGTTCAACGGCTTTGGCGGCCTCGCCTCGCTGCTCGTCGGCTGGGCGGAGTACGAACGCATGCGCACGCCGACGTTCACGCAACAGCTGATGGACGCGGTGATGCGACCGGGCACGACGTTCAAGGAAACCACGATCTTCCTGACCATCCTGATCGGCGGCGTGACGTTCACCGGTTCGGTCTACGCCTTCGCCAAGCTCGCAGAGTGGCTCAGCGGACGTCCGATCCTGTTCCGCGGCCAGCACTATCTCAACGCCCTCATGCTCGTGGGCACGGTTGTGGCGGGAATCATCTTCGTCGTCGCCGGCGATCCGCACTTATCGCGGATGGTGTTCTGGGTCTACCTCGCGCTCGCGCTCGTCCTCGGCTGGACGCTCGTGATGCCGATCGGCGGCGGGGACATGCCGGTGGTCATTTCGTTGTTGAACAGCCTGTCCGGTCTCGCCGCCTGCGCCGCGGGTTTCGTGATCGAAAACAACGTATTGATCGTCGCCGGCTGCCTGGTCGGCACCAGCGGGGTGATCCTCACGATCATCATGTGCAAGGCCATGAATCGGAATCTGCTCAACGTCCTGTTTTCCGGTTTCGGTGCCGCGGTGCAAAAATCGGGCGGCGCCGGCGGAACGATGCAGGGTGAACTGAAGCCGATCTCCGTCAGCGACTGCTACTACGTGCTCGAGGCGGCGGACAGCGTCGTCTTCGTTCCGGGCTACGGCATGGCCGTTGCGCAGGCGCAGCACGCGGTGAAGGAACTCGCGCAGTTGCTCGAGTCCCGCGGCGCCGACGTGCGCTTCGCGATTCATCCGGTTGCCGGCCGCATGCCCGGACACATGAACGTCCTGCTCGCCGAGGCTGACGTGCCGTATGAGCAGCTCGTCGAGATGGACGCGATCAATCCCCAGATGCCGACGGTCGACGTCGCCATGGTCATCGGCGCGAACGACGTCGTGAATCCCGCTGCGGCCCGGGACAAGTCATCGCCGATCTACGGCATGCCGATCATCCAGGCGCACGAGGCCAGGACCGTGATCTGCCTCAAGCGCGGCAAGGGCACCGGGTTCTCCGGCCTCGAGAACCAGCTCTTCCTGCTACCCAACACGCGCATGCTTTACGGCGACGCGAAGCAGTCGCTGCAGTCCTTGGCGGGCGAGTTCAAGGGCGGATAAAGCAACTGCGCGGCATGCTTCACACCTCCTGCCGGAGGATTTCGAGCGGAGGCTGGTTGAGCAGGCGCCGGCCGGAGAGCCAGCCGGTGAGCACGGTGAGGGCGCTGACGAGGAACCAGGCGACGAGCATCGGCAAGGCGGCGGGACGGGTATCAAGTTCGAAGATCCAGCGGCCGAGGGCCCAGGCGGCGATCCAGGCCAACAGGACCCCGGCAAACGCCGCGAGCGTGCCGAGCATCCAATATTCAACGAGCTGGATCCGCGCGATGAGCGCGCGCGAGGCGCCGATCGTGCGCAGGAGCACGCTCTCCTGCAGGCGCTGGAAACGACCGCTCGCCATCACGGCCGCGAGCACGACCAGACCCGTGCCGACGATAAACGCGGCCATGAACCGAAATACAAAGGTCGCCTTGTCGAGGATGGTGTTCATGGTCTCGAGCACGGACATCAGGTCGATCGCCGATACGTTGGGATACTGTTCCAACATCCCGCGCTGCAACTCCGCGGACTGACGCGCGTCCGTCACCTGCGTTGCGATCGCGGCAAACTGCGGTGCGCGTTCGAGCACGCCGGCCGGAAACACGACGAAGAACCAGAGGTCGAACCGCTCTCGATCCACGCGGCGGATGCTGGCGACCACGCAGTCGAACTTCACCCCCTGCACATCGAAAACGAGCGGGTCGCCCACCTTGACCTGCAGACGATCGGCGATGTCGGACTCGACGGAAACCGGCACCGGTCCGGCGGCGGGTTTCCAGGTGCCGGTCCAGCGGCCGGCGATGACGTGTTCGGTTTCCGCATCGAGTTCGCTGCGGTAGGTCGAACGATATTCGCGCGTGAACACCCAGCGGTCCTCGCGGTGTTCGCGCGCCAGCTCCGCGGCGGGGCGTCCCTTCACGGTGGCGATCCGCATCGTGACGATCGGCACGTCGCGCAAAACCGGCCGACCGGCTTCCGCGACGACGCGGCGGGCGCCGGCGCGTTGGTCGGACTGGATGTCGAAAAAGACCAGATTCGTGCGCCCCTTGCTTCGCGCGAGATCAACCTGCCCGAGCAGCATGCCCTGGGTGAGCTGCATCGTGACGATCAGGAACGTGCCCAGCCCGAGCGCGAGGATGACAAGCAGGGTGCGGTTGTTCGGCCGGAACAGATTCGCCACCCCCTGGCGCCAGACATAACTCGCGCGCGCCCCCGCCAGGACACGGGCGGCCCGCATCAGGAGGCGGCCGAGCAGCGCGAGCACCCCGAACACTGCCACCGTCGCGAGCACGAAGGCGACACCATGCCGCCAGCGTTCCGTCTGTTGCACGGCCACCAGGGTGACGCCGGCGAGGACGCACGCGATCACCGTTAGCGTGGCCCAGTCGACCCCCCGACGCCGCGGCGTCTCGATCGTCGAACGCAGCGCCAGCAGCGGCGAAACCCGTCGCACACCGAGCAGCGGCAGCAGGGCCAGCGCCAGCGTGACGCCCACGCCCGCGACGACGCCTTGCCCGACCGCGGACCAGCTCACGCCCATATGCACGTCCACCGGCAGCAGGTCTCCCAGCACCGCGGGCAGCAGCGCCTGGACCCCGAGACCGAGCACCGCGCCGCCCACGGCGCCAATCACGCCCAGCACCGCGGCCTGCAGGAGATAGATCAGAAACGTCTGCCGCACGGTCGCTCCAACGCAGCGCAGCACCGCGATGGACGTCAGCTTGCTGCGGATGAAAACATGGATGCCGCTGGCAACGCCGATCGCGCCGAGCAGCAGCGCCACAAAACCGACCAGGCTGAGGAAGCGCTCGACATGGCCGATGATGCGACCGGCGCGCGCCTCGCGACTGCCGACGGATTCGAGCCACACGCCCTCATCGCGCAATGCGTCATGGTACTCGCGCCGGAGCCGGTCGGCGTCGCTCCCGGGCGGCAAGGCAATATAGGCGCGCGGATCGATCCGACTGCCGCGCTGCACGACACCGGTGGCGTCGAGCAACCGCCTGGCTATGAAAACGCGCGGCTGGATCATGCTGAAGCCCGGACTCTGTCCCGGCACGGAGCGAAGGGCGCCGGTGACGGTGAAGGTTTGCTCGCCGATCTTCATCGCGTCGCCGACGCGCAGGCCGAATTGATACATGACGCTTTCGTCGACGAGGGCGCCCGCGTCGTGGCGAAACTCGTCCGCCGCCGCTGCCGGCGTGGTCTCGAAATCTCCGTAGAAGGGAAAGACATCCTCCACCGCGTGCACGCGCACGAGGCGCGTCCGGCCCGTGCGCGGAAACAGCGCCATCGAGTGAAACGTGACGTCATCGGTGCGACGACCGCCGAGCGCATCGATCAGGGTGTTGGCCGCAGGCGAAAACGCCTCGCCGCTGCTGGCCACGAGATCGGCGCCGAGCAGCGCACTCGACTGCGCCTGCACCGCGCGCCGCAGGTTGTCCCCGAATGACGCGATCGAAACGAGCGCGGCGATGCCGAGCACGATCGATGCGGTATAGAGCAACAGCCGCCGTCGCGACGTGCGCGTGTCACGCCAGGCCATCCGGGCGATCCAGGCGGCCCCAGCGAAAGGCTGTAGGCGGTAAGCGGTAGGCCTGGTTGAATGCGGGTGCATGGCTGGCGGGAACCCTGTCGCTTAGAGCCTGCTGCTTATCGCCGCTTCGTCCGCGATCACCATGCCGCCGCGCAGACGGATGACACGACCGGTGCGGCGGGCGAGATCGACGTCGTGCGTGACCAGCACGAGCGTGGTCCCAGCCTCGCGGTTCAGGTCGAAGAGCAGATCGACGATCCGGTGCGCGGTTTCGGCGTCGAGGTTGCCGGTGGGCTCGTCGGCGAAGAGCAGATGCGGTCGGTTGATAAAGGCCCGGGCGAGGGCGACGCGTTGCTGTTCCCCGCCCGACAGCTGCACGGGATAGTGGTCGAGGCGGTCGCCCAGGCCGACGCGGCGGAGCAGTTCGGTCGCAGCCGCGCGCGCCCCTTCACCGCCGCCGCGCAGTTCGGCCGGCACCATCACGTTTTCGAGGGCGGTGAGCGTCGGCATGAGATTGAAGCTCTGGAAGACAAACCCGATGCGGTCGCGCCGCACGGCGGCACGGGCGTCCTCGTCGAGCCCGCCCAGTTCGACATCCTGGATATGCACGCGGCCGGAAGTCGCCCGGTCGAGTCCTGCACAGAGACCGAGCAATGTCGTCTTGCCACTGCCCGACGGCCCGACGATCGCCGCGGTCGCTCCCGCCTCGAGCGCGAAGGTCACGTCCCGGAGGACCGTGAGTTCCCCGCCCCCGGTGGTCGGGTAAACCTTGGTGAGCTGCTCGACATTCAGGATCGTTCGCGTAGCCATGCGGAAAGGACGCAGACAAATGCATTTCGGCGGGATGACAAACCAACGCGGGTGGCTGCTCGGGATAATTACGACGCTTTGTGTCGCACTCGCACCGGCGGCGCGCGCGGCGGAAGCGGACACGGCCACGGCGTCGCGCGGGACCGTCATCTTCTTTGGCGACAGCCTGACGGCAGGCTATGGACTCGACGATCCCGCCCTGGCCTATCCCGGTTTGGTCGCGAAGCGGATCGTCGCGGCGGGACTGCCCTATACAATCGTGAACGCGGGCGTGAGCGGTGAAACCACGGCCGGCGGCGTGCGCCGGGTGGATTGGGTGATGCGGCCGCCGGTCGCCGTCTTCGTGCTGGCGCTGGGCGGCAACGACGGCCTGCGCGGGATTCCGGTCGAGGAAACGGAAAAAAACCTGCAGGCGATCATCGACGAGGTGCGCGCCAGATCCCCGGACACGCGCATCCTGCTCGCCGGCATGCAGGCGCCGCCCAACCTCGGGCCGGAGTTCACGGACGCCTTTCGTCGCGTGTTTCCGCGCGTGGCCGCGGCCAATCATCTGCCGCTGCTGCCATTCCTGCTCGAAGGCGTGGCCGGTGATCCCGAGCTGAATCAGGTCGACGGTATCCATCCGACACCGGCGGGCCAGCGGATCGTGGCCGACAACATTTGGCAGGTACTCGAGCCGATCCTGCGGAAAAAAGCGGCGAAGGATTCGTAAGGCCGGTCGTGAAATCTCCCGGGTCGAAACGCCTCGGCGAGCTTCTCGCTCCATTTTCGCCCGGATGACAGGCGTGATCCGGAGGGCGAGCCCGACCGGAGCTTCACCCGCGCTTACGGCAGCCGGATTTCGGTGCCGATGCGCAGGGCGTTGGGATCGGGGATGCGGTCGCGGTTGGCATCGTAGATTGCGCGCCAGTGGGACGCGGAACCGTAGAGCTTGCGGCTGATCGCCACCAACGTGTCGCCACGCTCAATGGTGTAGGTGCGGCCGGACGTCGCGGGGGCGCGGGTGGCAGGCGCCATCGCGGCGTTATTCGACGCGGTCGGCGGGTTCACCGGCACGACATCGGGGGCGGGACCAGCGTCGGGAATCGCGTTGGTCCAGGCTGACGAGGTGCGCGCGGGCGGGCCGGCGTTGGCGGAGTCTGGAGGCGGCGTGGCCCGCACCGCGCCGACGTTGGCGCGGCCGCCGCGGACATAGCGTTCGAGTTCCGCCCGCAGCGTGTTGTTTTCGGCGGTGAGCTTGTCGATCTTGTCGAGGAGATCGAGGCGATCGTATTGCGCCTCGAGGGGATTGCCCGCGAGTTGCCGGGCGAACTCCTTGCGCGCGGTCTCGATCATCTGGTTCACCTGAGGAGCGTAAGGGCCGTTGGGGCCGGTGAGTTCGAGATAGCGGCGAAAGTGGTAGATTGCGGGCGGGTAGTCCTTGATGTGCTCGAGGTAGATCTTGCCGACTTCGAAATGGGATTCGGGGGCGTCGCCCTGCCGCTTGTCGATGACCTTCTGAAAATCCTCCAAGGCCTGGGCCTTTTGATTGGCCGCGAGGGCCTGCTTGCCGTGGCGAAAGCGCGGTTCATCGGTTTCGGCCGTCATCTGCAGTCCCCGCGTGCGGTCGCAGGCCGCGAGGATCATCAGCATGGCGGCTCCCACGATCACACTCCGCCACGACCGGGCGAGCCCGGCCGCCGGCGGGAGATGCAAAAGGGATTGCTTGCCGTTCATCGAAACTTACCTTCGGCGGACGTTGGGCGGAAGGCAAAGCACATTCATGGACGCCGGGCAATCATCGCTGCTCGCCCGCGGGCGCGCGTGTATCCTCACCGAAGCCGAAGCCCTGCACGCCACCGCCGAGAAACTCGACGAGACGTTTGGCGACGTGGTGCTCACGTTGCGCCAGACGCTGGACGCGGGGCGCAAGATCATCTTTTCCGGCGTCGGCAAATCCTCGAGCATCGCGCAAAAGCTGGCCGCGACCTTCAACAGCACGGGCGCACCGGCGAGCTACCTGGACCCGGTCAATGCGCTGCATGGCGATCTCGGCCTGTGCGCGGAGGGCGACGCGGCGGTGCTGATCAGCAACAGCGGAACCACCGAGGAACTGGTTCGCCTGGTGCCGTTGCTGAAGCGCTTTGGCCTGCGCACCGTCGCGCTGACGGCCAAGGGCGAAAGCACGCTCGGCACGGGCTGCGACCACACCCTGCTCTATCATGTCCCGCGCGAAGCCTGTCCGCTGGCGCTCGCGCCCACGGCGAGCACCACCGCTGCACTCGCGCTGGGCGACGCGCTCGCGATGGTGCTGCTCGAATTGCGCGGCTTCACGCGCAATGATTTCGCGCGCCTGCATCCTTCCGGACACCTTGGGCGCACGCTATTGCTGCGCATTGCCGAAGTCATGCGTCAGGGCGACCGCCTGCCCTGCCTGCCGGAGACCGCCACGATCCAGGAGGCGATCACCGCCATGACCCGGGCGAAGGCGGGATGCCTCGCGCTGGTGGGCGACGATGGACGCCTGACCGGGGTGTTTACGGACGGCGACTTTCGGCGGACGGTGATGACAGGTCCTGATTTTCTGCAGAAGTCCGTGGCTGCGCACATGACGCGTCATCCGATCACGGTCCGGGAGGATGTGCTGGCCGTGGAGGCGCTGCGGATCTTCGAGGCGTCGCGGATCGACGATCTCATCGTGGTTGATGGCGAGGGCCGGCCGGTCGGGATCGTGGATGGGCAGGATCTCCCGCACTTCCATCTGGTGTAGGCGGGCGGAAGCCAGGCGAGGCATTCACGCTTTTCGGCAGGCACCGAGGTAGCAGGCCGGGATGCATGCGCGACGGTTCGCGGAGTGGACCAAGGGATATACGAAGTTCCGTGCGCCGAAACCGGCGTCACGACCCGGAACGGCGGATTGTCTTGCTTCGTTGCGAATCCGGTTAGGCTACAAGGGCATGCCGTGCCCGTTGATCCGTCGACCCGGTCCGGCCCACCGACTTTGCGTGCAGAGCAAACCGCGCCCGCCGTGCTGACTCGTCCCGGAACCACGACTGCCAAGAACGCGCCCCAAGCCCAAGGGGTGCTGTTTGGCCTGCTGACCGCTCACCTGCGGGAACTGGACGCGTACCTCCATGAGCAGCTATCGCAATTCGAGCCGGAGATCCGCGAGTTCGCCGCCTACTGCATCGACACCAGTGGCAAGCGGATCCGGCCGGCGCTGGTGTTCTTCAGCGGTTGGACCGGCGATGGCGTCGTCTCCCGCGAACATGTGCAACTGGCGGCCGTGATCGAAATGGTCCATCTCGCCACGCTCGTGCACGACGACATCATGGACGGGGCGGACTTGCGTCGCAACCGGCGGACGGCGGCGCGCGCATTCGGGCCGGACACGGCGGTATTGCTGGGGGACGCGCTCTTTGCGCAGGCATTGCACGTCGCCGCGCTTTTTCCGACCACCGAAGTTTGTCGCCGCGTCGCCGCTTCGACCCGCCAGGTTTGTTCCGGCGAGATCATGCAAACCCTCAGCCAGCGCGACGCCGTGCGCAACGTGCGCTACTACCGCCGGGTGATCGAGTTGAAGACCGCGGAGCTCTTCCAGGTCTCGTGCGCCCTGGGCGCACAGCTTGCCCGATCGCCGGACGGTTTTGCCGACGCCGCCGCAAGCTTTGGGCGTCACCTCGGCACGGCCTATCAGATCTATGATGATCTCGCGGATTTCTTTGGCAACGAGCACGCCATCGGCAAGACGCTCGGGACCGATCTCGCGAGCGGAAAGGCCACCCTGCCGCTGCTTCTTTTGCTCGAGCGACTGCCCGTTGCGGAGGCGGAGGTGTTGCGCGAGGAAATGACTGCGGGTGACCTCACGCAATTGAGCCGGCGGGTGGCCCAAATGGTCGAGCTGGGCGTCTTCCGGGACGTGCTCGGCGAATTGCACCAGGAAAACGGCCGGGCCCTGGCCGCCCTCGATCCGTGGGGCGACACCCCGGCAAGCCAGCGTTTGGGCGACCTGGCCCAGATTCTGGAAAAGCAGGCGATCTCGCTGCAATCCGGCCCGTAGGCGGCCGCCCAAGCGTGGCGCCCGGGGGGCACCTAAATGCCTTGAAGGAAAACAAATTTCGATTTGCCAGCCCGCGGTCGATGACACATCGTCAGCACGCCCGGCGATGAACGCTTCGAAGACCTTCGACAAGACGCTGACGCTGAATCCCGAGCGTCAGGCGGAAGCTGATGCCGACCTGCGGCTGGTGGAGCAGGTCCGCGCCGGTCACGTGGCCGCGTTTGACCAGCTGGTTCTCCGGTATCGGGAACGTGTCTACGGCGTGATTTACAACCTCACGTCCAACCGCGAAGACGCCGCGGACTTGACCCAGGACACCTTCATCAAGGCCTTCCAATCCATCGGGCGATTCAAGGGGCACTCGTCGTTCTTCAGCTGGACCTATCGCATCGCGATCAACGCGACCCTGAGCCACCTTCGCCGCAACCGGATGCGCCGTTTCTTCAGCCTCGAGAAAATGGTCGAGGAAGACCGCAATGCCGAACTGCTGCAGATACTGGTCACCCAGGCCGCGCACGGAAAGGAAACCGTGCTCAAGGAGTTGCAGGAAAAATTGAACGAAGCGCTCCAAAAATTGTCTTTCAAGCATCGGACCGTCATCACCTTGTTTGAAATTGACCAGCTCAGCCATCAGGAGATCGCGGACATCATGGAGTGTTCGGTGGGCACGGTGCGGTCCCGCCTGCATTATGCGAAGCAGCAGCTGCAGGCCTATCTCGGCGACTATTTGAATTGATCTTGCCTACCCCCATGTCTGACCCGCGCCACCACGACCGACCCCGCGTCACGCTCGAGCAGTTGCTTGCGCTCAAGCGTTCCGAGCGTCCGGAACCCGCCTTTTGGGAGGAATTCGATCGGGAGCTGCATCGCCGCCAGCTCGCGAGCGTCGTCGCACGTCCCGTGTGGTATGTGCGCGTCGCGCGACACATGATCATGGGGTGGAAGCGCACGGCTCCCGTGGCCGCCGCCGGCGCCGCTGCGGTCGCAGGTTTTCTCGTCCTGCAACATCCAGGCGAAAAAAAGGTTACCGCTCCGCAGACCGTCGCGACGGCAGCCGCCGCTCCGGCCGTCACGCCTCCCGGGGACGACATCGTCGTCCCGGTGGCTCCGGTGATCACCGCGCAAGCTCCCGAGACGCCGCGTCCCTCGTTCGAGCGTCCGGTCACCAGCGAGACTCGTTTTGTCGTGCATGAGTACGTCGCGGCGAAGGCACCCGCGCGCACCTTTGTTTCGGTGAACTCGCCGAACACCTTCTCTTCGCCCGATTACGACGCCAGTGTTCAGATGGTCAATACGCTGACCTCTGGCTACGGCTATAATGCTCGTACCGGGACCGCGAGGGAAGCAGGCAGCTTCTGACGCCGCGCCATGCGCCCATGCAGGGCACGTGCCCGGTGTGTCCATCAAGTGATGGGCGTTTTTGTTGCCGCCCTCCTCTGGGGTTGCGCCCTGGTGGCGGCCGCTGACGAACCGCCCGCACCCGCCATCGCCGCGACGCCCGCCCCGGCCAACGCCTTTCCTGCGGTCACGCTTGCCCCGCCGTCGCCGGCTTCCCGCACGGTCGCCGATCTCTACGCGTCCTTTGCGCCGGCCGTCGTCCGGGTAAAGCTCGTCGACGAGGAGGTCGACGAGAACGGCAAGAACATCGTGTGGGGGGCGACCGGGTTTTTGATCAGCGATGACGGACTGGTGCTCACGTGCCTGCGACCGGCCCGCGAGATTCACATCCAGCGTCCATTTGTCGAAAAAGACGGCCTCGACTACGCCGCCACGTTTCTGGGAGGAGATGTTCGCACGTCCATCGCATTGGTCCGGCTGCTCAAGATGCCAAAAAAGTTCGCGGTGATCCCGGTCGAGACCGCGGCGACGATGCTGCCGATCGGTTCGCCGATCGTCGCACTCAGCCAGCCGCCGGAAGTCGACGTCACCCCCTCCTCCGGCATTGTCACGGGCTACGAGAGCGGGTTCGCGCAATTCGTGTTTCCATGTTCGTACATGCGCACAAGCATTCCGACCGGCCCGGGAGAACAAGGCACACCGGTGCTCAACGCCACCGGTGGACTGGTCGGGGTGATGGTTGCAAACGTGCCCGAGCTTCGCGCATCGTACCTGGTCCCGCCCAACTCCCTGCAGCGCATCATTCGCGATCTCTCCGAACACGGCCATGTCAACTATGGCACGCTGCCCGTGGAGTTCGAGGAAGCCCCGGACAAGCCGTACGTCGCCCGCCAGGTGATCATTTCCAAGGTGAAGCCGGACAGCCAGGCCCAGCGCGCCGGACTGCGACCGGGCGACGTCTTGCAGCGGCTCACCCTGGTCACGAATCGCAAAGTGGAGCTGCCGCCATCCCTGACCGCCTTGGGCGATGGCCCGATCCGGCGGATCTCGGAAGTGCGCGACATGTTGTTCCACGCGCTGCCGGGTGAGTTCATGCGCATCGAGGTCGAACGCGACGGCGAGGCCATTCCCTTTTTCACGCTGGCCGTGGAGCCGTTGAAGGATGAACCCCCGGCCGCGCCTCCGAAAACGGAAGATCACGACAATGCGACGCCGGCACCTGCGACGCCCGAGCTGAAGTCGAATCCCCCGGAAACGCCGAGCGAACCTTCGGCCCTCACACCGCCTTCCGTCCGGTAGGGAAGGTCGGGGAAAGGTCGGTTCGTCTGCCGGTTTGCACTTCAGGGCACCGCGGTGCGCGTTCCTCCCACCCGGATTTCAACCCAGCCGGGTACCGGGGACGAGACCGCTCGACGACCCGCATCCTGAGCGCCAGCCTTCGCGTCACGATGCCCGTCTTTCAGGAAACCTTGGAAGTGCGCACGCCCGGCCGCGGCCTGCGCGAACTCACGCAAGAAGTGGCCGCCGTCGTGCAGCGCTCCGGTTTGAAGCGAGGACATGCCGTCGTCTTTTGTCCGCACACGAGTTGCAGCCTCGTCATCATGGAAAACGCCGACCCGACCGCCCGGCAGGATCTCGAGGCGTATTTCGAACGCCTCGCCCCGGACGGCGATGCTCGGTACGCTCATGATGCCGAAGGGCCCGACGATATGTCGGCGCACCTGCGCATGGCGCTGACGCGCACGAGTGAAACCATCCCGATCGCGGAAGGCGAGCTGCTGCTCGGCACGTGGCAGGGGATCTATCTCTGGGAACACCGGACTTCGCCGCACCGGCGGTCGATCGTCGTCTGCGTGCAGGGTGAATAGCGCACGCCGATCGTGCGGCTGAATGACCGCGTCGAACCCGGTGCGGGAAGACATCGCCCTGGGACACGTCGCGGCGGCCGGAAACCGGGCTTGCCTCGCCGGGGCACGATTTCATTCTCTCGGGGTTTTGCACCCGCGCCATGGCCACGAAATCCTCCTCCACGGTAGCCTCGTTTCCACAGCCTGAGATCGGCCCTGAGATGAAAGGTGCCGACATCGTCGTCGAGGCCCTTGCCCGTGAGGGAGTCGAAGTGATTTTTGCCTACCCGGGAGGGGCGTCGATGGAACTGCATCAGGCGCTCACGCGCACCGACAAGATCCGCACGATCCTGCCGCGACACGAACAGGGCGGCGCGTTTGCCGCCGAAGCCTACGCCCGGGTCACCGGCCGTGCGGGCGTGTGCATGGCCACGAGCGGCCCGGGAGCAACGAATCTCGTCACCGGGATCGCCGACGCGTTCATGGATTCGATTCCGCTGATTGCGATCACCGGCCAGGTCTTCCAGAAATTCATCGGCAAGTCGGCGTTTCAGGAAACCGACTTTTACGGGATGACGCTGCCGGTCGTGAAGCACAGTTATCTCGTGCTCGACGCGGCCGACCTGCCCCGGGTGATCAAGGAAGCATTCCTCGTCGCCCAAAGTGGCCGCCCGGGACCGGTGGTGATCGATATTCCCAAGGACGTGCAGCAGGCGAAAGTGCGGCCGGTGTGGCCCGCGGCGATCGAGTTGCGGACGAGCAAGCAGCCGCATCTGGCCAGCGACGAGCAACTCAAGCAGGTCCTCGGCCTGATCGCCCAGGCGAAGCAACCCGTGCTTTACATCGGCGGCGGCATCATCTCCGCAGGCGCGCACGAGGAACTGCTGGCGTTTGCGGAGAAGGCCAACGTGCCGGTCGCCTCAACCCTGATGGGCGTGGGCTCCTTCCCCGAGGACCACCGGCTCTCGCTCAAGTGGTTCGGCATGCACGGCAGCGTCTATGGCAACTGGGCGGTGCACCATTCCGATCTGCTGCTGACCCTGGGTGCGCGGTTTGATGATCGCATCACCGGCGAGGTGACGAAGTTCGCGCCGCACGCGACCATCGTCCATATCGACGTCGACGCATCGGAACACAACAAGAACAAGGTCGTCGCCCTGCCGATCGTGTCCGACGTGAAGTACGCGCTGCGCCGGCTCAACGAGCTGATCGCGGCGAACAAGTTCACGCCGCCCGACACCTCGGCCTGGCAGGCAAAGCTCGAAGAATGGAAGCGCGACTATCCCTTCGCCTGGGAACCAAACCAGCACATCACCTCGCAGGAAGCGGTGCGGGTGCTCTACGAGCTCACCAAGGGTGAAGCCGTGATCACGACCGGCGTGGGCCAGCACCAGATGTGGGCCGCGCAGTTCTACAATTTCAACCACCCGCGCACCTACATTTCCTCCCTGGGTCTGGGCGCGATGGGGTTCGGTTATCCCGCCGCGATCGGCGCCAAAGTCGGCCGGCCGGACAAACAGGTGGTCGACATCGACGGCGATGGTTCCTTCCTCATGAACGTCCAGGAGCTCGCCACGGCCAGGATTGAGAAGATCGCCGCGAAGGCGCTGGTCCTGAACAACCAGCACCTCGGCATGGTCGTGCAGTGGGAGGACCGCTTCTACAACAGCGTGCGCGGCCACACCGTGCTCGGCGATCCCGGCAACATCGGTTCGCCGGACAACCTCGGCGGCATCTATCCCGACTACGTAACCATCGCCGCGGGCTTCGGCGTGAAGGCCCGGCGGGTGGTGAAGCGTGAGGAGCTGCGCGAGGCGATGCAGGAGATGCTCGATCACGACGGCCCTTACGTCCTCGACGTGATTGTCCCGTATACCGAGCACGTGCTCCCGATGATTCCCGGCGGCAAGACAGTCGGGGACATGATCATAAAGTAGCCGCGGTCGGAGATTTCATAGTCCGCCGGAAAACCGGGCCACGTTGTCGTTACACTCCAACGCAGCTACCGGGTACGCTTTCCCTGTAGCTGCGTTTGCGCTCCGCGTTCCGAGCGAAGCGACAAGACCGGTCGCGAAGCGAACCGGAACAAATGTGGCCGAACGTTCGAGAATACCAGGCTAGCCAGCGGCGAGCATCGGGATGCGCTCAGTTCGTCGGCACGGCCTGGATCGTCTTGAGGATCCGTCCCGCGACCAGGTAGGGATCCGCGGCGGAATTGGGCCGGCGATCCTCCAGGTAGCCCCTGTAGCCACTGTTGACGAAGCTATGCGGCACGCGGATCGAGGCTCCCCGGTCCGCCAGCCCGTAGGTGAACTTGTCGATCGATTGGGTCTCGTGCAGGCCGGTCAGGCGCAGGTGATTGTCCGGTCCGTACACCGCGATGTGTTCGGCCATGTTCTTGGCGAACGCGCCCATGAGCTTTTCGAAGTATTCCTTGCCGCCGACCTCGCGCATGTGCTTGGTCGAAAAATTAGAGTGCATGCCGGAGCCGTTCCAGTCGAGCGGCTGGCCGTAGTCGCCGCGCAGCGGCTTGCAGTGCCACTCGATGTCGACGTCGTGAGCCTCGCACAGACGCGCCATGATGTAGCGGGCGGTCCACATTTGGTCCGCGGCGTTCTTGGAGCCCTTGCCGAAGATCTGGAATTCCCACTGGCCTTTCGCGACCTCGGCGTTGATGCCCTCGATATTGATCCCGGCGGCGACGCAGATGTCGATGTGCTCCTCGACCAGCTTGCGGGCGGTATCGCCGACAAACTTGTAGCCGACGCCGGTGTAATAGGGGCCTTGGGGACCGGGATAGCCCCCCTTGGGGAAACCGAGCGGTGCGCCGTCCTTGAAGAAGAAATACTCCTGCTCGAAACCAAACCAGGTGTCGGGATCGTCCGGGATGAGCGCCCGCGTGTTGCTCGGGTGCGGCTCCCCATTGGGCAGGAGCACTTCCGACATCACCAGGAAAGCGTGCTTGCGCGTGCAGTCCGGGAAGAGCGCCACGGGCTTGAGCAGGCAGTCCGAGTTCTTGCCCTCGGCCTGCTGCGTCGAGCTGCCATCAAAGCCCCAGACCGGCAGGTCGGCAAGCTTCAGGGAAGAGGGATCGCCATCGACGATCTTCGTTTTCGAGCGGAGGCCCGCGACCGGGGTGTAGCCGTCGAGCCAGATGTATTCCAGTTTCAGTTTGGCCATGGATTAGGTAGGTTGCAAAAGCCGCGGCCCGAAACCCGCAGGATCAGTGTCGGGGCATCCGGGCCGGAACGGCGGCCTGCATCGAGCACCTAATATGCCAGCAGTCGATCCCGATCGTGCAAAATCTGGCACTTGCCAACGGCCGTGGCACCCGGGACCTTGGTCGCGCGCATGCACGAGATCAAGGACACGCCCCGGGCGCTCGTCCGCATCGGCTACGACGGCCGGGTGTACAAAACGTTCCGCGGCTACCAGGCGCGGGAGCGGTTCGAGAACGAGGTCCGGGTCCTGCGCCATCTGGAGGCGAAAGGCTGCGATTTCGTGCCCCGGCTGCTCGCGTCCGATCCGGAGGGTCTCAAGATCATCACGACGAATTGTGGCGGCCGGGTCCAACACCTGCCCGCCGAACGCATGCAGGAGTTGTTTGCGGAGCTCCATGCGTTTGGCGTGCGCCACGAGGACATCGCGCTGCGCAACGTGACCTACCGGATTCCGGACGGCCGCTTTTGCGTGATCGATTTCGAGTTCGCGAGCCTGCTGGAACCGGGAGCGCCTCCGAGCCCGGTTCGACCGCCGCTGCCGGACATTCCGGAGTGAAACGCAGCCATGAGGAGACCGTTGCCGAGACGGATCGCTGACGTGCACATGCGGAGCCTGCTTGCAGGCGATGGAGCGTCCGCTGCACCATCGCATCGCCTCCCAGCGCGCTCCGGCAGGTATGCGGGCAACTGCACCGCTACGGCCGTGGCGCGCTGCTGATCCCCTGCTCCACTGATGCACGAGTCCGCCAGCTCAACCTCCCCCCGTTCCGATGCGCCTGGTCTGCAGCTTTCGTGGAGCGGATTGACGGATCGCGGCAAGGTTCGCCCGCACAACGAAGACACGTTCGTGGCATTCACGTTCGACGGGCGCCACCTTCACTACCTCGGCCGAAACGGCCGGGCCGTCCTGGTCCGCGATGATTTCGTGTTCGCGGTGAGTGATGGCATGGGCGGCGCCCAGCTGGGGGAGTTCGCGAGCCGGACCGCGGTGAACAAGATTGCCCAGCTGCTGCCCCGCAGCTTCCGGCTCGCGGCCGGAGGCATCAACAGCGGTTTCCACGACATCCTCACCGAGGCCGTCGACGCCGCCCATCGCGAAATCCTGCGGCTGGGCTGGGCCTACGAGGAATGCTGGGGGATGGGGGCCACGCTCAGCCTCGCCTGGTTCACGCCCTCGTGGATGTACTTCGCCCACGTCGGCGACAGCCGGATCTATCACCTGCCGCGCGGGGGCCCGCTCACCCAGATTACGCACGACCACAACCAGGCGGGCTGGCTGCGTCGCCAGGGCCGGATCAATGAGCGGGAGGCCCGCGCCCATCCCACACGGCATGCGCTCCAGCAGTCACTCGGCGGCGGCACGCAGTTCCTCGACCCCCACATCGGCTCGGTGGGCCTCCTGCCCGGCGACCGCTTCCTGATCTGTTCCGACGGACTCATCGACGGGCTCTGGGACCAGCACATCGATGAAATGCTGAGGGCGGATGGCGCCCTCGCCGGCGTGGTGGACGCAATGATCAATCGGGCGATCGAGAACTCCGGACGCGACAACACCACCGCGATCGTGGTCGACGTGCAGCCGACGGCGCCCTGAACCCGGGACGATTCTCGTCAGCTTCGCACTCGCATCCCTCCGCCCACTTGCCGTAATTCACCGCCGCCCTGCCCCAGGAGAATCCGATGCGCGGCGTCCGTCGTGCTCCTCCCACCGGCGGCATCCCCTTCATCCCACGGTTAAGAAGCACCCATCATGACATCCAAAGAAGTAATCCAACTGGCGAAAGACAAGGGCGTGAAGATCGTCGACTTCAAGCTCTGCGACATCCTCGGCTCCTGGCAGCACTTTGCCGTGCCGGTCAACGAACTGACCGACGACGTGTTCGAAAACGGACTCGGTTTCGATGGCTCGAGCGTGCGGGGCTGGAGGGTCATCAACGCGTCCGACATGCTCGTGTTCCCCGACCCCAACACGGCGTTCATCGACCCGTTTGCGGCCAACACGACGCTCAGCCTGAGCTGCGATGTGCGCGACCCGCTCACGCGGGACGTCTACGAACGCGACCCGCGCGGCATCGCCAGGAAAGCCGAGGAGTATCTCAAGTCCACCGGCATCGCCGACGTCGCGTATTTCGGCCCGGAGGCCGAGTTCTTCATTTTCGATTCGGTGTCCTACGACACCTCGTCCAACGAGTCCTTCTACCGCGTCGACTCCATCGAGGGCACCTGGAATCGCGGCAAGCGCGTCGAGGACGACGGCCGACCGAACCTGGGGTACAAGATTCGCCACAAGGAAGGATACTTCCCGGTCGCGCCGGCGGACAAGCTCGTCGACATCCGCAACGAGATGATCCTGACGATGCAGTCCCTCGGCATCAAGATCGAGCGCGAGCACCACGAGGTCGCCACCGCCGGGCAGGCCGAGATCGACATCGTCTTCGACTCGCTGCTGAACACCGCGGACAAGATGACGCTCTACAAGTACGTCTGCAAAAACGTCGCGCACAAGTATGGCAAGACCGTCACGTTCATGCCCAAGCCGCTCTTCGGCGACAACGGCTCCGGCATGCACACGCACCAGTCGTTGTGGAAGGGCGGCAAGCCGCTTTTCGCAGGCAGCGGCTACGCCGGCCTGAGCGAGACGGCCCTCTATTATATCGGCGGCATTCTGAAGCACGCCCCGGCACTGTGCGCGATGTGCAATCCGACGAACAACTCGTACAAGCGGCTTGTGCCCGGTTTCGAAGCCCCGGTCAATCTCGCCTACTCCGCGCGCAACCGCTCCGCCTCGATCCGGATTCCGACCTACAGTTCGAGCCCGAAGGCCAAACGCGTGGAGTATCGTACGCCCGACCCGGCGGCCAATCCGTATCTGGCCTGCGCCGCCCAGTTGATGGCCGGACTCGACGGGATCCAGAACAAGATCCATCCCGGCGAGCCGCTCGACAAGAATCTCTACGACCTGCCGCCCGAGGAACTCGCCAAAGTCCCGCACGTGCCTGATTCGCTGCGTGGCGCGGTCGAGGCCCTGGAGGCCGACCATGAGTTCCTGATCAAGGGCGACGTATTCACGAAAGACTTCGTCGAAAACTTCGTGGCAATGAAGCGCGCCGAATATGATGCCGTGCGCCTGCGGCCGCACCCCTACGAGTTCTACCTCTACTACGACGTTTGATCGCCGCGCCGGCGGAGCTCTTCCTCCGCCGGCGAGTCGGTCTGCCGAAGCATCGGGCGGGTCCCGGACCCGCCCTGAATGCGTCTGGCGGCGGGGGGCTTGATGGTCACGGCTCAGTCGAACACGACCGTCTTGTTGCCGTAGACGAGAATGCGGTTCTCCAGGTGCCAGCGTACCGCCTGCGCCAGCACGAGGCGCTCGAGATCGCGGCCCTTGCGAATGAGTTCGGGCACGTCGCTGCGATGCGTCACGCGCGCGACATCCTGGGCGATGATCGGGCCGTCATCGAGCTCCGGCGTCGCATAGTGCGCCGTCGCGCCGATCAGCTTCACGCCACGCGCGAAGGCCTGATGGTACGGCTTGCCCCCCGCAAATGCCGGCAGGAAGGAATGATGGATGTTGATCACCGGGGCGCCGACGTTCCGCAGGAACTCCTCCGACAGGACCTGCATGTACCGGGCCATCACGACGAGCCCGGCCTGCGCTGCTCGAATGATCCCGACCTGCTCACGCTCCACCTCGGCCTTGGTCCGTCCGTCGAAGGTCGTGTGATGGAACGCGAAACCGTAACCGCGCGCCGCGGGCTCGAGATCGCGGTGGTTGGAAATCACCGCCACCACTTCGCCCGGAAATTCGCCGGCCTTCCAGCGCAGGGCGAGATCGTGGAAGCAGTGCCCCGCCTTTGAGACCATGATCGCCACCCGCGGCTGATCGGTGGACGCGGCAATCCGCACCGTCATTCCGTTGCTCCCGGCGAAATGACGAAACGCGGCCGCCTCCGCCACCAGATCCGCAGAACTCGGCGCCCATTCCATGCGCTGAAAAAAGATTCCCTCCTCCGGGTCCCGATGTTGATCGGCGTGAACGATGTTGCCGCCGTTGGCGAAGATCCAACCGGCGACGCGCGCCACGATGCCCGGCGCGTCGGGTCCGTGCAACAGGGCGACCAGCGTGGGCGAATCCGGTGTCATGCCGCGGCGATCAAGTCCGAGATGGGGGAGCTTGTCACGCCCGAGCTCGCAGAGGGAGCGACGGCACCCTCACACCGGCACGGTGTTGCCGACGTAGGACTGGAGCGGACGCACGCTCAGCCGCTTCTGCTTGATCGCCTTGATGCCGTCGACTGCCGCGTAGGCCCCCGTAATCGTCGTCATGATGCAGATGCCGTGCGCATGCGCGGCGGCGCGGATGATATTCTCATCCCGGCGCGGCATCATGCCGGAGGGCGTGTTGATCACCATCTGGATCTGCCCGTTCTTGATCAGGTCGACCACCGTGGGACGGCCTTCGTCAATTTTGAAGAGCTTGTGCACCTTGACGCCGCTCTGCTCGATCACGCGCGCCGTGCCGCTGGTCGAATAGATCGCGAAGCCGAGCGACTCGAGCTGGCGGGCCAGTTCCACCGCCCACGATTTGTCCGCATCCTTGACACTGACGAACACGTTTCCCCCCGCAGGCAGGGCGGGACGCGCGGCCATCTGGCTCTTCGCGTAGGCGAGGCCGAGGTCTTCATCGAGCCCCATCACTTCGCCGGTCGAGCGCATTTCCGGTCCCAGCGCGATGGACGCGCCGGGAAAACGCACGAAGGGAAACACCGCTTCCTTGACGCACCAGTGCCGCGGGCGGATTTCACGGGTGAACCCGAGCTGGTCCAGCGTCGCGCCCGCCATGATCTTCGCCGCCAGCTTCGCGAGGGGCACGCCGATCGCCTTGGCGACAAACGGAACCGTGCGTGACGCCCGCGGGTTCACCTCGAGCACATAGAGTTGTCCTTCCTTGATCGCGAACTGGACGTTCATCAGCCCCACGACGTGCAGGGCCCGGGCGAGCGCATGGGTGGCCTCGCGCACGGTCTCCAACATGGCCGCGCCCAGGGTGTGCGGCGGCATGACCATCGCCGCGTCGCCGCTGTGCACGCCGGCGTACTCGATGTGCTCGAGCATGCCTCCGATCACGCTGGTGTGCCCGTCGCAGATGCAGTCGACATCGAGCTCGATCGCGTCCTCGAGGAACTTGTCGATCAACACCGGCTTGTCCGGCATGACGTCGAACGCCTGCCGGACGACGGCCTTGAACTCATCCTCGTTGTAGACGATGAACATCCCACGCCCGCCGAGCACGAACGACGGCCGCAAAAGCACCGGAAACCCGACTTCGTGGGCGAAGGTGAGCGCCTCCGTCTCGGTCATGGCGGTCCGGTTGGCCGGCTGCTGCAGGCCGACCTGGCGGAGAATGGCGGCGAACTGCTGGCGATCCTCGGCGGTGTCGATGCTTTCCGGCGAGGTGCCGATGATGTTCGCGCCATGGGCCTTGAGCGCGGTGGCGAGGTTGAGCGGCGTCTGGCCACCGAACTGTACGATCACGCCGCTGCACTTCTCCTGGTCGTAGATCTCGAGCACGTCCTCGAGCGTGAGCGGCTCGAAATAGAGACGGTCGCTCGTGTCGTAATCGGTGGAGACGGTCTCGGGATTCGAGTTCACCATCACGGTTTCGAATCCCATTTCGCGCAACGCGAACGAGGCGTGCACGCAGCAGTAATCGAACTCGATGCCCTGCCCGATGCGGTTCGGGCCGCCACCCAGGATCATGATCTTCCTGCGGTCGGACGGGAGGACTTCGTTTTCGTCGCCGTAGCTTGAATAGTAGTACGGCGTGAACGCCTCGAACTCGGCCGCGCACGTATCGACCAGGCGAAACCGCGTCGGTATGCCCGCGGCCGTGCGCCGCGCCCGAATCTCGGCCGGCGTCGTGTGCAACAGGTGGGCCAGTTGCACGTCGCTGAAACCAAACCGCTTGGCCCGGCCCAGCTGCAGGTCGTCGAGGTCGCCGAGCGTCCGGACCGCCAGTTCCTCCTCCATTTCGTGGATCTCGCGAAGCTGTTGCAGGAACCACGGGTCAATCGCCGTCAGGTCGAAGATCTCCTGGACGGAGAGGCCGGCCTTGAAGGCAAAGCGGATGTAGAAGATGCGCTCGGCGTTGGGCTGCGCAAGCTTGGCCTTGATCGCCGCAACATCCGCGGGCGCCGCGCCGCCGAACTTGCCACCGCCGCCGAATCCGCGCGCACCGATTTCGAGCGAACGCAGGGCCTTCTGGATCGATTCCTTGAACGTGCGTCCGATCGCCATCGCCTCGCCGACGGATTTCATCGACGACGTCAGCGTCGGGTCTGAGCCCGGGAACTTCTCGAAGGTGAAGCGGGGGACCTTGGTGACGACGTAATCGATCGTGGGTTCGAAGCTCGCCGGTGTTTCGCGCGTGATGTCGTTCTGGATCTCGTCCAGGGTGTAACCGATCGCGAGCTTGGCGGCGATCTTGGCGATGGGAAAACCGGTGGCCTTCGACGCGAGCGCGGAACTGCGCGACACGCGCGGGTTCATTTCGATCACCACCATCCGGCCCGTCTGCGGATGAGTCGCAAACTGGATGTTGGAGCCGCCCGTCTCCACGCCGATCTCGCGGATCACCGCAAACGAGGCATCGCGCATCGCCTGGTACTCCTTGTCGGAAAGTGTCATGGCCGGCGCCACGGTGATCGAGTCGCCCGTGTGCACGCCCATGGGATCGAAGTTTTCGATCGAGCAGATGACCACGCACTGATCCTTGTGGTCGCGCATCACTTCCATCTCGTATTCCTTCCAGCCGAGGAGACACTCCTCGATCAGGACCTCATGCACGGGTGAAAGGTCGAGGCCGTTGGCGACGATGCGTTCGAATTCCTCCTTGTTGTAAGCGATGCCCCCACCCTGCCCACCGAGCGTGAAGCTGGGCCGGATGATCAGGGGGAAGCCGGCCAGCTCCTCGACCGCCTGGCGCGCCGTCTCGAGCGATTTGACGGTGCGCGACTTCGCGCAATCGAGGCCGATCTTGAGCATCGCCTGCTTGAACAGCTCGCGATCCTCGCCCTTGCGGATGGCCTCGACCTTGGCCCCGATCATTTCCACGCCGTATTTTTCGAGGATCCCTTCCTCGAACAGCTTCACGGATAGGTTGAGCGCCGTCTGTCCCCCCAGGGTTGGCAACAGGGCGTCCGGGCGCTCCGCCTCGATGATCTTTTCCAGCACTTCGACCGCCAGCGGCTCGATGTAGGTGACATCGGCAAACTCCGGGTCAGTCATGATCGTCGCCGGGTTGCTGTTGACCAGGATCACCCGGAATCCCTCTTCGCGGAGCGCCTTGCAAGCCTGGGTGCCGGAATAGTCAAACTCGCAAGCCTGGCCGATGACGATGGGGCCGGAACCGATGATCAGGATCGACTTGATGTCGGTGCGTTTGGGCATGGGCGTAAGCGCGCGCGAGGTTTGGGATCGGCCGATAGGCGCGCAAGCGGGAAGCGGGCTCCGGACGGAAGTCCGAGCCCGGTGGACCGAAGGCGGAGGCAAGAACTCGGACGTCAGGGTTCAGAAAACACGACCCCGAACATTCCGTTCCCGGCCGGTGTGTTTCGGGACGGAGCCAGGGCTGACTCATTCACTGGGATTCCGCGAGGGACGAATCCCGTTACGTCCGCGGCCCACCCGGAGGGGGACGTCTCACATGGACTCCGACCTCTGAACCCTGATCTCCAGCCCCTGACCTGCGCCGCCCTATCCGAGCTTCTCGATGTCGCACTTCAAAATGCGGGAGGCGAGAGTCTTGTCATCCTTGCACGCATTGAGGACAACGCTGACGTATTCACGCTCCTGCCCCGCCAGATAGTCGGCGAGGCTCGGCCAGTCCGCCAGTTCGCGCAACCGCATCGGCAATTGACGCGAGGTGATAACCCGCGAGTCCGTGGTGGCGACGATCTTCGAGACGACCTGGTTGAGTTCGGAAAGATTGCCCGGCCAGAAATGGGCGCCGAGCGTTTTGAGAGCGTCGTCGGTGAACTCGATCTGATTGCTCCCAAACGATGGATTCACGGTGCGGGAGGTGATGTCCTTGACGAGAAGCGGAATGTCCTCCGAGCGATCCCGCAAGGCCGGAAGAGGGACCGGCAGCGACGCGACCCGGTAGAACAACTCGTCATCGAACTTCCCTTCATCGACCTGGGCCTCGAGGTCGACGGTCGAAGAGCACACCAGCCGGAGTTCCTGCCCGGCGGTCTTGAGAACCCCGACCAGGTCCCGCTGGAGGTCCAGCGGCAGGCTCGGCAGATTTTCCAGGAAAAGCGTGCCGCCCTTCGCCTCCTCGGTCCATCGACCACCATTGTTGTGCTCGCCGATGAGATTCGACCGAAAGTCAGGATCGTCGGCGTGCGTGCAATCGACCCGGATGAACGGCGCCGACGCCGGGTTGCCCGACTTGTGCAGGATTTCCGCGACGAGGCGCTTACCCGTGCCGTTTTCGCCCTGCAGCAATACGGGGGTCCGCGTCGAGCTCAGCTTCTTCAGCTGCTGGATCAGGCGCTGCACCGCCGCACTCGTGCCCACCAGCTGACTCTCGATGTCGCCCACGTTCGTCGGCGTCGACGCGCTCGTCGCCGCTGACTGATCTTCGCTGAAGATCCGGAATTCCAGGGCCCGCTTCAGCGTCTTGACGAGTTCATCGACCTTGAACGGCTTTTGCAGGTAGTCAAAGGCGCCAAGCTTCAGCGCAAGGATTGCACTGTCCGTGCTCGCATATGCCGTCATGATGATGACGACCGAGCTGGGATCCAGGGCCTTGAGGTTCTTGAGCAGGGTCAGCCCGTCCATCGGCTTCATGTCGATGTCGGCCAGCACCAGGTCGAACTTCTCCGCCTTGTACTTGACCAGCGCCTTTTCCCCGTCGGTCGCGAAGGCCGTCGTCAGCCCGGTGGGCTGGACGACGGCTTCAAGCATCTCGTGAATCGAGACGAGGTCATCGACGATGAGGATTGAAGGCATGATCGAACGATCGCGAAGGAGCCCTCCTACCTAAAACCCACGGGGCGGAAATAAAGCCCCAAAGGCAGGAATCCGCACCAAATCCCGCCCGGACGCTGCTTTAACCCTGGCCGCCCGCCACCGCCGAGAGCTGGAAGATCGGCAGGAACATGGCCATGACGATGCCGCCGACCACCACGCCGAGGAACACGATCAGCATCGGTTCGATCAGGGACGTCAGCGAGGCGATGATGGATTCCGACTCGGTGTCATAGAAGTCGGCGATCTTGACCATCATGCCGTCGACGTTGCCCGTCGACTCGCCGGCCTTGGCCATGTGGCGCATCATTGGGGGAAAGAAGGGATTCGTGGCCAGCACGTCCGAAACCTGACCACCCGCGCTGATGTGCTTCGAAATTTCGGTGCAGGCCTGCTCAACCTGCACCTTGCCGGAACTGGCGGAGACGATCTCGAGCGTCCGCAGGATCGGCACGCCGGCGCGCAGCAGTGACGCGTAGGTCCGGCAGAAGCGCGAGAGCGTGATCTTCCGCACGAGATTTCCGAAGATCGGCGCGCGCATCAGCATGTTGTCCCGCATTTCGCGGCCCCGCGGCGTGCGCGTGAACCGCGACCAGCCGTGATAGGCGAGGAAACCGGCGACCGCGAGGTAGATGAAGTTCGACTTCAACCAGGCGCTGAAATCGATCAGGAACTGGGTCGGCGCCGGCAGCTTGGCGTTGAAATCCGCAAACATGTCCGCGAACACCGGGATCACGAAGATCAACAGGACGTTCACGAGAATCGTCGCGAGCAGGATCACCGCAATCGGGTAGACCATCGCGGACTTCAGCTTCTTGGAAAGCTTGACGGACGCCTCGAAATAGCCCGCCACCTTGGAAAGGATCTCGGCCAGGCCGCCGCTGGCCTCACCGGCTTCGACCATCGACGTGAACAGCGTGTTGAAGGAGTTCGGGAACTTCTTCACCGCGGAGGAGAACGAGTTGCCCGCCGCGATGTCCGCCCGCACGTCGCGAATGATGATCCGGAACACCTGGTCCTCGGTCTGCTCCTGCAGCGCCTCGAGCGACGACACCAGCGGCAATCCGGCCTCCAACATCGACGAGAGCTGCTGGGTGAAGACGGCCAGCGAGGCGAGCTTGAGCTTGTAGGTCTTGGCGCGTTTCTCCAGTGACTTCTGCTTCGCGAGCGCCTGCACGGCCTTCTGGCCGGAAACCTTGGCGCCCTGCCGCATGCCCGGGGAGACGCTCGAGGAGGTGGTCGATAGAAATGCCATGTGCCTGGTGTGGTTGACTCGATCGCGGCTAGGGGCGAATTGCCCAAACAAGCCTTGACCGAGCTAATCGGAAGCGTATCTGACCTCTTGAGAACCGAACGGCGACGCGGGTATAGTTTAGTGGTAAAACGCCATCCTTCCAAGTTGGATACGGCAGTTCGATTCTGCCTACCCGCACCACGCCCGCCCTTCGGATTACGCGTGGCGGGCGCCGCCTCGTTCGCGAGTGACCTGAAATCCTCCCGGAGGGCGGAAGAGCCATGGGGACGGACGTTCGCGAAGAAGCGCCTCTGGTGAAGACCTTTCGCTCCCGGCACATCACGACGAACCTTTCCGAAGGGTGCGCCTGGGGAAACCACCCCACGCTTCCCCGCGTCGGCCGCCGCGGCCTCCCGCATGAATTTAATCCTTTTTGAAAGGGACGAGCTCACCCGGCCGCTTCCGGCGACCGATCCGCGAACCCGTCACGTGCGTCAGGTCCTGCGGCGGCGTCCCGGCGACTGGTTCGACTGCGGCCTCGTCGACGGCCCGCCGGGTCGCGCCCGCATCGAGCAGGACGACACGAGGGGCCTGCACCTGTCGTTTGTCTGGCACGGGGAACCGCCGCCGCTGGCACCGCTCTGGCTGCTGGTGGGATTGCCCCGGCCACAAACCGCGCGCCGGATTCTCCACGAGGCCGCCGCGCTCGGCGTGGCCGGGTTGCGCTTCTTTCCCACTTACAAGGGTGAACCGTCCTATGCCGCCAGTTCCCTTTGGCAGAGCGGTGAGGCACGCCGCCACCTGCTGGCCGGCGTGGCGCAGGCATTCTCGACCCGCCTGCCCGATCTCGCGGTGGTCGATTCCCTGGCCACCGCCGTCGCCGCGGATGCGTTTTCGACCCGGGTGGCCCTCGACAATTACGAAGCGGCGGAGCCGCTCGCGCACTTCGAAACCGCGACCCTCCCCGCCGCGCTGGCGATCGGACCCGAACGCGGCTGGTCCGCGCAGGAACGCAACGCCCTGCGCGCCGCCGGCTTCACCCTCACCCATCTCGGCCCTCGCGTGCTCCGCACCGAGACGGCCTGTGTCGCCGGCCTCACGCTCCTGCAAGCCCACCTCGGACTGCACTGATCCGCATCGATGCCGCCCAACCAACTCGCAATTGCCTCCGTTCAATCCCAATCGGCCGGACAAAAAAAGTGGCGGCCGCCACTTTTTTTGTCCGGCTCGCGGGTTGAGCGGCTGCAGCGCTTAAGCCACCGCACCGGGGAGCGGGCCCGGTGTCAGCCGAGGGTGTAGAAGCAGCACGTGGGCTGGTTGCGGCCACGGCCGATGCGCTTGATGAAGGACCAGCCGGGAGGCGAGAGCTCGACCTCTCCCGGCATTTCAAAAATCAACAAACCCGGCGGCGACCGGCGGACAAAGCCGGCGCAGCGGCGGAACAGCGATGCGTCGAGCCTCGCGATGTCAGCGAACGGTGGATCACAGAAGACGAGGTCCACCGGCGCATCGGGCGGTGGCGTCCACAACAGCGCGTCGGCCGCCACCACTTGCACATCACTTTCGCGCCGGACGGCGCTTCGGCACACCGCGGAAATATTGGCCCGCAGCACGGGCAGCGCCTTGCGGTCGCGCTCCACGAACACGCCCCCGGCCGCACCGCGGCTCAAGGCTTCGAGGCCGTAGCTGCCCGTCCCGGCGAAGAGGTCGACGAAGCGCGCTCCTTCGACCTTCGCGCCAAGGCTGGAAAACACCGCCTGGCGCACGCGATCCATCGCCGGCCGCACGGCCACGCCGCGCGGCACCCGCAGTTGAATGCCCCGGGCTGCTCCCCCGCTTATGCGCATCGCCGGGCGGGATTGGCCGCCCCGCGGTTCCGCTCCCAGGCGAACCCGCTCACTTCTGCACCTCGCCTTCGCGATACTGGAGATAGCCATTGCGGAACGCGATGTAGGGATCGAGCGCGGAACGGTAGAGGGAGTCGTGCAACGCCAGGATGTCGGGGAGCGCCGTGATGATGTCCCCGGCCTGCAAGGTGACCGGGACCCAGCGGTCGAACTGATTCAGGAACAGCCAGTGGGTCGGAGTTGCGTAATAGTCGCCGATCCGGCCGATGCCGTCGCGCAAGGACGACGGGCCAAACACGGGCAGAATGAGAAACGGGCCGGACTTGATACCCCACGATCCGAAAGCCTGGCCCAGGTCCTCGGACGGGACGCGCAGGCGGGGGAACCGGTCCGAGACCTTGATGAACCCCGCGAGACCGACCGTGGAGTTGAGGGCGAATTTTCCCGTCTCCGCCGCGGCGCGATCGAGCTTGCCCTGGAGCACGCAGCTCGCGAACCGCACGGGAAAGTGCAGGTTGTCGAAGAAACTGCTGAGGCCACGGCGGGCCGGCGCGGGCACGATCACCTCATACCCGCGGGAAACGGGCCGGAGAACGTGATTGTAGACGCTGACGTTGAACTTGAAGAACGTACGGTTGACCTTCTCGAACGGATCCGAAACGGACGACGCGGGCGTCGCGTATTCGTCCACGAACTCGTCGTCCTCGTCGTCGGCGGATTTCGCCGGCGTCGCCGCGACCGCCGCATCCGCGATGCTCAGCACGACCTGGGCGTCACCGCGCCCGAACGCGGCACATCCGGCAAGCACGACCAGGCCGACCCGCCAGTCCGGTGCGAACGGGAACCTCATGACTGCTTCGGTGCGGCAACCTTCGCAAGGTTTTCCTCGAGCGAGTGAACGACCGCCTCCGCCCCGCCCTTCTTGAACAGCTCGTCGAATTGCGCGCGGTAGTTCGCGATCATGCTGACGTTTTCGATGATCACATCATAGGCCCGCCAGCCGTCCGGAGTTTCGCGGAACTTGTAGGAAATGGAGTAGTTCTTCCCCTCGTAGGTCACGGTCGTGGGTATTTCACGACGCTTTTCCGAGGGTGCGATTGTCTGTCCATATGAGATCTCGGGCCGGGGGCCGGGCTCAAACCGGTCGGCGTAGGTCCGGATGACCAGATCGGAAAAAAGCCGCACGGTCTTCTGCCGCTGTTCCGGCGTGAAGTCCCGCCAGCCGGGTCCGATGGCACTGCGCGTGGCGTACTCGAAATCGAACGACTTCTCGAGGATCGGGCGCACGCGCGCGGACAACGGCTGGGCGGTGGGCGGCTGATCATAGGCCATCGTCATCACTTCGTCGATCGATTTCTCGAGCATCACCCGCGGGTCTTCCGCGGCGCGGGCGGGCAGGCCCGCCAGTCCCAGTGCGGCGACCATCGCCGCCAGGCGCCAATAGTTCGGGTTCAGGTTCATGGTGTGGTCGTATCCTCCTTCTTGGTCTTGTCGTCCACGGAGCCAAATGCAAACCGGCCGATGAGCGACTCGAGATCGAGGGCCGATTCGGTTTCCGTGAGCGTGTCGCCGTTGGCAGCGACATCGGGATCGCCGCCGAGTTGCACGGCGAGATACTTGCCGCCAATCAGGCTCGATGACTTCACCGAGACAATCGAATCCAGGGGAAGTTTCACGTCCGCGCGCAACCGCAGGTCCACGATCGCGCTGAAGTCGTCCATCTTCAGGTGCACGCCCTCGACGTTGCCGACGGCCACCCCGGCCAGCGTGACCCGCGAACCGGGCACGATGCCGGTCGCATTGGTAAAGCGCGCATGCAGGAGATACGTGTCCGCCCCGGGGGCGATCCCGGGCGCGCCGCTGCCGGTGAACTGCGAGATCACGGATTCGAGATCGGTCGATGATTCGGTATGCGTCATGAAGTCACCGGCTGCGGCCGGCTTCTGGTCCGAACCCGGCGTGATCAGGATGAAGCGGTCGCCGAGCAGTCCATTGGACCGGATCGCCACCAGGGAATCGACCGGTAGTTTCAGATCCGAACGCACCCGCAGCGTGGCGACAGCGGAGTAGTCCGCCGGGTCGAGTTTCACCCGTTCGACGCTGCCGATCGTCACCCCCGAGATCGTGACCTTGCCGCCGGCGCTCAGGCCGGAGGCGTTGTTGAACCGGGCGTTGACAAGATAGGTGTCGGTGCCGACGAGCAGGCCGGCGCCGATCTTCAGGGCGACGTAGGCGATGGCAGCAAGCCCGACGATCACGAAGGCGCCGACGGAAATTTCGAGTCTGGTCTGGTTCATGGAGAATCGTTCAGGTTGGAGTGCCCGCCCGGGTGGCTTCGATGCTGGTGCGCAGGTTGGCGACGCTGTCGCGAAAGGCGCGCACGGAGGCGTCGTCACCCGTACGAAATTCGTCCGGGGTGCCTTCGAAGCGCATGGAGCCCGCGTCGAGCAGGGCGACCCGATCGCTGGCCACCAGCGCCTCGTCGAGGTCGTGGGTGACCACGACGGCGGTGAACTGCAATTCGCGCTGGTAGCGCGCGATCATCGTGAACACGGCGTTGCGCCGGAGCGGATCGAGGCCGGCGGTGGGTTCGTCGAAGAGCACGAGTTGCGGCTTCGTCACGAGCGCGCGCGCGAGTGCGAGGCGTTTCTGCATGCCGCCCGAAAGCTGGCTCGGGTAACGATGGCGGTACTCGTCCAGTTCGAGCAGGCGCAGGACCTCTCGCGCACGCGCGATGAACTCGCGCCGCCGGGTGCCGGGTTTCTGTTCCAGCGGCAGGGCGACATTTTCGATCGCGGTGAGCGAATCGAGCAGCGCGTTGCTCTGGAAGAGATAGCTGCAACGCTGCCGAAACTCGTCCCGGGCGCCGCGGTCTTCCGCGTGCAGCGGCCGGCCTTCGAAAAGGATCTCACCGGCATCGGGCTGGATGAGTCCGGCGAGACACTTCAAGAACACGGACTTGCCCGTGCCGCTCTTGCCCAGCACGCAGACCACCGCCCCCGCGGGAACCGCCAGGCTCGCGTCGACCAGGACCTCGTGTTCGCCGAAACGTTTCGCCAGGCCGCGGGCCTCGAGCAGGTATTCGGTTTCCGGCATGGTAATCGATGCAGCGCGGTCGGGTGATCAGACGAGCGCCGCGGTGATCAGATAGTCGCAGAGCAGGATGGCGATGCAGGCGAACACGACGGCCCGAATCGTCGAGGCACTCACGGCCTGGGCCCCAAGGAGGCCGGGACGCCGGTGGGCGTTGAAGCCGTTGTGGCAGCAGATCGCCGTGGTAATGATGCCAAAGCAGATCGCCTTGATGAAACACTCGCGGACGTCGGACGGATCCACCGCCTGCATGACGCGGGACCAGTAAATGCTCGGTTCGAGGGGAAGCAGCAGGCACCCGGAGATGTACCCGCCGACCAGGCCGATCAACATGAACAGCGCGGTCTGCATCGGGAAGACGAACACGGAAGCCAGCAACCGCGGCGCGACGAGATAGCGCCGAGGATCAATGCCCATCGTCTCCAGGGCGTCGATTTCCTCGCGGTTGCGCTGGATGCCGATCTCGGCCGCCATCGCCGACCCGGCCTGCGCGACGAGCATCAGCGCGGTGAAGACGGGCGCGAGTTCACGCACGAGGGACAACGACGTGCCGTTGCCCAGCGAACTGGTGGCGCCAAAGAGCTTCAACAGGTTGTAGACTTGCAGCCCGAACACCAGGCCGACAAAGAGGCCGACGATCAGCACGACCGGGAGACAGCGCACGCCCTGCTCGTGGACCGCGCGAATCAACCGGCGCCCCAACCGCGGCGCCCCGACGGCGGAAGCCACCGATCGCCCGGTGAACATGGCGAAGTCGCCAACCTCGCCGACGACTCGCAGCGTGCCCTGTCCAATGGATTGCAGCATGAAGGAGAAAAAAACGAAGCCAACTCGTAGAGAACCCGCAGGTTGGGTGCAAGCGGGGTTCGAATCCCGGCCGGGTCAAGCCACAACGCGCAACCGTCGACGCGCCGGTGCCGTTGGACATGGGGAGAGGACACTCACGACGGAAACCGGACCGAGTTCGAAACCGGCGCAGCGCGCTACTTTTGAGAACGCCCACCCCGTCGAATTCCGCGACCCGCGCGCAACGACGTCAGCGGTCGATCGCGACCGCGAACAATTATCACGGCGCCGTGCTGCGCACCACCCGGCCGTCGACAAATGCAACTTCGAAGTAGTCCGTGCTCGAGGAACCGCCCCCGGTCGTCTTCTGGACACCGACGCCGCCAAAAACCCCGCCCACCGTGACCGGCATGCTGGATCTACGGCCACCTGTCCCATAGACCCAGACCTCTTCGGTGCCCTTGCGCGTGTTGTGCACGGTTTTTTCAGACGGCGTGCCCACGGCCATTTCGACCTGGTCGTGGGTCATGCCCTGGACGACATGGCCGTCCAGGACCGCCTGTTGAATGTCGAGCGGCCAGGACTCGTACGCTGCGCGATTCGAATCGATGCGCGATATCGGGGAGCTACTGCAAGCGGCCAGCAACACAGCCACGCCCAGACCAACCGTTAGCATGAGGGAGCGAGAACAACGCATGGCAAAACGCATAGCCAGACTTTGCACGGCGTCAAAGCGGCCCGTGGGTTCCGTCCCATCACGGCCCGGCCCGTGTACCTTGGCCGCGTTCACGCGCCTCCCGCAGCTTGCGTTGCTCTTCACGGGCTTTCATCGAGATGTCGAGCAGGTCGCTGACGAGCATGCGCGCCTCATACTCCGCCTGTTTGACCTCGGCCGGCGTTTTCGGATTCTTGATCTCGTCGACGCCCGAGCCCGGCGGATGCGGCGGCGGGTTGTTGGCCACCGTGAAGGAAGGACCCGCGCGCGGCGGCATTGCCGATCCGGACGTTGCCGCCACCAGGACCGCCTTGCGCAGCGACAACGGTTTTTGGACACGGCCGCGCCGCACCGTCACCTGCTCGTTCTGTTCGTCGTAGGAAACGATACTGACGCCGTTTTCCGCGCCCCCCATCGGCACCCAGAAACTCTTGTGCGTGCGTTGGTCCGTGAAGTTGAACGACCGCTGATCGCCGATCGAGGAGAGTCCGCTGAACTGCAGTGCATCGAGATCGGCGTCGCCGGACGAGGCGGCCGGGTTCGACACGATGCCCGCCCGCTGAAAGGGATTGTCGGACGGCGCGTCCTCCGCACCGAGCCCGGCGCCGCTCAGCCAGGCGCAGACGACGAGCGTCGCGACCAGGCGGATGCTGGCGGAATGCGGGAACCGGGCGGGCAGGTGCATGCTCATGGATAACGTATCCGGAAGCCCCGAACTTGAAAGCGCGAAAAAAGTCGGCGGCCCGGAATGGCGCGTCCCACCAGATTCGGCATCCCGGGCCGGGACCGACCAGCCATGCCGGCGCTCGGCCACGCGCCGCTCAGCCTCCGTCTTGTGCATCGTTCAAGCCAGATTGATGATACGGCCGTATCACCAATCTGGCGCGAGCTGACGCGGTGGGAAGTTGTCGCCGCCGCACGGTCTTCTCTTTGACACGCAAATAGCGCAGGCATCCTGCCTGTTTGCTTCCTTGGAGCAGGCTCAGACCTCCAGAGATCCGCTCGGCAACGGCTGGCGAGGGGCGAGCTTGGAATGGGGAGATGAGCCTCTCGCCTTTTGCCCCACGTCGTTTCCACGGCGGATCAGGAACTCTAAGGCTGAAAGCCTGCGCACCTTTGCGCATCAAAACAAAAAGTCGGCGGCCCGGAAAACTCCAGACCGCCGACCAGCCAAACCCCAGCTACCTGACTGGGGAAAGAAACGAAGGCGTTCTATTTCGGCGCCGAATACATCCGCATGGTCGCCGCACCGGGGCGTGGCCCGGCCGAGTCGTCGCGGCGGCTCAATCGCGCGGCCTCCAGCATTTCCCAATGCTGCACGGCCGCTTTTCTGGCCTTTTCACGATTGCTCAGCGCCATGTGCGCGAAGTCGATCGTGCCGTCATCCTTCTTCACCTGGGGCAGGATGGCCACCGTGGCCCGACGCAACCCCATCCACTGTTCCCGATCTCCCGCACGAAGCAGGACGGCCTCGCGCCCTGCGTCGTAACGGAGCGCCAGCATCCCATGGTCGGCAATGCCGACCCGAAGCCAGCGTCCCTGCGCCGCGGACGGCCCGACCAGGCAAACGTCGACCACCTCGCCCACGTGCGCGACCGCGCTTAGTTGCAGACCGTCCCAAGGGGCGCTCCCGCTTGCCGGTTCCGCCGCGGGTCCGGCGGCAGCCAGGAAGGGCGAGGTTTCCTCGGGCGGCTCGGCATGAAGCACGATGGCGACGCCGATCGCCACGGCGGCGGAAACCGCCGTGGCGACGCGTAGCCGGAACTGGAAGGCGGTGGGCATGGGACCGCGCCTGGGTGGCTCAGTCGGCCGCATAGGCTTCCACGAGGGCGATGCCGGCCGTGTCACCCACGCCGCGCACGATCGCCGTGTAGGAGCCCGGTGCAAACGTCATCAGCACCACGGCGTCGGCGTCATCGAGGTCGCTCAGACCCGCCCCGATTCGCGTCGTCGTGTTCGTGATCGCGTCGGCATTGGCATTGTCCTGCCAGTTGTCGTTGGAGGCGATCACATCCGAACCGGAGTAGATTTCGAGCGACGGATCCTGCAGGACACCCGTGAGGCTGTAGGGCGCGGACTCCAGCGGCTTGCCCACCGCGCGCACCAGCACGGTCTTCGGGTTCGGGCCTTCGACAATGAAGCCGACGATCGCCACGTTGTCCCCGGTCCCGACGTTGCAGCGCGTGGAGATGTTGAGGAAGTCACCCGCCACGTTGGCGAGATAGCCTTCCGTCGAGAGTTTTGTCCAACCCTGCAACCACGTGGCCCCATCCGGACCGAAGGCGCCCTTGTAGTCGGTCTGCGCGTACCAGCCGTCATTGGGAACCGTGGTGAACGGCCCCGTCAGGGCCGGGCTGCCGGCCTGCGGACGGGGATCGAGCCCACGGTCGTCCGTGCGCGAGATCCCGACCAGCTTCGGGTCGGCGATGACATTGCCAAAGGCGTTGCTCGGGGCGAAGAACGCCTCGGCGAACGCGGCGTTGATCCCGGTCGGACGGGCATCGAAGCCGGCGGCGTTGTTATTGCCCGGCACAAAGCTCCACCAGACGTTGTTCTCGAGATTGATCCGGGCGGTGGTCGCCACGGTATTGGCCCCGCCGCCGTCCAGCACGGCATCGTCCTCAATATCGAGCATGTTGTTATAGTCGACGATCACGGAATTGTACACCTTCGCCGTGACGTTGTCGCGCATGTTGATTGCGGTGTTGTTGATGCTGTCCGGGCCGTTGCCGATGAACGTGACGTTGAAGATGCCCTGCGAACCGCCCAGCGGCGTGGCATCAAGCGGCGCCGTGGCCCCGTCCCATTCGCCGCCCTTGTCCATCGCCTCCGTCGTGCTCTTCCCGCCGATCACGCAGGCGAACTGGATGCGGCCGCGATAGCCCTGGTCATAGTCGACGCCGTCGTCCTTGCCGAACGCCGACACGAAATAACGCAGATCGGCCGTGCCACCGAAGAACTCGACGCCGTCGTCCTTGTTGGCGAAGACCTCGACGTGATCGATGGTCGTGCCCCGGCCGACGCCGCCGAGCGACAGGCCGTTGATCTCGTTTGCGGTGCTGAGCACGGCGCCACCGTGGCGGATGCTCACGTACTCGATCTTGCCGGAGTTGTCGTCATCGTTCGTGCCGCCGAACGTGATGAGATCCTCCTCGCTCGCCGCCACGGCCAGGCCCTCGATCTGATCGGTGACCGGCGCCGCGACCACGGCATTGTCCGCCCGGGAATTGATCGTCGCCTTCCCCAGCACGATGAGGCCGCCCCACAAGGCGGTGTCGTCGGGTCCGAGGTTGCCCGTTCAGATCGTCGAGTTCCGAGGTGAAGATGACCGGCTTTATGGCCGTGCCCACCGCCATGATCTTCGCCCCGGGCGTGACGATCAGCGAAGACGCCTCGTCGTCGGGGTTCACCTTCTGGCGGCCCTTGATCACCGTGCCGGGTTCGATCGTCAGGACCGCCGGGGCCACGACGAAATGATATTGGGAGAGGAAATACACATTGTCGGCGGTCCACGTGGTGTCCGTCGTTATCATGCGGGGCACGTCGACATCGGCCGAATAAGCCGGCAGCGACAGCAGGGCCGCGAGCCCCAAGAGGGCGGTGGTGTGCGAGAGCAATCGTCGATTCATATCAGGTTGGAGGTGGGTTTGTGTAACAACAGGGAGCTAAGGCACCCGTTCACTCGAACAGGTAAGAGAGACCGAGCGTGAAGGTCCGCCCGCGGCGGTAGCGCTCGTAGTAATAGGTCGTGTCGCCGTGGCGGAACGACTTCTCGACATCGGCATCGAGCAGGTTGCGGGCGGCCAGCTTGACGCGCCACCCCGAGCCCAGACGCTGCGAGAGGATCAGGTCGAGCGCCGCCGGCGGATGTTCGTAGATCTCGGGCAGCGCATCGGAGGTCACGAGGGCCAGGCGCTTGCCGACGAGATTGCAGGCCAGGGTCACGGTCGTGCCGCGATCGCCATTGTTGTAGGCGAGGTCGACATTGAGCACGTAGGGCGACTGGCCGAACAGCTCCCGGGTCGCGGGCGCATCCGGGAACACCGCGCGCGTCGTCGCCAGTTCATCGGCGGGTATGTCCTCCTCGGACTTCATCAGACTGAGGTTTCCGCCGATCGAGAACTGCCCGAGCCGCTCGCTCAGGCGATTCAGGCCGAAGCGCGCCTCGAGTTCGACGCCGTAGAGGCGGCCCGATGTCGAGATTGCGCGGGCGTTCCGCACCCTTGCGGGCATCGAAGAGGATCTCGATCGGCTGGTTGAAATCCTTGTAGAACACACCGGCCGCGAGGATCTCGCTCGTCCCGGGAAACCACTCCCAGCGCAGGTCCAGGTTGTCGATACGCGACAACTCCAGCGGCTGGCCCTGGAAGTAGGTGTCACGGAAAAAGTCGTCGACGCGGATGTCGGCAAGTTCCCGGTACAAGGGCCGGGCGATCGTCCGCCCGTAGGCCGCCCGCAGGTTCATGTTCTGCCGCAGCGCGTAGACGACGCTGAGCGCCGGGAGGTAATCGGTCTGGTTGATGTCGGCGGCGTTGAAGTCGACGCTCTTCGAGATCGCGCTCGTCGTGATCCGGGTCTGCTCGGCCCGGACCCCCGTGATCACGCGCCACTTTTGCGCCGGGGCGAAATCGGCCATGAGATAGCCCGCCCGGATCGACTGGTCGCCGTCGTAGTTGAGCAGGCGGTTCGACAACTCCGCGATCGTGTTGCCAAACGTGACCGCGGTGTCGGTGAGCGAGAGGATGCCGACCGGGTTCGGATAGTTCTCCAGCACGTCAATCTGGTTGGCCTCCCGGCTCCAGCGGAAGCGTCGCTCCCGATACGTGCGGCTGCCGTCCTGCCAATCCCCGCCAAACTTCAAGGTGACGGGCCGGTTGAACACGGCGAACGGCACGGTGACGTCGGCTCCGAACTGGCTGTTCGTCTCCTCGATCTTGCGAAACACGCGGTTGTTGCCCACGCCGGCGGCGGCGGCAAACTGCTGGTTCGCGAAGTCCCAGAAGTTCGAAAGCGTGCGGGAATCCGGCTGGTCCTGCGTGCTTTTGCTCGTGGCCGCGCGCCATTCGACCGTCACGTCGTGCGCACCAGGAAACAGGCTCTTGCCCGCGAGCTGAAACGAGTCCACCGCCCGCTCCGTGTAGCTCATGTCATAGTCCTGGTAGAGCCTTCCGGCATCGCTGCGCGTGCTCTCGCCCACGCCCCGCTTCACCGTGTCCTGGGCGGACTGCGTGTGCAGGAACCGGAATGTCGCCTCGTGGTTCAGCGATGGCTTGAAGGCAACCTGCGCGTAGGCGCCCCAGTCGACATTCTCGCTGGTCTGGGTGACACCGAGAGACGGGACACCGCCCTGGCACGTCCGGGTTCGCCGCGTACTGCTCCGCGAAATTGTAGTCCGCCAGATTCGGCGAGTAGACGAGCACGCTGTCGGCGAAAAGCGGGCTGTCCGGATTGAAGCTCCCCTGCGAATAACGTCCGGCCGATCCACCGGTATAATTCGTGGTCGTGCGATCGTAGGTCAGGCTGAAGACATAGCCGAGTTCACGTTCACCCCCGAGGCTCAGCCGATCACCCGTCGCGAAACTGAAACCGTAGTTCGGCTTCGCGGTCTTCGTCCGCGGGAAATAGGTTTCGTTATGAAAGGAGTTCGCGATCCGATCCACCTCCTCCGCGACGGAGGGATCATGCTGCAAGCGCAGCGCCCGACTCGCATCGGCCGGCGAGGGAAGATGGTCCGGCAGGTCCTTCGGCAGCGCCCGCGTCCCGTCGTCCCGTCCCAGCCAGTCGGAACCGCCCCCGGGGATCGTGAGCACGTCCTGGCCCGTCGCGGCACTGTCATACGAGATGGAACTACCCAGGCTGAAGAAAAAGTGGTCGGGAAAGCTCTTGGTGCGCAGATTGACACTGCCACCGGAGAAACCGCCCGGCTGGTCCGGGGTGAATGACTTGCTGGTGACAATGCTCTCCAGGAGGCTCGATGGAAACTGGTCCATCTGCACCGCGCGCCGGTCCGGGTCCGCGCTTGGCACGGTCATGCCATTGAGCAGGGTGTTGCTATAGCGATCACCCAGCCCGCGCACGAGGACGTATTTGCCGTCGACGATCGAGGCCCCGGTGACCTTGGTCATCGCCTCGGCCGCATCGCCGACGCCGAGTCGCGAGATCATATCTTCGCCGATCGCATCGCTGAGCGCGGGCGCCTTCTGCCGGTCCGCCAGCAAGGTCACCGCCGATCCCGCCGCGGCCGTGCCCTGGACGGTCAACGGCTCGAGCTCGATGACATCGCTCTCGTGGCTTCCCGACCGCCCGGCCTGCTCCGCCGCGATCCGGGCTGCGCGGATCGGTTCGAGCGGGACGTTGGTGCGCGCCGTCACACCCGCGACCACCTGCAGGCCGGCGACCTGCGAACGGCGAAAACCGTCGCGCGTGATCGAAAGGTCGTAGGTGCCTTCGTCGACTCCCTCGATGCGAAATGCGCCGTTGAGGTCGGAGCTCGCGGAACCTTCCCGGCCCGCGATGGCCACGATGGCGCCGGCAACCGGGTCGCCGGTCTCGACCGAGATCACGCGACCGGCGACGGCACCGGTTTGCGGAACCTGAGCATGGATTGAACCTATAGTACCGGCAAGCGCGCCGATCATGACGATGGCGGCCCGCCCGGAGAGACGGGTAGAGCAGAGGCTTGGCATGCATGGCAAAAACTTGGGCCACGCCGCTCGTCACAATAGCGAATCTGCGCGTAACGTTTTTATGACATCGCTGAAACTTCGCTGTAACAGTTGTCACACGATCGCTGCGTTTCTGTAACAATCGGCCGTCCTCACCGAAGTCGGCTGGATCAATGGCGGCTTCGGTCGAAATGCGGCAGGACGCAGGAGGGCAGACCTACGCTCAGATACCAATTGCAGAAATCCCCAACTACGGCTCCATGGTTCGGTATGTCCCCGTCAACGTCCGTCGGGCCTCTGGATCTGGCGGGGCCAGGTCGTTCGACGCCTGCTTTCACAGCGATCGACCCGACACCGCAGGAGAAAGGAAACCTCGATGAAAGCCGCCCAGACGAAAAACGAGCTGTCACCACCCCAACGCGAAGAGTTGCTCGCAGCCCTGAAAACGCGCTTTGAGAGAAACATGGGCCGCCACGCGGGGCTCGAGTGGGCCAAGGTGAGGGCAAGGCTCGACGCCACGCCCGAACGGCTGTCGTCACTCCGCGAAATGGAACGCACGGGCGGTCAACCGGATGTCGTTGGTCACGACCCCAGGACCGGTGCGTTCATCTTCTACGATTGCTCACCGGAAAGTCCGGCCGGCCGCACCAGCATGTGCTATGATCGCGCAGCACTGGACTCCCGGAAGGAACACAAGCCGAAGACCAGCGCCATGGAGATGGCCGCGGCCATGGGCATCGAGCTTTTGACGGAGGAAGAATATCGGGAACTCCAGAAACTCGGGAATTTCGATACGAAGTCGTCGAGCTGGTTGAGAACGCCTGCGGATATCCGAAAGCTCGGCGGCGCGATTTTTGGCGATCGCCGCTTCGGTCGGGTGTTCGTGTATCACAACGGAGCGCAGTCCTACTACAGCGGCCGGGGATTCCGTGGTTCGCTCCGGGTCTAGTGTAGTGTCCCGGAGGTCTCTTTCACCTTTCGCCGGATCGATGGAGGGCGCTTCTCCACCAGCGCCGCGCGCGCGACGGAGCGTGCCCCTCCACGAATCCGTTGGAAAGAAGTGTTTGGGACACCACACTAGTACAGCGGCACGCAAGTTTCGTAACTTGTAGGAGCGGGTTTACCCCGCGATTCGGGGCATGAAGCCCCTCCTACAAACGAGAACGTCACGAGACCTCGGTGTCGCCGGACAAGCTTTCGATCCCGCCTGCTGCAGCCGGAGTCAAGGCAGTCGCACTTCCCCGCAGCGTCGGCGGACCGCCCGGAGCGGCGTACCATGTTCAGCCAAGGCGGCGTCGATCTTTGTGAGCCGCCGCATGTGCGCGGAACCACGCCAGTCCCATCTTGCGAAACGCCGATGGCTCAGGCTCTGTCGCTGCATGCTTTGGCGCCTTTTCTTCGTCCTGCTTGCCCTGTCCCTCTCAATCCTTCCGGCGACCGCGGGTTCCGCGGAGGCGACGAGCCCCACCCGCCGGATCAACCCGCTGCCGCTGCCCGATTATCCCGTCGGCCGGCTCGTGCGGGATGTGCCGCGAGGGAAGCCCAACGTTCCGCTCGGGCTGTGGCTCGTGGATCGCGCGGAACAATATCGCGAGCTCGCCGACCCCTCCGGGCTCTGGTTCGACGGCAAATGGTACCTTTATCCGTCGTGCGACATGGCCTGGGTGAGCGCCGATGAAGGACGGACCTGGCAGCATCACCCGCTCAACGTGCGCGACATCGGCTATGCGCCGACCATCGTGCAGCACCGCGGCCGGTTTCTGCTCATGGCCTCGGACTCTGACATCTATGCCGGGACATCGCCGATTGGCCCGTTCGCAACCATCGGCAAGCTCACGCCGCCCGCCGTGCCGGGCCTGCCGGGGCAGGTGGATCCCATGCTGTTCTCCGACGAGGACGGGCGGTTGTTCTACTATTGGGGTTGCACGCCGAACTCCGGCCTCTGGGGTGTCGAGCTCGATGCGGACGACCCGACCCGCGTGGTGGGCACGCCGAGGGAACTGATCCCGTTCCGGCCCGACACCTACAAGTGGGAGCACACCGGCAGTTCCAACCAGAATCCAAATTCCGGCTGGATGGAGGGCTCGTGGATGGTCAAGCGGAAGGGCCGCTACTACCTCACGTTCTCCGCCGGCGGCACCCAATACCGCACCTACACCATGGGATGCTATGTGAGCAACTCCCCGCTGGGCCCCTTCGTGCCGCAGAAGCGCAACCCCATCTTCCGCTCCACGGGAGGCCTCGTGACCGGAACGGGGCACGGCTCGATCATGCGTGGGGCGCGGGGACGCTATTGGGTTTTCTACACCGTCTTCGCGTGCGCGGTGCACGGCTTCGAGCGCCGCGTCGGACTCGACCTCGTCGACTTCGACGAGGACGGTGACCTGTACGTCCCGCGTGCGACCTCAACGCCGCAGGCCCTGCCATCCAGCGACCGCGGGACGGCCCGTGGGGAGCCCGTCGAATCCGTCGAACGGACCCCCGCCTCCACCGAAGACTGGGAGTCGCTCAACGAAAGCGAGCCGACCATCGGCAGCTCGAACGCCGTGAACTCCTTTGGTCGTTTCGCCGCCGACAACTCAATGACGACCTGGTGGCTGCCCGCCGCCGAGGATGCGGAACCGCGCCTCGTCACGCAGTTCCCGGCCCGGGCGACCGTGCATGCCGCGCGGGTGATCTGGCGCGACGTCGGCCTCGACACCACGAGCGGCGTCCTCCCCGGACCTTTCCGCTACCGCATCGAGGCTGAGACCGCTCCCGGGGTGTGGTCGACGATCATCGATCGCACGGCGAGTTCCGAGGACCTGCTGATCGACTACCGCGAATGCGCGCCGACTTCCGCCACGCGCGCGCGCCTGGTGATCACCGGTCACCCGCCGGGTATTCAGCCGTCCGTCGCCGAGTTCACCCTCTTCGGAGTGACCGAGCACTGACCGGCGACGATGCGGTATCAGTCCGCCTGGTGGTTACGCTCCTTGAGATGGGCGTACTGTTGGTTCAGGAAGTCCGAGAGCGCAACGACGTTGAGCAAACCGGCGATAACCCGGGTGCGGCGCGGCAGATTGAGCATGCCCAGCACAAAGGCACCGGCGAGCCACGGTGCCAGGCAGTAGGGACACGTCACGAGTTCGCCGAGCGCGTGGCGCAGACCGCGACCGCGCGGACTTTCCTCCACCTCGCCGGCACCGGTTGCCTCCGGTTCCGCGGCAAACGGAGCGCGCAACGGCGTGGTGACGCGATCCAGGGCGACGAGGCGCGACAGCTTGTGCGTGGCGATGCCGAGGAGCACGAGGTCCGAGGCGCGCAGGCGCCTGGGTAGGCGGTGATGTCGACGGGTCATCTGGAGACCAAGAATCACCGCGGAGGAAAAAACGGCGATGAGTGCGGCGTGCGCGCTGCCCGGCTCCTCGGAGTCGTGCGCGCCGACAGTGGACGTGGATTGAGTCGGGTTCATGGATGGTTCCGGCTCGTCAGGCCGCCGGATCGAGCACGACCTTGATGCAGCCCTGGCGTTTCTCCGCGAACAACGCATAGGCGTCGGCCGCGCGGCTGAGGGGCAGCCGGTGCGTGATGATGAACGAAGGATCGATCTTTCCTTCGGCGATCAGGTCCAGTAGCGGACGAAGATAACCCTGCACGTGCGTCTGCCCCGTGCGGATCGAGACGCCTTTGCCGAACACGGCGCCAAACGGAACGTTGTCGATGAATCCCGCGTACACGCCGGGCACCGAAAGCACCCCGCCAGGCCGCACGGCGCGCATCGCCTGCCGCAGCACGAAGGGACGGTCCTGCTCGAGCTTGAGCTTTTGCTTCACGGCATCGTAGGCCGAGCCATGCGCCTCCATGCCCACCGCATCGATGGCCGCATCCGGACCGCGTCCGCCCGTTCGCTCGTTGAGTTCCGCCTGCACGTCCGCATCCGAGACGATCGTTTCCGCACCGGCCGCTTCCGCGAGCCGCAGGCGTTCGGGGACGCGGTCGATTGCGATGACCTTCGCCGCGCCCAGCAGAAAGGCGCTGCGAATCGCAAACTGGCCGACCGGCCCGCAGCCCCACACCGCCACCACGGTGCGGCCCGGAACGATCGCGCAATGCTCCGCCGCGGCGTAGCCGGTGGGAAAAATGTCGGAAAGAAACAGAATCTTTTCGTCGGGCAGATCATGCTCGATCGTGATCGGACCGACGTCGGCGAACGGCACGCGCACGTATTGCGCCTGGCCGCCCGCGTATCCACCCATCAGGTGCGAATATCCGAACAGCGCCGCGCCCGCATGGCCGTAGAGTTTCTCGAGCTGTCCGGCGTTCGGATTGGTGTTGTCGCAACACGCCCACTCGCCGCGCGCACAATGCGCGCAGCCGCCGCACGCGATCGTGAACGGCACCACCACCCGGTCGCCGACGCGGGTGCGACGCACCTCGGGGCCCACCTCGACCACCTCGCCCATGAATTCGTGCCCGAGGATGTCCCCCCGCTCCATCGTGGGAATGAACCCGTCGTACAGGTGTAGATCCGAACCGCAAATCGCGGTGGCCGTGACCTTGACGATGCAATCGCGCGGATTGAGGATGCGCGGTTCGTCGACCTCCTGCACCTCGATGCTTTTTCGGCCCATCCAGCACGCGGCTTTCATGGCGCGGCCGGTTTCGTCTCGGGTCGCACCCGTCCGTGGGGCTGGCCGGCGGTCGTGGGAATCTCGCCCGCCTCGAGCAAGGCCTTGAGGCGGCGCAGGGTCGTGGCGAGCTGCTGCGTCGGTTCCTTGCCGGCGAGTTTCGCGAACCATGCCCCCGCCCGACCGGCCGGAGGCTCGTAGCGGAGTTCGACCGTGACTTCCGTCCCCTCATCGCCCGGTGCGGGCACGAAGCGCACGGAACCGGCGTTCGGCACGTCGGCCCCCTCGCGCGATCGCCATGCTATCAGCCGGCCCGGTTCGTCGCTGATGACGAGGGCGGACCACTGCACGTAGCGCGCACCGGGTGGCCCGGTAACGACCCAATGCGACTCGGAGGCGGAAACCTCCGTGACCGACACCGGATGTTGGGCCACGCCGACGAAGTTCCCGACCTTGCGCCAGAATGCATACAGCTCCTGCGGAGAACGACGCACGGTGCATGTCTGCTTGATGCGCACGCTGCGGCGCGCGTCCACGATCGGGCGCGACGCCGTCGCGGACTCGGAGACCGTGTCGTCAGACAGCGGAGCGACGGCGTTTCTGGATTCAGGCGCGGACATGGCGCAGCAACAATAAGCCCGTCACGGCAGACAGGGATCGGGTCGGTCTCGGAGCCGGTGGTCGAGCCTCCGCCCCACTGCGGCGGCCGCCGGGCCAAAGTCGTGCCCCGCGGTCGAGCTTCGTGTTCACTTCGATTTCCCCGGCCCCGCCTTCACGTCTGACGGTTCGATGCGTTCGTCGATCTTTTCGGAGAACGCCGCGCCGAAGCCGTAACGAACCGCATTGAGGATTCCGGTGACCGTCCCCACGTTGGTGTTTTCAAAAGTACCCGAAAAGGGAACGCGGGTGCCGAGCTGGTGCTTGTCCGGGTTCTTCAGGATGTTGTCCATGAAGTTCACGACGCTTTCCCAGATCTTGCCCAGCAGCGGACGATGCTTGTCCGAGCGATTCTCGAAATCGAGGTTGCGAAAGAACGGTTTCACGTAGCCGCGAAAGGCGCCGTCGCGCGCCGCCACTTCCAGGTAGAGATCGAACGTGCCGCGCGAGACATCCACGTTGGCGTAGGCCAGCAGGAAGTCGTTCAGTGCCGGCAGCGTCACGCGTTCCACGGCGAGATCGAGGTCGAACAGGGGCTCCCGGGCGAGCGGCGCGAGACGCAACAACAGCCGCAGCCGCCCGTCGCCGATGGTGGTGCCGTCGACACTGATCGCCGCCGGCAGGACGTCCTCGCGGGACGTGCGCTTGCGATTGCGCAGGCCCGTGGCGACGAGGTGCATGTCGTGCACGGATACATCAACGTCGGGATCATGGGTGTGGTCGACAAAGTGCAGGTCGCCGTCGTTGACCTCCAGGTGGGTGATCTCGATCGGAAACACGTCCTGGATCGCGTCCTGCCAGCGGCGATCGGTTTCCAACTGGCTCGCCTGCGGCGTGGCGGCCTTGACGAACATAAGCCGCCCGTGGTCGACCGCCACGTCACCCACCAGCCGGCCATGCCACAATTCCCGCCAGGCGATCGAGAAGTCGACCCGCCGCGCCGAGAAAAACGGAGCATCCCCGGCGGCGCTGCGTTTGCGGACGTCAACTCCCTGCAGAACGTAGGCGCCCCGCCAGAGTCCCAAGTCGACATCCCGCACGTGGCCTGAATAGTCGGGCACGCGCCGCAGCCGATCATTGATCGCGGATTTCACCAGGTAGGGCGCCGCGGCCCGCGCCGCGATGAGCAGCGCGAGCAACCCGCCGCCGATGATCAGGGTACGACGCCGCCAGCCCCGGTGCTTCCGCCACCGCGATCGCGGCGATGGCGAAGAAGAGTCGGAAGATCGTGACATGCTGGAACCGGGCCGCGCCAAAGCAGGTTCATAACGCCGGTCGCATGCCAAGCACCACGAACCCCGCTCGGGAGAACCCGGTCCCGAGACTGCCGGGAGCGTGAAATATCCCATTCAAGTCACGGCGAGCACGGTCTTGCCCTGGCTGTGCAGGCCGTGAGCGCGGCCAGTGGCACGGCCGCGGCATGCACGTGATCAAGCGAGTTCGGCTTTGGCGCGGCCTCCTCGGCCGTGGCCACCGCGTATTCCGCGTAGCCGCCGCTGTGGGCACCGAGCATCGCGAAAACCTCGTCGCCGGACCGACAGTCCCGCAACCCCGAACCGACCTCCTCGACCACGCCGGAAACATCGCGCCCCAGGATGAGCGGAAAATGAATCGGTCCGGCCTTGAATCGACCGGAGCAAATCTGGTAGTCAACCGGATTGACGCTCGCGGCGTGCACCCGGATGAGAATTTCGTTTGCGCCCGGCTTGGGGGCGGGGCGTGTCTTCCAGCGCCAGAACGTCGGTGCTGCCGGATCAGGCCGCACACCGACCACCGCATCATCCGCCTGACCGCGGTCGGGGATTCGCCGGGGCCGCATTTGGGAACGACGCCGGATGCCATGTCGCGCTCCAGCGGGTACGATGGGCGCGTTCCGGTGTCACCCCCACCGCGCAAGCGATCTCACTCATGCAGATTTTCAAGGACACGCTGTCCGGCAAGGTGGCCCTCGTGACCGGGGCCGGATCGGGCATCGGCAAGGCAACCGCCAAACTCCTGGCCCACGCCGGGGCCCGGGTGGGAATCCTCGGGCACACGCGCGACGAACTGGAGCAGACGCGCGACGAGATCAACCGCCACCAGGGCGAAAGCATCGCGCTGGTCGGCGACATCGCCTGCCGCGAGGATCTCGCCGGAGCCGTCGCCCGGCTCGAGGAGGAATGGGGCCGGCTCGATATCGTCGTGGCCAACGCCGGCATCAACGGCGTGTGGGCCGCGCTGGAGGATCTCGAGGACGAGGAATGGTCGCGCACCATCAACGTGAATCTCCGCGGCACGTTTCTCACGGTGAAGTCGACGACGCCGCTGCTGCGCCGGAGCGGCGGCGGCGCGATCGTGATCGTGTCGTCGATCAACGGCACGCGGGTCTTCAGTCACACCGGCGCCACCGCGTATTCGGTTTCCAAGGCCGGCCAGCTTGCCTTCGGGCGGATGGTCGCCCTCGAGTTTGCGCCCTACGGCATCCGCGTGAACACCGTCTGCCCCGGCGAGATCGCCACCGACATCGACGACAACACGGAAAGGCGCCGGCTCGCGGAGGTGCGCCCACCGGTGGAGTTCCCCGAGGGCCGGGTTCCGCTCAGCGACGGTCGGCCCGGCGCACCGGGCCAGGTGGCGCAACTCGTCTGGTTCCTCGTTTCCGACGCCGCGGAGCACATCACCGGGACCGAGATCTACATCGACGGCGGCGAATCACTGCTCGAAGGCTGAAAGAAGTGCCTGCGCGCACGCGCAGGTTACGACCGAGAGAGCGGTCGACACGGGATCAACTTCGGCTTGGAAAACCGGCACTCATCCTGCCGACGGCGACTCCTCCTCACCGCGACCGCGACGGCGGCGCGCCTGCACCATCTGGTCATGCTGGGCCTCCTCGACGCCCTGGATCGCGAGGCGCTCCGGTTCCGTGTTCTCCTCGGTTTCGTCCGGCGACTCCTCCGGTGTCTGGTGACCGGGGACGGCGCGCGGTTCCGATGGATCGCGGCTCAGCGCCGCATTCGACTCCGCGTCTTCAGTCATCGACGCGGGTGAACGCTCGCCGAGCAGTTCACGGGCGGCGGCTTCAAGATCGGTCTCGTCGTAGTCCTCGCCGCCCGTGCGGATCAATGAGAGTTCCCGGGCACGCCGCTCGATGTCGGCCTTCGTGATGCCGCCTGCCTCGGCTCCCCGCAGCAGGACGTGGATGTTCCGTTCTTTGGCAGCCATCCGTCACCTTACGTCCGCCCGAACGCCCCACCATCGGGCCGCCCCACCACGACCGCAACCGGGCGGATCCCCACGACCGCGCCTGGATGTCAACAAGGCGCATCCGTCACCGCCTCCCTTCGCCACGGCCTTTTGTTTTGCGTCCCAAATGGCCCGCCAGATTGATGATACGGCCGTATCATCAATCTGGCGGGCCGGAGTTGAGTCCGAGATTCATGCGAAGCGAAAACAAAAGGCCGCATTCCTTCGCTGCGGGGGCAGCCGACGGGGGAACGTGTCGCAGGTGCAAAGCGCAACGAAGCGCACGCCGTGGCGGCCGCATCTTGCATGACCGCGATCGCGCCGGCTTCGCCGCTTCCGGTTCGCCACCTCTATGGCTGCCGATCGACAGGGGCACTGGCACGCGCAGGGCTGGAAGGACGTCACCGCGATGGCCGGTCGCCTCGCGGGAAACGTTTTTTTCACCATGCCCACCGCCAACAACGAATCCACTCCGCAAAGAAAGACGAAAGACGCCATGAACACCGCCATCGATGATCTGAAGACGCTGGTGCGCGACGCCGAGGAGGTGCTCGCCAATGCCGGCGACGCCGCCGAGGACCAGGTTTCCGACCTGCAGGAACGCATGCGCCACGCGCTGGAAGATTCGCGGGCCCGCCTGCGCAGCGCCCAGGCGGCCGCCCGCGAGCAGCTCGACCAATACGACGACTATGTCCGCACGCATCCGTATCAGTCGATCGGAGCCGCGGTCGCCATCGGCGCCTTGCTCGGCATCCTGCTCGGTCGACGCGGGTCCTGAGATCGCGGCACTTCACCCGGCCACGGTTTCCCTGACCGTATGGATTGATGCTTGCCGCAGACATCGGCGCCACTCTGGAAAACGTCACGCGGCTCGGCTCGAATGCCGACGTGGTGTTGCGCGCGCTCGAAAACCGGGCCGCGCTCGCCACCCTCGAACTCGAGGAGGCGCGGCAGCGCATGGAAGCGATGGCCGTCGCCGGCGCCGCGAGCGCGATCGTCGCCTTGCTCGTCGGCGTGACGGCCAACCTGATCGTGGCGGCGATTTTCTGGGATACACCCCATCGGGTGCTCGCGCTCTCAATCCTCGGGGGCGTCGAACTGGTGGTGGCGATCGGCGGGGCTTGGTTTGCCTGCTCCCGCTGGCGGCAGTGGCGACCGCTGGAGCACACGCGTGATCAATTGAGCAAGGATTCGGCATGCCTGCGAGAAGTTTTCAGTCGGGAACCCTGACCCCCGAGGCGCGCAAGCACCTGTTGCTGGTCGCGTGCACGGTCGATCGTATCGACATGGCTGCGACGCTGCGGCGATCGCCGACCCCGGCGCGACTGCTCGCCCACCTTACGGACCTCCCGTGGTTCGATCTCGCGGCCAGCGTGGTCACGCGCATCGTGCCGCGCAAGGCCCGCTTCCTGGTTTCACTCTGGCGGATGTTCAAGCGGGCGCGGTAGCGGTCGGCGGGAAGTTTCCCGCGCGATCCCGGCCCCGGTCTCCGTGACGGCTGCCGTATCCATTCAGCTGTTCCGTAGGGGCGGACCTTGGGTCTGGGCCGTCAGGTTTCGACGAAGCGGCCCGGACGCGAGGTCCGGCCCTACCCGATGAGTGGCTTTCCCGCCGGGGTGACGTATTACACATGGTGGGCGCGCGACGTCAGCCGTGCCTCCCCCTGCCACAATTCGACCCAGCCGGGATCAAATCCCGGCGCCGCCAGCCAGAGGCGCGGCGGCGAACCACGCCAGCGTCCATCCACCTGCAGGAACCAGGTGTCGTTGCGACAGGTGAAACGCACCGTGACCGGTCCCCACGTCGTGTTCGTCGGGCCGTAGGCCAGCGGCGCGCCCGTTTCAAACCACGCGGTCCGCAGCCCGGCGCCGATGACCAGCGATTCCCCCTCCTCGCGCACGAACATCGCGCGCACGGCGAGGATCCATTCGGCCGCGGCCCAGGTGTGCTGCCCGTCGCCCATGCACCCGCCCCACGTGCGTGGATGCACGGCCTCCGGCCATTGCCCCGTCGGCGAGGCAAGTCCGACGACCGCGTCGACCAATCCCTCGTGGCGCGCATCGCCGTTGCGCAAAAAGGTCTGCGCCAGCGCCAATGTCAGATAGGCGTTGATGCCGGAGTGAATCATGTCCTGGAAGAACCCGCCGTCGTGGCGACAGTGCCGCCACAACCAATCCGCCGTCCGCAGCGATTCGTGGCGCGGCACGACGTCGTCGAGCTGTAAGGGATAGTCGGCGACCATCGACCCGATCGCGCCGGCGTCCATGCGGCGGTGCGGCGCGGCGGGCACGCCATGGCGGGCGACCGCCGGCGGCAGTTGAGCGAGGCTGTGACGTACATCCCGGGCGAACGCCTCCGCCTGCAGACGCAACGGTTCCGCCGCGGCGTGGCCCTTGCGCCGCGCGATGATCTCCACGGCCGCGCGCAGGCCCGCGATACCCCAGAGGTTGTCCCAATAGTACTGGTCCACCGGCCCCAGGTGCTCGGCGCTGAACCCGGGCGGCAGCAAACCGGGCTCGCGACCGACGCGGGAGGCGCGGCGCTTGCGCGCAATCCAGTGCGCCCCGCGTTCGACGGCCCGGCGCAGGGCCGGCGACAGCAGGCGGTTGGTCATGCGCTCGTAGCGGTCGGCGATCCACAACACCTGGCCGTTGGCGTCCCACTCGCCCTCCTGCGAGTGAAAGTAGCCGTCGGTGCGCTGGCGCGCGGGAAACCGTTCGAGCGCCGCCTGCACGCGACCGTCGAGATTCGCGGCGAGCAACGCATGCATGATCAGGCAGGCGTCGCGAAACCAGAAGCGCAGATAGGTGGACGGCCCGGGAAACACCTCGCCGGGCGAAAGCAGCACGATCGTGCGCAGCGCCGCGTCATGAAGGAATCCCCAGCGCTCGTCCGGTAGTTCCACGACGGGCACGCCGGCCAGCGCCTCGTCCCAGGACTCGTGCGCCACCGCCGGCGCCCGCGAACCCGCACGGCCGTGCGCGCCGGACAATTCGACGTGTGCCTGCACGGACGAAAGGCGCCCGGACGGAACCGCGAACGTCGCGGCGACCGTGCCCATGCCGGCGGGACAGCGCAGCTCGGTGCCGGGCGTGGCCGTGCGCCCGAGATTCGCAGGCAGGTCGCCGTGCGCATAGGTTGACGCGATCAGGCCCGCCGGAGGTTGGCCGAGGACGACGCGATAGTGACCGTTCACGGTCCAACCGTCCGGATGAAATCCAACCTGCTCGATGAAGTGCACGCCTTCCGGGTTTACCGGACGGGCGGCGAGCAGGAGCGTCCCGGGAACCGATGGATGAATTCGCGCCCCGAGCACGAGGCGTTCACGACGGTCGACCCGTTCCACGCGCGCCTCGGTCTCGAACACGAGGTCGGGGCGTTCGCAACGCGTCACGACGGCCAGTTCGTCATTGCAGACCAGCGATTGACGGGCGTGGGCCTGCCGTGCGGGAAACAACGGATCGCCGCGGTCGGGCAGGAACCACCAGTCAAGCGACCAGGGGTCTCCCGGCAAAGTTACGAGCCCGCGCGGATCGACGATGGGGTATTCCACCATGCCCGGCACGCCGAGGGCGGTCCAGTTTCGATGGGTGAGATTGACGTGGCTGAAGGAGAACGCGCGGGGGAGAAACGAGGAGTCACCGGGGTCGAACTGGCGGGCGACCCAATAGGGCCACACCCAGTCGAGGTTGTATTGAAAGACCTTCGTGTTGATCAGCCCGCGCGCATGGAAAAGCACGCCGGCCCGTACGAGTTCGATCGGTTCCTGCACCTCGGACGGCTGGGCGAACCGCCGCAAGCGGGCGAGCAGTTCGATCGGGTCAATGAAACCGCGTCGCCGGGCCGCGAATCGCAGGAGAAACTGCCACGGGAGCCACGATTTCATGGGTGCCCAAAACGCGCGCGCCGCCGGGGTCGAGGCCAAATGGCCACCCACGGCGGCGCGTCAATCAAGCGCCGACGCCTCGTCCCGCCTCGCCCGGGCGCGGGGCGGGAAAACCGCCACCGTATGCCCCGCGGACGGAACGACTGCCGTCGTCACTAACTCTGATTCGATTCGATATCCTGAAACGCCTTCTGCACACGATCCCACGCGGAGGCCACGTCGCCCTTCGCCTGGTTCCACGTGTCCTGCGTCGCGTTGCCGAGGTCGGACAACTGTTCGCCAAGGTCCTCCCGCGCGTCCTTCAACTTTTCAATGCCGTCCTGCAGCTTGTCGTGGGTGTCACCCGACGCTGCGGCAGCCTTGGCCTGGATCTGGTCGATCTTCTGGTCCACCTGGGCCGCGAGGTCCTGCATGGTGGACTGGAAATCGGAACGCTTGTCGTAGGTGGCGTCCTTGATCTTGTTCCAGGTGTTGTTAAGCGAAGAGGCGGCTTGCGAAGCGGTTTGCTTCGCCTGCTCGCCCGCCTCTTCCATCGCGTTGGCGGCCTTCTCGGCGCTCTGCTTCACGGACTGCCCGGCGTCCCGCGCCGCGTCTTCCGCCGGAGAATCCGCGGTGGTGGATCGATTCTGTCGGGAGCATCCGATCAGCGCCAAGGCACTGATGCCCGCGACGAGAGTGATGATCTGGTGTGGTTTTTTCATGGGTATCATGGTTGAGGTTGCGGCTGATCGCCGCGATCGCGGTCCTCAGACCGGTGGGCGACCCCGCACGGCCCCGGCGATTGCCGAGATCACGAGCAGGACGAGAAAGACGAAGAAAAGAACCTTCGCGACCCCGGCGGCGGCACCAGCGATGCCGGTGAATCCCAAGACGCCCGCAATGATCGCGATAACGAGAAACATAAGAGTCCAGCTGAGCATGATGTATATCCTCCAACGCAGGTTTTGGATCGGTGCCCGCCAGACGGGCGAGCGGTGTATCCTGCCCTTCCCGCCGGTCCCGTGCCAGCCGCCCCTCCTCCCGCCCTCAACCCACTGAAAGTCCGCCGCTAATGACGGAAGAAGATCCCCGGGCACTTACACGCCAACCGCCATGCCGCCCGCGAATTGCACCTGGGGCAGGTGGGCCCCTGTGCAATCTGCACGGGTGCGAAGCCGAGCGACGACAGGGAAATCGCCTCCCGGCACGAGCCGTCACCCCGGAGTCGCAACCTCCACCGGGCGCAGCTGTACCCAAAAACATGCGCCGCCACCAGGCGGCGTGTCGCAGCCGATCGTGCCGTTCATTTTTTCAGTCAGTTCGCGGGCGATGCTCAGGCCGAGGCCCGTGCTCGATTCACCGCCGGTTGGTTGCGCGCTGAGCCGCCGATAGGGCGTGAAGAGGTATTGGCGGTCCTCTTCCGTGAGTCCCGGTCCCTGGTCGCGCACCTCGATGCGCACCTCGCCCCCGTCCATCCCCTGGCGGACGACCACCTGCACCCGCCGGCCGGGCGGGGAAAACTTCACGGCATTCGACACGAGGTTGTTCAACACGCGATTCAGGGCCCCGTGGTCCCCCAGGACCTGGATCGGACCCTCGTCCGGAAAGTCGACCGAGAACTCGATCTTCTTGTTCGCGGCGGCCGCCATGTTCTGCATGAGCACGACGTTGAGCACCTCGATCAGGTCGAGCGGGGCGCAGTGCACGAGCTCCAGATGCACCGCCCGCGCACTTTCCTCGAGGCGCTCCTGGATGAACGCGAGCACCCCGTCACAGGATTCGACGATCTCGTCGACCAGCTCCGCGCGCGGGTCGGGCGGCATGATGCCCTGGTCCCGGAGCATGAGGGCGCTGAAACGCACGGACGAGATGGGGTTCTTCAAGTCGTGGGCGACGGCGCTCATCAGTTCGTTCTTCTGGACGATGATGCGATGCAGCTCGTCCCGGGTCCGCTTCAGGGCGACATGCGTGCGCACGCGCGCGAGCAGTTCCGCGGTGTTGAACGGCTTGGTGATGTAGTCGACGGCACCGGTGCCGATCGCATCGGCCGCAAGTTCGGCCTCGTTGGCCGCGGTCAGGAAGACGACCGGGATGTCCGCGGTCTTGGGGTCCTCCTTCAGGCGCCGGCATACCTCCATGCCGTCCATGCCCGGCATCATCAGGTCGAGCAGGATGAGGTCGGGACGGCGGGCGCCGACCCGGGCGAGTGCGGCCTCGCCGCTGTTCGCCAGCATGACCTCGAAATGTCGGGGCGCGAGAATGCCCCCGAGGATCTGCAGATTTCGTTGCACGTCGTCGACGACGAGCACGACGCCACCGTGTTCTGTAGGGGAATAGTTCACGTCAGTGATGAGCCCGAGGGGGCGGTGAGGCGGTTTACCAATTCGGGGAATTCCTGCAAGCTGGCTTCCATCGCCGTGATTTCAAATCCGTCAACCTCCGCGAGCAGCCGCTGCGCGTAACGGCGGAGCGGCGGGCACCGCGCCTCCTCCGCCCGGCGCAGCAGATCGCGGCCAAAATCGGTGGTTTCCTGGATACCGAGCGTGCGGTGGAGCCGCGGCCAGGTGTCGTGCTCGACGCTGCGCAGATGGTCGATGAGTCCGCGCCAGGCCTTCGCCCCATCAAGGTCCTCCTCCGGGGAGCGGTGGGCCGCCGCTGTCGCCTCCACCGGTGCCTCTCCCGCCGGCAACACCCGCGCGAGTTCGCGAAAGAGCGCACCGCGCGAAAACGGCTTGCGCACGAAGCCAGCGAAGGCGGCGCGCAAGTGACTTTCCTCCGCGGCCACGCTCGAAGCCGTGACGGCGATCACGGGAATGGACGCCGTGGCCGGATCCTCCTGCAGTTGCTCGCGCGCGGCCGGCCCGTCGAGTCCGGACATGCGCACGTCCATGAGGATGACGTCGGGCTTGAACAGTCGCGCCTTCTCCACCGCCTCACGACCGGAGCTCGCGTGCAACACGCGATGATGCGTGCCCTCGAGATAAAAACCGACGAGCTCCCGGTTGAGCGGCACGTCGTCGGCCACCAGGACAAGGCTCGGCCGCAGGGCGGAGAAATCCTCGTCGGCGGAGACCAGCGGCTCCTCCTCGGGATGCGCGGCCGAGATCGCCACGCGGGGAAAGAGGAACCGAAACTCCGTCCCCACACCGGGATTGCTCTGGAGTTCGATCCGGCCGTCCAGCATTTCGACGAGGCGGCGCGTGATGCTGAGACCCAGGCCCGTGCCGCCGTACTTGCGGTCCAGTCCCACGCCCGCCTGACGGAACGGCTCGAAGACGAGCTGCTGGTGTTCCGGCGCGATGCCAATGCCCGTGTCCGTCACCCGGAGACGCAGCGTCACGGAGGTCTCATCCCCCGGCGTGAGGTCGGCCGCGGCGGCGACCGTCACCGAGCCGCCCGGCGTGAATTTGAGCGCATTGCCGACGACGTTGAACAGGATCTGGCGCAGGCGCACACTGTCGAAGACGAGCACGGGCGGCACGCTCTCCCCGACCTGCAACCGGAGTTCGATGCCGCGTTCGAGCGCCTGCTGACGAAAGATCGTGCGCACCCCGGAGAACAGGACCGCCAGGGACATCGGCCGCCGCATGATTTCAAAGCGGCCCGCCTCGATCTTCGACAGGTCGAGAATGTCGTTGATCAACGTCAGCAGGGCCCGGCCGCTGGTACCGATCGCGTCCACGTACTGGCGCTGCTTGGCCGTGGTCACGACCCCGCGCAGCAGGTCGGTGAAGCCGAGCACGGCATTCATGGGCGTGCGAATCTCGTGGCTCATGTTGGCGAGGAACTCGCTTTTCTCGCGCTCCGCCTGTTCGGCGTGTTCCTTGTCGCGAATCAGGCTCGACTCGCGTTCGAGCGCACGCGCCGCCCCGCGCATCAGCCGGAAGGTGTGCGCCGCCATCCCCAGGGCCACGAGGCCGCTGGCACTGCTGGTGACCGCCGCGGCGATCACGCCCCGCCGCAGGCGGTTGCGGCGCTCGTCCATCGCGCGGGATTCCGCCTCGTTGATCGCATGCGCCGCCTGCCGGATGTCGAGCATGGTGCGCACGCCCGCCTGCTGTTCGATAAGATCGCGAGTCGCATCAATGCCCCCGCGGCGGCGGACATCGAGGGCCGCCGCAAGTTCCTTCAGGCGTTCTTCGACCAGGTTGCGCATGGCGGCAAAGCGGTCGGCCGACGCCGGATCGTTCGCCACGAGCAACGCGGTCTTTTCGAGCAGTTCGTCGACCTCCTTGCGGGTGGACTCGAAGTGGTCGATGAATCCCGGCGCGCCCGTGATGATGTACCCGCGCTGTTCCGTCGCCGCAAAGCTCACGGCGGCCACGCAGCGATTCACGCCCAGAATCACGTCGTAGGATCGGTTCATGCGCACCATCGCGTGGTCGAGCCGCACGATGGTCACGATCGCGATCGCCACGGACGCAAGCAACAGCACCGCGGCGAACAGCAGCGGCAGACCGTGACGGGAAGTGAGAATGCGGGGGGCGAGCGTCACGAGGAGCGAACCGTGACGTGATCAGGCACGGGCTGAACGGACCCGGGAGAGTCCCCGGCCGCGGACAGCGACGTCGTCGTGATCTGATTCATGGGGAGAAGGAGTGCGTGTGAGGCTGGGCAAAACGCAATCCAAGTGCCATCGGGCCGGCGCTTGGCAACGGCCCGGCCTGCGCACCGGCGGAATGCGCCGGAATATACTTCAGATTGAGGACGGAACCCGTCCCGCCCGGCTCGCAATTCGCAACCCTCCCGTATTCCATTCATGCATGCTGCACGAAACCCGTGTTCCGCGCCCTGCTGGCAGGAAGCCTGCGTTTGGCCGGACCATGCCGCGTCACCGGAATCGCTTTCTGCGCCCGCGATGGCTTTCGATCCTGGGGGTGGTGGGTTTCATGGCATTGCTGTTCTGGGTGTGGCGCACCGTGCCGATGGACCGCTGGCGCGGCTGGGTGGAAACGCTGCCGGCCGCGCCCTTGCTTTCCGCCCTCGCGGTACTGCCGATATTCGGGTTTCCCGTGAGCGCGCTGCACCTCGCGACGGGCGCCCGGTTCGGCTTCGGCGTGGGCGTGCTTGCCGTGGCGGGCTCCACCGCCGTGCATCTGCTCGCGAGCTTCGGCCTGGCCCGGAAAGTGGACCGGCCGATGCGCCGCCTGCTCGCGCGGTTTGGCTGGCGCCTGCCGCCCGTGCCCCGCACCGCGGCCTGGCCGTTTACGACGTGGGTCGTGCTGTTGCCCGGCGTCTCGTATGCCGTGAAGAACTACGTTCCGCCGCTCGGCGGGGTCCCCTTGCGGATCTATCTCCTGGTGGAGTTTCCGCTGCATGTCGCCCAGGCCCTGGTCGGACTCGCACTCGGTCACGTCGCCATCCACTTCAGTTGGTGGCTGGCAAGCGCCGCGGTTCTCTACGGCGCGGCCCTCGTCGCCCTCTCCTACTGGCTGGCGCGCCGGTTTCGCGCCGCCACGGCCGAACGCGCCGGGGCGCAGGCGGTCGCGATCACTTCAGACGAAGATCCCCCACCAGGGGAAGATGATCCGACGTGAGGACGGTCAAGGCGTCGCGCGGCACCTGCACCGCGTGCACGTCGAAGTGCTCGGAGACGAAGATGTAGTCGAGACAACGCACGGGAAAGATGGAGGGAAACGTCTGCCGCGCGGTGTGCGCCGGGGCATGGGCCTGCACGTCGCGCAGCCGTCCGGCCAGGCGCCGGTAGCCGCGCGAACCCGGATGGAGGTTGAGGTCGCCGCACAGGATCACCGGATCGTGGCCGTTCACGTCGCCGAGCCAGCCGGCGGCCAGCAGCTCGTTGACCTGTTGCCAGCGCTCCTCGTTGCCCAGGCCGAGATGGGTGCCGATCACGTGCACGGTGCGGCCGTTCCACGGCACGCTCACCCACAGGGCGGCGCGTGGTTCCCGACCGTTGGTGGCGCCGCGCGGCAGGATGCGCGATTGCTTCAGGCGCATCGGTGCACGTGTGAGCAGGGCGTGACCGTAACCCTCCCCGTCCGATTTCACGGCCGGACAGAAGGAGGCGTAGAGATTGAGCTCCTGCGCAATCGTCGCCACCTGATCCTCCCCCCGGGAACGCCGGCGGCCGACATCGAGCTCCTGCAAGGCAATGATGTCGGCATCGAACTGGGCGAGCACGCGGGCAACGCGGCGCGGCGTCACGCGACCGTCGCTGCCCAGGCAGCCATGCGTATTGTAGGTCACCACGCGCAGGGGCGTGGGGCGGATCGGACGGCGCCCGCGCTCGCGGGGATGGCCGGAGGCGGCTCCCGGGCGATCGCGATCCAACCTTCGCAACACCGCGCGGCGCAGGGCCTCGGGCCGGATATGGTGTTCCGTGCCGGCGGGCAGCCAGGTGGCCGGCGGCAGCAGCGCAAACCCCGTGACTTCATCGCGCGAGGGTCCGGCGTGGGCACCGTTCTCGTTGGCGAAACTCCACGGTTTCTGTCCCGGCGCCCACCCCAAGGCCACGAGGTGACCGGCCCGCTCGTGGTGGCAAAGGCGAACGAGATCCTGCGCGAGTTCGTCCTGCAACTCGGGATCCACGTCGAGCAGGGACGCATGTTCCGGCAGCCGGTGCTCACCGCCGGCCTCCAGCCAGATGATGTGGTCCGGTCCGTCGCACCACATCACGCCGGGAACCCCGTCACGCACCAGGGCCGCGGCGAGTCGGCGCGAGGCCGCTGCGCCGATGTCGCGACTGAAGTAGATATGCCCCACGGGACCCAGCGCGGCCACGGCAAACTCCTCCTGTTCGAAGACCGAAAGGCGCGCCTCGGCGTGATGCCGGTCCTCGCGGCGGCCCGAGCGGGGGCCGCCGATCCAGTGGCCGGGCGAGGCGCGCAACTGCCGGCGCCCCGCCTGACTTTGCGCCGGCAGGCGCCCGGCCGGCCAGTGTTTCCGCACCAGCCCTTCGAGCCCGCCCGACGTGATGCGTTCGGCCTGACGGCAGGCGGTCTGACCGTGATCACTGAAGATCCACACGTCGTAGTCGCGACGGCTCGAATGCCGCGCCGCGCGGTGCAACTGGCGGATGCCGCGGTCAATGCCGAGCAGCGCCCAGTGCGCGAACTTGGAATCGGGTCCGCGCCGGTGCGCCTGTTCGTCGTAGCCGACAAAGTTCACGTGCACGATCGGCAGCCCGCGCGCGAGATCGATGGCCGCGCCCACCGTGATGAGTTCCCGCAAACCGACACACACGGCGACCCGCGCGACGAGGAAGGACAACTCCTTGCCCACGCGCCGCCCCTGCTGGAACACGCCATGTGCAGCATCCCACAACCCGATCAGGAGTTCGAGGCCGAGCAGGCCGAGCAGGCGAAACACGGCGTCGAGATGCAACAGCACCACTGTCACCGCCATGCGCAGGCGGATCGAACGCCAGGCGTCGCCGAGGCCGATGCTCGCGGCGCAGAAATGGCTCTCCTCCGGCGCGGCCCCGCCCGAGTAGATGTTCGACCAGGAACTGCCGTCGCGCAGCAGCCCCTCGTGCTCGGCGGCCAGCCCGGCCTCGACACGTTTCGCGAACGCGGGATGCATCATCAGCCCGATGCCGCCCGCTTCCGGATCGAGGAAGCTGAACGCCGGCACCGCCGCGTGCACGCCATAGTGGAGCTCCCCCTGTACGGCCGGGGTGCTCGCCGGCTGACCGGGATAAAACGTGTGCATTTGATAGCCGCGCCGGCGCAACAGGCGACGCAGGAAAGGCATCTCGCCCGCCCTCAGGGCACGCTCGAGCTGATGCCTCGCCAGGCCGTCGACCTGGATGAGCAGGAGACCGGGCGAGTGCGGCGGGTCTGACGACAGCGCAAAGTCGAGGTGGCGCGCCGCCCATTCGGCGCGGCTGAAGCGTCGCCGCCAGCGCAGCAAGCGCTCTTGCCAGCGGATTACCATGACATCATCCGGTCCTCGCGAGCGCGGTGATGGCCGAGGCTTCGCGCACGAGTGCATGCGTGGCCGCGGCAAGCTTGTCGCCGATCAAGCGTCCCTCGATCGCCACCCGGTCGCGCACCTGCTGCCACCAGCGTTCCCATTCGTCCATGCGCGTCTGCGCATCGTGGGCCCCGATCAGTTCCCGATAAAAATCAAGCGCCCGCGCCGCAGTCGCGCGCCGGTCATACTCCCGCGCCGTGCGCCGGGCGCCGCGCCGCCAGCGACCGCGCAGGTCCGGCTCGCGCACCGCCTGCGCGAGCGCGCGCGCCATCGTCTCCGCCGCGGCCTTTGCGGGCAACAGGCGGCCGTTCTCGTCGTCACGGACCACGTCACGTACACCGCTGGCATCGAGCGCGACCACGGGCGCGCCCGCCGCCATCGCCTCGACCAGCACCATGCCCTGCGTTTCACTGTGCGAACTGAAGGCAAACACATCCATGGCCGCGTACGCTTCGCGCCAGGCCTGGCCGGTGAGCCGCCCGGCAAAGTGCACCCGATCGGTCACGCGGCAGCGGGCGAGTTCCGCATCGAATTGGGCCCGCGCGGGACCATCGCCGACGATCAGCGCGTGCGCGCGCGGCTCGCGCGCCAGGCACCGCGCCAGCGCCTCCGCGAGAAAGGGAAGGTTCTTTTCCTCCGCCAGGCGGCCGACGTGCCCGATGAGGACGTCGTCCCTGGACAGACCCAGCCGCCGGCGCCACGGGGTCCGTGCGGCCGACGCCATCGCGCGGGTGTCGATGCCGGTCGGAATCACCTGGATCGGCGTCGTGACCCCGCGTTCTTTCAGCAGACGGGCGAGACTCGCGCTGGGCGCGATCACGCCGTCGCAGCAGTTGGCGTAGCGCGTGGCCAGCTCGACGACGAACGCCTGCACCGGCACCGAGTCGAACGGCAGGTAATGCGTGTATTGCTCGTACAGGGTGTGATGCGTGAAAACGACCGGCCGTCCCTGTTGCGCCGCCACGCGCAACGCGGAATCGCCGAGCAGGAAGGGGTGTTGGGCATGGACGATGTCAGGCCGGAAGCGGGCAATGCGTTCCATCGGACCGGCGCCCAACGGCAGGCTCACGGAAAAATCGCTGCCGTTGAAATTGCTCCAGGCGGGGACCCGTTCGACCGAGCGCTCGATCGCGCGCGGAGCCCGGCCATCGGCGAATTCCGGGGCGACCACGAGCGCGCGATGCCCCGCGCGCCGGTAGTCTTCCAGAAACGTGCGCACCGATCGCGCCACTCCTCCGACGTGGGGAAGAAACGTGTTCGTGAACATGCAAATCCTCATGGGAGCTCCGGTTCTCCCTCCCATGATCCGTGCCATGAAAACCGCTACGGCGGGCGGGGCGGGCCGGGATGGTCGGCTCGCAAGTGCGATTTGCAGACCGCCCCGCGGGCGCTTGGTCATTCTGCACGAGGTTTCGGTCTCGTCGTGGATGGCGCGGAACCGCGCGGAACACCTCCCACCGTGTCGAGGCCCCTGCGCCTGTCGAAGGACTGGCGCATGGCTGCAAGACGAGTTTTGCGGTGGACGGGAAGAAACCGGGCGCGGTTTGGAGTGCGGCGGCTTGCCGCCGCTTTCGGAAGCGGGAGCAAGCTCCCGCACTCCAAAGACCGATCTTCCTCCCGGTCCGAGAACCGGATGCGGGCCCCATGGAGTTCGTTCAGGCGCCTCCTATCTTTCCCGGCGTGGGCTACTCCATTGGTGCCATTGTCCTGTTGTTCCTGGTGGTGGTGATCGCCGCCATCTGGCGATCGCGTATCCGGCCTGAAGGTCACCTCCCTTCGGACCACCCGGTTTCCCGCACCGATCCCGCGGCCGACCAGCCGACTCCGGGCGCGTCGGACACGAAGCCACCCGCGCAAATCGAACGGGCCCAGCGCCGCGTGCCCCCGGCCTGAATCCAGCAACCATTCCTCTTCCCATGCGCCCGATCTGGAAAGGCTCCATCAGCTTTGGCCTCGTCAATATTCCGATCGCCCTCGTGTCCGCCACGAGGCGCGAGGAGCTGAAGTTTCACTTGCTGCGCAAGACCGATCTCAGCCCGATCAATTACAAGCGGGTTGCCGAAATCGACGGCAAGGAAGTCGACTGGAAGGACATCGTGAAGGGCTACGAGTACGAGAAGGGAAAGTACATCGTGCTCAAGGAGGAGGATTTCCGGCGCGCGGACGTCGAGGCGACCGAGACGATCGACATCCTCGACTTCGTGCCCCAGGCGGAGGTCGACCCGATGCTCTTCACCAAGCCCTATTATCTCGAGCCATTGAAGGGCGGCACGAAGGCCTACGCGCTGCTCCGGGACGCGCTGAGCGGCAGCAATCGCATCGGCATCACGAAGGTGGTGATCAAGACGCGCCAGCATCTCGCCGCGCTCCGGCCGCGCGGAGGCCTGCTCGTCCTCGATCTGATGCATTTTCCGGAAGAACTCGTCGATCCGCAGCGGATCGAGACGCCGGCGGTCGGGACGAAGCCCGGCAAGCGCGAGTTGTCCATGGCGCACGCGTTGATCGACGAGATGACGCACGAATGGGATCCCACACGTTACACCGACGACTATTCGTCCGCGTTGCTCGAGTTGATCGAACGCAAGGCGAAGAGCGGCGGCCGTGAGGCGCCGGCCAAACCTTCCGCCCGACGCCCGGCCGGCGATGTCATCGATCTGGTCGCGGTCCTGAAGGAGAGCCTCGCCGAATCCGGCCGCGGCAAGCGCGGCAGCGGCGGCCGCAAACGCGCGTCGGCGTCCTCGCGCAAGCGTTCGCGCAAGGCCGCAGCCTGAACCCGGCGACCCCGCCCGATGCCGCGCCGTCCCCACCTCGATCGCTGGTACGTCGAGCCGATGAAGGCACTCGCCGTGCCGGCGATCCCGGAAGGATCCTGGCGGTTGGAGATGAAGTTCGACGGCTACCGCGCGATCGCCACGATCGCCGGCGGACGGGCGGAATTGTGGTCGCGCAATCATCACCCGTTGGGCAACCGGTATCCAGAACTGCTGCCCGCATTCACGGCCCTGCCGGTGAAGCAGGCGGTGCTCGACGGCGAAATTGTCGCGCTCGATCCGCGCGGTCGCCCGTCGTTCCAGTTGCTGCAGCGGAGCGTGCGCGCCCGCCTGCGCCCGCCATTGTTTTTCTATGCCTTCGATCTCCTGCGGCTCGAGGAGAAGTCGTTTCTGGTTGAACCGCTGGAGACGCGGCAGCGCGCGTTGCGCCGGTTGTTGCGCCGGTCGCCCGCGCCGTTGCGCCTTTCCGAAGTCTTCGACGTCCCGCCGGTGCGCCTGCTTGCCGAAGCCAGCGCCCATGGCTGGGAGGGCATCATCGCGAAGCGCAGCGGTTCCCGCTATGAGCCGGGCGCGCGCAGCGGTGCGTGGGTGAAACGCAAGATCCGGCCGGAACAGGAATTCGTCATCGGCGGGTTTACCCCGCCACGCGCCGGCCGGGCGGCCTTCGGTGCCCTCCTGCTCGGCTACCATACATCCGACGGCCTCGTCTACGCCGGCAAGGTCGGCACCGGTTTCACGCAGGCGGAACTGAACGCGTTGCATCGCCGCCTGCAGCGCGAAGAGCGGGCGCGTTGCCCGTTCCTCCATCCGCCGCCCGAGCGCAATGCAACGTGGGTGCGTCCCGTGCTCGTATGCCAGGTGAGTTTTGCCGAATGGACTGAGGACGGGATGCTGCGGCAGGCGGCCTATCTCGGATTACGCGACGACAAGCCTGCCACCGAGGTGGTTCGCGAAAACGATGGTTCGTCGGACCGCTGAACATCCTGGTTCCGGCCCTGATTTCACACCCCGCAGCGCGACGTCCCGGTGAGTTGGCATCGGGCCCGGCACCGATCCTGCGACAGGGAAAGTGTTCACCCACGCCAAACGAACCGCCGATGAATTCTGATCTGATCCGACGCAACTGGGACGTCGCCCAAGGACGATTGAAACAGGAGTTTGCGGACCTGACGGACGACGATCTCGAATATATCGATGGAGAAGAGGAAGAACTGCTTCGCCGCCTCGTGCGCCGCACCGGCCGACCCCGGGCCTTGATCGAACACATCATCGCCCAGTCGACGGTGTCTGGCCCGGAACTGGCGGGGCAGCGGGAATCCAGAATGACAAACCGACGTGGAACCAACGGGGCTCTCTAAGGATCGCGCGCCCGGATCCTGTGGCCGGGATTCGCGTGCAAGTTTCCCGGGAGATCTCCCACGAACATCGCATTCTGCACTATGACAACTGTTGCCTCGCAACCGCAGCCCAAGAAAAAGCGCGCCCTCACGGCGCGGCCGGGTCTCGCCCGGACGTCGCTGCGCATCCTCATCGTGGCGGAGAGCGAAAGTGAGTTCGAGTCGCTGCGCGAACTCTGTCTGCGATCCCCGCATCCGCCCGGGGCGGTTCACTGGCTCGGCAGCGTGGCCGCCGCACGGGACGCCGCGCTCAGCAAAGCCTACGACGTGGTTCTCGCCACGAACGAGTCGCTGGGGCTCTCGCTGCTGCGGGAACTCGCCCGTGACGGCGGCACCACGCCCGTCATCGTGATCGCGGCCGGACCCCGGGACACGCGCGATGCCGCGGGGGTGACATGCGCCTTCCTTCCCCGCAGTGAACTGCGCGCTGGAAATCTCCAGGAAGCGATCGCGGAATCGATCCGGCGCGCCGAGGTCGCGCGTGCGCGCCAGCGCGATCGCGAGTGGTGGCGCTCCAACGGACCCAACCTGGCGCGCGCGTTGCGCGCGGGCTCCTCCAGCGGCTCCGCCTCCTCCAACGTCGTTGATGGGTTTCTTTCCACCGCATCGGGCTTCGGTGATGCGCCGGCTCACGTCGCCCCATTGCCGGTGCTGCATATGTTCGCGAGTCCCGGATCGAGCGACCCGGGGCGCCCGCAGGCGTCCGCAATGGACGGACCGATGGTCGGGAATGGTTTCGCGTCCACCAACCTGCTACCCGACCTGCTCGCCCACCTGCCCGTAATCGCGCTCCGCATCGACGACGACGGACTCATCCGGCAATGCGCTGGCATGGGATTGCAGGCGCTCGGACTCGACCCTGCAGAGGTGTGTGGCCGCAATGTTTTCGCGCACGCCGGCGTCGATGGCGCGGCCATCCGCCAGGCGATGCACGGCACGCCGGTCACGTTCATGCATTCCCTCCGGCGCGACGGGCGCATGCGGCACTTCGAATGTCATGTTCGCCGCGACGATTCCCGCCGTCAGGGCGCCATCGGTTTCGCCTTCGATGTCACCGACCGGATCGAAGCCAGCCCCACCCGCCCGTCTGACCGGGCGGAGCCGCTCGCCGCGCGGGCGCTGCGCCGCCTGCCGGCGGTGGCCGGCCGGCTGGATGCCACGGGCCGCGTCACCGAGTTGGAGGGCGAAGGTCTGGCGCACCGCGGCTTCGACCCTCGCCGTCTGCACGGCACCCGCCTCGCCGAACACTTCCCCGCCGGACGCGATGCGGTTGCCCGGGCGCTGGCGGGACACGCCAGCCAGTTCGAAATCGCGGTCGACGATGGCCACGGACAGGAGGGCCGCATCGCGTTTCACCTGTTCCGCGACGGTGTTGACGACGACGGCGCCATCTTTTTCGCCCAGGACGTGAGCTCGCGCCGCGGCTTGGAACGCGAACTCCTCCAGGCCGTCGACGCCGAACGGCAGCGGATCGGCGCGGATCTGCACGACGAAGTCGGCCAGTTGCTCACGGGGATTGCCTGTCTGAGCAAGGCCCTCGCGAACCGTCTGCAGGAGCGTGATGGCGTCGGGGCCGAGGACGCCGCCACCGTGGCCGACGTGGCGAATGAAGCACTCACGCACACGCGCCTGCTGGCCCGCGGGCTCGTGCCGGGTCGGGTCGCCGCCGCCGGCCTGGCGGTCGCGCTCGAGGAGTTGCGTTCACAGATCGAGCGCATGCACGGCGTCGAGGTGCAACTCGACCTGCCCGCCAACGGACTCGCCTACGACCCGGAAACGGCCGCACATCTATTCCGCATCGTCCAGGAAGCCACCGCCAACGCCGTCCGCCACGGCAACGCCACCCACGTCGCGGTAAGCTTCCGCACCACCGACGCACGGCATTGCGTCGTCGTGGAGGACAACGGCCGCGGCTTTGATCCCGCCGGTCCCCTGCAATCCTGCGGCGCCGGCCTCGGGCTGATGCGTTATCGTGCGACGCTGATCGGCGGCTGCCTGCAGATCGCGTCGCAACCCGCGCACGGCGTCCGCATTGAAGTCACCTACCCACAACCTGAAAGCTGTCCCCATGAAAAAGCCTGCTGATCTCGCACCCATCGAAACCGACACCCCCCGCACCTCCGAGTGCCGGGTCATTCTCGTCGACGATCATCCCATCACCTGCCAGGGCGTCGCCGCGCTCATCAACCAACAATCCGACATGCGCGTGGTCGGCCAGGCGCGCAACTCCGCCAGCGCACTGGAACTGGTGGAGAAACTCGAGCCGCACATCGCGATCGTCGATGTCTCGCTCAAGGGCACGAGCGGGATCGAGTTCGTGAAGAACGCGCTCTCCATGCGCCCGCGCCTGCTCGTGCTGATGATGTCGATGTACGACGAGCTGCTCTACGCCCCGCGGGCCTTCCGGGCCGGCGCGCGGGGCTACATCATGAAGCACGAGGCGAGCGACAAGATCCTCACGGCGGTGCGGCAGATCATGGAAGGCAAGGCCTACATCAGCCCGCGCCTGAAGGAAAAGCTCGCCGAACGCGTGCTCGTGAGCCGCTCCAACGAGGTCGAGGATCCGGTCGAGCAACTCAGCGATCGCGAGATGGAGGTGTTCGAGTTGATCGGCGACGGCTTCACCACCCGCCAGATCGCAAAGCGGCTCAACCTCAGCGTCAAGACGATCGACTCCTACCGCGAGCATCTCAAGATCAAGCTGCATGTGGGCGATGCGCCGGACCTGCTGCAACACGCGATCCGGTGGACGAAAACCAAGCACCTCGCGTGACGGGTGCGGTGGGCGTCTGTGTTCACCGGGAGGCCGCCCGACGCCGGAAACCGTGCCTCACCTGATTCCGTTTGCGCCGGTTTAGCGGCCATTATATGCGCATGGACGGTCGGTTTTCACCCCACCCCGCCACCCCGCCGGAACCCCCGCTCGCGTCGACCGCCGGTCGAGTCCGCCCAGCCCCGCCGCCGGAGGCCGATCTCGCGGCTGCACCGCCGCCATCCGGCGCCTCCGCAACGTCACCCACGGATGCGTCATACCGACGCGGATACCCGGGCGGTGTGATTCCGCCCGGGTGCCGGTTCAATCCCTAGGTTTCCCTTTTCCGAACCGCCCCGATGGCCGCTGCCTCGCCCAATCGCCCGCCCCCTTCGCTTCCCCCCGGGCTGCGCCCGCGCAAGTGGACGACCCAGGTGAACATCGCCCTCGTGATCGCGGTCCTTGCGCTCCTCGTCATCGGCGGCATCATCGCCTGGCGTGCGTGGAAACGCCAGGGCGAGCAACCCGTGCCCCAGGGTGCGCCGGTGATGTCGTATCCACTTTTCCCGCTCTTCGAACAACCCCGCGAAATCCCCACATGAACCATGCGCCGTCCTGGTTGGTTCCTCCGGTTTCGGCGCTGCTGCGCCCGTCGCCCCTCGCCGTGGAATCGCTGGCGCGCGCCATCATGCGGAGCGAGCATCTCCCGTTGCGGGAGCTGCCGCGCTGTCGGCGGGAGGTCCGCCTGCAGCTGAGGCTGTGCCGGCAGGCCGTCGCCCCGGGCCCGCGGCTGTTCACGGAACCATCTCCGGCGCCGGCCAGCGCTCGCGGCCCCTGAGTCGCGCGCTGCCCGGAGCCGCCGCCCGCCGTGATGGCAACGGCTGACCCGGCCGCCCATTTCTCCGCTTCCTTCGTCATCCACCTTGCCACAACCGTTCCCTCGTCATGCCCAAGCTCACCAACCTGTCGGAACTTCTCGTTCACGAACTCAAGGACCTCTACAACGCGGAACAGCAGCTCGTGAAGGCGCTGCCCAAGATGGCCCGCGCCGCCCACGATGCGGAACTTCGGATGGGTTTCACCGAGCACCTGCAACAGACCCGGCACCACGTCGAGCGCATTGAGCGCGCCATGAAGGTGCTCGGGGCCACGCCGCGGGGCCGCGTCTGCAAGGCGATGAAAGGCCTGCTCGCCGAAGGCACCGACACGATTCACGAGAAGGCCGAAAAGTCGGTGAAGGACGCGGCCCTGATCGCCGCCGCGCAACGGGTCGAGCACTACGAGATCGCCGGCTACGGCACTGCCCGCACCTACGCCGAGTTGCTGAACCACGAGGACATCGTGGAGCTGATGCAGGAAACCCTCGACGAGGAAGCCGAGACCGACAAGCGACTGAGCATTCTCGCGGAGACGATCAACCTGCGCGCGGAAAGCGACCAGGAACGACTACGCACGCGGTAGGGAACGCGCGGGAGGTTTCCAACGGTAGGGCGGGGACTCCGTTCCCCGCCGCGGCGCCCGCGGAGTTCCGGCCCGAACCCGCGGTCCGGTTCGTAGCGGCGCTGGAGCCTGGCTCGTGGCTGCGTTGGAGCCCCGCGACAACGTGGCCATAACCCACCGCGGCCACGTTGTCGCACGGCTCCAACGCGGCTACGTTACATGCCGGCCTTTGCACCGCGTTGCTGCTGCGCTCCAACGCGGCTGCTTTCAGCCAGGGTTACAGCGGTTCGGCCGCTGCGGGGCGGTTCGACCAAAACCAATGCTGGTCAACGACTGATCATCGGGTCGTCCCCAGTAGTCGCAAAAGGGCGACGCCCCCATATGCGAAGGTCGGCATCGGAGTAACATGGCACGCCCGTGGCGGATGCCCGGCTTACTTCTCATGCTTCCGTCATGACTCGCCCGCTGTTTACCGCCCGCAGCACGACTGTGTTTCGCGCCACGCTGGCCGGTCTGGCGATCCTGCTCGGGGCGGGCGGATTTGCCTACTACCACTACTACCGCGCGTGGTATTGGACACCCGCACACATCGCCGCCGACCAGCCGGTGTTGTTCAGCCACCGCCATCATGCGGGTGACCTGAAGATCGACTGTCGCTACTGTCACACCTCCGTCGAGACCTCATCCTTCGCGGGGTTGCCGCCCACGCACACGTGCCTGACCTGCCATTCGCAGATCTTCACCGACACCGCGATGCTGCAGCCGGTCGTGGCGAGCGCGACGCAGGACCGGCCGCTGGTCTGGAACCGGGTGTATCACCTGCCCGATCACGTCTACTTCAATCACAGCATCCATATCGCGAAAGGCGTCGCCTGCACCACGTGCCACGGCGATGTCGGCAACATGGCGCTGATGCGCCGTCAGCAGGACCTGCCCATGCGCTGGTGCATCAAATGTCACCGCAACCCGGCGCCCCACCTGGAAGCCCAACTCAGCCAGGTGTTCGCCCCCCATCCCTCGCCGCACGCCGGTGAGCCCGTTTCCGCCCAGCGGGCCAACGAGCTCTATACCGAGCGCTATATCCATCCGCCGCATCTTACGAACTGCTCGACGTGCCACCACTGATGTCTTCGCGCCCGTCACCATCATCCGCCACGCATTGCGCTGCCCAGGACACCCGCGGGGCGGAACCGCCGGAGCTCTGGCAAACGCTCGAGCAACGGGAACGGCCCGCGTCGTCACCCGGTTCCCGCACCGATGAGTTTCCGCCGGACGCCTCGTTCTGGCCGCCCGAAGTGAGCCGCCGGCGTTTCCTCGAAGTGATGGGAGCGTCGCTCGCGATGGCGGGCGCGTCCGGCTGCGCGCCGCATCCGGACAAGCAGATTGTGCCCTACGTCACCGCGCCCGAACAGGTGGTGCCGGGCAAGCCGCTGTTCTTCGCGACGGCGATGCCCTGGCAGGGATACGCCCGCGGCGTGCTGGCCGAATCGCACCTGGGCCGGCCGACCAAGCTCGAGGGCAATCCCGACCATCCCGACAGTCTCGGCGCCACGGATACAGTCACGCAGGCCGGCGTGCTCGGACTCTACGATCCCGACCGCTCCCGGGTTCCGTTGCACGACCAGTCGCCGGTGGCATGGGAAACCTTCGAGGATGCGTGGCTGGGACAGCGGCGCCCGTTCAGTGAAAACGGCGGCACCGGCCTCGCGTTGCTCACCGAGCCGACGACGTCGCCCACCGTGCTGCGCGGCATCCACCGCCTGCTCGACCAGTTTCCGAATGCACGATGGTATCAACACACGGCGCTGCCGCGCTTCGACCGCGAGGGGCAACAGCTCGACTTCGATCCCGCCGCGGCGGACGTGATCCTTTCCATCGGCGACGACTTTCTCTACTCGCATCCGGCCAGCCTGCGTTACGCCCGCGCCTACGCCAAACGGCGGCGCGTGGTCGGCAATGATCGCCCGCTGAGCCGCCTTTACGTCCTGGAACCGACGCCGAGCGTCACCGGCACGATGGCGGATCACCGGCTGCCGATTTCACCCGCACGCATCGCGCAAGTGGTCTTCGCCCTCGCCGCGAACCTCGGGGTCCCCGGCCTCGCCGCGAACGCGGGCGGCGAGCTCGACGAGGCCGAACGCGACTTCGTCCGCTCGGCCGCGCGCGACCTGCGCGCGAGCGAACAAAAGGCGATCGTGCTTGCCGGTCCGGAAATGGACGACCCGATCCACCACGCGGTCGCGGCGATCAACGCCCGGCTTGCTGCCGGCGGTCCGCCCCTCCACCCTGGCGCCCGCGCCGCCGTTCGCTCCGATGGAGATCCGCGCGCCGCGGGCATGCTTCCGGACCTCGTCGAGGTGCTCGCCGCCGGGGGGGTGCATGCGCTGCTGATCCTCGGCTGCAATCCCGTGTACACGGCGCCGGCGGATGTCGACTTCGGCGCCGCGCTGCCGCGCGCCGGGTTCACCGTGCACATGGGGCCCTACGTCGACGAGACGGCGGTGCGCTGCAACTGGCACCTGCCGGAAAGCCATTTTCTGGAATCATGGTCGGACCTGCGCGCCTACGACGGCACCGCCTCCATCGTGCAGCCGCTGATCGCGCCGCTCTTCCGCACGCGGACGCTCGCCGAGGTGATTCACTTCTGCGCCAAGCCCCCGGGTCAATCGGACTACGATCTCGTGCGCGCCACGTGGCAGCAACTTCGCAACGAGGACGACTTCGACCACGCGTGGAACGAATGGCTCCGCTCCGGGGTGATTCCAAACAGCGCCGCGAACGGCAATCCGCCGGCGCAACCGGGCGCACCGGCGCAGGCGCTGAAACCACCCTCCGCCGTGTCTCATGAAAACGGGTACCTGCTGTTGCGCGCCGATCCGAACGTCCAGGACGGTCGCTGGATCAACAACGCGTGGCTGCAGGAAATTCCGCGCCCCATCTCGCACATCGTGTGGGACAACGCCGCGCTGGTGAGTCCCCCGCTCGCGCGGCGACTCGAGCTGAACAACAGCGACATCATCACCATCGAGACGAAGGAGGGCTCCCTCGACGTCGCGGTGTGGATCCAACCCGGGCAGGCGGAGGACTGCATCACCCTGCATCTCGGTTACGGCCGCGAACACACCGGTTCGGTCGGGCGCCATGTCGGCGTGAACGCCTATCGCCTGCGCACCCGGGCCAGCCTCTGGCAGGCCCCGATCACCGCCGTGCACCGGCGCGACCGGCGCGGTTCCGTGATCAGCACGCAGGGGCATTTCCAGATGGAGGGGCGCGATATCGTGCGCATGGTCACTCCGGACCGGATCAACCAGGACATCGCCGAACCGGAAAGCACGCACCCGCGCCTGTTCCCCGGCTGGGAGGATCCGCGCTACGCGTGGGGCATGGTGATCGACCTGAGCACCTGCATCGGCTGCAACGCCTGCACCATCGCCTGCCAGGCGGAAAACAACATCCCGGTGGTCGGCAAGGACCAGGTCGCGCGCGGTCGCGAGATGCACTGGATCCGCATCGACCGCTACTACGCCGGTGAGCCGGAACATCCGCGCCTTGTGCAACAGCCCGTGCCCTGCATGCAGTGCGAGACCGCGCCCTGCGAACTCGTCTGCCCGGTCGGTGCCACGCTGCACAGCAACGAGGGCCTGAACGACATGGTCTACAACCGCTGCATTGGCACGCGGTATTGCTCGAACAACTGCCCCTACAAGGTGCGGCGGTTCAACTTTCTCGATTTCCAGGTGCCGACCGAGTCGCTGCTCACGCTGCAGAAAAATCCCGACGTGACGGTGCGCGCCCGCGGCGTGATGGAGAAATGCACGTATTGCGTCCAGCGCATCAATGCCGCGCGCATCACGGCTTCCGAGGAAAAACGCCTGATCCGCGACGGCGAGGTGCGCACGGCGTGCCAGCAGGTGTGCCCCACCGAAGCCATCGTGTTCGGCGATCTGCACGCGCCGGATTCCCAAATCGCGGCGCTGCGCCAGCACCCGTTGAACTACGCGCTGCTGCCCGACCTGAATACGCGCCCGCGCACGACCTATCTCGCCCGCGTCCTCAATCCCGGTGACCTCAAAGCGGAGGGGGAATTGGTATGAGGGCAGCGTCTGCGCCGGTTCCGTCCGGGGGAAGGACGTCGTCATGATCCCTCTTGCGCCGCCTCCCGTCCCGCGCTCCCAGGATCAGGACGCACCGCTGTTTCGTCCGGGGACCAACGATCGCACGATCAGCGAGATCATCACCGACGTGCCGCTGAAGCGGCCGATGCCCACCGCCTGGTGGGTGACGTTCCTGGTCAGTTTTGCGATCGTGATGCTGCTGATGGTTTCCGTTGCCTGGCTGTTCATCCGCGGCGTCGGCATCTGGGGCATCAACATTCCCGTCGCCTGGGGTTTCGCGATCACGAACTTCGTCTGGTGGATCGGGATCGGCCATGCCGGCACGTTCATCTCGGCGATCCTGCTGCTGCTGCACCAGGAATGGCGCACGTCGATCAACCGTTTTTCCGAGGCGATGACGCTGTTCGCGGTCGCCTGCGCGGCGATGTTCCCGCTGCTGCACCTCGGCCGGCCGCAGTTCTTCTATTGGATGCTGCCCTATCCCGACTCGATGGGCCTGTGGCCGCAGTTTCGCAGCCCGCTGATCTGGGACATCTTTGCGGTCACCACCTACGGGATCGTGTCGCTGGTATTCTGGTACGTGGGGCTCGTGCCCGACCTCGGCACCACGCGCGATCGCGCGAAGTCGAAATTCAAGCGCTGGTTCTACGGTGTCGTCTCCCTCGGCTGGCGGGGCGACATCCATCACTGGCACGACCACGGCCGGCTCTACGTCGTGCTCGCCGCCCTCGCCACGCCGCTTGTGCTTTCCGTGCACAGCATCGTCGGCATGGACTTCGCCAGCGCCCAGCTCCCGGGGTGGCATTCGACGATCTTCCCGCCCTACTTCGTCGGCGGCGCGATCTTCTCCGGCTTCGCCATGGTGCTGACGCTCGTGATTCCCGTGCGCGCCCTGTTCCCGCGCATGCACCAGGTGATCACGACGCGACATCTCGACTTCATGGCGAAGGTCACCCTTGCGACCGGTTGGGTGGTCACCTACGGCTACTTCGCCGAGATCTTCACCGCCTGGTACAGCAACAACGTCTTCGAGCGTTACATGATGTACAACCGGGCGTTCGGACCCTACTGGTTCGAGTTCTGGTTCATGATGCTCCTGTGCAATGTGGGCGTGCCGCAACTGTTGTGGTGGCGCCGCATGCGGCAGAGCCCGCTGCCCCTGTTCATCATTTCGATCCTGGTGAACGTCGGCATGTGGACGGAGCGCTACGTGATCGTGATCACGAGCCTGCACCGCGACTTCCTGCCGTCGTCGTGGGGGCTGTTCCATCCGACATTCTGGGATTACTCCACCTTTATCGGCACGCTGGGCCTTTTCTTCGCGCTGATGTTTCTGTTCCTGCGCTTCGTGCCCGCGATCTCGATGTCGGAAGTGCGACACCTCGTCTACGAGACGAAAAAGAAATCCGGCGGGAAGGAGGACCGCAGGTCATGAAGCCGCCCTCGCCGCATGGCCTTGCCGGCATGTTCACCTCGGCCGATGACCTGCTCGCGGCGTTGCGGCGCTTGCGCGACGAAGGTTACGAGGGTCTCGAGGTCTACACGCCCTGGCCGGTCGAGGAGGCTCGCGAACTCATCCCGCACCGTCGCTCGCGTGTGCCGGCGATCATGCTCGCCACCGGATTCTGCGGCATGATCGGCGCCTTCATGTTGCAGGTGTGGGGCACCTCCGACTACCCGATCGAAGTCGCGGGCCGGCCGGTCTTCAGTTGGGTGCCCTACGTGCCGGTGACGTTTGAACTCACGGTGCTGACCGCATCGCTGTGCGGCCTCGCGGGCTTCCTGATTCTTTCCAAGCTGCCGCGGCTCGATCACCCGATGTTTGGGCACAGCGAATTCGAGCGGGCGTCGCAGGACGCATTTTTCGTCTGCATCCTTACCAGCGATCCGAAATACCATGTGCAGGAAACGCCGCGCCTGCTGCGCACCTTGGGCGCGACCGCGATCGAGGAGGTGGGCGGGTGAAACGGCGGCGGCACTTTGTAGGGCCGGATCTTGCGTCCGGGCCGTCACGCGGGAATGGACCGGCCCGGATACAACGTCCGTCCCGGCCGGCGATCGCCGTTGCCGCGCTCGCCCTGCTCTTCGCCGGCTGTCCGAACATGGAGAAGCAGTCGAACTACCGGCCGTATGATCCTTCGACCCATTTTGCGAACGGCAGCTCGGCGCGGCCGCTGCCCGCCCACACCGTCGCGCGCAGTGCGGATCTCGGCCGGCCCGGCTTCATCACCGGGCGGGTGAACGGCGAACTCGTCACGCAGTTCCCGGTTCCCGTGACGCCGGCGCTCCTCGAGCGTGGCCGCGAACGCTTCACGATCTATTGCTCGGTCTGCCACGGCGCCGACGGCTACGGCAAGGGCATCATCGTGCGCCGGGGCTTTCCTTCGCCGCCTTCGTATCACGAGGAACGCCTGCGCCAGGAGCCGCTCGGCCATTTCTTCGAGGTCATCACGAATGGCTACGGCGTGATGTATTCCTACGCGGACCGGGTGAGCCCCGCCGATCGCTGGGCGATCATCGCCTACATCCGCGCGCTGCAGCGCAGCCAGCACGCCACCCTCGCCGACGTGCCGGCCGCCCAACGCGCCGCCCTCACTTCCCCATGACTGACGACGACAACCAAAGACAGCATCGGATCGCGCGCGGCGCGCTCGTCATCGCCGTGCTGGCCGCCGTGGCGGGCGCGATCGTGGCCTGGATTCATCCCGCCGGACTCGCCGAGGCCTGGTTTTACGCCGTGTTCGTGATGGTGCAGCCGGCGCTGGGCTCCCTGTTGCTGTTGCTGATCTATCGCATGACCGGCGGACAATGGGGACGTTCGCTCCAGCCGTTCCTGCAGGCGGGCGTCACGTTGCTGCCCTTCATCTGGCTGCTGTTGATTCCCCTGCTGTTCCTGCCGCACCTCGGCACGCCGGGCGGGGTGCGTGAGGAACCCGTCACCGGATCGCTCGCGATCTACGAAAGCCGCGCCGGGGTGGTGATCCGTTACATCATCATCGAGGTGATCTTCGCGCTCCTCGCGTGGGGGGCGCGCCGCGCGGGCACCAATTTCCGGCTGCGCTGGGTGGGGCCGGTCGGTTTCATCGTGCTCGTCTTCACGCTGCACATCGCGTCGGTCGACTGGTTGTTTTCCCTGCAACCCGGCTGGTACTCCACTGGCTTTCCCCTGATCTGGATGGGCGGCCAGGCCATCTCCGGGCTCGCGGCCGCGATCGTCCTCGGCATCGCGTTCGGTCGACCCGCTCGTGTCACCGGGACGAGTGGACGGCCGGAGGGCATCGAATGGGGCAACCTGCTGCTCGCGACCGTGCTGTTCTGGAGCTACGTCGCGTTCGTGCACCTGCTCATCATGTGGATGGGCAACATCAAGACCGAGATCGCGTGGTATATCGACCGGGCCACGCCGGCGTGGGGCGCGGTGATCGGCGCCATCGCCGTCTTTCATCTGTTCCTGCCGCTGCTGATGCTGTTCTTCCGCGCCTTCAAGCAATCGAGTCGCGCGCTCGGCACGCTCGCAGCGGTGCTCATCGGTCTCCAGGCACTGCATACCTGCTGGCTGATCTTTCCCTCGCTGCATCCGGGTGCCGCCGTGCTCTGGCTCGCCGCGATCCTGGCGATCGCCGCCTTTGGCGTGTTCTTCACCTTGTATGCGCTGCTGGCGGGGCGCTTCGCGGAGGTTCGCTGAATGAAATCCGCCCCGTCCAGCCGCGAACGCGGATTTGAGGTCAACGACGCGTCGGTGCGCGTGGTCGTGACCGCCATGGTGGTCGTGGTGGTCGGGCTCGCCCTCAGCTTCGGCGTGGTCCGGCTGATGATGCTCGGTCCGCAGAACGCACCCGCGGCGTTCGGAGTCACGGGCCGCATCGGCTCGTTCACCCACGGCCCGGAGCAGGAGACGAGCATTCAACAATCATGGGATGCGCTTGAGCGCGAGCTGGCGCAGACGACGGGCGGGTACGGCTGGGTCGATCAGGCCCACGGCGTCGTGCGCATTCCCATCGAGCGGGCCATGGCGCTGATCGCCCAGGAAAACCGCCAGGCGAAGAAACCATCCCCATGAAGCAAGCAGCGTTCACTTTTCGCAGCCGCCGAGGTGAGGAGGCTGAATCGAACAACCGGAAGGCCGAAGCCAGCCTCCTGACATCGGCTGCGACCGGGATGACCCTGATCGCGCTGCTGCTCGCGACGCCGTCCTTCGCCGGACAGTCGGTGAAGTCGCCGCCGATTCGCGACATGGTGGGGCTCGACCAGCACCTGGGGGCGCAACTGCCCATGACGGCGGCATTCACCACCGATTCCGGCCAGGCCGTGACGCTCGGCGACGTGGTGCATGATCGGCCGGTCGTGCTGATGTTCGGCTACTTCACGTGCCAGCAGTTGTGCGGTGTCACGCTCGACGGCACGCTCGACGCGCTGCGCCAGATGCGTCCAAGCATCGGGCGCGACTACGATCTGGTCTACATCAGCATCGACCCGACGGATACAGTGGCGGGTGCGACGGAGAAGAAGGCGGCATACGCCCGGCGTTACGGCCGGGGGCCGGACCACCGCGGGTGGCATTTCTTGACGGGCGATGCCGCCACCATCGCCCGTGTCACGAAGGTTGCGGGATTCCGCTTCCAGCGGATCGCCGGGCACCAAGGTGTTCGCGCATCCGAGCGGATTCCTCGTGGTGCGGCCCGACGGGGTGATCTCGCGCTACTTCCCGGGCGTCGACTTCCGTCCCGCGGAAATCGCCAGGGCCCTGCGCGAGGCCCGGGCCGGCAACATCGGTCAGCGGGTGTTCGATCTCCTGCTCGTATGCTGCACGGCCGGGCTCCAGCCGGGAATCGGACGCACTGCATTTCTCATTCTGCAAGTCGCCTGCGCCGTGACCGTCGCGGTCATGGCCATCGGCATCGGCCGCATGCTGCGGGCGGAACGCCGGGCAGCGCGCGCCGCAGCCCGCGAGGAGGCTTCCGCATGACGCCGATCCTGGCTGCCGCGGGCGTGTTCAACTGGCTGCCGAGCAGCGCCAGCTCGGTGTCGGGCCGGGTGGATGCGCTGTACTTCGGCCTGATCGGCATCAGCGGCTTCCTGATCTTGCTGCTGTTCGGCCTGAATCTCACGTTCCTGATTCGCTACCGCAAAGGCTCCTCCGCGCCGCGGCCGCCGCTGCGGATCTCGCAGACAAAATTCGAGGCGTTGTGGATCAGCGTGACCACGGTGGTTTTTCTGGGGATCTTCTTCTGGGGCGGCTGGGTGTATTTGGAGGACTCCCGGGTGCCGCCCGGTGCGCATCCCATCAGCGTCGTGGCGCGCCAGTGGATGTGGGACATCCGCCATCCCAACGGCCGGCGCGAGTTCGACACCTTGCACGTGCCCCTGAACCAGGTCGTGCAGTTGCGCATGAACTCGGAGGACGTGATCCACAGCTTCTACGTGCCGGCGTTTCGCCTCAAGGCCGACGTGGTGCCGGGCAAGCAGGTCAGCCTCTGGTTCAAGCCGACGAAGCTCGGCCATTTCCATCTCTTCTGCGCGGAGTATTGCGGCACGAAGCACTCCGGCATGGTCGGCGAGGTCATTGTGCAGAATCCCGAAGATTATGCGGACTGGCTCGCCGCGGGAACGCCCGGGGAGAGCCCGGTGAACCGCGGACGGCAGCTTTTCCTGCAACATGGCTGCAGTGGCTGCCACGATCCGTCCTCGCCGATTCATGCTCCGCTGCTGCAGGGGATCTATGGCCGGATGGTGCCGCTGAGTGACGGCACGCTCGTGCGCGCGGACGACCAATACATCCGCGACTCGATCCTGCAGCCGAAGCGGCAGGTCGCCGCGGGCTTCAACCCGATCATGCCGTCGTTCGACGGCGTGCTCTCGGAGAACGACCTGCTCGACCTGATGACCTACCTGAAGTCGCTGCGCAACGCCGCGCCGCCGGTCCCGCCGCCGCAACCTGTGCCCACAGTTCCACGATGAGCACTGCCACCTCCGTCTCCCCACCCGCCCCGCACCGGCCGCACATGCCGGACTACCTGGCCGCGAACCACACCATCGGCTCGTGGCTCGGCACGCTCGATCACAAGCGCATCGGTATCCTCTACATGTTCTCGATCACGTTCTTCTTTGCGATCGCCGGCACCGCGGCCGCGCTGATGCGGATCGAGCTGCTGACCCCGCAGGGCGATCTCGTCGTGTCGCGACGTCTACAACCGCCTCTTCACGACGCATGGCGTGTTGATGGTCTGGTTCTTTCTCATCCCCTCGATTCCGTCGGTCATCGGCAACTTCGTCATCCCGCTCATGATCGGCGCCCGCGACGTGGCATTTCCCCGGCTCAACCTCACGAGCTGGTACCTGTTCATGGGCGGCGGACTGGTGGCGCTGTATGCGCTCATCGTCGGCGGCGTCGACACGGGCTGGACGTTCTACACGCCCTACAGCACGACGTATTCGAACGGTCACGTCATGCTGATGGCCGCGGGGGTGTTCATCACCGGCTTCTCCTCGATCCTGACGGGCCTGAACTTCATCGTCACCATCCACAAGCTGCGCGCGCCGGGCCTGACGTGGTTTCGCCTGCCGCTGTTCATCTGGTCGCTCTATGCCACGAGCCTCATCCTCGTGCTGGCGACGCCCGTGCTCGCGATCACGCTGCTGTTGATGGCGCTCGAGAACGGCTTCGGCGTCGGCGTGTTTGATCCCAAGCTCGGCGGCGATCCGCTGCTCTTCCAGCACCTGTTCTGGTTCTACAGCCACCCGGCGGTCTACATCATGATCCTGCCGGGCATGGGCGTGGTCAGCGAGGTGGTGGCGACGTTCGCGCGCAAGCCGGTGTTCGGCTACAAGGCGGTCGCCTTCGCCAGCCTCGCGATCGCGGTGCTCGGGTTTCTCGTCTGGGGCCATCACATGTTCGTGAGCAGCCAGTCGATCTTTGCCGGGCTCGTGTTCTCGCTGCTCAGTTTCCTCGTCGCCGTGCCGTCGGCGATCAAGGTCTTCAACTGGACCGCGACGCTGCATCGCGCGAGCATCACCTTCGAGACGCCGCTGCTCTACGCGCTCGGCTTCATGGGCCTGTTCACGGTGGGCGGCCTCACGGGGCTGTTCGTCGCGTCGGTGCCGGTGGACGTGCATGTGCACGACACCTATTTCGTGGTCGCGCATTTTCACTACGTGATGGTGGGCGGCATGGTCCTCGCCTACATGGGCGCGCTGCACTACTGGTGGCCGAAGATCTCCGGGCGGCTGTATCACGAATGGACCGCGCGCGTCACGGCGCTGATCACGTTCATCGGCTTCAACCTGACGTTCTTTCCCCAGTTCATCCTCGGCTATCTCGGGCATGCCGCGGCGCTATCACATCTACCCGCCGGAATTTCAGGCGCTCAATGTGCTGTCCACGGCGGGCGCCTCGATCCTCGCGATCGGCTACATCCTGCCGCTCTGCTATCTTGGCTGGTCGTTCTTCCGCGGCCGGCCCGCCGGCCCGAATCCCTGGGGTGCGACCGGCCTCGAATGGCACACCGCGTCGCCCGCGCCCGAACACAACTTCGAGGAGATGCCGGTGGTCGTCGGCGGACCCTATCAACTTCCGGTCACGGTGGCGGACGAGGCAACCGGCACCGGCCATTCCCGGGCGGAGGCGATGCCATGAGCCGGGTTGCCGCCCCCTCGACCCATGCCAAGCAGTTCAGCGACGTCGAGCAACGACTCGTCGCCGATCATCTCGGCATGTGGACGTTCCTCTGCACCGAGATTCTCTTCTTCGGCGGCTTGCTCGCCGCCTACGCGGTCTACCGCTGGGCCTACCACGACGGTTTTGTCGAGGGCAGCAAGCACCTCAACTTCTGGATCGGCACGATCAACACCGGCGTGCTGCTGACCAGCAGCGTCTTCGTGGCGCTCGGCGACAACGCCATCAAGCAGGGGCACGTGCGCGCGCTGCGTTGGTGCCTGATCGCGGCCTGGATCCTCGGCTTCGTCTTCCTCTGCCTGAAAGGCTACGAGTATTACCATCATTACGAGGAACACATGGTTCCCGGCCTGAACTTCCACACGACCGAACCCCATGCGGCGCAGCTCGAGATGTTCACCTATCTTTATTTTGCCCTGACCGGATTGCATGCCGCGCACATGACCGTCGGCCTGATTGTGATCCTCTGGCTGCTCTGGTCGGTGCACCACCACCTGATCACCCGGGACGAACCCACGCGCATGGAGATCGCCGGCCTCTACTGGCACTTCGTGGACGTCGTCTGGGTGTTTCTTTATCCGCTCCTCTACTTGATCCAAAAATAGCCATGGCCTCATCCGGTCCGTCTCGTGGATTTCTCTGGTGGATTTATGCCGCCCTGCTCGGGCTGCTCGTGCTCACGGCGGTCGCGGCCAAAATCGACATGGGCATCTTCAATTTTCCCGTGGCGATGCTGATCGCCGCCGCGAAGACCACGCTGATTTTCCTGTTCTTCATGCATCTGTACTACCAGCGCGGCATGGTCCGACTGTTCGCCGTATCCGGTTTCTTCTGGCTCGCGATCATGGGGGCGCTGACGTTCACCGACTATCTCACGCGTGGCCCGCATTGATAAGAAGGCGCAGCGCTTCCTGTCATCGCCCTGGCGACACTTGGCATCGGCCTGGTCAGACGTCCGCGCTGAAGGCGGTGCAACCTGGTCGGGGATGACGCGGGGCGGCGCACCCGGGGCGCGAATCCGGGTCCGCCACCATGCCGCGACGGCCCCGGGCGCGGTAATCTGGCATTCCGCCATGAGACCACCGACGAAGCTCCTCCTCTCGCCCCGCCGCGCCCGACGGCTCTCGTTTGAACTGCGGCGCGGTCGCGGACCACATCTTGCGCGGCGGCGGGGAGTCATTGCGCTGTCGATGTTCTCGATCGCGTCGATTGGTCTCGTTGCGCTCTATCAGTCCGGCGTGCTTCGGCGGCTGCCGGATCTGCCGGGACGCTGGTTTGACGCTGATGATGTCGACGCGATTCCTGACGCCTACCAGGCGGGCTTGGGCGATGCCTTTCTCGGGGTCGGTTCATATGCCGTCACCGCTGCCCTGGCTGCGGCGGGCGAAAAACACCGGGCGAAAAGCCACCCCTGGCTGCCGCTTGCGCTGCTGGCGAAGGTCGTGTCCGACACCCTGGTTGCCGGGAAGCTGACGCGCTATCAGTGGACCCACTGCCGGGCCTTCTGCATCTGGTGCCTGCTCACCTCTGCCGCAACGCTGGCATCGCTGCCCCTCGCCGTTCCGGAAGCCGTCGAGGCGACCCACGAGCTTCGCACCCGTTGGCGACGACGCCGGGCCTGAGGCGGATCGAGTTGGCTGCCCCCGTCCGGAGCGAAGCGACATCAAACGAAACACCCAGCTATGTTTGATGGGCGCATCCTTCTGAATTATCGCGGCTGACGCAGACACCGGAGCCAATGACAGCTCCCGGCCTGGAACGAAAGACCACGCAAAACGCATCCCGGCCCGTTCTCCATTCCTGCACCGTGCGGCGGATCCAGGAGGTTTTTTCCTGAATCCCCCGGGGAAGGTTCCATGGCACCAAACCGGCTATGCGACGGGCGTGACCTCCATCGCCGGACAGACCGTGGTGATCGCGAGAGGCGAAACGCCCACCGGCTGCGCCCTCGCCACCCGCTTCGCTCGCGAAGGCTGGCGTGTGGCCCTGCTTGCGTGTGCGCACCGTCGCGAAACCACGGGCCACAAGCCCTGCCCTGATCTCCCCGAGGTGGATACGAGTCTCCGCTGGGCCGACCTGACGGATTGCGACTCGCTCGAACACGCCGCCAGCGAAATTGAAGACGAGTTCGGCGCGATCGATCTCTGGATTCATAACGCGCTGCCTGAGACTGGAACCGTCTTTGGCGTCGCGTCACCCACGGCGGACGCGCGTCGTGTCGCCGACCTCTGTCACCAGGGATTTCTGAACGGAACCCTCACCGCGTTGAAGCGGATGCGAGCCCGACGCCGCGGCCATATCATGCATGTCGGCCCCGCCACCCGGTTTGCCAGCGATCCGTTGTTGCAGGCATTCTTCCATTCCCTGCGTCGCGACCTGCGACGAAATATCCGGCAGATTCGCCTGACGCGGATCCGGGTCCCTGCCGCGGCCATGGCCGGAGACGAGTCGACACCGCATTTGCTCCTGACGGCCGAAGCTGTGGCCGATCTCGTTTATCAGGCGGCCGGCGGCCGGCGGCGCGAAGTTCGCATCCGGCTCGATGGTGGTTTTCCGCGAAACGAGTCCGCGCCCGCCGTACTCGCCAGCGTCGATCCCTATGCCTCCGCCGCCGGGTCCTGAGCCCGGTGCAGCCAGCGAGCCACGAGTACATCGGTCGAGGAATGGGCCACGATCGACACCACCACCGCGAGGGCGACAATATGGAAGAGCCGATCCGCCCCCGCGATCTCCGCACGATAGATCATCAACCCGAAAGTCACGGAGGCAAAACCCTTGGGACCGAACCACGCGGCCACCGCCCGCTCGCGCCCGGGCAGCCGGCTGCCGAGGAGCGCGATCAGCAGGGTCAGCGGACGGGCGGCCAGCAGGATCAGGATGGCGAAGAGGTAGATATCAGGATCGGTTTCCGCGAGAAACGCCGGTGAGATCAACGCGCCGAATACGAGCAGGGCCGCCAGCTTGAGCAGTTCCGCCACGTTCTCGCCGAACTTCCGAAACTGGTCGCGCAGGTCGGGATGCACCGACGCCATCGTGATGCCGGCGGCAAACGCCGCCAGAAACTCGTTCACGTGCAGCAGCGAGCTTCCCGCCAACACCAGCAGCCCGACCGCAAACGCAAACAGTGGACCATAGGGTTTCGTCACGGAAAACAGGCGACGTCCCTCGATCCACGCCGCGCCCCACGGCAGCAGGACGCCGAGGGCGATCCCGCAGACGATCTGCGCGGCGAGCCGGAGCAAGGAAACGGACGCTGACTGCAGCGACACGAGCAGGGCGATCACGGCCGGCAGTGCCAGACCGTCGTTGCAGCCGCTCTCGACGTTGAGCAGGTGACGCAGTCGCCAGGGAATCTCATCCCGGCCGACGATGGCGGCGGCCAGCACGGGATCGGTGGGACTCAGGACGGCCGCGACGAGACACGCCTCGCGCCACGGCAAATCCGCGAGCCAGTGGGCCAGGGCCGCGGCGACGCCAAAGAACAGCGGCATGCCCACGAGTAATGCCCGGCTGGGCACGCTCCAGTCGGACTTGAGGTCGGCCAGGCGCAGGCGCATGCCGTCCGTGAAGAGCACGCTGAACAGCGCGAGACGCGCAAGTTCCGCCACCACCGGGGAGTCCGGCGTCAGCGGAATCAGCCCGAACGTGCCGTTGCCGGCGACAAAGCCGCCGACGAGGAAGAGCAGCGCGGCCGACAACACGCTGCGATCGGCGAGTTCCGACAACAGCACGGCCAGCAGCAACAGGACGGCGAATACAGCGACGGCAACCATGCGCGAAAGGGCTGCGCCGCGCCATGGAAACGCATCGCAACAAGCCCCCAGCCTAACCTCACCGGCGCGGCCTGACCATGGGGCGTCCCTCGCGCTCACGCACCGGGTTCGAGCCCCGCCCGGCCAAAAGGTTCGCGGTAGGCGGCGGCCCGCACGGGTCACCGCCCGGCCGCGCGGCGTAGGCGGGACGCTTCCCCGGTTCCAACTTGGGAACTCGGCCCGATGGCGTCGCCGGGACGCCTGACCTAAAGTGCGGGGCATGCTAGCGCCGGCAACTTCGGAGGAGGATCGAATATCATACGCTGAATACCATACGCGCCCACTCACGACGAGATCGCGCGGCGGGCGTATGAGGATTGCGAGAACCTCGGACGCCCCGAGGGTCGCGCACTCGAACACGGGCTGGCGGCCGGACACGCCCTGCTCTTTCCCACCAGCGTGAGTGAGGAGGTGCAACCGGCGGTGCCGCCGGATCCAGCCGAGATTGAATCATGGAAGCAACTACAGAAAACCTGACCGGCCTGCTGCAGAAGGCATACAGTGCCGAACTTGAAACCGTCGCCAACTACCTGGCGAACTCCGCCTGGCTCGACGGCCTGCGCGCCCAGGAAGTGAAGAAGGCATTGGGCAAGGACGTGACCGATGAGCTCGGGCACGCGACCAAGCTCGCCCATCGGCTCAAGGAACTGCATACGCGCGTGCCGGGTTCGCTCGACCTTGAGCGGACGCAGCGTTCGCTGCAACCGCCGGACACCCCCACCGAGCTCGCGAGTGTGATCAAGGGGGTGCTCGACGCCGAGAATGACGCGATCGCCACCTACCAGAAGATCATCGAGGTGGCGGACGGGCGGGACTACGCCACCCAGGACCTGGCGATCGAGATCCTCCGCGACGAGGAACGACACCGCTCCCTCTTCGAGGGCTTCCTGCGCAGCGTCAAGCCGCAGACGGACGGCGGCGAATCATGACCTCCCCGCGGCGGCCGGCCCCGCCCGCGGCCACGGCCGGATCCGCGCCGCCGCGCGCGGACTCCGCCGCCGTCTCCGCGACGGTCAAGGAGGCGTATCGGCGTTCCCTGGACCAGCTCCGCCGCAACACCGACGATCTCGGGTTTCTCGCCTCCCCGGTCGACCGGCGCAACTATCGGGCGATCTGGGGGCGGGATGGCTCGATCTGCGCCGCCGCTGCCTACCTCGCCGGCGACGAGGAACTGATCGGGCACGCGCGGCAGACGCTGCGCACGCTCTCCCGGCATCGCGCGGAAAACGGACAGATTCCCTCCTACATCGTCGTCGGGCCCGATGGCGGCGTATCGGAAGTCAACTACGGCGGCTGGGGCGAGATCACGAGCGTCGACACGAGCCTGTGGTTCATGATCGCGTGCCAGAGCGTGTTTCGCCAGCGCCAGGAACAGGAGTTCGTCGACGACCCGCTGATGGACAGCTACCACGACGTCATCCGCTACCTGCGCGCGATCGACGCAAATTCCTGCAGCCTGCTGGAGATCCCGATCGCGGGCGACTGGACCGACATTCTCAACCGTTCCTACCACGTGCTCTACGACGAGGTGCTCTGGTATCGCGCCCTGCATGGCGCGGCCGAGCTCGCGCGCAGCGCCGACCGCGACGGACGCCACGAGGACTACGCCCGGATGGCTCATCGTGTCCAGGAGCGCCTGAACGAGGACTTCTGGTGGGACAACCCGGATACCGTCGACCGGGTGGCGAAGAAATACAAACTGCGCAACCCACTGCCGGAGGCTCCCGACCTGCGCTACTACCAGAGTCACCTTACCCCGTTCATCAACGACTGGTTCCAGCGGTTCGATGCGTTTGCCAACGTGCTGGCAGCGGTCATGGGCGTGGCCCCGCGGGAGCGGTCCGTACGCATCGCCCAACAGGTTTCCGCGCGCGGCCTGGCGGATCCCTTTCCCCTGCGCGTGCTCGATCCTCCGATCGAGGAGTCCGATCCCGATGCCTACGGGCTGCGGATCGCCGACGAACCGCCGTACGCCTACCACAACGGCGGCATCTGGCCGCTGGCCGGTGGTTTCTGGGTGATGCAGTTGCAGTCCCTCCGGCGCGAAGACGAGGCCGTGCGCGAACTGCACAAACTCGCCGACGCCCTTCACGCCCCATCCAAGGACGGCCCCCCGTGGGGCTTTTGCGAATACTTTCACGGCCGCACCGGCGAAGCCATGGGCACTCGCGACCTCACCTGGAACGGCGCGTCCTACCTGTTCGCCTATCACGCCGCCATCGAGCACAAGTTCCCCGGATTCGCGCAGGGGCCGCAGGACGAAGATGGGTCGCCGCCGGAGGCCGCCGTCTCCGCCCCAGGTTCGTCGCCGTAGCCGCGTTGGAGTGGAGCGACAACGTGGCCGCCCACCTACCCCTGCGCCAGCAACGGCTCCGCTTCCGTCACGCCGGCGAGTAGATCCGGCAGCCGCACCTGCGTGACACCCGTCACCGCGTCCGCCGCGCCATAATAGATGATCGCGGTGTCGTCCTCGGCCACGAGTCCGGTCGGGAACACCACGTCGGGCACAAAGCCGATGCGCTCGAAATCCTCCTGCGGCACGATGACCGGCCCGGCGGATGCGAGAAGCCGCGTGGGCTCGTTCAGGTCGTGCAGCAGAACCCCGCTGCGGTACGAGCCGGGCCGGTGGTCATCGCCTTCCTTGCCGTGATAGAGCGTCAACCAGCCCGCGGACGTGCGCAGGGGCGGCGTCCCCGCGCCGACGCGTGCGCTCTCCCAGGTGGACCGCCCGGCATAGAGCGGCCGGTATTCACCCCAATGCATGAGGTTGTCCGATTTCGCAGTCCAGATCTCCGGGTGCGTGAGCGCGGCGGAAAGCGACGGCCGGTGCAGCGCGAGAAAGCGACCGGCCGTTTTCTCCGGCCACAGCACGACGTCCTTGTTGTCCGGGCAAAAGATCACGCCGTGCCGGTGAAAGCTGCGGAAGTCCCGGGTGGAGGCGAGCGCGGTCGCCGGACCATGCGGCGACACGGCGACGTACGTGATGTAATAGAAATCGCCGATCCGCGTGATGCGCGGATCCTCGACGCCGTATTCTTCCAGCGGATCCGTCGGCAGAAAGCGCCGGGATTCGATGCGATCGACGGTCCGCGCATCGGAGAGACGCACCAGGCACAAGTGGGAGACGAACGTCAGTCGCACCGCGCCATCGCAACGAAAGCGCACGCTGCGCGAGTCGTCCCGCACCACATCGGCTTCATGCACCCAGTCGCATTCGATGCGGCTTTCACGCACGTTCCAGCGAGGCAGCCCGATCCAGCCGGCCCGCGTCTTCGGCGCCTCGGCCACCCGCACGAGCAGCACCGGACCGCCCGGAGTCATCGCCACGCCCGGATTGAACACGCCGACGACGTGCATGTCGTCCTGCGATGGCGCCACGTCCTCCGGTCGCAACAGGCAGTGGCTGAAAATCCGCTTCGGTATCATGTCAATTTCAGTGAATTGCGACTGCGGATTCCTCCAATGCCGCTGTCAGAACTTCGTCGACATGGTCAACCAGCACGAGTTCCAGCCGCTCCCGCACCTCCCGCGGCAGATCCGGTAGGTCCTTTTCGTTCAATCGCGGCAGAATCACGGTGGCGAGACCGGCGCGCAACGCCGCGAGACACTTTTCCTTCAAACCGCCGATCGGCAGCACGAGGCCGCGCAGGCTGATCGCCCCCGTCATGGCGACATCGGCGCGCACGTTTCGTTCGCTGAACAGAGACGCGATGGCCGTGAATATTGCAATGTCCGCCGAGGGTCCGTCCCGTGCCGTCCGATTCAGGTACGCCCCCGCCCGATTCGACCGGGGCCCGCAACAACGGAACAATGCTCATCACGCAACGGCAGGCGGACGGCGCCTCAGGCATGGGGCGCCAGCGGCAGGCGAATCCAGACCAGACCGTCGCCCCGCTCGGCCGCGATCCGCGCCACGTCCACCTCGAGTGGAAACACCACGACGCGTTCGAACGGCCCGTAATCAATTTCCATGGCGAGCACCTGCAGCGCTGCGCCATCGTCCGGTTCCGGCGGCGACCTTCGTCCGCGAATGACGAGGCGCTGCGCTTCGGCCAGGATCCGCAGCGAGGATGCATCAACCCCGGCAAGTTCAACGCACACGATGTACTCGCAGGCGCAACGATACACGTTCACCGCCGGCTGCCATCCCCGCGGCACGTGGATGGCGAAGAATTTCGACTCGCGTATTTGCACGGTGGCTCCCTCCGCGGCGGAATCTGCCTCGCCGAAGTCGTCCCCGTTGAGGCCGTTCAGGTTCCGCATGGTATCACGAGGATGCCATCGCGGCCGTGCCGCAGCCATCGGGCCGGCACCCGAAGCCGCGCCGGAGTCCGAACCGGACGCCCCAGCGCGGCGTCGCCGCAACCAGATCAGATTCACCACGGATTACACTGATGGGCACAGATGCTGTGTTCTTACCCTGCCTTGTCCGCGTTGGAGCAGCGACAACGTGGCCGCCGTCCTTACCCGATCGCCCCGTCAGGCACACAGGCCCGCCGCCTGCAGGTGTTGCCGGCTTTCGGCCACCACCTCGGCGGGTTCGAGGTGATAGAATGAATCCTCGAGGTGTCGGTCCGAAAGCATTTCCAGGCACATCCAGCCGGGATATTGGGCGTCCTGCAGCATCGCGCCCCACGCCGCCAGCGGGATCACGCCGCGCCCGGGAATCAGGCGATCGTTGAGGCGGCGCGGTCCGCCGTCCCGCCAGTCGCTCAGGTGCACGAGAAACACCTGGTCGATGCTGGCGCGCACGCTCTCGAGGATGCCGGGCTCCTGCCACACGTTCCAGAGATCGCACACGAGCCCGAAGTCCTCCCGGCCGACCATTTCCGCCAGCGTCAGCGCCTCGTCCCACATGCAGACAAAGGAATCCTCGTTCATCATCACGGGATTCAGGGTCTCGAAGGCGATGCGACAACCGCGCTGCCCGGCTTCCTCGGCCAGCGTGCAAGCGGCGGCCGCAAGCTCCTCGCGGCCGCGCGCGAGATCATGGTCCGGCGCCCGCCCGCTGATCAGCACGAAGGTGGGATGCTGCTCGGGCAGTGCATCGCAGACGCGATCCATCGAATGCCTGAACAAGTCGAGGCGCGTGCCGGGCTTGGCCGGCTCCGGTGCCATCTGGTCGGGAAACACCGCGTGCACCCGCGGCTGGACACTGCACACCGGCAGTCCGGAATCGCGCAGCGCGCGCAACTGATCCGCGGCGATGCCGGGATTGTCCGCCAGCTTCGATTCGCAAAGCTCCAAACCGCGCAGCCCACTCCGCTGGACGAGCTCCACGTCCTCGCCGAACGATTGGTGCTTCGTGGTGAATTGACTCAAAGCGATTTTGTCGGTTCCGCCTTCGTTCATGATTTTGCCGACGGCGCTGGCACCGTCCTCCTTGTATTGAATCGTGAGCTACAGACGCGGCCTCCCGGCCCGCCGGCGGGATGATCGCGAGCCGCGTCCCGTCCACCACCAGGCCGCGGCGCCCGCGACCGCGGCCGCGCCGCCCGCGAAGGCCAGCAGCGACTGCCAGGCGGCGGGATCGCGCGGCTCCGCGGGGATGCAGCGACGTTCCGGAAATCCCGGTCGTTCCTTCGTGCTCCCCTCGCGGTGGGCGAGTTCGAGCACCTGCGAGAGATGCAGCGCCTGGCGCGCGGTCGTTTGTTTGATCTGCGTGCGACAACTGAATCCGTCGGCGAGGACCAGCGAATCCGGCGCCGCCTGCCGCACCGCGGGCAGCAGCACCCGTTCGCCGCAGGCAATGGAAACGTCGTAGTGGTCACGCTCGAAACCGAAGGCGCCCGCCATGCCGCAACAACCGGACTCGAGCACCTCGTACTCAAGGCCGAGACGCTGCAGCACCCTTTCCTCGGCGCTCAGCTTCATGACGGCCTTGTGGTGACAATGCCCATGCACGATCGCGCGGCGCTCGATCCGCGGCAGCGGATGGTCCGGCATCTTCTGGTCGATGAACTCGCTCAACAGGAAAGTCTGGCGTGACAATCGCCCGGCGTCCTCGTTGTTCGGCAGGATGTTCGTGAGTTCGTCCCGAAACGTGGCGACGCAGCTCGGCTCGAGTCCAACCATCGGCACGCCGGCCCGGATTTCCTCGCGCAGCGACGCGAGGATCTGCCGCAGCCAGCGCCGCGCGGTGCCCAGCATGCCGTAATCGTAGAGGGGCCGGCCGCAACACAGCGCCGCGCGCGGCACGATCACGCGCCAGCCGGCGCGTTCGAGAAACTCCGTGGCCGCGCGGGCCACTTCGGGATGGAAGTAATTGTTGAACGTGTCGGCCCACAGGATCACCGGCGATCCGTGCGCGTTACGCGGACCGCGACGGAAAAACCAGTCCCTGAAGGTTGCCGGCGCGAAGCGCGGCAGCTCGCGTTGCGGCGCGACGCCGAGCAGCGACTTGAGGGCGCCGCTGAAAAACGGCGCGCGCTCGACGAAGTTGGTCACCGCCGGCCAGAGCGCGCCGAGCCGCGCCCACTGGCCGATCAGCCCGAACGCATACATGTGCAGCGGCCGCGGCCGCCCGCGATAGTAGTGCGCCAGGAATTCCGCCTTGTAGGTCGCCATGTCGACGTGCACGGGGCAGTCGCCCTTGCACCCCTTGCAGGAGAGGCAAAGGTCGAGTGCGTCCTTCACGGGTTCGCTGCGCCAGCCGTCGCCGAGCGGGTTGCCCTGCAGCATCTCGAACAGCAACCGCGTGCGCCCGCGCGTGGAATGCTGCTCCTCGCGCGTGACCATGTAACTCGGGCACATGGTGCCGCCCTCCTCGCGGCGGCACCGGCCCACGCCGACGCAACGCAGGGCCGCGCGACTGAAGTTGTGCTGATCCTCGGGATACGAGAACCACGTCGGCGGCGACGCCGGATTGTAGTCCGTGCCCAGCCGCAGGTTGGACAGGATCGGGTCCGGATCGATCACCTTGCCTGGATTCATCTTCCATTGCGGATCCCAGATCGACTTGAAGCGGCGAAAGGCACTGATGAGCTCCGGCCCGAACATCTTGGGCAGCAGCTCCGCGCGCGACTGGCCGTCGCCATGTTCGCCGGAAAACGAACCGCCGTAGCGCACGACGAGATCCGACGCCTCCTCGAGGAAACGACGGTAGCGGCCGAGGCCCGCCGCGTCCACCAGATCGAAGTCCACGCGGCAATGGATCACGCCCTGGCCGAAGTGACCATAGAGGGCGGGCCGGTAGTCGTAGCGGTCAAAGAGTTCCCGCAGGTCGCGCATGTAATCACCGATCCGCTCCGGCGGCACCGCGGAGTCCTCCCAGCCCGGCCAGAAGTCCGGTTTGCCCGGCACAAAGGCGGTCGCGCCGAGACCCGATTCGCGTGCTTCCCACACGTGGTTCATCTGGGTCTCGTCGTCGTAGTACTTCATCTCCGGCGCTTGCTCACGTGACTGCAACCGATCCATCAGCGCCTGCGCCTGCTTGCGGCAGGACTCCTTGTCGTCGCCGCCAAACTCGACCAGCAGCCAGCCCTTGCCTGAGGGCAGGAGAGCGATCGCCTCCTCGTGCATGTGCTGCTGGCGCATGTAGCCGATCAACTGGTCGTCCATGCCCTCCAGGCCGATCGGCTTCGCCGGCAGGATCGATTTCACGTCGCGCCCGGCATCGAACGCGTGGGGATAACCGAGCACGAGCAATCCGCGCGTGCGCGGCCGCGGCACGACCTTGAGTGTGGCCGAGAGGATGACCACACAGGTCCCCTCCGAGCCGCCCAGCGCCCGCGCCACGTTGCAGCCGTGTTCCGGCAGCAGGTCGTCGAGGTTGTATCCGGAAACCCGGCGCGGGATCTTCGGATAACGCGCCCGGATCTGTTCCGCGAATTCGTCGCGCAGCGCACGCAGCCCCGCGTAGATCTCGCCGCGCCGGCCGCCGCCCTCGATGATCCGTTCGAGTTCGTCCTCCGGCGTCGCGCCCACGCGCAGGATCGTGCCGTCGTAGGTCAGCACCTCGAGTTCCTCCAGGTTGTCGGAGGTGCGCATCCCCAGGCCGTGATTGACCGACAGCAGGGAGTTGATGCCGCACGAGTTGTTGCCGAGCATCCCGCCGAGCGTGCAATGGCTGTGGGTCGCGGGATTGGGACCGAAGATCAGGCCATGCGGTTTCAGCTTTTTCTGGACCGCATCGAGGACAATCCCGGGCTGCACCCGCACGAGCCGGCGTTCGGGATCGATCGCGAGCACCCGGTGGTAGTACTTCGACAGGTCGAGCACGACCGCGACATTGCAGCACTGCCCCGCAAGGCTGGTGCCGCCGCCGCGCGTAAGCACCGGCACGCCGTGTTCGCGGCAGATTTGCACCGCCGTGATGATGTCGGCCCGCGAACGCGGCACCACGACGCCGATCGGCACCTGCCGGTAGTTCGACGCGTCCGTGGCGTAGAGGGCGCGACTGCCGTCGTCGAACCGGACCTCCCCCCGCAGGCCGCGGCGCAGGTGGGCTGCGAGGGCCGCGCGATCCAGCGTGCGGCCAGCGGACGCGTGGCCGGCCCCACGAAGCGGGAATGCGGCCGGCGCGTTGTGCCGAGAGAGCGTCGGAGTTTCAGGCATGGCTGACGACGTCTTCAGTTCGGTTTCGTGGCTATTGTTTCTGGATCACGCCGCAGGCGACCCGCGCGCCGGCGTTGCCCGACGGCTGCGACTTCAAGTCGTCGCGCCCGGCACGCACGATGACTGCGCGGCCGATGCTGGCGTGGGCTTCATGCGGCGTGTCGCAGGGGTTTGAAAGCAGTGCCCTGCTCAGGGAGAGATCAATGCCAGGTGGCTTTCCGGATCGTAGCGCCGCTCCAGTGCACCGCCCTCGGTCAGCGCGACCTCGAGCGTGGGACGAACCGTCCCCTCGATCAGGTGGCCGCCAAGCGTGGAACCGTCGTGCCGGCCGAGCACCGCGTGCGCGTGCACCTCCGGCTCGCCGTCCTTCCAGGCGACGTCGCCCGAAAGCGACAATACCTCCACCTGCGACTCCACCGGGATGTGCAGGTAGTTCTTCGCATCCCAGTCGAAGTAGGCGAGCGTACCCGAGCGGAACGCGCCGATGGCCGTGAAATGGGCGGCGTGGATGTCGTGCCCGCGCACGAAATCGCGCAGGCCCTGCATGACCTCATCCCCTTTTTCGAAGACCAGCACGTGCTGACGCTGGCCGTCATGATCGAGTTGTTTGGCTTTCATGGGAAAAGATGAATCCTGCGTTCAGTCGCGAAAGCGTTCCGCGTCGGTCCACCGGAATTCCCAGCCGAAACCCGGCTGGCTGCGATCGATCTCCAGTTCGCTGTCCACCTGCCGGGGCAGGCCGGTGAAGAGCATGTTCTCGATGCGCACGTGATCGTGGAAATACTCGATGTGCCGCACGTCCGGCACCACGGCGCCAATCACGGCGTGCAGCGCGGGCGCACAATGACAGGACATCGGCTTGTGGCAGGCCTCACAAAGCGCGGCGACCTTGAGAAAGCCGGTGACGCCCCCGCAACGCGTGGCATCCGGCATCACGACGTCCGCCGCATCGGCCTCCAGCAGCCGGCGAAAATCATCCAGGTCGTACCCATATTCTCCCTCGGCGATTTCCACGCCGACCGGCATGTGCTCACGCAGGAAGCGCAGCCCGCGCAGGTCGTGCGGGGCCAGCGGTTCCTCGAGCCAGCGAACGTCGCAGGCATTCGCGAAAAGTTCCGCATACATGCGCGCCTGGTTGCGCGTGTAGGCGCTGTTCGCGTCGACATACAGTTCGGCGTCCCGGCCGATCGCATCCCGGGCGGTGCGCACCCGGCCGAGGTCAGCCTTCGGATTGCGCCCGACCTTCATCTTGAAGCGCGTGATGCCCTGGGCCCGCCAGTGCGAGAACTGGCGCACCAGGGTGTCGTCGGAATAGGACGTGAAGCCGCCGCTGCCGTAGATCGGCACCCGGTCACGCTGGCGGCCGAGCAGGTCGACGATGTTCAAGCCCAGCAGCCGCGCCTTCAGGTCCCACAGCGCAACATCGACGGCCGACACCGCGTTGGCAGCGATGCCCTGCCGGCCGAGATTGCGCAGCCTGGCGCGGGCGTGATTCCAGATGCACCCGATATTCATGGCGTCGTTTTCCCGCAGCACCTCCGATAGCTTGCTCAGGATCAGGTGCGCGGTGCCGGCCGACGCGTAGGTGTATCCGAGGCCACGCTCGTCCCCGGCGGAAAGTTCCACGACCACGAGCGTCGTGCTGTTCCAGGCCAGCGTGCCGTCGGATTCCGGCCGGTCCGTGGGAATCGTGAAGGCGCCGGTCCGGATCGCGTCGATCGCCACGTGAGACTGTTCCTGGACCGCCAGCGGGGACATCGTATGACTCCTTCTTTGGTTCGGTGGTGGGCGGAGGCCGGCACCCGCGGCCCCTAGACCAGTTCCCGCACGCGATCCTCCGCGATGGTGGTGGCGATCTTCATGCGATCCGGCGTGCCGCGCAGGAGCGACTTCGCAAAGTGCACCGCCTGCTTTCCCTTGATCTTTGCCGGCAACGGGGGTTCGAACGGATCGACCTCGGCCTCGACCAGCACCGGCCCCGGAGTCGCGAGCGCTTCGGCGACCGTCTCACCACAAAGCTGCGGGTCGTCGAGGTGCAACCCGGTGGCGCCGCAGGCCCGGGCGAACGCGGTGAAGTCGATGGGCTGCAGCTCGCACCCGTATTCGGGGTTGCCGAGCATGACCATCTGCTCCCACTTGATCTGCCCGAGGGTGTTGTTCTTCACGAGGAAGATCTTGACCGGCAACCCGTACTTCACGGCGGTCGCGAACTCGCCCATCAACATGGTGAATCCACCGTCGCCGACGAAACCGATGCACTGACGCTTTGGATACGCAATCTGCGCCGCCAGTGTGTAGGGCAGCCCGGGGGCCATGGTGGCGAGGGTGCCCGACAGCGAGTGCATCTGGCCCCGTTTCACCGGGATCTGCCGCGCGAACCACGTGGCGATGGTGCCGCTGTCGCAACTGACGATGGCATCGGACCGCAGCCGTTTCCCGATCTCCCAGGCCAGGACCTGGGGCTTCATCGGCTTGTCCATGCGCGTGCCGCGCTCCTCCATCGTGTCCCACCAGTCCTTCATGCTGCGTTGCGCCTTCTTCAGGAACGCCCGGTTCTTTTTCCGCCGGACCAGCGAGAGCAGCAGCTGCAGGGTGGACCGCGAATCGCCCGCCAGGCCGACCTCGACCGGATAGCGGAGGCCGATCCGCCATTGCTCGATGTCGATCTGCACCGCGCGTGCCTGGTCGGGCTTGGGCATGAACTCCAGATAGGGAAACGAGGTGCCGACCATGAGGAGCGTGTCGCACTCCTCCATCGCGTCCTGCGAGGGTCGCGTGCCCAAGAGTCCGATACCGCCCGTGGTGTAGGGCGAGTCGTCCGGCACGCAGGCCTTCCCCAACAGCGCCTTGATGATCGGGGCGCCGAGCTTCTCCGCCATCGCCTCGAGTTCATCCGTGGCATGCAGCGCCCCGCGACCCGCGAGGATCGCGACGCGCTGCCCTTCATTAAGAATCTTCGCCGCGTCCCGCAGTTGCGCCACCGCGGGAATTCCGCCGCGGCGGGCAAAGACGTCCGTGCGGGCGTGGCCCTTGGCGTTGCGGCGGGAGCGATTGCCCTCCTTCACGGGCAGCGACTGCGTGTCGACCGGGAAATTGATGTGCGCGACCCCATGACGGCTGAGCGCCGTCCGGCAGGCCAGATGCGTCACGTTCGCGACATGCTCCGGCCCCATCACGCGCGTGGAATAGGCCGCGACGTCCATGAAGACGCGGTCGAGATCCACGTCCTGCTGCGCGTGCGTGTCGATCAGGTCATGGAAATGGTGTCCGGTGATCGCAAGGACCGGCTGGCCGTCCAGCTTGGCGTCGTAGAGGCCGTTGAGCAGGTGAATCCCGCCGGGGCCGGAGGTGCCGAGACACACGCCCAGTCGACCCGTGTATTTGGCGTAGCCGCACGCCATGAAGGCCGCCGCCTCTTCGTGCCGCACCTGCACGAAGCGGATGCGGTCCTGCGCCTGGCGCAGCGATTCCATGATGCCGTTGATGCCGTCGCCCGGCAGGCCGAAGATCACTTCGACGCCCCATTCGGCGAGCACATCGATCAATACGTCAGCAGCAGTCTTGGGCATGTTGGTCTATGGTCGTGGATGCGGTGACGCGCCGGCGGTTGGTCGTCGTGGCCTCGACCGTCGCGCGTCGCCGTTTATTAAATCCCACCCCGTCAAAACGGGCCATCAGGGTCGGCCCCCAACCCCCGATGGGGTCCCTCGCATGCCCCCGCGGCGGGGCGCGCCAGCACCCGCCGCCCGACAAAAAAAGTGGCGGCCGCCACTTTTTTTGTCGGGCGGGATGGCATCCGGATGGGGTGTGGTAGGGCTCCAAGATCAGAACCTAAGGAAGGCCTGCAGGGCGCGGCTTGCGACGAGCCCGTAGCCGGAGGATACTGTGGCGACGTCGGTGCGTTTGCCTGCTGCCGTCGCCGTCGTTGCCGTCACCCGCCGACGTCCGCCACCATGTCCGCCGCGTCCCGCACGTCCGAAGACCGCTCGCCGAAGAAGGTGTTCATCGTCGACCCGGAGCCGATCGTGCGCGAGGGGCTGGCGCATCGTATCGCGCGTTGCTCCGACCTGCGCGTGGGCGGTTTTGCGGCCCGTGCGCGCGACGTCCTCGCGGCGATCGCCCGCCGCAAGCCGGACCTCGTGCTGATGGATTTCGATCTGCCCGGCCGCGACGGACTGGAACTGATCAAGAACCTCGGCGCGCTCCATCCCGACGTCGCCATCCTGGTCTTCTCGCGCCACGACGAAAAGCTTTTCGCCGAACGCGTCCTGCGCGCGGGCGCCCACGGCTACGTGGACAAACGAAGTCCGGTGGCGCGGGTGATCGAGGCGATGCGCCGCGTGCTGGCCGGGCAGGTCCATCTCAGCCGTACCGCCTCGGCGGCGCTATTCCAGTCTTTGACCGGCCGGCAACGCCAGGCCGCCCCGGCCCCGGCGGTTTCGCTTTTGACCGACCGTGAGCTCGAGGTCTTTCGCCTCGTCGGCGAGGCGCAGGAAACGCGTGAGATTGCCCGCCGACTCTCGATGAGCGTGAAGACGGTCGAGGCGCATCGCTCCAGCATCAAACACAAGCTCGAGCTGCGTTCCGGCCCCGAGCTCACGCGCCACGCGGTGTTGTGGGTCGAGATGCGCGGTTGAGTCGTGATCGGCTCCCGTCGGCGGAGGCGGATGATGCCGAGGCATGGGGGGTACCCGTAGCCACTCAGTCGGACGTCATCTTGTAGCGTGCTTGCAAGCGATCCGTGGGCGCAGAGGAAATCCTGTCGCCTGCAGGCAGTCTCCTTCATCGATCATCGACCGGTGCAGGATGTTCGAGGGCCTCCCCGGTTCGACGGCTTCGATCCGGCTTGGCCTTACCGGGAGGCATTTGCCGGGGGTCACCCATCGTTTCACCGGTTCCGATTGCTGGGTTTCCCCAATGGCGCTCCGCGGCCAACGAGGTACCTTTTCCAGCTATCGGGGTGCGGGTGGACGAAATCCCGCTCCCGAAACCGTCAACCAACCCACGAGGAAAGTCCCGCCATGAACATCACCGCAGAGAAGGAATTCGCCCACCTGGGAGAAAGCCACGGCGCCGCGAATCACGATCACGATATGATCCACGAGCTCAGAAAGCGCCTCGATTCGCTTTGGCGGGTCGATCAATACATCGCCAACGCCGAGGGTCACGACGAGTTGCGCCGGTTCTGGTCCGAACTCAAGAAACAGGAACAGGCGAACGTGGACCGCCTCAAGGGGCTCGTCTGCAAACACTGCGCGGAAGACTGCTTCTAGTCTCCCGGTAGATTACCCGCGCGTCGTGGTTCCGACGGTTCGAAGTCACGCCACGATAATTCCTGTCGCGGCGCGACGAGCGTCCCGCCGGAGCGGGCGACGGCGGGGATTCCCTGCATCAGCATCAACCTACGGCCCGCCATGAGCTCCACCACCTCCCCCACCCGTGACAGCACCTTGCGCCTGCACCGGCTCACCGCGCTCGCGCGGCTCATTCGTTACCAATCCCTCGCCATGACCACCGCCGCCGGGTCCGGTCACCCGACCTCGTCGCTGTCTGCGGCGGACTTGATGACGGCGCTGTGGTTCGACGGCTGGTTCCGCCGCGATCCGGCCCGGCCTGATCATCCAAACAACGACCGGCTCATTTTTTCGAAGGGGCACGCGTCGCCCCTCTACTACGCGCTCTGGTTTGCCGCCGGCGAACTTTCGGAAGATGACCTGCGCGGTTATCGGCAATTCAACAGTCCGCTCGAGGGACACCCAACCGCGGCCTTTCGCCGGGTCGACGCGGCGACGGGTTCACTCGGCCAGGGACTGTCAATCGGTTTTGGCTATGCGCTCAACGCGCGCTACCTCGACAAGCTCCCCTACCGCACTTACGTGCTCCTGGGCGACAGTGAGATGGCGGAAGGTTCGCAGTGGGAGGCAGCCGCGCTCGCCGCGCATTACCGGCTCGGCAACCTCGTCGGCATCCTCGATGTCAACCGCCTCGGCCAGCGGGGCGAAACGATGCTCGGTCACGACATCGCCGTCTATGCACGACGGTTCGAGGCGTTCGGCTGGCGCACCCTTTGCGTGGACGGGCATTCCTTTTCCTCGATTCTCGCCGCCTACGCGCAGATGGACGCAGCGCCGGATCGGCCGACGATGATCATTGCGCAAACCATCAAGGGCAAGGGCGTCAAGTTCCTCGAAGACCAGGACGGGTGGCATGGCCGCGCCCTCGACCAGGACGCGTTCGAGCGCGCCGTGCGCGACCTGGGGGACGTCCCATTCGACCTGCGCGGCCAGCTCGCGGCGCCCGAGGACATCGCGCCGCCGCAAGTCGAACCGCAGGCGGCGCCGCCCCTGCATTACGAGGCCGGCAGCCGCGTCGCGACGCGCAAAGCCTACGGCAATGCGCTGCAACGCCTCTACCCGCGGTTCCCCGAGATGGTGGTGCTCGACGCCGAGGTGAGCAACTCCACGAAGGCGGAAGCCTTCAAGCAGGCCCAGTCCGACCGGTTCTTCGAGATGTTCATCGCGGAACAGAACATGGTCGGTGCAGCCACGGCCCTGGCGCGATGCGGGCGCATCCCGTTCGTCTCGACCTTTGCCGCTTTTCTCACCCGCGCCTTCGATCAGATCCGGATGATCCCGCACTCCGACGCAAACGTGAAGATCGTGGGTTCGCATGCGGGGGTGTCGATCGGCCAGGACGGTCCCTCGCAAATGGGACTCGAGGACATCGCCCTGTTTCGCGCCGTACCCGGCAGCGTCGTGCTGCATCCGTGCGACGCGATCGCGACGGAAAAGCTGGTCGAGGCGGCGGCGCGCCACCGGGGTCTCGTCTACCTGCGCACGCTTCGGCAGTCGACGCCCGTGATCTACCGGGAGAGCGACGGGTTCACGATCGGCGGCAGCTACACGTTGCGTCAGCATCCGCAGGATGTCGCGACGATCGTCGCCGCGGGCGCGACGGTGCACGAAGCCCTCGTCGCGGCCGACCGCCTGGCCGCGCAGGGACAGCCGGTGGCGGTGATCGATCTCTACTCGATCAAACCGGTCGACCAGGTGGCATTGGCCGAGGCGGCCTCGCGCACGCGCCTGATCGTGACGGTCGAGGATCATTACGCGGCCGGTGGCCTCGGGGAGGCCGTGCAAGCCGCGCTCGCTCCCCTGCCCGTCCCCGTTTTTTCACTCGCGGTTGGTGCCAGGCCGCGTAGCGGCAACCCGGAGGCGCTGCGCGATTTCGCCGGCATTTCCGCGAATGCGATTTTCGAGACCCTGCAGAAGGCGCTCGGGCTCACCCGGTCAAAGGGCCCCACCCGGTCCAGCGAAGGTTCCCCGCCGGCACGCGCGCCCGAACCCGCGGCCAGCCCGTCCGCTCCGGCGAGCCGAGGCGACAATCCCCTGCGCCGCGTTGGCGAAATGGGACAATCGGTGTGGCTAGATTTCATCTCCCGGCAGGTCTTGCAGGATGGCACCCTGCGCCGGCTGATCCGCGACGACGGCCTGAGCGGCGTCACGTCGAATCCCGCGATCTTCGACCAGGCGATCACGCGCAGCAACGACTACGATGCCGGGATCCGCGCCGCGGCCGAGGAAACGGAGGATGTGGAACGCATCTTCGAGCGCCTCGCGATCGCGGACATCCGGGCGGCCGCCGACGAGTTGCAGCCGGTGTTTCTCGCGACCAAGGGGCGCGACGGCTTTGTGAGCCTGGAAGTCTCGCCCCGCCTCGCAGGCGACACGGCCGCGAGCATCGAGCGTGGTCGCGCCTTGTGGCGCGCGGTCGATCGTCCCAACGTTCTCATCAAGATACCGGGCACGCGGGCCGGGCTGCGCGCGATCCGCCAGTTGCTCGCCGACGGCATCAACGTCAACGTGACGCTGCTCTTCAGTCTCGCCCGCTACCGTGAAGTGATCGACGCGTTCTTGGCCGGAGCCGAGGAATGCCTGGAGCGGCGCACCGGACGGGGAGCCGGGAACTTCGCTTCGGTGGCCAGTTTTTTCCTCAGCCGGATCGACACTCAGGTCGACCGCCAGCTCGACGAGATCGCCCGCCGCGGGAATCATGGCTCGTCTCTCGCCCGCCGCCTGCGCGGCACGACCGCGATCGCCAGCGCCCGACTCGCCCATCAGATCCATCGCGAGTCATTCGGAGGTGAACGCTTCCGGAGGTTGCGCGAACGCGGCATCCGCCCGCAACGTCTGCTCTGGGCCAGCACCAGCACGAAGGATCCCGCCTACTCGGACGTGAAGTATGTGGAGGCGCTGATCGGTCCGGACACGATCTCGACGATGCCGATGAAAACCATTGATGCCTTCCGTGACCACGGTGACCCGCAGCCGCGCCTGACCCATGATCTTGCCGGGGCCCGCGAATCCATCGCCTCGTTGGAACAGCTCGGCATCGATCTCGAGGCGGTCACGCAGGCGCTGGAGGACGAAGGCATCGAAAAGTTTGCGAAGCCCTACGGGCGCATGCTCGAGCATCTCGCCAGCCGGCTGGAACACGTCGTCGCGGGTTGAGTTCGATGCGGTCGAGATAAAGCCGACGACGGAGATAACACCACCCATCACGCTGGCGCGTGGTCCCCCGCCTCGAGGCGGGATTCGTTTAGCGCGCGAAGCGCTCACTCCAGACCCCTCCTTTGAGGAGGGGGCCGTGCGCCAGCACGGCGGGAGGTGTTGCCCGTTACCTCTGCCGGTATGGCCGGCACGGACGACCGCGCGACGTGCATCCGGCAGCAAACATCACGCACCGAGTCGTGATGGTCATCATCGATGCGGGAAAGGGTGCGCCTTGCACCTGACCGCAGCAAATCCACTGCACAAAGCAGGTCGCTTCCGTTCGCTTCGGTCGCGCGATGAATTTTCACGCCACTGACGCTGCGACATTTATCCATCTGCGCGCAGCCGGCGGCCCGGCTTTGGCTGAAGGGGGCACGACCATGCAGTCTCCATCTCCCCAGCACGCCAGGCTTCAGCCGGGACAGCTTGAACCGCGAATCCGGCACGCACGCCCGGATGCACGGCGCACGATGCGGCACAGGCGAGCCGGTGGTCGAGACCGCGGGCCCGGCCTGCGAGCCGGACATTGATCATCATGAACGAAAAAAACGTACTTATCACGGGCGGCGCCGGTTTCATTGGCTCACACTTGGTGGACCGTCTGTTGCGCCAGGGCTACCATGTTCGCATCCTCGATTGTCTTTCCCCCCAGGTGCACGGCGACGGCGTGCGACGACCCGCGTATCTCAATCCCGAAGCGCAACTGGTCGTGGGCGACGTGCGCGACAAGGAAACGCTGCGGCGCTGTCTCGTCGGCGTGGATCAGGTCGTCCATCTCGCGGCCAAGGTCGGCGTCGGCCAGAGCATGTACCAGATCGAGCGTTACACCGAGGTGAACAATGAAGGCACGGCCGTGCTGCTCGAGACCCTGATCAAGCATCCCGTGCGGCGCCTCGTCGTCGCCTCGAGCATGAGCATCTATGGCGAAGGCATGTATCGTGACGCCGACGGTACCCCCGTGCCCGGCAGTGATCGTTCCATCGAGCAATTGCGGGCACGTCGTTGGGAACCGCTGGATGCGATTCGTCGCGAACTCCTGCCGGTCCCGACACCGGAAACGAAGCCGCCGTCGCTGGCTTCGGTCTACGCGCTGTCGAAGTTCGACCAGGAGCAGATGTGCCTGATCGTGGGCCGGACCTACAACATCCCGACCGTAGCATTGCGCTTCTTCAATGTCTACGGGACGCGGCAGGCGCTCTCCAATCCCTACACCGGGGTGCTGGCGATCTTCGCCGCCCGCCTCCTGGGCCGGCAGTCGCCGGTGATCTTCGAGGACGGGGAACAATCCCGCGATTTCGTGCACGTGAGTGACATTGCGCAGGCCTGCCAGCTCGCGCTGGAGGGTGAGGATGCCCCCGGCCGCGCCTACAATGTCGGCAGTGGCCACCGCCGCACGATCCGCGACGTGGCCACCCGTCTCGCCCGCGTGATGGACCGCGAGGAGATCGAACCCGAGATCACGGACCGCCACCGCTGTGGTGACGTGCGCCACTGCTTTGCCGACATCACGCTGGCCCGCCGGGTCCTCGGCTACGAGCCGCAGGTCGATTTCGACGATGGCGTGGCCGACCTCGCGCAGTGGCTCGAACACCAGATCCTCGACGAACGGGTGGACGAAGCCCGCCGCGAGATGCTCGAGCACGAACTCACGGTCTGAATACGACCGCCGCACCGGAGGCCTGCCCACGTGTCCGCCAATCCCACTGCCATCCTCACGGGTCCGCGTACGGTCGAGTTCAACGACCGGCCGTTGCCGGACGTCGGCCCCCACGAAGTCCGGGTGCGGCTGGAAGGCTGCGGCATCTGCGGCTCGAACCTTCCCGTGTGGGAAGGTCGACCGTGGTTCGAGTATCCGCGCGCGCCCGGCACACCCGGCCACGAGGGCTGGGGAATGATCGACGCCGTGGGCGCGCAGGTGACGGGGTTTACCGAGGGCGGTCGCGTTGCGTTGCTGTCCCAACAGGCATTCGCCGCCTATGATGTCGCGGACGCCCGCAGCGTCATTGCGCTGCCGGCCAGCCTCGGGGCCCAGCCGTTTCCAGGCGAGGCACTGGGCTGCGCGATGAATGTGTTTCGACGCAGCGACATTCGGGCGGAGCAGACGGTGGCCGTCGTTGGCGCGGGGTTTCTTGGTCTGTTGCTCACGCAACTCGCGGCGCGCGTCGGCGCGCGAGTGATTGTCGTCTCGCATCGCGCGGCCTCCCGGGAGGCCGCGCGGCGCCTGGGCGCGGTGGCAACGCTCGCCGACGACGATCCCGCCGGCGCCATTGCATGGGTGAAGGACCACACGCACGGTGCCGGTTGCGTGCGCGTGATCGAGGCCACCGGACTGCAGGCGCCGCTCGACCTGGCCACGGAACTCACGGCCGAGCGCGGGCGCCTGATTATCGCCGGCTACCACCAGGACGGTCCACGACAGGTGAACCTTCAGCTCTGGAACTGGCGCGGACTCGACGTGATCAACGCCCATGAACGTGCGCCCGAGGTCTACACGCACGGGATGCACCTGGCGGCGCTCGCCGTGGCCGACGGCTGGCTCGATCCGACGCCGCTTTATACCCACCGCTTTCCCCTGCACCGGCTCGGCGATGCGCTCGAATGCGCGCGACTGCGCCCCGACGGATTCTTGAAGGCCCTCGTGATCCCGGAGGGCACGGCCGCGCCAACCGCCACCACCACCTGATGCGGTCATCCAGTGAACCACCACGCCTCCGTCGCGTCCTGCTCACAGCCGATACCATCGGCGGCGTCTGGACGTTTGCGATCGAACTGGCCCGCGGCCTGGCGGAGCACGGCGTCAACGTCTGGCTGGCGACCATGGGAGCTCGCTTGCGGGCCAGTCAGCGCGACGAGGTGGCGTCGTTGCCGCACGTTCGCCTGCACGAGAGCCCGCTCAAGCTCGAGTGGATGCAGGATCCGTGGGACGACGTCGCCCGGGCGCGTCGCTGGCTGCTGAGCCTTGCGTACGTCGGCGCGCCCGACGTCATCCATCTCAACAACTTCGCGCTCGCGGCCCAGTCGTGGCCCGCGCCCACGCTGGTGACCGCGCATTCCTGCGTCGCCTCGTGGTGGCGCGCCGTCAAGGGCGCGGAAACACCCGGCTCATGGTCGCGCTATCGGATCGAGGTGCGTCGCGGACTCGCGGCAGCCGACGCGGTCGTCGCTCCCACGCAGGCGATGGCGGAGGCCACGCAACAGGATCACGGCGTCGACCGTGTCGCGGTGATCCCCAACGGCCGCGATCCCGCATTTACCGCGCCGCGGGACAAGGAGCCATTTGTACTCGGCGTGGGTCGACTTTGGGATGAGGCCAAGAACCTCGGCGTTCTCGCGCAGATCGCCGCGGAGTTGCCCTGGCCGGTCCGTCTCGCGGGCGATGCGCGGGCGCCCGATGGACGCACCGTGTGCCTTGCGAACACGCAGCTCCTGGGGCCGCTGTCACCGAAGGCGCTGGCGGAAACCCTGGCGCACGCCTCGATCTACGCCCTGCCGGCGCGCTACGAACCGTTCGGCTATTCCGTACTCGAAGCCGCGCTGGGCGGATGCGCCCTCGTGCTGGGCGACATCGCCAGCCTGCGAGAAAACTGGGAGGGCGCGGCATGGTTCGTCCCCCCCGACCGGCCCGATGCCTGGCGCAACGCCCTCACGAGTCTGATGCGCGATCCCGATCGTCGCGGCGAACTGGCCCGTGCCGCCCGCGACCGGGCGCAATGCTTCACCACCCGGCGGATGGCCGGCGGCTATTTGGCGGTCTATGGCGAATTGCTGGCGCGCAGCCAGCGGAAGTTCGCGGCTCCTCTCATCGCATGAACATCCACCTCTTCTATCACTCGCTCGTCTCGGACTGGAACCACGGCAACGCGCACTTTCTGCGCGGGGTCGCCACGGAATTGCTCGCCCGGGGTCACGACGTGAAGATCTACGAGCCGGCCGGGAGCTGGAGCCGGCAGAATCTCCTGGCGGAGCATGGCACCGCGCCGCTCCTGCGCTTTGGCGAGGCCTATCCGGAATTGCGCAGCGTCATTTACGATCCGCAGCACCTGGACCTCGCGGCCGAACTCGCGCATGCCGACCTCGTGATCGTGCACGAATGGAACGACGCCGAGCTCGTTCGTCGCATCGGCGCGCTGCGCCGCCGGCAGCCGTTCCTCCTGCTCTATCACGACACCCATCACCGGCTCGTCACCGACGCCAGCGAACCGCGCGGTCGCCTGCTGCGCGACTACGACGGCGTGCTCGCCTACGGCCGGATCCTGCGTGACCTCTACCTCGACGAGGGCTTCACACAGCAGGCGTGGACATGGCATGAGGCGGCGGATACGAATGTGTTTCGCCCGCATCCCCGCACGGAGGACGCCGGTGACGTCGTGTGGATCGGGAACTGGGGCGACGACGAACGCACGGAGGAACTGCGGGAGTTCCTCATCGAACCGGTGCGCGCGCTCCGCCTGAAGGCGCGGGTCCATGGCGTGCGTTATCCGGAAACGGCCCGCGCGGAGCTCGCTGCGGCCGGCATCGATTACGCGGGCTGGCTGCCGAACTTCGACGTGCCGCGGGTGTTCGCCCGGTTCAAGGTGACCCTCCACATTCCGCGGCGGCCGTACGTGCGCGCGCTGCCGGGCATCCCGACCATCCGGCCCTTCGAAGCGATGGCGTGCGGTGTCCCGCTGATCTGTTCGCCGTGGCCGGACCGGGAAAATCTGTTCCGCGCCGGCCGCGACTACCTCGTGGCTCGCGACGGCGACGAAATGCGCCGGCACCTCGCTGATCTCCTGGCGAAGCCGGCACGTCGGCAGGATCTCGCGCGCCACGCCCTCGCCACGATTCGGGCGCGACACACCTGCAGTCATCGCGTGGATGAACTTCTCGCGATCGTCGACTCGCTCGGCGTTCCGCGTCATGAAGCCGCGCTCGCCGACGACCTGCGCCCCGTGACCGCCAGCGCGCTGCGGCGGCCTTCGATCACCCGCTGAACCCACGTACGTCTCCACCCCACCCTCGCCTCGCATGCACATCGCTTTCTTCGGCTCCAGCCTGGTCTCGGCGTACTGGAACGGCGCCGCCACGTACTATCGCGGCCTGCTCGGCGCGATGGCCCGGCGCGGTCACCACGTGACGTTCTTCGAACCGGACGCGTTCGATCGCCAGCAACACCGCGACATTCCGGACCCGCCGTGGGCCCGCGTCGAAGTCTATCCCGCGCGCGACGAGGCGGAGGTGCGGGCGACCGTCGCCCGGGCGCGCGACGCCGATCTCGTCGTGAAAGCCAGCGGCGTCGGGGTCTTCGACGCCCTGCTCGAAGAGGAGGTGTTGACCCTGCAATCGCCCCGCACCCGCGTGGCGTTCTGGGACGTCGATGCGCCGGCCACGCTCGAGCGGCTCGAGCGGGATCCGGCGGACCCCTTTCACGACCTGGTGCCGCGCTACGACCTCGTGCTCACCTACGGCGGAGGCAATCCCGTCGTCCGGGCCTATACCGCGCACGGCGCCCGCCAGTGCGTACCGATCTACAACGCGCTCGATCCCGCCACCCACTTTCCGGTCGCGCCCGATCCCCGTTTCACCGGCGACCTCGGCTTTCTCGGCAACCGGCTGCCCGACCGCGAGGAGCGTGTGCATCAGTTTTTTGGTGACGCCGCCCGCCGCCAGCCCGGCCGCCGCTTCGTGCTCGGCGGCAGCGGCTGGGAGGATGCCTCCCTGACCGCCAACATCCGGCGGGTCGGTCACGTCTTCACCGCCGACCACAATGCCTTCAACTGCACGCCCACCGCCGTGCTCAACATCAACCGCGCCAGCATGGCCCGCTTCGGGTTTTCCCCGCCCACCCGGGTGTTCGAGGCGGCCGGCGCGGCCGCCTGCCTGATCACCGACGCCTGGGCCGGCATCGAGGAATTCCTCGAGCCCGGCAGCGAAATCCTCGTGGCGCCGGATGGCGCCGGGGTCGCCGCCCACCTCGACTCGCTATCGCCCGCCGCCGCGTCCGCGATCGGGCGCGCGGCCCGCCGGCGCGTGCTCGCCGCCCACACCTACCGCCATCGCGCGGAGCTGCTCGAAACCGTGCTGGCGCCACCCTCCCCACCCGTGGCCGTCGCGGCCGCCTTTCCCGCATGAAGCTCGTCGTCCTGGGACTCTCGCTCAGTTCGTCGTGGGGCAATGGGCACGCGACCACGTATCGCGCGTTGCTGCGCGCCTTCGCGGCGCGGGGTCACTCGATCCTGTTCCTCGAACGGGACGTGCCGTGGTACGCCGCCCATCGCGATCTCACGCGGCCGGACTTTGCCGAACTGGAGTTCTACCAGGACCGCGAGGATCTCGCCTCCCGCCATGGACCCGCCGTGCGCGGAGCCGACGCGGTGATCGTGGGCTCCTACGTCCCCGAAGGCGCCGACGTCGGCGAATGGGTGTTGGACGAGGCGCGGGGGATCACGGCGTTCTATGACATCGACACGCCGATCACCCTCGCGCAACTCGCGGCGGATGCGTGTCCCTATCTCACGACCGGGCAGATTCCGCGCTACGACGTCTATCTCTCCTTCACCGGCGGCCCCACGCTCACGCGCCTCGAGCGCACCTTGGGCGCACCGCGGGCGCGGGCGTTATATTGCGCGGTCGATCCCACCGTGCACCTGGGCCGGCCGGTCCCGCCGTGCTGGGAACTCGGGTACCTCGGCACCTACAGCGCCGACCGGCAGCCCGGCCTCGAAGCCCGCCTGTTCCACGCCGCCCGGGCCTTTCCCGAGCGCGAATTTGTCGTGGCCGGTCCGCAATATCCCGCGGCCGTCGCGTGGCCGCGCAACGTGCGGCATCTCGAACACGTGCCGCCCGATCAGCACGCGCCCTTCTACAGCCGGCAGCGTTTCGCCCTTAATCTCACGCGCGCCGACATGGCGCGCGCGGGCCACGCGCCCAGCGTGCGCCTGTTCGAGGCGGCGGCCTGCGCCACGCCGGTGATCTCGGATCCATCGCCCGGGCTGGACACGTTCTTCACGCCGGGCGCGGAGATCCTGGTGGCGGAAACGGGCGCGGAGGTCGTCCACCTGCTGCGCACGACGCCGCCCGCGCGCGCCCGGGCGATCGGCGAGGCGGCCCGCCGGCGGGTCCTCCGCGAGCATACGGCCGATCATCGCGCCCGCGAACTGGAATCCCACCTCGTGGAGGCCCGCCACCTCCGCATCCCGCGCCCGGCCGGCGCCTGAACCCTACGCCTGATGTCTGAACCCACCTGCATGCATGCTGCGCCGCCGATCATGGCGGATGGAAGCCCGGCGCCGGAAGCCGCCGCCTTCGGCTCGTGGTTCCACAATCTCCACCTGCCTGACGGCACCCGCACCGCCCCGGATCATCCGCTGGGCGACTTTCCCCGGAACAAGTGGATGCAGATGCGGGATTTTCTGCCCCATGACCTCACGGGTTGCACGGTGCTCGACGTCGGCTGCAACGCGGGATTCTACAGCATCAAGCTCGCGCAGCGCGGTGCGCGCGTGAGCGCCCTCGACGTCGATCCCCATTTCCTGCGTCAGGCGCAGTGGGCGAGCCGGCAGTTCGGCCTCGAGCATCGGATCACCTTGTATCATGGCCAGGTCTACGATCTCGCGCGCTGGCGTCAGCGCTTCGACTTCGTGTTGTTTCTCGGCGTCTTCTACCACCTGCGTTATCCCCTGCTCGCGCTCGACCTCCTCGCACAACTCGTGCAGGGCACGCTGGTGTTCCAAACCCTTTCCATGCCCGGCGACTCCGCGTTGGACACGCCGGACGATCTCCCCCTCGAACAACGTGATGCCTTCACGCGGCCAGGCTGGCCCCGGATGGCCTTCATCGAAAAAGCCTGCGCCGGCGATCCGACCAACTGGTGGGCGCCGGACCAGGCCGCCATCGAGGCGATGCTTCGTTCCGCCGGTTTCGATATCACGGGCCGCCCCGGCCATGAGATCTATGTCTGCCTGCCGCACGCCCGCGGCCGGGACGGCGGGCGCGGACACCCCCGCGAACTCGCCGCGGCCACCGGCACGAGCCCGGGCGGCATCAGCCGGTATGGCGAACCTGCCGCTCCCGCACACCAACCGGGCGACGACCACGCCCCGGCCACCGCTCCCCCCAGCGGCTGATTGCCTCCGATGGTGCGCGCCGCCGCCCCGTCACCACTGTCTCCGATTCCCGCCGGGCGCCTGCGGCGCGCCCTCGGTTTTGCCACACCCTATCGGGGCACGGTCGCAGCGATTTCCATTTCAACCCTGTGCGTCGCCGCGCTCAATGCCGCCGAGCCGCTGATCCTGAAGTTCATCTTCGACGGGCTGACGCAGTGGCGGGAACTGACGCCCCTGTTGTATCCCGTTCTGCTCCTGGTGGCGATCGGCGTCCTGCGCGAGGGCGCATCCGGCGTGGCGAACTGGCTCACCTGGAAGACGCGGCTCGGCATGCACTACGCGCTGCTCGAGGGCACGGTCGAACGACTGCACCGCATGCCGCTGCGGCTGCAGAGCAGTGAAGGCGTCGGCGCGACGATCACGCGGCTCGACCGCAGCATCGCCGGCCTTCTCGGCGCGGTGTCGCAACTGCTTTTCCAGGTGCTGCCCGCGGTGCTTTATCTCGTGCTCGCGATCATCGTCATGTTGCGACTCGACTGGCGGCTGGCGCTGCTGGTGCTCGCGTTCGCCCCCCTGCCGGCGTGGATCGCCACCCGGGCCGCGCCGGAACAGACGCGGCGCGAACGCAACCTGCTCGACCGCTGGGCGCGGATCTACTCGCGATTCAACGAGGTGCTGTCCGGCCTCGTCACGGTGCGCAGCTTCGCGATGGAGGACATGGAAAAGCAGCGGTTCCTGCGCGACGTGAACGAGGCCAACCGCGTGGTCAGCCGCGGCGTGGGGGTGGATTCCGGCGTCGGCGCGGCGAGCAACCTGATCGTCGCGCTGGCGCGTTTCGCCGCCATCGCCACGGGGGGCGTGTTTGTATTACGTGGCCAGATCACGGTCGGCACGCTGGTGGCGTTCCTCGGCTATGTCGGCGGCCTGTTCGGACCGGTGCAGGGTCTCACCGGAATCTACTCGACGTTGCAGCGCGCGTCCGTGTCGGTCGATGAGATCTTCGGCATCCTGGACCAGCAGGAATCGCTGGGCGATGCGCCCGACGCGGAGGAACTCCCGCAGGTGCGCGGCGAGGTGGAATTCGAACACGTCACGTTTCGCTACGGAGCCGCCGACCGGCCGCTGATGGAGGATGTCTCCCTGCACGCCGCTCCGGGCGAGACGGTTGCGATCGTCGGACCCAGCGGTTCGGGCAAGACCACGCTGATGGCCCTGTTGATGCGTTTCTATGATCCGCTTGCCGGCGCGATCCGGGTTGATGGTCGCGATCTCCGGCGCATCCGCCAGCGCTCCCTGCGCCAACAGATCGGCGTCGTGCTGCAGGATCCCCTGCTGTTCAATGATTCGGTCCGCAACAACATCAGCTACGGTCGGCCGGAGGCGACGCCGGGAGAGGTGGAACAAGCCGCGCGCGCGGCCAACGCGCACGACTTCATCGTGCGCCTGCCCGAAGGCTACGACACGATCGTCGGCGAACGCGGCAGCCGCCTCTCGGTCGGTGAACGCCAGCGGCTCACCATCGCGCGCGCGCTGGTCAAGAATCCCGGCATCATCGTGCTCGACGAGGCCACGTCCTCCCTCGACGCGGAATCGGAGGCGCTGGTCCAGGAGGCGCTGGAGTCGCTGATGCGCAACCGCACGACCTTCGTGATCGCGCATCGCCTCACCACGGTGGTCAACGCGCAGCGCATCATCGTGCTCAAGGACGGTCGTATCGCCGAATCCGGCACGCATCGCGAACTCGTCCGGGCCGACGGTTACTATGCATCGCTCGTGCGGCGGCAGACCCGCGGACTCATCGCCAACGACGCCCTCGCGCCCCCGCCGACGGCGGTCAACCCGCCAGGTCCATCGTGAACGCGGCGCGGGACGGCTCCGGATCCGGGGTTTCGCTGCGTGACCGCCTCGGCGTGTGCCAGTGGTTCCACTACGAGGATCACTCGACGCTGGCACGGGTGTTGGCGCTGCTGCGCGAACTTGGCGTCCGCCACTTGCGCACCGGGGTTTCGTGGGCGGACTACTTTCGCCCCGGCGGCCGCGCCTGGTACGACACCGTGTTCGCGGCGCTTGCGGAGTTCGAGGTCCTGCTTTCCGTCTGGCACACGCCGCCATCGATCGCCGAGGGCGGCGCGTGCGCGGGTCCCCCGCGACGACTGCGCGACTTTGCCGATTTCATCGACTCCCTCATCACGCGGTACGCGGGCGGCTTTGCCGCGCTCGAATTGTGGAACGAACCGAACAACCGTTACAAATGGGACTTTCCCCGCTTCGATCCCGCGTGGCGCAAGTTCGGCGAGATGGCCGGCACCGCGGCCTATTGGGCGCAACAGCGCGGCGTCACGACCGTCCTCGGCGGCATGATTCCGGTTGATCCCCACTGGCTGCGCCGGATGGATGAATATGGCGCGCTGCCGTATTGCGACGTCGTGGGGATCCATGCGTTTCCTGAGATGTGGTGGGACGATGCGCCCAACTGGGACTGGCATCGCGACTGGCACGGCTGGCCGGAAAAGATCGAGTGCATTGAGCCCCATACGGGCGGCCGGCCCGTCTGGGTGACCGAAACCGGGTTCGCCACGTTCGATCGCGCGCGGCAGCGCCCGGGCCGGCACGACGAGCAGGTGGCGCGGTTGCGCGCGGCCGCGATCGCGCCGGCGCCGCGGGTTTACTGGTACACGCTGCTCGACCTTGATCCAACGCGCGCGGCAATCGAGGGATTCCACGTCGACGAAAACGAATACCACCTCGGCCTCGTCACGCACGCCGGCGAGCGCAAACCGGCGTTCGCGGTCATGCGTGCCTTGCTGGCGGGCGGATAATACCGATCACCCGCTGCGCCCGCGCAGAGAGGCGGCGGCTCCGGTCCACTCCCTCAGGCCGGTCAGGGGCCGGCCCGAGGATGGGCGCCGGACGTGCGCCTGATTTTACGCGGGCGGGCAATGAGGCAAAATGGACGCCGTCAGCCGATCCCGCGCATTGGCAACACGATCCGGCAAGGCATTCCCTCATTCACTCACCCTATCCCATGCAACGAGAGCCATTCGATTCCTCACCGATGCAACGCACGCTCGCGCTGGCGTGGCGCGCCGCCCCCACCGACGCAACGATCCTGATCAGCGGAGAAAACGGCACCGGCAAATCCACCCTCGCCGTCACCCTGCATCGCAAAAGTGAACGTCGCGACGGTCCGTTCGTGACGGTGACCTGCCCCTGCCTGCAGGCGCAACTGCTCGAGAGCGAGCTCTTCGGTCATGTCCGCGGCGCGTTTACCGGCGCCATCCGCGACACCGAGGGGAAGGTGGCCGCGGCCACCGGTGGCACGTTGTTGCTCGACGAGGTCGGCGACCTGCCGCCCGAGGTGCAGCCAAAGCTGCTGCGCCTGCTGCAGGAACGCGCCTACGAGCGCGTCGGTGATCACGTCTCTCAACACGCCGACATTCGCGTGATCGCCACGACCAACCGCAATCTCGCCCGCGAGGTCCAGGCCGGCCGGATGCGGGAGGATCTTTACTACCGGCTCAACGTCATTCAACTCGAGGTGCCGCCGTTGCGCGAACGCAAGGAGGAGATCATGGCGATCGCCGAGGCCGTGCTCGAGGAATTGCGCGGGCGGATGCGGCGTCGCGTGCTCGGATTCACCCCCTCCTCCCACGAGATCCTGCGCGAGTACGCCTGGCCCGGCAACGTGCGCGAACTGCGCAACACCATCGAACGCGCCGCGGTGCTTTCCCCGGGGCCGTGGCTCGATCTCGCCGAGGTCCTGGAACCGGTGCCGGCGGAGCTCGCCGTCCTGCCGCGGGTGGGCGCCCGCGTCAGCCTCACTGAAATCACCGACTTGCATATCCGCGAAGTCATCGCCCGCTCCGCCAGCTACGAGGAAGCGGCGCGGGTGCTCGGCATCAACAAGTCCACGCTTTACCGGTGGCGGCGCCGCTTCACCGCGAAACCCCTCGCGCGCTCCCTGTCGTGTGCGTGAAGACGTCGCGGCCGCCCTCCCGGCGCCTTGGGGCAAAACGCCATCGGCCGTCCCGGCGCTCGATGCAGTTTGCTCATCCCTTCCGGGCGGCGGCGCCGCTGCCGCGTGCCGATCTCGCTGAGCCGGATCACTTGCCGGGGCCCGCCCGGCCCGTGGCACACCGGCTGCGGAACGCTCTCGGTCGCGATGGCTCCAACCGCCATCACGAACCTACTGAACAACCATTATTCCACACCACACCATGGCCAAGCTTAACAACCTCTCGGATCTGCTCGTGCTCGAACTGCAGGACCTCTACAGCGCGGAAAACCAGCTCGTAAAGGCCCTGCCGAAAATGGCAAAGGCCGCTGACAACGAGGAGCTGCAATCCGGCTTCACGGAGCATCTCGAGCAGACCAAACAACACGTCGAACGGCTCGAGCGCGCGATGGAAATTCTCGGCGCCTCACCGAAAGGGAAAACCTGCAAGGCGATGCAGGGCCTGATTGCCGAAGGCGAAGAGATCCTCGAAGAAGACGCCGTCCCAACGGTCCGTGACGCCGCCTTGATCGCCGCCGCGCAGAAGGTCGAACACTACGAGATCGCGGGCTACGGCAGTGCCCGCACGTACGCGGAATTGCTCTCGCAGGACGAGGTCGCCGAGATTCTTCAGGAAACCCTCGACGAAGAGGGCGAGACCGACAAGCGCCTGTCGGAGATCGCTGAAACCATCAACGAGGACGCGGACGTCGACCAGTCCTGAGGCCCGCCCGATCGTCCGGCGGCGTCGCGCCGGCCATGCATCCGTATCGCCGCGCCGCGCGCGCCGCGGGACTGATCTATGCAACCGACGACCGGCCCGGCTACACCCGCCGCGGCCGGCCGGGCGCATTCCATTACCTCGACACCCACGGGCGGCGACTGCGCGCCGACCGCACGCTGCGCCGGATTCGCGGCCTCGTCATCCCGCCCGCATGGACGCGCGTGTGGATCAGCCCGGAGCCGCGCGGTCACCTGCAGGCGAGCGGGCGCGACGCCCGCGGGCGCAAGCAGTACCTCTACCACCCGGACTGGCGCGCCACGCGCGACGCGGCCAAGTTCGGAGACCTGGTCGAGTTCGCCGCCGCGTTGCCGCGACTGCGCGCCGCGGTGCGCGCGAGCCTCCGGAGGCCCGGTCTCGATCGCGAGCGCGTGATTGCGGTGGTCGTGCGGCTGCTCGAGACCTCGCTCATCCGCATCGGCAATGAGGAGTACGCGCGCACCAATCACTCGTATGGGCTGACCACGCTGCGCAACGGACACGCCCGGGTCGTGCGCGGGCGCATTCGCTTCACCTTCCGCGGCAAGAGCGGTCTGCGCCACGACATCGAGCTGGCGAACCCGAATCTGGCCCGCGTCGTCCGGCGCCTGCAGGACCTGCCGGGCCAGGAACTGTTTTGTTATCTCGACCCGGAAGGGGACTGTCATCCCGTCCGCTCCGAGGACGTGAACGGCTACCTGCGTGAACACGCCGGGGCCGATTTCACCGCCAAGGATTTTCGCACCTGGGCCGGCACCGTGATCGCCGCGCTCACGCTCGCACAACAGCCGCCGGCGGGGTCGAAACGCTGGAACCGACGCACGATCGCCGCCGCCGTGCGCATCGTGGCGGCACGACTGGGCAACACGCCGGCCATCGCCCGTCGCAGCTATATTCATCCGGCAATCCTCTCGGCCTACACGGCGGGACGGCTGCCGAGCCTGCCACCCCCGGAGACCTGGCCCCCCGCGAAGCCACGCGTCCGGTTGACGCCGGAGGAGACGAAAGTGCTGCGCCTGTTGCGCCGCACAGCCAGCGGGTGAACGGGTGGCAATGGCGCCAGCATCCGTAGCCGCGCTGGAGCGCAGCGAAACGGGGTCATGCGCGAGTCGATACACTCATCCGCTCGTCCCCGGCTTAAGCCGCACGATGCGAAGTGACCGTCACACCGACATCGTGTTGGGAAATACGCGCCGACAAACCGTGTGGCGGCCGCCACACGGTTTGTCGGAAACGGAGGCGCCGCACGGAACCCAAGAGCTACCCGGCAATCGGACAAAAAATGTGGCGGCCGCCACATGGTTTGTCCGACGCATGGCTTGGGTGGCGCCGGCCGGACTCGGCTCCGGGCCTCCTGCCGAGACGACACGGTGGGAGGTGTTCTGCCTTTCTCACAGGCGTTCCCACACGCTGTGGCTGTCGTGCGCCATGGCCACGTTGTCGCCGCGCTCCAATGCGGCTACGCCCGGACCCTTTGCTCCAACGCGGCCGCATCGAAACGCCGGATCAAAGCAGACGGGCGACCCCTTTCAGATCCCGCACAAACTGGTCGAATGCGGCATGCGCCTCGGCGCGGTCGCGAATGCGCAGGAGCGCTGAAGGGTGCAACGTGATCAAGGCCGGCGGGCCGAAAGCCGTCGGCATGATCGTGCCGCGTTGCTTCAGGATCGGCACCGCGTGCGCGAATACGGCCTGGGCCGCGCTCGCGCCGAGACAGACGAGCAAGGCGGGATCGAGCGAATCCACCTCGGCCAGCAGCCAGGGACGACATGCGGCAATCTCGCGCGCACTCGGTTTCTTGTGCAGGCGCCGCGGTCCCCGCGGCTCCCATTTGAAATGCTTCACCGCGTTCGTCACGTAGACGAGTTGCCGGTCGATGCCGGCGGCCTCCAGTGCGCGGTCGAGCAGATGACCCGCCGGGCCGATGAACGGCCGGCCGGCACGATCCTCCTGGTCCCCTGGTTGTTCGCCGATCAGGACCACGCGCGCGCGGCGCGGCCCCGCGCCAAAGACCGTCTGCGTCGCGTCATGCCACAATGGACACGCGCGGCAAGTGGCGGCGGCACGCCGCAGGGTCGGCAACGCGCGGCTCGCCGGCACCGGGGCGGTCGACGTCGCGCCGGCGGCGGTCATGGCGGGATCAGGCACCGGCGGTCAAGCCGCCCAGCACGGGCAACACGACTCCGGTGATGAACGACGAGTCGGCGTCGGACGCGAGAAACACGTAGGCCGGCGCAATCTCCTCCGGCTGCGCAGGCCGGCCGAACGGCGTCTTTTCACCAAATTTGGCCACCTGCTCGGCGGACAGGCCGGCGTCGGAGGGATTCAACGGCGTCCACACCGGACCGGGGGCGACGACGTTGGCGCGGATGCCGCGCGGGACGAGTTCCTGGGCGAGCGTCTTGGTGAAGGCGTGAATCGCGCCCTTCGTCGCGGAATAGTCCGGCAGGTGCGACGAACCAAAGATTCCCGTTTCCGAACCCGTGGCGATGATCGCGGCGCCCGGCTGCATGTGGCGCAAGCCCGCGCGCACCAGCCGAAAGTAGGCGTAGATGTTCGTGCGAAAGGTGCGGTCCCATTCCTCGTTCGTCAGCTCGTCGAGCGAGTCCTTGTGATTCTGGTGCGCCGCATTGGAGACGAGCACGTCGAGATGTCCGAATTCCGAGGCGACCCGCTCGACGGCGTCCTCACAGAACACCGGATCGGTGAGATCTCCGGGCAACATCAGGCAGCGGCGCCCCGCGTCCTCGACGGCGCGGCGCGTTTCGTCCGCGTCGTCCTGTTCCTTCAGCAGGTAGCTGATCGCCACGTCCGCCCCCTCGCGTGCGAACAATACGGCGACCGCACGGCCGATCCCGGAGTCGCCGCCGGTGATCAACGCGGCCTTGCCCGCGAGCTTGCCGGCGGGACGATAGCGGGACGCTTCGTAGCGCGGTCGCGGCCGCAATGCACTTTCCCGGCCCACGCCCTCCTGGTGCTGCGCGGGAAAGGGCGGCGTTGGTTCCGACTTCATTTGCGGGGCGGTGCGACGAGATGCACTCATGTGGTGGGTCTCCGGAGTTGCGGTGGTGATTGGGTGTGCGACCGGTCATCCGGCGCGGATGCCGTTACTAGTCGCCCCGAGTGCCGGCAATGCCAAGCCCGGCGGGTCACCGGGAGCGGGATCGGTGGCCGACCCCATGGCACCGGAATCGGCGCGCGCTATCTTCCATGCATGCAACGTCCAGGGTGGTGGGGAGTGTTTAAAGTGCATGACACGCGCTAATCTGGAAGTTTCACCGTTCGAGGGAAAACCGGCCAGGTTGTCGTTACACTCCAACGCAGCTACCGCCTGCGCTGTCCCTGTAGCCGCGTTCGAGCTCCCCGTTCCGAGCGAAGCGACAACACCGGTCGCGAAGCGAACCGGAACAAACGTGGCCGAACGTGTGAAATTTGCAGGTTAATCCGCGAACGCGACGACGTCGGGCGGCGGGGATGTCTGACGCGGTGGCGGTGGCCGGCGCATCGCGTTCACGCGCGGCACGTAGGCCTGCACATAGAGGTGGTGCAGCACCGCGAAAAGCGGGGCCGCGACGAACATGCCGACGAGCCCGAAGGCCACGCCCATCAACAGCACGAACACCAGCAGGTGCGCCTCGGGCAGGCGGATGTTGCCGCGCATGACCAGCGGCAGGGTGACATCGCCTTCAATCTGTTGAACCGCGATATAGGCGGCAAGCACCCACCAGAGTTTCTCCGGTTGCGTGCCGAGCGTGACAATACACGCCGCGCCCCCGGTCAGGATCGCGCCGACGAAGGGGATAAAGTCCAGCGCGGCGGTCAGCAGGCCCAGCAACAACCAGTAATCGATGCCGATGATGCGAAAACAGATCGCGATCGCGACACCACTCAGCGCGGTCACGAGCAGATGACAGAAGAACCAGCGCCGCAGCACGGCGGCGGAGCTGCGTCCGAGCCGCGCGATCCGTGGCCGCCGCCAGGCGGGAAAGAGCGTGAGGAAACCATCAAAGTAACTGCGGGCGTTCACCGCGGTGAACACGCCCACCATCAGGATCACGAGCGCACCCGCGGCGGCCGACAAGCCCGTCGCCAGCCCTTGCACCAGCATCCCGCCCACCTGTTGCACCGTGTCGCCAAGGGTTCCCCCGTCCTGCCAGTGGTCGAGCCAGGGGAAACGCGCCTGGAGCTGATGGAAGCGGTCGAACAAGGCTGACATGATGTCCGGCCATTGCTCGACCAACCGCTGCGCCTGGTTCGCGACCATGCTGTAGAGGCCGTAGGCGACGCCCGCAAGCAGCGCCAGCAGGACCACCACGACCACGAGCCCGCTCACGCTGCGCGGGATGTGAAGGTATCTTTTCAGGACGCCGATCACCGGGGAGATCAATACACCGCCGCCCACGCCGATCAGCGCCGCCAACACGATCAACCGGAACTCGTAGAAAAGAAGCAACAGCACCACGCTGCCGATCGCCGTCCAGACCACCGCGTGCGGACGCGGCGCGGCAGGCTTGTAGGAGGTTGGTTCCACGGTCGGGTTGAACCCGACAACATAGTGCGCCAGGCGCTCGCCGCCCACCGGGCGGCACCCCGGCGGCGGGCCCGGAGGACCACCGGATCCAGGTAATGGCCGCGGGACCCTGTGCCGCTTCTCGACCTGGTGGACCAGCCTTGAACATTTCCCGGTCCCGGGGAAAACCGGGCCACGTTGTCGTTATACTCCAACGCGGCCACGGGTTATCCGTGAAAACGCAGTTCACAGGAGGTGACGGTGCGACCGCGGTCGGCGGAGCCTCCCGCTGTGAGGACGGGTCCGGCTACGTCCGGAGCACCTCGGAGAGCGCGGCGTCGAGGGCCTGCACGCGGATGGGTTTGGTCAGGTGCGCGCTGAAGCCGGCTTCGAAACTGCGGCGATGATCCTGCTCCATCCCGTAGCCGGTGAGGGCAATGCCGCGCAACTTGTAGCGCGGACCGAGTTCCTGCATGAGTTCGTAACCCGTGCCGTCGGGCAGGCCCACGTCCGAAATCAGCAAATCAAACTGGTCCTCGCCCGCACAAGCCCGCGCGTCCGCCAGCGAGCCGGCCGTGGTCACGTGAAAACGCCGCCGGATCAAGAGGCGCTCCAGGGCGGTCCGGGTCGCGATGTGATCCTCGACGAGCAGGATCCGGCCGTGGCCCGCGCCGTCGGCGTGCGGTATCTCCTCGCCATCCACCGGCGCCGGGCCCTCACCCTCCGCCGGCGCGGACGCGGGGGCGCTGACTTCGCCATCCGCCAGCGGCAAATGAATGAGAAAACTGGCGCCATGGCCACGGCCCTCGCTGGACGCGGTGATCGAACCCTGATGCAGCTCGATCACCATGCGCGAAATTGCCAGGCCGAGGCCGAGGCCGCCAAACCGGTGCGAACCACCCTCGCCCGCGTGCTCCCCCTGCGAAAACGCATCGAAGATGCGTTCGAGTTCCGGCTGGCTGAGGCCGATTCCCGTATCCGCGATGCGCACACAGACCGCGCGGTCCTCGTTCACGGTGGCGGTCTCCACCAGGACGCGTCCCTCGGGTGGCGTGAACTTGACCGCATTCTTGAGCACGTTCCAGAACACCTGCTGCAGCCGCACGGGATCGCCGTTCACGCGGGGCTGCTGCGCCCCGGCCTCCAGGATCAGGCTGATTTTCTTTCGCTCGACCTCGGACGAGACGGTGGCGATCGCATCGCGCAGGATCGCGTGCAGGTCGACCGGCATGCGTTCGAGCGAGAGCTTGCCCCGCGTGATGGCGGTGAGGTCGAGCAGGTCGTCGATCAGCCTCGCCTCCAGTTCGACGTTCTTGCGCACGGTCTCGAAGTCCTCGCGCACCTCCGGAGGCAGGCGGGGATCGTTCGCTGATTCGCTGGCGAGCAACAACACGGGATTGAGCGGCGTCCGCAATTCGTGGGAGAGCGCGGCCAGGAAATCATCCTTGGCGCGCGAAGCCGCGAGCGCATCGTCGCGCGCACGGACGACGTCCTGCTCGATCTGCTTGCGCTGGGTGACATCGGTGATGATCGCGACGAATCCGACCACGCCGCCGTCGACCGCGCGTTCCGGCATGTAGACGACGTGGATCCAGCGTCGACCGATTTCGCGATAGTCCAGTTCGGTTTCGAACTCAACCCGCTCGCCCCGCAACACGGCGTCCATTTGCGGACGGATGGCATCGGCGGCTTCGCTACCGATCACGTCGTCCACCGTGCGACCGATCACGGCCTGGGGATCGACGCCGAAGCGTTCGGCATAGGGCCGGTTCACGAACTTGTAGCGGTAGTTCAGGTCGCAGTGCGCGAGGAACACGGAGGTGTTGTCGGTCACGATGCGCAACTGGGCCTCGCTGGTGCGCAGCGCACTGACCGCCGCATGGGTGCGCTCGAGCATCGCGTTGAAGGCGGCGGTCAGGCGGCCGAGTTCGTCGGCGCCGTACTGGCGCGCCCGCAGCGAATAGTCCTGGCCGGCGGTCACCGCGCCGGCGGTGCTGGCGAGTTCGAGGATCGGCTGCGCGATCGTCCGCCGCAGGCCGGTGGAAAGCAGCGATGCGAATCCGAGCGTGGCCGCGAGAACGCCGAGCACGACGAGACCGTAGAGACGCATGCGATTGTACATGAGATCCATCGAAGCCCAGACATAGAGGGTGCCGAGCCAGCGGCTGCCTTCGATCACGGGTTGCACGCCGATCACGCGATCGCCGGACGAGATCACCCCCTTCCGGGGCAGCGGCAGTTCGGGCAGCGAGATATCGGGGCCGGCGGTGTAGGAGGCGATCACGGTGCCATCCTTCGCGCACAGCGCCGCCGCGATCACCTGAGGTTCGGCACGCAGGGTGGCCAGCGTCTTGCGCGCACGCTCGGTGTCGGAAAAGGCCACGGCGGCGGTGCTGTTGTCGGCCGTGACCGTGGCCAGCGTCGTGACGGTGCGCACGAGGCTGCGCCGGTAGCCCACGTATTCAAGCGCCAGGAACACGCCGCAGGCGAACACCATCGCGACGGTGCTGGTGAACAGCATCGCGAAGCGCAACTTGCGTTCGAACGGAAGGTCGGCGAGCCTGCTCATGGCGAGGCAACGAAAGAGTCTGCGACGACGTGCGCGACCTCGAGGAGCTTCGAACTCAAGCTCAGGGTGGCGGCCTCGGCCGCGGCCGGATTCACATAAAGCTGAAGCTGTTCGTGCTCGGTGCGCAGGCCCACCATGCCGCCCGCCTCGGCAAAGCCCTGCAGGTCGGCGACCGTGAGCACGGGCTTGCCGCGCAGGCGCCGCAGGATCGACTCCACGTGGCGCGATTCCGATTCACTGATGAAGAGCAACTGGCAGTTCTCCACGTCATCGATCCGGCGAAAACGATGCACCCGGAACGGATGGGTGCCCACAAATTCATTGGCGACGACATCGTCCAACACCCGGCCGAACGGATCATCACCAAGCACGCCGATGACAAACGGCGCGTCGGGAGCCGGAAATGCGAATTTCGGCCAGTTCACAAAACTCGCGAGATTGTAGAGAAACACCGCCTTCAGGTCGTACTCACGCGACACCTGGGCTGAAGCCTGCGGCGCCGCGCACATGAGCAGGATCAGCCAGAGCATGGCGCGCCAACCCGAGCCGCCCGGCCGCGACCTCGCCGATCGCGCGGAGGACCGGCCTCCATCCGCAATTGCTGCATCGCCCGCATCGTTACGGCCAATCCGCCCACCGCGATCGCCCGCGTCCCGGCACGCGACGTCCTCGCCGTGTCCATGACATTGGTTCTGTAGGGCCGGACCTTGCGTCCGTGCCGCTTCGTCGAGCGATAACGGCACGGACGCAAGGTCCGGCCCTGCAACCGATCGGCACCTTGCACGTGGAACGAGCGGCGGTCCGTTTCCGGCGCGGATCTGCGATAGTGCGTTCGGGACGGGCAACATCGGATCAAAAGTGAATGCTCGAGCGCACATACACGTCCCGCTCGACTTCCGGTTGACGACCCGAGGCTGGAAACTCGGCGTGGGACCCGAAGATATTCCGGGCGACGAGCGCCACATCCCAATCCGATCGCGACTGCCAGGCCAGCCGCAGGTCGGTCGCGGTGTAGCCGGCGAGCCGGCTGATCGGCCGCACACTTGCCCCGCGGACGAAGACATCGAATTGAAAACCGCCCGCCAGGTTCAGCGTCGATTGGACGCTTCCCGTCCAGGCGGGGTCGTCGGCTTCGAGCGAGCCGTTTGTCGGATCGAGGCTGACCCGCTTCAACGCGAGCTTTTCGTGGAGATAGTTCACATTCGCCCGTAGACGCCACCAGTTCGTGGGCTGAACGGTCACGATCAATTCCGCGCCGTAGGTTCGCGCCGTGCGCTGGTTTGCGATGACCAGGGGCAGACCGGACGGAAGCGTCGGCTCGAGGGAGCGCAGGTCGTTGTAGTCGTTGTAGAATGTGGCAAGGTCAAACAGCCACGCATGATGCGGTCGGACGCGATACCCGAGTTCGTAGACGCGGGCGGTCTCCGATTGGAAATCGGGATTCCCCTGGAGAAAGACGACGCCGGTCGCCGGGGCCGGCAGGAATTGTGAATCGGTGTCGATCCGGGTCGGCGTGCGCACCGCCCGCGAGACCGCAGCCCAGGCCGTTTGTGCCGCGTCCGGGGTCCAGGCAAGTCGGACGCTGGGCTGCACTTCGTAACCGGAATAGTCGTTGTGCTCGAACTTCGAGCCGACAAACAAGGTCCAGCGACGGGGTTCCAGCGTGATCTCGTCCTGCACGAACGCCGTGACGAGGTGCAGCCGCCGGCTCGCGGGATCGAAACGAAACGTCCGATCGGCTTCCGTGCCGGTGCGGTCCCAGGAGTTGCGATAACCCGCGCCCGTGACGATTTTGTGACGTGCCGATGGCTGCACGTGCCACTGCAAGTCGACATCGATGGTGTCGCGTTTCTCCTGGAACTGTCGGGGCACTTCACGAAACGTGTGATCGTAATAGCTCTGCAGGGTCCATTCCGAGTTTTCGCTCATGCGGCGGCGGAGGCGCCCCAGCAGGTTCCAGCCCCGGTTTCGGGCATCCGGCCGGCCCAAACTCGCAAAGGTGTTCCAGTAGGTGTCGCCTTGCAGCGTGAAGTGATCGCCCGTGCGCTCGCCGGCATCGACGCGAAATCCCGCCTGCGTCTGCGTCATGCCGTCCCCGGCCGACGAGCCATCGCTGAAGGACTGGGCCGCCCGATCGAGGTACTTCACGTAGCCACGATACCACGCGCCGGAGCCGAGGGTGCCTCCGTAGCGGAGGCTCGAGAATGCGCGTTCTTCGCTGCCGCCGCCGGCCATGACGTAGGTGCCCTGGGTGTCGCGCGCGTCCTTGCTGACAATGTTGATCACGCCGTTCATCGCATTGGCGCCCCACAACGTGGCGCCCGGCCCCCGCACGATCTCAATGCGATCAAGATCATCGAGGAGCGCGTCCTGTACTTCCCAAAACACGCCCGAGAACAGGGGCGTGTAAAGTGAGCGGCCATCCATCAGGACCTGCATTTTGTTGACACTGGCCGTGCCGAAACCGCGCGCCGTGATGGAATAGCTGCTGCCCAGGTAGCGCGAGACACTCAACCCGGGCACCAGGCGCAAAACCTCCTCCAGCCGCGTCGCACCGGATCGTTCGATCTCGGGCGCGGTGAGCACGCTGATCGCGGTGGGGGCGGTCTGCCAGTCCTCGAGCGTGCGCGACATGGAGATGACCTTCGTCTCGAGCAGTTGGTTCAGGTCCATGCCCTTGAGCTGGGCGGGCGACCGCATCACCTGCGCCGAGGCCGCCCCGGGCAGCAACAACCCGATCCCGAGGCTCCAGATCAGCAGGTCCGCAGGCGTGACGTTCAGAACTCCCATTGGATCGTCGTATAGATGCTGCGTTCGACTTCGTGCCGCGAGGCGGCACTGGGGCCGATCTCGGGATGGGAGGAATGGAGAAGATTGCGGCCAACCAGGCTGACCTCGACGTTGCCGCGCACGGTCCAGCGCAGGGTGGCATCGAGTTCCTGATAAGCCGGCACCGCGCCGGCGCTGACGCCGTTGGCGTAGACGGGCACGGAACCAATGCAGCGCAGGCTCAACCACAGGAACAAATCCGGCCTCAGGTTGAAAGCACTGCGCACCAGGATCTGATAGTCGGGGTCGCTAGCCTCGCCCAGCCCGGCTTCGACATCCGTGGCGCCCGGCCGCAACTTCGTGCCTTCGTCGAGCACGAACCCGCCGATGCGTAGACGCCAGTCGTCCGCCACCTGCCAGTCCAAAAACGCCTCCAGCCCGGTGCTGTGCCCCCGCAGTCCGTTGGCAATCCGCAGGGGCGCGCCCGTTTCCAGGCTGCGCAGGTAGTCGTAATCGTGATAGGAAGCCGTCAGCGAGCCCGCGAGGCTGCGGGCCAGTTGGCCGCGCCAGCCCAGTTCATAGGCCGTGAGTTCCTCCGCATGGAAATTGGCCGAACCGACGATCTGATACGGCGGCTCCGCTGGTATCCGAAGATCCGTGTCAATGCGCGAGGGCGTCCGCGTCGCCCGGGAAACCGCCGCCCACAGGGTGTGTTCCGGCGCCACCTGCCAGGCCGCGCGCAGGCTCGGCAGTTGCTCCCAGCCGCTGAAGGTATTGTGCTCGACCCGCACGCCGGGAGTGAGACGGACGACGTCGGGCCCGAGGTCGATCACGTCCTGAACAAACACGCCGCCAAGGCGCATGTCCCGCGCGGTCGGCACGATCGCGAACGTGTCGGTATCGATGTGAGCCTCTTCGTTCAGGTAGCGGTAGTTCGCCCCCCAGACGACCTGATGGCCATGCCGCGGGCGCAACTGGTGCTGGAACTCGACGTCGGTGGTGCGCAGGTATTCCTGGTAGACGTCCGGCACGCGGCGCAGCGTGTAATCGTGATAGATCCGCAGTGCGACCTGCGACTCGCCGGTCAGGTGCGCGGTCCAGCGCGCAAGCAGGTTGGCCCCTTCGTTGCGGGCACGGCTGGTGGTCGGCGTGTGATATGTACCCGAATAGGCATCACCCTGGATCGTCCATTCCAGCGCGGCCCGCTCGTTGCCGCCGTCGATCCGAAAGCCGCCCTGGGTGAACTCCCACGCATCGCGGTCGGCGCTGTTGGCCGCGAAGGAATCGTCGTAGCTGCGGTGTTTCGCATAGACGCGATAGTAGTCACCCCGCCCGATGCGGCCGCCGTAGCGCAGGCCGACGTTCGCCTCGAGCTCGCTGCCCAGTCCCGCATAGGCCAGTCCACCCTGCGTGTCGCGAGCCGACTTGGTGGTGATGTTGATCACGCCATTGACCGCATTGGCCCCCCAGCTCACGCCGGCGGGACCGCTGATCACCTCGATGCGGTCGAGGTCGGGCAGGAACACATCCTGCGAGTCCCAGAACACGCCGGAAAACAGCGGCGAGTAGACGGTGCGGCCATCGATCAACACCTGCATCTTGTTCACCCGGGAGCTGGCGCGGGTGAAGCCGCGCGCGCCGACGGCCCAGTCGTAAGCCGAGGCCTGGGCGACGAAGAGATTCGGCGCCAGCCGCAGCAGCTCCGGCAGCGAGGTCGCACCGGAACCGCGCACGGCTTCCCCGCGGACGAGGTACAGGCTGCTCGGCACATCCCGGAGTTCCTGCGGCGTGCGGGAAACCGAGAGGACCTTGGTTCGCAACAGCTCCTCCACCGTCAGTTGCTTCAGCCGGGCCGGCGGCTGCAGCGCGATGACCTGTGCCTCGATCGTGCCGGCCAGGGCGGAGGCCAGCAGACCGCCCCACAGCATCCGAACGCCCGTCCGCCAGCACCTCCCGGCGTTCATGAGCGGGAGCCCTCGCGCGGCAGGGCCTCGGCGATCGCCCGATCCAGCGCCGCAACGCTGACCGGCTTCGTAAGATGAGAGGAGAATCCCGCCTCGCGGCTGCGCACGATATCCGCCTCCATGCCATAGCCCGTAAGCGCGATGCCGGGCACGCCCGATTTGCGCGCGACGTCGCTCATCAGGTCGCAACCGCTGCCATCGGGCAAACCCAGGTCGGACACGAGAAGATCAAACGGCTCCTTCTGCAACAGCCCATTCGCCTCCGCCACGGAACCGGCGGTGGTGACGACAAACTTGCGGCGGACGAGCAACCGCTCGAGTGCGATCCGCGTCGGCAGGTGATCCTCGACCAGCAGAATCCGCTCTCCGCCACGGTTGACCGGGTCCGCGGTCGCCGCCGCGACCACGAGGTCCGGTGGCGGGGAGGCCGATCCGAGCTGCGCCAGCGGAAGCGACACCACGAATGTCGCCCCCTGCCCCGGCCCCGGGCTCTCCGCCATGATGGTGCCTCCGTGCAGTTCCACCACCATGCGGGAAATGGCCAGGCCGAGGCCGAGGCCGCCAAACCGGTGGGCCTCCGCGCCGAGCGCATGGTCGCCCTGGGTAAACGCGTCGAAGACGCGCGCGATCTCCGCCATCGTCATGCCGATGCCGGTGTCCGCCACGACCACTTCGATGCGCCCTTCCGGACCACGTTCGCGCGTGGTGATCGCAATGCGGCCACCCTGCGGCGTGAACTTCACCGCATTCTTGAGCACGTTCCAGAACACCTGCTGCAACCGCACGGCGTCCGCCCGCACGCGCACGTCGTCGGCACCCAGTTCCAGCGTGAGGGTCACGCCCTTTTCCGCCGCGTCGGATTCGATGGTGGCGAGGGCATCGCGGAGGATGGCGTGCACGTCGTGTTCGGCAAGATCGAGGAGCAGCTTGCCCCGCGAAATGCGCGTGAGGTCGAGCAGGTCGTCGATCAGGCGCGCCTCGAGGCTGACGTTCTTGCGAATGGTTTCGAAATCCGCCCGCACCGGTTCCGGCAGGTCGGGATTCTCCACGGCATCGCTCGCCAACAGGAGCACGGGATTGAGCGGGGTCCGCAGTTCGTGGGACAGGGCGGCAAGAAAGTCGTCCTTCGCCCGCGAGGCCGCCACCGCCTCGTCCCGCGCTCGCTCGAGGGCAGATTCGACGTCGCGCTGTTCCGTGACGTCGGTGTTGGTGCCGAACCAGCGCAACACGCGCCCATCGGCATCGCGAATCGGCACCGCCCGGGAAAGAAACCAGCGGTATTCGCCATCATGGCGGCGCAGGGGAAACGTGTCCTGCCACACCTCGCCGGCCGCGATGCAGTGGCGGAATTTCTCCTCCACGCGCTTGACGTGGTCGGGATGGTGCACGGCGCGCCAGCCCCAGCCTTCCATCTCGGCCAGCGTCGTGCCCGTGTAGTCGAACCACCGGCGGTTGTACCAGAAGATCCAGCCCTGCGGATCCGCCGTCCACGCAAACTGCGCGATGTTGTCGGCCAGGGTGCGAAACCGTTCCTCGCTTTCGCGCTGCGCCCGGGCGGCATGCAACCGGTCGAGCACCACGGCCACCGACTGCGCCACCACGCGCAGGAACTCGAGTTCGTCCTCGTCGAACCACGTCCGGCTGCGGCTTGCGAACGCCAGCGTGCCCAACAGCCGGTCGCCGACGAGCAACGGGTTGCACGCACAGACCGCGATCTTCCACCGACGCAGGCGCGCGGACGTCTCGTCCCGGCCCTGCTGGATATTGTCCATGGCGATCGCGGCCCGGGTTTGTGCGACCGTGCCGTCGATGCCTTCGCCGTAGGCAACGGTCGCGATCGAGCGCGTCTCCTCCTCGGCGAGGCCGGCGGAACTTTGCAGGTGCAGGACCCGCCGGGTCTCGTCCGCCTTGTAGCTGAGGTAGGTGTCGACGCCCAGGTGCGCCGCGACGCGGGGGAAGAGCTTGTGCTCGAGCACGTCCGGATCCTGCGCGGCGAGCAGTTCCGCCAGCATCTCGGAGAGCAGTTGCATGCGCGCGCTGCGCTGGCGCAGGAGATCCTCGGCGTTCTTCTGCTCGGTGATGTCGGTGTTGGTGCCGAACCAGCGCACCACCTTGCCGGACGCATCGTGAATCGGCACGGCGCGCGAGAGAAACCAGCGAAACTCGCCATCGTGCCGCCGCAACGGAAACGTGTCCTCCCAGATTTCACCGCGGTCGAGGCAGCGCTGCAGACCGTTGCGCACGCGCCCGATATGATCCGGATGCAGCACGCGCTCCCAGCCGCGATCCTGCATCTCCGCAAAGGTGGTGCCGGTGTACTGGTACCACCGCTTGTTGTACCAGGTGGCCCAGCCCAGCCGGTCAGCGGTCCAGGCGAAGGCCGCGATGTTGTCCGCGAGGGTGCGAAACCGTTCCTCGCTCTCGCGCAGGGCCCGCTCCGCCCGCGCGTGCTCCTGCAGCTCGTGCTGCATGTCGCGGTAAAGATTGGCATTGTCGATCGCGATTGCCGCCTGCGCGGCAATGGCCACGACGACGTTCTCGGCCTCCTCCGTGAACACGCCGGGATCCGGATGACCAAAAAAGAGGCCGCCATGCACGTCGCCGGAACCCGCCACGACGGAAACGGCGAGATAGCTGCGCACCGGCGGGTGTCCGTGCGGCATGCCATGATGCGGCGCCATGCTCCCGTAACGCGGATCCGCCAGGACGTCCGCGATGCGCACCGGCCCCTCGCCGCGAAAGGTCGGCCCGAACAGCGGCGTGTTGCGCGGCATGCCGAAACTTTCGAAATCCTTCCGCCGCGCCCCCGCGAGGGTGAACAGCCGGTAGGAATCCCCGTTTTCATCCCGGACGTTGTAGAAAAAGGCGCCGAACGCCGCCCCGCTCACCTCGCGGCCGGCATCCGTGACCGCCTGTACGACGACCTCGATCCGGCGTTCCGCCGCGAGCGTGCGGCCCATGTGGTTGAGCACTTCCAGCTGGCGCGTCTGCCGCCGCAAGGCCCGCTCGTTCTCCCGCAGCCGCGAGATGTCGCGCAGGATCTTGGCCGCACCGATGACTGCGCCCGTCTCGTCACGAATCGGCGAGATCGACAACGACACGTCGAACCGGCTGCCATCCCGGCGCTGGCGCACGGTCTCGTAGTGCTCGATGCGTTCCCCGCGCCGGAGTTGCGCCAGGATCTTCGGTTCCTCGTGCTGCCGGTCCGGCGGAATCAATTGCAGGATCGGGCGGCCGATGATCTCGTCCGCGGTGTAGCCGAACAGCCGCTCCGCGCCCTGATTCCAGCTCGTGATGATGCCGTCGAGGTTCTTGCCGATGATCGCGTCGTAGGAGGACTCGACGATGGCCGCCAGGCGGCGCCGGGTCAGCTCCGCCTGTTTCCGCTCGGTAATGTCGATGCACGAGCCGATGTATCCGGAAAAGACGCCTCCCGCGCTGCTGGTCGGCACGCCATGGTCGAGGATCCAGCGATATTCGCCGTCGTGCCGGCGCATCCGGAATTCCAGTTCGAACCGCCGTCGCGCCGCGAAAGCCTCGTCGCACTCGCGCTGGCAACGCGCGACGTCGTCCGGATGCACGTTCTCCAGCCAGCCCGCGCCGAGTTCCTGCTCCAGCGGCCGGCCGACAAAGTCCAGCCACTGCTGGTTGAACCACGTGCCGGCATTGGTGGTGTCGGCCATCCAGATGAGGACGGGCGCGACGTCGGCCAGCCGCCGGAAGCGCGCCTCCGTCTCCCGGGCGACCTCGACGGCCTTGAGTTCCTGTTCGGCCCGGCGCCGTTCCGTGATGTCGAGCGCGGTCGGCACGACGAAGCTCACGGCGCCGTCGCGGTCGCGAATCGGAATCAGCGCGAGTTCAAGCCGGCGTTCGCGGCCCGCCGCGGTGAAGCACACGGTTTCCCCGTGGAAATGCACGCCCTGCGTCGCCTCTGCGAAGCCGATCTTGATCCATGCCTGCAGTTCGGCGGAACGATTCCACCAGCCCGCGTTCCAGAACAACTTCCCGAGCACCTGCTCCCGCGTGAACCCGCTCGCCTTGAGCCAGGATTCGTTGATGTCCACCAGCGTGCCGTCGAGCGCGATCAGGCCGGCGAAAAGGCCCTGGTCGAACATCGCCTGAAAGCGCGCGTTCGCCTGCTCCAGTTCCGCGGTCCGCTCCTGCACGCGCTGCTCCAGCCGGTCGTGCGCCTCCTGCAGCGCCATCTCCGCCTCATACCGGCTGGTGATGTCGATCGCCATGCCTCCGACATACGGCTCCCCGCCCGCGCCGCCCGGAATCGCGAACTTGCTGACGATCGAATGGTGCACGCGGCCATCGGCGTGCCGCAGCGTCTCGACGGTCTGCATACCGCCCTCCTGCTCGCGCGCCAGCTGGTCGTTGCGCCGGAACTGCGCCGCGACGGTCGCCGGAAAGATGTCGGCATCCGCGCGCCCGAGCAGTTGCTGCGGAGGCAGGCCAAAGACGGTCGCCGCCGCGTCGTTGACGAAGACGTAGCGCCCGTCTCCGTCCTTGATCCAGGCGAGTCCGGGCAGATGTCGCATGAAGCGCACGAAGCGCTGCTCGCTCTCCTCGAGGGCCGCCGCCGCGCGCCGGCGCTCGGTGACATCCAGGCTCGGCGCCGAGCATGCGGGTCGCCCGGCCGTGCTCGCGCACCACGGTCGCGTAGGTGAAGACCCAGGTCACCCCGCCGTCGGGCCGGCGGATGCGAAACTCGAGTTCGTAGGGTGAGCCCTCCTCGAGCGCGCGCCGGATTGCCTCGGTCACCCGCGCGTGATCGTCCGGGTGGATCAGCGCCGAGAAGCCGCTCACCGTGGCGTCGAAGGTCGCGGGGTCGACGCCGTGAATTGCATAGAGCGAGCGCGTCCACGTGATCCGGTCGTGCACGATGTCCCATTCCCACAGGCCGATCTTGCCGGTTTCCGTCGCCAGCCGCAGGCGCGCCTCGCTCTCGCGCCACGCCAGCTCGACGCGCCGGCGCTCCGTGATGTCGGTGAAGACGTTGATCGCGCCGGTGCGGCGTCCGGCGGCGTCGAGCAGCGGATCAATGTTCACGCTGACCGCAATGCGCGCGCCATCGGGCCGCTCGATGATCACCTCCTCGTTGCGCGTGCTGCGCCCCTCGCGGATGGCGACCGCCATCGGAGTTTCCTCGTGTCGCAGGTGCGTGCCGTCGGTCCGCCACAGGCGCAACGAGCCGCAGAACCGGCGGTCCTCGTCACCCAGCTTCGGTTCGGTTCCCCACAGTTCGGCGGCCTGGCGGTTGAAGTAGGTGATGCGCCCTTCCGTGTCGCAGGTGTAGACGGCCGCGGGCATCAGCGACACGAGTTGCGCGATCCAGGCCTCGCTCGCGCGCGCCTTGGCCTCGGCCGCCTTGCGCTCGGTGATGTCCGTGGCAAACAAACGGAGGCCCTCGGAGAAAGGCGTCGCCCGACATTCGAACCAGCGCTGGAACGGCTCGTGGAAATACTCGAACTGCCGCGGCTGCCGGCCGGCCATCGCGGCCCGCATCTCGCGTTCGAGCGCCGTGCCCACCGCCCGCGGGAATGCCTCCCAGCAGACGCGGCCGTGCACGTCCTCGCCCGCACGACCACCGAGCGAAAGCACGCGTGGATCGACGTGCAGACAACGCCACTCGCGATCGAAGACGCCGGCGAGATCGCTCGTCCCCGCCAGCACCTGCGCCAGATCCTGGCGCGCTGCCTCGGCCTCGTGGCGCAGACGGATTTCGCTTTCGCGCGAGGCTCGCGCCGCCCCGCGCGAGCCAGCGACGCCGGTGGCAAAACGCGCCACGCCGGCGCCGAGTTGCGTCGCGAGCAATTCCACGAACTCCCGGGCTCCCGGGTCCCGCGTCCGTGGGGCATTCATTCCCGCCACCAGGAAGCCCACGGGCAATTCCGTTCCGATCGGGACCAGTGGCATCACCAGGGCGTCGCGCGCCGGTATCGATGTTTCGGCCCCAGCGGCGAAACCAAATCGTGCGGGCAGGTTCTCGACCAACTGCGCGCCCGACCCGCCCGCGACATCAGTGGCGGGCCACGCGGGATCAGCCGCGTCCAGTTCGATGAAGGCGGGAGCTGCCGGATCATCCGGCGTCATGCCCTGGGCACACGCACGTTCGGCCCGGGTCCGGCGGGCGTCGAAGACGTAGACCAGGGCGAACGGAATGCCGCCGGGGGCCCGCACCAGGCAGGCCTGCACCGCGCGGAAGAACGCCCGGCGGCTCCGGGCGTGCGTGGCCGCCGCGGCGATGTCGCGTAGCAACGCGAGACGACCGGTGGCCCGGATCCGGTCGGTTTCGTCGCGAAAGACACACCACACGCCGCCGGTTCCGCCGGAGTCGTCCGGCAGCGGACTGCACGTGATCGCTTGAAAGGTTTCCTCCCGCCCGTCCGCGTGTTCGAGCATCCAGCGCACGGGTTCGATGCCGGCTGCAACCCTTCCCCCACGCGGCGTCGCGACGGCAATGTGGGCCGCAAGGGTGTTCCATTGTTCGCCCCACACTTCCGCAGCGCGCGCGCCTGGTACGTACTGACCGGCCACTCCGAGCAGCGGAAGGCAGGCATCATTGAGGAAGCAGAACCGTTCCTCGCCCCAGAACACCGCGGCCGGTTCACGCGCGGCCAACATCAGGCGCAAAGTCGTGACGAGACCGACCGGCCAATGCGCAAGCGGACCCAGCGGATGCGCCGACAAGTCCAGTGACCGGAGACGCCGGCCCAGATCCCGCTTCAGGGGCACGGGATCCTCCGCAGCGGATGCCGTACGGGAACTGCGAGGGCGACGATTCCGACGGAGAGATGACACGAAGGGCGGGAAGTTTCGACCGTCGACGGCGAACCCAAGCAGCGCGAGGGCAACGGCAACCCCGCGGCATCAGTTCGTCGTGACACCCGAATGAATCGCAAGTTTCGGGCCGACCGCAACTCCGTCAAGGTCCACGCCTTGCAACAGCTCGCGCAACTTGCGGCGACGGTCGGTGGCAGTGTTGCATTCTGCCCACCGACCACCCCCGGCCTCGTGCGAGCTGCACGGGAAGGGGATCCCCCGGGCGCCCACGTCGGCGTCCCAGCAACCTGGAACTTTCACAGTCCGAGGGAAAACCCGGCCACGTTGTCGTTTCACTCCAACGCAGCTACGTGCGTTCTGCTCAGGCGCCCGCAGGCGCCTCACCGGCGGGGAGCGTGAAGAAAAAGCAGGCCCCATGCGGCTGCACCGGTTCGAAACCGCACCGTCCGCCCTGCAGTTCAATCAGACGCTGGACCAGTGACAGCCCCAGGCCGCGGCCGGAATCATTCTGATGCAACTGATGGAACGGACGGAAAAGGAGCGGCTGCACGTCCTCCTGCACGCCGGCGCCGTCGTCGCGCACGAAAAAGCGCAATTCGCCGTCGTCGCGCGTCCATCCCAGTTCGACGTGCGGTTTCGGGCCGGCATGTTCCAGGGCATTGCCAATGAGATTCTGCCACACGCGATCCAACCAGTCGCCGACGCCGACGACCGCCGGCCATTCGTCGGGTTCCACCACCGTCGCGCCACTCGCTGCAATCTTCATCGCGAAACGTTCGCGGGCAGACCACACGACCATGCCCATGTCCACCGGTCCGGGCGACGTGGGCGCCGCGGTCGCGCGCGCGACCAGCGTGACGCGATCAAGCAGCGCCATGAGATCGTTGGCGGAATCGACGATCGGCTGCACCAGCGCCTCCTCGGTCGCAGGATCGGCCGAAAGTTCCTCCTTGAGCACATCCGCGGACGTCAGAATGCAGCCGAGCGGGGATCGCATCTCATGGCTGATCCGCCGCGCGATCGTCCAGAGATCGCCCCGCGCCCGCCGGGCCTCACGAATCGCGCCGTGTTGGGCCAGGGCAACCTCGAACAGGCGCGCCAGATCCGCCGCATCCTGCGAGTCCGGCGGCGCGTGCCAGATCCGTTCCGCCGGCGGCCCCGCCTCCAGCACGACCACCGGCCAGCGCGGCAGCCCGTCCGCGGACAGCACGTTCGCCGCCTGCTGTCGTTGCATTTCGGACACACCAGCCCCGAGCACGAGCAGTTCATTGCCCGGCGGTCCGACCCGCCGGGTCGCGTCCTCAACGGACAACGACGCGATGGCGGTGGCGTGCGGCCGCACGGTTTGTGCCGCCTGCGCCACTCCCGCCTGGACCTCGGGAGCAAGCCCCACCGTGAGGATCACGAGCAGTCGCTGGGGCACGAAGATCCGGTGGTTGAAGGCTCGAACGACATCGCGTCGCGCACCATTCGCCGGACGTTCGGCAGCGCAAGCCTGTTTTTGCGTTCGTCCCCTCCGGGGGTGCATCTCCCGGTTTTCGGCGACACGGAGGAAACAAAGCAACCCGGAGCCGCACTCCCGGATGCGGTCACGCTGCTCTGCGTGCTCCGGGTTCCGTCAGGTCCTGGAGTGCGGTGCCCCGCACCGCTTTTTCGCGAAACGGAACGACAACGGGCAGATGCCCCCTCCGGCGCAGACCCCGAACGAACCACGGCGGCGCGCCCCATGGTCGGGCGCCGGTCCGGATGCGAAACTCGCTGGTTCCCGATTCTCCTCCGCCGCCTTGCGCATGAGTTCACCTCCCGCCACCGATCCTCCCGGAATCCTGCGCCGGAGCGGCCGGCTCGTGTGGTGGACGCTACGCGCGTTCTTCAACGACAGCGTGCCCCGGCTCGGCGCGGCGCTCGCGTTTTATGCGACCATCGCCGTCGCTCCCCTGCTGGTGCTCACGATTGCGGTGGCGGGAACGGTCTTTCACGAGTCCAACGCCCGCAGCCGGGTGCTGGGAGAGATCGAACACCTCGCCGGTCACCAGGCGGTGATGGCTCTCTCCTCGATCGAAACGCCCGAGGCTCGCTCCGGTAATACCGTGGCGACGGTGATCGGCCTGCTCACGCTCGCCCTCGGCGGCTTCAGTGTGTTCCTGCACCTGCAGGACGCCTTGAACGTGATCTGGCGGACGGACGCGCGCGCGATGGGCGGATGGCGAAACCTGATCAAGCGGCGGCTGTTTTCATTCGGGCTGGTCGTCGCGACAGGATTCATTCTGCTCGTGTCGCTCATCGTGAGTGCCGGGCTCAACTGGCTCGCGCAGGCGCATGTGTTCCAGTCCGGCCTGTTTCGCGAAATCAGCGAGCCGCTGAACCACGCGCTCTCGTTCGCGGTCACGACTTTCCTGTTTGCGATGGTGTTCAAGGTGCTGCCCGATCGTTCGATCAAGTGGCGCGACGTCTGGCTGGGCGCGGCGGTGACCGCCCTCTTGTTTACGCTGGGGAAGTCCCTGCTCGCGCTTTATCTCGCGCATGCGTCGCGGGCGGCGTTCTACGGCGTGGCCGGTTCGGTGATCACGCTGCTGCTTTGGACCTACTATGCCGCGCAGATTGCCCTGCTCGGCGCGGAGTTCACGCGCATCCAGGCCACGACCGACGGCGGCCGTAATCCACCGGACGAATCGCCCGCGCTCGAGCGCAAGGTTTCACCCTCTCCGGGTGAAGCCCGCTCCGGTTGATCATTGATGCCGGTTTCAGGACGCCACCCGATGGCAACGTCCGCCGGGTGGCGCACGATGCCCGCATGAGCGCGCAACAAAGCGAATCCTCCTCCGATCCCGCCGTGCATTGCGGAAACATGCAGCGCCGGCTCGACGAACTGATCACGCACGCCCGGGACGACATCGGCCGCGTCCACGAACCGCGGTTTCAGGCTCTGCTCGAAACCACGGCGGAGGTACTCACCGGCCTGCGCACGGCCTACGAACATTACGGCAAGCACCGCGAACCGGCGTGGCGTCGCGAATCCACCGAAGTTTAGCCGCGAAGATTGCAGAGTCCGCGACGGTCGGGGCCACGTTGTCGCAAGACTCCAACGCAGCTACGTCGCCCATGTAGCCGCGTTGGAGGCTTGCGACAACGTGGCCGAAGGTGGCGAAACTTCGCATCGAAACCCGAGGGCAGGAGGGGTCGCGTGTCCTCACGCGACCGCGGTCGACCGGGGACAGCCGACCCTACCCCTGGACTTCCGGCCGGGACAGCATTGCGCAGCACGCATCCCGGAGATGCGCACACAACATGCAAGTCGCGGGAGTTTCGGGGCCACCATCGTGTACAACTAATTTACCGAAGTTCGTCCCTCTTCAGCATCAGCCGCTTCGGTACCACCGGCGAAAGGTGGCAGGAAATTTGCGGAAGCCGCATCCTCATGCGTGCCTTGACCTGCTTTTCCCCACTGGTGGCGTCGGCGCCAGGTGCAGTGGCGGATGACGGTGCCCTCACGAATCTCTTCGCACTGCCCGACCCCACATGCGCCATTCGCAATTGCGCCGGCATCACGATCCGGCTCGACGATTCTGATCGCGTCATCGACGTGCCCGCCAGCTGGGATGCCTTCGCGGCCCAGGCCGGACTCGCCGGCCTCGAGCGCGCCACGCTTCTCGGCCATCCCGTATACTCATTCATCGCGGACGAGACGGTGCGGGAACTCTTTCGCGCCCTGTTTCGGCGCGTTCGCCAGGAAGCTCGCCAGCTGACCGTCCGGTCCCGCTGCGACAGCCTCGAGGTTTCACGGTCGCGCGACCTCGCTTTCGTCCCCGACGGCCGCGGCGTGATCACCTGCTCGTGGAATTTTTTCGAAGGGCAAGCCGCGGCCATGCTTCCGCGGCGTCATCGCTTGCGGTTCCAGTGCGACGACGCGATCCGCGAGTGCAGTTGGTGCCGAAGCATCCATGCCGGCACGACCTGGCACCCCCTCGAGGAGATCGCCACTTCGCTGGGCATGCTCGATCGTTGCCCCTTGCCACCGATCACCCACGGCATCTGCCCCGACTGTTGTCGCAGCCTTTGTGCGGACTTCCATCGCGAGGTTCACGAACGCATCACCGCCTGACGGTTGACGGGTCTGCGCCGGCGGATCGGCGCCGGGCGGCGTCACCGCAAAAGCACGACGCCGACGACGATCGCCACCACGCTGCCGCCGATCATGCACCCGGCGGCGAGGCGACGGGTCACCGGATGGAGCTGTTGCCAGCGCCGGTGGATCCAATGCAGCAGCGGCGCGGTCTTGACGTCGATCCAGTCGAGCAGGCGAGCCGTCCGCCGGGATTCGCCGGCGAGCATCAAGCCGCCCACCGCAAAGAAAAGGACCGCCGGTCCGGGCACGACCGTGAGAAAGACGCCCACCACGATCAACAGCCCGCCGCCCCCCCAATTGATCGCCTTCCACCACCACGCGCGGGGCCGATGCGCGTCATGGCGGTCGGCATAGCGATCGCGAAAGCGACGACCGGGAGGCCGCGCGGCGAAGTGTCGCCATTGCTTTTTCAATCTGGAGATGACGTGCACGATGCGGTGATCGGGAGGGTGATGCGATCGAATCAAAGGTGGCGCCGGCCCCAGTGGGCAGATTCCGCGAAGGCCGCCGCGGTCTCGAGGCTGGCGCGTACCTCGTCGTCAGTGGTCGGCCGGAAATCCTCGTACCATGCGCCGACCGCGTAGAATTCGTCGAGGCACAGCGGGCAGACGAGTCCGTCGACCTCGGCCGCAACCGCCACGCACGTCTCGGCGGCGCCGACCGGCACGGCGACGAGGATGGACGCGGCCACCCGCCGCCGTACCGCCCTCACCGCGGCGCGCATCGAGGCGCCGGTCGCCAGGCCGTCGTCGACCAGGATCACGTGGCGGCCCGCCACGGGCAGCGCCGGGTGCCCGCGCCGGTAGTCCTGCTCCCGTCGGTGCAGTTCCGCCTGCTCCCGCGCGACGGTCGCGGCAATCTCGCTGGAAGTGATACGCGCGCCGGCGACCACCGACTCGTTCATGACTTGCACGTCGCCGGAGGCGATCGCGCCCATCGCGAGCTCCGGGTGGTCCGGCACGCCGAGCTTGCGCACGAGAAAAACGTCGAGCGGCGCGTGCAGCGCGCGCGCCACCTCCACGGCCACCGGCACGCCCCCCCGCGGGAGACCCAGGACCACGGAATCCGGCCGCGCCCCGGAGACGACCTTGCGGCCGAGGACCCGGCCGGCGTCATGGCGATCCTGGTACGGAACCGGACGTTTCATGAGGGCGCGGGCCGGGTGTGCGGCAGCTGCCGGACAAACCAGCCGGTGGCGAGCGCGGCCACCCGTTCGAGCGCGCCCGGTTCCTCGAACAGGTGGGTCGCGCCCGGCACGATCGCGAGTTGTTTCTCGCCGGGCAGGCGCCGGAAGGCGCCGCGATTGAGCCCCAGCACCGGCTCGTCGTTGCCGCCCACGATCAGGAGCGTCGGTGCGATCACGTCCACCAACGCGTCGCCCGCCAGATCGGGACGCCCGCCGCGCGAGACCACCGCCTTGACCTCGACCGGTTCGAGGGCGGCGGCCACCAGGGCCGCCGCGGCTCCCGTGCTGGCGCCAAAGTACCCAAACGAGCCGATCGCGTCGTCGTGCTCCGCACGCAGAAAATGCGTCGCGGTGCGCAGCCGCTCCGCGAGCAGCTCAATGTCGAAGCGCATCGAACCGCCCTCCTGTTCGATGCGCTCCTCCGCGGGGGTGAGCAGGTCGAACAGGAACGTGCCAACGCCGCCGGCCCGCAGCGCCGCGGCGACCTGCTGATTGCGGGAACTATGCCGACTGCTGCCGCTGCCGTGCGCGAACAACACGACATCGAGGGCACCGGCCGGGATTTCGAGGGTTCCCTCAACGCTCGAACCGCCCACCGGGATGGTGAGTTCGTGGCGCAGGTCGGTGGCGCTGTCCGCGCGCGGTAACGTTTTCATGGGACAAAGCGTACTCCGATGACGGCGGTCTCAGGGCACCCGAGCGCGAACCGTTTGCGGCGTCGAGGTCGCACCCCACCTGCAATCCAGACTCGCGGCAGACATGCAAAACGCGGCGCAAGCGCCGTCCTCGCCTCACCCACGGCGATTCGGTGGACGCCGGACCCCGCCGCCCGGCCTTTTGTTTTGGCGTTCTAGATGACCCGCCAGATTGGTGATACGGCCGTATCATCAATCTGGCGGACGGCACCTGAGTCTCAGATTTTCGTGCGACGCCAAAACAAAAGGCCGGGGATCCCGCCGGGGAGAGGCGGCGCTTTCCACTGCGGCAGCGAACGAGCATTACTCGAGAAAGTGGCGCAGGCCCGATTTCGCTCCATGGATCCAGGGTTTGCCGTGAGCGAGCAGGAGGTGGTCGAACGGCTGTTCCAGCAGCTTGTGCAAAGCGCGCTTCAATCCGTTCCGCACGGCGGCAGGATCGTCGCCCATCAACTCGTCGGGCACGAAGCTGAGTTTGTCGTCCTCGTCGCGCACCACCGAATCGCCGAGACTGAGCGCGCCGTCGACGACCGGCACATGCAGCGCCGTCTCCTCGGGTGTGAGCGCGCCGACCGCGAGCGCGGTGATGCCACCCGGCAGCTCATCGCCATGCCCGAAGCCGCGGACATTCCCGCCTGCCTTGAACTCCCGCACCCCCGCCTCGTGACACCAGATCTGCGCGTCGAAGTGCTCGGCAAAAGCGGTGGCATTGCGATAGTGCAGCCGGTTGGTCAGAAAAACGTGTTTCGGCTTCGCGTGCCGATCGAACCATCCGAGACCGTCCGGTGGCACCATCGGATCGATCACGACGCCAAACCGGCCGGCATCGTAGTAGTACGAATGCACCTCCTGTTCGATGTCCGGATGAATGGCCGTCCAGTGATACAGGCCGGGAACGAGTTCGTGGGCGTGTTGCATGTTGGGGAATCGGGAGGTGGACCGGACGCATCGCATTTCGCCGCGACCGCCGTTGCGCAGCCGGGGCTCAATCCCGGCCGGACTGATGCTTCAGTTCGATCTTCGCTCGCTCCAGCGTGCGACGTCGCCGCGCCGGCAGGTTGCGACCGGCCCGGTTGATATAGAACGTGATCATCGACAACGCCGACCGGTACGGGTCCGCCTTGCGGTGGCGGCTGTTTTCGGCGGAATGCTTGAGTGAAGCCGCGATCTTCTTCGGATCCGCGCGCGTGAAGACGCCCTCTTCGAGATCGAGGGCGTGACTGGTCCGCGTGACCCGACCGGACCAGCGCCGGGTCGATTTCAACTTCGACCGACTTTTCGATGTCCTCCCGCCGCGCGCCGATGAGCCGCGGGATGTGCGCGCCGTCCTCTTCTTCACCGGGGCTTTTCGACCGTCACCCGCCCGAAAAGTGGCGCGCCCGACGCTCCTTTCGGGACCCGCACCGGTCACCCCCGGGGGCCGGAATCCTCTAGCGACCAGCGTGCGGCACCGGCGCATCCTGCTCCATCGCGGCATTGTAGCGCCCCGCCCGGGCGGCCTGGCTGCAGCGCGCGCGATGCAGGAGTGACTCCTGCGCCGCGGCTGCGTTGGCCTCGTCACCCGCCCAGATTTCGAGCGCGGGATATTGGATCGCGCGCGAAAAGGAAAACGTCAGCGCCCACGGCAGGCGGCCCGCGAAGCGCGTATGCATCGCCTGCAGGCGGGCGCAAGCCTGGGGACCAGTCTGACCGCCGGAAAGGAAGGCGACGCCCGACAGCGCTGCCGGCACCGTATTCAACAGGCAGATAACGGTGAGATCCGCGATTTCCTCATCACTCGCCCTGCGTTCACCGCGCGTACCCGGCACGACCATGTTCGGCTTCAGCAACGTGGCCCGCAAGTCGACCCGGTGCGCAAAGAGTGCGTGGAACAATGCCTGCAGCACTCTTTCCGTCACCTCGAAGCATCGCTCGATTGAGTGCGCACCGTCCATCAACACCTCAGGCTCGACGATCGGCACGAGGTCCGCCTCCTGGCAAAGCGCCGCGTAGCGCGCCAGGGCGTGCACGTTTGCGTCAATGCAGGTTTGCGTCGGCCGTCCTTCGCCGATCGTGATCACGGCACGCCATTTGGCGAAACGTGCGCCGAGCCGGTGGTATTCCGCCAGGCGTTCACGCAGGCCATCGAGTCCTTCCGTGACTTTTTCGTCGGCGCAGCCCGCCAGGGGCCTGGCGCCACGGTCGACCTTTATCCCGGCAATGATTCCCGCGTGCTGGAGGACATCCACGAAGCGGCGGCCGTCTCGCGTGCCTTGCCGGATGGTTTCGTCGTAGAGGATCGCACCGCGGATCGGCTCTCCCAGGCCGGGCGTGGTCACAATCAACTCGCGGTAGGCACGGCGCGTTTCCTCGTTGGTGGCGATGCCGGCCGCGGCGAAGCGCTTGTTGCACGTCGGGGTGCTTTCGTCCATGGCCAGCAAGCCCTGGTGATCGGCCATCAGCGCCTGCGCGGTCTGCAGGAGTTCGCCCGCACTCATGCGGTCCGTGGCGCATGAACAGTGCCGGTCCGGGCGGCCACGCCACCACCGCCGCGCGGTTGGTGCGATTTTTGCGTGGGGTCAATGCGCCATTTGCACTCGCCTCCCGTCACCCGGCCGCGGGAGCGGTACAAGCGCACGGGCTGCCTGGCCCGGCAGTCTGCAACGCATGTCCGTTTCATTCCATGCACAACTCCTCCTCGTCGACTCCCTGGACTCACATCGGGCTGCCGCATGAACTCGGCGAGGTGCGTCCCTGGATCCGATGGATTGCGCGATTCGGTTTTTGGGCCCAGGGCTTCATTCATCTCGTGGTCGGCGTGCTCGCGGTCCAACTCGCGGCCGGACTCGGCGGCGAGACCGAGAGCCTGCATAGTGCGCTGTCGGCGATTTACCGGCACCCGCTGGGAGGCACCCTGCTCGTCGTGCTCGCGGCCGGTTTTCTGAGCTTCGCAGCGTGGAAATTCGTGCAGGCCTTCTGGGACCCGGACCACATCGGGCGCAACCGGATCGGCCAGCTCTTTCGCGTGGGTTTTGGGTTCGGTGGCTTGATCTATCTTGGTCTCGCCTACTCCGCGATCCGACTCGTCTTCCGGGGCGGCGACAGCGGCCGCCAGGCGGAAAACGAAAAGGCACAATCCGCCACTGCCACCGTGCTCGCGCACCCTTGGGGACAAGCGCTGGTGGTGGTGTTCGTGATCGTGCTGGTGGCGTTCGCCATCGGCAACTTCGTGCACGCGTGGCGCGCGAGCTTTCGTGACCAGCTCGCGAACGCCCGCATGCGTGAGGGCGCACGCCGGACCATCATGATGCTGGGCCGGATCGCGTTCAGCGCCCGCGGACTCGTGTTCCTGGCATCGGCCTGGATGTTTGCGCAGGCGGCAATCCAAGCCGATCCCAGCGAAGCCGGTGGCATGTCGAAAGCGTTGGGGGCGCTTCTGCGCCAGCCCTACGGGCGCTGGCTGCTCGGGGCGGCGGGCGGTGGTTTCATCGCCTACGGCCTGTTCAGCTGGGCGCTCATTCGCTACCGCAAGCTGCCCGCGGAAGACACCGGCGAACAGGGCTGATGCCGATCCCTCCATCGGGACCAAGGCGGTGCGCCGCACCGGCACGAGCACCGTTTCGCGGCGCGCGCATATGCGCGGCGAACGGATCAGTGGCTTGGAATCCTTTTCCGTGGCTTGGTATCTGCGATCATCTGCGCCATCTGCGGTTAATCTGATTTTGCTGCGCTGTGCCGCACGGAAAAAGGACCGCACCACCACGCCGCGGAACCTCTGATTAGTCCGCGGTCGGACGTCGTATCCCCTGTGCCCCTCACACAATCGACTGCTTGCCCTGTGTATGTGCGTGACGTCCGACCGCGGTTCGCCTGCACCCTAGCGCGAAGCGAGTCCGCGCGACATCAGGCACCCACTCCAACCCGCGCCCCGGGAAGGTGCCTCACGCATCGGTCCCACTCGGTCATTGGGGCGCGCACCCGGGCACAACCACCGCGAGGCCCCTGATGCCCGCGTTTCGCAAAGAAGGTATCATGCCCCGCGTGAGCGCCACCACACCCGCTGTCGGGCGGCCGGAAACAATGAGCGTCTCGCTTGTGGTCAACGGTGCGCCCCACACTTTCGACGTCGAACCGCGCACCTCGCTGCTCGATATCCTGCGCGAACAACTTGGACTCACCGGCACGAAGCGCGGGTGCGATCATGGTCAATGCGGCGCATGTACTGTCCTGGTCGACGAACGGCGCATCCTTGCCTGCCTCACCCTTGCAGCCGTGCAGGCCGGCAGGGAGATCACGACGATCGAGGGGCTCGCGGCTGACGGCCCGCTGCATCCCGTCCAGCAGGCCTTTCTCGAACATGACGCCTTGCAATGCGGTGCCTGCACGCCGGGACAGATCATGTCCGCCGTCGGTCTGCTCAGGGAACCAATCGGTGACGACGACGACTCGCTGCGCGAAGCGATGAGCGGCAATCTCTGTCGTTGCGGCGCCTACCAGAACATCCTCGCCGCCGTGCGTACGGCGCGGGCGCGGCGGGCCGGAGTCGAGACCCGTCCCCCGTCGAGCTGACTGCTCCCCAGGCATTGCGGAACGACGCTTCCACGCGGGGGTGTTTGCGACGCACGATCCCGGCCCGAAGCACCGCCCTGCGTCGAATTTCCCCAGACCTGCTTTCCCCTCCCGCCCCATGCACCCCTTCACGCTGAGCCGCCCCACCGAGTCCGACGAGGCGATCCGTCAGCACCGCGATGCGTCCGCCGCGACGGCTTTCCTGGCCGGTGGCACCACCCTGCTCGACCTGATGCGGCTGGACGTGATGCAACCGGATCATGTCATTGATCTCCATTCGCTCGGCCTCACCGCCATCGCGGAACGACCCGACGGCGGGCTGCGGATCGGGGCGCTCGTGCGCAATAGTGACCTGGCATGGCATCCGACGGTGCGCGAGCGCTACCCCGTGCTGGCGGAAGCGGTGCTTTCCGGCGCCTCGCCCCAGGTGCGCAACATGGCCACCACCGGAGGCAACCTGCTGCAACGCACGCGGTGCCCGTACTTTCGCGACAACACCTCTCCCTGCAACAAGCGCGCGCCGGGGTCCGGTTGCGCCGCCCTCGAGGGGTACCATCGCAGCCACGCGATCCTCGGCACCAGCGAACAGTGCATTGCGACCCATCCCTCGGATCTGTGCGTGGCGCTTGCAGCGCTGGACGCGGTGGTCGAACTGCGGGGCGACGCCGGCGAGCGCACCCTGCCGCTGCGCGATTTTCACCTGGCGCCGGGCGACACGCCCGAGCGGGAGAACATCCTGCAGAAAGGCGAATTGATCGCCGCGGTCCTGTTGCCGCCACCGCTGGCCCGCGCCCGCTCCTGGTATGTGAAGACGCGGGAGCGTGACGCCTTCGCATTCGCGCTGGCCGCCGCCGCCGTGGTCCTCCAGATCGACCGGGAAACCATCGGCGAAGCACGCGTGGCGCTCGGCGGCATCGCCACCAAGCCCTGGCGTTCGCCGGAAGCGGAGAACGTGCTGCGCGGAGCCGCCGCCACCCCGGCGACGTTTCGGGCCGCCGCCGAAGCGGCCCTGCAGCGGGCCCAACCGCGGCGTGACAACGCCTTCAAGGTTCCGCTGGCCAAGCTCGTCCTCGTCCGCGCGCTCACGCTGGTCGCCGTCAGCCAGCCGCAGGTTCGCCGCGTCTGATCCCGGTATCCACATGAACACCGCAAACATCATTGGAGCGACGGTCGATCGCGTCGATGGTCGCGCCAAGGTCACGGGCGAGGCGCTCTATGCCGCGGACGTCGCGATGGAAGGACTGGCCCACGCGTGCGGCGTGTTCAGCACGATCGGCTCGGGCCAGATCGAGCGGATCGATGCTTCCCAGGCGGAATCGGCGCCCGGCGTGGTCGGCGTGTGGCATCACGAAAACCTGCCGAAACTGTTCCGCAGCCCCAACACATTCGAGTTCAACGATCGCGTCGGCGAAGTGCGTCCACCCTTCGAGGACAGCGTGGTCTACTATGCGGGGCAGTTCGTCGCCGCGGTGGTTGCGGAAAACCGGGTCGCGGCGGAAGCGGCCGCGGCGCTCGTGCGCGTGCATTACCGCCAGACGAAGCCCGCGGTCTCGCTCACCGAAGGTCTCCGCGTCCATGGGGCGCGGGTGCCGCACGAGGACGACGTCGACACGCGGCTCGGCGACCCCGAGCGCGCGTGGGCCAGCGCCGCCGTCAGGCACGACGCGACCTACACGACACCAGTGGAAGTGCACAACCCGCTCGAGTTGCACGCCACCGTCGCAGTCTGGCATGAAGACCGTCTCGACGTGCATGACTCCACCCAGTGGGTCGTTGGCCAGCGCAACGCCCTCGCGCGCGTGCTCGGCATCGCGCCGGAACTTGTCACGGTGCACGCGCCGTACATCGGCGGCGGTTTCGGCGGCAAACTCTTTCTCTGGCCGCACACGGTGATCGCCGCCGTGCTCGCGCGCGCGTGCGGGAGGCCGGTCAAGCTCGCGATCGACCGACGGCGCGCCTTCACCACCGTGGGCCATCGCGCCGCCACGCGACAACGGCTGCGTGTCGCCACCGACCGCGAAGGCCGCCTCGTAAGCATGCGTCACGACACGCTCACGCACAGTTCCCTGGTCGACGAATACGTGGAGAGCAGCGGCGACACGACCGCGGAACTCTACGCGTGTCCCAACGTCGCCACGACGCACCGCCTGGTTTCGCTCAACGTCGGCACGCCGACGCCGATGCGCGCGCCCGGCGCGGCCTCGGGCATGTTCGCGCTCGAATGCGCCCTCGACGAACTTGCGATCAAGGCGGCGATCGATCCGCTCGAACTGCGCCGGCGCAACATTCCGGCCACCCATCCCGCGAATCATCGCCCGTGGTCCTCGCAGCACCTCGGCGAATGCTACGAACGCGCGAAGGAATGTTTCGGCTGGGCCAGCCGCTCGCCGGCACCCGGTTCGATGCGCGACGGCGGCGAGACCATTGGCTGGGGCATGGCCACCGCGAGCTGGCCCGCCGCGCGCGGTTCGGCGAACGCCCGCGTGCAACTGCTCGCCGACGGCACCGCGCTGGCCTCGATCGCGACGCAGGACATCGGCACCGGCACGTATACCGTCATCGCCCAGGTCGTGGCGCAGATCACGGGTCTGCCGCTCGACCGCATCCAGGTCGCGCTCGGCAACAGTGCGTTTCCGGAAGGTCCGATCTCGGGCAGTTCCCAGGTCACCGCCACCGTCGTGCCCGCCGTGGCGGCGGCAGCGCGCCAGGCGATGGATCGGCTGCTGGATCTCGCCACCGCGCCCGAAGGCCCGTTTGCGGATCGCAAGCCCTCCGCCCTGCGCCTCTTCGACGGCACAATCGCCGACCGCACCGGCGACGGTGAGCGGATTTCCTTCAGCGAGGTGATCGAGGCGGCGCGCCTGGCGAGTGTCGACGGCGAGGCGCAGGCCGAACCCGGGCACGAGCGGAGGCGGTATGCCTTTCGGTCGTTCGGCGCGCACTTCGTCGAGGTGCGATGGGATCCCGGCCTCGCGCACGTGCGGGTGACGCGCGTGGTCAGCGCGTTTGATGTCGGGAGGATCATCAATCGCAAGACCGCGAGAAGCCAGATCGAGGGTGCCATCGTGATGGGCCTCGGCATGGCGTTGCTGGAGGAATCCATCTACGACCCGCGCCGCGGCGGCGTCGTGACGGACAACCTTGCCGACTATCTGCTCCCGGTGAATCTCGGCACGCCGCACATGGACATCATCCTGCTCGACCAGCCCGACCCGCACATGGGCGAGTTCGGCGCGCGTGGGCTGGGCGAGATCGGAATCACCGGACTGCCCGCCGCGGTGGCGAACGCCGTCTTTCACGCGACCGGCAAACGCATCCGTGACCTGCCGATCACGATTGAACGGTTGTTGAAAGACAATCGTACGGGGTAGCGCAACCGCCACGGCTTCGCCGATTCCGAAAAACTCCCACGCGCGCAACTGATGGTGCATTTTCCCGTCGTCGCTCCGGTTCCCGAAAAAGCGGTGGCGAGCACCGCACTCCACGACCTGATGGAACCCGGCGGCGCCCAGAGCCGCATCTGCGATCATCTGCGCCATCTGCGGTCAAAAGATTCGCAGCGACCCGCCCGGAATTGAACCGCAGATTTCGCAGAGGACGCAGATAAAGGCAGGAGGAGAAGGTGCGCGGCGGCCTGATCAGTGGCTTGGGATCCGTGGCTTATTATCTGCGATCATCTGCGCCATCTGCGGTTAATCGGATTGGGTCAATGAGACGCGTTTGATGCCAAGCTTGGAGGTACTTGAAGTTGAGCAGCAGGGCGGTCTTAAGGCCGGTGATGTTCAGGTAACCAAGCATTTGGGCGACGTGGGTGTCGTTGAAATCCGTGACCACCTTGGGATCGACGATCAGTCGCTCCGCGACAATGAGGTCGGGCACGAGCGTGCCAATGAGTTCGCCTCCGTAGAATACCTCGTGGCCCTTTTGCTGTTCATAGTGCACGCCGCGCCTCGTGAGCTCGATGACGAGCGCCCGCTCGTAGAGTTTTTCATCCAAGCCGGGCCGAAGGGTATTGAGCACCTTCATTGCTGCACCGATCACGATTTCACTGATCTCAACGTTTTCTGTGTTCATGGGTGATCTTCCGTGGCTTGGTATCTGCGATTATCTGCGCCATCTGCGGTCAAAAAAGGATTGGCAGCGAGCCGCCCGGAATTGAACCGCAGATGGCGCAGAGGACGCAGATAAAGGCAGGAAGACAAGATGCACGGCGAACGGATCGTGGCTTGGTATCTGCGATTATCTGCGCCATCTGCGGTCAAAAAAGAATTGGCAGCGAGCCGCCCGGAATTGAACCGCAGATGGCGCAGAGGACGCAGATAAAGGCAGGCGGAAAAGATGCGCGGCGAACGGATCAGTGGCTTGGGTTCCGTGGCTTGGGATCTGTGATTATCTGCGCCATCTGCGGTTAATCTGATTTCGCTGCCGCACTGGGGAAAAGGACCGCACCACCATCCTTTTCCGCCGTTTTGCCTCTGGAACCTAAAGCTCCTGGACCACAGATTGCACGGATGGGCACGGATTAGGCAGGTGGAAGAACTCAGCGCGGATGAGCCGCAACCGAAGAGGAAAACAGGCCCACGAATCACACGAAAACGGCGATGCTCCCTGATTCTACCTTTTCGTGTGGTTCGAGTGTTTCGTGGGCACGTTTTCTGTGGCGCAAGCCGGAGAACTGACAACCGCAGATTTCGCAGAGCGCGCAGATCAAGGCAGGAGGACACGATGCTCGGCGAACGGATCCGTGGCTTGGCGCCCAGGCCGGCGAAGCTATGGACTTGTTGCAACCGAGGGGCCACCGCTAGCGTCCGCCACCCATGCCCCCCCGTTCCGCGTCACCCCGCCAGAACGGCCTGTCGAAAACCGAGTACTTTGGCTACGCGCTCGGCGACACGGCCTCCAACCTGTTCTTCCAGACGTTCAATATCTTCATCACGTACTATTACGTGGACGTCTGGGGCATCCTGCCCGGCGCGCTCGCGACGATGATGTTCCTCGTGCGACTCTGGGATGCGGTCAACGACCCGATGATGGGGGTGATTGCCGACCGCACGCAGACGCGCTGGGGCAAGTTCCGACCCTACCTCCTGTGGATGGCGGTGCCCTATGGAATCTGCGGCTACGTGATCTTCGCCAACCCCGCACTTGGGTCGACCGGCAAGCTCGCTTATGCCTACGTCACCTACACGCTGATGCTGATGGCCTACACGGCCATTAACGTGCCATATTCCGCGCTGCTCGGCGTCATCAGTCCGTCCTCGCGCACGCGCGCGATGGCCTCGAGCTTCCGGTTCGTGGGAGCGTTCGGCGGCGCGTTTCTCATCACGCTCTTCGTGCGGCCGCTGGTGAAGCAGCTCGGCGGGGACGACGAGGTCCGCGGCTTTCAGTTCACCATGGCGATCTTCGCCGTGGTCTCGATCGCCATGTTCCTCTTTTGCTTCGCGACCACGAAGGAGCGCGTCACCCCGCCGCCGCAACAGAAACACGATCTCAAACAGGACCTCAAGGACCTCGTCGGCAACTGGCCCTGGGTGGCGCTGCTGGTCGCGTCCATCTTCTCGACGACGTTCATCATCCTGCGCTCCGGCAGCACCCTGTTCTACTTCAAGTACGTGGTGGGAGCGGACACCAAGCCGGTCCTGTTCGGCGTCCTCGACCAGGCCACCGTATTCCTGACGTCGAACAGCCTGTGCCAGATGATCGGCGCCGGCTGCCTCGGCCTGGTCGCGCGCGTCGCGGACAAGCGCCGGCTGGCGATCGGGCTCACGCTGCTGACGGCAGTGGCCTACGGTTCCTTTTATTTTCTCCCCAAGGAAAACTTTGGGCTGCTGCTCGCCGTGAACGCGTTCGGCAGTCTCTGCATGGGCCCGACGTCGGCGCTGATCTGGGCGATGTATGGCGACGTGGCCGACTACGGCGAATGGAAGTTCGGCCGGCGGGCCACCGGGCTCGTTTACTCGGCTTCGTTGTTCGCATTGAAATCCGGCTCGATGGTCGCGGGCGTCCTGCTGCCGCTGTTCCTCGCCCACTACGGCTTCGTGCGCGACGTCGCACAGACCGCGCGCTCGATGTTCGGGATCACGCTCGCGTTTTCCCTCATGCCGGCGCTGTTCGCCGTGCTCAAAGCCGTCTCGATCTGGGTCTATCCGCTGACGCAGGCGAAAGTGGACGAAATCGAAAACGCACTCGCGGATCGCCGCGGCACGCCGCCCGAAGGTGACGTACCGCCGCTCATCGATCCGATCGACGCATGAACGAGCGCAACCGGTAGGGTCGGCTGTCCCCAGCCGACCGCGGTCGCGTGGGACACGCGACCCTACCGCGCGTTCAGGTACCGGCGCGCAAAGGCGATGAACGCCGGCCAGTCGGGCATCGGCGTGTGGCCGCCGGTGTGCACGCGGTAGGCGAGATCGCCGTCGGCATAGGCCTGGTCGGGAACGGGTGTGGCATCCGTCGCGACCAGACCCGTTTTGCCGAGCAACTCGTACACCGGCGACGCCGCCCGGGCAGTGAGCCACGTGCCCGGTGCGTCGGACCACGTGTCGGTGGTGCCGCCATTGAGAAACACCGGCCGCGGCGCCGCCATCGCGATCAACGCCGGTGCATCGACCGGCAGCAACTCGACCTTGCGCGGCAGATACGCACCCGGATGCAGCGGGCCCATCCACTTGAAGATATTCCCCGCGCACCAGTGATACTCGCGCTCCCAGGCGAGGTTCTCGAGGTTCTGGCCCCAGTGCCGGCGAATCGGGCTGGGACCGAGCGCACCCCCGCAACTGGGGAAACCGATCGCGAGACGCGGTTCGTAGGCCATGGCCACGGCGGTTGCCTTGCCCCAACGCGAGTGACCCGCCAGCCCGACCCTGGTCGCGTCCACGTTTTCGTTGGTATCGAAATAGTCGATCAAGCGCCCGATGCCCCAGGTGATCGCGACGAGCGTGCCCCAATCGTCCGGCTTGCGCCAGCCGCCGCGGTTGAGCAGGCCGATGAGATGGCTGGTGAGGCCCGCGCCATCGTCGGGCTGGAGTTGATTGGGATCAAACGCACACAGCCCCCACCCTTCGGGCGCGACGAGCTGCCAGACCTCGTCGAAACCACGCATGCCCAGGACGACGATCACCGGAACCGGTCCCCTGGCGTCGGCCGGAAGCCGAAGCCTCGCGACCAGTTTCGGTACGTCGCGCACCTCGGGATAACGCGACGTGTCGATCGCGCCGGTGAGATTCTGCTCGAGGTAACGCGCGCCGTCCTCGCCGCCGATCGCGGTCCGCACGGACCACGTCACCGCCGGCCAGTCGTGTTGATCGGGCATGTGCCCGTAAAGATCGTCCTGCAACGCGGCGAAGAGCTCGGGGCGGCGCTGGTTCCACCACTGATCGGGGGTCGTGACCGGGGTGCCGTCGTTCATTTTCAACAGGTCGAGCGACGGATAGTTGTAGGCCTGCTTGTCGTCATACGTGACCCAAAGCCCGAACCCGGAACGCACGACGACGTTGCCGGCGGCGTCGGTCCAGTTGCCGTTGGGATTCTGCGGATCCCGCGGATGCGCATTGGCCGGGCGGTTCGGATCCTCTGCCATCGGCGGCAACACCGGAAACGCGATGTGCAGTTGCGCCATCATCTGGTCGCGATCCTGTGCCGCGGTGACGTCGGTCGGCGGACGCGGGGGAAACTGCGCGAGCAACGGGGACTGACCCGCAAAGGCGACCGCCAGCGTCAGCCACCATCGCCAGGTCAAATGCAAGGGGTACGAATGCACGACGCTGGGGACGAACCAGCGCACCGGACGGTTTCGGCGACATCGGTTGTCGATCGATCGAGGAATCGGGTTGTTCCCTACAAGTCACCCGCAACCGCAATCGCGTGCTCCGGCGACGAGAATCTTCGCACATCTTCGCTGCCGAAACCCGTTCTGCGCATCGACCACCCGGTTTCCCCGCATAGCCATCAGTGATGTCGCGTACGCGACATCACTGATGGCTATGCCGGACGCAGATCGATTTTCGTGGAGATCGGCACGTCTCCTTGCCACTGCGACCGCTGTTGGTGCCGGCGGATTCCACTTCGGAGTAGGGGGCGATGAATGAAGTTGTGCGACGTGGCTCGCCAGAGGAGTGGTTGGCGGTTCCAACCATGAGAACCTTCGCCGTCTTCCTCATTGCGTCTGTCTTTTTCGCCCCATCGGTTGCCGGAGCCGGCTCGCCGGGCGTAACGCCCGACGGTGTGCGTCCGGCTGGCGACACCATCATCGTGCTCGATGCCTCCGGCAGCATGAACGAACGGATTCGCGGTGAAACGAAAATGGCGATCGCCCACCGGGCCGTGCGCGAGCTGATCGAAAGCCTGCCCGCGACGACGCGCATCGGGCTCGTCGCCTACAGCCACCGCAGCAACCGCTGCGATGACATCGAGCTGTTGATTCCGCCGGGGCCGCTCGGTCCCGCGGAGATTCGATACGTGAACGGCTACGACAACCGCGTGCTCGCGCGGGTGGACCTCGCGATCGTCGCGCCGTAGTCGTCCCCTCCGTACGCCCGCCGCGAGAATCCCTCACCGCGCCAACGCCAACGCGACCACGCCCGCCACCGCCACGATGCCACCCGCGAGCGAGCGTTGGGTCGGGCGCTCGCCCTCGAACCACCACGCCAGAGGGATGATCACGAGGGGCGTCGTCGCCACGATTGGCAGCACGATCCCCGCGGGCGTCGTGAACAGTGCCCACTGATAGCAACTCACTCCGATCACCGCACCGCACAGCGCATTGATGACGATCCAACCGTGGGCGCGCAGGGGCGGTTTTGCGGGCGACGCGCCTGGCTTCCCGCGGCGCAACCATAGGACGATCGCAAAATAGATCAGCGTGAAGACCAGTCCACCGGCGATGCGCTGGTAGGCCGCGGTGATGCCATCGATCGGCTCACCGGCCAGGCGCGCAAGTTCGTTGGCCTGCCGGGACGCCACCGCCCCGAGACCCTGACCGACCGCCGCGACCAATCCCCAGAAGAAGCCGATCGGCCGCACGCGCACTTTCGGTGGCGCCCGCCGCGACGGCATCAGGGCGATCGCCACGCCCGCGATGGTCAGCGCGGCCCAGGCCATCTGTTCCCAAGTCAGGACCGTGCCGAGCCAGATGCGTTCAGTCAGCATCGCCACCGGCACCGCGAGGCATTGGGTCATGAGGATCGACAGGCGGGCGCCGATCAACGGCAGGGCGAAGAAGAGCGCCAGGTCACCCACGCCCATGCCAATCACGCCACTGACCAGAAACCAGTCGCGCCCGGCGCCGCTCAGGCCTCCGCCCACGATGTGCGCATAGGCCCCGAGAAGCACGAGCGCCACGATCAACCGCCCGAGGTTCGCCCGCATGCGCCCGACGGCGCGAATCGACCGGTTCGCAAAGATCGCCGAGAACGAAAAGAAGACCGTGGTGAGCAGTGCGCCGAGCATGCCGGGTGTAACCGCACGTTGCGCCGACCGGGCGAGCAGGCGCAAACCTGTACGGTCGCGCCGGCTTCGTTTGCGATTCTGCGCCGAAGCAGGAAACGAAATCGAATCTCCGCGACGCGATCGCTATCGCAATCCCCACAGCACCGGCGTCGCGAGTTCCAGGCTGTTGCCCGCGGGATCGCGGAAATACAGCGAATGGCCCCCGTTCGGCCAGTGTACTTCGGATTCAATCGAAATGTCCGACCGTCGCAAATGCTCGCGCCACGCCGGCAGGTCCGCCTCCGTCACGCGAAAGGCCGCATGCCCCGGGCCGCGCGCGCCGTGCAACGGAATCGCGGCACCCCCGACATTCGTTTCCTGCGACGAGGTCGTTGCTGGATCAAACACAAGGACGACTCCCGCCTCGCAACGAAAGAACACGTGCCGGTCCGCCTCGCGCGTGATCACCTCGAGTCCGAGCACACGGGTGTAGAACATTTCGGCCGCCGCGAGATCGTCGGCATACAGGCACGTCTCCAGGACACCGTCTGGTTGCATGGCGTCAGCCAATCCACCCGCCGCGCGGTTTCCAAGCTCGCGATCACGCGGCTCGACGCGCGACGGGTTGGGTTTCGGATTCAGAAATCCTGCCTGAACTCAACCGGCTCGGCCCGGCGCATCCGGTCGATCCAGCCGCGGTTCTGTTCCAGGTATTCCGCGTAACCTTTTTCCCCGAGGAGCGAACGCACCAGCCGGCAGTGCTGCTCCGCGAGCGCGGGGAAACGTCCGAACTTGCGCGAGGGCGCGCTCGCTGCGGGACCGTTATAGGGACGCACTTCTGCCTCGGTTGCGCTGATGGCGACCCGGCTGTCGAAGATTTGGTCCGTGACGCTGTCGGGCAGACCGAGGCGGCGCACAATGAAGAAGGTCGTGCGATAGAAACTGCTGTAGGCGCGCCAAAAGTGCTCCAATCGTTCTGGCGACCATAGCGACTCCAATCCCGCGGCGAGCGCCTGGCGCGCGGCGAGGTCGCGCGGATAAGCCCGCGGCGGGCCTCCGACGAAAGGCCCACCCACGGGGACCTCGATCTTGATGCCCGTCTGCAGGTAGTCCGCCGCGTGGCCGACTTCGTGCAAGACCCGCAGGCATGTGCGTAGCTCCTCCTGCGTCGGTTCGAAGCACGTGAGGTCCTCGCGGAGTTTCCGGCCGAGACGCGAATTGCGGATCTCGTAGTCCGCGACCTCGTCCGGCGTGAGCACCTCCGCCAGCTCGTTGCTGCGGTTTTCCTCGAGGTGGATTTCCGTGTCGAGATCGGCGCGAGTCTCGTGGCCTTGCCACGCCGCGCGCTCACTCGCGAGCAGTTCGTCGTAGTCCGCCGTGATCGCCCGGACGAGATCCTCCTGCGCCGGCGAAAGTCGCGGAAATGTCTCGCGGATCCAGTCGGTTTTCGGGCCCGAGTCTGGCGCGTGCCCGAGAATCTGACGCAGGTAGCGACTCTTGTCCCGGTGCAGATCCAGCCACGCCGCCCGCCGTTCGGGCGTCCACCAGTCGCGTTGCGCTTCCGTGGTCGCCGCCGGCGGCTCAAGCGCCTTCTCTCGCACGGCATACGCCCGGTCGACCTCGTGGGCGATCAACAGGTCGGCCTCCGGGCCCGGCATGCCGGCCGCGCGCAGGTGCTGAACGAAGACAGCGGGATCGGGATCGTAGAGACGCGCCCACAATCCGGCCGCCCCCGCCACCGCGGGCACGCCGGCGACGGCCACGATCGCAAGTCGCCAGACGCCACGCAAGCCGTAGCGCAAACAAATGCGGTCACTGATAGGCAAGCAGGTTTTCATCCAGATCGAGCGGCATCCAGCTCAACTGGCCCGCGGCGAGCCAGGAGAACACTTCGGAAAAGAGTTCGTGATAGTCGTCGAACGCGTCGTCGCCGATGATCGCCCGCACGGCGGCGCAGTGCCGTTGATACATGTCGATGACCTTCGCCCGGCGTGCGGGGGTATCCGGTTCCTGCGGTCGCTGGTCCTGCATCGCCCCAATCGGATCCATCAACTCCCGCAAGGATGCCAGCACGGCGTCGGCATCCGCCGTCGTGAGACCCAGGCGGTGCACCAGCGGATAGATCTGGCGGTAGGGGAAATAGAGGCTGAACCGCAGTCGGGCGATCCGGTCGGGCGGCCAGACGTTTATCAGCGCGTCGACGGCCTGGACCCGAGCCCGCCACTGCCGGACCTTGGCCACACCCGAGTCGAATTCCAACGCGATGCGATCCACGCCTGCTGCCACCATCTGCCGGTAGTAGTCGCGCATTTCCGCCGGCTTCGGCTCGAAGCAGGACAGATCGTCGACCACGAGGTCGCCGACCGCGGTGTGCTGGATTTCAAAGTCGGTGAGCTGATCGCGATCGAGCATCGTCGCCAGATCCTTCGCACGCTCGCCTTCGAGATAGAGAATTGCATCGCGATCGTCGCCCGTCAGGTAGCCGCGGGATGCATCGCGCACGCGTTGGATCAGGTCATCATAGTCGCCGGTGATCGCCCGCACGAGGTCGCGATCCCGGGCGCTCAGCTCCGCCAGGTGCCGGCCGATCCAGTCGGTCCCGGCCGTCACACCCGGCGCCGTGCCGAGCACGGCGCGCGCGAGCATCTGCTTTTCCACGCGCAGCAGCCGCGATTCCGCCCGGCGCTCCTGCGACCAGAAATTGCGCAGGCCGTCGACCGTAAGCGTGGTCGGCTGCAGCGCCCGTTCCTGCTTGGCAAAGCGCTGGTTGAGCTCGCGTGTGACCAGCAGGCCGATCACCTCCTCGGGAAAACCTTCCTCCCGCAAATGGCGCGCGTAGGTCGGAAGGTCCGCGGAGTAGACGGTGTCCCATGACGTGCCGGCGGCAGCGGCCGGTTGCCCGGGCCATGCCGCCGTCGCCAGGGCGACAGCCACAAGGTAGCCAGCGTTGATGCGGGCGACGGGTTTCATTGCAATGAAGCAACGTGATATGTACCATCCCTCTCCGGTGCAAGATTCGATGCGACATGGAGGTCGGACCGGGCGCATCTGCCATTTGACGGTTGAGGTCGCGAGCATGTAGGAACCTGCTTGCCGACGATTCCTCGGACCATCGCGAGCAAGCCCGCTCCCTCACCGACAACCGGGAGATGCACCCGGTTGGGCTGTGGTGCGGGATCGGACAATAGACGGATGAACCGGTAATCATTCGGTAACAACTCCGCCCCACCCTCGGTGCCGATGAAAACGACCTCGTCCCGTATTTCCCTTGCGAGTCACGCCCGGCGCGCCCTCGCCCTGCTCTCGATCATCAGCCTGTTTGGCGCGGCCCCCGCGGCCTTCGCCGCCGACGCCACGATTGCGGAGATGCTGGAGCTCGGCATATACTCCGAGGAAACCAAGGGCGACCTGCCCGCCGCGATCAAGCTCTACGAACAGATCGTCGACGAAGCCGACGCCAACCAGGCACTTGCCGCCCAGGCGCAGTTCCGTCTCGCCATGTGCCGGCACAAGCAGGGCGACTACGTCGCCGCCACCGCGGGGTTCGAGAAACTCGTCCGCGAATATCCCGACCAAACGGAGCTCGTGTCGCTCGCCAACGAATACCTGGCGGAAGGTGCGGCGCTGCTGCCTGTCCCGTGGGTGAACGGTGAGGAGCTGCAATACGCGATCCGCCTGCCCGCCGGACCCCGCATGGGGCTGGCCCGCTGGACCGCCCGCGCCGACACGCTCGACGGCCGCAAGATCTGGCGATTCCAATCCCAGGCCCGCGGCCCGGCGCAACAGTGGAGCCGCATCGAGGTCGATGCCGCCACATTCAAGCCGATTCACTGCCTCTGGAAAATCTCCGTGATGGGCGAGGCGGACACGACCTACACCGCCGACGGTGCCGACGTGAAGATGTCGGGCAAGGACGACGTGAGGCACATCACGCTCGAGCAGCCGGTCTATGACAACGAACAGGCCTGCTACCTGATTCGCCGACTGCCTTTGGCGGACGACTACCAAACGACCCTGACCGTCTTCTCCGGCCTGGTGGGCGGCAACGTCGTCCAGGTCCCCCTGCGGGTCGCGGGACGCGAAACCGTCACCGTTCCCGCGGGCACTTTCGAGTGCTTCAAGGTCATACTCAATGTGGCCATGACCGAACAAACCCTCTGGTACACCACGGACGAACACCGCTATGGCGTGAGGCTGGACGCCAACGGCGCCGTGGTGGAACTCACCCGCGTGGCCAACGTCGCCGACGCGGAGCCGGTGACTTTTCACGACGACACGTTTGGCTTTTCGCTCACCCTGCCCGCGGGCTGGATGGCTGACCGGATGCGGCCGGATGACACGCAGCGGACCGTCCTGATGCTGCTGGATCCCCAAGGCAACGGCGCCGCGCAGTTGTCGGTGCAGGGCCGTTCCCATTTTGACGCCGAGGACGTCGCTTCGGCGCGCGCCTGGGCCGGGCAACAAATCGAGCAAGGCAAGAAACACGTCACCCGCTTCGACCTGCGCGAGGATTCCTGGCAGGACCTCACGGTCGACGGCCAGCCGGCGGTCAGTTTCGTGGCGGATATCGTGCAGGCACCACATCCGGCCACGCAGACCATGAGCGGGGCATGGTTCCTCGAGGGCGACAACGCGGTCGAGTTCCGGTACGCCACCATGCCGGAGGACTTTGATGCCTTCCGCTCCGCCTTCGCCGCGGTGCTGGCTGGCTTCCACGGCGAATAAGTGCCTCTCCGCGTGCGAGGATTCCTCCGCCAGCATTCCCGCAGCGTCAGTCGGTCCCCCGGATCGTGGCTGACGCTGCTGCTTTTGTTCGTCGTGCTCGTGCCATCGGTCGGTCTGTGGTGGTTCATGAACCAGGCGCTCGACAACGACCGTCTCGCCACGCGGCAGAAACTGATCGACGCCTACCGGGCTCAACTCGGGGGGATCCAGGAGCGACTGCAGACGAACTGGAACCAGGCGGCCGCGGATCTGGCGGCGATGCTCGATGAGCTCGCGCCGGCGGCAGTGTTTGCTCATGCCGAGCACGAGGACCTCGCGGACGCGATCCTGTGCTACGACGCGGCGGGCAAGGTCGTGTACCCGGATTCACCATCGACTCCCCACCTTCCCTCCGACGATGCCGCGTGGCGCCAGGCGACAAAGCTGGAGCGCACCGACCCCGCGGCGGCCGCCGCCGCATTCGCCGACATTGCCGAGGCTGCCACGACTCCCGAGGTTGTCGCCCGCGCCCTTCAAGCGGAAGCGCGCACGCTGCTCCGGGCCGGAGACAGACGCGGCGCCCTCGCCATCGTGACCGGGTCGCTGCAGGAACCCGCGCTGCGCGACGCCCGCGATCGGCAGGGACGATGGATCGTGCCCAACGCGCAGCTCATGGCCCTGGAAATCGCGCACGAGATCGATCCGGCCGCTGCGGATGACCTGCAATCGCGTTTGCAGACACGCTTGCAGGACTACACCAACGCCAACCTGGCGGCATCGCAACGGCGCTTCCTCGGACGCGAACTCCAACGCCTCATGCCGGGGTCGCCGATGCCCCGCTGGCTGGCCGCCGAGATTCTCGCCGCCGACTATCTCGCGGCTAATCCTGACGAGGCCCGCGATCCCGGACTTCGCCCCGCCCCCATCGCCAACATCTGGGAAAACAGATCGTCCGACGGCCGCGTGGTCCTGCTCCATCGGGGAGAAAAGCTCCCCGCACGACTACGCTCGATCCTTGGACCCTCGGGGCTTCCCACGGACCTGAAACTCGACTTTCTGCCGCCCGGTCACGAATCCGAGGGCAACCTGCTATCCCTTCCCGCCGGCAACACCCTGCCCGGCTGGCGTCTCGTCCTGTCGCCCAAAGACCCGGAATTCTTCGCCACCGCCGCCAGCGCCCGCGCGGTTTCCTATGCCTGGATCGTTGGCCTCGTTGTCCTCACCATCGTGGTGTTCGCCGCGCTCGCGTGGGGTCTCGTGCGGCGCCAGGTCGCACTCACGCAGCTGCGCAATGACCTGGTCGCAAACGTCACGCACGAGCTCAAGACACCGCTCGCCTCGATGCGCCTGCTGGTCGACACCCTGCTCGACTCCCCGCAGCTCGACGAAAAGACGACACGCGAGTACCTGCAGTTGATCGCGACGGAGAACCTGCGCCTCAGCCGTCTGATCGGGAACTTCCTCACGTTCTCCCGCATTGAGCGCAACAAGTACCAGTTCGAATTCCAGGAGACGTCGCCCGAAGCGATTGCCGAACAGGCTGCCGCGGCCGTGCGCGACCGCCTGGACGTACCGGGTTGCCGCTTCGAGGTCGTCAGCGCGGCCGGGTTGCCGGCGATTCACGCGGACGCGGACGCCCTGGTCACGGCCCTCCTCAATCTGCTCGACAACGCATGGAAGTATTCGGGCGACGAAAAGGAAATCACGCTTTCGACGCGGGCGCTTGACGGCCACGTCACATTCGCCGTCCAGGACCACGGCCTGGGATTGTCGCCGCGCGACCGCGACCGGATCTTCGGCCGCTTCCAGCAGGCGCACAACCATCGCTCCACCGGGGGCGGCGGCGTCGGCCTCGGCCTGAGCATTGTCCAGTTCATCGTGTCCGCGCATCGCGGTTCCGTGACCGTCGACAGCGAACCCGGCCGCGGCAGCACCTTCACCATCACGCTTCCGGCGGTGGACGCGAAAGACGCGCGATCAACATGAGGGACCACATCATCCTGATCATCGAGGACGACGCCGCGCTCCTGCGGGGGTTGAAGGACAACTTTGTCAACGCCGGCTACGACGTGCGGACCGCCAACGACGGCCAGCGGGGGCTCGACATCTTGTTGCGCGATCCGCCGGATCTCGTGCTGCTGGATCTGATGCTGCCCAGGGTGAACGGCTACGAAATCTGCCGCACTGCGCGCTCGCGCGACCTCACGATGCCGATCATCATGCTCACGGCGAAGGGCCAGGAGGAGGACATCGTGCGCGGACTCGAACTCGGCGCGGACGACTACGTGACCAAGCCGTTCGGCATTCGTGAACTGCTCGCCCGCGTAAAGGCGTTCCTGCGTCGCCGGGACCTGGATGCCGCGACGGTCCACGAGTTTGGCGACTTTCGACTCGATCTCTCGGCGCGGCGATTGTTCCGCGGCCCGACCGAAGTCGTGCTCACGGCGAAAGAGTTTCGTCTGCTCGAGTTTTTCGTGAAACGCGCCGGCCGTGCGCTCACCCGCGACAGCATCCTCGACGTCGTCTGGGGCGACGAAGTCATCGTCACCGACCGCAGCGTGGACCGCTGCGTGACGACGCTGCGCGCCAAGATCGAGCAGGACACGCGGCGCCCGCGCTTTATCCAAACCATTCGCGACATCGGCTATCGCTTCGAAACGAACGAGGCCGCCGCGGGTGCATGATTTCTGGAGGAACAGCAACTATGAAAAAAATAAACTTGATCTCCATTCTGGCCGTCGCGGGTTTTGCGTCGGCCGCTTGTCTAGTGGCCGCCGAGCCCGCACCCGATCTCACGGGACGCTGGCTCGGCACGCTCGATACCGGTGCGGTAAAGCTCCGGGTCGCCTTCAACATCAGCAAGGCCGCCGACGGCGGGCTGAGCGCCACGATGGACAGCCTCGACCAAGGCGCCCATGGCATCCCGGTCTCGAGCGTGACCGTCAGCGACAACTCGGTGCACCTTGAAGTCCCGAACGTGCAGGGCGTCTATGAAGGCAAGCTTGACGCGACAGGAACGACGCTGGAAGGCACCTGGAGCCAGGGACAGGGGTCACTGCCGCTGACGCTGAAAAAGAGCACGGGATCGGACGACAGCGTAGTCAGGCAGGAGTTATCGCCCGAAGACCGGGCCGCCAGCAAGGCCGCCGCGCAGAAGATCACAGGCACCTGGAACGGCGTTCTGGTAGCCGGCCCGCAGAACCTGCATTTGCGCCTGCACATCGCCGCCGCGCCGGACGGCACCGCAACCGGGACGATGGACAGCCTCGATCAGGGAGCGAACGGTATTCCCCTCGGCGCGATCACGCTCAAGGACGACAACAAGGTGCGATTCGAGGTCCCCGGAGTCGGCGGTGTCTACGAGGGCGTGCTTGCGGAGGATGGACTCACGGGTCAATGGCAACAAGGCGGGCAGACTCTGCCACTGGACTTCAAGAAGGCACCGCCGGAGTGAGTTTGGGCGAGTCCGGGAAAAGGCGTCGCGGAGCACCGCTTTCGCGCTGAAGGAAGGGGCCCCCTTTGCCCCACCACCTTCGCTCACAACCGAGAATCAGTCCCCTTGCAGCACGGCATTGAACTCCGCGGTCGCCTTCAAGAGCCGGGCCCGACGCTGTGAGCCGGTGGTGTTCACGGCCATCGCGGCGCTGAAGTAGCCGTCGATCAGGCGATACAACCGCCAATCAACCGGGCCATGGTGACTTTCGAACGCGCGGCGGAAACGCCGGTGCCAGTCCCGACGGCGAAACGGCACCATTCCCGGTTCCTCCCAGCGGATGCGATACGTGTAGTCGCATCCGGGTGCAAAGCCGTCGACGTCGACCCACGCCGACCGCAACGCCAGGAGTTCGCCGGTGGCGTACGACTCGGTACTTGACGAGATCGAACACGGGCGGACCGCAGACCACGCCGGCGACGGACACGGGATCCACGAGCAACAACTGCGGCGCCGGCAGGGTGCACGCGATCGCGGTGGGCCGCCACAGGATGTTTTCGAGAAAGAAGTCACCATGGAGTCGCACCCATGGATCGCCATCGAGCAAGGACAACACGCCACAATCCTCCAAACGTGCGAACGCCGCGCGCGGACCGCTCAACGTCCGTCCATTCAATGGCACGGCGTCCGCCTGGATCAACGGTGCCAGCGCCTCGTCGGCTTGCAGCATGTCCAGCGCCTGCGTCACGACCGTGGCGACGTGGGTGGCGAGCGATTCGCTGCCGGGGAGAACCGTTTCGTGCACGCGATCGAGCAGGGCAGCCACGAGCGCATCCTGGAAACCGTCAATTTCCGCCTGCGCCAAGGCCTCGCGCCGCGCGAGCACCCCCGCGTCGACGTGATCGCGGAAATAGGGCATTTCGTAGCCGACGTCCGGAACGCCGCCACTCACATCATCCCACGCCGCCAGCACGGGTGGATACACCCCCCGCGCCTCACCGCGAAGCGATGTGAGGTAGCGGATCTCGCGCCGCAGTGCGTTCACGCCCCATGGCCCCGGCGGCGCGTCGCCGCGCGACCGCTTTCGCACCCGCTGCGAGCCATCGGCGCATTCCAGCAGTTCGGTGCGGTCCCAGTAACCGTCGCGTAACGTCCGGACGGCCCGCCCGGCACCGGGCCGGGTCTCGTGCGAAGTCGGGTTCGGATCGATCATCGAAGGACACGGACAGCCGCCACGGACCTTTTCTCTGCCAGCCTGCGGACAACGGCAAGCCGGCAGCGACGGGCTGCAGTGGTCTCCGTGAATCGCGGAACTGGCTTTCCCCTTGCGCCACCCACTATTTCACCAACCCCACGTCGGCTGACGCCGCGTCCCGATGGCGCCGGGAGCGTTCCTGCCCGCTTTGTCGCACGTCGCTTGACACCCATGTTCGCGCCGGCTGTCAACAGACGGACATGCGCCACACCCTCATCATCGTCGGTTCCGTGCTGCTGATTCCGGCGGTGGCCGCGGCTCACTATGCGGCCGGCGTTGATCTCAGCATTTTCGTCTTCTACTACATCCCGGTCGCATTGCTGGCGTGGCACATGGGACGCGCGTCCGCCCTGATCGCCGCGACCCTTTGCGCGGTGCTCTGGTATGTGGTCGACCAGGCAAGCGGCCACGTTTACGGGCATCCGGCCATGGGCGTCTGGAATGCGCTCCTCCGTTGGATCTCGTTCGCCGTCGTGGCCGTCGCCCTCGCCCGCATCCGCGACAACCAGAAGCAGGAAGCCGAATTGAATCGCCGCCTCGCAGGTGCCAATGCGGAGTTGCAGGAGTCGCTCGCCAAGATTGCGGCGTTGCGGAACGACGTGCAGCTTGTCTGCGCGTGGACCAACCGGATCAAGTCCGAGGGTCACTGGATCAAGTTCGAGGAATTCATGGCCCGGCATTTCCAGCTCCGCTTCACGCACGGCATTTCCGAAGAGGGGATGCGGCAATTGCGCGAGGAAGAGGAACAAGCCCGGGCGGAAGCGGAACGGCGGAAATCCGCCGAAGCGTCGGGCAGCGAGGCGGACAAAGGCTGACGCGGCGCGTGGCACCGGTGCCGACGCCCATCGGAACGCACCTGGATGGTTCCATCGTGCAGTTCCGTGATCGCGCGGGCGATGCTCAACCCGAGTCCCAGCCCCGCATGGCCGTCGCGCCGGCGAGCCAGTGCCGCCTGTTCAAACGGCTGGAAGATCCGCTGCAGATCATCGGCCGAGATTCCGGCGCCGTTGTCGACCACCTGGATCACGACACGCCGGCGCCCCGGATCGTCGGTTTGTGCGCCAGCGGCCTGGTCGACGGCGCCGAGCGACGCGCGCAGGTGAATCTTGCCGCCACGCGGACTGAATTTCGCGCCGTTCTTGAGCAGATTCCAAAAGACCTGCTGCAGGCGGGCCGCGTCACCGGACACATGGCAGTCCGGCGGAAGCTCAAGGTCCAGCGTCAGCGTCTGGTCTTTGGCCGCCAGGTCGCCGGCCACGATCGCCGCGGCCTCGCGCAGCAGCGTGTGCACCGAAACCGACTGCTGGTCGAGATCCAGCTTGCCGCGGGCGATGCGCGTGAGATCGAGCAGGTCGTCGATCAGGCGGCTCTGGACGGAAACCTGAAAGACTTCGTCCGCGATACCGGTGGGCGCTCAGGCCGGCTTGGGCGAACAGCCAGACGAAAACTCGTGGGTCCCACCGTTTTCCTCCGGCGCCGGCCGGTGCCTCGCAGCCCGCACCCGCGCCGAGGCACGGCGAGGCGCCACGGCAGCGGTCCCTTCAAAAAACAGGTGATCAGATGGTCGCATCGGCCGGACACCCGGGTCATGGGGGAAGAGGGAGGAACGAGAGGCGCGAGTGACGTCTCCGGGTTTTGGACGCACTGTCAACGGAAGATTTTCCCGCCGGCGATCATGACGCGTTCGCGCGCACGTGGCGCGCGAGTTCTGAAAAGGTGAGGAACACGCAGCCCTGGCGCCTCAGTTCCGCGAGCATCGCGGGCATGCGCGCCAGCGTCTCCTCGCGCCATTCATGACATAGGATCACCGTGTCATCCACGATGCCGGTGGTGGCGCGCCGCTGAATCTCGTCGGCGCCGACCTCGCGGTTCCAGTCGTCGGAAGACCGGAGATGCCTCGGTTCATAGCGCTCAATCCCGGCACGAGCAAGCAGCGCCGGCATGCGCTCGTCCCCCTCGAGGAACGGCGGCCAATACCAACGCGGCGCGGCGCCGAGCACCCCGGCGAGCACATGTTGCGCATCGACGATCTCGTGCGCGAGCGCGGCATCATCGAGTTCACCGGGATGCAGGTGCGAAAACGAGTGGTTCACGATCTCGTGACCCGCCGCCTGGACGGCGCGCGCCGTGGCGGGTTGCTGCCGCGCGTTTTGCGCCACATAAGCAAACGTGACGTGGATGCCTTCGCGCGCGAAGAGCGCGAGATACTTCTCCGCCTGCGCCGGCACCGGTCCGTCGTCAAAGATGAGCGCGACATGACATGACGGGCGTTGGTCAGCGGCGGAGGCGGGCGGCAGGATTGACATGAGCAGAACTCCGAGGGTTGGCAGCAAAGCGCGCACGACGCGATGACGCTGAAACGGCCGGCCATGTATCGCAATTCCCGATCCGGCGCGCAGGTGCGTTCGCATTTCATCCCGGGACGGCAGTAAATCCGTTTCCTGATTGCCGGGAGTCTCGATTGAACATTGACGCTCGCTCCCGATCGGCGGCGCAATCGCGGGACATGTTCGACGTGATCAGGAATGCGCAGGGCGAACGCCTCGACTACACCTTCCACCCGGGTGCACCGGACGCGGGACCGATCGTCGTGATCGGGCATGGCGTCACCGGGCACAAGGACCGCCCCTTCCTGATCGCCCTGGCGGAGGGCCTCGCCCGGGCGGGAATCGCGGCGCTGCGGGTCTCGTTCTCCGGCAACGCGAATTCCGAAGGCCGGTTCGAAGACTCCAACATCTCGAAGGAGGTTGCGGACCTCGGGTCCGTGCTCGACGCGTTGTCCGGGCGCGCGGTCGCATACGCGGGACACAGCATGGGCGGCGCGGTGGGAGTGCGATGTGCGCGTCGCGACCCGCGCATCCGCTGGCTGGTCTCGCTCGCGGCCATCGTGCACACGCGCGCCTTCGCCGAGCGTGCTTTCGGCGCGCTCACGCCGGGCACGGACCTGATGTTCGACAAACCCGGGTGCACGCTGTCGCAGGCCTACCTCGATGATTTGCGCGGGATCGATTCCGTCGTAAACGACGCCGAACGGATCCACGTGCCGTGGTTGTTCGTGCACGGCACGCGGGATGCGCTGGTGCCGATCCAGGATTCGCGCGACGCGTTTGCCCGGGCCCGCGGGCCCAGGAAGTTCGTCGAGCTCGACGGCGCCGATCACGTCTTTGAACCGGGGCTCACCGGTTCGATGGTGGACGCGGTGACGAACTGGTGCCGCGCGCAATTCGTCTGATCCGACCGTCACTTCACGCCGGCCCGAGCTGTGCGAATACCTCGCGATAGAAATCCGCGTGGCTGCCCCAGGTCTGGCCGGTGATGATCCGCCCGTCGCGCACGCATTCCTGGTTCACCCAGGTGCCCCCGCAGCTTTCGAGCTCGAAGCGCACGTTTTCGTAGCACGTGAGCTTCCGGCCGCGACCGATCCCGGCCGCCAGCAGGATCTGGATACCGTGGCAGATCGACAGGATCCATTTCCCCTGCTGCTGAAACGCCTGCACGATCTTGATCAGGGTGGCGTGGTGGCGAAGAAACTCGGGCGCGCGGCCGCCGATCAGCAGGATCGCGGCGTAGTCGTCAACGTTCACGTCGGCAAAGGTGAGGTCGCTCGCGATCAGGTAACCGGGTTTTTCGATGTAGGTGTTCCAGCCCGGCTGGAAATCATGGATGACGGCGTTGAGGAGTTTCTTCTCCGTCGCCGCGATGACCGGCTCGTAACCGACCTCGCGAAACCGGTGCTGGGCGTAGAGGATCTCGAACGATTCACCGGCGTCGTCGGTGACGATGAGGATTTTGGGGGAGGGCATCGGCGGACGCGTACCCCGTCCCGCCCGATCTGTCGACCCGGATCAGTCCGTGACCCATTTCCAGATGCCGCGCAGAATGCTCAGGGCCCCGACCGCATAGGCGACGTGCGAGTAGGTGAACTGCAGCGGCCCGAAGGTATAGATGACCTCCGGGTGCGTTGTGGTCAGGCGAATGCCAAACGCAAGGCAGAGCAGGCCGAAGGCGATAAACATGGGAATGACAGGATGGGAGACAGGCGCCCTTCCCTGCTGCATCGACCCCGCGGGGGCGAGCTGGCGAGGGCTTGTCCCGGAAATTTGCAGGTTTTTCGCAGAAGGGGTGCCACCGTCGGCCCGCGTCGTCAGACCCCAGCCGCCTGCTCAACCCGTACCCAGGAAGGCCTCGAAATCCACTGTGCCGACCAGGCGTTTCGTGCAGGAGTCGCTGCTTTCACCCGCTATCCCGGCGATTGGGGTCGGATGTGAGCCGGTCATCGCGTGCAAGCACGCTCCTACCATCGAAATCTGTTACACCGCGGGAGGATCGCAACCCAAGCGTGGACACAGAAGTCACGGAGATTCGAGCCGAGATCACGGAGGGACTTTGACCGCATTCGGCGGCTGAATAGTTGCGGCCAATCATTCCTTCGAACGCCCCGGCGCGGCCTTCGTTATCTCCGTTACCTTCTGTTAAATCCCTCCTGAATCGAAATCAGCCTCCCAAGACCCAGACCATCATCCACGAAGAACACGAAGCTACACGAATGGCAGAAATCCTGACGTGCAATTCGTGGACCCCGATCCGATCTGACACCAGGGCCCGGATTCCTCACGTGTCTCACGTTCTTCCCTGTCTCGCGTTCTTTTATCCCTGTAGCCGCGTTTGAGCTCCCGCGATGACGGCAACCGCTCAGGGCGCCACGGCTGCCGGAACCTGCCGGGAGCGAGCGGCAAGCAGGTCGCGAATGTGTGTGACCAATACGCTGGCTGCGGGCTCGACCATGGTGTTGTGGGTGCAGCCCTCGAGTTCATAGAGGAAGGTCTGTTGATGTCCCGCCGCCTGCATGACGCGCCGCAGGTAGGCGTTTTCCTCGTAGCGTCCGACGATGTCCAAATCGCGGTCGCCCGTGATCAGGATGAGCGGTGGCGCATCCGCGCGCCCATGCGCAAGCGGGGCGAATTCGTCGATGATCGGCAGCACTTCGGAGAGACCGCGTTCCTTGCGAATCGTCGAATGCGTGACGCATTGCCCGCTGAACGGGAACAGGCCCGCGATGCGGTTTGCGTCGATCCCGTCGGCCGCGAGCCAGCGCTTGTCCAGGCCGACCATGCTCGTGAGATAACCGCCGGCCGAATGACCCGCGACGAAGATGCGGTCGGGATCGCCGCCGAACTCGCCGATGTGATGAAAAACCCAGGCGACCGCAGCGGCGGCATCCTCGATATAGACGGGGCACTTCACGTGCGGCGACAGGCGGTAGGTCGCGGCCGCCACGGCAAATCCCTGCTCCGTCATGGCGCGTGGGATGAAGCGTTCGCCGCCCTCGAGGTTGCCCCCGTGGAACCACACGATCGTCGCGAATCCTTTCTCACCCACGGGATGGTAGAGATCGAGCAGGCAGCGGCGGCGCATGTAGTCGGCATCCGGCCCGGCGACGTCCGCGCGATAGAGCACGTCGCGTTCGGTCCGGTAGCTCGTGGCCGCCGTTTCGTCCGCGGCCCGGAGCGACGGAAAAGGAACGGCCATCAGCCAAACCGCAATCCAGGACGCGAGGCACGAACGAACGGGGAGTTTCATGGCAGCCGGGGATGTCACGAGACGCGAAACATCGTCGGGTCGTTACCCCCGAGGGGACCAGGGCGTCTTCGCGGTAAGGCCGTGTTTCCGGGCGGTCCCTTCAGTCGTCCCTCGCTGCGCCATCCGCCAATTGAGAAGCAGATCAGTCTCCATCCGGCCTCCCGCACCGCATACCTCCATCATGTCCCGCTTGCTTCCCCCCTCCCTCGTGATCGCTCTCGGGCTGCTTGCCGCGGTGCCGCCAGTCGCGGCGACGGCCGCCAGCGCCGGCGCCGATACCGTGACGCGCGACATCAAGTTCGCCACGGTCGATGGCTCCGACTTGTTGCTCGACCTCTACCGACCCCCGGATGGCAAGCCGGTCGGCTTGATCATCTGGGTGCACGGCGGCGCCTGGCGGGCAGGGTCGCGCGCCGGCGTGGACCTCGCCGGCATGACGGCGCACGGCTGGGCGGTGGCCAGCGTGGACTACCGGCTCTCGACCGTGGCGAAATTTCCCGCGCAGGCTTTCGACATCAAGGCGGCGATCCGTTTCCTGCGCGCGCATGCCGCGGAGTACGGTTATCCGCCGTCGCGGTTCGTCATCGCCGGTTCCTCGGCCGGCGGTCACCTCGCCGCGCTGATCGGCGTGACCAATGGGGTGCGCGAACTGGAAGGCAACGAGGGCAGCCATCTCGACGTATCGTCAGACGTACAGGCGATTGTCGACCTCTATGGCGCGAGCAATCTCACGACGATCCTCAACCAGTCGACCCCACACGGCTTGAGCGTGCGCAAACCCGCCCTCGATCTTCTGCTCGGCGGTCAACCCGAAGCCGTGCCGGATCTCGCGCGGCTCGCGAGCCCGGTTTTTCACGTCGACGCCGGCGATCCGCCTTTGCTCCTGCTCCATGGTGATCAGGACATCCAGATGCCGGTGAACCAGGCGCTCGAACTGCAGGGCGCCTACGAAAAAGTCGGCCGACCCGTGCAACTGGTGATCATGCACGGTTCCGGTCACGGCGGACCGGCGTTCACGACGGCGGCCTCGCTGACGTTGATCGATGGCTTCCTGCGGGCGCATCCGCCGGCGGCGGCAAACGCGAACGGACGCGCCGGTCCGTACGCAACACGCTTGTTGGCCCTTGCGCCTTGGAGCTCCAACCCGGGATGACCATCAGTGATGTCGCGTACGCGACAGTGTTGATGGTGCTGTCGTTGAGCGTGATGATGTTGGTCTGCGCCGCCCCCGCATGCGCTGTTGCTCCCGGGTCGCGGCCGGGGCGCCCGGGAGGCCATTCCCCGGGCCCGAAGTCATGAAACGTGTTCCCGGCCTCCGTGTCCCAGCGGTGTGCACTTCACATGTGATCGACGGTTCCTGACGGTTCTGCTGACCTCGCTGGCCGGCTTTGCGGTTGGCGGGATTGGCGCGGCCGACCGTCCACCGGCAACGCCACCAGCCGCCGATACCAAAGCCGGCGTGGACACCGGCGCGCATGAACGGACGGCCCATGCCGAGTTTTTCGAGCACCAGATCGCGGTCGAGGTCGCACTTGGTCCGCCCGATTTTCGGGCGGGTGGCACCGGGGCGGGTGACGAAGATCCCGCGGCCGGGGTCCCGGGCGAACGCCAACGCCACCGCCATCACGAACACGGCATGCGGAGTGGCCGGCAAGCCCATGTTCAGCCGAATCGCGGCCCGTTGAAGCAACTCCACCTGCGTCTGACCAATCACGGCACCAAGCCGGTGCAGGTGGACGTGCGCGAATTCAGTTCCGTCTATGGCAACTTCGCCGTCCAACCCGACCCGATGACGCTTGCGCCGGGCAAGACCGTGGAGGCGGAACCGATGATCTCGCAGCTCGAGATTTATCCGCGACGATTCAAAGGTGACCGTGGAGTTGTTCATCGGCGAACGTCACGAACAACAAGTGCTCACGCTGAGCCCGCCGCCGGAGGACCCATCGTCGTAGACCGCACGCCGCCACGGCTGGTACAGCGGCACGCAAGTTTCGTAATTTGCGGGAGCGGGTTTACCCCGTGATTTCGGGGCATAAAGCCCCTCCTACAAACGAAAACGTCACGAGACCTGTGTGTCGTCGTACTAGTCGAGGTAGAGATCCGCCGCCTCCACCATGGCGTCCGCGAGTTGCTCGCGCGCAATCGTCCCCTGGACCTCTTCGACCCGCAGGGGTCCGCTCCCGTCGGTCACGAGCGCGACGGCGGCGCCATGCGAACGCATGCTGGTCATCACGTCGAACAAGGTGGAGCGCTCATGCACGGTGATGAAACGGTCGTCGACGAGTTCCCGCAGCTTCACCTGGGCCCGCTCGGGCTGCAACGCCTCCAGCGCGATTCCGGTGCGGACAACGCCGAGGACGCGACCGTCGTCGCACACGAGATAGGTGCCGGCGGCCGGCCGTTCCGCCACGACGCGAGCGAACGCCTCGAGCGAAGAACTCGCATCGACGACGCGGGGTGGTGCGAGCATCATTTCCCCGGCCCGCCGCACGAAATGCGGGTTGGTGCGCAGTGCCTCCGGGATGTAGTGACCGCGGCGCACGAGCTTCATGGTGTAGATGCTTTCCCGGGAGAGCACCTTGCGAATGCCATAGCTGATCGCCACCGTGATCGTCATCGGGACGATCACATTGTAGTCGAGCGTCATCTCGAAGATCATGACGATCGCCGCCATCGCCGCACCGGTCGCGCCGCCCACCACGCCCGCCATTCCCGCAACCGCGAAGGCGGGGGCGCTGATGTCCAGTCTCGGAAAGAGTTCCCCCAGGATCAAACCGTAGGCGCCACCGGCGGTCGCGCCGAGGAACAGCGCCGGCGAAAAAATGCCGCCCGACGCGCCGGAGCCGAGCGTCAACGAGGTCGCCACCAGTTTCGCGCCGAACAAAACCAGCAGGAGCGCGAGCGAATACGGCGCGCCGGAAAGCACCTCCTGCACGGTCGCATAGCCGACGCCCGCGACGAAGTAGTGCCCCTGGGACGCCATCAGCCCGTAGATGATCAGCCCCACGCCGAGCATGCCGATGACGTGTTGCCGGTAGTAACTGCCGCGGATTCGCCGTTCGAAGAACGATTCGGTGCCGTAGATCGACTTGATGAAGAGCGCGGAGACGCCGCCCATCAACACGCCCAGTCCCACGTAGGCCAGCAGGACGAGCGGCGCCGTGACGTGAAAGTACGGCGTCTGTAAGTTCCGGGATCACGAACGAGGGGTGAGGTCCGAAAAACAAACGTCCGATGTAGGTCGCCGTCGCCGTCGCGATGGCAACCGGCACGAGCGTGCGCACGCTCACCTCGTGCATCATCATCTCGAGCACGAACAACAGCGCGCCGACCGGCGTATTGAAGGTCGCGGCGATCCCGCCGCCGGCGCCGCCGGCAATCAGGGCGGTGCGTTGCCACGCCGGCAGCCGCAGCCATTGCCCGATCGCCGAACCGAACGACGAACCAATCTGGATGATGGGACCCTCGCGACCCACGGATGCTCCCGAGCCGATCGAAAGAGCGGACGCGAACGACTTCACCACCGCCACGATCGGTCGGATGCGGCCGCGGTTGTAGTAGATCGCATCCATCACTTCGGGCACGCCATGCCCCTTTGCCTCCGGGGCAAAGGTCTTGACCAGAAACGCGACCGCCACCGCCCCGACGACCGGCACGAGGATGACGCCCATGCCCCACGGGCTCGGCGGCGTATGCAGGTTCGCGTCGTACGCCCACGACCATTGCCCGAGGAAAAACCCGTTGTGAAACAGCGCGATCAGCGCGCGAAATCCCGCCGCACCAACGCCGGCGACGACCCCGACCAGTCCCGATAACAGCGCAAATGCGAGCGGGCGAAAGGGCCGCGGCGGTCGCGCCGCCTTCGCGCTGGGGGGAGAAGAGACGGGGTTCATGCAATGCAGGCGCCGCGACGCGGCCGGCGCGGGCCGTGTCACCATACGCAGGATTGCCGATGCTCCAAGGGCGAAGCTTCACGTGTCCGTGTCAGCTTTTCGATTTCGATGCAGGACGAGATCAAAAGAAGGTAACGGAGAGAACGAAGGCCGCGCCGGGCCGTGGAGGCGCGTTCGAAGGAATGATTGGCCTTCGTGATCCCGCATCACGACCCGCTCCGGATGAAACCATCGGGGCTATCTGGCGTCGTCCTGTTGCGGTTCGTCAGCATCCCGACGCCACCGGCGTCCCCCTTTTTCACCATCGGCCGCTCGATTTTTTTCCCATGACTCCCTCCCCCACCCGTCTCCTGATTCTTCTGGTTGCCATGTTCGTTGCCGTTCCCCGATGCGGGACGGCCGCCGAAGCCGACAGTCCGGAAAACCATCTGCCGCCGTACATGGAGCGGCTCACGTCCTTCGGCGAGCGCGCCGACTGGTCGCACGACGGCAAGAAGATCCTGTTTCTTTCCAAGACCTTCGGCGACGCGATGGAGATCGATGTCGCCACGCACGAGATCCACAACCTCACCGCCCGTTACCCGCATTACGGGTACACGCGCGCCCTTTACCTGTCCAACGGCGACATCCTGCTCTCCGGCCCGTTGAGCTACGATCTCGACGACACGCGCAGCGCCCGGCGCAACTGTTATCTCTTTGTGCTCAGTCACACCGGGAAGAAACCACCGACTCCCCTCGACGTGCGCTGCAATGAGGGGCCGGCGGTCTCGCGGCGCCGGCTGCATTTCGCCTGGCCGGAATGGACCGATCCCAAGCCCGGCCAGGGCAACACGGCCGCCTCGAAACTGTTCGAGGCCGACATCGTGTATGCGGACGGCGTGCCGCACCTGGAGAACAAGCACCTGATCATCGATGGCGCGGATCTTCCATTGCACTGCACCATGGAGCCCCAGAACTATCGGCCGCCCGAAGAGCGGGAGTTGACCTTCAGCGCCTACACGGACGGCGGCCGTCACAGCGATGTGATGGGCATCGACCTGACGACGAAGAAGGTCACGAACTACACGCATTCACCCGACATCTACGACGAACCCGAGGGCATCTATCCCGACGGCAAGCACACGCTGGTCGAATGCGACGCGCAGAACAAACTCGGGTCCGGGCACATCGACCTCTGGAGACTCGCGCTGGACGGCAGTGGCACCTACACCCGCCTCACGTTCTTCAGTGATTATCCGACCTTCAAGTGCTCAAACCCGGTGGTGAGCGATGACGGTCGCTACATCGCGTGTCAGTTGGGTCGCTCCACCGACCCGGCTGGCGTGGGCCACGGTTTGTTCATCTACGATATCGCGAAGGCAGGCAGCCCTTAGCCTGGGAGTTTTTCACCTGGGCTGTGCGCAAGACCACTCCCCGCGGAAATGACGATCACGAGGACGGTCCACCCGCCAGGGCCTCGAGCCGGAGCAAGAGAGCCTCGGCCTTTTTCAGACCCGCCTTCACCGCGCGTCGGGCGAATTCCCGCGCCTCCGGGACTGAAGGGGCACCGGCCTCCCGCTTAACGGTCATGGCGGCGAGGAAATAGAGGGCGTCCGCATAGTCGTACTCGGCCGCGAAACGCAGATACGAAACCGAAAGGTTGCGGTCCGCCGCGACATTCTGGCCGAAGAAATACATCTGCCCAAGAGAGTAGCTCGCTTCCGGAAAGACCTCCGCCGCCAGGGTGTAGAGTTCCACGGCATGGTCGCTCGGCCCTTTGCCCATCGCCGTCTTCGCATCCTGCAACAACGTCTTGGTCGACCATCCGGCCAACGCGGCCGCCCGGTAATCGCGCGCCTTCTTCGCGTTGCTGGTCACGCCCAGTCCCATCCGGTAGCAGCGGGCCAGATCCAGGTTGGCCAGATCCTGGAAGACGCCGCCGGATCCCGCGGCGATCTTTTCAAGAATGGCAACGGCGTCGGGATATCGCCTGAGCCGCATCAGAATCTTCGCGAGTTCATAATTCGACGCGGGCTCACCGGAGCGGGCGGCGACCGAGTACCAAAAGACCGCCCGGTCCTCGTTGGCCGCCACGCCGTGACCGCCGATGTACATGTTCGCGAGGCGACGCGCCCCCTCGGCGTTGCCGCCGAGGGCGGCCAGCCGGTAATGATACGCCGCCTCGTCGAGCGTGACCGGGACGCCGATTCCGTCCGCATGCATGGCACCCAATTGCAGGTGCGCGACAGCCAGGCCCCGTTCGGCGGCGATCGAAAACAGATCGTAGGCTTTGCGTGGGTCCTTCGACTCGCCGTTACCCTCGAGGGCCCACGATCCGAGGTAGTAGGCGGCCAACGCTGAACCCAACTCATCCGCGCGCCTCGCATGTGACCGGGCCCGCGGCACGTCGTAATGCCCAAGCAAGAACTTGCCGGTGCCTTTATCCCGCCGCAGGGTCTTGCACATACAGATGCTCATCTCGAGTTCATGCGCGGGCACAAAATCCGGGTCGTGATTCAGCGCCTTTTCGCACAAGTCGAGCGCACGCGAGAGTTCATCGATGTCCTGCTGGTTGAACAATTCCCGGGAGGGCTGGAACCGCAGCCGCGCCAGGCCGACTTCCGAGCGAGCATCGTTCCGGCGTAGTCCGCGTCCGTAGTAGTCCTCGGCTTTCTTCGCGTTGCCCTCAACGAAGGCGTAGTAGTCGCCCATCACCCCGCACGCCTCGCCCGATCCGTGATCGGCGGCGAGCTTCAGGAGTCGCACCCCCTCTTTCGCATCAGCCGGATAGCCGCAGCCCCACAGGTGATACTCCGCCAGCAGGAACTGGGCATGGACGTCCCGGTTCTTCTCCGCCCATGCCTCGAGCATGGCGCGCGCCTCGTCAGCGGACAGCACGTCTGCGGGCGCCTTGCCGATCGTGCCGAGATAGCACACGAAGTCTTCGTCGCGGTGTCGCGCGAAGATCGCAGTGGCCTTGGCCGGGTCGACCGGTGTGCCCAGTCCATGCAGATAGCAGATCCCCAGACAGGCCGCTGCATGCAGCGAACGCACCGGGTCACCGCCGCCGGCGCGCTGCAACCAGCCCAACGCCGCGGCCCGATCCGGCGGACCGGTTGCGCCGCGGCTGTCCATCAGCGCCAGGGCGATCATCGCATCCACCTGATTGTTTCCCGCCGCAAGCTCGTACCACGCCCGCGCCTCCCCGGGGTCGTGTTCGGCGGAAGCGGCATCGGCGAAATGCTGCGCGATGCCGAACTGTGTCTCCCCCAGTTCGCGCTGGCTGTTTTCCGCCAGGGACTGCTCGAGATCGGCGGCGGCAAAGGATTCGAGCGCGCCCTGCATTGCCATCCCGTGGACCTGTTGCGCGCCCTGTCGTCGGCGCAGGTCGCGAGCGTGCTCGAGCAACGCCATCGCCTGCGCGCGATCGCGCGGCACGCCTCGCCCGAACGCGCAGTTCATCGCCGCCTGCACGGCGGCTTCGAACACCCCTGCGCGGCCGGCGCGCCCGGACTGACTCGCGGTAATGAAATGCTCCTGGGCCGCCGCCAGATTCCCGCGCTGCTGTTCAATCAGCCCGTAAAGGTGGTGGGCATAGGCCCGGGCCGCACTGGGGGCATCGTATTCGAGTTCGCCCGCGACATCCGGCGACGAATCGTTGTGAAGGAACCAAGCCGGTGGCGCCGGACGGGGATAGGTGGTTTCCGGAGCGAGCGCCATGCGCAGGAGCTTTTCCGCCTCCCCTGCGTCGACTTTCACGCCGATGCCACGCACATAACATTCCGCCAGGCCCACCCGGGCAAAGTCGTCCCCGAGTTTGATCGCCTGCTCGAATCGCCGCACCGCGCCGGCCGGGTCCTGCTTGAACCCGTATGATTCGCTTAACAACGCGCTGCCCAGCAGCGAAGCCGCTTCCCGGCAGTCGAGATCCGCGGACTGCAGGAGCAGACTGCGACCCTGTTCCTGGCTCTCGCTGGTCGGCCCGCGAAACCGATCCATCGCCTGCCAATACAGTTCGAGCGCATGCGCTTCCGGTGTCGCGGCGTTCGCGACCTTATCCGGCGCCGGCGCGACACTTTCAGCGGAAAAGACGGCGCCGACCCCTGCGGACCAGCCCGCAAGGATCAACCCCGCGTTGCACAACCTCCTCCAGCAAATGGCACGCATCGTCACTTCGCGTTCCTCCCCGTCTCTCCCGAATCTGCCACCGTTCCTTCGCCTTCCCCGGGAGGCGAGCCGAGCGTTCCGGCCGCTACGACCCAATCGGAAACGATGCGCAAGGATTCGCGCAAGGGAATATCCCAGGTGGCCTCGGGCCGGGCGACGGAGCCGTCGAGCTCGACGATCTTGGCAAGCAACGCCTCGAAACACCGCCGCACCGTGGCCTCATCGGCCGCTTCGAGGTGCAACGACCGGCGGACGCACGCCAGCAAGTCGTCATCCTGGCGGCGCGGCAGCGCTACGATCGCGCGGAGGAGCGATGCGGCGTTGTCTGCCGCCACTTTTGTTCCGCTCGCCTCCGCCGCGACCTGGGCCAATGCATCGGTGTCGCCCACAAAGTCGTCAAACGGCAGGCCGGCGACCCAAACCTCGGCAATCTTTCCGTCGTCAGTGCGGACATCGAAAATGCCGCGCCACAGGCGGCCCGCTCGCGGCGATCCATCGGGCAGCGGATCGTGTTGGAGGTGTCGCTGGTGGTCCGCCTGCGCCGCCGCCACGTCGGACACATCGATCCATTCCAGCGCGGACGCGACGGCGGCCTGCGCAAGCTTGCGATGTTCGCGCCGCAACCGACTCCACGCCGCGTCCCGCTGTTTCTGGCGGCTCCATCGTTCGGCCAGCGAGTGCCCCAAGTTTGTCGTTTTCCGCTTCGCGACGAGTTCCCGCTCTTCCTTCCAGAGGTGGAACTCCGGCAGGCTGGTTGCCCGCTCTTGCGCCTTGTTCCGCAGCAGGGCCAGCAAAGTTTCCGTGACCACCGGACGCGGGGCCGCGCCTCCGTCCATGGTTTCCGTCGGTGGCACAACTGTTTCCTCGGGCAGCGCAAGCGGCAGGTCTTCTTCTCGTGGAACGTCGGGAGCCCCGCCCAACGGCAGCACGACATCAGGCGTGACACCGCGACGCTGGATCGGAGAGCCATCGATGCGGAAAAACAATTGTGTCGTCAGCCGCAGGAGGCCCCAATCCGCCGATGCCCCACCCGCCGGATTGATGGCGGCCAGATCCACATAGGTTTGCAGCGTGCCCTTGCCCATCGTGGGCGCGCCCCCGACGACCACCGCGCGACGATGATCCTGCAACGCCGATGCCAGAAGTTCGCTGGCCGATGCGCTTTGCTCCGAGACCAGGACGACCAGCGGACCGCGAAAGACCGCGGTTCCGCCCGCGATGCGCCGCGCCTCGATCTTGCCGTCGAGTCCTCGCGTAACGGTCACGCTCCCGGATTCGAGAAAGAGCCCGGCGAGCGCGACGGCTTCGGCGATGGTTCCGCCCGGATTGTAGCGCAGGTCCAGCACGACGCCGTCGACGCCTTTCGCCTGCATGGCCGCCAGGATTTCATGCACATCGCGGGACGCGCTCGCCGCGTCCCCGGTGTGCGCCCCCGCCCCGTAGAACGCCGGGAGGAAGATCCATCCCACGCGGGCTGGCGCCGGCGCCGCATCAACCGTCCAGATCGCGCCTCGTGCCCGCTGGCTCGCCACGACGCTGCGCGTCCGGACCAGTTCCGCTTCCTGGCGGGCTCCGCCGCGGGGTCCGTGCCACGCCACGCGGCAATGGCTTCCGTCCGCACCGCGCAGTCGCCGCGCGAGCTCACGGTAACGCATCCGCGTCACCTCCTGCCACGGTTCGTCGCCTTCGGCAATCGCTTCCAGGAGGTCGCCTCGCTCGATCGTGTTGCTCGAGTCGGCCGTGCTTCCCGGCGTCAGATAGGCGACCTCCCACGCGCCCTCTCGTCGCTCCAGACCCATGCCAGGTTGAAACGACGTCGCGCCCATCGACTCGTCGAAGGCCTGCTCGGAGTCCGCCGAAAAATATCCGCTGTGCGGGTCGAAGTCGGCGAGCAGCACATTGAGAAAACGTTCCCGCACGGCCAGCGCCTCCGTCTCGTAGAAATCGTCGGCCCAGGCCCGATAGCGCCGGGCCACTTCGGCTCCCGCCTCCCCTTGGGCGAAGCCGGCGAGGATCTCTTCGATCAAGTGCTCCCGCAGGCGTTGCGTCCAGCGGGCGTCGAGGGGAGCGCCTTCCGCGAGAAAGTCCGGCTTGGACGCGATCGCCTCCGGCCGGTCACCATCCAAATCGAACGGCTGCGTTTCGCGACGATCGATCCATTGGATTCGCGCCCGCAACCGCTCCACCATCAGGTCGAAGACCTCAAAGGCTGGCTGCAGATTGCCCCGAAACACATAGACGCTCTTGAGCGTATGATCGAAACGATGATGCAGATAGGCGACGTCTTCGCGGGTGAACAGCAAGGCCTCCGGGTCCAGGTCGCGTACATAACGATCGAGCACGTCCGCAGCATCGATCGCACTGAGCGAGGTCCCGAGGTAGTGCTGGTTCTGCACCAAATCCACGATCAGCCGGACTTCGCGCGCGAACGCGGCCTGCTGCTCGGCCGTGAGTTGCCGGGGCGCGGAGTCGGCGCCCGGCACTGGTCGCACGACAAATTGAAGCAACAACAGCGCGATGGGGCAGCCACCGGCAAGTCTGGAGCCAAGTTGCATCAAATGCGTCGGAGAATCGACCCCCGCAAGGATGCCGCCCGGCCGTAAGAAGAAAAGCCAATCCCGTGTGTCCGCTGCGGCTTTCGATTTCCTCCAAGCCGGGAAGCCGGCTTCACCTGGCGCGGATCGTTCACGCGGTTCAGGAAAAGACAGGCTCCCGATGGCACCTGCTGGATCGCGAACAGGAAGGAGTGATCCACGCGAACCGCGGTGGCGGCGGCGGCCTCGGTCCCTTTTGGAGCGCAATCGGGGATCCCGGCCGCGGCTCGACACGCCCGCCCAGTCCGGCACGCTCGGGGCATGGCCACGATCTACGAACACCTGCGCGCCGACATTATCGCGGCGATGAAAGCCCGCGATGCGGCGACGGCGACGATCCTGCGCACCGCGGACGCCGCCATCCAGCGCGCGGCGATGGATGGCAACAAGCCGATCGACGATTCGCTCGTGCTTGCGACCCTGCGCAAGACCGTGAAGAACCTGAACGACGCCAAGGTCGAGTTCGCCCGCGGTGGTCGCGCTGATCTCGTTGCCGCCAACGACGCCGAGATCCAGGTGATTGAAAAATACCTGCCCGCCGGGCTCGCGCCCGCGCAGGTCGAAGCGCTGGTGGATGCGGCGATCGCCGCGACCGGTGCGCAGTCGCGCAAGGAGATGGGCAAGGTGATCGGCGCGTTGAAGCAGCGCCCCGAGGCCGCGATGCTCGACTTCGGCGCCGTCAGCAAACTGGTGCAGGCGAAACTGCCGTAGCGCGTTTCGGCCAGGGGTCGGCTTCCCTCCGGGCAGCCCTCACCCCGTTTGCGTGCGCCGGAAGTTGGGTGGCGTGGCCCGGAGGCTTCAATGCAGTGGGAGGCGTTCGTAGCCGCGGTGGAGCGCAGCGACAACGTGGACATATCCGCACGGCGGCCACGTTGTCGCTGCGCTCCACCGCGGCTACCTTCAACACGACCCCGCCTTGTTTGGGTGTAGGAGCGGGTTTACCCCGCAAGGGGATTGTTGAAAAACTACAACGACAGCACGTCGGCCAACGCCAGCAGGTGGACTGTCTCGCGGTAGTGAAGCTTTCGTGCGCGCTCGAGGTAGTCGTCGGCCCGCGCGGGAAACTTCTGCGCGAGCGCGGCAAGAAAGACGCCGTGGTTGTCGATGTCGTAGATCTCGAAGGCCGCTCGCCGCGGGTCGGGTGCGGCGTCTCCACGCAACCATGCCGACCAGCGCTTCTGACTCGCGGTGCCATCGCCAAGCGCCTTGACCGCCTGGGCGAGTTCGCCGGCGGCCTCGGGGCGGCCGGCATGTGCCAGCAACACATAGAGTGTCAGGTGCCCGAGCAACCCGGCCGGGTCATCAGCGCCACCAGCGAGTTTGAGCGCTGCATCCAGATGCCCCGCCACGAGTTCCTTCTCGAAGGCGAAGGAGGATTCGCCCGCCCGGCCGATGGTCGCGGCGAAGGCGGTGCGATTTCCGGCGGCGAGATCCAGGGCCGACTCGAGGTAAGCCGTTGCCGTCGCACGTTGCGCCGCGCCCAAAGCAGGCAGGAGACCGAGGAACGACGGAATCTCGGTCCGCCCCGTGGCGGCACGACCCAGTTTTCCGAGACGATAGACGTGCTCGTAGAAGGCCGAAAGATCGGGAGAGCGGTCCTTGAGCAAATTGCCGGTCTCCTTTTCCACGGCATCGTACTGCTGCAGGCCATAGAGAATATCCCGGCGCACGCTCCGAAATTGTTCGACCGCAGGCTCCAGCCGCACGGCCTCGTCGCAATCCGCCAGGGCGCCCGCGAAGTCGCCCTCGATCATCCGATCAAACGCACGGCCATAGAACGCATAACCCGAAGGATGGGGCAGTTTGACCGCCCGTTCCAGGATCTGCATGCTTTCATCAGGATCGTCGACGACGCGGCTCAACAAGTACGCGAGCGTGCTGCTCTCCGGCTCCTGCGCGACGAGCGCGCGATAGCGCGCCACCAGATCCCCACCCTCGGGCGTGTCCTCGAAAACATCCTGATAGGCGCGGTGCCAGGCGATGGCGATGGGCCGCGCGGCCAGGTGCGGTTCCGCCAATCCTCCAAACTCCGCGCGCGGCAGCACCCGGGCGGCAACGTAAATCAGAGTGTCTCCACCATCGCCGGCACGCAGCCGCGCACGCAGGTACGCCTGAATCGCCTGCGTCTGGCCACGCTCCTGCAACATCGCGATCACATTCTGGACGTCCCGTTGGCCGAGGTCCGTCACGCGGGTTCGATATTCGATGCTGCTGCTCGCCGGCATCTGGATCGTGTCCGGCAGCGGCTGAAACGGAAAATCGATGCCCCGGTAAACGTGGCAGAGCTGTCCCGTGGCAAGTTCGTAGGCGTAGGCATTTTCCGGCGCGCCACCGGATGCGTACCCACCTCGTTCCCACATGAGCACGGCCGCTTCATCGGGGTTGACCACGAAGAGGGGCGCGCCGAACACGCGTTCGTACCAGGACGCATCGATGGCGAAATCCTGCGCATCCAGAAAGGCGCTGTCGGCGGACGGCGCGATCGTGTTGCGGCCGTAGTGGAGCATGAAACCCGGAACGCGCTTGTGCGGGGCGAGCTTGATCGACTCGCCGTTGATCACGACGGTATAGGAGCGGTCGAGTCCGTTCAGGACATAGGCGTGCTCGGGCCGGGCGGTGACGCCGCGTTGCACGAACGTGGCGAGCGCAATGAAGATCGCCGCCGGCACGATGAAAACCGGCAACGATTGGAGCAGCCGGTTGTGCGGACGGGGCGGCGTTAGTTTTTGCTCCTCGAGGTGGGCGTGGGCCTCCGCGGCGATCGCGGGATCGTCGGAAAGTCCAACCGCCTGGAGGTAGAGCGCATCCGCCTCGCGGTCCTGGCACAGGTAGCTGTAGGTGCCGGCGAGCAGCGTGAGCATGTTCGCATCCTGGGCGAACGCGCGATGGATCGGCGGGCCGATCCGTTCGAGCGAGGGACGATCCTGGAGGTTGATGATCGTGCCGAGGGCGGTCTTCGCCGCCTCCGCGTCGGCGGGATGCTGCTCGTACGCCGCGATCGCCTGCGGCAGGGCCGTCGCGTGCAACCGCTTCCATTCCCGCCATCCCATGCCGTACGCCTTCTTGCAGTGCGAACAATCCGCGACGATCTTCTGCTTTCCGAGCGGGATCAGCGGAACGAAGTAGAGTGTGAAGAACTTCGAAGATGTGTAACTCCGCAGGAACCCGCGGCGCCCGCAGGAACGGCAGCGACCACGGACGAGGCCGTGATCGCGACGATTGAAGTTGCCCCAGCCGTAGATGATCATGGCAAAGGAGAATGGTTTCGAATCGGGGGAAGATGTTTCCCGATGAATATCGGCGGAAACCAGGCCTTGGCGTAGGCGTTTCGACGCATCGACAACAAGTCCCCGGAGAGACCCCGCCGGAGAACCAACGCGGGCCCTATTCGAGCTGCAGCACGCTCCACAATTCCACGCGGGGTACGGTCACCTCGCAGCGAGTGTCCGTCGACCTGACGGAAAGCTCCCGGGGATCTGCCCCGGGAGCGAACAATGTCGCCCGACGCCAGGGCCCCCCGAGCTTTTCGCCGCTCCGGATCGTCACGTGCAGCGGCCCGCTCGGGATCATCGCATCGCGATCCGTTGCCTCGGTTTGATTGAGGAGTTGAATGACAAGTCCCGGCGTTGACGCGCCGGCCTGCACCCGTGGCAGCGCCCATACGCGGCCGGAACCACTCACCTCGATCCACGGTTCCAGATGGCTGCGCAGCTCATCGAGGCCACGCCAGGGAATCGCCCTGCCCTGCCTTCGCCACGCATCGAGCGCGGTCTTTTGCGGGCCGTCGAGTTCCACGCCCCCGGGCACGACGACGATTTCGAAGCGGGCGAGCGCGGCGGCATCCAGCGTATGTTGCAACCAGGCATCACCGGCGACCGCGAGGCCCGCGGAGAGGTGCGCATCGTGCAGCGTGCGGAGGATCTCCGCCACGTCCCCACGACCCTCCCGGCGCGCGCAGTTGTCGTAGAGCACACCGACCTGCGGGACGGCCACATGGTCGTCGAAGAGCGCGGGATGCGCGGTGATGAAATCGCACAGCGGCGCGAAGGTCGCGATCGGCGTTTGATACCAGCGCGTGCCGGTCGCCTGGGAAAACGCCCACTTGCGCCACGCATACATGAAATGTTCGCCAAACGCCTGGGCGGTCGCGATCCAGCGTTGCACGCGCACCACGTCGCCGTGGTCCATCACCTCGATCCAGTCCTCGCCCGTGCCCGTGCTGAACACCGGTTTGCCCAGCGCATCCGCCAGGAGGTAGGCACGCGGAGGATTCAAGTCCTCCACGCCATAGTGACTGATCTCGTTGGCAAAATAATCGGCCACGTGCTGGGTCGCGAGCTGGGTGGGCGCGAGATTCCAGGCATTCACGCCGACCGGCACCGGATGACCGGCGGCGGCCGCCGCCGCGGCGCGGAGTTCGCCGATGAACCCGATCACGGCCTCACGCTGGAAGGTGAGAAATTCCGTCCGCAATGGCACGCGCCCGTCCTGCACGGCCGCCTCGTACCGGGCCCGCGTGGTCAGTCCGCCGGTCCGCAACAGCGTGCGGTAGTCGAACGTATCCGGATCGGTGATGCCGGCCGCCGCCAGTTCCGCGGCGGAACGATGCGCCCGCAACCAGGCGCGGAAGCCGCGCATGCAGTATTCGCAGAAACCGCCGCCGGAATGTTCCGCGGCGGCCGCGGTGCCCATGTGATCGTCGAGGTGCAGCAGGTTGGCACCGGCGGCAATCCCCGCGCGCGCCCGGGCCAGGAGTTGCTCGCGAAACAGCGGATGGTTCGTGCAGCCCCAATACGATTTCACGCCCTGATAGTCACCGTCGAGCCAGCGCGGCACGATCGGATCGCCGGCGATGTCCCGGCAGACCGCGTCCTGAAACCGGGGATCGTCGTGCAGCACGCGCGGCGTGGCCGTGAGCATCCAGACATTGCAGGCGAGCAGTTGCACACCGAGATCGCGATAGGCAGCCAGGTGGGCCTTCATGGCATCGGGACGCCCGAGATAACCCACGGCATCGGTGCCCCATGCGACCACACCGGGGTGCAACGGCCGCAAGACCGCGACGTCGTCGGGTTCGCCCTCGGGCATGAGCGCGACCTGCGAATGGCGCAGTCTCCCCTGCAGCCAGGAATCGGCGCCATGGACGGTGCCGAAACCGACGACCGCGGCCAGGGCGGGGACAAGCGCGAGCCAGCCGCGACGCCGGCGCCCACTCATGTTCCCGCTCCGGTGATCTTGAAGGTCCACGCGTTGGCGCACGGCAGTGTGGTGGGATTTAGTCGTGGCAGGGTCACCTCGACGTCCTTGCCGTGCTGCCGCCACTTCAGGTTTCCCTCGCGGCCGAGCATCGTGATCCTCGCCCCGGACGGCAGTTCAAGATCGCGAATGACCAGCTTCGCATCGGGCAGCGTCGGACAGATCGCGTAGAGGTTGCCGGCCTTCTGCGTGAAGAGGATCTGCTTCACGGCGAAACCCGGGTCGGGCTGCACGGTGAGCTTGAGGATGTCGTAGCCGGACTTGTATTCCCCACGCTGGGGCTCGCGCACCTCGCCCTCGCTCCATTGGCACGGACGCCGCCACGTCGTGGTGCCGTAGATCGCCTCGCCGTTCACGTGCAGCCATGCACCGATGTCGAGTAAGCGCTGCTGCATGATCACCGGGATCCGGCCGTCGCCGGTCGGCCCGATATCGAGCAGGAAATTGCCGCCGCGGCTCACGATGTCGGCCAGCATGAGGACGAACTCGCGGCTGGTGGTGTAGTCGTCGAGATTCTCGGCCCGATTGAAGCCGTACCAGTACGCCATGCCGCGGCTCTCCTCCCACGGGTGGTCGGCGTTCGCCAGGCCGGAGCCGTATTCGGTCGTATAGTAGCCGCCGTGCTGGTGGCGCGTGTCCTTGCCCCAGCGGTCGTCGACCACCACCACGTCCTTGCAGGGCGAGTCGTGATAGAGCCAGTTCAGCAGTTCGGTGGAGCGCCAGGCCGAAGCCGGATGCTCCCATTCGCCGTCCGCGAAGATGACCGCGGGCGCGTAGCGCGACACGACGTCCTTGAACTGCGGAATCATGTGCTGATCGACGTAGCGGTCGACATCGGTCGTGTAGAGCGGGTTGAACCACTCGTAGAGCGAGTAGTAGATGCCCATCTTCACGTCGGTCTTGCGCACTGCCGCGGCCAGGTCTCCGAGGAGGTCGCGATGCGGACCAGCCGAGACGCTGTTCCACGGGCGGCCCCATGTCGCATCCGCTTCCTTGCTGGGCCAGACGGCAAAGCCATCATGGTGTTTCGAGGTGAGCACGACGTACTTCGCACCCGAACGTTCGAAGATGTCCGCCCACTGGTCCGGATTGAACAGCTCGCACCGAAACGACGAGACAAACTGCGGGTAGGTGAAATCCGCGCCGTAGTTCGCGTCATGAAACGCCCGCACCGCGTCATGGCCCGGATGCTTCGGATCCTGCAGCATCTTCCAGTACCACTCGGCGTATTCGCCCACCTTCGCGAAGGCGGGCACGGAGTACGGTCCCCAGTGGATGAAGATGCCGATTTTCGCGTCCTTCCACCACTGCGGCACGGGCCGGGCATCGATGGCGGACCAGTCGGGGGATTGGGCGGCGGCAAGCATGGGAATAACAAGCGTGGACAGCGCGAGACCGAAGACACGTTTCATGATGGGGAAACAAGTTGGGGAACTCACATGGTGCCCGCCGCGCGCATGCGCCGCAAGGATGCAGCGCAACTTCGGTCCTCCGCCCCACTGGAGGGTCCATCTTGATGTGGACCGCGGACGACACAGAGGTCCGTCCCTCCAACGAATCCAAGCTGAAGCGAGCTTCGGAGAATCAAACCCAGAGGGATTGAACCTTTAGGGCTGGAAATTTCACAGTCCGGGGGAAACCCGGGCTACGTTGTCGTTACCCTCCAACGCAGCTACCGGGTGCGTTGTCTCCGTAGCTGCGTCTGAGCTCCGCGTTCCGAGCGAAGCGACAAGACCGGGCGCGAAGCGAACCGGAACAAACGTGGCCGAACGTGTGAAATTTGCAGGTTACGGCTGGCCTACTGGGACACGCCACACGTAGCCATCAACCATGTCGCGTACGCGACATCGTTGATGGCTACGTGTCTCCGCGGCACGGACGGAAGTTCCGGCCCGACAGGAGACTGATCGGCCGCAACCGACGCTCAGGAGTGCAGCACTACCGCAAATCGACCGTCGTGGTTTTTGCCGCGCTCGTCAGCGCGGCATCGACCGTCCGATCACCGCTGCTGACGTGATAGGAACCGAAAAACGCGGGCACTTCGGCGCGGCCGTTTGCGTCGGCGGTACCCTCCCACTGGGTCCACCACTGATGAAACACGAGATCGCGATACGCGTGCGCGGCGGGAGTCGGCGTCCAGTCGCGCTTGTAGAGCGATGACTGCGGAATCCAGTTCGCGCCCTCCCAGAAGCCCCACATGATGATGCCCGCCACCGCCGGATGGGCGAAGCAGATGCGATAGTAGTCGGCGAGGTCGCGCGCCTTCGCCTGCTCCTGTTCCGGCGTGAGCTCACGCCTGCGATCCTCCGGATTCTTGTAGTATCGCGAACGCTGTCCCGGAAGGTTGAACTCGGTCACGCGGATCGGCAGATGAAACTGCGCGAGCACGTCGAGCGCATGTCGCAGCGCATCGCGATCAAACGTCTCCTCGTGCAGGTGGCCCTGGACGCCGATGCCGGAAATCGGCACTCCCATCGCCAGCAATTCGCGAATGTGCGCGACGTAGTCGTCGAGCCGTTTGCCCGTGAGCACGTCGTAATCGTTCACGAAAAGATGTGCATCCGGATCCTCGGCCAGCACCCAATGCGCCATGTCGAGCGTGATGCGCGGCCCGAGTCGGTCGGCATACCAGTTGCCGTGCATCATTTCATTGTTCAGGTCGTACTCAGCGAAACGACCGCGGTAGCGCCGGCCGATGTCGCGGGCGCGCGCCTCGACGGCCGCACGGAGCGTCGCGTCGTCGAGGGATTTCTGCCATTCGGGCACGCGGTTCGGCACGCCCCAGAAGATATTGTGACCGCGCAGCGGGATGTCGTGCGCCCCGGTCCACGCGAGGATCGCATCGACCGTCGCGTAATCGACCGCACCGCGCGTGGGTTCCATCACCAACCACTTCACCGCGTTTTCGGTCACGGCCGCGTTGAAGTTTTCGAGGAAGACCTCGCGGTACTTCGCCGCGTCGGAAGCGGAGAGGCGGCCGTTGAACGCCTGGTTGGCGAGCGCGGCGCCGAACCAGAACGCGTGCCGCACCTGCTCGACTTTCACCGCGGCGCCGGGTGGGGCGTGGATCACGAGCGTTCCCATCCGATGGGCGCGGATGGCGGCATCATCCCCGTTCGCATCCGCGGCGCGAAGCAGGGAAGGCATCAGGAGACACGCGCCAAACCAGGCAAACCCGGCCGACGCAAAACGGGTGAGGCGATTCGTCATGCAGGTAGAAACAGGAAGCGACGACCAACGGATCGGCAAGGCGCGAATCCGGCCAAGCCCTCATGCCGGCAGGATGCGATCGACGAGGGGAAAACACCCAGACCCACTGGCTCCATGTAGGGCCGGAACTTGCGTCCGGGTCGCTGCTGCCTGCGCGAATGCGCTCGGCCCGGACACGAGGTCCGGCCCTACAGATTCACCACCGGACGATTCAGCGGCCGAACCGGAAGTTCGCCCCGCCGAGCACGCTGTCGTCCTCGCCGCGATTGAACACGCGGACCGACGACCATGTGAGCAGCACGATGAACACCACAAGGACGCCGACGGACGCTGGAAATTTCACAGTCCGGCGGAAAACCGGGCCACGTTGTCGTTACACTCCAACGCAGCTACCGGGTGCGTTGTCTCCGTAGCTGCGTTTGAGCTCCGCGTTCCGAGCGAAGCGACAAGACCGGTCGCGAAGCGAACCGGAACAAACGTGGCCGAACGTGTGAAATTTGCAGGCTGGCGCTGGCGGGATAGCGCAGAGAGCCAGTCCACGCTCTCCTCACTCTTGCGCGCGTGGTGCAGGCAATGCGTCCGGATCAATGTTTTCCCGCGCGGCGACGGTCGCCAGGACCTTCGGCACGTACAACCGGGTCTCTGGCGGCAAGTGCCCGGAGGCGCCGGCGAACGTCGAGGTCTTGGCGGTGTCGAGGGCGCGGCCGACTCGTCCTTCGCCTGCGTTGTAGGCGGCAAGCGCCAGCGGCCAGGATCCAAAACGTCCGTGGAGATAGCGCAGGTATTCGGCCGCGGCGTGCGCGCTCTTTTCCGGATCCGTGCGCTCGTCGGGCCACGACACGCGCAGGCCGAATCGCTTCGCCGTCGCCGGCATCAACTGAAACAAGCCGCGCGCCCCGGCCGGACTGCGCGCCTGCGGATTCATCGAAGACTCGACCTCTGCCATCCACACCAGCGACGCCGGCACGCCTTCGGCGTCGAACGCCTGCTTGAGGTGTGGAACCAGGGCTTCGGCGCGCGCTGGTGGCTTTCGCGTGACGGCGATTCGATCCCAATACGGGCGGGAGAAAATGGGTGGCGGCGACGGGTGTCCTCCGTGCGAACGCGGAGCGGGATTGGCCATCGCCTGCTCCATACGTCCGGCCGCGTCGAGATAGTCCAGTCGAGGTTCGAGCCAGTCGGCAAGTTCCTCACCGCCCTCGAACTGGCGTAACACCCGCAGTGCCGAGGCGGCGTCGAATTCGTACGCCGCCAGATCTTCGAAAGATCCTCCCTGCAATGCGCGTTGCAGACCGGTGAGAAAGGTCTCCACCGATCCAAGCGTTGGAAACTCGTACTCCTCCTTGACCTCGGGCGGGGCGTATTCCTCCCAGAGTTGCTGCCCAGCCTGCAACAACTCGTCGAGGTCGGGCGTGGCCGGCGCGGATTCCCCGGTCCCGGCGGCGGGCAGCGCGTGGGCGAAGACGGCGAGCGCACAGCTGATCGAGAGGATGGCTCGCGTCCGGAACATGGGGTTCACATGACGGTTGATGGTTATCGCTGATCGTCCTCGGGCAGGGCAAAGGCGACGTAGCCTCCGCTGCCGGGGGGCTCTTCCGAGCCGAGCCCGTTGGAGTCGGAGTCGAGACCCCAGGTCAGGGGAGTCGTCGCGCAGATGACGAGGTATTCCCGGCCATTGTGCTCAAACATGGCGGGCAGGCCCTGGGCCCCCGACGGAAGTTTGCCGCTCCAGAGAAGATCACCGTTTTCGGCGTTGAATGCATACACATGGCCGTCCCTGGCGGTAGAGAACACCAAGCCGTTGGCGGTGACGATCATGCCCATGCGCCCCGCGCCGTGCGGCATGCCGCTCCCGGTGAAGCCCGCCGCGGTGGCATCACGATCCTGGCCGAGGGGGCGGCGCCACTTGATCGCGCCTTCATTGAGGTCATAGGCGATGATTTGCGACCAAGGCGGTGTCATGATGTAGGAGTAGCCCAGACCATAGTCGGTGTAATAACGGGTTGGCGGGACCTTGATGCCAGGTGGATAGTCGTTGTTGCCGCGAGGGTCGGGTTTGCTGTCTTCCGCGGGCCGGGGGGCGCCGCCGGAAGCGACCACCGGGCCGTCCGGCAAAATTCCCTCCGAGCCGCGGTTGACTGGTACGGCTTTGGACTGGGCTTGGCCGGCGAGGAAGTTGAAAACGTCGTCGATTTGTTCGTCGGTGACATGCGGCAGCGGTGGCATGCGACCGTTGCCATAAATGATCGTGCGAGCGACCTGGGTGCGGTCGATCTGTGCGCCGACCGCGAGCAGGGAGGGACCGGCGTTGCCGCCAGCGCGATCCGTCCCATGGCAGACGGCGCAATGCGTGCCGTAGAGCTCTTCGCCGCGCACGATCGACGTGGCGTGATCGGCTTCGTCAGGTTCAGCGTGATGGGCGCGCACGTTGCGTTCGCTCAGCTGGTAGAACGACGGGAAGTCCTGGTTGAGCAGATAGACGATGCCTTTGTCGGGGTTGGCGGCGGTATTGCCCCAGTTGACGCCGCCGACTGCCCCCGGCGCCGCAATCGTCTCCACGGTGGAGGGCGGCGTGTAGAGCCCTTTGCGGTCGCGGTCGATGCGGGCCCGCCACTCCGCGCGTTCCGCCGGAGTGAGGAGGATTGGCGTGACGTCGTCGGCCGTCAGGATCTGACGAGCGTAGGGAGCGCAGGGCGGGGATCGGCTGGGTCGGCCAGGCTTCCTCGCCGGGCATGTCGGACGCAGGAAACGGTTTCTCCTCGATGGGGAAGATCGGTTCGCCGGTCACGCGATTGAAGACGAAGAGAAATCCTTGCTTGGTGGCGACCGCGACCGCGTCGATCCGCTCGCCATTGCGGTTGACGGTAATGAGCTGCGGCGCGGCGGTGAGATCGTAGTCCCACAAATCGTGGTGCACGGTCTGAAAATGCCAGAGGCGCTTCCCGGTGCGGGCGTCGAGGGCGACGAGGCAGTTGCCGAACAGGTTGGAGCCGATGCGATCGGCCCCGTAATAATCGTAGGTGGGAGAACCAAGCGGCAGGAACACGATGCCGCGTTTCTCGTCCACGGACATCTCGCCCCAGACATTCACGCCGCCGACGTAACGGTAGGCTTCCGGAGGCCAGGTGTCGTAACCGTATTCGCCGGGCTGCGGGATGGTGTTGAAGCGCCAGACGAACTCACCGGTAACCACGTTGTAGGCGCGAATGTGGCCGGGCGCGGAGAGATAGCCTTCGCCGGTGAACGAGCCGAGGATGACGAGGTTTTCGAAGATGTGGCCGGGGGTGCGTGAATCGGCGCGATAAATGGTCGCGGGGTCGCGCAGGAGGTTTTGGCGCAGGTCCACGATGCCGCGGTCACCGAAGGAGAGGATCGACCGGCCGGTCCGCGCATCGATCTCCTGCAGGGTGTTCTCCATGGTGAACACCAAGCGGCGATCGGTGGCATCGGCATTCTCCCAATAGTTGATGCCGCGGCGGTGGATGCCCGTCAGGTTGGCGTGAATCCAAAGCTCACCGCCGGTGTCCAGGTCGACGGCCACGAGCGAGTTGTTCCTGGCCAGCACATACATGACCCCGTGCGCCACGATGGGGTTGAACTGGTAGGGCTGCTCGTCGCCCGCGGAATAGATCCACGCGACCTCGAGCTGATCGACGTTTTCCCGCGTGATCTGGTCGAGGGTGGTGAACTTGGACTGGTCATGTCCGCCGCCGTAGGAAGACCAGGTGCGGTGCTGGTCGGCGGCGAACACCGCCGTGCAGCAGCAGAAGACCAAGGGGAGGAATTTGCAGGACACGGGTGGATTTGGGCCGACGGCTCCTCAATCGTTCCAATGCACCATTGGCAACCCGGGCACGGGCGAACGAAAATACGGAATGCGTTTTCCCTTCAGCGAGCCGATATACACCGTCTGCAAATCCGGGCCGCCGAAGGTCACGCTCGCCATCCACGGCGCGATGCCCTGCCCCGTGACGAAGAGCACGTCCTCGGTCACGTGGTTGTTGAAGAACGCTTTTTCCAGCGCGGCGACTTTCTCCGGATCACCTTCGTCGAGGAGCAGCTTGAAATCACCCTCGGGCGAGATGACCCAGAGCTTGTCGGAATAGACCGAGGTTCCCCAGAGGTTGCCGAAACTGTCGAAGGCAATGCCGTCCGGCCAGGCGCCGGTGCCGAGTCTGGAGGGGCCGAAAACTTCGCGGTTCGCAAGCTTGCCTTTCTCATCCACGCGCATCCGGCTCACGCACCCGCCGGTGGTCTCGACGATGTAGAGAAACTCCTCCTTCGCATCCATCCGGATCTCGTTGGTGAAACCGAAATCCTTCCGCGACGATCCGGAACTTCCCGTCCTCGTAACGCGCGATGTAACCGTCCTTCAAATCGGTCCGGAGCGCGTGCATCCAGTTCTTGATCTTCGTCGAAATCGTAATCCAGATCCGATCCTGGGAATCGCGCAGCACGAAGTTCACCTTGCCGATGGCCTGACCGTCGATGCGGTCGGCCAGGACGCGGGTGGTGCCGTCCCGGGACATGATTTCCAGGCAGTCCGTGCCGAAGTTGGAAATCAGAATGTCGCCGTTGCGCGCAAACGCCAGGCCGTTGGGCAGCGTGCCCTGCAGGTAGCGGTCAGCTTCGCTGGCCACTTCCTCGAAATGCTCGGATCGCTTTTGCGTGATGATGGTTTGCCCGCCGTCCGGCGTGAGCCGCGCCACCCCACCCCGCGCATCGGCCGACCACAGCGTGCCGTCACGTTCGGCCAGAATGCACTCGGGGCGCTGCAGGTCGTGGCCGACGTAACTGGAGCGCCGCCTTGTCGATTTCGAAGTCTTTGATGGGGTTGTTGGGGGTCATGGAAATCAGTCGGGAAATTCGATGTCCTCGAAAAACTTGTAGGTCCCCAAGTCGGACGGCGGCGCGAAGAAGCAGATCACCTTCATCTCGTCGTCGCCGGTGTTCTGCAGCATGTGGATGTCCCCCTGCGGAAAGAGGACCGTTGATCCGGTCGTGCACCGCCTCGATTCTGCCCTCGATCCAGACCCGGCCGGTGCCGTGCACGATGTGGATCACCTCCTCGCCGTTGGGATGGCTGTGCGCGGGTTTGACCGTGGCGCCGGCCGGCACCCGGATCAGGCATGAACTGCAGTGTTTCGCACCGACGTTTTCCGGGGTGATAACCCACTGCAGTTTCCGGCCGGGCAGGTCGACAGCCGGAACATCTTCTTCATGGACTACAGGCGATTTCATTCGCTGATCTTTCGTCGAATGGTTGTCCGAGAGCTGCTGCGGACTCAGGCCCAATCCGGTCAGGAGCTGCGGGTAAGTGCCGGAATGGATGAACCGCGGTTTCCCGTCCGGTCCGAGCGTGTTGATGGTGATGAAACGGTCCGTCGCGATGGACTTGGCGGCGTTGGAAAAGAACTCTTCTGGAAGCTCCGCCAGATGTAGCCGTTGTTCTGTTCCGCGAAGCAGAGGCATTTGCCGGAATCGGCCAGACTCAGCAGCAGGTCCTCGTCGATCGAAGGCATGTCCACCACGCCGACCTTTACGCCGTGTTTCGCGCAATCCTCGGCCGCCGCGAGCGCCTCGTGAACGCCGCGGCCGCTGCTGATGATGACCGCGGATTCATCAGTCGCCTCTCGCAACACGTGGCCGAGGCCGAAGGCAAATTCGTACCCGTCATCATAGATCACGCCGGAGGCAGCGCGCATCAATCGCACATACAGCAGGCCGCGGTTGCCCGCCATGATCCACTTCATGATCCCGAGGAGTTGTCGCGGGCAGGAAACGTCGATGATCCTGAGATGCGCGATGCCATCGAAAATCGTGATGTCGTCGTTGCCCATGTGGGTCGCGCCGTTGGTCTGGGTTTCCAGATTTCCCGCGGTCGCGAGGAACGTGAGATCGAGTCCGTGGCCTTCGCCCAACCAGCCTTGCGGATCGGCAATGGCTTCGAGGCGTTCCTGATGATCCACCGCAATTCGCCGCAGGACCTTCCAGTCGAAGAATGGACAGAATGTGCTGACCCACGCATTGAACCCCATCGCGGCATAGGCTTCGCCGATCAACATCATGTTGGCCTCGGCGACCCCGACGTTCAGCGCGCGATCCTGCGCCACGGCCCCGACACCTGCTTCCAAACCACTCGTTGACGCAAGGTCCGCATCGACCGAGACCACGCGTGAATCCCGGGCGAACACTTTCATCGCCGCGGTAACGATTCCGTTGGCCGGGTAGGTCCTGGTCCGATCGATCCGCGGCAGCGCCGCCTCGTCGTAACGTATCTGTTTGTCGCGGGCCGTCGCGCGGCAGGTTATCACGGGCCCGACGATGGAACTCGCGCGGGCGTTTTCCGACGCGCCGGGCTCGATGTGAATCCGCATCCGTTCGGCCGTGGCCAGGAGCTCGTCGCGCTGACGTTTTCCTTCCGGCGTCGAATGCAGGCGCGAGCAGAACGCGGCGAACTCCGCGACGCGTGCGTCGCGCTGTTCCCTTTGCAGCGCCAGTTCCTGATCCAACACGTCGTCCGGCACCGCGACTTTGTGCCGGTTGAAGAAGTTGGAGAAACCGCCGTGACCCTTCGACGTGTGGCAGATGATGGCGGTCGGCCGGCCGTCGCGCGGACCCTGTTTGAAATCGAGCAAAGCCGCGTGCACGGCGTCGTATTGCGTGGCATCCACGCTCCACGTCCGCCAGCCGAACGACTGGAAGACCGCCGGCAAGTCCGGCAGCGGAAAAATCAACCGGTCATGGATATCGAGCTGGCCGTTGTTTTTGTCCACCAGCACGCAGAAGTTATCCAGGCGCTTGTGCCCGGCGAACATCACGGATTCCCAGATGATGCCTTCCTGCATTTCTCCGTCACCGGCCAGGCAATACGTGTCAAAGCGCGGACTGCCCTTGCCGATCAGGGCAAAACCCTGCGCGACCCCGAGACCCTGGCCAAGCGGCCCGGTCGGAATATGCACACCGGGCAGAACGGGCCCGGGATGTCCGTTCAGGATGCTGTCGTAGGAGCGGGAATGCTGCAGAACCGCCGGGTCAAAATATCCGAGTTCCGCATAGATGGACGCCAGGGCGGCAACCGCATGGCCTTTGCTGAGGACGAACATGTCCTGGCCGCGCCGCGTCGGTTGCTCGACATCCAGGTTCATGAATCCGCCGTAGTAGAGCGTGACGAGCGGAATCACCGCCGACAAGGCGCCACCCGCGTGGATTCCCTTGTCCGCCGCCGTGCGGCTCTGCTCCAGCGTGAGGATGCGGATGTCGGAGTCCTTGATCGCCAGCAGCCGCAGGATTCCCTGACGAAGAAGAACCTCGGAATGGTGCATCACGGTGACGTCTTCCACCTGACCGTCACTTGCCGACCCAGCCGCCTTCGGCGTGCAGGCTCTGGCCCGTGACGTAGCCTGCTTCATCGGAACAGAAGAAGGCGGCGACCTTGCCCATGTCGCGAATGTTACCCGCCCGCCCGAGTGAAATCTGGGCCAGCACTTGCGGCAGGATCTTTTCGTCCTTCATGACCCAGGAGGTCATGTCGGTGTCGATGAGACCCGGGTGCAGGCAGTTCACGCGGATGTGATGCTCGGCCATCTCCACGGACAGGTTGCGGGTGAGCGCCTCGATGCCGATCTTGGTCGGCGCGTAGTGGGTCCGGCCCGGCAGCGCCTTGGCGGCCTGAATGGAACCGATGTTGAGGATGACGGCGGGACGTTTCTCCGCGACCACCTTGCGGCAGAAAACCTGGGAACACAGCCACGGCCCCCGCGCATTCACGTCGACCAGGCGCGTCCACTGCTCGTCGGTCAGTTCGAGGAACGGCACGATGGTTTCGATGCCGGCGTTGTTTACCAGAATATCCACCGAGCCGAGTTCCGCCCAGACCTTGTCGAATGCCGGTTCGACCTCGCTGCGTTTCGACACGTCGGCCTGCGCCGTGGTGGCGCGCCCGCCCTTGCTCCGCACATAGTCGGCCACCTCCTCGGCGCGTCCGTCGTCGGCAATATCAACGATCGCCACGCTTGCGCCCTCTTCGGCGAACACTTCCGCGATACCGCGACCGATGCCACGACTCGCACCCGTTATGAGTGCCACTTTGCCTTTCAGTTTCATCAGATTCCTGGGGGTTGGGGATTCAACTGATGGTCCAGCCGCCGTCCACCATCAGCACATGGCCGACGACCTGCGCTGCCAATTGGGGTGAGGCAAGAAACAGCACGGCGCCGACCAGATCCTCGGGTTGGTTCCAACGGCCGCTCGCGAGCTTGTTGCTGGTGGCCCATTCCTTGTAGCCGGGCTTTTCCAGGATCGGTTTGCGCGAAACGGTTTCCGTGATGCATGGGGCGACGACGTTCACGACCACACCCTGGCTCGCCCACTCGAGCGAGAGCGCCCGGGACAGCTGGTGCACGGCCGCCTTGGCCGCCGCGTAAATCGCGCGGGTCTTGAAGGCGGTGACGGCGAAGTTCGAACCGATGTTGATGATGCGACCGCCGCCCTGGGGAATCATGACCTTCGCGGCCGCCTGGCACGCGAAGAACACGTTCTTCAGGTTGGTGTCCACCGTGCCGTCGTAGTCTTCCTCCGTCGCGTCCAGGGCCGGGCCGGTGCAGGTCCAGCTCGCGTTGTTCACCAGCACGTCGATGCGACCGAATGCGGCTTTCGCCTGATCGATCATCGCCTGGATTTGCTTGATGTCGGAAACGTCGGTGGGAACCACCAACGTTTTGCGACCCCTGGCTTCGATCTCTGCCGCCACGGCTTTGATCGCGTCCTGGTTGTTGGGTCGTCCGGCCAGCACCAAATGGGCACCGGCTTGCGCCAGTCCGATCGCGATCGCGTAGCCGATCCCCTGGGATGGTCCGGTCACGATCGCCACTTTGTCCTGAAGGCCGAAGCTGGAATAGTTGTTGTCCATGTCGTTTGCTATTGGCCGTCCGTTCGCCTGTTTATCCGGATGTAGCAGCCGACGTCCGGAGGCTGTTCCGACGGTGAATCCAGGAACTCAGCCTCGTGACCTCGGCTGCTACAGGTTTTCGCGTCCTTCAACTGCATCGCTATGGCATGTCAATGGCTCCCGGCCCGGAATTCAGATGGGATCACGCGGGAGGATTCCGCGAAGCATGTTCATCGCTGTCCCAACATTCCATCCCAGGTATCCACCTTCTTCTGTTTCTTTTGCTCCTCGGTGAACCAGGTCGTGGTCACGCATTTTGATTCGGTGAAGAACCGCATGCCATCCTTGCCCAGGACGTGGAGGTCGCCGAGGAATGACGTCTTGTGGCCCGCAAAGGGGAACAGGGCGGCGGGCACCGGAATGCCGACATTGACGCCGACCATGCCGGCATCGCTGCGTCTGACGAATTCGCGGCTGTAGTGGCCGTTTTGCGTGAAGATGACGGATCCATTCGCGAACCGGTTCGCATTCATCACGGCCAGGCCTTCCTCGAAGTCCTTGACCCGCTTGACGAACATGACCGGGCCGAAAACCTCCTCATCGCCGATGCTCATCTCGGGAGTGACGTGATCGAAAATCGTCGGGCCGAGGTAAAAACCGTTCTCGTATCCCGCCACGACCGCGTCGCGGCCATCCAGCACCAGCTTCGCGCCTTCCTGTTCTCCCTTCTCGATCCAGGCGATGACACCTTGGCGGTGTTTCTCGGTGACGACGGGACCGAGTTCGGAGGTCTTGTCGCAGGCCGGGCCGATCTTCCGCTCTTTCGCGAACTTCACCAGCAAGGCGACGAGTTCGTCCGCAATGCTCTCCTGCGCGACCACGACCGGCAGCGCCATGCAGCGCTCACCGGCGCAACCCAGGCCTCCGTTGATGATCCCTCGCGCTGCGCGTTCGAGCGAAGCATCCTCCAACACCAATGCGTGGTTCTTGGCCTGGCCCAACGCCTGCACCCGCTTGCCGCTGGCCGCGACCGTGGCATACACTTTCCGCCCGATGGCGGAGGAGCCCACGAACACGACACCCTTCACCTCCGGGTGTGTCACCAGCCGCTCCGCTTCGGCATCGCCGCAGGTCACCAGATTGACCACCCCACGAGGCAGACCTGCCTCGTACAACAACTCGACCATGCGCATGGACGTCATGGGCGTCACCGGCGACGGCTTGAGCACGAGCGTGTTTCCCGTCGCGATGGCCATGGGCGTGATCCAGCCCAGGGGAATCATCGCCGGAAAATTAAACGGCGAGATGCCCACAAACACCCCGAGCGGTTCGCGATAAAGCGTGGTGTCGTAACCGCTGGTGACGTTCATCAGCGATTCCCCCATCATCATGGTGGGCGCGCCGCAGGCGAGTTCGACCGCCTCCCTGGCCTTCAACACGTCTCCCTCGGCTTCGCCCCAGACCTTGCCGTTCTCCGTGCACACCATCCGGGTCAATTCCTCGAGATGGCGATCGATGAGATCGCGGAATTGATACAAGACCTGCACCCGTTTCATCGCCGGCGTATCGGCCCACGCCGGGAACGCCGCCCGCGCGGAATCAACCGCCTGGTCGATCTCGTCCCGAGTGCAATACGGTGCCCGCGCGAGCAATTCTCCGGTGCTGGGGTTCCACACGTCGAAGTATTTCTCCGATTGGGAAAGACGACCTTCGCCGTTGGTGTGAAACTTGAGGGTTTGAACTGCGACTTCGGTGGAACTCATGGTGAACCTTCAGGCAGGGAACGCATAGCCGTGTTTTTGGAGATAAGCCTTGGCGATGCGGGCCGTTTCAATCGGCGGCATCGGTGGATTTGGCCCCCCCCAGTCGAGTTCCACCATGATCATCTCCTTGATCGATGATTTCTCGAGCAGGTCCAGAATCTCCGGCACCGCGATCCGGCCCGTGCCGAGGGGACAATACTCTTCCCAATGGTCTCCGCCGTTCCAGTCCTTCAAATGCACGTGCTCGACCAGCTCGAGGTGGTCGCGGACGACTTGCACCGGGTCGGAGCCGCCCTTGGCCAGTTGCCCGACGTCCGGCCCGAATTTCACGTGGCGGGTGTCCACGGCATCAAACACGGCGTAAACTTCGTCGCGCGTCTCCACGCACGTGCCCGTGTGTTGATGCAACGCGCCGATCATGCCGATGTCGGCCAGGGCCCGGCCCATGTCGTCCAGGGCGGCGACGATGGCGGACTTGTGCGTCGCAAAATCGTATTCGTTCCGCGGCACATTGTTCGGCCCGATGACGGCCACGGTGCCGCCGCACTCCTGGATGTATTTCCCCCAGCGAACAATCTTGGCCACCTCGTCCCTGCGAATGGCGGGGTCCGTGAGGTTGACGACGCAATAGGCGGAAATCAACCGGAGCCGGGCAGCATCGAGCATCGGCTTGATGCCGCCCTGGGCCTGCAGTGGTTCGAAATACTGCCCGAACGTCTCATATCCGGCGTAACCCAGGCTGGCCACGTCCTTGATCGCCTGCGCCGCGTTTTCGGGACGATATCCCCAGGTGATGCCCGTATGGCCGATCTTCAGCCGGCGCTTGGGCGCGTCCGCGGCCAGGATCTCCGGCCCGGCCAACAAGGCGGCACCGACGCCAAGCCCGGTCGCCTTAAAGAAATTTCGTCGCGTAAACGGTCGCTCGGTTTCCATCGGTTCGTTCTTCATGGGAGTCGGGGGTTGGGTTTCGGCAGCCGGACGGCAGACGATCATTTCGTCGCCAGATAGACGCCCGCAAACATGACGACGGCCCCGGCGGATTTCATCAATGTGATGGGTTGCACCGGCGAGCCCAGCCAGCCGAAGTGAGACAGCACCAGGCCACCAAGAACCTGTCCGGCCAGCAACGCCAGCATCAGGTTCCCCGCGCCGATTTGCGGCACCAGCCAGGCAATGGCGAACACGAGGCAGGCGCCAAAGGCCCCGGCGGTGAACAGCAGCGGATTCACCTGGCTGAGCGGGGCGAGCGCGCCTTGCTTCCAACCCGAGATGCCGATGGCGAGAGCGGCGATCGCTCCGATGCACCAGAACATCGCGTTGCCCACGCGAGCGTTGTTCAACACCGAGCCGACCTTACCGTTCATGGCCAGGTGCACGGCCAAAACGATTCCGAGGAACAGGGTCAAGAGGAGGTACTGTATTTTCATGGGGGTATTCTATCCTGGGATTTTTGGGGGTTGGTTTTTTTTGGAGGGGAGGAACCTGACCTCCGGCCGGACTTCCGTCAGGTCATTTTTCCAGTCCGCCCGGAGACCGGGTTCCACCTTTCGTCGCATCGGGCAAGGCGAACACCACGTAGCCGCCCTGCCCGAGCGGCTCGGCCGAACCGATGCCGCTTTCGCGCGAGCTGAGGCCCCACGTGAGCGGGGTCGTGGCGACGACGACGAGATATTGTTTGCCGTTGGCGGCATACATTGCGGGCAGGCCTTCGGTACCCATCGGAAGCGGTGCACTCCAGAGCACGTCACCGTTGTCGGCATCGAAGGCATACACGTGACCGTCCTTGGCGGTCGAAAACACGAGGCCGGTGGAGGTGACGATCATGCCGTTGCGCTGGGAACCGCGGGGCACGCCGGTGCCGGTGGCGCCCGCCTTGGTCGCATCGCGATCCTGGCCGAGCGGTTTGCGCCACTTGAGCGTGCCGGTGTTGAGGTCGTAGGCCAGGATCTGCGACCACGGGGGTTGCATCAGGTAGGGATGCCCCAGGCCGTAGTCGGTGTAGTAGCGCACCGCGGGCGCGTCGACGCCCGGCGGATACGCTTCGCCGGCGCGATTGTAGGGACGCGGCTTGGTCGCCTCCTCTCCCCCGGGGGCCCCGCCGGATGCGACCACCGGTCCCTCCGGCAGCGGCTCCTCCGTGCCGGAATCCATCGGACCGAACGGCGACGCGCCGCCCCCGAGGAAGGCGAGCAGATCGGAGATGGCGCTGTCGGCGACGTGGGGCAACGGCGGCATGCGACCGTTGCCGTAGGTGATGATCCGGTGCAGATGATCGAGGCTGATCCGGTTGCCGATGCCGAGCAACGAGGGACCCGCATCCGACCCGGCGCGATCCGGGCCGTGACAGACCTGGCAGTTTTGCGTGTAGGCCTCCTGGCCGCGCTTGATCGCCGCGGGATCGGGCTTGCCGCCGGCAAAAAGGCGTCGGAAACGCTCCGGCGGGCGCGGCTCGAGTTTGTAGAACGAGGGGAAGTCCTGGTTGAGCAAATACACGATGCCGGCGGCGGGATTTGCCGCGGTGTTGCCCCAGTTTGTGCCGCCGACGGCTCCAGGCACGGCCAGCGTCTCCTCCAATCCCGGCGGCGTGTAGAGTCCCTTGCGGGCGCGGTCGATGCGCGCCTGCCAGTCCGCGCGTTCCTGCGGCGTGATGAGGATCGAGGTTACGTCGGCGGCGGTCATGCCCTGGCGCGCCGCGGGCGGCACGACCGTCGGAAACGGCTGCGTGGGCCAGGCTTGTTCCCCGGGCACGTCGCTGGGCGGCACGGGCCGCTCCGCAATCGGCCAAAGCGGCCGGCCGGTGACGCGATCAAACACGAAGAGAAAGCCCTGCTTGCTCGCGGCGACGACGGCATCGACCGTTTTGCCGTCGTGGCGGACGGTGACGAGCTGGGGCGCGGCCGTAAGGTCGTAGTCCCACAGGTCGTGATGCACGGTCTGAAAGTGCCAGAGCCGCCTGCCCGTGCGCGCATCGAGCGCGAGCAGGCAGTCGGCGAAGAGGTTGGCCCCGACGCGATCGGCCCCGTAATAATCGTAGGTCGGCGAACCGAGCGGCACATAGAGAATGCCGCGAGCGGGATCGACCGTCATCTCGCCCCAGCAGTTCACGCCGCCGACATACTTGTAGGCGTCCTTCGGCCAGGTGTCGTAGCCAAACTCGCCCGGCTGCGGAATGGTGTGGAACGTCCACGCGAGTTCGCCCGTAACCACATTGTAGGCACGCAGGTGGCCGGGCGCGGAGAAGTAGCCCTCGCCGGGCGACATGCCGAGGATGAGCAGGTTTTCAAAGATCGCGCCCGGCGTCTGGTTCGACGCCCGCCAGATCGTCGCGGGGTCGCGGCCGAGTCCGTCGCGCAGATCGACGGCGCCGTGATGGCCGAACGACAGGATCGACTTGCCCGTGCGCGCATCGATCGCCTGCAGCGTGTTGTTCAACATGAAGAGGAGCCGCCGGTCGGAACGATCAGCGCTCTCCCAATAGTTGATCCCGCGCCGGGCGATGCCACGCAGGTTGGCGTGGATCCAGAGTTCCCTGCCGGTCGTGACGTCGAGGGCGACGAGTGAACTGTTCTTCGCCAGCACATACATGACGCCGTCGACGACCACGGGATTGAACTGGTAGGCACGTTCGTCGCCGCTCGGATACGTCCACGCCACCGCAAGCTGCGCGACGTTGGTCCGGGTGATCTGGTCGAGCGCGACAAACTTGGAATGGGTCGGCCCGCCGCCGTAATCCGGCCAGTTCGTGTCCGGCACTTCGGCGGCAGGCGCGACGAGCGGCATGGCCCAGAAGGCCAGTCCGGCGAGGCGCGCGAAAGTCCAGCGGGTCATTCGGACGTGGTCTGGATTCCGGCGAGACAGAGAACCTTCGCAGGCGGAGATGTTCTCGCACCGCCCACGGCAACGACCGAACCGGCAGACAACCGCAGGGCAAGCAGGGCGCTGACGCCCGCACGAACAGGGGGGATCATGGCGAAAAAGACGTGCCGCGATCACCGCAAGGTTACGACTGCAAAACCAGCGCGACGCCGAAAACGGGAAGCACGGTGAACTTCACCGGTGGACGCAACACGAGGTCGGGTTCAGGCCCGGCAGAATCGCGCGCCCGACCCCGGAGAGGAAGACAGCCTGGACCTCCTGATCCCCTCGGGCAACACTGGCGTCGAGCCTGGAACGGAGATGAGCCTCTGGCAGCTGCGTTGGAGTCTTGCGACAACGTGGCCGGAGACGGCGTGCGGCCACGTTGTCGCAAGACCCAACGCAGCTACGTCGCATTTTGGGCTCACGCCGTTTCCACGGCGGGTCAGGATGTCTGAGCCTGGACAATCGCCCCCCTGGGTGCCGCCAAGCGCCAACCCAGTCACCGAAAAGACGAGCCGCCACCGCCGACGTCCGCCGGCTGTCCGGCTCAGGGCTGCGTCGGGGACACCGGTGCTTTCTCGGCCTCGGCGGCGGCGCGCGGATTCTGCATCTTCTGCACGGCGGAAATCACCGCGCCCAAGCTCTCCGCCGCATCGTTCACCCGCTTGCTGTCGACCGCCGTCGGTTGCCCGTTGGCCCACGCCAGCTTCACGTCGTGTCTTGCGGCTTCGACCCGCCCGGTGAAGGACGGAAACGTGAACTGATCGAACCGCTTCACCGCCGCGCGCACGCTGGTTACTCGTTTCATCAGCGCATCGTGCTGCGCCTGCCACGCCGTCACTTGCGCATCCGCTGCGGCACCCTCGGGTTTGGCGGCTTCGTTCGCGAGGTCACTTTCGGCCCGATCAAGATTGGCCTGCAGGCGCGCCCGCAACACCCGCAATTGCGCACCCTCCTCCGCCAGCACGACGATGCCGGCCACGGCCGCGGGCACCGTCGGAATCACTTCTTCCGGCGCAGCTTCCGCCGGCACGTCCGCCGCCACCAGGGGACCGGTGGGAGCAAAAGCCACCAGCCCGGCCACAACCAAAGCCACCTGAAAGGTCACACGAGAAAGTATCATCAAGCCTCCTTGGAGCCCGGACCATACATCAAACGGGGCAACCCGCCACCTCGATCTTGCCACGGCTCCGGACGACCGACGCCCAGCCTTGGCCAAGCACCGCGTATCGTGCCGCCGACAATGTAATAGGATGTACCCTGCCGGCGCGGTCTTGGCCCTCCGCGGCAGTTTCGCACCCATGGCTCGTGAACTTTTCCTCGAACTCGCCGCCCGTGGCCATCGCCTCCCGATCGCCACGGACTTGATCCTGCACGGGCACGCCGACGCCGACGCGATCCGCCATGACGGTGCCCGCCTCGGCGCCGCGATCGCGGAGGCGGCGAACACATTTTGCACCCCGCTGGCCCTGCCACTGATGGACCTGCGCCTCGAAAAGGCGGAAATGCTGCGACTGTTCGGCGTGCCCGAAGCCGAGCTGGACGGTTTCCATTTTACCGAACCACCGGCGGAGGACGAACGAATGCGATTCGCCCGGCGGCTGCAAGCCGCGCGCCCCGATCCCGAGGTGAAGGCAGGCCTGGACGCCGTGCGATTCATCGCCAGGCAGACGAGCCTGCTGCCGATCGCGATGTGCATCGGACCGTTTTCCCTCACCACGAAACTCTTGGCCGACCCGATCGTCCCGGTTTACCTCTCCGGGGTGGGTCTCGAGCCCGGGGACGAGCCGTCCGTCGCCCTGCTGCGCGCATGCCAGGAACTGAGCATCGCGTGTGTGTTGCACCAGGTGGACCGCGCGATCGCGGCCGGAGCGAAGGCCGTCTTCGTCGCCGAGCCGGCCGCCAACCAGATCTACATTTTCGCCGCTGCAGATCGAAATGGGCAGCGACGTTTTCGAGCGGTGCGTCCTCGCGCCCAACCGCCGGATCGCGGAACGACTCGCCGACGACCGCGTGGACCTGATCTTTCACTGCTGCGGGGAGATTTCGGACGCCATGCTCGACGGATTCTGCTCGCTGCGACCCGCGATGCTCAGTCTCGGGAGTTCCCGCCGGTTGTGGGAGGACGCCGCCCGCGTGCCCAACGACGTCGTGCTTTACGGCAACCTGCCATCGAAGCTGTTCTACTCCGATGCCCTGATGTCGGCCACGCGGCTTGATGGCATGATCGACGTGCTCACCTCGCAGATGCGCCGCTGCGGTCACCCCTTCATCCTCGGCACGGAATGCGACACGCTCTTCGTGCCCGAGTACGCCGCTTCGATCTGGACCAAGATCGACCGCCTGTTCGAAGCAGCCTGAAGCCCCGCAGCCGGCCCCACGCCCCTTCCAGGCCGTTGCGATACAATGGCTCGAACCATGTTACGTACGTAACACGGTTTGGGCCATCCGGGCGAAAGCGAATCTGGGGGATGTTTTCTGAATTGGGTTCTTGATCCGTGGCTTGCCGAGGCCGGGGCGGAGCGCGAACATGAAGCATGAGGTTTCCGTCGTGGCCCGCTCGCTGGTGGGGGATGGTCGTCGCCGTTGCCAGCTTTCCGACGTTGACACTGAACGCTGCGCTGTACCGCGGCGAAGCCCACGTCTGGGAAGCGCAGGAGGTGGTGCTCGAGGCGGCGCGTGACTACCCGAATCCCTACATGGACGTCACCTGCTGGATCGAACTGCACGGCCCGGGTTTCGCGAAACGGGTGTACGGGTTCTGGGACGGCGGCCGCACGTATCGCGTGCGTTTCGTGGCCACCGCACCGGGGGACTGGACGTGGCAGGTGGGCTCGAACCAGCCGGACGATGCCGGTCTCAACGGCGGTTCCGGCGCGCTGAAGGCGGTCGCATGGACCCCGGAAGAAACGCGGGCGAACGGCAACCGCCATGGATTCGTTCGCGCGACCCCGAATGGCCACGCGCTCCAGCACGCGGACGGCACGCCCTTCTTTTTGACGGGTGACACCTGGCTCGCGGCATCGACCTGGCGGCTGCCGTATCGGGGCGTGCCGGTGCCCGACGGCTACGGGCCCGGGCCGGAGATCAGCTTCGAGGACGCGGTCGCCTGGCGCAAACGGCAGGGCTTCAACTCGGTGAGCCTGATCGCCGCGTTTCCCAACTGGGCGGCCGATCAACACGGCGCCACGTTCAAGAACAGCGACGGCATCTACCTGCGCAATGCCTGGGAGAAGTTCGGTTTCTGGCCGCCGGGCGCGAGGGTCACGACCGCCGATGGCGCCACCACCACGGCCAAGGACATGGCCGACGAACACGGCAACCTGCCGTTTGCATTGATGGCCGGGCGCGACGATGGGCTCGCGGACTTCGACCGGATCAACCCCGCGTACTTCCGCAGTCTCGATCGCAAGATGCGTCACCTCGCCGCGCAGGGATTCGTGCCGTTCCTCGAACCCGTCCGGCGCGATTGTTGTCCTTCCTGGAAGGCCTACTTCGACTTCAACCCCTCCTACGCGCGGTTTGTCGAGTATCTGGTCGCCCGATACGGAGCGTTCGATGTCGTCTTCAGCGGCATCCACCTCGACTGGATCCCCGCGGACTACAGCCTCACGGCGGACGAGTTCAACGCGGCCCTGACCCACTATTGGAAGACCTACGGCCCGCCCCCGTTCGGCCAGCCGGTGACGACGCTGATCGACAGCTCGACCTACCAGCGCTTCGGGCACGGCAAAGCGTGCCCGTGGCTGACCATGCATGCCGTCGGCAACAAGCCGCGGAATCACGCGATCTACGCCTCGATCGAGGAGCTGTTCCGGCTCAACCCGCCCTACCCCGCCGCGAACCTCGAGCCCTACTACACGGGCTGGAATCACGAGATCAACCGACCCGGCGGTGAATCGCCCGCCGCGGGTTCGGCGCGCGACTGCTATTTCGCGCGCGCCCAGATGTATGGTTCAGTGCTCTCCGGCGGACTTGCCGGGCACGTGCACGGCACCGGCGCCTACGACATCACGACCACGGGCGAACCCGAGGGTTGGCGCCCGTATATCTGGGAGGCCCTGCGTTATGCGTCCGGCTGGCACATGCAGCACCTGCGTGAGTTCGTCCTCGCGGAGGGCGCCGGCTACCAGCAGCTTGAGCTTGCGTCCGACGATCTGCAACCGCGGGCGGGCCGGGACGCGATTGCTGACGGACTCGACGGGTGGTCCTTCATGATGCGCACCGCGGACCGTGCGCTGGCGCTGCTCTATTTCGAAAACAAGGCCGGGCGCGTTCGCGCCGCCGGCTTTGCGCCAAACCAGGCTTATCGCTGGACGTGGTTCGATCCGCGCACGGGAGCATGGAGCAAGCCGATCTCGCTCATGGCGGACGCCAACGGAACACTCGCCGCGCCGGTCTTTCCCGAAACCGGCCAGGGCCCGGCGGGGGCAAACGACTGGGCGGCCCGGGTCCTGCAAGCCGGGACTCCGTAGTTTCCACCGTTCAGACTTCGACCGCGCTCCGTCGCAGACCTGCGTGTAAAGACCGCTCGAGGTCCGCGGATCTGCCGGACAAAAAAAGTGGCGGCCGCCACTTTTTTTGTCCGGCTCCAACGACGCTCAGGCACCCGGCCGGGCCGGTCCGAATCCCCGACAAACTTTGTGGCGGCCGCCACATTTTTTGTCGCGGACGGAATGCGGCCCGGGCGATTGACACTGTGTGTTGATGGATGAGCAACCGGGAGGGGTCGCGGGGTGGGCCGTCAGTTCGCAAATGCTGCATCCATGTGGTCGCCTGGGCGGCATTTGCGGCGGTGCCGATTCCGCGAACGCCCCATCCCTCTTCTCCAGGGCGGGCGGGCTACAGCAGAGCCAAAGCGCAAAACCACCACCGCCGGCGCACCACCCAAACTCGTCACTTCAGCGTCGATTGTGGAGTCGCCTTGGCGGAGTCGGCCGGTGGAGTCGCCGCCCATTCATCCCGGGCTGCGGCGACGATGTCGTAGGAACGCTTGCGCGCCGCATGATCAAAAACCTGCGTGGTGATCATCACTTCGTCGGCCGCCGTCCGTTCGATCAGTCGTTCGAGACCGCGCCGGATGGTAGCGGGTTCACCCACGATGGCTTCGCGCAGGAACTGCTCGACGCCGGCCTTTTCGCCCGCGGTCCATTGTCCGTCCATGCTGGCGATCGGCGGACGCAGCGGCCCGGGCTCTCCCCGGTGCAGGTCACGGATCTGTTGCTGGATGGAAGTGAAGAGGAACGTCGCTTCCGCATCGCTTTCGGCCGCGACCACGCCGACCCCGACCAGGGCGCGGGGCCGCGGCTGCCAGGTCGACGGGGAGAAACGCTCCCGATAAAGGGCGAGGGCCTCGAACATCAGCGCCGGCGCAAAGTGCCCGGCAAATGCATACGGAAGCCCGAGCGTGGCGGCGAGCTCGGCGCTGAACAGGCTCGACCCCAGCAACCAGATGGGAACGTCAAGACCGGCGCCGGGCACCGCCCGGACGAGCTGGCCCGGTTTCGCCGGTCGGAAGTAACTCATCAGCTCGAGCACATCCCGCGGAAACGTATCCGCGGCGTTGGTTCGTTCGCGGCGCAGCGCGCGCATCGTGATCTGGTCGCTGCCCGGCGCGCGGCCGAGGCCGAGATCGATGCGGCCGGGAAACAGCGATTCGAGCGTACCGAACTGTTCCGCGATCACGAGCGGCGCATGATTCGGCAACATCACGCCGCCGGCGCCCACGCGGATGGTCGAGGTGCCCGCGGCGACGTGGCCGATGACAACCGCCGTCGCGGAGCTGGCGATGCCGGCCATGTTGTGATGCTCCGCGAGCCAGTAGCGGTGGAAGCCCAGGCGCTCCGCGTGACGCGCGAGATCCAGCGTGTTGGCCAGCGCCTGCGCGGCGGTGCCACCGCGCACGATCGGCGACAGGTCAAGAACGGACAGCGGAATCATGGCGCAAGCTGTGCGCGCCGCGCCAATTGTCCAACGCGGACCCGCGGCACGTTCACTGCGAGCGCCAGGCCGCGAGCTGCCGGTCGAGATCGGCGAAGTCCTCGGGAAAGTCGCCGCGGAAGGATTGCTTCACGTTGGTCACGCCCAGTTTCTCCAGGCAATAGAGGAAGCGCGAAAGCACTTCGTTGGTCGTGAGCATGGTGGGTTCCTTGGCTGGCAGGATCTGGTATTTCGGCGCCTGCTTGATCGCGAGCAGCAGCCAGTAGATCTGGGCCGCCGGACCATAGTCCTCGAGATGCATCGCGACCTCGGCGACGGTGCCAAAACGTTCGCCCGGATCCTCCCCGGGCTTGCCCGCCAGCAATCGCAAGGTGAGCCGGTCGAACATCGCGCCCATGGTCTTGCCGCGCATGCCGGCAAACTGGGTTTCGTACAGGGGATTGCACCGATAGATCTCCGGGGCGGCTTCGTCCCAGAGCGGATTGGGCCCCTCGCCGGCGGCCGTGGCGGCGTTCGGCGTGGTCTTGGCAAAGGTGGAGAAGAACCGTTCGTAATGCGCCCATGCGGAGTCCGGGTAGATCGCCAGCACGTCCTTGTAGACCTCGATGGCGCGGTCGTACTGATGCCTTTCGTGGAACTTGATGCCGCGGCCGATCTCGGTGGCGAGTTGGTGCTGAAACGGCTCGATCATCGCGCGGAGTCGCGTCAGCACGCCGCGGGCGACCGTTTCCTCCTGCGCGAATTGCACGATGATTGCCGACAAGGTGGCCGCGCGATCGATCTCACCGTTGGCCGCGCAGGCGAGCGCCGGCATCGCGCCCACCAGCTGGTTGCCCGGGACCATCTCGATCAGGCCGCGCCAGAAATCAGGATTGCCGTAGAACAACGTCCCCACCGACTGCGTCTCCGTGAAATCCACTGTCGAGAGGGTGCGCCCGATGTTGCGCACCCCGGCAAACTTTTCGTCGACGCCGGCCGCGGTGGCGGACAGCAGCGGCAGCCCCTGATCAGCCGCCCACGCCCGCAATATCGCGAGCTGACCGGCGAGATTGGCTTTCGCGAATGCGGCATCCGCCGTCTCGTCGGGTGTAAGCACCCGCGGCCGGTAGGAGGCACCTTCGCTGACCGGATTGTCCTGCGTTCCCTGGGTTTGAAATCGAAATGCGAGATCGCACACGGGCGGGCGCAACGGGGCCACGTGCGCGAAAGCCGCGCGCAGCTTTCGCTCGAGCGACCCCGACAACCGCGGCTTGCCCGCCACCTCGATGACGGGATCGCCGTGCTTGCGCAGGGCCACTTGCACCAGCACGGCGGGCGGCCGCTTCTCCGCCGCGACCGCCGCGTTGCACGCCGCCAGCGGTCCGGCCATCCACGCGGAAAACGTGTCCATGTCCGGAAAGTTGGCGGAAAAAACCGCCGGTGAATCGAGGAGCACGACCGCCAGCTGGGATTGCGACCCGGCCTCCGAGACCGGCGCGTCCGGCTCCGGGGTTCGATCCGCGGCCGTGGCCGTTCGGGGAAGGATCAACCCGGAGCCGAGACATGCAAGGATCAGGAAAAGACGCATGGAGAGCAGTAAGTCGCTGCGCTGAGCACCATCGGGAAGAGCCGAACGCGCGCAATCTGTTATCGCGTTTTGCCGGCATCGGCCATCGCTCCGGAAGCTGGAGCCAACTGCAAAAGCCCGGCCGGCGATATTTGCTTCGACGAACGTCGCCTCGACACCCCAAAAGCGAACCGGACGCCATCCGCGGTTCAGGGGTAGAAGGGGGGCCGCGGGCGACGTCCGGTCAGCTATCTTATAGCTTGGATTAGCCGGAGCATTGGAGTCCCGTTGGCGGAGTCAAGCCGCGGTTTGCGGTCGGCCGATGTCGACTGAAACGAAGCCCAAGCGTCGAGAGCATCGAGAGCCTCGAGTGGTGGGGGACATCGCGCGGGGTTCGCACGGGTGGAATTCTCGTTGCGGGAGAAGTTCCGGACCCCAGTCTGCTGCGAGCGGCGTGACCCCTCCATCTGTCTCCGCGTCCACCTCCGACTGGTGAAACTGTCGAGAATGGTCCCACGAATCTGGAGCGAGCCGGTTTCCGGCTCGCTGCCAGGCAAGCCCCTCCGGCTCCTGCCGGTCGTGGCGCATCTGCGCACGTACCACCGCCAGACATTCAATCGCGACGCCCGCGCCGGCCTGCTCACAGGATTGATGGCCCTGCCGCAGGGGCTGGCCTTTGCCTTGATCGCGGGATTGCCACCGGAACACGGGGTATATGCGGCCATCGCCGGCATGGCGGCGGGAGCGGTGTTTTCGGGAGCGCGGCACGTGAGCGTCGGGCCGTCGATCACGACGGCGGCGCTGCTGTTGAGCGTCTTCGTGCGTTTCGGGATCAACGAGGAGGAACGCGCGCATGCGGTCTTCCTGCTGCTGGTTTTCACGGCCGTCATCCTGATTGTGGCGGCCTGGCTTCGCATCGCGCAGCTCATGCGCTATGTCTCGCGCAGCGTAACGGTCGGTTTCATCACCGCGGCAGGCGTCCTGGTATTTACGTCGCAGCTCAAGTACGTGCTTGGCCTGCAGTTGCCGGATTCGGGGGTCTTCTTCGAGGAAACCCGCCAGTTGGTGGTGGCGTGGCGGGAAATCCAGTGGCCCGCGCTGCTGGTCGGCTCGATCACCGGCGGAGTATATCTCGCGCTCAGCCTGCAAAAACGTGGCTGGCCGGCCGCCCTGATCGCGGTCGCCGCCGGTTCCGCGGTCGGCGCGCTGCTCACCCGCTCGGGCCTTCCCGTGGAAACGCTCGCAGGGCTCAAGCGCACGCTGCTTCCGGCCGCGACGACGAATCTGCAGCTCTCGTGGTCGGGCCTGATCGCGCAGGCGGCGCTGGCAACCGCGCTGCTCGCCCATCTTGAAGCTTCGATGATCGGTCGTTCGTTCGCCGCGCGCATCGGCGAAACCTACGACGCAAACCAACAGGTGTTCGGGCTCGGCATGGCCCAGGTGGCAAATGCGCTGTTCTCCGGAATGCCGTCGTCGGCCTCGCTTGCGCGCTCGCGGGTGTTGCGACGACAGCGCGCGCTCACGCCCTTGGCCGGGGTATGGGCGGCGTTGTACTGTGCAGCGGCCTTTCTCGCCGTGGCCCCATGGATCACGTTTGTGCCGCGCGCGGCGCTGGGCGGGCTTGCCATGATGCTCGCGACGGAAATCGTGAGCCGGCACTATGTGCTCGTCGTGCTGCGCTCGTCATCGGCCGACGCCGTCGTCCTGCTGGGCACGCTGGCGGCCGGGTTGTTCGTCCGCATCGACGTGGCCCTCTATCTCGGCACCGGGTTGTCGATCCTGTTCTTCCTCCGCAAGGTCGGCGTGCCGGAGATGACGGAGTTCGGATTCACCGAACAAGGACAGCTCGCCGCCGTCGCCGAATCGGGCGGCGCGCGTGTGCCGGACATCTCGATCGTGCACGTCGAGGGCAACCTGTTCTTCGGCGCCGCGGAGATCTTCCACGAACAGGCGCGCCGCGTCGTCGAGGACCCCAACCTCCGGGTGATCGTGTTGAGGATGAAGAATGCGCGTCATCTCGACGCGACCTGCGCGCTGGCCATCGAGGAATTGCTGCATTTCGCGAAGGCCAACGATCGCCACATCATCGTGTCCGGCGCGCATCGCGGCATCTACCGCGTGTTTCGCAAGTCGGGTTTGCTCGACCTGCTGGGCCGGGAGAACTTCTTCATGGAAGTGCCGTCGAACCCGACGGTTTCCACCCGCAATGCCCTGCGCCGCGCGCAAGCCTTGCTGGGCACGCGGGAGGCCAACGTGCGCATCTTTGTCGGCGCCAAACGCGCCGGCGCGCCGGAGGACGAGGCGCGCGCTGCACCATGAGCGCCCTCACCACCTGGGCGCGTTCCGTCGGGAGCCGCGCGCGCGGATCGCTGGGCGACATCGATCCGCTGCCGATCCGGCACACCGTCCGGCGATACGACCGGCAATCTGCCCGCGCCGACTGGCGCGCGGGCATCAACGGCGCCTTGGTCGCGTTTCCGCAGGGCGTGGCCTGCGCCAGCATCGCGGGCGTGCCGTTGACCTACGGCCTGTTCGGTTCCGCGGTGGCGTCGATCATCGGGCCATTATTCACGCGTTCGCGGTTGGTCGTGTTCGGCCCCACCAACGCGACCGCCGTGCTGTTGTTGAGCGCGTTCCTGGTGGCCGGGGTCGACGACCCGGAGCAGCGCGCCGCCATGCTGGCCATCATCGCGACCATGGCGGGCCTCCTGCAGATCGTCGCCGCCTATCTCAACATCGCCAGCCTTGTCGCCTACATCTCCCGCAGCGTGATCATCGGCTATATTGCCTCGGCCGTCATGGTGATCATCGCGCACCAGGCCGAATACGTGCTCGGTGTGCATGCCGACGAGGCGGGCACGCTCATCGGCGTGGTGGGAGGCACGGTGGCGCACCTGCGGGAAACGCACTGGCCGACGGTCACGGTGGCGTCGGCGACCGCCGTGACCCTGGTCCTGTTGCGCAGGTTCGCCCCGCGCCTGCCGCAGGTGGCGGTCACGCTGGTGGTCGCGGCCGGCTTGAGCGAGGTCGCGAGTGAACTCGGCCATCCCGTGGCGATGCTGCCCGCCCTCACCGCCGAGAGCTGGCAGGCGACGGTGCCCCCGCTGAATTTCGACAACGTCCACCAGCTCGCCAGTGCCGCGCTCGCCCTGGCGTTTCTCGGCATTCTCGAGAGCCATTCGCTCGGCAAGCTCCTCGCCGCGCGCGCCGGGGAACGCTACCACGGCAATCAGGAAACCTTTGCCCTCGGTCTCGCGAACCTCGGCAACGCCTTCCTCGGCGGCCTGCCCGCGTCGGGCTCCCCCACCCGCTCGATGCTCAATTTCACCAGCGGCGCGGCCACCCCGTTCGCGAGCATGATCTGCGGCGGGCTCACGATCGCGTTGATCTTCGGGCTCGGCGGTTTCGTCAGTGCGATTCCGCGGGCTTCGCTCGCGGTGATCATCATCTTCATCGCGGCCTCCCTGTTCAACCTACGGCAGATGCGTTTTGTCATCCGCACGACCCGGATCGACGCCACGGTGTTTTTCGTCACCGCCGGCGCGGCCCTGGTCTTCCCGCTCGACGCCGCGATCTTCTTCGGCACGGCGACCTCGATCGTGTTCTTTCTCAAGCAGGCCGGCGAACCGGAGCTGATCGAATATGCCTTCACGCCCGCGGGCCAACTCGCGGCCGTGCCGTCCGGTGAGCACCGACCGCTGCCGCAGATCTCGATCGTGCACGTCGAAGGCAGCCTCTTCTTCGGGGCCGCCGAGCTGTTACAGGAACAGATCCGCCGCGTCTGCGCCGACCCCAACCTGCGCATCATGATCCTGCGCCTGAAACACGCGCATCACCTCGATGCGTCAGCCATCCTCGCGCTGGAGGAACTCACGCAGTTCATGCACCACAACGGCCGCGGATTGATCGTGTCCGGCGCGCGCCAGGATGTCTTTCGCATCTGCCGCCGCACCGGATTGCTCGAGTTGATCGGCCGTGAAAACTTCTTCGTCGAGGCGAAGCACAATCCCACGCTTTCCACGCGCAACGCCCTGAAGCGCGCGCAACAGATCCTCGGCCGCCACGACGCCGACGTGCGCGTGTTTGGGGAAACGAGAATGAAACGGAGCATGCACTCCGATTTCCGACCGGAACGCTAATCTGCGCTAATCTTCGCTGATTCAGATCAGCGCAAGACCAGCGCAGATTAGCGTTCCCTTCCTCGGCTGAGCATCGCTGTAGCCGCGTTTGCGCTTCGCGTTCCGAACGAATTGACCTGACCGGGCGCGAAGCGAACCGGAACAAACGCGGCCGAACGAGGGAAATTACGAGGCTAGGCTCCCGCGACGACGACCACGTGGCTCTGCTCGATGCGGATGTCGCGGACGCGCTCGACGCCCTCGCGTTGCCAGAAACCACCGCCGTGCGGCAGTCGATACACGATTGTTCCTTCGAGGAAATGCGTGACGATCAAGTTCAGGAACGGCGGCAGGAGCACGTTGGCGCCGCCGCTCTCGCTAGGCACGACCAGCTTGGGAATCCCGACCTCGGTAAGCGCAACCGTGCCGTTGGCCCGGTCGAATTTCAGGCGGCCCCGGGCGGCGATCTGGCCGGGATTCGACCACTCCCCCTGCACGCCGCCGCCGACGGCGGTGAGACGAAGTTCCAGTTGAAGAAAATCCGGATCGGGATCCGGCAGAAACCGCGGACGATCGATCACGAGATGGAGGTCATTCGTCAACTTGAAGGTCTGCGGAAAACCCGTTGCGACCTCCTGTTGCAGCAGTTCGGTGGGCAACGCGTAGCGCAACTCCCCCGCGGAGAGGAGGTGGCTGAAGTCGATCTGCGCAAGGCCACCGGGAAGGCGCGCCAGGAGGATGACAGCCGCCGCGATCACCAACACGACGACCAGCCCCGCTCCGCCACTCCATGCAAGCAAAGCCCGCCGGCGTCTGCGTCTGGCCGTCATGAGGCACGCGCGTTCCCGACGGCAACGGGGCCGGCGTCGACAGCAGCCGACGACAGGCGGCTATTTCGGCAGGCGGCGTTCGCCAGCCTCCTCACATCGGCTGCCACGGGGGCTCGGGACCTGGCACCGCATCAGCACGATTCAGCGCGGATCTTCCACGCCGAGTTTTTCGAGGATGCGCTGCAGGTCTTCGTTGCCCTGGTACTCGATCATGATGTGCCCCTTCTTGGGCGTGTGCCTGAGCTGCACGCGCGTGTTGAAGTGCGAGATCAGGCGTTTCTCGATATCGGCGATGGCCGCGGCTTCCCCGGGCGGCACACGCCGGCCCCGGCCCGTATGCGTGCCGCGGCTCTGCTTCACCCCATTCACCAGATCCTCGGTGGCGCGCACGCTCATGCCCTGCTCAATCACCCGGCGCGCGAGCACGAGTTGTTCGGCCTTCGTCTCGATCCCCAGCAGGGCCTTGGCGTGGCCGGTCGAGAGCAGGCCGGAGCCGAGAAAGCCCTGGATCTCGGGATCGAGCGAAAGCAGGCGCAACGAATTTGCGACCGTGGCGCGGCCCTTGCCCACCCGTTCGGCGACCGCTTCCTGCGTGAGGTCGAAATCGCGCAGCAGGCTGGCGTACCCGTGCGCCTCCTCGATCGGGTCGAGGCCTTCGCGCTGGAGATTCTCGATCAGCGTCATGGTCGCGGCCGAGGCGTTGCCCGCCTGCACGACGCGCGCGGGAATCGTCTTGAGCTTGAGCGCCTGAAACGCGCGCCAGCGGCGCTCGCCCGCGATCAACTGGTATTTGCCGTCGGCCGCGCGCACGACGATCGGCTGCAGCAGACCCTCGGCCCGAATGCTGTCGGCGAGTTCCTGGATCTGTTCCGGACGAAAGTCGCGACGCGGCTGATACGGGCTCGGTTCGACCAGCGCGACCGCGATCTCGTGATAACCGGGGGCGCCCGCGGGGGCGGACAACGGCGCCGGGGCCGATGCGGAAGGCGAAGCCGGTCCGGCGGCCGCGGGTGAAGCCGGCGGCGCATCGCCCCGGGCCTTGGGCGCGAGGCCGCTGGAGATGATCGAGCCGAGACCGCGCCCGAGCCGGGATTTGGGAGGATGAGCCATCGCAGGGGAAGTGCTGTGCGGGTTCGCCGGACGAGGCGTCCGGGGATGCTTAAGCTGCTTTTGTTTTTTCAAATTTTGCGGGTTTGCAGGACGGCAATTCGCAGGAGCGGCATCAGCCGTGATGCGAACATCCATTCGGTTTCGGATCGCGGCTGAAACCACCTCCATCCGGACGCGCAGCAATCGGGGAACCGGGACGCATCATCGGGTCCTATTTCTGCGGAATGAAGAGCGTTTGCCCGACCTGCAACGTCCGCGGATCGGCAATCTTGTTGGCAGCCTGAATCCAGATCACGGTCGAGTTGTTCTTCTGGGCGATGCCGGCGAGCGTGTCGCCCGGCTGCACGGTGTAAGTGACACCGGTTTCCGGGTACCTGGACTCGGGCACGGTGAGCGTGGGGCCGGAAGCCCGGGCGCTGTTCGTTCCCTTCGCGATCTGGTCGAGCGCGGATTGGGTCTGGGTGGCGAGGTGTTCCATCTGCTTCGTGAGTTGCAGGGCGACGTCCTTGTCGCCGGCCCGGATCGCCTTGTCGAGTTCGGCGATCGCGTGGTTGAACTGCTCGCGGGTGACGGTGCTGGCGTTCGCGGCACTATCACGCAGTTCACGATTTTCGCGCTTGAGTTGCTCAATGTCGGCATTGAGCGCGCGGGTGCGCTCGTCGAGCACCCGGATGTCTTCGCGCATGCTCGCGATCACGGCGGCAAGGTTGTCCTGGGCGTGGCTGGCGGCGGGCGCCAGCGACACGCCCAGGAATGCCGCGGCGGCGAGCCGGTGCAACCGAAAGGAAGGGCGCAGGGAAATCATGCAACAAAACGTGCGCCAGAGCTGCGGCGGGCTCAATCCCATCCTTCGGCGAGTGGCGGGAAGTAGCGCAGGCCTCCATGCCTGCCTGGTGATGCAACAGTCAGGGAGGCCCGCGCTGGTGTGGTGCCCCTAACCCAGCTTTCCAGCGGTTTGGACGACAACGTGGCCGCTATTCGACTCGGCCACGTTGTCGCGGAACTGCTACAGGGATAGCGCACCCGGAGCTGCGTTGGAGTGAAACGACCACGTGGCCCGGTTTTCACGGCGCACTGAAATTTGCAGGCTACGCCTTGAAAGGCACGCGGGCGACCAGGTCCGGCATGTCCGCCGACGGCAGCACCGTCCCCGGTGGAATCGGATGGCCACGCAGAAACTCGTCGCCCGTCAGCATCCGTCCGCCGGGACGCTGCAACTGGAGCAACCGGACGGCGCCGTGCCCGGTCGCGACCACGAGTCCGTTGGCGGTGGGCCACCGCAGGACCGTACCCGGCGGCGCCTCCGGGCTTGCGCCGATGTCGGCGAGACCCACGCGAATGTCCACGTCCTGGTGGCGAAAGGTCGCGCCCGGCCACGGGTTGAGGGCGTTGATCCGCCGGGCGAGGACGCTCGCGGGCACGCGAAAGTCGAGCTGCCCGTCATCCTTGCGCAGGCGGCGGGTGAACGAAGCCGCCGTATCGTCCTGTGGCTGCACCGGCGGCGCGGGGGAGAACAGGTGGGGGAGATTGCGCGCGACCAGCGGCACGCCGGCGGCGGCGAGTTTCGCTTCGAGCGACGCACCGGTTTCGAGGGAATCAACCTTCACGCGTTCGACGTCGAGGATCGGGCCGGCGTCGAGTCGCAGGACCATGCGCATGAGCGTGACACCGGTTTCGGATTCGCCGGCGGCGATCGCCGCCTGGATCGGCGATGCGCCGCGGAACTTCGGCAGCAGCGAGGTGTGCAGGTTCCAGATGCCGCGGGGCGGTCCGTCGAGCCAATCCTGGCGCAGGATGTGGCCGTAGGCCATGACAAGGACCGCGTCGGGCGCCAGCGCGCGGAACCCGGCGAGATCGTCCGGACGGAGCTTCGACGGCTGCAGGACCGGCACGCTGCGCGCGAGCGCCCAAGACTTGATCGCGTTGGGCATGAGTTTCTGTCCGCGGCCGTGGGGGCGATCGGGCTGCGTGTATACGCCGACGAGGGTCACCCGATCCGCCGCGTTCTCCCTGAGCCAGTCGAGCGCCGGCAGGGCAATCGGGTCCGAACCCATGAAGACGAGGCGGTGCATCGCCTCATTGAGGGGAATTCGAAGCGCGAATGAACCCTAATTGGCGCAAATTCGGACGCGCCAGCGTGGTGGGTGGTGTTTTTCCCGCAGTGATTTTATCCCAACGGCATTGGGGTTGGCCTGAAAATTCCACAGTCCGAGGGAAAACCGGGCCACGTTGTCGTTGCACTCCAACGCAGCTACGGGGTGCGATGGAAGAACGCGAGACAGGAAAGAACGCGAGAACGTGAGAATCCTGGACTGAGTCTTTCTCTCTCATACGTCTTCGAAGTCTCGCGTTCTTCCATCGACAAGACCGGTCGCGAAGCGAACCGGAACAGACGTGGGCGCACTGAAGTTTCCAGGGTCAGGGACACCACACCAGGTAGGGCGGGTCTCGGACCCGCCAGAGCAGGTCGAAGACTTGCCCTACGGAGTGCCGAATTGTCGCGAAACGGAATGGAACGCAGCGAAGGTCACGCAGGCGCACCGTTTTCCACCCGCTTCAGCCAGCGACCAACGAGCGGCAGGATCTCCTCGCGATACACGGCTTCCGTGGCGGGCTTTGGCACGCCGGCAAAGAGGCCCCAGGTTTCGACATGGATGATGCGTTTCCCCGGAGCGAGCCGGTGCAGGGGACTCAAGGTCTCCAGCTCCGTGAGCTCGGGATTCGCAAACGTCTCGAACGGACAACCGCCGTCGGGATACGTCGCCCCCGGGATGACCCTTGCCGCCTTCACGAACAGGTCTCCAGCAATCCAGTACGCCGCCCAGCCGGGATAGTCGGTGAGTCCGAGTTTTTGCGGCGCCGGGACGTGGCGCGTGTCCACCGAGATGAATCCGGGAAAGAACCGCCACGCCGGCAGGGAGAAATCCGTGTAGGCCCACTGGACCATGCTGAAGCGCGGGAGCAGGTTTTCCGCGTGCGTGCCTTTCGGCGGCAACGGCAGGATCGAGTAGCCGCCGCCGCGCATCATCGTCAGCGCCCAGGCCGCGGTCTCGACCGGCCAGAGCCCGCGATTGGTGAGCGTGTGCGTGACGCGGACGGTCTCCTTGCCGATGACCTCGAGGCGCAGCGTTTTCTGCATGCCCGTGGCCGGCTCGGTTTCCTGCGCGAGTTCGAAGCCCCGGCCTTTCGGCAGTTCCTTGAAAGCGGGCGGCGCATTGTCCGGCTGGTAGGTGCGCACGACGTGCTCGGGCGCGTGCCACAAACGATGGCCGCCGCGCAATTGCAGGTCGGATTCGCCGCGGCCGCCGTGCTGGTCGGAAAGCTCCGCGAACAGGTTCCGGCCGCCACCGGCGCGACGCAGCGCGACGATGCGTGGACCGACGTCGAGCGGCGCGATCAACTCAAATCTGGGCGTGGCGAGCTGGACAGCGGACCAACCGTGGTAGTCGAGACGGGAAAGCATGCGGGATCAGGGAACGGAGGTGAAACCAGCGCAGCGGGTGGAAGTCGCGCCAAACCTTACGCTCACGTTTCAGTAGACAACGCCAGCACGCGCAAAAGATCGACGAGATCCCCGACATCGGCGAACCCGGGCAAACCCCCAATGCCTGAAACATAGGATGCAACACCTCCCACCGTGCTGGCGCACGGTCCCCCCTCCTCCAGGAGGGAACTGAAGTGAGGGCTTCGCCCGCCAAGATCCCGCCTCGAGGCGGGGGGACCACGCCAGCGTGGTGGGTGGTGTTTTCTCCGTCGGGACCGCAGCTTAACGACACTGCCCCTACTCCCGTCCGCTATAGCGGGCTTCCTTGCCGACGAGGTCGAAATGGATGGGACAACCCGCGAGTCCGAACTCCTCGACCAGGCCGGCTTCGAGGTAGCGACGGTAGCTGTCGCTGAGCTTTTGCGCCTGGTTGCAGAAGATCTTGATGCGATACGGACGCGCGCCGGTCTGCACGGAATAGAAGGCGCGAAAACGCCGGCCCCGGATCGCGGGCGGCGGCGTGCGCTCGGTCAGGCGGCCGAGCGCCTTGTTCAACTGCGCGGTCGGCAACTGGCGGTCGAGGCGCAGGTCGAGTTCGCGCGCCGCCCGGACCATCGCCTCGATCGCGTACCCGGTAAGGGCCGACGTGAAGATGACCGGCGAACCTGGCGCGAAGAACAACATCCGCTCCGCCGCCTCGGCGAACGACTTTTGAAAGTAATGTTCGTTCTCATAGCCGTGCACGCGGCCCTCCCGGAACGCCTGCAGGGCGAGGTCCCACTTGTTGACGACGATGATCAGCGGCTTGTGCGCCTTGACCGCCTCGCCGGCGATCGCCTTGTCCTGCGCGCCCACCCCGTCGACGGCATCGAGCACGACGTAGACGACATCCGCACGCTCGATCGCGCCGAGGGAGCGCAGCTGCGAGAAATACTCCACCGGCGAACCGAGCTTGGTGCTTTTCTTGAGCCCCGCGGTGTCGGTGAGCGTGAACTTCCAGATCGCCCCCTTCTTCGAGCGATAGTCGAAATCCAGGTCCACCGCCTCGCGCGTCGTCCCGGGAACGTCGCTGACGATGAAGCGCTCGCGGCCGATCACGCGGTTGGCGATCGAGGACTTGCCGACGTTGGGCCGGCCGATGAAAGAGACCTTGAGGCGGCGGTCGGTGTCGAGCGGTGCCGGCGCCGGCGCGGCGGCGATCAACGGGTCGACGGCCGCGGCGATCCGTGCGCGCAACTCCGGTTCGCCGCTGCCATGTTCGGCGGAAATCCCGAGCGGTTCGCCGAGTCCGAGGTCGAATGCCTCGGTCACGGCCGACTCGAGTCGCACATGGTCGACCTTGTTCACGACCAGGATCACCGACTTGTTGCCGCGGCGAAGTTTCTCCGCGATCGTCTGGTCGCCGGGCGCGAGCCCCGACTGCGCGTCGACCACGAACAGGATCACGTGCGCCATTTCCATCGCGAAGAGGACCTGGCGATCCACCGCCTCGATGATCTGCTTCGGGTTGTCGCCGGAGGTTAGTCCAAAGCCGCCGGTGTCGAGCAGCGTGAAGTTGTCGACATCGGCCGACACGATGTCGCGCGTCACGCCGGGGAGATCGTGCACGATGGAAATGCGGCGCCGCGCCAGCCGATTGAACAGGCGGCTCTTGCCGACATTGGGTCGGCCGACGATGGCGACGATGGGTGGCATGGGAGAGAAGGACTGAAAGACTGAATGCCTGAAGGCTGAAAGCAGAAACCGGCTGAACCCGCCGCCGGCGAATCCAGCCGTTCCATCCTTCAGCTCTTCAGCTTCGTGAAACCCTACGCCGCGGTGCGCTTGCGTTTCTTGCCGACCGGTTCGATTGACGAAACGTGCAACGCATGGATATCGATCTCCCCGTCATCATCACGGGCGATGTAGATCATCCTCAAGCGGGGAAATACGACTGCATCGTCCGCCGTCGGAATCTCGTATGCCTTGCCGCTCGTCGTCACGATGCGGAATGGCTCAAACGGGACCTTGTTCAATCGTTCACGCACCCCCTGGCGAACTAGACGGTTTGCGGTGCTCCCACTTCGGGCGGTTTAGGCATGGCGTCAGTATCGGTTTGCCGACGGGCGAGTCAACCATCCGGCCCAAAGCCACCGGTCGCGGGGTGGAAGAGAGGCGGCGGCCAAAGTGCGTGGGATTATCTGTAAGCCCGGCCGATCCGCGCGTCCTGGACGCTGCTTGAAAACGTTTCTTTCCGTCCGCCACTATCCACCTTGACCAGTTGGCACCGAGTTCGGACGCGGCGGCAAGGGCCGTGAACGGGACTGCCTGCGCACGCAGCGTTCCCAGGCCCAGCTTCACCGCTCATGTGGCATCGGCTCAATCCCGTCGCGGCGCGCGTCGGTCCAAACCCGTCGAGGTGCTCGTGCTGCTCGCGCCCCCGATTGCCGAGTATCTGCCCGGCAGGCTATTCGTGCAGCTCGGACTCCCTCCGATCATGGCGTTGACTTGTGGGCGGGCGCGTTGGTCGTGCGCGAGGCGGCGAAGCGGGATGACTCGTCCGTCGCGGACGCCTCGTCGAGGCGTCCCTACCTCGGAGCCGCGCCAAACCGACCGGTCGGGACGCCGTCGCCGCACTTCGCCGGCCCGCACGCTTTGCGATCATCGCGGTAAGATCTGCCGATTTTTCGCGTAGGAAGGTCCATCACCAATCTTGTCCCGACGTGCGGCCTGCGTTAATCAACCCGGGTTTGCTCGCGCTTTTATGCCCACCGAATCTGAAGAAGCATCGACCGCCCCTGCCCGAGTGACCAACGCGTCCGTGCCCGCGACGAAGGCTCCGCCGATGCCCACGTCCGACGCCGATCGCGCGCGCGCGATGGCACTGGCTTTCCAGGCTCCGGCGGAAACGAGCGCGACTGTCGGTCCGTACAAGCTGCTGCAGAAAATCGGCGAAGGTGGCTTCGGGATCGTATGGATGGCCGCGCAGCAGGAGCCGGTGCGGCGGCGCGTGGCGGTCAAGGTCATCAAAGGCGGGATGGACACGCGCGAGGTGATCGCGCGTTTCGAAGCGGAGCGGCAGGTGCTCGCGCTGATGGATCATCCGAATATCGCGCGCGTGTTCGATGCCGGCGAAACCGACACGGGCCGGCCCTACTTCGTCATGGAACTGGTGCGGGGTGTTCCGATCACGAAGTATTGCGACGAGAATCGCGTGCCGACCGAGGCACGGCTGCAGTTGTTTATCGCGGTTTGTCACGCGGTGCAGCACGCCCACCAGAAGGGCATCATCCATCGCGACCTGAAGCCTTCGAACATCATCGTCACTTTGCACGACGGCGTGCCGATGCCGAAGATCATCGACTTCGGCATCGCGAAGGCGACCGAGGCGCCGCTGACGGAGAAAACGCTCTTTACGCAGTTCCACGCCTTCATCGGCACACCGGCCTATACGAGCCCGGAGCAGATGGAGATGAGCGGCCTCGACGTCGACACGCGCAGCGACATCTACAGCCTCGGCATTCTTCTCTACGAACTGCTCGCGGGTCGTCCGCCGTTCGATCCGGACGAGTTGCTCAAGTCCGGCCTCGAGGAAATGCGCCGCACCATCCGCGAGGTGGATCCGCAACGTCCCTCGCATCGCCTGCGCACGCTCTGCGCAAATCTCCGCACCACGATCGCGCGGCAGCGCAGCACGGACGCGGCCAAACTCTCGGTCCTGTTGCGCGGCGACCTCGACTGGATCGTCATGCATTGCCTGGAGAAGGACCGGACACGCCGCTACGACACGGCCAACGCGCTCGCGGCCGATGTGCGGCACTATCTGAGCAACGAGCCGGTGCTCGCCCGGCCACCGAGCACGTCCGATCGCCTGCGCAAATTCATCCGTCGACACCGGCTCGGTTTCGCCGCTGGCGCGGCGGTGGCCATATCCCTGCTCGCGGGCCTCGTCATCTCCTCGGTGTTGTTCGTGCGTGAACACGCTGCGCGCGAGCGCGCCGTCGGGGCGGAGGCGTCGGCGAATCGCCTGCGTCAAGAGGCCGAGCAGGCTCGGACCGAAGCCGACGCCAACGCGGCCAAGAGCGCGGCCGTCGCGCAATTCATGACCGACATGCTCGACGGCGTCGGCCCCAGCGTCGCGCTCGGTCGCGACACCAAGCTGTTGCACGCGATCCTCAACACCACGGCCCAACGCCTGGACACAGAGCTCCGGGATCAACCCGGCGTGGCTGCCGATTTGCGCGACACTCTGGGCAGCGTCTACCTTGGGCTCGGCGATGCCGCGACGGCGGAGACGCTTTTGCGGGACGCCGTCGTGATGCACCGGGCGTCGGTCGGAAACGATAGCGCGGCCGCGGCCACCTCGCTCCACCTGTTGGGCACCGCCTTGCGCCAGCTCAACAAACCAGCGGAAGCCGAAACGAACCTGCAGGAAGCACTGGTGATCCGACGGAAACTCTTCGGTCCCGAAAGCCTTCTCGTCGCGGACACCCTCTACCAGCTCACGTGGGTATCGAATACGCACCGCAGCACGGCCGACATGCGGGCGATGATGCAGGAGGTTCTGGCGATCCGACGAAAGGCCTACGGCGCCGAACATCCCGCCGTCGCGGAAGCGATCGCCGGCCTGGGTTACGTGGCGCAGATGGAACTCGACCATGAGAACGGTGCGCGCCTGCACGCGGAAGCCCTCGCCATGCGGCGGCGTCTTCTCGGCAATGAACATCCCGATGTCGCCGCCTCGCTTGACGCCCTCGGCTATAGTTGCGCGCACGTGCTGGACCGGAAGAGCGACGCGGCCGCCGCCTACGGCGAAGCGTTTGCGATCCGCCGCAAGGTCCTCGGCGATCAGCATCCCAAACTGGTCGTGTCGCTGTTGCGGTTCACGGGGCAAAAGCCCGCGCGAGAGGTCGCGCCTGAAACGTTGGGCGTCGTCCGAGGTTTTGTCGCCAGCCAGCGTCAGGTGTTGCCCCGCGGTTCGGTGCTGCTCGCACCTTCGCTGCTCGCCCTCGCTTCCCTGGAAGACCGGACGGACGGCGATCCCGAAGGGGCGTCGGCCTTGACTCGCGAGGCTCGCGAACTGCTCGCCACCGCCCGCGGCAACGGCTCCCCGCTCGACGCGGAACTCATCGACGCGATGTATTTCTTCGCCTGGTCGAAATTCATCGCCAACGCGCCCGCCGAAGGACGTGTCATGTGCGAGGAAGCACTGCAGTTGGCGCAAACCGCCTTCGGCCCAGACAGCAGCGGGACGCTCTTCCCCACTCACACCCTCGCGTGGATTTGCCTGAGCCTCGGGGAGGACGTCGCAGCGATCAACTATTTCGAGACCGCCGTGCGTCTGAGCCGGTCCGTGCTGGGTGAACATCACCCCATCACGTTCGTTGACGTCGCCGCGCTCGGCGCCTGCTACCGCCGCACGAACCGTGTCGCCGAAGCGCATCGGATACTCGAGGCCGCGCTGACGCCGGACGCGACGTCATCCGGAACCGACGACGGTGACGCCCACGTCGCGTTCGTCTTGTCCGAGTTCGGCCTGACGCTGGTCCGCGAAGCTCGTTTCGCCGAGGCGGAAGACATCTTGCGGCAGGCCCTCGCCCACTACGATCGCCACGAAATAACGTCGCTCGGCCTGCGTTTGCATCCACGGCAACGTGCCGTCAGCGGCCTCGGCCAGGCCCTCGCGGGCCAGGGACGGTTCTCCGAAGCCGAACCATTGCTCGTGCGCGCGTATGAGGAACTGCAGGCCGACCAGAATCGGATCGCCGGCAATCGCTCCGGGACGATGCGCGAAGCTCTCGACGCGGTGATCGCGCTCTACGATGCCTGGGGCCGACCGGACAAGGCCACGGCCTGGAAACAAAAGCGCGCCGCCGGGCCCGTCGTTCAACCCTGATGCGAACGCGTCCGCGATGCCGAAACCACCCGAGAATCCGCCCGAATCGTCCGTCTCCGCTGCCACTGCGGCCAACAGTTCGTTTCCCGCGACCCAATGGTCGATCGTGCTGCGGGCGGGACCGAACAACGACCCACAAGCCCGCGCGGCACTCGAGTCGTTGTGCCGGCGCTACTGGTCCCCCCTCTACACCTTTGCGCGCCGCCTGGGACGCGATCACCACGAGGCCGAGGATTGCACGCAAGAATTTCTCGCGCAGTTGCTCGCCTCCGATGGGTTGCAGCGGGCGCGCCCCGAGCGCGGGCGGTTTCGGACGTTTCTCCTATCGGCCTCGCGCAATTTCCTGACCAGCGAATGGCGCCGCGCTCACGCGGCCAAGCGGGGCGGCGGTCTCGCGCCCATCCCGCTGGAAGCCGATACGCCGGAGGAAACGTTTCGCCACGAACCCGAAGATCCGGGTCTCACGCCGGAACAGGCTTTCGATCGCACGTGGGCGCTCGGCATGATCGACCGCGCCGTGCGCGACCTGCGCACGGAATACCAGCGGGGCGGACGCGAGACCATGTTCGACGCACTCGCCCCGTTTGTCTGGGGCAACGCGGGTTCGGAAACGATCGCCGCCCGGGCCGCGCAACTTCATATGACCGTGTCAACCTTTACGGTGGCCCTGCATCGCGCCCGTCGTCGGTTGGGTGATCGCTTGCGGGCGCTGGTGGCGGAAACCGTCGCAGATCCGGCAGAGATCGACGGGGAACTGCGCCATCTCGTGAGCGCCATCAGCGGAGCGGCCTCGCGCGCGTGAACGACCGTGCGGCGGCGGTGTAATATCGCGCGGCGGATTTCGTATTCACCATCGACGAAGTCCTTTCACCGGCGAAGACGCGGAGCACGGGCACCGATCTTCGCCCCTGCATCGGCGCACAGACTGCGCGCTCTTCCGCAACATCTCCGCAACACCCTCAAAGCCGATCATTCATGAACTCAACATCGATCAAATCCGTCGCGACGGCACTTCTTCTCGGTGCCGCGCTTCTTCCGGGCCACGTCAGCGCCCAGACTCAATCCGTCGCGGCCTCGGGCCTTGACCTGCCGAATCACCTCGTCTTCACGCCGCGCGGCAACCTCCTTGTCACAGGTCTGACGCCGACACCAAACACGGGCTACGTCGCCTGGGTGCAGCGCTCCGCTGGTCAGCATCACGCGATCATCTCCGGGCTGCCTTCGGGCACCGCGGCCGTCGGCGAACCGTCTGGCCCGTCGGGATTGTTGCTCGAGAACGAAGGATTCTCATGTCGGTTCGGAAGTGAGCGCTGGAAGGACTGTCCCGCCAAGAGTTCGGGAAGACGGGGGCGCCGACAGACGCTGTTTCTCCTGAGCGGTGCCGGTGACGTCACCGTGACGGGACCGGCGCCCGGCACGGAGATTCCGAATCCACAGGGACCATCCTCGCCGATCTTCAGCTCGCTGCTCGTCGTTCGTTTCGACACCGACGTCGACGAACTTGCGAGTGCCTTCACGCTCACGCTCGCGGATCACTTCAAGCTGGCGGACGGTGTTCCCGTCACTCTGGCGAATGCCGAAGGCGCGCACGCCACCTTCGAAATATTGGCGGACTTTCGCGACTACATTCCCGATCCGCAACTGATCGTACGCACATCGAATCCGTTCGGATTGGTCCGCATCGGGCAGACGCTCTACGTCGCCGACGCGAGCTCCAACACCGTGATCAAAGTCGACGCCGACACCGGCCGCGCACGCACGCTCGCGCGATTCGAACCACTTCCCAACCCGACGCCGATCGGTCCTCCAATCATCGATCCGGTGCCGGACGGCATCGCCGTGTATGGAGACAAGCTGCTCGTCTCCTTCTTGAGCGGATTTCCGTTCCCTGCCCAGGCAACCAGCGTGCGGATCGTCGATCGTCAGACCGGCGCCGCGCAGCCGTTCATCACCGGCCTCACCTCGGCGATTGACGTGTTGCCCTTCGGTGACCGCCACGACCGCAGTCAATTCCTTGTGCTTGAATTCTCCACGAACCAACTGGCTGGGGAACCAGGTGCGCTGCTGCGTTTCACCTCGCCTGGCGCGACCCCGCAGATCGTTGCCGACACGCTCGTCAGCCCGACGAACGTGATCCGCGATCCGCGCACCGGAGAAATGTTCGTCACGGAGATCTTCACCGGCCGGATCATCCGCATCAAGGAATGACATTGCCGCGCGCGGCGGGCAATCCGCCCGCCGCCGCGAAACCCTGGACACATACCACAACCGCCAAATGAATCCGGCGACTGCACCCGGTTCCCTGATCCGACTCCTGCCGCGCTGCACTCGGAATGCGGTCGCACTGTGCACCCTGATCGTCGGAAACATCATCTTCGCCGGCGACATCCTTGTACTCGGCGAACCGCGAATGCCATCCGACGAAATGACGATCCGCGCGCTGGACAGCGAGAGCGCCCAAGCAGTGCTCCGCCTCGATTTCGTCGCCCCTCGAACGCCTCTGGTCCGAACATTTTGTCGTCAACACGCCGGGCAACGTCGTCCTGCCCGGTCGTGCCGCTGTTTTCGACCTGTTCCGCATTTCCGACGGGGCTCTGATACACGCCATACGACAAGGTCATCGAGTGCATCGCCTTCGACGAGAACCTGGCGATCGTGATGGGCCTGGAAACCGTCACGCCGCGCGACGGACCGATGATGGGGCGCGCGGTACCGCGCCGTTACACGAACGTCTGGCGATTCGCCGACGGCACGTGGCTCCTGATTGCCCGGCAAGCGACCGTAGTGGCGCCGGGCGTGCCATCGGGACCACCGGTTTCGCCATCTAAATCGTGATGAGCAAATCGCCGAGCCCCTCGCGAACCTGACCTACTTTTTCAGCGAGGAAACGTAGCGTTCGATCCGGTCCGTCGCCTCGATCAGGAGTTCGTAGCTGGTGGCGAAGCAGGCGCGCACGAAACCGGCGCCGTTGGCGCCGAAGGCGAGCCCGGCACGACGGCGACGCGTTCGGCTTGCAGCAGACCAACGGCGAAATCCTTTTCGGTCAGGCCGGTCGCCGCGACGGACGGAAACGCATAGAACGAACCGCGGGGGGAATGACAGTTCGAGGCCGATTTCGTTGAAGCGGCGCACGATGAAATCGCGCCGGCGATGGTACTGTTCGCGCATCGCCTTCACCGATTCGTCGCCGTGCCGCAGCGCCTCGATCGCGGCTTCCTGCGAGATGATCGACGCGCACATCATCGAGTATTGATGCACCTTCATCATCGCCTCGATCAGTTCCGCCGGGCCGCAGGCGTAGCCGATGCGCCAGCCGGTCATCGCAAACGCCTTGGAAAAACCGTGCAGGAAGATCGTGCGCTCCCGCATGCCGGGCAGGCTCGCGATCGACACGTGTTCGCCCTCGAACGTCAGCTCGGAATAGATCTCGTCGCTCAACACGAGCAGATCCTTTTCGATCGCAAACTTCGCGATGGCCTCGAGCTGCGCGCGGTTGCACGTGCCGCCGGTGGGATTGCACGGCAGATTCAGCATGAGCAGCTTCGTGCCCGGCTGCCAGGCGGCGATGAGCGCGTCGGCGGTGAGCGCGAAGTTGTCCTTCGCATACGTCGGCACGGGCACGCCGACGCCGTGGGTGAGCGTGATGCTCGGATGGTAGCTGACGTAGCACGGCTGGTGAAACATCACCTTGTCGCCGGGATTGAGCAGCGCGCGGCAGGCGATGTCGAGCGCCTCGGAGACGCCGACGGTGACGATGACCTCGTCCTCCGGACGGTAGTTGATGCCGTAGTTCCGGCCGACGTAGGTGCAGATGGCGCGGCGCAGTTCGATCAGGCCGAGGTTCGAGGTGTAATGGGTCTTGCCCTTTTCGAGCGCGTAGATCGCGGCCTCGCGGATGTGCCAGGGCGTGTCGAAATCCGGTTCGCCGATGCCGAGCGAGATCACGTCCTTCATCTTCGCGACGATCTCGAAGAAGTCGCGGATGCCGGACTTCGGCAGGTCGACGACGTGGCGGGCGATGAAACGTTTGGTATCCATGCGGTATGACAGGTGGGAACGCCTCTCCGCGACGTCCGCGGACGCCTCGGAGGCGCGTCCCTGCCCTTTTGGGGCCGTCAGGGCGCGACGTCGAGGCGTTCGCTCTCCTCGACCGGGGACTCGATCGGATACCCGCCCTCCTTGTAGGAGCGCAGCATGAAATGCGTGCTGGTCGACAACACGCCCTCGATGGTCGAAAGCTTTTCCGACACGAAACTCGCCACCTTCTGCAGGCTCGGGCCGGTGACGAAGATCAGCAGGTCGTAGCCGCCCGAAACGAGATAGCAGGATTCCACCTCGTCGAACCGGCTGAGCCGTTCCGCCAGGCGATTGAAACCGCCGCCGCGTTCCGGCGTGATCTTGACCTCGATGACGGCGCGCACGGCGGCGTCGGCGGCCGCCTCGCGGGAGAGATCGAGCACGGGACGCCAGCCGAGGAAGATCTTGTCTTTCTTCAACTGTTCCAGGTGCTGGTTCACTTCGGCCTCGGTCAGCCCGACGACCTGCGCCATTTGCGCGGTGGTGAGGCGCCCGCCTTCGAGCAACAGCTGCAGAACAGGGTTCATAAGGTCTGCGACGTTCGCAGAAGGGGAAACGACTAAGCCACACTAAACTTCAAGGGGTTCGGTGGATTGGGCACTGCGGATTGCGGACGCGGATCGCGGATTGGGGATTGGAGATCGCGGATTGGGGATTGGAGATTGGGGGAGGCGCACCCTTCCTCTCCCATCTCGCATCAAGTTCAAGATTTGTGTTCATTCCGCGCGATCCGTGGGTTCAACTGCGACCCTTACACGATGTTCGAATCGCTCACCGAGAAACTCGGCCAGGCCCTGCGCAACTTGCGCGGCGTCGGCCGGCTGTCCGAGGAAAACATGGCGGCCGCCCTCAAGGAGGTGCGGACCGCCCTGCTTTCGGCCGACGTGCATTTCAAGGTCGCCCGGGAGTTCATCGACCGGGTGCAGCAGGCCTGCGTCGGCCAGGATGTGCTCAAATCCGTCTCGCCCGGACAGATGATCGTGAAGATCATCCATGACGAGTTGGTGACGCTGCTCGGCGAGGGCGAAACCGCGCTTTCGAAAAAGAAGCCGCTCAAGATCATGCTCGTCGGCCTGCAGGGTGGCGGCAAGACGACCACCGCGGCCAAGCTGGGCCGGCATCTGGCGAAACAAGGCTACGTGCCGCTGTTGGCCGCGTGCGACATCTACCGTCCCGCCGCGATCGACCAGCTCGAGGTGCTGGCGAAACAGGAAGGCTTCAAGTTTTTCGCCGACCGCGCCTGCCGCGATGTCCCGACGATCGGCGCGGCCGCATTCGCCAGGCCGACCAGGCCGGCGCGCATCTGACGATGTTCGACACCGCCGGTCGCCTCCAGATCGACGAGGCGCTCATCCAGGAAATCAAGGACCTGAAGACCCGCGTGCAGCCCGACGAGGTGTTGCTCGTCGCCGACGGCGCGCTCGGCCAGGAGGCGGTGAACGTCGCGCGCACGTTTCACGAGGCGGTCCAGCTCACCGGCATCATCCTGACCAAGCTCGATGGCGACGCGCGCGGCGGTGCGGCCCTCTCGATGAAGTCCGTCACCGGCGTGCCCATCAAGTTCATCGGCACCGGCGAAAAGGTCGGCGACTTCGAAGTGTTTCATCCCGACCGCATGGCGCAACGCATCCTCGGCATGGGCGACGTCGTGTCGCTGGTCGAGAAGGCGCAGGAGGTGATCGACCAGGACGAGGCCGAGCGCATGGCGGAAAAGATGCGCAAGGCCGACTTCAACTTTGAGGACATGCTCAGCCAGATGCGCTCGATGAAGAAACTCGGCCCGATGCAGTCGATCCTCGGGATGATGCCGGGCATGAGCGGCATGAAGCTCGACGACAGCGCCGACGCGAAGATGCAGCAGGCGGAGGCCATCATCCTCTCCATGACGATCCAGGAACGCCGAAACCCCAACCTGCTCAACGGCAGCCGCCGCGCTCGCATCGCCAGGGGTTCGGGAACGAGCGTCAGCGAGGTCAACCAGCTCATCAAGCAATACGCCCAGATGCGAAAGATGATGAAGATGTTCAAGGGCGGGAACATGAAGAAGCTGATGCGCCAGATGGGAGGACGTGGCGGCCCCGGAGCGGGGGGAATGGGCGGGATGCCGCGGCCGTTTTGAGGAAGGCGGCAGGCGGTATCGCCTACCGCTTGCCAGCCTCCCGCATTCACCTCCGGAATTCCCTCCATTTCGCCGGGTAAAGTTGGGGTAAATAGCCCCACCGCCGATCAATCCGCGACCGGTCGACGACGAGCATTCCTTGGACAATCCATTGCACGTCGCGTGACTCGTAAAATCCTCATCGTTCGCAGCAATGCGAAGGCCCGGCGGACCCTGGTGCTGCTGCTCGCGGATCTCGGTTTCGACATCCGTGCTTTCACGCATACCGGTGACGCGCTGAAGCTCGCGCGCCAGGAGCTGTTTGATCTCGCGATCACGGACCACGATCTCGGCGAGGGCAACGGCTTCAGTTTCGTCGAGGCGCTGAAGAAGGTTCAGCCGACCGTCCCGGTCTTCATGATCGCGGAAAACCTGGACCTCCCGTCGATCATCCGCGGTATCCGGCTCGGCATCACCGACGTTTTCAACAAGCCCGACAACCTCAAGGAAGTCGTCCGCCGCGCCGTCGCCCTCCTGCGTCCGGGGGAAAACGCCGAGAAGCTCACGGCGAACAACGACATCACCGACGCGGAAAACGAGATTGAGGCGCTCGGCGATCTCTCCACCTCCAGCGCGGCGGCGCCCGCCACCCAGACGGCGGAAGACGAGGACGGCAGTCCCCGCATCGGCGACACCGCCGGCGTGCGCAAGAAGATCGCGGGTCTGCGTCACGACGTCGACCGCCTGGCGGCCGACCGCTCCGACCTCGAGACCGCCGCGGAAAAGCTGCGCGCGGAAAAGCACGCCCTCGAGACCGAGCTGGCGGAACTCGGCCAGCGCAAGGACGAACACGACCAGTTGGTCGCGCGCATCGAGGAGCTGCGGCGTTCCGCCGAGACGGAGGCCGAGGCCCGCACGAAGGCCGACGTCGAAATCAGCGAAGCCCGCAACCGCCTCGAGTCCGATCGTCGCCGGCTCGGCGATCGCGAAAAATTCCTCATGGCCGAGGAGCACCGCCTCAACGACGAGGCGGCCAATGCGGGCGAGCTGCTCCAGCAACTCGAGGCCGACCGCCGCGCCCTGGCCGAGGAACGGCGTCGCGTCGCCGAGGCCACGAGCACCCTTGCCCAGGAACGCGAGGCGATCGCCGGACAAATGCGCCGGCAGGCCGAACTCGACGCGGCCGCCGCCGATCTCGCGCGTCGCAGCGAGGATTTTGAACTGCGTTCGCGCGAACTCGACGAAGCCGCCGAGACGCTCGCGGCGCGGGAAAGCGAACTCGCCGCGGACCGCGGTCAGATCGAACAGGAAAAGACCGCGCTGCGCGAGACCATCGCCCGGCTCAGCGCCGAGACGGAGACCGTCGCCCGCGAACGCCAGTCGCTTGCCGGCGACACCGCCGCCCTGGAAAAGCGCCGGGAGGAAATCGCCCGCCTTGACCAGGAAGTCGCGAAACGTCGCGCCGAACTCGAAGAAGGTTCCGTCGCGCTCGCGCGCACGCAGGAGGAACTGGAAAACCGGTCCGTCGACCTCGCGATCCTCGAACAGGAGCGCCAGCAGGTTGCCGCCGAGGGCCAGCGCCTGAATGCGGAATCCGCGCGCCTCGCCGCCCGCGAGAAGGAACTCGGCGCCCGGCAGGAACGGGCCGATGCCACCCGCGCGGCCCTGCGCGAGGCGGAGGAGAAACTCATTCACGACCGTGCCTCCCTCGATGCCGACCGCACCCGATTTGCGGAACGCGAGGCCCAGATCGAGACCGATCGTGCCGGGATCGAGCACCGCAAGACCGAGCTGGCCGCCGCCGAGGAAAGTGTTCGCGCCCGCGAGACCAGGCTGCGGCAGGACCAGCGCGAAGCGGAAACGCTGCGCGACTCCCTCGCCGAACGCTCCGAATACCTCGCCAAGCGCGAGGAGCACCTGCGCGCCGAATCCGCGCGGCTCGAACTGCGCACCAAGGAATTTGCCGACGAGGAAGCCCGTCTCGTCGAGGCCACGGAGCTGGCGCGCACGTCCCTGCGCGAACTCGAGGAACGCTCGACCGCGCTCGAACAGGCCCGCGGTGAGCTCACGGCGCAACAGGCGGCGTTGCAGTCGGCCCGCGAAGACGTCACCCGCCGCGCCGAACGCCAGGCCGCCGACCAGGCCGCGATCGACAAGGCGCGCGTGGAACTCGCGGGTCTGGAGGAACGCGCCGCCCACGTCGAAGCCGAGGCCGCCCGCCTCGCCGAGGACACGCAGCGCTTCGAGGCGCGCCGCAACGAACTCGATTCCCTGGCCGCCGATCTCGAGACGCGCCGGGCGAGCCTGGCCGACGAGACCCTGAAGCTCGACCAGCGGCGCACCGCACTCGACGCCCGCGAACAACAGCTTTCCAACGAGCAAGCCACGCTCGCCGCCGAGTCCAGCCGCATCGCCGAGGCCGCGCGCGAGACCGAACAGCAGAAACTCGACGCCGAGCGCGCGCTCGCCCAGGCCAGCGCCGCCTCCACCACCGCCGAGCGCCTGAAGCAGGAGCTTTCCTCTCAGCTCGAGAAACAGAAATCCGCCCAGGCCGCGGCCACCCGCGTTTCGCAGAAGGAAAAGTCCCTCGACGCCGCCCGCGCCGAGGTCGCCGCCCAGCAGGAACAACTCGCCGCGGAGACCCAGGCGCTGCAAACGCGCGAGGAGGCCTTCCGCCAGGAATCCACGAAACTGCAGCGTCAGATCGAGGGCGACCGCGCCGTCCTGCGCAGCGAGGCTGACACGCTCCGTCGCCGTTCGTCCGCGATCGAGGCCGAGGGCAAGAGCCTGGCCAACGCGCTGCTCGAGCTCGAAAACCGTCGCGCCGAACTCGATCGCCGCGAACGGGCGCTGCAGATCGCCACCCGCGAACAGGAAGCCGCCGCCGCCCGGTTGCGCGATTCCGAAGCCCGCCTCAATTCGGAAAAGAGTTCGCTCGCCGCCGAGCGCGAAACCATCCAGCGCCAGCACGCGGAAACGGTCACGAGCCGCGAGGAACTCAGCGCCGCTGAACAAACGCTCACCGAATCCCGCACCCGGCTCGAACAGGAACGCGAGGCATTCGCCAGCACGCGCGCCGAAGCCGATGCCGTGCTCGCCTTGCGCGAGTCGGTCGCGGCCGAACGCGACGCGGTCAAGCGTGCCCGCGAAGCCGTCCGTCGCGACGAAGCCGTGCTCGCCGCCGCGATGCAGTCGGCCGAGGCCGCGCGACAGGAAAACGAACAGCGTTCCTCCTCCCTTTCCGCCGAGCGCAACACCCTGGCCGCCGCCCGTTCCGAACTCGACCTGCGCACCGCCGCCCTGGCCGCGCGCGAAAGCGAGCTCGAGGAACATGCCGCCTCCGCCGGTGCCGCCCCCTCCCGCGCCGCGACCGCCGCGCTCGAGGAATTGCGCGCCCAGCTCGACGAGGAGCGCGTCGTCCTCGCGCGCGAACGATCCGAGATCGACCAGCGCGCCGCCCGCCTCGCCAAGGAAACCGAGGCCTTGCGTGCGCGCGTCGAGGCCGTCGAAACCGACCGGGCGCTGCTCGCTTCGGAGCGCGAACGCCTGGCCACCGAGGTGGCCCGGCTCGAATCCGAGAAGGCTTCGCTGGCCAAACTCTCGGGCGACGCGCGCCGACTCGAGGCGGAGGCCAACCGCCTGGCCGCCTGGGAGGCGTCCCTGCAAAACAGCGCCACGATGGCCGGCTCCGCCACGACCGGCATCGATGACCGGCTGGCCGCGGTCGCCGAGGCGGAAGCGCGTCTCGAAGAGGAGCGTGCGGCGCTCGCCCGGCGTGCCACCGAGGAACTTCAGCAACGCGAAGAAGACCGCGCGGCGATCGCCGGCGAACGTGCCCGCCTCGACGCGTTGCGCGACAATCTTTCCACCGAGCGCAAGGCGCTCAACGCGGAGCGCGAAAAACTGGTGCAGGCGCGCACCGCCCTCGAATCGGAACGACTCGCGTATGCGAGCGAGGCCGACCGGTTGCGCTCGGAACTCGCCCAGTTGAAATCGGGCCGCGAGGCGGTCGCCGCGCTCGAGGCCGAACGCGAGGCCCTGCGTCGCGAACGCGAGGAACTTGTCAGCGAACGTCGCACGATCCAGCTCGGCGCCGCCCGCCTGGCGGAGGAAAAAAGCCGCCTCGGCCGCAAGCACCAGGAACTGCGCAACGAGGTCGAAAACGAGCGCAGCGAGCTCGCGCGCCGCCAGGCCGAGATCGATCAACGCCTCGCCCAGGCCACCGCGGAACAGATCCGCCTCGAGGCCTCGGATCGCGGCGAGATCGATCAGATCCGCCGGCAACTCAACGACGAACGCGAGGCCGTGCGCCAGGAACATCTCAAGATCCGCCTCGAGGCCGCACGCGTGAAGGAATCCGCCGCGAAGGTCGAAGAGGATCGGAGACACTTGCTCGAGGACCTGGAAACGCTCGAGAAACAGGAGAAGAGCCTGAAGTCATTCGAGTCCCGCCTGCGCCAGCGCGCCGCGAAACTCGAGAAGGAACGCGTGGCCGCCAAGGCCGAGATCGTGGCGCCGGCAAAGAAGAGCGCGAAGGACGATCCCTCGATCAAGATCGCGTGGGAGAAGATTCAACAGGCTTCCGAGAAGCTGGAGAAGGAACGCAAGGCCTTCACCGAGGATCTGCGTTCGTTCCAGGAACAGGAGGCCGCGCTCCGCCGCTACGAGGAGCACCTGCGCGACAAGCAGACGCAGATCGAAAAAGACCAGCGCCGGCTCGAGGATCACGAGAAGGAATTCACGTTCCGCATCGCCCAGGCCGCCGCGCAGAGCGCGAACAACGGCCCGCGTTCGCTCTGGTCCTCCGCCTTGCCCAAACGCAACGACCGGTAACGACGGCGCGCGCGGCGGGTCCTCCCTCCTCAAAGGAGGGATCTGGCGAGCGGGTGCGCAGCGCCGGGGTGGGTTCAGCAGCCCGGACGCGCGGCTCGGCCCCACATGAACCTGGAAAAAGCAGTTCACAGAAGGTAACGAAGGAAACAAAGACCTCCCTCACACCTGGTTGTCCTGCCAAATGCGTGGCTTCATCGCTTCACCCCAGAGGTGAGGGTCCGAGATGGCGCGATTTCCCGGCAATCTGCTCGGCCTTCGTTACCTTCGTTACCTTCTGTGCAATTTGTCTGAGGAATGTACGTGCATCGTTCGAACGCGAGTCGCGCGTTCACTCCTCCTGCCGGGCGTGGATGCCAACCGTCGCGCCGACGAAGCCGCCCGCGGCCTGCGTCGTGAGCTGCGTCAGGTCGACGCCGTCGAAGAGTGGCTTCCATTTGCCGTCGTCGACCGAGTACCCGAACTGGCCGTGCGCGCCGTCGGCGCGGAGCCGTAGGCGCACCTTGCTCCCGGCCGCAAAGGCCGCTCGCGCCACGACTTCACCCGGTCCGCCGACGTGGCGTTCGAGAAACACTTCGGCGCCCGCCGGCGTCCGTCGCACGCCCGCATAGATGTGGTGAGTCTCGTTCTGGAAGATCACCAGCCCACCGGAGATGCCCGGCAGGGATGGGATGTTCAGGCCCGCACTCGCCTCGAAATGTGCATGCTGCACGCGCCGCCCGAGATAGGACGGATTGCCCGTTCCCGCGAGTTGATCGGCGCGCGCGGCGAGGACGAGTTGTCCGGCGTCCGGCTCGCACTGCCACCATGTCTCGTGCGGACGCCGCAACATGAGCCACAGCGGCGAAAGCTTCGCCGTCGCGAAGTCCTCGCGCCAGGTGAAGTTGCCCGTGAGCGGAACGTCACCGGCGGACGCTCCGGCGGAGCGCGATCCAGCCTGCGCGAGGCCGGCCACCGCTCGTGGTCCGGGAGCGAGGGAGGGAACGCGCTCGCCCCGCGGCAGGATGATCGGCCAGCCGTCGTCCGTCCATGTGACCGGCAACATGAAGGTCTCGCGACCCGTGGCATAATAGCGCCCGTCAAACGGACGACAGCCGAGGAAGACGGCCCACCAGTTGTCGTCGGGTCCGACAAACAGGTCGGCATGGCCGGTCGACGTCACCGCCCCGGACACGGTGCCGTCGAGGTCACGCTGGGTGAGGATCGGATTGCGTTCCCACGGCACGAACGGACCGGTCACCGATTTCGCACGAAAGATCACCTGCGAATGATCTTCCGCCGTCCCGCCCTCGGCACAACACAGGTAATACCAGTCGTCGCGCTTGAAGAGATGCGGGCCCTCGATCCAGACGGGTTTCGCGGCGGGATTGGCGCCGGCGTCCACGATCACGCGGCGCGGTCCCACGAGTTTGCGGTTTGCGAAATCAAACTCCTGTTCCCAGATCGCGCGATGCCCGGAGTATCGCGGCTCGCCCTCGGGCGCACCGTTGTTGACCAGCCACGCCCGTCCGTCGGCGTCGAAGAAGATCGAGGGATCGATGCCGTCAAATTCGAGCCACACCGGGTCGGACCACGGCCCGGCCGGATCGGTGGCGGTCACGAGGAAATTCCCGCCTGCATCGACCATCGTGCACACGACGTAGAAGACGCCGTCGTGATGACTGATCGCCGGCGCAAAGATTCCGCGCGAGACACCGAGTCCGTCGTAGTTCAACTGCTCCGGCCGGCTGATCACGGTGCCGAGCTGCGTCCAGTGCACGAGATCGCGCGAATGAAAGATCGGGATGCCGGGAAAGTAGGCGAAGGTGGAGTTGATCAGATAATAGTCATCGCCCACGCGGCAGACACTCGGGTCCGGATAAAATCCGGCGAGGATCGGATTGCGGTAATGGCCTGCGGGCAGTGGTCCCGCGAAGACCGGGTCGTCGCCGGAATATTCGAACCAGTCGAAGGCGACGGTTTTCGCGGACGCGCCCGCAGCGTGCAGGCATGCGGTCGCCCCAAGAGCGAGCGCGAGAGTGAGCGCAGCAGCATTTCGCATGATTCAATAATCCCCCGGATGGCCGGGCATGAACCGCAGCTTTTTGTTTTCGTAGAAGGCGAGATCGTGTGCGGGCGGCTCGACGCCGGCCGGGAGTGGTCGCTTGGAGAACTGCTGGAAGTAGAGCAGGCAGGCGTCGCGCCACTCCTGCGCATCGCGCTCCTGCCGCGTCATGCGCTGTTGCACGTTGGTGAAACGCTCGTCGTCGATCTTGCCGGCAAGGCTGTTCCAGGCCTTCTGCATGGCGCGCACTTCCTCGACGCCCTGCTGATAGCGCAGGCAGAGCTCATCCCACAGCGTGCGGCCGGATTTCATCTGGTGGTCCCACGGCACATGATGAAACCACAACAACAGATTCTCCGGACAGGTCTTCAGGTCGCCCCAGCGCGCCGCGAGTTCGGGTGCGTAATTCTCCAGGGCATTTGAACCCGTGGGTCCACGGTTGGCCCCGAGCCCGGTCTCGTCGGCTTGATGGTAGTACGGCGAGGTCCAGTCCGCGCGACCGCCGGTGACCCATGGGCCCGGGCCGTAGTGATGGCCGCGGGCCATGATGTGGTGCAGGCCGAGGGGCATCGAGTAGTTGACCAGCGTCTCGCGGGACCCGAGCAGGATCGGCTTGATGGTCGCGAGCACGGTCGGATCCGAGCCGAAGGTCATGCGCACCCATTCGTCGGCGATCGCCTCTGAGGACAGTGCATGATCCCACGCGAGACGGCCGTAGGCATACCAGTTCGCCTGCGCGAGGATGTGGCCGGTCCAGTTGCGATCCGTGCCGGTGTTCGCCACGCCGGCGATCACGCTGAGTCGCCCGGACGCAGCCCGCCGGGTGCGGGGCGGGACTTCCGTCTTCGCTGCGTCCCGGCCCGCAGGGGCAGGGCTACGCGGCAGCGAGCCGTCCAGGATGCGCGCGACCGTCGAGCCCGGTCCCTCGGCGAACGTATCGGCGTCGAGCACTTCCTTCCACAGCGGCGCAAGGAACACGGCCTGGATCGACTGGCCCAGGTATTCCTGCGTGATCTGCAGTTCCGCGGCCATGGTCGTCTGCTTCATCTGCCCGAAGAGCGGCGAGAACGGTTCGCGCGGCATGAAGTCGAGTGGACCGTTCTTGATTTGCAGCACGACGTTGTCGCGGAAGCTGCCGTCGAGGGGCACGAATTCAGTCGAGGCCTGATTGACGCGGTCCTCCTTGCTGTCGGCCTGGTAAACGAAGGCCCGCCACATCACGATGCCGCCATGCGGCGCGAGCGCGTCCGCCATCATGTTCGCGCCATCGGCATGGGTGCGGTGGTAATCCTGCGGACCCGGCTGGCCCTCGGAGTTCGCCTTCACGAGAAAGCCGCCGAAGTCCGGGACGTAGCGGTAGATCTCGTCGACCTTGTCCTTCCACCAGGCGGCGACTGCGGGATCGAGCGGATCGGCGGTTTTCAGACCACCGATCTCGATCGGCGCGGAGAACTTCGCGGTCAGGTAAACGGCGATGCCGTAGGGACGGAACTCCTCCGCGAGCGCGGCGACCTTGGTCAGGTAGTCCGGGGTGAGGATCAAGGCGTCGGCGTTGACGTTGTTCAACACCGCACCGTTGATCCCGAGCGAGGCGCAGGCCCGGGCATAGTCGCGATAGCGCGGCGAACGGATTTCCGGGAGATAGGTCCATTCCCACAACGAAAAGCCGGCATAGCCGCGCTCGATGAACCGATTGAGGTTGTCCCAATGATCGAGCAGGCGGCGCTGGATCTTCGGCACGCTGACCACGTCGAGGTGATCGAGCGACCGGCCGGTCTGCAGGCGGCGCAACAGCGCGAAGGCGCCGTAGAGCGCGCCGGCGTCGCTGTTGGCGCGAATGACGACGGCGCCGTCATCGCTTCGACCGAGGCTGTAGCCGTCGCTGCCCAGCGTGTTGCGCGCGGTGAACGGCGTCAGGGAGATCGTGGGAGCCACGCCGACGAGTCCGCGAATGCCCCTCGTGAGTTCGGCGCGCGCGGCCGCGATCGTCGGCGACTCCGCACCGCGTGCGGTGCTCAACTCGATACGGGCGGCAGACTGCGCGTAGGCGGAACGCAATGCATCATTGTTGATCCGGTCGTAGCGCAACCAGAGGCGATAGCCGTCGTCGGCCTGCAGCAGGGAGAAAGTCGCGAGGCTGGCGATGCACAGGAAGAACGGTCGCAGCAATCGAACCGGAGACCTCGGCCGGATCGCGGCGATCGCTGCAGCCGGGAGGCCGTCAACAAGTGGATCACCCAGACCAGCCTCCTGACGTCGGCTGCTGGAGGTTTCTCGAATTCCTGGCGGATGCATACGGCTTTGGTGGTTCACGGAGCGGATGGGGTTGGGGTGTAGATGCGGAACTGGCCGCTGGCTTCGAGCAGCGCCAGCATGGTGAGCAGGCCGTCACGCGGTGGTGGCCTTCGTCATCTTCGTTACCTTCTGTGAAATCATTTCTGTGGAGGCCCCCAAACCTGAAACCGGCCGCCCACCTCGAGCAGCGCGAGGAAGTAGAGGAGACCATTGTAGTAGCGCCACTGCCCCTCGGGAAGGTCGGCCTGCCACAGGCGCTCGACCCAGGCCTGCGCGAGACGCTGGTCGGCCGCGAGGCCGGCGACGGCCGCCATGGCGGTGAGGCCGAGGGACGGACGTTCATTGTGCGCGAGGGGCTCTCCGGAAAGGGTGAATTGATTGGGACAGTCCTCTCCCCAACGACCGAGAAAACCGAGCACGCGATTGCTCTGCTCGACCTGCCACGGGTCGGCCGCCCACCAGGCGTGATCCAGCGCGACGTTCGCCAGCGTGCGCCAGGCGTCGAACCGGAAGTCCCCCTTGCCCGGGCCCAACGTGTCCGCGGTGAACGGCGAGCCATCGAAATGCGCGTATTCCGGCATCAGGCCGGTCGCGGGGTTGGCCGCCCGACGATAGAACCTCCGGCTGGTCGCCGCGACGTCCTGCCAGAAAGCGCGCCCGTCGGCATCGGCATCCCACTGCGCCCAAAGCGAGGTGAACGCCGGCAGATGGTACGAGGGATCGGTGAGCGTGCTCCCCACCATGTTCGGGGCAAAGACGACCTGCTTCTCCGTCGGACTGAAGATGGCCGTGATGCCGTCGCCCCGCTGATCGTTGCGCATGGCCCGCAGCAGCGCCTGCGCGTCGGCGGCGTAGTCGATCGATCCCGCGGCCTGGGAGGGCGTGCTCTCCGGGCGCGCCGCGGCGGGGAGCGGAGTCCCCGCCCTACCTTCCGGGACCGACGCCGCACGATTGGCATCACCCCAGCGATTCGCGGCGAACAGCAACGCCATCGTGAACCATTCCTCGCCATCACTCGCCGAGCCGGGATCAACGACCTGCCCGGCGCGCGTGCATTGCCATGCGAAATAGCCACGCTGCGGCCCGTTCGCATGATACATGTGCTGCTTCGCCCAGGTCCAGAGGCGGTCGAACTCCTCCCGCCGGTCGAGTTGGACGGCGAGCATCATGCCGTAGGACATGCCCTCGGAACGCACGTCGTTGTTCCCGGTGTCGAGCATGTAGGCGGCGTCTTCGCCGACGGGATAAAACAGACGCTGCGTCCCCTCGTCGCCGGCAAAGAAATGCTGCCAGGCGGCGGCGAGCTTCGCGTCGACGGCGCGGCGGGAAACGCCGAGGTATTCGGCGAAGAGATCACGGGTGTGGGCACGCGAATCGCCCGCCGCGGCCGCCAGCGCGCCCCAGCCCACGGCGACGATCAGCGAAACGATCCCGCCTGCGCGTCGCATGCGCATCAGCCCGGCTCGGGAGCGAACTTCTTGCGCCTTTCCTCGAGTTCCTCTTCCACCCGCAGGTTCAGGCTCTTGCTGATCGGATACGCGATGAGGCAGACCAGGGCGATAGCCAGGGCAATCGCCGGGTAGAACGACGCACCCAGCCGGATGCCGAGCAAGGCGTGCGGCGTCTGCACCGCATTGGCGACATAGCCGTAGCCGGCGATGATCCAGTTGGCGATGGCTCCGCCGAGACCGAGGCCCGCCTTCAGCGCGAACAGGATTCCTGCATACATGAATCCCGTGGCACGACGCGAGGTCTGCCATTCCGAGTAGTCGGCCACGTCGGCAATCATCACCCAAAGCAGGGGAACCGTCGGTCCCCAACCCACGGCCCAGAGCACACTGAGCCAGAACATGAGCGTCAGGCTGGTCGGCGTCACGAGGAAGACCCCCATCGTTGCAAGCATCGTGATGCTCGCGCCGACGATGAAGACCGCCTTTTTGCCGAAGCGGTCGGACAAGGGCTTGGAAAGCGGGATGAAGCCGATCTGGACGATGGAACCAAGGACGTTGAAGAAACTGAATCCGACGGCGACGGCATTGGAGTGGTCCGGACGCACCAGCAGGTTGAACCATTTTTCGCTGAGGACCACCCGCAGTCCGCTCACCTCGCCCGTCAACGGAGCCGCCAGCCCCCACCCCTCCAGGAAGTGCCCGATCGCCGCGGGATCCATGTAGTAGGAAAAGAGGTAGAACAGCGACGTGCCGCGGATCACCAGCATCGTGAACACCGCCAGCGTGAGGATGAACATCGCGATCCAGGGCTTGCAGCCGAAGACGTTTTTCAGGTCCTCCTTGAGCGACGGCTTCTGCTCCGGATTCGGATGCACCCGCTCCTTCGTGGTCAGGAACACGACGACGTTGCAGATGACCATCACGACGCCGAAGATCGCCATGGTGATGGCCCACCCCTGCGCCTCGTTGCCGCCGCCAAACTTGTCGACGAGCGGAAGCGCCATCGACTGGATGATGAACTGACCGAACAGCGCCGCGACGAAACGATAGCGCGCGATGTTGGTGCGCTCGCTGGTGTCGGGCGTCATCACGCCCATCAACGCGGAGTACGGCGTGTTGTTCGCGGAATAAAGCACCATCACCAGGATGTAGGTCGCGAAGGCATAGATGACCTTGCCCTGCGGTCCGACATTCGGGACGACGTACACGAGCCAGAAAGCGGCCCCGAACGGAATCGCCGTGCAAAGGATCCACGGACGAAACTTGCCCCACCGGGTTTTCGTGCGGTCGGACATCGCGCCGATGATCGGATCGAAGAATGCGTCCGCCAGGCGAACGACCAGGAACATCCAACTGACCACGGCCGGCGAGAGCCCGGCGGTGTCGGTATAGAACTTGTTCTGGTAAAGAATCATCGACTGGAAGAAAAAGTTCGTCGCCACGTCACCGAGCGCGTAGCCGACTTTTTCTCCCATCGAAATGGGGCGAGAAACGTGATTCATTGGGTTTTCAGCACGGAATCGAACCGGGGTTTACGCCGCCGATGAGTCGCACCGGAGGGGGAACGGGGCGCGGCGGAGATTCCACGGGATGGCGCTCATGCATGTGCCGGGAGAGCTGCCGGCGCGCAACCCGAGAATCGAGGAGACGTTGCATGGGCTCAGGTTTCGACCAGCTCGGGTTTCCGGCGGCGCGCCGCCAGTTCGTCGCCCATCTCCAGCGTCATGTCCCGGGAGAGCGGATAAAACAGCGCGCAAAGCGTGCCCAACGCGAACGGGGTTGCCGCGATGATCGTCGCCGTCAGGCGGATGCCCCACAACGCCCGGTCCGTCTGGGGGACGTTCGGCACGTAGTCGAAGAACGAAAGGATGCGCAGGGCGATCGTGCCGCCGATGGCCAGGCCGAACTTCAACGCGAAGACGACACCCGAAAAGACGATGGCGGTCGCGCGCCGGTGCAGTTTCCACTCCCCGAAATCCGCGGCATCGGCGATCATCGCCCAAAGCAGCGGGATCGTCGGACCGTAAAACACGCCCCACAGGACCTGGCAGAAGTACGGCCCCCAGACATCCGTGGGCGTCCACAGATAATTCAGGAGGATGACGCCGATCGAGCCCCCGAGCCCGGTGGCGAACACCGCCTTCTTGCCAAAAAGCTTGGACAGCGGCTTGGCCGCCAGCACCCCCACGATCGCGACGAGATTGCCGGTGACGTTGTGCAGCGAGAATGCCACCCGGTAGGTTTCCGCCCCCTCGGTGAGCACGACGCCGAAAAGCTTGCCGAACGCCTGCAGCGAGTTGAGCGCCTGCCCGGCCGGAACGACCAGGCCCAACTTCGCGAGGAAGTCCGACATGGCCGCCGGATCGAGATAGTAGCGGAAAAAGTAGAACATCGAGCTCCCGCGCAGCGACAGCGTCACGAACACAAACAGCGCCACGCCGAACATCGCGACCCACGCGCGGTTTTTCGTCAGGTCCTTGAGGTCCGACCTCACGCTGGTCTTCTGGCCCTCCGGAGGCGTGATGCGCTCTTTGACGCTGAAGAATGCGATGACGAAGAACACGACCGCGATGCATGCATAGATGCCGATCGTCATCGACCAACCCTTTTGGTCATTGCCGCCACCGAACCGGCCCACCAGCGGCAGCGTGAGTCCCTGCACGAAGATCGCGGTCGCAGTCACGGCAAAGAACCGAAACGACGACAAGCTGGTCCGCTCGTGCACGTCGCCGGTCATCACGCCGTTGAGCGAGGCGTAGGGCACGTTGTTGACGGTGTAGGCCATCATCAGGATGCCGTAAGTCAGGTAGGCGTAGACGAGCTTGCCGGTGCCCCCGAAATGCGGGGTCGTGAACGTGAGCCAGAACAAGATCGCAAACGGAACGGCCGACCAGAGCAGCCAGGGACGGAACTTGCCCCAACGCGTCTTGGTGCGGTCGGCGATGAGGCCCATGATCGGATCCGTGATCGCATCACTCAGGCGCACCAGCAGGAACATCCAGGATGCGGCCGCCGCGGTGAGTCCGAAGACATCGGTGTAAAAGCTCATCTGCAGGATGAGCATCGTCTGGAAGACGAAGTTCGCGCCGGAGTCCCCAAGGGAGTAGCCGAACTTTTCGCGGAAGGATAGTTTCTGGGTCATGGGGGGCAGGGGGTGGGAGGGTGGGAAAGCTGGTAGGTTGGAAGGTTGGAAGGTGCGAAAGTCAGAAGTCGGAAGTCGAAGCCCGGAAAGCGCGACAGCGTCTTGGTATGCAGTGCTCGGCAGCGCTCTAGAGTTTGGGATTTTCTGCTGTCGTCGAACGTCGCCAGCACCGAAGGGGCGAGTTTATACCAGCCTGGGGCAACGCCCCGGGACTATCTGATCTGAAAGCCCGACTTTCCCACCTTCCAACGTTCCCACCTTCCGCCCTTCGGTCCGCGCGGCTTCATTCGCGCAACCAGAGTATCGTGGTGACGCCGCGGGGATAGAAGCGGCTACCGCAAGTGACGCCGTTTTCGCTGTTGATCTGGTCGCACATCGCGAACGCCCCGCAGCCGGGCCGGCGCTGCCAGTCCGCGTGCACCCGGTCCGCCGCCCGCGCCTCTTCGTTCAGGGCCTCCGGGAACATCGACCGCACGACATGCTGCGCGATGGCGATCTTGCTGAACCAGGTGTTCGTGCTGGTGCTGCTCATCTTCCACCCACCCGAAACCGCATCGAGACACACGCCTCGTTGCAGGATGCCGGCGAGGTGGCGCAGCAGGCGGTCGAGCAACTCGCCGAATCGCCCGTTGCGATCACAGGCGCCCTTCAGACCGAGATACAGCGGGTAGACGAAACCCTCGACGGCGGGAATGATCCGCGACTGGTTGCCCGCTTCGAACACCGCGGGAAACGATGCGGTGTCCGGGTCGAACGTTGCGCTGATCGTCGCGGCGAGCTGGTCCGCCGTCGCCCGCGCCGCGGCCGCGTCCTTTGCCCGGCCCAGTTGCTTGAACGCGCGTTCCAGCAGCACCCACGCCGCCAGCGTCTTCACGGAAAGGTAGAGATTGTTGCGCGCCTGCCCAAGACTCACGTCGAGGCTGTCATAGGTCGTGATCTCCGCGCCGTCCGGCCCGCAGCGCAGGCTGTCGAACTTCAGCAGGCCGTCGCGTTTCCGCGGATCCGGATGATCGCGCCGCCGCAGGCTTTCCGCACACGCGAGCAACGTTGTCTTGCGTTTCCGCAGCCACGCGCGGTCACCCGCGCCCTCCGCATAGGTCACCGCGACCAGCACCCAGTTGAGCAGTTGCTCCATCGTCATGTGACTGAAGCAACCATGCAGGTGATCACATTCGTAACTCGAGTGCCCCGGCGGCGTGAAGTTGTGGTTCACCCCCATGTCGTGCGTGAACGAGATGCCGCCCGGCGCCGAACGTCCGTCGCCGAGCTGCAGGCGATCGGTGTAGCTGTAGCGCGTGGCGAACAACTCGAGCGCATCGCGCACCGCCCACGGCAGGAACTTCAGCTCGAAGAACACGTGGTCGACGGTGAGATCGAAGGTGTTCATCATGCGGTACTCGCCTTCGTTCACCACCCAGAGCGGGGCCTTCTTGTCCCAGAGCAACTGCGTGCTGCCGTAGTAACTGTGCGTCGCCTGCGCGATGAGGAACTTCTGGTCGTCGCTGAGCTTCGCCTGCGCCAGCTCGCGATCGCGCCGGGCCGCCAGGCGTTCGTAGCGAATGCGCTGCGTGAGACCGTGCCGCAGCACGTCCTCGAGATCACGAAAGACGCGCGCGTAGGCATAGCCCGCCGTGATGCCCGACGAGATCGGGCCGCCGTTGAAAAACCCGAGCACCAGCGGAAACCGCTGCTTCTTTCCCGGCGGAACGGTGAAGACGAGCGCGGATTCGCCGGCGATGACATGCAGGCCGCGGTAGTCCTTGAATTTCGGATTGAAGACGTCGAAGCCCTGCCGCGTCTCCACGCCGGCGACCGGCGCGGTGGCGTATCCGAATTCCGTGTTCACGGCGAAGCCCGGGAGCCGTTCGTCCGTGTCCGTCAGCGGCCGGAACAGCCGGTCCGCGTCGCCCACGCCAAAGACGAGCTGGGCCGGTGCTTTGCCCGCGGAGTTGTCGAACTCGATCCAGCCGTTGAGGTGCGGCGAGAGCGCGAAACGCGCCTCCGTCCGCGTCATCCGCGCCGGGTCCGCCACCGGCCCGAACGGCGAGAGCAGGCAGAAACCGAAACGGCGGTCGCGCGAGCGCCAGGTGTCGCTCGCCCAGGCCAGCGTGCGCACGTAGTCAGCAGGGCGAAGCGCGACGTAGTCCTTGGGTGGTTGCGCGGTCGCGGCCTCGCCGGTGAAGGCCACCTCGGCCGAGGCCGCCGGCTTGAAGAAGGGCAGCAGGCGCCACTTCTCATCGTCGGCGGCGCGAAACCCGACGTAGATATTCTGCCGGGCGGGACCGCGCAGGGCGTGGCCGAAGCCGCCGGGGCTGTCGACCAGCCCGATCGTGAAGCTCGCAAACGCGCCCAACGGGGCGTGCTGGGTGTGGTAACTCTCGGATTGCTCGTCACTCATGGGGCCAGCGCAATTCGGCGAAGAGCCACCGACGGTTGGGGACCACCGGTCGGCTTTCGGGAGAAGGACACACTACGATCCCGCGCCAACGCGAACTCAAAAACCAGCTAGCAGTAACGCTAGCGCAAGCGCGCCCGGCGCCGCCGCACAAGCCAGGGTGCTCTCATTCGCGCATAGGCGGTGCCGCGGAAGGCCAGAGGCCGGGAGGGGGAGATGTCAGGCTTCGAGGTGAAAGCTTGATAGCGTGGCAGCGAACGGTCTCATGCATTCTGCCTTCCGACCCTCTGGCTTGGCGCCTGGGGCACGGCGGTCGCGGACGAAGACCACACCGGCGCAGGTTCCGCACTCCAGGACGACTCTGGCCTCCCGAAGTTCCCGGTACGCCCTGGAGCGGCTTCGACTTTTGGCTCCCGACCTTCCACCGTCCCACTTTCCCACTTTTCACTTTTCCACCTCCCCATCCTTCCCCTTCCCCGCGCGAGGATGCGCTGCCACGCCGGTCACGGTTTTGCCGACCGGACGATTCGGGTATTCCCCGATGGCGCTTAAGCACGATTTCGGGCACCATTGGGAGTCTCAGTCGCCACGCGCCTGCCCATCTCCAGCTAAAAATGTTCTTGCGGTCCCACCCCACCTCCAACGATAGCCCGAACTAACGATGATCACTCCCTCATCCGCCGCTGCCCGCCGTCGCCAAGGTTTCACCTTGATCGAACTGCTCACCGTCATCGCCATCATCGGAATTCTCGCGGCGATCCTGATTCCAACTGTGGGTAAGGTGCGTGAGACTGCGCGCCGAACGGCCGATGCCAGCAACCTTCGACAAGTCGTCCAGGCAGCACTGATTTTCTCGAATCAGTTCGACGGCCGTCTTCCCGGGACGGGGCAGACGGCGCTTGATGGAGACGGAAACGTAATAACTACTGGCAACGTCGGAGCGGCCGTTGGCATCAAGGCCTTCGCTGGCGCGCTTGCAAAACGAGGTGGGCTAAATGAAGCCAACATCTGGGTCTCCGCCAGCGATCAAGCGGCGATCGCGGTGAATCCGGGGCCCTTGAGCACGGTCGTTGACCGGTCGACGGAGACGCTGCAAACAAACTTCGCCAACAGTAACGTCATTCTTAGTTATATGGCGGCCTCCGGGCTCACCACGGATCGTCCGTCGTCGACGCCGGTGGCTTTCACGCGTGGGTTGCAGACGGACGGGACATGGGCGAAAGCCGGAACCACGGCGGCAGATAGCGTCTATGGCCCGGACGGAGGACATATCGCGTTCTTGGGCGGCAACGTAGTTTTCTTCGCCAATGTGGGAGATTCCGACACAAATGGCAGACTCACGGCGGTCGATGGGAAACAAACGAATAACGTCGCGAACACACTGCTACTGAGTTCTGAAGCTTTCGTCGGCAGTGGCACCCCCATAACGGGAGCTGGAACGCCGTAGAGCCCTCGACCGGTTCATGCTGGTCGCTCGTTCCCAGCGAGATTGACTTTGCCAGCCACCAGACAGGCATTGCCGCGCCTTCGGATAACGTGGCTGAGAGGCAGATTACATTCAACCCCAAGCGTGTAACGGCATGTCACCCAACTCGCGCGGCCGTAACGAGGCCATCCGCGATGGCGTTGGTGGTTCAGGCTTTGGGGCGCGACCCCGCGCAGGCCGCAACGGCTCGACCAATAACAAAGGATGGAGGGTCGACCGTGAAATCTATCAACTGGAAAACCGCACTACGCCCCGTTCCAGGCGCGACGGCTAAAGTCGTTAGCCGTTGATTCCGATATAACTTCATGCGGTTGTCGCTCCGCCGTCGCCCCATCCGCGGATTCACGCTCATCGAGCTTCTTACCGTCATCGCCATTATTGCTGTCCTCGCAGCGATCCTCATCCCGGTTCTCGGCAGTGTACGCGCCTCGGCACAGGCGACCAAATGCCAGTCCAATCTCCGGCAGGTTGGGCATGCCTTCATTCTCTACGCCCAGGATCATGACGGTCGACTGCCCCCTCCTGTTTCCACGACAGGCGGTGGAACGGTATATTGGTACTGGGCACTCCAGCAGGTCATCGAGGAACGTCCCGGCATAACGTTCTCCAGCTACGCGCAACTCAACGAAGTCTTCACCTGTCCCGTCTGGAGAAACCGCATGGCCAACTGGAGTGTGTCCGATTACGACATCGGCTATGCCATGTCCGCCCGTCTCACTTCCCATTCGTCGCCGAATGAGGCAAATGAATCGGTTTGCCTGGCGAACATCAAGGACCAGTCGCGCACGATTCTCGTCATCGAAAACGATCCATCGCCAACTCCCTATTTTCCGAAGGACTCCGGGCAATCGTTCAGCGAAGTGGCAAGTTCGCTGTTCAGCGATCCCATTCGTTTTAACCGTGGCTGCGGGCGTCACAACGGCGGGGCCAACTATCTCTTCGTCGACGGCCACGTTCGCAACATGTCGCCGTCCGAGGCCTCGGTCTATTTCCAAGATGTCGCTCCCTGACGTCGTTCGAAACACGTCGACCCGCTGAAACACGCCCCAGGGTCCGATCCGGAGAGATAGGTAACACTTAATCCGGGGAGATGGGTTACACATAGGGCGCATGCCCTGGACCCAAACGACCCCGATGGAAGAGATTATTCGATTCGTGATGCTCGCACGCAGCGGCCGTTTCAGCGTGACGGATCTGTGCGAGCAGTTCGGCATCAGCCGCAAGACCGGCTACAAGCATCTGGAGCGGTATGCCGAGAGCGGACTGGCGGGTTTGCAGCCGCGCAGTTGTCGACCGCATCACTCGCCCGAGCGTACGGACGAGGTGGTGACGGCATTGCTGGTGGCCGAGCGGCGCGCGCATCGCACGTGGGGGCCGAAGAAGTTGCGGGTGGTGCTCGCGCGCAAGCACGGGATCGAACGGCCGCCGGCGTGCAGCACGATCGCCGAGTTGCTGCGCCGGCACGGCCTGAGCGTGCGACGCCGGCGACGGCCGGGCGCCTTCGTGCGGGGTAACGACGGGTTGACCCACCCAACCCAGCCCAACCACGTGTGGACGGTGGACTTCAAGGGCTGTTTCGTGCTGGGCGATGGTCGGCGCTGTGATCCGTTGACCGTGTGCGACCGCTACAGCCACTACGTGCTGGCGTGCGATGCGCGGCCCAATCAGCAATTCGGCAGCACGCTGCACGCCTTTCGCGGGTTGATGCGCCATCATGGACTGCCGGAAATCATCCGCTGCGATCTGGGTTCGCCCTTTGCCTCCTTGGGCCTGGGGCGCTTCTCGAGCTTGAGTTTGTGGTGGATCGAACAGGGAATCGAGGTGGAGTTCATGCATCCGGCCTCGCCCCAAGAGAACGGTTCGCACGAGCGCATGCATCACGATCTGAAGGTCGAGGCGACCCAGCCTCCGTCCCCGAACTTCCGGGCCCAGCAACGTCGCTTTGATCGCTGGCAGCACACCTACAATTTCGAACGCCCGCACGAGTCACTCGACCAGCGCCCGCCGGCCGAGTTTTACCACCCCAGTGCCCGGCGCCTGGGCGAAAACGACAAACCGCTGGTCTATCCCTCGGACCAGGAGGTCAAGCTCGTCTCGACCTCCGGCCACCTCGCGCACGAGGGCCGCAACTACCACGTCGGCGAGGCCTTCGCGGGCAAACGCGTCGGGTTGCGGCTCAACCATTCGGGGCAAACCGAGCTGCACTTTGCCAACGTCCATCTCGGTCATCTCGCCTTCGACGCCGAGGGCGGACGCTTCCAACCGGCCGCCTACGTGGCCCCAGTCCGAACCCCGCCGACTCGATCCAAACGGCCGCCTGCGGCGGCAATCAGAGCGGGGAGGGAGCAAGCTCCCTCCCCTGCACCCCTCCCTTGATATAGATTAAGTTCAATCCCCAATCCCCTTGCGATATTCGCAAGAAAACCCTGTACAAAAGTGTCACCCATCTCCCCGGACAGAGTGTCACCTATCTCCGGATCGGACCGTATGCAGAAAGCGGCCCAGAAAAGGGGTCAAACCCTAACTTCTGATATCCTCCCCAGCGCCGCCTCGGCTTCCGGTCGCTGGCCCGCCCGGCACTCGGCACAGTAGCGGCTGACGGCATCGGGATCGCCCATGTGCAGCCGCCGCGCCAGCCAAGGATTGCTCACCGTGGTCGTCGCCTTAAGGTGCGTGGCGACGGCCACCTTCCAGGACGCCGCCTTGGGCGTCGTCACCACATCGGTGTTCTGCTGACGCAAACGGCGCAGGCAACGCTGCACGGCGTCCTCCCAGATCATTTCCCGAGCTTCCAAAGTCTCCGCCTCCACGGCGGCACGCATCGCCTTTGACTCCTTGTGCTCCTGGATCAGCGCTTTCTTGAACGACTTCGTCCCGTGGGCCCAGCCCCGGCTCAGGGTCTCGAATCCAAGCGCCTTGCGGGCGGGCTCATCCTCGGCCAGCCAGCCCAGGTATTCCAGATACAGTTTCCGCCCGGCCGGGATATCCTGCAATCCACCCGCCGCCTCGAGGGCTGTTGAGAAATTCAGAAACACCGGGCGCGCCCGCGGCAGCCCCAACCAGCGAAAGCTCCCGTAGCGGTACGTGGCCAAGCTCTCAACTTTCACGGCCCGGGCGCGCACGGGGTTCAGGTGAATGTAGTGACACACCGCGCCCAACCCGGCCCCATTCTCGACCACGATTGCCTGATACCGTCCTTGGAACACGTGACCGCTCTCCTTGCGCAAGCGGTTGAAGCGATTGGCGAAGGTTGCCTGCAGCCATTTCATCCCGGCCACCAGGTTCCCCTGCGGAGTTTCCAACGCGAGGTGGTAGTGGTTGCGCATCACCACGTACGCGTGCAGCACCCAATGCGATTTCTCGCATGCCTCGAACAGGCATTTCTCAAACGCCGCCTTCGTCCCCTCGGTTGCAAAGATGTCCGCCCGGTAGTTACCCCGATTGATCACGTGATACAGGGCGTTCTCATACTCCAATCGCAGCTTCCGCGCCATCGTCCCAGCCAGGCCGACCGTGCCGGATACGTCAATATCAGAAAGTAGGGTTTGACCCCTTTGTCCGGAAGACCCCCTCCCTTGGTCCGATCCGGAGATAGGTGACACTCTGTCCGGGGAGATGGGTGACACTTTCGTACAGGGTTTTCTTGCGAATATCGCAAGGGGATTGGGGATTGAACTTAATCTATCTCAAGGGAGGGGTGCAGGGGAGGGAGCTTGCTCCCTCCCCGCTCTGATTGCCGCCGCAGGCGGCCGTTTGGATCGAGTCGGCGGGGTTCGGACTGGGGCCACGTAGGCGGCCGGTTGGAAGCGTCCGCCCTCGGCGTCGAAGGCGAGATGACCGAGATGGACGTTGGCAAAGTGCAGCTCGGTTTGCCCCGCGTGGTTGAGCCGCAACCCGACGCGTTTGCCCGCGAAGGCCTCGCCGACGTGGTAGTTGCGGCCCTCGTGCGCGAGGTGGCCGGAGGTCGAGACGAGCTTGACCTCCTGGTCCGAGGGATAGACCAGCGGTTTGTCGTTTTCGCCCAGGCGCCGGGCACTGGGGTGGTAAAACTCGGCCGGCGGGCGCTGGTCGAGTGACTCGTGCGGGCGTTCGAAATTGTAGGTGTGCTGCCAGCGATCAAAGCGACGTTGCTGGGCCCGGAAGTTCGGGGACGGAGGCTGGGTCGCCTCGACCTTCAGATCGTGATGCATGCGCTCGTGCGAACCGTTCTCTTGGGGCGAGGCCGGATGCATGAACTCCACCTCGATTCCCTGTTCGATCCACCACAAACTCAAGCTCGAGAAGCGCCCCAGGCCCAAGGAGGCAAAGGGCGCACCCAGATCGCAGCGGATGATTTCCGGCAGTCCATGATGGCGCATCAACCCGCGAAAGGCGTGCAGCGTGCTGCCGAATTGCTGATTGGGCCGCGCATCGCACGCCAGCACGTAGTGGCTGTAGCGGTCGCACACCGTCAACGGATCACAGCGCCGACCATCGCCCAGCACGAAACAGCCCTTGAAGTCCACCGTCCACACGTGGTTGGGCTGGGTTGGGTGGGTCAACCCGTCGTTACCCCGCACGAAGGCGCCCGGCCGCCGCCGGCGTCGTACGCTCAGGCCGTGCCGGCGCAGCAACTCGGCGATCGTGCTGCACGCCGGCGGCCGTTCGATCCCGTGCTTGCGCGCGAGCACCACCCGCAACTTCTTCGGCCCCCACGTGCGATGCGCGCGCCGCTCGGCCACCAGCAATGCCGTCACCACCTCGTCCGTACGCTCGGGCGAGTGATGCGGTCGACAACTGCGCGGCTGTAACCCCGCCAGTCCGCTCTCGGCATACCGCTCCAGATGCTTGTAGCCGGTCTTGCGGCTGATGCCGAACTGCTCGCACAGATCCGTCACGCTGAAACGGCCGCTGCGTGCGAGCATCACGAATCGAATAATCTCTTCCATCGGGGTCGTTTGGGTCCAGGGCATGCGCCCTATGTGTAACCCATCTCCCCGGATTAAGTGTTACCTATCTCCCCGGTTCGGACCCAAATCCAAGCGTCTCCGTTTCCTTCGTTACCTCCTGTTCAAATCCGCATGCCGGACCGTTTTTCACTGGTCCCGCGGGCGCGTGTCGGACACGTCAGGGACCTGCGTGAAGACCGCGGACTTCGACTACGACCTGCCGCCCGGGCTGATCGCGCAGCATCCCGCGGCGCGACGGGAGGACGCGCGGCTGCTCGTGGTGCATCGCGCCCGCCGGGCCTTGGAGCATCGGCGGTTCTTTGAACTGCCGCAGTTCCTGCGGTCCGACGACCTTTTGATCCGCAACACCGCGCGGGTGCGGCCCGCGCGTCTGTTCGCGCAGCGGTCCGGCGGAGGCGGCGTGGAATGCCTGCTGTTGCGACCGGAGACGGCATCCGTGCGACGTCAAGCGGACGGCGTGGACGCGACGTCGAATCTCCCGCAGAGAAACACCACCCACCACGCGGGCCGGTTCGACAAGCTCACGACCGGCGCGTCGTCCCCCCGCCTTCCCACTCCGCCCGTTGGGCTCCGAAGGACAGGCGAGGCGGGAGCCTCGCAGGCGGTCGAGCGCTGGTGGTGCCTCCTGCGGCCGGGTCGCCGGCTGCCGCCGGGGGCGGAATTCGGCGTCGCCGGCGAGTTCACCGCGCAGGTTGCGGCAAAGTCACCGACCGCCGAATACCTGGTGGCCTTCACCCCCGCGCGGGCCGGCGAATCCGTCGCGACGATCGCCGAACGGCTGGGCCGCGTGCCCCTGCCGCCGTACATCCAGCGGCCCGCCGCCGCGGCCGACGACGCGGCCGCCACGGAGGATCGGACGCGCTACCAGACCGTGTTTGCCAACCGGGCACAGACGGTCGCGGTGGCGGCGCCGACCGCGGGGCTGCATTTCAGCGAGGACTTGCTGGCGCGGCTGGCGCGGGACGGCATCGGATTCGCCGACGTGATCCTGCACGTTGGCCTCGGAACCTTCCGCCCGATCGAGACCGAAGACGTGGCCAGCCACCCGATACACCGCGAGACGATCGAGATCCCGGCATCGACCCGGCGCGCCCTGGCCGCACCTCCGTCCGGCCGGCGCATTGCGGTCGGGACGACCTCCGTTCGCGCGGTCGAACACTACGCCCGGCAACAGGCCGGCGACCGCGCGATGCCGGAACCCGGGACAGCCTACGTCGATGAAGCGGACCTGTTCATCCACCCGCCGGCGACATTCCGGATCGTCGAGGGATTGATCACCAACTTCCACCTGCCCCGCTCGACCCTGCTGTGCCTGGTGGCGGCGTTTCTGACTCCCGGCTCCACCGAGGGCGTCAGTTGGCTGCGCGAGATCTATGCCGAAGCTGTGCGGGAGCGGTATCGCTTTCTGAGCTATGGCGACGCCATGCTGATATTGTGACGGAGGAAGAAGGAGCAGGCGCCAAGGAGCAGGGTCGAGCTTCGGAAACGCCGCCCTGCTCCCTGCCCCCTGCTTCCTCCTCCTCCGGCGACTCCGCCCCTCCCTGCCCCCGTTCCCCCTGTTCATGGATCCCACGGATAAGGGAAAACCTGTCTGACCCGAAGCGCAATGGATCCACGGAATAACCACCCTCGCGGCTGCTCGTAGCTTCAACCTACGGCACCTTCCCGCCAGCGCATGCCCGCCCCCGAATTCCAACTGCTCGTCGACCGCTATTACGAACCGCTCTACCGGTTTGGCTACAGCCTCGCGGGCAATCGCGACGACGCCTGTGATCTCGCCCAGCAAACCTTCTTCATCTGGGCGCGGCAGGGCCACGCGTTGCGCGACGCGGGCAAGGTCAAGTCGTGGCTGTTCACCACCCTCTTTCGCGAGTTCCTGAAACTGCACCGGCACGGCAAACGCATCACGCTCGTCGAGGAGCCCGAACTCGACGCGCAGCCCGGCGATCTCGACCCCTCCTGGATCAGCCGGCTCGACGGGGAAACCGTGGTGGCCGCCCTGCGCGGCGTGGAGGAGATCTACCGCGCACCGCTGACGTTGTTCTACCTCGAGGAACTCTCCTACAAGGAGATCGCCGACGTGCTCGGCGTCCCGATCGGCACGGTGATGTCGCGACTCTCGCGCGGCAAGGATCACCTGCGCCGCCTGCTCAGTCAGCGGGAGAAGGCTTCGTCGTCATCGACCCAGGATCGCGACAACATCGTTCCCTACCCACAACCCAAACCGCGTCCGCATCATGGATAGTTCCCGAATACGCTTCCTGTTGCGCGCCCTGCGGCCCCATGGCGCGGACGACGCCGACCCGACGTTCCGTGAAGCCCTGGAGAAATCACGCATCGACCCCGAAGTGGGTGCGTGGTTTGTCCGGGAACGGGCCGTCGATCAAGCGCTGGCCCAAAAGCTGCGCGAGGTGCGTCCGCCCCCGGAATTGCGCGCCCAGATCCTTCAGGGTCTCGCGCTCTCCGCACGCCCCAGTCAGCGCCATCCGTTCCGCCTCGTCGCCGCCGTGCTCGCCGCCGCTGCCAGCCTCGCGCTGCTTGTCTACACCCTGCTGCCGGCCGGTCACGGAGCGACGGCTTCGTTTGACCTGATCGTGACCGCCGCCGTGCGCGAGACGGCGCAACCGCCCGACCTTGGATTCACCTCCGATTCCCAGGGCGCCATCGCCACCTGGCTGAAAGACCATCACGCCCCGCTTCCCGGGGCGCTGCCCGGCCGCCTGCCCGACCAGACGCCGCTCGGCGGCGGAGTCACCGACTGGCAGGGCGTGCGGTGTTCGCTGGTTTCGTTCACCGTGCCGGAGTTTCGCGCCACTCCTCAGACGGGGCAGGCGCCGAACGAGGTTGTTCATCTCTACACCGTGCCCCGGCACAGTTGCTCGAGCCAGGGCGTGGGGCGCTCGCCGACCATCGTCAGTCGCGATGGCGCGACTGTCGCCACCTGGCGCGACGCGACGAACTACTACGTGCTCGTGGCGCACGCTCCGCCCGCGAGCGTGCAGGCCCTGCTCGGCCCGACGGCGGAGGTCGCCTGGATCGAGCGGCCGGGCCTGCTCGTCCTGTAGCGTGGTGATTTCGCCGTCCACCCGGGGGAAGGCCGGGCCACAAGTTTCCTGAAACGGCAATTCTCAGGCGAAGAAGGGAACGCTAATCTGCGCTGATCGGTACGCTAATCTGAATCAGCGAAGATTAGCGCAGATTAGCGTTCCGATCCGAAATCGGACAGCCGACCCTACCTTTCATTGCGGGCACAGGCCGCGGTGGGAAATTCCCCGGGCAAAGGGTGCAGGCGGCGACGCCTGCCCTGCTTCTCCGCTCACTGACCTGGCACTTGGCACTTGGCACTCTACGGCCCGTCGTGACTTGCTCGATGCGTGAGTTCTAGTGACGTGCAGGCCCTGATCGAAGACGCGACCTTCGAGTTCTCCATCGGAGAAACCGACGCCGCGATTGCCAAGCTCGGGCAGGCCGTGGAGCTCGCACCCGGAAGCTTTGAAGCCTGGCACGCCCTCGCGGAGGTCAACTTCAGCGTCCAACGGTTCGATGCCGCCCTGGTCGCGGCGGAGCGGGCACACGCTCTTCGGCCCGACGACATCTTCATCAACACCAGCCTCTCTCGCATCTGGATGGAAAAGGGCGACAAGACGCAGGCCGAACATTTCGGCACCCGCGCCCGCGTGCTTGGTTGGAAGGACCAGTTGAAGGCGCCCCCGCCCGCATCGGAAAAGCCGCCCGAGCCGTAACAAAACCGTTGAGCGTCGACTCGCCCCTGGCGTCACTCGTCGGTCGGTTGTAGGGCCGGACCTCGTGTCCGTGCCGATACCGACCGACGGAGCGGCGCGGACACGAGGTCCGGCCCAAAATCCAAGCAGCGATGCGGTCTTCGAGCGAAATCCTGCTGCCCCTGCATCGATAGGGCTGAGGCCGACCTGCCCCACGCGCCCCCGGATTGACACCTGATCGCCCGGGCGGCATACGGACCGCAGACCATGGAAAAGCCGGTTTACGCGCTCGAGTTCGAGAAACCGCTACGTGACCTCAGCCGGCAACTCGACGCCCTGCATCAGTTGTCGATTGAGAACAACGTCGACGTCTCCGCCGAGATCGCCGCGATCGAAGAGAAGATCGAAGCCACCAAGAAGACGATCTACTCCAACATCTCGGCCTGGCAGCGCGTCCAGATCGCGCGGCATCCGCGGCGGCCGTTCACGCTGGATTTCGTGCACCGGCTGTTTACCGGGTTTCAGGAGTTCCATGGGGACCGCGTCTTCCGCGACGACTTCTCCATCGTCGGCGGCACCGCATTCTTCCACGGCGAGGCGGTGATGGTGATCGGGCATCAGAAAGGCCGCGACACGAAGGAAAACATCCAGCGCAATTTTGGCATGTCGCACCCGGAGGGCTATCGGAAAGCCCTGCGATTGATGCGCATGGCGGAAAAATTCCACCTCCCGATCATCACGTTTGTCGACACGGCCGGCGCCTACCCCGGCATTGGCGCGGAAGAGCGGCATGTGGCCGAGGCGATCGCGGTCAACCTGCGCGAAATGTCGATGCTGCGCACACCCATCGTCGCCACCATCCTCGGCGAAGGCGGTTCGGGCGGTGCGCTCGGCATCGCGGTGGCCGACCGCGTCCTGATCTTCGAAAACGCCTACTACTCGGTCATCTCGCCCGAGGGCTGCGCGGCGATCCTCTGGAAGGATCGGGCCTCCGCCCCGCGCGCGGCCGAGGCGTTGAAGATCGACCCGCAGAGCCTCAAGCGGCTCGGCGTCGTCGACGAAATCATCGAAGAACCCTTCGGGGGCAATCACAACGACTACGACGTCGCGATGGACAACCTGCGTGCCTGTCTCGCCAAGCATCTGGACGACTTGCGGCCCCTGACCACGGATCGCCTGCTTGCCAATCGCTATGAACGCTTCCGCGTGCTCGGCGTGCTCGATCAGAAAGCACCCGAGATCGCCGTCGAAGCGCGGTAGGGTCGCAATGTCCACTGCGGCCGGCGGCCGCAACCAACCGTAGGGTCGGCTATCGCCAGCCGACCGCGGCCGCGTGAGACACGCGAGCCTACCTCGAGTCCATGTTTCGGGCGGAATCGCCGCGCAGCTCGCTCGTCTGCAAGCCTGACCAAGAAACGGCAGATGCACCCCATGCGCCAACCCGGCCCGATCCCCCTGCTTTGGCTTTGTGCGGCCATAGGTGCGCGGCATGCTAACGCCCCACGTCCGCAAATCTCCGTGTTTGCTCACCATGGCTTCCCGACCGTCCGCTCCACTTTTCAACTGGCTCCAGGATCGCGCCGCCGGCGTGCTTCTGCATCCCACCTGTTTCCCGGGTGCAGACGGCATCGGGACCTTCGGGGCGGAGGCACGGCACTTCCTGGATTTCCTGCAGGAAGCCGGTTTTCGCCACTGGCAGGTATGCCCCCTCGGGCCGACCAGCTACGGCGATTCGCCCTACCAGTGCCCGTCGGCGTTTGCCGGGAATCCCCACCTGATCGACCTGGCACCGCTCGTCGCCGCCGGGCTCCTGAATTCCGCGAACCTCTCGGGCCTGCGCAGCCTGTCGCAGGACCGGGTCGACTACGGCGGGATTCACCACCACAAGCGCCCGCTGCTCCGCCTCGCCTTCGACCACTTTCGCCAGTCGCGGGCGGCGGAGCTGCCCTATGGCGACTTCGAGGCCTTCAAGCGTGAGCATGCGGGATGGCTGGACGCGTTCGCGCTGTTCATGGCGCTCAAGGATCACTTCGAAGGTCGCGCCTGGACGGAGTGGCCGCGGGAGTGCGCGGACTCCGACCAAGCCCCCCAGTCTGCCGTGGCGGCGAAACTGGCGACGGAGATCGAGGCTCATCGATTCAACCAATACGTGTTCTTCGGCCAGTGGCGGGAACTGCGTGACTATGCGGCGGGGCGCGGCATCACGATCATCGGTGACATCCCGATCTTCGCGGCGCTCGACAGCGCCGACGTGTGGATGCACCCGGACCTTTTCGAATTCGACCGGAAGAAACTGCAGCCGGTCGCCGTCGCGGGCGTGCCGCCCGACTACTTCGCGGCCGACGGGCAGTATTGGGGCAATCCCCTCTACGACTGGCCGGCCAACGCCGCCGACGGCTACCGCTGGTGGCTGGAGCGGCTCGCCGCCACCTTCGAGCTCTGCGACATCGTGCGCATCGATCACTTCCGCGGGTTCGACAGCTACTGGCGGATTCCCGCGGGTTCAAAGACCGCGCGTCCCGGCAAATGGGTGCCCGGCCCCGGCCTCGATTTCTTCAAGGCCGTGCACCAGCGATTCCCGAACGCCAGGATCATCGCCGAGGATCTGGGCTCCCTCAGCCCTGGCGTCCTGGAATTGCGCGACGACACCGGGCTGCCCGGGATGGCGGTGCTGCAGTTCGCCTTCGGGGGCAAGGCCGACAACCTCTACCTGCCGCACAACCTCACCGCCAACCAGGCGCTCTATCCCGGCACCCACGACAACGACACGACCCTCGGCTGGTACAAGCAGGCGGAGCCCCATGTGCAGGATCATGTGCGGCGTTACCTGCGCGTCGACGGCCGGGAAGTCGGCTGGGATTTCATCCGCACGGCGTATGCCGCCGTCAGCCGCCTCACCATCCTCCCCTTGCAGGACCTCATGAGCCTCGGCAGCGAAGCGCGCTTCAACATCCCCGGTCGTCCCGCCGGCAACTGGACCTGGCGCTATCATCCCGCGCAACTCGAGCAGTTGCGTCGGAACACCACCGGCTACCTGCGCGACCTCGGCGAACTCCACGGGCGGATCGCCCCCGCTTGATCATCCTTCGGGACGCCCGAGAAATGCGTCCACCTCTGTCACCACGGCCGCCGGGTCGTCCTCGAGCAGCCAGTGGCCCGCCTCCGGCAACTCGACGACGCGGGCCCGGGGCAGGCGCTGCTTCCATTCCGCGAGAAAGGTGGAGTCGAAACACCAGTCTCGCATGCCCCAGACGATCAAGACCGGCCGGTCGCGGAACGCCGTCAGGCTTCCGCCGATGCGTTCGATCTCCGGCTGCGTGCGGTGCCCTGGACCAAGGGGGATGTCGCGCACGAAACGGTGGACCGCGACGCGATCGGCCCACGAACGATGCGGCCACAGCATCGCCTGGCGCACGGCCGGCGGCAACGGGCGGCGCACGGCCAGGTGAACCGCCGGCCCGCTGAATCCGTTGAGTCCCCGCACCAGGAGGGCGCCAAGCCACGGCAGCCGGCACACGGCGATCCGCCGCGGAATCCGGCGCGACGGAAACGCCGCCGTGTTGAGCACGACGAGCCGGTCGACCAGCGCGGGTCGGCGCCGCGCCACGCCGAGCCCGATCGGGCCACCCCAATCGTGCACGATCAGGTGCGCCCGCGTGATGTTGAGCGCATCCAACAGCGTCCCGAGATCGGCGATACGCTGTTCGAGGCTGTAATTGTAATCCTGCGGCTTGTCCGACAGCCCGCAACCGACGTGATCGGGCACGAGGCAGCGAAACCGATCCCGCAGGGCGAACACGAGCGACCGGAAGTAGAACGACCAGGTCGGGTTTCCGTGCACCATCACGACCACCGGACCTTCGCGGGGACCCTCGTCGAGATAGCGCATCCGCACCCCGCCCGGGAGGTCCAGCGTGTGCGCCTGAAAGGGAAAAATCGCCCGCACCGCCTTCGGGAGGGCGACGGCCGGATCGACGGGACCAGCCTCCTGGGGCGGGCGGCTACGCGCTGCGCTTTCCGCGTTCATCCGCAATCCGTGCTACCACTGCAAGGCGAGCATCAGGCAGTTGATGCCGCTGCCGATGCCGAGCAGCGCGACGTCATCACCCGGGCGAACCGCGCCGGCCTCGACGGCGCGGGCCAGCGTGATCGGCAGCGCGGCCGAACCCGTGTTGCCCAGCCAGTCGAACGTCGAAAAGTCGCGCGCGACGTCGAGGCCGAGCTTCTCGTAGAGGGCGCGGCGGTGAACGGAACCGACCTGATGACAGATGAACCGCGCCGGCGTCGTCTCCGTCCAGCCCGTCTCCTGCTTGAAGGCGTCCCAGGTTTCCTGGGCGAGGTTCACGCCCGCCACGAGCAGCTGCTCGGAATCCGTCTGCATCACGAGCCCGTTGCCGTGCGCACGATCACCCTGGCAAAGTTCGTTGTGCTGCGTGGCCGCCCGGCCGACGCCGCCGAGCAGGAGATGGCCGGCGGGGGCGAGCGAACGATGGCAGACCACCGCGGCGACCGCGGCACTCCCGATCGTGAGGTTGGCAAAGTAGGGCTTGATTTCGTTGCGCGTGAAGGGCTCGCGCAGGAGGGTCGCGATCGTCTGCTCGACGAGCGGACGGCCGTCCTCGCCAACCGTCACCATGCCGCACTTGATCTGGCCGCTTTCGATGAGGCCGCCCAGCAGCGTCAGCGCATTGAGAAAACCGAGACACGCATTGGAGATGTCGAACACCTGCACGGAAGGGGCCAGGCCGAGAGCGTGGTGCACGAAACTCGCCGTGGCCGGTTCGAGCATGTCGCGACACACGGCCGCATGCACCAGCACCTCGATTTGTCCCCGGTCAATGCCGCTGGCCGCAAGCGCGCGCTGGCCGGCCATGGCGCTCGCGGCGGAGGCGGCGGTCGCCTGCGGCCAGAACCGGCGTTCGCGAATGCCGGTCATCAGTTCCAGCCGCCCGGCCGGCAACCGGAGCCGGTCGTAGAGCGGCTGCAGGCGTCCCTCGAGGTCGGCGGAGGTCCAGACCTCGGGCGGCAGCTCGTAGGCGAGGGTTTCGATGACGACGTTCTGAAAGCGCACAATTCGATTTTCGATTTTGGATTCTCGATTTTCGATCAGGCAGAAAGGTGGTGATCAAAGCTGGAGCCCTGCTTGAAATCGAAAATCGAGATTCGAAATTCGAAAATCATCACGGTCGTTCCGGCCGCATGGCGAGGCGGATGATCTCCTTGTCGAAATAGTTCAGGCCGAGGCCGGCGTCGACGACCAGGGTCGCGCCGTTCAGGCCGCTGGAACGCTCGCTGAGCAGGAATACCGCGGCGTTGGCGATCTCCTGCGTGGCGAGGGCCTTTTTGCGCAGGGTCATCTTTTCCGCGTAGAGGTAACTCTCGGCGAAACCCGGGATGCCGGCCGACGCACTCGTCTTGAGCGGACCCGCGCCAACGATGTTGAAGCGCACGCGCGAATCCGCGCTGAACGACTTCGCCAGGAACCGGCTGGTGGATTCCAGGGCGGCCTTGATCGGTCCCATGTAGCCATAGTTGTCCGGCGTCACGAGCAACGATGAGATGCCGATCGTCACGACGGAGGCGTCCGGGGCCAGGTGCGGCTTGCAGGCGCGTGCGAGCTCGACCAGCGAAAACGACGAGATGGCGACCCCCTGGAGAAAATCGGCGCGCTTCGTCTCGTGAAACGGCTTGAACCCGTCGCCATAGTTCGCGAACGCGATCGAGTGGACGAGGCCGTGCAACGGCACCAGGCCCGCGGCGGCAAGGTCCGCCGCCAGCCGCTCCGCCCCACCCTCGCGCTCGACGTCGCACACGAACACCGGTTTTCCCGCCAACAGCGGATCGAGCGACTTGCGCCGGGCATCAGAGCGCACGCTGTAGACCACCCGCGCGCCCTCCGCCTCCAGCGTGCGGGCGACCGCGAACGCGACACTCTTCTTGTTCGCGACGCCGGCGACGAGGACGGTCTTGCCGGTGAGATTCAGGAAGCTCATCGGCGGACATGCAGGGCCGGACGTTGCGACCGGGCCGGGATGACGAGACGGGAGGGCGCGGACGCAAGGTCCGGCCCCGCAAGAAGGAGGTCGCTCACGCGGGGTTTTCTCCTTCGCCGCCCAGCGTCACGCAGAAATCGACGTGCATCACGCGCCGCGAGGCCACGCGCACGGAACCGCTCATGAAGCAGAAGCCGGCCATGCGGTCCTTGAGCTTCACCTCGATCGTGAGTTCGTCGCCCGGACGCACGACGGAGCGGAACCGGGCGTTCTCAATCCGGGCGAGGACCGGCACGCCCTTCGGCGCAGCCCCGCCACTGTCGCCGGCTTCCCGCTGCTGGATTTTCGTCAACAGCACGGAGCCCGCCTGAAACACCGCCTCGGAGATCAGCACCCCGGGCATGATCGGGTTGCCGGGATAATGGCCGCGAAAGCAGTCCAGTTCCGGACGCACCCGCAGGCGGGCGGTGAGCGATGACTCCGTCTCGGCGATGATTTCGTCGACAAACAAAAACGGCGGACGATGCGGCAGGTAGGCGGTGATCGGAGCAGACACGGAAGCCAGGGATCGAGGAAAACCGGAAAGGCGGGAGAAGGAAGCGAGCGGCGGGGTTGGAACAGCGGACGTCAGGACGCTGGACGAGCGGGAAAGTCGAACCACCGCCTCCGGGCGTCGGCGGCGACGGGGCGGTTCACCGGCCCACGGCAGCCATCGCGGCGCCGGCTTCCTGCCGCTTCTTCTCGAAGAGGTACTTGTCGATGTTGTTCGCGACGATCACGCCATAGTTCATCGAGCCGAGCCATCCCGACATGATGATGCCAACGGACCCCGCGTGATAACAACCGGGAAGCTGGTTGGGCAGGTCCATCGAGCAGCGCAGCCCTTCGAACTTCGTGCCGAAGGAGGACGGGTGCCGCGTGTAGTGTTCAATCGTCCGCGGCGTCGCCGCCTCGGCGTGATCGATTTTCGCGCGCACCCCGGGAATGAATTCCTCCAGCGCGTCGATCGACTCGTCGACCAGGCGCTGTTTTTCGACCTGGTATTCCTCCTCGGACAGCCGCTTCCAGTCCTCGTAGCGGCCATTGAGCGAACATACGATCGTGTAGCGGTCGCTCCCCGGGCGCGTATCCGGATAATACAGCGAAAACGTCCGGCTGCGCGTGCGCAGGTCGATCAATTCCTCGCTGGAAAACGTTTCCGCCTTGGAGGTGAAGATCAGGTCGCCGACGTGCGGGATCGATTCGCCCGCGCGGATGCCGAGGTAGACCTGGCAGGAACTCGTGTTGATGCGGATCTCCTCCACCTCGCGCACGAACCCGGGCGCGAAGGCATCGCGGCCCGCGAGGTGGAGCACGGTGCTCTTGATCCCGGAGTTGGACAGCACGGCGCGACAGCGGATCTCGCGGCCGTTGGCCACCACGCCGGTGACCTGCCGCACGCCGTCGACTTCTTCGGTGAGCACGCGTTCGACGAGGGCACAGCGGCGCATCTCGACCCCATTCCGGCGTGCTTCCGCGTGCATCTTCTTGATCAGGACGTCGGTGCCGCCCCGAAACGTGAACACGCCCTTGCTCATGAAGTTCGAGAAGACGATGCCGTAGGTGATGGCCGGATCATCCCACGTCGAACCGTTGGCATAGGCGATCGGCTCCATGAGCAGGCGCGCAACATCATCGCGACCGGGGAAGAACTCGTCGAACAGCTGTCGCGTGGTCCGCGGATCGTTGTCGTAAAAATTCATGCCGCGCAGGTGCGTGTAAAACGCCTCCACGGTCGCGGCCGGCACCTTGAACTCGTCGGTCAGGATGCGCGTGAAATCGGTGCGATCAAAGGTGGTCCAGACATTGAACTGCGGGTTGACGAACCGCACGTCCTTGAGTTGGACGATCGAGTCGGCGATATCCTGCGACCAGTACTTGCGGCACGACTTGATCATGCCGATCGGGAAGCCATGCAGGGAGATGTCGAAGATGTGCCCGCCCTTGCGCTTGAACCACGTGGCGAGGCCGCCGAACTGGTAGTGATGCTCGAGCAGGAGGACGGAACGGCCACATTTGGCGAGGCAGTTGGCCCCGGTCAGGCCGGCGAGGCCGCTGCCGATCGCGACGACGTCATAGCTGTCAGAAATTCCCTCGAGCCAGTCTTTGGCCATTCCGGCCGACGAAAAGCCCGGGCAGTGAAAAGACAACCCGCAAAAACGGGAACAGTCGCCGGCCCTTTCCCTCAGCTTCCGCTCGTCTGTTTGGCATCCCCGACCCAGACCACCAGCCAGCCGCTGTCGGGATCTTCGTAGACCATGGTCGAATCGCTGGCGCTCTCGACCGTGACATAGCTGACGTAGGTCGAGTCCCGACCGGGCGTGCTGCTTTCCGACTTTTGCGAACGGGGGGCGAGCATGACGGCGAGCGCCACCGCCGCCGCGGCTGCCAGACCGAAGCCGGCTGGTCGCAGCCACGCGAGCGGGACACTTTGGGGCTTTTCCCCGGACCGAATCCGCCGGCGGATGGCGAACCACTCGTGTTCCGCATCCGGAGTCGAAACGGATGCGGCCTGTGCCCGCCAGGCGCCGGCGGATTCGGCCAATCCTGCCTGTACCGCCCGACAGTCGGCGCAGTGCCCCAGGTGGCCATCAAGCGCGGCGCGCTGGGTCGGATCCAGCGCGCCATCCCGCTCGGAAAACAGCAGCTTTCGGCGTCCTGACAGTTCATCGAATCGTCTGCGTTATGGTGATCTCCAGGACCGCGTCAGCGGCAAACATCATAACGATCCCTGCCCGAGCGAACCCAGACGCGCTCCTCGCGAATTGCGTAATGGCCGCGTTCAAAACCGCGGACCCGGTGCCCGCGGCGGTCGAAGCTCACCACCCAGCGGCCCGGAACCCAATAGCGGATGCGATTGGTTTCCCAGTGACCACGATGGTGGTGGTGATCCCGATCGGCGATGACGATGCTCGCACCCACGTGCACCCGGGCGTGATCGTCGTAGCGGGCGTGGTGATCGTGGTCGATCGACGAACCGACGATCAGCCCGCCAATAAATCCGCCGATCGCGGCGGCGGTTTCGTCTCCCCCGGCCCGGGCGGTTTGCGGTGCACAGAACAGGCCGCTGACGGCGGCGAAGAGAGTGGCGGCAACGAGTTTGTTCATAAGTCCTCCCATGTAGGTTCGCCCGTTGGGACGCGGGCGGTTCGGCGGGTATTCAAAGAAAATCGTGTCCAGCCGGCCTGCCCCGGTGTCGTTGCCGGTGCAGTTCCAAGGATAGCACACCCGGTAGCTGCGTTGGAGTGCAACGACAACGTGGCCCATTCTTCCCTCGGACCATGAAATTCCGGGTTCGAGGCGACGAACCGATGCCTCGCGGTGCTGGAATGCCACGGGTTGCGGGACATTCCAGGCGCCGGCTGCATGCCGGCAAAAGGCGGGGGGCTTCCCGTTTACGCGGTCGTCACGAAGTCGAGGATGTGCGGATTTACGGCGGCAGCGAAGTCGTCGTAGGCCATCTTGATCACCTCGATATGGGACCCGGCATTGAACACGATCTCGGGTTCTTCGGTCAGTGCTGACGCAATGTAGACCGGCATGCCGTAGAGGTTGCCGAACGGCGGCATCGCACCGACTTCGCAATCCGGAAAGGTTTCGCGAAACTCCATTTCCGTCGCCAGGCGCAGGTTGGGCGCCTCGAGCAACTCACGCAGGTCCGACAACACGATGCGCCGCCCCGCGGGGAGCACGACCATCGCCATTCGTTCGTTGATCATCACGATCACGGTCTTCGCAAAATCGCGCCCCGACACGTGAGCGGACGCGGCTACCTCCTGAGCAGTGAACGCCGGCGAATGCTTGATGTTCACGTAGCGAATACCGCGGCTGTCCAGAAACTCCTTCACCTTGGTGGCTGGCATGACTGCCTCCTTCCTGGGGGTCTGGGGATGAGTAGGATTGGATCGTCTGACTGGCTGGAAGATAAGCATGCTCCGCCCCGCCTGCAACCCTCGCCAACAGCACGTGCGGCCGTGCATCCGTGGTGCACACGGGGATTCGAGATGGGGTCGTGTGTCCCCACGCGGCCGCGGTCGGCTGGGGACAGCCGACCCTACCTTTCGTTGCGGCCGCAGGCCGTGGTGGGAAATCTCCCGGCCAGGTTGCACGTGAGGGTCTTCCGGGATCCGCACCGGAAGAAGCCATGCGCGTCGGCTTCTTTCTGTTTGCTCGCTCCCGCGGCGGTTTCACCTTCGGCGCTGTCCGCACATCATGCCGTTGCTCGATGTCTCCAATCTGCGCACGTATTTCCACACCCGAAACGGGATCGTGCGCGCGGTGGACGGGGTTTCATTCAAAGTCGAGGCCGGCGAAACCCTGGGCCTCGTCGGCGAGTCAGGTTCCGGCAAGTCGGTGACATGCTACTCGCTGCTCGGCCTGATCCCCCAGCCTCCGGGCCGGATTGAGAGCGGACAGGCGCTTTTTGCCGGCATCGACCTGCTCCACTGCTCCACCGGGGAACGTCGTCGGATCCGCGGCCGACGCATCGCAATCGTGTTCCAGGATCCGATGACCTCGCTGAATCCGTACCTGCGGATTTCCACGCAACTCATCGAGCCGCTCACCGTGCACGAGGGCGTGAAGCCAAAGGTTGCGCTGGCGCGCGCCATCGCCGCGCTCGAGGAGGTCGGCATCCCCGACGCCGCCCGACGCGTGCGGTCTTATCCCCACGAGTTTTCCGGGGGCATGCGCCAGCGCGTGATGATCGCGATGGCGCTGATCACGCGCCCGGAACTGCTGATTGCCGACGAGCCGACCACGGCGCTCGACGTCACCGTGCAGGCGCAGATTCTCGAACTGCTCAAGCGCCTCCAGCAGGAACGCGGGATGTCCGTCATCTTCATCACGCACGATCTCGGTGTGGTCGCCGGCCTGTGCGATCGCGTGCACGTCATGTACGCGGGGCGCATCGTCGAGGCGGCCTCGACGACACCGTTGTTTGCCGCCCCGCGGCATCCCTACACGCGGGCGCTGCAGCGCTCGATTCCGGCGTTGCAGCCGAAGGGCGCGGAGTTGTTCACCATCCCCGGCCAGCCGCCGGACGTATCGCGCGCGATTCCGGGCTGTCCGTTCGCGGAACGCTGTGTCGATGTCGTCGAGCGCTGCCGCACCACTCCGGTGGAGTTGCAGGAGATCGTGCCGGCCCACGCGAGCGCCTGCCTGCGCGTGCAAGCCGGCGAGATATGAAGCGGACGACCGATGGATTTGGATACACCCGAGTTCGCAACTGCAGGGCTCGCCCTCCGGGCCACGCCGGGACGGCGAATCGCCCGTTCGCTTTCAGGCTTATGCATGCGGCGTGGCCCAGCGGGCCTGCCCGAAAAGGAGAAGCGTGCTGGCCCCGATGACTGACATCATCCTCGAACTCGAAGACGTGAAGACCCACTTCCCGGTCTTCCATGGATTTGTGCTGCAACGGCAGGCCGGCACGGTCAAGGCAGTCGACGGCGTGAGCCTCGCCCTGCGCCGCGGCGAAGTGCTCGGGCTCGTCGGCGAGTCCGGCTGCGGCAAGTCAACCCTCGCGCGCACGATCATGCGGCTGGTGCACCCGACGGCGGGGCACATCCGCCTCGATGGACGCGATCTCGCCACGGTCTCCAACTCGGACCTGCGTGACCTGCGGCCGATGCTGCAACTCGTCTTTCAGGATCCGTACGCGTCGCTCAATCCGCGCATGACGGTCTACGATGCGCTGGCGGAACCGTTGCTCGTGCACCGGCGGGCTTCCCGCCGCGACGTGGCGGCGAAAGTCGTGGCGCTGATGCAGCGCGTGGGGCTTTCTGCGCGCGACGTGCGCAAGTATCCCCACGAATTCTCGGGCGGGCAGCGTCAGCGGATCGCCGTGGCCCGCGCGCTCGCGCTCGAGCCGAAGCTGCTCATCGCGGACGAGCCCGTATCCGCGCTGGACGTCTCGATCCAGGCACAAATCCTCAACCTGCTCGGCGCGCTCACCCGTGAGCTGGGGCTGAGCATGATCTTCATTGCCCACGATCTTTCCGTCGTGAAACACATCTCCGACCGGATTGCCGTGATGTATCTCGGCAAGATCGTCGAGATCGGCGAAGCCCGTCAGGTGATCGAAGACCCGCGTCACCCCTACACGCGCGCCCTGATCAGCGCGATTCCCGTGGCGGACCCGGAGCGCGAGCGCAACCGGCAACGCATCATGTTGCCCGGTGATCCGCCTTCCCCACTCAACCCGCCCGCCGGCTGCACGTTTCATCCGCGATGCCCGTATGCGACCGACGTTTGCCGCCAGGTGATCCCGCCGCTGGACCGGCTGGACGGGGAACGCCGCGTCGCCTGCGTGCGGGTGAACGACATCGGGTGAGCCGGCGGAACAATCCGGCGGCAAAGTGGGGCGACGCCCTCCGACGAGGGGGCGAAATGCATCGCCCCACCCCGCACGTTCGGTCAACCGTGCGAGGAACCGCTCCCATTCGGGATTGAACCAAACGACGGTTGTGCCAGCATCCACTCCGCACCTCTACTCCCATATCATCATGGAAAATACCGCCGCTGTCCCCGTTGCCTCCTCCGATATTCCCAAAGATGCCCGCACCATGGCGATGCTTTCGCATCTCCTCAGCATCTTTTTTGGTTTCATTCCCGCGCTGATCATCTGGTTGACGAAGAGGCAGGACCACCCGTTCATCGAGGATCAGTCCAAGGAAGCATTGAACTTCCAGATCACCGTCGCCCTCGCCTGGATCTGCGTGGCGATTCTGTCGGCGATCCTGATCGGCCTGGTGCTGATTCCGGTGGTCGGCATCGGCAACCTGGTCTTCTCGATTATCGCTGCCATGAAGGCAAACGACGGCGTTGCCTATCGTTATCCCTTCGCCCTGCGGCTCGTCAAATAGCAGAACACGCTCGGGCGGGCAGCGCCGTCCTCCGCAAAGCAAACCGGCCCGAAGCGTGCGCGCTTCGGGCCGGTTGTTTTGCGGAGGATACGAGCCTGCCTATGCCGTGTGATCCACCCGGCGCAGCAGGTCGAGCTTGCCCGGGAGTGACAGGATCGCGCGCCAGAGTTCAAGCGGCAGCGAGGAAATCAGGTAGATAAAGTAGGCCGCCATCGGCAACAACGCCGCCGCGAGCACCGCCCCCGCCCCGCCGAGCCCCGGACCGTTCAGACCGGGCACCGGGATGGCCGGGATGACCGTGGCGAGGACGAAGGTGAACTGGGAATTCGGGGCGATCATGCCAACCAGCAACGCCAGCGCACCCACCACCGCGAGCAGCGCAAAAGCAAGCGGGACCATCTTGAGGGCGGCCTTGAGACAAAATGCGAGGATGCCGATCGCCTCTTCACCAGCGCTGCCCGAGCCCGACTCCACCGAGGCGAGATGCGGGTGCAGGGCGATGGCGCCGAAAAATGCCCAAAAAATCGCGAACAACACGGCCGGCACCAGGAGGCCAAAGCTGCTGGCCTGGATCGCCACGACGATGCCTCCAATCAGCGTGCCGATCGCTCCAAGCACCGCGAGCAGGCCGATGCATTCGAGGAACGCCAGGGAAGAAACCCGGCTTGGCGTCGACTGGATCAGGATGTCCGACGCGCCGAGAAAACGTGCCGCAGCAAACTGCGCGACCGCGAGCACCAGCACGAAACCTATTCCCCCGATGAACAGTGCGAAGGAATTGAAGCGGATCGCCGCCACGATGGCTGCGATCAAGCCGAGAGCCCCGCCCAACAGCACGGCGTATTGGCCAAAGTACCGCGCGAGCCCCAGGGACTTTTCCACGAGTTCCGGGCTCAGGATGCCGCCGACAAGCTTCACCAACCGGCCGACGAAATCGGCCAGCAGCGTGCCGGAGAACGGCAGCGCCTTGGATGATGTCGCGGTGGTGGTTTTGCCTTCGAGCACGGACAGGAGCTTCCATTCGCTGCCGCCTTCGGGACAAACCATCGGATCACCGGCAATCCGGCCCGCACGGGCGAGGGCTCGGATGTCTTCCAGCGAAGCCGGCCCAGCCGGCTGATTGTTCGAATCGAGGTAGTGATAGTTCATATGAGGTGCGGGTATGACTTTGGGTGGAGGGTGAAAACGATCGGACAGGGAAAGCGCTGGTCGCGGGAATCGGGAAGCAACCACGACGCGCGGAAACGAACGATTCCGTGATGGCACTGACGCCGGATGTCAGTGGAAAGCATTGAGGCAGGAACTGCGCCGGTTTGGTGGGCCGATCCGGTTGGGGATACCCGATCACGGCAGGTTCACCGCCGGATGGCAAACCCGGGGTTGGCGCGTTCCGTCATCGGGGACTCACCACCGCGTCGCGCGCCGAAGTCACAAGTGCCAGGTGCCCGGAATCGCGCCTGGGCCTGCGCAGCAAGGAACGCGTCATCCCCGGCCGGGGACGCAGCCGCCGATCGTCCTCGCCCTTCGCACGTGGCACTCCCGCGTGTAGCGCGGCTACGCCACGTCCTGCCGGCCGGACCCGGAAGGCCGGCGGGAAGAGGAGGGCGTCCGCGCCCGCGGTCGCCGCGCCCGCGCGAGTTCGCGCATGTCGATTGCCACGTCGTCCTTCTCGAAAATCTCGCGACCAATGATGTGCTCCATGATGTCCTCCATGGTCACGACACCGGACACGGAGCCGAACTCGTCGACCACCACCAGCAACTGCTGATGCGTTTTCAGACACATCTGCAGGGCGGCGGCCGCGGATACCGTCTCGGGAATGAAATGTACTTCCTCGGCGAGCGTGCCGACGGTGGCGGTATCCTGATCGTGGGCGGCCGCCTTGAGCAAGGTGCGTCGCCGCACCAGTCCGACCACGTGGTCGAGATGATCGCGGTAGACGGGAATGCGCGCGAACGGAATATTCTTATGCTGAAGGAAAACATCCGCGATCGTCTCGTTGCGCTCCAGAGCCGTCACGACGATGCGCGGCGTCATGATCTCCGAAACGCGCACATCATCGAGCGAGAGCGCGTTGACGATCATGCGCGACTCGGCCGGCGTGAGTTTGCCCTCCTTGGCGCTGCGTTCGGCGAGCAGGATGATCTCCTCTTCGGACGTGGTTTCCGCGGGCTTGTCCTTCACCACGAGCCGCACCGAGAGGTTGCACAGGTAGGTGATCGGATAGAGCGCGCGCCGCATCACCATGAGCGGCAGGACCACATAGGGCTGGAGGGCCACCCGGTACACGACGCCGAGGTTCTTCGGAATCACTTCCGAGAAGATCAAAACGGCCAGCACCATGCCGCCGGTCACAAACCCGAGCCAGACTTCACCGAACAGGCGGGCGGCCAGGGCGCCGATGATCGTCGCTCCGAGCGTGTTGGCGATCGTGTTCAGGGTCAGGATCGTCGAAATCGTGTCGCTGATCTCGAGTTTCAGCTGTTCCAGCGCCAGGCCCCGCCGAAGCGAGCGCTTCTTCAGCGCCTCCACCTCGGCCACGGTCGTGCTCAGGATCAGCGCCTCGAGCAGCGAGCACCAGAACGAGACCGCCAGCGTCAGGACCACGGCGAGGAAGAAAGTCGTCATCGGGGCTCTCGCCAGCCTTCCCCTGCGCGCACAAGCCACCCCTCGCGGACAAAATTCGCGCGGACTGGCGCCGGCTCCTCGGACTCGTTCATGGAGAACCAATTGGTTACAGGAGGCGGACCGCTTGGCAAGCGTTCGGCTGGAGATTGCATTTGAGGCGAGCGCCAGCCCCCTTACAACCGGCAGGTCCAACCTCCATGGGTCTGGCAGCAATTCTTATCGCATCCCTCGTGGCAGCCAACGGCTTGTTAGCCCTGGCGGAGATCGCGATTGTGTCGGCCCGCCGCGCCCACCTGCGCAAGCTTGCCGCCCACGGCAACGCCCGCGCAGTCGCGGCGCTCGCCCTCGCGGAGACGCCTTCGCGGTTTCTCTGCGTGGTCCAGATCGGCATCAATTTCGTCGGCGCGTTGCTCGGCGTCTATGGTGGCGCCACGCTCGCCGGAAGCATCGCCGACGCGATTTCCCCGGTGTTCGGAGCCCGGGCGCACGGCGTGGCGATCGCCCTCGTGGTCATCGGCATCACCGGGCTGGTCGTGTTTTTCGGGGAACTGATCCCCAAGCGCATCGCCCTGAGCAATCCCGAGCGGTATGCGTTGTTGCTCGCACGTCCGCTGCGTCTGCTCACCTGGCTGGCGACGCCGGCGGTCTGGCTCGCCTCGATCGCAACCGAAGCGGTGGTGAAGGTGTTCAGCCTCGGGCGCATCACGGGACAGAAAGTCAGCGACGAGGAAATCGCGCAGCTCATCGAACAGGGGCAGAACGAGGGCGTGTTTCACGCCGCGGAAAAACGCATGGTGGAAGGTGTGCTCGCGCTCGACCGGCTGCCGGTGACCGCGATCATGAATCCCCGACCACGGATGGTCTGGCTGAACATCGACGAACCCGACGAGACGAACTGGCGCCGGATCGTCACCAGCGGTCACTCCCACTTCCCGGTGTATCGCGGGGACACCGACAACATCCTCGGCATGATCTCGGTCAAGGCGCTGTGGGCGAACTCCGCGGCCGGCTTCCGCACGCCGATGAACGACCTGCTCACGCAGCCCTTGCGCGTGCCGGAAACGACCACGTGCATCCAGGCGCTCGAAGCCTTCAAGCGCTCCGGTCGCCACATCGGCCTGGTCGTCGACGAGTTTGGCACGACCCAGGGCATCGTTACGCTGATCGACGTGCTCGAGGCGATCGTGGGGGATCTGCCTTCGCGGGGCCAGGCCCCCGGGCCCGATGCGAAGAAGCGCCCCGACGGTTCCTGGCTGATCGACGCAACCCTGCCGATCAACGACCTCAAGGAAACCCTGCATCTTTCGGTCCTGCCGGGCGAGGAGCACGTCGATTTTCAGACGTTGGGAGGATTCATGATGACACATCTCGGTCGCATCCCGACGGCCGGAGACGCGTTCGAGACCGGCGGCTATCGCTGGGAGGTCGTCGACATGGATCACTTCCGCATCGACAAGGTCCTCGTCGCCCCGTTGGCAGGCGTTGCGCCGGACACGCCGGCCAGCGAGCAGGGCACGGACATCTAGAGCGTGTCATGCACGTTGGCCGATGAAACACCTCTCACCACGCTTGCGCGCGGTCCCCTCTCCTGAAGGAGAGAGCTGATCAGTTCACCTCTTGAGAGGGGGACCGCCCGCCAGGGCGGTGGGGTGTGTTTAAAGTGCATGAGCACGCTCTGGCAAGGCGCCATGTCAGACCGTTTTCGTACCGCTGTGAGAACATCCGGTCGAACCCGGATCTCGATTCGCCCGATATCTGTGCGGATTCGTGGTCCAATTCGCTGGTTGGAACCCGGTAACGAAAAACGTGATCGGGGAAACCGCAGGAGGATGTTGGATTCAAGAACTCTCGCGCGGAACGGCACGCGCCGACCGGCCCTCGGTTCGAACCGCCTTGCCCGCTCCAGAATGCGCCGCTTAGTCGATAAGCACATGTCCGCCCTTCGGCAAACCAGCCTCCATGCCTTCCACGTCGCCCACGGTGCGCGGATGGTCGACTTTGCCGGGTGGGAGATGCCGGTCCAGTATCGCAGCATTCTCGAGGAACATCGGGCGGTGCGAACCACCGTCGGCCTGTTCGACGTCTCGCACATGGGCGAGTTCACCGTGCGCGGCCCCGAAGCGGAGTCCGCCCTGGATCGGTTGGTGACGAACGACGTCGCGAAACTCAATCCCGGTCGTGTCCTCTATTCGCCAATGTGTCGCCCCACGGGCGGCGTGGTGGACGACCTTTTGATCTACCAGCGCGGACCAGGGGATTACCTGCTGTGCGTGAACGCGGCCAACACCGCCAAGGATTTCGCGTGGATTCGCGAGCACCTGGCCGACGCCCGTTGCACGCTCGAGGATGTTTCCGAACAATGGGGCCTGCTGGCCCTCCAGGGACCGAGTGCGGCCGCAACCCTGCAGCCGTTGACCCCCGCGACGCTCGGTGACCTCAAGTATTACCACTTCGTCGAAAGCAAGGTCGCCGGTTTCCCGTGCCTGATCAGTCGTACCGGCTACACGGGCGAACGTGGCTTTGAGCTCTTTTGTCCTTGGGGTGACGCCGAAAGCATCGCCGCCGCCCTTGAACCGTCCGGACGACCGCACGGTCTGGCGCTTTGCGGCCTGGGCGCGCGCGACAGCCTGCGCCTCGAGGCCGGTTTCTCGCTCTACGGTCACGAAATCGACGACGAGATCAGCCCGATCCAGGCGGGCCTGGATTGGACCGTGAAGTTCACCAAAGCCGCCCCGTTTCTTGGTCGCGAGGTGCTCGCGCGGGAAAAGGCGGAAGGGCCCCCGCGCCGCGTGATCTTCTTCCGCACCGGCGATCGCCGCATCGTGCGCGCGGGTACGCCCGTGCTCGCCGGCGGCGCGACGGTCGGCCGGGTGCTGAGCGGAACGTTATCGCCGATGCTGAACGAAGCGATTGGTTCGGTGCTGCTCGACGCCCCGGCCGCCGCGAGCGTCACTACCGCTCCTTTGAGCGTCGACCTGCGTGGCCAACGCGTTGTGCTGCGTCCCACGCGCCCCCCTTTTGTGCCATTGCCGAAACAATGAACGTCCCGACCAACCTCCTCTACACCCGCGAACATGAATGGGTCCGACTGGTGGATGACACCACCGCCCTGGTCGGCATCACCGATTACGCGCAAAACAGTCTGGGTGACATCACGTTTGTGGAACTGCCCAAACCCGGTGCCGTGCTGACCACCGGCGCAACCTTTGGCGTCGTCGAATCGGTGAAAGCCGCCTCCGACCTGTATGCCCCGGTCGACGCCGAAGTCCTCGAGGTGAACCCGGCGCTCGCCAGCACCCCGGAACTGGTGAATCAGGAACCTTATGACGGCGGCTGGATGCTGCGCATAAGGGTGCGCAACCGCGCGCAATTGGGCGGGCTGTTGACGCCCGAGGCGTACGAGAAAGTCATCGACTGAGCCGGGAAGCCGGCTCCTCCGCCCCCGACTTACTCTCTCGCCCGGCTGTCGAGCGTGATCGTCACCGGGCCGTCGTTGGTGAGTTCGACCTTCATCATCGCGCCGAACTCGCCCGTCGCGACCGGCCGGCCCAGCAACTCCGTCAGGCGCGCGACCGCACGCTCATACAACGGCACGGCCTGTTCCGGCCGGGCCGCATCATTGAAGGATGGCCGGTTGCCCTTCTTCGTGCTCGCGACGAGCGTGAATTGGCTGACGACGAGCAATCCGCCACGCGTGTCCACGAGGGACTCATTCATCTCGCCCGCCGCATCCGCGAAGATCCGCAGCCGCGCGATCTTGCCGCACAACCATTCAAGATCGTCCGGGGTATCGTCACGGTGGATGCCGAGCAACACCACCAGCCCGGCGCCAATCTCACCCGTCACGCGCCCGGCCACCATCACCCGAGCGCGGGTGACCCGCTGCACCACCGCCTTCATTGCCTGGGGAAAGAAATCACGACGTGAAGATCATCGGGGCAAGCCCGGCCTGGAAATCTCGCTCCCGGGAACCTTGAGGCCACGTTGTGGTTATCTTCCAACGCGGCCACGGGATGCGCCGTCTCTGTGGCCGCGTTCGTGGCGGCCTTAGCTTTCGAGCGCCATCTCGGGATCGACGTCGGCGTCGTAGTCGATGCCCGTCAGGCCGAAGCCGAACAGCTTCAGGAATTCGGCGCGGTAGCCGGCAATGTCGGTGAGTTCGGCTAGATTTTCCGTGTTCACCCGCGGCCAGAGGTGCATGACCTCCTCCTGCACGCCCGGCCGCATCTCGCGGTCGTCGATCCGCGCGCGCCCCTCCTCGTCGAACTGCACCGCGCGTCCGTTGAAGAGCTGATCGGCAAAGAGACGGTGCATCTGTTCGATCGTGCCCTCGTGCGTGCCGTTGGATTTCATCACGCGATACAGGATCGAAATATACAGCGGTACCACCGGGATCGCCGAACTGGCCTGCGTGACCACCGCCTTGTTGATCGACACCAGCGCGCGCCCATAGCCGTGCGTCTTCAGCAGGGCATCCAGCCGCTGCGCGGTCTTGCGCAGGTCTTCCTTCGCGCGGCCGATCGTGCCGTGGTGATAGATCGGCCAGGTGATGCGCGGTCCCACATAGTCATAGGCCACGGTGGTGGCGCCGGGCGCGAGGACGCCGGCATCATGCAGCGCCTGAATCCACATCTCCCAATCCTCGCCGCCCATCACCGCGATCGTATCCGCCATTTCCTGCTCGGTGGCCGGCTCGATCGTCACCTCGGAAACAATCCCCTTGTCGGTGTCGACGGTCTTGCCGGTGAACGTCTCCCCGATCGGCTTGAGCATACTCTTGTGCACCGCTCCGGTGCGCGGGTGCGTGCGCCGCGGTGACGCCAGGCTGTAGACCACGAGGTCGACGGAGCCGAGATCAGCCTTGATCAGGGCGATGACCTTTTGCTTCAGGTCGTCGGAAAACGCGTCGCCGTTGATGCTCTTTGCGTACAAGCCCTCGGCCTTCGCGGCCCGGTGAAACGCCGCCGAGTTGTACCAGCCCGGGGTGGCGGGGCGACCCGGTTCGGACGGGCGTTCGAAAAAGATGCCGACCGTCGCCGCCCGGCAGCCGAATGCCGCGGCGATGCGCGAGGCGAGGCCGTAACCCGTGGATGCTCCGATGATCAGGACGTTCTTCGGTCCGCCTTGAATCGGTCCGCGGGACTTGACGTAGTTGATCTGCTCCTGCACGTGCGCAGCGCAACCGGCCGGGTGAGCCGTCACGCAAACGAATCCGCGCACCTTGGGCTTGATGATCATGGCGCGGACTGTGCGGAGGCCTCCGAGGCCCGTCCAGAAAATCCTGAATCACCGGCGGTTCGCCGCGGATGGCGCAGCACGAGCATGCCGAGCGTGCCGAGCAACAACAGCCACCATACGGCGCTGAGCATCCGGCGTTCGCGTTTGGTCAGGGAAAGCAGCATGATATCGGCCGGCTTGCGCGCCCGGCATGAACGGGCATTAATCTCCACTGCGTTTTTCTCCCTGAGCAAGCCTGCTTGGTGCCCGTGAATGTTCTGTGATGTGGCGACGCGCATTGCGCACGACGGGAACCCCGGCTAATCTCCGCGGAATATCCTCCGTTCACGCTGCCTCCGAACGAGAGAAGCCCTCGCCATGACGTCCCTGCGTTTCGCACCACTTCTCGCCATTGCCACACTCGCTGCCACCGCCGTGGCGTCGGCCGCACCCGTGCGGTCCGGCCACGTCGCGGCCGAGTTGCTGGCCGAAAACACGTCCATCCAGCCGGGCAAGCCATTCGCCGTCGGCCTGCATCTGCGCATGGACGAGCACTGGCACACGTACTGGCAGAACCCCGGCGACTCGGGCACGCCGACGAAGATCGAATGGAACCTGCCGCCGGGCTTCACCGCGGGCGAACTACAGTGGCCGGTGCCGCAGCGCATTCTCACCCCGCCGCTGGTGTCGTATGGATACGAGGGCGACGTGCTGCTGATTGCCGAGATTACCCCACCGGCGGATCTGCCCACCGGCACGACGGTGAATCTCCAGGGGCATGCGGAGTGGCTGATGTGCCTCGATCAATGCATGCCGGGAGACGCGCAACTCTCCCTCAGCCTTCCCGTCTCCCCCGGCCCACCGCAAGCGGATCCGGCCACGGCGGCGAGATTCGCCGACGCGCGCGCGCACCAGCCGGTCGCGGGCGATGCCGCCCTCACCGGATCCTTCTCCGCCGCCGGCGATGCGGTGACGCTCACCGTGCCGTTGCCGGCAAACGCAAACGTCGACCCCGGCAGCGTCTACTTTTATCCGATCACGCCGGACGCGGTCGCCCCGGCTGCGGCGCAGAACGCACGCGTCGAGGGTGATCGCCTGGTCCTTCAGTTGACAAAAAACGAATACGCGGAGCATGCGCCGACTCAGCTCGCCGGCGTGCTGACCGCCGCGGGAGGATTTCCGCCGGACCACCCCGGCCGGGCGCTGGCGCTCACTGCGCAGCCCGGCAGCGCGGCGCCCGCCGCCGCGGCCACCGTCTCGCTGCTCGGTGTCTTGCTGCCGGCGTTTCTCGGCGGAATGATTCTCAACCTGATGCCGTGTGTGTTTCCCGTGCTTGGCATCAAGATCATGGGCTTCGTCAACCAGGCGGGTGCCGACCGCCGCAAGGTCACGCTGCACGGCATTGTGTTCACGATGGGCGTGCTGCTCTCTTTTTGGGTGCTCGCGGGCGCGCTGCTGGCGTTGCGGGCCGGCGGCCAGCAACTCGGCTGGGGTTTCCAACTGCAGTCGCCCGGCTTTGTGTTCGGCCTCGCGGTCTTCCTGCTCGCGTTCGGATTGAACATGAGCGGCGTGTTCGAGTTCGGCCTCTCCGCCACCAGCGTCGGCGGCTCGCTGCAGATGAAGTCGGGTTACGCGGGATCGTTCTTCACGGGCGTGCTGGCCACGGTCGTGTCCACGCCGTGCGCGGCCCCGTTCCTCGCGCCCGCGCTGGGTGCCGCGGTCACCCTGCCCCCGGTGCAATCGCTGACGCTGTTCACCGTCATCGCGCTCGGACTCTCGACGCCGTACCTGGTGCTCTCGATCTTTCCGAGTCTCGTGAAGCTGCTGCCGCGCCCGGGCGCATGGATGGAAACGTTCAAGCAGTTCATGGCGTTCCCGCTTTATGCCACGGTGGCGTTCCTGGTGTGGGTGCTGGCCGGGCAGGTCCGGGATGAGGACGCGTTTCTCAAGGTGCTCATCGGCTTTGTGCTGATCGCCATGGCGCTCTGGGGCTACGGCCGCTGGACCCAGCAGGGCCGGACGACGGGCCGGCGCGCGTTCGGTTACGGATTCGCGGCGCTCTGCCTGGCTGGCGGCCTCTTCGTTGGGTATCCGCGCAACCACGTCAATCCCTGGCAGGAATGGCGGCCCGGCCTGGCGGAACAGCTGCGGGACAACGGCAAGATCGTCTACGTCGACTTCACCGCGCGCTGGTGCGCCACGTGCAAGGTCAACAAGCTTGCCGTGTTCTCGTCGGACGACGTGAAGCAGGCGCTGGCCCGTTACGGCGTCGTGCAGTTGAAGGCGGACTGGACCAACCGGGATCCCGAGATCACGAAGGCCCTGACATCCTTCGGACGCAGCGCCGTGCCGTTCAATTTGATCTACGCGCCGGGACATGCGGAACCAATTCGGCTGCCGGAGGTTTTGACCCCGGGAATCGTCCTGGACGCCTTGCGCGAGGCCGCCGCCACGCCGGTCGCGGCCGTGCCGTAACCCCCCGCGCGGGGTCGGCGTCAGTTCGGAAACAACCGCGTTCATCTGGCGCGCGCGCCCGGTGCGTCGGTGGACGGAGGTTGGTCAGTCGCCCGCAACCTTAACGATCCGACCCGTCATGACCTCCATCAAACCTCTCTTCATCACCGCCGCCGCGATGTTGGCCGGCACGGCTTCTGCGTTCGCCGGCACCGCGGTCGGCGAGCCCGCCCCGGACTTCACCCTCACCGATACCCACGGCCAGGTGCATTCGCTCTCCAAGTACGCAGGCAGGGTCGTGGTGCTCGAATGGACCAACGACGGCTGCCCGTTCGTCCGCCGCCACTACGGGAGCAAGCACATGCAGGAGATGCAGCAAACCTACACCGCGAAAGGCGTGGTCTGGCTGCAGATTTGTTCCTCCGGCAGCGGACAACAGGGCAATCACAGCCCCGCGGGCTGGGAGGCGATTCGTCAGAAACAAGGCCATCATTCCACGGCGCTGCTGCTCGATGCGCCCGGCGAGGTGGGCCGGCGCTACGGTGCGAAGACGACGCCCCACATGTTCGTGATCAATGCCGAGGGTGAACTTGTCTACAATGGCGCGATCGACAACAACGTGTCGGATCCCCACAAGGCGGACAACTATGTCGCCGCCGCGCTGGATGCTCTGCTGGCGGGAAGACCGGTCGAGAAATCGACGTCCGTGCCATACGGCTGCGGCGTGAAGTACGACTCCTGACCCGCCGGCGTGGAGGTGCCGGTTTCAAACCGAGGGCGCGGTCTCGGCCGTGTCTTCGGCCTGGGCCCGGACCAGGCGATCCAGTTCAATCCACGGCCCCACCGGCACATCCTCGGCCCGGACGTCCATGCGACCGCCGGCCGCCCGCCAGCGTTCGAGCCAGTGTTCCGCCACGACGGGTGCGGCTCTACGCATCAGTGATGCAACCTGCTTGCGCCGTTGCTGGAACAAGCTTCGAATCAGGGCGCGTCCGTGCCCACTGAACCGGTACGGCGACGGCAGACGCTCGAGATTCAGCAAGGTCGAGTCGACTTCCGGCACGGGATAAAAGCACGTGCGGGATACGCGATGTCCGCGCCCGATCCGGTACGCCGCCTGGAGAAACACGCTGATCGCGCCGAATGCCTTGCTCCCGGGCGGGGCGCCGTAGCGCAGGGCCGCCTCGACTTGCAACATGAGCACCATGCGCCCGGGCAATGGCCCCGCCAGCACGGCTTCCATCCAGGGCGAGGAGATCGCGTAGGGCAGGTTCGCGACGATCTTGAACGGCTCATCTCTGGTGACGGCCAGGGGTCCGAGCGGATGTTCCACCGCATCGCCTGCGAGGAGATGCAGATGGCCGCCGGATCCCGCCACCAACACGTCATGCAAATGGGCCGACAGCTTTGGGTCGCATTCAATCGCGAATACGTCGGCTCCCGCGTCGAGCAGCGCCGACGTGAGGGTGCCGAGCCCGGGACCAATCTCAACCACCCGATCGGCCGCAGCCACCTGCGCGAGTTCGAGCGATTTGCGGACAATGTTGCCGTCGACGAGGAAATTCTGGCCGAGCTGTTTTCTCGGCCGATGCTGCAGGCGCTCCAGCAGCGCGCGGGTGGCACTGGGCGTGAGTATGCCGGGCGAGGTCATGTCAGCCCGCAGGGTTTGCCCTTGGGGCCACGCCGATTGGGGTGAGGATCAACGTGGAAATGTAACGAACGGAGGTGTCCCTTCGACGCGGTCGGCCATCTTCACTTCTCATGGGCCTCGGCATGGCCCAGGGGGCCAGCCCTGCATGCCGCGCGCCGATCATGCGCGCTGCAGGGCCGCCACCAATGAAGCTGGGTCCCGGGTACGCATCAGCGCCTCACCCACGAGGATCGCTTGCGCTCCCGCCGCGCGTGCCCGGGCCGCGTCCTCCGGCGTGAAAATGCCGCTTTCGCTGACCTTGACGACGTCCCGCGGAACCAGCGGAAGCAGTCGCTCCGACAACGCCAGGTCAGTCTTGAAGACGGCAAGATCGCGGTTGTTTACCCCGATGATTTTCGCTCCCGCTTTCAGGGCACGCTCGATCTCGTGCTCCTCGTGGACCTCGAACAAGGCGTCGAGTCCGGCGAGCGTCGCCGCTTCAAACAGCTCTCGCATCTCGTCGTCACCCAGGGCGCGCACGATGATAAGGATGGCGCTCGCTCCCGCCTGGGCGGCCTCGATCACCTGGATCGGATGCACCATGAAGTCCTTGCGCAGACAGGGCACGCGGATGCCGTCGCGACGGAACGCGTCGGTGACCAAACGAAGGTCGTCGAGCGAGCCGCCGAAAAAACGTTCGTCGGTGAGCACGGAAATCGCGTCGGTGCCGGCCGCGGCATAGCGCCCGGCCTGAACGTTTGCGTCCGTTTGCTCGGCAATCGCCCCCGCCGACGGCGAACGGCGTTTCATCTCCGCGATCAGCGCGAGACGGCCGGGAACCTGGAGGGCCGCTCGAAAGGACGGGCGCTTCGCAGCGTCGCCCGCCAGGGCCGCGAGCTCCGAAGCATCCACGTCCCGCACCCGCGGCGCGATTTCGCGACACTTCCACGCCATGATCTCGGTGAGTTTATCCATCCGGAGGCGGCGGGGATAGCGGATCGGGCGACAAATGGGGAGGGCAAAAAACGCGTCGCCTTCACCGGTCGGGCGGCGCTGAATCCGGACGTGAGCCAAAGCCAGGTGGACCGACTCCGCGACATCATGGCCCGCCTGCGGGCGCCTGACGGCTGCCCGTGGGACCGGGAACAGACGCACGCGTCGCTGACGCCGTACCTGATCGAAGAGTGCTGCGAATTGCTGGACGCGATCGACCGCGCCGACCTGCCGCACATGGAAGAGGAGCTGGGCGACGTGCTCCTGCAGGTGGTCTTCCATGCCCAGCTCGCCGCCGAAGCCGGCCATTTCGACCTGGAATCGGTGGCGCGGGGGATCTCGGAAAAACTCATTCGCCGACATCCCCACGTCTTTGGCGAGCTGCGACTCGACACGAGCGGCGAGGTCCTGCACCAATGGGACAAAATCAAAGCCGCGGAAAAAGGCGCCGCGCCGGACGCTGCCCCACCACTGGTCAAGGCATTGCCCCCGACTCTCTCGGCGCTGCGCCGCGCTTACGACACCTACAAGGAACTGGCGAAGAAAGGCGCGCTGCCGGCAGACCCCGCGGTGCACAACGAGACGGCGGTGACCGACCTCGCGGCCGGACTCGACGAAACGACCGCCGGTCGAAGGCTCTTCGAACTCGCCGCCGCCTGTCGACATGCCGGGCTTGATCCCGAATCGGCGCTGCGTCGCCACGTGGCCAGGGTCGTGGATGCCGCGGAGCGGAAACACGCATGAACCGGTGCCGCCACGCTTTTGCAGGGCTGGCCCTCCGGGCCACACTGCAAGCCGAGAAAGGTGAGGACAAAGGTGACGGTGAGCGTTCGGTCGGCGCGCTGAAGTCCTGCTCCGTCCGATCTCGCCCTCACCCACACCGCGGAGCGGCATGGCCCGGAGGACCAGCCCGACAGGCTTCAACCTCGTGAACCCGGCTGCAACAGACGCGGAGCCGACATTTGCCGCGTGGGTCGAACCGTTCGCGGCGTTTCTCGCGGGTGAACGTCGCGTGTCGCCTTACACCCTGCGCAACTACACCCACGCGGTCGATCGTTTTCTCCGGTGGTTGAATGCGGCGGGCCGCTGGCACGACGAACTCTCGCGTATCGAGACGCGTGATCTGCGAGACTTCCTGATTGAAAGCCAGCGCCGCCTGGGCCGTCGCACGGTCCACAATCACGTTTCCGGTCTACGAGCGTTCTTCCGCTTTTGGATGCGCCGGGGCCGGCTTGCGCGCAGTCCCGCCACCGGCCTGGTGTTGCCGAAACTCGAGCAGCCGTTGCCACGGTTCATGACCGAACGCCAGGTCGACCAATTGCTCGGGATGCCGATGCAGTTGCTGGAAAATGAGGGCATCAGCGCCTTCGACGCCTGGCGCGACCGGCTCGCGCTTGAACTACTCTACGGCGCCGGTCTGCGCGTGAGCGAACTCTGCGCCCTGACGTACGGCCAGATTGATCTGGTCGATGGCGTCGCCCGAATCACGGGGAAAGGTCGCAAGGTGCGCCTGTGTCCGCTTGGACGGGTGGCCACGGCGGTGTTGAGGAAGTTTCGTGCGGATTTCGCCGTCCACAAGGGTCCGGACGAGCCCGTTCTCGTGAGCGCGAGACAACGGGGACTCACGCCCCGCCAGGTCCAGCTCATGTTGAAACGCTATCTCGCACTCGCCGGTCTGCCGATGGACCTTTCACCGCACAAGTTGCGGCACTCGTTCGCAACGCATCTGCTCGACCGGGGAGCGGATCTACGGCTCGTCCAGGACTTGCTCGGACACGCCAGCCTTGCGACCACCCAGGTCTACACCCATGTGAGCGTCGCACGACTCAAGGATGTTCATCGCAAGGCGCACCCCCGGGCGTGAGGATTTTCCCGGCCGCCCGCCGGACTTCCCGGCCCAGGCAAAATGGCGTGGGAATCCTTCCCGACGACAAAGCTGAGCTGAGCGGTGCGGATTCGCAGCGTGGAACCCGGCGGTAGCGACCGCACAGTGCCCAAACGAACGGGTGGCACCCGCTTCATGCGAGGGCCAGCGCGGCCGCCCAGAGCACGCCGAACAGGAGCAGAAACGCCGCCGTCGTCGCAAGCAGCGCGTTGAGCGTGGGTCCGTCACCACCACGCCGCAAGCGGCGCGTAAGTTGAACGGCGACGGGTGCAAGGACCACCGGCGCGGCGAGCCATCCGTTCTGTTCCCGCCACGCAATCCATACCGGCACCAGCAACGCGACGGCATAGGAGAACGCATACTGGACGCGGGCAAATCCGCGCCCGAAACGGACGACTGTCGTACATTTTTTTGCCCGCGCGTCAGTGTCAGCGTCCCGGTAATTGTTGACGACGAGAATATTCGTCGCGAGCAAGCCGACGGGCGTCGCCGCGAACAGGGTCATCAAGCCGACCGTGCCGGTCATCACGAAAGCCGTGCCCCCGACCGCCACCAGGCCGAAGAAGACGAACACGAAAAGGTCGCCCAGGCCATGGTAGGCCAGCGGGAACGGCCCACTGGTGTAGGCCCAGCCAAACAGCAGGCTGGCCAGTCCGATCGGCACCAGCACCCAACCGCCCCAATACACGAGGCTCAGCCCCATCACAAATGCCGCGCCGAACGTCAGCGCAGTCGCAAACGCCATTGCCCGCGGCGTCACCAGTCCGGCCGCAACCGCCCGCCGGGGACCGAGGCGATCGGCTTGGTCGGCTCCCTTCACGAAGTCGCCGTAGTCGTTGGCGAAATTCGTCCCGATCTGGACGAGCAGGGCGAAGGCCAGGCAGAGAGCGGCGGGAGCGAGGGCGAATGCCCCCGCCCGGAACGCCAGGGCGGACCCAACCAACACCGGAATGACCGCCGCCGGCAGGGTCTTGGGCCGGGCGGCCTCGAGCCAGGCGTGGACGGAAGACGGAGGATGGACTTCGGAATTCAGGGCTCGTCTCCTTTGCCGAGCGGCTGTTCGCCGCCGCGATCGCGCGGGTGTTTTCCGGCAGACCCGGCCGGCTGAAGCAACCTTTGCTCTGCCCACGCCCGCCGCTGATTTCCGCGTCGTAGCATCCTGCCTTCCCGTCTCCGACGACCGCGGCTCGGCTACAGAATCATACCCGCCGCCACCGTATTGTTGGTGGCCTCGTCGATCAGGACCAGGCTGCCGGTGTGTCGGTTGCGCTTGTAAGGATCGTGGAAGAGCGGCGCGGTCGTGCGAAGCTCGAGTCGCGCAATATCGTTCATACCCACGTCCGTTGTGTGTTCGATCTTGTGGAGCGAATTGACGTCGACCTTATAGCGGACGGACTTCACCAGGCAACGCGCCTCCCGCGTGGTATGCCGCACGACGTAGCGACCGTTGGGCCGCAGCTTCTGGTCCGAGAACCAGCAGACCATGACCTCGAGGTCCTGGGAGGATCGTGGCAGGTTGTTCGGCTTGGCGATCAGGTCGCCGCGGCTGGTGTCGATCTCCCGATCGAGGGTGATCGTGACGGACATCGGACTGAACGCCTCCGCAACGTCGCCATCGAACGAATGGATGCCCTTGATGCGGGCGGAAAACCCGCTCGGCAACACCGTGATCTCGTCGCCGGGTTTGAAAACGCCGCTGGCGACGCGGCCCGCGAAGCCGCGGAAGTCGTGGTGCTCGGCCAGGTGCGGCCGGATTACGTATTGGACGGGGAAACGCGCGTCGACGTGGTTGGCGTCGCTCGCGATGTAGACGGTCTCGAGGGTGTAAAGCAGCGACGCGCCCTGGTACCAAGGCATGTTGGCGGAACGCTCGACCACGTTGTCGCCCTTGAGGGCGCTGATCGGAATGAACTTCAGGTCCCCCACCTCGAGGCGCGACGCGAATTCCGTGAAGTCGGCGACGATCCGGTTGTAGACCTCCTCGCTGTAGTCGACGAGGTCCATCTTGTTCACGCAGAGCACGAGGTGCTGGATGCGCAGGAGCGAGGCGATGAACGCGTGCCGGCGCGTCTGTTCGATCACGCCCTTGCGCGCGTCGATCAGGACAATGGCGAGGTTGGCCGTGGACGCGCCGGTCACCATGTTGCGCGTGTATTGGACGTGTCCGGGTGTGTCCGCGATGATGAACTTGCGGCGCGGCGTCGCGAAGTAGCGGTAGGCCACGTCGATGGTGATGCCCTGTTCACGCTCGGCCCGCAGGCCGTCGGTCAGCAGCGCCAGGTCGACGTAGCCGGCGCCCCGTTGCTCGCTGACGCGTTCGATCGCCTCGAGCTGATCCTCGAAGATCGCCTTCGAATCATAGAGCAGCCGGCCGATGAGCGTGCTCTTGCCATCGTCAACGCTGCCCGCGGTGGTGAAACGCAGAAGGTCCATGTCAGAGATCAGAGGTCGGAGATCAGAGGTCGGAGGCGGATTCGGCCGGCGCCGGTTCTGAGATCTGATAAGCTCGGTCTCTGATCAGAAATGGAACGGGGTCGTTGATCATGCCGCCAAGCATGCGACCGATCTCACGGGTGCGTGCAGTAAGCTCAGCATGTCGCGCGCTCGTAAGGTAGCCGCAGTCGCGGGCGAAATCGAGACAAGTGTCAGTCTCGCTGTTCTCACCGTCGCAATCCGTCAACTTGCTCACAAAATGGGCCTCGTAGCGTCGTTTTGACCAAGCCTCGCGCAGGTTCTGGCACACCGAGCGAGACGCTCGCCGGATCTGCCCGGTGAGCGCAAACCGCTCTTCCGGAGGAAACGTCTGACTGAGATGGAAGATGTCGATCGAGAGTGAATACGACTTGCGGTAGACTTCCAGATCTTTGGCGGAGTTAAGACGCATGAGTCGATTCTCGTTGTTGATTCTTTGGTTTCTGATTTCTGATCGCTGACCTCTGACTTTCGACATCTGACCTCTGCTCTGGGCAGGCCCCGCGCGTTCAGAAATACCCCGCCTTCTTGCGGTCTTCCATGGCGGTTTCGGAGCGGCGGTCATCCGCACGGGTGCCGCGCTCGGTCTGGCGGGCGGCGGCCACCTCGAGGATGATTTCGTCGAGCGTGGCGGCGGGTGATTCAACGGCGCCGGTGCAGGTCATGTCGCCCACCGTGCGAAACCGCACGATGCGTTTTTCCACCGTCTCTCCCGGCATTGACGGGATGTAGGGACAGGCGGCGAGCAACGAACCATTCCGTTCGAACACCTCGCGCTCGTGGGCGAAGTAGATCGCCGGAATCCCGAGTTGCTCGTGCTTGATGTACTGCCACACGTCCATTTCCGTCCAGTTGCTGAGCGGGAAGACACGGAAATGCTCGCCGGGAATCTTGCGTCCGTTGAAGAGATTCCAGAGTTCCGGGCGTTGATTCTTCGGATCCCATTGCCCGAACTCGTCGCGATGGGAGAAGAACCGCTCCTTGGCTCGTGCCTTTTCCTCGTCGCGGCGCGCACCGCCGAGCGCGGCGTCGAACTTGAACTCGGCCAGCGCATCGAGCAGCGTGACGGTTTGCAGGACATTGCGACTGGCGGTGGGTCCCCGTTCCTCGGTGACGCGGCCCTGATCGATCGAATCCTGGACGTAGCGGACGATCAGCCGCGCCCCCGTCCGAGCGACGAGCACATCGCGAAAGGCGATCGTCTCTGGAAAGTTGTGCCCGGTATCGACGTGGAGGAGCGGGAACGGAATCCGGGCGGGATGAAATGCCTTCTGGGCCAGGCGCACCATCACGATTGAATCCTTGCCCCCGGAAAACAGCAGCGCGGCGCGCTCGAATTGGGCGGCGACCTCGCGCATGACGTAGATCGACTCGGCTTCGAGCTGCTGCAAATGGGTGAGGTTATATAGACTCATGGCAAAAACAAGACCGGCTCGAATTCATTGCGTCACCCGCGTCCGGACGAGCGCCCACAGCTTCTCCAGGCTGGCGTCCGGCGTTTCCTTTTCCGTATGCAGCGTCAGGTCCACTTTCTCCGGTGGTTCGAATGCGGAGTCCCGCCCCGTAAACGCCGTCACGGCTCCCGCTCCCGCCCGGGCATACAGCCCCTTCGGATCCCGCGCGGCACAGGTTTCATAGGAAGCGTCGACAAATATCTCGAGCAGATCATCCGCACCAATGATCTCGCGCGCGAGATTTCGCAGTTCGCGCCGCGGCGTGATGAACGCATTGATCACGACCACCCCCGCATGCACGAACAGGCGTGACACTTCCGCGACCCGGCGGATGTTCTCGCGGCGGTCCTCATCGGAGAACCCGAGGCCGCGATTCAGGCCCGTCCGGACGTTGTCTCCGTCGAGCACGAATGACGAGAACCCCTCCGATGCCAGTCGACGATCGAGCGCGTTGGCGAGCGTGGTCTTGCCGGAGCCCGACAAACCGAACAACCAGACTGCCACGGAGCGCTGGCGCAGCCCGGCTTCACGTTCGGTCCGGGTCCGCAGGAGGTGGTCGGTGGGAAAAAGGTTTTCGGTGGCGTCTGGCATCAGGTCGCGAAGGAAGCGGTTCGGTGATGAATGCAAGCCAATCGGGGAAGACAACCCAGAATCATGGGTTCTTTAGTGGTTAACCTATGATTTCGCGGCGCGCAGCGGGACCCGGTAGGCACGCGGCGATGGACGATCGGTTCGGAGGCTGCGCCGGTCATGGCCCCTTCGGGTGAAATCGGCGGGAGGGAGGAACATTCAGGCGATCCTCGAGGCGGCGGATCCGCTGCAGGACGTAGTCGACGTCGGCCAACGGATTGTCGGCCGGAAGTGTGGGATAAAGCCGGCACAGCCAGTCATATGCATCCTGCAACCGGCCCAGCTGTTCCAGTAGCACGGCATGGATCCGCGCCGCGTAGAACGGCGCGCCCGGTGCTTCCGCCGCCTGCCGATAGTAATCGGCTGCGGCCGCCACCTCGCCGAGGCGTCGCAAGTGAATGTTCGCGACCTCGATCAGCAGGAAGGGATTTCCCGGATGCACTGCGAGGCCCCGCTCCAACAAGTCCAGGGCGGCGCGACTCTGCTCGCGATCGATCCGCCGCACGTCGGATTCCGACAGCGATTCGCGGGCGGCGTCCAGCCGCCACTGGGGCATGTCATAAGCAATGATGCGTGCTCCATTGATCCAGAAATAGAGCGGGCGTGGATCCACCGTGGTCACGACGTCGATCAACTTCTGCGTCTGGGGCAGGTCCTGCTGCTCCCAATAGCCGTAGGCATCGAGCCAGAGAAAATCCGCGATCACCGAGCGAAAGCCGCCAAAGACCCCGAAAGTCAGCCCCTCGCCCAGCGATCCCTCCAACGATTGCACCTGCAGGGACGGCTCCGCCGCCCGGATCCGTTCCCAGGTCGGAGTCATCAGCGGTCGGGTACCCCACCCGGTCACCCCCAGAACGAGCATTACGACCACGATCTGTCAGGCCACGCGCGCGCATGGTGATCAGATCTCGCGCCGGCGGAACGCGAACACGGCGAGCGACAGCACCACGCCCACGTAGGTGATTGCGTATCCGCAGATTGGTAACGCCAGATCCGCGGTGATCCCGTGCCCCGCCGCGACGCGATCGCCCACGTTGAACAACTGGAAGTTTGGAAACACCACCGCCAGGGCCGCGCTGCCCAGCCAGGCCACGGCCCCGCTGGCCCGGGCCCAGGCGTCCTGCGCCAGATGCTGCAGGTGACAAATCACGAGCACCAGAAACGCGGTAAAGATGGTGAAGAGGTTCGTCTGGGCGAAACTTGCGATCAGCATCGTGAAAGCACCGATCACACCAAACTTCAGCCATTGCAGGAGGACGAACTCCGCCACGCCGGCGTAGTTGACGAGGCGCCCGTGCGCAAAGGCTTCCGGACGCGCCGCCATGAAGGTCGTCTCGCGCCCCCAGAGCACGGCGGCCAACGCCACGCCCACGATCCCGCAAAACACGAGCAGGACGACCCAGACGCCGAGGAATTTGCCGAGCACGAACTCCGAACGCCGCACGGGCTTGGCCAGAATGGTCAAAGCCGTGCGGTTCTCGATTTCGCCAAGGAAGAGTTGCGCCGTGACGACGATCGCCAGCAGGGAGCCGAAGAAGGTCAGCGCACCGAAGCCGAAGTCCGTGAGGAATTTCAGCTCCGACGTTCCGAAGTTGAATTCCCGCAAAAAGAGGGCGCTGCCCACCAGCGCGACGGCAAAGACGACGACGAAGAGGAAGAGCCGCTGTCGCACCGCCTCCCGCATGGTGTTGCGGGAGATCCAGCCGACACGAGCCACCGAAAAGCGCGCCGATCTCATGATGCCCGCGAATCTTTCGGCGGTGCGCTTGCCCGCCGGTCCGGCACATCCGGCAGGCCGGGCAGCCCTGTATCCGACCCGGTCACATGCTGGAGGAAGATGCGATCAAGGGTGGTTCGGACGGGCTCGACCGCGACCAGCCGCGCGCCTCGCTCCGCGAGCCAGGCCCGCATGTCCTCGGCCGCGCCGACGGGCAGGCCTTCCACCACCACCGCCTGACGGTTCTCGGCGGACACGAGTTCCCGCACCTCCCCTTCGAGCACGAATTTTCCCCGGTTCAAAATCGCCACGCGATCGCATACATCCTCCACCTGGGCCAGGAGGTGCGAACTGATGAGGATGGTCTTGCCGCGATTCTTTAGCTCGAGGATCAGGCGCGCGATTTCCGCCGACCCGACTGGATCCACGCCCGCCGTGGGCTCGTCGAGGATCAGCAATCGCGGATCGTGCACGAGAGCCTGCGCCAGGCCGATGCGCTGGAGCATGCCCTTGGAATAGGTCCCCACCCGCCGATCCGCCGCCTCCGTGAGCGCGACCCAATCGATCACCTCGGCCACGCGCGCGCGCAGCCGCCCGCGGTCCACTCCGCAAATCCGGGCGTAGAAGGTCACGAGTTCGCGCCCCGTGAGAAAACGGTAGAAAAAAGGCGCCTCCGGCAGATAGCCGACGTCACGTCGCGCCTCGACCGTGACACTGGAGTGACCGAAGATCGCGCAGCGTCCCGCGGTCGGAGCCAGGAGACCGAGCACAGCCTTGATCGTCGTACTCTTGCCGGAACCGTTCGGACCGAGCAGGCCAAAGACTTGGTTTTCCGGCACCCGCAGCGTCAGATCGTCGACCGCACGGAGGCGAAGTCCGCGGAGATTGACGGGAAAGTCCTTGGTAAGCCCGTCGATCGCAATGGCGGCGGAGCTGGAACTCGCGTCGTTCATCGAATCGTGAAACCGCGATGAGACCGGCTGCCGGAACCGTCGTGACGCTCAACCTTGCGAACATAGCCGGACATCCGGTCGGTGATCGCGGTGATGAACGAATCGACCTCGGCGGCCTCCCCCTCCGCGATCAGGAGCACGCGACTATCCGCCAGGTTTTGCACGAAGCCAGTCACGTCGTAACCACGCGCCGCTTCCAGCACCGTGTAGCGGAATCCCACGCCCTGCACATGACCGGAAAAATGGACGGTAGTCAGGCGGAGAGATTCGGAGGTCACGGGGATATGGGTTCGAGCAGGAGTGCGACGCGCCCCTTTTCTTAACTGGCTGCAATGCAAAATGGTAGAGGAAAATACTCACATTTGCGCCGTCCCCGTTGAGTCCCCCACTCCCCCATCGGGGGGATCAACCGTCGCGCAATCTGAGCCGGGTTTTTATTTGAATTTTACCCCCCCCCGGTCAAGTTCCCCCACACGGCCGCGGCCGCACACCCTGGATCCCCATGAGCGAAAATCAATTTGATGGCCTGTCGGATAATGAGTGGGACGAGACGTGGGAGTTCGCGTGGTCCGAATTCGATTGGGAGCGGCATATACGCGAGCAGGACAAGATCGTACAGGCGTACCTCACCCATTACGACCGCATGATCAGTCGGCCCGATCGTATCGACGAAGCGGCGCATTTAATGGGTTGGGATCAGGAAGGCTGGACGTGTGACGAATCGGACAGCGGCGAGTGTCCTTCCGCATCTGCAATCTCTGATCCGGCGGAAAGTGAAACGGAGCGCGAAGGCCGTGCACCTCTCGATCCGTATACGATCCAAAAGCACCCGGTCTATGTCTCGACCCATGGACTGTTCTTCTGGCTGGGGCGGGCCTGGGAGTTCGTCGTGCCGGCCTGCGGGCCCAGGTTACCCGTCCGGACCGCGCTCGCATTTTCCAGCGCCCTCCACAGCTCCGAGCAGAACGGGCTCCTTGCCGTGCACTCGCTCGACATGGGCGACTTTTCCCTCGCGGTGTGTCTGTTGAAGCGTGCGCTTTCCGATCTCAACGCAGGCATCCGTCAGTTGCAGTCCCTCGACACCAACGTGCACCCCGCGTTCGAGCAGTTCCATCGTCAGGCCTTGGTCCGTATCTTCGATATCCGTGAAATCTGGCTGCGCGTCATGCGTGACTGCCGGGCGGAACTCGACCGACACGTCAGCGAAGGCGAAAGCTGAACCGGCGCCAAGTGCCGGTTGGAGATCGGAAGTCAGAGATCAGACGTCAGTGATCAATCACTGAATCTGGAAGTACGGTTGCGCCCCTGCTTTTTCTGATCTCTGACCTACCTGACCTCTGCGCCCGCACGGGCGCTGGCGGAGAGAGGGGGATTCGAACCCCCGGTACGGCTTTTGGCCGTACGCCGGTTTAGCAAACCAGTGCTTTAGACCACTCAGCCATCTCTCCGTGGCGGCTCGACCCGACGTCGGGTGAGGTGCCGGCGACCATGCCACGAGACGTTTTCCTGACAAGGGCAAAAGCCGGTCACGCAACCACCGGTGACGGAACTTTTTCCCCGGCACTAAATCCTAGAGCGTGTCATGCACATTGAGACACACCCCACCGCCCTTGCGGGCGATCCCCCCTTCTCAAGAGGGGAGCTGACTGGGTCTCTCCTTGAGGAAAGGGGACCGCGCGCCAGCTTGGTGAGAGGTGTCACCGCTCGCGACAGTGCGTGACACGCTTTAGACGGTGAGGGGCAACCCGCACACGGCCCCTTCATGCAGTTGAACCGCAGAATGGTCACGGCTTATTCGAATTGCCGACACTCCGGCCCCTAACATCCTCGAATCATGGGAAAGTCCATCTGGATTGCCATTGCGGTGATGGCCGTGACCGCGGCCGGTTACTTCGGCCTCCGCACCTACCGGCTGTCCAATCGCCTACCCGAGGAGGACGCGCGCCGCGCACAGCTGCAACACGAGCTCGATACCGCAAACGCGGCGGCGCAGGAATCCGCCCGCCGGGCGGCACGGGAGGCGGAGGCGCACCGCCTCGCCGATCTCAAGTCCAAGGAAGAAGCTGAAGCCGAAGCCCGCCGTCTCGCCCAGAGCAACAGCGAGCGCCAGGCGCAGGAACAGGCACGCAAGCGCGCGGAAGAAGACGCGAAAAAAGCCGCTGCCGAACTCGAGCAGATCCGGGCAGAACGCGCCCAACTGACCGCCGACGCCCAACGGCTGGCCGAGTTGCGGGCCCGCGATACGGCAGATGCCCAGGCCAAGCTCGCCGCAGCCCAGCGAGCCCTCGAAGAAAGCGAGCGGCAAAAGAATGCGGAGATCGAACGCCAGGCCGCCGTGATCGCCTCCTACGCACGCGCGCCCAACTCGGTTGAGCAACCGGATCAGGACCGTCAGGCCGAGCGGGAGCACGCGACTCGGATTGTGTTTCCTTCCGACTACAAACGCGCAAACCACTACTACCTGCCCTTGCTGCCCAACCCGGAAAAGCGGTAGCCGCCGGCGCCGGAACGCGCTTTCACCGCTGCGCCACCCAGAACCGGCACTCGTCCGAAAATTCACGCACGCTCGCGGACTCGTTGGCCAGGCGCGAACGCAGCTCGTCGAACTGATGCCGCCAGCCCGTGGCGGCGAGATCGTCAAGAATCTCCGACCGGTCCGGCAGGTGCATGAACACCATGCCCTCGGGTCGCTCCATCACCCGGTCGCCAAACTCCACCAACCCAGGCGGTGACGTCCCCTGATGCCACCGAATGGCTTCGTCCCGCCACCGATCGCGTTCTGACGACAAGCTGCGATCATGGGTCGTGAAAACCAGAAATCCCGCCGACCGTACCGCGCGACGGAGTTCCTTCAAGGCCCGGCGGCGCCGATCCCGGCCCGGGATTTGCATCAGTCCGTTGAAACCGAAAATCGCGCCGCCAAATGATTCGTCGCCAAAGTCCAGTCCGGTCGCGTCGCGAACCTCGAACCGGATGTCTGCTGAAACCGAGGCGGCAAGCGCGCGCGCAGCCTCGATCATCGCCGGGCAGAAATCGACGCCCGTCAGCTCGCGATATCCCAGTCGCCAGAGCCCCAGCGCAATCCGTCCCGCGCCGCAGCCCACGTCGAGCAGACGCTGTTCGCGCTCAAAGAGCTGCGCAAGAATGCCCTCCTCGGCCCGCCACAAGCCGATCCCCGCGGCCGCCCGCAGATAGTGCGTGACGGCCACCGGTTCGGAGAACCACGCGCAGACCCGGTCGCCATCAACCGCGGGAGGCGCCGGGCCATGCGGGGAAAAGTCGGACGAAAAACCAGCTTGATTTCGATTCACGCGAAACGCTTACTGACCGTTTCTCCAATTTCCATGAAAGCGACGATTCAGACCCAGGGGAAGCAATACACCGTTCGCGAGGGCGACGTGCTCGTCGTGGACCGCTTCCCGCACGCGGAAGCCGGCTCCACGATTGAAATCACGAATGTGCTGGCGGCCGGCGAAGGAGCCGAGCTGCGCGTGGGTAGCCCGTTTCTCGCCGGCGCATCGGTCAAGGCGACCGTGGTCGAACATCGGCGCGGCAAGAAGCTCATCGTTTTCAAGAAAAAGAAGCGCAAAGGCTACGAACGGAAGCAGGGTCATCGCTCTGAACTGTCGGTGATCAAGATCGACTCCGTTTCCGCCTGAAACCTGCATAATCGAGGCTCCACCTCCCATGGCTCATAAAAAAGGACAAGGCACCAGCAAGAATGGCCGCGACAGCCACAGTCAACGGCTCGGTGTGAAGAAATTCAGCGGCGAAAACGTGCTGGGTGGAAATATCATCGTCCGCCAGCGGGGCACGAAATTCCATCCCGGCCGCAATGTCGGCATCGGCCGCGATTTCACCCTGTTCGCCCTCGCCGACGGCGTGGTCCGTTTCGACCGGGAACACCGCCGCGTCAGCGTCGAGGCCGCGGGCTCCTGATTTTCCCCACCCTTCCGGCATACGCAGCGCCCTTCCGATTCGGGAGGGCGTTTTGCTTTCTCGGGCCCGGCGCTCGCCGCCACCAGCCCGGCGCCCGTTCAAGTGGCGCGGCCCGGTTCCGAACAACGAGGGTGACCTGATGAAGTCCCGTCTCGATGCCCTGCTCCGCCAGCGCGAATTGCTTCGCGAACACGCGGCATGGCTGGACGCCGAGATAGCACGGGAGAAGTCCGGACAGCACATCACCGCTCCGGCCGCAACGACGGCATTGGAGCCAGAGGCAGCTGCGGTTGTGAACGAGGAGTCTGCGGATGCGGTCCTCCCCGAGCCCGATGTCAAGGGCCTGCACGCCGAAGTGCGTCAAGGCTGCCTGCTTTACGCTGCAATCTTCGGCACCATTCTGGTCGCGCTCGTCGGGTTCATCTACTGGCGTTACTAGCCGGGACATTGGCGACGCTTTCTCGCGCTACACGCTCAAACCAGGCTCCATGGATCGTGTAGCCGCGTTGGAGCCTTTCGACAACGTGGCTCCGAGTTCCCCCGATGGTGAACTCCTTGGGCCCGAGATAGCCCAGCCTCCGGTGACTGAAACCCACCGGGCGGTGTCATTCTCGGGCTCTTTTCGAGGGCGACGTCCATCCGTGGTCAACTCAGAGGTGGACCCTCCAGAATGACACTGCCGTGAAAATGCCCAAGGCCTGAGCGAAGAATGGTTTGAAAAGGCCCGCTCGCGGGACATGGTCGGCACGTGAAATCGTCGTCGGCCAGGCAACCATCGTTCGAGGAGGCGCTCGAACGGCTTGAAGTTCTCGTCTCGCAGATGGAAATGGGTGAGGTTCCCCTGGAGGAAATGGTGCGTCGCTTCGAGGACGGCACGCATCTGCTCAACTTCTGCGTGGACAAGCTGCGATCGGCGGAACACCGGATCGAAGTGCTCAAACAGGACCGCCGCAGCCTCGATTTCGAAACATACAATCCCGAAGAATCGTGAGCGTGACACCCTCTCCCGCCGGACCTGCTCCGGGCTCCGGCGTTCCCTCGCCGCCGTCACCCGTCTCCCTTCTGGCCGCAATCCGTTCGCCGGCGGACGTTCGTCGCCTTCCCCGCGAACACCTCGCCAGACTAGTGTGCGGAAATCCGCGACGCGCTGATCGACGTCACCTCGCGGAACGGCGGACATCTCGGGCCGAATCTCGGCGTCGTTGAACTGACGATCGCCCTTCACCTGGTATTCGACACGCCGGAGGACAACTTCGTGTTCGACGTCGCCCACCAAGGTTACGTCCACAAGCTGCTCACGGGACGCAACGACGAGCGGTTCCGCGCGATCCGCCGGAGTTCGGGTTACAGCGGCTTTCTCACGCGCACCGAGAGCGCCCATGATTGTTTTGGCGCCGGCCATGCGGGCACCGCCCTGTCGGCGGCATTGGGCATGGCGGTCGCGCGCGATCGCCGCGGCTCTTCCGAGCATGTCGTGGCCGTGTTGGGCGACGCAGCGTTTACCTGCGGCATCACGATGGAGGCGCTCAACAATGTCGCCTCGAGCACACGCCGGCTCATCGTCATTCTCAACGACAACAAGTGGTCGATCGCACCCAATGTCGGGGCGATGGCGAAGTACCTGAACGAGCTCATCACGAACCCGACCTACAATCGCATTCACGACGACCTCGAGTCCTTCCTGCGTCGCGTGCCCGGAGGAGATTCCATTCTCCGGCTTGGATCGCGCGCCAAGCAGGAGGCGAAAAGCATGATGGTGCCGTCGGTCCTGTTCGAGAAGTACGGCCTGCGCTACCTCGGACCCATTGATGGGCACAACATCGACCTGCTGACCAAGAATCTCGAGTTCGCGAAGCATTCTGAACATCCGGTCGTCCTGCACGTGCTCACGGTCAAGGGCAAGGGCTACGACGTCGCCATTGATCAACCGGAGCGCTTTCACGGCACCAGTCCGTTTGATCGCGCGACCGGAGCGGTGCGGGCGACGCGCACCGGCAAACCGGCAAATTTCCAGGACGTGTTTGGCGAAGCGCTCACCCGGTTCGCGCGCGCGGATCGGACGGTGGTCGGCATTACGGCCGCGATGCCGTCGGGGACCGGCTTGAGCACGCTGGCGGAATCGCTGCCCGCCCAATTCTTTGACGTCGGAATCGCCGAGGAACACGCCGTCCTTTTCGCCGCCGGCCTCGCCACCAAGGGTTTTCATCCCGTCTGCGCGATCTACTCGACTTTCCTGCAGCGCGCCTATGACTGCATCATTCACGACGTTTGCCTGCAGAACCTGTCCGTGACCTTCTGCCTCGATCGTGCCGGCGTGTCCCCCAACGACGGCCCGACGCACCACGGTCTCTTCGACATCGCGTTTCTACGCCCGGTACCCCGGGCCACGATCATGCAGCCGAAAGACGAGGACGAACTGGTCGACATGCTGCACACCGCTCTCGTCACGACCGGGCCGATGTTCATCCGCTACCCACGCGGCGCGGGCGTCGGCGTTCGGATCAAGGACCAGCCTGCCCTGCTGCCGATCGGGCGCGCGGAGGTCTTGCGCGCGGGGACCGACGTGATCATCTGGGCCCTGGGGCCGATGGTCCAGGACGCGCTTACCTTGAGCGACCGCCTGCTCGCCGAACAGGAGCTTTCCGTCGGGGTGGTTAATGCCCGATTTGCCAAGCCGATCGACCAGGACCTGCTCACCGATCACGCCCGCCGCGCCGCGTTGCTGGTGACGATGGAGGACCACGTGATCGGTGGTGGTTTCGGTAGTGCCGTTCTCGAGGCGCTGCAGGATGCGGGCCTGACGACCCCGGTGGTGCGACTGGGCTGGCCGGACCATTTCGTCGAACACGGCAGTACCGTCGAGGCGCTGCGCGCGGCCAACGATTTCGCACCGGCCGACTGCGCCCGGCGCATTCTCGACCGCTTCAAGCAAATCCATCGCGAGACGGTCGAGGCACTGCTTTAGCTACATCCTGAAGTCAAGGATCTTGCGTCGTTAACGCTCACCATCCGGTTTCGCTTTGTTGAGCCAGGCCGGCCTTTCATCTCGTCGCAGCAGTCGCCCGTGAGGTTTGGCACACGATGCCAGTAATGGAATGCATGAGGGCTGATCTCAGGCCCCCCCTGAACGTCGGCGCGGTGGAGGTCAATAGCCTTGAATCTGGCGGCCGCGAGCAAAGAGTCGCGACTGTGCGACAGCGCTTTGTCATCACCATCGCTTCCCGAAGCGACATCCTCGCTGCCGGAGGATGTCATCCGGTCATGATGGCGAGCGGTTCGAGACGATGACGCACCGCCGATCCGTGACCGCGCCGTCTCACCCAAACCTCTTCTCTAGTGCCACCGACCCTCACGCAAACCCGTCTCCCCTCCCCGCGCGTACTTTCCGTCGACGCGGAGATGCCATTGGAAACCGGATTTCCGCATTCCGTCGCCATGCCCATTTGGAAACGCGTGCTCGACATCGCCTGCTCTCTCGTCGCGTTGCTCGTGCTGGCGCCCTTCGTGACCGTCCTTGCCTTGGTCCTGAAGTTCAGTTCGCCGGGCCCGATTCTGTTCCGGCAGGAACGTGTGGGTCATCTCGGCCGTCGTTTCATGTGCTTCAAGTTTCGCACGATGAAAGTTGGGGCGAGCACCGCGACCCACGAGGCCCACTGCCGCGAGTTGATCAGCTCGAATCGACCGATGGTGAAGATGGATCGACAGGGCGACCCCCGCCTGGTGCCCCTGGGATGGGTGCTGCGGGCCTCCGGCTTGGATGAGTTGCCGCAAATCATCAATGTTCTGCGCGGCGAAATGAGCCTGGTCGGTCCGCGGCCATGTCTTCCTTTCGAATACGCGGAGTATCAGGCCTGGCAACGCGAGCGTTTCAACACCCTCCCCGGCCTTACGGGCTTGTGGCAGGTGAGTGGGAAGAACCGCACCACCTTCGATGAGATGATCCGGTTCGACATCCAATACACCCGCGTCAAGACGCTCGGACTGGATCTCAAAATCATGGCCCGGACTATTCCGGCCTTGCTCTCGCAGATCCGAGACATCCGCATGGGTCGTAGGGAACCCCGGCTCGCCCCGGGCGTCCCGCCGACCATCTCGCTCGACCGCGCCCGTGACTGATGCCAAATCCCGACGATGAACCAAAAGTCGGACCGGCGTCACCCAGTCACCCGGTCGACAGACCCTACGTTTCGCTGAAGCACGATGCTTGCTGACACGTGTGCGATTTCTGCTCATCAGTCACCGAAAAAGCACAAGATGGACGGGCTTTTTCCGTAAGATACCTCGCTGCCATGAGGCAGCGTCACCAACCTTCCCTCAATCCCGGGCGGTCCGTCTCCAGCCTTGCTCAACAGGAAGAGACGCACCGCAATGGCGGCAGCATGCTCAAAAAGGCGACGAGACAACAGACTACTGACCATTGACCACAGGTTACCATCAACGGACCCTCCCCTTGCATGAGAGATTACACGAAGATTGACGCCTGGAGGTTGGCGGACGACCTCGCAGTGGCCGTGTATGAAAGGACCAAGTCATTTCCTCGAGAGGAACTCTATGGTATTACAAACCAAATCAGGCGCGCGGCGGCGTCCGTGCCAGCCAACATCGTAGAAGGGTCCTCACGAGAGTCGAAGAAGGATTTCCTGCACTTCCTCTACATTGCCCGTGCGTCATTGAGCGAAACCCAATATTTTGTGCACTTGGCCCGCAGGTTGTGCTTCTTGTCACCCGACGACGCCGACCAAGTGCATGCTCAAACCAAAATCACCTTCGCTTGCCTGCACGGATTGATTCACGCAGTTAAGCGTGAGACCGGCACAATTGGCAAAGCCATGGCGAGCACCACCAGCCTTTTCGTCCTGGGTCTCATCCGACTCTCCGCAGTCCGTGGTCAGTAGTCAGTTGTCCTGTATTCCGTTGTCCACCCATGAACTGGTTCTGCATCCACACGCGTCCGTCCAAGGAGAGAAAAGCGGTTCACTACTGCCAGGAACTGCTCCGCATCGAAACTTACTTTCCGCGATTGCGTTGCCAGCGGACGATCCGCCGCCGCCGGATGGACGTCGTGGAACCGCTTTTCCCGCGCTACTTCTTTGGTCGACTGGATGCCGCAACGCATTTTCGCGCCGTTCGCTATGCCCCCGATGTCATCGATGTCGTGTGCTTCGGCGGCCGCCCCGCAATCGTCGATGATGCGATCGTGGAAGGCCTTCGTGGGTGGGCGGGGGAATCCGTCGACCTGATTTCGATCGGACCCGGCCTTGAACCGGGCGACCTTGTCCGCATCGCGGAAGGACCATTTCAAAGCCTTGAGGCGATCGTCCAGAATGTGACCAACCACTCGGAGCGGGTAACGGTCCTGCTCTCGATTCTCTCCTGCGGCGCCCGGTTGACCATTGACCGTTCAGCGCTCGAACGCGTGGCATGATGACTGCGAACGGCGAGAATTCCGCGCTTTCCTCTTACTCTGCTTTATTGTCCGGAAACGGACTCGACTCTTTGTTCCGCCATCGTTCCGCGGTCTCGGACGACCGACTTCCTCGGGGAGAGGAATTGAATCCATGAAGAAAATTCCTGCTATCGGCGTGGTCGGTTGCGGCTATTGGGGCCCCAATTTGATCCGAAATTTCCGTTCGCTGCCGGACTGCACCCTGCAGACGATGTGCGATGTGAGTGAAGAGCGTCTGCGCCATCTCAAGACGCTCTATCCCGAAGTCACCGGCGAGACCGAGTATGAAACCATGCTGGCCGACTCCGGACTGGATGCCGTGGTGATCGCAACATCGGTGCGGCATCATCACGCCATGGCGAAAGCCAGCCTGCTCGCGGGCAAGCACACGCTCATTGAAAAACCCCTCGCTTCGTCGCTGGCAGAGTCCGAGGAACTCATCGATCTCGCACGGCGAAACGGCCTGGTCCTCATGGTGGGACATACCTTCCTGTTTTCCCCGGCGGTTCGAAAGATCAAGGAGATCATCGAATGGGGCGACATCGGCGAGATTCGTTACATCTCCTCCCGCCGCCTCAATCTCGGCCTCTTTCAGAAGGACATCAACGTGGCCTGGGACCTGGCTCCCCACGATCTTTCGATCATCCTGCATGTGATCGGCGAGGAACCGGAGACCGTAAGCTGCTCCGGCAGCGCCCACATCACACCGGACATCCAGGACGTCACGACGATGTACCTGCAGTTCAGCAAGCAGCGTTCCGCCATCGTGCAAAGCAGTTGGCTGGATCCCCGCAAAGTCCGGGAAATGACGATCGTCGGCAGCAAGCGCATGGTGGTCTACGACGATCTCGCTCCCCAGGAGAAGATTCGGATATTCGACGCCCGCGTCGAGCGGCCTCCGCACTACGACACGTTTGCGGAGTTTCATTATGCCTATCACTACGGCGACAGCTATATACCGTACGTCAAGCAGGAGGAACCGCTGAAGAATGAATGCCAGCACTTCCTCGATTGCATCCGCACGGGCAAGACGCCGTTGACGTCCGGCGAAAAGGGCGCCGAAGTCGTGCGGATCCTCGAGGCATCGTCCGAGTCCCTGCGGCGAGGCGGCGCCGCTGTCGCGTTCAACGGTCGTTCGCCTGAAACCGGCCCCCGGATCCGCGCGACCGGCAATGGGACCGGCCGGCCGGCGGAAATTGCGGTAGTCGGGCGCTGAAACCCCGGCACCCCGGCGGAACGGATCATAGCGGAGACGAGACACGATCTTGCCTGCGCCTTGTGGTCCGGGGAGATCTCCGACCTTTCCGTCGCTTCGGCCGGCATTCCGGCTTCCTGGGGCTTGCGGCCACCGGTCCGCGGCTCTTGACCAAGAACTTGACGAGTTTGCGCAATCGGCGAATCGGGTTCCTCCTTCCGACTAAGGCCTTTCCTGACACTCCGCGACCGGTCTCCCTTCACCGGCTTGGCATTGCCTTGGGCGCTGCCTTGCCGTTTAGTTTCCAACCCGACGGTTCACTAAATTCACACCGGCCAAACTCAACACGATATGGATGACAATACGCCCCCAGAGGCACGCCCGATCCTGACCGACTTGGCTGAACCGCACTCGTTCACGCCGGAAGCAGCCTTCCCTCCTCCGGTGCCCGCGCCCAAGCCAGCGTCACCTTTCGACCTGCATTCCATCCTTTTTGCCATCTTTAAGCACAAATGGAAGATTCTCACGTGCTCGCTGGCCGGCTTCATTGGCGCCGCAGTCGTGTACTTGGCAGACGAGTCGCTGTACTTGTCGGAGGCAAAATTGCTCATCAAGCACAGCGGAGATGAGAAGATGCCCTCGATTATCTCCGACGACACGGAATCGAAGGGGCTTCGTGTCATGTCAGATGCCGTGACAGCCACCGAGATCGAAATCCTGCGAACCACCGATATCGCGGATCAGGTGGTGTCGAAAGTAGGCCCTGAACGCATTCTAAACGATCCGGCGCTCGCTCAATCCCGCCAGGCCGCATTGATCACTGTCCGCAGGAATCTGCAGGTGACCGTTCCGGGCAAAGGGGTACCCATGATGAATGTTTCCTACGCCCACCCGAATCCCAAGGTTGCACAAATGATCGTGCAGGCAGCCATCGAAGCCTACCTGAAGCGACAACAAGAGATACACCGTGCCCCCAGCCAATTCGCCGACGCCATGGAACGCGAGGCGGCTGCCCTTAAAGCAAGCCTTACGCAGTCAGAGCAGGAGCTTCGCCGGCTCAAGAGTGAAGCCGGAACCGATTCCGTTGCCGATCAAAAGAAGGTCCTGGCCGCCCTGATCAACAAACTGGAACAGGACAAGATGGCGACCGAAGCTCAGATAGCCGAGAAGCGTGCCATTCTTGATTATCACGCCGGCGAACAACCGACGCCATCGGAAACCAACGTGGCGCCGGCCGCAACGCCCCCACCGGAGAAGGTCGACCAATATCAACGAACCAACTTCTTGCTTTCATCGCTGGCCAAGCGCGAGCGCGATTACCTGTTCACTTACACGCCCGACAGTCTGGTGGTCCAGGGGGTGCGGTCGCAGATCGAAGCGAACTCGCGCATTATTTCCCAGTTGGAGGCGGAGTATCCTGCCTTGCGTGGCACGGCCGCGAACACGACCGGATCGGACTTCAATGGCTCCGCCGACGAAGGCTCAATCCGCGCCCTTCAAGCCCGCATCAAGATCCTCGATGAACAAATCGCGGAAAAACAGGCGGAAGTGCAGAGACTCAGCGGCTTTGAACTACAGATTGCAGATCTCGAACGCTCCACCCGACAAAAGGATGAGCGGTACCGTCTTTACGTAACGAGTCGTGATCAACGTGAAACGGAGAACAAGATCACCGAAGGCACCAACACGAATATCCAGGTCGTCCAGGAAGCGTCCGTCGCCGGGCACATCCCCGGACGCAACGCCAAGATTGCAGCCGGACTCCTTTTCGGCGGCATCGCGCTGGGCTTCGGTCTGGCCGCCGCGCTGGAGTTTTACGTCGATCAATCCGTCCGTCGTCCCATTGAGATCGAAAACTCCCTCGGGCTGCCCCTCTTTTTCTCCATTCCGTATTTGCCGGGCTCACCGAAGCAAGATCGCAGGGCCATCGGTGCCGCGCCGAAAGATCCGCATCACCCGTCGGCACTGCCTCCGCTGAACGGCGGCTCCGCGTCAATCCCTTCCCAATCGGCGCTGTCTATTCCTGCCCACGGACTCCGGGGCTTCTTTGACGCCCTCCGCGATCGCCTCGTGTTCTATTTCGAAATCCGCAACTTTACCCGCAAGCCAAAGCTGATTGCCGTCACCGGTTGCGGAGAGCGCAATGGTGTCAGCACCATTGCCTCCGGCATCGCCGCTTCGCTCTCCGAGGCGGGGGATGAAAACGTCCTCCTTGTCAATATGAATCCCGGCAGCGAATCGCCCTTTCAGTTCCACAAGGGCGAGCTCAAATGCGGACTGGACGACGTATTGCAGCGGGAGAAGCGGGATAGTGCGATGGTGAGTGACAATTTGTATGTCGTCTCCCAGGCAACCGGTGAGGAACGGATCAACGCGATTCTCCCCCGTCGTTTCACCAAACTTGTGCCGAAACTGAAGGCCAGTGATTACGATTATATCATTTTTGACTTGCCGCCCGTGAACCAGATCAGCGCCACTCCGCAACTTGCACGTTACATGGACATGGTGCTGATGGTGGTGGAATCGGAAAAAACCGGCCGGGAGATGACGCAACGGGTTGGCACTATGTTTGCCGAGGCGGGGGTGAATTACGGGGTCGTATTGAACAAGACCCGCGACTATGTGCCGCGGGCTCTTCGGAATCTACTGGCGACGAATTCGTAATCGCGACTGCGCCCTTTCGCCCCCTGGCGGCGCCCGGCCGGACAAAAGCTACGGGGCGGTCATTCCTCTTTTCTCCCGTCTCGTGCGCGCACCGTGACGGCCGTGGCGATACCGCCCCATTCACATGCCTCCCGCGTCTTTCCAGTTGATCGCGCCCACCGTGAAAATGGGGCTTCGCGTCCGTGTTTTCGGTTTCACGAATCTCTATGGCTGCGAGATCGGGGATGATACTCGCATCGGAACGTTTGTGGAAATCCAAAAGGGAGTCCGTATTGGTGCTCGATGCAAGATCTCCAGTCACACCTTCATCTGCGAAGGCGTGACCATTGAAGACGAAGTCTTCGTCGGTCACGGCGTGATGTTCACCAATGACGCTCCGGCCGCGTGCAACCGCCTCGGACGGAAAGCTGCAAACCGAGACAGACTGGACATGCATCCCAACCCTGGTGAAGCGCGGCGCCGCGATCGGCTCCAATGCCACGCTGCTTTGCGGCATCACCATCGGTGAGAATGCGCTCGTCGGCGCCGGCTCCGTCGTCACGCGAGACGTCCCTGACGGCGCGACCGTCGTCGGCAATCCCGCCCGCATTTTGGTGACCAAACCGGAGAAATGATCCGCCCACGAATGCACACGAATTCACACGAATGACTAGAATAGCGATAAATCACAATTCGTGCAGATTAGTGTGCATTCGTGGGTCACAAGTTCTATGGCCGACCTGATCCTCAAAGACGAAGTCTACAGAATCATCGGTTGTGCATTTGAGGTATACAACGAAATGGGTTCGGGTTTCCTGGAGCCGGTCTACCAGGAATCACTCGAGCTCGAGCTCACTCGCGCACAGATATCCTTCGAGTCACAGAAACCACTTCCGATCTACTACAAGGGACAGCCGCTCAAAAAACAATACATCGCCGACCTTATCGTCATTGGCCAGATCGTCGTCGAACTGAAGGCGGAAGAAAAACTGGTCCCGCGGCACGAAGCGCAACTTATCAACTATCTCAAAGCGACGAAGTTCCGCGTCGGACTCTTGGTCAACTTCGGCGCGTTTCCGAAACTCGAATGGAAACGTCTGGTAAACTAGGTACTCGAGCAAAACGTCAGACACGTAGATCGCCCCAGATGCATTCGTGCAAATTCGTGTGCATTCGTGGGCAGGATCCGAACCCATGAAAGTTCCCTTTCTCGACCTCAAAGCCCATCACGAGCCGCTTCGCGCGGAGATTATGTCGGCCATCGAACGAGTCGTCGACCAGAACGCCTTTGCGGGAGGTCCTTTCGTTGCGGAGTTTGAAAAAGAATACGCCACATTCTGCGGCACGACGCATTGTGTCGGCGTCGGCAATGGCACCGATGCACTTTGGCTCGCCCTCCTCGCCCTTGGCATTGGGCCGGGCGACGAGGTCATCACGGTTCCGATGACGTTCATGGCAACGGTGGAGGCGATAACCTACACGGGAGCCAGACCCGTATTCGTCGACATTCATCCTGAGACCTACACGATGGACGTCACGAAAATCGCCGCCGCCATCACCCCACGGACGAAGGCGATCATCCCGGTGCATTTGTTCGGCCAATGCGCCGACATGGATCCGATTCTCGAGCTGGCGCGCGAACACAACCTGTTCGTCATCGAGGATGGTGCCCAGTCTCAAGGCGCTACCTACAAAGGCCGATCTTCGGGATCGATGGGTCACGCTGGAGCCACCAGCTTCTACCCCGGCAAGAATCTCGGCGCCTGGGGCGAGGCCGGCGCGACGACCACGTGTGATGGCACGCTGGCAGAACGCATGCGCATGTTTCGAGAGCACGGACAGAGGACCAAGTACTATCACGACGTCGTGGGCTGGAATGCGCGCATGGATGGTATCCAGGCCGCCGTTCTGAAGATCAAGTTACAGCATCTCGAGCGCGCCAACGAGCGCCGCCGCCGAGCGGCCGCGCGCTATCGCGAGCTTCTTGGGGATGTGTCCGAGATCGCACTACCCACCGAGGCCACCTACGCCAGGCACGTCTATCACGTCTATCCCATCCGCGTCCAGCAACGCGAAACCGTGATGCAGCTCCTCGGCGAACGCGGCGTCGCAACGGGCATCCATTATCCCGTTCCGTCCACCTCCAGAAAGCTTACGCCGATCTCGGCCACCAGCTGGCGATTTCCCGGTAAGCGAATCCTGCGCCGGCGAATTCCTCTCCCTGCCGATGTTCCCCGAGCTTACTGAGGAACAGATCGAATGCGTCGCCACAGAGCTGAAAGACGTGCTCCACTCGCTGCGGCCAGCGGCGGTATAGTGTTTTGACTTCCCCCCGGAACCTTCCATGATCTGGTTATGCCTTCGGCGACCGACACTTCCGTGCTCGAAACTTGGGAAGCGCTCTGCGATGATCCACGTTTTCAGGGAATTCCGTACAAGATCGAGACCGACGAGAACGGCCGGATATTGATGAGCCCGACGCGAAACTACCATGGTTTTTTCGCCAGCCGGATGAATCGTCTTCTCGAGAAATTGATGTCGAACGGGACGACGGGAAACGAAGTCGCCATCGTCACCCCAAGAGGTATAAAAGTTCCGGATTCAGTGTGGGTTTCGCCGGAACGCTATCGGACGATTGCCCGGGAATCGGCCTCGTCGGTCGCGCCGGAGATCTGTGTCGAGATCCTCTCGAAGGGAAATACCAAGGACGAGGTGGAGGAGAAACGACGACTCTATCTCGCCGCCGGAGCCAAGGAAGTCTGGGTTTGCGATGAAAGCGGTAACATGCGTTTTTTTTCCGTTGACGGGGAATTGCCGGTGTCGCACCTCTGCGCCGGATTTCCCCGGAACATCCAGAACCCGGGCGGATGATCCAGGCGGTCCGAAGCTCTCGGCATTACTGACCGCGGAGCACGACGGTGATGCGGGATGCGCGACCGCGCTGCCGCGACTTTCGACCTTCAGACCTGCGACCTTCGACTGCTTCCCCCGAACTCCGATCTCCGACGTCTGACCTCGACGTACAGGACCTTCGACCTTCAGACCTGCGACTTTCGACATCTTCCGCCAACTGTGCCCATTCGTGTGCATTCGTGGGCAGTACTCCAACCTCCGCCCTCCGGATCTGATCCGACTGTCGAGACGTTCGACCCTCTGGCCGACGAACATTGGGACGAGGGCTTATCCACCTATTCCGCAGCCTCTTTCTTCCACAGCAAGCCATGGATGCGGGTTCTGCAATCCACCTACGGCTTCAAGCCCGTCGGTTTTCGGACTCCGGATGGGAGTTCCTGCCTCCCGTGCATGGAGGTTCAAAGCTGGCTCACCGGTCGCCGTGGGGTTTCGCTCCCGTTTTCCGACACGTGCGAACCGCTCGTCACCGATCTCGAGTCCTTTGAAAAACTCCTGGAGGTGGGGTCTCGGCACGCGGCTCAGCGCAAATGGAAATACTGGGAATGGCGGGGCGGTCGCGCGCCAGTCCCCTCGCCCCTGCCCCCGCCGACCTTTCTTGAGCACACGCTTGAGCTCGACGGTGACGAACGATTTCTCTTCGGTCGATTCACACCGGCATGCCGCCGGGCGATTCGCAAGGCCGAACGCGCCCGAATTTCAGGTAACATTCTCCTCCACCCTCAAGGAAACGCTGGATTTCTATGAGCTCCATTGCCGGACTCGCCACCGTCAGGGGGTTCCGCCTCAGCCAGTCTCCTTCTTCCGGGCCATCCATCGCGAAATATTCGCGCGACAACACGGTGTCGTCGCCCTCACCCGTTATCGAGGACGCGTGGTCGCCGGGGCCGTGTTCTTCTTCTTTCGCCGCGTCGTATTGTATAAGTTCGGTGCTTCTGATGAGCGCTATCAGGAGCTTCGGCCCAGCAACTTTCTGCTTTGGGAGGCAATCCGCACCTTTCACGCTCGCGAATTCACGTGCCTGAATTTCGGTCGCACCGCGCCCCATCATGACGGACTCAGACGCTTCAAGTTGGGATGGGGAGCCCGGGAGCACGGGGTGCATTATTATCGCTTTGAACCCCGGCGTGGTTGCGTTTTCGCTCTCGCGCCCCGGCCGCCTGCCTTGGGTTCCATGTTTTTCAAGCGGGTGCCGCGGCTGCTCGCACGGGCGGCCGGCCGTTTCTTGTACCGGCATATCGCCTAGCAGGCATTCCGATCTTCGCTGATGAGTCCTGCCGCGCATCTCTACTACCTGGCGAAACCATTCTTTCCGCCGCGCATTCGCCGCGGAATTCGACGTTGTTTCGCGGTACGGAAGCGCAAGCGTGTGGGCGAGATCTGGCCGATCCTCCCGGGCTCGGAACGCCCTCCCCCCGCATGGCCGGGGTGGCCCGACGGCAAACAGTTCGCCTTCGTGCTCACGCACGATGTCGAATCGCAGGTGGGATTGGATCGGGTCCGGCAGGTGGCGGAATTGGAGATGCGCCTCGGCTTTCGCTCGTCGTTCAATTTCATTCCCGAAGGCCCTTACACAGTTCCACCGGAACTCCGTGCGTGGCTCACGCAAAACGGCTTTGAAGTGGGCGTTCACGACCTCAGGCACGACGGGCGCCTCTATCGCTCCCGCAAGGACTTCGGAAGAAGCGCACGGCGCATCAACGACTATTTCACGAGTGGAATCCGTGGGCTTTCGGTCCGGGCTTCATGCTCCGCCACTTGGCTGGCTGCGCGATCTCGACGCCGCTCTACGATGCCTCTACTTTTGACACGGACCCTTTTGAACCGCAGCCAGACGGCGTCGGCACGATTTTTCCCTTCTTCATGGCCAGCGGCGAAAAGGGGCAAGGGACCGACTATGTCGAGCTGCCATACACCTTGGCCCAAGATTCGACGGTGTTCCTTTTGCTGCGGGAGACTTCGACCGCAATCTGGGAGCGCAAGCTGGAGTGGATCGCCGAACATGGAGGCATGGCTCTGCTCGTCACGCACCCTGACTATATGAATTTTGAACAGGATGATCGTGCAAACGGCTTCATCCCGCATCTCTACGAAGCGTTTCTCCACCAGGCGGCCGCCCGCTATCGTGGTCAGTTCTGGCACGCTGTTCCTCGCGAGGTGGCGACATTCTTCAAACGAGCCTATACCGGCCGGAAAAAGCCCGGCCCGCGCCGACGCGTGTGCATGCTGTCCTACTCGCACTACGAATCGGACAACCGGATCATCCGTTATGCAACTTCACTGCAGGAACGGGGCGACCTGGTCGATGTTATCGCGCTCAATCATGAAGGCTGCTACCCTCGCAATGAAATCCTCAATGGTGTCCATATCTCCAGAATCCAGAATCGCACACGCAATGAAAAGGGGAGGTTTTCATATTTCTTCCGGGTCTTTCGTTTTCTGTGCTCGTCGTCGGCTCATCTATGCTGGCGTCAGCGCTACCAGCCGTACGACCTGATCCACGTTCACAATGTCCCGGACTTTCTCGTTTTCGCCGCGTGGTATCCGAAACTCCGGGGAACCCGCCTGATTCTGGACCTGCATGACATCCTGCCCGAGTTCTTTGCCAGCAAGTTCAGGGCAAAAGAAAATGGCGGCATTGTCCGGCTCCTGAGATTCGTGGAAAAGGCCTCTGCCGCCTTCGCCGATCACGTCATCATCTCCAACCACCTCTGGTTCGAGAAGCTCGTTTCTCGATCAGTTGCCCGCTCCAAGTGCTCCGTGTTCATCAATTACGTGGGGCTCCCCCTGTCACGTCCGGATCCGGGGTCGGGTTCCCCTGAAATCCCCATCGTCCTTTATCCTGGCGGTCTGCAGTGGCACCAAGGTCTGGATATTGCCATCCGGGCGTTTTCGCGCGTCGTGGATTGCGTTCCCCGGGCCGAGTTTCATATTCATGGTTCTGGCCCGGAACAGACGGCGTTGGTGCAACTCGTCCACCACCTCGGACTGGAGGGCAGCGTGCGCTTCTTTCCCACGCGCCCGCATCGGGATATTCCAGACCTGATGGCCACGGCGAGTGCCGGGGTCGTGGCAAAACGCGCCGATTCCTTCGGTAACGAAGCCTATAGCACCAAAATCATGGAGTTTATGTCCCAGGGCGTTCCCGTTCTGGTCTCGAGGACGAAGATCGACTCCTATTACTTTGACGATTCCGTGGTGCGGTTCTTTGAATCCGGTGATGAAGCATCACTTGCCAAGGGATTGATCGACGTTCTGACCAATCCCAAAGTCCGGCCAGGAGCTGATCGAGAATGGCCTTCGCTACGCGGAGCGCAATAGTTGGAACGAACGGAAGCATGACTACCTCGAGTTGGTGGACCGGATTGTCACCGGTAAGGCGCTCCCGGCTTCCGTCAAACCAACACGCACCCCTTCGCTTTCCCATGCGCCCGCGCCCCTTGGTGCCGGCCGTAAACGGGATTCGCCCCCAGCCGGACCCCCTCCTGAAAGACGACTAAGGGACAGCCGTGATTGGTGAGCTCTCCAGTCCCCTATCGTTCATTCCGTATGTCGCGCCGCCAATGAATCGATGCGTCCTGATCTGAACACCACGAACATCTCCTCGTGCAGCGAGGGAAGTGGACGTCCCCGAACCACGTCACTCCTCTTCTCGCGATCACCAGCTGGACTCGTCCACCGCCTGCGGCACGGGTTATTCGTCGCTCTTTGAGGCAACGTGGATCGCTGGATCACCCTAAACGTCTTTTGGCCGCTGCTGAGGCACCGGGCCGAACGCAACCGCCGCGTTGTGATCCTGATGTACCACAGCGTCTCTCACGCTGCTGACCCCAAGAGACCGGGTTACTACCGGCTAAACACACCGCCGGCGCTTTTTCGCCAGCATCTGCAGTTGCTGAAAGACGAAGCGTTCACCGTCATTGACCTCGGCGACCTCGCGACTCTCCGCACGCGATCACCTGGTGGACGCTTCGCGGTAATCACGTTCGACGACGGCTTTCGCGACTTCGACACCCATGCATGGCCGGCCCTTACCGAATATCAATACCCGGCGACGATGTTTCTGCCCACCGGATATATTTCCGACCGCGGACGCGGGACCTTTGCCGGACGCGAATGTCTGACTTGGGCCGAGGTTCGCAAGCTCCGCGGCGAAGGCGTCCGGTTCGGATCGCACACCGTCTCCCATCCCAGACTCGTCGAGTTGGACGACGAAGCCCTCAATCGGGAACTTCGCGATTCAAAAGCAGCGATTGAAGAGAAGCTGGGCGAATCGATTGATTCCTTTTCGCATCCCTATGCGTTTCCATCTGCGGACAAACTCTACGTGAAACGTTTCCGCTGCCTGCTCGATAAGGTGGGTTACCACATCGGACTTACAACGACGCTCGGACGAGTACGGCCGGGCGATGACCTACTGATGTTGAAGCGCCTGCCGGCCAACGGCGCTGATGATCCCAGGCTCTTCCTTGCCAAACTTGCCGGGGCCTACGATTGGCTCGCCATACCGCAGTCGCTACACAAACGTGTCCGGAGGCCGACAGTCGCCTCGCAAGAACATTAGCCGTGGGGAAAGTTGAAAAATTTGAGTTCCGATGCGAGGCGGAGCACCGCCTAGTTTCTGCTCCTTACACCTACGTTCTCGTGACTCCGGTGAAGAACGAGGCCCGCTTCATTCCCGGAACCATTGCCTCGGTGATCGCCCAGACGTCTCGACCAATGGAGTGGGTCATCGTGAGTGACGGCTCAACCGACGAAACCGACGCCATCGTGGCTCGCGCCTCCCAGGAACACCCTTGGATCCACCTGCTCCAATTGCCCCAGCGAAACAACCGGGACTTCGCCGCGGTCGTCATTGCCACCGAAGCCGGTTTCAAAGCGCTTACCTGCCGAGACTATCGGTATCTTGGCTTGCTGGACGCCGACGTCTCGTTCGGATCCGAATACTTTACCACAATCATGGATCGATTCGCGTGCAATCGCCGGCTTGGCCTGGCTGGCGGCGTGGTGTTGGACCCGGACATGCCAATATCGGCCATTCCACGCAATCGGTTTGATGTTCCCGGGGCCGTGCAGTTCTTCCGTCGCGAGTGTTTTGAATCACTGGGTGGCTTGTTCGCGATACCGGAGGGGGGATGGGATGCTCTCACGTGTGCAAAGGCGAGAATGAACGGCTACCAAACAGCGCTCTTCGTCGACCTCGTGGTCAAACATCACAAACCGCGCAATATAGCTTCCGGAGGCATTCTGCGGCGCAAATGGCAGCTCGGAGTCCGTGACTACGCGCTCGGCTATCATCCCCTATTTGAATTGGCAAAGTGCGTCAGCCGTTTGGGCGAACGGCCCAGGATCATAGGCGCCTTTGCGTGGTGGTTTGGCTTCTGCAATGCCTGTCTCCGGCGCCGCAAGCGCCTCCTGCCTTCTGATCTCCTCGCATATGTGCAAAGAGAGCAGTTCGGACGATTCCTGCGCCCGTTCACCAGCAAGTCAGCCTGATCACTCACCTAAGCGGATGAATAGCTTCAGTGGTCTGCCTTCCGCCTCGCACGAAAACCGGACCGTAGCCAAGCTATCGGTTATTATTGTGAACTGGAACTCGAAGGAATACCTTCGTGTCTGTTTGCAATCCTTGCATGCAACCTTACCAAAGTTCCTGGCTTTTGAGATTATAGTAGTCGATGGAGCATCGTATGATGGGTGTCGAGAAATGCTTGCCGACGAGTTTTCTGATGTCCTGTTTATCCAGAGTCCGGAAAACGTCGGCTTCGCCCAATGCAATAATTTGGCCGCTGAACATGCATCTGGTGACGCGCTGCTCCTTCTAAATCCCGATACAGAGGTCGACGACACCATCGAGTACCCTGCTCTCAGAATTCGCCGAACTTCCCGACGCAGGAATCCTGGGACCGCGCCTGCTGAATTCTGACCGGTCTCTCCAGACGAGTTGTGTTCAAGCGCTCCCGACGCCACTAAACCAGGCGCTCGATTCGGAACTTCTGCGCCACCTCTTTCCCCGCTCAGCTCTTTGGGGAACATACTCGGCATTCTTGGCGACCGAACCCATTGAGGTCGAAGCTATAAGCGGCGCCTGCATGCTCATGCCCGCCCATGTCTTCCGAAATGTGGCAGGCTTCACGTCTGATTTCTTCATGTACGGAGAGGACATGGATCTTTGTGCAAAGGTGCGACGCCTCGGACTCAAGGTGTATCACGTGCCCAAAGCTGCGGTCGTTCACCACGGGAGTGGCAGCTCTGCCAGCCAAACTAGCAGTTTTTCAAGCGTGATGATGCGGGAATCCTGTTATCGATTCATCCGCTATCACCGAGGATCTATGGAGGCGCTGACCTACCGCATTGCCATTGGCGTCTCCGCCCTCCTGCGTGTTCTACTTATTCTGCTGTTTGTCCTCTTCAAAACCAACGCTGTTTCGAACGGCAGAGCCTCCTTGCGCAAGTGGTTATCGATTTTACGATGGAGTTTGGGCCTTGAGTCTTGGGTCCGAACGTCAGGCGTATATGTAAGCTGATTGCTTCACCGAATCCTTATATATTTATCCACCACCATGGCAACATCGTACAATGAAAATCGTTAAGCGAATGCTTTCGGCTATCCTCCGCTTACGCGGCATTCATTTTCTCGCGACGCGATTTGGTCCGGCTTCCATTAAAGCCCGCGCGTTCGACGAAAAATACCGAAGTGGCGTGTGGAATTTCTCGCAAGATGGGCCGAAGGAACTCGCTGACGCCGTTGTCCGACACGCCAAACACGGTGATCTTCTTATCATGGGATGCGGCAGCGCCTCAATTCTCCAAAATCTAGCAGAGGCAAACTTTTCCTCCGTTCTCGGGGTAGACCTTTCCGCCGAGGCGCTCGAACTTGCCCGCCATCGAGCGGGACCGAAGGTCACATTCGAGCAGCGCAACATGGTTACCTACCAATGTAACAAAACGTATAATGTGATTTTATTCTCCGAGTCAATTAACTATGTGCCGAACTCTGAACGCAGGCGACTGCTCGCTCGACTATGTACGTACCTGAAGCCTGATGGGGTTATCATCGTAACCATTGCTCAAGCTAAACGTTACGAATCCATTATTATGATGATTCGTCAGCACTTCGAAATATGCGAGGATAGAGGATTCGCCGGATCAGAGCGTCACCTCCTGGTTTTCCGTCCGCTTATCAATTCCTGCCAAGCAAGACCAGGAGAAGCATCACCGCAGCATAAGACTCCATTGTGACGCGGGTTGTGCATTAAATGGTCGACTATAGCTGTTTTGCTAGATAGTGATGTGCGAGCCTAGCTACCAAGAGATATATACGTTTGGGCCTTTCGCGGTTTCACATACACAGTCGACGAAAGTACCGTATCCGACCGATCCAAGAATCAAAACTATGATACACGATGGTCAGATTGGCGCCCATATAACCCGCCCGACTCTACCGAAACGTTTTCATAGCATTTCTTAGATGAACTTTACTGGTTTTGCGATTACGGTCCTATCGGTGTTGCTGGTGGCGTCAAAATCCCGTCAGCGAGCGTTGTTCGGGGTCATGATTGGTGTGCTGTACCTATCTCAGGCCGAGAAGTTCTCGATCGGAGGGATAAACTTCTTTGCCTTCAGGATCATTGAGTTGGCGGTCTTTTTCCGCGTGATGTGCCGTAAAGAGTTTTCTCTGTCCAACCTAGCGAAGATCGACAAGGCCTTCATCGGTTTTCTTGTGTTCACGACCGTTGTTTATCTGTTGCGCACTCGTGTAGAGATCGCCTACCGGCTAGGCGTTGCTGTCGATGCCTTTCTTTGCTACTTTGCCTTTCGCGGGCTCATTAATACTCCCGATGCCTTCAAGCAATTCCTTCGCCTCTTTTTGCTCCTGCTGGTACCTTTTGCCCTTCTGGTTCTTTTTGAAAGCTTCACCAGGCACAATCTCTTGAGCGTCGTCGGTGGACGAACGGGAGGAGCCGACCTGCTCCGGGACGGGCGCTTACGGGCTTGCGGCAGCTTCCGCCATCCCAGTCTTTTGGGTACGCTTGGGCAAGTTTCCTGCCGCTCTATATAGGACTGGCTTACAGCACGCAGAAGCGTTTCTACGCGTTCCTCGGCGTCGCCGCTTCACTGGCAATCGTTTTTGCGTCGAATTCAGGCGGGCCCGCGAGCTGTGCGTTAGTTGCGCTGGCCGGCTGGTCGTTGTGGACGGTTCGGCATCTGATGAACTGGGTGCGGCGAGGGGCGGTGGCGTGCCTGATCCTGCTTATTTTCGCCATGAAGGCGCCCATCTGGTACTTGGTGGCCAGGGTGAGCTCGATTACCGGTGGCGATGGTTACCACCGTGCAAGGTTGATGGATCGGGCCTTCACACACCTAGGCGAATGGTGGCTTTCCGGGATGTCGCCGGAAAACACAATCCATTGGTTTGCCTATTTCATAGCCGGCAATTCGTCGGCGGATATCACGAATCAGTTCGTTGCCTATGGCTTAGCTTCTGGCATAGGATCCATTTTTTTGTTCATTTTTGTTTTGGTTCTTGCTTTTCGTGCAATCGGCGAGGCGACACGAGCCGTTCAAACGAAACAGGCGGGCGGCGACGCATCGATCTTTTGGGGCCTCGGTGTGATGCTTGTCGTCCATGTCTTCAATTGGATCGGGATCACCTATTTTGACCAAAGTTATGCAATCTGGTATCTTCAGCTTGCCGCCATAACGGGTCTCACTCACCACGCGATTTCCCGTTGCCGCCCTCGTGCCTCGGCGCCGTCCCCTAACCAAGTTCCTTCGTATCGACGTCGGGTCCCAAATAGCCGCGGGGCGTTCTCATTCGCGCCGAGATCCATCGCTTCTCGACTGTCGTGAGTCCTCGTTCTCTGGGTCCACCGAACCAGCTTCTTCGCGCTGGTAGGGAAGGGAACCGATTTCGCCGATTCGCACCATGTTCCTAACCTGAAACTACTTACAATGAATACTTGGGAATTCTGCCCAATAGAATTCTCGGCAGACAGGCTGAATCCGTTCTTCTGCCCACCTAGGCGCAATTTTCTGCTAATCCCCAATTAGGGAACTTAGTTGTGCTCTGGACGTCCGATGGCCCATTCATGTGAACCGCCCATTCGGTGAGTTTCTCAACCAGGAACTGCTGATGCGTTTCACGCCCAAGTTCCATAACGTATTGCGACAATGCTCCTCCGAACCCGCCATCCTGCCTGTCATTTCCTGCACGCGTGCCTTTCCTTCGCCGCGCTTTGCGCCGTCTCAACCACCGGTGCCGCCACCCACTACGTCGCCACGGACGGCAGCGATTCGAATCCGGGCACCCAGTCACAGCCCTATGTTACCATTGGTAAGGCCCTCTCCGCCGTCGCGGCGGGCGACATCATCAGTATCGGGGCGGGAACCTACGCAGAGTCCCTCTCGACATCCGTCGACGGATCTTCCACGTCGACGATTTCGGTAATTGGGGCTGGCGCCGGCCGCACAAAAATAACAGGCAGATTCACCATCCAAAACAGCTATTATTTGATAAAAGGAATCACCGTCTCGCCAAACTACATAAGCATTGAGCACGCCAGCCATGTGAGAGTCGATTCCTGCGAGTTCCTCCGCGGCGTCTTTGGTGTAAACATGTCCTACGCCAGTGACTGCACCATTGCGAATTGCGAGTTTCATCATCCTCAGGGTAATGGTATGATTAACCTGGCTGGCAATAACGAGCTAATAGAAAATAACTACTTTCACGATTCTAACGGCTGGGACGCAATGCGAGCCAACGGAACCGTAGACTGCGTAATCCGCAATAACCGCTTTGAACGAATTGTCGCTGCCGGCGGAGATTATTCTGCAACTTCTAGCACAAACCACCAAATAGATAAAGGGATCAAGACATTCACAATCCCCGCGGGGCGGGCGTTCTCTGTGTATGACCAAGTTCGCGCCACCTCCTCTGGCGGAACTATGATTGGAAGCGTAAACAGCTACGACGGGACCTCCTTGGCCGTATCGGTGAGTTCGATAACGGGAACCGGAACGTATTCGAATTGGAGCATTGAACTGGAAGCCGGCGCAGAAGGCAACCACGCAGACATCATTCAGACATTCGGGCCGAATGGCCGAAGCTACAATATACTATTCGAGGCCAACCGGATTCAGGATTGCACCTCGCAGTTCGGAATGCATAGCCCATACAATAATCCAGACTATAGAGATTGGACTATTCGCAACAACCTTTTCGTTAACTCGCGCATTGATTGTCATGTTTATGCGCCAGGGTTCAAGTTTTACAATAACACGATTTACAACGCCGAATGGTCGACTGGCTTTCGCGGCGCAAGCACCGACAAATTCGGAAATGGTGTCCCGATAGCGGTTTACAACAACATTTTTTGTCGGGTGGGAACGTCGGAAGGCGGAGGGGCCTATTCGGGGGCGATTGCCGACTACAATTTAATCACGGACCGCGATGATTCAGCCAAGACCGGCTATTCCGAGTTGCATGGAATCAATGGTGGATACAGCCCCGACCAGATTTTTGTTAATCCATCTGCCGGTGACTTTCGGCTAAAGGCCAGCAGCCCTGCGATCGGAACCGGCACCGACCTGTCTTCGACGGGATTCAGTACAGATATTAGTCACATTGCCCGAAGTGGTCTATGGGACATGGGCGCGATCGCCTATGGGACCGCAATCAGTGGCGATAGCCCTGTACCTGCTGCACCGTCAGCGCTCGCCACAACCGCGAATTGACGGTTCAATTGGCGCTGCGCGAGTTGCCACGCCGCGCGATGTCAAGTCGCATGCCTCCAGCATGCTCTTTATTTTAGGCCGGCCCTCATCAATGGAGGTTTGGCCAGGCTTGGTGCAACCAACGGGTTCTTCCGGTTTTTTAGTGGCTGACGAGGGAGAAGCTGACAGAGGGGACGGATGGCAAATGAGCAGGAACGGCGGGCGATGGCGGAAGCGGCAGTGGCGGCGCATTACGCGCAGTTGCCCGGGATCGGAGCGCCGTGGCAGGTGAAGCGAGCGACGCTGGAACTGGCGAAGCACAAAGTGGAGATCGAGGTCGAGTGGGATCCGCAAGCACCGGTGGTCTGCGCGCAGTGCGGACGCGAGTGTCCGCGCCATGATCATGCGCCGGAGCGTAGGTGGCGGCATTTGGACGTGATGCAATTCACCACGCTGATTCGCGCGCGGGTGCCGCGCAGTCGCTGCCCGGAGCACGGCGTTGATACCGTGCGCGTGCCTTGGGCCGAACCCGGTTCGCGCTTCACGCTGCACTTCGAGGCGTTCGCGGTGCAGGTGATCGAGGCGTGCCGTTCGCTGACGCAGGCGGCGGATTTGTTGCGTCTGAACTGGGACAGCGTGCAGCGCATCGTCGAGCGCGCGGTGGCGCGCGGTCTGATGCGGCGCGACACGACCGCGGTGCGCCGGGTCGGGCTGGATGAGAAGAGTTTCGGCCGGGGCCAGGACTACATCTCGTTGATGACCGATCTGGATGAACGGCGCGTGCTCGAAGTGGTGAGCGGACGCGACACGCCCAGCGCGCTGGCGCTGTGGCAAACCCTCTCGACCGAGCAACGCGCGGCGGTGGTCGCCGCGGCGATGGACATGGGCGCGAACTTTGCCGCCGCCACGCGCCAGGCCGCCCCGCAAGCCGCCGTCGTTCACGACAAGTTTCATGTCGTCAAACATCTCAACGAAGCGGTGGACAAGGTGCGGCGCGAGGAACATCGCCGTCTGCTCGAGCGCGGCGACGACAGCCTCAGCGGCACCAAGTTTCTGTGGCTGCAGGGAGTGAGCCCGGAAGGCGAGCGCAAGCTCACCTTCGACGAACTGTGCGAGCGCAACCTCAAGACCGCCCGCGCGTGGTGCCACAAGGAAACGTTTCTTGAGTTCTGGGCGCAGGAGAGCGCCGAGCATGGCGGCCGTTTTTTCAAGGATTGGTTCAACGCCGTGGCACGCAGCAAACTCGAGCCGCTCAAGAAAGTCGCACGCACTCTCAAGGAACATCTGCTCGGATTGCTCAACTACTTCGCACATCCCATCACCAACGCGCTCACCGAAGGTTTCAACTCGCGCATCCAAGCGATCAAGGCCGACGCCCGCGGCTTCCGTCGCTTCGCCGCCTACCGCGCTCGCATTCTCTTCCATTGTGGCAAGCTCGACATGTTGCCCGATATCCCTCCCTCAGCCGCTCCGATCAGTTACTAGAAAACCTGAAGAACCAACCAACGAGCAATGCATGACGTATTGATGATCACGCACAAACGACCCGGGTTTACCAAACTGAGCTTGGATCGCTTGCTGAACTCTTGCGATTCCCAGATGCGGGTTTGGGTGTGGCAGAACGGCCCTCACAAAGAGACGCTCAATGTTGTTCGCTCATTTGAAGGGCATCCTAAACTCTTCAAACTGCACATCTCCCTGGAAAATAAAAAGCTGCGAGACCCAACGAATTGGTTTTGGCGTGAAAGCAACGCAACCTTCGTTTCAAAAGTGGACGACGACTGTCTTGTGCCTGATGATTGGGGCCCAACACTGCGAGAGGCGCTCGGAGCCGATGCGCGGTTGGGACTCCTCGCGTGCTGGCTGTTTTACAAAGAAGACTTCGTCCCCGAGCTTGCAGCGCGAAAAATAGAGCGTTTTGGGGAAGGGCAGGAGGTTATGACGCACGCCTTTGTGCAGGGAAGCGGATACGTGATGAAGAGGGCCGTATATGATCAGATCGGGCCCATCAAGGAGGGCGAATCGTTCTCTTCTTACGGCATTCGGGCGGCATCCAAAGGATGGATCAACGGCTGGCTTTTCCCATTCATCCACATCGACCATATGGATGACCCGCGCTCGGACCATTATCCCTACCAATCGGACGAGGCCTTCCTCGCGAACCTGTCTCTCAGCAAAGCCAATTTCGGAATCCGCTCGCTAGCCGAAGCCAAACAGTTCAGCCGCGCACTTGCGCGCCGCGCTCAAGAGGAGATCATTGATCCGCGGCAATACTTCGGTTGGCGCAGTGGGTGGAGAAAGTTGAAACAGAAACTGGCTGCTCAAAAAGACGCCTGGAGTCGCTAGGAAAGAACCGGTTGGCGCCTCGGTCTGTCGATTTGCGGTCAGCCGACTGTATCCATACCTGCTAGCCCCTCGAAGTTCATGAATTCCATCGTAATCATGGGCACGCCGGTGAACTCGGAGAACCGGGGTGTGCTGGCACTGTGTTCATCGCTGGCTGGCTTGTTCGCCGATTCAGACGCAAGCGCCGAGATCCAATTGTTGCTCGGCCACCGCAAGCATGAAACGATCCGGCTTCGTCTGCGAGGCACGATCACGTCCGTGCATGTATTCCCGGTGCGCCTCGCCTTCTCATCGAAGCTTCGGGACCATCTCTTTTGCATCCTCTTTGCGTCACTGCTGTATCGCCTGTTTCCGTTTGCGGCCTTCCGCGACAGGCTCGCCACCTTGATACCGAGCATCTCGGCGATTCGGGAAGCCAACCTCGTCGGGGACGTGAGAGGCGGTGACAGCTTCAGCGATATCTACGGCATGCGCCGCTTTCTATGGGGGTTTTTGCTAGCCTGGTCGGTGATTCTGGTACGCGGCGAAATCGTGCAGTTGCCGCAAACTTACGGACCGTTCAAGAACGTCTTCGCGCGCATGATGGCTCGATTTTTACTCCGGCGATCTTCAACCATCATCGCCCGCGACACGGAAAGCCAGCACCTGGCGCAGGAACTGGCTGGCGCCAAACACCACGTGCTCTTGAGTCCGGATGTCGCGTTCTCCCTCACACCAATCCCCCCCGAGAGAATTGAAACATCGCCCTCTCTTTCTGTTTGTACCCCTCACCCATCGGAGATCATCGGAGTCAACGTCAACGGTCTGATGTATAACGGTGGTTATACCCGGAACAATGCGTTTCAACTCCAGCTCAAGTACCCCCGGTTTCTCGTTCAACTCCTCATTAAGCTCCTTGAAATTCAGCCCGGTGAAATCTGGCTTGTACCTCACACTTTTGGGAAGCCCGGTTCCGTCGAAAGCGATCCGGAGGCATCGTGCGCCGTCCGCGATGCGCTTCCGTCTGCCATTCATGAACGTGTGAGAATTGTTCGTCCGATTTACGACCAGCACGAGATCAAGGCGATCATCGGCCTGTGCGATTTCTTTGTCGGTTCTCGCATGCATGCCTGCATCGCCGCGCTTTCGCAAGGCGTGCCGTGTGTCGGCGTTGCCTACAGTATGAAGTTTCGCGGCGTGTTCGATTCCGTCGGCGTGGCGGAATGGGTTGTCGACGGACGGAGTACATCCACAGACCAGGCCTTGAACCAGACGTTGTCCCTTTACCGGAAGCGGGACGAAGTCCGCACCAATCTATTGCGCGAGGCCGCCGGGGCAAAAGAGAAACTCGCCGCTATTTTCAAGACCCTGGTGCCAACGCCGGATCGCCGCACGAGCCCTGATCAGTCTGGCCCTGCGTCGTGCGAGAATCATCATAAGAACGAGCATCCGACGACCCTTTGTCAGTGAATCCGGCGTCCATGGATAATCGGGCAATAACCGGGGGTTGAAGGAATTATCCACGGCAAATGAAAGATTCACGGCGACTTTTATCCGATGCGGCGAAAGCCCGTTACCGCACCCTTCGGGCGTGGTGGTTCAGTCGGAGTCTCCGGCCGCACGGAGCCTTTCACCTGTCGCCGGAAGAGCGGCAAGCCGCGGCTGCCGTATCGGTGGTTGTTGCCGTACACGACGCTCCCGAGGTGACAGCACGGTGCCTGAACAGCCTGGAGCAATTCGCCCAGGGGGCGGAGGTCATCATTGTGGATGACGCATCGCAACTTGATGCTGCCCGCAAGCTATTGGATGCAGCTTGTTCGCGCAATCAATGGAAGTTGATTCGAAACGGAACGTCCTTGGGACACAGCCGCGCTTCAGAGGCCGGGGTTGCCGTTTCCAGCAGGCCATACGTCTGTCTCTTGAACTCGGACACGGTTGTCACACCCCGAAGTTGGGCCGGAGTGGTTGACGCATTTGAATCCTCCTCGCGCGTTGCCATTGCTGGCCCCGCGACCAGCTATACCGCTGGGGCGCAACAGGTAAACGGTGCGTATCACTGCCGCCACTACTGGTCGGACGCGCAAATCTGGTGCTTTGCCGAGAAGTACGTAACTCAACACCGCCACGAGCCGATCGTTGATTCGTCCTTTGTGGGAGGATTTGCCTTTTTCGTCCGCCGAACAACATGGAATGAGCTAAACGGATTCGATACAAATCTACCAGATTACGGCAATGAATCTGAATTCTGCCAGCGCGCGATTCGCACCGGTTCGCGCGCCGTGTTCACGAGGAGGGGCTACATTCATCATTTGGGTAATATCTCGTATGGTGGGTCGCTCGGACAGGCTGCGGTTCAAAAACGACGTTTGCGTGCCAAGTCATACATCGATAATAAGCACAGCAACCAAGGCCTTCGTTAAGAAATAGCCGCTCCTCTGGGCAATGTGTTACCACAACAACAGATATCTCGCCGCATGCCATATGTAAGCGTCATCATTCCTACCTTCAATCGCGCCCACCATATCAGCCGGGCGATTGATAGCGTTCTGGCTCAGGATCTACACAATTTTGAATTGATTGTAGTCGATGATGGATCGACCGACAACACGCGTGAGCTAGTGGAAGTCTATGGCGATTCCCTTCGCTATATTGTTCAGGGAAACCAAGGGCCGGGCGCGGCACGTAATGCAGGCGTGAATCAGGCAACCGGCGAATGGATTGCGTTTCTCGATTCAGATGATGTATGGTTGCCGAACAAATTAGCCCAGCAGGTCCCGTGGGCGCAATCAATTGGAGCCGACGTGTGTTTCCACGACGTGGTCAGGCACGATAAGGAACTCGGGGTAGTCCGCCGGTCGGACGACGTGAGACGGCGAGTGCCCGGCCTGCCTGCCCTGAAATCGGAGCTTCTGCCGGACTCCTTTCGCCTGTTGGTGACGGCGGGATCTCTGTTCCTGACCACGTCGCTCTTGGTCAAACGCGCTGCCTTCCTGGCGGTGGGAGGAATGTCCAGGGAGTTGTTGACGAACCAGGACATCGAACTCTACCTCCGGCTCTTTCCCCGTTACCGGGTTGCATTCCTGGCCGAGCCACTGGCGGTATATTCCCCGGCAGAGAATCGAGCCTTTGAGATTGCCTCCCGAAAGGCGCATACCGCGGTTGAAAGAGGTGAGTCTCGAGTTCTGCTCGACCGCCTTCGAGCCTATGCCAAGGCGTTTCAGGATCGAATGGCGCACCGAGACGCGGACAGCGCAATGCTCACCCGACAGGGAATACTGCGAACGCTCCGTGCACTCGCCGGCCTCAGTCGACAAAATCGACGCTACCTTACGGCGTTCCGGGCCTATTCCTTATGTCTTGCGCTGCAAGCTTTGCCTTTTGCCGATCCGACGCCCCTCTTAGGGCGCCGCCTTTTTCGAGCATAGGCAGGTGACCGGTCTTTAGGTACCCAACAACAGGCCAGCTCATGCTCAAAGAGCAAAACTCAGCATAACGGTCGGTATGTATGTTGAACGGCTTTCGGCCACTCCTATTCTCCTGACCCAGCTCCATCCGTGCAACCAATTCTGATACTCATTCCGACGTGCAGGCGTCTTCGCCTGCTTGACCGGACCCTATCCTACTTGTCGGCCGCCACGTTGCCGACGCTTCTTGAGGGGGTAATCGTCCTGGAGAACGGCGAGCAATCCGGCGCCCAAGAAGTGCTCGAAAAGTTCCGCGACCGCCTGCCTGTCCAACGCTTTGCCCCCCGGCCCAACAAGAGCGCCGCCCTTAATCAGGTTCTCGCCGAAGCTACCAACCAATTCATCATCTTCTTTGACGACGATGTTCGAGTTCATCCGGATACGTTGACCGCATACGAACATGGCGTCGCTGCTCAAGGACATGACGCGTTCTTCGGAGGCCGCTGTCTCGTCGATTATGAGCAAGAGCCTCAGGAATGGCTGAAGCGGTACTTCCCCCGTCGGCAAGAGGCTGGGATTTGGGGCCCGAGGGTCCTAACATTGCCCGGACCGGGAGCGCTTGGATTCCAATTGGGGCGCATCTGCCGTCCACTTGAAAGCGGTCGGCGGGTTCCGACGAGCACCGTGGACCCGGAATTGGTGTGCTGGGCGACGAAACCGTTCTCCAACGTAATCTCATGCAAAAAGGTATTACGGTATACTATTTGCCGGATGCTGTCGTATGGCATTTTGTTCCCCAGCGAACGTTGCAGCCCTGAATGGTGTCTGGAGCGCGTTCCTTCCCGCGCCCGCGCCGCGGGGCATCTGATGCGACACAAGCCCAGCCCTCAGCGAGCGTGGTCCGAGATCGTATACAGCTGCAAGCTCCTCGGAATGCGCACTCTTCTTGCTGCGCTTGGCCGGCGCATGAATGGAGCAACGCATTTCCATTACGACTTTTGGCTGCGGTGGTATCGCGGCCTGTTACAAGGACTGCGCGACACGACGTCGGCTGGTGGTCCGCCGCGGCTTTGAAGGTCAGACGCAACGGCCGTGGCCGCATCACAATCTCCGACACCGTCTGTCCTTCTACCGCCTTTCCCGCACCATGAGTGCCTGCAGCACCGACCCTCAATCACGCCTCGATACGGCACAACCTCCAGAGGGCGACGCTATGTCGTCCCCCACCATGCCGCTCGATCGCGACCTGAAAGGAAAATCGGTCCGCTCCGGAGCGGTCACGGTGGCCTCCCAAGCCATCCAATTTGCGCTCCAACTGGCCTCGACCGCAATTCTTGCCCGGTTGCTGCTCCCAGCCGATTTTGGCATCGTAGCGATGGCATTGTCCCTGACTGCATTCGCCGAGGTTTTCAAGAACATGGGGCTTTCCACGGCGACGATTCAGCGGGCTGACGTTAGCCACGCTCAGATCAACACGATGTTCTGGCTAAACATCGTCGTCGGCGCCTTCCTCATGCTTGCCATCATGGCTCTCGCCCCCGTGTTGGCATGGTTCTATCACAAACCCGAATTGATATCAGTGACACTCGTGCTTTCTTCAACGTTTCTTATCGGTAGCCTCGGTATCCAACACGGGGCCCTCTTGAATCGCGAGATGCGTTTTGGTACGTTGGCGGGAATACAGATCACCAGCGCAGTCGCCGGGATCGCGGTAGCGATAGCAGCAGCAGCAGCAGGAGCGGGTTATTGGGCGCTCGTTGCGAGGTGGCTCGTGGGGTCGCTTGCTGCCGTATCTCTTTTTTGGACGTTCTCGCCGTGGCGCCCAGATCGCCCGGCGATCTTCGAGGAATCCGCTCCCTATTCCACTTTGGAGCGCATGTGACTGGCTTCAACGTGGCCAATTACTTTTCCCGAAACTTCGACAATATTCTGATAGGGCGCTTCTGCAATGCTGATGTCCTCGGCCTTTACAGCCGAGCCTATCCCTCCTGATGCTTCCGATTAGCAATCTGCGAAATCCATTGAATGCGGTCGCATTTCCAGCCTTGAGCCGACTACAGATGGAGCCGGGCCGGTTTCGCAGTTACTTCAGGCGCTATATTGGCGGCCTTGGATTTGCGACAATGCCTCTCGTTGCCTATCTGTTTGTCTGTTCGGACAATGTTGTGCAACTCCTCCTGGACCGAAATGGCTGGGTGCGAGCGCCATCTTTCGGGCGTTGGCGGTTACCGCCTTTATCCAGCCCGTGCTCTCCCTGAACGGCACCCTGATGCTTGCAACCGGACGGAGTAAGCGCTACCTTTATATCGGTCTAGTGAACGCCTCCCTCACCACTGCCTCATTTATCGCCGGGATTCCGTGGGGGCCCATTGGCGTTGCGACATCATACGCGATCGTAAATTACGCGCAATCGTTTCCGCTTCTTTGGTTTTCCTGCCGAGGAACCCCGGTCAATGTCAGCGACTTCTTTCACGCATCGCCACCCGGGATCGCCGCACTTGCCGCCGCCGCCGCCGTTTGGTTGGTCAAGCTGTCCTTCCCTTCAATAGGGATATTATCGTTCTCCGATTGCCGGTATGGCTTACGGCGCCATATATCTGGCAGCATTTTCCGCAATGCCCGGCGGATGTACAGAAATTCGTGCTTATTTTGTACTCGATGCTACTCATCCCAAGGCGCCGGACCGTCACCCCGCGCGCCGTGTAGGCACCTTTCACTCCCGTTGCCCTGTCGCATGCCTGGCCTGGGATCTCTTTCCTTCTTTCCAACTGCCGGGCATACAGTGGCGTACCATTGTCCGTAAGTCATTGATAATTGTAACTGTGCATCAGCTAGCAGCGAGGCCTGACGCCCCGTGCCAATCGAGAAAGCCGAGCTTTCACCTGAAAGACCCGCTCGTTACTGGCCGGTGGCGATTGAACGTCTTCCTGCGGCCCTACGAACGCTTTCTGGAAATTGCGGACGACCCGATATGAAAAAACCACCTGTTTCCGTTGTCATGCCGGTTTACAATGCGGAGCGTTACCTCCGACTGGCGATTGATAGCATTTTGAACCAATCGTTCGCTGATTTCGAATTCGTGATCGTGGACGATGGTTGAACCGACGGTTCCAAAGCCGTTGCCCGAGAGTATGTTCGACGTGACCCTCGGATCCGGCTGCACAGTCGCCCGAACACTGGACTTGGCGGCGCATTGGCGGATGGCGTTGACATGGCGCAAGGCGAATTCATCGCCAGGATCGATGGAGATGACATCTCCCTGCCTTTTCGCCTGGAAAAGCAGATAATGTTCCTTGCCGATAACACAGACATTGTGGCGGTAGGGACCGGTCGGCAAAACATTGATCCGTTGGGTTTACCATTGAACGACGTGGTATGCTTCGCCCGATCACGACGCGATCGACCGCGCCCTCCTGACCGGGGTCGGCTATACGATTACACATCCGTCTGTGATGATGCGTCGCTCAGCCGTCCTTGCCGCCGGCAACTACAGTCGCGACCTCCGCTGGGCGGAGGAGTGATCTATTCTTGAGGTTGGCGGAAGTTGGGCGCTTGGCCAACATACCGGAACGACTGCTTTGCTACCGCATTGTACCCACTGGCGTCTGCCGCGGGTCCCGAACGATGCAGGTAGACTACATGATCCGTGTCTTGCGTGATGCGTACGAACGCCGACAGATACGACCGCCAGTCGACCTTGATCAGACAAGGCAGAACCTGCTAACCGGCTTTCGTCACGGTCCTGACGTTTATGCGTGGTTTGCGGAGAATGCGATGAAACGTGGTGAATGGGCGATTGCGCGGCCCCAGCTTGGTCGCTGCTTAGATTGAAGCCAGGCGCTCCTCAACTTGGAAGATCGCGGTGCGGCTATTGCTCCAATGGGGATCCAGACACCCATGCGCTAAGCCGCCCCGAGGCGCCGCGATTTTGCTCGAACTCAGCTCTGGCGCATTTGATTTGCATGGTGTTTTCATGCCACCAGCGGGCCCTTGCACGGTCGACTCCACGAGTTTACCCCAACCGAGCAGCCGAGCAACCTGCGGCGTGGCTCGCCCTGGGAGACCCAGAGGAGCACCGCAATTTGTACATGTTATGCGTAAATGTTGCGCCTCCGCCAAACACCAGGAAGTGCTGACGGCACACACACAACGTAACAGCGTGTGCCGTGGTAGGCTGTTCCCTCTCCTCTATCCTGCCGAATCCGCGTTTTAAACGGAGGGTAAAAGCCACTGAGCATCCAGCGCCTGTTGCGCCGCGCATAATTTGTTCATCCGTTCACGGCGCCGTTTCCGTGATCAACCCGTACGGGAAACGCACTTTAAGCTCTCCGTTTCGCTTCACGCCGAAACTCCGAAGCCCAGAACCACCCCGCCAGAAAGCTCAAAACGTTCGCCAGCCAAACCGGCAGGCCCGACTCGTGGTTGTCGGTATCGCAATCTTCGAATCGGTCCAGGTTCTCTCGCCAATCCCGCAGCCTCTTTCCAATGAATGACGCCTCCCAGTCAAATACTGCCGCAGGGTCGGATCCAGCACGTCATACCACCTCGATCCGAGACCCGTTCGCAAACGAGTCAGCGTCAACACCCGCCCTGAAACCGTTCTTTCGCCTTCCGGTGGCGGCTTCTGCACTCGGATACCGCCCGGCAGTGACTTTCGCCATCGTTTCGATCCTGCTTCTCGCGTGCCTCACATTGCAGGCTTGGCTTCTGGAAAGCGCGCTGGATCAACCCCGATGAAGGCGCTCACCTGATGGATGTAAGCCTGGCGCTCCGCGGTTTTGTGCCAGGTGTGGATTTTGGCGCCCGGCAACCTCTATATGTTTACTCCTATGTTCCTGCCATCTTCCTTTTTGGGCACAGTTTATGGGTAGCACGGTTGATGCCCCTCCTCTTCACTTGGGCAACCGGCGCGATAGTTTACTCAATTGGGTGTCGTTTGTGGAGCCGGGCAACCGGGGTCGCTGCGGCGTTGTTGTATCTGTGCGCACCAAGCATCTTGATAAATGCCACCGTGATAAAGACGGAGCCTCTTGTGCATGCTCCTTACGGCGACGGGTATCTTGGCACTGATCACGGCCGTTCGAGGCGGTCAAACTCGTTGGCTGGTGCTTTCCGGGGCGGCTTTTGCCGCCGGCTATTATGTCCGCCAGTCCGCTCTGGCTGGGGCGCTGGCGGCGATGCTGACCATCGTTCTTTTCACCCGGTCCCGCCGACTCTTCGCGTTTCGCCTTTTGGCATTCTGCACCGGCTTGGTTCTTCCAACCCTCGCGCTATTCGCTTTGTATTCGCAGCATCAAACCTTTGCTGAACTTGTCCGCAACGGATATGTGTTCCCCCCTTATTTCATCTACTCGGCGGGCCGCGAATACTTTACGTCGTTGGACTCATTCCGGCAGTTCCACCGGCACTGAATTGATTCTAGCAGGACGTATTCCTCCAAGCTGGAGCTTGTCGCTGCGCCACCGGGTACAATCACTGGACCTAAACATACCTCTCGTTTTGGCCACCGGCTTTGCCCTGACATGGGCGGGCTTCGAGGCCATCCGCCGACGCCGCAAAGACGCTTACCAAGACGCGGATTTTTTCGCTGTGGTCGTCGTGCTCGTCTGGTTTTTGAGCTTCGCACTTCTCTACGTTTGCTATGTAGTCAAACGTGGATTCTTCCAATTTTATGGTACGCGAACTGGTTCCCCCCATGGCCCTGTTGTTTGCCTGGATGATAAGACCTGCGCGTTGCGCGATAATCAACATTCAGAACGCGTGCTTTTGGCGACGGGAATTCTTATCGTGGCGGTCGCTGCAGTTTATGTTGTGGAGTTCGCGTTTCCGAGTTTTGGGATCATCATGGCGATTGCCTTCTTGGCGGCTTTGTCGTGGCTCCTTGGCCGATCCTCGCACTTTCGCAGTTCGCACCATGCGCTTGCGTGCTTCTGGGCCTTGGTTGGCCTCACGGCAGGTTTTCTGTCGCTCTCCGATTCGGGTTTTTTGTCGCGCCGCAACATGGTCCAAACTCGCTTTTCATCATGTTAGGCGTCGTGGGCGCGGCCGGTTTGCTCGGCGCTTGCACTCAGCCGGGATTCGGCCGCCTTTGGCGGAACAATGCACTCCTGCTCGTGCTGACCGGATCCGGCTTGCTCGTCGGAGCGATCAATGCACGGTTATTGAGTCCAGCTTTCGATTGTGTCTGGTCGCCGAAAGTTTTGAGCAATGTGGCCCAACTGGTCCAGCAACACTCCCGACCCGACGATACTGTCATGTCTGGTGGCGTGATCTGGGAATTCGAGGCAGACCGACGGCCTTTCGCCAATATCGCTCATCCCTTAAATTACCGCGAATTCGCCGTTACCCGGGACGTAGCGGACGAATTCGAAGCCCGGTTTGATGCTCATCCTCCCCCAACTCATCATTCTCGACGGTCTCACAGAGGAGACATATGGTCGTGCGTTGCCGTCGCTACCCGAGCGAATCGCACACGCATACAGTCAAATTGCTGAAGTCAATGGCGGCCGCTTCCCTGTACGACTGTTTGTCCGCAACGGTCCAGCATCCAACAGCACGCACTGAAGGCACGGTTACGGCAGCGGGAACGCGCCGCATCGTCTTCGCGACGGCCGACGTTCGCTCAGTGGACCGAAGCAGACAGGGCCAGGAGGCCAATGGCGTGAACCGCGAATAGGCCTCAGAAGTCGGGCATGAGCAGGACCTTTCTCCTGATTCCGAGCCCCAGTAAGCGTGAGGTCGTTTGCTCCCGTCGAAACTCACGAAAAGGATCAGGGTTTCTGCCGACGAAACTTCGCTGATCTTTCCGATGGTGTGAGCCCAGTCCGCATGGTAACCTGCAATCCGCCTGAATTCAGGCGCCGCGTTCAAGAAGGAACTTCGACATGCTAGCCAGCCACATCCCGAGCACTCGTCACCCGGTGCTTGGCTCCGCGACCCCGACCGTCAGCGGTCCGCATTGTGTGAGCACGCTTCTCAGCGAACGCGCTCCAGAGGTTTCTGTCGTTGTCCCCGTCAAGAACGAAGAGGATAACGTCGCGGCACTCTGCCGTGAATTGCGGGCGCTCATGGACCGCGAGACACGGCGCTATGAAGTGCTTTTCATCGATGATGGGAGTTGCGACCAAACGGGCCAGCGCCTACGCGCGGAAGTCGGCAATGATTCCCGCTTCACGATCATACAGTTCACGCGCAATTTCGGCCAGTCCGCGGCAATGAGTGCCGGATTCCAGATGGCCCGCGGCAGCGTGATCGTGCCAATGGACGGCGACCTGCAAAACGACCCAGGCGATATCCCAGCACTTGTCGCCAAGCTGGACGAACCTCCCGGGTACGACATTGTCAGCGGTTGGCGAAAAAACCGGCAGGACAAATGGCTCAGCCGAAAATTCCCCTCGCTTATCGCCAACTGGCTCATCCGCAAGCTGACCTGGTGCGAAATGCTTCACGATTTTGGCTGCACGCTCAAGGCCTACCGGCGCGAAGCCCTGGAGGATGTGAAGCTCTACGGCGAGATGCATCGGTTCCTTCCCGCCTTGTGCAAGTGGCGGGGTGCCCGCGTCACCGAGGAAGTTGTAAATCACCGGCCGCGCGTGGCAGGGGAAAGCAAATACGGTCTCAAGCGGACCGTGAAAGTCTTGTTTGATCTACTTACGGTCAAGTTCCTCGGCGATTACCTAACCAAACCACTGTATTTCTTCGGTAAACAGGCGCTGGTCACGCTGGCCGTCTCGGTTCTCAGCCTGACTTTGGCTATTGTGCAGAAATTCGGCTACCTCACCGAGCACGGGGCTCCCGTCAATCTCAATAACAACATCTTCGTTCTCTTCGCATTGATGACGTTCCTCACCTCGATGATGTTGATGATGGTCGGGGTGATGGCCGAACTCCTGATCCGGATTTATCACGAAAGCCAGGGTCGACAGCCGTTCAAGATACGCCACGTGGTTCACGGCGATGCCGCCGGCGAAGCAACCGCTGGACTCGCCCGAGAAGCGCCTTGAAAGACGCAATGGTCGCGGCGCTGCTGTTGCTTCCGGCCGTCGTGAGGCGGTTCACCAGCGCGAAGACTGATCACAAGACAAGTGAATCGCTCATGACTCCGGTTCTGAATCGCACGCGCCGGGCATTCGACAGCTTGTGTGCACTTGGACTGCTGACGATGGTTTCCGTCCTGGGATCGGGGTGCATCAGGCCCTCGCCGGAGTGGGCCGTTGTCTCACCGGAAAGTGAGGGACTGCGTTCCGAGCGTCTGGATGAGATGTGGAATGTCCTTCGGGCAAGAAAGACGACCGCCCTCCTGATCATTCGCAACGACCGAATCGTGTTTGAGGGCTACGCCGGGAAGTATAGCCGCTCCACTCCCCATTACACCGCATCTCTGGCGAAATCCTTGGTGGGCGGCCTCGCATTGATGCTTGCGATGGACGATGACCTCATCCACCCAGACGATCGGGTAAGCAAATATGTACCGCAGTGGGCGGAAGATCCGCGGAAGAGTCAGATCACCGTCCGCCATCTTGCAACTCACACGTCCGGCCTCGAAGACGCGGAAGAGGGGGTGGTGCCGCACGAACAGCTCACTGGCTGGAAGGGCGATTTCTGGAAGCAACTTCCGGTGCCCCATGATCCGTTCACGATCTCGCGAGACATCACTCCCGTACTGGACCCACCGGGAACGACGCCGCGCTACAGCAACCCCGGCTTCGCCATGCTCGGCTACAGCCTGACGGCGAGCTTACGCAACGCACCGGAACAAGATCTCCGGTCCCTTCTCGGGGACCGAATTATGGACGCAATCGGCGTCTCGCGCAAAGGATGGTCAATCGGGTATGGCAGGTCTGCTATCGTTGCCGGCCTGCCTGTTCTCGCCGCTTGGGGAGGCGGCAATTTCAGTCCCGATGCAACCGCGCGCATCGGCCGCCTGCTCCTGCACAAGGGCAGATGGGACGGTAAACAGCTCATTTCACCTGCTACAGTCGGAGCAGCGACCAGCAACGCCGGAATGCCCAATCACTCTGGTCTCGGCTGGTGGGTTAATCAGAATCCCGACGGAACGCTCTTTTGGCCATCCGTACCGGCCGACGCCTTTTGGGGCCTCGGAGCTCAGGGCCAACTCCTCTTGGTGGTGCCGAGCCTGAGCCTGATTGCGATTCGCTATGGCGGCGCCATGACAAACGAAGACGACGTGTGGCGCGAGATCGCAGCCTATGTTGTTGAACCGCTGATGCACGCCTTTTCAGCCTCCATCGCGGCTCCGTATCCGCGGAGCCCGGTAATTAAAGGCGTCAAGTGGGCTGACCAGGCGGAGATCGTTCGCTTCGCTCCCGGCTGCGACCTTTGGCCGATCACGTGGGCCGAAGACGACGCCCTCTACACCGTCTACGGTGACGGCAATGGTTTCAGCCCGTTCGTGCCAGAGAAACTCAGCCTTGGGTTTGCACGCGTTACCGGTTCCCCCCCAACATTCTCGGAGTCAACATCCGTTCGCCTTCGGGAGAGCATCAGGGCGATGGGGCCACGGGCCTCAAAGCAAGCGGGCTTCTGGCACTGAACGGTACGTTGTATATGTGGGTTCGAAATGCCGCCAACTCCCGGTTGGCCTGGTCGACCGATCGCGCACGAACTTGGACGTGGAGCAACTGGAAGTTTACCGAGAGCTTCGGTTGTCCATCTTTTCTGCAGTCCGGGAAGAACTATGCTGCGAACCACGACGATTACGTCTACATCTATTCACCCGATTCAGACACCGCATACGTCCCCGCCGATCGGCTGGTGCTCGCTCGCGTTCCCCAGGACCGCATTCACCAAAGGGAAGCCTACGAGTTTTTTACCCAACTGTCGTCTGCCGGAGATCCTGCGTGGTCCCACAAGCTCGAAGACCGAGGCGCAGTGTTCTCCAACCGGAGTGCCTGCGCGCGCTCTCATGTTACCTATAATCCCGGACTGAAACGCTACCTGCTGACCATGCCGGTTCCCGGAGGTGATACGCGCTTTGTCGGGGGACTCGCCATTTACGACGCTCCCGAGCCTTGGGGCCCGTGGACCACGACGTTCTACACGGATGCGTGGGACGTCGGACCAGGCGAATCCGCTTCATTTCCATCCAAGTGGTTAAGCGCCGACGGCCACACGGCGTGGCTGGCATTTTCCGGAGATGACAATTTCTCGCTCCGGAGCGTAACATTTCTGCCCGCCGACGCACACCCGATGCGGCCTTGAACCCGGTTTCACTCGCGCCCTCATTTTCCCGTGCAACCACACCGCCCCCAGAGATCGGATTCACAGCCCCGACGGCGAATCTTGTCAACGCTCGTGAGGCTGACCGTCAGCCTCGTGACGATCGGCGCGCTCATCCATTGGCTTGGCGGTTTTGAAAGTATCCTTGGCGTCGTCGCACATGTTCGCTTCGGCTTTGTCGCGCTCGTTATCGTCCTCACCATACTCGACCGCGTGTTGATGACGTACAAGTGGCTGTGGCTCCTCGATCGGCGCGGGTTGCATTTTCCCCTCTTCCAGGGAGTGAAGCTGTACTCCGCGGCCACGCTGTGGGGCCTATTCTTGCCTACCACCGTCGGACCCGATGCTATCCGTGCGGTCGCGCTTTCCCGTGCGGGTTTACCGGGCAACGAGGTACTCGCATCCATCGCCATTGAACGCATCACCGGCTTCTTGGCGGCCCTGCTATTCGCTCTGGCGAGCCTCTGCCTGCTTTCCAGCGGGGGATTCCTGCCCGACCGATTTTTCGCCGTCTGGTGGAGTGGCATCGCACTGCTTGCCGCCGCCATCGTCATCACCCTCACGTCGTTCAGCGATTCCGCCTTCCATGTTGTACATGACCGGCTTCTCAGCCGCCTGCCGGCAAAGCGGATCGCCGGGAAACTGAGGGCGTTGCACATAGTTTATCGTAGCTATCGGCGAGATAAAGGAGGTCTATTTTTCTTTTTCTGCCTCACAATGCTTGAGCAGCTTCAGCCGATCCTCTCCTTGTGGTTGACGTCCCTCGCGCTGGGTATGGATGGCCCACTCTACAACTTCGCGATGACCGTTCCTGCCTGCATCCTCATTGCACGCCTGCCCATTGGCATACAGGGTATTGGCACATTCGAATCCGCCTTTGCGTTTGCTCTGCACTTGGTGGGGCGCTCAGGCGCGGAAGCTTTGGCGATAACGTTGAGCTCACGCATTTTGGGTGTCCTGACACTGCTTCCGGTCTGGGCTGCACACACGCTTTCTCCGCAACACGCCCCGCACCTTGCCAACGCTGGCCGCAACAATGAAATCCCCCTGCAACTTGGAGTGAACAAGCCATGAGAATAGCCATAATGATGCGTCCAATGGAACCGAACGCCGGTTTCGCGTCCTACATCATCGGACTACTTGATGCGCTGCTTCGCTTCGAGGACGAGCACTCGTATGTTTTGCTTTATCGCAAACCACGTTTTATGGGTCGGTTTGCCTGGTCACCAAAGGTTAAGGAGATCCTGGCCACGGCACCGCACAAGCTTCTGTGGGATCAAGTCGCCGTCCCCTGGCATGCATGGCGCGAACGCGCCGATATCATCTTCAATCCCAAATTCAGTGTTCCATTTGTGGCACACTGTCCCGTGGTCATGGGTTTGCAGGAACCCGCCCAGTGGGCGTGGTCGAGTCATTACGAAAAATTCGACGTATTCTATCAGAAACTGATGCTGCCTCTCTACTGTCGGCGCGTCGCGCATTTGTTTCCGATGGCGCATTGGATCCTCGAGGAGAATCGAAAATATCTCAATTTGCCGCTGCCACACGCAACCGTGACTTGGCCGGCGCCACGGCCGGAATTGAAACGCGTCACCGACCCCGCCGTGCTTCAGGAGTATCGCCGCAAGCGGGGTCTGCCCGAGAAGTTCCTCCTCGCGATCACCCGCGTCGATCACTGCATGGACGGCTCGACCAGCTTTTATCCGGGCAAGAACCCACAGGTCGCGTTGCGCGCCTTCCAGCAGATCCGGGATCGCATACCACATCACTTCGTGGTGCTCGGTCGAAAGGTGCGCGAGTTCTTCGAGCACCTGCAATTTGGGCCGACGGACCTGGAGCGAGTCCACTGTGCGGGATTTGTGCCGTTCGACGAACTCCCTATGCTGCTGTCGCTTGCCGATGCCTTTGTTCATGTGCCGTTTTATGAAGGATTTGGATTCAGCGTCATGGCCGCCCTTGCCTGCGGCTGCCCTACCGTCACCTCCAAGACAGGCTGCTGCCCGGAAGTGGTTGGGGACGCGGCCGTTCTCGCCGACCCCTTCGATCCTGCCGATGTGGCACAGCAGATCCTTCGGGTCCTAAACGACGATGCACTGCGCCAAAATTTGCGAAACAGAGGCCCCCAGCAAATGAGTCAATTGACTTGGGAAAGGACGGCACGCCTGACATTGCAGGGATTCGAGGAAGTCCTTGCTCGCAGATCTTCTCCAGGCTGTTTCGCCGAGAACTCGGCGGTTAAAGACGACTAGATCATCTAGCTTCCGGCGTTACAAAAGAAGGCACGCGAACCCTGTTCCCCGCACATCCGCGAGGACCTCGCCCGATTTCACTTCCCTCATGGCTCCGACTTCCGTCATCGCGGGAATCAGGCGATCACCTGACACCTAGACCGCTCCTTCCGCGCCATAGCCCGTCCGTCCTTGGTTCGCCTGCGCCTCCCTTCATTTTATGCGTCCATACGCCGTCCTTTTAACGTCTGCGTTGATCGCCTTGGTTTGGTCCGCCCAGTTTCTTGTTAGCGTTGTTCTCTGTCCCTTCACCGGTCGTCTCACCCGGAGCTGGCCCATCATCAATTATCCGATGTACAGCGTTCCTCACTACCTGGGAGACAACATTTCGCGGTTGATGGTTGTTGGAATCCGCGAGGATTCCACACCAATTGATATTTCGCCAGACGATCTCGCGATCGATTATTGGCACTATCAAGTCTTGGCCCGCGCCATTCAGCGCAAGGATGCCCCTCTTATCCGCGATCTGCTCCTGCGCTACGAAGCCCGTCGCAACGTCACATTGACGGCGGTCCGACTTGAGGACCGCCCCATTCGCTGGACCCCTACTATTGCAAAGCCGGCCCCCGTCCAAGTCATGGCGGAGTACACACTCCGGTAGGGTCACCTACATCCGCGATCCACTGTGACACGCCGCCATCTCCAAATTGCGCTAAGCGCTGCTGCTGGTGCCTGGGTAGTGTCGAGCCTAGCCCTCGTTCCCCCGCTCATCGTTCGCGCCTACCAGGGCGCAGCTATGACATCCTAAACCGCATCATCAGCGGTCAATCAGAGTATTCTGTGGACCATTATCTAGAAAAATGGTACATTGGTAGCTTCAGCGCGCTTTTCATCCTGTTGGCGGTGCTTTTCCCTATCGTCGCGTTTACTCCACATCAGCTAGCACGCGGATGGAAATCCTACTGGTTTCGCCCTGCGCCATATCTCTATCTGGCAGTTATTCGCATTGTTGCCGTAGGCACTCAACTACTGATCCGCTGGTTCGACGGCGGTTATAGCACCGGACTCCGCCAGCTGCTGCGGCTTGCGAACCTTCCCGATTCGATGTTCGAACCACTCCCGGTTCTTCGGTTGTATCTTTTTCCGTTCGGAGCGGATGCCCGTCCTGCCGCGTGGGTTTTAGCCAGCGTTTACTGTGTCACGATTTTCGCAGGTATCTGCGGTCTGTTGGGACTGAAGACCAGGCCACACCTTTTTCTCTTTGCCCTCGGGAATACATTCCTGCAGGCCTTTGCCTTCTCCTTTGGAGATCTTCATCATCGCGAGGCGTTGATGACTGTCGCGCTCTGGCTTTTGGCGTTCAGTCCAGCAGGGGGAGCGTTGTCCGTTGACAACTATCTAGCGCGGCGCAAGTCGCCGCCCAGCAGATCCTTGGAGAGCGCAAGCGTCTTCGCCGCGTGGCCGGTTCTACTCATTCAACAACTCGTTGCTCTGGTTTACCTTGATGCGGCCCTTCGCAAGCTATTCGCCGCCGGTTGCGATTGGGTGAACGGATACACTCTCCAATTTTATGTCTACGCCGATGCCTCGCGCCGAGGCAGTGAACTTGGTCTATGGTTCGCCCAACAACACGGAATCGCGAGCGTCTTTTCCTGGGTGACCATCCTGTGGGAGGGGTACGTTTTTCGCCGTCCTGTTTCTCCCGCGCCTTGCCTGGGTGTACATTCCGCTCGGGATCGCGCTCCATTGCGGCATGGCACTATCCGGAGTGGCTTGGTTCCCCCAGTTTCTTGCGCTTTATGCGGCCTTCTTCCCGCTGCTCTGGGAGCACGGTGGACGCTCACTAATCGCAAGAACAGCGACGATCTACAGCTCCCTTCGCGGCCGGGCAGTAATTTCCGCCGTACGAGCCGACTAGCTTCCGGGCAAAGAGCGATGGTTCGCGCCAATCACCTCGAGCCTTCCCTCGAAGTGGTTCAGCTACGACGGAAAGACTGTGTGCTTGGCATTCTCGGGCAATGATAGCCCTCCCGCCCGCCAAGGCCAAATCGTCCTGCCTCGCATTGCGAAGAACTCCGAACCAGTCGAATCGTCCCGAGACAAGAAGCACGAGCATCAGGGGCAATGAGGGCTCCGCTCCAACGCTTTCACGATCTTGAATCTCTTGGCGATGGTATTCTTGATACCGACACGTCTTGTCGCTCAGGGTTTCTGCTGACGGATTTTCGCTGATCTTTCCGATGGCCAGTGGAACGGCCGCGCGATAACCTGCACTCCAATGGATCTGGATTCCGTCCACCAGAGGAGACCCGATGCTGACCAAACGACATTCGCCCGCCCAGACAGTCGTGGCGGCCGACCCGCAACGGCAGCTGCAAAGTCCACGTACATCCCTTCGCTAAACAGATCATGTCCGCAGATAAAGACACCCTACCCGCACGAGGGCACGATACCATTCTTTCAGCACGCTCCACTCCGCGAACGCTCACTGCCCGAATCGAGCCATTTGACTCTTACTGGCAGGCGCCCAAGGACATCGAAAAAGGCTACAAGTCCTTTCGGCAGTATTACAAGAGCAACTTTCTTTCGCACCTGCCCCGCTCACGCGATACTTCCGTCCTCGTCGTCAGTTGCGGTCCCGGCTACCTCGTCAGCCTCTTGAACCAAAGCGGTTACAAGAACGTGACCGGAATCGATTCCGATCCCGCGAAAATCGCGTACACGACCGCGCGGGGACTGAGCTGCCTCACGGTTCCGGCATTCGAATTCCTCGCTCAAAGCGAGACATCCTATGACGCAATCGTGTGCGAACAGGAGATGAATCATCTCACCCTGCAGGAGATGCTCGAGTTCCTCGGCCTGTGCCGCCGCAACCTTACTCCAGGCGGATCATTGATAGTCTACGGGCTCAACGGAGCCGACCCGATCGTCGGCGCCGAAAACCTCGCGCACAACATCGACCATTTCAACACCTTCACCGAGTACAGCCTACGGCAGATCCTCGAGCTCGCCGGCTTTGTTGAAATCGAGCTCCTGCCTCTGAAGCTTTATGTTTTTTGGTCGAATCCACTTAACTACGTCGGACTCGCCGCCACCGCAATTCTATCTCTGTTATTCCGAATGCTCTTCGTACTCTATGGCAAGGACGCACGCATCTTCACGAAAAAGATCGCCGCCGTCTGCCGTAAACCCGCTCGCTAGCCACAGGCTTCATCTTATGCGTCACATCACTATCACCGGCGCCGCCGGCTTCATCGGCGTAAACCTCGCCCGGCATTTCCTGGACCGGGGGGAGCACGTAACCCTTTATGATTCACTTGAGCGCAAAGGATGCCTGGAGAATCTGGCCTGGCTGCGCCAACACCCGCATGCTGCGAATCTGCAGGTGCTGATTGGCGATATCCGCCTTCCGTCGCGCGCCTTTCAAACGGCGGTCGAAAACTCCGACGCACTCTTCCATTTCGCCGGGCAGGTCGCCGTGACAACTTCAGTGAGGGATCCCGTGCAAGACTTCGAAGTGAATGCGGCGGCCACGCTAAAGCTGCTGGAGCTTGTGCGAAACTCCCCGTCCAAGAAGGCGGCCTTCTTCTATGCATCCACCAACAAAGTGTACGGAGGAATGGAAGACGTCGCCATCACCGAAGGCAAGGATCGCTTTTCTTATCGTGATCTGCCTGACGGGATCCCCGAGAACCGCTTTCTGGATTTTCATTCGCCCTATGGCTGCTCCAAGGGCGCGGCGGACCAGTACGTAAGAGACTATGGTCGCATCTATGGTCTGAAAACCGTGGTTTTTCGTCAGAGCTGCATCTACGGCTACCGCCAGTTTGGTTTGGAGGACCAGGGGTGGGTCGCTTGGTTCATAATCGCCGCCCAACTCGGTTTCCCTCTGGTGGTCTACGGCAACGGAAAGCAGGTCCGTGATGTTCTCTTCATTGATGATCTTGTCGCTGCGTATGACAGGGCGTTGGACAATATCGACGCGGTTGCGGGCCAGATTTTTAACATTGGGGGGGGGCCGCAAAATACGATCTCCCTATTGGATCTGATCGAGATGTTGAAGACGGAGGTTAACCCGCGCCTCAAGCTGACCTTTGCGGACTGGCGGCCGGGCGACCAGCCGGTTTATATTTCGGATATTCGCCGGGCGCAAAATGGCTTTGGCTGGGAGCCACAAATCGGCTGGCGCACCGGAATCCGTAAACTGATCCGCTGGGCGGCAGAAAACCAGACAAGCCTGGCCGCCATCTTTCGCCCGCCCGCCGTAACCGATGCTCATCCCACGCATCTGCCCGACCTGAGCTCACCGGCCGGAGAACACGCTGCCCCCGCTGCCCGGTGAAGATACTCCTGCTCTGCTTCGAATACCCGCCGATCGGCGGCGGTGGCGGCGTTGGTGCCCAGCAGTATGCCGAGGCGTGGGCGGCGGCCGGGCACGACGTCCGCGTGCTTACAAGCAATGCCTCTGGACTTAGCCGCCGGGAAAAGATCAACGGGGTCGACATCGTCCGGGTGCGTGCGATGGGCCGGCCGAATCGCTCCACCGCCTCACTGCTCTCGATGCTGTGGTACAATCTCGCCGGACTCCTGCATGTGCTCCGGCATCGCCGGGACCTGCGCGGGTTCGAGATCATTAATACGCATTTCTCGATTTCCTCCGGCCCACTCGGCCACATCGCCCGTCGACTGCTCGGAATCCCGAACGTGCTGACGATTATTGGGGGTGATATCTATGACCCATCCAAGCCCCTTTCTCCGCATCGACACGCGCTCCTGCGCCTCCTCAATCGCTTTATCATTCAGCGATCCGATCGCGGATCGCAATTTCTAGTGATACAAAACGGCGCGCGGAATACCACTACCGAGTCCAGCGACCAATCGAGATCATAAATTACGGCTTCATTCCCTTTAAGCTGCGTGGGCGCGCGCCCGCCCATCGTGCGGCCGGCGAATTTCAACTCATTGCCGTCGGCCGGCTCGTGCCCCGCAAGGGCTTTGACGTGCTGATCCGGGCTCTGAAATCCTGCCGAATACGATCCACCTACGCCTCGTTGGAGATGGCCCCCTGGCCGAAGAGCTCCGGCAGTTGGCCGCAGAGGAAGGCGTAAACGACCGGCTGCACATGGCCGGTTTTCAAAGCCGCGAGCGCATCTGCCACATGATGGAGGACAGCGATTGCTTTGTACTCTCATCCATGCACGAGGGGTTGGGAATAGTCGTGCAGGAGGCGATGCATGCCGGGCTGCCTATCGTAGCGACCAACAACGGCGGTCAGATCGATCTGATCCAGGAAGGCCGCAATGGGTTGCTCATCGACCCCGGCAGCCCCGCTGCGCTCGCAAATGCCATCCGCACGATCCAGGCGGACCCGGGCCTGGCAGCGACCATGAGTCGCCACAACCAGAACGACATTCGCCGTTGGTACATGGAAAACAACAGCGGGCTCTACCTCAACGTATTTACAGGCCTCGTGCGCGAGACGAAAGGCGCGCTGATTTGCGAGAAATCCGCTGTGGTCGGTGCGAGCGGCGAAAGCCCAGTCACAGAGCTCCCTCCAGTTCGCAAGACGCGGGAAACCCACCTTACATGAAACGGGACTTAGCCACACTCGAAGCCACCGAGTTCGACCTCGTCGTGGTCGGAGGCGGCGTCTTCGGCGCCTGCGCCGCGCTCGACGCGGCGCAGCGCGGACTTCGCGTCGCTCTGATCGAAGCCGCGGATTTCTGCCAGGCCTCATCAGCCCAGTCGTTCAAACTGATTCACGGGGGCATGCGGTATCTGCAGCACCTCGATTTTTGGCGCGTACGCCATTCCAGCGAAGCGCGCCGGCAGTTTCTGCGCCTGGCGCCACATCTCGTGCACCCGTTGCCGATTGTAGTGCCGACTTATGGCTGGGCCCTGAAAAGCCGTTGGGCGCTGCGTGTCGCGATGGCTACGTACGATGTCGTCACGGCGGGCCGGAACCGTGGAGTCCATGATCCTGCGCGACACGTCCCCCCTGGGCGATGCCTGTCGCGAGGTGAACTGCTCTCGCGCTATCCTGGCGTCAAAACGGAGCGGCTCACGGGCGCCGGCATCTTCTGCGATGGCCAGATGTACAACCCTCCGCGTTTGGTGTTGGCTTTCGTACGAACTGCGGTCCGTCTGGGCGCAGTCGCGGCAAACTACGTCCGGGCGACGCGTCTGGAGATCCGGGAGAACCGAGCTACCGGAGTCGGAGCCGTCGACGTCCTCAGCGGTCGCAAGTTCACCATCCGTGCAAGATCCGTGCTCAATGCCGCTGGTCCGTACGCGGAGCAACTGATGTCCTCTGGCCTTGGGCGGCCCTTGTCTCGCCCCTTGTACTGGTCTAGGGATTCCTTTTTCGTCGTCGGCCGACGGCTGATTGAAGGCGGGGCCGCGCTTGCTCTGCAGTCCCGCACAAGGGATCCCGACGCCCGCCTGAGCCGCGGCGCCCGCCACCTGTTCCTGGTGCCGTGGCGCCAGTACACACTCGTTGGCGTGTGGCATAAGGTGCACGTCGGAGATCCAGACGACTTCCGCGTAACAGAGCACGAATTGCAGACCAATCTGGACGAGATCAATGACAACTATGCCGGCCTGCATCTGACCCTGAGCGACATCTCGTTTTCGAATGCGGGTCTGATCCCCTTCGGCAACAACGAACAAAACGCGAAGGACCTCCGGTTTGCTCACCGCTCACGTATCGTCGATCACAACCAAGAGCATGGCATTAAGGGTCTAGCCACACTAATCGGAGCCCGCTTCACCACGGGTCCATGCGAGGCAGTAGAGGCAATCGATTTGCTTGCTCGCAACCTCGGCGGGAGTATTCGGCCCTCTATGTTAGGCGATACGCCGCTGGATGGAGGCGATTTTACCAGCTTCCAAGGTGTGGTCGAGAACGTGTTGTCGGCCGCAGCGGGCAGGCTGAACCGCCCAACGGCCGAGGCGCTCGCCCACAACTACGGGACCTCCCACGGACAGGTGCTTGCCCTCGCACACCACGCCCCTGATTTGCTTGCCACAATTGGAACCTCGAGCGTCTTAAGGGCGGAGGTCATCCATGCGGTGCGCGAAGAAATGGCGCAAAACCTCTCTGATGTCGTCTTGCGCCGAACGGACCTGGGAACGGGCGAGCATCTGGACCGCGAAACTCTTGTCGCGTGCGCACAGCTGCTGGGAGCGGAGTTGGGATGGAACACCGCACGCATCGAGCGCGAAGTTGAATCGCTCTTCGACCGGAGACCGCAGGGCACTTCTAGTTCGGGCCCACGGGTTCCTCAGGAAACCGTCGCGCAACCGCCGGCCTGAGGCAAATCGCTATGAGCCAAGTTTTGATCACCGGTGGCACCGGATTCATCGGAAGCAATCTCGCGCGCGCATGCCAGGCAGGGGGCGATCACGTTCGAATACTTGGGCAGGCGAATACGTTGGCCGAGCAACAGAACCTGCACGACCTTCAATCTCAAGGGCTTCAGGTGACAAAAGGCACGATTGTCGACCCGCAAAGCGTCCGTAAGGCCCTGGAAGGTGTCGAAGTTGTTTATCACCTTGCCGCCGCCCAGCACGAAGCAGGGAAGCCAGACGAGCACTTCCGCGCGGTAAATGTGACCGGAACGATGAACATGCTCGAAGCGAGCGTCACCCAGGGGGTCCGCTGTTTCCTATACGGAAGCTCAATCGGCGTCTATCAGGCCGACCGCGGGACCGTCCATGACAACTCCCCTACCGTTCCGGACAACATATACGGTGCCACCAAGCTCGAGGCTGAGGCGGCTGTCCGCGGTTTTGCCGACCGACTTCCTGCCGTAATCATCCGCATTTCGGAGACATACGGTCCGGGAGACCGTCGATTGCTCAAGCTCTTCCGTGCTGTGCAAAAGCAAAAATACGTCCATATCGGCCGCAGCGAAAACCTGCATCATCCCGTATACATTGCTGACTTGATCGCGGCCTTGCGCCTGGCCGCCACCTCTCCGCAGGCCTGCGGACAGACGATGGTCATTCCCGGATACGAGACTGTCACTTCCCGCCAAATGGCTGTAACGGTCTCGAGGGTTCTGGGCGTACCGCCGCCCACGCGAACGCTACCGCTTACGCCACTCTGGGCCGCCGCCACGGTAATGGAGCTGGCCCTCCGCCCCTTTGGCATCCAGCCTCCATTGCATCGGCGCCGCATGCATTTTTTCACCAAGAGCTTCAGCTTTTCCGGAGAGCTGGCGCACCGGCTGCTCGGCTACGCGCCCCAAGTCAGCTTCGACGAAGGCGTTCGCCGGACGGCTGACTGGTATCGTCAGACCGGCCTGCTCAATTAGGACCGAGGTCGCGTCATCATGTGCGGAATCTGCGGAATCATCGGCACCAACCCGGTCGACGAGAATCGGCTGGCGGCTATGTCCCACTCGCTCGCCAGTCGGGGACCAGATGACTCCGGAACTCATGTCGATGGGTTCGTCGGTCTGGCTCATCGCAGACTTTCCATCATTGATCTTTCCGGGGGACACCAACCGTTAGCGAACGAAGACGAAAGTATTTGGATCACCTTTAACGGCGAAATCTATAACTACCAGGAACTACGATCGGAACTCATTCAGCAAGGCCACCGCTTCCGCACGCAGGGAGACACTGAGACGATCTTGCATCTTTACGAACAGTATGGCCCGGAATGCGTGAAACGGCTGCGAGGCATGTTCGCGTTTTCGATCTGGGACGGACCCAAACAGCGCCTTTTCGCCGCCCGGGATCATCTCGGTCAGAAACCGTTCTTCTACGCGCTCCGAGGAAATGAATTTCTCTTCGGTTCGGAGATAAAATCGCTGCTGGCTGCCGACACCACACTGCGTCGGCTCGACTTGGCGGCGTTGGATCAATATCTCACTCTCCGTATCATTGCACCGCCTCGCACCATGTTTCGCGAGGTCTCGAAACTTCCGCCCGCACACTACTTGATCTATGACAAGCGTGGCGGTCTTATCATACAGCGATACTGGAATCTCTCCTATATCCCCAAGCTTCCCGGCACCGACCAGGAGCTCGCCGAGGAGTTGGAGCACCGGATTCTCGATGCGCTCAAGGTGCACCTCGTAAGTGATGTGCCCGTGGGCGCTTACCTGAGCGGAGGCCTCGATTCGTCACTCGTGGTCGCCATGGTCCGGGCGCATGGCCTGACTGGCGATCTCCAGACATTCTCGGGCGCGGTCCCTTACAAACAGTTCGATGAAGCCCCCTCCGCCCGGCTCGTGGCCAAGCGTTACCGTACCATTCATCACGAGGTACTCGTCAAGCCCTCCTTACTCCAGACTTTGCCGAAACTTATTTGGCACCTCGACGAGCCTTCCGACCCTCTCGCAGTTTGCCAGTACATGATCTCGGAAGCCGCGAGCCGCCACGTGAAGGTCGTCCTCGGCGGTGATGGCGGCGATGAGCTCTTCGGCGGCTATGATCGCTACTACGGAAATCTTTACGTCGATCAATACACTCGACTGCCTGCATTCATCCGACGTGGTCTCATCGGTCCAGCGCTGACACTCGTGCCGGATGGACGTTGGTACAAGAGCCTCGCCCATCAGCTCAAATGGATCCACCACCTTTCGTTTTATCAAGGCGGCTCCCGTTACGCGCACGGTCTTGGCTATTTTTATTTCCGCACCTCGATGCGCCGCGAAATATATGGCCCTGTCATGCGTCGCGCCGTGGACGATTTCGATCCCCACGCTTTGATTCGTGAATCGTATGAATGCGCCATTGCCGACAATCCCGTCGATTGCATGCTGTATGCTGACAGCTGCGTCCGATTGCCTGATCATCCCGTCATGATTTTGGATCGAATGACGATGGCGCACGGGCTAGAAGCTCGCGCACCGTTCATGGACCACAGGCTGGCAGAGTTCTGTGCCACACTTCCGATCCACATGAAGATTCGCGGGCGAACCACGCGACATATTCAACGCATTCTGGCCAGGAAGTATCTTCCTCCGGAGCTGCTCGACCGCCCCAAACAGGGATTTCAATCCGCGCTCAACTACATGCTCAAGGACGAATTGCGGGTGCTCTACTGCAGGTTTCTCGACCGCGCTCGACTTGCCCGCGACGGGCTTTTGCAGCAAGCAACGATCAATCGCATGCTCCGCGCCCATACCGCCGGGCATGCCGACCATGGCAACAGGCTTTGGCTGCTGCTCAACAGTGAGGCGTGGTACCGCAGTTCTATTCTCGGCGAAAGCATTGAGGAACTCTGCGTCGAGCCCGCCGGCAAGCGAGGTTCCGATGCACTTGCGGCCTCAAGTGATGTGCGAGCCGGGATTGCCCGTTGATTGCTGATCGCGCTGCCACCGCACGAGAATCGACCCATGACTATGCTAAACCACGATGGTTCTGTTCCGGATCCTTCCGCGTTTCCCAAGGCGACAGAGAACATCGACTCGGACGCCCTGATTCGCGGCAGGCTCTATGGCAAGAGACGATCCGCTTTTAGGACGTACCGAGAGCTTACGTTGGAAGATTGTGGCATCCTTAGGTTCTTTTGGTACGAGTTTATCACGACTCTGCTGGGACCGTTGCCCGGGATGATCGGACTGGCACTGCGCTCGGTTTTCTACCCCTCGCTGTTCAAAACGGCAGGGAAAGGAGTTGTATTTGGTCGCAACTTGACCATTCGCAATCCCCATAGGATCTGCCTTGGCCAAAAGGTGATCCTCGATGACTACGTTCTCATCGACGGCCGTGGGGCAGGTCTGGAGGGAGTTCTCATCGGTGATCGTGTTATTGTAAACCGCAATGCCTGTATCCAGGCCAAATGGGGGGCGATACGGATCGGAGACGATACGAATGTCGGCGCCGGCTCCCTCATCGTTTCAATGGGCGGTGTCGAGATCGGCTCCCAAGTCGGTATCGCCGGTGGGTGTTATATTAGCGGAGGCCAGTTCCAGACCGAAACCACCGCAACGGGAGACGGAAAGCACGCGAAGATAACTCGTGGCCCGATACGACTGGGCGACCGGTGCTGGCTCGGCATGCGAGCAACCGTCCTGGACGGAACGAGCATTGGCGAAGATACCATTGTTGGTGTTGGCGCGGTCGTAACGCAGTCGGTCCCAGCATCTGCCACCGTGCTCGGCAATCCGGCACGGGTCGTGCAGAAACGTCAGATTGCGGCGAAGCCATGAACGCTCAGCCTGAATTTTCGGTTGGTCGCAACCTGCGCGATCTGTGGGAGCGGGCGGAGCAGGTGCGGCCGGGCAAGACCGCGGTGATTGCCGATGGAGTCCGATGGTCGTACCGACAAGTGGGGGACGCCATTCGGGCGTTGGCGGCCAACATGTCTTCGAACTGGCAGCTCCGAAGAGGTGATATCGTCGCGTTGCTCGTGTCGAACCGCCTCGAATTCGTAATCAGCTACTTCGCAACCCTTCGCCTTGGCGCCGTGGCCCAGCCGATCGACGCGCGTTTGACGAGCGACGAAATCGCCGCGGTTCTCGGCGATTCCGGAGCGAGGTTCGCCGTGGTCGATGACAGGATGTCTTCCAAGCTTCACGGCATCCGCTCTCGTCTTCGCGACTTGGGCCACCTCCTTTGCATCGGGTGCGCCGACGCCGGAGCGGCCCGGTTCGAAGCGTGGACTGTACCATCCGAAAGCGTCTCAAGCTCGAGCGAGCTTCCGGAAGACACGATCGCCGAGCTCATGTACACCTCTGGGACTACGGGAGAGCCCAAGGGTGTCATGCGCTCGCACCGAAACGTCCTCGCCGCGGCATACAACTCGATTTTCGGGTTCGGTTACGTCCACAGCGATGTAATTGCCATTGTGATGCCGCTCACGCATTCGAGCGCGCTCAACAGTCAGTTGATTCCGATCCTCAGCCTCGGCGGAACCGTCGTGTTAATTGACAAATTCGACGCCGCGAAGCTCGTGCAGTTAATACGTATAGAAGGCGTGACCTGTATGCGAGCGGTCCCGGCGATCATTCGGATGCTGCTGGTCCTGCCGGAATTCTCTGCGGCGTCATTGCCAACGCTCCGTCTGATTATCAACTCGAGCGCCCCCATCGATCCCGCGACCTACATCGAATTGAAACGGCGATTTGAATCCATACAGGTGATGAACTCGTACAGGCCTCACGGAAGCATCCACTTGCACCGTTCTCGCAGACGAGTGGGCGCTGTCATATCCCGATTCAGTGGGAATCCCCATCGATGGCGTCGAGATGCGCATCGCCGATGAAAATGGAAATGCCCTCGAACCAGGCGTGGAGGGTGAAGTTTGGATTCGCGGAAAGCATGTCTTCTCCGGCTATCTGGGTAAGCCGGAAAAGACTACGGCCGCCATGTTTGCGGGATGGTTGCGGACGGGCGACCTCGGCCATCGTGACGGCCAGGGATTCTATTATCTGCATGGGCGGCGCGACGAAATCATTAGCGTCGCGGGGAGAAAGTTCTCTCCCGCGGAAGTCGAGAAATGTATTGCCGAGCTTCCCGAAGTTGCTGATGTTGTCGCGGCCGGAGCGCCTCACCGGGTTTTGGGACAGGTGGTTAAGGCTTATGTCGTTCCGCAGCCAGGCGCCAAACTTACGCGAAAAGCGATCATGGAGCACTGTTCGCGAAAGCTACCAAGCCACAAGCTACCGTTTCATGTCGAGATCAGAACCGCACTTCCTCGAAATAGTACAGGCAAGGTTTTACGGCGCCTTTTGACTGAAGGCGACCCGAAGCCGCGAGAAAATTCGTCGACCATTGCATGAGTCGTGGGCGAACCTCGATGAGCGAGGCCAGACTTGCCTGGCCGACCAGGGGGAATACATTCTCCGCTCGATTCAGGTCGCCTGCAAGCAGGCTCGCACGCAGGTCGTCGTCCATTGGCAATACGAATTGGAAATCTGCGATTATCGACTGCCTGGCCGCGAGACTCCCGTTTTCGGATCGCGACCTTCCGCCTCCGCCGATGTGACCCTCGAACTTTCGACCTTTCGCACCAATCTGCTGCCTCGACCTATAACCGTGGATCTCCGAACCCGATAACTTCTGCCTTTCGCCTTCTGCCCCTGATCTCTAAACGCTGCCTCCTCCAACTCTGGATCCCCTAATGCAACAAAAGCTAATCGATATCCTGAATTACATCTTCCAATGCTCCTTCCAGCCCGACGCCGCGGACATTCAGCGGGACGATGTGGACGGGTGGGACTCGGTGAACCATCTACGGCTCGTAATGGAACTTGAAAACGCCTTCGGAGTCACCCTGAGTGATGAGGATGTGCTCAACATGGGCTCCCTTCGGGAGATACTTGCCGTGCTGGCGCGACACGGAATAGCCGACTCCGGCACGGCTGCCGCCGAGCCTTTGAGCGAGTATTGATTGCGGATGCGCTTAGAGTCTTGCGTAGGCCTCCTCGAGCACGCCCTAGACAATGACTTGATTCGTACCAGCAATTGGTATTTGAGGCTGCTATTCGTGCGTTACGTGGACATCCGATTGCAGGTGCGCGGCGACCTTGTGGCCGCAATTTTTCGACTGCTGCGGCGCAATAGCGCAGCCAGCTTTGTGTGACCAGATTGTGGTGAGCCACGCCAATAGCACCCCATCACCTAACCCTATAGCCGATTTTCGCCGATGAAGTTGAAGCGCCTTCTGCCGATCGTCTTCAGTGCCGTCCTGCTGACTGTCCTGCTTATTTGGATGGATCCCCGCCGCCTGATTCCGATTCTCGCCTCGGCTGACCTTAGGTGGATGGCCGCGGCGCTGGCGCTAGTCACTCTAAACCGCGTGTACATGGCGGCGAAATGGAATCTACTTCTCCGCGCTCGCTCAGTTCACATTGGTTGGTGGGACGCGATACGGGCCTATTACGTTTCGACGTTTCTGGGTGTTTTTCTGCCCCCCACTGTGGGCGCTGACATTGCGCGTACCCTTCTCGTCCGCCGCGATTCTGTACCAACGGTGGAGGTGGTAGCGTCAATCCTTGTCGAGCGCCTCATTGGTCTATTGTCTCTCCTCGCGTTCGGCACGATATCGTGCATTGTTATCCTGCTCGTGACGGAACACCAAGGTCTGCATATGGAATCGGTCCTGCGCGTCACCTTGGCAACGATAGTCGCCACGACCATCCTGTTCCTGATGTCGTTTGCATCGTGGTTCGGCCGCTGGGTTTCCTGGGGCCTCGCGAGCATCCGCCGCGTATCGTTCTTGCGACGCTATACGGGAAAGCTACAGGGTCTCTACGAGGCCTACCGAAGTTCGCGAACAACGCTGTCGCTTCGGAAGTAATGGATAATATCCGGGCGACGCGGAAGCTGCGCAGGCGAATTACGAAGAGTTTGGTCGACAACGTCTACGTTCGTGGCGTTAAACCATTATGCTGCTTCTGGGGCGCGGCTTCTGCTATCACTTTGTTGGGCAACTTTGGAGTGCCGGCTTGAAGTTCGCGAACAACGCTGTCGCTTCCGAAGTACTGGATAATATCCGGACGACGCGGAAACGCGCGCCTCCTGCGCAGCGCGCCAAAGCCGCACGTGCGACGAACCCAAAACCTCAGGTTTGCGTCGGGGAAAACCTGATGAGATCGACGGCGTCTTCGGCTCCCGCGGGCAATTGACGCCGCCCGGCGCGACGCTAGACTGGCGGCCGATAACCGGCGGTCATTACGGCGACTTCATTATATGTCATTTCCGCGTCACCATCCATCGATACAAGTCTCAACCCGAGGGCACATCTGGGCAGCCGCACTTGCCCTTGCGGTCATGATGCCTCTCGCAGCCATCGCCGAAGACAGCATTCTGTTTATTGGCAATAGCTTTACCTCCGGCTATGGGGGCACCGCCTCTGTGCCCGAAATTTTTGCCCGCCTGGCGCAGGCGGGCGGCAAGGGAAATCCGATCGTAGACACGCGCGCCGTCGGCGGCAGCGATTTTGAATTTCACAGCCTCGATCCGACGACTCAATCTATCATTAGTTCGGAACCATGGACGTATGTGGTTCTGCAAAACTATAGCACAGAACCCACCCACTTGGTTGACGGCGGCCTCCATAGTATAGCGCAACACCTGATCTACGGCTCGAATCTCTACAACGAAATCATGGCCAATTACCCCATGACCCGCGTCGTTTTGTATGAGACATGGTCACGCGCGGCGGATCACCCCTTGATCACGGGCGTCTCTTCCTCCACCAGCTTCGCTTCGACGTCGGAATTCCAGGACGAGCTTTTCACGAACTATCACTTGCTGGGGGATGACCTGAACGACGCAAATCCGGATTTACCGTCGGTCGAGGTGGCTCCGGTCGGAGATGCATGGCAGTTCGCAGGTGCCTTCCTTCCGACATACGATCCCGATTATCTAAACCTTTTCTACACGGACCGCTATCATGGCAATGACAACGGATATTATCTTGCGGCATGCGTATTTTATGGGGTCATTTACGGTCAGAGTCCTCTGGGTCTGCATAATAGTACGTCCGTCGGGAGCCTGGGCCTCCGGTTGACTGTTTCCGCCGAGCTACTGGAGAACATCGCTTGGGCGGCAGCGAATGAGAGTGGTGTTCCCCGGATCACAAGTCCGACCGTGGCATTGGGAACGTACGGGCAAACGTTTGTCTATCAGATCGCTGCGACAAATTCTCCGACGAGTTTCACCGCGACGCCCCTGCCCCCAGGCCTGACGATCGAACCTTCCGGTCTCATCTCCGGGGTGCCCACCACAGTTGGAATCTACTCGACGACCCTTACCGCCGGGAACGGCGAAGGGACAGGCAATCTGGTGTTGACCACCGACATCGCCAAGGCACAGGCAACTTTAGCGCTGTCGAACCTCACGCAACTCTACGATGGCCTGCCGAAGGTGGTGACTGTCACCACGAATCCTGTCGGCCTCAGCGTGTCGGTAACATACAACGGAAGTTCCTCTCCACCGGTCGACGTCGGCAGCTACCAAGTGAATGCAGCCGTGGATGATCCTAACTACGCTGGTCAAACCGCAAACATCCTGCAAATCGCAAGCACCATCGAGACCGAGCAGAAGGTCCTGCTGGTGGACTTTGGTAGGAGCGCGACAACCTCCTCTGGGCCAGCCCCGAATGATCCGGTCAACCACTGGAACAACGTGACCGAGGCGATTGGCGCCTCCGACACGGGCACACTTTCGGGGCTGGTTGCAGCCAACAACACCCCGACCGCAATTGGGCTGCGCATGGTGCGGCGCTTCAACGAAGCCAACATCGCGGGCACCACCGCCTCCACCATCCTCCCGGCCAACGCGACCAGCGATTCGCTCATCGGCAACACCGAAGACTTCCGCGGACTCAGCAACATCTTCCCCAGCTTCAAGCTGACCGGCCTCGATCCGGCCAGCACCTATGCCTTTACCTTCTACGCCTCGCGCATGGGCGTGACCAACAATCGCGAGACCGGCTACACGGTGACTGGCGCGACCAGCGGCTTTGCCGCACTCAATCCGGCAAACAATGTCGACGGGACTGTCACCGTGACGAACATCGTGCCGACCGCTGCAGGCGTAATCACCATTTCCGTCGCCCCGACCAGCAACAACAACGACGCCAACCATTTCACCTACCTGGGCGCCATGCGGGTGCAGAGTACCCCAACCGATGCTCCGGTGGCGTTTCTTTCCCAGCCGGTTGACCAGACAGTCCATGCGTCCCAGCCGGTGACCTTTTCAGCCAGCGTTTCCGGCAGCGGACCTTACACGGTACAGTGGTTCATGAATGGCTCGCCGATTTCCGGAGCCCAATCGCTTAGCTACTCCATTGCGTCCACGACCGCAGTGATGAACGGAGCGCGATTCTCCGTAAGCGTAAGTAACGCGGTTTCCAGTGTCACCAGCCGGGACGCGACCCTCACGGTTCTGCCCCCCAACAACGCTCCCTCGCTGGCCGACGCCAGCGCGACGCTACCGGAAAACTCGGGCGCCGGAAAGTTTGTCTATGATTTCAATGACACGTTGACCGGCATAGATACTGATACCGACGCACAGGCGATCATCTACGGCATTGCATCGGGTAACGGCTCTGGTGCGTTTTCCATCGATCCGGCCACGGGAATTGTCTCCGTGAACGATCCGGCGCCTCTCGACTTCGAAACGACGCCGAGCTTCACACTTGGGATTTCCGCCAGCGATGGCATCGTCACTGCCAACGCCCAACTCACCGTCTTCTTGACCGACGTCCTGGAGCCGCCGCCGAGCGCCCCGTCGGTGGTCCTGCTGGTGGACTTTGGTAGGAGCGCGACGACCTCCTCTGGGCCAGCCCCGAATGATCCGGTCAACCACTGGAACAACGTGACCGAGGCGATTGGCGCCTCCGACACGGGCACACTTTCGGGGCTGGTTGCAGCCAACAACACCCCGACCGCAATTGGGCTGCGCATGGTGCGGCGCTTCAACGAAGCCAACATCGCGGGCACCACCGCCTCCACCATCCTCCCGGCCAACGCGACCAGCGATTCGCTCATCGGCAACACCGAAGACTTCCGCGGACTCAGCAACATCTTCCCCAGCTTCAAGCTGACCGGCCTCGATCCGGCCAGCACCTATGCCTTTACCTTCTACGCCTCGCGCATGGGCGTGACCAACAATCGCGAGACCGGCTACACGGTGACTGGCGCGACCAGCGGCTTTGCCGCACTCAATCCGGCAAACAATGTCGACGGGACTGTCACCGTGACGAACATCGTGCCGACCGCTGCAGGCGTAATCACCATTTCCGTCGCCCCGACCAGCAACAACAACGACGCCAACCATTTCACCTACCTGGGCGCCATGCGGGTGCAGAGTACCCCAACCGATGCTCCGGTGGCGTTTCTTTCCCAGCCGGTTGACCAGACAGTCCATGCGTCCCAGCCGGTGACCTTTTCAGCCAGCGTTTCCGGCAGCGGACCTTACACGGTACAGTGGTTCATGAATGGCTCGCCGATTTCCGGAGCCCAATCGCTTAGCTACTCCATTGCGTCCACGACCGCAGTGATGAACGGAGCGCGATTCTCCGTAAGCGTAAGTAACGCGGTTTCCAGTGTCACCAGCCGGGACGCGACCCTCACGGTTCTGCCCCCCAACAACGCTCCCTCGCTGGCCGACGCCAGCGCGACGCTACCGGAAAACTCGGGCGCCGGAAAGTTTGTCTATGATTTCAATGACACGTTGACCGGCATAGATACTGATACCGACGCACAGGCGATCATCTACGGCATTGCATCGGGTAACGGCTCTGGTGCGTTTTCCATCGATCCGGCCACGGGAATTGTCTCCGTGAACGATCCGGCGCCTCTCGACTTCGAAACGACGCCGAGCTTCACACTTGGGATTTCCGCCAGCGATGGCATCGTCACTGCCAACGCCCAACTCACCGTCTTCTTGACCGACGTCCTGGAGCCGCCGCCGAGCGCCCCGTCGGTGGTCCTGCTGGTGGACTTTGGTAGGAGCGCGACGACCTCCTCGGGCCAGCCCCGAATGATCCGGTCAACCACTGGAACAACGTGACCGAGGCGATTGGCGCCTCCGACACGGGCACACTTTCGGGGCTGGTTGAGCCAACAACACCCCGACCGCAATTGGGCTGCGCATGGTGCGGCGCTTCAACGAAGCCAACATCGCGGGCACCACCGCCTCCACCATCCTCCCGGCCAACGCGACCAGCGATTCGCTCATCGGCAACACCGAAGACTTCCGCGGACTCAGCAACATCTTCCCCAGCTTCAAGCTGACCGGCCTCGATCCGGCCAGCACCTATGCCTTTACCTTCTACGCCTCGCGCATGGGCGTGACCAACAATCGCGAGACCGGCTACACGGTGACTGGCGCGACCAGCGGCTTTGCCGCACTCAATCCGGCAAACAATGTCGACGGGACTGTCACCGTGACGAACATCGTGCCGACCGCTGCAGGCGTAATCACCATTTCCGTCGCCCCGACCAGCAACAACAACGACGCCAACCATTTCACTTACCTGGGCGCCATGCGGGTGCAGAGTAGCCCAACCGACGCTCCGGTCGCGTTTCTTTCCCAGCCGGTTGACCAGATAGTCCATGCGTCCGAGCCGGTGACCTTTTCGGCCAGCGTTTCCGGTAGCGGACCCTACACGGTGCAATGGTAAATGAATGGTTCCCCCGTTTCGGGAGCCCAGTCGCTTAGTTACACTATCTCGTCCACGATAACGGCTATGGACGGGGCCAGGTTTTCCGTTGAAGTCAGCAATGCCATCTCGAGCGCGACGAGCCAGGAGGCCGTGCTCACGGTACTCCCGACCACCGCCCTTCCCGTCGCGCACTGGAAATTCGACGAGGGCAGCGGAACCAGTGCGTCCGACTCCTCCGGGAACGGGAACACCGGGGTGTTGACCAACGGGGTGCAGTGGGGAGCGGGCAAGCTGTCCAATGCGGTCTCCTTCGACGGAGTCGACGACTACGTGCGGGTGAACGACAGCGGAACGAACAGCGCATTGGACCTCAGGGGGGACTTCACGATCAGCGCCTGGGTGCAGTTCACTCAACTCTCTCCGGTGGGAACCTCGAGGTACCCGCGGATCCTGCAAAAGAGTGCCAGGACCAATGATGCAGGTTCCTACTACCTGGCGGCGAACATGGCCAACCAAGTGAGTTTGCGAATCAAGTTTCAGGGTACCGTCTATACGCTGGAGGGAAGCCGGGCGTTGACCGCCGGCCAGTGGTATCACCTGGCTGCGGTCAAAGGCGGAACCGTGGTGCGCCTCTATGTCGACGGGATCCAGGACGGACCGGATTTTACCGTTCCCGCAGGAGCTCCGGACGCCAACAACGATCCGCTCTACATTGGGGAAGCCCCCCTCAACAGCGATGGCGCAACAAACGGCAAGATTGATGACGTGCGTCTATACAGTCGTGCCTTGTCCGGAAGCGAAATAATCAGCCTATTGTGAATGCTCAACTGCGACTGTGCTTCTTGTCCGCCTCCCAGGAGTTTGCGAATTGCTTGTCTTGATCAACACGCGTCTGAGCTACACCTCGAAGAGTCGATCGCCAATTCTTCGAGCTTGGGCAGCTTGTCGACGGAAAGCTTTACGCCCGCCTAGCGCAAGTCCCGCAGCAAGATTGAATGTCCAACTCGGTCCCGGAAGCTGAGGTAGACGCAGTGGTGGTTGGTTCGGGTCCAAATGGCCTGGCAGCCGCGGTCACACTAGCAGAGGCGGGCTGGCGGGTCGCGGTCTTTGAAGGTCACCCGGAAATCGGGGGTGGAACTCGATCAGCTTCCCTGACCGTTCCGGGATACGTACATGATGTCTGCTCAGCTTTTCACCCACTCGGCATTGGATCTCCGTTCTTCCGGGCACGCGCGCGCTCCCTGGCGCAATTCGGATTGCGGTGGGTCCACTCCCCCCATCCGCTGGCCCATCCTCTGCCGGACGGATCCGCCGCTGTCCTGCAACGATCCGTCGAGGAAACTGCCGCTGGTCTGGGAGCCGATTCCAAGCGGTATGCGCGACTGGTGGCCCCCCTGGTCCGCCATGCAGATCACCTGCTGGACGATCTACTTGGGCCGGCGCGGCTACCGCGCCGGCCCTTTCTGCTTGCCCGTTTCGGCGTGCGCGCGGCGCTTCCGGCTTCATTCTTCGCCGGCTATTATTTCCGTAGCGAGGCCGCGCGGGCTCTTTTCGCCGGCAATGCCGCGCATGCCTTCCTCCCTCTTTCCCGCCTCCCCTCGGGCGCAATCGGTCTGCTTCTGACCGTTTGCGGCCATGCCTATGGCTGGCCGGTTGCCCGAGGCGGTTCAGCGTCGATCGCCGCGGCACTTGCCGGTTACCTAAGGTCGCTGGGCGGTACCATCTTTGTCGGTACATGGATCAAATCGCTGCTTGATCTGCCGCCGGCGCGCGCAGTCCTTTGCGCGGTGGCCCCTGGGGCTTTGGCAAGGTTGGCCGGCGATGCGCTCCCGGAACGCTTTCGCCGCCGGCTTTTGGCGTTCCGGCACGGCCCGGCGGCCTACAAAGTCGACTGGGCTCTGGACGGATGCATCCCATGGACGAATGCCGAATGCGGACGCGCCGGCACCGTCCACCTCGGAGGCAGCGCCACGGAGATCACGGATGCCGAGCGGGAGGCCTATGCTGGCAGAATGCCTTGCCGGCCGTTTGTCCTGGTCGGCCAACAAAGCGCCTTTGATTCGACGCGCGCCCCTGCTGGTGGCTCTGCCGTGTGGGCCTATGCCCATGTGCCCAGCGGTTTCGCTGGATCCGCGAGCGATCTCATCGAGTTGCAGATTGAGCGATTCGCTCCGGGCTTCCGCAGCCGCATCATCCAACGAGTGGAGATGCGGCCCGCCGATCTTGAGATGTACAATCCCAATCTCGTTGGCGGCGATATAGTAGGAGGCGTGTCCGATCTGACACAATTATTCACGCGTCCTGTGAGTTTTCGGCGCCCCTACTCCACCCCGAATCCGAGTCTGTTCTTGTGTTCGGCTTCTACGCCGCCTGGTGCCGGCGTGCATGGGATGTGTGGGTGGCACGCGGCTCAGGCCGTGATTCGGAAGCACCCATCCGTCTCTTTAAAACACTCCAGATAGTGGCTTTCGGGAGACACTTCCACAAGACCCTATTGGCTACGCACCGTCGATTGTGATCGAGCAAGGTATTCCGATTCCCATCGACTAGTTCACCGCGCAGTCGCGAACCAACGTATCGGCGCAGCGAGATTCATATTACTCCTGGTGTACCTGCGCCTGTGGCCGGCCCCTGCAAACTCCCGATATGGCGACGTCATTTAATAAGCTGCGACAAATGATAACTCGGCGGGATAAGTTCGCTTCTTTTTTTCCTGCACATGAGTGATCGCCTGTCGCCGATCCGTATGGAACCAGAACCGTGTGACCGCCACCTCCATAAAATACGTGTATTCGTTTCTTGGCGCCCCAGAATCCACCAGCACGCGTCGCAAGTCTATCCATTCACGAATAGTTTCCTGACCGTGGTCGACCAGCAGCACAAACGTCGTTCTCGCCGCGCGGCACCGCCTCTGCAGCGAGTCAATGATCGCGTCGGTCTTGCGCATCGCGGCGCTGATCTGGTCCGGCCGATCCAGGTGCCAGTAGGAAAGGAGATCCAAGGCATAGAGTTCGAGCATCTCGAAATCTACGCCGGGCGTGGGCAACAGTTCAGGAAGGCGAGCGGTGAACCGCTTTCCAAAATGATAGCGGGAGTTCGGAACCATCGCGAAAATTGTCGGCGTGCCGTTGAACTCGGCAAGAGCATCCGTTTCATGCCGCGCCTGTCGCGTATATTTGAAGCGGTGCAGCTTAAATCGGCGACGGCGGCGGTATGGAACTGCGGCAAGCTCCATCTCCGGCCTAACGAGGTTGCACAGACACTGGACGGCACGCGTCACCGAATCGGGCAGGCGATCCAGGCGTCGCGTCCATGGCGTATCTGCGATCTCTGCACGGTCCCGCAAACTCACCTGCCACATGCCGTGTCGATCCGGATAAGTGCCCGTGACAAGAGTGGGGAACAACTCCGTGGACGGGTATGGGCGGAGCG
>CAWCPJ010000006.1:0-946842 GCA_963797435.1 uncultured Verrucomicrobiae bacterium | reverse complement strand
GCGACCATGCAGATCAGTTCGGTATAGACCAGGTCCGGCCAGACGAGCACCTTCTCGTTGTCGACTGCTTCGAGCGGCGGCTCGCCGCGCTCGATGCGCTCGTCGTTCTTCCACGGCCCGGCTCGCCCCGCCAGCCACGTGAAGAAGCCCAACAGGAAGACCATCGCCGACGATCGGCACGTTGTCGGGCTTCATGACGATGTCGGCGAAAATACGGATTCGTCATCGACATGCCCGATTGCCAGCAAGAGGGCCGCGTTGAGTATGGCCCACGCCACCCAGGGCTGCACGAAGAAGCGCGCGGAAGACGAACATCGTCAAGAGCAGCCCCAATGACCCCAGGCTGTAAAGTCACCGGGCCGGGTGATCGAGTTCACAAACTGCTGTACGGGCCCTCGCGGGGACGGAAACCCACTGCATCATGCCCGGGTTGCCGCTGAAGGCCAGCGGGGCCATCATCACGAACAACAGCTCGCCACACAAGGCACAGGAAACGCCTGCTGCCCATAGGTGAAAGCCGCGCCGCGGCGGTTCGGCCGGGGCGGTGTGTCTCCGGGCCACCGTGCTTCCCGCCTCTTCATGGTGCCCGAGCTTTGCCCAGAGGCATAAAGCGGCCACGGCATTCCATCAGCCCAAGCACCAAGGTACCACACACCCAAAAAGCTGGACCACGCCTTCTTCAGGAATTCTGCTTGGCTTATTCCGTGGAATGTCTCTCCTCGTCTTCCGATCACGAGGTCTCGTTTGGCCAGCGGCACCCGTCCCGCGCGAGGCAAAGGGCCAAGGTGGCGGAGCCCAGCACCCAATTGCCGCGCTTCACAGCGGCTGGCTGATGCCGCCGTCCTTGCGGACGCGGCAGAAATGAATCGCGATCAGCCCGGCCGCGACCAGCGGAATGGCCACGCAGTGCAGAATATAAAATCGGTTCAGCGTCTCCTCGCCGACGAACCGGCTGCCCAACAGACAGAATGCGCATCGCTGGCGCTGGTGATCAAATCGTTGCCGCCGATGTTCAAGCAACTGGTTGCCCGGGCCCTTCATAACCCAGAAACGGCGTCGCGCGGGCCATGTTCGAACCGACGGTGATGGCCCAGATCGCCAACTGGTCCCACGGCAACAGATAGCCGGTGAACGACAACAGCAACGTCAACACCAGCAGCAGCACGCCGACCACCCAGTTGAACTCCCGCGGCGGCTTGTAGCTGCCGGTGAGAACACGCGGTACATGTGCAGCCACACGGTGATCACCATCGCGTGCGGCGCCCCAGCGGTGGATTTCGCGCATGATGCCCAGCGTCGTCACGTCGCGCAGCGCCAGGATGTCGTTGAACGCCCATTCCAGCGTGGGACGGTAATAGAACATCAGCAGCACGCCGGTGATCGTTTCCACCAGAAACAGGAAGAACGTGATTCCCCCCATGCACCAGGTGTAAGACAGGGCGATCCCCTGCTTCTTGATCGAGACCGGGTGCAGGTGCAGGAAGAAGTTGGTGAGCATCACCACCACGCGGTTCCGGCCGGTCCGTCGGCACGGGATGCCGGAAGATGCTCTTCCAGATCTGCGAGTTTCGAATGTATTCGCCGAGAGAAGCCATCGGTTGGGACTACATCGGTGTTTGTGGGAGGGAAGCGACAAAATCCCAGGCCGCGGAAAACGCCACAGCGGACACGCCCGCGGCGATGACAGGCGGTGAGGTTTCCGATTAACTTCATTGGGCCGGGCTTTGTCCGAATCCGGTGCAATGTTTCGTGACGCATGGCTTGGGCGTCGCCGGCAGACGCCGAAGCATCACACCGCCACGAGCAATGCGAGATTTCTTCCACTGCCCTATCTCTTCCTGAAAGTGCTGCTCTTGTCGACTTCGAACTGACCGTCGTCGGCCACGCCGAATGGCGTAGCGCTCCAGCGGCCGCGGCGCGGGGCCTTCAAAATTGATTCCGTCCTTGTAAAAGCCGCTGCCGTGGCAGGGGCACTTGAATTTCTGCTCGGCCTCCAGCCAGTTCGGCGTGCAACCCAGGTGCGTGCAGACCGATTTCAGCGCGAAGATGATTGGCTGGCCCTTGTATTCGTGTTGACAATCCAGACGCCGAACTGAACCTTGAACTTCGTCTCGACCTGCCCCGGAGGGAATTCGAGGCGGGAACCCACCTTGAACGCTCGGCGGCTCGGTGAGCACGTTGGGAAACATGAAGCGCGAACCAGCAACCAGAGCAGATTCGTCAGCGCCAGCGACGAGAAGCCCAGCGCCAGGAACGAACCCAGCATCACGCCCAAAAACCCGCGGCGATTTTCCCCTTCCGCCCGCGCACGTCGCCGCCACCGGCTTGGCATAGGCCGGCTTCTCGGGCATCGGGGGCAATTCGTGCTTCTTCTTCGCGGCCGCGTCTTCTTTTGCCGGACCTGCCTTGGCGGCGGCCTCGGCCTTCGACATCGGACCCGGTTTGCGCCCTTGCGCGCCGCCGCCAGAATGCTTTGCGTGTCGCGCGGTCCACCGACCTTCTTTGCTTCAGGCGCCGCCTTGGTGAAGCCTTTGCCTCGGGCGTCGCGGCCTTTCGCTGGCCACCTTAGCGGGCGTCGCTTTCGCCTCGGCCTTCGCCCCGCCAGATTTCTCAGCCCGCGCCGCGGCAAGAATGCCGGCCACGGAAGTCGCCTTCGTGCCCGCCCCGGCGGGTTTCTTCTGCGCCGCCGGTGATTCGCCATTGCCGTCTTCTGCCGCCTGTTTCGCGGGCTTCGCGCCGCCCTTGTCCTTGGCATGTGCCGCGGCAACATATCCTCGACCGACATGCCCGGCTTGCGGTCGGAAGCCGCTGGCGAATTCGCTTTGGGCGCGGCCTTCGCCGGCTTGGCTTCCGCTGCCACAGCTTCTTCCTGCGTGCGGAATCTGGCGGAGCGGCCTTCGGTTTCGGGGCGGCCGGCTTGACGTCGCCACCGCCGGCATCGGCCTGGCGGCAAGCGGCCAGAATTTCGTCCACGGACATTTTTTGGCGATCAGCCATTGCTGCGAACCAGCCTGCGAATCAGCGCCCGATTCATCCGCCGCAGCGTTGCGCGCCGGGCTGGACAGGAATGGTATGACGCTATCTTATTGTGTTGCAACGACTTGTGAAAAACCGACCTGAGTTTGTGACAAATTTCACGAAGCCACCGCCACAAGATTCTTAACTGCCACTAAAACCTTGTCAACCACCCGTACTTGCATTTCTCGTGGCGACGAACCGCTTTTCCTCGCCCCCCGCGGTTCCGGCGAGCAAACGAAACCTGGCGCCCATCCTTCTGGCGCCAAGTGGTAACGGTGGAAGAGAGGTGGCCCGCACGGCCCGTGGTTCTCTGTGCAACAAACTCCCACGGCGGATTCTAGCAACTCGCGGGCGTTCGGCGGAATCCCACAGTTTGGTGCATCGATAGCCCTTCTTTTGCCGCAGTGTTTCGCCCCATCGCCACGAATGCCCTGGCGGCTCACGCAAGAGCGTCCGCACTTTGCGTTCATCGGTATTTCCGCGACCGCAATTTCTTCTGCAGCACGCGGCCATTTCCAAACAGCCGCCCGCACTGGCCGCGCCGCGGGCTTTCGCCTCACGACGGTCAGTCCTAGAATTGCACAAGGCTCGTGGCCACGGCGGTCGGGCCAGCGTCTCGGGGTGCGACGGATCATTCTCATGAACGTTCTGGTTGTGGGCGGCGGTGGACGCGAACACGCCCTCGCCTGGAAACTTGCACAGTCCAGCCGCGTGGACGAGGTGTTCGTCGCCCCGGGCAATGCCGGCACGGCGGCCGACGCCACGAACGTGCCCATTCCGCAGGACGATTTTCCCCGGCTGATCGCCTTCGCGAAAGAAAACCGCGTCGGCCTGACGGTCATCGGCCCCGAGGCACCGCTGGCCGCCGGCATTGTCGACGCCTTTCAAGCCGCCGGGCTCAAAGCGTTCGGCCCTTCGCGGCGCGGCCGAGCTCGAAGCCAGCAAGGTGTTCTGCAAGAACCTGCTCCGCAACGCCGACGTTCCCACGCCCGACTACCGCACCTTTCGCGACGCCGCCAGCGCCCGCCGCTATATCAAGGACCGCTACCCGCAGGAAAACGAGCCCGTCAACGTGGTGGTCAAGGCCGACGGCCTTGCGGCGGGCAAGGGCGTGGTGGTGTGCAGTGCGGCGGCCGCAGCGCTCGAGGCCATCGACCGCATCGCCCAGGAGCGCGTGTTCGGCGACGCCGGCAACCAGCTCGTCATCGAAGAGCGCCTGTTCGGCCAGGAAGTCAGCGTGCTGGCCATCACCGACGGCCGCACCATCGTCACGCTGCCCGCCGCGCAAGACCACAAGGCGGCCTTCGACGGCGACACCAATCGAAGTTTGGAAAAGAGAGTGGCAGGCATCGGGCACCAGATATTCTGATCGGGATTTTGCAGAGCGATGGATCGGAAGACAAGGGCGCAAACCCGCGCCCCTTCCGTCCGCGCTCGCATATAATTCCGGCGCGACGGCGCGCTTCAGCTTCATATTGCGCGTGAGCCACGCATCGACGCCGCGTCACGCACAGCTAGAGCGGCCCGCCCACCTGACCGACGGCGCCGCTCCGACTTTCGATTCGGAATCAGAAATGGTTCGGCCGGGAAGCTTTACAGGACCACGGTGAAATAGCAGTCTGACGGATCGTCTCTCGGCGAGCGCAAAGGTTGAGAGACCTAATTCATGCCCCAGCCCGACTCACGCCCTGTCCCGTTTCTGGATCCGCAGGAACTCGCCCGGCAGAACAACGAGTCCGCCGCCCGCGACCATCAGCTCCGCCTCGAGCGTCTCCTGCGCCGGCTCCAATCGCCCGGCATCTCCCCGGCGCACCGCCGCCTCCCGACCTGATCGACCGTCTCGAAGCGCAGCGCCTGACCCACCCGACCCGCGCCGTGGGTTTCGCCGTTCCCCGGACGCGGCGAGCGACTCCCGCACCGAACGTTTCCGCACCATGAACCGGAACCCCAGAGCCGCGTCACCCGCGGCAGCGACCATGGTATCACGCACCACCAGCCGGCCGACCAATCCCTGTCGCGAAAGGGCAGCGTCCCGGTTCGATCCAGCCGCCATGGTGCGGGTCATGCTCGAGGACTTCATCGAGCGGAGTCCCTGGCTGATCGCGGTTCTCGGATTCGAGCCGCGCATAGAGGGCATCCAGCCGTCCGCTCTTCGCGTCCTCCTCGATCTGCAAATCCCACGCATCCGCGAGGTGCTCCCGCAGATGTCGCGCGAGGCGGCGCTGGCAAACTGACGCTTCCCCTCTGCCTTTATCCTCCATTCACCCTCACCCTCACTTTCACTGACTGATGCCCGTCAATTTCGCCACCTTCTTCCACGCCGCCACGGGCCTTCGCCTCAACGGTGAGGCTACGGCCCCGCCAGCCGGCCACGCACCTTACGACTATCAGCGCCGCCTGGCCGGTGGTGAGCCGTCTCAAATCTCAGATGCTGCATTTCCAATCGCACCCGCGTTCGCGGGTGCCTGCGAATCGCGTCTGATCTCCATCCCTACCGGCCTCGGCAAGACCGCGGCCATCGTGCTGTCTCGGCTGTGGAATCGCGTGGTCTGTTCTCAAATCTCAGATCCTGCATCTGGAATGCGTGCCATGCGTACGCCGTGGCCGCGCCGCGTGGTGTATTGCCTGCCGACGCGGACGCTGGCCCTCTCACTTTCTACGCAGGGCTTCGATGAGTCTCTCGCACTCGACGTGAGAGCCGATCCAAAACCAGTAAGCGGTATCGCCTCGCACGTCTGCCAGTGCGCGATGGCTCCCATCAATCCGCGCGCTCCACGGATGGTTCGGATTCGCCCGCCAAAGGCGGTGGGCTTTGCGTGCCCTCTTCTGTACTTCAGGATGAAGCGCGCGATACGCCGCCCAAAATCTAGGGTTGGCAACGCTCTTCATCGATGGGACGAGTCCGGCCGGCTGCGATATCCTCGTCCAGCTCGCGGACAAGGAAATCGAGCGCGCCCGATTCCGAGTCGGCTGCGATCTGTTCGCCCCATCGCCGATTGCGCTGCTCGTCGAACCATTGCGCCAGCTTTGCGAAGTCGTCCTTCTGCAGCCGCGCAATGGCCTCTTCGATTTCCTGAACGGTGCTCACGGCGGAAAAGTTGGTTCAATGAGGCGGCGCTGGCGAGCTGACGCTTCCCCTCTGCCTTTATCCTCTTTTCACCCTCACCCTCACTTTCACCGACTGATGCCCGTCAATTTCGACACCTCACCGGTCCTTCTAATGGGCGGAGAGGAACTCGACGCCGCGTCACGCACAGCGGAATGGCCGCCGACCGACCAACGGCATCGCTCCGACCTTCGAATCGGAATCAAAAATCGGTCGGCCAGGAAGCTTTACAGGACCAGCGTGAAATAGCAGTCTGGCACTCGTTCTCCCCGCGCACGCAACATTGAGAGACGTCAACAGTGCATTCGCCTTCCCCTCGCCCCGTCTCGTTTGTGGATCCGCAGGAACTCGCCCGCTGGAACAACGAAGCCGTCGCTTGGGACCATCAACTCCTTCGCCGCCGCCTGCGCCGGTTCACACGGCGAGGAACATCACCGCTAGATGCCCGCCTCCTCGACCTGATCGACCGGCTCGAGGTTGATCGTGCGCGAGCGGCGACTCCTCCGGCAAAGGTCTCACCCCGCGGTGGCGCCAGAGACGAATGATCTACGGCGCGCACTACCGGCTCTATCCGCAGATTCGCCAATCAGCGGTTGGCGAATCGGGCACCAAACAAAATTCCGCACCACGGTGCGGAACTCCCGCAAACGCCTGTCCAATCCGCGAAACACCCCGGGCACGCCCGCGAGTGCGAACGTTTCTCAGCCATGATTCGCATCTATCAAGGTCGCGTCACCCAAGTTGAAGCCCTCAAATCCGGCACCAAGAACGAATGGGAGCCGTTGCCGGACTGGCAGGACGCGCTCTGGAAACACCACGAGCTGTTTCAGGATGCGGTGAATTACTATATCGTCGCGTTGCTGGCACTCGCCACTGAATCCGACAATCCACTCTTCAAGATCAGTCGCGCTTTGGCGGCGGAAGGCTCCGACTTTCAGATCTGGCGCCCGTTCTCACGACGAGGAAGGAAACGTCGCGGACTCGGTGAGTGGGTGGCGCCCTACCTCACGCCGGGGAATCCAAGCCCGACCCCCGACCAATGCTTCGAGGCCGTTCTGGCCGGATCCGAGGTCAGCGCAGCGGTGCGCGATCTGGCGCTCGCCGAACTACTGCACGTTTGCTCCGGCGACGCTCCCATCAAGAACCAAGGTGCATGGATGCTCGCACGCTTCTGCGTTTCGGACTACACCGGGTCGTTCCCTTTCGACGCTGCCGCATTTGCGCGAGATGCAGGTGAGGCGAGACTCGCGACCGAACTACACTCACTGACGACCGATACAGAACTCAGGTCCTTCGCCACCCAGATGGATATTAGTTGGGTCGTCAATCTTGCCAAAGGATCAGAGGCTTTCAGCGGAGAGAAAAGCCGGTCGCGGTTATTGAAGTCTGTTGCGCATTTCCTCCAGGCATTCGGGGGAAAATCTCCAGGCACCAAGATGGGCGAGCGAGTCTTCGCTTATCTCCAAGCGACTCCGTCGGCGCAGGAGGATTTATCCCGGCTTCGCGACGCAATCGTAGCGTTGAACGACGATCTCCTGCCAAGCATCCCGGCAAACAACCGAGTATTCCCGACCGGCTGGAGGCTTGCCTGCTTTTCAAGTTCTTCCCGACGCCATTCACGGCCGATCTGCTCAAGGTATCGTACCCACCGATGAAAGCGCCCGTGGCTGCGGTGGAATCGGACGGAAAGAACGACGACACCCGATTTCGCCGCTTCGGCGGAGATGCGGTCGAAATCGCGCGCGGAAAACGCGGCTACCTCTTTCGCGCATTCACGAGTTTGCCGCTCTGGAATGCGGCCGATTCGCCTGAACCTCAATGGCGAGATTTCGATATCGCCGCGTTCAAGTATGCCCTTACCGCACTCAATCAGATCGAGGAACGCGGCGAAGAACGAAAGAAGGAGCGCCGCAAATTGGAACAGCGCGCCGACTACATGCGCGGGGCGACGAACAAGCTGGCGCGGTCATCCGAAGAGGAGACGCTACCACCAGGACCTGTAAGGCGACCCGCGCATTGCCCGCTTGGAACAGGTGGTCGACGTCGAGCTTCGTGAGGAGTATGAAATGAGCGAGGGCGTCGAGGTACGTTACGGTCTGCATCCGCGAACGATCCGCGGTTTTCGAGATCTCCGCAAAAAATGGAATGCTGCGCTGGAACCAGGCCAGGCATTCAGCGTGGGTGCGCGGAAGAGCCTGCAGGATATTTTGCGCGACCACCAAACCGAGAACCCCGAAATCATCGGCAGCGTTCGTCTTTTCGCGGCACTGCTCGATGAACCCAATTGGTTGATCTGGCGCCCGCCGTCGCTCGCCCAAGTGGAAGAGTGGAGTTCGGCGTCCGCTCTGCCCGCGGACGCCGAGTTTTGCGATGATCCACTGCAGGCCTCACCGAAGAACGGGAGTTGTTGACTGAAATCGAACGCCTGAACGATCCCATCCGACTGACCCCGGCCGACCCGAACATTCCCGCCGGCAGTTCTTTTTCTCGGAGATGTCTGATCTCACCAAGAAGGGCCGTCTGCTCCATGATCGGCAAACGGTGGATGTCGAGGTGGCTGCGGAAGCTGACGGGAGGGTTATTGTACGTGATGTGCGGTTGAAATTCAGCGCCCCGCGGCTTTTGCGCGATCAACTGGCCGCTCCGATTGGTGGCGATCGTGCGCCCGCCTGGCAGCAGGCGATGATGGCTGCACTCGGTTTGCGCGCCGACCTAACCAAAGACGGAAAGCCGGCTACGTTCGCGAAGTGTGCGGCGGTCGCGCTGATGCCGGAGGAAGGAGACTCCGGCGAACGCCGGTTCCTGCTGAATTTCCCTTTCACGCTACCCGACGATACGATCGCCAAGCAGATCGAAAGGCCGGCAAGTGGGACGCCGGCAGTTCGGCGGAGCCGGTGACGAATTTTTCTGGCTGCGATGGCCGACGACCGCAGCGAAGAAGTCGAAGTCAACCCCGTGGTGGAAGCGGTCAGAGGCGTTTCGCTGCCTCTCGGTCGATCTCGGCCAGCGGGATGCGGCTGCGTTCGCCCTTCTCGAAGTCACACCGGGCGCACGACCCAAGGCGCAAAGCCGCCGGTTGGGAGAAGCGGAAGCCAATCAGTGGTGGGCGACCGTTCGCGGCATGGGTATGCTGCGTCTCCCCGGTGAGAATGCGAAGGTGAGGCGCGACGGAGTCGTGAAGCTGGTTGACGAGTTCTCGGGGGAACATGGTGGCTCCGCCACGGACGAAGAATGGCGCGAGGCTGTGGGCATTTGCAAACGGCTGGCACACTCCCGGAGCAGATACTCGGAGACGATCCGCTGCGGCATTCGTTTCCCGAACTCAACGATCAGCTCCTGTACGGACTCCCCGCCGTGCCCAGTCCCGGCTCGCGCGCATGCAGAGCTGGAGTTGCCTGACGAACGAGAAGACCCCGGAGAAACGTCGCGCACGAATCCTGGAAGAAATCGCCGGGATTGAAGACGACGATCTCGGACTCAAGAGTCTAGAGGGCGGTAATGCGCCGGATCTCATCGTCGCCAAACTGACCGAGGAAATCGCAAAACTTCGTGCCACCCTACAAAACGAACTTGTACGGATCGCCGACCGGATTCTGCCGCTGCGCGGGCGGCACTGGGAATGGGTGCCACGTCCCAACGACCTCACAAACTTCGTCCTTCGCCGGACACCGAATGGCAGCGATGGTCGCAAGAAGCTCGTCGCCGGGCAGCGGGGACTATCGATCCGGCGCATTCTCCAGTTGGAATCTTTGCGTCAGCGTTGCCAGTCGTTGAATCGCGCACTCCGGCAAGTCCCCGGTGAACCGGCAAAACTGGGACGCTCCAAACGTGGCAGCGAACTGCCGGACCCATGTCCGGAGATCCTGGAACGGCTCGACGCTCTAAAAGAACAACGGGTGAACCAGACAGCGCACCTCATCCTCGCGCAGGCACTGGGGTTGCGACTTCGTCCTCACAAGATCGAACCGGGCATCCGCGAGACCCGCGATATTCATGGAGATACGGACGCATTCCCGGACGGAGAGCCGGTCGACTTCATCGTCATCGAGAATCTCAAATACTACGAAACCACACAAGGTCGCTCCCGGAAGGAGAACGCGCGCCTCATGCTTTGGTGCCGGCGGCAACTCCGCAAGAAGCTGATCGAATTGTGCGCGCCGTACAGGACTTCGCGTCCTGGAAGAGTGGCCAGCCGACACGTCGAAATTCTGTTCGCTCACCGGCATCGCCGGATTCCGGGCGATCGAACTCACGCCCGACGATCGCAACGATTTTCGATGGAAGAACAATCTCGACCGCCTCGAAGATCCAGAAAAGTCGAAAAAGCTTTCCAAGGAGGAGCGACGCGGAAAGCGAACGAGTGAAAGCCGTGTTCGATGCACTCGCGCGACTTAACTCCGACTTGCTGAAAGCGAAAGTCGACCGCCCCCGGTGGCGCACGCTGACCGCACCGGCTGCCAACGGAAATCTCTTCGTCCCGATGCGAGGCAACGTTCAGCAGGCGGACATCAATGCCGCGATCAATATCGGGCTTCGCGCGCTCGCGGCACCCGACAACCACGAGATTCACCTGCGTATCCGAAGTGTCCGGGATGGAGACAAGATCACGGTGCGCGCCGAAAATGTCCGCGAAAACGCACGATGGAGCCAAGGGCGGCCCGCGATTGAGGTTTTGCCCCAAACCAAAGAAGCGCTCGCGACCAGAAGCATCCGCTTTTTTTCGCGGACATCGGAAACGTAGCGGATTTCGACCGTGCGAAGATCGCGGGAATCGAGTTTTCGGTGGCTAGCAGCCGCGGGGTTCGTGGCACAGTCCGCCAAAAGGAATGGCTGCGTGTCGGAGTGCTGAATAACGACCGGTTGGAAAACGAAGGTCTTGGCCGGCCATTGGATCAAGAAGACGAAATTCAGATGTGACGCGATTTGTCCGTTCGCGATGCCCCGCAATCCTATCCCCGTCCGCCGCGCCGCCGTTGCCGCCGATCCACGTCATCCGCGGCCAACGCGTGATGCTCGATAGTGATCTCGCGACGCTCTACGGCGTGCCGACTTTCCGGCTCAACGAAGCCGTGAAACGCAACGTCCGACGATTCCCCGGCGACTTCCGCTTTCAGCTCACCCGGGGGGAATTCGCCCGTTTGATATCGCAATCTGCGATATCAAACGCGGAAGGCTCTGATCGGAATCAACCCGTTCGGAACTCATCGCAAATTGGGATGAGTTCCGCGTCGCGCCGCGGTGGCCGTCGGACGCTCCCATGGGCGTTTACCGAGCATGGCGCTTTGATGGCGGGCAACGTCCTGAACAGCCCGTCGGCGATCCGGATGAGCCTCTATGTCGTCCGCGCCTTTGTCCGCATGCGCGAGGAATTGCTCGTCAACACCACGGTCCTCAAGCGGCTTGCCCTGATTGACAAGAAGCTGCTGGAGCACGATGACGTCCTGCAGGACGTCATCGAAAAGCTTCTGCCGTTGCTCGACGCCCCGACCGGGGAGGAGAAACCCCGGCGCCGCATCGGCTTCAGCCCGGCTGCCGACGACTGACGATGCCCGGTCGCGGCTCTCCACCGCACCCTCGCTTCGGTGTCGCGTCCCCGGATTTCCGTTTGTGCCCGCGACTTGAATCGCTAGAACTTCCGCCATGAAACTCACCCGCATCACGGTCGATCCCGCCCAGATGGGGGGAGTTCCCTGTGTCCGCCATCTGCGCATCCCGGTCGCCACGGTGGTCGAAATGGTCGCGCAAAACCTCACCCGCGAGGCGATCCTCGAGGCCTATCCCGATCTGGAGGCGGGCGACATCGAGGAAGCTCTGCGCTATGCCGCCCAGGCGTTGCATGAACGTCAGCTCCCGGTCGTGCCGGCCGCGTGAATTTTCTCGTCGACAACGCGCTTTCGCCCGTCGTCGCCGCCGGCTTGCGCGCTGCCGGCCATGAAGCGCTGCACGTGCGCGACGTCGCGTTGACGGACGCCGCCGACACGACCGTGCAGGCGTTCGCCGCCCAGGAGTCACGGATCGTCGTTTCCGCCGATACGGATTTTGGCGCCCTGCTCGCGCAGAGCCAGGCAACCCATCCCTCGTTCATTCTCTTCCGGGGAGCCACCACGCGTTCGCCCGACGCCCAGGTTCGCCTGCTGGTCGCCAATCTCCCCGCGCTGGCTGCTGATCTTACCGCCGGCTGCATCGCCGTTTTCGAAGAAGACCGCATTCGCGTCCGCCGCCTGCCCCTCGGTGGCTGACCCCCGGTCGCTCCCCCAAAAAAACCTGTCTCATGCCCGACGCCGGCCCCCAACTTTCCGGCGAACTCGCGCCGCAGCCGCCCATGCCGGTGCGGCGGCTGCACAATTACCTCTATTGCGCGCGGCTGTTCTATCTCCAGTGGGTCGAGAACATCTTCGAGGAGAACGCCGACACCGTCGCGGGATCCGCCGCGCATCGCCAGACCGACCAGCCATCGCGCTTCGACGAGGACAAGGCGAAGGCCCTCGCCGACGGTTTACCGGAGGGCGCGCGCGTGCGTTCACTCAAACTCGAAAGCACCACGCTCGGACTCGTCGGCGTGGTCGACGTCGTCGAAGGCGGTCCCGAAGGCGCGTGTGTCGTCGACTATAAAAAAGGTGCCGCCCGCCGGCTCGACGATGGCACGCGCGCAGCCAAGGAGAACGACGCCGCGCAGATGGCTGCCTACGCGCTGCTGTTGCGCGAACAGGGCACACCGGTGGACGTCGCCGCGGTCTACTACGCCGAGGAGAAACGTCGCGTCACCGTGGAGCTGACCGAAGAACTCTTCGCCCGCACCCTGGCGGCCCTGGCCGAAGCCCGCGCCGTCGCGGCGGCGGGCCGACTGCCGCCGCCGTTGGTCGACGACCGGCGCTGCGACTTCTGCTCGGCCTATCCCGTCTGTCTGCCGCGGGAGTCGTCGTGGTGGGCGCAGGCCCGCGAGCGCGCCGCGACGGACGATCCGCAGATGCGCCTCGCGTTTCCGCCCGGCGAACTCCCGCCGGAATTTTCCGGCGAGCCGGATTCGGAAAACGATCCCCTCCCGCCACCGCGACCGCCACGCGACGACGGCGAGTTGCTTGTGGTCCAGAAGTCCGGCTCCCAGGTCGGCCAGCGCGGCGGGGAGTTTGTCGTCACGGTACAGGGCGAGGTTGCGCGCAAGCTGCCCCTGCACCAGGTACGCGCGATCTACCTCTACGGCGCGGTGCAACTCACGGCCCAGGCGACGGCCTCGTGCCTCGAGCATGGGATCGACGTCGGCTACTTCGCCGCGTCGGGCAGGTTTCTCGGCCTGCTCCGCGGCTTGCCGATGAGCGGCATCGATGCCCGCCTTGGCCAGTACCGCCTGTTCGAGGGACGCGATGAGGGATTCTTCCGGCTGAAGCTCGCACGTGAGTGCATCCGCGCGAAGATCCACAACCAGCGCGTGATGCTCATGCGCAACGGCGATGTGCCGGACCGCGTGCTGCGGTTCCTCGCCGATGCCCGCGAGGCCACCGACGGCGCGCGTGACCTCATCGAGCTGATGGGCATCGAAGGCGGCGCGGCCAGCATCTACTTCGAGCAGTTCACCACCATGCTCAAGGGCGCGGAATGGAAATTCGACTTCACTGGCCGCAACCGCCGGCCGCCGCGCGATCCGGTCAATGCGTTGCTCTCGCTCGGCTATTCGATCCTCGCCAAGGAGCTTGCCGGCGTCTGCCACGCGGTCGGACTCGATCCGTTTCTCGGCTTCCTCCACCAACCGCGGTACGGCCGGCCGGCGCTCGCCCTCGACTTGATGGAGGAATTCCGACCGCTGGTGGCAGACTCGGTCGCGATCTCGCTTGTCAATCGGGGCGAAGTCGATCCCGGCGATTTCATCCGGGGAGCGAACGGCACTTTTCTGAACGAGCAGGGCCGGCGGCGATTCTGGGAGGCGTGGTTTCGCCGGCTCGATTCGGAGGTCAGCCATCCCGAGTTCGGCTACAAGATGAGCTACCGGCGGATGTTCGAGGTGCAGGCCCGGCAGCTCTGGCGAGTGGTCCGCGGCGACGCGCCCACTTATCACGGTTTCACCACCCGCTGATCATGGCCTCGACCCGGCGCCGCTACCTCGTCTCCTACGACATCGCGAACGCGAAGCGGCTGCGCCGCGTGGCCAAGACCCTGGAAAGCTACGGCACCCGGCTGCAATACTCGGTCTTCGAATGCCCGCTGGACGACATGCGCCTCGCCCAGGCCCGAGCGGTGCTTGCGGAGATCATCAACGCCGACCACGACCAGGTGCTTTTCGTGTCGCTCGGCCCCGAAGCCAACGATGCCACGCTGATCATCGACGCGCTGGGATTGCCCTACACCGTGCGCTCGCGGGTCACCATCATCTGAGGCGTTGACGCAGCCGATCGACTCGAGCAGAAATGTCGCCGGCAACCGCAAGGCTCTGCCACCGACCATCACTCTTCCGCCATTGGAGTGACACGTTCTTTGAGATCGCGATGCGCGCGACATGCCCGCGAGCGCGGCAGTGCGAGAGTGCTCTGGACAGAGCGCTCGCGAACCAGAATTCACGAGTGAGGACGGATGAACAGGCTATGAGAAGGTCTGTCAGTGACCGTTCGGAACCGGCTGCGCGCTCGCAAACGACCGCGCAGACAGTTGCGCGAAAACAGACTGCAAATGCGGGACCGCGCGCGCCGCGATCTCAGGAAGCGTGAGGCGGACGACCGATCAGCTAGCCACCGGCCGAGCTCGTGGTCACCGCGCGCGCCGCGATCTCAGGAAGCGTGAGGCGGACATTGGGCGGTGCAGTCTCAAGCGTCGGACTACGTTGCCACCGCGCGCGCCGCGATCTCAGGAAGCGTGAGGCGGTTGGCCCGACTTCCACGCGGCTGGTCCGCCGTCACCGCGCGCGCCGCGATCTCAGGAAGCGTGAGGCGGGCGTCGAGTCGGAGCGAGCTACTAAACGCAGCACCGCGCGCGCCGCGATCTCAGGAAGCGTGAGGCGGATGATGCCGGCTCGATGATATCGCTATACGGCCGCTGCACCGCGCGCGCCGCGATCTCAGGAAGCGTGAGGCGGATGCATGCGTCGGACTGTACGCGCGCGCCGCATCTCAGGCGTATGCGAGACGGACGCCAGAGACCGCGCGCGCCGCGATCTCAGGAAGCGTGAGGCGGGCTGAACTTGGCACCTATCCGCAGACCGGCAAGACCTACCGCGCGCGCCGCGATCTCAGGAAGCGTGAGGCGGAGTTCTTCGAGGGCCCGGGGTGAGAGCTTGCCCGCAACCGCGCGCGCCGCGATCTCAGGAAGCGTGAGGCGGATACCCGGCCTGAAAATCACGCTCCCGGATTCCGGCCGCCGCGCGCGCCGCGATCGTAAGCAAAGTGCCGCCCGCCATCACCCAATCGCTCAGCCTGGCGGAGCGATTTCATCAGGCACTCTGCAGTCGCATGCCAGATGGCCAGAACAGTCCGACGCTGACTGGTTGCGACAACTCTGGAGCCCCACGTACGGGAAACACACACGTCTACTTTTTGCCTGAATGTGACGACCATGGCTACATCACGCACATGACCTTGCATGCGCAAGGGGGCTTCGACGAGACCGCCTGCCACATCTTCGGCCAGCTTCGCAGAGTCTGGGGCGCCGAAGGATTCGACCTAAGGATTGTCCTCCTCGCCACGGGTCAACCTGACGACTTTGCGGAGGCGTCGCCGTATTTTAGAAAATCAAGAATCTGGGAATCATTGACGCCGTTCGTTCCGGTTCGCCATGCCAAGGCGACTCGCACCGGCGTTCTCAAAATGGATAAAGCTAGAGGCGTCCAGATTGGTTCTCCCGAACACGATTGTTGGCGACTCCTCGAAATGCTTCCCGAGAAACGTCCGGTCGCGTCGGTGTCTTGCCGCGGCACACGAATTACTCGCGGGCTACGCGATATACCGTGCCTAGATTTCCAACGCGACCGACACACTGGAAAAGGCACGCGAGCCGCCCATTGCGGTTACGCGCTCAGGATCGAATTTCAAGGTCCGGTATCATTGCCATACGGCGTTGGCTACTCCGCTCACTTCGGCCTCGGGCTGTTCCTGCCGGCCGACCACGAAAGCGCATTCAACCCATGAACCTCGTTCACGGCACCCTGCCGGTTCGCCGTTGGTGCAACGTCGATTACGTCCGTGTCGATACGCTGGCCGGTGCGGAGCAGGAGCCGTTCGCGCAGTGGCTGCATGATCAGACTCGACCGGTGATTCCCACCGAAGTCGCCGCTGACGGCTCCGCGGCGATGTGCGCCTACGCGTGGGATTACGCGACATGGCTTCACGCCCACCTCAACGGCAGAGTCGCACAGCCGCTTGATTAAGCGCCGCCCACTTCGACCTCGGACTGTTCGTGCCAGTTGATGCGCCGGGTTGCCCGCCGGCCGGGCAGCGGCAACCGGACGTCCTTTCCGCGAAGTCGTGGAGGAAACCCTGGCCGCGGCCTGGCCCGCAGCGATCGGCCCAAAGCCTCCCGCACGTTTCGTGACCGGCCGCATGCGCTCAAGCAAGAGTCCGGCTTCCGCGGCTTTAGCGCCAATCAGCTCTACGACCAGATCGAGGCTTAAACCAGCGCGCGCAAACCGTGATTGTCCCGCACGCAAACCTGCTGATCCACACGTACGACAGCACGGCGCCGACACACCGCAAGGCGCGCCTGTGGTGGGAGGGCGTTCTTTCGGGCAACGAGCCGGTGGGCATTCCCTGACTGGTTGTTCTCGCTTTTGTCAGGCTGGTGACCCACGCGACTTTGAGCGACAATCCCATGCGGTCGCGCAAGCGCGTGCGCGAGGTTTCGTTGCATACCTGCGCCCGATGGTAAGCCGGCCATGTTCCGGATCGCATCGCGCCCGGTCTTGTCGCTTCGCTCGGAACCGCTGGCCGCCGCGGCGGGGAACGGAGTCCCCGCCCTACCTTGTGGCAAGACTTCTGAGTCGCTGCACTAGCGACCCGCCGCCTCGGGTTGTTCGTGCCGGTGAGCGGCAGTCCGGACTTTTGCGCCCTGACAGAGGCCGACATTTGCCGACTCCACGTTGCGCGAGTCATGGAAACGGGACAAAGGGATGAAGGTGCTGAAGTTCTGGAGCGATCAGCACCGCGACACGCCACTCGATGGGTTCATCGACGAGCCCTTCGACTTTTCGCGCGAGTTTGCCGCGGCCGCGGTTCACGAATCAACGCCCGGCCTGCCCATCCATATCGTTTCCCTCGCGACTTTGCTGGTATTGAAACGCGAGGCCGGTCGCCCGGAGGATCTCGCCGACATCGACGAACTGAATCTCCTCCACGGAAATCGTTCCAGCTATGACCGCCCAACCTGACGACCCGATCGGTTGGAGCCTCACCACCTGGAAGGGCAGCCGACTCCAGCAGCACCGGGAATTTCACGCGCTACCCTTCGCGCGCAAGCTCGAGTTGGTCGAGGAGATGTGCGAATCGAGCGTGCCCTCAAGCTGCAGCAACACAGCGAGCCAGGCCTGTGCCGGCAGGCACTCCTGGAGCAATTCACCATGGTGCGGCTCTCCAACGGCATGGTCGTTCCGTGGACGACCGCGAAACAGCTCGGTTATATCCCGCCCGACGCACGACTGGAGGATCTCCGATAGTTGCCCTTCCGGGCACCGACGCATTCTTCTGTCCTCCGATCCCCGACTTCTGACGTCTTGCTTCCGAACCGTGCGATGTGGTCGGTGACGTCGCAGCGCCAGGCCCATCGCCGGACCAGCCATTTCCTTGCCTTGAATCGCAAAATCGGTCTCGCCCAGGGCTATGCGGATGTCGACCCCCGCGGTTGACTTGACCAGGCCGGTTAGCTAACCCTTCGCCCGCCATGCCCTCGACCTCCCGCAAGCCCGCGGCCCGCCGCCCTCGGCGGCGCGCCCGCAAGCCGCATCCCGCCGATACCGCGAAGGTCGTCAACGTCCACGACGCCAAGACCCAGCTCTCGCGCCTCCTCGTTCGCGTCGAGCGCGGCGAGCGCATCACCATCGCCCGCGCGGGCAAGGTCGTGGCCGTCATGGCGCCACCCACGGCGGCGTCCGAACCGCCGCCGCTGCCGCCCGACGACCCTTTGCTCAACCTCGACAAGTTCAGCATTAACGGTCCAGGCGGCATGTTGACCAACGAGGAGATCGACCGGATCCTTTATGGCGGTTCGTGAGGTTTTTGCCGACACCTCGGTGCTCTATGCCTTGATAGATGGTCGCGATGCCCATCACGCCAAAGCGGCCGCACTCGTGAGCGAACTGCTGGCATCGGCCTCCCGCCTGGCGACCACGGACTACGTTCTGGCCGAGACGCTCAATCTGGCCAAGGCACGGCGGGGTCCGTTGGTCGCCCATCGCATCCTGGAGCTGATCGAGCAATCCGCCGGAATACGCGTTGAATGGATCGGACCGGAGCGATTCGAATCGACGAAACGCTTCTTCCGCAAACACGCCGACCACGACTACTCGTTCACCGACTGCACGAGCTTCGTCGTCATGCGGGAACTCGGCCTGACCGACGCGTTGACCACCGACCGACATTTTTCCGAGGCGGGCTTCAAGGTTCTGCTCCCGGTCGCGTAACCCGCAGACCAGATCTTGAGACGATGAACACGCAGCAGGAGCCGATGAACGATCTCCTGCCCGCGCGGATGCTCAACGAGTTCGTCTATTGCCCGCGGCTGTTCTTCTACGAGCACGTCGAGGGCGTTTTCGTCCACAACGCCGACACGCGTCGCGGCGCGGAGGATCACAAGCGCGTCGATGGCGGGAAGGGCGAGCTGCCCACCGCGAGGAAGAAAAAGAAACCGGATGATGATCCCGAGGGCCCGGAGAACGACTCATCGCCGGAACGCGACGCCGGCAACAGCGACGACTCCGGCCCAATCGAAAATCAAGAATCCAGAATCCAAAATCTACCGGCGACCATTCATTCCCGCTCCGTGATGCTCGGCAGCGAGACGCTCGGCGTCGTGGCCAAGCTCGATCTGGTCGAGGTCACGCTGGAAACCTCCGCGCCATCGCCCGACCTGCCGCTCTTCACCCAGGGTGCGCGCGAGGTCAAACGTGTCTGCCCCGTCGAATACAAGGCCGGCGCGCCCCGCCACGCGCCCGACGAAGCCGGCGAAGGAGCCGCCGCGCTCGATCTATGGGATGCCGACCGCATCCAACTCGGGCTGCAGATCCTCCTGCTGCGCGAAAACGGCTACGCCTGCGACGAGGGCGTGATCTTCTATCGCCAGACGCGCCAGCGCGTCCGCTACGCGATTACGCCCGAGGATGAAGCCTGGATCCACCGCACGATCAGCCTGGCGCGCACCTGCACGCGCGGCCCGATCCCCGCACCGCTGGATCATTCGCCGAAATGTCCGCGATGCTCGCTCGTGTCCGTCTGCCTGCCGGACGAGACCCGGCTGCTGCGCGACGCGCCCGACGCCGAGTTGCCAGCGGTCGAGTACCAGCTCGGGTTGCCCGGCCTGCTGCTCGAGGACGGCGCCGCCACCGACTCGAGCGCCCTGGCCGATGCCCTGTCGGCAGACGAACCCGACTGGGACGCCCTGCCGGAACCGCAGATCCCCCGCCCCGCCCTCGAAGGCGGCGTGCGCCGCCTCATCACGCCGGACATCGACACGAAGGCGCTCTACGTCAACACGCCCGGCGTGAGCGTGACGAAGAAAGGCGAGACTGTCGTGGTGAAGGACCGGGGCGGCACCCTCGCCGAAGTCCGCATCAAGGACATCCATCACCTCGCGATCTTCGGGCCCGCCTCGCTCTCCACCGCGCTCGTCCAGACCCTGTGCGAACGCGAAGTGCCTGTATCCTATTTTTCGATGGGTGGGTGGTTCTACGGTCTGACCCGTGGACACGGCCTCACCAACGTCTTCACGCGCATCCAGCAGTTTCGCCGGGCAGGTGAGCACGACCAGGCGCTGCCGCTGGCGCGGCTGTTCGTCTACGGCAAAATCCGCAACCAGCGCACGCTGCTCATGCGCAACCACGTCGAGCCGCCGGCGGTCACGCTGCGCGCGCTCAAACACGCCGCCTCAGCGGCGCTCGCCGCCAACAGCCACGCCACGCTGCTCGGCATCGAGGGCGCCGCGGCGATGCACTACTTCAAGAATTTCTCCGGCATGATCAAGGGCGACGAGGACCTCGACGACATTCCCGGACTGCAGGAATCGCCGGCGGAAAAATCCCGCGCGATCCAGCAGCAGTTCAATTTCGACTTCAAGACGCGCAACCGGCGGCCACCGCGTGATCCGGTCAACGCCCTGCTGTCGCTCGCCTACAGCCTGCTGTCGCGCGATTGCACGATCGCGGCGTGCGCGGTGGGTTTTGATCCGTATGTCGGATTCTACCACCAGCCGCGTTTCGGCCGGCCGGCGCTCGCGCTCGACCTGATGGAGGAGTTTCGGCCGTTGATCGCCGATTCGGTCGTGCTCACCGTGATCAACAACCGCATGCTCGGCCCGCCCGACTTCGTCCAGGCGGGCGACGCCGTGAACCTCTCCGCCGTCGGGCGATCGAACTGCAATTCCGCCTGCTCGCCCGCACGCTCACGGGCGAGATCGAACGTTACGTGCCGTTTACCACCCGATAGCCGCACGCCCGGAAATCGCGCCCGATGCGAACCAACTACATCGTCACTTACGACATCCGGAACCCGAAACGCCTGCGCAAAGTGTTCAAAGCCTGCAAGGACTACGGCATGCACCTGCAGCTCTCGGTATTCGAGTGCGACCTGACCCCGGCGGAGAAAATCGATTTCGAAAGCCGCCTCAAAGGCCTGATCGACGCGACGGATGATCAGGTGCTCTTTGTGAGTCTCGGTCCATCAGAGGCGCGCGGCGAACGCGTGATCAGCGCGCTCGGACAGAGTTATATCCGGGTGGACCCGCCCTGCTACGTCGTGTAGGCCTGCCCGGCGTGGCATCCACGTTCTTTGACAGTCTGGTGCGACGCGAGCGGCGAGGTAGCGCACGCCTTGGGGAACCCGCTCGCACGTTGGCCGGGAACGGCTTGCCGGCAACGCCGCCGACGCGGCTCGACTCGTCCGGACCATTTTCGTCAGCCACTCGCAGACCCGCGAGTTCAGCATTCGCCTTCCGATGGTTCGATCACCAGCCTCTCCGCGCTCACGTGAGCGCGGCCCCGTTGAAGCACTCCTCATACTGGATCATTGACGGGGTAACCGGTGGCCTCTCCGCGCTCACGTGAGCGCGGCCCCGTTGAAGCACAACTGTCAACTTGGGATCAGGGCTCACTTTTGGTAGCTCTCCGCGCTCACGTGAGCGCGGCCCCGTTGAAGCTCGGCCTGCTGGGCGATCTTGCCGGACTCCTCCTCTGCCCCCTGTCCTCTGATTTCTGCCGTCTGACTTCTGTCCTCTGATCCCTGATCACTGCGACCACACCGCAGGGTCAGGAGGATTTCTTCGTCTGGGGATTGATCTTCACACTGGCGAGGACGCGTTGGAAGTCGCCGGCGTCGCGCTCGTGGTAGTAGCGGTTCGGAGCGGTGTAACTGATGATCACGTAGGAGTCCTCGGTCAATGCGACGTAGCGAGTCTCGCGCATGGTGAGGCCGTCGGCGGTCTGGTAGGTGACGTCGAGCATGAAGCCGGGATAGCCGGCGACGGTGACGGGTTTGTTGTCGAGAATCGTGAGGTGCGCGCGGGTTTGGTCGGCTTTCATCGCGTCGATCACGATCTGCGCCGCATCGTAGGCCTCCGCGCCCTCGGTGATGGTGCGGTCGGTGTTCTCGATCCTGGCCCCGTACTTGTCCCGCTTGATCTCGATCCGCTGCAACAGCAGGCCGTCCCTGGTCATGACGATCCCGTCGTCAGGATTGTAGCGCGCCCAACCGGACGGGAGCTCGGCGGTGACGTCGATCTTGTCGGAGTGTTGCGGCCCCGGCTTGTCCGTCCAGGTGGACATGCACCCTGCGAACACGACGGCGGCGGCGGTCAGGGCGAGGCGGGCGAAGGAGTGGCGGCAGGTTCGCATTGCTGGAGATAGGCTTCGAGATAGGCCCGGTCGGTCGCGCCGGGCTCGAGTTCGAGATAACGGCGCAGGTTTTCGGCGGCGGCGGCGTGCTCCCCGGCATGGAAACAAATCAAACCCAGGGTGCGGTAGCTCTGGGCGAACTGGGGATCGAGCGCGATCGCGCCCGCGAGCACCTCGCGGGCTTCGGCAAGGTCGCCGTCCGTGCGATCGAGCCGCTCGTTTTCCGCGATGAGCCAGCGCACGCGCACGTTGTTGGGCGAGGCCGCGCGGTAACGCCAGAGTTCGTCGCGCGCGGCATCGAAGTGGCCGGCGCGCATCTCGAGTTCGCCGTTGACGAGCAGCACGGGCAACGTCGCGGCGACGAAGCGCTCCGTGCCCTTCTCGCCGGGCGGGCCGCCCTGCTTCCGGCGGCCGGCATTGAGGCGCTCGAAGTTCTGTTCGCGATCAGCGAGGCGGGGATGCGAGCCGAAGAAGAATGGTTCCTTGCGCTCATGTGCCGAGAGGTCGGCCATCAAGACGCGAAACACCACGGGGGCCTCCTCCGTGTCGTAGCCGCATTTTTCCATCCGCTCCCAGCCGACGCGGTCGGCCTCGGCCTCGAGCGCGCGCGAGTAGCCGCTCACCGCCGCCATCGTGCCCAGACCGCCGAGCAGGTCGACCAGGCCCGTGTATTCGCCCGCGGTGGACGAGACCATCGCGAGCACGGCGGTCTTGGTTTTCACGCTGCGAAAACCCTTCAACGTATGGTGATTGGTCACGTGCGTCATCTCGTGACCGAGCACGGCGGCGAGTTGCGCCTCGTTGAGGATCCGCGCGAGCAGGCCGGAATGGATGTACATGCGGCCGGTCGGAAACGCGAAGGCGTTCAGGCTCGCGTCCTGCAAGACGCGCACGCGGAAGATCGAGGGATCGATGCCATCCACCCGGGCCAGTCGCGCGACGACGCCGGTGAGGTAGGCATCGACTTCGGGCAGCTCCAGCACGAAGCCGCTGTGCTCGATCACCTGCGCCTCTTCCTCGGACCGGTTCCAAAGCCGTTGCTCCTCCTCGCTGGTCGGGGCAATGATGATTTCCGCGGCGGCTCGCGAAGCGAGCATCGCCGTTCCCAGGAAAACAAGCACTGCGGGCAGGCGGCGCACGGAAACGATCAGTTGCGGTTCGGCGGGTTCGTCGCGTTCGGCTCGCCGCTCGCCGTATCAGGCGCGGGCGCGGGCACCACGGCGCTGGCCGGCGGGGGCGACGTCGCGGCGACCGCAGCGTCCGGCACCGGTCGACCCAGGGCCTGAGGCATCGAGGCAAGCAACCGGTGTATCGTCGCCTGCATGCCGTTCGGCGTGCGCAGGTCGGAAATCTCCCCGTTGCCCAGGAAATTCCACCAGAGAATCGTGCCGTCGCGGGCGATGAGCGCCGCACTGAGATGGGCGGTGCCGTCGCCCGGCGCCACGGCCTGACCGGTGAGTGCAGCGGAGGCGATGATCGACACCACGGTGAGCACCTTGCGATCGGTGGAGAAGATGTCGTCCTTGCCGCCGATCACGAGCAACGCATCGGCATGTGCCGCCTCGAGGATGCCGTCGATGCTCCCGACCGAATACTCAAAGTGAGGGGTCGGCACTGCCATCGGTGAGAGGCCGAACAGCATGATGTTCGCGTCGATCAAGGCATACAGCGCCTTTACCTCGCGGATCTCGTCGGCGAGTTCCGGACGCGACTCGAGATCACCGAGGTAGACGACATGCTGCGGCGTCATGTGCTCGAGGACTTCGCGGGCGTGCGTGCGCGCTGCCTCGGTCCAGTCGTCACGTAGTTCGCTCACGCCACCGGCGTTGAGCTGGCTGACGGTGACCTGGGCCGGCAGGGCGCCGACCATCGCGACGTCTTCCATGTGCGTGCCGACGGTGCCGTGGGTCATCCCGGGCCAGCGGGACGTGGTGCCACCGGTGGTGGACGCGCACCCGGCCAGAAGCACCGGCAAACTCCATAGCCCGACCAGGGACAATCGCTTCCGCGTGCCGCCGCGAAACCAACGTATCGTTTTCATCGAGTAGACAGGAGCACGACGCCGGACCCGCGCTTCGCGGACGAGTTACTCCGGGCGCCGCGGCAGAAGGATGTGCAGGGGCGGGAAACCGTCAACCGCGGGTGGGGGGACGGGGAAGTGGGAAGGCGGCAAGGTGGATGCAAGGTCGGAAGGTGGGAAGGTCGGAAGGTAGGGCGGGGACTCCGATCCCCGCCGTCGGTCGATGCACTTCCCTCCTACTCCTACTCTTGCTCTTGCTCCTTCTCCTTGGGGCCTGAGAGCGGGAGAGCGGGAGAGTAAGATTCGGAGACAACTCGTGTGGTGTCCCAAACACTTCTTTCCAACGGATTCCAGGAGGGGCACGCTCCGCCGTGCCCGCGGCGCTGACGGAGCAGCGCCCTCCATCGATCCAGCGAAAGGTGAAAGCGACTTTCGGGACACTACACTGGACGGCGGGGAACGGAATTCCCGCCCTACCCGCGAGTCCGCAACTGTGTCAGCAGGTCGACAAAGTCCGGCGGCAGCGGGGCGTCGAGCGTGACAGGATCGCCCGTGATCGGATGAGAAAAACCGAGGTGTGCGGCGTGCAACATCACGCGCGGTGGCCGCGGCAGCCGCGGGTCGGCGCGCCAGCCGTAGGTCGTGTCGCCGAGCACCGGGTGGCCGATGGACTTCAGGTGCACGCGGATCTGGTGCGTGCGACCGGTGTGGATCCGGCAACGCAGCAATGCCGCGAGCCGGCCGAACGCCTCCATCCGCTGCCAGTCGGTGTGCGCCTCGCGGCCGGGATCGGGGCCGGTCGCGATGGTCATGCGGTGACGGTGGACGGTGTGGCGCTTGATCGGCTTGAGGATCGAGCCGCTGCGCAGATCCGGGACGCCCGCGACCAGCGCGAGGTATTCCTTTTCGGTCGTGCGTTCGGCAAACGCGCGGGCGAGCTTGCGGTGGGCGCGGTCGGTCTTGGCCGCGACGATCACGCCGCTGGTTTCGCGATCGAGGCGGTGCACGATCCCGGGACGCTCCACGCCGCCGATGCCGCTGAGCTTGCCCGCGCAATGCGCGAGCAGCGCGTGCACGAGGGTATCGCCGCCGGTGCCGGCGCCGGGATGCACGATCATGCCGGGTGGCTTGTTGATCGCGATCAAGTCGTCGTCCTCGCACAGCACGTCGAGCGCGATGGCGTGGGGGATCAGGTCAGCGGATCTGACTTCGGGAAACGAATACTCGAGCACGTCGCCCGCCGACACGCGGTGGTTCTTCGGAACCGGCGCGGCGCGGCCGATGACGCGCACGAGTTCCTCGTCGAACGCACGCTGCACGGAAGCGCGGCTGAGTTCGGGATGGGCCGCACAAACGATCTTGTCCGCGCGTTCCTTGCGGATGCCGTCGGGGACGGTGAGTCGGTGGATCATGGCGTGGCAAGCAGCGCAGGCTTCCAGCCTGCCGAAGAGAATGTCCGGCAATTCGACACACAGCCCACCGCCCTGGCGGACGGTCCCCCCCTCTCAAGAGGGGAACTGACCGGATCTCTCCTTGAGGAGAGGAGACCGCGCGCCAGCGTGGGGAGAGGTGTCACCGATCGCGAGAGTGCACGACTCCGTCCAGGCATCGACGGCAGGCGGGAAGCCCGCGCTTCGATCGCGGTCATTCGGTCTCCATTCGCGCGAGCCCGGCGAGCGCAGCCTGCTTCGCCGCGGCCGGCATTTGCGCGACCGCGAATCCGTTCCGCGCGATCTGGATGAGTTCGCGACGGGAGAAACCAAGGTCGGTCGCGAGGGCGGCGTATTCCTCACTGAGCGTGTTGCCGAAGGAGAACGGGTCGTCGGTGCTGATCGTGCAGCGCACACCGGCATCGAAAAGCGCGCGGATCGGGTGCTGGCGCATCGTCGGCGCGACCTTCAGTTTCACATTGCTGATCGGGCACACGTCACACGTGACGTCGCGTTCGCGCAGGAGCCGCACGACGGCGGGATCGTCGACCGACTGCACGCCGTGTTGCACGCGCCGGACGCCGAGCACCTCGACGGCTTCGCGCACGTTCCTGGCCCCGCCAAACTCACCCGCGTGTGCCTTGGTTTCCTTGCCCGCAACGCGCACGCGCTCCCACACCTGAGGGGTCCAGGATTCGAGCGGCCAGACCTCGACGCCGTGCAGGTCGACACCGGCGAGATGTTCCCATTCCGGCAGGCTGTCGATCACCGGCGCAAAATCCGGCGTGTAGTCGATGCGCAGCATGCCGGCGAACACCCGCACCGTCATCCCGTCCGGTGCGGCCGTCCGGATCGCGTCGAGGATCTCGCGCGCCGGCACGTGGATGAACTTCTGCACGGGCAGGTGAAAGCTCGTTTCGACATACCGCACGTTTTGCGCGGCCAGGCCGGCGAAGATCGCGCGGGCAGCCTCATGGTAGCGTTCCGCAGAGGTGAACCAGAGCAGGGCGTGATCGAGCAGGATCTTTTCGAACGACGGAAAATCGGTGTAGCGATACTCCGCGGCCCACCACGGCGGCAGGTTGCCATTGCGAAATATTTCCAGGTCGGGCGCCACGCGGCGCAGCAACTCGAGCGGCAAGGCGCCCTCCAGGTGGAGGTGCGTTTCCGTCTTCGGCAGCGCCTGGATGAACGCGGCGAGATCGGGCGCGGGATGATAGTGCTGGCGGAAGGGATTCACTGAGGCAGGGGAATCTTGAAATCGAGAATCGGGCATCGAGAATCTGAAAATTCGTCAGCGGGCAGTACGGGAGGGTGTCCCCAAAGGCAGGGCAGCGAATCCCCTCGCGACCGCGGTCGGCTGGGAACAACCGGCCCGGCCTCTGACGGCCGTTGGCGCTAGTTCCGGATCCGGCACCTTGGTTGGTCCTCGTGAAGCCTTTTCAGCCACCTTCCAGGATTTTCGATTTCTCGATCCCCGCTTTCACGATTCCCTTTCGTTACCAGCCGGTCCTGTTGGCGGACTTCGACGCTTTTGCCGCCTTGCCCGTCGTCGCGAGCAGGTAATCCGGGTTGAGCTTCTGCAGCGGCTTCGGGACGAAGAGACCATCCTTGCGGATGAGTTTGCCGTCGAACCACATTTCGCCGCCGCCGTAGTCGGGGCGCTGGATGCAGACGATGTCCCAATGCACCTGCGACTTGTTGCCGTTGCCCACCTCTTCATAGGCCTGGCCCGGCGTGAAGTGAAAGGAACCGGCGATCTTCTCGTCAAAGAGCGTGTCGCGCATGGGTTGCAGGATGTGCGGGATTGAAGCCGAGCGAGAACTCGCCGACGTAGCGCGCGCCGGGATCGGCGTCGAGGATCGCGTTCATGCGTTTCGTATTGCTCGAGCTCGCCTCGACGATGCGGCCCTTTTCGAAAACGAAACGAATGTTGTCGAAGGAAACGCCCTGGTAGACCGACGGCGTGTTGTACTGCACGACGCCCTCGACGCTGTCCCTGCACCGGACACGAGAAAACCTCGCCATCCGGGATGTTGCGCAAGCCGCCGCAGGGTTGCGCGCCGATGCCCTTGATCGAGAAGCGCAGGTCGGTGCCAGGGCCCTTGAGGTGGACGCGATCCGTGCGCCTCATGAGGTCGGCCAGCGCTTTCATGCCCGGGCGCATGCGCGCGTAGTCGAGCGTGCACACGTCGAAATAGAAATCCTCGAAGGCTTCGGTGCTCATCATCGCCTGCTGCGCCATGGCGGAGGTCGGCCAGCGCAGCACGACCCACCTCGTCTTCTGCACGCGATGATCCTGGGCGGGACGAAGCTGCTGGCTGACGAGTTTCATCCGGTCGGCCGGCACGTCGGAGGATTCGAAGATGTTGGCCGAACCGCGCAGGGCGATGTAGGCATCCATCTTGCGGATGCGGAACAGTTCGAGTGCGGCGGCCGTGGCGTATTGCGGCTCGGTGGCGCCGCGGAACAATTCGCGGTTCACGCGGGCGTGGTTGATCTGCACGAAGGGAATCGCGCCGAGGCGGCGCGTGGCGCGCACGAGTTCGATCACGATCTCGTCCGGCACATCGAAGGCGTCGATCAGGACGCGTTCGCCCTTGGCCAGATGCGTGGAATAACCGGTGAGAACCTCGGCGAGCCGGGTCAGGCGCGGATCGTGCATGGCTCCGAAATCTGCCGAACGAACGCCGGGGCCAAGGGAAAAACGGGCGGGGGGTGTCTGCTTGTTCGCATTGACCCGATCGTCCCGAAAGCGGAGCGGCCCCACCCGTCGCCAGGCCCAGCCTGGAAACGTCACACACGTTCGGCCACGTTTGTTCCGGTTCGCTTCGCGCCCGGTCGTGTCGCTTCGCTTGGAACGCGGAGCTCAAACGCAGCTACAGGGATTGAAGAACGCGAGACAGGAAAGAACGCGAGAACGTGAGAACCCTGGACTGAGTCTTTCTATCTTAGACGTCTTCCAAGTCTCGCGTTCTTCTATCGCGCCCGGTAGCTGCGTTGGAGTGTAACGACAACGTGGCCCGGTTTTCCCCCGGACTGTGAAATTTCCAGCCCAGAGCGTGTCATGCACTAAAAACACAACCCACCGCCCTGGGGGGCGGTCCCCCCTCTCAAGAGGGGAACTGATCAGTTCTCTCCTGGAGGTCGGATGCCGCGCCACATCGCGCATCGCGGCCACAGCACGCATCGCGGCCACAGCACGATGTGCATCGCAAGACGTGCTGCACGGCAGGCCTGAGGGGACCGCGCGCAAGCGTGGTCAGAGGTGTTTCATCCGCACGCGCGATTGTCGCACCGAAGCACCAAACGCTGCGCCTATTTCCGGCCGTTCACCGGATCGATGATACGGCGGCCGATTTCCGGGAAACAAATGCGCGAAACCGCTTCCTCGAAATCGGGCACGCCGCTGAGGATCTCGATTTCCAGGCGCAGATAGAACACCGGGATGCGGAAAGGTCCGCTGCGGATCGATGCGCACGGCGTCCTTTTCGGTCGTGACGAGAAAATCCAAGCCGGTCTCCACCGCACGCGCCATGATGTGATCGAGTTCCTCGCTGCTGAACCGGTGGTGGTCGAGAAAGCGGCGCGTGTAGAGGACGTTGGCACCGTAGTCGCGCAGGAAACCCTCGAAGCTCTCCGGCACGGCGATGCCGCTGAATGCACCGACGCGCGCGCCCTTGAGCGCTGCGAGTTCCCGGCGATCGTGGTGATCATTCACGGCCTGCAGGTACTTCGGACGATGCGCGCACTTGATGACGTCGACCCCGGGATTTTGCCGTTCGATCAGGCTTTCGAGGTCGGTGTCGAGGTGACCGTTCGACTTCGTGAGAAACACATAGGAGGCGCGCTTGATGTGCTTGATTGGCTCGCGGAGGATGCCGCGGGGCAGAAGCCGGCCGTTGCCGAACGGATTGGTGCTGTCGATCAGCAGGAGGTTGAGCCTGCCCTTGAGCGACAGGTACTGGAAACCGTCGTCGAGCACGAGCGTGTCACAGCCGAACTTCTTGATCGCGTAGGAGCCGGACTTCACGCGGTTCGGGTCGACGAGCACGATCACGCCGGGCAGGTTGCGGGCGAGCATGTAGGGTTCGTCGCCGGCCACGTCGGAGTCGAGCAACACCTCCCGTCCGTCGCTCACGACGCGGGGCGGCGGCGGCTCCAGGCCGGTCACGATCGTGCGCCACCAGCGACGGTAGAAGGGTTCCTTGCGGCTCTTGTAACCGCGGCTGAGGATCGCGACCTTGCGTCCGCGCTCCGCAAGCGAGCGGGCGAATTTCTCCACCACCGGGGTCTTGCCGGTGCCACCGACCGTGAGATTGCCCACCACCACGACGAGGCACCCGAGATAGTGATCGCGCAAAATGCGGTGCCGGTAGAGCCAGAGGCGGAGTTGCACGCCGAGGTTGAACACGAACGACAACGCCCGCAGCAGGAACCGAAGCAGTGCCGCCCGCTTGCCCTGGCGGCGGTCGAAAACGACATCGACGGCGAACTGTTCGAGTTCGTCGAGCGCGTGCTTCAGGCGGAACAATGACATCGGGGAGCCAGGCGCGCGGGAGCGGGCGTACCTGCGGACGACGTTCCGAAGCAAACGATTCCGGCAAAAAGACGAGCCCATTTTCACATCCGGGGAGGCCCGGCCCATCACCTGGAGCTTCAGCTCACGAGTTGACGCCCGGCATCGGGAAACCCTTTGATGCCGGTTCGAGCCGGATTTCCCGGCGCGCCGTTTGCGTCCTCCCATGTCCACCACCGCTCCAAGCTACAAGCTCTTCATTCCCGGTCCAGTGCAGGTGTCGGAAAAGACCCTGCGCGCGATGCTCACGCCGATGATCGGGCACCGCTCCACGGATTTCGTGGCGCTGTATCAGTCGATCCAGCCGGACCTGCAGCAGCTCTTCCACACCCACGATCCGGTGTACCTGAGCACGAGCAGCGCCTGGGGCGTGATGGAGGGTTCATTGCGCAACCTCACGCAGAAGAAGGTGCTGAACTGCATGAACGGCGCCTTCTCCGACAAATGGAACAACGTCGCCAGCCGCTGTGGCAAGGCCGCCGGCGCGCTCAAGTTCGAGTGGGGCACGCCCGTGGATCCGGACGCCGTGCGCAAGGAACTCGCGACCGGCGCGTACGACACGATCACACTGATCCACAACGAAACCTCGTGCGGCACGATGAGCGACCTGCCGGCCATCATGGCGGTCGTGCGCGAGTTTCCCGGAGTGATCTCGGTCGTCGACTGCGTCAGCTCGTTTTCCGCGCTGCCGATCAAGAAGGACGAGCTCGGCATCGACGTCATGCTCGCCGGTTCGCAGAAGGCGCTGGCGCTGCCGCCGGGCATGTCGCTGCTCTCGGTTTCCCCGCGGGCGCGCGAGCGGGCGAAAAACCTGCCGGACCGCGGCTACTATTTCGATTTCCTGGAGTTCCAGGCGAACCACGAAAAGGGAATGACGCCGAGCACGCCGGTGATCCCGCTGATCTACGCGCTTCGTTCCAAACTCGAGGACATCCGCGCCGAAGGACTCGACGCGCGCTACGCGCGGCACGCCCGCCTGAACCAGAAGGTGCGCGCGTGGGGCTACGCCAAGGGCTTCAAACTCCTGCCGGCGGAACGCGATGGATCCGTCTCGCTGAACTGCTTCAAGAACACCCTCAGTCTCGACCTGCCGGCGCTCAACAAGCTCCTGAAGGCGAAGCACGCGATGGTCATCGACGGCGGCTACGGCAAGCTCAAGGGAAAGACGTTTCGCATCTCCAACATGGGCGACGAAACCGACGCCACCATCGACAGCCTGCTCGCCGCACTCGACGACGTGCTGCCCCAGGTCCCGACGATGGCCGGGTGAAACGCAGGGCGCGGACTCCCCTCCGCGCCGCCTTCTTACCCGATCCTCCAGGGCCGGCGCATGTCCGCGCCTTGATGTCCGTGTCGCCGCCGCCCAACCTGCGGCAGTGCCCCAGACCGACCGCCATCGACCGCGCCGCCTGCCCCGCCACGCGTGGCCGTGCCTCGCCGCGGCGGTGTTTGTCCTGGCGATGGTCGCAACCCGGTACGATGCAACCACCGGGCTGACGCGTCTGCTCCGCTTCGGCGACCGACTCGATGAGCGTCGGCTGCCGGAACTCAAAAACCTGCCGCTGCACGTCTATCCCGGCTCCGGTTACGACGGCCAATATTACGCGCAACTCGCCGTCGATCCCGATGTGCGCCATCCGGACGTGACCCACGCGATGGACTACGCGCGTTACCGTCCGCGTCGCATCCTGCTCCCCGCCGTTGTGCATGTGCTCACGGGCGGCGGAGCCCGTCCGTGGATTACGATCAATGCCTATGCCCTCGCCAACCTCGTCGTCTGGCTGGGGTTCGGCTGGCTGCTGTGGCGCGTGGTGGAGCCGTTCGGCTGGCGGGGCTCCGCGGTCTGGCTGGCGTGCATGCTCGGCGTCGGCGCCCTCGACAGCGTGCGCATGGCGCTCACGGATCTGCCGGCCACGATGCTGATCTTCCTCGCCGTCTCGGCCGCGCAAAGCGGACGCCGTTGGCCCGCCGTGGGCGCGATGGCGGCTGCGGTGCTCACGCGCGACACGGCGCTGCTCGCGGCGGGTGTCGCGAGTGGTGGTGATCTCCGTTCCGCGCGCACCTGGGGCCGGCACGCACTCAACGGCCTCATCATGGTCCTGCCGGTCGTGGCGTGGACCGCATGGATCACCCTGGTCGTGCCGGCGGGCACGACGACCGGCTTCGGGCATTTTGCGTGGCCGTTTGTCGGCTTGATCCATCAGCTCGCGATCTGCGGCCGCGAATTGCTCTCCGGCAATCTCGATTCCCGCTATCTCTTCGGTTTCATCGCGGTGTTTTCGCTCGGCTGGCAGGCCTTGTTCGTGTTGCGCGAGATCAACTGGACCGCGCTCGCGGCAAATCCGTGGCTGCGGGTCGCGTTGCCGTTCGCGTTGTTTTATTTCGTGATCGGCGACGCCGTGTGGCACGGCTACTGGGCGGTCGCGCGCACCTGCCTGCCGCTCACATTCGCATTCAATCTGCTCCTGTTGCCGCGAGGCCGCGGCTTCTGGCTGCATCTCATCGCCGGTAATCTCTGCCTGTTGCACGGCGTCTATCGCATGTTGCCGGGGTAGCGCAGACATCCTTGCCTGCCGTCCCGGCACACTCAACCCAAAGCAGACAAGGATGCCTGCGCTACGGCTCCGCGCGAACCCTCGGCGGAAATTCCGCTCAGCCGGTCGACGCAGCACCGCGCGGCGTTGGTAGTCAGTTTTTTCCCACGCCTGCTGCCGCCGTCGCGTCGACGCGAAGTGACCGGCGACCGCGGGTCCGGGGCTTGACAATGCCGCGTTAAGCCACCTTTACCGGGCCGACTGTCGTTGGCCGGCGCCCCGCGCCCGTCCCGCGCGCGGCGTTCCTCACCACTCACCGACCGCATGAAGACTTTGATCATCGCCGAGAAACCCAGCGTCGCCGCCGATCTGGCGCGCTCGCTCGGCAAAGTGCCCAAGCAGGGCGACCATTTCGAAAACGACGAATACGTGATCTCGTCGGCCGTCGGCCATCTCGTCGAACTGGAGATGCCGGAGGATATCGACAAGAAGAAGTACGGTTTCTGGCGCCTCGAAACGCTGCCGATCATCCCGGAGAAGTTCGGCCTCAAGCCGAGCGAGAAAACCAAGGACCGCTTCGCGCACCTGAAAAAGCAGCTCGCGCGCAAGGACGTGAAGGAAGTCATCAACGCATGTGACGCCGGGCGCGAGGGCGAGTTGATCTTCACCTACATCTGCCAGCTCGCGAAGAACAAGCTCCCGGTGAAGCGCGCGTGGATGCAGACGATGACGGCCGAGGGCATTCGCCAGGCGTTCCAGCACTTGCGCGACGGCGAGCAAATGGCCGGGCTGGCCGATGCCGCGCGCTGCCGCAGCGAAAGCGACTGGTTGATCGGCATCAATGGCACCCGCGCGATCACCAAGCGCATGTTCGGCTCGCGCGCCGGTCACGTGGCCTCGGTCGGGCGCGTGCAGACGCCGACGCTGGCGATCGTCTTCGCGCGCGAACTCGAGATCCGCAATTTCCAGCCGCGCGCGTACTGGCGCGTGACCGCGACCTTCGGCATCGCCAACGGCAATTACGAAGGCGTTTACCAGCGGCCGAATTTCCGGAAGGCCGCGAACGACGAGCACGATCGGATCGACCGGATCTGGGAAAAGGCGCTCGCCGAAGCCGTGGTCGCCGCCTGCGCCGGCCAGCCGCCCGCGGCCGTGCGCGAGGAGAAGAAGGCGTCCACGCAGATCGCGCCCCGCCTCTACGACCTGACCACGCTGCAACGCGAGGCGAACAACCGCTTTGGGCTCCCGGCGCGCCGGACCCTGCAGATCGCGCAGGCGTTGTACGAACGGCACAAGATGATCACCTATCCGCGCACCGATTCGCGCGCGTTGCCGGAAGACTATATGCCGACCTGCCGGCAGACCCTCGGCAATCTCGAGGGCGACCTGAAGCAACACGGCGCCAAGGTGCTGCAGGAAGGTTGGGTGCGCCCGAACAAACGCATCTTCAACAACGCGCAGATATCCGATCACTTCGCGATCATCCCGACCGGCACGCATGCCGGCTCGCTCGATGACATGGAAGCGAAGGTCTTCGACATGATCGCGCGGCGTTTCGTCGCGGTGTTTTATCCCGCGGCCGAATTCGACGTCACCACGCGCATCAGCACGGTGGCGGGCCGGCATGACTTCAAGACGGAGGGCAAGGTCCTCACCGCGCCGGGTTGGCTTGCGGTCTACGGTCGGACCACGGTCGACGAGGACAAGCCCGATGGCAAGGCACTGCCCGCCCTCACCACCGAGGACGGAAACCAGGCGAAGACCCTCGAGGTGAAGCTGCACGAGGAAACGACCAAGCCGCCGCCGCGCTACACCGAGGCGACGCTCCTCTCCGCCATGGAGGGCGCGGGCAAACTCGTCGACGAGGAGGAACTCGCCGAGGCGATGAAGGAACGCGGCCTCGGCACGCCCGCCACCCGCGCCGAGATCATCGACGGCCTGATCTACACGAAATACATGGAGCGCAATCAGCGCGAGCTCGTGCCCACCGCGAAGGCGGAGCAGTTGCTCGAGTTCCTCGGTGCGGTCGGGGCCGAGGCGTTGACCAAGCCGAACATGACGGGCGAATGGGAATACAAGCTGCGCCTGATGGAACACGGCAAGTTCCCGCGGCCGAAGTTCATGGCGGAGATCATCGACGTCACGAAGGGCATCGTCGAACGCACGAAGAAATTCGAGGAACACGAGTCGACCGCGCGCGAGACCGACATCCTTTCGCCGACCGACCACAAGCCGATGCTCGAGACCCTGCGCGCCTACAAGTCGCAGGACGGCGTGTTGTCCGTCTACAAGGTCATCACCGGGCGGAAGATCGAGGAGCCCGAGGTGCGTGAACTCGTCACCAACGGCGAGATCGGGCCGCTCGACGGCTTTGTCTCGCCCCGCACCGGCAACCGCTTTCCCGCGAAACTTCGCCTGGTCACCGATCCGAAGGACGAGACGAAAAAGAGGGTGGAGCTCGATTTTGGCAACAAAGTCGACCTCGCGACCCTGGAGCCGTTCTGGCAGGATCCGAAATCCGGCGCGGAATTGTGCGAGGCGCCGACGAGCTACGTCCTGCGCCAGCGCGAAAACGGCGAATGGAAGCAGGCGTTCAGCGTGGGTCGCCTGATGTGCAAGAAGGAGATCTCGCGCGAGCAGGCGATCCAGATGGTGAGCGAGGGAAAGACCGAGCTCATCAAGGGCTTCACCTCGAAACGCGGCCGTCCCTTCGACGCCTTTCTATTGCGCAAGGGTCCGAAGGTCGCGTGGGAGTTTCCCCCGCGCGAAAAGAAGGCGGGCAAGGAGGGCGGAAAGACGCGCGCGCCGCGCAAGGCGGTCGACCTTTCCAAGGCCACCGTGCTCGGCAAGAGCACGCAGCCCGAGGGGGAACTCGTCGAGGCCGGCGACGCCTTCTACGTGCGCAAACCGGGCGCGAACGGCGATCGCGCCGTCCTCAAGGTCAGCAAGACGATCTGCGGCTGCGAGATCCCGCCCGAGGAGGTCAAGGCGCTCGTGACCCGGGGCAAGACCGGACTGATCTCCGGCTTCGTATCCAAACGCGGCCTGCCGTTCAGTGCCTACCTCGTGCTCTCGCCCGACAAGGCGAAGACCGAGTTCGAATTCCCGCCGCGTTAGGAGCCCGGAAACTTTACACGTTCGGCCCCGTTGGTTCCGGTTCGCTTCGCCGCTCGGAACGCGGAGCTCAAACGCGGCGACGGCGATCGTGCACCCGCTGGCTGCGTTGGAGAGTACCTCCCTCATTTCCACTTTCCCGCCGGACGACCGCAAAGACGCGAACCGCAAATCGCGCCTTCGGCGGTGTTTGATGCGATGCACGACTTTTCGCAACGATCGCCAGCGCGGCGCCCGCGAGACCGACGTGCGCGCGTTGTGCCCCGCGGGTTCGCTTGGAAGCCTCACACCGCGGTCGCGCGGGGAACACACGCGACCTCCCCTCACTCCGACAAAAAAAGTGGCGGCCGCCACTTTTTTTGTCGGAGTGAGGGAACCGTTTCGCGAGGCGCGCAGCGACGGCCGCCGTGACCGCCGGTGGTCCTGAAGGAGGACACGAACCGCATGAAGGATCTCCGTCCGGGAGCATCGCTCGAGCCGGTGCCGTCCGCGAGCGACCCGACCTGCCTCGCCGTTTGGTCTCCCCGAAGCGCCGGCGAGGCGGAAGCGCCTGGGCAAAGCGGGAGGCGGACGCTCCAGAACGATGCTGCCCCGGCCTTGCGCAAAGGTTGCCGACTATTGCGCCTGGCTTGGCCTCAGGGGTGCTTGCCTTGACAGTAGGCGACGGTCCCCCGCTAAATGCGGGTTTCCATGATCGTCACCACCGCCCAACTCTTCAAGGTCGCCTACGGCAAGTACGCCGTCGGCGCGTACAACATCAACAACGCCGAGCAGGCCATGGGCCTGTTCCGCGGCTGCATCCAGTCGAAGGCGCCGTTCATCATCCAGATCTCGAAGGGCGCGCGCAAATACACCGACAAGCGCATGCTCGAGGCCATCATCCGCGCCGCCGACAAGATTTTCCCGGAAGCGATCTTCGCCGTGCACCTCGACCACGGCGACGAGCAAACCTGCTACGATTGCATCGAGTCGGGCTTCTACAGCTCGGTGATGATCGACGCCTCGCACGATCCGTTCGACGAGAACGTCGCGATCACCAAGCGCGTGGTCGAGGCCGCGCACAGCCAAGGGCATTTCGGTCGAGGCCGAACTCGGCATGCTCGGTGGCGTCGAAGAGGACATCAAGGTCGAGGAAGGCAACGCCTGCCTGACCGACCCCGCCGAGGCGGAGAAGTTCGTGAAAGCCACCGGTTGCGACTCGCTGGCGTGCGCGATCGGCACCAGCCACGGCGCATTCAAGTTCAAGGGCCGTCAGTCGCTCCATTTCGACGTGATGGAAAAGATCAAGGCGCGCCTGCCCGGCTTCCCGCTCGTCATGCACGGCTCGTCCTCCGTGCCGAAGGAGGAAGTCGACCGCATCAACGCCGCCGGCGGGACCATCAAGGACTCGATGGGCGTGGACCCCAAGGAATACCTGCCCGCCGCCAAGCTGGGCGTGACGAAGGTCAACATCGACACCGATGGCCGCCTCGTCTGGACCCGCGTGCACCGGGAGTTCTTCCGCGACAAGCCCGGTGAGTTCGACTTCCGGCCGCCGGGCAAGATCTTCATGGAGGAGTACGCGAAATTCATCGCCTCGCGCAACGAGTTGCTCGGCTCCGCCGGCCAGCTCGACGACGTCCGCGCCAAGGTGGCGAAGAAGTAGCCGCCACGACTATCCCTGACTCTGTCGGCGCGACCCCCGAGCGGGTCGCGCCTCTTCGTTTCCGACGTCGACCCGCGGACGGCAACCGAATCGCCAGGTCCGTACGACTCCAGCCTGCAAATTTCACACGTTCGGCCAGGTTTGTTCCGGTTCGCTTCGCGCCCGGTCTTGTCGCTTCGCTCGGAACGCGGAGCTCAAACGCAGCTACAGGGATTGAAGAACGCGAGACAGGAAAGAACGCGAGAACGTGAGAACCCTGGACTGAGTCTTTCTATCTCAGACGTCTTCCAAGTCTCGCGTTCTTCCATCGCGCCCGGGAGCTGCGTTGGAGTGTAACGACAACGTGGCTCGGTTTTCCCGCGGACTGTGAAATTTCCAGGCGAGAGCGTGTCATGCACTGTAGACACACCCCACCGGCCTGGCGGGCGGTCCCCTCTCTCAAGAGGGGAACTGATCAGTTCTCTCCTGGAGTCGGATGCCGCGCCACTGCACGGCAGGCCTGACGCGACCGCGCGCAAGCGTGGTGACAGGTGTTTTATCCGCCAGAGTGCATGACACGCTCTAGCGTTCGATCCGCCGCCGACAGAGTCGCAGACGGCCAAGCGACGATCCGGGTCCATCGGGCCGGATCTCCACACGCTGACCTTGGCGGCCCTCCCGGGCACAAACCGCAAACCTGGCGAAACCCGCATCAAATTCACGGGCGTTCCTTGCCAGCCGTCCAAATCCCCGAAAGCTGGGGACATGTTTGTCCTCCCCCGGGGCACGACGGCCGGCCGGCTACTCCAAAGGATCCCCGCTTTCGCTCGGGCCGGCGGTGTGTTGCTGCTGGCAACGTGGACGGCCGGATATTCGGCACGAGCGGCCGAGGATCTGGACGCAGCCTGGGCGAAATACCGCGCGGGCGACTATGTCTCGGCGCGGCTGGAGGCGGACGAGGGACGGAAGGCTGAGCCACGCGAAGAGGGCTGGTGGCGGTTGGAGGCCGAGTCTTTGATGGCGACCGGCAACTACCAGGACGCCTTGAGCGTGATCCAGGGAGCCCTGCGCACCTCGTTGCGTGACAGCATGCGGCTGCGCCTGGTCGGATGGGACGCCGCCCGGTTTGCCAGTCAGGTGGACGAGGCGGAACGCCTTCGTCAGGAAATGCGGTTCCTGGTCGTCAGCCGGTCGCGTTACGAGACCGATCCCGATCAGATCGAGGCACTCGGTGAGGCGGCCCTCCTGCTCGGTGCGGAGCCGCGACTGGTGCTCGAGAATTTCCTCAAACGGGCCAAAGATCACCACCCGCCGGTCCGCGACGCCTTTCTGGCCATCGGCCGGCTCGCGCTGGACAAGCACGACTATGCCCTCGCCTCGCGCACCTACCAGGAAGGCATCAACGCCTTTCACGACGATCCCGACATGTGGGCCGGTCTCGCCGCCTCGTTCATCAACGGCGATCGCACCAAGCTCGTCGAGTACGCGGACACCGCCCTCGACCTGAACCCACATCACGCCACCGCCCGCCTGTTGCTCGCGGAAAACGACATCGACTCGGAAAAATTCACCGACGCGGACGCCGCGATCGATGCCGTGCTCGAGGTCAATCCGCACGCGTGGCAGGCGCTCGCCCTGCGCGCCGTGCTTGCGAACCTGCGCTCCGATCCGGCCGCGGCCGACCGGGCCCGCGAGGCCGCGCTCGCCACCTGGTCCATCAATCCCGGCGTCGACACCTTGATTGGCCGCAAGCTCGCCCAACATGGATTGTATGCCGACGCCGCCACGGTGCTGCGCCGCGCGCTGGCCTTCGATCCCGAGTACACGCCGGCCCGCATCGAACTCGCCGAAGCCCTGTTGCGCAGCGGCCACGAACATGAGGGCTGGGACCTTGCCGCCGCCGTGCACACGGCCGATGGCTACGACATCACCGCCTTCAATCTCGTCAACCTGCACGACCAGCTCGACAAGTTCACCACCCTGTCCACCCCGAACTTCGAGCTGCGCATGGGCGCAGAGGAGGCGCCGATTTACGGTCAGCGTGCCCTCGAGCTGCTGGAACGCGCCCGGGCGACGTTGACCGAGAAGTACGGCGTCTCGCTCGATCAGCCGACCGCCGTCGAGATCTATCCGAACCCGAAGGATTTTTCCGTGCGCACCTTCGGACTCCCCGGCGGACCGCCAGCTTATCTCGGCGTCTGTTTCGGGCCGCTCGTGACGGTCAACAGTCCCGCGTCGAAACATTCCAACTGGGAGGCGACCCTCTGGCACGAATTCACCCACACGATCACGCTCCAGCTCGCGCACCATCGCATCCCGCGCTGGCTGTCGGAAGGCATCTCCGTCTATGAGGAGGTCCAGGCCAATCCCGCGTGGGGCCAGCGCATGTCGCTCGGCTACTATCAACGCATCGTGGACGGGAAGACGCAGCCGATCAGCCGCATGAGCGCGGCATTTCTTGATGCCAACACCCTGGAAGACGTCGTCTTCGCCTATTACCAATCCTATCTCGTGGTTCAATTTCTCGTCGACACCTACGGCTTCACCTCGCTGCACGACACGCTCGTCGCGCTCGGTCAGGGCGCCGCGATCAACGATGCCCTGGCACAGCATTGCGCACCGCTGGCGGATCTCGATGCCGGGTTCGCTCAATTTGCGCGGGCCGAAGCCGACAAGATCGCCGGCCCTTTCGACCTCCGACCGTCAAACGACAAACTCGGTGGCGCGCTGGCGCAGGTGAATCGTCGCAGCCTGTTCGGCCAGCTTGAACACGCGCGGGAGATGATCCGCAGCGGCCGCGCGATCGAGGCGCGCTTCATCCTGAAGGGACTCACGGCCGACGGATTTTATCTCCCGGGTCCGGACAACGTGCACAGCGCGCTCGCCCGCGTCTGCCGGGAACTAGGGGACACCGCCGGTGAAAGCGAAGCCCTCACCACCATCGTCGAACATGAAAGCGACGCCCTGGAGGCGGTGACACGCCTGCTCAAAATCGCGCAGGACACGCACGACGCCGACGCGGCCGCCCGCTGGGCCGACGAGTGGATCGCGATCAATCCCATCGCGCCAACGCCCTGGCGTGCGCTTTTCACCGCCAACGAGGAGCGCGGGGACACGGCCGCCGCCGTCACCGCGGGCACCACGCTGCTCAAGCTCGATCCGCCCGATCGGGTTTCCGTGCACTACCGCATTGCGCGCCTGCTCGAAGAAACCGACGCGGACAGCGCGCGCGGTCACGTGCTGCTGGCGCTCGAGGAGGCCCCGCGTTTCCGCGCCGCCCACGCGTTGCTTGCGGAACTGCCGCCGTCGCCTGACGTCGCCGCCGCCCTGGCCGCGCCGCCACCGGTGCCCGCGTCGTCTGCACCCGCGCGACCCACCGCAACTCCGGACGCCGCGCCGTCGCTATGAAGCCGACGATCACCTTGCGTTCCCTGACCTTGTCGATGCCCGACGCCACGACGGCTGCCCGGCGATCCCTCCCGGAATGCAGCGCAGGCATCCTGCCTGCCGTCGAAGCCGGATGCAGGCTGGAAGCCTGCGCTACCTGGACGCGCCGTGTCGTTGCGCTGGGGCTCGTCGGATGCGCCCTTCTGTCCTTCGCCGGGCGCGTCGCGGCCGCCGAGCCGCTCATGATCGACGATCGCGGCGGCACGCCCGAATGGACGGTCGACCCCGCATTCAAGGACGACGTGTTCACCTTTGCCCGGGTCCGCTACACGTCGGGACATCGCGGGTGGGGCGGAGGCTACGGACGCTTTTTCGGCCGCGGCTGGCAGCGCTGGGCCATCGACACGCCCGACGCCGACCTCAATCTCACCTTCCGCCTGCAGCAGATGACGAGCTTGAAGGTGAACCCGATGCCGATGGTCGTCGATCTCACCCCGGAGGACCTCGCGCAGTATCCGTTCATCTACATCGTCGAGGGCGGCGAACTCGAGTTCAGTGACCAGGAGGTCGTCACCCTGCGCAATTATCTCCTCAACGGCGGCTTCCTGATGTTCGACGATTTCTGGGGCGTCGAGGAATGGGAAAACATCCATTCGGAAATGCAGCGGGTGTTTCCCGATCGTGAGTTCGTCGACCTGCCGGTCGAACATCCGATCTTTCACTGCGTCTTTGACCTGAAGGAGAAGCCGCAGGTGCCCGGCATCCACGAGGCGATCCGGCACCAGTTCGACGGCGTCACCTGGGAGCGGGGCCCGGAAAACCGCGGCGCCCATTACTACGGCATCTTCGACGACAAGCAGCGCATGATGGTCATCATCTGCCGCAACACCGACCTCGGTGACGGCTGGGAGCGCGAGGGAGAGAACCAGTGGTACTTCCGCACCTACTCCGAACCCAAAGCCTATCCGATGGCGATCAACATCATCTTTTACGCGATGACCCATTAGAAGAACGCGAGACGGGGAAGAACGCGAGAACGCAAGACTTCGAAGACCTATAAGACAGAAAGACTCAGGCACGGATTTCCACGATTAGCACCGTCTCACGTTCTCGCGTTCTTCCCCGTCTCACCTTCTCCCAGTCTCGCGTTCTCGCGTTCTCCACCGTCTCGCGTTCTTCCTCAACTCGCGTTCTTCCTCATCTCGCGTTCTTCCCCCCTCATGGCCTTCAACACCACCACCACCACGCCCCCGCCAATTCCCGGCGCCGATGAAGTCGCCTTCGAGCGCCTGCAATCCGGACGCACCCGCGTCGAAGCCGAGCTTGGAAAAGTAATCGTCGGCCAGCGCGACGTCGTCGACCAACTGCTGCTTGCGCTGCTCGCCGGCGGCCATTGCCTGATCACCGGCGCGCCCGGCCTCGCCAAGACCTTGCTCGTGAAATCGGTCGCGCAGGTGTTCCACCTGCAGTTTCAGCGCATCCAGTTTACGCCCGACCTCATGCCGGCCGACATCACCGGCACGGAAATCCTCACCGACACCACCGGGGGTCGAACGCTCACGTTCGTGCGCGGACCCGTTTTCGCCAACATCATCCTCGCCGACGAAATCAATCGCACGCCTCCGAAGACGCAGGCCGCCCTGCTCGAGGCGATGCAGGAACACCAGGTCACCGCCGCGGGGGTGCGCCACGCTTTGCCCGAACCGTTCTTCGTGCTCGCAACGCAAAACCCGATCGAAATGGAAGGCACCTACCCGTTGCCGGAAGCCCAACTCGACCGGTTCCTCTTCAACGTCTTCATTGATTACCTGCCCGAAGCCGACGAGGTCGCCGTGATCAAGCGAACCACCGCCGCCCCGGGCGAAACCATCGAACCGCTGTTCACGGGCGACGACGTCCTGTCGTTTCACCAGCTCGTGCGCAAGGTCCCGATCGCCGACGACGTCGTAAAGTACGCCGTCCAACTCGCTGCCCGATCCCGACCCGGTCGGCCGGACGCGCCGGAGTTCGTCAATCAATGGCTCTCCTGGGGCGCGGGGACACGTGCGCCCCAGGCGCTCGTGCTCGGTGCCAAGGCGCGCGCCCTGTGGCAGGGACGCGCACACGTCACCGGCGACGACATCCGCGCGCTTGCGCTGCCGGTGCTGCGCCACCGACTCCTCCTCAATTACCGCGCCGAGGCCGAGGGCGTCACCGTCGCCAAGGTCGTCGAGCGCCTGATCGAGCACGTGAAGACGGAGATCGTAGAAGAACGGAAGAACGCGAGAGGGTGAAGAACGCGAGAACGCAAGACTTGGTAGACATTTGAGATAGAAAGACTCAGGCCCGGAATCTCACGCCTCCCGTTCTCGCGTTCTTCCGCATCTCGCCGTCTTCCCGTCTCACGTTCTCGCGTTCTTCCGCATCTCGCGTTCTTCCCAGTCTCGCGTTCTTCCCCATCTTACATGCCTTCCTTGATCCCTTCTGTCCGCGGCCTCGATCCGCAAACCCTGCTCGCGATCCGCAATCTCGAGCTGCGCGCGCGCGTCGTCGTCGAGGGCATCTGGGCGGGCCTGCATCGTTCGCCGTTTTCTGGTTTCTCCGTCGAATTCACGGAATACCGCCAGTACGTGCCGGGCGACGACCTGCGCTACCTTGATTGGAAGGTGCTGGCGCGTTCCGACCGACATTACATTCGCAAGTTCGAGGACGAGACGAACGTCCGCTGCGAAATGCTCGTCGATCACAGCCGCTCGATGGGCTTCGGCTCCGGCGACTACTCGAAGGCCGACTATGCGCGCACCCTCGCCGCAGCGCTCGGGTACTTCATGCTCATGCAGCGCGACATGGTCGGACTCGCGCTCTTCGCAGATGGACTCGCGCAGTGCCTGCCCGCCCGCTGGCGACCCGGACATCTCCGCCGGCTGCTGGCCGCTCTCGAGCCGAATCCCGAAGGTGGCCGCACGGAACTCGGCCGCGCGCTCGATGATGTGACGCGCCTGTGGCACAAGCGCAGCCTCGTCCTCATCCTCTCCGACCTGCTCGCCCCGGTGGATTCATGGGACGCCGCGCTCGGCCGCCTTGTCGCCGTCGGCCACGACGTGCGGGTCCTGCAAATCCTGGACCCCGCGGAACTCACCCTCGAATACGGTGAAGCCGCCGATTGGGAGGATGCGGAAACCGGCCGCCATCTCTATCTCGATCCCTCTGCCGCCCGGAAGGGTTACCGCGAGCGCATCAACGCGCATCAAACGGAAGTGCGTCGGGCGCTCGAGCGTCGCGGCGTCCCCTACGAAGTCGCCACTACCAACCAGCCGCTCGATCTCGTGCTCTTGAACTGGATCGAGCGCAGCAGCCGCGGCCAAGGACCCGCCCACCACGGCCGGAGGGGCCACGCGTGAGGAGGAAGTTCCAGGTGCCAGATCCGCACCACGCGCGGAAGTGCCCAGGGCCTGACGCGGCACGCGTCGCGGCGCCCTGGTATTTGCTGCTGACTGCCTGGACCTTGTTACGGCGCGTTGCGAAGATTTCTGCACAAAGCAGCGAAAAATCGCCGCTTTGGTTGCACAGCGTGCGACCACTTTCGCAACGCCTGCCACTTTGGCACCTGGCACCTGGCCCCTGGCACTTCCGCGGGCAGCGCGGCGCACCATGAGCTTCCTCGCCCCCCTTTTTCTCATTGGCGGACTCCTGATCGCAGGGCCGATCGTCGCGCACCTGATCCGGCGGACCACCAACCAGCGGGTCAAGTTCAGCGACACCCGCCTGCTTGAACCCTCGCCGCCACGCCTGCAGCGCCGCAGCCGCATCGACAATTGGTGGCTGCTCGCCCTGCGCTGCCTGATCGTCCTCGTGCTCACGGCGGGTTTCGCGCGGCCGTTCTTTCGGCGCGAGGTTCCGCTGCCCAACAATCATGACGCACCGCAACATGTCGCCATCGTGCTCGACGACAGCGCCAGCATGCGGCGCGAGGGTCGCTGGGCCGACGCCGTCGCCCGCGCCCGCGCCACGGCCCGGGCTCTCGCGCCCGACGACCGGCTCGCGCTGCTTACCGCCGGTGGCACCGTCTCCGTGCTGGTCAGCGGCGAACGCTGGGCGCGCACGCCCGGACCGGACCGGCCCGCCCTGGTCGACGCCGCCCTCGAAGGCCGCGCCCCGGGCTGGGGCCCCACGCGCCTCGATGCCGCGGTCGACTCCGCGCTCGACGAGCTCGCGACGATGGGCGACACCGCCGAGCACTTCGCCACGCCAAAGATCGTATTGATCTCCGATTGCACCGAGGGTGCGCGCGTCGCCGGCCTGGCCGGTCGCGACTGGCCGCCGAACTGCAAGGTCGAAATCGCGCGCATCGACGGCGCGAAAACCTCCGACGTTTCCTTGCAGTGGCTCGGCTGGTCAAAGACGACCGACGGCAAGCGGGCCGCCCGGGTGCGGGTGCTCGAACAAAGCGGGCGGCCGGCCTCCGTGACGCTTCACCTGCGCGGTCTCACCAGCCGCGCCGATCTCGCCGATGTCCAGAGCCTGCCGCTTGCGTCGCGCGAGGCGCGCGTCGCGCTCGTGCCGGTGCCGGACGAGCTGCAGGATCCGCTGCGCGTCGACCTTGAAGGCGATGACGAGTCGTTCAACGACACGCTCTGGGTTGTTCCGCCGCAGGCACGCGAACTCCCGCTGCCGTATTTCGGTCCGCCGGACGCGAACGATTCCCGGCACGCGCTCTTTTATCTCACGCGCGCCGTCGGCGGCTGGCGCGATCCGAAGATGCATGTCGTGCCCGTGACCGACGCGTCGACCTCGCTCGACGCACCCCTGCTGGTGGTTGACGCCGCACTGAGCGACGCCGATGCCCGCCGGGTCCGCGAACGCGTGCAAAACGGAGGCATCGCTCTGGTGCTCCTCGCGGATGCGTCTGTCATCCCTTCCGCCGCCGCCATTGTCGGCGAGGAGCAATGGGCGGCGGCTCCCCCACCGCCGGCGAACGCGCTGCTTGGCACGATCGACTTTCAACACCCGCTCTTCGCGCCGTTTGCCGATCCGCGTTATAGCGACTTCACGCACGTGCGTTTCTGGCATCCGGTGCCCGTGACGCTGCCGGACAACTCGCGCGCGCACGTGGTCGCGCGTTTCGACGACGGTTCGCCGGCCGTGCTCGAAGCGGAGGTCGGCCAGGGCCGTGTCGTGGTCTGGGGTGGCGACTGGTCCAATGTCGCCAGTCAGTGGGTGCTTTCGACGAAATTCGTCCCCTGGCTGCAGGCCCTGGTCGAGCGCGCCTCCGGCGGCCCCCCGCGCCCCAACGTTGCCGAGGTCGGCGACACGTCGGTGCTCGCCGCCGATGCCGACACCCTATGGTTTCCCGCGGCCGCCGACGCGACGCAACCGCTGCCCGGCGCGCCGGCGTTTCCCGGCGTCTACCGGCTGGAGCAAAGCGGGCGCTCGCGCACGGTTGCGCTCCAGGTCCCGGTGGCTGAAAGCCGCAACGAGCCGTTGCCTGCCGACACCTGGGAACAGCTTGGCGTGCCGATCGAGACCAATCCGGTCACCGTCGCCGCTGCCGCCAGTCATGCAGCGAAGGCCAAGGCCGCCGCGTCGGACCTCGCAACCGAGAACGAACAGAAGGCCTGGCGGTGGATGCTGATCGGCGCGGCCATTCTGCTGGCCGTCGAAAGCTTCGTCGCGATCCGCACCGCCCAACGCAGCACCCGGCCACAAGCCGCATGAAAGCCGCCCCTACGCATTGTAAGGCGAAACGAGTAGCGCAGGCATCCCTGCCTGCATCATGCGCGCCGGCATCCTGGCAGACGGGGCTTCCCGTCGTTTTCGTCCCCTGCTCGCCTCGCATTGGCAAAAAACCTGATTACCGTCCCCCTCCACTGCCGTCTCCAACCTTCCCCTCATGAGCCAAGCCACGCCATCGTCACCGGGCCTCGACGAGCGCTTGCGCCGCCGACTGCTTGCGCTTGCCACGCGCTTGCGCGGCCGGGACTTGCACCGGCGCAGCGCACTCGCCTGGTTCCTGGTGTCGATGCTCGGCTGCGGATGGATCGTGCTGAGCTGGCGAATCGCCCCCCTCAAGACCGCCTCCTTCCCGCTGCTCGGCGCGGCGAGCCTGGTGGTCGGCTGGATCGTCGCGCGCTGGTGGAGCCGCACCCCGCACGACTTCGCCGCCGCGGCCGCACTCGTTGAACGGGATCATCCCGACCTCGCCCAGGCGTTGCGCACCGCCCTGGAACAACATCCCGCGGCCGACGGCAGCTATCATTTCCTGCAACGTCGCGTCATCGAACGCGCGGTGCAGCACGCGGACACGCATTCCTGGGACGACAGTCGCCGTCACGTGTCCATCTGGCCGGGGCTTGCCCACGTCGGCGCCCTGGGTCTGCTCGCCGTCGTGCTCGGTTTCTCGATCCACCCGCCCAAGGCCGTGCTCGCCGCCATCGCCCCGCCCGACCTGCACACCGGCGAGATCACCGTCACCCCGGGCAATGCCGAGGTTGAGCGCGGTTCCACCATTGTGGTCGCGGCGCGGTTTACCGGCGATCTGCCGCGCGCCGCCACGCTTATCTGGACGACGGCCAAAAACGGCACCGTCCGCACCCCGATGGCCCGCAGCCTTTCCGATCCGATCTACGCGCTGACGTTGCCGCGCGTGGAAAACGACGTCGACTACCACGTCGAGTACGACGGCGACGGCTCGTCGGTCTTCCGCCTGCAGGTCTTCGATCGCCCCGCGTTGACGCGCGCCGACGCCGATCTCGACTATCCCGACTACACCGGTCTCGCCGACCGCCGCATCGAGGACACGCGGCGTCTCAGTGCCGTCGAGGGGACCAAGGTCGACTATCAATTCATGTTCAACAAGCCCGTGCGCCGCGCCACGCTGCGCGCCGAAGACGGCACGGAAATCGAGCTCTCTGCATCGAATCCCGAGCGGACGCGCTACGCCTACGACTTCACGCTCGCGCAATCAGCGCGCTACACCCTGCATCTGCAGGACGACGCGGCGCGCGAAAACTCCGCGCCGCCGGATATCCGCATCGAGGCGCTGGAGAACCGTCGGCCCGACTTGAAGATCACGTTTCCGCACGGCGACCAGCGCGTGTCCGCACTCGAGGAAGTCCCGCTCTCGGGCGAGGCGCACGATGACTTCGGCCTGCTGGACTACGGGGTCGCCGTGGCGATCGGGGCCCAACCCGCGCGTTACATTTCCCTGCGGTCAGACGGCGAGGTCAAATCCGTCAGCGCGCGTTTCAACCATCAGCTCACCCTCGAACGCGAGGGCGTGAAGCCCGACGACCTCGTCACGTGGTTTGCCTGGGCCGACGATGCGGGCGCCGACGGAAAGCCGCGCCGCACGGAGAGTGATCCGTTCTTCGGCGAGGTGCGACCGTTCGACGAAATCTTCCGCGAGCAATCGGGTGGTGAATCCCCGGGCGGTCAACCGGCGGGCGGGCCGCAGCAGGAGTTGCTGGAGCTCCAGCGGCAGATCGCCATCGGCACCTGGAAGCTCCGGCAACAAAATGCCGCCGATCCGAAGTTTGCCGATGATCTCGAGACACTCGTCACGTCGCAGGCCCAGGCTCAGACGATGTTGAGCGAGGCCGCGGAACAGATCCGCGATCCGCACGCGCTCGCCGCAGCCGCCGACGCGGGCAAGTTCATGGAGCAGGCGCACGACCAGCTCAAGCAAGCCTCGCCGGAAGATCCGAAGCCGCTTGCGCCTGCATGGACCGCGGCGCAGGGCGCCTACCAGGCCCTGCTGCGCCTGCAGCCGCGCGAGACCAATGTCAGCCAGTCGCGCAACGGTAGCGGCGCCGGCCGCAATCAGCGCGAGATCAACCAACTGCGGATGCGCAACAACCAGGACAATTACGAGTCCGAGAGCCAGGCCCAGAGCCTCACGTCTCCCGAGGAGCGCGAGAAGCTCGAGACCCTCGGCCGGCTCAAGGATCTCGCGCGCCGCCAACAGGACCTCAACCAGCGCCTGCAGGAAATGCAGACCGCCTTGCAGGCGGCGGCCAACGACGAGGAGCGCGACCGCATCCGCCGCGAACTCAAGCGGCTCGAGGAGGAGCAACGCCGCATGCTTTCGGATCTCGACGAGGTGCGCCAGCGCATGGACCGGCAACCCCCTTCCAACAGCGCGCAGGACTCGCGCCAGCAACTCGACCAGACGCGCGAGTCCATGCGCCAGGCGAGCGACTCGCTGCAACAGGGCGAAGTCTCGCAGGCGCTCGCCCAGGGCACCCGTGCGCAGGACAACCTGGAAAAGGTGAGCGATGATCTGCGCAAGCAATCGTCCAGCCGCTTCGCCGAACAACTGCGCGAGGCGCGCCGCGCCGCCCGCGACCTCGCCGATGCCCAGCAGGAAACGGAGCAGAAGCTCGATGACTTCGACGCCAACGGTCCACGGGCACTCGACAGTTCCGCCGAGCGCGGCGCAATCGCCGAGCACATCGACGGCCAGCAAGCCGCGCACGAAAAGCTCCTCGATCAACTGCGCCAGATCACGGAAGACTCGGAGGTCTCCGAACCCGGCCTGCACCGCCAGCTTTACGACTTGTTGCGGCAGCACGACCAGAAGGGCACGGACGACCGCATGCAGACCGGTTCGGAACTGATGCGGCGTGGCCTCGTCGATCAGGCGCGCGACCTGCAGCCGGGCATCACGCGTGACCTCGATGAACTGAAGCGCGGCGTCGAGCGCGCCGCCGAGTCCGTCCTCGGCGACGAGACGAGCACCTTGCGTTTTGCCCAAAGCGAACTCGACGAACTCTCCCGCCAGCTCGGACGCGAACGCGGCCCGGGCGGAAGCGAGGGTGAAGGTGAAACGGAAAAGACGGGCCAACCAGGACCGGGTTCCGCGCAGGCCGGGAAGGAACCGCCGCAGGATGGAGCCCAAGCCGGCGAGCGCGGACCGGCGCGCGGCGCGGGCGAATCACCGCAGCCCGGAATGCCAGGTCCGGGGCAAGGTCCCGGCGTGCGTACCGATGATCCCGGCACGGGACAGTCGGGCATCGCCCGTGGTGATCAACCCGGCGTTGGTCAATCGCCCAATCCGGGCGGGCAGCCCGGCGTCGGTCAGTCACCGGGCACGGGCGAGGAACCCGGCCCAGGCACGCGTCCCGACGACGCAGGCACGGGCCAGTCCGGTCTCGCGCGCGGTGATCAACCGGGCCGGCAACCGGGAGCCGGCGAACGCGGCGCGCAGCAGAACGGACAGGCTGGTGATTCGGGAACTGGAGCCGGCCTCGGCGAAGCCGCTGGTCAACCGGGGTCGGCGACCCCGGCTGCCGGGCAAGACGAGGGCCAGCAGCCCGGCGGCCAGGGTCAACGCACCAACTCCGGACCGGGTGAGCGCTCGCAAGTGGCGCAAGGCAACTCACCGGGCCAGGGCAAGAGTCCGGGTCAAAGCGGGAGCGATGGCGAAGGCAGCCCCCCCGGCCAGACTCCTTCCGAAGGCGGCCAGCCTGGCGGCGATCGCTCGATGGCGAGCGCGAGCGGACAACCTGGTGCAGGTTCCGCAGGTTCGGCGGATGCGACCGAGCGCACCGGCAACGCCGCAGGCGGTCCCGGCGCGGACGACGATCTCACGCGTGCGCTGGCGGCCTACGGCGGCGCGGACGGGCGCGGCGGCGGCATTGCCGGGGGTGGCCCCATTACGGGCGAGGATTTCACCTCGTGGGACGAGCGCATGCGGACGGTCGAAACGCTGCTCGATTCACCGGAAGTGCGGGCCCGCCTCGCCGCAGCCCGGGAACGCGCGGAGCAGATGCGCCGGGATTTTCGCCGCCATTCGAAACCGCCGCAGTGGGGCGAAATCGAAACGGGGGTCTCGGCACCGCTCAGCGAGGTGCGCACGTGGTTGCGCCAGGAACTCGCCCATCGCGAAGATCCCACGGCGCTGCAGCCGGTGGACCGTGATCCCGTGCCCGAACGATTCGAGGAAAACGTGAAGAAGTACTATGAGGCGCTGGGGCAGTAAGCGGAGAGGATTTTCAATTTTGGATTCTCGATTTTCGATTGGGAACCAGGGCTGGCTTGATACCCGGCGGCTTGCGCGGAGCGTAAAATCGAAAATCCATAATCGAAAATCGAGAATCCCTTGATCGCCGCCCTCACGTTTTCCGGCGCGGGCTGGTGGTGGCTCGCGCTCGCCGGCGCGGTCGCGCTGGTGCCGCTCGGCTGGCTCGCCCTCGCTCCCGCGGGCCGCACATCGCGCACGCTCGCGGTGGGCCTCGGATTACGCACCCTCGGGATCGGACTGCTGTTGATCAGCGTGCTTGATCCGCAGTGGACCGGCCGGCGCGCCGTGCGCGGGGCCAACTCGTTTGCCGTCGTGGCCGACAACAGCGAAGGCCTGCAGGTTGCCGACACCCGCTCCGCCACGACGCGCGGTGCCGTGCTCAAAACCCGTCTCGCCGGACCCGGGAGCGGCTGGCTCGCCGACCTGGCCGACACGTTCCAGGTCCGGCCGTATTTGTTCGATCGCGACCTGCGCCGGGTGCGCGATTTCCGGTCGCTCGATTTCACGGGCGAACGCTCGGATCTCGTGAACGCGTTGCGCCGCCTGCGCGAACGCTTCGCCGGCCAACCCCTCGCGGGTGTGCTGCTGTTCACCGATGGCAACGCCACCGACCTGCCCGACGACGGCCCCGATCTCGCGGGCCTGCCGCCGGTGTATCCGATTGTTGTCGGCGACGGACCCGTGCGCGACGTGCGTCTCGAGCGTTTGACCGTGCGTCAGACCGCCTTCGACGACGCGCCGGTCTCGGTGCAAGCCGACGTCGCCGGCGAACTCTCCGGCGGCGCCTCGCTCGAGCTTTCCGTCCATGCGCTCGCCGGCGGTGGCATCGCGGCGGGAGAGCCGCCGCCCGCCTCCCAACGCCTCCGCCTCGGCCGGGACGGCGAACCCGCCGCGGCGACATTCACCTGGCGCCCCGGCGGCAGCGGGGTCCAGTTTTATGAGGTCAGGGTCGCCGGCAGCGGCCACACGCTCGAGGAGGCCACGCCGTTGAACAACCAGCGGGTCGCCATGGTCGACCGCGGCCGGCCCGCGTTTCGCATCCTGTATGTCGGTGGCCGCCCGTCCTGGGAGTTCAAGTTTCTCAATCGCGCGCTGTTCGACGACCCGCAGCTCAAGATGGTCGGGCTGATTCGCGTGGCCCGGCGGGAACCGAAGTTCGAGTTCCGCGGCCGCGCGGGCGAGGCCACCAACCCGATGTTTCGCGGCTTTGGCGACGACCCGGAGCAGGCGCCTCGTTACGACCAGCCCGTGCTCGTGCGCGTGAATGCGCGGGACGAAAATGAATTGCGCGGCGGGTTTCCGAAGACGGCCGAGGAGCTTTATGCCTACGACGCCGTGATCCTCGACGATGCCGAGGCGGCGTTCTTCACGCCCGAGCAATTGAGCCTGCTCCGCCAGTTCGCCGCGGATCGCGGGGGCGGCCTGTTGGTGCTTGGCGGCGCCGATTCGCTCGACAATGGCAACTACGCGGATACGCCGCTTGCGGCCGCACTGCCGCTCTATCTCGACGCCGCGCATTCGCCCCGGACCGCCGTGCCCAAGGGGAAACTCAAATGGGTCCTCACGCGGGAGGGCTGGCTCGAACCCTGGGTGCGCGTGCGCAGCACCGAAAACGACGAGCGTGCGCGACTGCAGGCAATGCCGAACATGGAAGTCGCCCATGGCGTGGAATCGGTAAAGCCCGGCGCCACCGTGCTGGCGCAGTTCGAGGATGAAACCGGGGCGCGTTTTCCCGCGCTCGTGGAGCAGCCGTTCGGGGCCGGTCGTGTCGCCGTGCTTTCCGGCGGCGACATGTATCACTGGGGCTTGAAGGACACCGCAGACCAGGCGGACCTCGCGCGCTTTTGGCGGCAGCTCGCACGCTGGCTCGTCACCGACGTGCCCGCCCCCGTGACGTTGCGCGTCGTGCGCCACGCCGACGACGGCGCGAACGTGCGTCTGGTCGTCATCGCCCGCGACAAGAAATACCAGCCGGTCGACCTCGCCAACGCGCGCATCACCGTCCATCGCCTCAACCCGCCGGCGGCGACTCCGGAACCGGATCGCAAAGCGGACGCGGGGAGCGACGACGCGACACCACCGGCCGCCCCCGCCCCTGCCCAGCGCGATTCCGGGTTTTCCTCGGTGGCGCTCACGGCGGAACCCGTGCCCGACAAGCCCGGACAATTCGCCGCGGACTTTCCCGGGCGCGACGCGGGCGCGTACCTGGCGGAAGTCGAGGTGACCGCGAACAACGGTGAAGTGCTCGGCCGCGCCCAGGCCGGCTGGGTCGTCGATGCGTCGGCCGACGAGTTTCGCTCGCTCACGCCCAATCGCACGCTGCTCGCTGAGATCGCCCGGCGGACCGGCGGAAAGGTGATCGCCTGGAATGACCTTACCAGCTTCGTGCGCGACCTGCCCAACCAGGATGCACCGATCGCCGAGGCGTGGTCATTTCCGGTTTGGGACACTGCGGCAATGTTTCTGGCCGTGCTCGCCTGTTTCCTGGCGGAGTGGGCCTGGCGTCGTTGGAGGGGGCTGCCGTGAGGAGGGATTTCCGATTCTCGATTCTCGATTTTCGATTCGGGGTCGCACTCGCGACGGTGGTTGCAGGAACGACCTTGATTCGCGCCGCGGAGCCGACGGGAGAGGTGCTCGTCGTGGTCGGCGCGCCGGGCGAGAAGGAATACGCGGCCGGGTTTGCCACCGCGGCCGAGGCCTGGCGCAAAGCCTGCGCGAAGGGCGGCGAGCAGTGCACCGTCATCGGAGAAGAGGAATCCGACCTCGACGACGCCGACGCTTCTCCCGCGGTCGAAACATCGCCCCCGGCGTCGCAAGATACCGGTGACAAGAAACCGGGCGCCGAAGCGCCGGACGATCGCGAACGCCTGCAGTCGTGGCTCGCCGCGGCCGACCATGAAACGCAGCGCCCGCTGTGGTTCGCCTACCTCGGGCATGGCACGTTTGACGGCAAGGAGGCGCGCCTGAACCTGCGCGGTCCCGATGTCAGCATCGCGGAACTCTCCGCCTGGCTCGCGCCGCTGCACCGGCCGATGATCATCGTGCTGGGCAATTCCGCGAGCGGCCCCTTCCTGCCGGCGCTGTCGGGGCCGGACCACGTCGTGATCGCCGCGACGGAGTCGGGCAACGAGGTCAACTACGCGCGCTTCGGCGAGCGCTTCGCCGATGCGGTTGGCGACTCTGCGGCCGACCTCGACCAGGACGGACAGACTTCCGTGCTCGAGGCGTATCTTAGCGCCGCCCGTCGGGTCCAGAATTTCTACGACGAGGAATTGCGCCTCGCCACCGAGCATCCATTGCTCGACGACAACGGCGACCGGCACGGCACACCCCCGGATTGGTTCAGCGGCACGCGCGCGACGAAAAAGGCGGAAGGCGGCGCCACTCCCGACGGCCGGCTTGCGCACCGTTTCTCCCTGGTGGAAAGCCCGGCGGAGCGCGCGCTCACGCCCGAACAACGTTCCGCCCGCAATCAACTCGAGGACAAACTCGAGCAATTGCGTGATCGCAAGGACGCGATGCCCGAGCGCGACTATCTGCGCGAACTGGAAATCCTGATGCGACGGATCGGCGCGATCTACGCCGCCACGCCACCAACTGCGGAGCCGCCACCGCCCGCAGCGGCACCCTCTCCGGCAGACACGGAAAAGGCCGGCCCGAACGACGCCGCATCGGCGCCCGACTCGTAGTCGGAAAACGGCGCCGCTTCAGCCGCCGGGCGGGGCCGCCTTGCCGTTCGCCGGCGTCTCCGCCGCGGGTTCCTGCGGCGCGGGCAGGATGTCGAACGGAATCTTTACGCGCACGCTTGCCGGTTTTCCGCCCTTGCGCGGCGGTTCGAAGCGCCAGCGCAACACGGCCGTGGCCGCGGCGTAACCGACTTCCGGCATCGGGGCACTCAGGATCCGCGGCAATTGCGGCCGGCCATTGCCATCGATGATCGCCTCGATCATCACGCGACCGGTCGCCGCGTCGCCCAGTCCCGGGGGCAGGCGCGGGGCGATGCGTTCGCGCGGCGTGATCGGCTTGTCGAGTTCGTGCGGTGACGTGGATGTGAACGTACCGGCCCGAAGTTGCGCGAGCAGTTCGCGTGCGGCGTCGTCAAGTTGCACCTCGCTGCTGTCCTCGGTGAATACAAGCTGCCATTTGACCCAGCCAAAGACCGGTTGCTGCATCTTGGTTGCGGGATGGAACGTCCAGCAGGCCGCCGAGGCGATCGCCGCGACGCCGAACTCTCCGGTCGTGCCGGGATCCGGCACGACGTCCACGACCTGCCCATCCGGCGACACGTAGATGTTCAGGGAGGCCGTGCCGCGTTCGTTCTTGATGAGCGCATCGTACGGGTAAACCACCGGGACCTGCACCGCCACCTCCGGCGGCGTGTCGTAGTCGCCGGCGTGTTCGCGTTGAGCCGCCAGCAGCCGTTGCGCATCCGTCTGGGTGGCGTCGGCCTTGTGAAAACGCACCGGCAGTTGCACGCGCGCCATCACCAGGTGGCCATCGCGCTCGGCCGGCGAATATTTCCAGGACATGACCGCAGCCCGCGCCTGTTGGGCGAAGGCAGGATCGCTGGCGTACTCCACCACCGGGTCGCTGGGAGTGCCGCCGGCGTCGACCAGCACGTTCACCAGCGCCAGCCCGTCGCGTGGCGCGGAGGCCAGCTCCGGCGGATACACGGGGGCGACGGACCACTCCACCGACGGTGCGGCCACGACGCCGGCACCCTTGCCATCCACTTCGGATACATCCAGGCCTCCTTCCGTGCCTTCGGTGCGAAACGGAACCGTGACCGGCAGGCGATAGAACGTCGGCAGCCCCTTGACGTAGCCCGGTTGAAAGCGCCAGCCCTGGATCGCCGTGCGCGCCGCCTTGGCGAGTTCGGGTCGCGATGCCGTGACCGCTTCGACCGTACGCACGCTGCCGTCGAGATCGATGACCAGGGTGGCTTTCACGTCCTCGGCAACACCGGCCTCGACGAGCCCGGCCGGCATTTTCGGCGCCCGGGTACTGGACTCGTTCGGGCACGCCATCAAGGGCGGAGACATCAACAATATCGTCGGCGCGCGCGAAACCGGCGATGAGTGCGGTCAGGACCAGAATCAGACCGGCCAGGGGGCGGGGTGACATGGCCGGAGACTAAAACAGGTTTTCTCAACGCGCCAACCGCGGAGACAACTTAGCAAGTTTCCGGCTGTCCTAAACGCGGTGCGGAGCGACCGCACTCCAGGACGCGGTCGCGCCCTTCGGATGCGCCGGGGAGGCGGCCGCGTGACGCGTCACGGCAGCCACGGAAACCGACGCGCGTCGGGAGACCGTTTCTCGCGTTGGGCGCGGTGGAATTCCTTCGCCTCGTCGCTCATGTAATAGAGCAACGTCGCGTTGCCCGCCAGTTCCTGCAGTCCGGCCTGACCGTCGACGTCGGCGTTGAAGGCGGACTTGAGGCAGCGGATCGCCAGCGGACTCTTCTGCATGATCTCGCGGGCCCAGGCCACGCCCTCAGCTTCGAGTTCCGCGACCGGCACGACCTTGTTCACGAGTCCCATCTCGAGCCCGTCCTGCGCAGAATATTGACGGCACAAATACCAGATCTCGCGCGCCTTTTTCTGGCCGACAATGCGCGCGAGATAACTCGAACCAAAGCCGCCATCGAAACTGCCCATGGCGGGCCCGATCTGCCCGAGCACGGCATTGTCGGCCGCGATCGTGAGATCGCACACGACGTGCAACACGTGCCCGCCACCGATCGCATAACCGGCGACGAGGGCGATCACGACCTTGGGCATCGACCGGATGAGCTTCTGCAGGTCGAGCACGTTGAGCCGCGGCACCCCGTCCTCGCCCACATAGCCCGCATGCCCGCGGACCGACTGATCGCCGCCGGCACAGAACGCATACTTGCCATCGGTGTGCGGTCCGGCGCCGGTGAGCAGCACCACGCCGACGGACTGGTCCTCCCGCGCATCGATAAACGCGTCGTACATCTCGAACACCGTCTTCGGACGAAACGCGTTGCGCTTGTGCGGCCGGTTGATCGTCACCCGCGCGATGCCCTCGGCCTTGTGATAGAGGATGTCTTCGTACGTCCGGACGGGTTCCCACGCGGGCTGACTGCTCATGTCCTGACGGTGTGAGGCGGCCGCGCCGAGGTCAACGCGGCTCCGGCGCTCCCCAACCCGGAGTCCGAGCCGGATTCACTCGCGAGGGGCCACCTCTGGGTGGACCGCGGACGTGACGGAGTTCCTCCCTTCAGCAACGTTCAAGCGATAGCCTGCCACGCGATCCAAGCGGCGAGGACGAGCAGCACGGAGCCAAAGATGCGGGGCAGCCAGCGCTGCGCGCGCGCGAGCCGGCGGGCCACCGGGGCGGACTGCAGCGCGAGCACGAGCAGGGTCCAGGCGATGGCACCATGCGCCACGAAGATCACGGGGAGCAGCCCGTGCCAGACCGGCGGCGCGCCGGGTCTCAAGACCTGCACGAACATGCTCACGTAGAAAAGAAACGCCTTCGGATTGGTGAGGTTGCAGCCGAGTCCTTCCAGGAATGCGCCGCTCGCTTCGCCGGGCTCGGATGCGATCGGGACATCCTTCGACGAGCCGGCTCCCGTTTTCTCGAGCAAGGCGCGCACGCCGACCCAGGCGAGAAAGACCGCGCCACCAAGCTGCACGATGCGCAACACGTGCGGGCTCGCGGCGGTGAAGCCGACCGAGATTGCAGTCATCTGCACGACGAGTCCCGATACGACCCCCGCCACCGTGGCAAATGCGCGCGACCGCGAACCGCCCACGCTGTTATTCAGCACGAGCAGGAAATCCGGGCCCGGCGTAAGCAGACCAAGGGTGAGGACGGCAAGCAGCGTGAGCAGCTCGAGCAGCATGGGCAGGCGCAATCAAGTTGGCAGCTTCCGGTACCGACGCCGAGTGAACTCCAACCAATGTCATCGGGTGCATTTTCCCGGCTATCCGCGAAGGTGGGGAAAACAAAGCGGCGCGGAGCAGCCTGCCCGGAGCCAGCTTCTTGCCTTCATTTTATCGTGGGCCACACCCCGGCGATTGTCCATCCGTCCAAAACGGCCGCTTGTTAAGCACTTCATCTCCCTCATTCTGGAGACTGATGCGACTCCCCCACTCCACCACGCTTTGCGTCCTGGCACTGGCTGCCCCGCTCGCCTCGTATGGCCAGGCTCCCGCGGGCGGAACCGCCGGAGCAGCGGTCGATGCAACATCAGTCGTCACGGTTCCTGCCGCGCACGGTTACACCATCGTGCAGCGTATCGCTCCAGGCATCGTGCGTGTCCGCCACACGCTGACCGCCACGCCAACCGGGAACGCGAGCCTGATGCTCGATCCGCAACGACCAGCGGCGGCGCCGCCGTCCATGCAAACACGTGAGGCGCCCGGTGCGATCACGATGGTGACGGACCGGCTCCAAGTTCGGATCGACCGGACCACCGGCGCCGTGAGCTTCCTGAATCGTCAAGGCGATGTCGTGCTTGCGGAGCAGCCGGACGGCAGCGCCCTCACTCCGGCGACGGTGCAGGGCGAATCGACCCATCACATCTCCCAGCACTGGCAGGCCAATGCCGACGAATCGCTCTACGGTCTCGGCCAGCAACAACTCGGCTTGTTGGATCTCAAGGGCTACGACCTCGATCTCTGGCACCACAACGGCACGATCGCGATTCCCTTCCTGGTTTCGAGTCGCGGCTACGGTGTTCTGTGGGACAACAATTCGTTCACACGCTTCGGGGACCTGCGCGAGCCCGTGCCGCCCCCGCCGGCACAGTTGCTCGACGCCGACGGCCACCCCGGCGGGTTGACCGGCACGTACTTCGCGGGCGCGAACTTCGACCGCCTCGTGGCCACGCGGGTCGATGCCAAAATCGACCTTGAGCGTGCGCCCGTCGCCAACGCTGGCGCAGAGGATTCTGCGGAGGCGGAGATTCGGATGAACACCCGCATTCATCCGGCGCTCGACGTAACCGGCCCCATCAGCGTGCGCTGGACGGGATATCTCAAACCCGCCGTCACGGGCGACCACACGCTCCACCTGTTCTCCAACTGCGGCCTGAAAGTCTGGGTCGACGGCCGGCTCGTGATCAACCATTGGCGCCAGGGCTGGCTGGAATGGAAGGACGTAACTCGCGTGCACCTCGAGGCCGGTCACCGCTACCCGCTCCGCATCGAATGGGTACGCAACCAGACCACGCCGGTCCTGCAACTGCGCTGGAAGACGCCACCGCCCGGCGATGACACGGCGCTGTGGTCCGAGGTCGGTGAAGCGGTCGACTATTACTTCGTCTACGGCCCCCGGCTCGATGGCGTGCTCGCCGGCTACCGCACCCTGACGGGGGCGGCCGCGATGCTGCCGAAATGGGCGTTTGGGCTCTGGCAGTCGCGCCAGCGCTACGAGACGTCCCAACAGAGCATCGACGTCGTGCAGGGATACCGCAAGCGGGGCATACCCCTGGATGTCATCGTGCAGGACTGGCAATACTGGCCCCGCACCGCCTGGGGCTCCCATGCGTTCGATCCCACGCGTTTTCCGCATCCGCAGGAATGGATCGACACGCTGCATGAACTGAACACGCGCCTGTTGATTTCCGTCTGGCCGAAGTTCTACCCGGGCACGGCCAACTTCGAAGCCATGCAACAGGCCGGATTCCTGTATCAGCCGAATCTCGACGAAGGCATCCGGGACTGGCTCGACCAGCCCTACACGTTCTACGATGCCTTCAATCCCGCGGCGCGCCGGTTGTTCTGGCAACAGGTCGATCGGGACCTGTTCAGCAAGCACGTGGATGCATGGTGGCTGGACGCCTCCGAACCCGACATCATGCCGGTGCCGCGCCTCGAGCCGACGATAACACACATGATGCCGACGGCGGCCGGCACGGCGGCCCGCGCGCTCAATGCCTATCCACTGTTGCATGCCACCGGCGTCTACACCGGACAGCGCGCCGCCGCTCCCGATCAACGCGTCGCGATCCTCACGCGCGCCGGGTTCGCGGGCCTGCAACGCGTGGGGGCCGCCGTGTGGTCGGGCGACAGCTCGTCGACCTGGACGGCGCTGGCGAAACAGATTCCGGCCGGCCTCGGTTCCTCGCTTTCCGGGTTGCCCTATTGGACCATGGACGTCGGCGGTTTTTCCGTGCCGCCGCGCTTCGCCACGCCGCATCCGAAACCCGAGGACGTCGAGGAATGGCGCGAGTTGAACGCCCGCTGGTTCGAGTTCGGCACCTTTACGCCCCTGCTGCGCGTGCACGGCGAGTTTCCCCATCGCGAGATGTGGGAGTTCGGCGGTGAAGATTCCCCGGCGTATCAAGCGGAACTCAAGTTTGACCACCTGCGCTATCGCCTCCTGCCTTACGTTTACTCCGTTGCCGGCGCCGTCACCCAGGAGGGCTCCACTTTCATGCGGCCGCTGGTGATGGATTTCCCGGACGATCTCCAGGCGCGCGAAATCGGCGACGAGTATCTTTTCGGTCCGGCGCTGCTCGTCAGCCCGGTGACGGAATATCGGGCGCGCCAGCGCTCGGTGTATCTGCCGGCCACACGCGGTGGCTGGTATGATTTCTGGACGGGTAAGAACCTCGCGGGCGGCCGAACCATCGAGGCGGCGGCGCCCTACGACGCGATTCCGTTGCACGTGCGCGCGGGCGCCATCCTTCCGTTCGGACCCGAGTTGCAGTACGCGATGGAGCACCCCGCGGATCCACTCACGCTCTACGTTTACGCGGGAGCCGATGGCGCCTTTGCCCTCTACGAGGATGACGGGCTGAGTTACGGCTATGAGCGCGGAGAATTCAGCCGGATTCCGCTGCGTTGGGATGACGCGGCGCAAACGCTCACCATCGGCGCGCGAGCCGGATCGTTTCCCGGCCTGCTGCAGGAACGAACGCTGGCGGTCGTCGTGGTGACGCCGCAACAGCCACAGTCGTACCTGTCCACCCCCGTCGCGCCACGTTCCGTGCATTACACCGGTGAAGCGGTCACGATCAGCTTTCAGCCCTGACCGCAACCTGATGTTCGTTGCCGTTGCTCACCGCTGGGATTCCGCCAAGGTGGAGACATGAAACGAATCGTCTTCCAGACGGGCGGACCGTGGCACCCGCTCCCGCAGCAAGTGGATTTGATCCGAACCTGGTTGCCGGCGGAATGGACGATTGAAACAGCGTTTGCCGCCGAGGCGCTGGACCGGCTCGATGATGCCGACCTGTTCGTCGCCGCCGGGATGGTCTGGCCGGAAATGGACAAGCCCATGCCGCCCGCCGCCTGGGAGCTGGCCGGCATTCCGGCGCATCCCTATACGCGCCCGACTGAGCGGCAGAAGGAGAGTCTCCGCCGCTATATCAAATCGGGCCGTCCCGTGCTGGTGTTCCACGGCGGCATCCTGTGTTTCGAAGACTGGGCGGAGTACAGGCCGCTTGCTCGGCTTTCGCTGGGATTGGGGCTACACCGGTCACTCGAAGTACGGGCAATGGCCGGTCACGGTCGCAACCGGCACACACGCCGTGGTGGCCGGCGTGAGCAGCTTTTCGATCCACGACGAACTCTACTTCAATGTCGTCATTCCGCCGGAAGCGGACGTGCAGGTGCACGCCCGGGCGAAGTACGGCGAGTGGGTCGAGTTTCCCATGGTCCTGACCATCGACGGCGATGCCGGCCGGATCCCGGGCGCCGGACGTTCCGCGTACCTGGCGAATGGCCACGACATGCAATCCCTCCAACCGCCCGCCATCCGCCAACTGTGGTTGAACACCCTGCGCTGGCTGCTGGCCGCGCCGGGGTAGGGCCGGCTGTCCTCCGCCGATCGCGGTCGCGTGGGGACACGCGCCCCTACCCGGCGCTCCGCGACGCCTTGGCTCGCTCACGCCGTCGCGTGGGCGCGCAACGTCTCGAGCGGGATGATCTCGAGTGCGCCCTCGTGCGTCGCCGCGAGGCTCACGGGTGCCGCCACGCCGTTCTGCCACGCCTGCAACCAACGCCCCGCGCAAACGCACCACCGATCGCCCGGCTTCAGACCGGGAAAACCGAATTCGGGGCGCGGCGTGGAGAGATCGTTGCCGGACGCCTGGCTGAAGGCGAGGAACTCCTCCGTCATTTCCACGCACACGGTGTGCGAGCCGGCATCCTCGTCCCCGGTGTTGCAGCAGCCGTCGCGAAAGAAACCCGTGCGCGGCTCGAGACTGCACGTCTTGAGCGGGCCACCGAGGACGTTGCGGGCTTCGTTCATGCATCGGCACGATGAGCCGGTCGCGATCGAGCGCAAGCCGGCGTGGCACATGCCCGGACAGGTGACTTCTGTCATGCCATCCCTGAACACGCAGCAGGTCGCGAACGAGTGGATGGCCGAAGGCGCACAAAAGTCGCAAAAGGTGATCTCCGGTTTGCGCATAATGTGCGACTGTCGGGGCGACAGAGACCACAAATTGGACCAAGTAGGGCAGGCCTTGGAGCCGCCGTGGCGGGTCGAAGACCCGCCCTACCTAAAACGCAAATCGCTGCGCAACCTCTTTCTCCCGGCGCAGTCCGGGAGAAAGACTGTGCCACCATCTCCAAACTGTCGCCCTGCTGCATGCATTTTTTGCAACCCGTTGAAAGCGGCGCGGAGCCCCGCACTCCAAGACGCTGACGCGCGTTCAGAGCGTTCCCCGATCTCCGACTTCTGACCTCTGACGTCCGACCTCTGACCTCCGACCTCTCCACTGCGCCTGCACCGCGGAGACCCACAACGTCGCCGGGCGTGACGCGGAACCTCGTTGTGCCGTCACCTTGTGGCACCCACGCTGCCTTCCCATGCGGTTTCCTCACCTCCCCATCACGCTTGTTCTGCTCGCTCTCCCGTTCGCCGGCTTGGCGCCTGCCGCGGAACTCCCCGCACCGGACGGTCTCGTGCTCAACCAGCAGGAATACCTCGAGATGCCCGGGCTCAACGTGATGCTCGCGCAGGATTACTATCCCGAGGGCCATCAGGGCGGTGTCGGCATCATCCAGAACGGAAATCGGGTCGCGACCAACGGGGACATCCGTCTCGACCGCACCCCCGGGCAGTGGCAACCCGTCCCGAAGGTCGGCGAGCGCCGGGTCGACCGCGACACGCAGGAAATCAGCGTGCACATGAGCTACCCCGACCCGGCGAAGAACCGCAAGGGCTTCAACCCCGTCGACTATCCGGACCTGGATTTCGGGTACACGATCCGGGTGCATCCCGAGGGCGCCGCCTTCCGCATCATCGTCGACCTCGACGCGCCGCTTCCGGATGCGTTCATCGGCCAGGTGGGTTTCAACCTCGAATTGTTTCCCGGCGCCCTGTTCGGCGAGACGTGGGCGATGGACGAGCAGTTCGGCATCTTTCCACGTCAGCCCGATGGCCCCGGCACCCCCGATGCCGAAGGGCACTACCAGATCGCCGCGCTAGCCTCCGGACACAAGCTCGTGGTCGCTCCCGAATCCGATGCGCAACGCATGACGATCGAGGAGCTGGACGGCGGCACGCTCGAACTCGTCGACGGCCGCGGCGAACACAACAACGGCTGGTTCGTCGTGCGCTCGCTGATTGCCAAGGGCGCGACGAAAGGCGCCGTAAACTGGCTGGTTTCGCCCCACGCGATTCCCGGCTTCATCGCGCCGCCCGTCGTGCAGGTGTCGCAGGTGGGCTATCATCCGCGCCAGGAGAAGATCGCCGTCATCGAACTCGACGCGCGCGACCCCGCGCGACCGCCGGTGACGCTCGCGCGCGTGCAACCCGACGGGACGTTTGCAGCCGTGACGGAAGCAGCGGGCAAAGCCTGGGGACACTTCCTGCGCTACGACTGCCTGCAGTTCGACTTCACGTCGGTCACCGAGCCCGGGATGTATGTCGTCCACTACGGCGCCGCGCAGTCGTCGCCATTCCGGATCAGCGACGATGTCTATCAACGCCATGTCTGGCAGCCAACGCTCGAGTATTTCCTGCCGATCCAGATGTGCCACATGCGCGTGAATGAAGGCTACCGCGTCTGGCATGACGTCTGCCACCTCGACGACGCCCGCATGGCGACGACGGATCACAATCATTTCGACGGCTACCTCCAGGGCCACTCGACGCTTACGAAGTATCAAGGCGGCGAACACGTGCCCGGCCTCAACGTCGGCGGCTGGCACGACGCGGGTGACGACGACCTGCGCGTCGAGTCACAGGCCGACACGATCGCCGGTCTCGCGCTCGCGTGGGAGGAGTTTCATCCCGACTACGACGGCACCACCATCGATCAGGCGCACCACGTCGTCGAAATCCATCGTCCCGACGGCAGGCCCGACATCCTCCAGCAAATTGAACACGGCGCGCTCACCGTCGTCGGGGGTTACACGGCACTCGGGCGCCTTTATCGCGGCATCATCACGCCAACCCTGCGGCAGTACACGCAACTCGGCGATTTCGGCGCGCAGACGGACAACGTCGTCTTCAATCCGAACGCTCCCGCCGGCTCGATTCCGCCGGTGGGCACCGGACTGGTCGGCGCGCCGGATGATCGCTGGGTGTTCACGGAGGAGAATCCCCGTCGCGAGCTTTGGGTGGCGGGCGACCTCGCCGCCGCGGTGCGGGCCCTGCGCGGCTTCAACGATCCGTTGGCGGATGATTGCCTGCGCATCGCGCAGGAGCTGTGGGACCGCACCAAGGCGATCCAACCGCTGTGGCGCGTTCCGGCCGCGGTGGAATTGCTCCTCACAACGAAGGATCCGCAATACGCGAAGTTCCTGCTCGGCCAGCGCGACGCGATCGCGGACGCGTTCAAGCGCGAACACACGGGAGGACGGGCGCCGCACCTCGGCTGGTTGGTGGCGCGAGCCCTGCCGCTGCTCAACGACGCGGCGTTTCGCACCGCGATCACGGACGCGGCGCGCGCCTATGCCGCGACCGCGAAGGCCGTCGAAGACAAGACGCCGTACGGCGTGCCCTACGAACCCGATATCTGGGGCGCCGGCTGGTTGATTCAGGGTTTCGGCATGGAGGCTTACTACCTACACCGGGCGTTTCCCCAGATCTTTCCGGAGTCCACCATGCTGCAGGCACTGGATTTCATCCTGGGCTGTCATCCCGGCTCGAATACCGCGTCCTTCGTCTCCGGCGTGGGCGCGAAATCCGTCACGACGGCGTATGGTTTCAACCGCGCCGACTGGAGTTACCTGCCGGGCGGCAGCGTGTCGGGCACCGCATTGATTCGTCCGGACTTTCCGGAACTGTTGAAGTGGCCCTATCTCTGGCAACAAACCGAATACGTGCTCGGCGGCGGCACCACGGACTATCTGTTCCTCGTGCTGGCGGCGGATCACGTCTTGAACGAAACGAAATGAGTCCAACCTGCGCTGCTGCAGCCGTGGCTGTAGGGCCGGAGCTTGCCTCCGGGCCGCAATCGCACCCAAGGGCGGCCCGGACACGCGGTCCGGCCCTACAAGTGTCCGTGCTGGCTCTGGCAATCCTCACGACGGCCCATATTTCCGCTGCCGAGACCTGGGCGCCGGTTCGCTGGCACGGCGAGAACACCTACGAACTCTCAACGCCCGCATGGCACGCGATCGTCTCCATCGACCGCGGGCGGCTGATCTTCGTTGGTCCGCCGGATCGCGACGAGAACTTCGTCTACGCGCCCCCGACGAAGGACAGCCCGACGGGCTGGGGCGGACACCGCGTCTGGCTCGGCCCGCAAGACACCTGGCCTGCTTTCTGGCCCCCGCCGGACGCCTGGGAAAGGAGCGCCCCCGAACGCACGACCAGCGAGGGCGCGCGCCTCACGCTGTTGATGCCGGACGCCGGCAACGGCTGGCCGCGCCTCACGCGCATCTATGAACTCGTCGACGGCAAGCTCGCCTGCCGGGTTCAGATCGCCGCCGGCGGCACGCGGGACGTGCAGATCATGCAAATCCTGCAAACCCGACCGTCGCGCAACTTGACCGTGCCGATCGTCGCCTCGGAAGCGGCGCCGTTGGGCTGTGTCCTGCTGCCGCCGTTTCAAGGCCGGCATCAGCTGGAACCACTCACCGCGCCACTCGACTACATGATGCGCACGAACGCCGGTCTGCAAATCCGCCCGGCCCAGCGCCTCGACAAGATCGGATTCCCGCCGCAGGAACTCGTCGCGCAATATCCGGATCACGTCCTGCGCATCGGTCGCGGTCCGAGTCGGGGAGACGAAATTGGCGCCCCGGACGAAGGCTTCTACACCCAGATCTGTCCCGGCCAGGACGACGCAGCCATCGTCGAACTCGAACAAATGTCCCCGCTCTATCGCGCCGGGGAACCCGCGGAATTCACGATGATGGTCGGCCTCTCGCCCAGGTAGGGCTGCGTGTCCCACGCGACCGCGGACGGCGGAAACCGCGGACGCCAGGACTCGCCCGTGCGTTGCGATTTCGAGCAACAATCTGGCCGACGGTCGCGGCAAATGTCGTGTAACCCGGAGCCGTCCGTGCGCGACTGGTGTCGCAACTGCAATTCCATCCTCCCATGAATCGAATCCTCCTGACCCTCACGCTCCTGTTTGGCTTCTCCGGCGGCCTGATCCTCGCTGCCGATCAACCGGCGTCCGCTGCCGAACACGGCTCGCTCCAGTCACGGATGCAGGAGATCGTCGATCAGCTCCAGCTCACTCCCGAGCAGAAGGCTCAGCTTGCGCCGATCGTGGAGAAAGAGGCCGCCGATCTGCAGGCCTTGCGCGACGACAACTCCCTGACGCGCATGCAAAGGGCGCGCCGGGCCCGCGCCATCAACAACAACGCGCGCAAGGAAATCCGTGCCCTGCTCACGCCGGAGCAACAGAAGACGTTCGACGAAATCCGGGCGGAAACGCGCGCCCGAATGAAGGAGAAGCGCAAGGAGCGGCGGTCGACCGAGAGCCCGGCCAACTGAACCGGGTTCACGCGAATCGATCACACCTTCTGCCGCTCGAGGCACGGTCGGCTGGGGACCGCCGACCCTACCGGATCACGACCGCAGGCCCCCGGGTTCGACTTCCGGTCCCGATGCGCTCCGTTCTGGCGGTCGCGACACACGCACGCCATAACCGTTGCATGTTCCACAAAACCCCGGGCCAGTCCCGCTGCCGGCTCGTTCCTCACCTCGCGCGGCTCATGCTCGTCGCCACACCCCTTGGTCTCATCGCCGCGTCTGATCCCTCGACGTCCTGGCGCGCCAGCCATCATCACGAACTCACGTTGGCGGCGAATTGGCGGTTTCACCTCGGCGACATCCCCGGTGCGGAGGCGCCGGCGTTCGACGACTCCTCGTGGCAGACCGTCGACGTGCCGCACGATTGGAGCATCGCCGGACCGCGTTCGCCTGACGCCGCCACGGGCATGGGCGGAGGATACGCACCGTCGGGGATCGGCTGGTATCGCAAGACGTTCACTCCACCCCCAACATGGAAAGGCCAGGTGGCATGGGTGGTCTTTGACGGCGTTTACATGAACACGCAGGTCTGGATCAACGGCCAGTCTCTCGGGGTCCAGCGCTACGGTTATTCGTCGTTTCATTTCGACGTCGCGCCGTTCCTGAAGCCCGGCGTGCCCAACGTCCTCGTCGTGCGCGTCGACAACTCCGCGCAGCCAAACTCCCGTTGGTACTCCGGTTCCGGCATCTACCGGGACGTGCGTATCGAGGCGGCCGATGCGGTGCACATCTCGCCCAACGGCGTCGCCGTTACCACCGTCAGCGCGAATCCGACCGCAGCCACGCTGCGGATACGCACGACGGTATTCAACGACACCGGTCGCAAGCGCAAGGTCACGGTCGAGTCGCACGTGCTGGCACTGCCCGAGGGCCGCACCGTGCTCGCCACCGGTTCATCCACCGTCACCCTCGGTGCGCACGAATCGGCCGCCGTCATCCAACGGCTCACCATCCCCACACCTGCGTTGTGGACGCCCGACACCCCGGCGCTCTACCAGCTCGTGGCGCGGGCCGCCGAGGGCGAACGGTTGGTCGACGCCGTCACGACGCGTTTCGGCATTCGCACGGTTGGCGTTTCGGTGCAGCGGGGTTTCGAGTTAAACGGTGAGCCAATCAAGCTTAACGGCGCGAACGTGCATCACGATCACGGACCGCTTGGGGCCGCCTCCTACCGCGACGCGGAATACCGGCGCGTCCGTCTGTTGAAGGCCGCCGGCTTCAACGCCGTGCGCACCGCCCACAATCCGCCGGCCCCGGCATTTCTCGATGCGTGTGACGAACTCGGCCTGATCGTGATGGACGAGGCTTTCGACTGCTGGGAAAAGGGCAAGAACCCCGCCGACTATTCGGTCTGGTTCAAGGACTGGTGGCAGCGCGATCTCGATGCAATGATCCTGCGCGACCGCAATCACCCCTCGGTCGCGATGTGGAGCATCGGCAATGAGATTCAGGAGCTCGGCCAGCCGCAGGGCATTGCCCTCGCCAAGGCGCTGGCCAAGCGCGTGCGCGAACTCGATTCGTCGCGACTGGTCTCGTGCGGCTGGACGCAGCCCTGGATGATTCCGACCGGGTGGACGGACCTCGATCCGGCCTTCGCCGAGCTGGATCTCGCCGGCTACAACTACAAACTCGCGCTGGTGGAGGACGATCATGCGCGCGTTCCATCACGCGTGATGCTCGGGACCGAATCGTTCCCGGCCGATACCTTCGCGGGCTGGGCGGCCGTGCAGGACCACCCGTATTACGTGGGCGACATCGTCTGGACCGGCTGGGACTATTTGGGCGAGTCCGGCATCGGTCGCGTCTATCCGCCGGGTGAGAAAGTCTTCCAGCATTGGGAAACGCAGAACTGGCCCTGGTACGGCGCGTATTGCGGTGACATCGACATTACCGGCTGGCGCAAGCCGATCTCGCACTACCGCGACATCGTCTGGGACCGCGGCGAGAAACTCTACGTCGCCGTGCAGGAGCCGACGCCGACGCCCGGCGAGTGGCAGCCGACGATGTGGGGCGTGCCGCCGACGCTCGATTCGTGGACGTGGCCCGGGCTGGAAGGCAAGTCGCTCAAGGTCGAGGTCTACTCACGCCACGAGCGCGTGCGGCTGTTTCTCAACGACAAGCTCGTCGGCGAAAAACCGACCACGCGCGCGGAGGAGTTCAAGGCGGTCTTCGATGTGACCTACGAACCGGGAAAGCTGCGCATCGTCGGCCTGGACGACGACAAGGAGACCGAAACGCGCACGCTCGAAACCGTCGGTCCCGCCGTCGGCGTACGGTTGCGACCGGATTGGAACGACGACCAGCTGCGCATCACCGATCCGACCTTTGCGATCGCCGAAATCGTCGACGCCGCCGGCCGCTGGGTGCCGGACTCGAAGGCCGAGATCAACTTCAGCGCGAGCGAGGGCGCGAAGGTGATCGCGGTCGGCACCGGCGACCTCACGACTCCCGAATCCTACGTCGCGACCTCCCGCCGCGCCTGGCACGGCCGCGCACTCGTGATCGTGCGCCCGGGCCCGGCGGCGGACGGCAAGCGCTCGCTCACGATCACGGCGACGGTGCCGGAACTGGACGGAGCATCAAGCAGCCTGTCAGGAACCGCTTCGGCGGCGACGAGCCCGTAACGGGGCGCGGAATGTTTCGCGAACTCCACGGCACCAGCGAAACCTTCGCCCCTCCAGGGTCTATTCCCTCGCCCTGAACACGGTTGCCCGGCCCTCGTGCTCCAGCCGCTCAAACTGCGGCTGCGCCCGACGTCGCGCCGCGTCAGCTTGCGCCAGATTGATGATACGGCCGTATCATCAATCTGGCTTGGACGCGTTTCCGGGTGTCTCAAGTCACACGGAATATCCGGCGCAACCGCTCGCGGCGGCGCTGCCAGGCTTCCTGTCCACAATAGTCCCGGGGCAGCAATGGCTCGGGCAACAAGGGGTCATCCTTCACGGCCGCGGTCCATGCGCGCCACTCAACTTCGAACCATTTTCTCCACGCCGGTCCAGAACCCGGCCTGCCCTTCGGCGAACCCTGGAGGATGTCCAGATACAGGTTGTAACCGCGATTGATCCGATTGAAGTCCCAGCCGCCCAGCACGATCTCCGCATCCGTCTCGCCGGCGCACGGTCGCGCCTCCATGAACGTCAGCACTTCCACGTCGCGAACGGAGTCCTGCACGACCTTGCGCAATTCTCGCACTGGATCAGGGCTGATCCACACACTCTGTTGCAGACAACCGAAACCAAGGCCGCGGAGCTTGCGGCCCAGTTTCAACCGGACCGATCGTCGTACTTCGGGCACATCAAACAGAGCGAGCCGCCAGTTTCCATCCCAAGCGCGCGCCCAGCACGCCTCAGGGTCGCGCCCCCCGAGTGCAACGAGACGCCCCCTTTCCGTGACGCAAAGCACTGCGTCAATATTCCGAGCCGCGGTCCCGCGCCTTTGAATCCACCCGAGGCGTTCGAACTGCCTCAGCTTTCGGTCATAACGCTGGGGGCCAATCCAGCGCTCCCAAGCTGCCGTGAGCGCTGAAGTGGAGAGTTCCGTGACTGCTTCCGCCATCAGGAACATCAACTCAATCGATGGTCCCACCGGCGTCTGCACCAGCGATGTGGTGTCGGGCCACCCCGGGCTGGTCAAGCCAGATTGATGATACGGCCGTATCATCAATCTGGCTTGGGCGAAAACGTATGATGGTGACGCGGTGTCCGTCGCGGCGAGCGGGGGAGTACTCTACGACGCGGATGCTGGCGGTGAGGCGGGGCGTGCCCAGGCGCACGTCTTCGCTGGGGAAGATCGACCCGCTGTTGGCGGGATTGCCGGTCGGAGACCCGGCCTGACCTCAGGCGCCGAGCGTGACTTCCACGTTCACGGTGGTTTTTCCTGCGGTCGCGAGCGGGATGAGGTTGCCCTTGAGCCTCTGGCCGTCGACGACGACTGACTTTACGCCCTTGGATTTCCCCTTCGGGTTCCGGACTTTGATCGTGTAGGTGACGCCGCGGAACTTGCGCTGCACGGTGAAGCCCTGCCACGACTTCGGCACGCACGGGTCGATGCGCAGGCCGTCGTAATCAGGCTGCACGCCAAGGATGTACTGCTGCGCGGTGACGAGCGACCACGCGCCCGTGCCGGTTAGCCAGGAGTTCTTCGCTTCGCCCGGGGTTTCGGAGAACTGCGACGCAGTCATCTGCGCGTAGACGTAGGGTTCGCTGCGGTAGACGTCGTGGTCCTGCTTGGCGGAGGGGCAGATGCTGAGATAATACTCGAGCGCGCGTTCGCCGTCACCAAACAACGCCCAGCCGATGTGGATCCAGGTGTTGTTGTGCGAAAACACGCCGGCGTTTTCCTTGTAGCCCGGCGGGTAACTCGACACTTCGCCGAGTTCGAGGTGGTAGGTCGAATACGGCGGATACTGGAGCGCACAACCGAGACCCGGGGCGTAGAGAAATTTCTCGACAGCCTGCAGCGCCTTTTTCGCGCGGCCATTGTTCATGCCGGCGCCACCGAGGACGCACCACGCCTGGCTCTCGATGTAGATCTTTCCTTCCTTGCATTCCTTCGATCCCACCGGATCGCCATGCGCGTCGTAGGCACGCTTGTACCAGGCGCCGTCCCACGCCTGGGTTTCGATGGCGTCGAGCATGTCGGCATAATAACCGTCCACGCGCCCGGCCTCGTCGGGCTTGCCCATCCAGCGATACAGCCCGGCGAGATCACGCGTGGCATAGAGGAACAGGCCCGCGATCATCACCGACTCGGCCGGGGAGCCCGCAATGTCGCCCGTGACCTGAAATGACTCGTTGGGCTCCTTCGAGAAGCAGTTGAGGTTGAGACAGTCGTTCCAGTCGGCGTGGCCGATCAATGGCAGCCGGTGCGGCCCGCGGTTGTTGAGCGTGTAGGCGATTGAGATCTCGAGGTGATGATGCAGCGTGTCCTTCGAACCGGGTTGGTCGGCGTAGCCGCAGGGTTCGTCGAGGATCGAGGTATCGCCGGTCTCGCGGATGTAGGCGCAGGTCGCGAGGATCAGCCAGAGCGGGTCGTCGTTGAAGCCGCCGCCAATGTCGGCGTTGCCCTTCTTCGTGAGCGGCTGATACTGGTGGTAGCAGGTGCCATCGCTGAGCTGGGTCGACGCAATGTCGAGCAGGCGCTGTCGCGCCCGATCCGGCAGCATGTGCACGAAGCCGAGCAGGTCCTGGTTGGAGTCGCGGTAACCCATGCCGCGCCCGATGCCGGTCTCATAGCCGGAGCTGGAGCGCGAGAGGTTGAACGTCGCCATGCACTGCACTTGATTCCAGGTGTTCACCATGCGGCGCAGGTGCTCGTTGGGCGCGTCGGGGGTCTGATAGGTCGAGAGCAGATCCTCCCAGCGTTGCTTCACGGCGGCGAACGCGGCGTCAACCGCGGCCGGGTCTGAATACTTCGCGACGATCGCGCGGCCGCGAGTCTTGTTCATGACGAACGGCGCATCGAACTTCGGCAAATCGTCCTGGTCGACGTAAGCGAGAATGAACGAAAACGTCTCCTCCTGCCCGGGCTTCAGCGTGAGGTTGAGCTGGTGCGCGCCGACGGGATTCCAGCCGTGGGCGTGGCTGTTGGTGCACTTGCCGGCCAGCACCGCCCGGGGATCGTGCAGCCCATGATGCACGCCGACGAAGGCATCCCGCGACGTATCGTAGCCGTCGACCGGGCGCGTGCAGGCGAACAGCGTGTAGTGTCTCCGGCGTTCCCGATACTCGGTCTTGTGGTAGATCGTGCCCTGCTCGATCTCCACCTCGCCGATCGAATACGTGCGCTGGAAGTTCGACATGTCGTTCAGCGCCTCGAAAAAACAGAACTCGACGAACGAGAAGAGCTTCAGCTTCTGGCGCTGTTTCGTGCGATTGCGGACCGTGACCTTCCAGAGTTCGAGATTTTCGTCGGGAGGCACGAACATCAACTGCTCCACCTCGATCCCGTCCTTGCGACCCTTGACGCACGTATAGCCGAGGCCATGACGGCATTCGAACTTGTCGAGCTTCGCCCGTACCGGCTTCCAACCCGGGTTCCAGATCGACTTGCCCTGCTTCACGTACAGGAAGCGGCCGTCGTTATCCATCGGGTTGTTGTTGTACCGATACCGCGTGAGGCGGCGCATCCGCGCGTCCTTCCAAAACGAGTAGCCGCCGGCCGTCTGCGTGCAGAGGCCGAAAAACTCGTCCTGCCCGAGCATGTTCAGCCAGGGGAGGGGGGTATCGGGTCGGGTGATGACAAATTCGCGGTTCGGGTCGTCGAAGTATCCGTAGGTGGCCATGAGGAAGAAAGTCGCAGACTGGGAAACGCGCCCCGGCCTCGGCGAGGCGAAACCCTACGCACACGTTAGGGCAGGGAGAGATTGCTCGTTTTTCACTGGAGATCCTTGGCCGCACGCGATCCGACCATCGCACTGCGGACGAGCGAGGGTCGGGTTGGCTGTCCCCAGCCGACCGCGGTCGCGTCAGGACACGCGACCCTGCCTCGAGTCCGGAGGGGACCTATCCCTGGGGGCCGCCAGGGCGAACCGCGGCATTCTCGTCGAAACAGGTCAGCACGGTGTTCGCTCTCGGGGCCAGTTCCTCCCAATCGATCCCGGTCTGGCGGCCGCCTTCGAACTGGGCGGCGACCCAGGCCATGAGTTCGGCGACGCGTGGATCCGATTTGGCCAGTTCGAGACCGCGGTGTTGCTTGAGGAGAAACACCACGCCCGCGGCTCCGGAATCCTTGGTCAGCGACACCTCCAGCGGACGCCCGAGCAGACCGGGGACGTCGAACGGGGCATACATCCACCAGAACTTGTTCAACCCGTCGGCGTGAATGCCCGCGCGCGTGCGGTGGGCGTCGCGCCCAAATAGCGGATACTGGGACGCCAGCGGATGGCCGATCGCCGCGTAGAAATCGACCAGGCCATTCAACGCTGCAAAATCGGGCCGGCGATCCGCGAAATAACCCATCCCGATGAGATGCAGGAGCACGCCCTCGAGCGGCGCATTGCCCGTGCGTTCGCCCTTGCCGAGCAAGGTGCCGTTGATCGCGCCGCAGCCGGCCCGGATCGCCGCCAGGCAATTCGGAACGATCATCCACGTGTCGTTGTGCGGATGGAACTCGAGATCCGCCGGCGCGAGTCCGAGTTCCCGCAAGCGCGCGAACAGCCGCGGCACGCCGCGCGGGGCGTCCACATCGCCGTACGGCAGACCGACGCCCATCGTGTCGCAGACGCGGATTTTCGGACGCAGCGCGGCAGGTACGCCGGCGTCCGCGGCGAGGGCGTAGACAGCCTCGAGAAACCACGCGATCACGTCGAGCGGCGCGCGGGTGGCATCTTCGAGGTGCAGCCGCGGGCGGACCCCGGCATCGAAGCAACTGCGCATCGCATCGCTTCGCGCAAAAAGGGCCCGGGAGCGACGCGCGTGCCAGCCTTGCCGCGCGGGGCAATGAGTCCCTCCTGGGCGAGGTCGCGATAGATGGAACCAACCGTATTGGGATTGAGCCCGAGTTCGGCCGCGAGAGCGCGCACCCGCGGCAATGGCACCCCCGGCCGCAGCTCGCCGGAGCGGACGGCGGTGCGCAACTGCGCCTTGATCTGTTCCGCCGGACGCAGTGGCGACGCCCGATCCACCTGAAAGAATGCTGCTGGCATGAGCCACCGTTGCCCGGGAATAGGCCACTGCGCCACCGCAAACGGGTCTTCTGTACCGGTTGGCTAGGACACAACGAACGTTTCGCCGTCGGCTTCCAGCAATTCGTCGGCTGTCTCCTCGTCGGCATCCAAGAAATCAAACCGGGCTTGGGCCGGATCCTCACCGCGCTCGAGAAACGTCCGGATGAACAGCGACCGATGGTGCGGACACGGCCCAAGCGTGACCAGAGCCTCGCGATGCGCGCCGGTGGCGTAGCCCTTGTGTCGGCCGAAACCGTAGCCCGGAACTTCGACGTGCAACGCCTCCATCAGCCGGTCGCGCGTCACCTTCGCGATGATCGATGCCATGGCGATCACGAGGGAACGCGCATCACCCTCGACAATCGCCCGGTGGGCGAAACCGAGGCTGCGCATCGGCTTCCCATCGATCAACACGAGCCAGTCGGAAATGCATTCGCCGGGTGCGCGTGGTGGCACCGACTGGACGAACAACGGATCCGGCGGATGCGGCTGGATCCGGCCCAGCGCCAGCGCCGCTTCGATCGCGCGGCGCATGGCAAGCCGGGTGGCGCCGAGGATGTTTTCCGACTCGATTTCGGCCACACTCGCCTGTCCCGCGGCGAACAGGATGCGTTGTTCCGCACGCAACCACTCCATGCGTTCGTAGAGATGGGAGCGCTCCGCCGCGGAGAGTTGCTTCGAATCGTTGATCGTCGTGGCATGCCGCCGACACCAGTCGCTGTCGAGAAACGCGCGATTGATCAAAACCGCGCCTGCGACCACCGGCCCGGCGAGTGCGCCGCGCCCCGCTTCGTCCACGCCGATCAGACCGTGCGCATCCTGGATGATGCGCACGTCATGGCCGCGGCGTTGGCGTTTCGGAGTCATGCCTCTATGTCCTCAAGCCAGGTTTCGGAATTGATACAATCCACGAATCAGCACGGATGCATTCAGCGCGAATTCTGGGTTCGTGTTCATTGGTGTGATTCATGGACTCTCTGTGTCGCGCGACCTAGTCCCGCTCAAACCGCGCCTTGGGTTCGGGCAGCGGGAACTCGCCGAGCTTGCCCGCTTCCTGCACGACCTCGTAGGCGGTGCGGAAGTGCAGTTTCGCGAAGCGCGTCAGGGCCGCCACCCCGAACTTCGCGATGATTTCGTGCGCCTGCTTCTTGACCAGGGCGCTGGCGCCCTTCTGCAGGGCCAGACCCGATTCGTCGGAAAGCGCCTTCATCGTGCGCACGAATTCCGCGCGGGCGCAGACCGACGCCGCAGCCACCACGGGATCCTCCTCCGCCTTCGTGCGCATGCGCAGGTCGAAATCGGTCACGCTCTTCTTCTTTAATTCAGCCTGCGCGAGCGGCTTTTCCGAAAACTGGTCGAGCAACCCCCACGGCACGCGCTTGCGACCGAGCGCCTTGATCAGGCCTTGCGCGTGCTGCCAGCCGAGCAGGCGGTTCAAGTTGGCCCCAGGGCGACGCATGAGCTCGTTGTACTTCTCCATGCGCCAGGAGAAGACCTCGACCGCCACATCGCGCGTGCCTCGGATGATCTTGTCGAGGCGGAGGATCTGCGGATCGGCGATTTTCTTCGAGTCCTTCACCCCTGCCTTGATCCACGCCTCGATGGCGGGTTTGTCCGCGATGACACAGGCCGTGACCACGGGCCCGAAAAAATCACCCTTGCCGCTCTCGTCGAGCCCGGCGTGCGGTTCGAACCACTCGGGATGCAGGACCTCGTCGTAACCGAGCCGGGCTTCCTGCAAGACCTCGGGCTCGATGAAATTGGTGACGAACCCCTCGGTTTCCTTGCCGGCGACCACGAGTTTGCCGCTCTCGTAACCCGTCACGTTCACCTTCGGCCCCTTGAACGCGAAGCGCGCGTAAGCCACGTCGAACTTTTCCCAGGCACGCTGTTCGCAATGCCGCTGCACCTGCTCCATCTGCCGGTCGGTCAGCTTGACCGTGTAGGACGTGATCTTCTTCGGTGCGTTGTCCTCGTTCGCCGGGAACGTCGGCTTGATCGGCATGGCGCAAGATGGCCACAAAACCGGCGCGAAAGGCACGAAAAAACCTGCCCAAATCACTTTGCCCGCGGGAGCACCGTCAACCACGAAAGCTGCCTCGGGCCCACTGCGTGCTCGACATCGCGGCTGAAGGCGATCCTACCGTGCCGCCGCCCTGCCGTGGACGATCCCCATCCCTCTCTTTCCGCTCGCGTCACTTCCTTTCGCCGCGCCCTGGCCGGCTGGTTCGAGCGAGCCCAACGCCCGCTGCCGTGGCGCACCGAACGCTCGCTTTACCGCACCGTCGTCTCGGAATTCATGCTGCAGCAGACGCAGGTGACCACCGTCCTCCCCTACTTCGATCGCTGGATGCAGGCCCTGCCGGATTTTGCCACGCTGGCCGCCGCCCCGGAAGCAACGGTGCTCAGACTCTGGGAAGGCCTGGGCTACTATCGGCGCGCGCGGTTTCTGCACACCCTGGCCAAGGAACTGATCGCCCGCGATGAACCGCCGCGCCATGCGAGGGGCTGGACGGAGATGACCGGGGTCGGACCTTACACCGCGGCCGCGATCGCGAGCCTGGCGTTCGACGATCCGGTCGCGTGCGTCGACGGGAATGTCGTGCGCATCCTCGCACGCCTCACGAATGAAACCCGGCTGTTCCCCGCGGGCACGGCGGCCGTGCAGCACTTCACCGCGCTCGCCGGAACGCTCCTCGATCCGCGCCATCCCGGGCGACACAACGAGGCGATGATGGAACTCGGCGCGACGATTTGCGTGCGCCGCAACCCGCGCTGCGCGGCTTGTCCGGTGGCCCGCTTCTGCGCCGCTCGCGCGAACGGCACCGCCAACGACCTGCCGCGGATCGCCCGCGCGAAGACCGAGCAGCAGTCGGTCGATCGGGTGTGGTGCGTGCGCCGCGGTGCGCTTCTGTTGCATCGCATCCCCGAGACCGCGGCGCGCATGCGCGGGCTGCACGAATTGCCCACGGCGGAAAAAGCGGGCGTCGCGCGAATCGCGCTCACCGCGGGTTCACTGCTCGCCACGCATCGGCGCGCGATCACGCGGTTTCAAATCACGGAACGGATATTTTCCGCTGCGCCACGTCGCCCGCGATCTCGCACGCACGACGATCTCGTTTGGGTGCCGCTGGCGCAGCTCGACACCGTGACGCTCTCGGGACCGCACCGACGCTGGGTCACGGCATTGCTGAACGGCCGAGATCGGTAACGCGGTGCCGTAGGGCTGGCCCTCCGGGCCATGCCGCACCGTGAGCCGCGGTTTCCAAGGGTGAATCAGGCGTCGACCGCCTCAGCCGGATCCATGCAGGCGTGGAGCCGATCATATAGGAGCTTGCTCGCAAGCGATCCGCCACCAGGGCCAGCCCAACAGGGAAGCCTCACAACCCGCGCCACGAGCCCGCGTCGTAGCCAAGCACCTCGAAATCGCGGGCATAGATCCGTTGCGCGCGCGCGGCCAGTTCCGGCGTGAACACGGGCGCCTCGTTCTTCGGGCTCGTGTTTTTTTGCGTTCCCAGGATCGCCTCCATCGCCGGCCCCGTGAGGCCGATGCGCGCGAAGATTTCCCGCAGCCCGGCGGTGAACTCGCCTTCCATCTTGAAGCAGCGTTCGTAACGCACGTCGTCCATCAGGAGCACGCAATACTGTTCATCCCAGTGATGATCGCGCCGGCCCGCGGGCTGGCTTTCGACGTACGCCAGAAATGTGTCGAACGGGATCGCGGTCGCGTCCTCGCCGCCCGGCAGGCCCCGCGCCCGCGCGAAACGTCGCAAGCGACCGAGTTCCTTGCGCCGGATGCTGCGCGAGTAGCCCGCGGCGTGCCCGTAGGCGAACTTGTTCTGCCAGGCCGAGCGCAGCCGGGCGTAGGGATTGCGCACGAAACAAAAGAACCGGTACTCGTCGGCGTGCCGGAAGACGTGCAGGTAGTCGCGCAGCGGAGCGAACGGGAACTCCCGCGCCTTCCTGAAGCCGCGATAGCGTCCGTGCGACGGGTCGGTGACGCCGTGGATCTCGCGCATGCCGTCCGTGAGCGCCTGCCGGAAGCTCTTTGTGCCGACCTTCGGATTGAGCACCACGGTCGTCCGGTGGTCGCGGTTCACGTAGGTCTTGAAAGGACTGAAGTGCTTGCGACTGATGATGCGGAGGACGTGGCGCCAGGAGGTGTCCGGCACGCGGTGAGGCGCGGGTGCTGGCGCGGCGGCGGAGGACGTGGAAGAGGCAACGGTCATCGCGAATTCGGGCAGGACGCGGCGGGGCGGGGTTCGACCGAACAACTTGTGAACAACCTCGCGTCCGATCCCAGCAACGACCCTCGGCGCCAGCTTGGCGAGTCTCAATCCTTCAACGCGCAACGCAACCGCATCGGTCTATAAGGCCGAGGGAAAGTCCGTCGCAAAAACTCCGGAATCTTCGAAAACATGTTGCCATATTCGGGGCCGGTGAGATAAGTGAGTCTTATTCACATTGGCCTGTCATCGGGCCGGTGCTCATGGTCGTGGAGGCCGTCCGCGCCCGCTCGACAGACCCGCCCGCCGGCCTCGCGAGGAGTCGTGTTACCGTCATGAATGCACCCCAGAATCCAGCCACGGCCAGACTCCGCGAATTGCGTGCCGCCGCGCGGCAGGGTGGCGGCGACGCCCGCATCAAGGCGCAGAAAGCCAAAGGCAAGCTCACCGCCCGCGAACGCATCGAGCTGTTGCTCGACGAAGGATCGTTTCGCGAGATCGACGTGTTTGTGCAGCGCGGTGACGGCGGTCTGCTCGGTGACGGCGTCGTCACCGGCTACGGCACGATCGACCAACGGCTCGTGTATGTGTTTTCGCAGGACTTCACGGTCTTTGGCGGCAGCCTCGGCCAGGGGCACGCCGCGAAGGTCGTCAAGCTGATGGACCTCGCGCTGAAAAACGGCGCGCCGGTTTTCGGGCTCAATGATTCCGGCGGCGCCCGCATCCAGGAAGGCGTGGTCGCGCTCGCCGGTTATGCCGACATCTTCCTGCGCAATGTCACCAGCAGCGGGGTGGTGCCGCAGATCTCGTGCATTCTCGGTCCGTGTGCGGGCGGCGCGGTGTACTCGCCGGCGATCACCGACTTCACGATCATGACGCAGGGCACGAGCTACATGTTCGTGACCGGTCCGGACGTCGTGCGCTCCGTAACGCACGAGGACGTCACGGCCGAGGCGCTCGGCGGGGCGATGACGCACAACGAGACGAGCGGGGTCGCACACTTCGCCGCCGAGAACGAGGAACACGCGCTGCACCTCGCGCGCACGCTGTTCAGCTACATTCCGTCCAACAACCTCGAGGATGCGCCCCTCCGCCAGACCGAGGATGATCCGCTTCGCGCCGCCGAGGTGCTCGACGAGATCATCCCGGAGAATCCAAACAAACCCTACGACATGCACGAAGTGCTGCGGGCGGTGGTCGACACCGACAGCTTCTTCGAGGTGCAGGAACATTTCGCGCGCAACATCATCGTCGGCTTCGCGCGCCTGCACGGCCGCAGCGTCGGCCTCGTCGCCAACCAGCCGCAGGTCCTTGCCGGTTGTCTCGACATCAACGCCTCGACCAAGGCCGCGCGCTTCGTCCGGTTCTGCGACTGCTTCAACCTTCCGCTCGTCACGTTTGTCGACGTGCCGGGTTTTCTCCCCGGCGTCGGCCAGGAACATCACGGCATCATCCGCCACGGCGCGAAACTGCTCTATGCCTTCGCCGAAGCGACCGTGCCCAAGGTCACGATCATCACGCGCAAAGCCTATGGTGGCGCCTACGACGTGATGAGCAGCAAACATCTGCGCGGCGACATCAACCTCGCGTGGCCGACGGCCGAGATCGCGGTCATGGGCCCCGAGGGCGCCATCAATGTGCTCAGGCGCAAGGATCTCGCCGACGCCGAGAAACCCGACGAACTGCGCGCCAAGCTCGTCGCCGAGTACCGGGAGACGTATGCGAATCCCTACGTGGCCGCGAGCTGGGGTTATCTCGACGACGTGATCGAGCCGAGCCAGACGCGCATCCGCCTGATCAACGCGCTCGAGATGCTCAAGAACAAGCGCGACCACAACCCGCCCAAGAAGCACGGGAATATTCCGCTGTGATGGCATCCGCCCACCGACGCACTGTCACAATCGCCTGCAAGCAGGCTCCTACAGCAGCACGAGCCGACCCGTGTAGGGGCGTGCTTGCACGCGACCGCGTGTGACCAGGAAAGAGGGTCCGGCCCCACAGCAAGACTCACCATGCCCCGGATCAAGAAGGTCCTGATTGCCAACCGCGGTGAAATCGCGGTGCGGATCATTCGTGCATGCCGCGAGTTCGGCTGCGCGTCCGTCGCCGTGTATTCGGAGGCCGATCGGATGGCGCCGCACGTGCGCATGGCGGACGAGGCCTACCTGATCGGCCCGCCGCCGGCGGTTGAAAGTTACCTGCGCACGGAAAAACTGATCGACGTCGCGCAACATGCCGGCTGCGACGCCGTGCATCCCGGCTACGGCTTCCTCGCGGAAAACGAGGAGGCCGCCGAACGATTCATCGCCGCCGGTCTCGTCTGGATCGGTCCTCCACCCGCCGCGATTCGTTTGATGGGGGACAAGCTCACCGCCCGCGCCACCGCCGCCGATGCCGGCCTGCCCCTCGTCCCGGGCATCGGCAAGGCCGGGCGCATGTCCGACGAGGAACTGGTCGCCGCCGCGCCCGAGATTGGTTTTCCCCTCCTCGTGAAGGCCGCCGCCGGCGGCGGCGGCAAGGGCATGCGCGTGGTGGAGCAGGCTGCGGCGCTGCCCGAGTCGATCCGCGTCGCGCGCCGCGAAGCGGAGGCATCGTTCGGTGACGATCGCGTCTACCTCGAACGGCTCGTGCGCAACGCCCGCCACATCGAGATCCAGTTGCTCGGTGACCAGCACGGCAATCTCATCCATCTCGCCGAGCGTGATTGCTCGATCCAGCGCCGCCACCAGAAGCTGATCGAGGAATCGCCGTCACCGATTCTCGACGACGCCCTGCGCCAGCAGATGGGCGAGGCGGCCGTGCGCGCCGCGCAGGCGGTGAACTACTTCAGCGCCGGCACGGTCGAGTTCGTGGTCGATAACGACACGCGCGAGTTCTTCTTCCTCGAGATGAACACGCGCCTGCAGGTCGAGCACACGGTGACCGAACGCGTCACCGGCATCGATATCGTCAAGGAAATGCTGCGCATCGCCTCCGGCGAGACGTTGCGTCACCGCCAGGAGGACGTGCGCCTCAAGGGCCATTGCATCGAATGCCGCATCGTCGCCGAGGACCCGCACGCGAATTTCCTGCCGGCCACGGGCCGCATCATCGGGCTGGAAACGCCGACCGGTCCCGGCGTGCGCCTTGACATGGGCATCGCGCTGGGCTCCGAGGTGTCGCCCTACTACGACTCGTTGATCGCGAAACTGGTCGTCTGGGACGAGACCCGGGCCGAGGCGATCATCCGCACCCGCCGGGCGCTGGAGGAGTTCCACATCACCGGCGTGCCCACCGCGATTCCGTTCTTCATCCAGATGATGAACACGCCCGAGTTCCAGGAGGGCCGGGTGCACACGAAGTTCCTCGAGCGCGACTTCCTCGCCCAGGAAAAGCAGACACCGGATCTCATGCGCATGTCGGCCCTTGCCGCCGCGCTCGTCGCGCACCAGCGCATCCGTCGCGCCATCGTGCCGCCGGGAGCGGCCAGTGTGTCGCCCTGGCGCCAGCTCGGCCGCCGGGTGGCGCTGCACCGCGGGCTATGAAAGTCGGAGATCGCAATTCTTGCCTCGGCAGGGCGGTGACTCCGTTCCCCGCCGTCGACAACCCGACGCGGGAATCCGGCGGGGAACGGAATCCCCGCCCTGCCCATGGCCGCAACGAGTCAATCGGACCACCAGGGCCGAACTTCAAAGCGGCACCACCCGGTAGGTCAGGTCTTCGACCGGCCTTCCACCGAGGCGGGTCGGAGACCCGCCCCACCCTATTCCCATGAAATACATCGCCACGGTCGGAGGTCAGAACCTCACCATCGCCATCAACGGCAACGGCGAACTGTCGATTGACGGCGAACCCATCGTCGCCGACCTGCAGACTTCGACCGACGGCACGCTCTACAGTCTGCTCGTGAACGGCCGCTCGTACGCCCTGCGTCTGCAACCCCTCGAGGACTGTTATCGCGTCCAAGTCGCGGGCGAAACCCACGATGTCTCCATCGTCGATGAACGCACCCACCGCCTGGCCGGCCTGCGCGGCGGTGCCGGCGCCCACGGCGGCGAGGTTGTCCTGCGTGCGCCGATGCCTGGCGTGATCGTCGAGATTCCCGTGCAGGAGGGCGAAGCCGTGGACAAAGGCCGCACCCTCGTCGTGCTCGAATCGATGAAGATGCACAACGAGTTCAAGGCTTCCCGCGCCGGTACGGTGCACAGCGTGCGCGTGACCAAAGGCCAGCGCATCGAGAAGAACACCGTCATGCTGACGGTGGCGTGAGGCGGGGCGGATCCGGCCCAGGTCCGTCCGCAACGCATGGTCGTCATGCAGACGCGTCGGAGGAATCGGGCCTACCTTCCGGCACCCTGGTTCGAGGCGGTGAGAGCACCGTCCGCGATCAGGCGCTTGAGCGCCGTCTGATCGGGATCCACCCACTCGCGGATCCTGGTGGCGTTCACGCCGGCGACGATGATGTGGCCGATCTCGCTCGTCACGTCATCGAAGAAGCCCAGCGCCTTCATCGCCCTGGCCTGTGCCTGGTTGTCCGCGGTCGGGCTCACGTAATGCACGGACCCAAAGCGGAAACGGTGCACGAGGAACAGGTGCAACAGGGTCAGGAGGCGGTGCCGCCGCCACGGCTCGCGGCAGTTGTTCTGGTCGCGCACCGACATGATATTGCGGCCCCGGCGATCCTGGATGCTCGCAAAGATCAGGTCGGCGATCTTGTCGTTCGCCTCGTCGCGCACGGTCAGGGCGAGCAGGTCGGAGGCGGCGGTCTGGGGACGCAGGCTCACGGACCATCGCCCGGCGATTCCGTGCCGCGTTTTCCACAACTCGATCCAGCTCTCGAGCAGTTTCGGCGGGACTTCAATCTGCACCATGTGTTGCGCATGCGTGGAACCCTTGCCCATCGCCTTCGTCGTGGTGGTGCGGCCGCTCACGGCCATCAGGCCGGCATCCGCGCGCGGGCCGCCGACCAGCGCCTGCGGCGTGCGATACGGCGAGTTCAACAACCGCAGCTTTCGCTGCAGGCGCGCGAGCGCGAGCATGCCGTCCTCGCGCAAGGCGGTGGCAAATTCTTCCGCGGCGAGACCGTCGAACTGATGGCCGCCGTAGGTGATGAAGTTGAATACAAATCCCAACCGCCCCAGTTCCTCCGGGAAGCGACGCATCTCGTCATCGCTCATGCCGGTGGTGTCCCAGTTGAACGATGGCGACAGATTGTACGCGAGCAGCTTGTCGGGGTGCGCGGCGTGGATCGCGTTCGCGTATTTCGCCGCGTCGTCGAGGCTCGCCGTCTTTGTCTCCATCCACAACACGTCCGCGTAGGGAGCGACGTTGAGCGAACGCGCGATCGCGCATTCGATGCCCCCCTGGATCTGGTAATAGCCATCGGGCGTGCGCGGCAGTTCGCAATCCCATGCCGTGTCGAGGCCGAGCAGGCGCGCCTTTGCGCGCGCCTCCGCGAGGGAAGCGTGGGCACAAAATCCCAGCCACTCCTCGATGCCCACATCAACGCGGAAGCCCTCGTCGATCCGCGAACGAATCAGTTCCGCCACCGCTTCCCCGTAGGTTTTCATCCGGGCAGCGTCCACCCATGCATCCGCGAACTTGCCGGAAACGTCGTCCCACAATCTCGTCACCGCCAGGGCCGTGGGCTCAATCAGGGCCTTGACACGGGCGTCGATGAAACCGAGCAGACCGACATCCTGCAGCCACCCCGAGGCCGCGGCGAAGGCCGCGTCGGAGACCTCGTACAACAGGTGGCCGTTGATGGCCAGGAGCCCCGCCTCGAAAAGTCGCTTCATCACCGCGAGGTAGGCGATCTTGAACGCCGGCACCTCGAGGTTCGTCGCGCCGAGGATGAACGCGTGATCGCGTTCGTCACCGCAGCCGTCGAGCAAAGTCGCGGCTTCCGCGTCGGTGCGCGCCACGATGATCCCGGCGACGCGCATGAGATCGAGTTGGAAGCGGGCGGCATTCAGCCGCTTGATCTGCTCGTCCTGCGACACGAGCACCTTGCCGGCCTGGTGACCGCACTTCTTCACGCCGGGTTTCTGGTCCTCGATGTGGTAACCGGGCACTCCGATCTCGACAAAGCGACGAATGAGATTGCGCACGTGCGCGTCCCCGCCGTGGCCCGTGTCGGCGTCGGCGATGATGAACGGCCGGTAGTCGATCACCGGCGTGGCGGCTCGTTCCGCCTCGCTCATGTGCAGGAGACTGAAGGTCTGGTTGCGATCGGCGGTGAGGAGCGCCCGCACGATCGGCGCCGCTTCGTCCGGCACCTGGCTCAACGGATAACTCGCGAGATCGGGGCCCGGGTCCTCCGTGGCGGAGCCCTTGGCCGACGTCGCCCAGCCGCCGAGGTAGATCGCATCGATGCCCAGTCGTTTCATCACGACGGCCTGTCCCGGTGAATACGGACCGAAGGTCGTGATCTGTTCGCGCCGCGCGAAGAGCGTGCGCAGGTGCTGATGGAAGGCTTCCGCGGTGTCGCCGGCGATGGTGTAGTCGACGGCGATCGAGCCGCGTTGTTCCTCGACCTGCTCCGGTGTGTAGAGCCGCCGGATACCGTCAAAACGAGGGCGATGGTACCATGCCTCCGTTGCTGGATTCGTCTTCGCTGTCGCCTGCATGAGCTCCTCCTTCCCGCTCAGGATGCCGTCGCGGGGAAATCAAGATTCTCGGTGATGCGGGTGCCGTCGGCGCGAAAGGCCTCGAGATACCGGCGCACGCGCCGGTTCGCCTCGGCCGCATCGTGGTGGTTGAGGTTGAGATTGAGCAGATCGATGGACCAGGGGAGCTTGGTGTCCTCGAGAACGTAGGTGCGCACGAGGTCGCGCGCGATCGGGAGCGTGGTGTTTTTCGAGTCGTCGTGGACGTCCCGGCTGCTGGCGTGCCGGAGCTTTTCATACTCTTCCGCCCACAATTGCTCGAACAGCGGCACCGTGATCGACTCGCCGGCGCGCACCCCCGTCGCGATGTCGGGCTCGGTGAGCGGAGCGTGCTTGTGCAGCCATTCCCAGAGAATGCTGAGGCGGATCTCGCCCGTGGCCATATCCTCCATCAGGTAGAGCACGTCGTCATTGCCGAAGAAATCCGCGGGCTTGAGCGCGGCCGCCTGGAGCCCCTGCAGGAAGGCGTTGCCATACTGCATCGCGACGCTGATCAGATTGCGCGCGCCGCGGATCGTGCGGGGCGCCGGCTCGAGGTGGGAGAGCCCCGCGGCGTCGCCCGCGGCGTAGGTCAGGCGCGGGAATTCCCGGCCGAGCTGGTTGAGCTGGCCGGCCGCGCCCCAGACCGGCCGCACGATGTGCACCATCTTCCAGTGCGCGACCCATTTGCCGCTGGCGCCCGCCTGCTGTTCCCGCCGCGCGCCCGCGACCGCCTGCTCCATGCTGGCACTGACTCCGCGCTCCGATCCCACGGGAATATTGGGTTCCATGCCGCCCTGCCAGAGCGCGTGATGGCCGTCGAGGTCCGGCGTGTTCACGGCCCGGCGCACGCGGTCCTCGTAGTGGCGCATGTAGCCGTAGGTCATCACGACCGCTTCGATATTGGGATTGGTGAACGCGGGATCCCACGCCATCGCGTCCGCGACACTGTTGATATAGTCCCAGCGGCCGGTGTTGAAGCCGACGAAATGCCGGCCGAGCGCGGCGCGGATTTCCATCAATTGGAAGGTCGCCTCGAGTTGCTCGACGAGCACATAAACCTTGATCGTGCCGCGGGCCAGCGCGAGAAAGTCCTCGAGCGTGTCGAGCAGCGTCGCCCAAAAGGAGGCCTCCTCCGCCGTCTGGATCTTGGGCAGGTAAAGCACGATGGACCGCTGATCGGCGGACAGGCGCGGACCATTGTTTACGACATACAGGATCGTATCGACGATCGCGGCCGAAAGCGGCAGGCCTTCGGCATCGCGCACGTGCCGGTCGTCGAGATGCAGACCGCGCGGGCGGAACAGCCGGGTGGTGAACTCCAGCTGCCGGCGCCAGTCCGCAATGATCTCGCGGCCGAAGAAACCGTGGGCCCACCGGTTCATTTCGCGCGCGACCTCCTCGGCGACGCGCAGGAACCGGGGATCGAAGGCGAAGGCAAGCTTGAGGTTGCGCTGGTTCTCGAGCGACATCGTCGTCACCTGGCCAAGCGCGTCCTCGCCGTCGAACATCCAGCCATCAGCCCCGGAGAGCAGCGCATAGGCGACGTTGCGGATGCTCTGCTCGAGGGGCGTGTTGGGCTTGGCGCCGGGACCGGTGCCCTGGATCCACTGCCGCCGCAAGTCGGCCGGGATCGCGCAACCATGGAAACGACCGGCACGCGCCTCACCCGCGCTGATTCCGGTGCGCGGAATCATGTATCCGGGATCGAGAAAGGTCATCGGCTGGTGATCGCGCGCGCGCCGGGCGCGGCGTTCGACGCGACGGCGCATCAGGTCGTGTTGTTCGCGATTGAAGCGCGACAGGAGCCGCAGCGCGTCGAGCACGCGATCGGAAAAGATATCGCGGAAGGCCGGCAGGACACCGTCGCGAAAATGCAGATCGGCAATCACCGGCATGGCATGATGTTCACTGGCGGGCATGGGGCGCCTTCAGGTTGCGAACCGATACGCGGGCCAGCGAGCCGCACCGGCCGGAAGTCCGCGCGGCAAGCGACAAGACGCGAGTTGCTTCCGGCGGCGGCCGTATGTGGTCGTCGATCCCGTGCAGCGATTCGCTCACGGAGGGATGCGGCATGGCCAAATGCCGCCCCTGTCACCCCGATCGCGGGCGGTAACAGTGACGGCCGGATTGAATCAAAAGACGGGCTGAAGCGTTGGGACGAAGGGAACTAACTGCGTTCCGCGAGCCATTCGCATACGGACGGCCACACGTGCTTTTGCGCATGGCGGCCGATGGAGAGACCAATGTGACCAGAGGGCACGACGATCGAAGATTTGTCGGCCGAAGAAACGAGATCGTTGAGGGGCGCGCTCTGCGAACAGGGCACGAGATCGTCCTTTTCCGCCATGAGGTTCATGAGCGGACAGGTGATCTTGCGCAGGTCGACGATGTGCTTGCCGACCGGCATGCGGTTTTGCACGAGGAGGTTCTGCTGGAAGAGATACTTCGCCCATTGGCGATACATCTCGCCGGGAACCGGCACATTGTCGTTGAGCCAGGTTTCCATCGTGAGGAAGTCCTCGACAAATTCGGCGCGATCACAGTTCTCCCAGAAGGTGATCGGCTTCTCCAGGAGGTTCTGCACCGGCTTCAACATCAGGAACGCGGCCTGCAGGAACTCCGCGGGCACGTTGCCCACGGTGTCGACGAACTTGTCGACGTCGAAATACTTCGGATCCGTCCAAAGATTGATCAGCCCCTCGCGCGTGGAGAAGTCGATGCCGGCGGCGAGAATCAGGAGGTTTTTCACCAGCCCCTGGTGCAGCGCGGTGAACATGGTCGCGATGGTGCCGCCCATGCAGTAGCCGAGCAGGCTGGCCTTCGGGCAGTCGCAACGCTCGCGCAGGTAGTCGATCGCGTTGAGCAGGTAACCATTGATATAGTCATCCGGCGTGAGGTAACGCTCGGCCTGGGTGGGAATGCCCCAGTCGAGCAGGTAGGTGTCGAATCCGGCGTCGACAAACTGCGCGATGACGCTCCGGCCTTCCTTCAGGTCGAAGATGTAGGGCCGGTTGACGAGCGCGAAGACGAAGAGCAGCGGGGTGCGGTATTTCGGCGGCTTCGGTCCGAGGTACCGATAGAGCCGGGCGCGATCCTCCTCGTACACGATTTCGCAGGGCGTGACGCCCTTGCGAACCTGACGCGCCTTCTGGGCGACGAAGGGCAGCGCCGCGAGGCGACGGGCGTTCGCGAATCCTTCCCCGATCATCGCGTCGGCCCAGGCGGCCGCGATGGGGTTGGCGTTAGTGGCGGTATCACTCATGGGGCATTACGGTTTGCGGTGATGGGACCTATTTCTCGATCGACGCGCGTTTTTCCGCGGGGCTTCCTCCGGGGCCGGCGCGGCCGCCGGGGCGGACTTGACTCCCGCGGGCTCGGCGGCAGCCACCTCCATCGTGTCCATCCGCTGGCCGACGGCGGACACGGCCGTCTCGATTTCCTCCATGCGATCCAGAAGCCGGCGCTCCATGTGGCGAATCGCCAGCAGCACTCCGTCGATGTCCTCGCGGGCGGTCGATTGCATCTCGTGGTGCTTGCGCGTCATGGCATCGGCGGCCATCTTGCGCATGCTCAGGAAACCATCCATGGAGGTCTTCATATACTCCATGAATTGCGGGGTGCGCATGAACTGGTCCCAGGCCTCGGTGAGCACCTTGAGCATGCCCGCGCGCATGTCGCGAATCGTATCCGGCGGTGGATTGCCCGGGCTGAACCGGCTCCAGACGTCGGACATCTGCGTGAACGCGTCCATCCACATCTTCTGGAACACCGCCGCCTGTTGGAATGCCTGATCGAAATTGTCGTCCATGGTAAAAAGGGTTGAGAGTCGGGAAAGCCGCATGCGGCGGCGGTCTCCCAGCACCGCCGCCGCCGGCTGGACTCAGTCGGGTTCGCTGCTCGCGGCCGCACCCCGGCCGGTGAAGGGCCGGTGGGCCGGGATCGCGTCACACCCGGATCATCTCCGACTCCCCGGAGCGGAGGCGGGCGCCGGCGCGGATCCCGGCCGACGGAGTTACTTGGCGGCGGCGGGCTTCTTGCCGCCCGTGGTCAGCACCCCCGTCCAGAAATCGAGGATCTGCTGATTGGTTTTCACGACCGCCTGGGCGTTGTTGCGGATCGCGGTGAGGGAGGACTCCCAGAGGTCGCGAATCCGGTTTTGCGACTCCGCGACCGTGCCAGGCTGCCAGACCTGCACCGCCTTCTGCATCAGGTCGGAGCCGACCTTGTATTGTTCCTCGAGGGAGCGCAGGGACTCTTCCATGCGTTTCTTCGCGGCGGGGAAGCCCTCGTCGACGATGGCCGAGAGCCGCTTCTGCAGTTCCGTCGGCGTGGGTGAATCACAGAGCACGTTCTTCCAGAGGTTCACGGTCTCCTCCTGGATCTTGATGCCGGTGTTCAGCGTCTGTTCGTAAGTCTTGAATGCGTCGTCGAACAGAGTCTGGGCGCTTTGCTTCGATTCGTTTGTCATGGCGTCAGTATGTTGATGCTGGGGCACAGCAGTGATGAACTCGCGGCATGACGCACCGCGCCCTCGGGCTTTCGCGAAATCGGCGCGGCCGGATGGGTCGCATCCACGAAACGACTCCGACGAAGGACCGGGAAGGGAAGCGCGTCCGCCTTCCAAGCCTAACCTGACCTAACGGGCGCACTCAACGCCGGCGGGGCGTCGCCGTCAACACAATTTTGTGCGTTTGCACAATTACTTTTTCCCGCGCTTCCGCAACCGCTCGAGGGTCCGGCGCATCGCCTCGACCTGGCGGCTCAACTCCGCGACCCGATTCTCGGCCGCCGGGGTCGCTTCGGGAGCTGGTTCGGGCGCCGGCGCCGGTTCCGCCGAGGAGGGGTGCGGCGTTCGGTCCCGGCTTCGGCATCATCCCCAACCACATGCGCTGCCAGTCCTCCATCGCGCCCGGGAAAGGCACCCCGAAACCGGGGGATGGTCCTCCTTGACCCGGCTCCGCCGTCTTCATGAACGTCGCCAATGAGTTCCTGAAGTAGCTTTCCGTCATTGTCTTGAACATGTCGGTATTGAGCCGGATCAGATGCTGGAGAAAATTCGCGGGAAAAAACGCAAGCTTGGGGGACTCGATCTCCAGCAGGATCTGGGTGAGGACCGCCACGGTGATGTCCTCCTCCGTCCGGCTGTCCACCACGCGCACGTCGTGCCCCGCCCGCACGAGGTCGCGGATCTCCTCGAGTGTCACGTGGCGGCTGTCCCGGGTGTTGTAGTAGCGGCGATTGGGATACTTGCGGATTTCGACGGCGGGTTCCATGAGGGGTCGGCTTGTTTTCGGCTTGTTTGTTTGTGCAATTGCAGCATAGTGGCATTTGTCCTGTCAACCACGCGATGGAAGCATGGCCCCATGCCGCCCGCAACCCACACCCCGGCGTTCCTGCAGACGCGAAATTCGTGTCCCGACCGGCGCGTGGCTGACCCAGCGGCATTCCGCCGTCCGGCGCCTTTTGCCCGCTCTGGGCACATGAGCGGCGGCGGTGTTCCCCACCCTTTTTTTCCCCTCAATCTCGCAGGCACCTGGAGCCTGGTTCCGTCATGAAAATTCCCAATCGCGTTGCTGTTGTCACGGGAGCGGCCGGGGGTATCGGCCGCGCCCTTTGTTCCGAACTCATCCGCCGTGGTGCCCGGGCCATCGCCATGGTCGACGCGAGCCCCAATGCGTCGCAACTGGCCGCCAGCATGAATCGCGAGGCCGGTCGCGAGATCGCCCGGGCCTACATCGGCGACACGACCGACGAGGCGTTCCGGAAGCATGTGTTCGCCGACGCGGCCAAGTCGTTCGACCTGCCGTCGATCTGCGTGCCGGCGGCGGCGATCACGCGCGACGATCTTGCCGTGCGGATCGACAAGACCACCGGGAAGGCGGTCATTTATCCAATCGAGCTGTTTCGCAAGGTGATGGAGATCAATTTTGTGGCCCCGATCTACTGGGCGATTGAAATGGTTGCCGGCATCGCCGAGCAGCGGGCCGCCCGGGGCTTGAAGCGCTGGACCTCGGGCGAGGATATCCAGGGCACGGTGATTTTCATCGGCTCCATCGCCTCCAGCGGCAACAAGGGCCAGATCTCCTATTCTTCCGCGAAGGCCGGCCTCGAGGGAGCCGCCGCCACCCTGATGATGGAGGCGATTTTCCACGGCGTCCGCTGCGGTGTCATCCATCCTGGTTTCACGGATACACCGATGGTGCGGGCCCTCGGAGAGGACTATATCAACAGTCGCGTGCTGCCCCAGACGCAGCTGGGCCGCCTGATCGCACCGGATGAGATCGCAGATGCGATCTGCTTCATGATCGGCAATTCCGCGGTTTCGGGCGAACTCTGGGCGGATGCCGGCTGGCATCCGGCCGCGTGAAAAGAGGAAAGGAGCCGAGATCATGCCTGCACCTACAGCGGACACTTCCGCGAGCGCGTCCCGGGCGCCGACCGTCGGTGAACTCACCGGCCGGGTCGCGCTGGTCACTGGCGGCGGCAGCCCTCTCGGCCGGGCGATCGCGCTTGCGCTGGGTGGGGCGGGGGCCGACGTCGCGCTGATCACCAGCACGACCGATGCAGTCGCGGTGGACCTCGCCGCCCGCCTCGCGTCGAAGAACGAAGTTCGCGCCCGGACCTACGTCGCCGACATCGCCGATGAGACGGCCGTGCTCGCAATGGTCGCGGCCGTCGAGGCTGACTTCGGCCGGATCGACATCCTGGTGAACCTGGCAATCAGCTCGTGCGACCGTTCGTTTCTCAAGATGACGCGGGCGATGTGGGACGAGGTCCTCGGCGTGAACCTCAACGGCCCGTTCAATGTCACCAACGCCGTCCTGCGCAACATGGTCCGCCTCGGCTGGGGCCGGATCGTCAACCTTACGTCGGTCGGCGGGGCCGCGGGAGGTTTTGATCCCGTGAATTACACGGTGACCAAGGGGGGCCTGGTCGCCTTCACCATGACCCTTGCGCGCGAGCTCGCGCGCAAGGGGATCACCGTCAACGCTGTCGCGCCCGGCTACACGACGGGCGCATCGCCAGCGGGCATGCCAGGCCTCGCCCGTGAGGAACTGCGACAGGCGGTCCCCATGGGCCGGTGCGGCGAGCCCGAAGAGATCGCCGCCGCCGTCGCCTTTCTCGCCAGTCCCCGAGCCAGCTACATCACCGGCCAGGTGATTGGCGTAAACGGCGGCATGTCCACGTAACCCCCATCCAATATGCCTGCACCATCCACCATCGAATCCGATCCGCTGCCGCTGCGTTTTCTCGTCTCGCCTCCGACGTCGGTGGACGAGGCGGTCGCTCGCGGCACCATCGTCGCCGGCCGGCTCGTCGCCCAGTGTTGGGACCGCCAGCGCATCCTCGAAAACTGCGCCGTGCGCATCCAAGCCTGCCTTTTCGGCACGGCCGAACAGATCTGGCGCGGGTCGCTGGAAGCCTGCTACCTGCGCGAGCCGCGGCGCACCGAGCGGATCACGGTACGCTGACGCCGGCAGGTTGCGGTTTCGATTCGCCAACGAAAGGGAGGGCGGCGCGGCGCCGCACTCCCGGACCTGACGGAAAACGATTGGTCCCACAAAGTGCGGAAGCGTCTTGAGGAGAGACGTTCCGCGTCACTTTCGCTCAATCCACCATGAAGCGCATCCTGCTTTTTTCCGGCAAGGGCGGCGTCGGCAAAACCACCATCGCCGCCGCCACCGCGCTGGCCGCGGCGCGCGCGGGGCATCGCACCCTTTTGCTCTCGTTCGATCTCGCACACAGCCTCGCGGACTCGTTCGGGCTGGAACGCACGCTCTTCGACCAGGCCGGCGGCCGCGCGACGTCGGTGGCCCCACGGCTCGAGATTCAGGAGATCGACGTGCAGGCCGAGGTCGAGGCGAGCTGGCGCGAAGCCGGCAATGCTTTCTCGATGTTGCTTGCCGCGTCCGGCGTGCAGGACGCGGGCTCCGCGGATCTCGCGCTCATGCCCGGCATGGAAGACCTGATCACGTTGCTGCACCTGAACCGCCACGCCCAGGACGATCGCTACGATCTCCTGGTGATCGACTGCCCGCCGACGGGAGACTCGTTGCGTTTCGTCAGTCTGCCGCGCACCATCGACTGGTATCTGCGCAAGCGATTCGGTCTCGCCCCCGTCGACGAACCGAGCGGCCGCTCCGGACGTGCGCCGGAATCGCTGCTCGATCTGCGCCGCGGTCTCTCCGGGGTGGAACACCTGCTGCAGGACGCCGCGCGCACGAGTGTCCGGCTGGTCCTGCTGCCGGAAAAGATGGTGATTCGCGAGAGCCAGCGCGCCTTCATGTATTTCTCGCTGTTCGGGCTCGTCATCGATCGTGTCATCGTCAATCGCGTCTTTCCCGCCGACGCGGGCACCGCGGCCTGGCGGCGCGCGCAGGAACCCGCGCTGGCGTTGGTGCGCGATCGCTTCGCCCCGCTGCCCATCGTCGAGGTCCCCTATTTCCCGGGGGAAGTTGTCGGCATCGATGCCCTGGCGGAGCTGGCACATTGCGTTTATGCGGACGGGGACCCGCTCGCCTGCGGCGTCGCCGCGCCCGTGTTTCGCCTGGAGGAAGATGTGGCGGGGCGCCGCCTCGTGATTGCGATGCCGTTTGTCGACCGCACCGATCTCGACCTGCATCGGGAAGAAGATTGTCTCATCGTGCGGGTAGGAAGTTTTAAGCGCCACCTCCCCCTGCCGCGCGATCTGCAGCGAGCCGAAATCACCAGCGCGCAGGTTCGCGACGGCGCGCTCATCGTGGAGTTCGCAAACGAAACTCGTCAAGCCGCCGGTCTCCCTTCATGATCGGATTCGTGAGAGCGATCGCCGGCCATCCCCGCCGGCGGCGATGAGCATCAACCCCGTGAAGGAACTCGCTGGAAAGTCGTGCCTCATTACCGGCGCCAGTCGCGGCATCGGCCGGACGATTGCGCTTTCGGCGGCTCGCGCCGGCGCCAACATCGCCCTGGTCTATCGCGATTCTCGCGCCGGCATTGAATCGCTGATTCGTGAGATCCAGGATTGCGGCGCCGTGTGTCACGCCGTGCGCTGCGACCTCGGCCACAGCGACGCCATCGAAAGCATGCTCGACGACGTTCGCACGAAGTTCGGCGCCATTGACGTCCTGGTGAACAACGCCGGCATCAAGCACGACCACACCTTCCTCAGCATGACGCGGCAAATGTGGGACGAGGTGCTCGGCGTGAATCTCTCCGCGTGCTTCAACCTCATGCACGCCGTCGTGCCGGAGATGGTTGATCGCAAGTGGGGCCGCATCGTGAATATCAGCGCGATGGCCGGACAGACCGGCGCCTTTGGCCAGGCCAATTACGCGACCGCCAAGGGGGCCTTGATGTCGATGACCGTTACGCTGGCACGCGAGGTCGCGTCGATGGGGGTCACCGTCAACGCCGTCTCACCAGGCTATATCGATACGGGCACGACCTCCGACTATCCGGACTTCATTCGCGAGCAGTTCGCCAATTCCACACCGGTCGGACGGCTGGGCCGTCCCGAAGAGGTGGCCGATCTGGTTGTCTTCCTCGCCAGTCCCGCCGCCTCCTACATCACCGGACAGGTCATCGGCGTGAACGGCGGATTGTATATTTGAGCCCTCGCGGCGGCTCTCGCCGACGTTCGGTCCGGCCTGGTCGCCTGTAGGAGCGGGTTTACCCCGCGATTCCTCCGAATCATCGCGGGGTAAACCCGCTCCTACAGTTTTCAGCAAGCCCCGGGGATCTTTACTCTTCGGCGGAGTCCGCTCGTGTCGTCGCTGATCTTCCGCCGCGATGGTCGCCGAATGGCGGGCGGACGTCCCCACGCTACGTGATCGTGCCCGCGCGCACGGCCAGCAACGCTGCGCGGCACGCGACTTCCGGATGGCACGTGTGCAGCGACCAGGCATCCACGGCACGACCTTCCGCCAGCGCCGCGCCGAGGACCGAATCCAGGCACGCCAGGTAGCGGGACCGCAACCCGAGTTCGTCGATTCGCTTCCAGACTTCGGCCAGCGCATTGCGATCACGATACGGACTGAACGGGCGACCATAGTAATAGCCGGTCAGCCGGTCCCGGTCGTCGACCCAGCAATCCGCGAACTGCTCGTGATCGGAGCGCCAGTGCATCACTTCGCGCGCCACGGCCATGCCCAGCTCCGGACCCGAAAGTATCAGCACATCCTGATTCCCGGAGGTCTCGGCTTCGTTCTGCCGCTGCTCGGCCGCAGGTTTTTCCGGATCCATCATGATGGGGACGGCCGCGTTCGGAAACGTTCGGCCCGCGCGCCCGGCGGGCGCGGGCACCACCATCAACTTCGACACGGAGACCACGACAAAGGTATCGGAGGCCGGCGCCGGGGTTGAAGATTCAAGTCTCTGTCGGCCTCACTGATTAACGCGCCTTACCGGACAGGAAAGATTGGTTTTCTGCATTTGCACCACGGACGCTCAGGTCAGGCCAAAGTAGGTCTCCCAGGCGACGCCTTTCATGGAACCGGTCTCGAGGAAGTGCTGATGCATCGCATAAGCGGCGGCGAGGGTCTGCGGCGTATGGCCGTCGCGGACGTGGTAGAAATACCCGAGCAACTCCCGCTTGAAGTCGGGATGCGCGCAGTTTTCCGCGATCTGCCATGCGCGCTCGGCGGGGGACTTGCCGCGGAGGTCGGCCACGCCGTTTTCCGTCACCACAACCTGCACCGAGTGCTCGCTGTGATCCAGGTGGGAGACCAACGGCACGATCGTGCTGATCCGACCGTCCTTCACGATCGACGGGCAGGTGAAGATCGAGACGTAGGCGTTGCGGGTGAAATCCCCGGAGCCGCCGATGCCGTTCATCAGGTCGCTGCCCATGACGTGCGTCGAGTTCACGTTGCCAAACAAATCGACCTCGAGGGCGGTGTTGATCGAAATGATACCGAGCCGGCGCACGATCTCCGGGTTGTTCGTGATCTCCTGGGGCCGCAACAACAGACGCGGGCGAAAGAACTCCAGGTCGGCAAAGAACCCGGCCAGCGCCTCGCGGCCGAGGGTGAGCGAGGTGCCGGTCGCGAACCGCAGTTTGCCGCCGCGGATCAGCTCGATCACGGAATCCTGAATGACCTCGGAATACATCTCGAACGGCGGGATGCCCGGATGTGCGCCAAGCGCGCCGAGCACGGCGTTGGCGATGTTGCCCACGCCGGACTGCACGGGAAGGAACTGCGGCGGGATGCGGCCGCTCGCGATTTCACCGGCCAGAAACTCCGCGACATGCAGCCCAATCTGTTCCGTCACGGGATCAATCGGATGAAACCGGCCGGTCTCGTCCGGCACGTTGCTTTCGACGATGCCGGCGATCTTGGCCGGGTCGATCTTCACCACCGGGGTGCCGATGCGATCCGACGGGCGGAGGATGGGAATCGGCTGCCGCGCCGGCGGATCAAACGGTTCGTAGATGTCGTGAAAACCACACAGCCGCGGCGTCTGCGTGCGGTTGATCTCGATCAACACCCGCTTGGCGACCCGCAGGAACGTCGGCGAAGCGCCGACCGAGGTGGTGAGCACGATCTGCCCGTCGGCGGTGACGTCGCAGGCCTCGACGACTGCCCAGTCGAATTCGCCCAGCACCCCGCTGCGCACGCACTGCGGCAGGTGCGAGAGGTGCATGTCGAAGAAGCGCGTCTTGCCCGCATTGATACTGTCGCGCAGCGCCTTGTTGCTCTGATAGGGCGTGCGCCAGGCGATCGCATCGGCCCGGGCGAGTTCGCCGTCGAGCGAGTCGCCGGTCGAGGCGCCGGTGACCACCCCGACGCTGAACTTGCGCCCGGCGTCGTGTTCGGCGCGGGCCCGCGCCGCGAGCGCGCGCGGAATCACCTTGGCCGCGCCGGCCGGCGTGAAGCCACTGAAGCCGATGGTGGCGCCATGATCGATCAACGCGGCCGCCTCGGCCGGGGTCAGGGTGGGAAAGGGAAAGGTCATGGAAGCAGGCCGCTTCGCCCGAACGCACGCGGACGTGCCTCGCGGATCCGGCTGCGACACCGGGCCGGGATCATGGGCCAATCGCCGCGATGAAGTACCCGGCAACGAGTGCGGTGCCGATCACGCCGGCGACATTCGGTCCCATCGCGTGCATCAGCAGGTAATTGTTGGAATCGTATTTCTGACCCTCCGTCTGGCTGACCCGCGCCGCCATGGGCACGGCGCTGACGCCGGCGGAACCAATCAGCGGATTGATTTTGTTTTTGCTGAACAGGTTCATGGCCTTGGCCATGAGCACGCCGCCCGCGGTCGAAACCCCGAACGCCACCACGCCCATGACGATGATCATGATCGTGCGGGGCGCGAGAAAGCGCTCGCCGGTCATCGTGATGCCGACGCTCGTGCCGAGAAAGATCGTCACGATATTGATGATCTCGTTTTGTGCGGCCTTGCTCAGTCGCTCGACCACTCCGCATTCCCGGAAGAAGTTTCCGAGGAAAAGCATGAACAGCAACGCGGCCGCGTCCGGCACGAGCAGGATGCACACGACCATCACCATGACCGCAAACACGAGCTTCTCGGCCTTGCTGACCTTACGCAGCGTCTTCATGCGGATCCGTCGCTCGGCGTCCGTGGTGAACAGCCGCATGATCGGCGGCTGGATCAGGGGCACGAGCGACATGTAGGTGTAGGCCGCGACCGCGATGGGTCCGAGCAGATGGGGCGCAAGTTTGTTCGTGAGGAAGATTGACGTCGGCCCATCCGCGCCGCCGATGATCCCGATGGATGCCGCCTCGGGGAGCTTGAAGCCCAACAGCACCGAGCCAAAAAGCGTCGCAAATACCCCGAGTTGCGCCGCGCCGCCGAGCACGAGGGTGCGCGGGTTGGCGATGAGCGGACCAAAATCCGTCAGCGCCCCCACTCCCATGAAGATGATGGGCGGAAACAATTCGAGGTGGATGCCTTGATAAAAGTAATAGAAGAGACCGCCGGTTCCGTCCGGCTTGAGTTCGAAACCGAGGTCGCGCAAGCCCTCCATCACGCCGTGCGTCGGCACGTTCGCGATCAGCGCCCCGAACGCGATCGGCACGAGCAGCAAGGGCTCGAACCCCTTTGCGACCGCGAGATAAAGCAGGATGCCGACGACGCCCCACATCACCGCCATCTGCCAGGTGATCTGCGTGAATCCGGTCGTGTCGATGATGCGATGAAGGATATCCATGGCGGTGGGCTTCGCAGCGTCCTCAACGCAGCATCACAAGCAACTGGCCCTCCTCGACCGAGTCGCCGGGATTCACATGCACCGACGCAACCGTGCCGTCCACGGTGGACGAGACGATCGTGTTCATCTTCATCGCCTCCAGTGTGACCACGGGCTGGCCCGATTTCACGCTGACGCCGGCGCCGGCATGGATGGTCACGACCTTGCCCGCCAGCGGGCTCGTGATTTCTCCCGGTGCCCCGGATGCGTGATCGGCCGCCGGAGCGTGCGTGGGTACCGCGTGGGCTGCGGGAGGCGGGGCGGCGACCGGGCGCGGGCTCGAAACCAGCGGCGGCGTACCGGCACTCGCCGGCGGGGCGTCGTCGCCGAGGATTTCGGCCACGACGTCATAGGTCTTTCCGTTGAAGGAAATGCGCAGGGTCTTCTTCATGGGAGGCGGAGATCAGGCAGCATGAATGATCCGGCGGTCACCGGATGCGATGGGAGGCGTGGATTTCGCGACGGCCCTGGTCGCCCCATGACGAGTGGACCGGTCGGACGGAAACGACCCGGTGGCGACCACCGAACATGGCGGCAACCGCCGCGGCAACGACGACGATCTCGTCGTCCGTCAAGCCGTCGGCGGCCGGCCCGGGCGTGGCCGGCGCCGCGGCGCGCGGCAATGTCACCGCCTGACCGCTACGAGCGGCCCGACGGGAAAAGATGCGGCCCATGAGGGCGGTCAGGCCCCAGAGCACCGTGAGCGCGAGCATCACGATGACGAAGCCGGCAAGATGCTCGGCCGCGAGCCAGACGTCGTGCCAGTTGAGATTCATGGGGAAGCGAGTGGCGTGCGCCTACAGGGGAATGTTGCCATGCTTCTTCGGCGGCCGCGTCTCGCGCTTGGCCAGCAGGGACCGCAGACCGAGCGACACCATGCCGCGCGTCTGCGCCGGTTCGATCACGTCGGTGATCAAGGCGTTCTTCGCCGCCTGATACGGGGACGCGAATTCGTCGTGGTACTGGGCGATGAGCTCGGCCTGGCGTTTGTCCGGCTCGGGATGTTCCTTGAGTTCCTTGCCGAAAATAATCCGGACGGCGCCGTCCGCTCCCATCACCGCGATCTGCGCCGTCGGCCAGGCGAACACGAGGTCGGCGCCGAGGTCGCTCGAGCACATGGCGAGATAGGCGCCCCCGTAGGCCTTGCGCAGAATCACGGTGACCTTGGGCACGGTGGCCGACGCGTAGGCAAAAAGCATCTTGGCGCCATGGCGGATGATGCCGCCGCGTTCCTGCGCGAGGCCCGGCATATAGCCGGGCACGTCCACGAGCGTGACCAGCGGAATACCGTAGACATTGCAGGTGCGGATGAAGCGCGCGCCCTTGTCCGAGGCGTCGATGTCGAGGCAGCCCGCCTTGACGGACGGCTGGTTGGCCACGACGCCGACGACGATGCCATCGATGCGCGCAAAGCCCACGACGAGATTCGGCGCAAACGTCGCCATGATCTCGAAGAACGAATCCGGATCGGCCACGACCGCGATGATCTCCTTGACGTTGTACGCCGCCTTCGGATCCGCGGGAATCAGTTCGTTGAACCGGGTGATCGGATCGAGACTGAGCTGCGGCGTCGGCTGGTGCGGGGGATCGTCGAGGTTGTTCGAGGGCAGGTAGCTCAGCAGCGCCTGCGTCAACGCAATCGCGTGGCGCTCGTCATTCGCGATCAGGTGGACATTCCCGCTCACGCTCGCATGGGCGTCGGCCGTGGCGAACTGCTCCAGCTTCGCATTCTCGCCCGTGGCCGACTTGATCACCTGCGGGCCGCAGATGAACATGTTCGTATTGTCGTTGCGCAGCATGATCAGGAAGTCGGTCAGCGCCGGCGAATAGGCGGCGCCCCCCGCGCAGGGGCCGGCAATCAGCGCGATCTGCGGCACGAGTCCGCTGGCGGCCACGTTGCGAAAGAAGATCTGTCCGTAGCCGCTCAGCGAATCCACGCCCTCCTGGATGCGGGCGCCACCGCTGTCATTTATGCTGATGATCGGCATGCCGGCCTTCATCGCATAATCCATGAGGTTGCAGACTTTCCGCGCATGGATGCGGCCGAGCGCGCCGCCGCCCACGGTGAAGTCGTGCGAATAGGCCGCGACCGGCCGGCCCGCGACATAACCGATGCCGGTGACCACGCCGTCCGCGGGCATTTCCTTTCCGGCCATGCCGAAGGCGGTGCCGGCGTTGTCCGCGTGCTGGCCGAATTCGATGAAGGTGTTCTTGTCGTAGAGCGCGTCCAGTCGCTCCCGGGCGCTGAGCTGGCCCTTTTCGTGACGGGCCGCGATCTTCTCGCCGCCGCCACCGAGGGCTGCGCGCACGCGCCGCTCCTGCAAGTCCCGCAAAAGGTTCGCGTCAATGGGCATGATGAGATTCTCGCATGGCAAATGTCCCGGGCGTCGATCCGCGGTAATTTCTCAGCCCGGTTGAACCGTCGTCCCGGTGAGAGGCGCGCAAAACTCGGTGAGCACGCCAAAGGTCGACTTGGGATGCAGGAAGGCGACGAGCTTGTCGGCCGCGCCCGCAAACGGGACTTCATGGATGACTCGGACGCCCGCGCTCTTCGCCTGGCCGAGCTGGCCGGCGATGTCATCGGTCGCGAACGCCACGTGGTGGATGCCTTCGCCACGCTTCTCGAGGAACTGCGCGATCGGGCTTTCCGGGGCCGTCGGTTCCAGCAATTCCAGATGCGTGTCGCCCACCGCAAAAAACGCCGTCCGCACCTTCTGCGACGGCACCTCCTCGATGTGTTCACAGCGCAGGCCGAGCGCCTGCTCGTAATACTTCACCGCCTCGTCCAGCGAGCGCACCGCGATTCCCAAATGGTCAATGCGTGTGATCATGATCCCTGATTCGGTCTGGTCCGGCGCCGCGGCGCCGGTGACGCCAGGGAAACTTCCGACGGGGTCGATTCAGCCAACATGCCGGCTATGTTAGGCCGCACCCAGCGAAACGTCTCCGCATATTTTGCCACCCGCTCACTACCGCATGCGTAGCGCCGGGGTGTTAGAATGTCTTCTGCTCCACGATGAACGCACCCACGCCGGAAATTCCCACCGACGCGGCGTCCGGCCATTTGCTCGCCGGATTCGCCAAACCCGACGCCGCCCAATGGCGGGCCGCCGCCGTCGCCCTGCTCAAAGGCGCGCCCTTCGAAAAGAAGCTGATCACTCGCACGCCGGAGGGAATCGACCTGCAGCCGATCTACTCGCAGGACGATCTCGCCGCCCTCGCGGTGCAAAACGAGCTTCCGGGCTGCGGCACCCGCCGGCGCGGCAGCCGCGCGTCAGGGCAGTTCAAACACGGCTGGGAAATCTCCCAGGAATTCGTCGCCCCCACGCCGGAGGAATTCAACAGCGCCGCGCTGCATGATCTCGAGCGCGGCCAGACCGAGCTCAACGTCCTGCTCGATCTCGCGACCCTCGGCGGTCGCGATCCCGACCTGGCCAACCCCGGCGAGGTCGGCGCCTGCGGGCTTTCGCTCGCGACGCTGGGCGATGTCGAACGCGCGTTCGCCGGCATCTCGCTACCGATGGTTTCGATCTATCTGCGCGCCGGCCCCTCCGCATTGCCCGCCGCCGCCTTGCTGCTGGCGTTTGCGCGCAAGCGTGGCATTCCGCCCCGCGAGTTACGCGGCTGCATCGAAAGCGATCCCTTGGCCATGCTCGCCTGGAGCGGCAGCCTGCCGGTTTCGCTGTCGCGCGTCTACGACGAGCTCACCGCCCTCACCTGGTTTGCCATTCACCAGGTGCCCGCCCTCCAAACCATCGCCGTGCAGGGGACGCCTTATGCCGATGCCGGGGCCTCCGCAGTCCAGGAACTCGCGTTCACGCTCGCCACCGGGGTCGAATACCTCCGGGAGGTCAAGCGGCGCGGCGTGGCCATCGACGACGCGGCCCGGCACGTGCGGCTTTCCCTCAGCGCCGGATCGAACTTCTTCATGGAGGTCGCGAAATTCCGCGCCGCCCGCCATGTCTGGACCCTCGCCGTCCGCGCGCTCGGCGCTTCCGCCGCCGCCGGCTCGATGCATCTGCACGTGCGCACAAGCACGTTCAACAAGACCGCCGTCGACATCCACGGCAACATCCTGCGCGGCACCACCGAGGCCCTCGCCGCCGTGGTCGGCGGCTGTGACAGCCTGCACGTCGCGCCGTTCGATGAAGCCTTGCGCCCGCCGACGACCTTCTCCCGCCGCATCGCGCGCAACGTGCATACGATCATTGGCGAAGAATGCGATCTCAACCGCGTGATCGACCCCGCGGGCGGCTCCTATTACGTCGAGTGGCTCACGGACGCCGTCGGCCGACGCGCCTGGTCGCTCTTCCAGGAGATCGAAAAGATGGGGGGCATGGCCCGGGCCCTGGCGGCGGGATTCCCCCAGAAGCTCACCGGCGAAACCGCCACGACGCGGGCCGAGGCCGTGGCCAAACGTCGCACGACCATCGTCGGCGCGAATCAATATCCCAACGCGCGGGAAAACCGGGGCGACTCCTCCCTGCCCGACTATGCCGCGCTGCAACGCAAGCGTGCCCAGCAGGTCACCACCTGGCGCAACCAGGCCGCCAGCGAAACCGACACCGTGGTCCTCGAACGGCTGGCGGGGCTCCTTCAGGCGAAACCCGCCGAGGCCCTCGAACTGGCGACCGACGCCATCTACTTCGGAGCCACGCTCGGCGAAGTCTGCCGGGCGCTCCGCTCCCGCGACGAATCATCCCCCCGGATCACGCCGCTACGCATTCACCGCGCCGCCCAACCATTCGAACGCCTGCGCGACGCCGCCACGACTTTTGCCGCGGATACCGGGCGGACACCCGTGGTCTTCCAAGCGAACATCGGACCATCGCGGCTGTATCGCCAGCGCGCGGACTGGACGACCGGGTTTTTCGCCGTCGGGGGATTCGAGGTCGTGGCCGAACGGGACTTCCCGGACGCAACCGAGGCGGTCGCGGCGGTGCTCGGCTCCGGCGTTTCCCTGGTCGTGCTCACGTCGACGGATGAGAGCTATGCCACCGTCGTCGAACCGTTCGCCCGCGCGTTGAAGGCCGCGAACGCGAACGCGTTTCTCCTGGTCGCCGGAGCCGCAAAGGATCCCGCCACCGAAGCCGCGTGGCGGGCCGCGGGCGTCGACGAGTTTGTCAACCTCGCGAGCAACGCCCTCGACTTGCTCACGCGCCTGCTGATCCGGATCGGGGTGCTGACATGAACCCGGTCACGTATCGATCCCATCCAAAGCGGCGCGGAGCGCCGCACTCCGGGACCTGGCGGAAATCGGACGAGTCCCTTCAGCATGGCGGCGTCCCGGAATGCGGGACGCAGCACCGCTTTCGCCCGGCAATCACCTCCCCCTATCGCTGACCGACTTTCTTTCTCCCATGGCCCTCCCCGTCGATTTCACCACGCTGCCGTATGAGTCCGCGCCGGACGCCAAGGCGAACGGCAACGGCATCACATATTCGGAATGGCGCCGTCAGCTCGAGAGCGAGACGGGACGTCCGCTCGACGATCAGATCTGGCAGACGATGGAGCAGATCCCCGTCAAGCCGCTCTACACCGCGGCGGACACTGCGGAGCTCGAGCACATCGGCTACACCGCGGGCCTGCCGCCGTACCTGCGCGGGCCCTACGCCACCATGTACGTGACGCAACCGTGGACCGTGCGCCAGTACGCCGGGTTTTCCACCGCGGAGGAATCGAACGCGTTCTACCGCCGCAACCTCGCCGCCGGCCAGAAGGGCCTGTCCGTCGCCTTCGATCTGGCGACGCACCGCGGCTACGACAGCGATCACCCGCGGGTGGTCGGCGACGTCGGCAAGGCCGGCGTGGCGATCGACTCGATCCTCGACATGAAGATCCTGTTCGACCGCATCCCGCTGAACAAAGTCTCGGTGTCGATGACGATGAACGGCGCCGTGCTGCCGGTGATGGCGTTCTACATCGTCGCCGCCCTCGAGCAGGGCGCGAACCCCGGGGAACTCGCGGGCACGATCCAGAACGACATCCTCAAGGAATACATGGTGCGCAACACCTACATCTACCCGCCGGGGCCCTCGATGCGCATCATTGGCGACATCTTCGCCTACACCGCGCAGCACATGCCGAAGTTCAACTGCATCTCGATCTCCGGCTATCACATGCAGGAAGCCGGCGCCACCGCCGACCTCGAGCTCGGCTATACGCTGGCCGACGGACTCGAATACCTGCGCACGGGTTTGCGAGCGGGACTCAAGATTGATGAGTTTGCGCCACGGCTCTCGTTCTTCTGGGCGATCGGCAAGAACTACTTCATGGAGATCGCAAAACTGCGGGCCGCCCGCCTGCTCTGGGCCCGGCTCGTCCGGCAGTTCAATCCCGGGAACGTCAAGTCGATGGCGCTGCGCACGCACTGCCAGACGTCGGGCTGGTCGCTCACGGAACAGGATCCGTTCAACAACGTGGCGCGCACGTGCGTCGAGGCGATGGCCGCCGCCCTCGGCCATACCCAAAGCCTGCATACAAACGCCCTCGACGAAGCCATCGCGCTGCCGACCGATTTCTCCGCCCGCATCGCGCGTAACACGCAGCTCTTCCTCCAGGAGGAAACCGGCATCTGCAAGGTCATCGACCCCTGGGGCGGTTCCTATTATGTCGAGGCGCTCACCGACGCGCTCATGCGCCGCGCCTGGGCGCACATCGAGGAAGTCGAACAGCTCGGCGGGATGGCCAAGGCCCTCGAGTCCGGCCTGCCCAAGATGCGCATCGAAGAGGCGGCCGCCCGTCGCCAGGCGCGCATCGACAGCGGCCGCGAAACGATCGTCGGGGTGAACAAATACCGGCTGGAACAGGAGGACCCGCTGGAGATTCTCGAAGTCGACAACACCGCCGTCCGCGAAGCGCAGCTCAAGCGCCTGGCAACGCTGCGCGCCGAGCGCGACGAACCGCGATGCCGCGCAGCCCTCGCCGCGCTCACCGAGGCGGCGCGCACGGACTCGGGCAACCTGCTCGAGCTTTCCGTGGCCGCCGCCCAGGCTCGCGCCTCGCTCGGCGAAATCTCCGATGCGCTTGAAGCGGTCTACGGCCGGCACAAGGCTGTCATCCGTTCCATTACTGGCGTGTACTCATCCGAATTCGGCAAAGACTCCGCGATCACCGAGGTGCGCAAACTCACCGATGAGTTCGCGCAGCACGAAGGCCGTCGTCCCCGCATCCTGATCGCAAAGATGGGACAGGATGGCCACGACCGCGGCGCGAAGGTCGTCGCGACCGCCTACGCCGACCTCGGCTTCGATGTCGACATCGGCCCGCTCTTCCAGACCCCGGAGGAAACGGCGAAGCAGGCGGTGGAGAACGATGTGCACGTCGTCGGCATGAGTTCCCTCGCCGCCGGCCACAAGACGCTGCTCCCAAAGCTCGCCGCCGAACTCAAACACCTCGGGCGCGACGACATCATGATCATTTGTGGCGGGGTGATTCCCGCGCAGGATTACGACTATCTGCTCACTCACGGTGCCAGTGCGGTGTTCGGTCCGGGCACAGTCATCCCGACCGCCGCCAAAACGATCCTGACCGAGTTGAACAAGCGCGTCGGACACTGAGCGGAATCGCCTTTCCGGATTGTTCGTGTTCCAGCTCATGCCGGCCGTGGTGCCGGCCTCCTTCTCGGTCTCGACGGGCAAGTCCGCCTTGTCCATCCGCGAACGAAAGTCCTGATCGCCGCCCTCGTTTTCCTCGCCTCCGCCCGGCACGGCAGGGGGTGCCGATGCATTATTAGATGCATGCTCGAACCTGCACAGTTTTGCTTCTGCACCCGGGAACGCCCGGCCGCGCGGACGACATTTTCCGGCAGAGGCGCCGACGCCATCCCCGTTTCTTCGGGAATTCGATCAATGGGGATCGTCGGGAAGCCCGAACGACGACCGCTCCCCCACCGAAGTCAGCCGCCGGAGCCCTACACTTGCCGGAGTAAAATCCGATTGAAACCCGGCACCCTACTCCTCCCTGCAGTGCAACCATCCGCCGGAAAATCTCCTTGCCGCGCCATGCCTCGATTCGCGCATGCGTGGTTGTATGTCTTTCCGTGGTTGGTCGGCCTGGCGACCGCCCCGGCGGGCGCGCAGCAACCAGCCGCGCGTCCGTTGCTGACGACCGCCAACGAATTCTGGGCGATGCCGTCGGCGGAGAAGGCAAACGTCTACCCGATCCGCATGGAGGTGACCGTCGGTTACTACGATCCATTCTGGCATCTGCTGTGGGTGCAAAGCGGTGGCGCGCTGAAATACATCCCATGTGCCGATGGCCTTCCGATTGCCTCGGGGCAGCGTATCCGCATCGAAGGCACCGTGCAGCCGCTGCACGGATTGAGCAGCAGGACCGCGACCTTTACCATCCTGGCCGAGAACCAGTGGATCGAGCCCGCGGTTACGGCCGGGCAAATCGACAACCTCGCTCGTTTTGACACCCACATGGTCACGGTCGAGGGCTACCTCAACGAACTCACGCCCGAGGACGACAATCACCTCAAGTTCGATTTGATCGTGGACGGCCACGAAGTGATCGCCCGCATCCCGCAGGCGCATCCGCACCTTCCCGCGATCGCGAACGACAGCCTGGTGCGCGTGCGCGGCGTCTATATCGCAAAACGTGATACGGCGGGCAACGTGTCGTGGATCGATCTCTGGGTGCCGGATGAGGCGGATCTCGAGGTGATCGGAAACGTGGATCGGGACTCGCGCTTCGGATCGCCCGTTACGCCGATCGATCGCCTCACCAACCTGCCCGAGAACAAGCTCGTGCATGTCGCCGGCAAGGTCTGGCGTCAGGAGGCCGGCCGGCAGGTGACCGTACGCGACGCCACCGGCCAGATCCAGGTGCAGTCGTTGCAGGTGCGTCCCCTGCCCGTCGGCACCAGGGTCGAAGCCATCGGCTATCCGGTGGTGCACGGCGTGGCCTGGACCCTCGCCCGGGGTCTGTTTCGCGTCGTGCCCGACAATTCGTCCGTGTCCGCCCTGGTGGATGCGCCACGCTCGGGTCCGCTGCGCCTGATCGATGAGCTGATGGAACTTGGCCGCGACGAATCGGCCCGCGGTCATCCCGTGCGGTTCTCGATGATCGTGACCTGGTCCGATCCGCAGGCCGATTTCTTCTTCGGGACCGACTCGAGTGGCGCCGTGCTCGTCAGGCGCGGCGACCTGAATGAACCGGCGCCGACCGTCGGCGGCTGCTTCAACGTCGAGGGCGTGTCGATCGCCGGCGACTATGCCCCGGCGGTAAAAGCCACGCACCTCGAGCGCACGAATACGATCGCGATCCCCGAGGCGCGTCCGGTCACACTCGAGCAGGCGTTGAGCGGCGCCGAGACCTCGCAACGCATCGAACTGAAGGGATGCGTGCGCGCGATCGTGGCGGAGAAGCCCTGGTCGCGCCTCGAGGTCACCACCACCTCCGGAAGCTTCGTCGTGTGCCTGCCGCAGGATCCGGCGCTCGACACGCTGCCGGGCGCGATCGTGCGTGCACAGGGTGTCTGCGAGGCCGTCGCCAACGAACGGGGACAAATCGTGGGCGTGCGCCTGTGGGCGCTGATTGCGACCGACATCAAGGTCGACGTGCCGGCACCCGCCGACCCGTTCGCCGTGCCCGAACGCACGATCGGCGGCCTGCGCCAGTTCAATGCACTCCCCGCTTTCGACCGCTGGGTGCGGGTGAAGGGCATCGTGACGCAACAGGTGCCCGGACGCTATGTGACCATCGAACAGGGCACCGAAGGCCTGACGATCCTCACATCCGCCACCATGGCGGTGAGTCCCGGCGACGAAATCGAGGTCGCGGGTCTGCCGGGCCGGGAGAGCCGTCGGATCATGCTCCGCGAAGCCGTCTATCGCCGCACGGGGCGCCGACAGGAGCTTCCGCCCGCGCCGGTGGCAAATCCCGCCATCGTCGATGAGGAACTCGACAGCCGGCTGGTGCACGTGCCTGCCACGTTGTTGAATGCGGTGGCTCAAGGTTCGGAGGTCCGGCTCGCCCTGCGCGCAGGTCCGGCGGTGTTCGACGCCCTGCTCGACTCCGTCGCCGGGAGCCCAACGCCCGACTGGCTACCGCAGACCATGCTGGATCTCACCGGTGTCTACCGAATCCAGTATGACGAACGCAGCCGGCCGCGCGGCTTCGTCCTGCAACTGCGTTCTCCGGCTGATGTCCGCGTCGTCGCCCGCCCATCATGGTGGACCGTGCGGCGGGCACTGGGCGCGGCCGGTCTGCTGGCGCTCATCGCGGCGCTCGGGCTCGAGCGGACGATCTCCCTGCGACGCCGGGTGCGGCGGCAAACCCACCAGATCCGCAACCAACTCACCAAGGAAGCACAGCTCGAGGCGCGGTTTCGCGAGATCGTGGAGAACGCCAGCGACTTCATCTTCACCACCGACGGGGACGGCCGGTTCACGTCCTTCAACCCGGCCGGCGAGCGCATCACCGGTTACCGCCAGGAGGACGCCCTGCGCATGAACCTCCGGGAGTTGATCGCGGCGGAAGACGCCGACCGCTTGCCCGCGCTGTTCGCACCCGCGGCCTCCGATCAGACCGTGCGATTCGAAACCCGCTTCCAGACACGCGACGGCCGCCTGATCTGGGTCGAGACGAGTTCGCGAGTCCTGCACGAAGCGGGTCGCGTCACGGGCCTGCTTGGCGTCGTCCGCGATGTCAGTGAGCGCAAGCAGATCGAGGAGGAGCTCAAGCGGGCACGGGATGCGGCGGAGGCGAACACGCAGGCCAAGAGCGCATTCCTCGCCAACATGAGCCACGAGGTCCGCACGCCGATGAACGGCGTGATCGGCATGAGCAACCTGCTGCTCGACACGCCGCTGCGCGAGGACCAGCACGAGTTTGCCACGACGATTCGCGACAGCGCCGAGGCCCTGCTGACGGTGCTCAACGACATCCTGGATTTTTCAAAGATCGAGGCGGGCAAGATGGAGTTCGAAACGATCGATTTCGATCTCGCCGAGACGGTGGAAGGCACCGTCGAGCTGCTGGCCGCCCGCGCGGCTTCGAAGCGCCTCGCCCTCGCCGCCTTCGTGGATCACGACCTGCCGCGGCACCTGCGCGGCGACTCCGGCCGGCTCCGCCAGGTGCTGCTCAATCTTTTGAGCAACGCGGTGAAGTTCACGGAAAAGGGCGAGGTCACCGTCACCATCACCCGGGAAACCGAAAGCGACGGTGAGGTCGGCCTCCGCTTCGAGGTCGCGGACAGCGGGATCGGCCTGACGCCCGAGGCGCAGCAGCGGCTGTTTCAGCCGTTCATGCAGGCCGACGGCACCATGGCGCGCCGTTTCGGTGGCACCGGCCTCGGCCTCGCCATCAGCCGGCAGATCGTCGAGCTGCTGCATGGCCGTATCGGCGTGCGCAGCACGCCGGGAATGGGTTCCACCTTCTGGTTCACCATGGCCTTTGCCAGGCAACCCGTCGGCGCCACCATGACCAGCATCGGCGGGCTCGCTGCCCTCCGCGGAAAACGTGTGCTCTCGGTCGACGACGTGCCGACGAATCGGCGGCTGATCCACCACTATCTCGCCCCGGCCAATGTGCGCCTCGACAGCGTGGCCTGCGGGTATCGCGCCTATGAAGCGGTGCGCGAGTCGGTCGAAGCAGGCGAACCCTACGATCTCATCCTGCTCGACTGCCAGATGGCGGAATTCGACGGCCTGGCGTTCGCCCGGACACTGCAGGAGGATGCGCGCCTGCGCGGGCCCCGAGTGATCCTGCTCACCTCGCTCGACCATCGCGAGTCTCCCGCCGAACTCGCGGCCCATGGCATCGTGGCCAAGATCACCAAGCCCGTGCGGCAAGGGGATTTGTTTGCGACGATCGCCCGCGTCCTGGACCCCGCATCAGGCGCGAGGAAGACCAGGATCGCCCCTCCGAGCCAGGACCTCCGGTTACCGAACGCGGCCAACCTGCGAATCATCATTGCCGAGGACAACAGCGTGAACCAGCGACTCGTTCGCCTCCAGCTCAAGAAGCTCGGTTGCGACGCCGAACTCGCCGCCAATGGACTCGAAGTCCTCGAAGCGCTGGAACTCCACGACTACGATGTCGTGTTGATGGACTGCCAGATGCCGGAAATGGACGGTTTTGAAGCCACGCGCCGCATCCGCAGCAACGGCCGCCACGCCGGAACCCGCATCATTGCCATGACCGCGCATGCCATGCAGGGCGATCGCGAACGCTGTCTCGCGGCCGGCATGGATGACTACCTGAGCAAACCCACGCGGCTCGACGAACTCCATGCCGCTCTGTTCCGGGCGACTCAGCCCGACCGGGTGGAAAGCGACGTCCCGTCGTAAGGTGGAGCGAATCTAGCTCTCGCCGACGGAGATCTTCAGCTCCGGGAATTTCTCCTCGTAGAAGGCGACGCGGTCCTTCAGCGCGTGATGTTCGTCGGTACGGTTCCTCATACGTCCAAACCGCATCCGGCAGCGTGCGGTCTCCGGCATGCAAGGTAAAGTAGTGGGCGTGGCCCTTGAACGGACACTCGCTCGTGGTCTCGGTTCGCTGCAGAGACTCCATCCGCACATCCGACCGCGGAAAATAGTACCGCTGCGGATTATGATCCTCGTCGACGCGGATGACGTCATCCGAATCCGCAACGACGACCCCACCGACCGTGACCTGAACGCGCTGACCGGGATGTTCCTCCCGAACGTGGTGCTCGGGGTGTGCTTGATGACCGGGCGATTTGCTCATGACCATGGGGCGCTTCCACGCCTGGATTGGTGAACCTCGAAAGCACACCATCATATCCCGCGGCGTCTTGCGGACCTTCCGGTGCCGCCCCCAAACTGCAATCCGGGCGGCGCCGGAGAGCTGGAGCAAATCGAAGGCGTGCCCGTGATGTGACCCCTGGCAGACGCGGCACGGAGACGAGCTCCGGCCCTACAACCCACTCGCACGGCGGGCGGAAGGAGCAAGAACGCAGACCAACTTCATCGTTGCGGTTCAGTCGTTTCCGCGACGGATTTCCGAGCCCTGGAACTTGATCTGGATGCGGATCACCCGCTTGATCCGGCATTCGATCCTGCCGGTCTGGAGATCGACGCGTTCGGGAATTTCGATGCGATGCAGGTCGATCATTGCGTGGTAACCACGCTCGGAAAAGACATCGATCAGCATGGCCAGCGCGAGCGGCTCGTCGAAAAGACGGTCCTCGGTGTTGATGTGGGCGATGCCCGTGATCGCGTGCCGGTGCACGATCGGCATGATCTTCGTCTCGATGAACTGGATGACCTTCTGGAACAGCTCGGTTTGATTGAACTCATAGTCGTCCAGCCGGCGCACCAGCGCCTGCCGGGCGTGCAGCACGATCTCCGAGGCGATCGGCAGGCTGCGCAGGCGGTCGTGGGTGCGTGGGTCCAGCTCGAGGGAGCTCTGATACTGGAGCTCCTTGATGATGTTCTGCTGGACCTCCTCGATCGGCCCTTGCGCGTTGACGAAGTGAAAGTGGAAGATCTCGCGCAGGGAACGGAGCGCATCGTAGGTGCGCTCCTTGAACACCCGGTAGCGGTGGCGGGCGGCATCCTCGCTGAGGTCGGTCGAGCGTTCCTCCATCAACTCGCCGACGCCGCTGCGACGCACCTCGTCGTTGTGCTCGCGCACCTCGCGGCCGCGCTTGAGCTGGCGGGCGACGCTTTCGCGCTCGTCCACGAACAGCACCATGATGTGGATGACCGGCTGCCGGAAAAAACGCGCAAGCGGAGTGGAATAGAATTCGCCCCGCAACTGGTTCATGCGCGCGAACAACAGCTTCAGGCACTCGACCTGCACGCGCGTCCGGGGAAACCCATCCAGAATGGCACCGTCGGCAAACTCGGGCTGAAGCAGCTTCCGGAACAGGATCTCCACCACCTCCCGGTCACCGACCATGCCGCCGGCGTCCTTGATGCGCCGGGCATCCGGGCTGTCGAGCAGGCTGCTGACGACGATCGGCGGACAGGTAAGCCCGCGCACCTTCATGATGAAGGGCGTGTTCGTGCCCTTGCCCGCACCAGGCGCGCCGCCGAGAAGAATCAACTCCTTCGGAAAGCGCAGGTGTTCGCTGCCGAGATCGTCCTCCAGTTTGCGCCAGATCCGCGAAAAGATGATTTGCGCATCCTTGACCTCGAGATCGAGCACGCCCTTGCGCTCGGAAAGCGATGTCGACGCACCAGCCGGAAGCGGAGACGAAGGGTTCGCTGATTGGGCGGCTTGGGCGTCCGAACTCATCAAACGGGGAACTCCCCGTTAGGTTTCGGAGCGGCATCGCGGGCGCAAACTTAATTGCGCCTCCGGTCGAGAATCGAACCGGGGTGGCCCGTCCACTCGCCACGCACGCCTCAGGCTGCGACGCTCAACACGCCGAGGCCGGGAACCGTCTCGGCCAGGGCGACCAACGCGGGATCGCCGTCCACTGCATAATACCGCTCCAGCAGGGCGTCGATTTCCGCCACCAGTTCGCGATCGGGCGGCGGCGTGTCGCCCAAGGGTAGATCGAAAAACGTGAGGCGGTCGCTGCAATCGCGCAGCGGGGGTCCGATCCGGCGCGAACAGCCCGCGCCGACATACAGACGGTCGGCAGCGAAGTGTTCCGGCTCGTTCGAGGAATAGAAAACCAGGCGGCGCGCACCCAACTGGCGCGCGTTGGACACTGTCTCGGTCCACAAGTGGCGGCCGAGACCCCGCCCCTGGAATCGCGGGTTCACGCAAAACCAGTTCAACAGCAACAAACGCTCACGTTCCGCCAGTTCATCCGCGGGCCGATACAGGCCAAATGTGGCCGCGACCGCATCAAAGTCGGCGCGAACCACCCATTGATGGATTTCCGCCAGCCGCGCCGCCTGCCGCACGTGTCCGGTGCGGTCCGGGGCCGTCGCAGCCGGCAACGACCATCGGAAGCCGATGTCGTAGGGAAAACATTGCTCGGCGACGGACAGGGTCGCCGGCAGGTGGAGTTCGCCCATGCGCTCACATAAAAACATGCCGGCGACGCTCGCCGGAGCGCTCAAGGCGCCAACCAAGTTCGCCGACGGGTTCGTCAATCAGCCATTCGCATGCCAGCGCCGCAGCCGGAAGAAGCAACTGGCGAGTAGCCACTTAAGGAATTGTAAACGTAAAGATCAGGTGGACTTCTTCCTTCGGCCGACCGACAGGGAAGGGTGTTCCCAAGGCTCTGGAACGGCCTCAGTGGCTGGCGATGAAGGCCGCGTCGTGCCTCGGTTTGTTTCGCGCGACTGCGGTCAATTGACACAGCCCGACCCTACCTTGATTCGTGGCTCGGGTTCGACCGCGGTGTGATGATAAACCCGCGCGCGTCAGCCGGGTGCGAGCCACTGCGATAGCGGCCCCTGGAAAAACCCGAGCAACACCGTGGCAACCGCAAGGGCGGCGAGAGTGAGCCGCGCGCGCCAACTGATCGGTTCGATCTCCGGCATCGCGCGTGGCGCCTCATCGGCAGGCGGTGGCGCAAACTCGAAGACCGCCTGCTTGATCCAGCCGAAGTAGTAGTAGATCGAGAGAACGACGCCGAGAATGGCGATTCCCAGCAGTCCGTAGAAGCCTGCTTGAAAGGCGGCCACAAACAGCAGTGCTTTGCCGACGAATCCCGCCAACGGTGGGATGCCCGCCAGGGAACCGAGTCCGATCGTCAGCACGGTCGCGAGCAACGGGTGTTTCTTGCGCAGGTCGACGAAATCATCGGTCTCGAGACCGGCGTCTTCCGTGTCGCTGAGGTAGGTCAGGACGCCGAACACGGCCATCGAAGCCAGCAGATAGGTGAAGAGGTAGAACAGAACCGCCGCGCCGGCCCAGGGAACGGCGTTGGCGGCGAGCACCCCGAGCAGCAAGTAACCCGCGTGCGACACGCCGGACATGCCCATCAGGCGCTTGGTATTTCGTTGGGTCAGAGCGGCGAAATTGCCAAAAAGGATTGTCGCTGCCGTGACGACGACCAAGCCCGGCATAAGGGTGCCGATCACCGGTTGAAAGACTCCGGTGAAGAGGCGAAGCAGCACGCCGAACCCGGCCGCCTTGGAGGCAACGGCCAGGAATGCCGTCACCGGCATCGGCGCCCCTTGATAGACGTCCGGAATCCAGATCTGAAACGGCACCAAACCGGCTTTGAAGGCGAGTCCGCACAGCACGAGGATGACGCCGACGAGCACCAGGGGATTGTGCGCGTGCCCGGGCAGGAAACCCGCGAGTGACGTGAAGTCCAACGGATGGGCGGCGGCGTCGGAAAAAGCCCGGTTGCCGGCCGTGCCGTAGAGCAGCACGATGCCAAAGGTGAGCATCGCGGAGCTGAGGGCGCCCATGATCAGGTACTTGAGCCCCGCCTCCAGTGAATGCGAGGAGCGCCGGAAGTAGCTCACGAGCACGTAAAAGCTCACCGTCACGGTCTCGAGCGCGACAAAGAACATCACAAAGTGATGGCTCTGCACGAGCAGCATCATTGCCCCCGACGCCACGAGCACGATGTGGAAGAACTCCGTGCGCGGCAGGATCTGACGCTGGAGGCTGCGCATGCCGAGCCAGGTCACCAACGCGCCGGAAAGCAGGAAGAACACGCGAAAGGCCTGGCCGATGCCATCGTGCACCAGCAGTCCGCCAAAACTGGTCCGACCGGCAAAGGCGCCCACGCGATCGAAAATCAGGATGTAGCCAAGGAGCGCGACCTGCCCCAGCAAAGCCACCACGGGAATCACGCCGTGCGACCGGCGAGGCAACAGGATCTCGAGCACCAGCAAGCCGAGCGCAAGCAGACCGAGCGCGAGCTCCGGATAGATGGCTGCCCACTGGTGGTATTGTTGGACGCTGGACAGATCGAGCGAGGGCATGCGCGGATTCGAAGGGATTTCGAGTCGTTACTCCGATGCGAGCTGCGCGGGAATCGATTGCGCCGCCGGCGCTTCCTGACCCACGTTCGACCTGGGGTCGGGCGCGCCGACCAATTCCGTCACCACCGGGTAGCTCGCATGCAAGCTCGCGTTGACGCCGTCGGAGATCGACTTCGGCCACACCCCAAGTCCGATGAGCGCGACGAAGAGCACGAGAGCCGGCACGCGTTCGGCCCAGCGCAGGTCTTCAATCGGGCCCTCGAAGGTCTTCGCAAACGCGTCCGTGGGCGGACCAAAGAAAATCCGCCCGACCGCACGCAGGCCGTAAACCGCGGAAATGATGATGCCAAAGGCGACGGGAACGAGCAGCCAGGTCTTCCAATGCCACACCGCCACAAAGACGGTGAACTCGCCCCAGAAGTTCGCAAGGCCCGGTCCCGGCACCGCAATGCTGGCGAGCATCGCCGTCACGAAAAACGCGGCGAGCACGGGCGCCTTCTGCACGAGTCCGCCCATCTCGAGCATGTCGAAGGTTCGGCTGCGCCGATACAGGCTCGTCGCCAGCATGAAGAGCAGCGCAACCGTCAGGCCATGTGCCACCATCAGCAGCACCGCCGCCCCGGCACCGAGCACGGAAGCCGTCGCAATACCGAGGAAGCAATAGCCCATGTGCATGACCGAGCTGTAGCCGATCATCTGCTTCACGTCCCGCTGGGTGAACGTGACGAGGCCGACCACGACGACGTTGCCGAGCGCCAGCCACATGAGCACGTGCGCCCACTGGCCCATGCCTTGCGGCAGCAGCGGCAGGGCGATCTGGATCAGCCCGTAGAGCCCGAACTTCTTCAGCACACCCGCGTGCAGCATCGCCGCCGAAGAAGGGGCCGCGCCATAGCCGAGCGGTGCCCACGTGTGGAAGGGCCAGAGCGAGACCAGAATCCCGAAGCCGAAAAGGAGCAGGCCGAAGGTGTATTTCTGCGCGATGGCAGAAAGGGCGTGCGCACCGATGACCTGTCGCAGCGTGATCAAGTCGAACGATGGTGCGGCGGTTCCGAAATCGGCCTGCGCATAAATCGCGATGAGACCGATCAACGACAACATCGCGCCCACGGTCAGGTAGATCGTGAGCTTCATCGCCGCGAACTGCCGGTCATGCCCGCCCCAGATGCCGACCATGATGAACGTCGGAATGAGGGCCATCTCGTGGAAGAAGTAGAAGAAGAAGATGTCGATGGATGCGAAGATGCCGAGGAGCCCGGACTGCATCACGAGCAGCAACATGAGGTACTGGCGACAATCGATCCGCCTTCGCCTGAACCGCATACAAACCCGCGGCGAGGCCGACGACGGCCGCCAGCACGAACATCGGCAGCGCCACCCCATTCAAGCCGAGGTAGAGCGTGATGCCGAGGCGCTCGAGGCCGAGGGGATACCGACTGACAAATGCATAGCCTCCCGCGCTCGCCGGCGCGTAAGCCTGCCACAGCACAATCGCGATCACCGTCGGCACCAAAAAACCGAGCACGGCAATCGTGCCGGCCACGCCTCGCGCGAGCGACTTGCCGCCCAGCAGCAGCAACACCGCGCCCAGGAGCGGTGCCGCGATGGCCACGGGAAGAAGGATCGAGAGGTCGGTCATCGGGCAACAGCGAGAGTTTGACTGGTGGGACTGGCCGTCTGGGCCACGACGTCCAGCCGCGCGAACGATCGCGGCATCGCCCGGCAGGCCAATCCTGCGAGGTGAGGGAGAAGGTCTGGATCAAAACGCGCCATGTTCAGATTCCCACGATGAGGATCCACAGGGCGACGAGCCCGCCAAAGAACCAATAGGCGTAGGCCTGAAGGTTACCCGTCGCCGAAACCCGGGAAACGATGCCCACCAGTCCGGCCAATGCCGCCGAACCACGGACGAAAAGACCAGAGATCAGCAGGTGTTCGAGAAACTCGAGAAAGAGCGCGAGGCGCTGCTGCACCTTGTCCACGTACCAGTTGTAGACGTCGTCGAACCAAAGTCGCGCCGCCAGGAAGTTGTAGACCGAGCGGGCGTTCTGCTCCAGACGGTCGTTGGGCGCGCCCACGCCGTAGATGAACCAGGAAATCACGCCGCCCACCAGGACGATGCCGCCGCTCATCAGCAACAGGGTCGTGGTGGCCTCGCCCTCCGGATGCGGCACGAAGTGCAGCACGCCCGTCAAGGTTTCGGGGTACCAGGCGATCACGCCGCCACCGGCGGCCAGGGCAGCCAGTATCAAAAGCGGCACGGTCATGACCAGCGGACTCTCATGCGCCATGTCGGCTGCGTCCGTCTTGGGCCGGCCGAAGAAGACCGTGAAGTAGAGTCGCGTCATGTAGACGGCCGTGAGCAGCGCGCCGCCGACCAGCGCCCAATACGCCGGCATGCTGACCTCGTGCGCCAGGTAGAGGATCGCGTCCTTGCTGAAGAACCCGGCAAAGAACGGAAAACCGATCAACGCGAGATACCCGGACGTGAAGCAAAGCGACGTCAGCGGCATGCGCCGCCAGAGGCCGCCCATCTTGTAGATGTTCTGTTCATGGTGGCAGCCGTGAATCACGGAGCCGGCGCCAAGAAAGAGCAGGGCCTTGAAGAACGCGTGCGTCGTCAGATGGAACATCGCCGCCGCCACGCCGGCCGTGATGCCGGCCAGCGACGCGCTGACGCCGTTTTTCATCGCGAGCATCGAACCCAGCGCGAACGCCGCCACCATGTAACCGAGCTGCGAGACGGTGGAATAGGCCAGGATCTTCTTGATGTCCTTTTGCGTAACCGCGCAGAAACCCGCGTAGACCGCGGTGGTGCCACCGACAATCAGCACGACGTGGAGCGCGTCCGCCGTCATCATGATGCTCACGCGGCAGAGCAGGTAAATGCCGGCCGCGACCATCGTGGCAGCGTGGATCAAGGCCGACACCGGCGTGGGACCTTCCATCGCATCGGGCAACCAAACGTGCAGCGGCACCTGGCCCGACTTGCCGACCGCGCCGCAAAACAGGAGCAGCGCTATCCCGGTCGGCGCATCGATGCCGTTCTGCGTGATCGCGGTGCTGATCTCCGTGAGGTTGAGCGTGTGGAAGTGCGCCCAGGCCCACGCGATGCCGATGACGAACCCGAAGTCGCCAATGCGGTTCACGATAAAGGCCTTGTTCGCCGCCGCCACCGCGCTCGGCCGATCATACCAGAAACCGATCAACAGGTACGAACTCACCCCGACCAGCTCCCAAAAAATGAAGAGCATCACGAGGTCGTCCGCCACGGTCAGCCCGAGCATCGAAAACATGAAGAACGACATGCCCCCGAAGAAGCGGGCGACGTTCTTGTCCCGGTGCATGTAACCGATGCTGAAGACGTGGATCAGCAGCCCGACGAAGGCCACGACCGCGAGCATCAGTTTCGCGAGATCATTGACCAGGAAGCCGAGCGACAGCTTGAACGCGCCGAGTTCAAGCCACGGCACGCTGGCCACGACGTCACCGGGCGTCCGGAAGATCAACTGGGCCGTCACCGCGGCGATGACCGCGGCCGCACCCACGGAAAGGAACTGCGCCAGCCCGCCGACGCGCCGGAAGAAGAAGGCGATGAGCAGCACCGCCGCCAGTGGGGCGGCGAGCAGAGTCAGCGTGAGGATTTCGGGCGACGGCATCGGGATTCGAATCAAACGAATGGAACCGCGGAGAACACGGAGGCCACGGAGAGTCCACAACAGGCCGAAGCAACCCCCGAAGCCTCTGAGTTCTCTGTGGTATGTTCTGCCTTGGCCGAATGCATCGGGTTTAGTTCTTCAACAGACCGAGTTCGTCCACCTGCACGGTGTGGCGCTTGCGAAACAAGGCCACGATGATCGCGAGACCGACCGCGACCTCGGCCGCGGCGACCGTGATGATGAAAAACACGAGCAGGTTACCGTCGGTCGAGCCGTTGAAACGCGAAAACGCCACCGCGGCGAGGGTCGATGCGTTCAGCATCAGCTCGAGGCTCATGTAGATGACCAGCGTGTTGCGCCGGACCAGCACACCGGTGAAGCCGATGACGAACAACAACCCCGCCACGACGAGGTAGTGATTCAAGCCGACGGTGGCGAGGATCGGGTTCATCGGTGTGGCCTCTCCAATCGTGAGGAGGCTGGTTCGAGCGTGTCAGTGCGTTGGCTTCCCTGGAAGCGTGCGGCAGATCCTGATCCGGACGATTCGCCGACCACATGCCTGCACTCAACTCGCCCCAAACGGAAGCGATCGGTCGAACCGCGATCACCCTCGTAGCGCAAGCCACCGATCGGCTGTAGGGCCGGACCTTGCGTCCGTGCCGCTTCGCCGAAAAGCAACGGCCCGGACGCAAGGTCCGGCCCTACAAGCTTGACTGAAGCTATACCTGTCAGCCCCCGACCAGCGGCGCGAGAACGTGATGCCGGATGGGTATTCACCGTTCCGCTCCTTCCCCGGTCGCAACGAGTTTCACCGACGCCGCCCGGTCGCTGCGTTCGGCGCGAGCGGCGTCTTTCCGTTCGACAGGAATGTCGAACTGCTTGCTCAGGACAATTACGCCGATCATCGCGACCAGCAGCAGGAAGCCGGTCACTTCCATCGGCAGCAGATAGGTCGTGAAGAGTTCGACCCCAAAGGTCTTGAGGCTCGAGCCGACCCCCGGGCCGGGCGCGGGCGCCGTATCGAGGCCGCCGCGCTTGAGGATGATCGTGAGGCCAAGCACCAGGAGAACCGCCGCCACGGCTCCCGCCAGGATCGGGAGGATGCGCAGACGCAGATGCGACTCGGTCTGCACGTCGAGCAGCATGATGATGAACAGAAACAAGACGACCACCGCGCCGGCGTAGACCAGCACCTGGATGACCGCCAGGAAGTAGGCCTCCAGCAGCACGAACAGCGATGCCATGCCCAGGAACGTCACGATCAGGAACATCGCCGACGTCACGGGATTGCGCTTGGTGATCACGAGCAGCGCCGCGGCCAGCGTCAGGGCCGAGAAGAGGTAGAAGAAGACGTCAGTCATGACGGAGACGGGAGGGGGCAGGGAGCAAGGGGCAGGACCAAACGGAAGGCCGTCCGGGGGACGCACCCATGACAGTCCGTCCCCTTCCCCCTGCTCCTTTCTTCTCGGTTCGCATGCTCAGTGCGCCTTGCTGTGCTCCGCCGCGAGGCGCTTTTTCTCCCATTTGAAATGCTGGTCCGGCAGCGTGCCGCCGAGTTCGTAGAGCTTCTGCTTGTTGTTCACGAACTCGCCGCGCGTGAAGCCGGTGACGGAGTAGATGTTCTGCAGCCAGATCGCCTCCTCCGGACAGACTTCCTGGCACAGTCCGCAGTAGATGCAGCGCAGCATGTCGATCTCGAATTCCTGCGGCGCCTTTTCGACATTCGCGTGGGGTGCGTCCGGCGGAATCTCGCCCGGAGTGATGCGAATCGCCTTTGGCGGGCAGACGAATTCGCACAACTGGCACGACACGCACTTTTCGCGACCGTCGGGATCCTTCACCAGCGTCGGGACACCGCGATAGCCGGGCGGGATCGGGGGCTTTTGCTCCGGGTATTCGATCGTCACCTTCCGCTTGAAGATGTTCCCGAACGTGATCTTCAGCCCCTGGATGATTTGCGGCAGGTAGGTGCGCTCAGCCCAGGTGAGCGGCTTGCGATCGAGCGGTTTGACGTGCGTGGGCATCGGAGGAGTGGCGTTGGTCCAGCGGACGGACTAAAGCAGGTGATAGTAGTCGACGACGGTTATCGCGATGGCATAGACCACGAGGTTGGCGATCGCGACCGGCAGGAGCTTGCGCCAGCCGATGCGCATGACCTGATCGTAGCGGAAGCGCGGCACGGTCCAGCGCACCCACATGAAGAAGAAGAGAACCGCGAGGGTCTTGAGGAAGAACGTGCCGAACGACAGGAGTGCGCCGAGCACGCCGGTGCCCAGGCCGAGCCCGGCCCAGGTGACCCACGGCAGCGGATGCCAGCCGCCAAGGAAGACCAGCGCGACGATGCTGGAACCGACGGCCATGTTCGCGTACTCGCCGACGAAGAAGAAGCCGAACTTGAAGCTCGAGTATTCCGTGTGATACCCCCCGACGAGGTCGGTCTCGGATTCCGGCATGTCGAATGGCAGGCGGTTCGTTTCCGCGAACAACGCGATCATGAAGGTGATGAACGAGACCGGTTGCGTGATCGCAAACCACAGGTGCTGCTGCGCATCCACGATGCGCACGAGGCTGAGCGTCCCCGACGTCCCGGGTGCATTGGTCCACAGGAACACCGGCAGCACCGCGAGTCCCATCGCGATCTCGTAGGAGATCAACTGCGCCGACGCCCGAATGCCACCGAGGAACGGGTACTTCGAGTTCGAGGCCCAGCCCGAAAGCACGATCGCGTAGACGCCAAGCGAGGAGAAGGCGAAAACGAACAGCAGGCCGACGTCGACGTTGGCAAGGATCAGCGTCTTCACCGCCCCCGTGGTCGCATCGATGTACTGGCCAAACGGCACCACGGAAATCGTCACCAACCCGGGCACGAACGCGATGATCGGCGCCAGCATGAAGTAGATGCGATTCACGTGGGCCGGCGTGACATCCTCCTTGAAGAGGAACTTGCCGCCGTCGGCCAGCGGTTGAATCAGGCCCCAGCGGCGCGCGATCCTGCCGATTCCAGGGATCGCCGCGATCAGCGGGAACGTGGCCCGGTTCGGTCCCACGCGTCCCTGGATCCAGGCGGATACCTTGCGTTCGGCCAGCACCGCATACTGGCAGACCATCATGATCACCACGATCACGAGCAGGCCAAGACCAACGCGCAGGCTGAGTTCGGTGAAGTCCATGGGATCAGCGGGGAGCGGAAGGCCGGCGGTCCCGGGGCGGCCGACGTGCGGAGCCCGGAGATTCGGAGACGATCAGCCCCACGACGTCGGCTGCATCATTGCTGGAAGCTTCTGGGACGCGGCGCTTCATTTTTCCGGTTCGTAATGCAGCGACCTGCCCTCGACGAACGGCAATCCCGCCCAGGCGGTTGCGTCGAGCACGGTGCCGGTCGGCGGCAGGGTCGCGTAGTTGAGACCCGCGAGGACCGGCACCGCCGCGGAGAGCGACCGCCAGACCGAAGTCACCGTCGACGGCGCCTCGGCTCCGGTGAGGTTCGCCAGCAGCGCGCCGAGCAATCCAAGATCGTCGCTCGCGCCGGCGGGGCCGGGCACGGCGCGTGAGAATTTCTGGAGGCGAAACTGCTGATTGATGAACGTGCCGCCTTTTTCGAAAACGCTCAGACCGGCGAGCACGACGGCGGCCTGGGCGGCGGTCCGGTCGCGATGCGTGCCGACATACACGATCTGCACGCTGGCCAGTTGTGCGTCGCCGAGACCGGCGGCGGTCAGGTCTTCGTTCACGACGAGCAGCGTCTTTATGCGCCCTGCGTCGATGTCGGCGGCGAGCACGGCAAGCCGTTGCTCCGGAAGTTTATCAAGGAGGCCCGTGACGAGTGCGCCCCGCACATTCGGATTGCGATCGGCGGAAACGAGCAGTCCATCGCCCTCACCCACCCGGCTCACCAGGTGCACCGGCGCCTTGAGCGCGTCGGCGATCTTCTTCAGGAGAAACTGTTCTTCGACGCTGCTGCGACCCGAACCGACCACGGCCACGCCGACGCCAGCGGAAGGTGCCGAAGTTTCCCTTTCGCCGCCCGTGCGCCGGGCGGCGGCAAGCAGCGCCGTCGCTTCGCCCAAGGCATCGCCCGCGCTCGCCGGACTTCCGCGGACCAGCGAGGACGTGAGGCGGTTCTCCGCCTCGACCTCCTTGTAAAGGACACGGCCGCTGTCCGGCATCCACGTGTCGTTCACCGCATCGTTCTGGCGCGGGGTGATGCGGTAGATGCGGCCCTCGCGCGCCCAGATGTTGATGTTACATCCGGCGCTGGTCTCCGGGTCGATGCCCGGTGTCGTGCGCAGGAACCAGACGCGCATCTTGAAACGGAAATCCGTGCTCGTGAGCGCGCCGACCGGGCAGATGTCGACGGTGTTGAGCGAATAATTGTTCTGCAGCGTCTTGCCCGGATAGCAGGTGAGCGTCGTGTAGCTGCCGCGGTCGGTGAAACCGAGCACGTCGTCGTGCGCGACCTCCTTGCAGAAACGGACGCAGCGCGAACAAAGGATGCAGCGCTCGTCGTCGAGCATCACGCGCGGGCCGAGCACGGTGCGCTTCGGCTTCACGTTCTTCTCCTCGTCAAAGCGCGAGTAACCCTTGCCGTAATTCGTCGCGAACTCCTGCAGGCGGCACTCGCCCGCCTGGTCGCAAATCGGGCAGTCGAGCGGATGGTTGATCAGGAGGAACTCCTGCACGCCTTCGCGACACTTCCGCACCACGTCCGACGTGGTGCGAATGTGCATGCCGGGCGACGCCTTGGTGCCGCAGGCGATCGCCGGTCCGGGGAAGAACTGGATGATCGGCGTACCGTCGGGATTGAGCAGCGGCTTGCCCGTTGCCCGATCCTTGCCCGGCAGTCCCATCTCGACGAGGCACATCCGGCAGTTGCCCGACACGCTCAGCTTCGGATGGTAACAGTAGTGCGGGATCTCCACGCCGATGCCCGCCGCGACATCGATGATGTTCGCACCCGGCGCGCAGCGGACTTCGACGTCATCGATGAAGACGCTGATCAGATTGTCGGTGCTGGAGTTCGCGACACTCATTTGGCGATCAAGCGCTGGGCGCGGTCCATGCCGAGACGGTTTTCGCGGGTCTTCGCCTCGATTTCGTCCCGGAACTTGTCGATGTAACTCTGGACCGGCCAGGTGGTGGAAAAACCCATTGGACACACGGTGCGGCCGCCGATGTTGCCGGCCATGTCGTAGAGCGTGACCAGATCCACGGACTTGGCGTGGCCACTGCACATGCGGGCCGTGAGCTTCTTCGCCCAGAGCGAACCCTCGCGGCAGGGCGTACACTGGCCGCAGCTTTCGTGGGCATAAAACGCCATCAGATTCGCCAGCGCCTCCATCACGTCGGTCGTGTCGTCCATCACGATCACGGCCCCGGAACCGGACATGGAGCCGGCGGCCGCGATGCCGTCGAAATCGAGCGGAATGTCGTCGAAGCCGTATTCGTAGGCGGAACCGTCGGGTTTCTTGCCCTTGAAGGTCTCGTCGTAGCGCAGGATCTTCGCCGATCCACCACCCGGAACGATCGCCTTGAACGTCCGTCCGGGCAACGGGCCGCCGCAGATGTCATGCAAGAACTGGCCGAACGTGATGCCCGCGACCTCGTAGTAGCCCGGACGTTGCACGTGTCCGCTCACGCACCAGAGTCGCGTGCCGGTGTTGTTCGGGCGGCCGATCTTGTTGTACTCCGCCGCGCCCATGCGCAGGATGTGCGGCACGTTGCAGAGCGTCTCGACGTTGTTGACGATGGTCGGGCAGTTGTAGAGCCCGAGCACGGCGGGAAAATACGGCGGCTTGATCCGGGGATAGGCGCGCTTGCCTTCCATCGACTCGATCAGGCCCGTCTCCTCGCCGCAGATGTAGGCGCCCGCACCGCGGTGCACGACCATGTCGCACGAATAGTTCGAGCCGCAGATGTTCGCGCCGACGAAGCCGGCGGCCCGCGCTTCCTCGATGGCGCGGGTCATGATCCTGGCGGCCTTCGGCATCTCCTCGCGGATGTAGATGAAGGCGAGCGCGACGTTGTTCGCGAAGGAAGAGATCATCACGCCCTCGAGGAGCTGGTGCGGATCCTTGTGCACGAGCTGGCGGTCCTTGAACGTGCCGGGCTCGGACTCGTCGCAGTTGACGATGAGGTAAATGGGCTTGCCGCTCTTGCGATCAACCAGGCTCCACTTCACGCCGCAGGGGAAACCGGCACCGCCGCGACCCCGCAGGCCGGAGTTCTTGATCTCGTTGCGGATGTCCTCGGGATTGAGGGTGACCGCCTTCTTGAGCATCTCGTAGCCGCCAACCTTGCGGTAGCTGTCTATCCCGGTGGAGTAACCGGGTTCCTCGCAATGCTTGAGCAGCAGACGTGTCTCGGTGGCGGGCATCAGGGGAGTGACGAATGACGAGTGACGAGTGACGAATGGCTGGAGACCTCCAGCGGCCCGGATCCCGGATGCGTGCATGCGGCAGCGCGGTGCCTTAGCCCGCGTGATGGAGTTACATGCATCGCCCGCGCGGGCTAAGCACCGCGCTACCCCGGTTCGAAGGACGGCTCTCCTCTGGCATCCTCATCCCTTCGTCGGTGTCGGCACGCCGCCCGCGGCGCGTTTCTTGATCTCCGCAAGCACGGGACCGAGCTTGTCGGGCGTCAGGTTTTCGAACAGGTCGTCATCGACCAGCGCGACCGGGCCGGTGCCGCACGAGGCGAGGCATTCCGCGTATTCGAGCGTGATCGAGCCGTCGTCCTTTGTATGGCCCATCTTGCAGCCGAGTTCCTTTTCGAGGACCTCGCCGGTGCGGTAGGCGCCCATCAACGCACACGACAACGTGCGGCAAACCCGCACCCACGTGCGGCCGATCTTCGCCTGGCGGTAGGAGGGGAAGAACGTGACGACCTCGAGCACATTGATGGGCTGGAGATCGAGCTTCGCAGCGACCCACTCGATGGCCTCGTTGCTGATCGCCTTCTGCTCGGCCTGCACCACGTGCAACACCATCATCAGCGCACTGCGCTTCTGCGGGTAACGCGCGATGGTTTCGTCGATGCGGCCCAGGGCTTCAGGTGTGAGTGAGAGAGCCATGCGACAGGTCAAAGATCAGCGCGCATTCCTGTCCAACAGGAGCGGGTTCATCTGGGATGACGCGCCGGTGATCGTGATCGCGGCGGAAGCCGCTCCCACTCTGATGGAAACACGTTGGCGGACGTTCATCGGTCGCATTCTCCCATCACGAAATCGAGGCTGCCGAGGATCGCGGACAGATCGGCGACCATCGCACCGACGGCGACCTTGGGCAGGATGCAAAGCGAACAGAATGACGGGCCGCGGATCTTCAGCCGGAACGGCACGCCGCCGCCCTTCGAAACAATGAAGAAACCGAGGACACCTTTCGGGTTTTCCGCCTCGAAGTAGACTTCCCCCGGCGGGAGCTGCGGTCCCTCCGTGACGAGCATGAAATTCTGGATCAATTCCTCCATGCGCGTGAGGACCTTGTCCTTGGGGGGCGCAAAGATGCGCTTCGCCTCCTCGGCATACCACGGGCCGCCGGGAAAGTTGGCGATGATCTGCCGCACGATGCGCACGCTCTGGCGCATCTCCTCGAGGCGGATCAAATAGCGGTCATAACAGTCGCCCTTGCTGCCGACCGGGACGTCGAACTCGTACTGTTCGTAGCCGAGATATGGGCGATCCTTGCGCAGATCGACCGGCACGCCGCTGGCACGCAGGTTGGCGCCGGTGAGACCATAAGCGATTGCGTCCTCCTTCGAGATGACGCCGACACCCTCCGTGCGGTCGAGGAAGATGCGGTTGCGCGTGAGCAGCTTGTCGACGTCGTCGATCACCGGCAGCACGCCGTCGCAGAATTTCGCCACGCGTTCGAGCCAGCCGTCCGGGATGTCTCGCGACACGCCGCCGATGCGCGTGTAGCTCGTGGTGAAACGCGCGCCCGTCAGTTCCTCGAACAGGTTGTAGAGCTTTTCACGCTCGGTGAACGTGATGAGGAAGATCGTCATCGCGCCCGTATCCATGCCGTAGACGCCGATGCCGAGCAGGTGGGAGGAAATCCGCGCCAGCTCGAAGACGAGCGTGCGGATCGCCGTGCAACGCGGGGGCAGGTCAAGCTTCGCCAGGCGTTCGACCGCCAGCGCGTAGGTGACGTTGTTGGCGAGCGGGGCGAGGTAGTCCAACCGGTCCGTGTAGGGCACGAACTGATTGTAGGTCATGTTCTCCGCGATCTTCTCATCGCCGCGGTGCAGATAACCGATCACCGGGTCGCACTTCACCACCGTCTCGCCATCAAGTTCGAGCTGCAGCCGCAACACGCCGTGCGTGCTCGGGTGTGACGGCCCCATGCTGAGCGAAAGCTTTTCCGTCTCGAGCTCGCCCGTCGCAGTCGACGGCGGCGTACCTTGAGCGCGCGCGGCGTGCTCGGTGAAGGTGTATTCCGTGGCCATCAGCGATCTTCGGAAAAACGGAGCTGAACCGACGAGGACACGGAGAGCACGGAGGTAAGAACTCCGACTTCCGACCTCTGACCTCTGACGTCTGACCTCTGACGTCCGGCTTCCGACCTCTGACGTCTGACCTCCGATCTCGTCGCCTGCGCCTCTGCTGCGCTGTGCCCTCTGTGGTGAGAATTCATTGGTTCGGCTTGGGCTTCTGCTCGTTCCAGCTCTCGTCGCGGGCGCGCGGTTCGCGGTCGCGCATGTAGTCCTCGTCCTGCGGCGCCACGAACGGTCCCCCGACCATCGGCGCAGGAAGAACCTTGGCTCCGGTCTCGGCCACCACCTCTTCGTCGGGCAGCGGCGTCTCGATACCGGCGAGCGGGAAATCCTTGCGCAGCGGGAAGTGCGGATACGCGTCCCACATCAGGATGCGGCGCAGGTCCGGATGCCCCTCGAAACGGATGCCGAACATGTCGAACGCCTCGCGCTCATGCCAGTCCGCGGCCGGCCAGAGCGGCACGACGGAGGGCACGCGCGGGGGTTCGCTGGCGGAACAGGGTGTGACGACCCGCACGTAGTTCATACTTCGACAGCGAGAACACATGGTAGGCCACGCTGAAGCGCGGGACCTGGTCGACGCCCCAGTCGATCCCGCTGACGTCGGAGAGCAGGACATACCCCGCCTCGTCGCGCAGGTATTGCAGAAACTCCAGCAACCCGTCCGCCGGCACATTGAATGCGGGGCAATCGCTGCTGGCCCGCACCGTGACCTGCGGGAAACGCGGAGTGACCGTGGCGACAAGGTCGACGGCGGTCATCAGGCTCCCGGTTTGAGAAGATTGGAAAGCGCCGGCTCCCGGCGGACTTTGCTTTGCAGTTTGATGATGGCGTCGAGCAGCGCTTCCGGGCGGGGCGGACAGCCGCTCACGTACACGTCCACCGGCAGGATCCGGTCCACTCCCTGCAACACGGCGTAGGAGCGATACATGCCGCCCGAGGAGGCACAGGCGCCCATCGCGATCACCCAACGAGGTGCCGCCATCTGGTCGTAGATCCGGCGCACCGCCGACGCCATCTTGTAGGTGACGGTTCCGGCCACGATCATGACGTCCGACTGGCGGGGCGAAAACCGCATGACCTCCGCGCCGAACCGGCTGATGTCGTGGCGGGCGGCACCGGAAGCCATCAACTCGATCGCACAACAGGCGAGACCCATGGGCATCGGCCACATGGAATTCGTGCGGATCCAGTTCACGACGGCGTCGGCCCTGGAGACGACGACGTCGCCCTCGATCTTGCTGTTGTAGGTGAATTCGGTGTTTGCGGTGACCATGATGTGATGGTGGACACGGCATCCGCCGGACGGCAGAAGCCAGCGACGGTATTGAGCGCAATTTTCCCGCGCAAGAGCCTTCCCCGCAAAATCCGCGCACAGATTTGAGCAAAACGCATGCCCCGGGACGGCTGTTCAGCTGCAGCCCTCGCCTTCGCTTTTCGCCGGCGTGGCCGAGCGAGCGCGTTAGGCGTTCGCGGATTTGCCATTGACCATGCTGAGGCCGTGCCGTTTAGGAGACCGTTCGCTCCGGCGGCCGGCCGGCGTCTGCATCGCCGGAAGGCCCGCCGCCGCAGGTCCGGAGAGGTGACAGAGTGGCCGAATGTGCATGCCTGGAAAGCATGTGTACGGGAAACCGTACCGAGGGTTCGAATCCCTCCCTCTCCGCCAGCGCGGCGACGAATGCGTTACTTTTCCCGCTGCGCCGCCATGAGCTGTTGGGCGACACGTTTGAACCGGGCCTGCGTCCGCGCGTCCGGGGCGGCAAGCTGACCCACCGACGCCAGGTCGGCCGCTGCCTTGACCCGCCCGTTCGATGCATCGAGGTAGATCGTCCGCATGAGCAGCGGCGCGAATCGCGGGTATTGGCCCGCTCCCCGGGTCAACTGATCGAGATCGTTCGCCGTCGGTTTTTCGTCGGTGCGACTCCAAACCTCGGCCATCAGGGCGCAGGCTTCCACCAATGTCGGCTCCATGTCGTGCAGCGCACGCAGCGGCTCGAGAATGCGGGCCACCTGCTGTGCGTTGAGTTTCCCATCGCCGATGGCGGCGATCGCCTCATCGTAGCGCATGCGTGCGAGTTCCGCATACACACGCGGACGTACGATTCCGGCCTGGGCCGCGGCTTCGAGATATGCCCGGGCTCCGGTCCGGTTGCCCGCATCACACTCGGTGAGGCCGATCACGGCAAGCAAAGCGGGATCCCGCGCCCCGCCAGCGTACGCTTTCTGCAACGTGCGGCGCGCCTGGTCCACGTACTTCTCTGTCAGCTCGGGCCAGCGCTTGCTCACATAGAGGATCTCCATGCGCTCCCAATCGCCTCGCAGGCGCGCGATCTCGACGTCGGTCGCGGGACGCGGTTTCACTTCAAGGCGCTCCCCGGGCTTCGGCACGGCAAGCGAGGTCCGCTCCCGGACGGCGTCGGGGAGATAGTCACTCAACTGGTCCCGCACGTCCGCCGAGCCCAGGCCCAGGCATTCGCGAAACAACGTCTCGCTCCATGGTTCGTTCTCCAGGTGGTCGACGAGTTTCCACAGGCCCGGCCGGTGGGCACCGGCATTCCCGACCACCGCCCAACGCACGAACAACGCGCATTGCGCCCGCCACACTTGTGCGCGTTCGCTGTTGTCGATGCCCGGAGTAGGCTTTCGCATCGTCAACAGCTCGCCTATCGGGAGAAGCGTGCGGGGTTGGTACTCCTCGGTCGCCAGCGCCCGCGTTTCCGTCTCCGACGTCCACGTGGCGGGATCGACATCGATGCGGTCTCCACGCAACAAGCACTGCCGGTAAAAACCGACCATCCCCTCCACGAACCAGTCGGGCAGCGCCGGCACCCGACGCTCGAGCAGATACGCGATCCGATCGACGACGAATGTGAATTCCAACCCGTCCGGATTGTCACCCTGGGTTGCGGCGAAAACGGCTTCGGCGTCGACGTCGTTCAGGCGCAGGTTGGGGAGAAAGAACACCCGTCGCGGAAGCCCCGGCTGCCTCATATCGCCCGCACGGCCGGGAGCGAACAGGTTGATACGGCCACGCAGCGGTTCCTGGCCTCCCTCCCGCCCCAGCATTTCCTTCATGATTTCCTGGGAACGCGCCCGACTCAGGTCCTCGTTGAACAGGATCTGGATGCGAGGCACCGAGGTGCGAAACTGGAAACGTTCGGGCAGGATCACACGCAGCACTGCGTCCAACCGCAGCACGCGCCATACGAAGGCCCGCGTCACGTCGTCGTCGCAGACCGACAGCACTTCGAGCCCCGGGACGGAGACGTAGTGCCACGGCAGCGGCGCCTGTCGTTCCTCCACCATCAACGGCGGCAGGGTTACGACTTCGTCGGATGACGGTTTCGCCGACTGATCCGCCCCGAAGGCGGCGGACGCAATGATCAGGATGAACGACGATACGGCGCAGACGTGGCCAGACGGGGCGCGGAGTGACCGCCATCCGTGCTCCGTTTCCGGCGACTGGCATGGCCGCGGGATCTGATCCGCCATCGTGGGCGCGATGGCCCGGGACTCATGCCGAGACGTGCGCGACCGGTCCCTCATGGTTCGCTCGCGGCTCGATTGGCGTCCGTCGGCCCAAGATGCGCGTGCAGGAACTCGCCAATCTCGCGCACGAGTTCGCCGCGTGCTGCGGGATCCCCATGGGAGAACGCCGGCGTCAGTTCCACCCATTCCGCGATCTGTCCGCGGTGGACGAGCTCATCGCGCAACCGCCGGACTGACTGAATTGGCGACAGCGGATTGCGCGGATCGTGAATCAGCATCACGGGTGCCGTGAGTTTCTTCACGTCATCGTCCACGGCGATGTGCTCCCGTGCGGCTGGCCGAAAGAAGAACTGGTCGCGCTCGCGCGCAAAACGTTCCGCCGGCGTCACCGGCACGAAACTGCCGGACGAAAGCGGGGCCACGGGGGCCGCCGACTGCAACAGCGGTGGCTGCCGACTTTCGTTGTCCGACGCGTTCTCTCCCTGGCCGGCATTTTCACCGCCGGAAAAGGCATGCGATGTCTGTGCATCCGCCATGAAGCGCTGCTCCGCGCGGCGCCGGTAGGCCTCGCCGTCCATCTCCGAGCGATAGAGTCGTCCGAGATCGAGCGGCGCATTGATCGCCGCCGCGGCGTGAAACATTCCAGGATGCAACTCGAGTGCGCGCAGCGCAAGGTATCCGCCAAAACCCTCGCCCACGACGGCCACCTGCGCGCGATCGAATGCGCGGCGCTCGCTGATCCACTGCAGCGCGGCAAGCACATCGGCGATGGGGACGCGATCGAAGCCCTCGCGCACAGCGTCGCGATGACTGCGGCCAAACCCGCTCGTCCCGCGATAGTCGAGCTGCAGGACCGCAAAACCCATTGCCGCCCATCCCTGGGCCTCGCGTTCAAAAGTCGACGCGCGCTGTCCGGGCGCATCGTGCAGCCAGACCACCAGCGGCGGCTTGGCATCCTTCTCCCCATGCGGCCACGTGAGGCTGCCCGTTACGCGTCCGCCGTCGGCTTCGGCAAACGCCACCGCCTCGACCGGGTTGGATTCCGCGGCATCGAGGGCGCCCTGTCGGAGATATTCCACGCACCGGCCGTCCTCGGTATGAAAGACGAAGTAGCGCCCGGGATCCTGACCTGACTGGATGAGTGCGAGGAAAACCCGGCGCGTGTCATCCCATTCGAGCAGGGTGATGAACCGATCCGGGAACTTCGCTTCGAGCATCGCCTGAACACCGGCGAGTTCGTCGTCGAGCCAGTGCGTGCCCGGCGTGATGCCAGCACAGCGCACGCCCACCAATTCCTGCCGGTGGCGGTCAAACACGAGCGCCCCTTCCGGCAGTTCCGCCTCCGGCGAGATCAGGTCAGCCCCGGAGTCGGTGATCGCCAAGGTGCCACGACGGCCCGACGTGAGATCAAGTGCGTAGATGCCGAAAGTATCGCGACCCACGTTTGATGCGACGTAGAGGACGCCGGGGTCTGTCCCAAACCCGAGCGGCACGGAGCGTTCGCCAAAAAAACTTTCCGGTGTGGTTTCGAAACGAGGCGTGCGCCCGTCGCCGACAACCGTGTCGAGGGGCTCCCAGGCGCCCGCCGCCTCGTTCGTGCCTCTATATAGGTACTGGCGCACCCGCTGGCCGCGCTCGAACAACAGCCGCGGACGGCCTTGCCGATCGGCCAGCATGGCGCTACCCGGCGCGTCGATTTCCTTGCTGAGCACGAGCGAGACCTTGCCGCGTCCGAGGTCGAGTTCGACGACATCGAGGCGAACATCGCCGGCCAGGGACCACGCCGCCTCGAGCGTCATCCGCGCACCGTCCGCTGACCGGGCCAGCACGCGCAGCGTCGGTCTCCCCTCCGGACGTCGGCGACCCGCCGCTGCAGCCAGCGACTTCTCGTCGGCCAGCACGGTCACATGTCGATCGTCGGCATCGATCGCCAGCACCAAAGGAGCGTTGGGCACCACCACCAGGCGCTTCGCGGACGTCCAAGCGAAAAACGACAACCGGGCCTCGGGCCGGGGATCGAGATGTTGATGCACGGGGTCGGCGCCTCCATCCAGTGGCCAGACATGGAGCTCGAGGCCCCGCCCCTCGTGCACCGCAAAGGCCACTTGTTCGCCATCCGGCGACAGCGCCGCCGCCTCGACGCGATCGGGCCGAAAGATCGCGCCAACCTGGAATGCCACGTCGCTCGCCGCCACCGGCCGCTTCATCGCGACTCCCGCCGCGCAAGCCACGCAAACATGGACAACGGTCCGGATCGCGAAGGTCATGTGGGGCAGGATTCGAGCAACACGAAAGAACGGCCACGCTTAGCACAGGACATCAGGTCAAGCAATCCACCGCCGGCCTTCATGTCTTTTCGAGGTTTGCGGCGAGCCCGGGCAACGCGGCCGGCGAGACGCCCCGGTGGCGCAGTTCGCGCAGGGAAAGCGCCGCATCGCGCTTCGCCAATCGCCGGCCGGCAGCATCCCGTACGAGCGGCGTGTGATAAAACGCCGGCGCCGTCCAGCCCAGCGCCCGGTAGAGCAGGAGTTGGCGAGCGGACGACCGCAACAGGTCCTCGCCGCGCACGATTTCGGTGATGCCCATCGCGGCATCGTCGACGACCACTGCGAGTTCATACGCGGGCGCATCATCGCGCCGCCACACGACGAAGTCGCCAAAGTCGCGCCCGGCGACGAAGCTCGTCGGCCCGAGCCGACCATCGACAAATGCGACCGTCTCACCATCGGGCACGCGGAAGCGCCAACAGCACGCTTCTCCCGCCGGCGCCGCCGATCGCTCGCGGCAGGCGCCGGGATAAATCGGTTCACCGTCGTCGTCGTGGGGAGCCTGGCTCGACAACGCGACATCGCGGCGGGAACACGTGCAGGGGAAAACGTATCCGCGTTGCCGCAGCACGGCCAACGCCTCGCGAAAGCTTTCGCGACGCCCACTCTGGTCGTACGGCTCGTGCGGGCCCCCGACATCAGGTCCTTCGTCCCAATCCAGACCAGCCCAGCGCAAATCCTCCATGGCAGCATGCGCTAACTCGCGCCGGCATCGTTGCGGGTCGATGTCCTCGTTTCGATAGACGAGCACGCCCCCGGCTTCGCGCGCCCGGCGCCACGCCGTGTGAAAGGTCACGAAGTGTCCGAGATGCAGGTACCCGGTGGGGGTGGGCGCGATGCGACCACGGTAACGCACCCTGCTCGCCGGTTGACTCATGCCCTCGCTCACGTGAGGAATGGCGGCAAAAAGGCGCCGAAAGCGCAAGCGCCACACCGGAACTCGTGAACTGAACGATTGAGCCTGGCTTGAGACCACCAACAACCAACCATTCGTCCGCCGCGATCACTGTGCACGCAGCCTCTCGTTTTCGTGGCCTGGCGACGATCGTCGCCGCGCTGGTTGCTGGGGCGATCGCCCACGCCGTGCCGTCGGCCAGCGTGCAATGGGGCAATCTCTTCAGCGATACTCCGGAGGACAACACGCTGCTCGACGAAGACGGAGTGACGCCACTTACGGCCGGTACGACGGCAGCCGGTGATGGCGCGGTGGTCGTGCTTGGTTACTTCGTGGACGGCACTGCCGGGTTGGAATTCAGCGGCACATGGGTTCCGCTCACGGGGCCGCAGTCGCCCAACGTCGCTTTTCGCACCACATCGATCGGCGACGACCTCACGAATGCGTCCGGAGCGCTCGGCATTTTCGGCCTGCAGACCGTCTTCGACGACGCAGACCAGAACCTGCCTCCTGTGAACACACAATTGGCAGTGGCGATATTCAATCGCGCGTCTCTGGCCGCGTCCACCTACTGCAACGTCGCCACGAACGGAAATTGGCTGTGGAAGACCCTGTCGAAACCTCCGCACCCGGACGACACGGTGGTGATCGGCTTAGGTGATCTGGACACCACTTGGCTCGGTGGTCCTGACAGTGCCGGGATGACGACGGTGCCAGTCGCGCAGTTCCCCGGATTTCCAGTGATCACCAATGCCCCGACGACGAACCTCGGTCTGGACGCCGGCGCGCCGCTCGCATTCACGCCGGGCGTGACCGGCGCGGACCCGCTCGTGCGGCAGTGGTTCAAGAACGGAGCGCCGCTTGCCGGGGAAAACGCAACGCTGTCGATCTCCACAAGTGCCGGGCCGGCCGACGGCGGCGATTATCTCCTGCGCGTCAGCAACGCCGCGGGCGTCGCGGAGACGCGACTGATCCGCGTCGCGGTGCACACGAGCGCGGCGCGACTGCAGAATATTTCCACACGCGGCTACGTCGGCACCGGTGATTCGCTCTTGATCCCCGGCTTCATCACCGTCGGCTCCGGTGGGAAGCCGGTGTTGGTTCGCGCGATCGGTCGGACCCTCGCCGATCCGCCCTACAACGTGCCCGGCGTGCTCGCGAACCCACAGCTTAGGGTGGTCAACGCGAACTCCGACGTCGAACTCGCATTCAACGATGACTGGCGCGATCAAAGCGACTCCGCGGCCGTCGCCACCGCGATCGCCGCCACTGGGGCCTTCCCGATTCCGGACGGCAGCCGGGATGCCGCACTGTTGCTCGACGCGCCAACGGGACAGCGCCTTTCGGTCAATGTTACCGGCGTCGGCAACACGACTGGCGTCGTCATCGCGGAAGTTTATGTGGTCGACGACGGTGCGACGCCGGAGGCGCGTCTCGTCAACATCTCGACCCGTGGTTTTGTCGGCACGGGTGACAACGTGATGATCCCCGGATTCTTCCTCGGCCCCGGTGGCACGCGCCGCCTGCTGATCCGCGCGGCCGGTCCGAAATTGGCCGCGCTGGCGCCCGGCTTGCCGACCGTGATTCTGGACCCGGTGTTGCGCGTTCGGCGGGTGGCCGACCACGAGGAAGTCGCGTCCAACAACAATTGGCAGGACGGCGGACAAGGCGCGGACATCTCCGCCGCGACTGCGGAGGCAGGCGCCGGATTTTCTTTCTCTGACGGATCGGCCGACGCGGCCCTGATCCTGACGGTGGGACCTTCAGCGCCCGCGACGGACGATCGCGGTTTCACGGTAGAAGTTTTTGACGCCAACGGAGCCACCGGACTGGCGCTCGCCGAAATCTACGAGCTGCCGTGATTTCAGAGAGTTGTCCGAAGGGATAGGATTTTCTGGTGGCCGCGGAGGACGGTGTCGCCGAAGGTCGTTCGAACCCCTCATATGGGGCGGCACGATCCAGGGCGCCAGTCCTACAATGAGTTAGGCCCTGCCGCAACCATCCCCGCCGAGACTTAAGGCCATCCCCTACCCGCGAGGCTGGGCCGGCGCCGATGGCGCAGCGATCAGGGATCTGGCACACTGCGCATCCGTGGGACCCCCCGGGTCCGACCTGGGGAGAAACCCCGCTTTCACGAATATTTTCGGACCAACCCTTTCGTCGCGATGCGCGTCTCCGTTTACCGGAAATTGACAGACCTCCAAGACATGCTGCCGCGACTTCTCACCTCCATCGCCCTCGCCGCCACCCTGACACCCTCGGCGCACGCGGTGTCCACGCAGGCAACGGAGCCGGTTGGCTTCATGCGCTATCAGGCATCGCCTGGCCTGCAGACGATCGGTTTTCCGCTCATGAACGCGGCCGTCTTTTCAGGCGAGGTGACATCCGTGGGCGCGGATCACCTCGAAGTGGCGTCAGGATCCCGCATGCCTGCCGTGGGCGCGCGACTCGACGCGAAAGCAGCGTACTACCTGGAATTCACGGCTGGATTCGAAGGCGATGCGACGTTTGTCGGGGAGCGACTCGAACTGGATGTTGCCCGGACGCGCGACGCGGCGAACCCGTCGACGTCTGTGCGCCTGCTGCCGGGAAATGCGCGCAGCACGCTCCATGTGCTGCCGACCACACTCGCAGGATACCGCTTCGTCATCCGCCCGCATGTCACCCTCGCCAGTGCCTTTGGCACCGGCGGCACGTGTCCATTGCGGGCCGGCAGGACCACGGCGAATGGCGACCAGGTAAATCTGCTGCAGAACGGCAGCTTCCAGACCTACCTTTTCCAGGCTGACGCCCGGACCGGAGCGGGTCATTGGGTCAAGTTTCCCGAGGCCACGCCGGCTGACAACCTGCCGGTGGCGCCCGGTACGGGATTGTTTCTACGTCGGGTCGCCGGCGGCACCGTCACGTTTACCCATCTCGGTGCGGTGCGCACCCACGCATTCATGCAACCGCTCGAGGCCGGCTACACCCTCGCGAGCGAGGGATTTCCGGTCGCCAGCTCCTTCGCCACCCGCGCCATGACCGAGGCCAACGGTTTCGCCGCGGGTGCGAACGCATCCGCGGCCGATCGCGTCTACGAATGGACGGGCTCGACCTACCGCACGCTTTTCTTCGCCGCGATCTCCGGCGCTAAGCCGGACTGGCGCCCGGCCGACGCAACCGCGCAAGACGTGAACGGTGAAGAAGAAAGTCCATTTTCGCCGTTTGGCGCCGTGCTTATCGATAAGCTTGCCGCCGATCCTGCCTACGTCGTGCCGGCTCCTCTCTGATCCCGTGACGATACAACTCCCATCGAGATGCTTAGCCGCCGTGAACCGAGAGTTTCACTGGCCAGGCCCGTCACGGCTTTGAATTCTCGTTTAGTCTCTTCTTTGGCTGTTATCTTCGCATGACACGCCCGGGCCTCGCGGCCCGGGCTTTTTTCTGGCAGACCGCAGGCTGCTCAGCAGAGGGGCCCTGGCAGCTTCGCGAAGGACAACGAATGGCGCAGACTCCCGTTTCATCTTGTCGGTTGCCCGAATCCTTCGGACGGCCCATGTTTTCCGCCCTCAAGTCCCGGCAATGTGCCGTTGACTGCCTCTAACCGACCTGCCCAAACCGCACGACTCCCGCCGGACCTTCGACCGGTCCCGTCGGGGTTTCATCCCGAACGAGCCTCCCACCCTTATGACCGCGACTGGCACCAGTGCGCCGCCGCGCTACGCGCCGTTGAACACGTTGTGGTCGTTGATGCGCGGACATCGCCTTCTGTTTGGCACGGCGATCACGGCCCTGCTGGTCGCGAACTGCCTTGGCTACCTCGCGCCGCTGATCGGCAGCGCAACGCTTGATCTCGCACTCGCCGCATCTGCGGGGCCCCAGGTGTCGGCGCTTTCCCAACACCTCGTCGCGTTGCTTGGCGGTGCGGAATACCTGCGCATGCATCTGTGGCTCGGTGCGGGCTTGATGGCGTTGTGCACCGCGGCGAGCGGCGTGTTTTCCTTTTTGAAGGGCTGGCTCGCCGCGCTGGCCTCCGACCGAATCGCCCGCCGGCTGAAGATCCGCCTTTACGACCACCTGCAACACTTGCCGGCGCGTTACCATGATACGGCCAACTCCGGCGACCTGGTGCAACGGTGCACGTCCGACGTCGAAACCGTGCGCATGTGTTTGTCCGCCCAAGTCGTCGAGATCGGCAACGCCGCGATCCTGATTCTGACGGCGCTGCCGGTCATGCTCATGCTCAACGGCCTGATGACGGCACTCTCCTTTGTCCTCGTCGTGCCGATCGTGTTGTGGGGTTTCATTTACTTTCGCCGCGTGAAGCACGTGTTTCGGAAGGTGGATGAAGCCGAGGGGCGCGTAACGAGCCGGGTGCAGGAGAATCTCACGGGAATTCGCGTCGTGCGGGCGTTTGCCCGGGCGGAGTTCGAGAAGGAACGTTTCGCAGGTCCCAACGCCGAGTACCGGGATCGCAGCCTGCACATGTTGCGTTTGATGGCGTGGTATTGGTCGTCATCCGACCTCGTCTGTCTCCTGCAGAACGGCATCGTCCTGATCGGCGGCTCCTGGCTGGCCGCGCACGGCCGGCTCTCGGTGGGAGATCTCTTCGCCTTCATGGCGATCCTCAACCTCATGCTGTGGCCGGTGCGCATGATCGGCCGCGTGCTCACGGATCTCGGCAAGACCAGCGTCGCCCTCGGGCGTCTGCAGGAGATCCTCGAAGTGGAGGAGGAGGCGCACGACTCACACGCGTCGGCTGCAGGCGCCACGGATGGGCGCTCCGAAAAGGCGGCGCAGCGAGCCGCACTCCAGGATCTGCCGGACGCAGGGAACTTCCTCTCCGCGCGCGAGCGTTCTGGAGCGCGCCGCTCTGCGCCGCTTTCGTCTCCAGATCCCGCGCCCTTCACCGGCCGGATTGATTTTCACAACGTCGTCTTTTCCCACGCGCAAGCGCCGGATGGCCGTCCCCAGGTTGCTGGTGAGGCGAGCAAAGGCAGGCCGGCGACGCCAGCCCGCGATTCGCCACCCCGCCACGCCCTCGACGGCGTGAGTTTCTCGATCAAGCCGGGGGAGACGATCGCAATCCTCGGCCCGTCCGGCAGCGGCAAGTCGACGCTCATCCATCTCCTGCTGCGTTTCTACGACCCCCAGCAGGGAAAGATCCTACTCGATGGTCGGGAGCTGCGCACGCTCGACCGCCGCTGGACCCGCAGCCAGTTCGGCGTCGTGATGCAGGAACCGTTTCTCTACTCAAAGACGCTGCGCGAAAACATCCGGCTCGGCCGTTCCGCTGCCGCGGAGGCCGAGGTCGCCGATGCCGCCCGCGTCGCCTCCATCCATGATACCATCGTCGGTTTCGATGCGGGCTACGATACGGAGATTGGTGAACGCGGCATCACGCTCTCCGGAGGGCAGCGTCAGCGCGTCGCGATCGCGCGCGCGGTGGTGCGCGACCCGCCGGTGCTGGTGCTCGATGATGCCCTCAGCGCGGTCGACAGCGAAACCGAAATTGCGATCATCGACGCCCTGCGCCAAAGGCGCGGGCGACGCACGACCATTCTCATTGCCCACCGCCTGTCCACCCTCGCCCATGCCGACCGCATCGTGGTCCTCGAGCACGGCCAGGTGACCCAGCTCGGCACCCATCGGGAGCTCGTCGCTGCCGGCGGTTTGTATCAGCGGCTGTGGCGTATCCAGACACAGTTGGATGAGGACGTTTCGACCGTCGGAACGGTGGCGACGAGCAAGTAACAAGCTGCAAATATCAACGGCCAAGAGGGTCCGCCTGCGCGCTTAATTCCTCCAGCCTCCAGCCCACCGCCCCCATGAGTTTTCACGTCGAAGAAGACACCTTCAGCCCGCGACTGGACTGGAAGCTCTGGCGCCAGGTATTCCGGCATGCGCGGCCCCATAAGCGGCTGGTGCTTCCCCTGGCGATCGCCGCAATCGTGCTGGCGGTGATCGACACGTCATTTGCCCTCGTCACCCGAACGGCGATCGATCGCGTGACCATGGAAGGCCAGGCGGCGGCCCTGGTCGGCCCGGCCCTCGTCTACGTGGCGCTGACCCTCGTTTTCGTGATCGGCGTGTGGGTATTCATCCAGGCGGCCGGCGGACTGTCCAACCACGTCAGCCACGACATCCGCCGCGCGGGATTCGCGCGCCTGCAGGAACTCGAGTTCGCCTACTTCGACCGTCGGCCGGTGGGCTGGTTGATCAGCCGGTTGACCGCCGACTGCGACAAGCTCGCGCGCATCATCGCCTGGGGGATGCTGGATTGCCTCTGGGCTTCGTGTTACGTGTTGGCCGTGGCGGTCGTGCTGCTCTGGATGCACTGGCAGCTCGCACTCGTGACGTTGAGCGTGGTGCCGCCGCTGTTGTTTATCAGCGCGTGGTTTCAAAAGAAGATGCTGCTGAGCGCGCGTGAGACCCGGAAATACAATTCGATGATCACCGCCGCCTTCACGGAGGCCCTCGGTGGCATGCGCACGACCAAGAGCCTCGTGCGGGAAGGAGAAAACCTGCACGAGTTCTCCGGGCTGGCGCAAAGCATGTTCGGGGCCTCGCTGCGCAACGCGCGGCAGTCCGCGGTCTATGTGCCGATCGTGCTTACCCTGGGCAGTATCGCCGGAGGTTTGGCGCTCTGGTCCGGGGGTGGCGAGTACCTGCGCCACGAACTGACGCTGGGCACGCTGGTTGCCTTCCTGTTCTATGCCGCGGCGTTCTTTCATCCGGTGAACGCCATTGCCAACGCGCTGGTCCAGATGCAGGGCGCGCAGGCCGCCGGGGAACGCGTCCTCGGCTTGCTTGCCACGGAACCTCGCATCAAGGACTCGCCCGGCGTGCAGGCGCGTCTCGCCGCTCACGCGGGTCCAACCCGGCAGGCCAGCATCGCGCCCGACGGCTACCGGGACGATATCGACACGGTGGAGTTTCGTGGGCTCGGGTTTTCCTATGACACCGGCGCCAAGGTCCTCGACGACTTCAATCTCACCGTGCACGCCGGACAGATGATCGCGCTGGTCGGACCGAGTGGCGGCGGCAAATCGACCATCGTCAACCTCGTGAGCCGATTTTATGAGCCGACCGAGGGAGAGATCCTGCTCGACGGAGTCGACTATCGCGAGCGCAGCCTGCACTGGCTGCAGGCCAATCTCGGGATCGTGCTGCAACAGCCCCATCTGTTCAGCGGCACGGTGCGCGAAAACATCCGCTACGGTCGGCTGGAGGCCACCGACGCGGAGGTCGAGGAAGCGGCTCGGCTGGTCAATGCGGACGAGTTCATCCGCGCGCTGGACCGCGGCTACGAGGCCGAGGTCGGCGAAGGCGGCACCCAGCTTTCCACCGGACAGAAGCAACTGATCTCGTTTGCGCGCGCCATTCTCGCCGATCCCCGGATCTTCATCATGGACGAGGCGACCTCCTCCATCGACACCGAGACCGAACAGCTCATCCAGCAGGCCTTGCGCAATGTGTTTCGCGGGCGCCTCAGCTTCGTCATCGCCCACCGGCTCTCCACGATCCGCGCGGCGGACCTCATCCTGGTGATCAACCGCGGCCGCATCGAGGAACGCGGCACGCACGACGAACTGATCCGCGCCCGCGGTCACTACCACGAGCTCTACACCTCACAGCTCCGGCGCGAGCAGGAGCAGGAGCTGCTGGAGCGGGAAGTCGGCGCGTAACGGCCGAGTTGTCGCTGCCGCACCGCAGGCGATTCGCGACGGTTCGGGGAAGCTTCACGGGCCGGCGGCACTCACAATTATTTGACTGATGCCGGGGGATTCTGCGGAGGACGGCTGCGCGTTCCCGCAAGCTGTCGCGGCGATTTGCTGAGGACGAACGCTCAATTTGCGGCGGCGGCATAAACCGCCCGTTCTCAACGTCGTTGCAACACGCATGGTGTCCTTGCGCAAGGCTCGCCGTCGGCAGGCGTTCACATTGGTTGAGGTGATGGTCGCGATGACCGTGCTCGTCCTTGTCTTCGCGAGCACGGTGTCCGCACTCACGATCTCGTTCCACGTCGTGGAAGATTCCCGCATGGACACCCTCGCGTCACAGGTGCTGCAAAGCGAGATGGAAACCATCCGCCTGAAGAATTGGAGTGAACTCGGCGAACTGCCCAGCGGAGCATTCACGATCAACAGCTCGCTCGAGGATGCGAGCTTCCACCGGTTCACCTGCGAGCGCACGATCAGCACCATCCCCGACACCGACGGCAAGATGAAGCAGGTTCTGCTCACGGTGTCGTGGACGGGCAACGACGGTCATCCGCGCACGCGACGCTACTTCACCTACATCGGCGAGGGAGGTCTGAATGATTACTTCTACAGCCATCCCTGAGCGCCGCGCTGGGCGCCGTTCGCGCGCGGGGTTTTCCCTGATCGAGCTCGTGGTCGCGATGACGATCGCGTCGATGGCCATGGCCGCCGTCCTTTCCACGTCGATCTTCATCGGCCGCAGTTGCGTCGCCACGACGGATTACGCCGACATGACCCGCGAGGCGCGAACGGCGTTAGAGTTGTTCGCCCGCGATGTCCGCATGGCCAGTGATGTCACGGCCTTCAGCAGCACCGCCGTCACCCTCACGGTTGTCACATCGTCGGGCACCAAGACTGTCAACTACACCTACGTTCCCGGCACCAAGATCTTCTATCAGAACTTCGGCACGGCCCAACAGCGCCGCCTGATCACCAGTATCGAGACCCTGACCTTGAAGGCCTATGGTCTCGCTACGGATGCCTCCGGTGAACCCAAGGAGGCCAACAATCTTCTCGAGATAAAGCAACTGCAGCTGCAATTGCGGTCCGTCCGTACCGGACCAGGCAAGTCATCGGCCTCCAACAACGTCGTCTCCGCCCGCTACATTCTACGCAACAAACTCGCAAACTGATTCCCATGAGCTCCACCCGATCAACCGGTCCCACGCCAGCCGCGGTTCGCAAACGCGGTTCGGTGATGCTGGTTTCCGTTATTTTCGGCACATGCATTGCACTGTCGCTGGGGTCCTTTGTCGCCATCGCCCTGAACTCCGCCCGCCTCTCCCGGCGCGCCTTCTACGCCAACAGCGCCCTCAACCTCGCCGAAGCCGGACTTGAGCAGGCGCTCCACTCAATGAACGTGGAAACGTTCGGCGGCGACTGGTCCGTGCACGCAGGATCCGGTTCCAACAGTCGTTACAAGGTTACGGCCGGCCTCGACATGGGCCAGGGAACGAGCGGTGAAATCCAAGTGCTCATTTACGATATCACTGCGAACGTTCGCCACGTCGTCGCGGAAGGACGGGTGGTCTCGAGTTCAGGTCCGGCCGTGACCAAGCAGATCGAGATCTACGCCGGACGCCGTTCACTGTTCGCCAACGGGCTCGTCGCGAAGGAAGCCATCACCTTCAATTCCAACACGGCTTCGGTGGACAGCTGGAATTCCGATCCAGACAACGACCCCGCGACCGCCGCCGTGCCGTATTCCGACGCCGTATCGCGCGACTACGGGAGCGTGGCGAGTGTGTCGCAGGAGTCAGTCAACCTCGGCAATGCCGACATCTGGGGCTATGTTGGTACTGGCGGAGACGACCCTGATGTCGGCCCGAACGGTACCATTTCGGACTTCGGTACGCCGAAACGGTCAAAAACCGGGACCAAGGATTTCACCCGGGTCGACAAAACGTTCAAACAGGATTTTCCGCCTGTGGTTGCGCCGACTGGCATCAGCCCCAATATCATTTCCTCAACGATCAGCGGCGCTATGACTCTGCCGGCGGTGGGTGATCACACGTCGATCGATCCCAATGACGGTGTCGCGAAGTATTTCTATCAACTCCCCGCGGTCAGCCTGAGCGGCAATGGCCAGATCCTCACGATCAGCGACAACGTCGTGCTTCTGCCGACGGCCAGTTCCGCCATCAGCGTTAGCGGCAAAGGCACCATCGCAATCGCGAAGAATGCCTCACTCGCCATTTATACTGAAGGCGACATATCCATCTCCGGTAACGGCGTGATCAACGGCAGTGCGTCCGCCACCGATGCCAACCAGCCGAAGAACTTTCAGATTTGGGGCACAAACACCACCCCTGGCGGCCAGAGCGTTTCCGTCTCGGGCAACGGCGTCTTCAGTGGTATCGGCTACGTACCCAACGGATCATTCACCGTCAATGGCGGTGGAAGTTCAGGGGACGCGCAGGGTGCGTTCGTCGCCAAGACCGTCACTCTGCACGGCGGAGTGGTGTTCCACTATGACGAGTCGCTAAAAAACTTCGGGAGCAAGAACCCCTTCGGCCTGACCTCCTGGCGCGAACTGCTGCCCGAGGAATACGTCAGTCTCTGAGCTGCCTTTGTGCGGTTCGGAATCTCCGGGCAAGAGCTGGCTCCGGGGGCGATAAGCCGGATTCTGTGCGCGGGACCGTTGCCGGCGTCCGCGTGACGTTCATTTCTCTGCACCGCGCACTCATGGTGCGCGAGCCGCGACCGAGGCCGCGTGCGACATACCCGGGACGAATGAGCGGGCCACTCCGTCCCCTATTTTGCCTTGCACCCGACTGGGTTTTTCGTGCCGGCGCCATTGCTGCCGCCGCGGTGGGCTCTTGCCCCACCTTTTCACCCTTGCTGCGCCCGGAGTGAGTCAGCATGGCCGGTGACAGCGAAAGGGATTTCTCCACTCTCACACGCACCGTCGCTTCTCCTTCCCAACGCAGCGGTATGTTTTCTGTGACACTGTCCGTCGCTCCGGGATATGGCCCGGAACGCCCCGGTTTTCACCGGGAGTCGTGCCCTGCGGTGTCCGGACTTTCCTCCCGACACATCCGCCGTTCCTCCCGAGGGAGGGCGATCAAAGAACGTGAGGGCGAACGTCTGCCCCCGAAGCCAGCAAGCAACAACCATCACCCCTTGCCCGCGTGGTGGCAATAGCGGGCTGGGAGCACGGCACGAGAGTAGCGCAGCCATCCTGCCTGCATCTTGGAACGGGCGGGCTGGAAGCCTGCCCTGCTTTCTCCAGTGGCGGAAAGGGTGCGAGATGGCCGGGCATCCCCCACCGTCTACGGCTCAAAGTACAGGATGCGGCCACAGTTGTCGCAGGTCACGATGTCACCGCCGATGCGGGCCAGAGTCTCCACGCCATTGGAGACCTTGAGGTGACATCCCCCACACTTCTGCCCGTGCAAGGGCACGACCGCGGGCAAACCCTGGGTTTTCACGAGCCGGTCGTACCGCGTCAGCCACGCCTCGGGCACCGGACCGCGCGCCTGCTCAAATTCGGATGTGGCGCCGACCAGATCGGCCCCCACCGTCTTTTCCCGCTCCGATAGACGACCGAGTTGGGCGGTTTCGGCCGCAATTTCGTCGAGTAGCGCCTTCTCCCTTTCCTCGCGCCCGCGTGCGCTCGGCATCGAGGTCGTAGAGGAGTTGAATCTCGGCCTCTTCCGCCTCCCCGATTTTGCCTTCGGCCAGCTCGATCTCGTGGGTCAGCGCCTGGTATTCGTCGTTCTTTTTGACGCTCATCTGCTGCGTCTTGTAGCGGGCAACCTGATCCTCGAGGCCACGAATGGTGCTTTCGAGATCCTTGCGGCGCAATTCCAGTTCGTTGACCGCCTTCCTGGCGGCGTCGATCCCCGTCCGGTGGGTGCTGATATGGGCCTCGCACGTCACCTGTTCGCGCGGGATCTGCGCCAGGATCTTCTCCAATTGCGACCGTCGGGTGTCGCGCTCCTGCAAAATCAACAACGCTCGCAATCCCTCGGGCAACATGGAGGGGCAAGCTTCGCCGTGGGCCTGCCGCTGCCAAGTATCAAGTGGGGCCGAAAGGGAATGACCGGCGCGACTGGCCGTTCCATGCCTCGACCACGCGGATCCAGCCGTCAGAAAGCCGGGCCGCCGCGGCATACGGCTCGGTGGAACTCCTGCCCGTCCCTACGCCCTGTGATCAGGATCGAAATCGATCGCACCGACACGAGCGACCGGCGGGCGGCATCAGCTGGCGACGTGGCGCCCTCGAACTCTTCTGCCTGCCCCTCAGATGTAATACATCTCCTCCGCGCTCTTCACGACGAGCTGATCGAGCGTGATCGCGCGGGCGTTCTCCTCCATAACCCGGCGCATCTCCTGCCAGACTGAGGTTCACGCGGCGCCCGGAATGCCCGGCCGAGGGACCGCCGATCTCGAGCATGCCACCGTCCACGAGAGTCACGATTTCCAGCAACGTGATCGATTCCGGCGACCGGGCCAGGGCGTAGCCGCCCTGTTTGCCGCGCCGGCTGTGGATCAGTCCTCCCGTCCGCAGTTCGCTCAAGATCTGCACCAGATAGTTGGCCGGAATTGCCTCGGTTTTGGCCAGTTTTTCGATGTGGGCGAGCTCCCCGGAACCGTACAGCCGGGCCAGCTGGGCGAGCACCCGACAAGCGTATTCGACCTTTACCGAAAGCTTCACGCGGCCAACCACTTAACCGGCCATCTTGGGTTGCCAACCAAAAATTAGAAAAGAAGCGCGAAAAGGGTTGTGAGTGCGGGTCGTTTCCCGGACACTTTCGCCTTTGAACAACACAGGGAATGGAACCCGAAGAAACGCCGAACCAATCCGAGGCCCATCCGACAGGCGACCGCCGACTACGACGCCTCGAAAATCCAGAAGCTGGAAGGACTTGAAGGGGTGCGCAAACGCCCCGACATGTACATCGGCGACACGAACGAGCGCGGACTGCACCATTGCGTGTTCGAGGTCGTCGACAACTCCATCGACGAGGCGCTCGCCGAGTTTCTGCGACCACATCACGGTCACGCATCCATCTCGATGGCTCCTGCTCGGTCGAGGACAACGGCCGCGGCATCCCGGTCGACATGCATCCGATCTACAAGATCCCGGCGCTGGAGCTCGTGCTCACGAATCTCGCATGCCGGCGGCAAGTTCGGCAAAGGCGCCTACCAGGTCTCCGGCGGCCTGCACGGCGTCGGCGCGAAGTGCGTGAACGCCGTCTCGGAATGGTTCGAGGCCGAGGTCCGCCGCGACGGCAAGATCCACCACATGCGCTTCGAGCGGGGCAAGACCAGTCTCGAAGCTCGCCGTCATCGGCGAGACGCAAGAAGACCGGGCACGAAAATCACCTTCAAGCCCGACCCCGAGATCTTCACTGACCACGACGACGTTCCAATACGACCTCCTCGCGAAACGCCTGCGCGAGCTCGCGTTCCTCAATCCCGGCATCGCCATCGAGCCTGGTCGACGAGCGCGTGGAGAAGACCGACAAGTTCAAGTTCGACGACGGCATTGCGGAGTTCGTGCGCTACCTCAACCGCACCAAGACGGTCCTGCACGACAAGGTCGATCGTGATCGGCGACTCGGTCGCGAATGAAACCAACGCCCGATGGCCCGCCCACGGTCATCGACGTCGCCCTGCAGTTCAACGACACCTACAACGAGCAGGTTTTCGCCTACGCCAATTCGATCAACAACATCGAGGGCGGCACGCACCTGTCCGGCTTCCGCACCGCGCTGACCCGCGTGATCAACAACTTCGCGAAGGCGAACAATCTCCTCAAGGACAAGGATCCGTCGATCACGGGCGACGACGCGCGCGAAGGCCTCGTCGCCGTCATCTCCGTCAAGGTGCCCGAGCCGCGTTTCGAGGGCCAGACCAAGACCAAGCTCTCCAACGGCGAGGTCGACGGCATGGTGCAGAAGGTCGTCGGCGAGAAGCTGAAGTTCTTCTTCGAGATCGAACACGCCGATCGGCAAGCGCATCATCGACAAGTGCCTCAACTCCGCCCGCGCCCGCGAGGCCGCCCGCAAGGCCCGCGAGACGGTGCGCAAGGGCGCGCTCTCCGGCGGCGGCCTGCCCGGCAAGCTCGCCGACTGCTCCGAACGCGATCCCGCGCTCACCGAACTCTACATCGTCGAAGGCGACTCCGCCGGCGGTTCCGCCAAGCAGGGCCGCGACCGCCGCTTCCAGGCGATCCTGCCGCTGCGCGGCAAGCTGATCAACTCCGAGAAGGCGCGCATCGACAAGGTCCTCGCGAACGAGGAAATCCGCACGATGATCACCGCCATCGGCACCGGCATCGGCAACCACGAGGGCGACGGCGCGTTCGATGCGGACAAGGCGCGCTACCACAAGATCATCATCATGACGGACGCGGACGTCGACGGCTCGCACATCCGCACGCTCCTGCTCACGTTTCGTCTACCGCCAGATGCAGGGCCTGATCGAGCGCGGCTACGTCTACATCGCCCAGCCGCCGCTCTACAGGATCAAGCGCAAGAGGCGCGAGCAGTACATCGAGAACGACGAGGAGATGAACCGCATCCTGCTCGAGCTCGGCTCCGAGGACGTCACGCTCACCCGGCGCGCGCGACGGCCACGTCTTCGACCCCGCCGCAGGTCGACCAGATCGTCGAGGCCCTCGCCGCAACTCGAACGGCTCGGCGCCGGCGTCACCCGCTACGGCGTCGATCTCGCCGACTATCTCGATCGCCATCACGCCGGCGACGCCTTCACGCTGCCGAAATACATCGCCCGCATTCGCGAGGGCAATCAGGAGACGCACGAGTTCCTCGCCGACGACGCCGCGCGTTCCGCGTTCTACCTGCGCGAGGGCATCGACGCCGACCTGCTTCGACCAGCCGGAATCCGCGGGCAACGGCAACGGCGCCCGGCCGGCCCGCGCGCATCACGGTGCACGAGATTTTCGAGGGCACCGAGATGTCGAAGCTGCTGCAGGCGATGGGGCGCCTCGGCCTCGACATCCAGCAATTCCGTCGCACCGAGGAACCCCGCTACGTGATCACGGAAAACGCCGGCCAGAAAAACGAGTCGCAGACGATGCTGCACTCACCGCTCGAGATCGTCGCCCACATCCGCACGATCGGCCGCCGCGGACTCACGATCCAGCGCTACAAGGGTCTCGGGCGAAATGAACCCGAAGCAGCTCTTCGAAACCACGATGGATCCGGAAAAACGCCGGCTCCTGCGCGTCAACATCGCCGACGCCGCCAAGGCCGATGAACTCTTCACCATCCTCATGGGCGAGGAGGTCGCGCCGCGCCGCCAGTTCATCGAGGACAACGCGCTGAACGTTTCCTACCTGGATGTGTGAGCGACCGCGTCGAGTAACGTCCCTGGCGAGCAGGGCTGGCCCGCTGGGCCATGCCGCTCGTCGAGCCGATGACAAGCGCGAGTGCGGAAATTCCCGAGCTGGTCGCGCCGCTGCCGTCGTTCGTAGTTCGTGACTCGACGATCGCCATTCCTCATTTCCTTCCGTGCCCACGTCCCCTGAAAAAGTCGCTCCGGTCAACATCACCGAGATCATGCAGACGGCCTACATCGATTATTCGATGTCGGTCATCGTCTCGCGCGCGCTGCCCGACGCGCGCGACGGCCTCAAGCCCGTGCAACGCCGCATCCTTTACGCGATGTTGCGCGAGGGCCTGCTGCACAACCGCGCGTTCGACAAGTGCGCCGGTGTCGTCGGCGAGGTGCTCAAGAACTACCACCCGCACGGCGACGCCTCGGTTTACGACACGCTCGTGCGCCTCGCGCAGACCTGGGTGATGCGCTACCCGCTGATCGAACCGCAGGGCAACTTCGGCTCCGTCGACGGCGATCCGCCCGCCGCCTATCGGTACACCGAGGCCCGCCTCGCCGCGATCGCCGAGGAGCTGCTCAGCGACATCGACGAGGACACCGTCGACTTCGCGCCGAACTACAAGGAAAGCACGACCGAGCCGACGGTCCTGCCCTCCGCCCTGCCCAACCTGCTGATGAACGGCTCGACCGGCATCGCCGTCGGCATGGCGACGAACATCCCGCCGCACAATCTCGACGAGATCATCGACGCGGCCATCGCCATCGCTCGACAATCCCGGGATCCCGCTCGACGACTTGTGCCGCCTGATCAAGGGCCCTGACTTTCCCACCGGCGGCCAGATCGTCGGCCTCGCCGGCATCGACTCCTACCTGCGCACCGGCCGCGGCATCGTCCGCATGCGCGGCAAGGCCCACACCGAGGAGATGAAGAACGGTGGCGAGCAGATCGTCGTCACCGAGATCCCCTACAACGTCAATCGCGCCACGCTCGTCACGCGCATCGCCGAACTCGTCAACGACAAGCTCCTCGACGGCATCCGCGACTTGCGCGACGAGTCCGACGAGAACACGCGCATCGTCATCGAGCTGAAGCGCGGCGAACAGTCGAAGGTCGTCATCAACCAGCTCTTCCAGAAGACCGCCCTCGAGAGTTCATTCGGCGTCACCCTGCTGGCCATCGACAAGAAGCGGCCGAAGCAGATGAACATCAAGGAGCTGATCGAATGCTACGTCGATCATCGCCGCGACGTGCTCACGCGCCGCACCCGCCACCGCCTCAAGCAGGCCGAGGACCGCGCCCACATCCTCGAGGGCTACAAGATCGCCCTCGATAACCTCGACGATTTCGTCCGCATCATCCGCGCCTCCGCCAACCGCGACGAGGCCCGCACGAAGCTTGATGGAGCGGTATCCGCTCACCGAACGGCAGACCAACGCGATCCTCGACCTCCGCCTCTACCAACTCACCGGACTCGAGCGCGAAAAGATCGAGGCCGAATACCTCGAGTTGATGAAGCGTCATCGAGGAACTGCGCGCGATCCTCGCCAGCGACGACCTCCTGCGTGCGCTGGTGAAGAAGGAACTGCTCGATCTCAAGCCGAAGTATTCCTCGCCCCGCCGCACGGAAATCCTCGCGGCCGAGGGCGAATTCCGGATGGAGGACGTGATCGCGAACGAGGGCTGCATCATCACGGTCACCCACGCCGGCATGATCAAGCGCACGCCCGTCGCCGAATACCGCGCCCAGAAGCGCGGCGGCAAGGGCATCATCGGCGCCGATACGTACGAGGAGGATTTCATCGAGCGGCTCTTCACCGCCTCGACGCACGACTATGTCCTCTTCTTCACCACCAGCGGCCAGTGCCTCGCCGTGAAGGTCTACGACATTCCCGAGGGCGCCCGCACCACCAAGGGCAAGTCGGTCTCCAGTTTCCTCCGGCTCCCCGAGGGGGAAGGCGTCGCGGCCATGATGTGCACGAAGGATTTCGACACCGGCTATGTTGTCATGGCGACGCGCCAGGGAGTCGTGAAGAAGACCGCCTTCAAGGAATACGAAAGCGCCACCCGCGAGGGCGGCATCCGCGGCATCCGCCTCAACGAAGGCGATTCACTCGTCGGTTGCGTCGAAACCAGTGGCTACAACGAGATCATCCTCGTCTCCTCGAAAGGGCCAGGCCGTGCGTTTCCAGGAAGGCCCGGCCGGTGGCGCACCGGAGGAGGACGGAGAAAATGCGGACGCGCCCGCGCCCGTTGCCGCGTCGGCCGACGAAACCGAAACAGCCTCCGCCAATGAGCCCGTCCGCCGTGACGGCCTGCGGGCGATGGGCCGCGTCACCGCCGGCGTCACCGGCATGCGGTTCAAGATCGCCGGCGATTACCTCAAGGCCATCGAGGTCTGCGACCCGGCTGCACGCCTGCTCGTCGCACGCGAGGACGGTGTCGGCAAACGCACGCGGTTCGAAGAGTATCGCCTCACCCGCCGCGGAGGCACGGGCGTGATTGCCATCGACCTGCCGGACGACGGCTCGATCAACGTCGCCGACGCACTCAGCGTGCGCGACGAGGACGAGATCATGCTGCTTACGGCGAAGGGCCAGAGCGTGCGCACACGGGTGGCGGGAATCCGCGAGACCGGCCGTGGCGCCAAGGGTGTCAAGCTCGTCGACCTCGCCGAAGGTGATAAATTGCTCGCGGTCGCGCGGGTCATCGAAGTGAAGGACGAGGAAGTGGATGGGAGCGGCAGCGAAAGCGAAGGCGCACCCGACACCCCGCCAATCCCGTCCGACGAACCGCCGACGGCGACTTGATCGCATCGTCTAGGGCGGACCCTCTGGGCCCTGCCGGGCATGGGTGAGGGTGGGAGCGAAAGTGAGAGGGACAGACAACGTCCGGTCCCTTCCACCTTTCTCGGCATCGCCCAGAGGACCAGCCCAACATTGGGCGCCGAATCCCGTTCCCTCGACGGGCAGGGGACATTCGAATGAGGTCACCGTCCGTTCGCCCGATGTCGATTCCTTCACCAGCCGGTGGCTTGTCGCCATTGCCCGCGGATCTCGCCCGGATCCGACGCGTGATGCCATGGTTGGTCGCGATCGCGCTGTTCATGGAGACGCTCGACGCGACGATCATCAACGTCGCCGTGCCGCGAATGGCGATCGATCTGCAGGTGGTGCCGCTCAGCCTGAAGGCGGTGCTCACCAGCTACACCCTGAGCCTCGCGGTGTTCATTCCGATCAGCGGCTGGATGGCGGATCGTTTCGGCACGCGGCGCGTGTTCTTGCTCGCCGTCGCCTTGTTCGTCACCGGTTCGCTGCTGTGCGGAGTTTCGCTGAACGTCCCCATGCTCGTCGGGTCGCGCATCGTCCAGGGACTCGGCGGCGCGATGATGACCCCGGTGGGTCGCCTCGCGCTGGTGCGCACGTTTCCCCGCTCGGAGATCATTGCGGCGATGAACTACGTCGTCATTCCGGCGCTGATTGGCCCGCTGCTCGGTCCGTTCGTCGGCGGGTTGATCGTGAACTGGTTTCCGTGGCGCGTGATTTTCTTCATCAACCTGCCGGTCGGCCTGCTGGGCCTGTTCATGATTCGGGCCTACATGCCGGACTACCGTGATCCCGAGGTCGCGCCGGCGGATCGCAGCGGCTTCCTGCTGTTTGGCGGCGGTGTGGCGCTGCTTTCGTACGTGCTCGAAGTGTTCGGCGAGCACAACTGGGCGGCCGGGCCACTGGCGACGATGGCGGTGATGGGCGTCATCCTCTTGGGTCTCTACGGCTGGCATGCGCGGCGGGTGGTCGCACCCGTGCTGCAACTCGCGCTGTTTCGCGTGCGAACGTTCCGGCTGTCCGTGGGCGGCGGATTCATCACCCGGCTCGGCATTGGCGGCATGCCCTTTCTCTTGCCGCTGCTTTACCAGATCGGGCTGGGCTATCTGCCGTGGCAGGCCGGGCTGCTCACGACGCCGCAGGCGGCCGCAGCCATCACGATGAAGGTCATGAGTCGGTATGTGCTGGCTCGCTTTGGACACCGGCGCGTGCTGATCGCGAACACGGTTTTCATGGGCTGCACGATGTCGTTGTTCAGCCTCGTCGACACGCAAACCCCCGTCCCCGTGATCCTCCTGCTCAGTTTCCTGCAAGGCTTCTTCATGTCGCTCCAGTTCACCAGCATGAATTCGCTGGTCTACGCCGACATCGATGATCGCGACGCCAGCAAGGCCGGCAGCATCGCCAGCACGGCGCAACAGATGTCCCTGAGTTTTGGCATCGCCTGCGGCTCGCTCATCGCCGCCGGGTTCCTCGCCGGAGTGCCCCAGGCCCCGACGCCGGCGTTCGTTCACGGTCTGCACGAGACGTTCCTGACGCTCGGCGGACTGACCGTGCTGTCAGGACTGACGTTTGCGCGTCTTCAACAGACCGACGGCATCAATGTCAGCAACTACCGCCCGCATCGTTCGCGGGCCGCGTGAGGCCGAAACCGTAGGGCCGGCCCTGCGGTTTCGTCATGGCGTGACTTCGTAGGCTTCAAGCAGTGCGACGCCGGTCCCGCCGCCAAAGCCGGTGGCGTGCAGTGTGTAGTTGCCCGGTTGCAGCGTCAGCAACAGCACCGACTCCTGCCGGTCGGTGAGCGGAAACGCCCCGACCTGATCCATCACGCTCGTGAGTGTCGACTGCAGAAACGCGGGCGTATCCCAGTCGTCCACCTTGCGCAATAACCGGCCCGCCCCATCGTAGATCAAGAGCATGGGATCATCGAGCGTCCCGGTGACGTTGTAGGGCGATTGCTGCAAGGTGTCTCCCACAACGCGCAGCAGGTAGCGCCGTGGACCGGGTCCCTGCACGACGAGGCCGCCGATCAGGATGGAATCATCAGTGCCGATGAAGCCGCGGGTGGACAAGTTGACGAGCCGGTTGGTTGTATCCGTGGCGTCGAGATCATACGCTTCGACCAGCGCGATCCCTTCGCCCCCGCTCTTGGGCGATACGAGGGCGGTGTACGCTCCCGGCGCGAGGGTCGCGACGAGCGCTGCATCGGCCGAACCCGAGGCCAGCGGGAACGCGCCGGCCTGGCGGAACGCCGCCGATAGCGTCGTCGGGTCGCCGTCACCCCAGTTGTCGTTGCTCGCGACCGTGACACCGTTCGCATCCTTGAGGTCGAGCGTCGGGTCGGCCACCGGTGAAGAGACCGGATACGCGGTCAACGCGGGTCCCACCCCACGCAGCAGCACCCGGCGTGACTGCGTCCCCGCGACCACAAAGCCCACGATGAGCGCGTGGTTGCCCGTGCCGGCGATTCCCCGGGTGGAAAGGTTGGCCAGGCGCGTGGCGAGCGTCGCCGTCACGGCATTCACCTTGAAGACGGCGGAAACGCTCTGCACTTCGCCGTCGGGCGTCTCGACCGCGACCCGGTACGTGCCGGCGTCGTAGGTTTGCGCGGGGCCGAGCAGGAGCTCGGGTTCCTGGTTCGTAAACAGAAAATCCTCCGTGCCGCCGGTGGGCGTAAAGGTCCAGGCATATTTGACGGTATCGGTGGCCGGCGGCGCATCGCCTCCGTTCACGCTCACGGACAGGCGGGCCACGTTCGTTTCGTTCACCGTCTGCGACTGCGGCTGGCCGGTAATCGAATAGGTCGCCAATGCGCTGCCATAGAGCGCATGCACGCCGGCGATATCGTCGGCTTGCGGCACCTCGACATTGCTAACCACCGCATTCATGATTGATGTGACCGACTGCGGCGGATCGGCCTCGTCGGGATGATTGAGACCCAGCACGTGGCCGAATTCGTGCTGGGCCACCCGGCGGATGTCGACCACGCCGTCCGAGTGCAAATTTCCCCGGTAGGAATCCCAGGAGACGCTGGAATCTACATCGACCAAGATGGACGGGGTGGTGGAATTGAACAGGACATCGTTCTCCGTGAACCGCAAACCGTAGAGGCCCCTGCTCGAGGTCAGCGTGACCGCGAGCGTGCGACCGCCCCAGGCCTCACCGTAGACCGTGTCCGAAAAGAAGACGTTATTGACGCCATCGCCCTCGCTGGCGGACGTGCTGGTGCTTCGAGTCGAGGATAACCGGCACCGCGTGAGATAGCTGTCCCACAACGTGACCGCTGCCTCGACCGCCGCGTCCCACGAAGTGGAACCGTCCGTGAGTTTGCCGGCCGGGATGGCTGGGTGGGCTTTCGCATCGAGCTGCAGGTTCAGGACGATGTTGCCCGTGGGCCACGCGCCCGAGGTGTCAAACGCGCACGCGCTCGCGGCCGAGAGAGCGGCGAGGCAGAGCGCGCCGAGAAAACGCGGACGGTCAGCGGTTCGCATGGTTATGCGCGGCTTGGTCGGGGTCGAGCACCGCTTGAATCTCCGCTTCGAAGTCGGCGGGGGAATATGCCCGCGGTGCGGCGGCGGGTTCGCTGCGGCGGCGTCGCTGCGCCTTCGCTCATTGGCATGCCCACTTCGGAAATATTGCGCAACGGCATGCCGTTTTCCCGCGCCACATATTCTCGGCCCGTCGCCGCGTCGGTGCGAACCCGGTACCGTCCGTGCCCGGCCGCGATCAGTGGACAAATCACCGATTCGTCGCGCTCGATGAACAGGTAATCGTCGTCCCCCACCTTGAACTGCGGCATGCCGGAGACGCGCAACCAGGCGGTGCCGACCTGACCGCCGAGAAAATCAAGCGAGAACTTCGCACCCGGGGCGCCCTTGAGCGCGCTTTCGACCTGCCAGGTGACGTGCGTCTTGATCACCGGTGCACCGGTGGGAGTCGTCGTCTGGTACGAATGCACTTCGACGACGCGGCCGCGCAGAATGCGCCCGGCCTCGTTGACCAGTTCGCCAAAGGTCGGAGGAAGGACCGTGAGCGCCGACGCGGTCGATACCAACGCGACACCGACTGCCGCCAATACTGCGGCGGGACAGCGTGCCCGCCGCCGAAAGACTGGACATGCATTCATTTTGGGTAGGCCGGCCCGACCGCCGTCGGGCGATCGTAGTTCCGCCGGAAGATGATTATAATGCGGCATCAAGTGATGCACCCGCAAGCTTCGTCACTTTGCCTGAACGACGACAAACGGCAGCTACTATTGAAAATCCGGCGAAACCGCGGACATGTGCCCGCTCGCGATAGATTGGACAGGGAGCGGAAACACACGTGTCGAGTTCGTGCCGGTCGTACCGATACTTGGGAACAGGCATGGGTCAAGCAGCGCGGGCGCGGGCCAATGTCATGCACGCTGAAGGATGAAACACCTCTCGCCACGCATGCGCGCGGTCTCCTCTCCTCCAGGAGAGAACGGATCAATTCCCCTCTTGAGAGGGCGGCGCGGGTGTTTACTTGCCCGAGGAGCTGCGCCCCGTGTCGGGATCGGAACCGGAGACAACGTGATCTCCGTTTGCCGCACGGCCCCATCGTCGCGGAGATTCGATGCGGCTACAGGTTGCTTGTGTTGAGAGCGTCTTTCGCCGTCGGCTCGAAGCTCCCCCAGGCGCCCAGCCGGATTGCGCCGCATGGGGCACGCGGCCTAAAAGTCCTGCACGGCACGCCATGCTTGATCGCGCCCACGGGTTCGCATAGCGATCGGGCATGCGCGACGAGGACAATAACGTCAGCATCAAGGATGCGGAGATTTCTGCACTGCTGGCGCAGCGGCGGTTCAATGACGTGCGCGTGACGTGCTCCCACCTGCTGCCGCCCGACCTCGCGCGCCTGATCAACCAACTTCCCCTGCCCGACGCTGTCGCCGTGTTTCGCGTCCTGCCCACGACCCTGGCGGCGGACGTCTTTGAGTATCTTTCGTCCGACGAACAGACGCGGTTGCTCGACGCCATGCGCCGCGACGAGGCGGCTGCGATTCTCAACGAGATGTCGCCGGACGACCGCACCGCGTTTCTCGAGGAGCTGCCGGCCGCCGCGGTCACCCGCCTGCTGAGCAACCTCGAGCCCGCGGAACGTGAGATCGCCCAGCGCCTCCTCAACTATCCCGCGAACACCGTCGGCCGCATGATGACCACGGAGTTTCTCACCGTGCGCGACGAGTGGACGGTTGCGCGCGTCCTCGAGGAGATCCGGCGGCTCGGGCGTGATCGCGAATACCTCAACGTCCTTTACGTGGTCGACGATCACGGCCGCTTGCTGGGCGACGTGCGCCTGCGCGAGTTCGTCCTGCAGCCCGCCGAACGGAGGGTCGCCGATTTTCGGCCGACGAACACAACGCCGTTGCGCGCCACCGATGCCCTCGACACGGCGGTGGATCTTTTCCGCCGCTACGACCGCACCATGCTCCCGGTGATCGATTCCCGCGAGCAACTCGTCGGTGTCGTGACGGCGGATGACATTCTCGATGTCGCGGAACAGACCGCGACCGATGTGATGCAACGCGTGGGTGGCCAGGAATCGTTCGACCGACCGTATCTGCACATGCCCGTGCTCCAGATGATCCGCAAACGCGCGGGCTGGCTCGTGGTGCTGTTTCTTGGCGAAATGCTCACCGCGACGGCCATGGCCTATTTCGAAAGCGAAATCGCCCGCGCCGTCGTCCTCGCGCTGTTCGTACCCTTGATCATCTCGAGCGGCGGTAATTCCGGTTCCCAGGCCGCCACGATCATCATCCGCGCGCTTGCCGTGCGGGAACTTGCCCTGCGCGACTGGTGGCGCGTCCTGCGCCGCGAACTCGCCTCGGGGGCGGGCCTCGGCCTCACGCTCGGGCTCGTGGGCTTTGCCCGCATCGCCCTCTGGTCGCAGTTCACGCCGTTGTATGGTCCCCACTGGATCGCCGTCGCGATCACCGTCGCCCTGACGCTGATCGGCGTCGTGATGTGGGGCTGCATCGCCGGGTCGATGCTCCCGTTTGTCCTCAAGCGCTGCGGAGCCGATCCGGCCGCGTCGTCCGCACCCTTTGTCGCCACCCTGGTCGACGTGACCGGACTGGTGATCTATTTTTCGGTTGGCTACGCGGTGCTGCACGGTTCGCTGCTTTGAGCCGAACCATGCAGCTCGACATGCGGGGCCGCCCTATCCCGACACGACGGCGGCGCGCACCAGTTCGTTGAGCGCGGGGTTCAACGGCAGGCCGAGCGCGACTTGTTGCGCGCGCGGGCTCATCTTGCGCCAGGTCTTGCGCAGGATCTCGATGTATTTCTCGCGCGTGTAATCGGGGTGCCTGGCCGCGAAGTCGGCAAGTTCGTGCTCGAGAAACACCAGGCAGGCCGCGTCCTCCAACGCTTGCGTGCCGGCATTGGCCATCAAGCCGGTCTTCGAAACCCACGTCGCAACGTCCTCAGCGTCGCCGTCGCTGACTCCGGCCTCGCGCAGCAGCCCACGCGCGCGCTCCGCCTGGCGGGTGTACAGGGAACGCCGCCACTTGTGATACCCGGCCCGGTCCATCGAAAATGAATCCCGTGACACGGACCAGCGTTCGAGATGCTGGCAGCGCGCGGCCAATCGCAGCAACGGCGAGGCGTCGGGATCCAGCCGTCGGATTGCCGATTCCATATGATCGGCATACACGAGCTCCGCCGCGCGCCCGTCCGGCAAGCGCGTCGGATCTGCCGCGTGCGCAGCATCGATCAACTCCCGGGCGCGGGCCAAGGCATCCATGCGGAAACGTTGCGCCGCAGGCCGGACCCACGCAAGACCGCGAGCGGGCGACGGATCGGTCGTCGCCGGACGGGCCCGTCGACCGGCTACCGCTCCGAGCTCGGCCGCTGCGCCCTCGTCGCCACCCACACCGCCTGCAACGCCTGGCCAACGATCGGCATGGCATCGCGCCGTCCGACGTTCGTCGTCATCGGATCCGATCACGAAACGTGGCCGACCTTCGCAGCCACAGGTGAGGGCCGCCCGCCAGGGCGGTGGGACGTGTTTGAAGCTACACGCTTTAGCCTGGAAACGTCACACGTTCGGCCACGTTTTCGCGGAGCTCAAACGCGGCTACAGGGATATCGCGCCCGGTAGCTGCGTTGGAGTGTAACGACAACGTGGCCCGGTTTTCCTTCGGACTGTGAAATTTCCAAGCCAGCCGGATGTGGCAGCCGACGTCAGGACGCTGTTTTCAGGGGATTCGCAAGCACCAGCCTCGTAACCTCGGCTGGGACAGGTTTTGTGAGTCCCGACTGTTTGGTTACGGCTGGACCTGCCTACTTCTTCACTGCACGTCGCCAGACATCCGCCCGCAGCAGCCCCCAGGAAAACTCCCGGCGTCGCGCCAGCTGGAAACCATGCGCGGTGAGAAACTCGTCCGGCGGCGTGAGTCGCTGCGCCGGCAGGCGGGTCGCCACCCGGAAGAAACCATACATCACCGCATGCATCGCGAGCGCGCGCCAGCGGGCGACCCCGCGCTCCGGCACCGAGAAGTCGACGACCAGCCAGGTGGCGCTGGAGGCGGCACCCCCCGCGATCGCGGCAATGACTTCGCGGAGTTCCTCCCGCGGAAAACAATCGAGGAAGAAACAGGTGGCGATGCCATCAAAACATCCCCCCGGCGGCCGCCAGTTCGGCACCGCTGCGTGCACCCATTGCACCGTGTTCGCCCCCACGCGCCGCTGCGCCCGGGCGAGCATGCGCGCGCTCGGTTCGACACACGTGAGCTCGGCTCGCGGATACCGCCGCACGAAGGCCCCGGCAAATTTCCCGTGGCCCTCGCCCACACTCAGCACGCGCCGACGGCCGGCGAGTTCCTCCAGCCACGTCGTCCGCACTCGTTGCAACAGCCCCCCCGCCGTCACCGCCTCCATCCAGTCGTAGTGCGGCGCGACAAGGTCGAAGTTCATCCCCCGCTCCATTGCCACGTCAGCCCCGCGACCACGGCTCCGCCCGCATAGGCCACGGCATCCCAGACATCGCTGGTGCAATGCGCGAAGAGGCGCGGCGCGAGCAATTCGGCGGCGACCGTCCAGATCACCAGGATGAACGTTATCTCCCGCCAGCGCGGCGCGCGGTCGTCCCGGCGCCAGCCGACACGACGTTCGAGCCAGAGCCACCACGGCAAGCCCGCCGGGATCAACAGAACATCGGCAAAGTGTCCCCGCCACCACGCTGCCTGCAACGCCACCGGCAGGAGCCAGCGATTGACCGAGTAGGCCGCGCCGGCGAGCAGGCACAGGGGATCCCGCCAGTAGCGGAACGACTTGATCTCCGCGCTCACAGCATCGCGGCAATCGCCAGCCCGACGCCCAAGGCGAGCAGCGTCTTCAACACGAAGTTGGTTCCCACGACGCGGTAGTAGTCCATGGTTTATGGGATACGCCGGTGTTGGCTCGGTGCAAGTTTCGTCGCGGTTAGTAACGGCCCGGATTTTGCCGCCACCGGCGCGTCGGCTTTGAACGTGGGACCGCTTTCTCGGCATCGTGGCGGTCTCGCGCCGCCTTCGCGGGAGGGCGCAATCACCCCAACCTTCTCCGATCCTTTATCATCTGGCCATGTGACTACCGCCCTCTATCGCTTCCGCGGCTCCGCGGACGGGAACAAATCCATCTGCGGATCCTTGAGCAGATCGTAGTTTTTCAGGATGCGCATGATCTGCAGCGTGTCGGACTTGCGGTAGTTGCGGTTCACTTCGATCCGGGAAATGAGCTCCTGCAGGATGGTGCGGAATGAAATGATGCCGTCGACGCCGCGTTCCTTGAGCATCGTCACGCTCTGGCTGCGGTAGGGCTCCTGGGTGGGAAGTCCCGGCACCACGAAAACTTTCAGGAAATCGTCGGTCACGCCCGGTTCCTCGACGAACAGTGGAAGCTGCCGGTCGGCCTCCTTCTCCACGTTCTTCTCGAGAAAACGAAAGATCTCGGGACTGCTGCGGACCATGGCCGGGGTGAAGATGTTGGTGTGCCAGCCCTTCACCGAGAGCATGGCGCGATGGATGTAGGGCAGCTCGGAGGTGAAGATGAAGAAATCCGGCTTCCGCTCGCTGCGCTCGTACCCGGGATTCAGCACCAGCAGGTCGATCAACTCCTCGTCGCTCGATTTCTTGCGCGACTGCACCGCGTACTTGCGGACCTGGCGCACGAGAAATCCGTTGTGCTCGAAATACTCGCGGACGATGTCTTCGTCGATCGCGGACATGAGGGCGGCGGGCTAGTTGCGGAAGGCCTGGTTCCCGAAAGGATGAGCGAAGTTCGCGGGGTGCACGAGCTGTTTGCAGATCCTGCGCTCCACCGTCTAGACCCGGACGGCCTCGGTCGCCGCGCCTCCCGGGGTCGCTCCGAGTTCCTCCCAGATCGCGACGGCCAGCGCAGGATCGACGTGGTCGCGAGTCACCGCGCGTCCCATGGCCTCCAATACAACGAAGCGCAGGCGCCCCTGCCGCACCTTCTTGTCCCGCTGCATGGCGTCGAGCAGGTCCGCGGCCGGAAGGGGCGTGCGTAGGCGGACCGGGAGCCCATTGGCCGCCACGGTGTCCCGCACCCGGTGCACGGCCCCGGTGTCGATCAACCCGAGTTTCTCCGACAAGCGGGCCGCCGCCACCAGACCGATCGCCACCGCCTCGCCGTGCAAATACGTGCCGTATCCCGCAATCGCCTCGACGGCGTGCGCAAATGTGTGGCCGAGGTTCAGCAGCGCCCGGCCGCCACTGGGCGCGGTCTCGCGCTCGTCCGCCTGCACGACGTCGGCCTTGACGACGCAACAACGACGCACGATGTCGGCGAGCCGCGCGTCCGTCGCCGAGAGCGGTGGCTCCGCGGCGAGTTGCTCGAAGAGCGCGGCATCCGCCAGCAGCCCCGTTTTGATCACCTCCGCCATGCCGGCGGCGAACTCGCGCGGCGGCAGCGTGGCGAGCAATGCCATGTCGCAAAAGACCATCCGCGGTTGATGAAACGCGCCCGCAAGGTTCTTCCCGGCGGCGAGGTTGATACCGGTTTTGCCACCAACCGCGCTGTCGACCATCGCGAGCAATGTCGTGGGTACCTGCCAGAAATCGATGCCGCGCAGGTATGCCGCCGCGGCGAATCCCGCGAGGTCGCCGACCACGCCGCCGCCCACCGCGATGACCGTGCCGGCCCGATCAATCATCTCCGTCGCGAGAAACTCGCAGATGCGACCAAAGGTGGCGATCGATTTCGACGGCTCGCCCGCGGGAACTGCGATCACCGGCAGTCCGTGCAAAGGCCCGGCAAACAGGTCCGCCGCCGCCGCGCGGACATTCTTGTCCGTCACGACGGCAAGCCGCCGCCCCGATACGCGAAGGCGCTTCACTTCCTCGCCCAATGCCGGCGCCAGGCCGACCCCAAAATGGATGGGATAACTCCGCGCACCGAGCGCAACCGTCAGGGTTTCGACACAAGCCACGCCCAAGGAAATATCCGCCCCACCCGCCCGGGGTCAATGACGGTGCCCGCCGCAGCTCCGGGTAACCGCAGGCGGCCGCAACCACAGGCCGGGTCGACAACGTGGTCTCAAGTTTCCCGGGAACGAGAACTTTCAATCTCGGCCACGCGCGGCAATCTGCCCTCGTTACGGCTGTCCCGCCGGCAACGTGCGCACGTAGGCGACGACGGCCTCTGCATCCTCGCGGTTCATGCGATAGGGCGGCATCGGGGGCAGCGGCCCCGGGCGGCCATTCGGACGCTCGCCGGTCATGAGGAAGTGCACCAGGTCGTCCGCCGTGAACCCGGCGGGCAAACCCGCGATGCGCGGGGCGGCCGGCATCCAGGGCATGGGCACCGCCGGTTGGAACGGGATTGGCGCGCCCTGCAGTTCCTTTTCCAGCACGAGGCCGCCATGCTCATCGCGCGGCGTGTGGCAGTCGTTGCACAGGCCCACGCCGTGCACGAGGTAGCGACCGCGCTCGATGCGGGCCGCTGCGCTGTCCGCCGATGACACGGGGGAGTTGATCTGGTTCTCGGCGGCCAGGGCCACGAGGGCGAAAACACCCGCGCCGATCGCGGCGACGGTGGCAAGCATGATGGTGACGGGTTTCATGGGAGGACGAATCGGATCCAGTGCTGGGTGGGAACGTGAGCGGCCGCGTTGCGGACGCGGGCTCGTTGACAGGCCCGACTCGTAACTGGATCGTGGGCACGCAGACCAGCGCGAACGCCTGGTTCTCATCCGGAAGGGGAACAAACCGGTGCCGCGGCCGGTTGCGCAACTATCCGACCGGCTACCTCTCCGAAACCCCGGGGCGGCGGCCTGGTTCGTCGCCAGAACACTCCCGCTCGTCCCCGCCACCGACCGACCTGTCACATCTCCATTGGCGTTCGCCCGCCTGCCCGTAGGTTGGTGGCACGGGGCGACGGACTTTGCGGTTCGCGTCGCGCCCGAAAGGATGGCGGTTCACTAGGGGGGGCCGCCATCTGTTTTTTGGCGCAGGCAGAGGACCGCTGGCCGCCCATCAGCCCACGGGAAACCGGCAGGCGCCGACGTGACAGCGTTCGCGTCGACTGGTGGGATACGCGCCGCAGTTCTCAACCGGCGGCGAGCGTCAGCCGCGCCTCGCGCGTGGGCGTCGCCGGCTGGCTGATGCGGCCGGCCACTCCGAAGCGGTAGCGCCGGGATTCCGGGGAGGCCTGAGAGGGGGTGGGATGCAGCGAACTCGCAAGCTGCTGACGGTAGTCCGTGGGCGATTGGCCGGTGATCCGGCGAAACACCCGGTTGAACTGCGACAGGGATTGAAAGCCGACCTCGAACGCGACTTCGCTCACCCGTGCATGCGTGTCGAGCAGGAGGGACTTGGCCTTTTCCGTGCGCAGTCGCGCCACGTAGTCAGTGAACGTGAGTCCGGTGGCACGCTTGAACATCTTGCAGAAATAAAACGTGCTCATGTGCGAAGCGCGCGCGCAGTCCGCGAGGCCGAGGTCTTCCGCAAGGTTCGCCGTGATGAACTCCTTCGCGCGGGAGACCTGGGGATTTTCCTCCGTTTCCTCAGCAACGAGAATCTGGTTGCACACGACCCCGAGCTGGATCGCGAAAACTTCGAGCAGCCGCAGCACGGCCTGGTATTGTGCGGGCGTCATGATGCGCGTGCCAAAGTAGGCGGTGCGCAATTCCGCGCGATTCACGTGCACGCCCCAGCCGGCGAGAGTCGCCACCGCGTTTTCGAAATCGCGCTCCGTCGGCGCCTGCGTGAAAACCTGGCCGGTGCGCAGATAGCCGATGAGGCGTTCGCCCAGCTTCACCGGCACGACGGAATCGCTCAGGCCGAATGCGCAGGTCGCGGTGCCCGATGCTGCCGTCGAGTCGCGGCTGAGCTTGCCCTGGATTTCCAGGCAGGCCGCGCAGGATTTGCTCGTCTGCGCCATCAGGCGGCAGAACGGATTTTCCTTCCGATCGTCATGCAGCGGCAGGCCCCAGGTTTCGGCCGGCGTGAAGCTGAGCGGCAGGCCCACGGCCTCGCGAAATGCGGTCTGGTAATCCTGGTAGATTTTGGAACGCGCAAGCGTTTCCACGAGTGACTTCTCGGAGCTGTTCATGAGGAGGAGGAATCGGGAGGTGCGTTTCGGTTGGAGTCCGCGTCGGGCCGTAGGGCCGCGTGAATGGCGGCGATGAGGGCGTCGGGACCGTCCTGCTTGGAGACAAAGACGTTGGCGCCCGCATCGCGGGCCCGGCGCTCGCTCGTGCGAACGTCGAACATCGTGGTGGCCACGACCGGCAGCGCGGGCAGGCGGGCCCGCAGGGCCTTGATCAGGTCCAAACCGCTCGAGGCCTTCAGGGTCAGGTCAGTCAGGACCAGATCGGGCAACGACGCGGCGATTGCCGCGAGCGCGGCCGGCGCGTCATCCGCCTCGCCGCAAACCGCCAGCGCAGCCTCGCGCTCGAGCGTGGCAATCAGGTTCCGGCGCATGAAATCGTGATCTTCGACGACAAAGATCCGGCGTTTCGCGATCCCCGAATCATGGGGCGCGGGCGCGGATGCCAGGCAGTCGCTCGACGAATCATTCACGCCTTCAGTATCGCCGAAAACCGCGCCGCCGCCCATTGGCCGCATTGACGAGCGCGCGTACGGCGGAATCGAACCGGAGGCTAGGCGAAATGCTTACCGCGGCCGGAAGGCGAAGATCAGCGGTCAAAGATCCGAGATCCGAGATCCGAGAAAACCAACTCCGGAGTCCGATGCCCTGTCCACGTCGAGTCTCAGATCTCCGATGTCTGATTTCTGACCTCTGACTTCTGATTTCTGACCTCTGACCTCGGCTTCCAACGTCAGACCTCTGACTTCCGGCCTTCAGCCACCACTGCCGCCGTGGCCGGCCACCCAGCGAATCGCGAAACGCTGAAACTCGGGCGTGGTTTTCAAGCCCAGCTTTTGCTTCATGTTCGCGCGGTGCACATCCACGGTCTTCGGACTCAGGTGCAGGCGGGCGGCGATCTCGTCAGAACTCCAGCCCTCGCCGAAGAGGCGCAACACTTCCAGCTCCCGGTCACTGAGCCGGGCCTCGGGCTCCGCGCCGACCTGGCCGGCGGGACCGACCATGGACGTGAGCAGCCTGGCCGCCATGCGGGGACTCAGGGCCACTTGTCCGCTCAGCACCGTCCGGACTGCCGCGGGAAGCAGTTCCGGCCCCTCCGCCTTCATCACGTAGCCGCGTCCGCCGGCGCGCAGCACGCGCGGCGCGTAGATCGCTTCGTCCTGCATCGACATCGCGAGCACCGGGAGGTTCGGATAAAGCGCGAGGATGTCCTTGATCAACTCGAGGCCTTCCTTGTCCGGCAGGGCCATATCCATCACGACGAGATCCGGCTCGAGTCGCTCCAGCGCCTGCAAGGCTTCGCGGGCGGTCCCCGCCTCGCCGCAGACTTCGATGTCGGGCTCGCGATTCAAGAGATCCGCCTGGCCGCGCCGCATCAAGGGGTGATCGTCGACCAGCAGGACGCGCGCTTTCGGCGGCGGGGGGGAGCCGGCGGGACTTACGCTTCGGGGCCATTGCGAGAGCACGGCCGGCACTCAGGCGGTGCGCGGGGTCGACACCGGCATCGTGCAAACGACCTCGGTGCCGCGTTCGGCGGCATTGCGCACGAGGAGCGAGCCGCCAATCAGCCGGGCGCGCTGCTCCATCGTGCGCAAACCCAGACCCGACGCACTGGGCTCGGCGGGCAGCCCGACCCCGTCGTCGCGGACGCGCAGCACCAGGCCGGCAGGCTCGCGCGTAAGGGTGATCTCGATACGTGTGGCCCGGCTGTGCTTGCGCGCGTTGTGCACCGCCTCCTGGGCGATGCGATAAAGATGGTTCGCCGCCGCCTCGTCGGAGACGAGGGCATCGGGATCGCCCGTAAACTCGCAGGAAACGTCGGCATTGGCCGCGACTCGTTCGGCAAGGTTTTCCAGCGCCTCGAGCAAGCCGTCCGGTCCGGCGCGCACGGTGTAGAGTTCGTGCGCGAGTTGTCGCGCCTGGGTGAGCGCCGTCGCGAGCTCATTCCCCATCTGGCCGGCGGTGGCGGCAAACGGTGAGTCGGACGCCTGCAGGTCCCGCTGGAGCCCTTTCATCATGAAGAGCAGCCCGCCGAGTTGCTGCCCCAGGCCGTCATGCAATTCGCGGGCGATGCGCGCCCGCTCCTGTTCCGTGGCGGCGGCCACCGCCTGCTCGACCTGACGGCGCTCACTGATGTCGCGCACGATCCCGGTGAACAGACGCCGCTGGCCCAGGTGCACCTCGCCAACGGCAAGATCCATGGGAAACGTGGAGCCGTCCTTGCGCAGGCCGGTGACTTCGCGACCGATGCCGATGATCTTCGCCTCGCCCGTGCGCAGGTAGTTGGCGAGATACCCGTCGTGCTCTTCCCGGTACGGGGCCGGCATCAGCATGCTGACGTTGCGCCCGACCACCTCATCGGCGGCGTAGCCAAAAATGCGGCAGGCCGCGGGATTGAGTGCTTCCACGATGCCGCGGGTGTCGATCGTGAGAATACCGTCGACCGCCGTTTGCCAGATCGCCCGCATGCGCTGGGCGCCCTCCCGCACGGCTTCCTCGGCACGCTTGCGCTCCGTGATGTCGCGCACGATGCCGGTGAACATGCGGCGTTCGCCCAACCGCACCTCACTGACGGCAAGATCCATGGGAAACGTCGTGCCGTCCTTGCGCAGGCCGGTCACTTCGCGGCCGATCCCAATGATCTTCGCGTCGCCCGTGCGGAGGTAATTCGCGAGGTAACCGTCGTGCTCCTCGCGGTAGGGCGCGGGCATGAGCATGGAGACATTGCGCCCGATCACCTCGTCCACCGCATAGCCAAAGATGCGGCAGGCCGCCGGGTTGAGCGATTCCACGATGCCGCGCTCATCAATCGTGAGGATCCCGTCGACCACCGTCTCCCAGATCGCGCGCATGCGCTGCGCACTTTCCCGCAGGGCCAGCTCGGCCCGCCGGCTTGCATCGAGATCGCGGTGGGTCATGGGACGCCCGAGGTTCCGGGAAAACGAGGACAGGGAGCAATCCCGTTTCTCCCCGGCGGGACCGGGATGCCATGCGATTCCCATGCCACGGCCCCCACACGGCGTCAGTCGCATGCAGCAGCCGACGTCAGCGGACGGAGTCGTATCCATGCAATCGGATCGGTGCGGCCGGTCCAGCCGATCAGTGGCTCGGGCTGTGTGCGAAATCGCGGCCCGGCTGAATGCTTGCCATTCAATCCCGGGCACGAACCAGATCCGCGGCAGTGTTCTGGAGTGCGGTGATCCGCGCCGCCTTCCCAACTCGTGGAAAGGATCACGCCGGCTTCTCCGCCCTCCAGAACCTATCGCGTCGCTCCTATTTGCTCCACGGCGGCGTGACGCCGTTCGACCGGGCATAGGCGATCAACTGGCCGAGGTGCTCGTGGGCATGCTCGACCAGGATGAGCATGAACCGCATCTCCGGCGCATGCTGACCAAAGAACTGGATATCCTTGCCGAGGTCGGCCTCGGGCACGCCGTTGACCGCCTGCGCGCACGAACTCGCTTGATTGCTCGAGCAGCGCGATCATGTCCGCTTTCGACCCCTCAAACTTCTCGATCTCGCCCGGGTTGACGCCTTCAGGGATTTTCGCCCCGAGCTTTGACCCCATGAAGTAGTTGGCCGCGGCCACGTGAAGGATGGCCTCGCGCGTCGACCGGACACCCTCGGAGGGACGCCAGGCGAGCTGTTCGTCGGTGAACGCATTGGCGAGTTGGACGATCTTGCCGGCCGCTCCGTTGTAACTGGCGATGAGGGACGACTGGAACACGGACTTGCCGGAATCTTGCGCCGCAAGGGGCAGGGCAAGACCGAGACCGAGGAGGACAACAAACTTTCTGGCGTGATGCATGAGCAGGGTGCGGGTTGGTTGCTGATTTGGGTTGGTGGTTGCGGGGAGCCGCCCGCAAGGCGGTCCCGTGAAATCAGGATGGTCCGTCGACCGGAGACTCATGGCGTCTCGGTCAGGTGCAGTTCATGCACCAGCCACGCGGTCCGGTCGGCGCGGATCGCCAGCGGCGCGGTCATCTCGTGCCCGGCCCCATCATACACCTGCATGCGCCTGGGCTTGCCGAAGGCGGCGAAGAAAGCCTCCGCCTTGGCGGTCGGCACATACGGATCGACTCGCGCGAATTGCAGGAAGACCGGGCGCCCGGTCAGCGCAGCGGCATAGTCGACGAGTTCGAGCGGGGCGGTCTGCCGGAGGTACGCGTCCATGTCATCCGGCTTTTGCACGTAGAACGCCCAATCATTGAAGCTCGGCGTCGCGGCGATGAAGACGCAGGTTCGCACGCGTTCATCGAGGGCCGCGGCAATCACGCCATGCATCGCCCCGTAGTCGTGACCCACCAGGCCGATGCGCGCGGCATCCACCTCCGGCCGCATGGCCAGCAGATCAAGCGCACGCCGCAATTCGATCACCTGGCGGACGTAACGGGTGAAGTCCTCCGCCAGCACCCGTTGCTGGTACCAACCGGGCCGGGCCCACATTGCATCGACGAGGAGTGATACCGCCCCCCGTCGGGCAAGGCTGCCGGCTTCTTCGAGAAACTCGGTCCGGTTGGTGGTGGCCGGTTCGCCCAGCCAGTGGACCCAGAGGATACCCGCTTCCTCATGCGGCCCGGCGCCCGCCGGCACCAGCAAGGTCGCCGTCACGGTGATCGGTTGCGCCGCACGCGGATCGCCGGCAAAAGTAATGTCGTGGCGTTCGACCCCATCGCCTGGTCGATACCGCACCCTCCCGCACCGCGAGCGGCGCAGCGCTATCGTAGGAAAAAATCGATGCACGAGCCGCGAGATCAGCGGCCATGCCCGCGCCGGCGGAGGGAAGCGTCAACCCGAGTATCGCCGCAGCGAAGCGGCCAGTTGCGATTGGAGAAGCACGACCGGAGCGGAACCGACGGAACGGCCAGGTGAACAAAGTCACAGGAGGGTTTTTCAGGGTCAACTCCAGCAGGCGCTTATTCCCGTCAGGTTGCGCATGGTTTGCGATTCAATGCGCACCCGCGAGGGTTGGTGGAGCTGATCGGGATCGAACCGACGACCTTCTCATTGCGAACGAGACGCTCTTCCAACTGAGCTACAGCCCCATCCCAGCGATTGCGGAACGGCCACGTTGCGGGTTTTCCCCGCGGAGTAAAATCCTTTTTCGGCGGGAAAACGGCCCGCCGTGCGAGGGGTCGCGCGGTTCCCCCCGGCACCCGGACGGATTGCCTTTGAATCCGGCACGAAATGACATCAGCCACCGGCATGGATTCTGGTCCGACGGGAAAATGCTGTTGCCCGTGCCATGGCGGCAGGGCTACGGTCCGCACCGCGCGTCACGCAAGCGCCCGTGTTTCCACGACGCCTGTCCAACGCGGTTCGAACATCGAAAACTGAAGACACCACATGAAGAAAGCGACGACCTCGGAAGGCTCCGCCCCGGCCTCAAAGACCAAAGCGGCGCCCGCCAAGCGCGCCTCCGGGACCGCAGTGAAGACTGCGCCACCGAAGCCCGCACCGACCGCGGCCGCATCCACCAAGGTTCCCGCAACCTCGGTGACGGCCAAGATCGACGTCGGCTTCGGTAACCTGCTCTACATCCGCGGCGACGGCCCGGGGTTGAGCTGGGACCGCGGGGCGTTGATGGAGTGTGCGTCGTCGGATTCGTGGACCTGGGAGACTTCGGCCACGCCGGCCGTTTGCCTTCAAGGTGCTCATCAATGATGAGCGCTGGTCCAATGGAGATGACTTCATTGCGTCGGTCGGGACCGATAATTCGGTCTCGCCCGAGTTCTGAGGCCTGGGCTCCGCTCGCAGATCCGCCGGCACTTTCGCACTCCGCTTCCAGTAGCCAACAACACCGGCCGCCTCCACCTCGGGGGCGGCCGGTTTTCATTCATTGATCCGCAAACCGAGAAGTTCACAGAAGGTAACGAAGATCACGAAGGCCTCACCGCCACCGGACAGCCGAACGAAAAGCCGCCGCTCCAATCTCAGCCAGGCGGTGATGGAGGATCGAGGCCAACCTCTCATCCAACGCTTTGGCCTTCGTTCTCTTCGTTACCTTCTGTGGAATTACTTCCGGCCTTCATCGCCCCATCTGGCTTTCGGCTACAGACCCTTGTCGGTGACCGCGCCCTCCGAAGCAGTCGTGACGAGTTTCGCGTACTTGGCGAGCACGCCGCGCGACTCGACCGGCTTGCGCGCCTTCCAGGCCTTGCGCCGCGCTCGCAGCTCCTTCGCGGAAAGCGCCAGGGTCAGTTCGTTCTTCACCGCATCAATGACAATCGGGTCGCCGTTGCGAATCAGGGCAATCGGGCCGCCGTCGAACGCCTCGGGCGTGATGTGGCCCACCACGAATCCATGGCTGCCTCCGGAAAACCGACCGTCCGTTATCAGCGCGACGTCCTTGCCGAGGCCCTTGCCCATGATCGCGCTCGTCGGCGACAGCATCTCGCGCATGCCCGGGCCCGCCGCGCGGACCTTCGTTGCGGATCACGACCACGTGTCCGGCCTTCACCCGTCCCCCGAGGATGCCCTTGAGCGCGGCTTCCTCGCCCTCGAAGACGATGGCCTTGCCTTCGAACCGCAGGCCTTCCTTGCCGGAGATCTTCGCCACCGCGCCCTCCGGCGCCAGGTTGCCGTAGAGGATGCGCAGGTGGCTGTCGGGCTTGATCGGATTGGACAAGCGGCCGCACGACGTCCTGATCCGCCGGATACGGACGCACGTCCTGCACGTTTTTCGCGACGGTCTCGCCGGTGACCGTGAGGCAATCCCCGTGCAGCAAGCCCGCGTCGAGGAGCATGCTGCATCAGCGGCGGCAGCCCGCCGATGCGAACGAGGTGCGACACCGCGTATTTGCCGGAGGGCTTGAGATCGGCGAGCACGGGCACGCGTTTGCCGACGCGGGTGAAGTCGTCGAGCCCCAGCTTCACGTTGGCGGCATGGGCCATCGCCAGCAGGTGCAGCACGGCATTGGTCGAACCGCCGAGCGCGATCGACGACGGCGATGGCGTTTTCGAACGCCTTTTTCGTCATGATGTCGCGCGGGCGGATGCCTGCGTTGCAGCAATTGCCAGCACGGCCGCGCCGGCTCGCCGGCAGTCCTCGACGCTTCTCCGCGCCAATCGCGAGTTGCGTCGAACTGTTCGGCAGGCTCATGCCCAGCGCCTCGATGGCCGAAGCCATCGTGTTCGCCGTATACATGCCGCCGCACGAGCCGGGTCCGGGAATCGAACACTCCTCGACCGTGCGCAGTTCGGCGTCGTCGAGATCGCCCGCGCGCATGTTTGCCGACCGCTTCGAACACGGAGACGATGTCGCATTCCTGTTTCGTGCCCGGGTGCACGCCCGGCAGGATCGTGCCGCCATAGACGAAGACGCCCGGACGATTCAAGCGGCGCGAGCGCCATCAGGCAGCCCGGCATGTTCTTGTCGCATCCTCCGATCGCGACGACGCCGTCGAAACGCCTCCGCCCCGGCGACGGTTTCGATCGAGTCCGCGATGACTTCGCGCGACACGAGCGAGTAACGCATGCCCGGCGTACCCATGCTGATGCCGTCGGAAACGGTGATCGTGCCGAAGATGATCGACTTGCCCCCCGCGGCGTCGGCCCCGGTGGCCGCCTCGCGCGCGAGCTCGTCGATGTGCATGTTGCAGGGCGTGACCATGCTCCAGGTCGACGCGATGCCGACCAGAGGTTTCTGAAAATCGGCGTCGCCAAAACCGACGGCGCGCAACATCGAGCGATTGGGTGCGCGGTCGGTGCCATCAAGGATCACCGAGGAGAACGCGCGCACGGAGGGTTTCGATTGCTTCGGCATGGATGGATAAGCGGAACCCTGCTTCTATCCGACCACCCCGAAGAAGAGCCATCCCGAAGTCGGGGCTCGTCGGTTGACGTAAGGCTGGTCCGAATCTGGAAATTTCATACGTTCGGCCACGTTTGTTCCGGTTCGCTTCGCGACCGGTCTTGTCGCTTCGCTCGGAACGCGGAGCTCAAACGCGGCTACAGGGATGGCGCACCCCGTAGCTGCGTTGGAGTGCAACGACAACGTGGCCCGGTTTTCCCTCGGACGGTGAAATTTCCAGGCTTAAGGCTCCGCGCTGCCTTCTGACCGCAGGTCGGCGAGAACGTCGTCGATTGACCGGAGGGACTTCGCGGGGAACAAGGTGTTTATCCGCGCAATCACCTGCTGGATGATGCCGTCGGGGCAGGAGGCACCGCCCGTGATGAGGATCGTGACCGGTGCGGCAGCGTCGCGATTGGCGGCCATCGGCGGCAGGAACGGTCGCTCGATGGTTTCGCCGGCCCCGAGCGAGGCCGCCCGGTACGGAAAGACGTAGTGGCGGATGCGTTCGCGCGAGAGGATGTTCGCTTCCGACTGGATGTAGTGCGCGTGTTCGCCGAAGCGCAGCTCGCACAGGCGGAAAAGCTGGTAGGTGTTCGAGCTGTTGCGACCGCCGACCACGATGGCGGCGTCGGCCCCGGCCTCGAGCGCGCGGGCCAGCGCGTCCTGGTTCACCTGGGTCGCGTAACACAAGGTGTCGCCCCGACTCTTCATGTGGAGACGCGAGGCGGTCTGCTCCTCGCCGTACTTGCGCGAAATCACCCGTTCAAGTTCGTCGATGATCGCGAGCGTTTCGTTGCGTAGCAGCGTGGTCTGGTTGACGACGGCAACGCGCTCGAGGTCGCGCTCCACGTCGAAGCCCGCGGAACGCCGGCCCGGCAGCGTGGCGAACAGCGCGAGCTTTTCGTCCCGCGTCGGTGCGAGGATCACACGCGCGAGGACATCCGCCTCGTGCCGGTCCCGGATCACCAGACTCGGCCCGAATTTCGCGCAGTTGGAAAATGTAGCCTTCGTCTCTTCGTGCTCGTCCTTGCCGTGGATGAGCACGGTAAAGCCCGCCTGCGCGAAACGCCGCGCGGCCTTCCAGACCTTTTCCACCAGCATGCAGGTCGCGTCAAAGCGGTTGATCGCGACCCCCTTCTCGATCAGGCGCACCTTGTCCTCGTCGGTGGCGCCGAAGGCCGGCGTCAGCACGATGTCGCCCCGCCCGATCTCGTCCCAATATGACCGGCCCGTCGCGGGATTTGAAAATGGTTCCCCGCGGTCGCTCTGCAGGTAGAGCAGCCCCCGCCGGCGCAGGTCGTCGTTCACGAACGGATTGTGGATCAGCTCGCTGATCATGAAGACGCGGCGGCCGGGGTTTTCGGCGATGGTTTCGTAGGCACGTTCGATCGCGTTCTGTACCCCCAGGCAGAAGCCGAAGTGGCTCGGCAGCACGTAGCGCACGGCCCCGAAATCGAGCTGAGCCGGAACTTCGGCCACGCGTTCGCGCTGGCGCTTGGCGGCCTTGATCGCCTCGCACAACGCACTCTGGTACAGGTCGCGCGCGGCCACGTCCGGCATGTAGACCGCGCGGTTGCGCTGTTCCTCGGTCCGAAAACGATAGATGTAATCGTTCTCGCCGAGGTTGAGGTAGGGGATGCGAATGATGTGCGGACCCAGCGCGGCGAGCACGTCACGCAGCAGCGGCGACACCTCGTCCGGATGCGCCGCGGCGTGCGCTCGCAATTCGTGCACGCTGAACCACTCGGCCCTCTCGGGCGGCACCGCTCCGGCGGGGAGCAGCATGAAGTTGAGGCTGCACAACCCGCCGTCGGAAAGTTTCACCGTGGTGATCGGTGTCGCGCCGGAGGTCGAGCCGGCCGGGTCCATGATCGGCCCGCTCGCCGTCGGCTCCAGGGGCGCGTCGGGACCCGAACGCCGCAGGGCCACGAGATTGTTCTCGTCGAAAAGCAAAACGCAGAAGCAGGCGGCGGGCTTGGCGTTGACGGGCGGCATGTGGCAAACGGGACCGTTGACGAACGAATACCGGCGGCCGCACGATCGCAAGAGCAGTGACAGCCGAGCGCGGCACCGGCGGGGCAGGCGTCTCGTCCCCGCAGAGAGTCCCAAGAATGACGCTGCCCTGCGGCTTGAGGTCGTCCCATCCAACCCGCGCGCCAGGACAGCACGCCCACCCGACGCATTCGCTTGGTGCTGATCAGCCCGCCGGCCCGGACGAGCGTTCAGCCTGCCCCGCCCCGCCTGTCGGACAAAAAAAGTGGCGGCCGCCACTTTTTTTGTCCGACAGGCGGGGGCGGGGCGCGGGCCAGCAGGGCGGGGCGGAGGCCGCAATTGAATGCGGCGCGGAGGACCGCACTTCAGGACGCGGTCGCGACGTTCGTGGCATGTCGCCCGCGCGCCAGCGTCGTGGAGTGCGGCGCTCCGCGCCGCTTTAGTCCGTGATCGGCTATAGCCCGATTTTGCCGGCGAGCACGCGCTGCACCTTGCCGACTCGCTCGACCTGGCCCTTTGCGGCGAAACGCTCGTAGAAACCGTCGTCGCGAAACTCGCCCACCATGTCCCCCCACAGCGCGAGACGCTCGGTCCAGCGGGCGACGCGATCGTCGGCGGGTTCGGCGTCCCGCTTCGCGAGTTCCGCGCACACCCGCACCTGCGCCTTCAGCGCAACGGCCTTGGTCACCTGATAACGGGCGTGTCCCCAGGCCTCGCCCCACGCGCTGCGGGCGGCCTTGAAGAAATCGCGCAGGACCGCGTAGTAGCGCTCCACGTTGCGCGTGTCGGTGCCCTCGGTTTCGATCTTTTTCCAGCTCTTGAGCACCCAGCGATGCACCTCGTTGAAGAGCTCGGCCTGCATGATCCACTTTTCCTGACGACTGCGGTTGCCGAGCCGGTTGATGCGATATCGCAACGGGCTGTCGCCTTCGCTGTAGAGGCGCTCGACGAGCTTGGCGGCGAAACGCTTGTCGGGCTTTTCCCACGACACCCGTTCATAGAGGTCGATCAAGTGGCTCTTGTTGATCCGCGTCGGCGTGGAATTGATGATGACGAACATTTCCGCGGCGAAATCCTCGCTGCGGCCGTCGAAGATCACGCACGGCACGTGGATCGACTTCGCTTCGTCCGGATGGGTGCGCAGGTAGAACTCCAGCGCGGCAAGCCGGTGCTGGCCGTCGATGATGAGAAACTTCTCCTGCGGCGCGCGCAGCCGGCCGACGTTCGAGCCGTCGGAGTATTCCTCGAACGCGAGCTTTTCCGCGGTGAACAACAACACGGTGCCGGGAATCGGCGGCTGCGAGACGGCGGTCTCGTAGAAGTTGCGGATCGCCTTGATCTTCGCCCGCGAGAGCTGGCGCTGGAACGCCGCGTCGCTGCGCTCGATGCGCGAGATGAACGACGCCACTTCGTCCCCCTCGGGAATCTCCTCGGCGGCGATCGGCGTTTCGCCCTCCCCATAGAATCGGCTGATGAAACGCACCCGCTGCAAAATCTCTTCGCAGGGATACGACACGAAATAGAAGCGAGCATCCTTCTGGCGGATTTGCGTGGCGATCATGCCGGCGAGATAGCGGGTTTCCGCCAGTTCGCCAAATCCAACCTGCAACGCGGGCTGAAACATTTCGGCGCCGCCCCTTTCGCCGGGAGCAACCCCCGGCAGGACAAGTGCCAGGTTCCAAGTGACAATGGCCAAGGGGGAGGCGGGGTGCGCCGCTTTCGCGGGCGACTCACCCGGGGCCGTTGAACCCACCGGCCGAAGTCCGGCTCCGGCTCAGTCGATCCGGAAGACGATCGCGTGCTGACACGGAGGCTCCGGGGGCAATTGGATGTGCAGGCCGTCCCGGTCGCGCAGCATTCGAAAGACGCCGTCATAGCCCAGCAGCCGCACCGTGCCGATCGGCCGGGCCTTCGGGGCGTCCGCCAGCGCCCCCAGGACAACCTCCTCCTCCGCACCGGGCCAGCCGAGCACGATCGCATACAGCGTTTCGTGGGGCACGTCGCCGTCATACCACGTTTTCGACGTGTAGCGGATGTCCTCCGGCGTGTAGGGCAGCGTCTTCTTTTCACCGTCCGGCCCACCGATGGTCTCGGTTGGTCCCTCGCCCGATACCTGCCAGGGATGCGTGCCGTAGATCGCCTCGCCGTTGAGCTTCAACCATGCGCCAATGTCGTCCAACACCGCCCCCGCCTCGTCCGGCAGCGAGCCGTCGCCCCGCAGCGGCACGTCGAGCAGGAGGTTCCCGTTCTTGCTCACGACATCGACCAGTTCCCGGATGACATCCCCCGCCGGTCGCATCGGCATCTCCCGGTCGTAGACCCAGTCGTTGAGCGGCGTGTCGCACTGCCACGGGTTCGCCGCGATCGTGTCCTGCGAGCCGCGTACGATGGTCGCGACGCCGGTCGCGGCGATGTGTGCTTCCGCCGTGGTCCGCGCCGCATACACGGCGGTGAGGTCGTCGTGCCACTCGATGCTGCGGTTGTACAAATGCGCCATCAGCCGGTGTCCTGCCTCCGGCGAAGGAGCCGCCGCAACGGTATAAAGCAGGTCTGGACGATACTCGTCCACGAGCTCGCGCATGCGTTGGTACCACGCTTGCCCTTCCGTCGCCGCGGCGGGCGCAACAACCGATTCCGGCGATTCGCTCAGGCCAAGACGCAGGTTGGCCGCGCGCACCGCCTTGGCCCAGGCGTCGACGATGTCCCGGTGGGGCCCCCGCTTTACGGCATTGGCCGCGCGATGGGACGAGTTCCAGAGATCAAAGCCCGTCATCGGCCGCCAGGGCGACGACGTACCTGGCGCCGGCGGCGGCGAAACGACCGACGAGTGCGGCCGGTTCGAACTTGTTCGCCGTCCACTGATCGATGACGGCGTCGAAGCCCACCTGATCCGGACGGCCGAAGTGCGCGACATGGTAGTCATGCGCCCGCCAGCCCGGACGTTTGAAGTCGCGCGCGTAGTTGGCGCCCAGCTCCGGAAGGTTCTGCGGTCCCCACTGCGTGCGGATGCCGAACTTCGCATCGCGAAACCACGCCGGGCACTCGTAGCGCGAGAGCGTCTCGAGATCCGGCTGCGCCGGACCGTCGGCGAACGGCAACTGGTCCTTGGTCGGCGCGGGATCCGCTCCGTGCGCCAGCGTCACGGCCAACAGGCTCGCCAAGACCCCGATCGCGGCCCCCTTCACCATCACGCTCCAATGACTCGCCATGTGCGGTTTTGTGCCAGCGCCCGTCGCGCCGGCAACTCCGGAGCGACCCGGGCGGAAAAGATCGAACGCCGGCCCGGAAACCAGCGTCCACCATCTGCTCCCACCGGGATTCCGCGGCAGGCCTCCATTTCACGCCCCGGGTCATTCGATCACATTGCGTTCGGCAAGGCTACCCGTCGGGCCGGCCCAAAATCCCATCCCACAACTGGAGAAACCTTCACTTTCGGTCGAAAGAAGGTCCGACCGCCTGCTCCCGCCGATCTGCGACACACGCCGCGGCCGGGCCTTTTTGCTTCGCGAAGCCGGCGGCTGCTCTTACTGTCAAAAACTTACGTGTCGGATCTCGAGACTACCATCGAAGTCGAAAATCTGGTGAAGCATTTCGGCCAGGTTGTCGCGGTGAACAACATTTCGTTCTCCGTCAGCCGCGGCGAGATCATTGGCTTTCTCGGTCCGAACGGAGCGGGCAAGAGCACCACGATGCGCATCCTGACGGGATACCTGCCCGCCACCACCGGCCTGGCGCGCATCTGCGGCCTGCCCGTCGCCTCCGCCCCGCTCGAGGTGAAGCAACGCATCGGCTACATGCCGGAAAACAATCCCCTCCCTGAGGAGATGCGCGTGCGCGAATACCTGCGCTGGCGCGGCCGGCTCAAGGGCCTGCATGGCCCCCGCCTGCGCGAACGTCTCGAGGACGTGCTGCGGATTTGCGATCTCGAGCGCGCGCAACGCCGGATCATCGGCAATCTTTCGAAGGGATTTCGCCAGCGCGTCGGGGTCGCGGATGCCGTGCTCGCCGAGCCCGAGGTGATCATCATGGACGAGCCCACGATCGGCCTCGACCCCCATCAGATCATCATGATTCGCGACCTGATCGCGAGTCTCCGCGGCCGCATGAGTGTGCTCATCTCGAGCCACATCCTGCCCGAGATCGAGGCCACCTGTGATCGCGTGATCATCATCAATCACGGCCGCATTGTCGCCACCGGTTCCCCCCCGACCTGCGGCGGGAATTCATCCACCATACGGCCTACGAAGTGGAGGTCGCGGGCGATTTCGAGGCCATGCAACAGGCGTTGAACGCAATCGGCGCCGGCCATGCCGCCGAGCGCAATGGCGCCCTCCCCGATGATGCGGGTTTCTTTGGCCTGCAGGTGATGACGCCGGTCGATCGCGACTACGGCGAAGACATCCTGCGTGCGCTGGGCGCGACCGCGGGCGTGCGGGTGCGGGCCCTGCGTCGTCGTCAGGCCGCCCTCGAGGAAGTATTCCTCGCCGCCACTCGCCGCAGCCACGAGACGGTGTCCGCCGTCGGTCGCGCCCCCGGCCGGATCCGCGCCGCGCCGCCGCCCGCGGAGGTGTCGTGAACGAAGCGATGCGCAGGCGGCTCATCGGCAAACGAATGGTCGTCGCGGGGGGCTTGCCGGCATGGCATCCCCCGGAGATGTTCCCGTGGACGACCACGCGGATTTCGCCGTGAAACACTTCTTCATCCTGCTGCGTCACGAGATCGGCGTCTTGCTGATCAACCCCGCGACCTACATCGCGACGGTGGTGTTTCTCGTGTTGATGGGCGGCATCTTTCAGCAATTGCTCAGCGAATACGCGCACGCCGCCAGCGACACCTCGCCCGCGGTGAGCTTCTTCAAGCTCTTCTGGCTGCCGGTCATGGTGCTCACGCCGCTGCTCACCATGCACAGCCTCGCCGATGAACGCCGGCGCGGCACGATCGAGACGCTGCTGACGACTCCCGTGACCACCGCGGAGGTGGTGCTCGCGAAATTCGGTGCGTCCTACTTTCTCTATCTCGCGCTCTGGGGCAGCACGATCAGCTTTCACTGGGTCCTGTACCACTTTGCCGAAACACCGGGTGCGCTCGATCCGGGACCGCTGATCGGCGGCTATACCTTCATCGCCCTGTGCGGACTGCCGTACATTGCGATCGGCATCTTCGCCAGTTCGCTCACGCGCAGCCAGCTGGTCGCCGCCCTGGTCACCTTCGCGCTGTGCGGCATCTTCACGTTCGCCCCGCTCGCCCTGCCCCAGTTGATCCCCCTCGAGGCCGATCCCGGGCCCCACTTGCGCGCCTTCATCGACCACGTGCAGGTGACACAGCACGCAAGCGACTTCATCTCCGGCACGATCGACACCCGCGCCCCCGTGCTTTTTGTGAGCTGCGCCGCGCTCTGGCTGTTTCTCGGCGTCCTCGCGCTCGACGCGCGCTCCGCCCGCGCCTGACATGCAGCACTTCGAGTCCTTCGAGTCGAACCGCTGGATCTGGCGCGTCAACCTGCTGCTCCAGGTCCTGCTCGTCCTCGCCCTGGTGGTGGTGGTGAACTTCATCGGCATGACGGTGTGGGCGCGCCGCGACCTCACGAAGAACCACGCCTCGTCCCTTTCCGGGGAGGCGCGCAATTACGTGCGTGAGCTCGACCGTCGCGTGGCCGATGACGGCACCGGCCCGCATCCGGTGGAGATCATCGTCACGCTCACCGAGAACCCGGACGAACCCGCGCTCGACCAGGCCTATCGCGACGTGCGCGGCATCCTGCGCGAGTTCGAATACGCCGCGCACGACAACGAACGCACGAAGATCGTCGTCAAGTACCTCAACGTCTTCCAGGACCGCGCCCGCGCCGAGGCGCTCGGCCTGGCCGACACCCCCAACGTGGTCGAGTTCAAGTACGGCGACCGCCAGCCCATCCGGCTCGGCTTGAGCGACCTCTATGTCACGGCCAACCGCGAGCGCAACCAGTTCGTCGGCGAGCGCGCCTTCGCCTCCGCCCTGCTCGACGTCACGAGCCAGCAGCGCCCGATCCTGTATTTCCTCACCGGGCACGGCGAGATGCAGGTGGGCGACGTGAGTCCGAACCGCGGCGCCTCGCGCCTCGAATCCGAACTGAAGCTGCGCGCGTTCGACACCCAGGAGCTCGACCTCGCCGCCACCCGTCGCGTGCCGGACGACCCCGATCGCGACAGCATGGTCATCATCCTCGGGCCGCAGACGCCGCTGTTGCGCTCCGAACAGGAGATGTTGCGCGACTACCTTGGCAAGCATGCCGGCCGCGTGTTGCTCGCCCTCAATCCCGGACACAGCCACGGATTGGACGATCTCCTCTTCGAATGGGGCATCCTCGCGGACGACGTGCTCGTGATCGAGAATGACCCGGGTTTTCGCACGGAGGCGGGTGAGCTTTTCGTCAAGGGGATCGCCGCCAATCATCCGATCTCGCACGCGCTGGTGGACGCGCGCATTCCGCTGGTGATCGGTGCCGCGCGTTCGGTGCGGCCGGATCCCGGCCGCGCGATCGATGAATCCCTGGTGGTGACGCCGCTCTTATGGACGTCCGGGGGCGACCCCGCGCGTCCGGTCACGAGCTGGGGCGAGTTTGACTATCGCCAGCCCGGCCCCGCGATCTTCAACCGCGGACGCGATCTCCCCGGCCCGATCGACCTGGCCACCGTCGCGGAGCGACGCATCGACCCCGACCTGAAGGTGAAGGTGCGGGGCGGGCGTCTCATCGTCTATGGCAGCAGTGACTTCCTCGCCAACCAGCGCCTCGGCACGCTCGGCAATTTCACGTTCCTGCTCAACACGATCACCTGGGCGCTGGATCCCGACCGCCACATCAACATCCCCGCCCGGCCGATCGAGCGACTGAAACTCAACCTCAGCGAACAACAACTTTTCCTCTCCGGCCTTGTCATCATCGTCGGCCCCGCCCTCGCCGTCACCCTGCTCGGGCTCGCCGTCTACTTTTCGCGCCGACGCTGATCCCGCCGCCTCGCATGCGCACCAAGACCACCCTCTTTCTCGCCGTCCTGCTCGCCGCCCTGGGCGCGATCGCCTACTGGATCCTCGGCTGGCCCACCATCGATCCGGACAAATCCCGCGGCACGATTCTCGCCCCCCAGGAGGCCGCCCAGCTGGACTACCTCAAGTTTGAATCCAGCGCCCGGCCGCAGCCGATCGTGCTCGAGAAGGCGAATGACCGTTGGCGCATCACGGACCCGGTCAACTGGCCCGCCAACATTTTCGCCGTCGAGCGCCTGGTCAATCAGCTCCAGTTCCTGAAGAAGGTCGCAAGCTTCCCGGCCGAGCGTCTGGCGGACTACGGTCTCGATCCGGCGGAGGGCACGCTCACCTACGGGTTCGGCGCCGCCCGGCGGGTCCTGCGCATCGGCAAGGTCACCGATCTCGAACGCAACGTGTATTTGCTGCCTGACGACCGCCGTAACATCATCGTCGTGCGCCGGTCCGTGCTCGACGACCTGCAGCGGCCGCTGGAGGAATTGCGCAGCGACGCCATTTTCACGATCCCGCTGTTCGAAGTGCGCAACTGGTTCGTCCAGATCGCGGAAACCGGCAACACGCGCGTCCATCTCGTGCGGGAGGGGGAAAACTGGCGCCTCGATTCTCCGATCCGGACGCGCGCCGACAAGGCGGCGGTCGACACGCTGCTCAAGAGCGTGCTCGAACTGCGCGTGGACACATTCTCGGGCGATGGCACGCCCGACCTCAACGATCGCGGCCTGGTCAGCCCGGCGTTCCGCATCACGGTGGTCGGCAGCGGCAATCGCGACTCCCTCCTGCTCGGCAATCCCGTCGATCCGGTGAAGCGTCCGGGCGTGTATTACGCGAAGCTCGAGGACGACCGGAACCAGACGGTGTTCACGGTCCAGGTCGACGTGATCGACGAATTGCGCAACGCGCAGGTTGGCTTGCGCGATCGCCATGTGGTCGATGTCGACCCGTCGCGCCTGCAGTCGCTCACGCTCAGTCCCGCCGGCCAGCCGCCGATCACGCTGCAAAAACTCGAGACCGGCGCCTGGCAGGTGCAGTCGCGCACGCCCGATCGTGGCTTCGTGACGATGGACGGCGATCCCGGCGTGATCAAGAACCTCGTGCAGGAGGTCGTCGAATTGCGCGCCGTGCGCGACGGCGGCTTCGTCAGCGACGCCCCTTCGGCCACGGATCTCGACCGAACCTACGGCCTCACCGGCGCCGCCTGGCAGATCCAGATCGCGGAACGCGCGCCGGGCGGCAATCCGGAGGTGCACTTGCAGAACATCACGCTCGGCCGGCACGCGTCCGCTCCCGACCAGAATGGCGGCCCCGAAAACCTGCAGTACGCCCGCGCCGACGAGGGCTTTGTCTACCTCGTCGATCGCGGACTCGGCGACGATCTCCGGCCCGAGCCCTATCACTACCGCAACCGGCTGCTGCGCAAACTCGCGCCGGGCGAAAGCATCACCGCCCTCACCCTCACGCGGCTGGCGAGCGACGAAGTTGTCTTTTCCGCCGCGCTCGCCGGCCCGGACCAGACGTGGAAGGATGCACTCATCACCCAGGCACCCGAGCGTCGCGAGGCCGCGCTCGCGCTGTTGAACGAACTGCGCATCCTGCGCGCGGCCAACATCGTCGCGCCCGAGTTCCCCAAGTCCGTGCCCGGCGCCGCCGAGATGCGACCCTGGACGTGGCTGCTCGAAGCCACGATCGCGCAGGAGGGCGGCGCCCGGCAACAAACCACGAAGCTGCGCCTGTACCTCGATGCCTATGCCGGCGGCACGGAATTGATGATCGGCGTGCCCGATCTCAATCTCGCCGTCGGAGCCGAGACGTCGTTCATCGATGCGGTCCGTCCACTGATCTTTCCGCGACCGGACCCCGGCCTGCCCCCGGACAACACGGAGCCCGCCGCCGCCCAGCCGACGGAGGGCGACCCGATCGAGCCCCCCGCGGGTCCCGCCACCCCGCCCGCGATAAACACGCCTTCCGCGGCGCCGGCGCCCGCGGTGGATGGCGGCTGATTTCTCCCATGAGCGGTCCCGCCCGCCGTCGGAACGAAACGCCCGCGCGCTTCGCGTCGCGACTCGATGGATGCAGCTGCCGCCCGGCCCCGCGGTCCCCGGCACGATCCGCATTCACGCCGGCTGAACCGGCCGCCCCCCTCCGCTGATGACTCCCGCCCCGCCACCTTCCACGCAGCCACCTCCCGGCCGCTTCCGTCGGGGGTTGCATGTGATCGTCCACCGGGGCTGCGGGCATGCGTGGGGCGTGGTGCACAATTGCATCAACCTCGTGTTGCTCGCGCTGGTGCTGGTGGTCGCCACGCTGCTGTTGCGCGACGAGCTGCCCGTGCCTGGTTTCATCCGCACGCGGCTGGAGAGCGAGCTGGCGGCCCGCGGATTTGATCTCACTTTCCGGCACGCCCAGGTCGACGCCACTGCTCGCATTCTCGCCGAGGATGTCACGATTGCCCCGCAGCGGTTTGGTGGCGCCATCCTTTCCGCAGGTCGGGTATTCGTGGAGTTCGACCGGCTCAAGCTCCTCGCCGGCCATATCGAACTGATCAGCCTGCAGGCCGAGGATGTGCACCTGATCTGCCCGCCCAGCCTGTCGCCGAGCGGCAGCGCGACGACGCTTGTCGAAATCGCCTCCCTGCGTTTGCGGCAACACGCCGGGGTCTGGCGCATGCCGGGACTGGTGGCGGCGATCGGGCCGGTCAACGTCGTTGCGCACGGCTTGTTCAACACCCGCAGCCCGGAGCGCACCGCGCCGACCACCGCGGCGCCGCATCCGCTGCCAGGTCTCGACCATATGCTCGACCAGTTTGCCCAGCTCGCCCCGCGGGTCGTGCGTGAATTCACCCGGCTCGACGCCCTGCGCGAGCCGCGGCTGCAAGTTTCGTTCGAAGGCGCCGTGCATCAACCCGTGGTGATCGACCTTGCGCTCACCGCCGCGGGCTGGCGCGACGAACGCGTCGGCGAATTGCACGGCGTGCAGGCTCACACCCACATCACGCTCGGCGGGGACCCGACGACCGCTCCCGTCAAGTTGACCGCGCGCATCGAACACGCCATGCGCCCGCACCTGCTCGCCGCCGACGGTGTCGAGCTCAACGCCGAGTGGCTCGCTTTCCCGACGAAGGAGAACTACCTGCCCTGGCAGGTCCATGTGGCCGCCACCCGGGTGCAACACGAAAAAGGCACGATCACCGCGCCCGTGCTTGCCGTGTTTCCCCTGGCGTTTCCGCTGGTGGATGTCGTGGCGTCCACCGTCGTGGAGGGCGAACCGATCTCCGTGATCGCAGAGGGCGACGTACGCACGCGCTCGGGCACGATCGGTGTGCACGGCAGTGCCGGCGGTGCGTGGCTGCAACGCGCCAGCACGATCCTGGGCCGCGACGTCACCTACTACGCCACGATCACCACGCCGCCCGACTTCGCGGTCCACGCCACGTTTGCCAACGATTTCCAGCTCGACGGCGTGGACTTCCGCGTGGTCTGCCCGCCCCTGATCGCACGACACGTGGCGCTCGATCGCGCCCGGGTGCGCGGCCATCTCTCGCGGGACGCGCTTCATGTGGACCACCTCGAGTTCTCCCGGGGTGACGAGTCCAGCGTCGGCGCCTACGACAGCGACTTCCACGACCGCGACTATCGCTTCCGCCTCCGGGGCAGCGTGCGGCCGTTGAGTATCGCCTCGTGGTTCGGGCCCTGGTGGGGCCGCTTCTGGCACGGCTATGACTTTCGCGGGGCGGCACCCGACTTCGACATCGATGCGCATGGCAATTGGCTGCGGCCGGAGCCGGTCCTGGTGACCGGTTCCGGCCGGGCCGAGGATGTCGTGATCCGCGGGGTCCCGTGCGACGCCGTGCGCACGCACCTGTTCATCCGGCCCAACTATTTCGACCTGTTCGATGCCACGATCATGCGTCCCGAAGGACGGGTCGACGGCAGCGTGAAGCTCCGCTTCCTCCGCGGCGACTCCACGCCGGTCTGGGAAGATTTCGCCTTCTCATCCAACGCCGATCTCGTCGCCCTTGCGCACATCTTCGGTCCGGGCGGCGATGCCTTGCTCGCGCCCTACCGCTACACCGTGCCGCCCGAGGTTTCACTCGTCGGGACCGTCGCGCGGGAAGACGACACCTACGACGTCCAGCTTCAGCTCGCCCTCAACACCGGCGACGAGTTTCGTTATCTCGACTTCCCGCTCTCGTGGCTCACCACGCGGGCCATCATCCACAACCGCCACGTCGCGCTCCCCGAGATCTACGCGGGCTACGCGCACGGCGTGCTTACCGGTTCGGCCACGGTCAATGATGGTCAGCTGGACTTCGATGCGAAGCTTGCCAATGCCGACTTCGACCTCGCGACAAAGATCTACTCCGAGTACGTCGATCGCAACTTTCCCACGCCGCCCGAGAAGGTCGAGCCCGGCAGCATCGTGCGTGAGGACTACGGCGGAAAACTCACGCTCACGCTGGCGGCGAACGGGCCGATCACCGACCTGAAGGCATTCGACGGAACGGGGGATGTGGAACTGAGCGACGCCAAGCTCTACCAGCTTCGCGTCATCGGGATCTTCAGCGACCTCTTCGGTTCCGGGCTCGGCACGTTCGGATTCACCAACGCCAAGGGCGCCTTCGAGGTCATGCACGACAAGATCCACTTCCCCAGCCTGCGCGTGACCGGCCGGACCGCGCGACTCGACGCCAACGGCTACTATTCGCTGCAGGATCGCTCGATCGACTTTCGCGTCCGCATGGAGGCGTTGCGTGAATCCAGCGGCTTCCTCACGAAGATACTCGGTGTCGTGATCAATCCCCTGACCAACCTGCTCTTCGAAGCGCACCTCACCGGCACCCTGCGCAACCCGAAGCGCAACGTTGACTTCCTGGCTCCGCACGTGACCGTCCAACCCGAACCGCCCCGCGCGCCTCCACCGGTCCCGCCAGCCAATGCCGGGACGTCTGCCGTCAGTCCCGACACCGCCCCGGTCGAACCCGAGGCCGCGTCGGCCCCCTCAGTTACGCCGGATTCCCCAGCGGCCGGTGCCGGAAGCACCACCTCAAAATCCAGCCCCGCGCCCCAAAATCCTCCCGCAAGCCAACCGGAACCATCCACGTCGCCACCCGCCCCACCGTGATCGGCACCACCATCATTGGCCCCACCGCCCGTTGAGGTGCCCGCACCCCGCGCGAACCGCGCGCAAAGCCCGCACATGAATCGGACAAAAAAAGTGGCGGCCGCCACTTTTTTTGTCCGATTCCCCAAGGAGGCGTTCCGGTTTGAACGAGCCACCTCCAGGCAGTTGCACCGTGTTTGCATCGTCAATACCGCGAGGTGCTCGGTGGCGGTCGCAGGCGATAAGGTCGCGGATGCGGAAGCCGATCCCGGGCAAGCGGCCCCACGGGGCTGACCAGACCGCAGCCAACCAACATTCGCAGGATGATCAGGAGGGCCGGAGCGTCCGGCGCCTGGACGGTGTTGCGATGCCTGGACAAAGCGGCACGGACGTGAACCCCGGCCCCAACCGATCGGTGGCCGGGGAGACCGGCGAAACCGCGGTTCGGCTGAACGCCTGCAACTGCGCCCCCGAACCCGACAAAAAAAGTGGCGGCCGCCACTTTTTTTGTTGGGTTCGGGGAGACCTCCGTGGCGCCCGCCGTCCACCCAGAGGTGGCCTTCCCAAAGGGCACCGCGCTGCGGAACGACGGCTGTTGTGCGATTGCGCCGCGGACAGGGTTGATCAATCGTGGCTCGCACCTGCAAACGTCCGTCGTTGATCGTCATCATGTTGATTCGTTTCTTCGCCCTGCGCTCGATTCCATCCTACCTTATTGGCCTGGTCCCGTTGCTCACGTGCGCGGTTTCTTGCGCGTCGGCCGCCCGGATGGACGAGCAACCGGTTGCGCCGCTTGTCGTCGACGAATCGTACGCACCGCTGCTCGAAAACACCGGCGGGGGCTTCGTGACGTGTGCGGTCCTCGACAATGCCAATCGCGCGGTGATCGGCGGCACGTTCGAGTTCGCCAACAATGCCGAGCATCGCTACTTCGCGGCGCTGCTTGCGGATGGCTCCCTCGATCCCGATTTCGCCGCCGCGGGCGGTCCGGATGGTCAGGTGCTCGCGCTGGTCGCGCAGCCGGATGGCACGCTGCTGGTGGGTGGCCGATTTCGCCACTTTGCCGGCCAACCCGCCGCAGGTCTCGTGCGGCTGCGGGCCAATGGCAGCCTCGATCCGAAATTCAAAACCCCAATCCGGGTAAACGGAGTCGTGGCCGCCCTTGCGCTGCAGGCGGACGGCCGAATTCTGGTTGGCGGAGGCTTCGATCAGTTCGCGGGGGCGGCCGCCCCCGGGCTCGTGCGCCTGCAGGCGGATGGCACGCGCGATGATTCGTTCAAACCGGCGATCGGTGCTAAAGGCAAACGGACGCAGGTCCTATCGGTTTCCGTGATGCCCGGTGGCGGCGTGGCCGTCGTGGTCCGACATGCCGTCACCGACCTCGAGCCGCTGGATCCCGCGGCCTGGCCTCAGCAGGGGCTCGCCAAACCGACCAGCTTCCTCGCGCGGCTGCAAAGCGACGGCGGCGTCGATCCCACTTTCAAACTGCAACGCACCACGGACCTGGTGCCGGCAGTCGTGTGTGCATTGCCATCCGGCGAACTCATGCTCGCGGGTTCCGGTGAGTTGTTGCGGATTAGTCGCGATGGCTCGGTCGACGGCCGCTTCCGTTTCGAGGCCCAAAACGAGATGCGCGTGCACGCATTGCTGCCACTCGACGACGAACGCTTGCTGGTCGCCGGCGACGCCTGGGGTGAGGCCACCCTGCCCGCGCGGCTGCTGATCGTCGGACGCGACGGCTGGATCAAGTCGCGCTTGGTCATGCCGCGCGACGAATCGCATGTGTTCCTGGCGCTCGCGCACAACGAGCGCGGGCGCGTGCTCGCGGCGGGCCAGGTCGCACCCGCCGTGGAACGGCTTTCGTTTTCGAAGACGGAAAACCGCGTGCTGCTGCTCGACGAGAACTTCGGGGTCGATCGTCGCTTCCGCGCAAACGTCGGCGCCTCAGGTCGCTTCACGGCGGTCGCACCCGATGGTCGCGGCGGACTCACCCTCGCCGGAGTCTTCAAGTCTGGCGAAGGCCTCACCGGCACGAGCATCATGCGGTTGCAGGCCGACGGCTCGCCGGACCGGGTGTTCCAGCCCACCGGCAGACTTTTCGGCCTGCCTCACGTGCTGGTTCCCGTTCCGGATGGCGGGGTCGTCGTTGGGGGCATGGTAAACACGGCGATCGACATTCGCACGCCCCGCCCCGTGATTCGTCTGCGCGGCGACGGTACGCCATTCCAGGAATTCATCCCGGATGTGCCGGTCGGCGGCTACTTCACCGACGGGACCCTGCTCACCGACGGCACGGTCGTCCTCGTCGGTTCGCTTGCCGGTCACACCCCGGACCGGAATTTTTCCGACCTGATCCGCTTTGATCTGGCGGGGAAAGTCGATCGACGGCTGGCGGAAACCGTGCCCTCCTGGCTGGCGAGTGCCACTGGGAGGCTGCTCGCCGTGGCCGAAACCGCGCACGGCAAGCTCCTGGTCGGCGGCGAGTTTTCCCGCCTGCAGGATTACCCGCGACCGGCGATCGCCCGCGTCGGCGGAGGCGGCGTCGTGGATCCATCCTTCGTGCCGCAAACGGACGACTTCTCCGTGATCGCGACGATCGTGCCGCTGAACAACCAGCGCGTGTTCATCGACGGCTGGGCCAAGCCCGTACCCGATCATGCGCTCGCCCGCATCTTCGCACGGCTGCTGCCCGATGGCCGGCGCGATCCTTCCTATCGGCCGCCGGCGGATTTCGGCGGCCGCGAACCCCTGCTGGCACACGTGCTCGCCGACGGGACGACCCTGGTCGTGTTGCACGATCCCGCACCGGATGCGACCGCGACCTTGCATCTCGTGCGCCTCGATCCCGGCGGAGCGGTGATGCCGGATTTCGACATCACGCTCGGCAACCACGGCGCGAACCTCAAGATCCTGCCGAACGCCGACGGTTCCGTGTATCTCGTCGGCGACGTGCCCGAGCTGAACGGTTCGCCGCGTTACGGTCTCGGACGGCTGGTGCCGAAACGGTAGTCCGCCGCCTCGACGCCTACGGAAAGTCGACTTCGTAGCGCTCGGTCGAAACGTCGTTGCTCGTGTCCTCGTTCGTGGAGGACGAGTCATCGCTTTCGTCGTCGTTTTCGGATTCGTCCGCGGTGCCTTCCTTCACGAGGATGACATAGGCCTTGAAGACATAGGGCGCGCGGATGGGACGGCCGTGCGTCAGCGACATGCCATCCGGACCAAGCACGAGCACGCGGTGCTGCGGCCGACGATTGGTGAAGCGAAACTTCACCCGCGCATACTTCACGTCGGGCGCCACCGCCTTCTTCTTCTCGTCAAAAAACTTCAGCACCAGCGACGGTCCCTGCATCGTCAGGGTCATGTATCCGCCGCCATGACGTTCGACAACCACGCCCTCCAGCTGGGGCTCCGGCTCGTCGGCGTTTTGGTCGGACGAGGCCGCGGGCGTGGCCGGGGCTGCAGGCGCGGAGGCATCCGCACCACGCGAAACGGCCGCGAAAGACGCGACCAAGGCAAACACGGTGATCCACCTCATGCAGGAATTCTACGGAACCCCCGGGCCGCGGCCAAGCCGAGCCTTCGGTGTTTTACCGGGTTTTACCGCCGGCCGGGGTTTGGGCGGCTTTTTTCAACTCCCGCCAGCGCTCGAGTCGCCGCGCGATCTCGGCTTCCGCCCCCGCGATCTTCGGCGTGTAGAGCGTGAGCGGCTTCTCGAGGAAGTCCTGGCCCGAGATGTTTTCGGGAAACTCGTGACTGTAGTGATACCCCTGGCCATGGCCGACGCGCTTTGAAGCCTGGCCGCCCTTGTCGCGCAACGCGACCGGCACGGCCTGCACCGGGTGCTCGCGCAGTTCCGCCTCGGCCGCACCCAACGCCATGGTTGCGCTGTTGCTCTTGGGCGCCGTCGCCAGGTGGATCGTCGCGTGTGCGAGCAGGAGTTTCGCCTCCGGCAGGCCCACGAAATCGCAGCCGTGGTGCGCTGCGACCGCAAGAGGCAGGGCCGTGGGATCGGCGAGACCAACATCCTCGGATGCGAGAATGATCAGGCGGCGCGCGATGAATCGCGGGTCTTCGCCACCCTCGAGCATTTTCACCAGCCAGTACATCGCCGCGTCCGGATCGCTCCCGCGCACGCTCTTGATGAACGCCGAGATGGTGTCGTAGTGTTCGTCCTCGTCGGCATCATAGCGGATCCGCCGTTCCTGCGCGAACACGGTGATTTCCTGCGGCGTGATCGGCGCGCCTTCCGCCATGCTGAGCGCGATCACCTCGAGGGCATTGAGCGCGCGCCGCAGGTCGCCATCGCAGAGCACCGCCAGATCGACCAACACCGCACGTTCCGCGGTGTGGTGCCGCTGGCCGAGTCCGCGCTCCGCATCGCCGAGGGCACGCGCGAGCACATCCGCGACGAGTTCCGCACCGAGCGGTTCGAGGCGGAAGAGATGGCTGCGGCTCAACAGCGGCGGGTTCACGTAAAATCCCGGGTTGTGCGTGGTCGCACCGATGAGGCGGATGTTGCCCTCCTCCACGTCGGGCAGCAGCAGATCCTGTTGCGCCTTGTTGAAGCGATGGATCTCGTCGATGAAGACGATGGTGCGCGCTTCAGGTCGTCGCCGCGCCACCGCGAGGATGTCGCGCAGTTCGGCGACATTCGACATCACGGCATTCACCCGCACAAAGCGGCTGCCCGTCTCCGCGGCAATCGCCTCGGCAATGCTGGTCTTCCCGCATCCCGGCGGCCCATAGAACAGAAGGCTGCCGAACCGGTTCGCCGCCACCAATCGCGGCAGCAGGCTGCCCGGTTTGAGGATGTGTGCCTGCCCCACGACTTCATCGAGTCGACGGGGCCGCATGCGCACGGCCAGCGGCTGGTGTTCGCCTCGCACCGCCGGAGCTGCCGCACCACCGCCTCGCTCGCCCGGCGGCGGCGGGGGATCCGGTTCGGCGAAGAGTTCGCCCTGGTCGGAGGGTGGCATACGTCCGAGTTGTGCGGCGCATCGGTTCGCACTTCGAGAGCGAAACGAGGTGGGATTCCGCCTGACCCGCGCACATTCGTACCCACACTGGCGCGCGTGAAAAGAAGCCTTTCCCGCCGCGCATCGCTGCCGATCGCGCTGACGATCGCGGGCTCCGACAGCGGTGGTAACGCGGGCGCTCAAGCGGACCTGTTGACCTTCGCCGCCCTCGGCGTCCACGGCACAAGTGCGCTCACGTGCCTGACCGCGCAAAACCCGGAAGGCATCAGCGGGGTGCACGAAGTGCCGGCGCAATTCGTGGCCGAGCAGTGCCGGCAGGTCGCCGCCTACTTCCCGGTGCGCGCGGCCAAGACGGGAATGCTGTTCAGCACGGCGATCATCGAGGCCGTCGCCGCGTTCCTTCTGGAGCAACGGCGTTTGCCGGTGGTCGTCGACCCGGTGATGGTGGCGACCAGCGGTGCAGTGCTTCTTCAGCCCGCGGCGATCGAAGCGGTGCAGCGCCTGCTCCTGCCGCGCGCGGCACTGGTGACCCCCAATCTCGACGAAGCCGGCGTCCTGCTCGGCCACAAGCCGCGCAACGAAGCGGAAACGGTGGCCGCCGCGCGCACGCTCGCGGCGCAATTCAAGGTCCCGTTCCTGGTCAAGGGCGGCCATCTCGCCGGCGACACCCTCGTGGATGTGTTGGCGCGCCCGCGCGGCGTCCCGAGAATCTGGCGCGGCCGGCGCGTGCCCGACGTGGATACGCATGGCAGCGGCTGCACGCTGTCCGCGGCGATCGCCGCACTGCTCGCCCGCGGCGTGCCGCTCGACACCGCCGTGAGCCGGGCCCGCGCGTTCCTGCGTCGCGGTCTTGCGCGACCGCTGTTCATCGGACATCGCGCATTCATCGCGCACCGCCCAACGGTCCGGTCGTAAACTGGTGGAACACGCAGGACGCATCCCGTGCGCGCATGGTCCGACGGGACGATTGACCCGAGGTCGCGGGATGCTTGTCTCACCCGTTCCGATTGGCGCATCCCTTCGGGACGCGCCTATTTTTGCCCTGCCCTGCTCATGCCCCACGCGGATGAACATCATCGCGCCCCCCTGCTGTGGCTGCTCGGACCGTATCTCGCGGGGCTGGTGATCGCGGCCGCCGGCGCCGGGTTGGCGGAGCCGCTCGCGCTCGGGATGGCGGTGCTGTTGGGCGGCGCGGCCATGGCGATGTCGTTTGCGCGCGGGAGACGCGCAACCTGGACGTGGGGTGGGCTGCTTGCGCTGGCGGCCGCGCTCGGTGGACTGGGACGCATGCAGGCGGCCCTCGATCCGGGTGGGACGGATGCACGCTGGCGCGGCCTGCCGGAACGCGAGGCGATCCTGGACATTGCATTGACGCGACTGTTTGCGGTACCGGCGGACAGCACGCGTCAGCTCTGCCTCGGCGAGGTGACGGATGCCGCGGAGCCGTTGCGTTCGCTCGCTGGCCGGCGCGTCTGCTTTGCCGTGGATACCACGGCAACTCCGGCCGGTGCGCTGATTCGGTCCACGCATCTGCGCGTGCGGGGCGTGTTGCGGCGGCTCGACCGCGCGGCAGCGGCTCGCGACGGATTCGAGACGTTTCTCGCGAACGCGGGCGTCGGCTTCATGCTCGAGCGCACGGAAGTGCAAGCCGTGGTGCAACGGCCCGGGCGGACGGAGATGTTTCTGCACGATCTCGGCAGGCGCTTCGAAACCATCCTGCGCCGCGGTCTGCCCCCTGACAATCCCGCGACCGCGGTGTACGTCGCGATGTTTCTCGGCCTGAAATCCGAGTTGTCCGACGCGCAAAAGGAAAACTACCTGCGCAGCGGCACGATGCACTTGTTTGCGATCAGCGGGCTGCACATCGCGATGATCGCGTTTTGCCTGGAGGGTCTGCTGATCATGGTGCGCGTGCGGCCGGCGGTCGCTGCCGCGATCGGGCTGCTGGCGTTGTGGATCTTTGTCGAGACCACCGGAGGCACGCCATCCGCGCGGCGGGCGTTTCTGATGGTCGCCTTCGTGTGGGCGGGCAGCGCGCTGCGACGGCCGGCCAATCCCCTGGCCTCGCTGGTGGCGTCGGCATTGCTGGTGTTGCTCTGGGACCCGCTGGCGTTGTTGAGTGCGAGTTTTCAACTCTCCTACGCGGTGGTCGCAGCGGTCTTGCTCTACGGCCTGCCGCTACGCCATCGCTGGCAGGCGCGCGTGGAACCCGTGGCGAGATTTGCCCGAACCGGAATGGACGGAATGGCACTGGCGGCTGTTTCGCTGGGGACGGAGCGCCCTGACCGGAGCGGCGATATCCTGTTCGGCCACGCTCGTATCGGCGCCGCTGAGCCTCGCCTACTTCCATCTCGCCTCGCCGGGGGCGGTGTTGTCGAACCTCGTCCTGATGCCGGTCGCCGTCGGCGCGATCGCGGCGGGGTTTGCGTCGCTTGTCTGCGGCCTGGTCGGCGCGACGGCATTGAGCACCGTCTTCAATCATGCCGGTGCGCTGATTCTCGCCGTCGTGGACGCCGGCGCACGCGGTTCGGCTGCGCTGCCGGGCATGTTCTTTGAGGGCCGGTTTGGCTCGGCGTGGATGGCTCCCACGATCGTCCTGATCGCGCTGGGACTGTGCGTGGCCGGCTATGCCCGCGGCTGGCAGCGCCTGCCCGGACGCTGGTGGGCGCCGCCGCTGGTCGTGGTCACCCTCGTCGTTTTCCTCGTGACCCCGGGGACCGGCGAACAACAATCCGCGGGAATGAAATCCGCCTACGAACTCGCGATGGAACGCCTGCGCAAATCCGATCCGACCTCGGGCCCGGAGTTAAGCGCCGAACAGAAAGCCCGTCTTGCCGAAATCGACCGCGTCTTTCAGGGCAAAATCGCCGAGCGGGAGATCTTCCTGAAGCAGCGTCTCACCGAAGCCCAAGCCGCCGGACAGGCCGAGGAGATGGAGCAAATCCAGCGCCAGATCGCGAGCGAACGGGCACGTCTGGAGGAAGAGCGCGAGGACGAAAAGAACAAAGTCCGCCGCAGTGCCGGCGAGAAGCCCTGAACGCCGCGCCGTAACCGGCCGTCCTCCGTGCAGGGGCGGACCTTGTACCGATGCGTCCGGATCCGGTACCGGCCCGGACCCAAGGTCCGGATCTACAAAACGGATCGGTGCGTTGCCGGACTGTCCACGGCAAGAAAATCGTCCGGCTACGGGCTCGACGGCGGCGGTGCACTCGCTGCGTTGGCCGCGGCAGCGTGCTTCAGGTCGCCGCCGTTTTTCTCCTGGGAAATCGGCACGGGTGCGGAGTTGCGCTCCGCCTTGTCCTGACTCCCGGCAACCGTGACCGGAATGCCTTGTGCCTCGAGGGTGGCCCGCGGGTCGGCGAAGCGATTGATGTCGGCCAGGGTCACGCGCTTCTTGCCCACCTTGATGTCGCCGCTGGCCAGTTCCGCGGCCGGCACACGGTTGTCCTCGTAGGCGCGTAGCATGTGGCGAAATTGTTCCGCATCGATCCGCGGTATCGCCGCCGGGCGGTCCGACGCGCGACGAATCTCCACCGAGCGGGCGGTGATCTCTTTCGCACTCGGCTTGATGACCTTGTCCTTCTTGCGGGTTTCGCGCACGTCGACGGCGGCGCGCTGATCCTCGATTGCGGCGTGCTGGATCGGAATCTCGGACATGCGAATGATGCGTCCTCCGACCACGCCGTTACCCTCGATGCGGGTGGCGGATGGCTGGACCGCGTTGGCCGTGGAGATGGGCGCGCGTTTCGTCGGATCGATCGGTTCATCCGGCTTGGGCAACGCGCCCACCGGCTGGCCCCCGGTTCCCAAGGCGAGAACCGCGACCAGGAAGACGGGGTGCGAAATGATGCCGCGCATCTTCCGCTACGGATGGCGCAACCCGCCGCGGACGCAAGCCTTCAGGCGGTCGCCACGTGACGTTCGATGGTGAATTCACGCGCCTCGCGCACCACGTCGCTGAGGATCAGCAGATGTTCGAAGGTCGGAAAAAACGCGTCGCCCTCCACCGTGCGTTTCACGCGGGTGAGGAATAGTTCGTCCCACCACGGCAGGGTCTGCGCATAAATCTCTGCACCGCCACATACCCAGACTTCCCCCCCGTCCGGCATCACATCGGCAAGGCGGGCGAGATCGTGAATCACCTCGACGCCCTCGATCGCCACGGCCGCGCGCGAGAGCACCAACGTGCGCCGGTTCGGCAGGGGCCGCCCAATGGACGCGTAGGTCTTGCGGCCCATCAGCAGGGTCTTGCCACGGGTTGACTCGCGAAAGAACTTCAGGTCCTCGGGCAGGTGCCACGGCAGCGCATTGCCGGCGCCGATCGCCCGGTTCTCCGCCATCGCGGCGATCGCGACGACCCGAAGGTTGGCCGGCTTGGGCGGTGACACCGCCGTCGTCACCGTGGCGTCCCCGGAATGTCACGTAACACGTGACAACCTGACCGGGCCCCTCCTTCGCGGTTTGTCACGCGATGCGTGGCAGGTTCCCGAGCAGCCGGGCGGAGAGGTCGGGCCGTTCTCATACGGCGATCGGCGCCTTGATGGCGGGGTGCGGATCGTAGCCGAGGATTTCGATGTCCTCAAATGTGAAGGCGAAAAGGTCGGTGACCGCGGGATCAAGCTGCAGGCGCGGCAACGGTCGGGGTTCGCGCGTCAACTGAAGCTTCGCCTGCTCGAGATGGTTGGAGTAAAGATGCAGGTCACCGAACGTATGCACGAACTCGCCGGCGCGCAGGCCGGAGACCTGCGCGATCATGCGGGTGAGGAGCGCGTAGGAGGCGATATTGAACGGCACGCCGAGAAACAGGTCCGCGCTGCGCTGGTAGAGCTGGCAACTGAGTTCGCCATCGAGCACGAAAAACTGGAACAAGGCGTGGCAGGGGGGCAGCGCCATGGCGTCGACCTCGCCGGGATTCCAGGCGGAGACGATCAGGCGGCGGCTGTCCGGATTGGTTTTGAGGTTCTCGAGCAGGCGGGCGACCTGGTCGATGTGGCGGCCGTCCGCGGTGCGCCAGTCGCGCCATTGGGCGCCATAAACGCGGCCCAGGTTCCCCTCCCCGTCCGCCCATTCGTCCCAGATCGTCACGTTGTTTTCGCGGAGGTAACGAATGTTGGTCTCGCCCTTCAGGAACCACAGGAGTTCGTGGATGATCGAGCGCACGTGCAGCTTCTTGGTCGTGAGCAGGGGAAACGTGTCGCGCAGATCGAAGCGCGCCTGCGCCCCGAAAACCGAGAGGGTGCCCGTCCCGGTGCGATCCGTTTTCGGACGACCTTTCTCCAGCACAAGGCGCAGGAGCTGGTGGTACTGTTCCATGCTTGCTTGCGAAAGGCCTGTATTTGCGCCGCCGGCAGCACAACTGCAAAGCCGAAGACGCCGTCACCGTTTGACGACGCCCGCCACGCCGCCCGCGATCAACGATGCGACGCCCGTAAGGACCCGTGGCAGGATCAGGCCGCCTGGACAGGCGAGGTATTTCGGCTGCCACACCGGGTCGAATTTTTCCTTGTACTGGCGCAGGCCCTGAAAATTGTAGAAGTGCTCGCCGTGCTGGAAGAGCACCGCGCCAAGCCGATTCCACCACGGCGCAAGCGGATGGTTCTCGATCCCGGAAAGCGGCGCCATGCCGAGGTTGAACCAGGCGTAACCCTCCGTCGCCCCGTGGAGAAACAATTGCAGAAACAGGTATTCCATGACGTTCGGCGGCGCCGCCGCACTGAAACGCATGAAGTCGACGGACAGCTCTTCGCGCCCCCCGCCGGGCCAAAGATTCGCGAAGGCCACCGCGGCTCCATCGCGCAGCACGACCCCGACCGGGAAACGCGCGACATAGTCCTCGTCGAAGAAACCGAGCGAGAATCCCTTCTCGCGCGTCCGTTTGCGCGACAACCAATCATCGGAGATCGCCCGCAGCTCCGGTATCCGGGCGCGCGTTTCCGCCGGCGGCCAGACCACGAACGAGCAGCCCTCGCGCTCCAGACGCGAGCACGTGTTGCGATGCGTCCGATGCGCCGGGCCCTCCAAAGAGAAACCGCGCAATGGCACCCGCGCCTCTTCGCCGAGCTTGAACAGGGACAAGCCCAGGTCGACGTAACGCGACAGGGTCGCGGCGGAAACCTCATAGAACACGGCCCATCCCCCCTGCTCGTCGCAGAGCTCGCGAAACCGCCACACGAGGTCGACCTGTTCCTCCGGGTCTCCGAGGGGATCGCCCAACGCCACCCAACTCCGGCCCGCCACCGCATACATCAGCAGAGATTGTCGCGTCGGGCTGAAGAGCAGGGTCTTGTCCCCGAGCAACGCGAGCCAGGCCTGGCTCGCCGGCGCCGCCGCCACGAGCACCGCGGCCTCGTCGAGCACCGCCGGGGTCGGCGACACCGGGCGCGCCGGGGGATGCCGCAACAGCCGCGCGACCGCGATCACCAGCACCACGATCACCGCACCCGCGCTTGCCCGCAGGAATCGCGGCGCGTCGCCGCGCAGGCTGAAATGCCACCAAAGCTCGCTTGAATACTCGACGTGTTCGAAGGCAAAGAACCCGAGCCACACCGTCCCCGCCAGCGCCACGCTGATCGCGATGATCCAGCCCGGCGTGAAACGCTGATCGAGCAGCGACGACTTGCGGTAGAATTCGCTCCGGCTGACCACGACCACACCGAGCATGAACGCCAGGACGATCGCCTCCTCCCATTCAAAACCCTTCAGCAGGGAAAAGATGACGCCCGCCGCGAGCAGCAGGCCGGTGAGATACCACGCGGCGTTGAGCCGTCGCTGCAGTCCGCGGGCGAGAAACAACAGACCCGTGCCGGCGACGCTCCCAAGGAAATGCGAAATCTCGAGCACGGGCAGCGGCAGGAATTGCACCAGCCACCGCAGGCGCGCGCCCTCGGCCGGAGTCGCCCCCGATGCCAGCAGCACCAGGCCGCCGAGGAAGGTCGACACCGCCAGCGCCTGCGGCGCGATCGCCGAGATGCCGCGCGAAAGTCCCTCGGCCACGCGTGCGATGCGCCGGCGGTGCTGCAGGACTTCGTGCGCCGCCAGCAACAGGATGCCCGTGGCAAACGGAAACAGGTAATAGATCCCGCGAAACGCCACCAGGCTCGCAAGCACGGCCGAGTCCGGCGCCTGCGTGGGCAGCCCGAGCAGGATCACGGTTTCGAACACGCCCAGTCCGCCGGGCACATGGCTGATCAGGCCCGCGACGACGGCAAAGAGGTACACGCTCAGGAACGCGGGATAGGAGACATCGTTCGCCGGCAGCAAGAGGAAGAGAACGCCGCCCGCGGCCAGCAGATCTCCCGGCGCAAGGATGACCTGCAACAGGCCGATCCGCCAGTTCGGCAGTGCCAGTTGCCACGAACGCAATTGCAGCGGACGTCGCACCCGCGCACAAGCGACCACGTAACCGGCGACCGCGAGCAGCAGCAGGATGCCCAGGCCACGCAGGTGCCACGGCGTCATCCACGCATCCGCCTGGCCGGGCGTGTCGCCGAACAGGAACACCGCTCCGCTGGCCCCGCAAAGTCCCAGTCCGGTGGTGAGCGCGCAGAAGGCGACGATCTTGCCGATCTCGACCGCGCCGAGTCCCCAGGTCGAATACAACCGGTAGCGCACCGCCGTGCTGCCGAGCACGGACAGGCCCAGATTCATGTTGAAGACATAGCCGATGAACGAGGCCAGCGCCGTGCGTCCGTACGCGAGCCGCCGCCCCAGGTACCGCAACGCCAGCACGTCGTAGCCGGTCAACACGACATAGCTGAGGATGGTGAGCGCCCCGGCCGCGATGATGCGCGGCCCGTGCATGTCCTTCAGCGCGCGCATCACCGCTCGAAAGTTCACGTGCGCGAGTTCCCGGTGCACGATCCAAAGCGCAAGACCGACCATCGCCAGCACGCCCAGCGGAGCGAGACGTCGCCAGGCAAACCGGGGGGGAACGGACGCAGAAGACGCCATGAGTCGAATCAGCCCACCGCCGACCACACCCTGCGTCAACGCCGGTCCGGAACGTTTCGCCCCAACCGTTCACGCGACAATCGGCCCCGCCGGGTTCCCCCTTGCCCGCCGGGAACCCATGCCCGACGTGGCCCCGCGCGTGCGGGCAGGGGACCCCTGCTCCCGCCCGGTAATCGTGGCTGCCCGGGCCGAAGCGTCCTCCCGCGCCCGGCTCCCCGCACCTGAATCCCGATCATCGACGGCCGACCTAACCCGCCCGCCGTTCCGGATGCACCCATTGCGTGCCCGGTGCGCGATGCGTGAGGCGCGCGAGCCGGGTGGTCTCGTCTTCCGCCAGCAACCGTCGCATCAAGTCAATGAGGGAGGGAAAGTCGATCGGCTTTTCCACCAGCGCCGCGACGCACGCCGTGCGTGCGAGATCGAACTGTCCTGGACGCGCCGTGATGATGATCACCGGGACCAACGGCGACATGCGCGAAAGCTCCTCAAAGACGTCCCAGCCGTCCTCAACCGGCATGTTCAGGTCGAGCAACACGATGTCCGGCTCCGACACGGCGAACCGCAGGACGCCTTCGATCGGGTCCGAGGCCGTGCGAACCGAAAAAGACTCGGCCCGCAGAGCGCGCGACAGCCCCGCCAGCACCGATACATCATCGTCGATGATCAGGACGTCGGAATGCGGCTCATGCAGCTTGATTGAATTCACCACGAAAGAAAAAAACGGCGCCCGCCCGGTGTGACCCTGCCGGTGCGGGCGCCTTCCCGATTGCCCTACATGCGATAGACCCTTACCAGAATCGGCCCGCGCCACCTGCAGTGAGACGGGCCGGCAAATTCATGAGCGGATCGAGACGGAGATCACATGACGACTTTCGCCTCGCTCCTGGGTGATGACGTAAGCGTGCCGTCCCGCGGTGAGTTGTCTGCGGTCCGCCGGCTTGCCGTTGAACGAATAGATGGTGTCCCGATCGAGCTTCACCTGCGCATGCCCCAAGGGTTGGGCGATGGTCAGCACATCCTTCTTTGCATCAAACGAAACGATGCTCCCCGAAAGATGATGCATGGTCAGGAAGCCCCGGCGGCGGATGTGCGTCGCGGATGCCGAACTCACTGCGCTCACCTGGTTCGCCGCGGTTGCCAGCAGCGGCGCGCATACGGCGATTCCCGTCAACAGGAGTGGTCGCACAGCCCGGCGGGCAATCATGGAGGGAACTTGTTGCATCGTCGAAGAAAGCGGAAAGAGAGTTTTGATTGGCACGCACCCCTTGGCGGGTGCCGCCTCGATATTTGCACCTCGCGTGCCAATATCAGATGGCGGCCGTTTCTCACTGACGACGAGCGGCTTCGCGCCTCGCGGACGGTTCTCCGTGCCGCTCCGTCTGGTCAGAATCCGACCATGCGGGATAAGATTCCAACCAGTCGCGGGTCAATTCACGCGAGTGGGGTCGCCACGGAAACGTGCAGGACGGCGCCGCAACGCTCGCGCCGCGCCGTGCGATCCGTCGTGCCGGCGTCGATCACCCGCACCTCGACTTTGATCGCTGCCGCACCTGCATAAACCGCGGCGATCGCGCCAGTCAGGTGCGCTTCCTCGTTGCAGGTTGAAACCAGGATCGAAATCACGTCTTCGCGAGAATTTGTTTCGCCCGGCGCCAACTCGCGAGATCGTCCACGTCCTCCAACCGGTCGAGCAGATGCACGCGCAATCCCTGTTGTCGGGCCCGCCGTCGGGTCTCGCGCAGGACCTCTCCCGTGCTCCAGGGAATGCCTGCAAACAATTTCGGCGACGCCAGTCGTAGTCCAATCAAGTAGTAGCCGCCATCGCACGCGGGACCAAGCACGACGTCGTTTCGCCGGAGCGCCCGCGCCGCCGCCCTCAGCCGCGTCGCGTCCAGTCCCGGACAGTCGCCACCAATCGCCAGGGCGCCCGACGCGCCGCGCGCGAAGGCACCCGCAAAGGCCGTGACAAGTCGTGCCCCAAGATCGATGCCCCGCTGGACCCGGAAATGTCCGCGCGAGCCGAGCCAGGCGTGCAGCTCGCGCCGCGCGCCGCGCGGCGCATAGTGGATTTCGACCGGCCAACCCGCAGGGAGGCGCGCCGCCTGGCTCTCCACCAGCCGGCGATAGATCTGCACGGCCCGCCGCGGCCCCAGGGCGCGCGCCAACCGCGTCTTCACTTCACCAAGGCGGGGGGCCTTGAGAAGGAACAGTATCACCGGCGGAACTTCGAGAGAGGACGACGAAGCTTTCACATCATCAGCACGGCCGCGATTTGATCGTCATTACCCCACCCGAACGAAAACGCGCCCGGCGGACAATGCGCTTCCGCCCCGCATGGGTCCCCGTCCCCCGCCGTGTCGCCTCCACGCCAGCGGAGGACACACGTCACACGGTTTCCCTCCAACTACGCAGAGGGCGAGAGGCAGCGATGGCCGGAACGATGTTACGTACGTAACATGCCTTGAGCCATCGCAGCTGCGGCCCGGAATCGAGTTGGGAAGGGAGCGGGAAGCACGTTTCCCGGTCGCGCCGTCGGACTTGGAGGGTGGGGCTCATTGGCAGGAAATGCGCATCTGCGCGCGCTGTTGTCTCGATCGGGCCCCGGATTATCGTCGCCTGCGCTTTCCTCGCGCGCCCACGCCATGATGACCTTTTTCCCAGTCGACGAGATCAACGCCGCCCACGACCTGGAGGGTCTCATCAGCGTCATCCGCGATCGCCTGGCCGAAATCGCGCAACGCCCAATCACCTGAAACAACTCTCGCGCCATCTCATCCCATGAAGTCACACCGCCAGGAACTCTGGTTCGAGGCGTCGCAACGCCGCCAGTTCTTCAACATCACTCCGCAAGTCGAAGCGGCCCTTGCCACCAGCGGCATCCGCGAGGGCCTCTGCCTAGTCAATGCCATGCACATCAGCGCCAGCGTATTCATCAATGAGGACGAGTCCGGCCTGCATGCCGACTTTGAAAAGTGGCTGGAAAAGCTCGCGCCGGAAAAGCCGCACAGCCAGTACGCGCACAACCGCGGCGAGGACAATGCCGACGCGCATCTCAAGCGCACCATCATGGGCCGCGAAGTCGTCGTCGCCGTCACCGACGGACGGCTCGACTTCGGTCCCTGGGAGCAGGTCTTCTACGGCGAATTCGACGGGAAGCGTCGCAAGCGGGTTCTCATAAAGATCATCGGCGAATAGCCCGCGCGGCTCACCCCTGCCGCAACCGTGACATCCACGCCGGGCCCAGTGGGCGAAGGGCGCAAGCGAGTCGTCTTTCCGAGGGTGTGGAGGAGGCGCCATGCTTGTGCCATGCATCGCTCGAGGCCGGCAATTCGGGCAGTTCTGATCCTGGTGGTCGGAAATAGGGGCCGGCTTCATGCGGCTGAGACCCAAGCGGCATCGGCGGGTGTCGAGACGAAGTTGGGCGAGTGGGTGTTCGTGACCGAGTCTGCGGTGGATATCACGTCCTTGCCACCGTCCCGGGATTCGTGACGATCGGTCGCCGTTCCGGCCCCTACCCCGCCGTCCAATATGGAAGGTTTCTTCATCCTCACCGGGCTCGCCCTCGCGGTCATTGCCTTCGTGCTGCCGATCGTCGCGTTAGTCCTCGCGAACAAGGCCCGAAGCGAAAATGCCGAACTGCGACTTCGCCTGATCCGGCTAGGCCAGGAAATCCAGGACCTGCGCGGCGCCGGCCCGCCTGCCGCCCCATCGCCGGCCGTTCCCATTCCGCCCTCGCCGGCGGTGCCGGCAGCACCCGCGCCAGTTCCGCCCGCAGCCGTTTGGCCGGCGACCGCGACGCCGCCCCCTTCCGCACCGGCACCGAAACCTGCAACGCCGCCCCCGCTCGTCATTCCCCCACGGGTACCCGGGACCCGCGCGACTTCGCCACCGCCGGTGCCCACTCGCGCACCCGCTGCAACCGCGCCCCGCCGGCCGATCAATTGGGAGCAGTTCATGGGGGTGAAGATGCTCGCGTGGCTCGGCGGCCTCGCGCTGTTTCTCGGTGCCGCATTCTTCCTGAAGGTATCCATCGAGCGCGGTTGGATTCCACCCGCCTTGCGCGCGGCCCTGGGTTTCGTGGCTGGTGCCGGACTGCTGGTCGGCGGCTTGTGGAGCGCGGGGCGGCGCTACGCGACGACCGGCCACTCCCTTTGCGCCACCGGCGTCGTGACGTTGTACGCAGTCACGTTTTCGTGCCGGGCACTCTATCACTTTCCGTTCTTCGGGGTGATACCGACGTTTGCGGTGATGGCACTGATCACGGCAACCGCGTTCCTGCTCGCCGTGCGGTTGCGGGCGCAGGTGATCGCGGTGCTCGGTCTGCTTGGAGGCTTTCTCACGCCGGTGCTGCTTTCGACCGGCGTGGATAATCCGCTCGGGTTGTTCGGCTATGTCACGCTGCTCGACCTGGGACTCCTCGCGGTGGCCCTGCGTTGTCGCTGGCATCATCTTGCGGTGCTCGCCGCGATCGGCACGGCGGCGCTGCAGGTCGGCTGGGCCGCCACATTTTTCTCGCTGGCGAAATTGCCGGTCGCGGTGGCGGTTTGCCTCCTGTTCGTCGCGTTGTTCACGGCTGCGGTGGGCGCGGCGCGGCGGTTCCAAGGCGCATCCGACTGGCTTGTCGCGGCCGCGGTCGTCACGGCGGTGACTGCTCTCGGTTTCTCGATCTTCTTCACCGGTCTGTCGGCCGTGGCGGCGCGCCCCGGCTGGGTGCTCGGCAATGTGCTCGGTGCCGACTGCGGTCTGCTCGCCGTCGCGTTGCTGCATCCGCGAGCGCTGCGATTGCACGTTGTCGCGGGGCTGGCCGTGCTCGCCGTCGCCGCGCTCTGGATCGCCTGGGCCGCCACCAACGCCCTGCTGCCGTGGGCGCTCGGCTTCGTGTTTCTTTTCGCGGCCCTGCACACCGTGTTTCCTTTCGTGGCGCGACGCTTCCAGCCCGGGGTCGACGAGCGAAGCGTGGTCGGCATCTTTGCGCCGGTCGGCTTGCTGGTGTTGCTGCTGCCCGTTCTGCAATTCGAGTCCGTGAGCTGGGTGCTCTGGCCCGCCGTCCTGCTGCTCAACCTTGTCGCGCTCGCGGCCGCGGTGGTCAGTCGCATGATCCTGGCGCTGGCCGTGGCGATCGTGGTGACGCTCGGCGTGCTGGGCATCGCCATCACGCGGGTTCCGGCGGGCGGCGGTCTGCTGGAACTTGGGCTCACGGCAGGATTCGCGCTCTTCTTCGTCGCGGCGGCGACGTGGGCGCTGCGCCGGTTGGGGGGAGAGTTCCAGGCGAACGCGGGCCGGCTCGACGCGATGCTCCCGCGACTTCCGGGCGCGGCGGCGGCGATGCCGTTTGTGCTGCTCGTGATGCTCGTCACGCGACTCGCGCTGGTCGATCCGTCGCCGGTGTTCGGCGTGGCGCTGTTGCTCGACGTGCTGGTGCTCGGGCTGGTCGCGGTGACCCGGCAGGGTTCGCTCGCAATCGCCGGTCTGATCGGTACGCTGCTCGTGGAATACGCGTGGTTCGATGCGCACGGTCCGATGAGCGCGAACATTGTCGCACTCCTGTGGTTCGCGGGTTTCGCGGCGCTGTTCCTGGTATTCCCGTTTGCCGCGCGCACACGGGTGCTCACTTCGCAATCACCGTGGGCGGCGGCGGCGCTCGCGCTGCCCCTGCATTTCTATCTCTTGCATCACGCGCTCGCCCTGGTGTGGCCGAACGACGTGGGCGGCGTTCTCGCCGCGGTCTGTGCGCTGCCTCCGCTGGTTGGATTGTTGCTGTTGTTGCGGTGGATTCCTGCGGATGCGCCGTTCCGCCTCAACCGGCTCGCCTGGTTCGGCGCGGCGGGGCTGTTCTTCATCACGCTCGTGTTCCCGCTGCAGTTCTCCCGGCAATGGATCACGCTCGGCTGGGCGCTCGAGGGCGCGGCGCTGCTTTGGCTGTTCCACCGCATCCCACATCCCGGCCTGCGCGTCGCGGGTGTGGGCTTGTCGGTCGCGGTATTCGTGCGGCTGATCCTCAATCCCGCGATCTTCGCGTACGCATCGCGGGGAGAGGCACCGGTATTCAACTGGATCCTCTACACCTACGGGCTGGCGTCGCTTTGTGCCTTTGCCGGGGCCCGCCTGCTCGCGCCGCCGCGGGATCGCGTGCTCGGCGTGCGGGCACCGGCGTTGCTCGCCACGATCGGCACGATCCTCGCCTTCGCCCTGGTGAATCTCGAGATTGCCGACTACTTCGCGCCGGCCGGCGCCCCCCTGGAACTCGAGTTCAGCGCGAACTTCGCCCGTGACATGTGCTACACGATCGCGTGGTCGCTGTTCGCCTTCATCCTGCTCGCGGCGGGGATCATGCGGCGCCTGCGCGCCGCTCGCTACGCGGCAATCGCGCTGCTCGGCATCGCGATCCTCAAGCTCTTCCTGCGGGACCTTTCCCGGCTCGACCAGTTGTATCGCGTCGGCGCCTTCATGGCTGTTGCGGTGGTGGCGATCGCCGCTTCGTTCCTTTATCAGCGCTTCCTGCGCACGGTGGAGGAGAAGGCCCAGTGACGATTGCCATCAGCGGGCGCGCACGATCTTCCTCCTTCCCGGCGGGGCCGGCTCCCATGCATTCCATCATTTCTCTCAATGGTCGGCATCTGCTCGCGCTGACCGCGGTCTGGACTGTTGCGCCGACAATCCTGCACGCCGCGGTCGATCCCGCGGCCTGGGAGTGGCGGCAGACGTTTACCGTGGATGCCGACGGTCCCATGCGAATGGCGTTGTCGCCCGCACTCCTCGATGCCGCCCGGTCCGATCTCGCCGATTTGCGGCTCCTGGCCCCGGATGGCGGCGAGGTCCCCTTTGTCGTCCTGTCTGACCTGCCGACCCCGCCCGCGGAAGCCCTTACGTTTGCGGCCAGTCCGCGAATCGAAGGCACGAATACACGGATCGATGTCGCCCTCGCCCGGCCAACCCGGATCGCGCGGGTTCGCCTCGTCACCCCCGCGCCGAGCTTCGTGAAGGGTCTTTCCGTCGACATCCAGCAGGCGTCCGGTAGCTGGCAGACACTGGTCGATCACGCACTGGTGTTTCGCACGGCGCGCGGCGGCGAGCATCTGGTCGTTGCACTGGGCGGCGCCGAGGCCCAGGCCGTGCGTCTCACGCTCGACGACGCGCGGGAGCAGGTCGTGCCGGTAACTGCCGTCGTCGTCGAAACCCAACGAGGAACCGTCCCGCCACCGCTGGACCGGGACGTGGCGATCACCGCCACCGACGTGACGACCGGCGAGTCACGCCTGAGCCTCGACTTCGGCCTGCAACACCAGCCGTTGGCCACCCTGACGATCGCGACACGAGAGCCCGCGTTTGAACGGCGCGTGCGGTTGTTGACCCGCTCGGTCCAAGGAGACGCGATCGCGGAACACGTGCTTGCCAGCGGAGTGCTGCGCCGGATCACGCTCCCCGGAAACCGCACGTTTGCCGACCTGACGCTCGACGTCGGGATCGTCACCCCTGCGGCACACTTGGAACTCGCGATCGATCATGGCGACAATCCACCTCTCCCGATCGACCGTGTCACGGCCGGCTTGCGAGCGGTGCACCTTGCATTTCACGCGACGAACGCCGGGACCTACACGCTACTGGCCGGCCGGCCGAATGCGAACGCGCCGCACTACGATGTGCAGGCATTCGTCGGCGAATGGCGGCAGTTGCCCCTCGCCGCACCGGCCATGGCCGACCTCGAAAGGAATCCAGCCTTTCGCGCCGCCGAGATCCCGCGTGATGTTCCCGAGCTGGCGGGACCGTTTGATCCGGAAGGCTGGTCAAGCCGGCGCGCCGTGCGAGTCGTCACCCCCGGCGCCCAGGTGCTCGAACTCGATCCCGCTGTCCTGGCGCGGGCCCGACCCGATCTCGCGGACGTTCGACTCGTGCGGGGCGACCGTCAGGTGCCCTACCTGCTCGAGCATGACCAGCGGCAGCGTTCGCTCGCCCTCACGCTGGTCGCCGCCCCCGATTCCCAGCGACCGGCGGTGGGACGATGGCGCATCGACCTGCCCCAGTCCGGCATTCCACTCACGCAATTGCTCGTCCACATCACTGAGCCGCTCTTCGTCCGTTCGCCCCGGGTGTTGGAAGTGCTGCAGGACGCGCGCGGACAGCCGTATCCGCGACTGCTCGGCGCTGCAAACTGGTCGCGCGACGGGGCGGATACGCCCGATCGCTTCGCCGTTCCTCTGCACACCGCACCGTCCACCAACGAGCTCTTCCTCGAAATCGACCATGGGGACAACCAGCCGTTCACGCCGGTCGCGGTGGAGGCCGCATATCCGATTTATCGCCTGCGGTTTCGTGCCTCGACTCCCGGCGACTGCACCCTCTTCTACGGCAACCCGCAGGCGCATGCGCCGCGCTACGATCTCACCCTGGCGGCCGCGCGCCTCGTGCTCGCGCGCGAGAACCTCGCGCAACTCAGTCCGGCTGATGTCGAGCCTGCACGACCCGATCACAACGGCTTTTCGCTCGGCGGACCATGGGCCAAGGTTGCGTTCTGGGTTGCGCTCGGGCTCGTGGTGATGGTCCTGCTTTTCGTCGTGGCGCGCCTGCTGCCCAAGCCACCGGATCCGGTGCCCTAGCACAACGGCACGCAAGTTTGGTAACTTGTAGGAGCAGGTTCACCCCGCGATCTCGGGGCATAAAGCCCTCCTACAAACGAGAACGTCATGAAACCTCTGTGTCGCCGTACTGGAGGGTGGCTGGGAAGGTAGGGTTGCGAGTCCCCTCGCGACCGCGGTCGGCTGGGGACAGCCGACCCTACCCTGACGGCCGTTGGCGTTAACTCCGGATCAAAACCCTTGGTTGGTCTTCGTGAAGTCCTTTTAGGCATCGCCGCGAAATCCACCGTGTGATTGCGCCGAGACGGGGCGACCGCGCCAGAACGATCACCGCTCATGAAGCGCCGGGCGCGATTCACTGAGGCCTTCGAATCCGTTTGGCCGAACCGGCGTGTGGGATAGCCTGGCGAGGTCATGGCCTCCGTTCCCCCCAACCGTCCGCACGTCGTCGTGCTCGGTGCCGGCTTCGGCGGACTGATGTTTGCCAAACTATTTCCGAAGAAGTTGGCGCGACTGACCATCGTCGATCGCACCAACCATCACCTGTTCCAGCCGCTGCTCTATCAGGTGGCGACCGCCGGGCTGGCCGTGCCCGACATTGCACAACCCGTGCGTTCGATCCTCGCCCCCCATCCCGACATCACGGTGTTGATGGACGAGGTGACCGGCGTCGATCTCGCCGCGAAGCGCGTGCAACTGCGCACCGCGCCGGCCCTCGCCTACGATTACGTCGTGCTGGCCATAGGCGGGCGCACGAGCTACTTCGGCCACCGCGAATGGGAGGCGTTTGCCCCGGGGCTGAAGTCCATTGAGGACGCGCTGCGCATCCGCCGGGAGGTGCTGGGTGCATTTGAACGCGCCGAGATGACCGAGGACCCCGTCGAGCGCCGACGCCTGATGACCATCGTCGTGATTGGCGGCGGCCCAACCGGCGTCGAGTTGGCGGGCACGTTTGCCGAACTGCAGCGCAAGGTGCTGGCGCGCGATTTTCGCCGACTCAACCTCGACATGGCCCGCGTGATCCTGATCGAAGGCGGCCCGCGCGTGCTGGCCGCGTATCCGGAAAAGCTCTCCGCCAGTGCGCGCCGACAACTGGAAAGCCTCGGTGTGACCGTGTGGCTGGGCAATCGCGTGAAGGACATCAAACCCGGCGAGGTGGTCACGGAAACCGAGTCCATTCATGCCGCCAACATCATCTGGGCCGCTGGCGTGAGCGCGGCGCCGTTGACGGCCGCGCTCGGCGTCGAGCTGGATCGCGGCGGGCGCATCCAGGTCGGTCCCGACCTCAGCCTGCCCGGGCACCCGGAAGCGTTTGCGATCGGCGATCTCGCGGTGATTCACGATGCACGGAATGCCCCCGTCCCGGTGCCGGCCTTGTGTCCCGCGGCCATGCAGATGGGCGTTTACGCCGCGAAGATCGTCGCGCGTGAGATTCGCCTCGGCACCGCACCCGGCGCGGGCGCGCGGAAACCGTTTCGCTATTTCGACAAGGGCATGATGGCGACGATCGGACGCTCACGCGCCGTCGCGACAACCGCGGGCCTGCAGTTCACCGGCATGCTGGCGTGGTTGATGTGGTTGTTCGTGCACCTGCTCTTCCTGATCGGTTTTCGCAACAAGCTCTCGGTCCTGCTCTCGTGGACCTACTCCTATCTCACTTACAAACGCGGCGCTCGCGTGATCTACGGTCTCGAACCGAAACGAAACGATCCACCGTGAGACTCCGCGGCCGGTGACGACCCCGCGCGCCCGGCAAAATCGGCTCGTCAGCCTTTCGAATCCGCCAGGACCGGCCGCAGGACCTGCCCCTTCACCCGTACTCCGGCCATCTTCGCCAGAACCAGCGCCGCTTCCGAGGCGACCACATCAACCAGGCTATGACGCTGGTGGACGTCAATGGCACCCACCACAATGGCCGGCAAACGAGTGACCCCCGCAATCTTGCCCACGAGGTCCGCCGGAACGACGAGGTGCTTCCGCCCGACATTGAAAAAAATCGTGGTGTAGCCGGGTTCGCGCCCCGTGCGAACGGGACGATCGAGTTTCTCCTTGGGTTTGCGGGGAGGCTTGGCCGCCGTTTCGTCATTGGGGGAGGAAGTGTCGTCTTGGGGATCAGGTGTCGCTGGAGGTTCGGGCGCGGCGGGCGCCGGAATCCCGGCGCCGGTGTTTCCGACAGCCTTCCCTTCTGCCTGTGTCTCCGGCGTCGCGCCCCCACCCTGCAGAAGATGAATGAGGGCCGACGCAATATCCGTGCTCGCGTATCCCTGATCGAGCAGGCGTTCGATCATGCGGTCCTGTTTCGGAAAGCGGCCGGCATCGAGCACGCCACGCAGACGCTCAAAGAATTGGTTCTCCCGCGCCTCCTCCACCTGGTCGAGGGAGGGCACGCGCTCCCGGCGAATCTGCAGCCGCCCGTAGCGCATCATGGATTGCAGCGCGTAGAGTTCGCGACCCGAGACAAAGGTGATCGCGCGCCCCGATCGACCGGCCCGGCCGGTGCGGCCGATGCGATGCGTGTAGTCTTCCGCGTCGTTGGGGAGGTCGAAGTTGAACACGACCTCGAGATCATCGACGTCCAGACCGCGAGCGGCGACATCGGTCGCGACCAGAAACTCGAAACCGCGCCGTCGAAACTTCTCCATCACGCGGGTGCGCTGCGCCTGGGTGATGTCGCCATGCAGCCGCTCCACCGCGTAGCCGCGGGCGTGCAGGTGCTCGTCGAGGTCGTCGACCATCAGCTTCGTGCCGCAGAAGATGATACCGTAACGAAAGTCATGCAGATCGATCAAACGCGTGAGGACCTCGAGCTTGGAACGGCGGTCGACCTCGTAGTACACCTGGTCGACCTGGGGCGCGTTCTGCGCGTGTTCGGCGATTTTCACCCAGGCAGGATCGCGGCTGTAGCGGCGGATCAGGTCCTGGATCGTCCGGGGCATCGTCGCGGAGAAGAACAGGAGCTGCCGCTGCTCCGGCGCCTGGCCGAGGACGCGTTCGATGTCCTCGCGAAAACCCATGTCGAGCATCCGGTCGGCCTCGTCGAGCACGAGCACCTTGAGCGCATCGAGCTTGAGGGTTCCGCGCTCGAGGTGATCGAGCACGCGCCCGGGCGTGCCGATCACGATCTGGGTCCCGCTGGCCAGCGCGCGAAACTGTCGTTCGTACGACTGGCCACCGAAGATCGGCACCGCATGCACGCCGCGCCTGAAGACCGCGAGCTTGGCGACTTCCTCGGCAACCTGAACCGCGAGTTCACGCGTCGGACACAGCACCAACGCCTGCACGGCGCGCTGGTGGGCATCGACTTTTTCCACCAGGGGAATCGCAAATGCGGCGGTCTTGCCCGAACCCGTGGATGACTGCCCCACGACATCGCCTCCGGCCAGGATCGGCGGAATCGCCGCCGTCTGGATTGGTGAAGCCTCCTCGAAGCCCATCTTGCCGACCGCCTTGAGCACCTCGCTCGAAAGGCCAAGCTCCGTGAATCGCCGTTTTTCCATCCGGCAACTATGTGGCCACGCGTCGCCATGTAGAGCGAAACCGCCGCCCTTCCCGGCGACACCCCCGGCATACCAGAATGTCACGTAATACGCGACATTCTGACAAGCCCGAGTCGCAACCAAGGGAAGAAGGAAGTTTCTGAACCGCTAATCGACGCTGATAAACGCTGATTCGGATCAACGAAGATAAGCGCAAATCGGCGATCGCACTCGCCCTGGCGCTGCTCGCCCGCTCGAGACGGGATCCATCGGAAAGATCATAACAGGAGTTAACAGAGGGAACGGAGGCGGGAAAGTCGAAGGGCCCGGATTTGAACCACGGAGATCACAGAGATCGGATCGGGGTTCACGAATGACCCAGCGCGGCCGAGCCGCAACCCAAACTTAGGATAGGAGGTTTGTGGCATTCAAAGCAACTCCCGACGGGTTCCGGTGATGCGGTCAGCGCCGTGCCCGGTGCCGTCGGCAAAGTTCGTGGGCAGCTTCCGGCCAGGTCGGGTGTTCAAAGGTGAAACCGTGCTGCAAAAGCACACCCGGCACCACCCGGCGGCTCTTCAGGACGAGTTCGGTCTCGGTGCGCATGAACAACGCACCGAGTTCGAGCATCCAGCGCGTAGCCGGCAGCGCGAGGTGAACGCCGGCGGCGGCCCGCAGTGCCGCCATGAATTCGGCGTAGGGTAACGGCTGCGGCGAGGCGAGGTTTACGGCGCCCGCGATCTCCTCGTGCTCGACCAGCCACCGGACGGCGCGAACAAAGTCGAATTCGTGAATCCACGACACGTACTGTTTGCCGTTCCCGGCGTTGCCGCCGAGACCGCGCTTCACCAGCGCGAGCATCGTGTCGAAGATGCCGCCGCGATCCGGACTCATCGTCATCGCCGAGCGCAACAGCACGAGCCGGGTGGCGGGCGCCGCCGTGTGGGCCTCGCGCGCGGCTCTCTCCCACGATGTCGCCACGTCGATACTGAACCGCCACGTGTCGGGCACGCCGATTTCCGTCCCGCCGATGATGCCGGTCGCCTCGTCGTTCGGCGCATCGAAACGATGCGCGTAGATCGTCGCCGTGCTCGCCTGCAACCACACGCGCGGAGGCCGCGCCGCCTGGGCGATCGCCGCACCGACCAGGCGCGTCGTGCGGATGCGCGATTCCAGGATCGCACGGCGATTTTCCGTCGTGTAGCGGCAGTTCACCGAACGTCCTGCGAGATTGACCACGACATCGGCACCATCGACTTCGCCCGCCCATGACTCGAGGGTCTCGACATTCCACTTCAGCGAACGCCAGGCGGCCGGTCCGGGATGGCGACTGAGCACCACGACATCATGCCCGTCTGCATGCAGCGAGCGGGCGAGGATGGTCCCCACCTGGCCGCTGCCGCCGGGGAGCACGATCTTCATGGTTGCGGCCCCGGGACGACGCCGCGCAGCCACGCCTGGGCGGCCGCGGGATCGCCAAACACGCCGAAGTCCGCGCCACGATTCACGGCGGTGTTTTCGGCGAGTTTGTTGATCACGCGCGCATCCCACACCACGGCGATCTTCAGACCGGAAAGGGTTGCCGCGATCAACTTGCCGGCTTCGAAGCGGTCGGCATTGGGCAGCGCACCGGTCACATTCCGCGCGTCGACGAAGACGCGCCGCAAGGCCGTTTGCTCGCAGCGAGCGCGCAGTGCTTCCAGTGTGGGGCGCATCTCACCCAACGTCCACTGACCGCTCATGGTGATCTCCAGGCGATCCTCCCGTTCCTCGACAGCGTAGTTCAGGCTCATGTCCTTCGCCTTCCCCCAGCACCAATGCCACGGTTCGTAGGTGACGCCGAGGGTATTCCCACGTCCATAGGGCATCCCAAAGCCGAACGCCGACGCCCTTCGCTCCAGCCAGCGAAAGGCGGTCGTCGCGGCAAAGCTTTCCGTCAGGTCCACGCAACCCGGTGTGCCCAGGTCCAGCGCGCGACCGGTGTGATGTTGACTGAAGCCGGGCACCGCGAGGACCCGGCGAATGGCCGCAGGGGATTCCCCTGTGCGCAACTTTCGTTCCCACAGCCCGGTCTGATAATCGCAGGACCGGAACGCGGAAACCAACCACAGATGGACGCCGTCCGACCGCGCGGCCGACTGCATGCGCCGCCAGGCAGACGCTGCGCCGGGTGCCAGGAATGCCTCCCGGCCGTGGCAGTCCAACCCGACCGACACCCGTTCGCGTGCCTCGGGACATGGAACCAGTCCCGCGACGTCGGTCGGCGAGAGACCGAGGCGAGCAAGCAGGTCGATCAACTTTGCGTCCACCGGGCTATGACGCCGACGCCGGATCCGTACCCGAGGCAATGCTATACAACCACCAGCGGGACGTCGCCGCGCGTCGCGACGAAGGTTGACGCTGGAAGTAGAGCTTCATCACCGAGCCGTCGTCGACCCGCACTTCGACCCAGTGCTTGCGCAGGTACAGTTCGCCGCTGCCATGCGTGCGGTCGGCCTCGTGTTCCTTCCACGCGCGCAGGACATCGCGCACTTCGTAAACGCGGCTCCGCCAGGTGAAGCGGCGCGGCAACGAGGGTTCGCCGATCGCGGCCGGCAACCCGAAGGATTCCGCCTCGGGTTTGATCGCTTCGCTGATGAACCGGTCAATCACGGCCTGAGCGCCAGCGTTGCCGCGCAGGTGTTGATGTAGCGGTCGATGGCGTGGCCACGATTGTGTTCCGGGATGTTCACAAAGGAAGCGCCGAAGAAACACGCCGGACGCGGTGTGGCAACGCTCCTTGCACGGGTCACGGCATCGGCCACGTTTCAAGCATGCACGCCGACTCCGAGGTCAAGACATTCCAATTCGCCGACGCGGGCGAGATCCCGAACAACCCGAAACTGCCCCTGGTCGTGATCAAACACGCGGTCGATCTGACCAATTCGCCGGAAGATGTCGCCCGGTGGTTTGAAGCGATGTTCCCGAAAGGGGGCTGGCAGCCCGCCTGGCGATGGGGCGTCTATGACTTTCCGCACTACCACAGCACCGCCCACGAAGTGCTCGGATGCTATCGTGGTTCCGCGACGATTCGGTTTGGCCACAACACGGGCATCACGGTTTCCGTGGAAACGGGTGACGCCGTGATCATCCCGGCGGGCGTCGGGCACCAAAATCTCGGATCCAGTGCGGACTTCCACGTCGTTGGCGGTTATCCTGAAGGACAGCACGCCGATCTGCTGCGTGGTCGCGCGGGCGAACGTCCGCGGGCGGACGAGGCCATTGCACGCGTGCCGTCTCCCATCGGTGACCCGATCTTCGGACCGAATGGTCCGCTGCGGGAGCACTGGCAGTTGTGACGTGAAGGAGAAATGGCCCCGATTTCGCTACCAGAGCCGGCAGGCGTATGGTGTCACGCCCGGCTCCCGCAACGGCACTCAGCCCTGGTATGCAACCGGTTTTCCGCCGAGGTAGAACGCCTTTTTCGTCGGCGTTGGCGCCCGCACATCCTTGCCGCCAGCGCGAGCGGATGGCTTCTTTGCCGCGACCACCTTCGTGACCACCTTGGACTTTCCCCGGACGAGCTTGATCGGGCCCTTGCGAAACTTGCCCTCCAGCACAGCCACACGCGTCGAGGCATCCGGCGTGGGAGCGCTGGCCTTCGCCCCCGCCGGCAGGTTCGGATCCTTGACGATGAACTTCCGATAGGAAGGTTTCTTCCGGGCCGCGGCGCTCATGGGATGACGATCCGTCCAAACCAGGTGGTTTTCAAGTCCCGTGGTTTACTCGAACGGGAGAAGATGCTGCGCTTTGGCCGATCGATCAGACGACGTCGGCGCAGGTGCGTTTTCAAAATCCACGGCCGAGACAGGTGAACTGCTCGAATAGTTTCAGCTCCATCGCGATGAGCAGGTTGTCCATCGGCTGGCCTGGCGGACGGTGCGGCAGGCCGCGGAAGAATTCGATGCGGGCATCGTAAAGCGCCCGCGCGGGTGATTTGCCCGCCAGCAGACCTTCCCAGAAACCGCGGTGCAGCGGCCCACCGAGGTAGTCATACGGCGCCTGCGGCGGCGAATAGTGCGCACCGGTGCAACCGACAAACGAATGCGCGCCGCGGTCGAGGCAGGTCAGCGCAAGACTCGAGGCCGGCGGGCGCGCCGTGGGAAGTTCGCCCGCGGGAAGACGTCGCGCGGATTCGCGCACGATCAACGCGCCCCAGCAACATCCGGCGAACACCACGCCGTCGATGCGGGCGGGGAGCTGGGCAGTGCGGACCGCCTCGGGATAGGCATCCTCGGATTCTCCCCAGTAACATCCGCCGTCGCCGTCGTCACCGTGCAACATGAAGTAGAGATTCGGCGCGGCAAAGTCGCCCGGACCCAGGGTCTCCGCTATTACCGGTACGGACTGCAACAGGGGCCGAACGCTCGCCACCATCGCGTCGGCGAACGGACGATGGACGTTGCGCACGCCGTGGACCCCGGAGGCGCCCGCGGCAACCGGTCGCTCGAGCGCGGTGCGCAGGAAAGCCGGCGATGCGAGGTCCGGCAGGCGCGACACCGGCAATTCCTGCGCCTCGTCCCCCTCGACGTCGCCATACGGCCCGTCGCTCCAGACCACGAACTGATCGGGATCAGTGGTCACATCGATGCGTTTCCGCAGGTCGTCCGGCAGGCAGTCGATCCGCGCGGCCGGCACCACGTCGTAACCGCCAAGGATCAATACCCCGCGGCACGTTTGCCGTTGCAGATGCGGCACGACGCAGCGTCGGATCGCGGCCGAATCGAACTGCTTCGGCAGATCATCGACCACGACATTGCCGTGATCCTGCAGATCCTGCAGCATGCGCTGCGTAAACTCGTCGCCCACCCTCGCGCCCAGGGCCCGCCGGTTGGTGACGACGAGCACGTCAGCCGGCAGGGTCGGCTTCAGTTTTTTTTTTCGTCAGCGACCTGCGTCACACTCACACCGCCGGGAACCGCAGGATCGATGTCGACCGTGATCACCACGCGCGTGCGCCGGCAGGGGATCTCGGCGTGAATCCGGACGACGTCGCCGCCTCCGCCGGAAGTGGGCGCCGGCGGAGAGACCGCGGGTGCCGGTAGGGCGGCCACCAATCCCGGAGCCCCGGGCAGCACGGGTTCGTCGCGCCCGAGATTGGGCGTGAAGTCGTTGCCAGCCCCGGAAGCGAGCGAGAAGCGGAGGCGCTGGTCCTGCGGTTCGATCACGATGAGGCCGTTGCGATCCGTGCGCAAAAACGTATGGCCGCCGACGTGCGTCGCGAGCATGCGAAGATTGTCCGGGTCGGGGTGACTGGGGTCGCCACTGCCGCCGGAGTGGATCAACAGCGGCGTGGGCAGCTTGGTCGTATCGAGGTCCTCGTCCCAACCGTTGTAGCTGGTATGGTGGGGAAGCTTGATCGCTTCGTAGGGTCCGCCCTGGACGACCTTTTTGAGCAACGCCGCCATGATGGTGTCGAGGCCGGTGGTCTCGGGCGCGACAAACTGCATGTCGCCCGGGAGCAGAATCTTCACGCCGCCGAACTGCAGCGACATCACGATGCTGAGGTTGTTGATCGCGCCCTTCGCCATCTTGGTCGCGGCATCGGGTTGCCAGGCAGCGTCGGCCAGCGACCCGGCGCGCACCAGACGCGTATACAACTCGACGTAATCGCCGGCACTGTCCGCCCGGGCCTGCGGATCCGCCATCAAAGCGTCGCGCGCCGCGCTACTTTGCTCGGCCAACCGTTTCGCGCACAGGCGCAGGTGTGTCTTGGTCGGCCCGAGAATCGTCAGGCCGGCGGTCTTCAGCACATCCTTCAACGCCTGCGGTATTTTATCGGTCGCATGACGTACGACCGTGGTGCCCGCGTTCCGCAGACTCGCGAGCATGGCGCGATAGGAGTCCTCCAGCGTGACGCTTGCATCCAGGTAGGCGCGCAGCTCGTCGGAGGAACGAAAGTAGTCGAGCGGCGGGATTTCTTCGCCCAGCAGACTCACGGCGCGATCGACCGCGGGCAGCGAGTCCGGTGGTGCTGCGGCCGGTTTGCCCCACCGATGATCCGGATCGGAAACGAGCGCGAAGCGGGCGCGCAGTTTGTTTTTCGCGACCATCTTCGGCAGGCAGCCGACGTGATCCGCGTGCGAGTGCGTGACGACCAGCAGGTCGACGTTGATCGGAAGTCCGCCCGCCTGGGCCGCGATCTGATCCGGCAGCGGGGCGACCCCGGGCTGTCCATCGTAGTCGCCGGGGTGGCCACCATCGACGAGGACCTTGACGCCGCCGTTCTCGATGAAGATGGAATCGCCGTAGATTTGCGATCCCATGTCGAACACCGCGAGTTTCACACGTGCAATTCTGACGCGCGGCGTGGGGGCATCCAGCTATTTAACCAGCCACTACCCGGTCCTCGGGGACAGGGACCCAAAAGTTATTGCGATGCTGACGACACTTCGCCCCGCAACGACCCGAGCACGTCTGCGGGTTGCCAGCCATTGCCGCGCCACAGATCCACGATGTGCCCCCGGGGATCGATGAGCGTCGTGCACAGGGTGTGATCGAGCGTCCCCGCCTTGCGTTCGGCGAACACCGAAAAGGCCCGCGCAAAGTCACCGGCCGCCTGTGTCTCCCCGGTCAGGAAATGCCACCGAGCAAAGTCCGCGCCGACCGCTTCGCCGTAAGCCCGAAGAATTTCCGGGCGGTCGAATTCCGGATCGAGCGTCACGGTGAGCAAGTTCGCCTGATCCTGCAGCTTCGCATCGGTGGCAATAGCGCCCTGTAGCGCCTTGAACTTCGACGTCGTCGCCGGACAGAACTCGGGCACGGGGCAGCGCGTAAAGATGAACGTGACGACGGTGAACCGGCCGGCGAGGTCCGCTTCACTGAACCCATGTCCGTCCTGATCGATCAAGTGAAACGCCGGCACCTGATCACCGATCTTCAAGCGACGCACGCGCGACCGCGGAGCGGATGCAATCGCGGAGGACGTCGTTTCGCGGCCGATGATCTCGAAGTCCTGCGCGCGCGATTCGTCACCAATCAGGAAGTGAAACCGCACGCGATCGCCCGTTTGCAGGCGCGCGGCCTCGGTTTCGTTGCCGACGATGAAGGGCATCGTCATGCCGGGCATCAGGCCGGGCACGTCCTCGTGTTCAATCACGACCTGTCCGTCGTGTAGCGGCGTCCGCACGACACCGGTGATCGTGAAGACGCGCGGCGCAGTGACCGCTGGTCTTTCTGCTTCGGCCCGGCGACACGCCGGAAGCAACGGCAAGACGACAGCGGAAAGCACAAGGCAGGCGGCGAGGTGCGAGTTGTTCATGATGCAAGTATCGATGCATCGCCGCGGCTGCGCCTTGATATGGATCAAGGTCGGCCACGATCACGTGTGGTGCGGAACGCTCCAGAGCGTGCCATGCACTGCAAACACACCCCACCGCCCGGGCGGTGGTGGTCCAGCGTCAAAGACATGCTCCGAACCGGCCAATCCATGGACCCTTGACCTACATCAAGGCCGATTATCCGCCGGCGCCGTATAGTCAGCCCACGCTTATGAAAAATCGATCCATCACCCTTCTGGTTGCGGCAGTGGCAGCCGTTGCACTGGCCGGCTGCGGCCCTTCTCGAAAAGTCCGCCTCCACGAGTCCGGGCACAAGCCATTCGTCCGATTCAGCGGTGGCGAAACCCGACACCGGAAGGGCGATCGCCCTCACGGCGAACGACACGATGAAGTTCAGCGTCACTGAAATCCACGCCAAGGCGGGCGAAGCGCTCGCGGTCACCCTGACCAACGTCGGCTCCACGCCGAAGTTTTCGATGGGTCACAACTGGATCCTGCTCAAGCCCGACACGGACCAGCTCGCTTTCGTGACCGCCGGTTCCACAGCGGCGGCGACGGACTACAAGCCCGCTGAATTCAAAGGTCAGATCATTGCATCGACCAAGCTGCTCGGTCCCGGTGAACACGACACGGCGACGTTCTTCGCGCCGGGCAAGCCGGGTTCCTATCCCTTCCTGTGCTCCTTCCCCGGCCACTTCCAGGTCGGGATGAAGGGCGTGCTCATCGTCGAATAGCCGCCCTCGCCCGTTCACCCCGTCCGTCCCGAACCCGTCATCGTCATGAAACGCATCACGCGCCTGCACCTCGCGGCCTCCGCCGCCGCCCTCACGCTGCTGTTCGCCGGCTGTCATCCCGCCGGTTCGACCGGTGGCGCCGCTTCAGCCGGCACCAACGACGCCGCCGCGCGCACCTACGTCGCGCCGGGCCAGTTCGACCAGTACTACCTGTTCTATTCCGGCGGCCATTCCGGCCAGGTCTATGTCGCCGGCATCCCTTCGATGCGCCACATCGTAACCATCCCGGTGTTCGCCCCGTATTCGGGCACGGGCTACGGCTATGATGAGGAAACGAAAGCGATGCTGGGCGGCTATACCTGGGGCGACGTCCATCATCCCGGGCTCTCGCAGACCAATGGCCTTTACGACGGGCGCTGGCTCTTCGTGAACGACAATGCCAACAACCGCGTCGCCCGGATCGATCTGCGCGATTTCAAGACGCACCAGATCTTTGGCCCGATCCCGAACTCGATGGGCAACCACGGCTCATCGTTCGTGACGGAGAATTCGGAATACGTGCTCGTCGCCACCCGTTTTTCCGTGCCCTTGCCGAAGGGCCGTTACGCCGACCCCAAGGACTACGCGAAAGAATTCAACGGCATGGTCAGCGCCATTCGCATTGATCCGCAGGATGGCACGATGAGCGTCGGCTGGCAGATCATCACGCCGCCCTTCGACTGGGATCTAGGCTCCACCGGCAAAGGCCCGAGTTCGGGCTGGGCTTTCTGGACCTCCTACAATTCGGAGATGGCCCACGACGTGCTCGAGGCCAATTCCACGCAGCTCGATCGTGACTACGCCGCGGTGGTGAACTGGCGCGCCGCCGAGGCGGCCGTCAAGGCCGGCCAGGCCGACGATCTCGGGGGCGTGCCCGTGCTCGATCCCGCCAAGGTGCCGGGCGTGCTCTACTTCCTGCCGGTGGCGAAATCGCCCCACGGCATCGACACCGATCCGTCCGGCCGCTGGATCGTCGCCTCGGGCAAGCTCCAGCCGGCCACCACGGTCTTCGATTTCGAGAAGATCAAGGCCGCCATTGATCGCAAGGATTTCGAGAAGGACGTGCGCGGCATTCACGTGCTGAAGTACGATGACGTCGTCGAAGGCGAAGTGCCGGTCGGTCTCGGCCCCCTGCACACCCAATATGACGGCAAGGGCAACGCCTACACTTCGCTCTTCATCGAGTCCGCCGTGGCGAAATGGAAACTCCCGCCCTGGACGGACGCCGAGCGCGCCGACCCCAACACGATCGTCGAGGACAAGATCGCGGTGCACTACAACATCGGTCACCTGGTGATCGGCGGCAGCGACACGCGCCAACCCTACGGCGACTTCCTCGTGGCAATGAACAAGCTCTCCAAGGGCCGCCACATCTCGGTCGGTCCCTCGCAGCCGGAGGACAGCGAACTCATCGATATCACGGGCGCGAAGATGCAGATGCTCTCCGAGACGTTCTCCGACCCCGAGCCGCACTTCGCCCAGATCCTGAAGGTGGATGCAATCAAGCCGATCGAGGTTTATCCCAAGGAGGAGAATCATGATCCGAACGCGGTGTGGGATGCCAAGGACACCGGCGTCACCCGCCACGGCAACGTCGTCGAGGTGAAGATGACCGCGATCCGCAGTCGTTTCTCTCCCGACCGCATCGACGCGCAGGTCGGCGACACCGTCGTGATCCACGTGACCAACGTCGAGCAGACGCCGGACATGATCCACGGCCTCGGCATCGTGGAGCAGAACCTCAACCTCGTGATGGATCCCGGCGAGACCAAGACGGTCCGGTTCAAGGTCGAGAAGCCGGGCGTGTATCCGTTTTACTGCACGAACTTCTGCTCCGCCCTCCACCAGGAGATGCAGGGCTACCTCGCGGTAAAGCCGGTGGAGGCGGCCGCCCAGTAAGCGGGCTCCGGAGGTAGGGTCGCGAAACCCTTCGCGACCGCGGTCGGCTGGGAACAGCCGACCCTACCTCGGACCGCCGATAGCGAGGCCTCCAGATCCTCCAACGTAACGAGTCGACCTTTCTCCCGTTTTCCGGGGCGCGATCCCCGCTGATCGCGCCCCGCTTTCTCTCCACTGATCGTCATGAAAGAATTCCTCCGCCGCGAATTCCTCTTCCTGCGCCGCCCGCTCAATGCCTGGTCGCGCCTCCTGTTGCTCGTCGCTGGGGCGCTGCTGGTGGTGGTTGCGTTCCTGCCGTTGTGGCGCATCCGGCTGGTGGCGCCGCAATACCAGGAGGGACTCGAGCTGCACATCTACGCCTTCCAGATTGTCGGCGGGAACCACGGCCAGGATCTCAACGAGATCAACAACCTCAACCACTACATCGGGATGAGGCCGATCGCGCAGGCCGACTTCGTCGAGATGAAGCTCGTGCCGTTCGCGTTCGGCGTCTTCGTCCTCCTCGCGCTGCGCGCCGCCGTGATCGGTCGCATGATCAGCGCCGTCGACCTCGTCGTCCTCTTCGTCTACTTCGGCGCGTTCTCGATCGGATCGTTCGCCTACCGGCTGTATGTCTACGGGCACGACCTCGATCCCCACGCGCCGGTGCGCATCGCGGGTTTCACTCCGGTCGTGATCGGCAGCCAGAGGATCGCGAACTTCGTGCAGTCGAGCCTGCCGCAAATCGGCGGCGTGCTGCTTGTCTTCATCGGCTTCATGATGGTGGCGGCGATCTGGTGCTCACGCCGGGAGGAGATCCTGTGATCACGCTGCGTCCCGACTGGATATCTCGTGCGTCCCAACCGGTAGGGTCGCAGGTCCCATGCGACCGCGGTCGGCTGGGGACAGCCGGCCCGACCTCGAATGCGTTCCGATGCGTTTGCTTTGGATTCGTGGGTCTTGCGCTGCTCCTCCGCGCCTCCCTCGTCCGCGCCGCGACTCCCGGTGACGCCCTGCGGGCCGAGCTCGCCGCCGCCGTTCCGGGTGCGACCATCAACGTTCCCGCCGGCGACTACGACGGGCCATTCATCATTACCACGCCCGTGCACCTGCGCGGCGCGCCTGGTGCGGTGTTGCGCGGCGACAAACAGACCCACGTCGTCGATGTGCGGGCGCCCGACGTGGAAATCGCCGGCTTCATCATTCGCGACTCCGGCCTCGAGCTCATCGACGATGACGCCGGCGTGCACATCAGCGCGCCGCGCGCCTGGATCCATGACAACCGCATTGTCGACACGCTGCATGGCATCTACGTGAAGAAGGCGGACAACTGCCGGCTCGAGCACAACATCATCGTCGGCAGCGGCGCCGCCGGCACGGTGCCGGATCCCGTGCTCAACGGCCAGCGGCCCGATGGCGCGGAGTTATGCTCCGTGAACCTCGCCCAGGACCGGCGCGGCAACGGCATTCATCTCTGGAATTCCGCCGGCCACCTCATCATCGGGAACACGATCGTCGGGATGCGCGATGGCGTGTATTTCTCGTTCACGGAGAAAACCGTCGTCCGCGACAACACGCTGCGCCGCCTCCGCTATGGGCTGCACTACATGTATTCCGACGAGAACACGTTCGAGCGAAACACCTTTACCGACAATGCCGCCGGCGCCGCCCTCATGTTCTCCCGTGGCCTCACCCTGCGCGACAATCACTTCGTCGCCAACCGCAGCCAGCGCGCCTACGGACTCCTGCTGCAATCGATCGACGATTCGCGCATCGAGAACAACGAGATCTCCGGCAACACGCTCGGCCTCTACATGGAGGGCGGCAACCACTGCGTGATCACCGGCAATCGCGTCACCCGGAACTACGTGGGCGTGCGTGTGACCGACAGTTGCGTCGGCAACGAATTTTTCGGCAACACGTTTGCCGGCAACCTGCACGCCGTGGAGACCAGCGGTGCCAACACCGCCAACACCTGGGCCGTCGCGGGACGCGGCAACTACTGGGACGACGAGCTGCGGCTCGACCTCGATCACAATGGCGTGGCTGACCTGCCGCACCGCGAAGCCGACCTGTTCGGCGCTTGGCGGCGCACCTTTCCCGTCATCGGCCTGCTTTCCGGCAGCCCCGGCGAACACCTCCTGCGGTTCATCCACGCGCGCATCGCCATGCCCGGCATCCCCGGCGTGACGGATCCCGCGCCCCTGCTCGATCCCCCGCAACCGAACCCATGATCTCCTCCTCGCATCTGTGCAAATCCTTCGGCTCGCTCCCGGTCATCGCGGATCTCGACTTCATCGCGGAGCCGCGCGCCGTGACGCTGCTCGTCGGCGCCAACGGCTGTGGCAAGACGACGTTGTTGCGCCTGCTCGCCGGCTTGATCCGACCGGACAGCGGCGGCGTGGCCATCGCCGGCTGCGACCTGCAGACGCAACGTGCGGGCGCCCTGGCCCAACTTTCCTACCTGCCGCAGGCACCGCGTTTTCATCCGCGCCTCACCGTCCGCCAGGTGGCGGAGTTCTATGCCCGACTGCGTGGTCGCACGCGCGATGATGCGGCGCGCGTGCTGAGCGCATGGGGACTTGGCGGATGCCTGCGCACGCCCACCGGCCGCCTGTCGGGTGGTTTGCGGCAACGGCTCGCGCTCGCCGTGTTCGCGCTCGCCGACGCCCCGGTGCTCATGCTCGACGAGCCCGGACTCAGTCTGGATCCCGAGTGGCGGCGGCGGCTGCAGGAGTTCCTTTTCGACGAGGCGCGCCGCGGCCGCACCGTGCTCGTCGCCACGCACCTGCTCGGTGAATGGGAGGGGCAGGCCCATCGTTGTCTCGTGCTCGGCGACGGCCGCATCACCGGCGAACTCGCACCGGAACGCCTGCGTGAGTCGTTTCCGTTTTCATCCGCCGATCGCGCCGGCGCGGCCAGCCTCGCGTCGCCCGCGTGAGTGAACCCCTGACTGTCTCCGCCATGAATCGTGTTTCGATCCTTCACACCGCCTCCGCTTCGTTCGCCCGCGAGTGGACGAGCCACCGGCTCAATCGCTTTCTGCACGCCCATGTCGGCCTGACGCTCGCCGCGGGTTTTCTCGTGCTGCTTACGCCGACCGCGTCGGGCGGAGCGGTGTGGTGGGTGCTGTACGCGGTGCTCTATGCGATCTCCTTGTCGGCGCTGCTGCTCGGGCTGAGTTCCGCGCATGCGGAAGCGGACGAATTTCCGCTGCTGCTCACGCAACCCGCCGGGCCGGGCGCGTGGGTTGCCGGCAAGTTTGTCGCGCTCGCGCAGATCGTCGTGCTGTCGTCGATCCTGCTCGTCCTGCCTGCGCTGATCTTCGGCGACGGATCGCGCGCGCTCGTCGGAGTCGCGGCCGGCGCGGCCGGCGTCAGTGCGGTCTGCGCCACGCTCGGGCTGGCGCTCGGTTTCTGGGTGCGCGACGGCGTGCGCGGCCTGATTGCAGCCGTCGGAGTCTGGTTCGGCCTCCTCTTCGGCACCGACCTGGTGCTGCTTGGCTTTGGTGGCGTTCCCTTCCTGCAGGCCCACGCCGGACGTATGGGTCATGCCGCTGATGGTCAATCCGCTCGATGCGTTTCGGGTCACCGTGCTTTTCGCGGTCGAGCGCACCGCCTACTCCGGCTTGAGCGGCGGTCAACTTGCGGGCTGGTGGGTAAACCACGCATGGCTGTGGCTCGCCCTCATTCTTGCCGCATGGCTGTCCGCCACCGGCACGTTCGCCACGCTCGGAGCGCGGCGGCGGGTCGACGGATAATCGACCGCGGCCGGACGTCTGGCCGGGGATACACCGCGCGTTCTCGCCGAACCAAAGCGGCGCAGAGCGCCGCTTCCAGGGCATCACCGTGCCCCGTCGTTGAGCCGACGACATGTCACGGGATCCCACGGCCTTTTGTCCTGGCGTTCCAGGTGGCCCGCCAGATTGATGATACGGCCGTATCATCAATCTGGCGGGCCGGACCTGAGTCCGAGATTCATGCGGCGCCAAAGCAAAAAGCCGTGGCACGGGATCCTGCGTCCATCCGACACATGGTTGATCGTTTTCCCAAAGCCGACACCCTGTCCGCCATGCCGCCGCCCCGCTTCACCGCTTTGCCGTTCTTCGTCTATCCCGTCTCGGATATGTCGCGCGCTCGCGCGTTTTACGAAGGCGTCCTTGGACTCGTTGTCAGCGCGAATTGGGAAAACAAGTGGGTCGAATTCGACATCGGCGCCGGTACGCTCGCCCTTTCCAGCGTGATGGAAGGGAGCACGCCCGGCGCCCGGGGAGGCGCGGCGGCCCTGGAGGCGGAGAATTTCGACGCGGCGGTCGATTACCTGCGGGCGCACCATGTGCCTTTTGCCTTCGAACCAGCCGACACGAGCGTCTGCAAATTCGCACGGTTTTTGGACCCCGACGGCAATCACCTCGTCCTACATCGCAAACACACGGACTGGGAGCAAACATGAGTCCGGCTCGCGCCGCTTGACGACTTTGCTAGGCTGCGGCGGAACCCGTGTCATCCCACGTCCATCCGATACTGCGTTTCGACCACGTCACCGTGCGCTATGGGCGAGCGCTGGCGTTGTCCGATGTCACATTCGGTCTGCCCTGTGGCACATCGACGGCGATTACGGGCCCGAACGGTGCGGGAAAGAGCACGCTCCTACGTGCGATCCTTGGCTGGCATACGCTGGCTTCCGGTGAAATCCGGCTCGGCGACGAACACCCGCAGCACGCCCTGCCCCGTCTCGCCTACCTGCCGCAACGCCAGGCCATCGACTGGGATTTTCCGATCACCGTGCGCGGCGTGGTGGAGCAGGGGCGCTACGCTACGCTGGGGTTTCTGCAGCGCCTTGGGACCACGGATCACGAGTGCGTTGATCGGGCGCTCGATGAACTCGGTCTCACCGATTTTGCCAAACGCCAGATTCGCATGCTCAGCGGCGGCCAACAACAGCGCGTCTTCCTCGCGCGGGCGCTCGCGCAAGGCGCGGACATCTTCCTGCTCGATGAACCGTTCGCGGGGCTCGACCTGTTCGCCTGCGAGGAGCTCACCCACATCCTGCGGGGCTGGGAGGAACAGGGCCGCACCGTGCTGGCCGCCGTGCACGACCTCGAGCTGGCCCGCGCAGCCTTTGGGCAAACCGTCTTGCTCGACACGACGCTGGTCGACGCCGGCCCGACCGCGAAGGTCTTGTGCGCGGAGAACATCGACCGCGCATTTCGCCACGGTCATTGCGCGCATGATCATATCCCGGCGGCGCGAAGCCCGGAGGTCACGCGATGAGCCTCCACGACCTGTTCGTCGCACCGTTCTCATATGACTTCATGCAACGCGGCCTGCTTTCCGCGCTGCTGTTGAGCGTCGGCGGTGGTCTGCTCGGCTCAATCCTCGTGCTGCGCCGCATCGCCCTGTTGGGCGACGCACTCTCGCATTCGCTTCTTCCCGGCATCGCCATCGCGTGGCTGCTGTTCGGCACCAGCACCCCGGCCCTGTTCGCGGGGGCGCTGCTGGCCGGCCTGCTCACCGCGCTGGGCAGCGCGCTGCTCAGCCGGCTCACGCGGGTGAAGGAGGATGCGGCGTTCGGGTCGTTGTTCCTGGTGTTCTTCGGCGCCGGTATCGCGCTGATCAGCAAACTTCCCACGCGCATCAACCTTTCACATTTTCTCTTCGGCAACGTGCTCGCCGTTGGCGCGGATGACCTGAAACTCGCCGCCGGCGTCGCCTCTTTGACCCTCCTGGTCTTCGTGTTGCTTCGCCGCGGCATCCTGCTCGAAACCTTCGATCCGATCTTCCACCGCGCCATCGGCGGTCATGGCGGATTCGTCCATCTCGCTTTTCTCACGCTGACCGTCCTCAACCTGGTGGCGGCACTGCAAACCATGGGCGTCGTGCTCGCGCTCGGCCTGTTTTTGTTGCCCGCCGTGACCGCCTACCTGTGGTGCGATCATTTTGGCCGCATGCTCGGGTTGTCCGTCGGGATCGGCATGCTCGGTTCGGTGGCCGGGATCCTGCTCAGCTACCACGCCGGCCTCGCCAGCGGCGCGGCGATCGTGTTGTGCCTCGGCGTGGTGTTCCTGATCTCGGCGGTGTTCAGTCCGACCTACGGCGCGGCCAGCCGGCTGCGGGGTCTGCTGCGACCCCACGGACGGGTGCGGCCAACCATGCCTTCGTCATGAATGCGCGGCTCGGTCTGGTCGGCTTCTTCGGCATTTCGGGATGGCTCGGCGGCGCAATCTTGGCCGCGGCGGCCGAGGCTCCATTGCGGGTGGTGACCCTGACCACCGTGCTGACCGAGATCGCCACGACCGTCGGCGGCGAGGCCGTCGCCGTGCACGGCCTCGTGCCGCCGGCAACCGATCCCCACGCATACGACCCCTCACCCCAGGACATCCGCCAGTGCGTCGACGCAGACCTCGTGTTCGCTTCAGGGCTGGGACTGGAGCCGAACCTCGAACGCATTGTTTCGCACGCGCGAACGCATGGCCGTCTGGTGATCGTGTCCGCCGCACTGCACGACCCCGTGACGCTCGGTGATTCGGACGCGGGTGCTGGAGCCGGTGACGGCGCGGCGCCCGACCCGCATTGGTGGCAGAGTCCAAAGGCGGTCGGCGAGGTTTCCGAGCGGGTCGCCGCGGAAATCATCGCGGCGCGGCCGGCCGCCGCGCCCGCGATCCGCGCTCGATTGCAGGCGTGGCAGGGGCGGCTGCATGACCTTGAGTCCTGGGCGCAGGCCGAGGTCGCGAAAGTACCGGCGGAACGACGGCAGCTCGTGACGTCCCATGATGCCTTCGGCTGGCTCGCGCGTGACCTTGGCTTCACCGTGCACCCGATCAAGGGACTGTCGCCCGATGCCGAACCATCGGGTCGTCGGCTCGCGGCGCTGGTGGATTTGATCCGTGCGCACCACATCCGCACGATCTTCACGGAAAACGTCGAGAATCCCCGCCTGCTCGAGACGCTGGCCAGCGAAACCGGCGCGCATCTCGGCGGGACGTTGTTCGCCGACGGCCCCGGCGCTCCGGGCAGCGGCGCGGAAACCTACGAGACGATGTATCGGCACAACGTGACGACGATCATCGACGGACTGGCCGCTCCGCCGTGATCGACCGGTTCGGCGGTCGGCTTTCGATTCCGGCTGACGCCGCTCCGCGAAGCCGTGGTCCTCACGTCGCAACGCACAGGGGACACAGGCATGCCGTGCTGCCGGCGACCGCGCCGGTGATGCGCGTGACCCAGAGGATGCGCGCGTGTTGTTGCCACGGCAGCCGGATCGCACCGGCAAGTTCGAACACTCCAGGATCGATCGCGCGGAGTTCGCGTGGGTGTTTGAGCGCGCAATCGCATACGTCCACCACTCCGTCGAGATCGTAAAGCCAGGCGGTTTCACCGCGTTCGGCCACCGCTTCCAGCCACGACTGCTTGATCGGATTGCCGACAAACAGGTCGCGCGCGGCATGGGGCGCGAGTTCGAGGGCGGAGAAGTGTTCCACATCCGTAAGCACGCGACGCATTTCCCCCTCGAGCTCCATGAAATGCGTTTCCACGTCGACCTCGTCACCGACCAGCAAATCCACGAAGAAGCCTTCGCGGGTCTCACCGCTGTTGCCGGTCCCGACCAGCGGCCAGCGCCGGCGGACGGCCGCGGTGAGCACGTGCGAGAGCAGGTGCTTTGATTTGTGCAACTGGATCGGATCCGGGACCACAACCGGGAGTGCATAAATGCGGAATGAAAGGTCAACCCACAGCCGCACATCGGCCATCGGTCGACCGCAGGGGACCTGATGGGGCATGGAGCATGCGCGCTCCCCCATTCCGGAAACATGCGCGGGGCGTTTCCGCGGTTGACGAGAGGCGGTGCCTGCCTTCCTTGCTCATGCGCTGCATTTCAACCGGCTTCGCCACCAGACCGAGATAATGCCCTTGTCCAGACTGCTACTTCTTTCAATTGCGGTCGTCCTTTCGGCACTCCGGGCTTTGGCCGCGGCCGCGACGTCGCCGCCAAACATCCTCGTGGTCATGGCGGACGACATGGGCTACTCCGACCTGGGATGCTACGGCGGCGAAATCGACACGCCCAACATCGATCGCCTTGCCGCCGAGGGGCTGCGGTTCACGCAGTTCTACAACGCCGCGCGTTGCTGTCCCTCGCGCGCGTGTCTGCTCACTGGCCTGTATCCGCACGATGCGGGCATCGGGCACATGCTCGACGACTACGGCACGACCTATCCGGGTTACCGCGGTTGCATCAACGACAGCTCCCGGACGCTCGGCGAGGTGCTTCGACCGGCCGGGTACCGCACCTATTTCGTGGGCAAGTGGCACGTGGCGAGTCCGCTCACGCCCACGGGCCCCCGGGAGAACTGGCCGTTGCAGCGGGGCTTTGACAGGTTCTACGGCACCCTCGACGGCGCCGGCAGCTACTTCGACCCGGCCAGTCTTTGTCGCGGCAACACCTGGATCACGCCGGAAAACGATCCCGAGTATCATCCCGAGATCGTTTTACTATACCGATGCGTTGACCGACAACGCGATCCAGTTCCTGCGCCAGCACGATGCGGAGGCCCCGCGCCAGCCTTTCTTCTGTTTCGTGTCCTACACGGCACCGCACTGGCCGCTGCATGCGTTGCCGGACGACATCGCCAAGTACAAAGGTCACTACAGCCAGGGCTACGATGCGACCCGTCGCACCCGGATTGAACGAATGCGGCAGATGGGGCTGATCGACTCCAATTGGCAGCCCGCCCCGACCGTCGGGAGGTGGGACGATCCGACGGTCGGCCATTGGGAGGACATCAAGGACCGCGACTGGGAGGAACGATGCATGGAGGTCTACGCCGCGCAGGTTGACCGGCTGGACCAGGGCGTCGGGCGCATCATCGCCGAACTCGAACGTATGGGACGGCTGGATAACACGGTCGTCTTCTTTCTCCAGGACAACGGCGCCTGCGCCGAGACCATGTGGCGCAAACCCTATCTGTTGCCCCGCGAACCGCGACCGATGGCGCCGGATGAACTGCAACGCCTGCTCTCACCGCCGCTCATGCAAACGCGGGGCGGCGTCGCGGTGCGCTCGGGCCAGGGCGTCATGCCCGGTCCCGCGGAAAGTTTTGTGGTCTATGGCGTATCCTGGGCGAATGTCTCGAACACGCCATTCCGGAAATACAAACATTGGGTCCACGAAGGCGGCATCTCCACGCCCTTGATCGTCCATTGGCCGCGCGGCATTCCGGCGGCGCGCGACGGTCAGTTCGTGCGCGACCCCGCCCACATCATCGACATCATGGCGACCTGCGTCGACCTGGCCGGTGCGACGTATCCGCCGCCGGCCGCGCCCGGCGACCAGCGACCCGCCCCGACGGCATTGGCCGGCGTCAGCCTGCGCCCGACCTTTGACGGGAAACCGCTCGCGCGATCCGAACCGCTATTTTGGGAGCACGAGGGAACGCGCGCGCTCCGCGAGGGCCGCTGGAAACTCGTGGCGCAGGGCCCCGCCGAACCGTGGGAACTCTACGACATGGTCGCCGATCGCACGGAGCAACGCGATCTCGCCGCCGCCCAGCCGCAACGCGTTCACACGCTCGCCACCCAATGGGAAGCGTGGGCGCGCAGCCATCACGTGCTGCCTTGGGTCTGGGAACCGCATTACGGAGCCACGATCGGTTCGAAGACCCGTTAGAAATCCTCTCGATACTCCTTTTTTCGCCGGCTGCGAACAGGCCGCCGCGAGCCCGGTTCGCGTAATCCTCATTCCCGCCCGCACCGGCTTGGAAATGGACGTCGTTGCCCGGCCCCTGTCGGCCGACCCCTTCACGCCACCTACGGCGGCTCACTACGCTCGTCGCTGCCCAGCAGCTCGATCAACCTCCTCGCCGGCGCGTAGTCCGCCTTGATCGCCAGCGCCCGCCGCGCCGCAGCCAGCGCTTCCTCGCGCCGACCGGCCTGTGCCAGAATCGTCGCGGTGGCATAAGGAATATCGGCGTCCTGCGGCCCGGCCGTTTCAGCGTTGCGCAGCGCCTTGAGTGCTTCGTCGCGGCGGCCGGCTTGATTGAGCAGGAGACCGAGATTGTACCAGGCCCGGGCGAAATCCGCGTTCCGCTGCACCGCGGCCCGAAACATCGCCTCGGCGCGGGTCCGCTCGCCGAGTTCAACCCACGCCAGCGCCGCATGGTACGGCGGCTCGGCGTCCGCCGGCGCGAGTTGCGCCGCCTTTTCAAACTGTTCCGCCGCCGCGCGCGTGTCGCCCGTTGCGCTGAGCATCAGGCCCAGGGTTTCCGGCATCGCCGCCGACAACGGGTCGAGCGCCATTGCCGCGCGCACATCCGCCATGCCGGCCTCTTGCCGGCCGCGCCGGAAACGATCTTGTCCGCGCCGGAGACGCGCGCCCGGACTCTCGATGAGTGCATCGAGATAGGCATCGAGTTCACGCCGCGCGGGGGAACCCTGCGGGAGCTCCGTCGACAGCGACCATGCCGCATCCAGCCGCACGAGGCGGACTCGATCCTTGAGGGCTTCGCGCACGAGGGGCAGCGAGTTTGCGTCGTTGCTGAGCGCGCGCACCGCCGCCGCCCGGAGCAGCGGATCGGTGTCGTCACGCCGGGTGGTGGCCGCGGCGATCACCGCCGGGTCGCTGGGAGCGAGTTGCGCCGCCAGCTCCAGGAGGGAGGCGCGCCAGCCCGGCGTTTTCTCCGCGCCCAGCAGGCGTAGCAACCGCGGCACGACGCTGACGTCGCCGTGTTCGGCGCGAGCGACCGCGTGCGCGCGGTCCCGGCGCGGATCCGTGCGCTCAGCCGCCGCCCCGTACCATTTGTCCCATGCTGCGATCGTCCATTCCAGGGATCGATCGGCGTGGCAGCGGGCACATGCGTTCGGGATGCCCAGGTCCCGCGTAAGCCGGGGATCCGGAATGATGAAGCCGTGGTCGCGCCGGGGATCGCGCCGCATGTAGGTCGTCTCCGGCATGTGACAGGCCACGCAACCATTGCCCGCGCTGCCGACAGCGTGAAAGCTGTGCGCCGTCGGGTTGATGGGTGGCGCGTTACGCTCATTGCCAGCGGCGTGACACTGCAGGCAAAGCTGGTTGTCGAGAAAGGGAAGCCGCGTTCTGCCGGTATGCGCATCGTGGCAGTCGAGACAGGTCACGCCGGCCGCGGCCATCTTGCTGTGCTGAAACGAGCCCCATTCGAAATCCTCGTCCCGGACCTGGCCGTCCGGGTAATAGATGTGCGGGTCGGTCGCGAGTTGGAGACGGAAGTGATTGTCGAAGGTCGCCCCGGGTGGTGCGGAGACCGTCAGGTCTTCGGCGCGCGCATGACACGCGGCGCACGTTTGCATCGCCTGCTTTGCGTCATGGACGGCGTCGACGGACCGCCCGAACGCTTGATCGCGCGTTTCGTGTCCGGTCATCGGCCCGTGGCACTGCACGCAGCCGATGCCCTGCTCCACCCAGGTCGAACGATAGCGGTCCTGCGCTTCGTCGTAGCCCGGATCATAGCCCGTCATGTGGCAACGGGCGCACATCGAGTTCCAGTTCATCCCCTGGCCGGTCCAATGGCCCCACTCGCCAGGATTGCGTTCCTCGTCACCAAATACCCCGAACCACTCCTCCTTCTCCGGATCCCATGCCACCTCGGACGCCTGATAGCTGCCGGGTCGGGTCTCGATCAGCGGTTGGCGCAGCGGATGCCACGCGATCATCATGGACGGGTGCCACGCATGCACCGACCCGTCGTGGCGGCGTTCCTCGATGGTGGGCTGTCCCGCCGCATCCGTCGCGAAGCGGTAGTCCGCGGCGTGCGTAGACGTCGTGTCTCCGTCGAAAGCGGCAAAGGAGTGGTCACGGTCGGTGCGGTGGTTCGCGAGTTGATGGTCGGACCCGCGCCACCGCGCTCCCGCTTCCGCATGGCAGGTGATGCAATACTCCGACCGCAACCGTCCTTCGCGTACACCGGCAGCCCATGCTGGTGCCGCCACCCGCGGCCCATAGCGCAACCGCGGCATCAGCCAAACCATGCTGCCGGTGCCCAGCAGAACGACGATCAGGCAGGCGCCGCCGGCAATCCGCCAACGTCTCCGACCGGGGTTCGGAGCGGTGCGTGGCCCTGCAAGGGGGTGGTCTGAACCTGACGCCGACACCGCCAGCATTCACACGCGGCCGCTCCCTGAAATCCAAGGTCAAAGCTGTAGCTACGGACAGACATTTCTTCCGCTCGCGCGGCGCTGCTCCGTTTTCACAACGGTGCATGACTGACGCTTCGCAACTCGACATCGACACATCGACTACGCCGCGAATCTCGCGCACAGTTCGCTCGGTGACCTTGCGCACTGCCGAAGCCTACCTACGGTGCCTCGCTGCCCACCGCCGTCAACCAACGAGTCGTAGGTTCATCGCTGCCGATCGCCAAACGGCCGCTTTCTCCGGTAAGCTTTCACACGCGTCCTCGGCAGCCGCCATTCGCCTTACCATAGCCAAGCTAACTGAATCGAAACCGCCTCCTGTCCAGACGCGTGCGTCCACCTCACGGTTTGAGTCTCACTTGAGCGTGAGCGAGACTCTACGGAAGGAGCTTCCTGCGATTAGCTGATCAAGCGTTGGCCAAAGCCAGCGGCGTGCATCGACCGCCTTCGATATGGTGAGATGAGAACCTCGACCTCGCCCAAAAACCTCTGCATCCATGTCCGCCAGTTCAATCGATTCTCGAACTCTGCGAACGAACTCAGGGCGAGAGAACGATAGGCTTCCTGATTAGCGAACAGGGCTGCAATTTCCCGCGCGTATTGAGCCGCTCCCTCACCGACTGGAAGCGTCACACCGTTTATGCCAGAGCGCACGACCGTGCAGATTCCGCCAGTTGCCGTTGTGATGCAGGGTAAGCCAAATGCACTGGCTTCGCAAAAAACCATTCCGTAGGCCTCCGCGCGGGATGGCGTAAAGAGAAAATGTGCCCGGCGGAACAGGCCTTCGAGCATTCGTCGATTGTCTGCAATGGATGATATTAGCGGACCGTGAACGGTTACATACGGCGCACACTCGACAGGCAATGACGGACGACAGCCCACGACGTGCAAGCGAGAGTGGATTCCACGTTCATTTAGCAGACGGACGGTTTCGACACAAAGAGCGCCGCGTTTGCGCGACCAGTCCTTCCCAACAAACAGTAACTCAAGTGGTCGGGCGCATCGCTCCTCAATCCAGTGACCGATCTGCGATAACTCATTGTCCGCACCGATGTTTGCTCCCGACGGTATGACGGTTACACGGTTTTGAGGAACACCATAGTCGCCAATCGCCGAACTTGCTGCCCAATCGGAGGAATACACGAGCAGATCCGCATTGTACAATGCCGCCTTTTCCGCCTTTTCTATCGTTCGTCGCTGAATGTAGCTAAGATTGGTGAATTCGTCATAGTAACCAAGCATGGAACGAAACGTGGCGTCAGACGAAAACGCGAGAGGGCGATCGGCAGCGAAGAAACGCGACGGGGACGGTACCCGGGCAGAAGATGAAGTCACAAGACAGCGACCGTAGGACTAACTCGATCCGACGTGCCAAACGTTTCAAATGGCGCGTTGCACGACCGGCGATATAGCGCCTTCTCGTAATGCGAATCAATCGTCGTTCGATGCGATCGATAAGCCGTAGGCCCTTGACATTGAGCGGAAAGCATCGGTGTACCGTAAGCTCCGCACGCTCGAACTCGCGCAGAATGGAAGCAGGCCGCCCTGACTGGACGTCCGGGCTGCTCGCGTCGAGGTCGTACACATAAGCCAATTCCATGATCTGTCCGTCTCAATTCTCCAAAGTTCCTGGAAGCGGTCGAGAATGATTTCAAGGAGCGAGGTGCGGCGGCGCGTCTACTGCGCGGCGCACGCCGCGCCCGATGGTGGCAACGTCGCTCGGGTTGCAACAGATCAAGTTCTGGCAACTTGGCTTATGCGTGCAAACGCTCCTTCAATAGAGCCAAGCGCTCCTGCATCATCTCGGAGGTTCCGGGCCACCAAAACGAGTTTCCACATTTGCCTGTGTCTCGCCACCTCGCCTACCGCTCCTTCTTGAAATAGCGGTTGCGCAGGCGCCATCCCCGGCTTATAAGTTCTGCCGCCAGTTCGCGTTCCGCGATTTTCATCCGTGGCGAGAAATTCCAGGTGCTCGACGTAACGCCCCCATCTCCCGTGCGGTCGTGGAACTCCCCGACCGGCGCGCGCGGAAATCTCAAAACGGGTACCCGAGCGCCAGGTGGACGGCGTTGTTCCCGTCACCGGATTCGCGGACGATGTTGTGGCCGAACTCGAGGCGGGCGGGTCCAATGACCGTATTGTAACGCAGACCGAGGCCGAGGGAGACCCGCTGCTGGTCGCCGGGCCAGTCGGCGAGGCGGGCGGCGGTGAGTCCGGCATCGAGAAAGACAATCGCGGAGAGGTTTTGCGCGAGGCTTTGTTCAAACTCGAGGTTGAGCACGGTGGAGGTTTGCGCGCCGATGAAGGTGCCGTCTGCGGCGCGGGGGGACGCGCGTCCCTCGATAAAGCCGCGGACCGTGCCTTCCCCTCCGGGAAAGTAGCGCTTCGCCAGCGGAATGTCCTCGGAGGAGGAACCACTCAACGGCCAGGCCACGCCGTGACGCAGACCGACATGAACATATTGCCCGCGGGCGATGCGCCGGTGCCACGACACCCGCCAGTCGAGCCGCTGGTAGTTGACCTGGCCGCCGATTTCGCGCGCGGCGGTTTCGAGCGAGACGGCGAGAAAGTAACCCCGGTGCGGTGCGATGGGATTGTCGAGCCGGTCGCGCGTGAGATCGAACGTGAGCGAGCCGACGTTGGAATCGGTCGGTACGTCCACGTCGGCATTCGGGTCGAACACGTGGGCCTTCACGGATTCGAACTGATAGCGCAACGCCGCATCCGCGCCGATCCGGTCGAGATGCCGCCGCGCCCCGATGCTGGCGCCAAGCTCGCGGCGATCGAAGGACACCTCCTTGCGTTCCAAGCCGAAGACGCGCAGCGACGCATCCGTCGACGTGCCGAAGATCTGGGGAACGGTATAGAGATAATCCCCATAGGTCGACTTCTGGGAATGGATCAGCTGCAGACGGCCGCGGTGCGCCTGGCCAAGGAGATTTGAATGCAGCACCTCGATGCCACCGCGCAACTTCTCGTAGCTGCCGTAGCCGAGCAGCAGACTGGTCTCCACCTGTTTGGCGGGCCGGAGCTGATAGGTGAGATCCCAGCGATCCGGTGCGACCGGATCGACGACGGCCTGCACGGAACGGAAGGCGCCCAGCGCGCCGAGGTGGAGGCGATCCTGTTCCACTTCGCCGCGCACGAACAATTGGCCCGGCTCGATCTTCGTGGTCCGCTGCAGCAGGCTTTCATGCGTGTGCGGGTCGCCGACGAACTTCACCGCCCCCACCCGCACCTGCGGACCCGGGAGGACGACAAGTTGAAAGGACTGCCGCACGTCCCCATCCCCGGTGCGACGCGGTTCTCCCCCTGCGACGAGTTTCACGTCGGCGTTGGCGTAACCGCGGTCGTAGCAGATGGCCCGCGCGGCCTGCACGAAATCCTGCTGCCACAACGGCGAATCGATCGCGCCGCCCGCCTCCGCGCAGATGGCGCGCAAGCGGGACCCCACTTCCGTTGGCGCGTCGTCGGGCGGGGTAACTTCGTCGACGCGATGCACGGGTCCTTCGGTCACCGCGATCGTCACGCGCACGCGCCCGGTGGCGTCGTCGCGCTCCTCCGCCTGCACCACGACTTGGGCATCGGCGTGGCCCATGCGCACAAGTTGCTCGCGCAGGTTGGCCACGCCGTTGCGCAAACGCGCGGGCGTGAACCGGTGAGTACCGGCACCGCCAAAGAGAAAACCTTCCTCGACAAAATAGGATCGCGCGGTCGTGCGATCGAGCACCGTGAGATCCGTGAACGCAAGCTGCGCAAAATGGTAGCGCACCCCCGGGTCGATGACGAATACCGCCTCGTCCGCCCCCAGGTCCCGGGGCAGGGTCGGCACGTCGCCCGCGGACCAGGGAAACTCCCCCAGCGAGGCGCCGGAACTCCGGACGCGCACAACCCCCGTGGAGTGAAGAAATCCGTCGCGCTCGAGAGCGGATTGCAGCAGCACCACGCCGTCCTCGATGACCGCAGCGTCGAGCGTCGCCAACCGCCCTTCCTCAGGCTCGAGCAAATGCAGCGTCTGGCGCAGCTCGCGGTTTTTCCACCAGCCGAGACCGGAGACGCGCATTTCGGCGGTGTCTGGTTTCGATGGTTCCTGCTTCGGCGAGTCCGCCGCCTGGGTCACGAAGGAGCTGAGCAGAGCGAAGCTGCCAAAGATCAATCCGACCAGCCGGTGCTTCTTCGCTCTCATCGGTCGATCAGCCGGAACTTGATGCCGCCGTTGTAGGCGTCGAACCGGTCCTTTTCCGCGACGACGGACCAGTTCCCGTCGAGATTGTACTGCACGTAGAGCGTCTCCCCGCCTTCGCGGCTGAAGTCTTCGCCTGAACGGATCACGAGACGATCGCTGTCCCCCGGTCCGCTGCCCAGTCCGAGACTGCTGGCGAGATTGCGCCCGACGAACAGGGCGAGGCGTTGCGCGCGTTCACTTGTGCTGAACGTGTGCGCGGTATCCGGAATTTCCCCCGTCGTCAGCAGCAGGAACACCTGTTGCGACGTGAGCGGAGGATCGCTGCTGAACAACAGGCGCGGATCAGCCGCACTGCCACTCGCCTCCAGCCGCACATCGTAACCGTAAAGCCGCGTGCCCGCGGTCGCGAGCAACGCCGGCACGTAGGGGTTCTGCGCCGACAGTGCCACCTCGAGTTGGTCGACGCGCAAGGTGCCAAAGGGAAAGATGATCGAGCCGTGATCGCTCCACACGCGACCGATCGCGCGGGGCTCGGCGAGCGTGCCGCCGAGCTGAAAATCCGCCGAGATCCTGCCCTTGAAGAAGGGATTCTCGATGCGCAGGAAGTCGTCCCCATGCACGGCGACATCGAGCGTCCACTCCGCGAACGGCCGCTCACGCACACTGAAGTAGGGCGGCCGCTGCTCCGGAGTCGTCACGGCGCCGCTGGTGGGCAGCAGTGAAACCAGATCCGAGACAAACACGCTTTGTCCCAGGTCCACGCTCCCGGAGATGTGCGCGGGCTGGTCGGCAGTCTGGGCCACGGTCACATCGACCCCAGCACGCAACACCAGCCCCGGCTGGCGCACGAGCGGGACGCGTGCACTGGTCAGGTGCACATCGAAGACCGGGCGGTCGGTGCGCACAACGTTGGCGCGGCCCGTGATGGTGATCGGCCGACCGCCGATCAATGCGCCGAGTTCCGGCAGTTGCACGTCGTAGCCGTCGAGTTCCACTCGCCCGCGGATGTCGCGCACCGTGCCCAGCGGAGGCAGCGGTCGCAGCGCCGCACCCGCGAGCCAGAGGAATCCGCTGAAACCCCGGTCGGGGCGGTGCTTCATTGCAAAGGACACGTCCCCTTCGGGCGCGAGCAGGGTCGGCACGGCGCGGGACGCGAGCCCCATCGGCATTCGATCGGCGGCAAAGGAAAACTCCACGTCGCGCCACGCTTCGGCGCCGACTTCGCGCGCGTGGCGCCACGCGTCCCATGACGCGTGTCCCTTCAAGCTCACCCAGTTGTCCTCGAGCGTGAAGATGCCCTCCGTGAGCGCGATGCCGTCGTCGTCGGCCGTGACGACGAGTTTCACATCGCCGATGCGCGGCAGTTCGACGGCGCCAGCGATCCCGGGCGGAGGTTGCACGGAGGCAGTCGCAAACGTGATGTGCCCGCGGGGCGCCCCGAGGGTGCCGGAAAGTTCGGCTTGAACGGCGGGCGCCTTGATCTGCCACGCGGTCAGGCGCGTGACGGTAGCCCAGAATTGCGGGTTCGGCGTGGACGTGAGCTTGAGCCCCACTTCACCATCGCGCGGCAGGTTGAAGGTGAATCCCTCCGCTCCTCCGGCGATCACAAGTGGCAGATGACCGTCACCTGCCAGCACGACGCCCGCGGGATCGAGCACGCGAACACTGCCGAAGGTAATTCCGCCATGCGCCTCGGGCTCGGTCCGAAATTCGGTGTCGATGGAGAATGCCGTCGTCGGGTCCGGCGTGTAGGTCGCGCGCACCGCTCCGGTTCCCTGGACCGGGCCGTGGTCCCACATGGCAGCCAACGACACGCTGTCGAGCCGCGCGTTCGCCGCCGCTCCGGGAACCAGCGCGGCGACACGCGCGCCATCGAGGTTGCGACCCGCGAGTGAAACATGTCCGGACGCTGGCAGCTGCAGTTCTGCGGCGAGCTGGAGATTCGTTTCGCCGCCCACCAACTCGAGGTGTTCAACCGCCAGCACCGCCGGAGCGGTATAGCGCACCTGCGTGGAGTGCGCGAGATGCCACCATTCGCCCTGCGCATCCTCCCAGGCTAGTCGCGTGAGATCGACGAGGTAGCTGCCGCCTTCCTGTTTGATCTGCGCCGCCACCGGCACCGCGATCCCTGACTCCGAGTGCACGGTGCCGTCGACCCTGACCGCGGCCAAACCGTCGCCCTGCCAGTGGACCTCGCCGTCCACGGCCCCACCCGGGACGCCCGCAAGGCCTTTCCAGGTCATCGTGCCGCCATGGGAGGGCTGGGCAAACGCGCCCTCGGCGTGGGCGTCGATCGCAAGTTCCCCAAAGTCGGGCAAGCCCGGCAGCCAAGGCCGCACAGCGGCAGCGGTGAGTTTCCCCGAGAGCGTTGCGGACGTGAACCGGCTTTGTGCCAGGTCGAGGATGGCGCTGGCGTGCACCGCGGCATCGTCGGCGAGGATCACGTCGCAACGGGTCAGGTTCAACACTTCGGGTCGCCACGTGCCGGCCACGTCGATCGCGGCGATCTCCACGTTGCGCCAGCGGACGCCTGCACCGGCCAAAACAAACTCGGCCGCCGGCGCCGTCGTCGCACCGGCCACGATGGCGATGTGACCCGTCACCGTTCCTTCCGCGGAGACGTGCGGCACGCGTGCGAGGTCAACCTTGAGATCGAATTGTGCGGGCGCCGACGGAATGCCCGCCGGCAAGCTCACGGCCAGCGGGGCGGTGAGCTTCGCCTCGATGCCCGGGAGTTGCACGAGCGCAGAATCCACCCGGACCGAGTCGAGGCCACCGCGAGCGCGCAGGTCGACAGCCAGCGGCGGCCGTTCGCCGTCGGCCAGCAGCGGTTCCGCACGTGCCTTAAGGTCGGTTTCGAATTCATTGCCGTCCCAGCGTAGATGCACCGACCCGCGCACGGGGCCGTAGCCAGGCAACCCCAGTTCGCTTGCGGCCACGGAAACGGCCGGCGCATCGAGCACGGCGTTGACCGGCAGCAATCCCGTGCGACCAAAATGCGCTGCCAGGCGGGCGGTCGCGTCGAGCCACGCGGCGTCGCCGGCGACGTCGACACGTTCGTCGACGACGCGCCAGGTCGTATCGATGCGCGCCTCGCGTCCCGGAGCCTCCGCCACAAACTGCAGCGTTGCTTCGTCGGGTCGCGTGAGCGCGAGCTGGATCCGTTCGTCGCGACCTGGAATCGCACCGTTTGCCGCAAGCCGGGTGCCGTCCCATGTCACGTCGGTCAGTCGCACCGGCCTGTCACCGGTCGCGATCGTTATGTCGCCCGCCTGGGCCGAGGGCAGCCAACCCCGCAGTGGAGCCCACGCGCGCAGAATGCTTGTGATGATATCCCGGGTGGACGGCGGCGGTGCAGGCTCCTGATGCGTCACCGGCAACGGCGTGATGACGACATGCTGCGCGACCACGAAGGCGGTGTTTTCCGGCCGGGGCCAGCGGCCGAACGCCGGCACGCGGACAGAACCCGCGGTGACGCGCAATCCCGGCCGTTCATAGGTGACGTCGCGCAGCTCCACTGAACTCCACCCCGACGTCGTCCAATCGCCGACCGTCACGCCGTCGATCGTGTGCAGCGCCAGGGGCCACCACCAGGGGAGCGCGGCCAGCGCGACCGCAATCGCGGCCGACGCCATCAGGATACCGCGCCCCAACCGGCGCCGCCTTCGAACTGCCATGGAAGCACTCAACCGCAATCAGCAGCGCCGCCAAGACCTTCCGCGGCTCCGCCCGCTGCACCCGTGCGATTCTCACTCTGCCCGCGAGGGAACATCGCAAGTCGTGCGACGCCGGCGCGCAGCGTTCGCGCCAGGGTGCGGATCGGTCGTCCAGCCCATTCGTGAACCTGGCGAGGGCACGAGGCAAACCGGACAGCGGTTGGTCTCGTTGCCACGAGCGAAGGCAAAGACATTTTCATCTGCTGGCGACGAAAGCAGGAATGCTTCTGGGCCAGTATACGGAAGCGCGAAAAAACCTACTGTTAATTCAAAGAAACACCGTGAATCTGGAATTGGCACCGAAACCGCATTCCGTTGTCTGCAGTCAGTCGCATCAACCATCAATGGAGCCTTGGCCGAGTTCTCTGGCGACCAGCTTGATTCAATCGAATTGGTCCGCCGCTGCCGCTGAAACTCCGTTTCCGAGCCAACAACCAACCATGAACATCGAATTCTCCAGTCCTGCGTTTGCGCCCGGGGGAGAAATCCCCGCCCGCTACGCCCAACGTGATGGCATTTCCCCTCCCCTACAGTGGTCAGAACCGCCGGCTGATACTCGCAGTCTCGCCATCGTGTGTGATCAAACCAACGGCTCCATGGACTACACCTCGCATTGGCTGGTCTACAACCTGCCACCCACGATCACCGGACTGCCGGAAAACCTTGCGCCGATCGACCCGCTTCCCAGCGGCGTCCGCCAGGGGCGCAACGATTTCAATCGCACCGGTTACATGGGAGCGGCGGTCGAACTTGGTGCCGTCCAACGTTTCCTATTCCAGCTCTACGCGCTCAACGCAAAGATCCTGGCCCACCCCGGAATGACGAAGACGGAGCTGATCCGCGAGATGGAGAGTCACGTCGTCGCCCGGGGACGACTGATCGGAAACGTATCCCTTGCGGTGACGGTAGCGTCCGCTTGACGCAGAGAGAGCTGCAGTGCGTGAGACAGGAGTCCTGTCTCGTGCGCGGCCCATACCGACGCGGACCCTCCGGAACGGATCCGCCTCGGCGATCGCCCCCAAGCCGTGAACTCGGGCTTTCCTCCGAGCCGTAGTTGTCCCAGTGTCACGGTGTAACCCTGCACCCGTTCCTTCATTCTTCGCGCGACGACCAACCCCGGGGTCACGCCAGCCGACGGTGTTCCGGTGTCGCATTCCGCCCCGGACTGATCCGATCCTGCCTACCGCTCCGCCCGGGGGCGTGGGCCATTGCCCCCATGGCTGCGTCCGCTCCGGCGCTCGTCCCCCCCAGTGCGCTGTGGACGGGAGTCGTGACGCTGGCCATTATTGCCTGCGCGATCGCCTGGTGGCTCTTGCGCGAGCGGCGCATAACCGCCCGGCGAATGCTGGCACTGTTGCAGCGGGCGGACTGCATGGTGTGGGAGGCCGATGTGCGCCGTTCAGGAACCGAGTTGGTGTGGTCGTTCAAAACGCAACCTTCCGGCCTTTTTACCCGGCTTTTTGCGGACATGGCCGCCCCGCGACCGGGCGAACTCTGGCCCGATCTGGACTTGCTCGACCGGACGGAGATGAACGCGAAAAGCCGGCAGGCCCTCGCGTCCGGCGCACCTGGCTACCAACAGGAGTTTCGCGTGCGCAAGCGCGACATGGTTTTTTGGATCCAGGAAATCGTGACGATCACGGTCGAAGCGCCCGACCGCTGGCACCTGGTCGGCGTGGATACCGACGTCACCGCGTGGCGCGCGGCCGTCGCCGCGATGCAGGCGAAGGAGGAACAGGTGCACCAGATCCTGGCCCGCGCCGATTGCCTGTTGTGGCGGGCGACGGTGACCCGGGATGGCGACGCCTTGCATTGGGGCGGGTTTCAAATGCCCACGTCAGGATTGTATCCCCGGCTGTTCGGCGACCGCGATCCCCAGGTCGGCAGCAAGCTCTGGAGCTTCATCAAGGTGCCGGCACTCGCAGAAATGAATGCCCGCAGCCGCGCCGCCGTCCTGTCGGGTCAGGCCGGCTACGAACAGGAATTCTGCGCCATCACCTTGCAGGAAAGGATCTGGCTGCGTGAGAAGGTCTCGATCCAGCCGGTCGGACCCGATGGTTGGAATCTGGTTGGTGTTTTGACCGACGTGACCGACCGGCACCTGACCGAAAGCGCGCTCGCCGCGGAAAAGGAACGTCTCGCGGTCACCCTGCGCGCGATGGCCGACGGGGTGATTACGACCGACACCCAGGGCATCGTCCAGTTCATCAACCATGCGGCGATCGAGCTCATCGGGCATGCATCCGATACCTCGACAGGGCGCCCGGTCGGGCAGCTTTTCGCGCTGCACGACGCGCGGACGGGAGAACCTTTGCCGTCGCCGGTGAGTGGTGTCATGGGTGGCGATCACGTGGTGGAGCTGCCCCCACGGGTCGAACTGCGGGACCATCATGGTCGCACCCGCCGGGTCGAGGGATGTTGCGCACCCATTCATGGCCCCGCCAGCGACGTGATCGGCACGGTGCTGGTCCTGCGCGACGTCACGGAACGCGATCGGCTGGAGCAGCAACTCGCCCGCGCTTCCAAGCTCGAGTCCGTCGGCGTCCTGGCCGGGGGCATCGCCCATGACTTCAACAACATCCTCACCGTGATCCTGGGCAACCTGAACCTCGCCCAGCTTGCCGGCGCCAACGAGCCGGAAGCCGTGCAGGCGCTGCGGGAGGCGGAGCGGGGGACGATGCAGGCCCGGGAATTGACGCACCAACTGCTCACGTTTGCCAAAGGGGGCGATCCCGTCCGCGCGACGGTGCTGTTGCCCGAAATCTTGCGCCAGACCGCCGAGTTTACGGTCCGCGGTTCCCGCGCGAAATGCGAGTTTTCGCTGCCGGACGATCTCTGGGCGGTCAATGCCGACAAGGGCCAATTGGTGCAGGTGCTGCAGAACCTTGTGCTCAATGCGGTGCAGGCCATGCCCCTGGGCGGTGTCATCCGCATCCACGCGCGCAACATCAGCGCGGCAACCGCCGACGCCCCGGCCGCCGGACCGATGGGCGACTGCGTGCATCTGGCCGTCAGCGACACGGGAGCGGGCATTCCACCGGAAAACGTGGCGCGGGTCTTCGATCCGTACTTCACGACGAAGCACCAGGGCAGCGGTCTCGGCCTCGCGACCGTGTATTCGATCGTCACCAAACACCAGGGCCTGATCGACGTGCAGTCGACGGCGGGACTCGGCACGACCTTCAACGTCTGGTTGCCAGCTGTGCGCGGCGCCACGCCGGCCGCGCCGGCGGACGCCCCGCCGCTCGAGACGGCGCTCCACGGGCGGGTGTTGCTGATGGACGACGAACCGGCGATCCGACGCATGGCGAGCATGTTGCTCCAGCGCCTCGGGTTTTCCGTCGCTGCAGTGAGCGACGGGCACGAGGCGATCGATCGCTACCGCGACGCGCATGGCGCGGGAGAGCCGTTTGATCTCGTGATCATGGATCTTACCGTGCCCGGCGGAATGGGTGGACAGGAGGCCCTGGAACAGATTCGCCGCTTCGATCCCGCGGTGAAGGCAATCGTATCGAGTGGTTACTCCAGCGACCCCGTGCTCGCCAATTTCCGGGCGCATGGCTTTCGTGGATGCGTCGCCAAGCCGTATCAGCTCATGGACTTCCTGCGCGTCGTGCGCGCGGTGCTCGCCGAATGAGCCCCCGGCCCGCCCGGCGCCAAAGCGCCGTCGTCGTGCCTCGCGGCACAACTCCGGCCGTCATTGCCATGCCGCGTCCGATCCACCACGCTTCCGTCCATGTCGCAGTTCCTGCGTTCGAACGCGTGGGTGATCGCAGTCGTGGCCATCGTCATCGCGGCCGCGTTCTACTTCGTCGATCCGGCGCCGCCTCACGAAATCACGCTCGCGACCGGGCTGGAGGGAGGCGCTTACGACGAGTTCGGGCGCAAGCTCGCCACCCGGCTCAACGCGGAAGGGCTGACCGTCCACCTGCGCCCGACGAAAGGCTCGGTCGAGAATCTCTCGTTGCTGCAGGCGACGGACAACGACGTAAGCATCGCGCTTGTCCAGTCCGGCATTGTCCGCGACGGCGAAACGCGTCTGCGCTCGCTCGGCGCGCTTTTCCACGAGCCACTGTGGGTGTTCACCCGGCGGGATTTCAACCTGCCCAGCCTGCATGATCTGCGGGGACGAAAGGTCGCCATTGGTCCGGAGGGCAGCGGCACCCGGCCCGTCGCGCTGCGGGTGTTCGAGCTGAATGGGTTTCCCGACGGCGTGGAAACCGTGCCGCTCGGAGGCGACGAGGCGTATGCGGCGTTGCGTAATCGCGAGGTCGATGTCGCGATGTTTGTCGCCAGTCCGCAAAGTCCATTCATCCGCAAGCTCCTCGTCGATCCGGAGGTGAAGTTCCAGGGCTTGAATCGCGTGCCGGCATATCAGGCGGCATTTCCGCGGTTAACCACGGTCGCCATCGGCGAGGGGCAGTTGGATCTTGCCCGCAACCTGCCCGCGAACGAGCGCACGCTGTTGTCGAGCGTGGTCACGCTCGTCGTCAACGAGCGGTTCTACTCCGGATTCGCGCCCCTCGTGTTGCAAGCGGCGCAGGACATCCTGCGCGACGGCGGCGCGCTGGAACGTCCCGGCGAATTTCCCGCGCCCCGACCCGGCGATTTCCCCCTGCTCGCGGAGGCGGAACACTATCACCGCAACGGCCCGCCGTTCCTGATGCGCATCCTGCCATTCTGGGTCGCGACCGTGCTCGTCCGGGTGGCGATTTTGCTCGTGCCGCTGATCGTGGTGCTCGTGCCGTTGTTCCGCATCGCGCCGCCGTTGTATCAATGGCAGACGCGCCGCAAGATCTTCCGCTGGTACCGCCATCTGCGCGAGGTCGACCAGCGCCTGCACAGCGGCACGATCCGCGAGACCGTCGAGGCCGACCTGCACCGCCTGCGTGAGCTGCAAACCGAAATCCTCGCGGTGCAGGTCCCGCTGTCCTATGCGGATGAACTCTACGAGCTGCACCTGCACATCGACTGGGTCATCCGTCGACTCGAAGGCTTCGCACAGGCCTCTCCGACCGAGGCGAACTGAACGATAGCCCGGATTTATTTGGGCTGGCACAGCCGGCCGGCGGAGGCGAGGTTTCGAGGATGGCGGTCGACAAGAAATCGGGCGCGAAACAAAAGCACCGGCGAGGGACTTCGGCCGCGCGAAGGATGTCGCTGCGCGACCTGAATCGCGCGACCCTGGCGCGGCAATGCCTGCTGGCGCGTGGGTCGAAGTCGGTGATCGGCCTGGTGTCGGAGTTGGCCGGCCTGCAGGCGCAGTGGCCGGCGCCGCCCTACATCGGATTGTGGACACGGCTTGGGTCATTCACGCGACGGGATCTCGCGGGACTCATCGAGCAGCGCACTATGGTCCGCGCGACCACCATGCGGGGCACGCTACACGTCGTCACGGCCGACGATTACATGGCGTTTCGTTCGTTGTTCGAACCGATGCTCGCGCACGGTTATCTCTCCATCGCCCGCGACCGCGGGAAGGGCATCGATGTCGAGCGGGTGACGGCGGAAGCACGCGCATTGCTCGAAGCCGGACCTGGAACCATGGAGTCGATCCGTCAGCAACTCGCAAAGAAACATCCGCAGGCGGACGCGCGCATGATGGGGTATGCCGTGCGCATGCACCTGCCACTCGTGCAGGTGCCGGAACCCGCCTGCGAGTGGGGTTTCCCACAGGAACCCTCGTTTGCCCTTGCGGAATCCTGGTTGGGACGACCGCGCGCCAAGCCGGCCGACGCGTGCGAGTTGATCCGCCGCTACCTCGCCGCGTTCGGTCCGGCCACCGCGCGCGATGTGCAAACATGGTCGGGAGTCGGCGGGCTGAATGAGGCGATGGAAGCGCTGCGGAGCGAACTGTCGGTGTTCCAAGACGAACGGGGCCACGAGCTGTTCGACCTCTCCGACGCACCACGCCCGGGAGGTGACACCGCAGTCCCGCATCGTTTCCTGCCGGAGTTTGACAACCTGCTGCTCGCGCATGCGGACCGCACGCGTTTCGTGCCCGACGCCTATCGGGCGGGAGTGTTCAAAGCCGGGTTGCGGGTCGCTTCGACCTTCCTGATCGACGGCCTGGTCCGCGGAGCCTGGAAGATCGAGCGAAAGAAAGCCACGGCCACGCTCGTGCTCACGCCGTTTGCTTCGCTCACCGGCACCGATCGGGCCGCCCTGGTCGCAGAAGGCGAGCAGCTCGCGGCGTTCGTCGCCCCGGCAGCGTCGAAGTATGACGTGCGCTGGGACAAGCCATAGACCCTAGGGATCAATTTTGCGCGGCGCGGTGGCGATCCACCCACCAACCGGCGAGCACGAGCAGCCATTGCGCATGGCCGGCCCAGGCGATGGCCGCAACGTTCGGTGGCGGTGGCCCCAAGACATTGCCGAGGTGGATCAAGAGCCGGCCCCGACCGGAGACGACGACTCAGTGCCCCCCGTGGGGCACGGCGGAATCCACGTCCACGGCTTCGTTCTTCGAGGTGCCACGGGGAAACGGCGCCAGGCACGCGACCAACACGGACGGGATGGCCGCGAAGAACACGACCACGAAATAGGTTCGGTAGCCCAGCATATCTGCCAGACGACCACTGATCCATTGGGTCGGCACCAACATGAGGTTCATCAGCGCCGTGCAGTAGGCGTAGTGCGTCATGTGGTATTTTCCCGGCGAGATCTGCTGCATCATGTAGAGCATGTTGGCGACGAAGCCAAAACTGTAACCGAACTTTTCGATCGTCACCATCGAACCGATCACCCACATCGAAAGCGAATGATCCGGGGTCACCGCGTGGCTCAGGTAGATGAAGGTGACGTGCGGAATGTTCAGGCACAGCGCCATGATGACAAGCGTTCGTCGATTGAGCCCGAAGCGGGCCATGAAGGCGCCGCCCGCGAGGCCGCCGGCCAGACTGACCGTCGTGCTGATCAGCCCATCGATCAGGCCCTTGGCCTGGAGACTCAGGCCGATGCCGCCCTCGTGCAGCGGCGCCTGCAAGAAGAGCGGCCCTTCCATCAGCAACAGTCCTTCCGAGCAGCGAAAGAAGAGCACAAACATCAACATGCCCCAGATCTTTTCCTTCCGGAAGAAATCCACCCAGGTGTCGGTAAACGTGCGCGCAACCGCACCCATGCTGTGGGGACGGACCGTGACGGAACCCGGAGGCAGGATGAAGTAATGGTAGATGCCGAGTCCGGCGAGCGTCGCGGCGCTCAGGCCGGTCGCCCACATCCACGCGAGCTTGGCCCCGAACCCATAGTGATCCTTGAGATAACCGGCCAGCCAGACGATCACGGCCGTCGCAAAGATGCGGCCGATATTCCAAAACACACCCTGCACGCCGATGTACTCCGCCTGATGTTTGGCATCGAGCGTCGTGATGTAGATGCCGTCGACGCAGATGTCCTGGGTGGAGGACGCGAACGCCAGGACCCACAGGACGGCGATCACGACCTGGAAATAGTTGGGGAGCGGCAGCGCCAGCGCGATGCAGATCAAGAGCGCCGCCATGAGAAACTCCATCGCCAGGACGAAGAATTTCTTCGTCCGGTACATGTCCAGAAAGGCGGCCCAGATGGGCTTCAGCGACCAGGCGATGCCGATGCTGGCCGTGGCGGCCGTGATCTCGCCATCGCTGTGGCCGAGATCCTTGAACATCGTTCCCGCCACCCAGATCACGAGGGCGAAGGGAATGCCTTCGGCGAAATAGGAACTCGGCACCCACTTGAGCGGGTGCGGAAAGGTCGACGAGGAGGATGCCATGGGGAGGGGTGAGGGCCGCAACCGACCAGCGGCCCGCGACGCGGCCGGATTAGGCGAGCGCCGCCCATCGTGAGCGACGCTGCGCCAATTCGCTCGTTAGAGTCGATCGGTGCTCCGCCGGCGCAAGCGTAGAACAGGCCGGTGACAGCCGAGACCCGCTCTAGAATCCGGGGAAAACCGGGTCACGTTGTCGTTACACTCCAACGCAGCTACCGGGTGCGTTGTCTCCGTGGCTGCGTTTGAGCTCCGCGAAAACGTGGCCGAACGTGTGAAATTTGCAGGCTAAGCCGACTTCCGTTCCGGCATCCGCCAGGCCATCGGGCGCACATCCTCGCCGCGCCGCCACCATTTGCGCCCGGTCCAGAAGGCCTGGTCCACGGAGCCATCCGCCAGGCGGATCTCGAACGTCTCGCAAGGCTCCGGAGGATAAAGGGCAATCGGCATCCACGAATCGGGGGAGTTCTCTTCGGTCGTCATCGTCGGGGAGTTTACCCTAAACACACTTCCGCCGATAGCAGGTGCGCGCACGCTGGCGTGCTGAAACTTCACCTTAGGTACTTTTGCGCAGACCTCGGCGGGTTCGTCCGGGCGCGGAACCAAGGAGCCGTTCGGGCGAGCATAAGCGCCCGGGCGGGACGTTCCGCCCGCTTTTGTGTTCAAGCAGGGATGCGAACCCTGCATGATATCGCGATGGTCGCCATGTTCTTCCCGTCGGCCGGCGCCTTCCGGGCGTGGCTTGACGCACATCATCACGACGCGGCGGAACTGGTTCTCGGCTTCCACCGCAAAGGCACCGGCCACGCCGGCATCACGTACGCTGAAGCATTGGACGAGGCCCTGTGTTTCGGCTGGATACGACGATTTCAGATCCTGGTCCACTGCTCCGCTCGCGGGCAACCCGTGCCGCCGCTGGCGCGACCCCAGAACTAAGCGAGTTCGCAACGCGAGGCCTTCGTTTGTTGCGGTCGAGGGTGGACGCGAGGGTAGATCTCGTTCAATGGATTGCAGTGCACGTGCTTCCGCCGTCCTATCAGCCCCTCCTGAGTGCGCGATGAGCGTCCCCGTCACCGATCAGGAACTCGCTGCTGTCGTTGAAGAGCTCTCCCCGGTCACGTCGGTTTTGCAACGACTGCTGGCAGTCCTGCGTGATCCCCTCAGCGAGGTTTCGGATATCTCAAAGCTCGTTCGCGTCGATACCGCGCTCGCCGCGCAAATCCTGCGCCTGGCCAACAGCCCGTTCTACGGTCTCACCGAACAGGTCGCCTCGGTCGACCAGGCGATCCAGCACGTCGGCGTTAACGAGATCACCAGGCTCGTCACCTCGTTGGGCTCGCGCCAGCTTTTCCAGCGGGCGCTCACGCGCTACAAACTGCCGCCGCACCTGTTATGGACCCATACGCTCGCCGTCGCAGTTGGCGCGGAAATTGTCGCGGAGCGCTTGTTGGGCGACGTGGAAGTGTCGTACCTGGCCGGCATGTTGCACGCGCTGGGGTACGTCGCCCTGGACGGTGTCGCGGCCGCGCGCAACCTCGGTCCTCGTCCGCCAAACATGCCAGTGCTTGAATGGGAGCGCGGAAATTTCGATGCGGACAACGCCGCGACGGCGGCGCGTGTCCTGCACCACTGGAAGTTTCCGTCACCGATCATTGAGGCGGTGGCCGCACGTTATGTTGAGCCGACGGTCGAGACGATCGTGCAACCCGGCGGCGTGCTCTACACCGCGAGCTTCCTGGCCGAACGGGTGCCGGCCGGCCTGCCGCCTGAAGCGGGTCTTTTCGAAGTGCCGATGAAGCCTCTGGAAGCGTTCCTCGTGCGCCCGGCGGAAATACGCGACTTCGAGTTCACCCTGCGTGATCGGCTGTCGCGGTTGCGTTCGATGTTGAACCTGGCGTGAGGCGAACGGCGGCGCTCCCGCAGGGGCGCGACAAATGAGCGTGGAAGTGAGTAATGGGGGCGGCATGCCCCACGGGCCGGCCCTAAACCAAGGTTACGTTTTGTAGCGGCCAAGCGGTATCGTTCGTCTACGGTCTGCCTCCATGACCACTCCTGCCTCCTCTCCACTCAAGGTTGCGATGATCGGCTGCGGCCGGCCGTTGCGCACCGAAGGTGCCACCGGCTTCGGCATGGCCCATCGACACATGGCGGGCTATGCGCTCACCGGCCGTTGTGAACTGGCGGCCGTCGTCGACCTCAGCCGCGAAAATGCCGAGGCGTTCATCGCCAAACACAATCCCCAGTCGGCGATCTTCGCCGACGCGCGTGAGATGATGGAAGGCATCCGGCCCGACCTCGTGAGCATCTGTCTCTGGCCGCACCTGCACGCGCAGATGGTCGACGTGTGTGCGCCATTCAAACCCCGCGCGATCCTGTGCGAGAAGCCGATGGACATCCATTGGGACGCCGCTTTGCGCATGCACGAGATCTGCCAGCGAATCGGCGTGCTGCTCGCGATCAATCACCAACGCCGGTTCAACCTGCCCCTGATAAAAGCGAAGGAGCTGCTCGCCGGCGGCGCGATCGGCAAACTGCAGCGCCTCGAGGGCGCGTGGCACAATCTCTCGGACGCGGGCACCCACGTGCTCGACATGATGTTTTTCTACAATGACGACACTCCCGCCGACTGGGTGCTCGGTCAGATCGACCTGCGCGGTGGGACGAAGGCCTTCGGCGCGATCAACGCCGGCCACGGCATCACGGAATTCCGCTTCACGAACGGCGTGCGTGCGATCTACCACTTCGGCAAGGATCATGCCGAACTCGGCTGCCTGCTGCGAATCACCGGAGATGCCGGCGAGATCGAGATCCGGTTCGACGCGCCCTGGCTGCGCGTCCGCCACGCCGGCCAACGCGACTGGGAAGTGGTCGATACCGGCGAGAACATTCACGACGACAAGGCGATCTACCGGGGCATCGCCGAGATTCTCGACTGCCTCGACCGCGGCAAGGTGCCGCAGCTCGCAAGCGAACGTGGGCTGCGTCCCACCGAGATTATCTTCGCGACGCACGAGTCCTCCCGCCGGCGCGCCCGCGTTGACCTGCCGCTGCCGCCCGGACGCTGTGCCATGCTCACGATGCTGGAAAACGGGGAGATTACCACCGAGCTGACGCCGTAGTAAATTCGCACTCACGACCCGGATCGAAGGCCCAAGTGCCAGGGATCAAAGGCCAAGGAATCGCACGCTGCCGCAGGCAGCGGCCGCACACCGCGGCACTTGGAACTTGGCACCCGGAACTTCCGGGCGTAGCGCGGCTTCATGTTCGCTTCCCTCAATCCCGGTCACGTCGGCATCAAGATCGGCTTCCGCGAAGGACTGGCGCTCGCGGACCAACATGGTTTCGGCGGCTTCGATGCGCAGTTGCAGCCGATCCACGAGGAGGTCACGGCGCATGGCGCAGGCGCGATTCGCGATCTCTACATCGAGCACGGCCTGCACATCGGCGCATGGAACCTGCCCTTCATGCCCTATCGCGTCACTGAGGATGCGTGGCGCAACTGGCTCGACATCCTGCCGCAGATGCTGGCGAGCGCGCGGCAGCTCGGCGCGTTGCGCGCGGCCATGTGGATCATGCCCGGCAGCGATGAACTGGAGTACAACGCCAACTGGGCCTTCCACATCACGCGGTTTGCGCCGATCGCAAAGCTGCTCGCCGATCACAACATGCGGCTGGGCCTCGAGTTCATCGGGCCGGAGACGTCGCAGAAGAAGTTCAAGCATCCGTTCATTCGCTCAGTGAAGGAAACCCTCAAGCTCGCCGCGGCGATCGGTCCGAACTGCGGCCTGCTGATCGACGCATGGCACTGGCACAGCTCCGGCGGCACGCGCGCCGACCTGAAGGGGCTCACCCGCGATCAGATCGTGCACATCCATATCGACGATGCACCGGCCGGCGTCCCGCTCGCGGAGTTGATCGACAATCACCGCAAGCTGCCCGGCACCACGGGCGTGATCGACCTCGACGGTTTCATGCAGGCACTCGCCGATGCCGGCTACGACGGGCCGGTGACGGCGGAGCCCTTCGACGAGACCGTCAACGCCCTGCCGCAGGCCGAAGCCGCGGCGGTCACGGCGAAAACGACCCGTGGCGCCGTCGCCCGCGCCATCCGGACCGACGAAGTCGGCACGGGCTGAGCGACGCGAACGGCCGGGACGCGGGAGGGCCATCCCCGTGCCTTCGGTACAGGACGCCCGCGTCCCGGCAATCCAAGGCAGGGTCGGCTGTCCCCCGACGGCCGTGGCCGCGTGGGGGGACGCGCGAACGGACCTGGTCACCTCTCGCGGCGTGGCCCGGAGGGCCAGTCCGACAAAATTGATCCGCCCGCGGCGTCGCGAAACGCGCGCGGGCAGAGTTTTGTCGGGCAGACAAGATTGAGGTGCGGCGGCGCTGGATGCTCAGGCGGCGCGGCGGTCTTCGTAATCCTCCGCCGTGGCATTCACATCGTAGGCCCGGGCGAGGGTGGCGTTGGCATCTGACCGGTGGTCGGCCCGCACCCGGCGGACTTCGAAACGCGGCGCCGCATACGAAAGCATCGCGATTTCAAGCAGGCCGTAGATGGCGAGGAGCGAGAATGCGATCACCGTGGTCGATCCGTTAATACCGGCGGTGAAAGCGGAGACGAGGGTGAACGCGGCGAGGCCGAAACCGGCGGCGGCGGAAAGGACGGTGCGGGCAGTGGTCTTCATTTTCTTGGAAGGTTGAGGTTGTCTGTCCGCTATTAAACACGCGGCGTGCCGAAGGTTGCGGAGAATTCGCAAGCTGCTGATGACGAAACGAATTTTCTTTCCTGACGCTGAACCGACGCACACGCGCAACAGTTCTCGTGTCCCACGCGCCGGAACGGTCGTTCCCGGAACTGGGACAAAGTCGGGACCTGTTTTCCTCCTGTCTTTATCCGCGACCTCTGCGAAATCTGCGGTTCAATTCCGAGCCGCTCGATGTCAATCCTTTTTGACCGCAGATGGCGCAGATTGTCGCGGATTCCGGGTCACGGTAGATTGCCCATGAACCAAGGAAGCCCTCGGAGCCCCTCTGATTCCGTGCGGTTTGACTTCGTTTCAGGATTGGAGCACGCCTGCCCCAGCGAGCACCATTATGGCCCATGAATCGCACGGACCGGCTTGTGGCGATGGTGCTGTTTCTGCAGGGACGCCGCGTCGTGCGCGCCGAAGAGCTGGCGCGGCATTTCGAGATCACGGTGCGAACGGTTTATCGGGACATGGCGGCGTTGAGCGAAGCGGGCGTGCCCCTGGCGGGAGAGGAGGGCGTGGGCTACAGTTTGATGAAGGGCTATCATCTGCCGCCGGTGATGTTCACGTCCGAGGAAGCGATGGCCCTTTTCGTCGGCGGCGAGATGGTCAAGCAGTTCACGGATGCATCCCTCGTCAGCCCGATGTGGCGGTGGATCGCGCACGACGCGAATCGCACCTCGGACCCGGCACCGAACGTCGGACCCGCGGGGCATTGAAGTGAACCTGCTGACCTTCTCCTACCCGTGGCTCGTGCGCTGGCTGCTCTCGTTTGGCGGGGAAGCGGAACTGCTCGCGCCCGATGCAGCTCGTCAGCAGTTGCGGGAAACCGCGGCCCGCATCGCGATGCAGTACGAGAATCAGCGCTCCTGACACTGCGGACGAGGCGGGTCGGACTCAACCCGATGTCGTATCGCCGGTACTCGGCGCGCGGTTGTCGTTTGGTGCGACGGGCAGGAAGTTCATGGCGAGGAACTGCAGCGCCGATTGCGCGTCGGAATAAACGGCACCAACCTCCTGCTGCAGGGGATTGTCCCGGACGAGCGTGGTGGCCGTCGGAGCAACGTCGTTCCAAAACCGATGGTTGAGCGACTGCGCCAGGGCCACGGAATCATCGACGAGCGCCTTGGGTTCCGCGGTCGGATCCGAATTCGCGGCGGTTTCACCCGGGGACTTCGGATGTCCGGCGGGCTGTATCAGGAAAAATGCCACCGCCAGCGCGGCCACCGCTGCGCCGAGTCCGGACCACCACAACACCGGGCGCGAACGCGAGGGTTCAGCGGCACGGGCTTCGCGCATCACGGCGTTGATCGCGCGGCTCATGCGCTGATCGAAACCCTCGGGCAGCGCGTGCGCCGGTCGGGGATCGGCCCGGCGCAGGCGCGATTCGAGATTGGATACGGCGGCAAAATGTTCGCGGCACGACGGGCAGGCGGCGACGTGACGGGCGGTGGCTCCGCGCGTGGGATCGCCGGCCAGCACGCTCCAACCGCGCACGAGGCGACATGTGAGACGAGGACGGGAGGCGGATGTGTGTTTCATGATTCGGAGCCTCGCGGCAGCAGGCGCCGGCGCGCCCGGAAGACGAGGATTTTGACGTGCGTCTGGGTCAGGCCCGCGACACGTGCGGTTTCAGCAATCGACAGGTTTTCGCCGTAACGCAGCCACATCACCCGGAACTCGCGCTCGGAGAGGCGACGCCGGGCGTGTTCCCAGATGTCGTCGACGGCATCCTGCCCCTCGGCCTGGGAGGCCGGTGATGGTTCGGCGCTGGCCACCTCGTCGGGCACTTCCTCCCAGCGCTTCGCCGAGCGGAAATGGTTCAACGCCGTACGGCGGGCAATGGTCAGGAGCCAACACGCGAGCGGCCGGCTGGTATCGAAACGGTGGAGATTCTTGTAGGCCTTGATGAACGTTTGCTGCGCCAGGTCCTCGGCGTCCTGCGACTGGCGTGTCATCTGGTGAAGGAAATTGTAGACGCGGCGGCTGTGCATCTGCACGAGATCGCGGAACGCGGCATGATCGCCCGCGAGCGTGGCATGCACGAGTTCAGCTTCGACCGGCAGGCTCTCCGCCGCAGGGGAGAGATCGGAACCAGCACGTAGGTTTGCCACGGAGGTCATTTATCAGCCCGGCACGGCGGGGTTGCGACCCGTCTGGTTGCTCATGCTTACGTTATCAGCCAAAGGGGGCAGGTCAAAAACCTGCCCTACAAAAAATGACCGAAGGCGTGCGGGAGGCTTCACGGCTGAGCCGGGGCTTCGACGTCGGCGTTTTCGGCCTGCACGCCGAGCGCAAAGCTGGACTGGCCATCGGCCTCATCGACATACCCCACGATCACGCGATACGTGCCGTCCTGGCCCTGGAAGTGAAAGCGGGCGGTGCCGTGGTCGGGGCCGTCGCGCAGGCGGATGACCTCACCCTCGGAGGCGCCGTCGAGCTTCTCGATCTGATAGTTCTCGAGGCGCATGTATTCCGCTTCGTAACGCATGGCGGGATTGCCCGCGCTGACCGGCGCCACCTCCACATAGTCGATCCGGGCATGTTCCCCGCCGCCGCGGCGACCGCTGATCGCCACGGTGGCGCCATGGGTCAGGGCAACGTTCTCGAAGGTCCGCGACGTGAGGTTTTCCCGCGTCGGCGCGTCGCCCGGCAGATCGGCATCGGCCATCCACGTTCCGACAACTTTCCCAATGTCCTCTGTCGGCGCGGGCGCGGCAGGCTGGTCGCCACCGTTGTTGCCCATGCCGTGCATCGCCATTCCCTCGTGTCCGTGTTTCTGGATCTCGCGCGCCATCTCGATGAGCCGGTCGCTCGGGTAGGAAAGACTGAGGGAGACCTTGTTGTCCTTTCGCTCCGTGGTGATGGATTGCAGGAATGCGTTCAGGTCCTTGTCGTTGGTCTGCGTAAGCGAGACGAGCGCCGCCATGCCCTGCAGGATGCGGCTGAGTCTTTCCGCCATGTCGTCCGAACTCGCCACGAGCTGCAGACGCGCCTCGGTCATGTTGTTCTGTTCGCCCACGGCCAGGGCGCCGGCGGTGGCCATCTTCAGGATGCGGGAGTGGGAGCTGTCGTCAGACAGGAGACCTTCCGTGCTCGGTACCACGCTCGCCGCAACGAGGAAGTAACCGCCGTCCTTCGGGAGGAGATCGTTCAACGCCGACTTCTTGTTTTTCGCGAACGACGGCGCGGCGCCGCGAAAGACATCGTAGGCCTTCACGAGCTGCGCCTGCGATTTGCTCAGCAGGATCACCGGCTCCTTGGGAAAGGCGACCGTGATGCCGCCCTCGATCGCGTAGGCCTCGAAGGGCAGTCCCTCGATCTCCTTGATCTTCTCCGGATTCGTGACCAGTTGCTGGGCGACGAGCCCTTCGGCGATCTTGCGGAGGTCCGGCGTGCCCTGCAACAGGAGGGCGCCATCGATCTGATTGGGATCCTTGGAGAAACTCGTGCCGTAGGCGGTGAGCGTCCCGGCGGTTTGAAGGATCTTCGCGAAGTCGGGCCGCAATCCCCCCTGTTCCGTTTCCGGCGCCATCTTTTGCAGGTCGCCCAGGAGCACCTGACCGAGGTGGCTGTCGCGCAAGTTGATGAGGTCGACGTGGACTATCCAGCGGGCCTCCGCCGAAACGATCGCGGGATTCAAGGCGGCGCGAGCGGCGAGCGGAACCAGGAGAGGTGTCGCGATGGCGAACAGGGAAAGCAAAGTGCGTTTCATCGGATTGGATTGGTTTCTGCCCTTCATTCACCCGCGGCGACAGAAAGGTTACAGTTAACTCCCAGCCGCCGCCTCACGTTTCCTTGGGCCGTTGTCCCGCAAACTCCTGCAACGAGAAGAGCACCGCCGCCCCCGCCAACCAGACCACGACAAAAATCAGAACCATCGCCATCGTGGTCCCGGCCCCCTGTGGCGTCACCGTGATATCGATGGCGTGCGGGAACCGCTCCACCAGGAATGCCTTCACGTGTCGCAACACCGAGAGTTTGCTGAGCTGGATCGGGATGTGCCCCAGGCCCATTTCGACGGTGCCGGCGTAGGTGATCCCAAGGACGAGATAGCGGGACGTGATCGCCCCGCACAAGTAGCCCATCGCCAGAAATGCCGTGATCGTGCAGGCCTGCGCGAGCCCGAGCTCCGGAATGGTGGTGGCCAGATCGCCCACTCCATACGACCAGCCGACACCCAGCATTCCCAGCAAGACCACGAGCAGCATCACCTGCAGGCAGATCAGTTGCGACACGAACCGCGCGATGACGAACACGGAACGCCGGACCGGCCGGGTCAGCACGTAGTCGACCGTGCCCGGTTTCGTGTCATCGTGGATCATGCCCCCACCGGACACGAACGCCACGATCGGCACGATCGCGATGAGGTAAAAGCCCACCACCCAGCGGAAGAACGCGTCCTCGCCGCCCGCGCGCACGATGATGCGCGTGAGCAACAGCAGGGCGGCCAGCAGAACCGCCAGCGTCACGAGCTGGCCCTTGCCCGTGAAACGCCGATACGTCAGCCGCCAGATGCCGCCAAACGCCCGGCCCCAGGCGGGCCGGATTGGCATGGTCGAGGCCGGAAGCGGGGGAGGCGCGTTCATGGAGTCGAAGCCGGCGCGATCGCCTTCTCCAGCGTCGAGGCGGCGGCGCGCACCTCGTAGATGTCCACGCCGCTCTCGAGCAGGAGTTGCTGGAACTCGCCGTAGAACCGCGCGGCATCGCGCCAGCGCACGTGCAACAGGCCCGTTTCGGGCACGACGTCGCAACCACGGACGAGCTGCCGGTCGAAGAAGAACTGCGCGAGCTTTTCCGGCGACGCACACCGGATCGTCGTCGCTTCCGGCCAGCGCGCCCGCGCCTCGGCGGAGGCGGCTTCGTTGCTGGATCGCGGCAGACGACCCCAACGCAACAAGAGAAACGCGCTGCACAACGCCTCCAGGTCCGGCAGGATGTGACTCGAGATCACCACGCTGGCGCCGTCGGCGGCGAGTTCACGCAGCACGACCGCGAACTCTTCGCGCCCCATCGGATCGAGACCGTTCATCGGCTCGTCGAGGATCACCAGCCTCGGATGGTGCAGCAGGCATTGCGCGAGTTTCACGCGCTGCTTCATGCCTTTCGAAAGGTTGCTCACGTTTCGCTTCCAATGCGCCGCGGGCAGGCGCGTCCGTTCGAGGGCGACCCCCGCTCGTTCGCGGGCTTCGCGGGCGGACCAACCCGAAATCATGCCGAGCGCGACCAGCCACTCGACGGCGCCAAGATTTGCGGGCACGGCCTCGCCCTCGGGGCAGAACGCCAGGCGCGTCTGCACGGAAGGATTGGCCCACGGCGTTTCGCCGAATACCTGCAGCGTGCCGGAGCTCGGCTTGATCTGGCCGGTGAGCAGACGAAACAGCGTCGTCTTGCCCGCACCGTTGGGTCCAACCACGCCGGTGATGCCCGGGTTGATCGTGAAGGTCACGTTGTTCAACCCGAGGATGATGCCGTAGAACCGGCTCAGGCTTACCGCTTCGACGATGGCATTCATGCGGAACACATTCCCGGTAGGGCGCGCAGTCCCTTGCGCGCCGCGGCGGGGAAGAGACTCCCCGCCCAACCTTTACGGCTGAAACGATGCGCGTTCATGCGGGGCGCAGCCTCCGGAAGAACACAATCGACGACACGGCCACCAGCACGGCGAGCCCGATGATGGTCGTGCCGACTTCACCCGGGTGCAGTTGCGAGCTGACGTGTCGGATGTTGTCGACGGCCCGCGCATCGAGCAGCGGAATCATGTTCACGACCTTGGACAAAACCTCCGCCGGCCGGAAAATCTCCAGCCGCAGCACGTCGAGGTCGTGCGTGAAGCTCAGGCTGCGCAGCCATTCCGGCGCGATCGGAATCTTGCCGATCGCGCCGAGGGCGATCCAGGCGCCGAGCCAGAGCAGGATCGTATAGGCGGTCGTTTTGGTCGCCGCGGAAATGCCCATCGCAATCGACGCGAGGACGATCAAACCCGCGAGGTTGAACAACAAGGCCCGACCAAGCGGCAGCAGCGAATAGACCACGAACGTGCTGTCCGGCGCAAACAGCATGCTGAGCAGCCAGCCGAACAGCAGCGGTCCCGTCCACACCGCGAGCAGGATCCCGACGATGATGCCGAACTTGCCCACCAGGTAATCAAACGACGTCAGCGGCCGCGCGAGATAGATGGTGAGCGCATCTCCCGCGCGATCCCGCGTGACGAGACTCGGCACAACGACGGTCAATGCGATCAGGCTCAGGAAGAGGCCAATCCCCGCCTGGGCCCAGAACACCGCGGTATAGAGACCCTGGATCACGACGTCGGGATACAACAGGACATAGCCGCAGAATGCCGCGACCACGGCCTCGGCCCGGGGATTGATCGAGGCGGCGAATTGTTCGAGCCAGCCGCCGGGAGCGATCGACTGACTGAAAAAGAATCCGAACACCGCCAGCGCCACGCCGGCGAGCCACGCAAGGAACAGCAGGATGCGGAAGAACTTCGTGCGGAAAAGCTGCCGCAGCCCGGTCGACGTGATCACCCACCGACGATAGGCGATGCCGCGCGGCTTTTCCGTCCAGCGGGTGAAATCAAGGGTTGCGTCCATTGTGCTCCTGACCGGCGGCGGCGAGCGCCTGGAGGAAGAGCCCGTGCAGCGCATTCGGGCTGGTGAAGATTTCCGCGGGTGGCAATTGCTGGTCGCGCATCAACGTGAGCGCCCACTCGAGCGAATCCGACGACGATTCGACGCGCAGGCGGCCATTGGACAGGCGCTCGACCGGGAACCCGGAACCCGTGAGCGCCGCGGCAAAGCGGTCGGGCTCGCCGGCGGGCGCAAACTCGACGATGCGGCGGCTGCGTTGCTTGAGCACATCGAGCCGGTCGTTCTCCAGCACGCGCCCTTGCGCGATGATCATCACGCGGTCGCAGATGCGTTCCACGTCATGCAAAAGGTGCGAGCACATCACCACGCTGATGCCGAACTCCCGCCACAATGATCCGATCAGATGCAGGATCTGTTCGCGCCCGGCCGGATCGAGGCCGTTGGTCGGCTCGTCGAGGATGATCAGCTCGGGATCATGCACCAGGGCCTGCGCGAGCTTCACGCGCTGCTTCATGCCCGTCGAATAGGTGTCGACCTTGCGATAGCGCTCCTGGCCCATGCCGACGAGATCAAGGATCTCGTGCGCACGCTGGCGGGCACCACTGAACGACATGCCGGAAAGTTGACCGCAATACGTGACGTATTCGCAGCCCGCCATGCCGGGGATGTGACAGTCCTGCTCCGGACTGTAACCGACCTTTTCGCGCGAGTCGCGATTGCGCGCAATCGTGTCGCGGCCGAGAACCCGGGCGGTGCCCGAACTCGGCGCCTCGAGGTTGAGGAGGCACTTGATGAACGTCGTCTTCCCCGCGCCATTGGGACCGAGCAGGCCGATCGTGCCGGCCGGCACCTGCACGTCGACGTCCGCCAACGCGCGCACGGTCCCGAACGATTTGCTCAGGCGCTGGGTCTCAATGATGAAGTCAGGCATCGGCTCGCAAGCGGGTGCATCCTGCACAGGGGATGCTGGTGTCATGAACCTACACACTCACGGATATTCTGGTTACACAAAAGTACGGCAAACCGGCCAGCCCGGCGCGATTTCTCGTGCGACCTGGCGGTGGATGGGCAATCTCGCATTCCTCGACCCTGCCGGCGAGGCCTTGCTTGGCTCGAGTTCCGCAGCCATTGCCCATGCGGTCAGGCTGCCGGGCCAGGTGTTTCGTCCTCTCCATTTCCCAAAATGAAGCTCCTTGATCTCGTCTCCCTCTTCTGCGCCCTCGCGCTGCCCGCATCCACGCTCGCCGCCGATGACGGCTGGGTCTCGCTGTTCGACGGCAAATCACTCGACGGCTGGAAGGCATCGGAAACGCCCGGCACCTTCACCGTTGCCCAAGGTGAGTTGATCGCGCACGGCAAGCGCTCGCACCTGTTCTACGTCGGTCCGGTCGCCCACCATGATTTCAAGAATTTCGAGCTCTCCCTCGAAATCATGGCGCGACACGGAGCGAACTCCGGCGTCTATTTTCACACGGAATACCAGGACGATGGCTGGCCGGCCAGGGGCTATGAAGTGCAAGTGAACAACACGCACTCCGACTGGCGCAAGGGCGGCGGGCTTTATGCGATCCAGGACCCCCGCGAAGCGCCGGCGCAGGACGACGAATGGTACACGATGACGATCCGCGTCGAGGGCAAGCACGTGGTCACAGCGGTAAACGGCCGCGTGATCACCGATTACACCGAACCGGAAAACCCGGAGCGACCCGAGAACATGAAGGGTCGCGTCATCTCGCATGGCACTTTCGCCATGCAGGGCCATGACCCCGGCAGCGAAGTGCATTTCAAGAACATCAAGGTCCGGGTGCTGCCATGAATCCTTCACGGAATATCGTGTCCGGCGCGTTCGCCATCGCGCTCGTTTGGCTCGCGGCCACCGCCGTCCCTTCGCTCGCCGCCGCCTCCCCGCATGTCTGGGAGAAGCAGGAACTCAGCTTTACCGCGACCGGCACCTACCAAAACGCGTACACGGATGTCGTCGTCTGGGTGGACCTCAAAGGCCCCGATTTCCACAAGCGCGTCTACGGCTTTTGGGATGGCGATTCGACGTTTCGCGTGCGGTTGGTCGCCACCGCGCCGGGAAACTGGACCTGGACCAGCGGCTCCGATCCGGGCGACAGCGGACTGGCGGGCAAGTCGGGTTCTTTCACCGCGGTGAACTGGAGCGAGGCGGAAAAGGACGAGAATCCGCTGCGCCGCGGTTTCCTCCGGGCGACCCCGAACGGCCATGCGCTCGAAACGGCCGACGGGACGCCATTCATCGTGATCGGCGACACCTGGTATTCCGCCGGCACGAATCGCTTTCGCTGGTACGACGACGACAAAGAGCGCCCGATCGGCCCGGCCGCGGGTTTCAAGGACTACGTCCGCTACCGCAAGGCCCAGGGCTACAACTGGGTCAACATCATCGCGGCATTTCCCAACTGGATCACCGATGGCCGGCCGTGGCACCTGGTGATGCACGATCCCGAAAAGACCACCATCCGTTCGGCGTGGCTCGAGTTCGGCACGGGCAGTGCGAAGAACATGGATAACGAAGGTGGCCGCCCGTTCTTCTTTCCGGGCAAGGTGCCGGGCTACGAGGACGCGTTTCCCGACATCGACCGGATCAATCCCGAATACTTCAAGTACATCGATCGCAAGATCGACTACCTCAACGCGAACGGCTTCGTGCCCTTCATCGAAGTATCGCGGCGCGATTCCGGGCTTTGCTGGTACAAATACTACAAGTGGCCCGACTCGTACGCGCGGTTCATGCAGTACGTCTGGTCGCGTTACCAGGCGAACAACACCGTGCTCAGCCCGGTGCACCTCGACATCATCGACGAAACCGTCAGCCCCGAGGACTACACGAACGCGATCCGGATGGTGATGCGCACGGATGGACCGCCGCCGTTCGGCACGCTGCTCTCCGCCAACGCCAACCCATCGACGCTGGAAAACTGGGGCGAAAACTCATGGGTGACGCTCCACTCGATCGGCAACATGCGCGAGCACGTCAACTATTGGTACCTCACCGAGATCTACCACCTGCGCAAACCCATCCCCGGCCTGAATGGGGAGCCCTACTATGCGGGCTACAAGGACAACCGCGGCGCGGGCGCCGTCAACTACACGCGGGGCGCGGAAGGCGGCACGGCGCGCGACGACGAATTCGTGCGCTCCTGTGCCTACGGCAGTTTCCTGTCCGGCGGTTTTGCCGGACACGTGTATGGCGCCGAGGGCATCTGGGGCGCCGACATCGAGCCGACCGCCCCGACCAAGATGTGGGATGCGTTTCAATGGCGTTCCGCGTCGCAGGTCCACTTCCTGCGCGATTTTGCCCTCTCGATCGGCCGGCGCTATCAGCACCTCGTGCCGATGATGGACCTGGTGTACCCAAACAAGTCGGGCGACCCGTTGAGCTATGAAGGTTGGGCCTATTGCGCGCGCACGGAGGACAAAGACATCTTCCTCGCCTACTTCGAGAAAGGCTGTCCGCCGGCGAAGGTCCGCGGCGCGCACGTGATGAGCGTGTATCACGCGCAATGGTTCGATCCGCGCAACGGCACCTGGTCGGATGTCGGGAGTGGCGAAGTTCAGGCCGACAAGATCGGCATCATCACGCTGCCCGAGTTTCCCGGCGCCACCGATTGGGGACTGCGGCTCGTCTACGCGGGGCCGGTGGTCCGACCGAAGCATTACTGAGCCAACTCGAGTGCTGATGTAGCCGCGACGTCAGGAGAGCGGATCGCACGGCGTGAGCTTTCGGTCGCAATCTCGAAGGGCTCACGCTTTCACTCTGTTGAACCTGCTCGCGCCCTCCGATTTCTCCTGATTCCTGCTCCCACCCCCTTTATCAAGACGTGCACCATTGGAGGGACGGGCTCTGTCCCGTCCGCCGTGAACCTTCCGCTCGATGACAAGCCATACGGACGACACGGAGGTCGTCCCTCCAAATTCGCACACCTTAATAATTGCGCCTCTGCGCCCCTTGTCCTCTGTGTTCAAATCCGTGTCCAATGCGTGCGCAACTAGTGGGACCCTCTGCCTTCTGGGCCTGGATCGATGATGATGGAGGGGTGATCGCGAACCCGGATCAACGAGGCTGGATGCGCGCGGGAAACCGGGGATTCAGATGCGACCGCTTCAGAGTTCGCCGCGGCGACGCGAGAAACTTCATGGCGCCTTTTTTGTCGCACAGCCAGACCTCGTGTGCTCCGGCGTCGAAGTAGAGCCTGACCTTCTCTTGAATTTCGGCCGCACTGTTCGAGGGCGAGAGGACTTCCACGCAGATTTCCGGCGCCCGCGGAAAACAGGAGCGCTTCCCCAGCTCTCTCATGCGCTCGGAGACGCCCAAGCCACATCGGTCGCTTTCACCCCATCGGCCGTGGAGATGGGGCACTCGGTGAGGGCCGTGCCGTGGGTCATGAGGCTACGCAGAAGGTGCGCGATCTCGGATTGATAGGCTCCATGGCGTGGGGCAGGCGGTGGACTCGTGATGATCTGGCCATGGCGGTCGGTCTCGATGCGGCCCTCGATATTCGCGAGCTCCGGGTCCGCCACCAACTCGTCCCATCGGCGCAGGTTGAAAGCCGTCTGCACCCGCTGGCTGGGCAATTCGATGGTGAGCGTCGGCATCGGTCTCATTTATCTCGTGGCGGCGACCGCGGCAAATCGGTTTTGCAGGTTTCGCGAGTGAAACGGCATGCACCAGCCGCTTCGCCACGGCTCGAACGAGTTCCGTGCAGCGGGGCCGCGCCGATCGAGCGAGCCGCTGTAAATGTCAAAAACACGTGGCAGCCGTATCCATGCAATTGAAGTGCCGTCTCGCTCGCAGTGCGCACAACCGATCGGTTGTAGGGCCGGAGTTCGCCTCCGGGCCCCTTCGTCGGGAGGCAGTGGCCCGGACCCGAGGTCCGGCCCTACATGACCGACTGCATGGATACGGCTTAGTAGGGCGCAGTCGGGCTCGCCAGATAAACCTGCTCAAACGCGGCCAGTTGTTCCTCCGAAAGTGCGGCGCCGACTGATTTCAGAACTTCGACTTGAAACGTCTTTACGGCTGACTCGGCTCGCTCGTCTGGCGTCATTTCCTGCACATTCGGAATTCGTCTTCGCGCCCCCATTCAGTAGCCCGCTAACATACGCTCTAAGCAGGCGCTCCTCGTCGTCGATTGTCAGTTTGACACCCTGTCCTCTCATCGCGTCTGCATAGGCTGCAACTTGGGGGCGATAGGTGAGGCCGGCTCTATACTCCTGGAGGCGCTCGTACCCATCGGGACCGAGCGCCTTTATCAGATCTTCCCGCTGCCTCGCCAGTAGACGCCTACGCTGCTCGTCCTGCTCTTCGCCTGGCGCCCCCAGTAGCGACTCCCATTGTTCCTGCTGCTCCAACCCATCGAGCGCGAGTTGCATCCTAAGCGACTCCTTTTGTTCGGTGCTCCAGCCCGTCAGCCCGACAAAAAAGCGCCCATAAGTCGTTTCGATCTGATTCAGACGCACCTCGATCTCCTTCTCCCGTGAGCGTGAGTTTCCGGCTATCTCTTGGCGCGACTGACCGTCCTTCTCACCCGTCACCTCATTTGCGCTGGTCTTTGGCGTGTTCTCCGCCGCAGGGCCCGGACGGCCGTCCATGGCCGAGAAGCGATCCTTTGGCGCCGTCTCGCCAGACCCGCGGTTCTCGACGCCATCCGTGCACAAGCCAGGCAGCGAACAACACGAGCGCAAGAATTGTCGCGAGCCACACACCGTATCGAAACTTCATGGTTCCTCCTCCAGCTTCCGGATCAGTTTCTGATGGAACGCCTCGTCAATTGCGCTTTCGACATGCATACTCGCGGACAAGCTTTCAGCAACCTCCACCTCCTTTTCCGCGAGTTTCTCTGCCATCAGCCAGTTGCGGATCGCCGCGCGAAGCCCTGCTCCCGTGCTGGGGGCGCCGGGAACTCGTACACCTCGATCCACCTCGGCGGCGATTTCAGCATCACTTACCTGAATCCCCGGCAATAGTACCTCTCGTTGATACTGACCGAGGACCGTGAAACGACGGAAGTTTTCTCGATCTTCGCGGAATCGCGGAGTCGCAGTGAGTCCTGACGCCTTGGCTTCCCGCAAATCCGTGGTTCTCACCACGTAATCTTCAACCGCCCTTCGCAAGTCAGTCATGCTACCAAATCTAGTGGGAGATCCCGCCCCAGCCGACGCGTCTTGAAACTCCGCTGCACTCACGGATTCGATTTTCGCACCGGCATTATAGGTAAACAGCTGAAGCGCTGGGGCTTGCCTGACCCGCAATGAGCTGGGTCGGCTGCGTCCTCGTTTAGCAATGGATGAGCCTTTTCCAGGATCGAGGCGCGCCTTTGCTCGCGCAGATTCTTTGAGCATGATATACTTGATCGCGCGCGATGAAGCCAATCTTGTTGCGGCCCTTCGAATGGCGGAAACTTCGTCAATGATTTGCGGCGCACGTAGATCGCAAAATCGTCGTGATACTTGCCATCCACAAAGGTCCACTGTCCGACCGGTGCGCCGCAAATCTCGTCGAATATCTCGGTGAACGGACTGTATGGCCAATAAAGCCCGCCCGTCGAGAATATCCACGGCTAGCATACCAAGCGAGCGCAGGCTCTTGATTTGGGAGTCCAACCCTCGTGACAACATTTCCGGGTGAAGCAGGCGCGCAGTTGCCCCTGATCCTTGAAGCGCACCAAAACGCCGTCGATCACCGTGCCGGCACGAAAATATTCACGTTCAAGATCCCTTCCCGACATCGCTTTGCGCCACAGGTATTCATAGAATGGGCCCGACCGGATCCGTGAGCATGTGGTGCTCCATCTCCTCCACCGCGGTCCGCACCTCCGGGGTGTCTCCCTGGCCTTGCCGCATCAGGTCTGCGATGATTACGTGATCCGCCACGAAGAGCTTCTTCCATTGCTCGAACGCCGCAGCGTCCGAAGGCGGTGTCCCCTCCGTCAGGCTTGATTGGACAAAACGTTTGAAGTGCTTGGCGGCGAGATATCCACTGACCTGCATATCTCCCACCCGCAACACCGGCCGCATGTCGACAGCGCCCCATTCCTCAACATACTGCGCTCCCCAAACGACCGTTCTACTACAGAAGGCGAGGACAATGATAACGTGTGTGATCCTCATTTGCCAATCTCCAGCGCACCTCGTCCAAGAATTCGTGATGCCGATGTGTCAATCTACCAAGACCACGTCGTGGTCAACACCACGTTCGATCTGAGCAAACAAAATTCGACCTTAGACATGCCTAACATCGTTAGGGATGAACTCGTCTAGTGGAATCCGGTAGATCAACTTCGAGTCCTATAGCATCTCTGGTTTGTTGGGCAGGTCACGCTATCAACGCGTGCAGAGTAGGAGGGACACAGAACTCATCCGAGGATGCCGCTCTGTGCCCTCTCTGCTTCCTTGCGGTGAGTCTCCGTTTAAATGTACTTGCTTGGTGCAAGCGGCAATGTGCCCCGGGTCAGCCCTCCGGGGAGTGTCTCCGTCAGTTGTCAGGCCCGAAAAGCCCCAGACCCTGCCACAGCGACCATCGTTTGTCGCTAGTTCGGCGGCTCGCATCGTTGTAACGTTACGAAGCCGAGTCCAGGAAGCTGGACTCGACGTCTGGATGTCGAGCCATGCCGGAGTTCGCGAGAGTCGGATAACGCTACGAAAACGGCCCGCGTTTCGATCCAAAGCGGCGCGGAGCGCCGCACTCCAAGGCGCTGTCGCGCTCGCTTGGAGTCCACGGACTTCGCTCCAGCGTCCTGGCGTGTTGGCGCTCTGCGCCGCTTTGGTCCAACGACGACTCGGAGATGCACCCCGCCGGTCGGGCGCTTCCAGTCGTTCTCTCGACACGGGCAGCAGATTGGCTTTTCTTGTCCGGTCCCATGTCCACCGTCGTCTCACCTGTCGCCACCGCCGACGATCATGCGGCCCTCGCCGAACGACTCGGCCGCGCCGCCCGCGCGGCTTCGCTGAAACTGGCCGGGACGCCGACGGAGCAAAAGCACGCGGCACTCGACCGACTGGCCACTCTGATCGAACAGGCGGGCCCGGCTTTGGCGGAAGCCAACGCCCGCGATCTTGCCGCCGGCGAAGCAGCCGGGCTCACGACCGGGCTTTGCTCGATCGGCTGCGCCTCACGCCGGCCCGAATCGAGGCCATGGCCGAAGGCGTGCGCCAGGTGATCGCCTTGCCCGATCCCGTCGGCGAGGTTCTCGAGACCACAACCCGGCCCAACGGCATCGAGATTCAGAAGGTGCGCGTGCCCATCGGCGTGATCGGGATCATCTACGAATCGCGCCCCAACGTGACGATCGACTGCGCGGCCCTCTGCCTGAAGGCGGGCAACGCCAGCATCCTGCGCGGCGGCAAGGAAGCGATCCACAGCAACACGGCGCTCGCCGGCCTCGTGACCCAGGCATTGCGCGAAACCGGCCTGCCCGAAGATGCGGTGCAACTCGTGCCAACGACCGACCGTGGCGCCCTCACCGCCCTGCTCAAGCGCGACGACCTGATCCATTGCATCATCCCCCGTGGAGGCGAAGGGCTGATCCGGTTCGTGGCGCAAAACAGCACGATTCCGGTCATCAAGCACTACAAGGGCGTGTGTTCGGTCTACCTCGATCGCGCCGCCGATCCCGCGATGGCCGAGGCGATCGTCATTAACGCCAAGGTGCAGCGTCCGTCCGTCTGCAACGCCGCGGAAAAACTCCTCGTCCACCGCGACGTCGCGGCCGTCCTGCTGCCTCGCGTCGGCCGCGCGCTGGCCGAGCGGAAGGTGGAACTGCGCTGCGACGAATGCGCCGCGGCGATCCTCACCCAGGCCGGAGTTGCAACCAAGCCCGCCACCGCGAGCGATTGGGACGAGGAATACCTCGACCTGATCATCGCGGTGAAGGTCGTCGACTCGCTCGACGACGCGGTGACCTTCATCAACACCCACGGCAGCGCGCACAGTGACGCCATCGTGTCTGCGGACGAAGCCGCCGCGGAGCGCTTCCTCAACGGCGTCGACTCCGCAACTGTGTTCTGGAACGCGAGCACGCGGTTCAACGATGGGTTCGAGTTTGGTTTCGGCGCCGAGATCGGTATCTCCACCGACCGCCTGCACGCCCGCGGGCCAATGGGATTGCGGGAGCTGTGCACTTACAAATACCAGATCCGCGGCACCGGCCAGATCCGCGGGTGAGGACAAACGAGAAATCGCGGGGTAAACCCGCTCCTACGTCCACGTAGGAGAGGCTTTGCGCCCCGAATGTCCCATCGATCCACGAATGACTTCTCACCCACCAGCCTCCCGCCGACGCCACCACGCGATTCGCCAATCGCGTCGACGACTACGTCAAGTCGCGTCCGGGCTATCCGCCGGAGGTGCTTGCGGTGTTGCGCGAACACGCCGGACTCGGCCGGACCAGTATCGTCGCCGACATCGGTGCGGGCACGGGCATTTTCACGCGCGTGTTGTTGGACGCGGGAGTCGCCGCCGTCTACGCGGTGGAGCCGAACCGCGCGATGCACAACGCGCTCATCGCCGCCCTGGGTTCCGACGTGCGGCTGCGGACTCACGAGGGCACGGCGGAAGACACCGGGCTGCGCACGGGCAGCATCGACCTGGTCGTCGCCGCCCAGGCGTTTCACTGGTTCGACCGCGCGCGGGCACGGACAGAGTTCCGGCGCATCCTGCGCCCGGGCGGCGCCGTTGCGCTCATCTGGAATTCGCGCCGCGAGGGGGTGACGCCGTTCCTGGTCGCGTATGAAGCCATGCTGCACCGCTGGTCGCCGGACTACGCACATGTCAACCATCGCAACATCGGAATCGCGACGATCGCGCCCTTCTTCGCGCCAGGAGCAGTCGAGCGTTTTGCGTTTCCTTCCCGGCAGGTGTTCGACTTCGCCGGCCTGCGGGGACGCCTGCTGTCGTCTTCCTACGCGCCGGCTCCGGGCCATCCGAATCACGAACCGATGCTGGCGGAACTGCGCGAAATTTTCGACGCTCACCACGATGCCGGAAAGGTCCGCTTCGAATACGAGACCGAGGTCTACGTGGGCCGGTTCTGAGTCCAGCGCCGGTAGGGCGGGGACTCCGTTCCCCGCCGCCGAATGCTGAGCGAACGTCGCGGCGGGGAACGGAGTCCCCGCCCTACCCTCGTCAATCCGCCGCCACGTGCGCCGGGGCGGCGATTGGTTCGTTGTCGCGATCGAGCAGCACGACCACCGGCCGATGCCGGCGGGCTTCGTCGGCATCGAATTCCGCGTAGGCGGCGATGATGACCTGATCGCCCTTCTGCACGAGGCGGGCGGCGGCGCCGTTGAGCATGATCTCGCCGCGTGCCGTGCCGGGAATTACGTAGGTCGAAAAACGCTGGCCGTTGGTGACGTTGTAGACATCGACGCGCTCCCACGGCAACAGGCCGGCGGCGCGGATCAGCTCGGGCGCGATCGCGATCGAACCTTCGTAGTCGATGTCGGCCCCGGTGACGGTGGCGCGGTGGAGTTTGCACTTCAGCAGAGTCAGGCGCATGGCGGAGGATCGTTCAGGTTGGAGAGACGGACGGGGCGGGCTCGGCGCGGTTCATCGCCTCGGCGAAGCGCAGGCCACGGAGCACGAGATCGGTGACGATCTCGTCGAAAAGTTCCTCGGTCTCGAGCATTCGGGCAAAACCGCCGGTGCCGACAAGCAACGGTCGCTGGCCGCGGAAAGCCTCTTCGGCAAGCGCACCGACGAGATATTCAGATCGCCCCGACCTGGCCGAAGAACACGCCCGACTGGATGCTTTCGATCGTGCTGCGTCCGAGCACCGACTCCGGACGCGAGATCTCGACGGCAGGCAGGCGCGCCGTCTTGCCGGCGAGCGCCTCGACCGAGATGCCCGGTCCCGGGAGGATGACGCCGCCGAGGTAGTCGCGACCGGCGGTGATGACGTCGAAGGTTGTCGCCGTGCCGACGTCGATCACGATGGCATCGCGATCGGGCCAGAGATGGGTGACCGCGACAGCGCCGGCGATGCGGTCGGAACCGACTTCGAGCGGGATTGCGATACTTGACCTTGAGGCCGGTTTTCACGCCGGGCTGCAGGACAAAGGGCTCGCAGCGGAAGTATTTCAGGCACGCGCTGCGCAACGGGTAGACGACCGGCGGCACGACCGAACAGATGGCGACGTGCGTGACGGATTCCGGGTCGACGCCGTTCTCGCGCAGGACCGCGCGCAGAAACAGCCCGAGTTCGTCGGACGAGCCGATCGGGTGCGTGCTGTGGCGGAACTGCACCCGCAGGACATCGCCGTCGAAGACGCCGCCGTGGATGTGGGTGTTGCCTACGTCGAGACAGAGCAGCATGGCGAATGAAAGTTCAGGAGGCGGGCACCAACAGCGCTGCGAGCGCTTCGGCGAGTTCGGCGCGCGTTCGCACCGGCGTCGCGTCGCCGGAGGCGGAATGAATGGTTGCGGGAAAACACCCGCTGGCCTCGTCGATTGCCGCGAGGTCGTTGTGCACGACGACGTCGGCGTGCGAATGGGCGAAGAGCGTTTCGACTGCGGCCCGGGCCGCGGCAGCGCCCGCACCGCGCGTGAGCTTGAACGCGATCACCCGGATCTGAGGATTGGCACTCCAGGCGCGCAGCGAGTCGACCAGCTTGGGGTTTGGTTTCAAGCGGATGGCGACGTCGCGGCCGGAATCCAGTTTGCCGCGCGCACCGGCGAGTTCTTCCTGGCCGTTCACCACCAGCCCGGCGATCGAGTAGTCGCTGACTGCGGCGGCATGCACGACCGCATCGAACGATTCGTCCGCCAGCAGGCGACGCAGGCTCGCGGCAAGATCCGCGAAACTGGAAAAAGTTTCCTGACGCACGTCCGCTGCATTTGCAGCAATCGCGCGCCGGGCGCGCAGCAAGGTGACCACGCATCCCGCCGCGGCAAACGCCTCCGCCAGCAGCGCACCCGTCCGGCCCGTGCTGAAGTTGCCGATGCTGCGCACGCCGTCGATCGGTTCCTCCGTGCCACCGGCCGTGACCAGCACGCGTGGCGCGTGCGCCGCGGACCGTCCTGCGCGAACGCCGTTGGTGCCGGCGGCGGTGACGGTAGCGGGCAAGGCATCATGGATCGCCTCGAGAATCGCCTCGGGCTCGAGCAAGCGTCCGGCACCTTCGTCGCCGCATGCAAGTCGTCCGGAACCCACAGGCAGAATGCGCACTCCCCAACCACGGAGTTTCTCCACCGCCGCCTCCGTCGCCGGATGCGACCACATCGCAGGATTCATCGCCGGCGCCAGCAGGTAGGGCTTGCGCCAGTCGTGGGCGAGAAAGAGCGCCCCCAGCAGGTCCGGCGCAAGTCCGGCCGCGAACGCGTTGATCGTGTTCGCCGTCGCCGGACAGAGCACGACGATATCCGCCCACTTCACGAGGTTGATGTGGTCCATCGCCGTGCCGGCTTCCCAAAGGTCGGTCCGCACCGGCTTGCCCGTGAGCCCTTCCAGCGTGGCGGCGCCGACGAACCGTAGCGCCGATGGCGTGGCCGCGGTTTGAACCTCATGCCCTTCCTGCACGAGGCGTGAAATCACGGCGCAAGCCTTCCAGGCGGCGATCGAGCCGGAGAGCTTAAAGAGGATCTTCGCGGCACACATTGTCGATCAACCGAATCCCTTCCAGCCGCACGGCGCCAAGACGCCAGCGGTCATGTTGGTCCACGTAATCCACTTCGAAGCCGGCGTCCGCGAGCTTAGCGCGCGTCTCGGCCGGTTCGCTTTCGTCACGCAGGATGCGCGCGAACTCCGGCGCCTTCGCCCGCGCCGCCGGCGAGAGCCGGGCATTGCGCGAACTGAGCGCCAGACCGTCGGGCGCACGCACGGTCGGGCACGGGACAATTTCCGTCGGCAGAAAAAACGCCGCCGCCATGTCCCGCACGAGCAGCAGTTGCTGAAGATCCTTTTCGCCGAAATAGGCGCGTTCGGCGCGAATCAGAAGCAACAACTTGAGCACGACCGTAAGCACGCCATCGAAGTGTCCTGGTCGATGGGCGCCCTCGAGAATCGTGCTGAGCTGGTTTTCGGACACCCGGAAACGATATCCCTCCGGATACATCTGGGCCGGAGTCGGCGCAAAGACCACGTCGACCCCACTCCGCCGGGCCAGCGCGAGATCCGCCTCCCACGTCCGCGGGTATTTCTCCAGGTCCTGCGGGTCGTTGAACTGGGTCGGGTTGACGAAAATGCTAAGCACCACGATGTCGTTTTCCCGTCGGGCGCGATCCAGCAGCGCCTCGTGCCCGGCATGGAGCGCCCCCATCGTTGGCACGAGGCCAACCGTGCGGCCGGCGAACGATTCGACCGCCACGCAGCCGCTGCCAGTCGGCGACCGTTTCGATGACGTCCATCAGCATAACACCTCGTCCCGCGCGGGAAACCGGGCGGCGCGCACGTCGGCCATGTAACGGACGAGCGCGTCACGAACGAGTTCGTGTCCCTCGGCGTACCGCCGGGCGAACCGAGGCCGGAAGTCCGCCTGCAACCCGAGCAGGTCGTGCAACACCAGCACCTGGCCCGAGGTCTTCACCCCGGAACCGATGCCGATCGTCGGAATGCCCACTGCGGTCGTGATTTCGGCGGCAAGCTGTTCGGGAACGCACTCGAGCACCAGCGCGAAGGCGCCGAGCGTCTCGAGCTTGCGCGCTTCCTCCAGGATGCGCGCCGCTGCCTGGGAGGAACGTCCCTGCACGCGATAGCCACCGAGTTGGTGGACCGATTGTGGCGTGAGTCCGAGATGCCCCATCACTGGTATACCGCTGCCGACGATTTGGGCCACGGCGTCCTCATGACCGGTCACGCCTTCGAGTTTCACGGCGGACGCACCGGCCCGCATCAGGACACCGGCCGCTGCGACCGCGACGGCGGGGCCCCGGCGAAACGACAGAAACGGCATGTCCGCCACCACGAACATCGCCGGCGCACCGCGGCGCACGGCGGCGGTGTGCATCTCCATCATCGGCAGCGTGGCGTGCAGCGTGTCGGAGAAGCCGTGGACGACCATGGCGACACTGTCGCCAACCAGCAGACAGTCGACCTCGGCCGCGGCCGCGAGGCGGGCCGACCAACTGTCGTAACTCGTGACCATGCCGATCGGCAGGCCCTCCCGCTTGTAGCGGGCGAAATCAAGGATGCTTTTCATGTCCGGCTCATCAAGGTTGGCGCGGACGCAAACCCGTGAGACGGCAACAGAAGCAAGGCGCAGGTGCTTGTCGCATGGATCAAGTCCTCGTGGTTGAAACGAACGGTGAGACTGGCGGAAGCTTGCCGGTCGCGATCGAGTTCGCGCCGACCCCTCAAAGCTGACGAAACGTGATCGTCCCGCAACCGAATAAGTGAAATCGTGAGCGCCAGCGTCGATCCATGTTCTGGTCGCAAGAAAATCGCAGGGGAAATGCCGGCCGGGCGGTTTCATCCGAAAGACCCAGGCCGCTTTTTGTGACCACAACCTCCCTCACCATGAAGAACTCGAGCCTCTTGTTCGCTGTCATCCTGGCGGCCGCTCTGCCTGCCTCGGGCGGCGAAGCAACTTCCTGCGCCGATTGTGACAATGCCTGCAGCGCAGGTCCGCACGCTGCACTGCTCTCGACCTACGTCCAGATATCCAACGCGCTCGCCGCCGACAACTTGGGCGATGCCCAGACCGCCGCGGCACAACTGGCCTGCTGCCTCACCTGCGACAATCGAGCCGGGCTCACCGACAAGGTGCAGGCGTTCACCAAGGCGGCTTCGCTCGCCGAAGCGCGCGCTCTCTTCAAGGGTATCAGCGCCGCGGTCGTCCCGATTGTGGCCGATGCGGGTGATCATTTCGTGATGACCTGCCCGATGGCGAAGGCGGACTGGATCCAAACCGACAGCAGCATCGCGAATCCCTATTTTGGCAGTAGTATGCTGCGTTGCGGATCGATCAAAAAGACGATCAAGTCCGGGTCCTGAGCGCCCATTCGCTTTTCGCGGTTGCGCCCCACCCGATTGCGGTGGGGCTTTTTGTTGCGACCCACACATGGCCAAGGCAGGCGAGATCCCGGAAGCCTTCAGAGCGGGTTTCCGGTCCTCGTCGGGTTTGGATGCGCCGCATGGAGTGCCGGGAGTTTCGGCCGTTCTCAAGAGATTCAACGATCCAATGTCCCGCAAACGGCCTTGAAGTCGGGAATTGCCACGAGAATCTGAAGTGCCTTTTGTGTCCGATCCAACTCCGAGAACCCCCCCACGCAAAAGGACCGCCTTGGATCTCAAAGAGATTAAGCAGATCATCGATCTGATGAAACGTTCCGACCTCACCGAATTCGCGGTCGAGGAGGAAGGTTTCAAGCTCCGGATTCGCCGAGGCAACTCGGGACCGCCCGTCGTCAGCACCACCGGCTCCGGCTTTGTCGTCAGCGGTCCGCCAACGGAGCCCGCAACTCTCGCCGCAGCCCCGGGCACGAGTTCATCCGCGCCATCGCGCGCGGCGCCGCCGGCCGAGGAGCCGGGCATCGCCTATATCAAGTCGCCGATGGTCGGGACCTTCTACCGTGCACCATCTCCGGAAAGCCCGGCCTTCGTGGAACCCAATAGCAAGGTCACAGAGACTTCGCCGGTCTGCATCATCGAAGCCATGAAGATCATGAACGAGATCCAGGCCGAGGTGAAGGGCACGATTCTCGAGGTGTTGATCGAAAACGGCCAGCCGGTCGAATTCGGCCAGCGCCTGTTCAAAGTGCGCGTCGGCTGACGCCTCGCTCCCGCGCTCCGCCCATCCCGCCGCCTACATCCGGGCCGGGCACGACGCGCCGGTTTTCCATTCTCCCCGCCTGCATGCAGAAGATTCTCATAGCCAACCGTGGCGAAATCGCGCTGCGCATCGTGCGCGCCTGCCGCGAGCTTGGCATCAAGACCCTCGCCGTTTACTCGGAGGCAGACGTGGAATCCCTGCACGTCCAGCTCGCTGACGAAGCCATTTGCATCGGCTCCGCCCAAAGCAGCCAGAGCTACCTGAAGGCCGACCGCATCATAAGCGCAGCCGAGCTGGCCGATGTCGACGCCATCCATCCCGGTTATGGTTTCCTGTCGGAAAACGAGGACTTCGCCGAGCAGTGCGAGCGCTGCAACATCAAGTTCATCGGACCGAAGTCCAAGAGCATTCGCATGATGGGCGACAAGGCCGTGGCCAAGGATACCGTGAAGAAGGCCGGCGTGCCAATCGTGCCCGGCAGTGACGGCCCGGTCGAAACCGAAGCCGAGGCCGTGAAGGTCGCCAAGAAGATCGGTTATCCCGTCATCATCAAGGCCGTCGCCGGTGGCGGCGGTCGTGGCATGCGCATCGCCCACAACGACGTGTCCTTCGCCAAGGAATACCACGTCGCGCGCAACGAGGCCGAGAAGGCGTTCGGCGACGGTCGGGTCTACGTCGAGCGCTACATCCAGAACCCGCGCCACATCGAGTTCCAGATCCTCGCCGACAGCCACGGCAAGATCATCCATCTCGGCGAGCGGGACTGTTCCGTGCAGCGGCGTCACCAGAAGTTGATCGAGGAGTCGCCATCGCCCTTCATGACACCGTCCCTGCGCAAGGCGATGGGCAAGGCGGCCGTGCGCGCCGCGGAGGCGGCAGAATACGAAAACGCCGGTACGATCGAGTTCCTCGTGGATGAAAAGGGCAGTTTCTACTTCATCGAGATGAACACGCGCATCCAGGTGGAGCATCCGGTCACGGAGGAGGTCACCGGAGTGGACCTGGTGAAGCAACAGATCCTCATCGCATCCGGCGAGAAACTTGCCTGGGACCAGGGCGACATCGAATTTCACGGCCACGCCATCGAGTGCCGGATCAACGCCGAGGACCCCGCGCGCAACTTCGCCCCGTCGCCGGGAACCATCGACCTCTACTATCCACCGGGCGGCCATGGGGTACGGGTTGACTCACATGTTTACGGCGGCTACACGATCCCTCCCTACTACGACAGCATGATCGGGAAACTCATCACCTTCGGGGAGACCCGCCGCACCGCCATCGAACGCATGCATCGCGCCTTGGGCGAATATATCATCCGCGGGATCAAGACGACGATTCCCTTTCATCGCGCGATCTTTACGGATCCGGTGTTTTGTGGCGGCACCGCGACCACCGGCTACGTGCAGGAGTTCCTGACCCGCGCCCCCCGCGACCTGCTGTAACTCCTCTGCCGATTTCCCCGCGCATGCCTCAGCCCCCGGAATACACGAGCGACGTCGGTGACGACCAGCCAACCCTCGGTCGCATCGAGGTGAACAATGCGGTGGTCGCCAGCATCGTCCGCCTCGCGGCGCTGCAAGTGAAAGGCGTCTGTGGCGTGGGCGCGGGTTTCGTCGATGACATCGCCGGAGCCATTTTCAGCAAGCGCGAGACCGACCGCGGCGTGAAGGTCTTCGACGACGAGAACAACAACTACGCCATCGAACTGCGCATCGTGGTGGCCTTCGGCTCGGAGATCGCCCGGGTGGCCTACCAGGTGCAGATGCTCGTACGCGAACAGGTGGAAAAGATGACGGGCAACCGCGTCAAGCGGGTCGACGTGTTCATCGAGGGCGTCAAGGTGGTGGAGGAAAAGGCGTCCGCTCCGGAGGAAACGGAAGCCGATTTGTGGCGCGAAACGCCACACACCGACTAGGCGCGGTCGCGGCGCGCCCTCATCCGACATGCCCTACTGGTTGCAGGATCTGCTCGACTCCAAGTACTTCATCGGCGGCGCGATCACGTTCGTTGGGCTGTTCATCGTGTGGCTGGCGAAGGTCTGGATGTTTCGTCCCCCCGCGTCGTCCAGGCGTTCCCTACGGAGGGAGGCCAGGTGTTGGTGACTCGCCGGGCCGTCAAGGAACTCGTGATCCATTGCTGCGACGAACTGAGTGGCAACGGTTCTGCGGATGTCACGGTTGGCATTCAGCGCGGAGCCCTGCGCACGCGGGTTGAACTGAAGTTGCGGCGCAACGCCAACGTGAAGGGCGTCACCTCCTACCTGCGCGAGCGCATCATGCAGGCGTTGACCGAGAATCTCGGTCTCGAAAATATCGGCGACATCGACATCGTCGTCGTCGGCGTCCTCGAGGAGCCAAAAACCGCGACTGCGTGAGGCGGCGATCCGTGCGGCCGAACGTTCGCCTCCGGTTGGCCTGAGAATGTCCGACCTGGGCGAAACGCGCTTCTACGCCATTCTTGACACGGCTTACGTGCCGGCAGCGCGGTGGTTCGCGGTCGCCGAGGCATTGGTTGCCGGCGGCGCCGAACTCATCCAGGTCCGTGCCAAACGCGAAACCTCCGCCGAGCGCGCGCGATTGGTGCGGGCCATCCTGCCGCTCTTCGTTCCGCCGGTTTCCGGGCCTCGCCGGCAACGCCGGCCGCTGCTGGTGATCAACGACGACGTCGACCTCTGTGCAGGCACGCCCGGCGCCGGGCTGCATCTCGGGCAGGACGACGCGCCGCCCGCGGAGGCGCGCGAGCGCATCGGCCCCGACCGCGTCCTGGGTCTGTCGACCCATTCTTGGGAGCAGGCCGAGGCCGCAATGGCCCTCCCCGCCGGCGTCCTTTCGTATTTCTGCGTGGGGCCGCTTTTCGCCACCGCCACCAAGCCGGACTATGCCCCGGTCGGCCTTGACCTCGTGCGCCGCGTCGCGGCGAATCGCCCGCGCCTCCCCTGGTTCGTGATCGGGGGCATCAAGCGCGTCAACCTCGGCGACGTGCTCGCGTCCGGCGCCGAGCGCATCGTGGTCGTCTCGGAAGTGTTGCAGGCATCGGATCCGGGCTCAGTCATTCACGACTTCCGTCGCAGTCTCGCAAAGTCCTGAACCCGCCTCAGGATGGACTCTTTTGTGTCCCGCGCACCCATGCCGGGGTGGGAAGGGAGTATGGGATGTTACTTTTCAGTGTCACTGCGTCCGCACTTTCCGAACCCCGGCATCTCCAACAGCATCGGGATTTCCCGCGGATTTGGCCCGGAGTGATGACGGCGATTGCCTCGGGCTCGCGTCCTGCTCACCGTGGAGCGCGTCGAGCGTGCCAACTCTGCCGGTATGTTATTGCACCGGTTGCGAAGGCCGCTCGCCACCTTTCGGCATCTTCTCCTCACCTGCTACCAGATCACAGATGAACTATCAACGAACGCTCGCCCTCGTGCTCTGCGCCTCGACCGCGCTGATCACGGCCCACGCCCAGCAGACTACGACTTCCCCGGCACCGCCGTCGAACGCCGAAACGGCCGACGACGTCGTGAAGCTCGAGGCACTCGAGGTCCGGGAGCTCAAGAGCTTCTCGGACCAGGCCATTCCCGGGGAAACGCCCGTGGCGTTTACCGAACTCACCAAGGACACGATCTCCGACCAGCTCGGCTCGCGCGACATCCCGCTGGTGTTGAATTCCACGCCGTCGGTATATGCGACGACCGACAGCGGTGGCGCGGGGGATGCCCGCGTCAATGTGCGCGGGTTCAGCCAGCGCAACGTGTCGATCCTGATCAACGGGGTTCCGACCAATGACATCGAGAACGGGTGGCTCTACTGGTCGAACTGGGACGGCCTCGGCGACGTCACCGCCACGATCCAGGTGCAGCGCGGCCTGAGTAACGTAACGCTGCCGACGCCTTCGGTTGGTGGCACGATGAACATCATCACCGATCCCGCGTCGGCACAGCGCAGCGGTTCGTTCAAGTTCGAGTTCGGCAGTGACAATTTCCGCAAGGGCACGCTCGTGCTCAACTCGGGTTTGATGGCGAACGACCGGTTTGCCGCCACGCTCGGCCTCGTCGCCAAGACCGGTGATGGCTACGTGCGCGGCACGTACACCAAGGGCTACGGCTACTACCTCGGCGCCTCGTTCAAGGTGAACGACAGAAACCGGCTCGAGCTGTTCGCCGTGGGCGCCCCCCAACGTCATGGTCAACGCACCTTCGCCTCGAACATCGCCGCCTACGATGTGGATTATGCGCGGAAACTGGGCTACACCGACGAGCAGATCAACAGCACCTCGGGCGGCGCGCTGCGGCAGGGACCGGTTGATGCCGGCCAGGACTTCAATCCAAACTATGCGCCCGTCAGTTCCAGCTACGCCGGCAAACAATACTACTGGGGAGGACTGCACCCGCGCGAAGACAAGAACTTCATCAACGAACGTGAAAACTACTTCCACAAGCCACAGATCAACCTGAACTGGTATTCGACGCTCTCCGACGACCTGAAGCTCGCGTCCGTCTTCTACTATTCCGGTGGTCGTGGGGGTGGGTCGGGCACGCTGAACAACGGTTCCAGCAGTGCCGCGTTTGGCCACTATCCGAACTCCGAGCCCCTTTATGGCAGCAACATCAACTGGGATGAAACGATCGCCAGCAACGCCGGCACGGTCGATGCCCGCGGCAATGCCAAGGCGGCCGGACGCTCGCTGGGGATTCTGCGCAACAGCGTCAACAACCAGGATCAATATGGCATCGTTTCCAAGGCCACCTACACGCTTTCCGATGACATCACCGTGACCGGTGGACTCGACTGGCGCACCGCACGCATCGATCATTTCCGCGAGGTTCGCGACCTGCTCGGTGGGGATTACTATCTGCCGACGAGTTCCCAGGCCAGTGAGTTCTGGGCGGACGGCGCCGACACGCAGCTCGGATTGGGCGACAAGGTCGACTACGATGAAACCAACCACGTCGACTGGCTCGGCCTGTTCACGCAGGCCCAGTACCAAGCATGGACCGGTGAACGCGTTTGCGGCCTATGGCTATTCGCTCGTCGATTATGCGTTCACGCGATCACTTCCGCCGGGCGTCGCCGGGTTCGAGCGACGAATACGTCGTCAATGCGAAGAACGCCACGGGCAACCAGATCAAGGGTGGTGTCCAATACGCGTTCAACGACCAGTTCAGCGCGTTCGTGAACGCCGGCTGGGTGTCAAAGGCGCCGATCTACGACGGGGCGATCGACGACGTGACGGGCACGCCGATCCCGCAGACGAACGAGAAGTTCACGTCCTACGAAACCGGTGTGCGCTATGTGTCCGCCGACCAGAAGTTCAATCTCTCGTCGAGTTTCTACTTTACCCGATGGCGGGATCGCACGGTCACCCGCGTCAATGACCGCGACAACACGATCACGTATCAACGCGGCATCGATTCCAACTACGGTGGCCTGGAAATCGAAGGAGGCTACCAGCCGTCCCGGTTCATCCGCTTCGATGCGGCCGCCTCGTTCGGCAATTGGTACTACACGAAGGACGTGCAGTTCCAGCAGTATGACATCAGCACCGGGGAGTCGACGGTCACGTCTGGCAGCATGCTCTACCTCAAGGGCCTCAAAGTGGGAGACGCGCCGCAAAGCCAGATTGCGGTCGGCACGACCGTATTCCCGACCCACGGCCTTTCGCTCACCCTGCAAGGACGGAACTACAACCGGTACTGGTCGGACTACCTGCCGGAGAACCGCACGAACGCCTCCGACCGCAGTCAATCCTGGGAGATCCCGCACTACTCCGTGTTCGACCTCCATGTGAGCTACCAGCTGCCGATTGACTCGGAGAAATTCGACGTCCGCGTGTTCGCGCACGTGTTCAATCTCTTCGACAAGACCTACGTCTCGGATGCGACGGACGAGAGCTCCTTTGAAGCAGTGAGCACCAGCCTTGCCGCACCCCACAGTGCACAACGCGCCGAGGTTTTCCTCGGCGCCCCGCGCACCTTCAATGCGGGCGCGACGGTCAGCTTCTAGTTCCTGACGTAGCTTCGTCGCCCGATCTCAGAGGCGGCCCCGAGGCGGGCCGCCTTTCTTGTTTTTCGTCGCTGGCACGCTGATCCGCAGATCCGCCCACTCGCCCAGGGTGCGCGAATGCAGCCGCGCTCCGGCCCTCACGACGGCGAATCGTTCGCGGACCATCGGCCGTTCTGACGCAAGAATGCCACTCAACACGAGCTGCCCGCCCGGTGCGACCGCCCGGAGTAAATCCTCGGCATTGGCAACCAGCACGTCTGCCTGGATGTTGGCGAGGACGAGATCCGCCTGCCTTCGGCGCAACTGTTCCGCCAGGCCTCCCGTGGAAATACGCACCACGCTCGCGACCCGATTCCGCCGTGTGTTCTCCCGCGCGATCGCCGCCGCCTCGGGATCATTGTCAAAGGCGAAAATCTGCCGGCACCCCAGCTTCGCCGCCGAGATTGCGAGAATGCCGGAACCGCAACCCGCGTCGATCACCCGCCAGGTTCGCCGGGCCCGCGGGGTCAGGCCGCAAGCGACATCCACCAATCGGCGGCAGCACAAGCGCGTGGTTTCGTGGTTGCCGGTGCCAAAGGCGAGCCCGGGATCCAGATACACGGCCACCTGGCCACGCGTCAACCGATACGTCGCGCGTTCCCACTCGGGGACCCAGTGCAGGCGGCCGCAGTGCCAGGCCTTGAAGTGCGCCTTGTAGCTCTCGCGCCAGTCGACCTCGGCCAGTTCACGCCACTCCGGCGGCCGCAGCACGCCCCGGGGTAGTTGCGGCCGCAACTCCCTCCAACCGGCCCGTGCGGCGCTCTCATCGGGGAAGACACCGATCAACCACGCCCGCCCCGCCCGCACGTCCTCGAACAAACTCCAGCGATCGTCCCCTCGCTCGATGATCGTCGAATCAACCAACTCCACCCAGTCCCCCGCGAGCTCTGCCCGACACTGCCAAAGTGACATGCCGGACGATGCCCGCCACCGTCAACCGCCAGCAACGACGATCCTCCGCATCGTCTACCGCGTTTTTCTCCGGCGGTGTCGTAAGTTAAACCCGAATCGCATCTGGCCCATGCGCGCGCATGCCAGCACCTCTTTTCGCCTGCTGGCCCGAACGGTGTTACGTACGTAACATGGTTTGGTCCAGCGAGCCTCTTCGGCTCACGACGAGGGCAACGACAAACTGAAATGGAGGGTCGAGTTCTGATTGTCGCCCGCCACACGAGGCCACTTTGGGATCGGACGCGGGATGCCGTGTCGCAAGGTCTGTCAGCTCTCGGCAGCGAGACGGGCAAGTGCTCCACCGGCCTCGTGCAGCGCCTTCAAACGTTCCGACCAGATCCTGCGGCCGGCATACCCTTCGGGCCAAAGCACCTCCGGCAGGAAAGGATCGTGTCGCTTAACCTCCAGCCATGCTCGCTGCTCCGTCTCTGCCCACGCCAGCCAGGCGGAGACCTCCGCACGCCGGCCTCGCGCCGGACGCAGCCGCAGTACCTTCAGGTAGACCTCTTGAAGCCGGGCCAATCGCTCAAAGTCCCAGGCGCCGGCCACCAATTCCTGATCCGTCACCAGACCTGCCGGACGCGCCTCAAGAAACGCCAGATTCTCCACCGATCCCTTCTCCTGCTCGAATAGACGGGTCAGTACATCAACAGGATCCGGGCTCACCCAAACGCTGTTTTGCAGCCAGCCAAAGCGGAGCTCGCGTAGCTTCCGTCGCAGCCGGGTGCGCAACGCGACGTGCGTTTGAGGCACATCAAATAGTGCGAGCCGCCACTTCCCATCCCACTTCCGGCTCCAAAGCGCCTCCGGTTCGATGTCCCCGAGCAAAGCCTGCCGCCCGGCGAGAGTTATTCGAAAAAGCCGGGCGTCGACTTCTTCGGATCCCGTCGGATCGACCTGTCCCTTGCGCAGGAGCCGACGCAACGCCCGGTCCAGGCGACCGGCGCGCGACGCGTGTTGCCAGATCCGCTGCAGGCTTCTTCCCGTCGCCTCGATCCCGTCCGCCGCCATCACCAACAAGAGCATCCGCGAGTCATTCCAGCCGGCGCGCATCGGCTCTTTCTGATACCGGCTCGGGAGCAGCCGCAAGGCCCAAACGATGTTACGTACGTAACATCGTTTGGGCCTTCACGAGGATCGCAGTGGGGAGGCCGTGGATGGACGCGCCGACTTTGCGTGCATCCCTCCACCGGCAGTCCCGACGGATTGGACGCTTCAACCGGCGACTGATGGGGCCCGTGGCCGGGCGGATATCTTCGCGCTGCGAGAACGAGGGACGATGCGCGCCCTCCCTCGTGACTCCGGTTCGACTTCGCTACGGGCGCGGCATGCCGCCTGCGCTCAAGCGTGCGACCACGTCGGGGAGCAGTTGGTGTTCGGCCGCGTGAACTTTCGCGGTGAGCGATTCAAGCGAGTCGTCCGGTTCGACACGGACCGCGGCCTGGTCGAGGATGGGGCCGCCGTCCACATCGGCCGTGACCAGGTGGACAGTGCAGCCCGTGATCTTCACGCCCCGCCGAAAAGCGTGGCCGATCGCATCGAGGCCGGGAAACGCCGGCAGCAGGCTGGGATGCAGGTTGATGATCCGGCCGGCGAAGGTCTCCAGGAACCGAATCTTGAGCACGCGCATGAAGCCCGCGAGCACGATGAGGTCGGGCTGCGCCGCAAGGATGGTCGTGATGTAATGTTCCTCCGCCTGACCTTCCAATTTCGTCTTGAATGGCGCAGGATCGATGTAATTCGCGGGTACCCCGTAAGTGTCGCCGAGCGCGAGGATGCCCGCCTCGGGTTGGTCCGAAAAAATCTGCACCACCCGGGCGCGCCCCAACCTGCCCTCGCGCTCCGTGCGAAGGATGGCCTCCGCATTGCTACCCCGGCCGGATCCCATGATGACGACTCGCATGTGAGCAATCGTTAGTCGCCTTCCGGTCGGCCGGCGACGTGAAAACCCGGGAGCGCTCCGTTCGGACGACGCAGGAATGCGATAGGGGCGATCTGCCAACCCGCCCAAATAAGGTCGCCGGGGCGGACCCCGGCGTTTCCGCGCCCGCGTCAGGTCAGAGCGTCGACCAAAATGGTCGCTCGCAACGCCTACTGGAAAAACCGCTTCGCCTTTTCGAAGAAGTTTTTGCTGACCGGCTCGTCCGAGTCGCCACTGAGGATCGCGAACTCCTCGAGCTTCTTGCGCTGTTCGCTGCTCATTGACGAGGGCACCTCGACATGCACGCGCACGAGTTGGTCCCCCTGGTAACCCCCGCGCAGGTTGGGCATGCCCTTGCCGCGAAGGCGAAACGTCGTTCCCGACTGTGTGCCGGGTTGAACCTTCAAGGTGGCTTTGCCGAACAGAGTCGGCACCTGGATCGTGCCGCCGAGGGCGGCCAGGGTGAACTTGATCGGGATCTCGACGAACAGGTCATCACCCTGGCGCTCGAACACATCGTGGTCGGCAACATGGATGACAATGTAGAGATCACCCGCCGGGCCGCCGTGCACGCCCGCCTCGCCATTGCCGGCGGAACGGAGTTTTGAACCCGTATCCACTCCGGGGGGGACGCGCACCTTGATCTTCGTCGTGGCGTTGACCCGGCCTGCTCCGCCGCAAGCGCGGCACGGCCGGTCCAACCGGGTGCCGGCGCCTTCGCACGTCGGGCAGGTCTGACGAAAGGTGAAGAAGCCACGTGAGGTCGTGACCTGGCCGCTGCCGCCACAGGTCGGACAACGGGTTGCCTTTGAACCCGGCTCGGCGCCCGAGCCCTTGCACTCCGTACACTCGACGGGTTTGCGGAACGACACTTCTTTTTCGACCCCCGACGCCGCTTCTTCGAGCGCGATCTCCATGTCGTAGCGAAGGTCAGCCCCGCGCTGAACGCCGCCCGCGCCGCCGCCGCCGCCACCGCCGAAGAATTCCTCGAATATTCCGGAGCCGGCCCCACCAAAGACCTCGCGGAAGATGTCGAACGGATCATGAAAACCGCCGGCTGCGCCCCGCGGCCCGGGCATGCCTCCTTGAAATGCGGCGTGCCCGTAGCGATCGTAGGCCGCCCGCTTCTGGTCGTCGTTGAGAATTTCGTACGCTTCCGAGACCTTCTTGAAACTTTCCTCGGCTTCCTTGTTCCCCGGATTGCGGTCCGGGTGGTACTTCATCGCCATCTTGCGGTACGCCTTCTTGATCTCGTCCGCCGAGGCGGTCTTGGCGACGCCGAGTAGTTCGTAGTAATCCTCTTTGACCTTGCTCATGGGTGCGGGTGCAGCGCGGGGTGAGTAATATCAACGGCGCCTCGCAATGCAAATGGAGCGCCAGACCCGGGAGTTACGACGAGACCGAAGCCGCCGGGCCCGGCCCGCTCGAGAGCAGGACGCTCGCCGGCCGCAGTATCCGCCCGTTCAACGAGAAGCCCGTACGAACCACCTGCACGATTGTCTCGGGCGGCACCGTCGGATGCGGCGCATGCCCGATGGACTCCTCCTGGTGCGGGTCGAAATCAGCCCCGACCTCCGGGTTTATTTCCACGAGTCCCTTGGCTCCGAGCACGGATTTGAACTGCTCAAGGACGAGCGCCACCCCCTTGGCGATCGATTCGGCGTCCGCATTTTGCTGAGACGAGGCGATCGCAAGGGCGAGGTGTTCGTAAACCGGCAGAAGATTTTCGATCAGATCGAGCGTGCCGAATTGTCGCAACTCGTCCTTTTCGCGCGCGACGCGGCGGCGATACGTGTCGAGGTCGGCCACGGCCCGCAAGTAGCGGTTGTAGTTTTCGTCCCGCTCGGCGCGCAGCTTTTCCAGCTCGGCTGCAGCGGCTTGCATAGGCGGCGCAATTCCGGCATCCGGCCGGTTCGACGCCGCCCCAGAGACGGGAACGTGGGTCTCTGAACCGGAATTCTCCGTTTCGGACCCCGCCGGGGCAGGGGTTTCGGGTGTTTCGTCAGATTCACTCATGGCGCCAATGACAAGGGTCCGGGCTACCGATGCCGGCCCAGCGAATCAATGACCTTTTTCGCGGCGTAGCCGGCCCGCTCGGCCGTTCCCCTCCAGCTGGGTACGGCGAGTAGAATCGCTGCGCCCAGGCCGGGCGACAGTTTCCCGCACGCCCTTCCCCGACTCATGACGTCGATCCTACGCGTGGGCGAATCCGTCCGTGAGCAGCACTGTCGTTTTTCCCTCGGCCTGCGCTTCGCAGGTCGTATCGGCCGGAAGAAGCACATTGTCCCCGGCGACAAACCGCTCGGCGCCAACCGCACTCGTCAGGGCCACCACGCCCGCGACGACGTGCAACAAGCGCGCCTCCGGGCCCCCCTCTGCATTCGTCGGGATCGCAGCTCCGCTCGCACGCACGCAACGACGGATGCGAAACTCATCACACCTGGCCAACACGACGTCGCCGTCTCCCGGCGGTCGCAGCACCCTGGGCTCGAAATCGTTGAAATCGATGCAGCGAAGCGATTCCTGCACATGCAACTGACGGGGTTTGCCATCGTCGCCCAAACGCCCCCAGTCATAGACTCGATAGGTCGTGTCGGAGTTCTGCTGGATCTCGAGGATGAGATTCCCGCCGTCGATGGCATGGAGGCGGCCGCTGCGCACAAACATCGAATCGCCGGCGCAGACCGGGAAGCGATGCAACAATGGCTCGAGCGTGTTCGTGGCCAGGGCCTGCGCAAACGCCTCACGCGTGACGCCGCGGCGCAGCCCCACGATCAATGTCGCGCGTGGCTCCGCATGCGCGAGGTACCAGTTCTCCGTCTTCGGCTCTCCGCCCAGCTCCGCGGCAACCGCGGCGGGCGGATGCACCTGCAGGCTCAGGCGATCCTGGCAGTCGAGCCACTTGACGAGGACGGGAAACGGCCGGCCGCCAGGCCACGCCGGGCCCATGACGGCAGCGGCATCACGGGTGAGCAGATCGCGAAGCGAGCGACCGGCGTGGGGCCCGCGGGCGACCACCGACTGCTCGTGTGGACGGTCGACAATCTCCCAGCTCTCGCCGATCTTCGCACCCGGCGGAAGCTCGCGTCCAAAGGCGGGTTCAAGGGCCCGCCCGCCCCAGACGCGTTCTTGATATAGTGGCTGAAAGAGCAACGGACCCGTCATCGGATGAAGAATTTGTGAAACCCCCGTGCCGCATGCACGATTGCAGCACGACAGGTTTGGCATCGCGTCGACCTTTTCGATTAAATAGACGCCCGAACTGCAATGGCCAAGCGCGAGAAGTCCAAAGCGAAGAACGTTCCGTCGTTTAAACCGGCGCGCGGCCGCATCAGCTGGCTGTGGTCGGTGCTTTGCGTCGTGCTCGCGATCCTGCTCACGGTGGCGTTCTTTTCCTACGACGCCGCGCAGACGGACAAGGTGCCGCCGACGGATTCGAATGCCGTCGGTGTGTTTGGTGCCTACGCTGCCAAGTACTCGTTTACCGTCCTTGGCCTCGCCGCGTGGTTGCTGCCGTTTTTCCTCGCGTGGATCGGCCTGCTGTTCGTGCGCGGCATGCGCCATTCGGTCACGGCGCGTTTCGTTGCGATGTTCCTGTGCCTTGTTTCGGGCAGCGTCCTCGCAAGCTGGCAGGCGTGGGTGCCCGCCGCCGAAAATGTGTACCAGGCCGGTCCGGGTGGTTGGATCGGAAACGTCCTGTATGGGCGGGCGACACCGACGGGTTTTGACCACGGATACGTCGAAAACTTTCTCGGGCCGTTCGGCTGCGTGTTGGTGATGAGCACGGTCTACGTCGTCAGCCTGCTCTACATTCTCGTGCGCGACATCTCGGCGGAAGTCGGCGATCTCGGGGAGACGATGCGAGACTGGAACACCAAGCGCGCCGCCGCGGCCGCGGAAAGAGCGGAACTCAAGCGGCTGGCGAAGGACAGCGAGGCCCGGGAACGCGAACGCCGCCTTTCGACGCCGATCAAAGCGCCGCCGCCGGAACCAAAACGATTCGCGATGCCGCGCTCCGGCTCCGCGACCAAGAACGGAACCGCCGCGGCCGATCTCGCGCCACCGCCCAAGGGACCCGCCCTGAAAGCCCCGGTCGAGCCGGACGAGCCGGAAGAAAAAAACCCCGCGCCAGCTCGGACGGGGACTTCCTCCGGTCGCCTCGATGCGCCGCCCCCGACGATCCGGGAAGCGCGGGAAAAGAAACTCAGCCTCAACATCGTCACCCCGGAGGAGACGAAGAAAGCCAGGATCGACCTGCCGCAACGGCGCGGCGACTACACCTTTCCAACGCTGGACCAGCTCGACGAACCCGCACGCCGCTCGGAGGAGACGGACGAGTCGGAACATTCCGCCACGGCCGAGGCGCTGCTGCGCACACTGGGAGAATTCGGGGTCGATGTGACCCTCGGCGAGGTTCACGTCGGGCCGGTGATCACCCGCTACGAGATCTTCCCGGCGCCGGGCGTCCGGGTGGAAAAGATCGCGAGCCTCGACAAGAACATCGCGCTCGGCCTGCGGGCGCAGTCCGTGCGCATCCTCGCCCCCGTGCCGGGCAAGGGCTGTGTCGGGGTTGAGGTGCCGAATAAGAAGGCCGCGCCCGTCGGGATTCGCGAGATCCTCGAGTCCGAGGATTGGGCCGCGGCCAAGGCCGAAATCCCGCTGGCGCTCGGGCGCGACGTGGGCGGCAGGCCCGTGATCGCCGATCTCACCCGCATGCCGCATCTGCTGATCGCGGGTGCGACCGGTTCCGGCAAGACCGTCTGCATCAATTCAATCATCACGTCGCTGCTCTATTTCGCGAGCCCCGACGATTTGCGGTTCATCATGATCGATCCAAAGATCGTCGAGATGAAGGCGTTCAACGACCTGCCGCACATGCTGATTCCGGTCGTCACGGATCCGAAGAAGGTGCCGGCGGCGTTGCGCTGGCTGATCGCGGAAATGGAGCTGCGCTACCAGATCTTCAGCAAGGTCGGGGTGCGCAACATCGCCGGCTTCAACGGCCGCAAGACGCTCGAGAAGGAAACTCCGGCCGCTCCTTCGATGGCCGAACGCGGCGAACTCGGCATCGAGGTGCCGCGCGACGACGAGATCGAGATCCCGGCGAAGATGCCCTACATCGTGTGCATCATCGACGAACTCGCCGACCTCATGATGGTTTCCCCGGCGGATGTCGAAACCGCGATCGCCCGGCTTGCCCAGCTTGCGCGTGCCGCCGGCATCCACCTCATCCTCGCCACCCAGCGCCCCTCCGTAAACGTCATCACCGGCGTCATCAAAGCCAACCTGCCCTGCCGGATCGCGTTCCAGGTCGCCTCGAAAGTCGACAGCCGCACGATCCTGGATGCGGGCGGCGCGGACCAGTTGATCGGCCGCGGTGACATGCTTTTCTCCCCTCCCGGCACGGCCAAGCTCGTGCGGGCCCAGGGATGCTACGTCGGCGACGAGGAACTCAACCGCGTGGTCGAATTCCTCAAGCGCAATGGGCCGCCGCAATTCGCCGAGGACGTCCAGCGCCGGATCGAGGAGGGTGATGCCGGCGACGACGACGGCGAAGGCGAAGAGCTCGACGAGGCCGACGACGAACTGATGGGCCAGGCGATCGACGTGCTGCGCTCATCCAAGCGCGCCTCGACGTCGATGCTCCAGCGCCGCCTGCGCATCGGTTATAACCGGGCGGCGCGCATCATGGAACTGCTCGAATCCCGCGGCGTGGTGGGCCCGGAAAACGGCTCCAGCCCGCGCGAGATCCTGGTCGACCTCGATACGTTGTGAGCGCGCCGGACCGGACCGTGACCGGCTGCCTTTCCGAACGAGGATCACGTTTCACCCCGGCCGGATTCCTGCGCGTCCGTGCACGATTTTTCGTGTCAACCCCCGGCTGGTCCCGTTAGCTCCTCACCACATGCAATCGATCGGGGAGCGCCTGGAAGAAGCCCGCAAGCGGCGTGGAATATCCATCCGCGAGGCGAGTGAAGGCACAAAGATTCGCGGCGACTTCCTGCTCAACTTCGAAAACAACCAGTTCGATGTTGGCCTGCCCGACATCTACGTGCGCGGCTTCCTGCGCAACTATTCCGGGTTCCTGAAGATCGACCCCGAAAAGATCGTCACCGACTTCAACGCCACGCTGATCGGCGAACCCAAACCCAACCGGCGCGATTCACGCGAATTGTTCGGTCGCCTGGAAATCCCCGAGCGCCCTCGCCCCATGGTCGAGGGCAAGGAGCCGGCCGCACCGACCGCGCCGCGCCGTCGCCCCGAGGAGTCGGCGGATGCCGCGGCTGCACGCAACAACAACCGGGGGTCATCCCCATTCGCGAGCAATCCAGAGCTCTCGAACTACATGAAGATCGGCATGATCATCGTGGCCGGACTCGCCGCCGTCCTCGTGATCGTCTGGCTCGTGATGATGATTATCAACGCGGCGCAGGGACCGGCCCGTCCGCCCGGGCCCGAGACACCCGCTGCGACCGAAGCCACGACACCCGCCACCACGATCACGCTCGTCGCCACCGGCGATGTCTGGGTCAAGGTCACGCAGGTCAACGACAACGTCGTCTTGTTCGACGGGCAGCTCGCCCGCGGCGAGCGCAAGGCCATCACGCGCCACGGTCCGGTGCTGGTGGCCTACAGCGAGGGCGCCAACCTGCAGGTGGAAAAGGACGGTCGTACCTATCGGATGACTACGGAGCGACTCGGTCGTTCCACCATTCCCTAGCCGCGGGGCCCGCCGGCCGGCGCGGCGTCGGGTGGCGTCAATCCACGTCGTCGGCGATCGCCGCACCATCCTCCCGGCGCGCCGCCTTGTGCTTCGCCTTCTTCTCGCGGCGGGCGCGCGCCCAGTATGGCTCGGGCTGCTCGCCGGCCATGATGCAGCCGCGCGGCTGGATTTCGCCGACGATGCTCGCGAGGCGGAATTGCGCGATCTGCGTCTTGACCTTGGTCGCATCCTTGTAGCCCAACGGCGATTCGCTCAGGTCGGCCGCCCCGCAGTACCACCGGATGTCGAGGCCCCGCGTCTCACGGGCGATCGCCTGTTGCACGCGGCCGGCGTCGAGTTCGCCGTCCGCGTCCTTGAACTCGCGCAGCGTGGCGGTGCGCGAACGGTCGCGACCCGCACCGTGCGGGCAGAACGACAGGTAGCTGTCGTTGTCGGCGCCGAGCACAACCAGGATTTCGCGCGCCATGTTGAGCGGGATGAAACCGAGCAACGGCCGGCCGTCCTCGGCGGCCCACGCCGGCGTGGCGCCCTTGCCGTGGTAGAAGGCATCACCGCGCTTCCAGACGAAGTTGTGCTCGTTCCCCACCTGCACGAGCGCGCGCTCGCCGATGCGACGCAGGAACGCCGCATGAATCTGCGCGTGGTTTTCGCGGGTCCAGCGGGAGATGTATTGGAGCGCGTCCCAGTAGTCGCGCCCCTCCCCCGAGTCATACGGCAACCACACCGCCGCGTCCGGAATGTCCCTCGCGTTTTCGCGACACCATCTTTGCGCGGCGATCCTGCCCCGCTTGTAGACGTCGGCGCCGAGGCCGCGCGAACCGTGATGCGTGACGAGGACGTTGAATTCGCCTTCACGCCGCTCGATCCAGTCGCTCAATTCCGTGTAGCCGGCGGATTCCAGCGCGGTGCGCTGGGATTCGGTGAACGTGATGTGGCCGACGTAGGCGAAATGATTGCCGTCGACCTGCGTCCCCATGAAGTCGCGCGCCCGGCTGCGGAGGTCCTTCAGGAAGGGATTGTCCCAGACCGGCTCCTCGAGCACCGGGGACGACCATTGATCCCCGCGCGCACGACCGCCCGCTCCGAAGCGGGTGGTCTTCTGGAGCTGGTCCATCAACTCGCTCGTCGGATGATTCGCGGAAAAGAACGTCGCGAACATCGAGCGCAGATGTCCGCCGAATGCGCGCCCGGGATGATGCCGTTGGCGACCGCGATCGCGCCGCCGACCGGAATCGTCGCGCGAGCCATCCCGGCCGGGCACGCATCAGGCATCAGTGCACCACGCTGCACGACCGGGACGTGCAGCAGTTCGCGCATGCGGGCCCGCGAGGCAGCGACGTTTTCCGACTCCTCCGGCGTGTCGGCTGTGATCGCCTCGGCCAGCGGCGCCGCTTCGTCCCGCGGCCCGACGACCGCAGGCTGCTTCGGAGACTCGCGCTCGAGTTCGACCAACATCTGCTCGCGCGGCATGCCAGCCGCCTCGAGTTCGCGCGCGCGACGCAAAGCCAGGCCCAACCGGCGGCCTTCGTGCCAGCCGGCGGCGATCAACTCGCGCGCTTTGATTTCCATGGGCATGGTGTTCCGAAAAGCTTACCTACGACGGGACACGAATCGACACGAAGATAGGTGCGTTCGCGACCCTGACGTGACCCCGTCAACCAACGGCACGGGGGTCGCGGGTTTCAAGCTTCGCCGACGCATTGCCCAGGCAACCATGGATCAAGCATGGTTGGGGAAAGAGGGGTTGGATCGAAAAAACTCAACTGACCGGCGAAGCCCGCCGGACCCGCCGCGCCTGCCAGGCGATTCGAACCAAGGAAGATAGGCCGCCGTCGTCCGGATGCTGCGCACATCGTCGTGCGCCCAGTCCGGGAAGACCGTGCAGGGACAGGATCAGAGCCGGTGTTCTGCACCAGCAGGTCGGCTCCAAACATCGCCACCATGGATGCTTTCTGCGCGAGGAGCGTATCATGGAGACGCTTGCGACGTCACTAGCGGCACGGTCTTTTCTCCTGTCCAACGATGAAAACTTCGAACGTCTCCCATGCATCCCGGAAAGGTCGCCCTTTACGAGTCTGTCAGTTGTGTTCGATCGGCCTTGCGGCTCTGCTCGTCGCGGGATGCGCGAGTTCCACCACCGCGCCGAACGGAAGCGCGGACCCTCGGACTCCGGCGGCGAAGATTCCTGCGGCAGGCCTCAACAAGGACATGACCCCCGAGCAGGTGCGCAGCCTGTTGGGCAACCCCGACTCGACCAAGCCCATGAAGGCGCCCGAGGGACACTCCGAAGTCTGGACGTATCAACTCCACCGGTCCACCAACGTGCGGATGGTCCCGGTCGGCAGCCACGACGTGCCCTACGTCGATCCCATGACGGGGGAACAGAGGATGATCTCCGAACCAGCCTACGAGCGGGAATCGGTCGACGTGGTCGAGGAATTACGGCTGCTTTGGTACAACGACCGGCTGGTGAGCTGGAAAAAGGTCACGCGCCAGGGCAACCGCGATTACGACTGAGGGCACCGATGGCCGCCCCGGTCACTGCTTCGCCACGACCTTGATCAGGGCGGCAAAGTCCTCGTCGCCGTAGCCGGCAGCCGCCGTGTGCGCCAGGCATTCGCGCACGGTATCAAGCACGGGAAAATCCTCACAGCCGTTCATGGCCGAGGCTAGCCGCATGTCCTTCAACATATGCTTGATTGAAAACTGCGGAGAATAATCGCCCGCGCGCAGCTTGGGTTCCTTGAGTTTTGCCAGGGGGGAATAGCTGACGTTCCTGGCCAGAACACTGAAGAACGTGTCGTCGCTGACGCCCGCGTTGCGCACCATCGTGAGCGCTTCGCTTAACGCCTGCATCTGCGCCGAGATGTTGAGATTCATCGCGAGCTTCAGTGCGCAGGCCTGCTCGTGTGTCCCGATGTGGAAGCGCGTGGCGGAGATCAGGCTGAGCTCCGGCTCGAGTTCCTTGATGAGCGCCGCATCTCCGCCGAGATAGAACACCGTCTGTTTCTGTTCGGCAGCCGGCTTGCTGCCGGTGAATGGCGCCTCGAGATAGCGCGCACCGCGCGCTGTAACGGACTTCAGGAACTCGTCGCTGCTTTTCGGATCGATCGTGCTCGACTGCACCACCACCTTTCCCGGGCCCAACTGCGGCAGAATGCGCTCGAGCACGCTGCGCACCGCCGCGGGATCAGCCACGACGATCTGCACGATGTCCGCGGCCGCGGCCACGGCCTCAGGCGTATCCTTCCACTGCGGGAAGTCCGGCTTTGCCGTGCGGTTCCACGCGCCGACGAGAATGCCCGTTGCGTCGAAATGCCGCGCGTAGACGCCACCAATGATCCCGAGCCCGAGAACGCCAATGGATTTCATAAGTGCAAAAGAGAATTGTTTCGCCGTCCCCGCGGTTCGAGCGGAAAGGCGAGTTTCCGAGACGACAACTCCCCCGGCCCGAGTTACAGGCCAGGCGTCGCCCCTTGGATAATAGTCCGTTATTCACCCGACATGCGCGACGAGTCACCTCCACCAGAAGCGGAGAACCGGCCGAGACTCGGCAAGAATCCAGATTTTCCCACCCGACAAAAAAAGTGGCGGCCGCCACTTTTTTTGTCGGGGACCGCCCGGCTCACGGGTGAACCGACCGCCTCGGAGAGGATGCGGTCTCGTGGCTTTCGGCCGTCAGCGGGGTGGTTATACGCAAGCGCCGGCCAGGATCGACTTTCGCATCGAAACGTCCGTTCTGGAGCGGCAGGGTGTCTGGGACAGACGCCCTACTGAAACTCGGGGACGATGTAGACTTCGACGAGGGCGATGCCGGTCGTGTCGTTGAGACCGCGAACCTGTGCGGTGTATTTGCCGGGTTCGAGGAAGAGCAACAGGGCGGCATCCGCGGAGTCAGGCGGAAGGGCGAAGGCCTGCGCCAGGTCGGCGGCAGCGACCACATCGTCCGCCGCCCCGCCCAAGCCCCAGGCAGTGCCCGTCGCGATGGCAGTCGAGCCGCGGAAAATCGTGAGTTGGGGTTTGGCCAGCAGGCCACCGACGTGGAAATCCGCCAGCGACGGTCCGACCGCCCGCACCAGCACGAGAGCCGGGGCATCGCCCGCCACGACAAAACCGCCGATGAGAATGTTGTCGCCGGTGCCGACGAATCCGCGTCCGGAAAGGTTCACGAGGCGCGCATTTTCATTTCCGAGCCGGGCGTCGTAAGCCTCGGCCAGGGCAATACCGGTGCCCCCGTCCACACCCGTGATGGTGGCGGTGTAGGCACCGCCGGAGAGCGGACTCAGGATCGCCGAATCGAGCCGTGCGGGATCGAGCGCAAAGGCATGCACGCGCGCGGCGGCATCGGCAATCGCAGAGACGTTGCTCGCGCTCGACCAGCCGGTGTCCTCCACGACCACGTTTGCGCCGTTGAACAACTGCAGGCGCGGCTGCGCGATGAAGCCCGTGATGTCGTAATCCGCCAGGCCCGGGCCAATGCCGCGCACGAGCATCGGCAACGGCTCGGAACCCTGCACGACGAATCCAGGAATCAATGCCGCATCACCCGAGCCCACCAGGCCGCGCAGCGAGAGATTGACGAGGCGGCGCGTCGGCGCAAAGCCGGATCGCAGCAGGACCAGCCGGCGCGCGGACGCGCCAGGTAGCGCGATGTCGGCCTTGAGTTTCCCTCCGTCCGCGCTGCCGGAAAACGTGGCACCCGCCCCGGGCGTCAGCACGAAGGCACCGTCGGCGCTGATCGTGCCTTCAGCTGTCCGCTCGGCGCCATCCTCCTCAACCACCAGTGCCACCCGCCCGCGGTCGACGTGCGCGGCGGCGCGGACTCCGGAATCAAGCACCCAACCGGCATAGTCCCCATCTCGCGCGGGATCAGGAGCGCCGAAGCCGGACTCCTGCCGTACCCCGCTGAAGGTCGTGGTTCCGTCGATACTTCCGGTGACTGAGCCCGAAGCATCAATCCTACCGGTGATGACCGCGCCCGTCTGGTCGGTGAAGGTGAAGCCGCCCCAGTCCGCCACACTGAAGCCGAGGCGGTATCGACCCTGGACATCTCCGCCCAGGAAACGTCCGACCCCGTCGTCGCCGACGACGAGCATGACGATACCGCCAGCCGTGGTCGTACCCGTGTAGTAGCCGGAGGTGTTCACGGCGGTTCCGGCCAAGGAGACGGTCCTGGTGCGCACGACATGAACGCCGTCACTCGTGGTGCCATCGAAGCGCACGATGTAGTCGCCTGGATTCGTGACCGTCATCATCGTCGCAGCACCCGTCGCCGGTGAAAATGTGACGCCAGGTACCGGATGCGATCCATGACGTGTTGGCAAACACTGGTGCACCGAAGCCGGTCGCAGCCGGCGTAAATGTCAGCGGCACCGCGAGCGGGTCGGTGGACGTGCCTTCGGCGAGCGCGCCGCCAGCGAGGGCGTGCAGTGTCACCTCGTGGCCGAGCAGCGCGATCTCCGACGCGGAGAGTTCGCGATTGTAGATGCGGATTTCATCGAGTGTTCCCTGCCATTCGCGAGAGGCGTCGCCCCGGTCGCCGAGGAAGCCCTGCCCGGCGGCGACCGTGGGAGTGCTGCCCGTCGCAACCGGCTGGGTGCCGAAAACCTGCGGGTCCCCGTTGATGTAGAAATGCGGCACGGGCGAGGCGACGGTGGGATCGTACGTGACCGCGACGTGATACCAGCTGTTCGTCGCGATCGTGCCCGGTGGGGTGTGCCAGACCGGCGTCGTGCTGCCGTCGTCGAGCGCAAACTTGAGGGTGTTGTTGTTTCCGTCATCGGCAGCGTTGCCGCCATCCAGGCCGAAGAAGAGCAGTCCCTCGCGCATATGCACGATACGCGGGAAGATACTGTTGCCCGCCCCGGTCGCCCGTACCCAGCCGGCAATGGTCACTCGCGACAAGGCGGGTGAGGCAAAGGAGACATTGCCCGTGCTGCCGTCGAGCGCGACCGCGGAGCCAAGCACGCCGGACGCGCGAGCCACTCCGCTCAACGTGCCGGTGCGGGCGTCGCCGGATGAATCCGCCGCGGTCCCGGAAGTCTCGTCGAAATGCCACCACGCATGCAGTCCGGTGGCGTCGGGTTCCGTGAAACTGCCGACTGCGACCACGATCGTATCGCTCTCCGTCAGTGTTCCGGCGGTGGCGCGCACGCGGACCGTGTACCGGCCGGGCACGGGAAACGTGGCGACGGTCGTGGCGCCCGCCATCGCGGAAAAGCTCACACCGGCCGGCCCGTCGGGGGCATCCCAGGCGAGCGTCGCAACCGCGGTCTGGCCTGTGTCCGGGAGAATCGTCGCCGCCAGGGCGATACCCAGGCCGGCCCGATCCATCGCGATGACTCGTGCAGCCGGCGACGAGATGATCACGCGCGGTCGCAGCAAGGCCGGCATCACGGCGCGGCGCACGTTGAGCTTGCCGCCCGTGAAGACCTCGCCGGCAAGCGCGGGCACGGGATCGACATTGTCGAGGATGCGCGCGCGGAGCTGGCTGGCGGTGAGGCTGGGATTGGCCGCGGCGACGAGAGCGACCGCGCCGGTGACGTGCGGCGTGGCCATGGACGTGCCGCTCAGAAAACCGTACGCTCCGTTGGGCAGCGTCGAGTAGATTCCCGTGCCGGGCGCGCCGAGGTCGACCGAGGTGGGGCCGAAGTTGGAGAATCCCGAGCGAGCGCTGCCCTGGTGAATTGCCGCCACTGAAATCACCGTGCCCAGGTCATAGCTCGCCGGGTACGTGGGCGTAGTGTCGTTGTCGACGTCGTCGTTGCCGGCCGCTGCCACCAGGACGATGCCGGCGGTGCCGGCGTCTGCTATTTCAGTCCGGAACGCGGAATCAAAACCGCTCCCGCCAAACGATGCGTTCACCGCCACAACGTTGGCCCCTTTCGTGCCGCCACTGGAGATGTAGAGATTCTTCAGCGCGGTCGCATAGTGCAGGGCGTTGATCAAAGTCGAGTCGGGGAAGGTGCCGTCGCCACACCGCAGCGGCAGCAGGCGCACATTCCAGTTCACTCCGGTGACACCCTGGCCGTTGTTGCCGACGGCGCCGATGGTGCCGCTCACATGCGTGCCATGTCCGTCATTGTCGACGATGGCGGCGCTGTTGGCCGAAAAATCCCAGCCGTGAAGATCGTCGACCCTGCCATCGCCATCGTCGTCGACGCCGTTGCCGGCAATCTCCCCGGGGTTTGTCCAGAGATTGGGCGCCAGATCGGGGTGGTTCACGTCCATGCCGGAATCGAGCACCGCAACCACGACGTTTGCAGCACCGGTCGTTACCGTCCACGCGGCGGGCGCCTCGATGTTCTCCAAACCCCACATGGTCGCGGAGTAGTCGTTGGACGTCGTCTGAAACGGAAAACGCAAGAAGTCCGGCCCGGCTTCGAGAAATGGCAATTGCCGATCGAGCCGCGCGAGCGCTGCCGGGACCGCGTCAAGCGTGGCTTCGGGAAGGTCCACGACGACCACGGCGTCGTCGACCGCGGCCGGAGCCATGGAAAACCCGACGCGCTGCAATTGCTCCACGACGGCCGCGACCGTGAAGCCGCGCGGAACCGCCACCATCACCGCGTCCGGCCGCATCACCTCCTGGCTGACCACGCGCCAGGCGCCCGTGGCTCGATCGGGCGCGAGTTGGTCGACCACGCGCACAATCACCGGTCCCTTCGCATCGGGTCGAAGCAGCCGCCACCGTTGCCGGGTCGCCGCATCGGCTGGTCCGAGCCAGCGTTCGGCCAAAGGGTTCACGTTGGAGAATCGGTCCGGACCAACGATCTGCGACCGTTCCGTCGCGGGCGCCGCGATCATCGGATCGGCGGGCATTGGCGCGGCCGGAGCGGTCAGAGGAACCAGTGACTCGTCCACCGACGCGGCATCGCTGGTTTGAGGAGGCGCGGACGGGTCGGATCCGGCGGACGCGGGCGCATTGCCCCGCCAGCAGACGATCGCAATCAAGAGAACAACGGCGAGGCCCAACGCTGCCCCCACCCGCAGGTTTCGCCTGCGGTGTCGTTTCAATTTGGGGTCAACCTTCGCCACACGTGCAACCTGTAGATTATGCAGGGCGGCCACGGTAGCACAGAATCGTCACGGTGCCCGCAGTTTTAACATTTCGTGACAGGCGCGGGTCGAAATCGTCGACCGGCGACTGTGGGTCGGGTTTGCGAAAAGCGGCGCGGGACCTCGCCCTCCGGGATTTGGCAGAACACGGGGGCCGCTCAAGCGAGCGGCTCACGCGATACCATCGATCACGAGGTCTGAGACTACTCGGCAGCGGGCAACTCGTAAACCTCGACCAGTCCTGTGCCTGGCGCCGTGCCACCTTGCGATGTGCCGGCGGACGGAGTCACGTGAGCGGTGTAGACGCCCGGGGCGAGGGTGAGCACGAGCGCCGCATCCTTGCTCCCCGAAACCAGCGCAAACGCACCGGAACTGCTCTCAGCAGCAGTGATGTCCGCAGCAGTCCCGCTGGTCTGTACTTCCCAGTCGTCATTCGTCGCCACGGTGTGACCATCGACGTCGTAGACGCTGGTCACCGGATCCACGAGTGCGTTGTCGATCTGGTAAGCCAGCAGGCCGGGACCAACCCCTCGAATCAGGAAGCGACGCGGCTCGCTTCCGCCGACCACGAATCCGACGATGAGCACGGCATCGCCATCTCCCGCGGGGCCGCGAGCCGACAGGTTGGCCAGACCGCCCGAATCGCCATCGAAATAGACTTCAGAAAGGGCGATGCCATTGACGCCATCGGATGGCGAAACGTGCGTGGTGTAGAGGCCGGGCGACAACATCGGCGCTTGCGCGGCATCGGCGCTCGCGGGATCGAGCGGGAACGCACTCACGTCGGCAAACGCCTGCTCCAGCGAGGAACTACCGTTCCAGGCCATGGCGGATGCGACCGGTTGTCCGTTTCCGTCGTAGAGTTCGAGCAACGGTGCCGGCATCAGTCCACTGATCTGATAGTTTTCGAGACCCGGGCCGATGGCACGCAACACAACCCGACGGTCGCCCCCGGCACTGAGCACGAATCCAGCAATCAGCTTGTCACCGTCCCCAGGCCGAGCCCGGACCGAAAAGTTGACGAGGTGATAGGCGCCGCTCGTGAGGCCGGCGGAGCCGCCGCTGCCCCCTGCGCCACCACCTCCGGCGGTGCCACCGGTCGATCCGGAACCAACGCCCGTGCCTCCACCATCACCAGTTCCCCCGCCGACGTCCCCGGCGGTGTTGCCACCTCCCCCGATTCCGGAAGCGCCGGCATCGAGGCTGCCGATCGTGCGGGGACCCGCGACACGATCATTGTAGAACTGCCACATCGTTTCGAAGCGCCCGGTCGAGTAGTTTCGGGTGGTCGGCAGGGTCGCCTGCGCGCGGATGTAGTAGAGTTGATTGGCCGGCAGCGAGGGGACCGTCAGTTGCCAGACGCCGGGTGCACCGGTGCGTTGGGCGACCCCGAGGTCGGTGAACGTCGTCCCATCAGTGCCCCAAGCGAAGTTTACGACGCCAAATTCCGGCCGCGAACCACCGTTGGTCCAGGTGATCAGCGTGCGCGTCGCATTGACGGAGATCGACTGCGTTACGGCCACCGCCGCCGGCGCCCGCGTGATCAAGAATCTCGCGCGGCCTCCGGCATTGCGAAACACGCCGCCAATGAAGGCCCGTCCGTCCGGCAGCTGGCTGATGGTGTGCACTTCGGAGGCCGAACCGACGGCAACGATGCCTGGGTCGATGTCAAACCTGGTGCCCGTATCCACGGATCCGGCACTCGTGAGACGTGCGTAACGCAGGCGCGTGGCGCCACCAATCGCGGTGAACTGGCCGCCGATGAGCATGGCGCCACCCGATTCCAGGGAGACTGCGGCGACGGGTCCGTTGACCGCCGGAGCGAAAGCCGCGTCCCGGGTGCCGTCGGCATTGAGCCGGGCAAGGTAGGGTTGGGCCGAACCGTTGATGGTCGTGAAGGAGCCCGCCACGATGATCTTGCCGTCGGGCTGCACGGCAACCGTGGCCACCTCACCGTTCGTGGAGGGAGTGAAGCCTGCATCCACGGTTCCATCGACCGCGACGCGTGCGAGGTTCTGGTGCGCACCGCCCCCGATCGTGCCGAAGGAACCGCCAACAATGACGCGACCGTCGGATTGCACGCTGAACGCGCGAACCGAACCATCCGTGCCCGTGGTGAATCCGGCATCGAGGGTTCCCTCGTCGAAGATCGCCAGGTGCGCCCGGGCTGTCGTGCCCATGTTCTCAAAGTCCCCGCCGACCATCACCCGCCCGTCCGCCAGACCCGCGATGGCGTAGACCGTGCCATCGGGATTGGGTGAGAAACGCGGGTCGGCCGAGCCGTCCGCGTTGAGGCGCGCGAGGCGGGGCAGGCTGGCGTTGCCCACCGTCGTGAATGATCCGCCGATCAGGACCGGTGCCTCGGGCAGGATGGCTGCGAAAGCTCCGCCCATGACGACGGAATCGTCCGGTCGGATAACGAGGGCCCAGACGGAATTGTCCGGCTGGGGGTTGAAGCCATCATCGATGGTTCCGTCGGCGTTGAACCGCGCGACGAACCGGCGAATCGCAAATCCGCTGCCTGAAAAGTCGCTGATCCCCGAAAACTCTCCGCCGATCAGGACCCGGTTCTGCGAGTCCACCCGGACCGTGCGCACGATGCCGGTCACATCGGGCTGAAACGCCTGGTCGAGGGTGGCCTTGCCCGCGGAATCAATGGTGATGCGCGCCAGGTGCTGCGGGAACAGGGAATCACCTGACGCACTCTCCCGGGCGAGCGTGAAGTCGCCGCCGCACAGGATCTGGCCGCCCTGGACGGCGAAATCCTCCACGAGGTCATTGAACTCGAGCGTGAACGCGGCATCCACCTCACCGGTCGTCGAATTCAAGCGGGCGATACCGCTGTGAGTCGTTCCATTGGCATTACCGAACGTGCCGCCGATCAGCATGCGCGTGGCGTCCGGCTGCAGCAGGATGGAGAATACCCCTCCGTCCAGGGAAGGAGCAAACCCGCCGTTCAGCGTGTCGTCCGCATTGACCAGGGCGAGGTAAGGTCGACTCGTCGCCGTGTCGCTCCCGAACTGTACGGTCGTGAATTGCCCGCCGATGTAGAAAGCGCCGTCCGTGCCGCTGAGGGCGATTTCACGCACGGGCTGGTCGAGGCGGAGATCGAGCGCGTCGACCGAACCGTCGGCATTGAGCCGCGCGAAGTTCTTGCGGTCGGCACCGCCAATGAGGCTGAAATTCCCGCCGACGAGAATGTGTCCGGCATTGTCAATCGCCATGGCACTCACCGCGCCGTTGGGAGAAGGATTGAACGAAAGGTCGAAGGTGCCATTGGCGTTCAGACGGACGAGGTTGCCGCCCGTCGTTCCGGCGGTGTTGGCGAACGTGCCTCCGAGCAGGACCTTGCCATCGGCTTGCACCAAGACCGCGTCGACCGTGCCGCTGAGCACGCTGCTCGCCGCAATGGAAAATTCGCCGGGCGGCCGCAACTCGCCCGGCTCCGTCAGCCAGGCCAGGGGGCCCGTCCCGTTCGATACGTCTTCGGTGGGATTGCGCAAATACAGTGCGTTCACCGGACCATTCAAACGAAAATCGATGTCGGTCTCCGGGACGCCCGTATAGGTGAGTCGCGTGAGATAGGAAGCGGTCGAACCGGCCAGCTCGGAAAACGATCCGCCGACGAGCACATGCCCGCCGGGTTGCAGGGCAATGGCGTTGACCTCACCGGACGCTGCCGCGCTGGCGGCGGGTTGAAACGTCGAATCGACGGACCCATCGGCCGTGAGCCGCGTGATCTGCTGGTCGGACGCAACATAATTCCCGTCGGCGTGGAATACGGCGCTGAACTGACCCGCGACCAGCAGCTTGTCGTTGTCCACGGGCAGGAGCGACCAGACCACGCTGTTCATCTGCGGATCCTTGCCGGTCTGCACGGTTCCATCCGCGTTGAGGTAGGCGAGACTGCTGCGGGCGATCGCGGTGGTGCTTCCATTGGGCTTTAGCGACGCAAAGGAACCGCCGATGGCGATCGAGTTGTCCGGCAGCACCGCGATCGCGTACACGGGACCGTCGGTGCTGGGGTCGAACGTGGCGTCCAGTTGTCCGTCCGGCGTCAAGCGTGCGATCCCCCGCCGCGTCGAACTGCTCGCGGCACCCTTCGGTAGAAAGCTATTGAAGGACCCGCCGACCAGAATCTTGCCGTCCGGCTGGGCGGCCAGCACTTGAACGTTGGCGTTGGGTGAGGGATCAAAGTTGTCGTCAACCAAACCTATGCCGGAAACCTTGGCGAGAAACCGCCGGGAGACGAATCTCTTGGCACCGTTGGGGGTGAGGCTTCCAAAATCCCCCCCCACCAGGAACGAATCCCCATCCTGGGGAAGAAGGGTCAGGACGTTGCCGTCCGGCGTGCACTGAAATGTCGTGTCGACCGAGCCGTCCGTGAGCAGGCGGGCGAGATAGACCCGTCCGACCAGATCGCCCGTGCCTTTGTTTTGGAAAGTGGTGAAGGCACCGCCGACCACAATCTTGCCATCCGCTTGCACGAGAATCGCCTGCACGCTCGAATTGGCGCGTGGATCGAAGTCTACGTCCGTCGATCCGTCCGCCTTGTGCAGTCGCGCCAGGCCACCGCGCGGCAGTCCGTTTACGAACGAGAACGTGCCGCCGATGAGGATATCGCCGTTTCCATCGAGCGCGACGGCGGCCGTGACGCCGTCCACGGAGGGATGAAACCCCTCCACCACCGCACCGTTTTGGTCAACCCTCGCGATGTCGGTGCGAGTGACGCCGGCAAGGCTGTTGAAATCGCCGATCACGAGGTAGCTCGTATCGGATTCCTTGATCACCTGGCGCACGCGGCCGGTCGCGGGAGCAAACAAGGTCTCGACAAACCCGTCCGGTTGGACGCGCGTGAGTCGGTTGCGCTGCATGGCCGTACCCCGGCTGGACGCAGAGCTGAAATAGCCACCCAGAATCACCCCGCCGTCCGGTTGCAGTCCGATCGCGGCCACCTGCGCATTGGGAGTTACCGAAAAGGTGGTATCCAAGGCGCCGCTTGACGCGACGCGGATGATGTATGAACGAGAGATCACTCCCGTCCCACCGGGGTCGAGCGAGGTGAATCGACCGCCCACCAGGATTTTCCCGTCCCCCTGGATGGCCAGTGCTTCCACCGCCGCGTTGGGCGCAGGATTGAAGGCTGTCTCCACCGTCCCGTCGATCGCCAGGCGCGCCAGGAACGTGCGGGTGGTCGTGGTGGCGCCATTGACGATATGCGTGAACTCGCCCCCGACCAGAATGCGGCCGTCCACCGCCACCTTCAGCGCAAGGACCCGGTTGTCCGCCCGCGCGGTAAACGCCGGGTCCAACGCCCCCGACGTCAGCAGCCGGAGGAGGAATCCCGCCGCTTGGGGGGCGGCTTGCGGGGTCGCGAGATAGTTGCGGAAGCCGCCGCCGACGAGGATCCGACCATCCGCCTGCACAGCGATGGCCTGCACGATATTATCGACGCCGGCCGTGAAGGTCGAATCGAGGGAGCCGTCGATGTTCAGCCGGGCCAGATGCTGCGGGGGAGCCGGGTTGGTGATGCCAGCGAATGCGGTGAACGCACCGCCGATCAAAATCTTGCCGTCGGCCTGCACGGTGATGGCGCGGACGATCGCGGTTGGAAAAGCCTGGTTGTCCTGTCCCGGCGCGAACTGCGGATGTGGATTGAAGCTCGCGTCGAGGGTTCCATTGGCATTGAGGCGGGCGATGCCGTTGCGGGGCGATGGGTTCGCGTCGCCGCCCCCCCAGACGTTCCCGAATTTGCCGCCGATGAGGATCTTGCCGTCTGCTTGCAGGGCAATCGTCGTCACATCCCCGTCGCAGCGCGCCTGGAACGACTGGTCGACCGAGCCATCCGCCTTGAGACGCGCGATCTGAAAATGAATCGACGCGGAGCCGAAATGGTTCGGCTGCATCTTCACAAAGTTGCCCCCGATCAATAACCGGCCGTCCGGCTGCACGGCGATCGCATAGACGTTGCCATCCAGGTTGGGGTCGAACGCATCAAACACCGTCTGCGCGGCCGCCTGCCAGCTGGCGACGGCTGCGGTCGCAGCCACGGCAAACCGACGGATCCAAGGAAACAGTTGATTCGAAAAAAACATGGCCGGAGAAACTCGAGTTTAGAACAACACGCTGATGCCGGCGCGAAAACCACCGCCTTTTGGCATCTGGACCACCGCCCGCCGCCCTCCAGCCGTCGGGTCGCCCGATGTGAGCACGAAATCCTTGCCGGCGTTTTCGTAGGTGAAGCTCGCGAAGAACCCTGTCCGGTCGCTCACCCACCACTCCGCGTCCAACGCGCCAAACACCCCGAAGGTGCTCTCGTTTTTCGGCACGCTGACGTCGCCCTCACGCAGGGCGCTGAGCACGTCGATTCCGGACACGAGTTCATCGCGCTCCATCTTCGCGCCGATGAACGAATAGGTCGCGCCGACGCTGGCCCGCAGTGAAAGAAAGCGGCTGAACTGCCACCGCAACCACGGGCCGGCGCGAAACGAATAGTAGGCGCCCTTCACCTGCCAATACCCGTCGATGTCGACCGCGTCCGGCGTGACGAGCGGGTCCGATCGCGAGAAGGGGCGGTTGTCCAGCAGGGTTGTGTTGTCGATCGTGTAGGTGACCGACTGTCCGGTGGGTCCGATCCCGTCGAGCGTGGTCGTGGAAGGGGCGGTATAGCCCGGTACGTAGTCCGCTATGCCATCGCCATCCAGGTCGGCTGGATTGGCGTGGGGCACTTCCGCCCCCTCGAGCGAATAGGTGTCCGTGATCGTGACGAGATTCGCCTTCACCTGCTGCCGGACCTTCGCATTCAGCGGCGAGAATACCGCCCCAGCCATGATGCCCCAGGTGTAGCTCCAGGCCCGGTCGGTCACCTTGCCGCCGCCGACGCCGAGCACCATGTCGTACTGCATGTCAATACCCGCTCCCGAACCGGTATCGGCCGAGATGTCGGTGCCGTTGCTGGCAGTTGAGTACTTGTGGAAGGCGATGTCTCCGGAAGGCGTGATTTGCGTGTCGAAGTTGTAATTCCAGCGGTTGGTGCGCCCGTCGTCAAAGTTGCTCAGGGTTGATCCGCTTCGGGTGTCGAGATCAACGGACCCATCATCATAAAAGCGCGACTGTAACGAAAGCGTGTCGCCAATGTCCTGGCTCGAACCCACCGACCCCACGTCCTCGAATGTCACCTTGGCCGCGCCAGCGTAGCGAAAACTCACGGAAAAACCCCCTCGGGGTCGGTTGTTCACCTGCATCGGACGGGGCTGGATCGTGTAGACCTGCGCTTCGACGGGAACGAGCAAGGCCGCGCCAGCCAGCGCCAGGGCAAAAAGGTAACGGAGCATTGGGAGTCGGAATCAACCCTCGCACGTGAAGTGCGCAAGGGGACAAGGACGAAAGGACATTTTCCAGAAGTGAACAGCCGAAAACGTCACCGGGTTCCCCCGAAGCCACTCGAACATGCCAGGTAGCGAGTTTCCCTGACCACCCAACTACGACCAGGATGTGCCCGGCATTTCGGGCCAGGATATCACGCCTCCGCCGGTGGCAACCGCCCGGCAAACCAACTGCAGAAAAACGCCGGTGCGGAGGTCCTGAGGACCGGGGTGCTGATTTCGAACGGGCTTTCTCTCATTCCTGAGCGTGGGCGCGGAACCCGCCGCGTACGCGGCGGGTTCCCGTCTGCGGCGGCCGCATCCAGTACGTGTCAGCGTTTCTAGCAACGCCCTCACTGCGTCCAGTATTGGTCGCGATCGGGTTCCCGGATTGTCAGCACGTACGGATGCAGCTGGCTTCCGTTCCAGACCACATGCAGGCGCTCGCGCGGGCGGCGGCAGCCCGGCGGCCGTTCGATCGGAGATTCCCGGGCACGACGCGGGCGACAGCGCCACGCGAGGTGCGCCAGTCGTCGGAGCACACCGATGGGGTCGAGTGTTCTCACACGCGGAGGGGCAGCCGAAGCCGGACAGACCATAGGTTGGGGCATGGAGAGATGGAAAAGTTCGGCCGCCGGCGGGCCGGAAGGCCTACCGGCGGCGTTGACTGATGATCGATTGCCAGAGCGCGAGGACATTGAAGTCGGCGCGCATTTTCTTTTCGCCCGCCTCGCGGATCTGACGTACGCGCTCCTTGGAAACACCGAGTTCGCCGGCGATCTCCTCGAGGGTCGCATCCTCGATGTAGTAGCGGCGCAATGCGTACGCCTGGTTTGGCGCCAGCCGCGCGAGCGCGGTCTGCACGAGTTCCGCCAGCTCGCCCGATTCCGCAAACGCGATCGGGGAGACGGCGTCCTCGTCCGCAAAGCGCGCAAACACATCCTCGCCCGCGTGACCTTCGACGGTGTAGGCCTCGGCGGCGATCGCGAGCTGCTCGGTGCGGCGGATCGTGTCCGGCGTCAGGCCCGTGACGCCGGCGACCTCACCGGCCGTGGCGGCACGGCCAAACTCCTGCGTCAGCTCGGCCGCGGCGCGGCGCACGACATTCACGCGCGCCCGGGTGCGACGCGACAGCGGGTCGAGCCGGCGCAGTTCGTCGAGCATGGCGCCGCGCACGCGCGTGAACGCATAGGCTCGGGCCTCGTGCACGGGGCCGTCGAAGTCGCTCAGCGTTTCGACGAGCGCGACCCGGCCGGCGCTGGCGAGGTCATCACGACTGACGGTGACCGGCAACCGGCGGGCGAGCGGAGCCAGCGCGGCGTCGACCACATCGAGGAAATCCTCGACGCGCGGCGCCTCGAAGGCGATAGGCAACAGGGCGGTGTTCATGGACAAAACGGATGCAAAGTCGTTTCGTCCGCCGCCAGCTCCCGCGGGAAAGCGCGGTGTGTGTCCTTTTGCGAAAAGGGAAAGGAAAGGGCGGCGAACCGAAGTCCGCCGCCCGCCTGGCCAAAGAAGATCTAGTTCGCCTCAACCTGCAGCAAGGACGTGAGGCACGTGCTGGTAAGGACGCTGAAGCAAGGCCGCGACGCGCGACCAGCTCCAGGTTGTGACCGTCGTGGGTCGCCACTCGATCGGCAGGTCAAACCGGCCGCGCACCCTGGCCGCGATCACGACGTGGACCGGCACGTCCATCTCGCGCGCACATTCGAGGTCCGACTCGACGGCGGATGAATCCACCGCATGCGGGCTCGCCAGCACGATCACCACGTCGCACTGCTGCAGCTTCGCGCGACACAAAACGCGCCGACTGCGACCGTCGGTCACGTGATTCGGCATCTCGATGAACTGCACCGGCAGCCGGGCAGCCTTCGTCGCCGCAATCAACAGGCTGCGATCATTCGCATCCCGGGCGGCGTAGCTGAGAAACACGCGGGTGAAGTGAGACATGGCGGAACGGCCTTCGCAGGAAGCGTGCCGGGACCGCGTGCGGTCCGATGGGCGCCTATCAAAATCAGGAGAATCCTTAGGATGCTGACTCATGTTCTCGGGTGGTTGGATGGAAATTTAGCCCGCGGCTCAGGTCGCTCGGCGGCGGAAGACTTCTCCGCCGTCCGCCCTCAATGACCGCAGGGTGAAAGGGAGGAGTTGAAGTTGAAGAGGAACGTTGAAGCCCTTGGCCAGGCCGCGCGCGAATCCTGTCGCCGCCTCAACCTTAAACTTCAACTTCAACTCGCTGCGCCGATCCCTGGCGCAGCGAAACCGGCCCCTGCCGGGCACTGGCCCCCGACTGGCATCAGCGAGATCCGATAGGGCGTGGCGGGACCCGGCCTCGGAACGACAGCCGGCGCTCGTTCGAACAAATCCTGGGATCCGGCGGAATGCCGGATCCCTTTTCGCAAAAGAACACACACCGTCGCCCCTCTTGCCCCGCGCCGGATGAGGGGCGCTAGGCAGTTTGGGCGGCCGCGGGATTTGGTGCGGACGTGGGCTGATTGACCTGGGCTCAGCGGTGAAGCCGCGCGGAACTGTGATTCTGGAAAAACGGGCAACTGAGGCCCGGGTCCCGGAAGTGGCTTCATTGGCTGAAAAAACAAAAAACCCACTTCCGGGCGGGAAGTGGGTTTCGAATCGTGCGGATAAATGGTCCGTCAGTTCATGCCCCTTCCCCGTGTGATCGCGTAATCGGAACCGCGATTGCCAATGGCTCGCTTGGCCATGGTAACGGTCACGATTGCCTTCGGGCACACGAAGCCCGTGAGGTGCTGCCACGAGTGCAGCATCGCTTTGGCTTGTTCAGTGTGTCCGGGCATGTTCACGGAGAGCTGGGCTGGAATGGTGAAAAGGTTGAGCTGGCGTCGCGGCACGAAATCGAGCGATTCCTTGCCCCGTCGTGCCCTACAACGTCACGTAGCCGGAAAAAATCAAGAGCGACTTTTCGCCGGGTTCGCGACGGCGCTCGGCGCCAAAGACTCGCCTCGCGAGTTCAGGCAGTTGGAAAAGCGGGGGATTGCCACGCCGCGCGGCCGATCGGCTTCATTTCCGCCGCCGCATTATCACCCGATGGCCAGCAGCTGGCCGTGCACAATGCCGGCGCGGTTTTGTTTTTGTGGGACCTCCCGAGCTGCGCGGCAAACTCGGAACGCTCGGGCTCGACGGGTGAGACGGAGGTGACGGCGTTCAACCACCGAAGGTGCATGCCGGCACGCCGCGCACGCCCGGACGGGCAATCCAGATCGCACCGGAATGCGGTTCGCCGTCATGATGGGCGCACGTGATGTAGAGATCACCCAGGTCCGGTCCGCCGAAGGTGCAGGAGGTGGTTTTGAGTGCGGGCACCTCGACCGTCGCCAGAATTTTCCCGCTTCTCGGATCACAGCCCAGCACGCACGCGCCTTCGTACATCGCCACCCAGAGGTTATCGTCCGCGTCGATCACCATGCCGTCCGGACGCGCCTTGCGTTCGCGCGGGAACGTCACGACGGGCCGACGGTTTGTCATCGAGCCCGTGTCGGGATCGTAGTCGAAAGCGCTGACCTCATAGGTCGGCGTGTCGATGAAGAACATCGTGCGCTGGTCACGCGACCAGGCGAGACCGTTGGACGTCCCCAATCCCGTGAGCATGGTTGTGATGGAACGATCGGGATCGATCCGGTAGAGCGAGCCGGGCGCGCGCGGTTTCCTCATGCCGATCGTGCCGGCAAACATGCGACCTCGCGGATCACACTTGCCCTCGTTGACGCGCATCTCCGGCTTGCCCCCCTCCGGATCCGCAAAGACTTCGAAGCGTCCGGCCACGGGATCGAGGAAACCGAGACCGTGCTCGGCACCAACGAGAAACTCACGACGTTGTGAACACGGTACCACCGTGCCGACGCGCTGGCCCACATGCCAGGATTCGTTGCGGCCGACGGCAGGGTCGAACCGGTTGACCGTGCAACCTTCAATGTCGACCCAAAGCAGGCGACCTTCGTGCCACAATGCGGCTTCCCCGAGCAAAGCGCGGGCATCGAAAATCAATTCGGCTTTCATTGGAGCGCTGGCAGTGCCGCAGAGAAGGCGATGGCGACGGCCGGGGGAATGAAAAAGTTCGGGAGGCGCGAGAAAGGCTGCCTCGATGCAAACGATACAACGCGGAGTGCCGCCAACGATTCGAGTCACCGCGAGAATCCGGTACCCAGGTCGACCCTGGCGGCCTACTCCGCCTCGCCGGTGCCGCCGCGGCGGTGGAAACCATTGCTTGCGTGCTTGAAGAATATCGTGCGCTCGCGCGCGAGATCAAGCGCCTCGTCGAGCCAGTCGCGCAGGTTGAGCAAGACCTCTTCCGCATGCCGATCGCGGAGGCGCTCGAGCATCGCGAAAAAAGCGCCCTCGGGATCGTCCTCGCCCGGAAGCAAGCGCCACTGCCGGCTGTGCCATTCGTAGAACACTCGCCGCACATCGTAGCAATAGGGTTTGCGCAGGTTCGCGAGCAGATGTCGCAAGACGGTTCGCGTGCAACCCGAGGCCACCAACGAACCAAGAAATACAAGCTCGGCCTCGCGCGACTCATCCAGCGAGATGACGCAACCCGGATCGAAACTCAGGAATCCGTCGTGATGCAGGCGGCGCGCATCATGCGGAGCAAGCTTCAGCTCGTCACACACGGATTGGCTGCCGCGCGGAAAGATCGGCATCTGCCGGCTTTCGACGCGGGCATGATCGGCATCAACGGCCATGGGAGCGATGGACGGCGGGGGCGGATAGGGAAAGTCGGGCGGCGGCGCTGTCGCCCAAACGGAACGAGGTGAGCGATCCTTGGCTTTTACGTTTACCAGCTCAAGCCTCCTTCTGATGAAATTTGATGAGGGAAACCCTTGTTTTTGGGACAGGGTTCCTCGGCCAACTCTGCAGTGAACGCAGACTGCCAACGCGATCGGGCTGCAGGCAAGGCGCCGGTTCGACCTCCCGAACCCGACGCACGAAGGCGTTACGGTCCGGCCTTTCCGATGAGAGAACTGATGGATCGCACCACCGCCGCGCTCCGCGCAAGAATGGAGTGGCATTCATCCAACGATCTCACGCTGGTCGCGCCTCGGCGCTGACGACAGGCAGGGTTCCCGCGACCGCCATCGAGCGTGCGGGGCTCGCACGCGCCCGTCGCAATCAATAAACGCAGGCGATCTCGGTGACCTTCCCGCAGGAACAGGTGACGATCAGGCGCGTGATCCGCCCGTTCTCGACCACCGTCCGGACCTGGCTCGTGTGGGCCGTGGGCGCAGTGGCTCCGGCACCGGACGCCGGGCCCGGTGTTGCCGTGGCTCGCGCGGGCGCGGCCCCTGAACCATCGCGCACGATGCGCGCGAACGGTCCCGACGCGTTGTTGGCGGGCGCAGATGGAATTGGAGCGATGATCGTTGTGTCATCGCCGCTCAGTACGGGCCGGTCTTGAAGAAAGTCCTGCATGGGGGACCAAATATCAGCGTGCCTGCGGCGGCGGCTTGTTTTCGGCCTTCGTCACCGCAGGTGCTGTCGCCACCACCGGCGCGGGCGGGGACGCAGGCGCGGGCGTCGGATGCAGGGGAGGCAGTATCACGAGACTGATCTCGACGCGCTCATTGGCCGGCGCATCGGCGGTCTTTCCCGCCAGCGGCACCGTGTCGCCGAAGCCCGTGACGCGTTCGAAGCGATCCGGCGGCACGGCATAATATTGCAGGCCGCGGCGCATCGCGTTGGCGCGATCGGAACTCAATTCCCAGGCGGTGTATTCAGGCTTGGGCGACTTGAATCCGGCGGCGGCGTGCCCGTCGATGCGGATCTTGAATTGATTGCGCGCGATCAACCACGCGAGGTTTTGCACGACGAACCGTCCCCACTCGGTGAATTCGGCGTTGCCCGGCTCGAAAATCGCGAACTCGGAGCGGTTGAACATCGTGATCCGCAGCCCGTCGTTGGTGACCTGAATGTCCACCGGCGCTTCGTTGCGATTTTCGTCGATGTTGAGGAGCTTGTAGAAATCCTGAGCCAGCTTGTTGAGCAGGTTCAAATCCGTGATCGAGGAGGAGCTGCTTTCGTTGATCGATTCCGTGGCGCTGGCCGATCCCTTCATCGAAATCACGCCGGACGACGCGTCCATCGGCGAGTTGAACGGCTGCTGGAAGTAACGTGAGGTTGCGATCAGGATTTCCTGGTCCTGCGCGGAGATCCAAAGCACCATGAACAGCGCCATCATCGCCGTGACAAAGTCGGCGTATGCGACCTTCCAGGCTCCTCCACCTCCGCCTCCGGCCATCGTGATTCTCCTCTCCCGTTAGCGACCGGCGAGGGCAGCCTTGAGCATCTGCTCGAGTTCGTCGGAACCCGGGGTCAGGGATGAATCGAGATTCCGGCGGGCAATCTCAATGGCCATGATGGGCGCGAGCCCGCGCGCAAAGGCCGCGATCGCGGCGGCCATGCATTGGAAATACTTCGTGTCGGACTCCTCGTTGAAGCGGATGCGGTTGGTCAGCGGATTGACGAAGCCATAGGCGCCGAGCACGCCGAGGAACGTGCCGGTGAGCGCCGCGGCGACCTTTTCGCCGACGGCTTCGGGTCCTTCGGCTATCGCCGCCATGGTGTTGATGATGCCGAGCACCGCCGCGATGATGCCGATGCCCGGCAACGAATCGCCCACCAGCGTGAGCACCGTGATGGGCCGGTGGCCGCCTTCCTCGCGCGTCTTGATCTCGGCTTCGAGCAGCGGCTGCAACTGGTCCGGCTTGATCTTGCCGTCGATGATCGGCTTGAGGCCGTTGCAGAGAAAATCCACCCGGTGCCGGTTCTTGAGGAACGACGGATACTTCTGGAAGATCGGGCTGGTTTCCGGGGTGGAGACGTGCTCGTCGAGCGCAATCAGGCCGCTTTTCTTCCCGGTCATGAACAGCTCGTAGAGCACCTTGAACATGTCGATGTAGTCGTTGCGCCCGGGCAGCGAGCCCTTGAGCGCGACCAGCGCGGCATGGACCGTGTCGGTCAACACCTTCTTCGGGCTTGCGACGACCAGGACACCCATGGCGATGCCGCCGATCACGATGAACTCGGAAACGTGCAAGAGCACCACCGGATGGCCGCCGGCGATCATGAAGCCACCGAGGGTGGCTCCCACAACGAGGATGTATCCGACGACGATTAGCATGGTCGAGTGCCGGGAAACTCCCAGCCCCCGGTCATTTATGCATGATATTCGTCAGATATGTCCGAAGGCTTAGGATGGCTTGGGAGTGGATCTGGCAGATGCGCGACTCGGTCAGTCCGAAAACGGCGGCGATTTCCGCCAGGCGCATGTCCTCGTAGTAATACATCGCGAGCACCTTGCGCGGCACTTCCGGGAGCTGATTGATGCGCTCGGCGACGAGCCGGATCATCTCGTCCTTCTCCATCTTGTCCGTGACGGAGGTGAGCGTCTCGTCGGCGATCACTTCGTAGAGGTTCGCCTCGTCGGAATCGTCGCCCGAGGGATTGTGGTCGAGCGGCAGGAAGCTGATCGGCCGCACTTCATCCATCAGCTCCTCGTACTCCTGCGGCGAGAGCTTCAGCTCACCGCGGACCTCTTCCTCGCTCGCGGGGCGGCCGAGCTTCTGCTCGAGTTCCTCGACGGTCTTGCGCAGGCGCTTGAAATTGGTGCGGGCGTTGCGCGGCATCCAGTCCATGCGCCGCAACTCGTCCAGGATCGCGCCGCGGATACGCATCGCGGCATAGGAACCAAAGGACTTCTTCTGAGTGGGATCGTACTTCTTCAGCGCGGAAATCAGGCCCGCCAGGCCGACGGAGTAAAGGTCGTCCTCCTCGATGTGCGGCGGCAGGTTGATCTTGATGCGTGCGACGATCGACTTGACGATCGGGAGGTAAAGCTGAAGCAGCTCTTCCTGGGTTTCCGGGGGACTGGTGTTGCTACGTTTGTAGACTTTGCGGGCGCGGGCCCGGGCGGGCGTTTCTTCGGTCAAGGCAGTCGCTTGGGCGGAGGTCTTCATGGTTCCTGTGCTGGAGGGTTCCGAGTGGCGTGGTGAGGCGCGGCGGCGGCGGGGGCTCCCTCCGGGAACATTCCGGCAGACCAAGTGCCGGCGAAATGACAGTGAGGGGAGGTGTGGTTCGATGCCGTCATCACCAGTGTGCCCCGTTGAAAGCAGTGGCGGTGCCAGCAGGACGCGACCGGTTACAAGTTACTGACTCATAGGTCGTAGAAAGTTTTTTCGCCTCATGCTTTTTACGCTCGTCATAGTTTCCAGCCCTTCCCTCGGAATTTTTTTCCGACGCGGCGCTGTTTCGGAAGATTTCCACGGCAGAAAGCGCCGGGGCGCCGGCTTCTTGACGCCGGTCCGCCGCTTCGCCCTCCGCTGCATGATCCACTGGACGGCCGGAGATCGCGGCAGGCTTGCGGAAATCAATTCTTGATTGGGCAGGGATCTTCATCGGGGAGGCGTCGCGAGACCGAGCGGCGGCGGGAACGGAACCCTTTGCGGTTTAGCGCTGTTTGACGGTACGGCAAGTCGCAGGTGACTGAAATAGAGAGACTTACATGCAAATTACCCAGGCATGAAGAAATCCCTCCGGTACCCCGGGGTCCGTTCCTCCGAGGGGCCCTGGAGCGTCCCCCTTCCCTTCCGCGTTCCGGTCTCTGGAGCCGGCACCGGAAATCCGCGTGGCCAGTTTTGCGCGACCTAGCGAAACGGCTGCGGTTTCGCGCGCCCCGCGGGAGTGGCAGCCTCCGCTTTCCGGGCGGCCGCAGCCGCGGCACGGCGCTCGAGGTGCGAAAGCTGCACGCCGCGGAGCAACTGACGATGCCACCAGCGAAACAACGTGGCCCCGACCACGCAGGCCAGGCTCGCCTCGAGCAGCAACATCACTGAACGCCGGCCGGCGGCGAGACCCAGGCCCATGGCCAGCGCAAATCCGAGGAAGCCTCCGAGAGCAGTGAAGAATTTCATGTCGGCAATGCAGTGCGTACAGGCGAAGAAGATATCAGGTGTGTTTGGAAGCTAGATCGGTCGGGCGCGGCCTTCATGAACCGGTTCCCGCACGCGCCGCCGCGCGCGCGATGGCCGGGGGAAAGGTTCGCGCGAGCAGTGCGCTGAATACATCCTCCTCAATCTCGCCCGCCGGACTTGGTCCGGCGCTGAGAAACAGGGGCCGCAAGCCACCCGAGAACACGAAGCGCCACAGCTTGCCCGGCCGCCGCACTTCATCGCCGTGGGTAAAGACGACGTGGGTCGCGCCACACGCCCGACCCAGCTCCCAGGCGTCGTGGATGACTTCAGCCTCGCAGGTGGAATTGACCACGAGCACGCGCGTATCCACGCGCAGCGCATCCAGCGTCTGCGCCAGCCGTGCCTGCTCCGCATGGGCGTCGAGCCCCACCCCAGGAACGTCGACATACAGCCGGGTCGGCGCATCGAACTCCTCCACTTCGGACGCGGAGCGCAACAACGGAGCGCCGAGCACATCGCAGAAGGCAGCGAGACCGTCGCTGGCGTTCGGCTGATCGCCGTCGAGCTTGAGGACAGCGACGGGCTGCCCGTGCACGAACACATCGAGCGCCAGGGCCTTGCACAGCGCGGTGGTCTTTCCCGCGCCACAGGCGCCGAGGAAGACGCGACGAGCACCCGTCGGGCGTCGTGGAATCGCGTCATAGCTCCGGCGCAACCATGCACCCAGCAGAGAAAGCGCCTCGAATGCCGGCAACGTATTCCACTCGACCTCCGCATGCTCAGCGCGAATCCGGGCAAGCAATACGTCGTCGAGGCCGGTCGCGCGCAGCAGCGAAAATTCCCGGGCCGGGCCGGGTTCAGCCGCGACGGAGCGCACGGCTGTTGCCCCGGCTTGATCGGAAGATTCGGGGTCCGGCGGATTGACCGAAGCCTGGCGATCGAGTGCGGCCGGCTCCAGCGAAGATCCGCCCTCCGGGCCGGCGCCATCACGGGTGGCGATCGTCGTCGCTTCCGCGGCCGCGACGCCAACCTCCACGATGACTTCCAGGCGAGGCTTCTGCAGGAAGCGTTTGAGTCCACCCGCCTCAATCTGGCGGACGGAGGTGACGCGCGCCTGCTCTCCAAAGCGTTCGCGCACCAGGGCGACGGCCTCCGCGGCGGAACCCACCACCAGTCGATAGCGCGTCGGTTCCGCCGGGCTTTCGTCGGCGGTGGTGGGAACGTCGCTCTCGTGGCTGGAGGACATGGTCAGATCTGGATGCTCTCGGAAACGTGGACGCGTTGCCGATGGTCAAGGCGCGCCTCAGGCCGCCGCCGCGGTTGCGGGCGCCGCCTGACCAGTCGGCGCCGTTCCCGCCGGGCCGCGGAGGCCCGTTGCCGGCAGGGTGATAATGCCGAAGTTGCGGATTTCCACCCGCGCCGGCAGCTCCTGATAACTGAGCACATGCAGGCGTGGCAGGGAGGGCTCGAAGAAGCGCTTGAACGGCAGCCGGATTTCCGTGGTGGTCACGAGGATGGGCGTCAGGCCCTTTGCCGACATGTCACCCATGCGCGTGGTGAGGTCGCCGAGCAGGTGCTGCGCGAGCTGGGGATCGAGCGTGAGTGTGACGTCGTAGGTGGATCGCTGCACGCGAGTGATGAGATGTTGCTCGATGCGTGGATCGAGTGTGATCGCCTCGATGAGACCGGGCGCGGATTCGAGCTCCGGCACGAAGAACTCGCCGAGGCGCCGGCGCACGTGTTCCGACAGGTCGTCCGGATTCTTGGACACCGAGGCGAAATCCGCCACCGCCTCGAGGATCACGGGAAGGTTGCGGATCGGCACGCCTTCCTTGAGGAGATTTTGCAGCACGCGCTGGATGATGCCGATGTTCACGAGGTCGGGCAGCAATTCTGACACGAGGGTCGGGTGCTTCTGCTTCACGACATCGACGAGCGACTGCACGTCCTGGCGCGACAGAAGGTGCAGGGCGGCCCCGCGTAACGTCTCGGAAAGGTGGGTGACCATGACCGAGCTGGCATCGACCACGGAGTAGCCGTTGATTTCGGCGCTCTTGCGCTCCTCGTCGCCGATCCATACGGCATCGATGCCGAACACCGGCTCGGTCGTGGGGATGCCGCGCAACTGCACCTTGCTGCCCGCGACGTTCATGGCGAGCCAGCGCTTGGGCATCAGGCGGCCGCGGGCGAGTTCCTTGCCGCGCAATAGGAAGCGATATTCGTTCGTGTCGAGATCGAGATTATCGCGGACGGATATCGGCGGCACCACCAGTCCGAGCTCGCGGGCGATGGTCTTGCGCACGCCCGTGATGCGTTCGAGCAGATCTCCGTTCTGCCCGCGATCCGCCAGCGCGACCACATTGTATCCCAGCTCGATCGCGAAGATGTCCGTCTCGATGAGCTTCTCGAATTCCTCGCTGAGCGGCGAGACCGGCGCGGGCGTACCACCGGCGCCGGTCGTTCCGGCCGGCGTGCCGGCAGCGCCGGTGCGCCCACTGTCGCGGCCTCCCGCTCCCGCGCCTCCCAGCGCCTCGACCACCGGCGGCCGGGCCGCCTGCAGCCTGCGAACGGTGAGGCCAATGCCGCCGGTGATCAGGGCCGTGGTGACAAAGGGCAGGAACGGCATGCCCGGCACCACCGCGAAGACAAACAACATGGCCGCGAGGATCAACAGTGCGCGCGGATACGCGGTCAACTGGCCGGTGATATGCGAGCCCAGGTTGTCGACATCGGACGTGCGCGTCACGAGCACGCCCGCCGCCAGCGACACGATCAAAGCGGGAATCTGCGAAACCAGACCGTCGCCGATGGACAACAGCGTGAAGCGCTGCAGCGCCTCCGTCACGTCCATGCCCTTTTGCATCACGCCGATCGTGATGCCGCCGACGACGTTGATCAGCGTGATGATGATGCCGGCGGTCGCGTCGCCGCGCACGAACTTGCTGGCCCCGTCCATCGCGCCGTAGAAGTCCGCCTCCTTCTGGATCTTCATGCGCCGGGATGTTGCCGCCTGCTCGTCGATCAAGCCGGCGTTCAGTTCCGCATCGATGGCCATCTGTTTGCCCGGCATCGCATCGAGGGTGAAACGCGCGGCCACTTCCGCGATGCGCCCGGCACCCTTGGTGATCACGACGAAATTGATCACGACCAGGATGAGGAACACCACCGCGCCGACGACGTAGTTTCCGCGCACGACGAAATTGCCAAAGGCATCGATCACATGGCCGGCAAAGCCGTCGAGGAGGATCAAGCGCGTCGAGGCGACGTTCAGGCCGAGACGAAACAACGTCACGCCCAGCAGGATCGTGGGAAAGCTGGAGAACTCCGAGGCCTCGCGCACGTAGATGATCACGAGCAGAATCAGCAGCGACAGGCCGATGCTCGCCGCCAGCAGCACGTCGATCATCGCCGGCGGCAGCGGCAGGATCAGGAGGATCACCGTGCCAAAGAGCGCGGTGGTCAAAAGCACGTCGCCGCTGAAGAAGCGCATGAAGAAGCCGCGCGGCGCAGGGTTGATTTCCGGGGCGGACATGGGCGGATGTCAGGGGTCGAAGGTCAGAGGTCAGGACTCAGGGAACGGAGGACGCGCGGCGCGGATTCGCTTGGTGTTCGGAGCTCGTCACCGGGCGCGGGCGAGCGACGGGAGCCGCCGGGACTTGAGACGGTGAAAATAGTAGCGGTGGGTGCGGTAGACGAAGCCGAGGATTTCCGCCACCGCCTGGTAGAGTTGCACGGGTATCTCCTTGCCGACCTGGCCAAACTTGAACAGCGCGCGCGCCACCGGCTTGTTCTCGACCAGGGGCACCCCGTTTTCCTGCGCGATGGCCTTGATGCGGCGGGCAAACATATTGTGCCCCTTGGCGAGCACCACCGGAGCGCGGTCCCGGCCGCGCTCATACTTCAGCGCCACGGCAAAGTGCGTCGGATTCGTCACCACCACGTCCGCCGTCGGCACGCTCTGCAGCATCTGGCGCTGCAGGATGCGGCGCGCAAGGCGACGCTGGGCGGCGCGGACCTTCGGATCGATGTCGGCGTTCTTGCGCTCCTGCTTCACCTCCTCCTTCGTCATCATCAAATCCTTCGTGGTCTTGTGCCGCTGGTAGATATAATTCACGACGGCGAGCACGGCACAGGCGATGATGATGCGCCCCAGCACGAAGAGGGTGGTCTTTAACATGAAATCCCCCAGGTGCAGCAGGCTTACGGGCGTGTAGAAGATCGGGTCTTCGAGGACCCGTCGGAGGGCCGCCCACAGAATCAGGCCGAACGCCGACAGCTTGAGCAGATCGAGGACGAAGTGGACCAGGGTATCCTTCGAGATGAGCAGCTTCGAGAATCCGTTCACGGGATTGAGCTTGTTCCACTTCAGCTCCAGCACCTCGGGCGTGAGCTTGAACCCGCTTTGCAGGCCGCCGGCCAGAATGCCGGCCAGCATCGCCCCCCCGAGAACGGGAAATATCATGCCGCCAAAGGTCAGCAGACTGATCTCCAACCAGCGCGGCAGGCCCGACGCCGAGATTTCGATCTGCCCCAGGTGCCCGAAGATGTAGTAGGCAATTCCGGATACGCGGTGCACCACGCCGGGCATGGCAAACAGCAGCACGCAGAACGATACGACCAGGCCGAAAACGATCGCAATTTCCGGAGCCTGCGCGAACTGTCCCTTGCGAAACGCCTTGTCGCGGTGTTTCGCGGTAGGATCTTCGGTGCGATTTTCCTGGTCCTCGGCCATGGCTCAATGCACCGCGAACGGCAGGAAATGCAGCATGGTTTCCGGCACGCCGCGAAACTCCTCGATCATGTAATGGGTGATCAGCCCCGCCGCGAGCGCGAGCATGCCCAGCCCGGCGAGGATGCGGGCGGAGAAGCTCAGCACGAACACGTTCATGCGCGGCACCACGCGGCCGAGCAGCGAAAAGGTCAGGTTGATCAGGAAGTTCACGGCCATGAACGGCGCCGCCATCAGCACACCCAGATAAATGATCCGGACGGAATGCTGCACCACCAGCGCCACGAAGTTTACGTCCGGCGGCTGCAAACCCGGCGGCACCAGCTCCAGGCTCCGCACGAATGCGGCGATCATCGCATAATGCGCTCCGGACAGGAACACGACGACTCCGAGATAGTAGAGGATGCTGCCCACCGGATTGCCGGCGACGTCGGACTGCAGTTCCGGCGGCGGCTGCAGCCCCACTTCCACCGCCAGCACCCGCGCGGCAAAGTCGAGCATCGCAAAGACCATGCGCACCGCGAACCCCATCAGCACCCCGATCGCGATCTCCTTGGTCAGGATGAGAAGAACGCCCACCACCTGATCCGGCAGGGCCACGGTTTCCGCCACGCGCGACTCGGCGATCAGTGCGAGCAGTCCGGCGAAGGCGACCTTCGCGGTGCGGGGCAGCCCGGTGTGATCAAACACCGGCACCGAAAACATGAGCGCGGTCGCGCGAAACAGCGCGAACAGCCAGGCATACATGTCGGCGACGTCGATCATCGGAGCAAAACAGCGTTCACCTTGCCCTATCGCGTCACGTCGGGGAACCGGTTGACCATGGTGATGGTGAACTCCATCAGGGAACGAATCAGCCAGTGCGCGGAAAACAGCGCCACCATCGCCACGGCGACCAGCTTCGGGACAAAGGCGAGCGTCTGCTCGTGAATGCTCGTCACCGCCTGGACCAGGCTGATGACCAGCCCGATTGCCATCGCCGTGAGCAACAGCGGTCCGACCAGCAGCAATGACTGCGTGATCGTGACGCGAAAGAGTTCGATGGCGCTCTCGAGGTTCATAGGTGGAAGCTTTCGACGAGGGAACGCACGACCAGCGACCAGCCGTCCACCAGGACAAACAACAACAGCTTGAACGGCAGGGATACCACCACCGGTGGCATCATCATCATGCCCATGCTCATCAGCGTCGTCGCGACCAGGAAATCGATCACGATGAACGGCAGGAACAGGAGAAAGCCCATCTGGAACGCGCTGCGCAGTTCGCTCATCACGAACGCGGGCACGACGATGCGCATCGGCAGCTCCTGCGCCCGGGTCGGACCGGTGCGTGCGAGCTCGAGAAAGAATTCAATATCCGAGACCCGGGTCTGTTTGAGCATGAACTGCCGCAAGGGAGCGGCCCCGCGCTCGAGCGCCTGCTGGGTGGTGATCTCCTTGTCGAAGTACGGCTGGATCGCCTCCGCCTGCATTCGACCAAACACCGGCTGCATGATGAAGAAGGTCAGGATCAGCCCGAGACCCACGATGATCTGATTGGCCGGAGCCTGATGCACGCCCAGCGCCGTGCGCACGAAACCAAGCACGATCACGATGCGCGTGAAACTCGTCATCAACACCACCACGCTCGGACCGAGCGTGAGCAGCGTCATCAGGATCAGGATCTGAATCGAAACGCCGAGGTCCGGCGTGGCGCCGTTGCCGCCCGGCAGCGAGATGGTGAACTGCGCCGGCGCCGGCGCCGGGGGCGCCGTTGCGGTCGAAGTCGACGACGCAGCCGGCGCGGGAGCGATCGTCACCGGCGCGGGCGTCGTGGTGCCGGCGGGCGCGAAGATCGGCGGGTTCGCGGGCAGGGTCGCGCTGGCGTTGCTGTCCTGGGCGGAGGCGGCTGCCGTCAGGAAGACCGCGCCGCACGCGATCGCGGCCAGGAAACGAAACCCCGGCAGCCTCTGTGCCGCATCATTCACCGTCTCGCCTCCGGAGCCGAAAACGTGATTGCCGCCGTCTCGTCGTCGTCACCCGCGGTGACGCCGGTGGCACCGGTCGCGAGCGGATGCCCGGCGAGCGGCGTCAGGTAGTCAATCCGGCCGGGACAAACGCCGAGCAGGAGCTTGGCGTCGTCGTACTCCACGACCATCAGGACCTGACGGTTGCCCAGCATGCGGGTCTCGAGCACGCGCAGCCGGCCTTCGCCCTTGCCGAACGGTCGCGCGATTCCGCCCCGCTTGAGCACCAGCCACGCGCCGCCAAGCAGCAGCCCGAAGGCGCCGAGGTAGCCAATCGCGGGCAGGTACCCGACGGCCGCCGGCGTGGAAACGGGTGCGAACTTGGACGCACCGTCGTGTTCCGCCGCCGCCGCGGTCTCCGGCGTGCGGGGAAAAATCACCTCCTCCGGCGCGGGACCCGCGCGATCGGCGGTGCGAGCGACCGACACCGCGCCCAGCCCCACGGCGAAGAGGGCGGCGAGACGGACCGCTTTCATTTGGGCTGGCCGACGATCTCCGTGATCTTGATGCCGAAGGCGTCCTCGACCACGACGACTTCGCCGTACGCAATGAGCTTGTCGTTGACGTAGAGGCCGACGGGATCGCGGGCCTGCTGGTCAAGCTGGATGACGGTGCCCGGCGTCATTTCGAGGATGTCCTTCATCGGGAGCTGGCAGGAGCCGAGCTTGACCGTGAGCTTCACCTTGACGTCGAGCACCAGTTCGAGGGCTTTGGATTCGAGAGTGCCGTCCATTACACTTCCTCCGAGGTGGTACGTTTTTCGTCGATACGGAGGGCCAGGCGTCCTTCCTCGACGCCGACTTCCCCGACAAATTTGGTTGCCTTGCCCAGGCGTACGCGGGTTTCGCGCAGGATCTGGCGGGGCAGGCGCAACACGTGTCCGGCGCGCAGGCCCACGATCTCCCGCAGGCTCAGTTCGCAGGCGTCCCACTCCACGCTCAGTGGAATCGGGATGTTGCTGAAGGCCGGGCGCCAGGCGGACTGCCGTTTGACAGGCGCGTCGCCGGCGACGGGACGGCGCGCGGCCGTCAGCGTGCGCAGGATGCCCTCGATCGAGGCGTAGGGCAGCGCCACCTGGATGCGTTCCGTGCATTCGCCGAAAGCCGCTTCAAACACGAGCACGAGCATCGGCGTGTCACTGGCGGAGGTCTGCAGGTACCGGCCGCCGTTCTCGTGGCCGACCACGCTGGCGCTTAGTTTGCGTTCGGAGCCCCAGACACGACACCACTCCTCGAGCAGAACCAGCAAGACATCGTCGAGCAGGTTCTGCTCGATCTCGGAAAGCGCTTCCGGCGTTTCGCCCGCCTGGCCCTTGCCGCCGAGCAGCCGCTCGACGATGGCAAGGCTGAGGCGCAGGTTGATGTCGAGGACGCCGACGCCGGGCAGCGGATCGAGCTTGAAGAGCAGGACGTGGGCGGGGTTCGGGACCTGCGCCGTCAGGCGCCGGTAGGAGAGCGAGGTCACCCGCTGCAACCGCAGACTGAAATCGAGCCGCAGGAAAATCGAGAGCCGGGCTGACACGAACGAGGCGAACTCCTCGTGCCGTTGCCGAAGCAGCCGCAGCTCGCCCTCGTCGATACGCACGGGATTGCTGAAGTCGTAGCTGTCGACATGCGGCAGGGCAGCGGGATCAAAGCGATCGCCGTCGGCCCGAAACACGATGGGATTGCCCGCGGCGGTGGCCGCCGCCGATGCCATCAGGCGATCGATCTCCGCCTGGGAGAGATCGTCGCCGCCGCCACCGGACGAGCCGCCCGGGACCGGAGGTTGTGGGTCGTCGGCCATTATTGGATGACGAATTCCGAGAAATACACTTCTTCAACCACCCGGGCGCCGAGTACGGTCTGGTAGGCCTGGACCAGGCTCGTGCGGACCTTGTTCTTCACCGCGGCGTCCTCCATCTCGGCGAGATTGAGCGAACCCAGCACGCCCAACGTGGTGTCGAGCAGCTTTGCCTTGTTATGCTCGACGATCTCCGTGAACTTCGGATCCGTCCCGTAGGCCGTGAAGGTCACCTTGATGTAGCGGCTCTTCATCGAACCGGCGAGATTGCTGACGATGTCCTTGAACTCGTAGGACTGCGCCGGAGCGGCATCGGCGGCCTTGCCGCCGCCATGGCTCGGCGACGTCGCCGAGGTGCCGCCGCCTTCCGCACCGCCGGGATGCACGCCCGCGGCGATGAGCCGCTTCTCGAGGCGGGGAAACAGGACGAACTCGGCCATGACGAACGAGAGCACGGGCACGGCGACGAGGACGACGATAACGGGCAACCACCCGGCGCTGCCGGAGGCGGCGGGCCCGGCAGCCGGAGCGGCCGGGGTGGGTTTTCCTTTGGGGGCTTCCTGTGCCATAGGGAGACGGGGTTTCCTTTCCACCCGCGAGCGGGAGGGCTACCGCTTCAGGTTCACAACCTCCTGCAGAATGTCGTCGGAGACGGTGATGATGCGTGAGCCAGCCTGGAAACTGCGCTGCGTGGTGATCATGTCGGCGAACTGTTCGGTGAGGTCGACATTCGAAAGCTCGAGCGAACCGCCTTGAATCGTGCCCAGGCCATACGAGCCGGGCGTGTTGTTGGCGGCGGAGAGATTGATGGTGCCGACGACGCCCGCGGCATCGAAACCTGAATACAGGTTCGCGCCTTCCTTCACCAGCGCGGTCGGGTCGCGAAAATCCATCAGCAGTACCGCGGCCGCCAATGAAGCTCGAACCATTGCTGAGCGAGACGTCGACGTCACCGTTGGGCCGGAACTTGAACGCGATCATCTTCGGGACGTCGTTCTGCACCTGCGCGTCGGTCGGGGCGGTGATCGCGTCGCCGCTGGCGTTGAGCAGCACGCGACTGGTCTCGTTGACCACGTAGTCACCATCGGCGCTCGCGACGACGGGACCGCCGGAGGTGTCGAGCATCACCTCGCCGGAACTGTTGGTGAGGTAATTTCCCGCGGTCGCCACGACCGGATTGCCGTCGGTGTCAAGGGCCACGTTGCCGCCGGAATCCAGCAACTGGCCGCTGCCGTTGACCGTGAACGCGGCCGACGTCAGCGACATCACGGCCGGGATCTCGGCGCCGCCGCCGTCGAGGATCGGGTCGCCGTTGGCGTCCACCAGGACGGGTGTGTTGGTCAGGCGTCCGTTATCAAAGGTGGCATTGAAATCGATGTGGATGTCGCCCGTGCTGGTCGCCTCGGCGACCGTCGGCAGATAGATCGTGTTGCCGTCCGGATCGATCGCCGTGCGGTACTGGATCGTGCCGCCGGTCAGGCCCTGCACGCGGAACCCGTCGCTGGTGGTGATGTATCCCTGGTCGTCAGTGCGAAAGTCGCCGGCCCGGGTGGCGTAGTATTGGTTGTTCTGCGCATTGCGCACCTGGAAGAAGCCGGCGCCGGAAACGGCGAGGTCGGTGTTCTGGCCCGTGGTGGTGAGTGCGCCCTGGAGGAAGCTCGTCTGGATACCCGAAATCTGGGTACCGAGGCCGATCTGCGAGGCGGGGGCATTGGAGCCATTGCCATCCGCCGGGGAGGACGCGGGCTGCTTGAGGAACTGGCTGAAGGAGTCCGTGTACTTCGTGCGCGCGCCCTTGAAGGCGATCGAATTCACGTTGGCGATGTTGTTGCCGATGACTTCGAGGCCGCGAGCGAAGTTGCGCAGCGCGCTGATGCCGGAGTTGAGTGAGCCGATGAGTGCCATGGATCGTACGGGTTAGTTTCCGCTGCCGGAGGTCGGTTTGGTTTCAGTGGGCGGCAGCTCCACGCGACGCACGGTGCCGACGTCGTAGTCGGTGCCGTTTACGGTGATCTTCGTGCCGTCGCCGTCGTTGAAGACGGCCGAAACGACACCATTCACCTCCGTGTCAGTTGGGTCCCAGAGAGTGACATTGCGACCGAGCAGGTTTTGCGCGGAAGAAAACGCCTGATCGTCGCTGAAGCGGTTGAACGCCTTCGAGAGCTGGGCTGAACTCTCGAGCGCCGAGAAGTTCGCCATCTGGGCGATGAAGGATGTGTCCTCCATCGGCTTGAGCGGGTCCTGCGACGCGAACTGCACCGAGAGCAGTTTGAAGAAATCCTCCTGCCCGAGGGCCTTCTGCGGGACGCGCGTCGCGTCGCCGGTGATCGCGGGCGTGGAAGCAGTCGAAGAGATGTCGGAGATCGCCATGGTGGATCGGGCCGGTTCAGGCCCAGGTGCGAAAACCGCGCGGCGTCACGGAAATCCGGGCCGCCCGCGCGGGATCGACCGGACCAGGTTGCAGGGAGACGCCGGCACGGCGGCCGGCAGCGAACAAGGGGCGGCCACCGGCCGTCGTCCCGAACGGAGTGGCGTCGCCGTCGGCGCCGCCGCCTTGCGGAGAACGCCCCTCGCGTCCGCCACCATGGTCACCGGTGGTGGTGGAACCAAAGCTCGGAGCGGCCAGTTTCACGCCCCGGTGCTGCCAGTCCTGGGCGAACGAATCCCACGCCGAACGCAAGGCGCCTTCGAGGCCCGGGACGTCGGTGTGGATTTGCGCCTGGATGCCGCCCTGACCCAGCGAGAGTTTCAATGAAAGGGAACCGCCCTGCTCGAAACGCACGGTCACCGCGAGTTGCTCCTGCGAGCGACTCACGAACCGCTCGAGCGCAGCGTGAATCGGAGCCAGGGCTGCGGCCTCATGGGGGGCGAAGGTGGGTGTCGCCAGCGCCGGAGCTTGCGGTGCATGGACGCGCGCCGACGCCGCGGTAAGTCCCGGGCTCGAGGCGAACGTCAGCGCCGAGTGCTCTCCAAAACGGGAAAACTGCGCCGACGTGGACGCGCGCTCCCCCTCGCTGTTGGTCCAACCTTTCCAGGCATTCGCGAATCCCTGCTGCGCATCGCTCCCCTCATCCGTCGCGGAGCCGCCGCCGTTGAACCCGGAAGGTACGGCGCGGGCAACAGGTTGGGGAAGGCTCTTGACCATGGTGCCCTGCAAAGCAGTGCCGGTGCCAACAGGTCCGGACGGCTTTTCAAGATCCTGAGCACCAGATGGTAGAGAATTCTTTTGTCCAGACGGCTCCTCACCCGTTTCACCGATCAGGGGTTGGGCGGCATATTTTACCGGAGGCACATGTCCACCCGTCGCCGGGAGAGGCGAGGGCGCGTTCGCCGGGGCGGGTGCGCCATCAGCGACCGTCGCTGGCATCGAAGCGTCGCTGGTCTGCGCAGCGGCGGTCGGGATCGGCGTTGCGCTGGTCCCCGCGGTAGCCGCGGGCACCTGCGCGGCGGCATGCTGCAGATGCGGGGCCGTCGACGGGGCGGGAGCGTTTGGCTCACCTGCGGTGGCATTCGCAGGAGCCGGCGTCGGGTTGCCGGCCGTCCCGGATGCCGGCGGAGTCGAGGTGCCTCCGGCCGCGTTCGCCGGCGTCGCAGCCGCAACGTTTGCGGCGGCAGTTACAGGATGGTTCGTCGAACGCCGAAGAACCGGAAGTCACCGGCAGGGAGGACGGCTCGATCGCGGAGGGTGTCTCAGGGGCTGGTGAACCAGCAGGCGCGGTGGGCACATTCGCGCCATCGCCGGGAGTGGCGAAGCTTCGGCATTCGTTCCGGCAGCCGGTGCATGGGTTTCGGCCGGAACGGGTGTTCCCGTCGCCGGGGCGGCCTGGGTTTCGGCGGTCACCGCCCCAACCTCGGCGCCTGCAGATGGGTCCGCGGCCGGAGGAGGCGGTTGCCCGCAAGCGTCAGCCACCGGCACCGCCGTACCGTCCTCGCGAGACTTGGAGTGGGAACGGCGAGCCTGGCTTCGAGGATCGGTCGGTTTGGGTGGCGCGCTGGCCTCGTCACACAAATCGGAAAACTCCCGCGGGGGAGATTCCGGGGACGGGGAACGCGTGGAACGCCCGGCAATCGGCAGGAGTTCGGTCGGGCTGGCGGAGGCCAGTCCCACGTCGGCGTCGGCGCGGGGTGTGCAGGGAAGGCGAAGTATTCACGATCAGGAGTTGTTCGCGGGTTTAACCTGGTTCAGCAGGCGCAGCTTGTAGGAAAGCGTTGCCGCCCGACTCGCGAGAGTCCCGTCGCCATCCTTGGTCTGGGCCATCATCCCGAGGATGTTGCCGACCGGTTCGGGTTTCATGAATGCGAGGATCTTGACCACCATCTCGTCATCCATCTCGCTTGAAGATGGCGAGGGCGGCTTCCGGTGACATGCCGCTGTAGCTGGCGGCGAGAGTCTTGAGGTTCTTCTGCTCCGAAGTGGCGATGTCGATGAGGCGCTTCGAGAGGTCGTCCCGCACGCTTTCGATCTCGCGCTTGATCTTTTCGAGCTCGGCGCGCTCGGCCTGCAGGCGTTTCTCGTATTCGTGCAACTCCTCCTCGCGCTGACCAGCGGCGGCGACGCGATCCTTCAACTCCTGGCGCAGGTCCTCGACGCCCGGGGAAAGAAAATCCCAGTTGATGCGGGTCGGCGGCGCGTCGTGGGCGGCGCGTTCCGCGTCCTCGGCCGCGCGGCTGAGGTCGTCGACCCGCGCGAGCAGCACATACGTCTGCACGCCCATCCCCACGACGAGGGCAATCACGGCGATAAACCACGTGGAGCGTAAGAAATTCATGGTGACTAGAGGTCGGGCTGGAAGCGCGCACTCACGAGTTCATCGATCTCGCGCTCCTCGCGGCGGGCCACTTCGGCGGCGTGCGCCTGCCGCTGCCGGGTCCGGAGCGTGTCGAGAATCTGCACCCGCCGATGCGCGTCGATCAGCAGCTTCATTTTCTGCTCGCGGATGCGGCGGGCGGAGAGCAGCTTTTGGGCGGTGTCGGCGCGGTCACGCTCGAGCAGCAAGAGATGGCGCCAGCGCGAGGCGCGATCCCCGGCGTGCACCTCGGACGTCGGACCTCTCCCGCAGCACCGCGGTGTCCTGTTCGATGCGCGCCTCGACCGCGCGCAACAGCTCGGCGAACTTGCGCTCCTGCTGCAATGCGAGCCCGTAGGCGGTGCGCGCCCGCTCCTCCTCCCAGTTGCGCAGGGTGAGCACGGATTCGAGACGGAAACGAAAAGCCTTCATCGCAGGATGCCGCGCCAGCGCGGCGATGCTGTCGGTCCGCGGGCGCTGATGGCGCCGGGCTGCTGGCGCAGGAATGCATTGAGCTTGTCGTGCAGCTCGATCGCGCGATCGATCCGGGCATTCACGCCCCGGTTGTAGGCGCCGAGGTTGATCAGGTCCTCGTTGCGCCGGTAGATGGCGAGCAGGTCCCGCGCCTCGCTCATGAGCGACCATTCCGTGGGAGTGCACACGTCCTGGCTGAGACGGCTGACGCTTTCGAGCACGTCGACCGCGGGAAAGTGATTCGCGGTGGCCAGCGCGCGGCTGAGCACGAGATGTCCGTCAAGAATGCCGCGCACGCTGTCGGCGATCGGCTCGTTCATGTCGTCGCCCTCGACCAGCACGGTGTAGAAGGCGGTGATCGATCCGGTTTCCGACGTCCCCGTGCGCTCGAGGATGCGCGGCAGGATGGAAAACACCGACGGCGTGTAGCCGCGGCTGGTCGGTGGTTCGCCGACCGCCAGGCCAATCTCGCGCTGCGCCATCGCGAAACGCGTGACCGAGTCGAAAAGGAAAAGCACGTCGCCGCCGCGATCGCGGAAACTCTCCGCGATCGCCGTCGCCAGGTAGGCTGCGCGCAAACGCACCGGCGCCGACTGGTCGGACGTCGCCACGACCACCACGGATTTCGCGAGTCCCTCCGGTCCCAGGTCCTTCTCGATGAACTCGCGCAACTCGCGTCCACGTTCACCGACCAGCGCGATCACATTTACCTGGGCCTGACCGCCGCGCGCGAGCATGCCGAGCAAGGTCGATTTGCCGACGCCGGAACCGGCAAAGATACCGAGGCGCTGGCCGCGACCCACCGGACAGAATGTATCGATCGCCTTTACTCCGGTGGCGAAGGGCTCGGCGATGCGCGCCCGCCGCAGCGGGTTCGGGGGCTGGCGGCGCAGGGGACCGCTCTCGTGCGTCTCCAGCGCGCCAAGGTCGTCGATGGGCCGACCGAGGCCGTCGAGCACACGCCCGAGCAGGCCCGCGCCCTGGGGCACGGTGTTGAGTTGCGTGCCCATGCGCACCTCGCAGCCGGGATGAATGCCGTCCATTTCACCCAGCGGCATCAGCAGGACTCGGTGTTCCCGAAAGCCGACGACCTCCGCGAACACGCTCATGCCGTGGCGCGGCGAACGAATTTCGCAAACATCGCCCAGGCGCACGTGCGGACCATCGGATTCTATCAACAGTCCGGTGACCTGCGCGACGCGACCGATGCGCTCGAATGTCGCGGCCACGTCGAGTCGCCGGGAGAATTCCGCCACCCAGTCTGCGCGTTGCGAAGTCATGCGGGGGGCACCAGGGACGATTCGATCTTCTTGAGCTTGTTCTGCAGCCGGGCGTCGACCTTGCCGTAGCGGGTGACCGCCTGGCTGTCGCCGCGGTGGAGCGCCTCGTCGGCGACAAAGCGGAGGCCGGGATGCACGCGGGCGAGTTGCGGCTCGAGATCCTCCACCAGCCGCAGGTCCGCGGGATGCAGCCGCACTTCGATCGGACCCACATCCGGTCCGATCTCGGCGAGCAGTTCGTCGATGATCGCCGCGACCGTGTCACGGGAGATTTCGGCCCGGTCGAGCACGCGGCGCAGGGCATGCATCGTCAACACGGGGAGCGCAGCCCGCACCTCCGCGATCGCTCCCGCCACGCCGTCTTCGAGCGACCGGAAAAGCTGCTCACGCAGGTGGTTCATGTCGCTGCGCTCGTTCGAGAATTTGCTGGCTGATATGCTTCGTCGCCTCGTCGAAACCCTTCTGGTAAGCTTCGCGCACGCGCGCCTCGACGGTGGCCGCATCCAGTCCGGCGCCCGCGGGAATCTCACGGACAATCGTCGCCCCCCTGAGCGGCGCGGGAAAGCGGAGCGGTTCACGCGCCGACGCCACCGGGTCCTCCTTTTTCCAGCGAGATCTCCTCCTGCTCCTCGAGGCGGCGCACCACTGCGATCACGCGATCCTGGGCGGCCTCGATTTCCTTGGGGCGCACCGAACCGAGCATCTCGAGTTCCTCCTTCAATGTCTCGGCCGCCCGCTTGGAAAGGGCGCCGCTGATCGCATCCCGCAGGAGCGGCGTGGCGGTCTTGAGCGCGAGGACGAGGTCGTTGGTGTCGACCTCGCGCATGATGCGCTGCAGGTCCTTCTGCTCGAGGCGCACGAGATCCGCGAATCCGAACATCTTCTTGCGGATGGCCGCACCCAGTTCGGGATCGCGCTGCTCGAGGCGGGCGAGAATCTGCTTCGAGGTTTCGCGATCGAGGGTGTTGAGCAGGTCGGCCGCGCTGCGCACGCCACCGCTCGTGTGCATCGTGATCTTGGTCTTCGTGAGGTTCTTCGTCAGCGACCTGGCCACCTTGCTGACCATCTCGACCGACGTGCTGCTGAGCGTGCTCAGCCGTTCGATCACCTCCTCGCGTGCCTCGGGGGTGAGCAGGCCGACGATTTCCGCGGACTTCGTGGGCTCGAGGTAGGAGAGTAGAAAGGCGATCGTCTGCGGCTGCTCGTGCTTGATCAGATTGTAAACCTGACGCGGCTCCATTTCGCCGATTTCGTTGATACCGTCCGCCGAATGGCTGCCGGGCGCGATCTTCTCGAGCATGCTCGCGGCCTTCGAGTCGCCCTTGGCCAGCTCGATGGTGCGACGGGCGAACGCGGCCCCGCCGGTAAGCGCGGTTGCCCCCGCGCCGATGATCGAGGCGAAATCACGGATCACCTCGTTCTGCGTCTGCGGATCGATGACCTGGAAATTGGTCATCTCCTTGCAGATCGCCTCAATCTCCGGGTCCTCGAACTGCCGCAGGACTTCGGCCGCCACCTCCGGCCCCAGCACGATCAGAAAGATCGCGAGCTTCTGGCGCTTGGTCAGTTCGCTGTAGGTGGGGTTCGGCATGAATCAGAGGTCAGACGTCGGAGGCCGGAGGTCGGAAGGGAGATTGCGCGGACGAGGGTTGGCACTTGGCACTTCGGTGCGCCGCGCGGCGTTATTTCTGTTCCGCCGACATCCAGCGTTTCAGCGTCAGCCCCACATTGTCCGGTCGCTGGCGGATGAGCTGATTGAGCAGTTCGGGCGTGATTTCGCCCTCGATCTCACCCGGGCGGCCGCTCTCGCGGGAGTTGTAGATTTCGAGCGACGTCGCCTCCGCCTGACTGCGGCGCAGGATGCGCAGGAAAATCAGGAAACCAACGAGAGCGCCCAACACCACCAGCACCTTCTGGCCAAGATCGATCCAGGTTCGCAACGGCACCTTGTCGGACGGCGCGGTATCCGGGGCCATCAACGGATCGGGCGCGAAATCAACCTCCTGAATCGATACGACCTGATCGGCGTTGCTGTTTGCGCCGGGTGCAACCCCCAGCGCATTGACCACCATTGTGCGCAACGCGTCGAGTTCCGCCGGCGTGCGCGGCTGCGGCTGGCGGGCGTCCCCCTCCCCGGTGGTGCGCATCGCGACGAAGACCGCGGCGGACACCCGCTTGATCTCGCCGGGATTCTTCACCGTGTTGGTCGTCGACCGGCCGATCTCGTACGTCTCCGTCTTCGACTTGCGCGTCTGCTGCGAATTCGTGACCGGGTTGGCATTGCCGCCCCCGGCCGTATCGCCCGGAGTGTTGGCAGAGGCGCCGACCACGCCCGACGGGGTGGGCGTCGGTGCTGATGTTGGAGTCCTCCGTCGTGGTGCTATTGCGCACGACCTGCGTATCGGGATCATAACGCTCCTCGACCGTGGTGGAACTGGTGTTGTCGATGTCGACGGACACGCGCACGACGGCATTGCCGGGACCGAGCACCGTGGAGAGCATGCTCTCCACCTTGTGGCTGAAGTATTCCTCGAGGCCGGTGCGATAGCGTATCTGGCCCGTGGTGAGGCCGGCGCCCAGGTTATCCTGCCGGAGTTCCTCGCTGAGCACGTTGCCGCGGTTGTCCACCACGACGACGTCGTCGACCTTCAGTCCTTCGACGGCGTAGGCGACCAGGGAGCGGATCGAATTCACCGCTTCGGGAGCGAGGCGGTTGCCGCCGGTATCGACCAGCACGGACGCGGTGGAACGGCGCGTGGAATCGGTGACGAGCAGGCGATTCTCCGGCATCACGACCATCACGCGCGCACTGCGGACCCCGTCGATCTCCCCGATGGTGCGGGCAAGTTCGCCCTGGATCGCGCGCAGACTGTTGGTGCGCTGGACAAAATCGCTGATGCCGAAGTTGCCCTTGTCGAAGATCTCAAATCCGACCGTGCCGCCGGCGAACATGCCCTTTTCGGCGAGTTCCATGCGCAGTTTGTAGACCTGATCGCGCGGCACGAGAATGGTGCCGCCACCGCCGCTGATTTCGTACTTCACCCCCTTCTCGTCGAGCGCGGCGATGATCGCGCCGGCATCCTTCGGATCGAGCGCGCCGCCGAGATTGAGCGGCTGCAGGTCGGGACGCGAAGACCAGACGAGCACGCCCGCCATCACGCCGATCACGGCGAAACTGGCGAGCGTCAGCGAGATTTTCTGGTTGAGCCCGAGTTGGGTCCACAGGTCGAGCAGTTGGCGTAGAAAGCGGGGCATCTAGGGAAGGGCTGAAGGCTGAACGGTCGAAGCGCGGCGCGAAGCGGGACTCTTCTTGGAACTTGTTAGTTCTGATGCCGCCATCTGCGGCATCAGACCGGCATCCGCATCAACTCCTGATAGGACTCGACGAGCTTGTTGCGCACCTCGACCAGGAGCGAAAAGGCCACGCCGGCCTCCTGCATCGCGATCATGGAGCGATGAATGTTGTTCGATTCGCCGAGCATGAGTTTCCGCACCTCGGACTCGGCCGCCTTGCCTTTGTCATCGACGTCCTTGACGAGGCCGCCCACGAGGTCGCCGAAGGACGTTCCCCGGTCGGTTCCGGAAACGTTTTCCAGATCCGTCGCCGCCCGGGCGGGACCGAGCGGCCGGATCGCCGGATTTTCGACGTCGGAGCCGGCGCGCAGGGCTTCCTGCAGGGCGTGGTGGGCGGCGACGGGGTCAATCATGGGGAGGGAACGGGCGGGTCGATTCTACCCGGCTACTTGCCGATCTGCATCGCCCGCAGGGCCATCTGGCGGGAGGTACGCACGACGGAAAGGTTGGCCTCATAGGCCCGGGATGCCGTGATGAGATCGACCATTTCCTGCGGCAGGCTGACGTTGGGCATCTGCACCATGCCATTGGCGTCGGCGTGCGGATGGCCCGGATTGTGGATACGCTGTCCCGGGGTTGGATCGGCCGTGATCGAAGCGACGCGCAAGCCTTCCACCGTCGGCTGACCATTCGCTCCGATCTCGTGACGCAACTGCGTCTCGAACGTCACGACCTTGCGCTGATAGGGCTTGCCGTCGGGGCCCCGCGTCGTCTGGGCGTTGGCGATATTCTGCCCGATGACCTCGAGCCGGACTTTTTCGGCGTCGAGTGCGTCGGTGGTGACGCTGATGGCGGGAAGCAGATTCATGGGCGAACGGGAAGCAGGTTTCAGGAGCGACCGGTGATCGCGGTCTTCAGTCGCTTGAGGGAGTCGCTCGCGTATTGCGTGAGCATGTCGTACTCGAGCGAGTTCTTGTTCATTTCGAGGAGTTCGTGGTCGAGCTGGACGTTGTTGCCATCGGGCCGCACGGCCCGGGCGGTGATATCCTCCGCGACCTTCGGCTGCAGCGCCGCAAGACCGGCGGGATCCGCATGCGCGGCATAGCTTTCAAGCTGCCGCGCAAAATCCGGAGCGAGGTCGAGTCGCTTGAAGCCCGGCGTCTCAACATTCGCGAGATTGGTCGCCAGGGCTTCGTGGCGCAGCGCGGCTGCATCGAGCAGGCTCTTCGCCAACTCGAAGTTATCGCGCGCCAGCAGGTGATCAATCATGCCCCCGCGAAAGCAAGGTATGTGCCCGCAAGCGGCTACGGCAGCTCAGGTCGTTGAAAACCAGCATGCTACAGACCGCAGTTTTCCCGGACCTGTACGCCTCCTCCGACTTGGCCGGCAGTTTTTTCCATCCATTGTCTGCCGCATCCAGACGTCGCCGAATCCAAGCTCAACGATGCCCCGGCGTCCCCGCGCGGTCGCGGTCGCGGGCCGTCCGTGCGCCGAGTCGCAATGGCTCCCTTAGCCGCGACCAGGACGCGGCCGCCCGACCACGGCGCGCCGTGCGAAAGTGCACACTTCCGGGTGATCGGGTCCCCGGAATGCGGTGCCGGGCATCGCACTCCAAGGCCTGACGGAACCCGGGGCACTCACGGTGGCGCGACCGCGTCCTGGAGTGCGCGCACTCCGCGTCGCTTCGGTTTCCCCCCGTCACCGAACAGCCGGGACGTGCACCCACGCGAAACAGCCTCGCACAGCGGGATTGCAGCGCGATCCTTCGAACGCACGATCAACACCGCGCGATTTACGCCGATCTCAATTCATCCGCCCATGGCCCCCCGCGACGACGCTCAACCGCGTATCCTGCTGCTCGATGACGACGAGATCATCCTGCTTGCGATCAAGGAGACGCTGGGCCGCGAAAACTACGAACTGGCGGTGTTCTCAAGTGCCACGGCCGCGCTGGCCGCGCTCGATCAGGAGCACTTCGCCGCGATCATTTCCGACCAGCGCATGCCGGAGATGAGCGGGCTCGATTTCCTCGCAGCGTCCAAGAAGACCCAGCCCAACGCCTCCCGCATCCTCATCACCGGTGTCCTCACGCTCAACACGGTGATCGATGCGGTCAACAAGGGGGAAATCTTCCGGTTCCTCGCCAAGCCGTGGATCCGCGAGGAGCTGCTTGCGACGGTGCGCAACGCGGTCCAGCGCTTTCAACTCCTGGAACAAAACGACCGGCTGCGAAGAGACACGCTCGAGCTCAACGAACGACTCGTCGCCACCAACCGTCGGCTCGAGGAGAACCTCGCCGAAACCACCCGGCACAAGGATGAGCTGGCCCGGGCCCATGAGGCGTTGCGCAGCAATTTCGAGCATTCGCTCGAGTTGAGCTACCGTTTGATCGAGACGTTTCATCCCGTGCTCGGGCGGCAGACCAAGGCGGTCGTGACGATCTGCCGCAAGATGTGCGAGATCGGCCCGTTTTCCGAGCAGGACAAGCACGTGCTGATGGCCAGCGCCTGGCTCAACAACATCGGCATGATCGGCCTGCCGCGCGCCCTGGTCACGAAATCACTGAATGCGCCGGAGACGCTCACGCCGTCCGAACACGATCTGTTGCGCCATCATCCGATCTACGGTCAGACGCTGGCGTCGTTCATCGACGACCTGCGTGACGTCGGGGAGACGATTCGCGCCCATCACGAACGGTACGACGGCAACGGCTACCCCGACGGGCTCGCAGGCGAATCGATTCCGTTGCCCGCGCACTACCTGGCGGTGGCGGTCGCGTTCGTCGAAACGAACCAGCCGCGCGACCGGGCACTCGAGCACATCCTGCACGAGTCGGGGCGCGCCTTCGACCCGGAGGCGGTCCGCCTCTTCCTCAAGGTTTCCAACACGATCAGCCTGCCGCGAAAGATTCGCGAAATCACTCTGGCCGAACTCGAGGCCGGCCAGATGCTGGCGACGGGCATCTATAGCCCGTCGGGTCTCCTGCTGATTCCCGAGGATCGGGAGATGACGGACGTCACCATTCGCAAGATCAAGGAGCACAACTCGGTCACCCCGATCACGCAGCGCCTGCTCGTCTACCTGCGCGACGGCTGAGGACGGATCATGGTGATGCCCCGGAAGCGGGCGGTGCGGAGGTCCTGGTTTGCTTTCTGTCCCGGCGAATCCCTGCGCCCGTCCCGTGGGAAATCTTTGACCGGCCGCGAAAGTCCCGGGCGGTTACGTCGATGCATGGGTAGACTGCCCATTTAGGTTTCTCTATTTTTCCGTATCCGTCCGGAACTCTCCCTATTCGCCCGCTCCCCAGGAGGCCCCATGAAAATTCTCGTCGTCGATGATGATTCCGCCATCCGTTTCCTGTTGCTGACCGTGTTCGGCGACAAACATGAGGTTTCCCTCCTGTGCGACGGACACAATGCCATCAGCGTGCTTTCGGATCCGAACCACGGTTTCGACTTCGTGATCCTCGATTGGAAGATGCCGCGCCTGACCGGTGAGAAGGTCCTCGAATTCCTTTCCGACTGGTCCAACATCCGCACGAAGTTCGTTCTGATCTCCGGCTACAAGCTCGAGGCTGACTCGATGCGTTTTCCGAACCTCGTCGCGTGTCTCGCCAAACCTTTCAGCGTAAAAGATCTGGTTGCCCTCGTCGAGAAGGGTGCCTCCGCGCGGCGCGTCCCGCCGGCGCCGGTCGCGACGAAATAGTCACGACCCGGGTTTTCTGCGCACTCCTCCCTGGCTGCCGCACGACGACGCCTGCGCGTCGACGTTTCGCATTCTTGCCTGCACCCCACTGCGGGTCCGGTCCGAGCCGCATTGCCCGAGCCCGCATGGGGCACGGAACGCGGATCGATTTTCCCGTAAAAAACCCTTTAATTCGGGAGTTATCGTGCCGATGAAGGATTCACCTCATCCGATGCCTTCATCCGCCACCGTCCGTACCGGTCCCCGCAAACGAGCGCGTCCTGACCTTCCGCCGCTGTTGGAATCGATGTTGGACGCGATTCCCGCCTTCGCCGCGCTGGTCCGGCATGATGGGACAATCGTTTACTGCAACGACCAGCTCGTGCGGACCTGCGGATGGAATCGCGACGCCAGCCGCACCCGCCGCCTCGACGAACTGCTGCCGCCCGAGGATGCGGTTCGGGTGCTCGGATCGGATTGTCCGGCGCTCGCCCGCGCTCCGCTGGTCACCAGCACCAGCCGCAAGCTCGTGGTCGAATGGACCTCACGTCAGCTCACGTCCGAGGGTGGTGATTGTTTTCTCTGCCTGAGCGGTCGCGACGCCACCCGCGAGGCGGAACTCGAGGATTTCATCGTCCAGAACCAGTGGTTCGAGACCGCGGCCGCACTCTCCGGCGGCCTGGCGCACGACTTCAACAACGTGCTCGCGGCCATCCTGGGCCTCTCCGAGATCATGAGCCTGCGGCTGGCACCGGATCACGCGCTTCAGGAGTTCACGGGCAAGATCGGCCTGTCGATCGAACGCGCGAAGGTTCTCGTGCGCCGTTTCTCGCAATTCAGCCGCAAGGATGCGGGCGGCGCGGAACCGCAGCCGACGGCCATGGTGCTCGAGGAACTGGGCAAGCTCGTGCGCGGCTTCGTGCCCGGCAGCGTGACATTCGCGCTCGAACTTTCGCCGGATACGCCCTGGTTCGACGCCGACCGATCCATTGTCGAACAGATCATTCTCAACTGCGCAAACTTCCTGCGTGCGCGCCTGCGGCAGGACAACGGTTCCATCAAGTTGATGAGCCGCGCCACGTCCGACGGGCGGCAGGTCGTGATCGACCTCTTCGGCTCCGGCCAGGGACTGCTGGGCCTGGACATCGAGTCCTGCTTCGCACTTGACCTGCGGCCGACCGCGACGGCCTACGAATCCGGCTCCGGTCTCCACGTCGCACGGGTGCTCGCGACGCGTCAGCACGGTCGCCTGCGCATCGTCCGCCACGACCCGCGCACGGTCTCCTTCCTGCTCGAGCTGCCAATCGCAGAGTAACCGCGAAAACGCGGACGGGTTCCCGAGGCGGTCGGAGTTTGCCGACTACGTTTCGCGTTTGGCCGTATGTCGTGCGTAGGCCCGCGCGACCTGGCCCGGAGCGACGGGGGCGAAGGCGGCCTTGAACTGGGGTGGCAGGGCGGCCTTGAGCAGCAGCCGTTCGTTTTCGCGATCGAGCATCAGGACTTGCAGGAGCCGATTGCGGCCCTCCTGCACCGCTGCCGTTTGCTCGCGGTCAAGCGCCCCGCCGGCGGCATTAAGCGCGCGCAGCTTTTCGAGAGAGGCATCGAGTCGCGGCAGATACTCGCGCTTGCGCACCAGCAGGGCCTCCGACGGGGGACCGCCGGTCGTGCGCATCACGCGGTTCTCCTCGAGCAAAAGCTCGTGCAGTTCGCTGCACAACTCGAGATGCTCGCGCAGTATGATCCCGGGGTCGTCGGCAGGCGGCGTCATTGCTCGGACGGAATGGCCGCAAAGAGATGCGCAAACTGCAAGCAGATGATGGCCGTCTCACCGATTCCAGGCAAAGCGGCAAAACGGCGCCGCCTCCTGTGCTGCCGGCCGCGATTCGTGCCGTCGCGTCAGGCGCCGGCCGGTTTGCCGGCGGTCAGTTCCTTCAGCTTGATTTCGAACTGGTCCATCCAGTCAAGGTGGTCGAGCCGCCACTTGGCCATGCCCTGCAGGGCGACCAGCGTATCCGACAAGGGGCGGTCGGACGGCGGCGCCGGGTCCGGCGACACGATGATTTTGTAGGCCTCCTGCGCGCGCTGCGGCAGATTCAGCCGCTCGAAGCACAGTCCGACCTGATAGACCGCAGGCCAGCGCCAGGCGGGTTCCGCACCGGCCCGGGCCAGTGCCTGATAGATCGCCAGGGCGCCGAGGAAGTCACCCTGCTCATAAAAGGTGTTCGCGAGTTCGTTGCCCGTCCGCCGCTTCCAATAAGCGACACTTTTCGCCAGGGCCGGATCGGTGGCGTCGTCCTGACTGCGCAGCAAGGCGACGACCTCCTGCACCGCCTCGTCCTTTCGTCCGAGTTCCTTCAATGCCTTTGCCCGCAGGTACCGCGCTTCGGCGGTGAACGAGCTGTGCGGATAGTCCTTGAGAAACGCGCCGAGTCCCCGTTCGGCGGGCTCCCAGAGGTGCAACTCATGCTGGAGTTGCGCCTCGCGAAACTGCACGCGCTCACGATCGGTGGGCTCCAGATCGAGCAACTGGAGCAGCGAATAGTATTTGCGAGCCTCCTCGATGTTTCCTTGGGCGAGGAAGGTGTCGGCGATCTCGAGGCGCGCCTTGGTCGCCAGCCGGCGTCGTTCGTCAAGGTCCTGGAGCGAATAGCGCATGGTCGAATTCAACACCTGATAGAAACGTGCCGTCGCCGCGGAGTACGCTCCGATTTCCCGGTACATGAGGCCCAGTCGCATCATCAACTGCGAGTGTTCACGATCGTCGGGAAAAGTGTCCAAGACCTTTTCCAGCACGGCGATCGCCCGCACCATGTCGTCACCGTTTTCGTAGAGCTGCACCATGCGCATCAAAAGCTCACGCTTCGCCTCCGCCGGGACGTCGAGACTCAGTGCATCGGCAAAGGTGCGCTCGGCCGTCTCGCGTTCCCCCCGCAGCCAGAATTCCGTGCCCACGTCCGCGAGCGCAGCGATCCGGGCATCGGGAGGGGTCGGGGCCTCCGTTTCGGAAGCCGCCGGCGCGGCCACTCGGCCATGCTCCGGAACGTCCTTCTTTTCCGCCGGCGGCGTTTCCACCTTCCCGACGGACTCGGGCGCCACCGGCGCGATCGCCTCCTGACCAGCCGGGCTCGAAAGCTCGCGGGCCACGGGAACAGCCGCCGTATCTTCACTCGGTGGGGTGACTGCCGGCGGCGTTTCCGACAGTGAGGCGGACGGCACGGCACTGTCGGCCCCGCGAGCGGCGCCCAGCCATACGCAGAAAAGGACGACGACCCCAAGCATACGAGCCGCGGCCCGAACCGACATCGTGTCGAGCGAGCGCACCGCGCCCGCGAAGAGAAAGTGGAGCGACGTCATCGGGAGAGCGGCCCGGATGGTCCCTTTGCCCGTTCGGGAATCGCGGGCTCAAATTGCACGGAGACCCGGGACTCCCCGTGCGGCAGATTATCCAGGAAACCCAACACCGTGTCGGCCGAAAGCGCGCCGGTCGGCTGCGCGGCGTGGTCGGTCGGAGCCGAAGTCGGATCCGCCTTGATCACCACGGGCACCACAGCCGGAGGCACGGAATCCTCCGTCGCCACGATCGGAGCCGGCTCGGGGGCGACTGACGGTGACTCGTCGCGGGAAACCGTTGCTGCTTCCGTCGGCGCTTCGGGGCGCGGCCGGGGTGGTGGCCACGAACGCGTGGAGGAAAATCGCAAGGGCAATGAACCCGTCACGGGCAGATACGGGCCGGTGGTCAGCACGATCACGTTCGCGCGATGTCGGGGAGGCTCTGCGCGGACGATCAGCACCGGTTCGGGCTCGGGTGAGGTGATGGTCTCCGTAGGTGCCGCGTCGTCAGTCGAAGCCATTGGGCCATCTGATTCCGCGCCGGGCGACGCCACGCGCAATCCGAGATCCTCCACCGGGTTGATGCGGATCACCTTCGCGGGATTGCCGCGGGTCTGGGCGTGAACGGAGGGAAGTGCAGCCAAGGCGATAAACGAAACGGACACGATCGATCCGACGCGGCATGCGAGGTGCCCCGGTTCCTTCCACCAATGCCGTCGGACCAACTTCTCCATCCTTGGAAAAAGCCTCACGGTGATGTCTTCGACGCTCTCCTCCCCGGGTAAACCCCCCGGGCCGGTGAACGCGTCAAAAATTCGCTAAATGGAATCGTTCCGCCCCGGATTGCCTTTCGGGCGGTCCAACGCCTCGATCAGTTGCGTCGCCGCCGCGTCGATCGCTCGATACCGCGGTTCATCCGCGGAACTCCAGAGGCTTTTCGCTTTGGCAAGTATCGCCTGCTTGTGTGCATGAAGCCTTCGTGCACCCGCCGCGGTGCCGGCCGCTGCCGGCGAGAGGCCGAGGCGATCGAGCAAGTCGTCACCCAGCCACAAACGCCAACGTTGGTCGTCCGCCGTGAAGACGATCGTGGCGGCGTGGGGATTCTCGCCAGCGAGTTCTTGGTGCAACGTGCGCAGCGGATTGAAAGGGGCGTTGACCGCGTCGATCGGCGGCGGAACGAAACGGGGAAGCATGCGAACCCAGATCGTAATCCCCGTGACGACTTCATAGTTGTGCAGTTTTTCGTTAAGCCATGCGTCGTAGCCATTCCGCAGTTCGACCCCGGCGGTATTGGCAAACAGGGGTGGCAACGCCGGATCGCGCGGCGGAATCACCGGCGTATTATCGCGCAAGGCTGCGAACGACGCGGCGTCAGCCCGGAAAGAGCGGGCACGCGCGCCCACCCGAACAATGCGCACATGCGTCATCACATCGCCCACGGTGATGTGCGGCAGGACGTCGAGACCTTGCACGACCCGGCCAAAAACCGAGTGTTTATAGTTGAGCCGGTTGACGGGTGCCAGGGTGAGGAAGAACTGACAGCCATTTGTATTCGGGCCGGCGTTGGCCATGGAAAGCGTGCCGGCGGCATCATGCTTGAGCAGCGGCGTGAACTCATCGGCAAAGGTGTATCCGGGATCTCCCTTGCCCGTGCCCAGCGGATCCCCGCCCTGCACGACGAAGCCCGCTACGACGCGATGGAACCTCAACCCGTCGAAAAACGGATGCCCGGGCGGGCGCCCCGTGAACGGAATTGTCCCTTCAGCGAGCCCGACGAAATTCGCCACGGCAAGAGGCGCGAGTTCATAATCCAACTCCGCCGTGAACGAGCCACGCGGGGTTTCCCAAACGGCATACAGTCCGTCAGCCAGCGGTTCCGCCCCGACGGCCGGCGGACTGACCGTGAGGCACGAGACTCCGAGAAGTCCGGAGGCGAGAAGACGCGGGTACCAATGCATGACATACCATTGAATGATAATCACCCGACGGCGAGCCTTGGGCGTTTGTACATCGCATTGAATACGCAATCCGCCAGCATCGTCCCACCGCCCTGTCCCACCCATGAAAAAGTTCCGTCGGTTTTTTGCCGTAATGGTTGGTCTGTTGACTGGTTTTTTCGCGGTCACGTCCCTTTCCGGAGCCGAGCCCGGCCGCCGCGGTCGGCCCGGGCAGCCTCGCGTCATTCTGTTCGAACGGCCGCACTTCGGAGGCGCCTCCATCGAACTCGAACTCGGTGCCGAGGTACCTTACGTGCGCGACCTGAGGTTTCCCGACGGGGGGCGGGTCGAGAATCGCGTGTCATCGGTTCAGATCGAGCGCGGCGCCCAGGTGAAGGTCTACGCCGACGACAGCTTCTTCGGTGAGTACCTCGAGCTGACGCGCAGTGTGCCGGATCTGGCGGTGCTCTCGCGTGCCGGCGGTCAGAACTGGAACAACGCGATTTCGTCGTTGCGCATCTATGAAAGCCGCCCCGGGGGGCTGCGCGCCCGCGATCCGTCGCGCATCCCGCGGGTGATCGTGTTTTCGCACAAGAACTTTCGCGGCGAGGCGTTCGAGATCTTCCCCGGTGAGCGGCTCGACAATCTCAACCACGAACATTTCGAAAGCGGCCGCGACCTCAACGACGAGATTTCGTCGATCCGCGTGGTGGGACCCCTGCGTCTCCGGCTTTATTACGACAAGAAGTTCGGTGGTGAATACATTGATTTCAGCGGCGACGTGGAGGACCTGAACCGGGTGCATCGGGCGAACCCGAAGTTCGACTGGAACGGCAAGGCCTCATCGCTCACGGTCGAATGGATGGGGCCGCCCCAGCCGATCGAGCCGGATCGCGACGATGAGGGCGACGATCAGCGGGGCGACGATCGTCGGCCGGACCAGGACCGACGCGATCGGCCCTGACAGAGGTGGGCGCTTCCAGCGGGCGCCTCTCCGTTGGTCCGCTCACGGTCGCGGAAAAGCCATGACGGCGGGCAACAGCCACTGCCCGACCGCGACGGCCAGCCCGACGGAGATCAGATTCAACACGAGACCGGTTCGCGCCATGTCCCGCACCTCGATGTGACCGGCGCCGAAAACGATCGCGTTGGGCGGTGTCGCCACCGGTAGCATGAAAGCCATCGACGCGGAAAGCGTCGCGGGAATCATCACGTAGCGCGGTTCGATGCCCTGCCCCACGGCCCACGCAGCAAGTACGGGCAGGAACATGTTCGCCGTCGCCGTATTCGAGGTAAGTTCCGTGAGGAAATTGATCACGAGACAGACGAGCAGGAGCACGAGCCAGGGCGGCATGTTTCCGGCAGCGCTGAACTGATCGGCGAGGTGAGCCGAGAGCCCGCTGGTCTTGAAACCATCGGCGAGGGCGAAGCCGCCGCCGAACAACAAGATAATGCCCCATGGCACATGGCCGAACACATCCGTCTCCAACAAGCGCCGCGGCTGCCCGTCTTTCGTGCCGGGAAGGATGAACAGGATCAGGGCCAGGGCAATGGCGACGGTTCCGTCGTCCACTCGTCGCATGACTTGGGCGAAGCCCTGCCACGAAGTGGAGCCAAGCCAGTCGGCCAGCGGTACCCGCAAAACCCAAAGGGCGGCGGCCGTCGCGAAAACCGCCAGCACGACCGCCTCTTCTCGCCGAACCGGACCCAAGGCCGCCAGTTCGCGGCGCAGGAAACCACGATCGACGCCACGAACAACCACCGCGCGCGACAACCGGCGGGTCAACACCACCCACACCGCCAGCATAAGGATGACGGCGAACGGCAACCCGACGAGGAACCACTGTCCAAATGTGACCGGAGCGGCTTCGGGAAATGTCTTTTCATAGATCGCTCGAAACGCGAGGTTGGTGGGCGTGCCGATCAGCGTGGCACATCCGCCGACGGAGGCGCCATAGGCGATCGCCAGCATCAAACCCAGCGCCACGGGTCGCGCCTGTTCGCGACCTGCCGCAGCCTCCACTTGCGCGACGACCGCCATGCCGATCGGCAGCATCATGACGGCGGTCGCAGTGTTTGAAATCCACATCGACACCACCGCGGTCGCAATGAGAAACCCGAGCACGAGCGCATCCGGCCGCGTTCCACAGCGCGCGATGATCGAGAGTGCGATGCGGCGGTGCAGATTCCAGCGTTCCATTGCGAGCGCGATCAGGAAGCCGCCGAGGTAAAGCAGGATTGTGGAATTCAGGTACGAGGCAACCGTGGCCGCTGGATTGAGGACGCCGGTGATCGGAAAGACGACGATTGGCAACAGAGCGGTCGCCGCCAGTGGAATCGCCTCGGTGATCCACCACACGGCCATCAGGATCGCCAGGGCCGCGACGACCGGCACGCGTGGATGACCGGCGGGCGTTTCGACCAGGAGCAGCGCAAGCAAGGCGGCGCCGACTCCGCCCCCAAGTCCCCAAAGGCGAAATCGCGCGCGGGCGTCGAGGGACATGCGTGCATTCGGCCTTCGGGATGCGGTGATGGCAATGTCGATAGGCCGGAATTGGATGGAGTTTCTGCGCCCGCGATAGCGGTCAGCAATCAAGGGCCGCACGCGCGTTGGGATTGCGCCCGCCGGATCGATGTTCGATGAGAGAACTGATCATGACCGCGCCCGGTCCCACCTTGATCCACCATCACGCCGGCGACCTTGGCCTGTCGCAGGCCCGCTCGCTCATGACACTCGTCAGCCGGGCCTTTCCGGAGGCGTCGGTTCCGCTCGAACAACGCCTGCAGCATTTTCGGGCGTTGCGGGAGCGGCACGCGATGGAGATGTTCGTCGTCTGGGACGGGGAGCGGGCGATCGCCAACGCGACCATCTTTGCACGCGAGGTGAAAACCCAGCCGGGCCCTCTTCGCCTGATGGCCCTCGCCGCCGTATGTAGCGATCCCGACCACCGCGGGGAGGGCTGGGGACGTATGGTCGTTCAGGCAGCATTCGGCGAGGTCGACTCCGGACGCTTTCCCGTGACGCTCTTTCAGACCGGCGTGCCCGATTTTTACGCCGGGCTCGGCGCGCGAAAGATCGACAACCGCTTCGTCAACACCGGCGAACCGGACCCGCATCCCGGGCGCGGCACGCGTGAGCAACCGTGGTGGAATCCGCACATCATGATCTATCCCGCACCCTTTCGGTGGCCTGCGGGAACGGTCGACTTGTGTGGCCCGGGTTACTGATCCGCCCGACCGCCCGTTGTCGGGTTTTTTCTGGCCGGTCTGGGAATGTGGCCTACCTTGTGGAAACCCGGCCCTCTCATGGCCCCCCGACGTCCTTCCAGCAACGCCAGCCCGGACACCGCCCCGGACGACGCGGATAAGCCCCTGGGTCCCCGGGTGCCGAAGCCGGGGGACGAGTCGTGGGCCGAGTTTCTGGACCACCTGCACGTAGCCATCGATGCGCACGCGATTGTCGCCGCGACCGATGCGGCCGGCTCGATCACCGTCGTCAACGATCGGTTTTGTGAAACCTCCGGCTACACCCGCGAAGAACTCCTTGGCCAAAATCACCGGATGCTGAAATCCGGTCTGCATCCGCCGGAATTCTACGCGGGAATGTGGCGAACGATCATCGCCGGACGCATCTGGCGCGGCGAGATTTGCAACCGAACGAGAAACGGGGACCACTACTGGGTCGGCACGACGATCGTCCCGTTTCTCGATTCGCAAGGCGCGCCCGTGCAATACATCTCGCTTCGCACCGAGATCACGCGCCTCAAGCAGGTCGAACAGGCACTGAGCGGCTTGACGACCGAACTGGAGCGGCGCGTCGACGAACGCACCGCCGAACTTGCCCGGGTCAACCAGGCCCTGCAGCGCGAGATGGCGGAACACAACGCCGCCGCCGCCAAGGTCGCCGAAAGCGAAAGCCTGTACCGGCTGCTCTTCCAGTCGGTCACCGACTACTTCTATACTGTCGAGGTGCGGGACGGCCACGCCGTGCGCACCGAACACACCGGCGGCTGCCTCGCCGTGACCGGCTACACTCCCGAGGAGTTCAAGGGAGAGTCGATGTTGTGGATCCGCATGGTCGTGCCGGAGGACCGGCCCGCGGTCGAGGCCCAGGCCAACGCCGCGCTCCAGGGCAGCACGCCGCCGCCGCTGGAACATCGGATTATTCGCAAGGACGGCGAACTGCGCTGGATCCGCAACACCGTGGTGGTGCGCCGTGACCGCGCCGGTAACGTCGCCTTTTACGACGGTATTATTTCCGACATCACGGCGTCGCGCGTGGCGCAGGACGAGGTGCGCCGGCTCAATCAGGAACTCGAACACCGGGTCATCGAGCGCACCGCCCAACTCAGGGCCGCCAGCGACCAGTTGCGCCTGGTTTTCGAGCACGCGCCCGTCGGCATCAGTTGGGTGGAATGGGGCAGCCCCGACCGCTACCGGCTCAACGAGCGTTTTTGCCAGATCATCGGGCTCAACCCGCAGGAGGCGGAGAGCTTCGAAAAGATCATGCAGGCGACCCACGCCGATGACCGGGCGCGCCAACGGGTGCTGATGGAAGAAATCTGGTCGGGCAAGCGGGACCGCTTCTCCCTCGAGAAACGTTACGTGCACAAGGACGGTCGCCTGGTGTGGGCCAACCTGACCGTGGCCGTGATGCGCGACGAGAGCGGTCGCATCATGCAGCAGTTCGCCCTCGTCGAGGACATCACCGAACGTCATGAGGCGGAGGAGCGCATGCGCCGCAGCGAGGCGCGATTCCGTCGCTTCGTCGAAAACGCCAACGAGATCCTTTACTCGCTCACTCCCGAGGGACGCTATCTTTTCGTCTCCCCCTTGTGGACCACCCGCCTGGGGCACCCGGTTGACGAGGTCACCGGACAGCTCGTCGATCGTTTCATCCATCCCGACGACGTGGCCCGCTTTCGAGAATTTCTCGCCCATGTGCTCGAACACGGGCGATCTGAACGGAGCGTCGAGTACCGCGCCCTTCATCGGGACGGCGACTGGCGCTGGCACGCCTCGAGTGGCGCCGTTTACTTCGATGAGTTCGGCGAGAAGCGCTACATGGGCGTCGCGCGCGACATCACCGAGCGCAAGCGCGCCCAGGATGCCCTGCGCGCGGCCCTCAGCCGCCGCGAGGAACTCGAACGGATCATCCAGCGTTCGCCGTCGGTGGTCGCCCTGTGGCGCGCCACCGCAGAAGGGGGCTGGTCCGTGGAATTCGTTTCCCAGAACATTGCCCAGTACGGATACACCGCCGAGGAAGTGATGTCCGGCCTGGTCTCGTTTCATGACCTCGTGCACATCGAGGACCGGGCGCGCGTGCTGGCGGAAATGCGGACGCATGCCGTGGCCGGCCATCATGAGTACCGGCAGGAATATCGCGTCGTCGCCCGCGACGGAGCGATCCATTGGGTGGACGATCGCACCGTCGTGCGCTTCGACGAACACGGACACGTGACGCACCACGAGGGAATTCTCACCGACATCACGGACCGCAAACTGGTCGAGCAGCGCGAGGCCGAGGCGCGTGAGCGCGATGAGCGCACCGCGCAGGAGGTCCAGCGCCACCTGCTGCCGCACGACGTACCGGACGTGTCCGAACTGGATACGGGAAGTCTGTTCATTCCTTCCCGGCACGTCGGTGGCGACTACTACGACTATTTTCCGGTCGCGCCCCGGCGCTGGGCATTCGTCATCGCGGATGTGTCCGGCAAGGGGGCCGGAGCGGCACTGGTGATGGCCGCGTGTCGCACCGCCTTGCGCATCGAGGCCGAACGCCAGCCCTCACCCGGCGCACTTTTGAGGGCGGTGAACCGGCTGATTTATCCGGACATGCCCGCGGGTATGTTCATCTCGATCATATACGGCGTGCTCGATTGCGATGCGCACACGTTCTCGTTCTGTCGAGCCGGCCATGAGCCGCCGGGCATCGTCCACAAGACCGACGGCACGATGGAACTGCCGAATCCCCGCGGCATCGCGCTGGGGTTTGATCCCGGCCCGATCTTCGACCGACGACTGGAGGAGAAGACCGTGCTGCTAAAAGCCGGAGATGCGCTCGTGCTCTACACGGATGGCATCAGCGAAGCGATGAACGAGGCGAACGAGGAGTTCGGGCAGAAACGGCTGCTCGACATCGTGGCCGACCACCGCACCGAAAGCGCCGCGGAGATCGCGAGCGCCGTGGAAGAGGGCCTCGCGACATTTTGCGGTTCACGACCTGCGGGCGATGATCGCACGCTGCTGATCGTCCGGGCGCGCTAGCACCAGCAGCAGATCCCGCAGAAGCGCGCAGCTGCGTTTCAGCGCACGGCATCCCCCGCAAGCTTGCGGGAAATCCGGGGACGCAAGCGTATCTTTGAAGGTCGGGTAAACGTCAGCTTGCACGTTGCTGCCCGAGTCATCCATTCACCGCCCGGACCCGCCTGCTGAAACACCAGCGCCGCGCGAGCGAAACGTCCACAGTCTGGGGAGCGCGCGGCATGATGCGAGTCAGTCCTTCAGCCATGCAGTCGCGCCACCCGGTGTTTTTCCGCGACAAAAATCGCCCGCACGGCCGCGAAGTCGTCGTCCTTCGAGCGGCTGCGGATGCAGAAATCGTAGTGCACCCACTGCGTCATCTCGCGCTGCGCCGTCTCCATGCGGCGCTCAATCTCGACGTCGCTGTCCTGCCCGCGCGCGCGCAACCGTCGGCGCAGTTCATCCAGATCCGGCGGCAGGAGAAAAACCGTCACCAGCCGCTGCGCCAGCGCAGCATCGCGCAGTGCGACGGCCCGAATGCTTGCCACCCCCTGCACGTCCACGTTGATGCAAAGATCGATGTCGCGTCCGAGTTTGTCGTCGATCACGTGGCGCAGGGTGCCATAGCGCCGGTCCCGGCCGTGCACCCGCGCCCATTCGAGGAACCCGCCGGCGGCGACGAGCCGGTCGAAATCTGCGTCGGAAAGAAAATGGTAATCGCGACCGTTGACCTCGCCCGGCCGGGCTGCGCGCGTGGTGGCGGTAACCACGCGCTCGATTCCGGAGCACTCGCGCACGAGGCGCTCGCACAGGGTCGTCTTGCCCGTGCCCGCGGGGCCGGCCAGCACGAGCAACAGCGCCGGAGCCGGTGCCGGCAGGTCGACGGCGGACGCGAGCGGGGTCATGCCCTCACATGCTCAATGCCGTGCCGACCAACACGAGCCCATAAAGGCCGACGACGGAACCGACGATGCGCGGACGGTTGGGCCTTGCGAACAACCACTGAAAGAAGTCGCGCACGCGGTAGGGCGCAACCGCCAGCCACAACGCAAGCAGGATGATGAGGTACGCGAAGACGTTCAGGGGCAGGTGGGGCGCCTCGCCGTGATGCATGAAAGACGAGGTCAGCAGCACATTCGCGGTCAGCAGGGCGAGAACGCACATGCCACGCACCGACAGGAAATCCGGCACATATTTGAAGGACGCCAGCGCCAGCAGGGCAAAACCGACAAAGATCCCGTTGCGGTAGTTGCCAAAGTCGGACTCACCCAGATGCAGGACGTAGTAGAGCGTCCAGGCGGCGCCAATTCCCATCGTGACGTAGGCAGCGCGTCGCGAGCGCGGAAACGCCCGGGCGAGCGCCGCAACCGGCGGTGCATTCACAAGCAGGGCGACGCCGAGCACGGCCAGCGCCAGCCCGGTGATAAGGGCGGTGGTGAAAAGGGACATGAATAACTCCTGCTCCTGTTCTTACTCCTGCTCCTTCGCTCCCGAAGGTCCATATGGAACCGCCTCCTCGGCGAGGTGATTCTGGCAGTGCGCGATCCGTCCGGCGGGCATGGTGGAAGGGCGGTTGGGTGAGGGAGTGAAAAAAGAGCAGGAGTCGGCGCCGGAGCAAGAACAGGAATTACACGACCATCCCCACCAAGCTGCTCACGCTCGCCCGTTCGATTCGGACGGGGATCAGTTTCCCGACCAACCGTTCGTCGCCGGCAAAGTGCGCAATCCGGTTCCCCGGCGTGCGACCCATGTAGCGCAGACCCTTCCTGTCGGGACCTTCCACCAACACCTCCTGCACCGAACCAACAAGGGCCTGGTTGCGTCGGAGCGACTGGCGTTCGAGGCGGCCCAGCAACTCCCGGTTCCGCCGTTCCTTCTCCTCATCGCCCACCTGGTCCGCCATCGTCGCGGCGGGCGTGCCCGTGCGGATGCTGTACCGAAAAATGTAGGCCATGTCGAAGTTCACGCGTTCAAATACCTCGCAGGTCTGGAGGAAGTCATCCTCGGTCTCGCCAGGAAACCCAACAATGATGTCGGTCGAGAAATACATGCCCGGCACGCGCCGCACGCAGGCGTTCGATGATGTCGAGATACAGCTCGCGGGTGTAGGGCCGGTTCATCGCGCGCAGAATGCGGTCGGAACCTGACTGCAGCGGCAGGTGGACGCATGGACAAAGCTTGGACAGGGTGCGGAACGCTTCGACCAGGTCGCGCTTGAACCCGCGCGGGTGCGGCGAAGTGAAGCGGATGCGCGCGAGGCCCGGTATTGCGTGCACGCGTTCCAGGAGCTGCACGAAAGGGCTCTTGCCGCCTTGGACGGGAAATTCGCCCTGGCCATAGCTCGTGACGATCTGCCCCAGCAAGGTCACCTCCCGCGTACCGCCTGCGACCAGTTCCTCGACCTCGCGCACGATCTCGTCGATCGGCCGGTGCCGCTCGGGGCCGCGCGTCTTCGGCACGATGCAGAACGTGCACGCCATGTTGCACCCCTGCATGATCGACACGAACGCGCTCACCGGACGCTGGGCACTGGGCAGGTGATCACGAATCGTGTTCTGCGAACCGCGCTCGGCCTCGAGGTCGACGATCGTCGCCGGCCGCGGACCCTGCCCGCGCAAGGTGGCGATGATGTGGTCGAGATGATCGGGAACCTGATGGAACTTCTGGGTACCGACGACCAGATCGAGGTCCGGCAGGCGGTCGAGCAGGTCGGCCCCGCGGTTCTGCGCCATGCACCCCATCACTCCGAGGACAAAATCGGGCTGCCGCCGCTTGCGGGCGGCGAGATAGCCGGCCTTGCCGATCGCCTTTTGCTCCGCCTGATCGCGCACGCTGCAGGTATTGAGCAACACGATGTCCGCGGCGCCCTCATCCTCGACGATCGCATATCCCCGGGCGCGCAGCATCGCCGCGACCGCCTCGGAGTCGCGTTCGTTCATCTGACAGCCGTAGGTTTTGATGTAGACCCGGTTCACGCCCTTTCCCGCCGCCGGTGGCGGCGGAAAAGGGGTAACCGTTGCCGAAGGCCCCGGGCGGGGTCAAACGGGAAAAACCATCGCCCCGAGCAGGACTCCGTCCCGGCGCGCATTCGAGCATGGACTGCTGACAGTCGGCAATGCTTTTCATTCTGGGTCGAGCCTACGCCACCGACAGCACGCTGGTCGGCTCACCGGTTTCTGCGGTGAACAGATGGCGAGGCGAAGGAGATTTCGCCCTCGTTGCCGCGCGGCAGGCGGAGGGAAACCATGATCTCGGATAGGTATCGTTGATGACAGCCTCGCCGGATACGGTTGTCCATCTTTCCACATGAGCTTGCCATCAGTGAAACGAAACCAGACTTCGCTTTGCGGGTCACGACGGCGTCGATTCGAGGATGCCGCTGCCTTTGAGCTCACGCTTCGTCAGCCGTCGTCGTCCGCATGCCCGCTCTCGCACGCCCAGCGGAACGGCGGCGACGAAATATGTTCCGCCAGAACGCTGGGCCAACGGCGACTACGCCGGAGTCCCATACGAACGCGGGCCACGAACTCTGCGAATTCTAAACGCGTTGATACGCTCGCGGATTACGGAACGGCGTTGACGACACGCCCGTTTGGCTCGCGGCGACGAGCGACGGGCGTGAATGTGCCGTTGATTCCGATGCGGACAGCGACGATTTTTTCAGCGATGTACCGATATGTTGGGTGTTTTGCATTCGTATTGGTTGTTTGTTGTTGGTTTGCGGGCTCTTTGAGCCCCGGGAGGTCGTGTATAAGTCAGTCGGATCCATTGCGCGGAGTAGCAGCATAGCGGCGGTATGCGGGGTTGACACTGCAGGATCCGAGCCAGTGGCAAAGCGAGCGACCATGACGTCGCACGCAGATGCACGACAAAGCTGTGAATTAAGGTGTATATTCTCCCGCCGGCGGGGAGAGTGCGGCGAATCGCCGATGACCGCTCGAAATTTGAGCGATGCTTACGGCTATGGGTGAGCTCGAGCAGCGCGCGAGGCAGAGAGTGTACGGACAGGCGACTGGATCGTGCACCGGCCGTCGCTATGGATAGATTGCTGAGGGAGTAAAAGACGAGTTCGCCGCGTGGCCCTGAGGAAGGCGCAACAGTACTACAACGCGAGGAACGTCCGTATCGAGCCCGATCCCGCCCGGCGAGATTAGCGGCATTCCAATGCCAGGATATTCAGCGATAAAGTGAAAGCAGATTTCTCGCCCGATGGTATATGCGCCATCTGAGCCCGGCGCTTGGCGGCAGTTCGCTTTCCAGAAATGGGCGTTTGGGCCCGAGAGGAATCAGACGAACGGCCCCTGCGCCGATCGACCATCTGGCGTATCAATTTCAACAGGTACCCGAGTGATCACCGGCGCACTTCGGACGATTGAAGTCGACCGAGCTTCCGGTGAGGCATCGACGCGGATGACCCCGGATGGACGACCGGTCCAATCCACCGTCCCTTCTGAAGCCGGCGATGGACGATGCTAAATGTGCCGCATGATCGACGGTGCTCCACGCCGAAGATCGTTTCGGCGGAGCGCCTATTGCGTATCTGGGCATGCAAAAAGGGTGAGTGCGACGTACTGGCGGTTGATCAGTTGGCGGCGGGCTCGGAAAGCCAGCGCGCAAGGGCGAGGCGGCACATGGCGCCACGCCTCATCCCCAGCTTTCCGGTCCCTGCGCGGGCGGCGGCTTCCAGGGCGGCACAGGCGCGGGCGAGTTCCGTCGTCGCCCACGACGTCGGCGCTGTTTTTGAGATAGTGGGCGGCCGCGTGAATCTCCGGCCAGCGCCCGCCGGCGAAGGCGCGGGCCACCGCGGCGCTCTGGGCCGGCGCATCTGTGCGAAAGCGATGGGCGAAATGGGCGCGCATGGGTTCGAACGAGCGCGTGGGCGGCGTCCAGCCGATCGACGGCGCCAGTGCGCGAGCGAGTTCGGGAAGCGCGACCGGCTTGATGAGAAAAGCATCCATTCCGGCCGCGAGCGCCTCGTCGTGTTCAGCGGCCCCCGCGTGAGCGCTGACTCCGACAATGCGCCACGTGCTTGTCCGGCATTTCGCGTCGGATTTGCCGGACAGCGGCAAGGCCATCAAGTTTTGGCATCGCAAGATCGAGAACCACTGCATCGAACTCTTCGCTGCGCAGGCGGCGAACCGCATCCGCGCCGTCGCCGGACGTGGCACAGACCGCCCCGCATTCGGTGAGGTAGGCGACAAACAGGTCGCGCACCAAGGCGTTGTCGTCGGCGACCAGGATCCTCTTTCCGTGGAGCGGCACCCGGCCGGATGGCGGGGACTGCCGAGATTGGGCGCCAAGACGCAGCCGCCAGCGCGCGGTGAATGTGGAACCGGAACGACCGTCGCTCGCCACGCGGACGAACCCCGCATGGCTTTCGAGACCGCGGCGACAATCGCCAGGCCAAGACCGGTCCCTTCGCGTTCCTGGGTTTTTTCGAGGCGATGGAATGCTTCGAACAGGAAAGGTTGCTCTTCCGCAGGGATACCGGGACCGGTGTCGGCGACGCGCAACTCGACTTCGGCAGTTTCGCGATCGCGCCCGACAGAGCGCGAGAGCCACGATCGACGCTGCCGAGGTCCGTGTACTTGATCGCATTGCCGACCAGATTGAGTACGATTTGGCGGACGCGTTGCGGATCGGCGTACAGCCAGCCCGGAATTTCCGGGGACGCGTCGACCGGCAAGCGCGAGGTCCTTGGCCTCTGCCGCGGTGACGGAGCGATTCCGCCGCCTGGACCACGATATCCAGTCAGCACGACCGGACGCTCGATGAGGTGAAACTTTCCGGACTCGGCCGCACTGAGATCGATCAGGTCGTTGACCAGTCGGCCCATCAGGTCCGCGTGTTCGCGTACGGCGAGCAGTCGCTCGCGGTCGCGTGCGCTCACGTTGGGCAGGATCAGTTCCGTGTAGCCTTGGATGCTCTGCAGCGGCGTGCGCAGTTCGTGGCTGACGTTGGCGAGAAAGGTCGTTTTGAGCTCGACTGGCCTGGTGGCGTGAGATGCGTCCGCTTGCGCCCGATCGCGTTCGCGCACTCGACTCCGCTGGACCACAAGTTGTCGGCCAATCGACGAGCCCTAGAGCGATGATGAGATAAGCAAGTGTGCGCGGCTGGGCCTGTGCCGCCAGCCATTGGCTGACGTTGAAGTTGAAATTCAGCCAGCCGAGCATCTGACCTCGCGCCCGATCGAGAAGGGGCACGGGCAAAAACCGACTCACCGGAAGCTCAGCATCTCGGCCCAACATGGACGGCTTGTTTCTCCCGTCCAAGCGGCCTCGGTGTCGACCTGGTCGGCGACGACGAAGCAAGGTAAGGTTTCCAAAATCCGTTCGTTTCCGGCGCTTCGATGGCAGCTGCCATAAGCCAGCCGTCACGCAAAGTCGAAACAGTTACCCTTTGGACGTCTGGATTTGACCGCGGCGATTCGCGAAGCTCCGCGGTCACCGGCTCCACCATATTTCTCTGCGTGTTCGGAATATGACGAACGGCAGTCTGCGCGCCGTTTGGAAATTGGTACCACGTCGGCTTCGCCGATTTGAAAGTCGTCTGCGAGCAGGAGCTTCGATCTCCTGTCCTTGGGCATCAGCTGAGGCAATGGCGCGGACTCGACCCAAGTGCACTTTGCTCGAAGTCCTGGCGGCCCCGCATCCGACAGCGAATGCGAAGAGCATGCCAATGCCAACCATCCGACTCCCCGCGAGGAACCAACGCGTTCGTGCGCTGTTCGTCGAGCGTCGCTAGGCTCTTGCGCTGTGCTTAGCGCCGGAAAAGCAGGATTACACGCAACAGCAGCCGAGACTGGGCGAGCGCCGACCATGGTCCGAAGGACTTGAGTCGATACCATCGCTGCCCACCCGTAGTCGCGGCTGGCAAGCAGACCTGTCGTATCGAGCAAGGCCGGCGAATGACCAGGCGACCATCGCCGATCCGCCAAGGGTCATCTGCGTGTCGCGTGACGCAACCACCAAGCCGCGGCCCCCGCCAGTACGACGAAAGACGACAATTGTTCCTTCGGTGGGATTCTCGAGCGCCACGCCGCAGCCACAATCGCCGAGACTCCGATCAACGCCAGCGATAACTGTGCCGCCGCGAGTCGCGTGCTGCAGCCCCGCCGCCCACCAGCCAGCCGCTTGTACGGCGAGGACCACCCCTAGGCACATGTCGCCGCGTAGCTTGGCAAGTGGTTGTGCACGAGCCGGACGAGCGGGCGTCACGAGAATCAGGATCTGGGTAACGGCGATCGCACGCCCAGCGCCGCGCTCCACGGGATCCAGGCGGGCATCTCGCCGTGCGTCGTTGCTGCCACCAGATGATGCCCACGCTCAGCCAGCCGATCCCCGCCAGGAACCAGAAGTAGTCCTGTTGGATCCAGATCCAGTTGGTGAACCAGGAGGCCATGGCTAGTTCATCCTGACATTTCTTCCGCCAGCGGCGAGCCAGCGCATCGATGGGACGTAGAAATATTCACCGCCGCGGGGACGCACGAACTGGGCCAGGCCGGCAACGCAGGTCATCCGCCCTTCGCGCTGCCAGCGCCACGTGGTGGCGGGTTCGCCGCCTTCGGTCATGCCGCCGAAGAGCAAGGGATCGGGCAGAGCGTCGCGGTTGTGGCCGGGGAAATAGCGGTCGCGCATCCAGCGGCCCTGCATCTCGCGGAACTGCTCCTCGATGTCGCGCATGTAGCCCATGAACCACAACCCCACCCCGCCCGTCGGCCAGTCGGGTCCGGTCAGGGTAAGTTTGGCGGGGTCGCCGTAGACCATGGAACGGCGCACGAATTGGAAGCGACGCGCGTCCTCCATGGCAATCGACGTGGCGTAGGGATTGTCGTCGCGCGGGTTCGCCTTGCGAATATGGGCGTGGAACGGGCAACGCATGGCCTGATCATCGCCCGTGAAGCTGAAGTGGTTGAGGCCCTCGCCTTCGAGGTCCGCCAGCGGCAGCCCCTCGCGATCACGGCCGATGAGGGCGGCCTCTGCCAGATGCGCGGCCTCGTGCGACCATGGGTGCGGGCAGGGTCTCGCGCAGCGAAGCCGCCAACCGGGCTTCAAACGCACGGAAGGCAGCGACGTTCTGTTCGAGCTTGCGCACGACGAAAAACGAACCGCCCTGATGGGGACCCTCGTCCTCAATCAACACGCGATCCAGCCCCAGGTCGATGGACCAGTGGTTCGCAGGTGCATCGGCCACGAACTCCGGATTGCTGATACCATCGGCGTACCCGAACGGCTCGCGGCAGCCCCAGCGAGCATCGGGCTCCGGTCGCCAGTGAAAACACGTGTCCACCGAACACGCACGGCCCCGGCACAGGCGCAGCCATGCATGCACGCGCCGCAGGCCATGTTCGAACAGCTCCGGTGTTTCCGCCGCCAGCAGCCAGACGCCATCGATGGACCCGGTGAAAGGCTCGTCCCAGGTGTCGGCGGGCGGATCGCCGAGGATGGTGCCGTCGGCAGCCATGCCACGGGCGAACGCGGCTGGCGCGCGTTCCAATCCCGGAGGCAGGTTGTCACCGAGGCCACACGCGCGCAATCCGGCCGCGGACAATGCGAGCGAGAAGAAGCCGACCTGCGGCGGAGGCAGACCACGCCCGCGGGCATTTTGATAGGCGCGGGCAGACAGGCGCTGTTGTTCCCCAGAGGTAACCAGGGATGCGGCGGCGGTAAGTGCGGCGCGATTCGCGCCGGCATCAGACCCGAAGGAAAAGAAGACCAACCGTGCCTGACTGCGGCCATGCGCACGCACGATGTTTCCCTGGATGTTGGCCAGGAGATCGCGGTCTTCGGTCAACTGGGCGGGCTCCAGCCGGCGCCGGGGCCAGCGGACAGGCATGGGGGGCAGTCGCATGATGGGGAGGAGGAGGGAATGGGGAGAATGGAAGTGAACGGTCAAGCAGAGCGCCGAATGGACACCGCCATCATGGAGGCTCCACATAACCGTGCTTGATCGCGTAACGCACAAGGCCGGCGGGTTCGTGGATCGCGAGTTTCTCCTTCAGGCTCACGATGTGATTTTGCACGGTCTTGAGCGTGATCCCGAGGTACAGCGCGATCTCCTTGGAATTGTCACCACACGCCAGCCGTCGGAGCACTTCGCGTTCGCGCGAGGAGAGGTTGGTTCCCACCATGGCTTCGCTGCGCATGGCCTCCACGAGGAGACGCGCGCTTTGATCGCAATAGTAGCTCTCACCGCCCATCACGCGGCGGATCGCCTCGCAAAAGATGTCGAGCGGCGACTTTTTCAGGACGAACCCGTGCACCCCCAGCCGCACGGCCTCGCGAACCATGTGCTCCTGTTCGTTGGAGGAAAGAAAAAGCCAGCGCGTGCGGGTAAGCCGCGGCCCCGCGGTACGGACGACATCAAACCCGCGGCCGTCGGGCAGCATCCAATCGACGATGGCCAGGTCGGGCCTTTCGCGCAGGCAGGCAGTGATGCCTTCCGCGGCCGTGCTGCAATGCGCGGCGACGTCGAACGCAAACGCGTCCCGCACGAGCGATGCCAACAACTCCCGCACGAGGATATGATCCTCGATGATCACGACGCGGGCGGTGCACACAGCGGCTTCCATGGGAACCCAGGATACCAGAGAGGCAGACGAAAATACGCGGGACCGATCGCAATCCAACCGGGAAAATCTCCCAGGTCGGCTTCGCTGTGTCCCGAAACTCCCCGGAAAAGGGTGGGAAAGGGGACCGCCGACCCGACAGACGGAGCGAGTTCAGTTCCCAAAGCCGTCTCTGGACCAAGGCAGCAGCGCCACTTGACACTGTTTCCAGGCACCCGCAGCGGTGCCCGGATCCCCGGTACGAGCGGCATGCTCGAGGGCGGCGCAGGCACGGGTGAGTGCAGTATCACCGATGACTCCGGCGCTGTTGCGCAAGTGGTGGGCGGCTCGGGCGAGATCAGGCCAGGCCGCCGCCCGGAGGGCGGATGCGATCGCATCCGCCTGCGCCTGGGCCTCGGCGCGGAAGCGATGTTCGAAGTGGGCGCGCATCGAGGTGAACGCTGGATCCGGCGGGATCCATCCCGACACCGGCGCGAGCGCCCGGGCGAGTTCCGGCAGCGCCACGGGTTTGGTCAGGAATGCGTCCATGCCCGCCGCGAGCGCGTCATGATGCTCCGCGCCGCCCGCGTGAGCACTCACCCCGACAATGCGCCAGGACTGTGCGGGCGCTTCCTGCCGGAGCCGGCGCACGGTGGCCAGACCGTCCAGCTTGGGCATCGCGAGATCGAGCACCACCGCGTCAAACGCGCCATCGCGCAAACACTCGATCGCCTCGAGGCCATTGGTCGCCGGCGCACACCGGGCACCGCATTCCCCGAGGTAGGCGATGAACAGGTCGCGCACCAGCGCGTTGTCGTCAACCACGAGGATGCGCTTGCCGTGCAACGGCACGCGCGCGGCGGGCGTGGTCGTGATGACGGCATTTGTCACGCGCAAGCGCCACCGGGCCGTGAAGGTCGAGCCGCTGTGGCCATCACTGGAGACCGCAACGTCGCCATCCATTGCCTTGCACACCGCCGCAACGATCGCGAGGCCAAGACCCGTCCCCTCCCGCGCCAGTGTTGGCTGGAGGCGGGAAAACGGGGCGAACAGACCCCGCTGTTTTTCCGGAGCGATTCCCGGACCCGTGTCGCGGACATGCAGTGCGATCGTGGCATGCTCGCTGTCACGGGAAACGCACGACAGGACGATCTCAACCCTGCCATGATCCGTATACTTGATTGCGTTGCCCACCAGGTTGAGCACGACCTGGCGGATCCGTTGCGGATCAGCCAGCAAACCCGCGGGCACGTCGGGCTGGACTTCGACGGTGTAGCGGAGATCCTTCGCTTCGGCACTCGGCCGCAGAGAGTCGACCGCTTGCGTGATGATTTCCGCGATTGCGACGGGCTGTATCGCGAGTTGAAACCGCCCGCATTCGGCTGCGCTGAGATCGATCAGGTCGTTGACCAACCGGCTCATCAGGCCCGCGTGTTCGCGCATCGCGAGCAGCCGTTCACGGTCCCGCCCCGTCGCCTCGCCCAGCAGCAGGTCCGTGTAGCCGAGGAAACTTTGCAAGGGCGTGCGCAACTCATGGCTGACCTTGGCGAGAAACGTAGTCTTAAGCTCATTTGCCTGGGCCAGCACGCGCGCCTCCGCCTGCACCCGGGCGCGGTCCCGATCTCGCCGCAATTGCGTCGACGCGTTGCTGCCCGATGACCAGGCCGAGCGCGATGATCAGATATGCAAGTGCCCGCGGCTGCGCCTGCGCGGCCAGCCATTGGTTGGGTACCAAAATCCAGGTTGAGCCACCCGAGCATATGACCGTCGTGGCCAAGCAGCGGTACCCGGGAGAAAGCTTCATCTCCGACGCTGTCCTCGATCGGCCCGACAAAGTGGCAAACCTGATCCGCCCAGGCTGCAGCATCTTCGGGTGCAACGCGGCGCAAGAGGTTCACGGTGCCGTGACCCATGTTGGGCGGCTGATTGCGCTGATATACGGCCACAAGGACCAGCCAACCGTTCCTCAGCGTCGTTAGCGTGGCCATCGACGCATCGGCGCTGCCTTCAAGGATCTCTTTCAACGTCGGTGCTATGGGCAGCCGGAGGTGGTCGACATGCTTGCTCCGCGCGATCGACAAACGCCCACCTTGGGAAAACCTGTACCACTCGAATTCGCCCACATCGAGTTCCGGACCAAGCAATGCTTCCACGTCTGACGCCGGAAGCATGGAGACAAGCCCACGCGTTCGCTCAACGCAGTTCGTTTCAAACTGCCGACCCGCCCAGTTACCCGCGGCAACTGCCAAGAGAAGCCCGGCGATCAGCCACATGGTAGCCGCTCGCGGATACCAGCGCTCCATGCGAGCTTCGATTTCAGTGAGGCTACTCTTGGTTGAGTCTCGCCTGAAAGCTGCCAGGACCATGGCAGCGGCGGTGCATTGCGCAAGCGCCGACCACGGGCCGAATGGCGACAATTCCCACCAGCGTTGGGCAGCGGCGGTAAACGAGAACCACGGTCCAGTAGGATCCAAAAGCATCGCAACCGCCGAGACGACCAATGCAAGACGCCAGCGGGCGGGTAACCGGAGACTCCTTACGAACCAGCCAACCAGTGCGGCCGCGAACACGCTCGTGACTATCGCCGTGCCGATTTCCACGTGATCGAACCGCAACGCGGCGGCGACCAGCACGAGAACGCAAATCATTCCGGAAACAAGGCGGGCCCCACGTCGCTTATGCACCAAGGAATGCCACCACCCAAACGCTTGCGCGGCGAAAACGAAGCCGAGGCACATATCTCCCGGGAGACTCGGGCTTTGGTACGGATGGAGATCCATCTCCGGGGTGACCAACATTGCGATCTGTGTACCCGCGACTGCGATACCTGTGGCGGAACTCCACGGAACCCAAGCCGGAATGGAAGCCGTCTTGCGCCGCTGCCACCAGACCATGCCAACCACCAGCCAGCCGAGACCGGCAAGAAACCACAGGTAGTCCTGCTGGATCCAAAACCAGTGGTACAAGGTCGAAAACATCTGGTGTCAGGAGACGCACCGACGTTCCACGTCTCCGTCGGGTCGATTTGACGGGCAAACGGCGAGCATGGGGAGGGGTACTTTGAGCGGCAAAGCGCAGCCCTGAAATGCCGGTGGTCGCGGAGACATTATGGCGGCTCCACGTAGCCGTGCTTGATGGCGTAACGCACGAGGCCGGCGGGTTCATGGATCGCCAGCTTGTCCTTGATGCTCACGATATGGTTTTGCGCGGTCTTGAGCGTGACGCCCAACTGGCTGGCGATTTCCTTCGGATTGTCGCCATTCGCCAACCGGCGCAAGACCTCGCGTTCGCGACTCGTGAGATTGGTGCCGAGGACGGCTTCGCTGCGCATGGACTCCACCAACAGGCGGGCGCTCTGCGTGCAATAAAATGTCTCGCCCGATAGCACGCGCCGGATGGCTTCGCAGAAGACTTCGAGCGGAGACTTCTTGAGCACAAACCCATGGACGCCGAGTTCCACCGCCTGGCGGATCATGTGTTCCTGTTCGTTGGAGGAAAGAAACAGCCACCGGGTCCGCGGTAGCTTTTCCCGGACCGCTCGCACCACATCGAAGCCGCGGCCGTCGGGCAGCATCCAGTCGACGATCGCGAGGTCCGGCCTTTCCCGGAGACAGGCGGCCTGCCCCTCCCGGCTTGTGGCACAATCGGCGGCAACCACGAGACCGAGTTCATCATGGACCAGCGAGACCAGCAATTCGCGCACAAGGGCGTGATCCTCGATGATCACGACACGGGCGGGGCTCGAAGCGGCATCCATCGGGTAAGATTCTTTCAGAAAGGCGTCAGCAAATGCGCGTGCACCCGGGATATCAAACCGGGAAATCCTCCCGATGTGAATTCGCCGATTCCCAAGGTTTCGGGGGTCGCGCCTGTTACACTGGGGGTGATGCCTGCGACTTCGCGACTAAACTGCGCCTCCCCTCCCCCGCCCCACCGCGCCCTGCGACGGTTGGCCCGCGGGGTCTGACGTCGAGTCCCGCTTTCCCGACTTCGCGATGTCACTCAATATTTCACTGGCCAGCGCCCCGGACGAACGCGACGCGGTCTTTCGCCTTCGCTATACCCTGCTGGTCGAGGAAGCGCGACAATCTCCTCCGCTGGCTGACCATCATCTCCGCTTCATCGAAGAGCCAGCGGATGCGACGGCGCGTTTTGTGATCGCCTCATTCGACGAGACGATCGTGGGAGCACTGCGGGTGAACCTCCTCGGGGAGGGTGATCCGGCCAACGATGCGGCGCTTTTCCGGATTGAGCGGTTCAGCGAAGCCCATGCACATACGATCGCCTTCACCGCACCACCGCTGATTGCATCCGGATTTCGCACGTCGACTGTCCCTCTCCGCCTGGCGTTGGCGGCATTCAGCATGAATCTCGATGAAGGTATCACGCACGACTTCACGCTGTGCACGCCGGATCAGGAGTCGTACTGCAAGGACCTCGGTTACCAGCCCTACTGCGGTCGGCTTCGCCACGCCGAACGCGGCGATGTCCTACCGCTGGTCCTGGTGCTGCGCGACCGGGCCCATCTCGAAAAGGTGCATTCCCCGCTGGCGGCACGCCTTCGGGAAAAGCAGCAGGAGTGGTCGAGTCGGCTGGGCGCCCACTGATCGAATAGGCGGCAACACTTGCGCCCGGTGGGGAGCTTTGCCGGGCGCGGCGCAAGAGGCGGGCGACGTCATGTCGCCCGCCTTATGTGTACCGCCGGCAGACCATGGCGCGCCACCATTTCTGGATCAGGTGTCCGGGGTCGTCAGGAGCCGGCGAACCAGGGCGTTTGCAAAAGCGATCATCTGGTCGCGTTCCGAGTCGGAAAGCGCCTTGGCGCCCTGCCCGGCCAAACTAATGCTGGTCGTCAGCGCGTCCGCCGTCGCGCCGCCTGCATCGCTTTGCCAATCACACGGCGCCAGCGTGTCCAGCCATTGATAAAGCTGGGCAAGTTCCTCCCGGGAGAGTCGCACGGTCGCCACGGGTTCCCCCTCGGGCTGCCGGCAACTCCGGGCCATGGCTGTGCCGGTGCGCGAGACCACGACCTCGTCGCAATACCCCGCGATTCCCCCTTCACGCCTCCAGACAAACGCGCGGTCGACCACCGGTTGATCGAGCCCCTGCTCGGATTCCGTATATACCTGACGCGCCCATTCGGCAACCTGGCGGCACTCAACCGGCGTGGCGTTGGTGGAACCGCCCCCCCGCACGACGACTTCACCCGCTGCCGTGTGCGCGCGAAAAGGCGCATAGCGGGAAAGAAAACCGACCAGTTCCCGAGCGCGTTGGGACGAAGGCAGCGGCACGGCAAGCAGGGGTCGGCCGCGCAATCCGACCTTGCTGTGATCGGTGCCAACCTGGAGCACGGCGAAGCTTCCGGAATCGTTCCATGTGATCAAGGCTTCGCCAATCTCTGCCAAGGGGGCGAAGGCGAGACGGATGCGCCGGCCGCTTTCGTCGGTGCGAAAATCGTAGCGCTGATCGTTCACGATCAGGCTCACGGCGTAACCCGGCGTGATCACTTGCGCACAGATCTCACCCTCGGCCGCAAGTCCCAGGCAGGCGTTCGGCCACTCGGCCCGTGCGACCTGTGCCACCGTGATGGCATCCTTCGCAACGTGCAGCTGTCGACTGAGCAGGCTGACGACGGGGGTGGCCGCGGGATCCACCGGCGGGACGGCGGAGATTTCAGCCGCGGGAGTCGGCAGGGCCGCCGGCTGAGTCGCCGGCGCTTGCTTGGCCCCAGGTTCCGATGGCGGATTGGGCGCGGCAGTCTGGGAAGGCGGCGTGGCCTTCGGAGGCGTCCCGGTTTGCGAGGCACACGCAGCAAGCGTTAAAGCAACGACGCAGATTGAGGCACGTAGCGAAAGCGGATGGGTGGGAAACATCGGGGCAGGCGGTCAACCGGTACGAGCGTGCCCCGCCCCGGTCAAGTGACGTCCCCAATCGATCAGGCCGAAGTCTCTCCCTCCCGCCCGAGGGATTCGGTCCAGGTGAAGCAGTCCCGGGAGTGCACCGAAGGCTTGCGGCAGTCCGACTCCATGTCATGGTGTCCGTTGCCGGGGCGAGAGCGCGGGTCCCAGTTTCCGGTTCGAGGATCTCTGTCCGGAGGCGTCAGGACACGCTTCGCCGCCCAAATCCCGCTTGCGGGAGCGCCCATCCTCGTTGCGCCCGCCCCGGCACTTTCCCTGTTTCCGGCGCCTGTCCAGCATCTCGTGACGGACCAGGCTCGGCGCGGCATCGCCGGCCTCACGGCAGGTCGGTCGACCCCATCAGGTAACGATCGCACTCGCGGGCGGCGCCGCGGCCTTCGTTGATCGCCCAAACCACGAGGCTTTGGCCGCGGCGGCAGTCGCCGGCGGCGAACACGCCGGGAATGTTGGTCGCGTATTTCTCGTATTCCGCCTTGATGTTGCTGCGCGCGTCGCGTGTCGAGCCCGAGGTCCTTGACCAGCGATCTGTTCAGGACCGAGGAATCCCATGGCAAGCAGCACGAGCTGCGCGGGAATCGTCTTTTCGGTGCCCGGCTCTTCCTGCGGAATGAACCGACCCTTGTCATTCTTCTCCCACTTGATCTGGACGGTCACGAGTTCCTTCACGGCGCCGTGTTCGTCGCCGATGAATTTCTTCACCGTCGTCAGGTACACGCGCGGATCGGCGCCAAACTTGGCCGCCGCCTCCTCCTGGCCATAGTCCATCTTGTAGACCTTCGGCCATTCCGGCCAGGGGTTGTCGGGCTGACGCTCCAGCGGCGGCTGCGGCAGGATTTCGATCTGCACGAGGCTCTTGCAGCCGTGCCGCATGGACGTGCCGACGCAGTCGGTGCCGGTGTCACCGCCGCCGATCACCACCACATCCTTGCCCTTCGCATGGATCGGGCTGTGCTCCGTGCCGCCGTTGAGCAGGGCCTTGGTGTTGGCGGTGAGGAACTCCATCGCGAAATGGACGCCCTTGAGCTTGCGGCCCTCGATCGGCAGGTCGCGCGGCTGGGTCGCCCCGGTGCAAATGACGGTGGCGTCGAATTCCTTCAGGAACATCTGCGGCTCGACGTTTTCGCCGACGTTGGCGTTGCAGATGAACTTGATGCCCTCCTTCTCCAGCAGACTCGATGCGGCGGAGCACGACCTCCTTCTTGTCGAGCTTCATGTTCGGGATGCCGTACATGAGCAGGCCGCCCGGACGATCGGCGCGCTCGAAGACGGTGACGGTGTGGCCGGCCTTGTTGAGCTGCGCGGCGGCGGAGAGACCCGCGGGCCCGGAACCGATGACGGCGACTTTCTTGCCGGTGCGCACCGTCGGCGGCTCGGGCAGCGACCCAGCCTTCCTCCCAGCCCTTGTCGATGATCGAGCACTCGATGTTCTTGATCGTGACCGGCGGCGTCGTTGATGCCGAGCACGCACGAGCCTTCGCACGGCGCCGGGCAGACGCGACCGGTGAACTCGGGAAAGTTGTTCGTCTTGTGCAGGCGATCGAGCGCCTCGCTGCCAGAGGCCGCGGTAGACCAGGTCGTTCCACTCGGGAATCAGGTTGTTGATCGGGACAACCCGAAGCCATGCCGCTGATCAGCTTGCCCGTGTGGCAGAAGGGAACGCCGCAATCCATGCAGCGCGCGCCCTGCTGCTTGAGCTTCTTCTCCTCCATGTGGAGGTGGAATTCATTCCAGTCTTTGACGCGCTCGGTCGCGGTGCGGTCCACGGGCAGTTCCCGCAGGTATTCGAGGAATCCAGTTGGCTTGCCCATTTTGGAAAGCGGTAGGCCGTAAGCTGTAAGCGGAAAGCTTGGACAGAGATTGAGGTTGGGGACGGCAGGTTCTGGGCTGCGGGCTTTTCGCTCCTTAGTTGCCGCCGACGCGCGAGAGGTCGCGGGCGTTTTCCTCGAACGCGGCCATGATCGCCTCGTCGCCGGTCAGCCCCTGCTCGTGCGCACGTTTGATGCAGGCGAGCATGCGCTTGTAATCCTTGGGCAGGACCTTGACGAAACGTCGGGACCATTGCCTCCCATTGCTCCAGCACCGCCTCGGCACGGGTGCTTTTCGTGTAGTCGGCGTGGCGCTGGATCATCGTCGCGGACTTCGTCGATCTCCTCGGGATCCTCCAGCTTGCTCGAGCCCGACCATCTGCGGGTTGATGCGCGTGGCGACGTCGCCGGTCTCGTCGAGCACGTAGGCGATGCCGCCGGACATGCCGGCGCCGAAGTTGCGCCCGGCCGGTCCGAGCACGACCACGCGACCGCCGGTCATGTATTCGCAGCCGTGATCACCGACCGATTCGACCACGGCATTGACGCCGGAATTGCGCACGCCGAATCGCTCGCCCGCCATGCCGCGGATGTAAGACCTCGCCCGTGGTTGCGCCGTAAAGGGCGACGTTGCCGACGATGATGTTCTCCTCCGCCTTGAAGGTGCGAGTCAGCCGGCGGGTAGATGATGAGCTTGCCGCCCGAGAGGCCCTTGCCGACGATAGTCGTTGGCGTCGCCCTCGAGCCAGAAGGTCATGCCGCGCGGCATGAATGCGCCGAAGCTCTGCCCGGCCGAGCCGCTTGAACTTGATCTGGATCGTGTCCTCCGGCAGGCCCTTGCGCGCCCCACTTTCGAGTGAGTTCGCTGCCGGTGATCGTGCCGACGACGCGATTGACGTTGCGGATCGGCAACTCCGCCATCGACCTTTTCGCCCCGCTCAATCGCCGGCTGGCAGATCTCGAGCAGCCGGGTGACGTCGAGGGACTTCTCGAGGCCATGGTCCTGCGGGACCTGACAGTAACGGCCGATCTCGGGGCCGACGTCGGGCTGGTAGAGGATGTTGGAGAAATCGAGTCCCTTCGCCTTCCAGTGGTCGATGGCCTTCCGCGGCTCGAGGCGGTCCACGCGACCCACCATTTCGTCGACCGTGCGGAAGCCAAGCTGCGCCATGATCTCCCGCATTTCCTGCGGCGATGAAACGCATGAAGTTCACCACGTGCTCCGGCTTGCCGGAGTAGCGCTCGCGCAGCCGCGGATCCTGCGTGGCGACGCCGACCGGACAGGTGTTCAGATGGCAAACGCGCATCATGATGCAGCCCGTGGCCACCAGCGGCGCGGTGGCAAAGCCAAATTCCTCCGCGCCGAGCAAGCGCGGCGATCACCACGTCGCGGCCGGTCTTGAGCTGGCCGTCGGTTTCGACCGCGATGCGCGAGCGAAGATTGTTCATCACGAGCGTCTGGTGCGTTTCGGCCAGACCGAGCTCCCAGGGCAGGCCGGCATGCTTGATCGAGGTCTGCGGCGAGGCGCCGGTGCCGCCGTCGTATCCGGAAATCAGGACCACGTCGGCATGGGCCTTGGCCACGCCGGCGGCGATCGTGCCGACCCCGACCTCGGCCACCAGCTTCACGCTGACCCGCGCATGCGCGGTTGCCGTTCTTCAGATCGTGGATCAGCTCCGCGAGATCCTCGATCGAATAGATGTCGTGGTGCGGTGGCGGCGAAATCAATCCCACGCCGGCGGTGGTGTGGCGGGTCTTCGCCATCCACGGATACACCTTCGTGCCGGGCAGCTGGCCGCCCTCGCCGGGCTTGGCGCCCTGCGCCATCTTGATCTGCAGCTCGCGGCGCGTTCACGAGGTATTCGCTGGTCACGCCGAAGCGACCGGACGCGACCTGCTTGATGGCGGAGTTCTTCGAGTCGCCGTTGGGCAGCGGGATGAAGCGGTCGGGATCCTCCCCACCCTCGCCGGTATTCGATTTGCCGCCGATGCGGTTCATCGCGATCGCCAGCGTCTCGTGAGCCTCCTTCGAGATCGAGCCGTAGGACATGGCGCCGGTCTTGAAGCGCTTGCACGATGGCCTCGACCGGCTCGACCTCGTCGAGCGGGATGGCATCGCCGGACTTGAAATCGAGCAGCCCGCGCAAGGTCGCGATGTTCTTCGACTGATCGTTGATGAGCCGCGAGTACTCCTTGAAGACGGCATAGCTGCCGGTGCGAACGGCCTTCTGCAGCCGATGGATCGTCTCGGGATTGAACAGGTGATACTCGCCACCGTCGCGCCACTGGTAGTCGCCGCCCACGGGCAGCACGTGACCGTTGACCACGCGATCGGGAAACGCCTCGCGATGGCGCGTGAGCACTTCCTGGGCGAGGCGCCGACAGCCCGATGCCGCCGACCCGCGACGGCGTCCAGGTGAAGTACTGGTCGATGATGTCCTGGCGAATGCCAACCGCCTCGAACACCTGGGCGCCGCGATAACTCTGGATCGCCGAAATACCCATCTTCGAGGCCACCTTGATCACGCCCTTGGTGGCGGCCTTCACGTAGTTCTTGCAGGCCGTCTTGTGATCGACGTTCACCAGCAGATCCTCGCGGATCATGTCGTCGATGGTCTCGAACGCGAGGTAGGGATTGATCGCGCTGCACCCGTAGCCGATCAAGCAGCGAGAAGTGATGCACCTCGCGCGCTTCGCCGGTCTCGAGCACCAGACTGATGCGGGTGCGCAATCCTTCGCGGATCAGGTAATGATGCAGGCCCGACACCGCCAGCAGCGCCGGGACGGGCGCGTAATCCTTGTTCACGCCGCGGTCGGAAAGAATGCAGCACATTGACGTCCTCCTCCTCGACCATCTTGCGCGCCATGAGGCAGAGTTCCTCCATCGTCTTGCGCAGGCCCTTCTCGCCGCGCGAGACGCGGAAGAGAATCGGCAGCGTTCCCACCTTGAGCCCGGGCAGATCCATGCGCCGGATCTTCGCAAACTCCTCGTTGGTCAGGATCGGCCACTTCACCTCGAGCCGGCGGCAGTCCGCCGGCTGCGGGCTGGAGCAGGTTGCCTTCGGAACCCAGGCGCGTTTCCGCGGAAGTGATGATTTCCTCCCGGATGCAGTCGATGGGCGGGTTGGTCACCTGCGCGAAGAGTTGCTTGAAATAGTCGTAGAGCAGACGCGGCCTGTTCGAAAGCACGGCCAGCGGGGCGTCGTTGCCCATCGAACCGAGCGCCTCGACCCCGTCCCGCGCCATCGGCACGAGCAGGATGCGCTGGTCCTCGAAGGTATAGCCGAAGGCAATCTGGCGCTGGCGCAGCGTGTCGGGATCGGGTTGCGGAATCTCAGGCGCCGCCGGCAGGTCTTCGAGGTGCAGGATGTGTTCGTCGAGCCACTGGCGGTACGGACGCTCGCCGCAGATCTTCCGCTTGATTTCCTCGTCCTCGATGATCCGGCCCTCCTCGGTATCCACCAGGAACATGCGCCCGGGCTGCAGGCGTCCCTTGCGCACGACATCCGCCGAGGGCATGTCCAGCACGCCCGCCTCGGAGGCCATGATCACGAGGTCGTCCTTGGTGACGTAGTAGCGCGATGGCCGCAGGCCGTTGCGGTCGAGCATCGCGCCGATCTGCACGCCGTCGGTGAATGCAATCGATGCCGGCCCGTCCCACGGCTCCATCAGGCAGGCGTGGAACTCGTAGAATGCCCGCCGCTGCGGGTCCATGCTCTCGTGGTTCGACCACGGCTCCGGGATCATCATCATGATCGCGTGCGCGAGCGGCCGGCCGGCGAGCACGAGCAGTTCGAAGCGCGTTGTCGAACATCGCGGAGTCGGATCCCTGCGGATCGATGATCGGGCGGATCTTCTCGATGTCGTCGCCGAACGCTTCGGAGACGAACAGCGCCTCGCGGGCGTGCATCCAGTTGATGTTGCCGCGGAGCGTGTTGATTTCGCCGTTGTGGGCGAGGTAGCGGTAGGGATGGGCGCGGTTCCAGCTCGGAAAAGTGTTGGTGCTGAAACGCGAGTGCACCAGCCCCAGGGCCGACTCCATCGCGGGATGCGAGAGATCGGGGAAATAGTTCTCGAGCTGCTCGGTCAGCAGCATGCCCTTGTAGACCATCGTCCGGGAGGACAGGCTGCACACGTACCAATATTCCGCGCCGTCCATCGTCGACGTGCGGATTTCGCGTGTAGGCGCGCTTGCGGATCACGTACAGTTTGCGCTCGAAGGCGAGATCGTCGGTGATCGCGGGATCGCGCCCGATGAACACCTGACGCATGAACGGTTCGCACGAGCTGGCGGTCTCGCCGAGGGAGGCATTGTTGGTCGGCACCGTGCGCCACCCCAGAAGCGTCGAGCCCTTCGGACTGCACGATGTTGCGCAAACACCTCCTCGATCTTGCGACGTTTGGTCGAGGTTCCGCGGCAGGAAGATGATGCCCGTGCCGTACTGGCCGGCTTCGGGCAGCGGTGATCGCGGCTCTTGCGACAGACGTCCTTGTTGAACGCGTGCGGCACCTGGATCAGCAGGCCGGCGCCGTCGCCGGTGTTCGGCTCGCTGCCGGCTGCACCGCGATGATCGAGGTTCTTCAGGATCTGGATTGCCTGCTTGACGATCCCGTGGGACTTGCGCCCCTTCATGTCCACCACGAATCCGACGCCGCAGGCATCGTGTTCGAACCACGGGTCGTAGAGCCCCTGTTTGGTGGGAAAGCCCGGATCAGCGATGGCACGGACGCGGTGGAAATCGATTATGCTGCGGTTTTGCATGGGTGCCGCGTTCGAGCGGTGGAACGGGATGGACGATGGGGAGGCGACGTGCGTGGCGCGGGTCCGGAGCTGCGCGCAGGCACAGTCCGAGCGGCGGGAAGTTTCGGGAGATGAACCGCACAAGATTTGCGCAGAGCTCACCGGCGAACAGAAAAATCGTCAGGTGGGACGCAGTTTTGTGGGAGGAGATCGAACGAGCGAGAATCGGACCAGCAACCCGCGTGCACAAAAAGGCCGGCTGCGCCTGAAGGCGAGAGCCGGCCCGGTGCGATTCTGATGGTTTGGTGCCGGGTGCTCTCTCTAGAAGAATCGAACCGGTTTCGCGGCCATGCGGGCGTGCTCGTCGTCGGTACACCCGGCGTTGGTCGGCACATCCGTGGCGGTGGACTCGTGCTTTACCAAATCGTTGCTCAGAAGATAGTTTTCCACCTCTTCGCCGCTCACGTCCGCGAGCATTACCCCGTCGATCTCGACGCACGGGGAAAGCGGCTGGCCTGACTTGCGGACCATCTCCGCATAGTCTTCCCGGTTGTTGATGATGTCGATGTCTTCGTGTTCGAGCGCGTATTTGCGAAGTATCGCGCGGACGCCATTGCTCCATCCGCACTGCGGTTTGAGGTAGGCCTTGATTTTCATCGTCGCGGTCTTGGTGTTTGGTGGTTTGGGAGCAGAGAGGAAGAGAAGCCTTCAGTACCTGTAATCGGCTCAACGGCAACCCGTGTGGCGCTTTCTGGGAAATGTTATCCATCCGAGGGTCAAGCCTTCTTTTCGACCAGGCCCCATCGCAGGTTGCGGTGACGTTGGACTTCGGCGCCCGTTCCACCGAGGCGTTTGCACAAGGTCCCCCCGGCCCGTTGGGCTCCCAATGCTGACGATTCACATGTTGGCGGCGGATTGACGTTGAGAGTTCGCGCCGCGGCTTGCAGACGTAACCGTACTTGCAGAGGCGTGACCATGTGTTCACCCCTTTCGGAACTCTTATTCGCCCAACCTCCTGCCATGGCCAAATCCACCCCCGCTCCGCCACGGGCGTCCATCGACGACGCCAAAACCAAAAACCTCGACCTCGCCCTGTCGGCGATCACGAAACAGTTCGGCGAGGGCGCCGTCATGCGCTTGGGCAGCGCGGTCAAGATGAACGTACAAACGCTCTCGACCGGATCCCTGGCCATCGACCTCGCCTTGGGAGTCGGTGGATTACCGACCGGACGGATCGTCGAGATTTATGGCCCTGAATCATCGGGCAAAACGACGCTATGCTTGAGCGTGATTGCCGAGGCCCAACGTCAGGGCGGACTGGCGGCCTTCGTGGATGTCGAACATGCCCTCGACCCCCGCTACGCGCGAGTGGTCGGAGTGAAGCTGGACGACTTGCTGGTTTCCCAGCCAGACAGCGGCGAAGATGCGCTGAATATCGCCGAAACCCTGATCCGATCCAATGCCGTGGATGTGATCGTGATCGATTCAGTCGCTGCGTTGATCTCCAAGCAGGAACTGGATGGCCAGATGGGCGACGCCACGGTCGGTTCGCAGGCCCGGTTGATGAGCCAGGCGATGCGCCGGCTGACGGCCGTGGTGAGCAAGACCAAGTGCATTTGCATCTTTACCAACCAGATTCGCGAGAAGATTGGCGTGATGTTTGGCAGCCCGGAAACCACTCCTGGCGGACGCGCTCTCAAGTTCTTTTCGTCGGTCCGCCTCGACATCCGGCGGATCGGTCAGATCAAGGATCCCACCGGCAAAGTCGTCGGCAATCGAACGAAGGTGAAGGTGGTGAAGAACAAGGTCGCTCCGCCATTCACCGAATGCGAGTTCGACATCATGTACAACGAGGGGATCTCCCGCATGGGCTCGGTGCTCGACCTCGGTCTCGAGCAGCAGGTCCTGGAGAAGAAGGGAGCGTGGATCTCCTTCGAAGGCGCCCTCATCGGTCAGGGCCGGGAGGCGGCCAAGCAACACCTTGCGGAGCACCCCGAGGTCGCGGAGAAGGTCACCAAGATGGTTATGGACAAGGTGCAGGTTTCCGGCGGCATGGCCCTCGCCAGCAGTTCCGGGGACGGCGCCGAGTAGCCGCATTGACCTTGTTCGGGATTGGACTGGCCGGCCTGGGGGGTGACCGTGCCGGCAGATCGACTGACATCCGGGATTCCGGAGTGGCGCAGCGTCGCGCAATGGGAGGTTGCAGCGTCATGTCCGTCTCGCTTCCGTGGCAGGCATGCACGTCATGGATACCATCGTTGCTCCGGCAACCCCGGCAGGGGAATCGGCGCTTGCGGTGGTGCGGATCAGCGGGCCCAAAGCTGTCGAGTTCGCGACCGCGTGGCACGGCGGAGTTACTCCCCCACCCCGGCATGTCTGGCATTCGAGCTATGTGATGAGGGACGGCGGGGTCGTCGATGACCCGGTATTCTGCCTTTTCCGCGCACCGAAGTCCTATACTGGGGAAGACTGTCCTAGAGATCTCCGCGCACGGCAGCCCTTTCATTGTCAACAAGATGGTGCAGGACGTGGTTCGTCGAGGTTGTCGTGTGGCTGAACCGGGAGAATTTACCAAGCGGGCTTTCCTGCACGGTCGTCTCGATCTGACCGAAGCCGAAGCCGTCATGGACTTGATTCGGGCCCGCAGCGACCGCGCGCTCGAGGCAGCCCGAAACCAGCTGCGAGGGGCGCTGCGAAAGCGGGTCGATGATGCCGTCGCCCGATTGCTCTCACTTTGTGCGGCGGTCGAGGCTCAGGTGGATTTTCCCGAAGAGGATCTGCCCGCGGCCGAATATGCGCACTGGCATCAGGCAACCGGGGCGTTGGCCGCCGAACTGAGTGCCCTCGCCGCCACACGCCGCGAGGGAGATCTCCTCCGGACGGGGGTGAAGATCGTCCTGATCGGGGAGCCGAACGCAGGCAAGAGCAGTCTGCTCAACCGCCTGGTCGGCTTCGAACGGGCGATTGTCAGCGATGAACCGGGCACCACCCGCGATTTCCTCGAGGAACGGATCGAACTCGGTGCCTGGTGTGCCCGTTTGTTAGATACAGCGGGGCTGCGCGAATCCGGCGGCACCGTGGAACGCTCCGGCGTGCGCCGAACGCTGGAGCAAATGCGGGAAGCGGACGTGGTGGTTCTCGTGACCGACCTCACCGCCCCCCCTCCCACCCTTCCCGACGAGGTCTGGTCTCGCATGGATCAAGCGGGCGCGGTGATCGCACTGAACAAGTGCGATCAACCCAGGTGCACTGCCCGCCCGCCCGCTGGTGTCTCGGCAACGAGCATTGAAGTTTCCGCGCTGACGGGAGGCGGCATTCCTGAACTGCGCCAAGTCTTGGAATCAACTGTCAGCGGCGTGGCCGGCGGAGGTCTTTCCGACGAAGGAATTGTCGTCAATGCGAGGCATGAAGCCAGTCTCCGGGACGCCGTCTCGTTCCTCGGTGCGGCAGCGAGTCTCCTGAAAGGGACGTCGGAACCGCCCTTGGATCTGGTGGCCGTCGAGTTCCGCACCGCCGCCGAAGCCCTGGGGGGAATCGTCGGCAGAATTGACCATGAGGAAATTCTCGACCGTCTGTTCGCGTCATTTTGTATTGGAAAATGATAACGTGCTTACCGCCATTGACTTGCACGAATATCATGCGCTTTTTCTTTACCACCCCCCTCCCCTCCCTACTGATCCGATGAGCCGTCGTTCCAGTGAGTCCACGTTTGACGTAATTGTTTGTGGAGCCGGGCACGCAGGCATCGAGGCGAGCCTTGCCGCTGCTCGAATGGGAGCCTCGACGCTCCTTCTCACCGGCAATATCGACACGATCGGACAGATGAGTTGCAACCCTGCCATCGGAGGTGTGGCGAAGGGTCACATCGTCCGCGAGATCGACGCGTTGGGCGGCGAGATGGCGATAAACACGGATCTCACCGGGATTCAGTTCAGACTTCTGAACTCGTCGAAGGGCCCGGCGGTCCAGTCCCCCAGAGCACAATGCGACAAGAAGGCTTACCAGTTTCGGATGAAGCATACCCTTGAGCTTCAGCCCAACCTGCGAATCTTCCAAGCGGTCGTCACGGGCTTGCTGACAGGAAAGGATCGGGTTGTCGGCTGCACGACAAATCTCGGGATCGACTTTTCCGCTCTGGCGGTGGTGCTCACCACGGGAACCTTTTTGCGTGGCCTCATGCACGTCGGCACGAACAAGACCGAGGGTGGCCGCATGGGAGATTACAGCGCGCAAACGCTGTCAGGCAGTCTTTCGAAATCAGGAATCAAACTCCAGCGCCTCAAGACCGGAACGCCTCCTCGCATCCTTGGCCGTTCCATCGACTTCTCAGGGCTGCAGGAACAGAAAGGCGACCCTGATCCCGCCTTCTTTGCCTTCCACGACACCCGGAACGATTCTGAATGGTTCCACGTGGAACATACCGGCCAGGAAAAGCTGGGATGGCGCCCGGGCGAACGACAGGTTTCCTGCTGGATCACCCATACCACAACTGCGACAGAGAAGATCGTCCGCGAGAATCTGCATCTCTCCGCCATGTACTCGGGCGAAATTCTCGGAACCGGGCCCCGATACTGTCCCAGCATCGAAGACAAGTTCGTGAGGTTTGCCGACAAAGGGCGCCACATGCTCTTCCTTGAGCCCGAGGGACGAAACACCAACGAATACTACATCAACGGTCTTTCCACGAGCCTGCCGTTCGACGTGCAACGCCGACTGGTTCAAAGCATTCCCGGTTTGGAAAACGCTGAGATCATGCGCCCCGCCTACGCGGTGGAATATGACTTCGCACCACCGACGCAACTTAGGCCCTCCCTGGAATCAAAGACGGTGGAAGGCCTCTTTTTTGCAGGCCAGATCAATGGGACGTCCGGCTACGAGGAAGCAGCGGGGCAGGGGATGATCGCAGGAATAAACGCCGCCCAAAAGGCGAGGGGAGAACCGGCGTTGGTGCTGGGACGACATGAGGCCTATATCGGGGTCCTGGTGGACGATCTTGTAACCAAAGGTACTCGCGAGCCCTACCGCATGTTTACGAGCCGCGCGGAATATCGTCTGTTGCTCAACGCTGGGAGCGCTGAACTACGTCTATCTGAACACGCGAACCGGTTCGGCCTCCTGCCAGCGGAACGACAGCAGAAGATTGCACATAAGAAGGAGCGCATTGCGCACTGGACGAAGTGGCTGGAAGGCACGCTGGACTCCGGCATTTCTTGGGCTGACCGGATTCGGCGTTCAGGAAATGCGATCGAGCTTCCGCGGCAGTTCGCCTGCGAAGCAAAAGCCGTACGGGACGAAGTCATGTATCATGTTATTTTCAAAGGATACATAGAACGCCAACAGCGTGACGTCGAACGACTTTCCAGTTCCGAGCGCGTCTCTATTCCGGACTGTTTTGATTTTAGGGGCTTGACCGGCTTGAAGAAGGAATCCGCGGAAAAGCTGCAAAACATCCGCCCGGCCACGCTCGGCCAGGCTGCCCGCATCAGCGGCGTCAATCCTTCAGACCTTGCCGTTCTCATGGTTGCATTGGCGCGTCGCGGCTCCGAAAACGGAGCTGGAAAAGAAAAATGTTCGCCCGAAGAGGGCAAGGCGTCCGGCCTTCCCAAGGAAACGGAAAAGGGGAAAGTCACCGAGATGTAACGCTAACCCCGTTGCGTCGACATTCGTCGCCGGAATAGCCTTGGCGGCGCTTCCCCGCATGTCCTTCAAACCCGCCAGAAATCACGCCTCACACACTGACGAGAATTCGCGCAAGGTCCTCGTCATCGACGACGAGGAAGATGTAACGATCCTTGTCGGTTACCACTTGCGTGCCAACGGATTCACGGTCGAAGCGATCAATGATCCCAGCCTCTTCATGGGCCGGGCCCGGACTTTCCAACCAGAGCTCATCATCCTCGATGTCATGATGCCGGAGGTCAGCGGAATTCAGATCTGTCGCATGTTGCGGGCTGATCCAAAGCTGAAGCGGGTTCCCGTCGTTTTTCTGAGCGCCAAAGCCGAGGAAGGCGACCGCGTCCAGGGGCTGGAAGTGGGGGCCGATGACTATATATGCAAGCCATTTAGCCCCAAAGAATTAGTGCTTAAAGTCCAAGCCATATTCCGGAGGGCCGAGGCCTCTCAAGAGGAGAATCGGGGCGTCGTGCTTCAGATCGGAAAGGTCGTTCTGGACTCCGATCATCACCGCGTGACCGTCGATGGCTCGGGTATTGAACTCACCGCGACCGAGTTTCGTCTGCTCAAGGTCCTCATGGAACGAAAGGGCAGGGTGCAGGCTCGTGATCATCTCCTGCTAAACGTCTGGAACTACGATGCCGAGATCGAGACGCGCACGGTGGACACACACGTCCGCCGATTGCGAGAGAAACTCGGGGACGAAGCTTCTCTGATTGAAACTGTCCGGGGGGTCGGCTACCGCATGACGGACCGCAAACCGGACGCATGTCCAACCTGATCGTAATCTGCCTGGTCTCGATAATCCTGTGGCTCGGCTATCGCCACTGGCTTCTGTGTCGAGGCATCCACCAGTTGGCCGAGGCGGTACAGCGGCGGCGGCCTTTTTTCGACGATGAACGCCTGCCGCGCATCCATGCTTCCTGGCAAAAACTCGCGGTTGAAACCAATGGACTGATTCGGGCATTCGCCGAGCTCCGTCGAGGCCGATCCGATCAAATTTCCCAGTTGGAAGCGGCGCTGGGCAACCTGCAGGAAGCGGTGCTGGTGGTCGATGCCACCAATTACATCCTGCTCGCAAACAACGCATTGAGCGCGATCTTTCCGGCTGCACATGGTGCCGTGGGCAAGCGTCTGGAAACCGTATTGCGAAACGCGGAGTTTCTGGCGTGTCTGGACGATGTACGCCGCGGCCGATCCGCACTTCGGCGCGAAGTGACCTTTAAAGACGCTGACGGAATGATTTGCGTCGAGGTCTCCGGAGGCGTTGTCCAGCCCGCGAGCGGGCAGGATGATGCATGGACGATCTTTGTCCTCCATGATGTCACTCGGGAGCGCCAGCTGGAAAACATCCGTCGCGAATTTGTGGCCAATGTTTCGCATGAACTAAGAACCCCGTTGAGCGTCATCAAGGGCTATGCGGAGACGCTGGCCGAAGATCATGAAAAGATGCCGGAAGAACAGCGGCATCAATTTATCGGAGCGATCCAGCGCCACGCGGAGCGTCTCACCGCGATCGTGGAAGATCTGCTGACCCTTTCCCGCTTGGAATCCCCTGACCCGCGAATGGAGCCGGCAATCCATGATCTCGTCGCCCTGGCGGCAGCAGCGGTCGACGACTTTGCTGGCCCCGTCGTACACTCCGGGCAGCATTTGACCCTCGATCTCGATACCGCCGACCCAATCACGGTCAGCGTCGACGGGCTTCGCATCACGCAGGTTCTGGCGAACCTGATCGACAATGCCCGAAAGTACACGCCCACGGGCACCACCATCGTGGTCGGGCTGCGGCGGATCGACGCTGATCACGAAGCGGAACTCTGGGTGCAGGACAACGGGCCAGGCATCCCGGCGGTCGATCTGCCAAGAATCTTCGAGCGGTTTTATCGCGTCGAAAAGGGACGCTCCCGGGGCAAGGGAGGCACGGGACTGGGCCTGAGCATCGTGAAACACATCGTCCAGCTACACGGCGGCCGCGTCTCGGCGGACAGCGAGCCAGGAGGAGGTACGCGTATCTCGATCCGCCTGCCGCTCGTCGAGCGATCAGACACAGGCGTACACACGGCCCCGGTTGCGCCGTTGATGACGAACTCCGGGCAAACCGCTTGAGTCCCTCGGTTCAAGGTGGCCTTTCGGGTTGCGCGGAACCCAACGGGCAGTCGACGGCATGGCTCTCGACCGACTGCCCGCGTCTGCCACGGGTGATGGTTCCGGGCGGCAGCGCTTGCTCCGATACCGGCACGCGCCCGCAACGACCGAACGAGGAGTTCAGCCACCTCGTGAAAGTCCGGCGTGAGGCGCTTGCGATCGATCTGACACAGGCGCTCGACCGACTGGGTTCAGAAGGTCAGGCGGTCCTCGATCTGGGATGTGGCCACGGCCACTTCCTCGCGGAGTTGGCCCGAGCACACCTCGATCACCGCTGTTTCGGCGTCGACTACTGCCGGGACCGAATCCGACGAGCCAACCGGAAACAGCATCGCGCCGGCCTCGGCAACCTCTCGTTCATCCACGCAGAGGCCGGCGCCTTCCTCGCCGCCGTCCCCAAGTCGCTTCGATTCAACTACGTGTTCATTCTCTTCCCGGATCCGTGGCCAAAGCGGCGTCACCGGAAGAATCGGCTGGTCCAGGCTCCGCTCCTCGAGACCCTCAATCAGGTCTGTGCGCCTGGCTGCCTGTTCTGTTTTCGCTCGGACGCCGGCGATTATGTCGAGGAAGTGCGCGATCTCCTGTCCGCTCACGCGCGGTGGGCGCCAGCACCGCGCACGAGTTTTCCGTTCGAAACCGAAACGGTCTTTCAGAAAAAGGCGGCAAAATTCGATTCCGCCATGGCGGTTCGGGTCAGCTGAGTCCGACGATCAAAACGAATTGCGCTATCCCGGCGCCGATCACCAGGACGTATACGAAAATCGCGAAAAGATCGGCTGCGTGCTTCGGAGGCAGGGCGGTTTTGACGAGTTCGTTCATAAGACGGCTTGTGCGACCGTGACACTGCTTCTTCTGCGTGGAGGGGACCGTCCCCAAAGTTCGGCCCCGGCGACCCTTCGGGAGTTGACGCAGGAAAATCGTTTCTGCAACACAATCACCTTTCCTCTCGTCGATCCTCGATGGGAGCCGCTCGCGAATGATCCCATCTCCACTGCGTTTCCCCCCGAGCTTGTCGATACTCGGTCTTGCCCTTGCACCCGCGTCTGCACATGCAGCGGGCGAGAAGGTGGCGGAACACGTGTTCGACGTGGGCGGCATTCCGATCACCAACAGCATGGTGACCGGCTGGATGATCTCCTTGTGCATCATCGTGGCCGTTCGCCTGGCGGTGCGGCGTCCGCAGCTCGTGCCCACGCGACGCCAGGCCGTCGTCGAAGGGATCGTGGAGGCGATTCGCGACATTGTGGCGCCGATCGTCGGCAAGCGGGTCATCGGTGCGGCATTCCCGCTGTTGATCGGGCTCTTTTCCTACATCCTGATCCAGAATTGGAGCGGCTTGATCCCCGGGGTGGGCACGATCTTCACCGGTGGAGAGGGAGCATGGATACCCTTGGTTCGCCCCGCCAATGCCGACTTGAACGGCACGTTTGCGCTCGCCCTGGTTTCTTTTCTCGTCGGGCTGTACCTGATTCTCCGGTATGCCGGGATCAAGGTCCTGCTCTTCGACATCTTCGGCAACAAGGCGGACAAACGGGAGATTCCCGCGCGCCATCTACTACTTCCTTTTCCTGATCTTCTTTGCCGTCGGCATCATCGAAATCTTTTCGATCATGTTCCGGCCCGTTTCGCTTTCGTTTCGTCTGTTCGGCAACATGTTTGGCGGCGAGAATCTGCTGCACTCCATGTCGGCGATCCTGCAGTGGGGCTTGCCGATCCCCTTCTACTTCCTGGAGGTGCTGATTGGTTTCGTGCAGGCGCTCGTGTTCACGCTCCTGGTGAGTGTCTACATCGGCCTGATCTGCAACCATGGCGACGAGCACGACCAGGACGAAATCCACGAAGGCGCTTCCGCGCCCGCGACTCACTGATCCCTTTCCCGTCGGGACCATGCCTGAGAGCGTGGGCGGCGGTCATCCGAAGACCTACAAAGAATCCACCTCCTCCGAACATGATCGATATCCTCGCAGTAATTGATGGCAGTATCCAAGGCGCACTCGGCTGTCTCGGTGCCGCCCTCGGCGTCGGCCTCGTCGGCTACAAGGCCGTCGAAGCGGTGGGCCGCAACCCCGGCGCGTCCGGCAAGATCCTTGTCCAGGGCATCATTGGCATGGCGCTCGCCGAAGCCGTCGCCTTCTACTCGCTCTTCCTGTAACCCGTCGCCTGACCGCGCCGGCGGATCGTCCGCAGGCGCGGCTGACTTTCCCGTCTTCTCATGAGTTCAAGTCTCCTGTACCTCGCTGCCGCGGTCGAGCACGCGCCATCCAACAACCCCGTCACGAGGATCGTCCACGATCTCGGCATCAACGCCCCCGCCCTGATCGCGCAGATGGTGAACTTCGCCGTCGTCGCCTACCTGTTGTATCGTTTCGCGGTCAAACCGGTGCTGGCCACGGTGGAGCAGCGACAAAAGACGATCGCCGACGGTCTGCGCTACACCGAGGAAATGAAGGCGAAACTGGCCGACGCCGAGAAACAGCACGCCGAAACGTTGCGAAGGGCCGCGCTCGACGCGCAAAGGATCGTCGACGAGGCCCGGTCGTCGGCCAAGCAGGTGCTCGACCGCGAGGCGAAGGCGACCACGGAAAAGACCCAGCAGATGCTCGCGCAGGCGGAAGAGGCGATTTCGCTCGAACGACGCAAGATGCTCGCCGATGCCCGCGAGGAAATCTCCCGGCTCGTTGCACTCACGGCCGCACGCGTCCTCGGACGCGAACTCCCTGCGGACGAACGCAAGCGCTATGCCGAGTCGGCCGCGCGCGAGCTGAGCAACGCCTGATCCCCGCCTGACGTCCGCGCCGCCATGTCCAGCCGCCGCAAGATCACCGCGCTCGCACGCCAATTGTTTCGCTTGAGCCTCGATGGCGGCCGGGTGTCCCCGGAACGCGTCGGGGGCGTCCTGGCTTGGGTCGACAAACATCGCCCGTCCAGCGCCAGCGCGCTGCTGCGCGCCTATCGGCGCCTGATCGGGGCCGAACTGGGGCGCCACCGCGCCGTCATCGAGTACGCGGGCGACCTCGCACCGTCGGCGTTCACCGCGATTGCCGAGGCGATGTCGAAACGCTTCGACCGCTCGATCGAACCCGTGCCGGTCCCGCAGCCCGATCTCATCGCGGGGATGCGGGTACGCGTGGGCGACTGTGTCTTTGAAAACAGCATCGTAAGCCAGCTGGCCGCCCTCCAGCCCGCTTCCTGAACCCGAACTTCCTTCACCTCCGAACCCTTTCCACCGCGACCCCGACATGAGCACGGTACTGGAGCAAATCGAACAGCAGATCGCCCGCCTGCAGGCCGGCACCTCGAAGAAGAACATCGGCAGCGTCGCGACCGTCGCCGACGGCGTCGCGCTCTGCGACGGCCTCTCCGAGGTGATGTACAACGAGATGGTCGAGTTCCCCGGCGGCACCATCGGCATTGCGCTGAACCTGACCGAGGACGACGTCGGATGCGTCGTGCTCGGCGATGTCTCGCAACTCAAGGAAGGCGACGAAGTCCGGACAACCGGCCGGCTGCTGTCAGTGCCGGTAGGTAAGCCCCTGCTGGGCCGAATCGTGGATGCGCTGGGCAATCCGCTTGATGGCAAGGGCCCGATCGACGCCAGCGAGACGTATCCGGTGGAGCGGATCGCCCCCGGCATTGTTGCGCGCAAGAGCGTGACCCAGCCGCTGTTCACCGGAATCATGGCGATCGACTCGATGATCCCGATCGGTCGCGGCCAACGCGAGTTGATCATCGGCGACCGCGGCACGGGCAAGACCACGATCGCCATCGATACGATGATCAACCAGGCGAAGATCAACCGGGTCGGCCTCGCCAGCGGTGATCCGAACTTCCGCCCGGTGTACTCGATCTACGTCGCCGTCGGGCAGAAGCAGTCGAACATCGTGCGCACGGCCAGTGCGCTCGAAGAGGCTGGCGCGCTGGATTTCACGATCATCGTCGCCGCCCCCGCCGCCGACAATCCCGCCAACCAATACCTCGCGCCTTATTCCGGTGCCGCGATGGGTGAGTGGTTCATGGAAAACGGCATGGACGCGCTCATCGTTTACGACGACCTGTCCAAGCACGCCGTCGCCTACCGGCAGATCTCCCTCATCCTCAAGCGCCCCTCCGGACGCGAGGCGTTCCCTGGAGATGTGTTTTATCTGCACTCCCGCCTGCTCGAGCGCGCGGCTCGCCTGGAGGGCAAGGGCTCGCTCACGGCGTTGCCGATCATCGAGACGCTTGCGGGCGACGTCTCCGCCTACATCCCGACGAACGTCATCTCCATCACCGATGGTCAGATCTTCCTCGAGACCGACCTGTTCAACCAGGGCATTCGTCCGGCGGTTTCGGTCGGCCTGTCCGTGTCGCGCGTTGGCTCCGCCGCCCAGATCAAGGCGACCAAGCAGGTCGGCGGCAAACTGAAGGGCGAGCTTGCGCAGTTTCGTGAGCTCGCGGCATTTGCCCAGTTTGGCTCGGACCTGGATGCCAAGACCAAGGCTCAGCTCGACCGCGGTTCACGCATCGTCGAGCTGTTCAAGCAGCCGGCCTTCAATCCGATTCCGATCGAGCAGCAGGTCGCCACGCTGTGGGCGATGCAGAAAGGTTACTACGACGACCAGCCGCTCGCTCGCGTCAAGATCGCCGCCACCTCCCTCCGCGACTTCGTCGCCACCCGCAAGGAGGCGCTGCTTACCGCGATTCGCACCAAGGCCGCCCTCGATGCCGATCTCGAGACGCAACTCAAGTCGGTGTGCGAGGAATGGAAGCGCACGTTTGTCGCTTAAGACCAGGTCTTCAGCCGTTCAGCCTTTCCTAGCCCGCCATGCCGAGCACGCGCGACATCCGCCGGCGGATCAAATCCGTCAAGAATACCCGCCAGATCACCAAGGCGATGGAGTTGGTGGCCGCATCGAAGATGGGGAAGGCCCAGCAGGCGGCGCAAGCCGGCCGACCGTTCGCGATGTTGCTCGCGCAGATTCTCGACGCCGTGTCCCACCAGGTTGGCGAATCCCTTGCCCATCCGCTGCTTGTTCGCCGGGAGGTCCGCACGCGCGGCGTCCTGTTGATCTCGACGGATCGCGGCCTGTGCGGCGCCGCTTAACGCCAACCTTTTTCGCCTTGTCACCGAGATCAGGGGGCCGGCCCGGTTTGTATCGATGGGGCGCAAGGGCACGCAGTTTCTCACCCGCACCCGGCGCGAACTCGTCGCCGAATTTCCGCTGACCGACCGGGTCGCGCTGCGGGAGATCCGCCCGGCCGCCGATTTTCTGGTCGGCGCATTTCTCGAAGGGCAGGTCGACACCGTGGAGGTGATTTATGCCCAGTTTGTCAATACACTGACGCAAATGCCGGTGAACGTGCCGCTGCTGCCGCTCACCAACATCGGCGACATCGTCACCAAGCTCCGCGGGCCCAAAGACCCGGCTGCGCCGTCGCCGCATGATCTGCGGGAGATGTTGTTCGAGCCGGACGCGACCAGCCTGCTCGGCGTGCTGCTGCCGATGTTCATCACCGGCGAACTGCACCAGTTCGCCCTGGCCGCCAAGGCGTCCGAGCACAGCGCCCGCATGGTCGCGATGAAGACCGCCAAGGACAACGCCACCAAGCTGCTCGAGCGATCTCACCCTCGAATACAACAAGGCGCGCCAGGCGGCGATCACCCAGGAAATTCTCGAGATCGCCGCGGCCCAATATACCGCCGCGTAATCCCAACATGGCAGCTCCTCCACCTTTTCACCCCGTTATGAGCAATACCGGCAACATCGTTCAGGTCATCGGCCCCGTGGTTGACGTGAAGTTCGCCGACCAGACCATTCCGCCGATCTACCAGGCGCTGACCGTCGACTTCGAAGTCGCGGGCAAGAAGGAACTGCTCACCCTCGAGATCCAGCAACATCTCGGCGATGGCGTCGTGCGCTCCATCGCGATGTCGTCCTCCGAAGGACTGCGTCGCGGCATGGCCGTGGTGGATACGGGTGCGCCGATCTCGGTGCCCGTGGGCGAGGGCGTCCTTGGCCGGATCTTCGACGTCACCGGCAGCCGCGGTCGATGGCCGCGGTCCCGTGAAGTTCGACAAGAAGTATCCAATCCACCGGCCACCGCCGTTGCTCGTCGACCAGGACACCAAGGCGCAGATTCTCGAGACCGGCATCAAGGTCATCGATTTGATCTGTCCGTTCACCAAGGGCGGCAAGGTCGGCGCGTTTGGCGGTGCCGGCGTCGGCAAGACGGTCGTGATCATGGAACTGATCAACAACATCGCCAAGGCTCACGGCGGCTATTCCGTCTTTGCCGGGGTGGGGGAGCGTTCGCGCGAAGGCAACGACCTCTACCATGAAATGTCCGAGGCCGGGGTCATCGATCAGAAGGATCTCAGCAAATCCAAGGTCGCCCTCGTCTACGGCCAGATGAACGAGCCCCCGGGCGCGCGCATGCGCGTGGGCCTCTCGGCCCTCGCGATGACCGAGTACTTTCGCGACGAGAAGAACCAGGACGTGCTGCTCTTCATCGACAATATCTTCCGGTTCTCGCAGGCCGGTTCCGAAGTGTCGGCGCTTCTCGGTCGCTCGCCTTCGGCGGTCGGTTACCAACCGACGCTGGCGAACGAAATGGGCCTGTTGCAGGAACGCATCACGTCGACGAAGAAGGGCTCCATCACCTCGTTCCAGGCAGTCTATGTGCCGGCCGACGACCTGACCGACCCGGCGCCGGCGAACACCTTCGCGCACCTCGACTCCACCATCGTCCTCGAGCGTTCCATCGCGGAACTCGGCATCTACCCTGCGGTCGACCCGCTGGCGTCGGTCTCAAAAGCGCTCGAGCCCGCGATCGTCGGCGAGGAGCACTACCATGTCGCCCGGGAAGTCCAGCGCGTGCTGCAGCGCTACAAGGACCTGCAGGACATCATCGCGATTCTCGGCCTCGACGAACTTTCACCAGAGGACAAGCAAACCGTCTTTCGCGCCCGCAAGATCCAGCGGTTTCTCTCGCAGCCGTTCCACGTCGCGGAGGTCTTCACCGGCACGGCCGGCAAGTATGTGTCGGTCAAGGACACGATCCGCGGATTCAAGATGATCCTCGAAGGCCAGCTGGATGACATCGCCGAGGGTGACTTCTACATGAAGGGCGGCATCGACGAGGTGACGGCCGCCGGCAAGAAGTGACCAGAATCCGATGGCCTTGACACTCGAGATCGTCACGCCGGAGGGTCGCGTCCTCGAAAAGAGCGCCGACACGGTGGTGCTCACGACCGCGACCGGCGAGATCGGCATCCTGCCCGGACACATTCCGCTGGCGACGATGCTTGAAGCCGGACCGTTGCGGGTCGGAACCGGGACCGCGGCCGAATCCCTCGTCGTGGGTCGCGGTTTCGCCCTGATCGAGAATGATCGCGTTTCCGTCCTGACGGATTCCGCGGTCAACGAGACGCAGATCAACGAAACCGCGGTCGAGGAAGCAATGGCCCGCGCCCAAAAGGCGCTCGCGGAAAAGAGCGATCTGGATCCCGCGGAAGTCGAACGGCTGGAATCCGTGGTCCGCTTCGCCGTCGCCCAGCTGGCCGTCCGTCGCAGGCGCTGAACGTCCCCGGGACCGTGTGGCAACGGACGTCAGGAACCTATCCGGGCGCGGAGGTTGACCGGAGTCTGCCTGCTCCTCACTCGCGCCATTCGACCGCTGTCACGGACGATGCGCTTCCAGCAGCCACAACCCCTTGTCGAGATCGCGCGACACCGCCGTGAGCAAATCGGCCGTGCCGGCGTCTTTTTGTTTTTCCGCTTCCGCAATGGCGTCGCGCGCGGCGGCGGCGGTTAGCGAAAAGCGCTCGAGGAGCGCCGCGACGTGTTCGATGTCGTTCTCGAGGTGGAAGGGATAGTCGGGCAGGGGAGACGCAGCGGCGGCCATGCGCACCGTCCCGCAGGCATCACCGCCGAGTGCGGTGATTCGTTCCGCCATCACGTCGACGTGCGGTGTAATCAGGTCGACCAGTTCTTCGAAGAGCTTGTGCAGCGTGAAAAAGGCACGCCCTCGAACGTTCCAGTGCGCCTGGTGCGATTGCGAATGCAGATCGATCAGCGTCGCCAGTTGAACGTTCAGCAGCGCAATCACGCGCTCCCGCGGGCCCTCCGGCAGGCTGTGTCGGGTGAGGTGAAGTTTGGTCGCCATGCCCGTATCCTATCGGCAACGGCGCGGAAGCCAAGCCACACCGGACCGCACCCGCCGATCAGGACACACGCAACGAATGCCGCAACGCCCGCGGCAATTTCCCGTCCGATCAACCCGCCGCCGGGCCCAACTTCGACACGGCGGCCAGGACATCCGCCGCTTGCCTGGTCGTGGAGGCCTTGAGGTCGCGCCAGACAACTTTGCCGTCCTTGATCAAGAAAGCCTGCCGCGTCGCAAACCCCGGTCCCATCAACGGCACCCCGAAGGCATTCACGACTTCGTGTTCGGGATCGGCGATCAGCGTGAAGGGCAGCGATTGGTGCTTCTCGAACGCCTTTTGGGCTTTGACGGTGTCAGTGCTCACTCCGACCACCGTGATGCCATGGGCGGTCAGATCCTGGTACGCGTCACGCAGGCTGCAGGCTTGCGCGGTGCAACCCGGGCTGTCCGCCTTCGGGTAAAAATACACGAGCACGTAACCGTGATCGTACAAAGCCCCGAGATCGACCGGCTGACCGTCTTGATTGGTGGCGGTGATGCGGGGCGCATCGTCGCCCACGGCAATCGGTTCAGCTTGGGACATCGCGGTCAGAGCCGCGAAGCCGGTAAGAAAGACGAGCGGACGAATGTTCATAAGAAGTGGAAAATGGCGTCGGAGCGCCTTTCCGCAAGCGAGCCGCGGATTCGCCCGCGCGGATCTCCCGTAAGTGTGCATGAAGACAATGGTGGACTGATCGTGCTGACTGACTGCCCTTTCGATCACGCCAGGTCGCGCCGGTGTCGTGCCCGATCCGGCACCCACACAACGCGATTTCCTGCGCCGCCTCCTTGGAAGAACCTGCGCCCGGCGATATTCCCGGCTTCGCATACCGAGACGAAAAATCCTGACAACGTGACCTCCACCCGGGTTTTCCCTTTGCGGCTGGACACCGGTTCCGCACATCGTTCCGGTTCAATCAGCGCTTCCCTTTCACCCCTGATGTCATCGCAGCTCGATATTCTGGTCGCCGAGGATGAACTCGTGACGCGGCGCCTGATCGAAAAGTTCCTTACCGCGGACGGACATCGCGTGCACGCGGTCGAGAACGGAGCGGATGCGTGGAAGTTTTATCAGACGACGCCGGTGCAGGTAGTGGTGAGCGATTGGATGATGCCCGATTCCGATGGGCTCGACCTCTGCCGCAAGGTGCGCTCGCTGAAGCGTGACGAATATACCTACTTCATCCTGCTCACGTCGGTTTCGCGCAGCCACGAAAACATCCACGTGGCGGTTGAGGCGGGGGTCGACGACTTCCTGAACAAGCCGATCAATCCGGACGACATGTGGATGCGCCTGCGCGTCGCCGCCCGCATCCTTGGTTACACCAAGCAGGTCCGACAGCTCGAGTCGCTGATCCCGATCTGCGCCTACTGCAAGAAAGTCCGCAACGACGCGAACCTGTGGCAGGCGGTCGACAGTTACCTGTCGCAGCGCACCGGGGCGGATCTCTCCCACTCGATCTGCCCGGAGTGTTACGAGAAATTCGTCCAGGCCGAACTCGAGGAATTGCGGAAGTCACGCGGCACGCCGGAACCGTAAGGCAATGCGGTCACCGGGATCCAGGCGGCGCGGCGGTCTTCGGCGGTTCCGCCGGGTCGGGGAGCGGTATCCAAAATGCGGATCTGATCGGCGCCCGCTCCCGCGGCTGCCTCCAGGAGGAGCGATGCAAGGGGGACTGCCGACGGGCGGCTGGTCGGGTCGCACCAGCTCAGCCACGGTCGCTCCCCAGCCACCGCCCGTTTCGTCGGCGAGGCCGAAATTCGCCACCAGCGGACTCCGTCGCAGGATGGCATGCACGGTTTCGCGCAGCGTGCCGGTCCCCTTGCCGTGAATGATGCGCACCCTGGGGATGCCGCGCTCCCGACAGGCGATGAGATATTCAGGCACGAGGTCGCCGATCTCGGCCGGCCGAAAGGTGTGCAGGTCGAGCACGCCGGTAATCGGCACCCGCACGGGACCATCGTCTTCGGCTTCAGCCATCGTCAGAAACCATCGAAGCTCGCTGCGACCATCGTGCCGTGGGAATGGCGCCCGCGAGTTGCCCCATCGGAACGGTCTAGAAACGTGGGGTGACCTCCGCCTTCGCGCCCGGCTCGAGCACGATGTTTTCGTCGAGCATCGGTGTCTCGTCATTGCGGTAGATCCGGCAGGTGATCGGCTCGGCTCCTTCGGGGCTGGTCCAGCCCCATTTGCCAATGGCGAGGAATTGCATCGGCACGCCCTGGTCCCAGCTCAGGCCGGGACCGTCTCCCCGTACGTAGAGCTTGTTGCCGATCCCGATGTAGGCGGTGGCCACGAGCGTGGAGGTGCCGCCACTTGCGTCGTGATGCACGGCAGGTGGCGCGTCCGACGTATCAATCAAGGGAAGATCGAGCGTCTGCGGCTTGGCCGAAACGCGGGCAGGCGCATGGCCGGCCGTCTCGGAAGATCGGTGCACCCGCGGCTTGGGTCCTGCACCTGTCGACGACGCACCCGCATTCCTCTCGGAAATCACGCCACCCCGCTGCGCCGTTGCTTTCGGCAGCGTCGGCTCGTTGTCGACCGGCGTCGGCGCTGGCGCGTTTGCAGCAAACCCGGATCTGTGATCCGCCTCGGGGGTTTCATCGGGTGCGCCGGCCGCGGCCGAAGGCGCCTTGGTTTGTTCCGCGACCGGTTCGCCGGCCGCGATATCCCGGGCTGATTCCGCGGGAGGCGACGACACCGGCGCAGCCGGCGCCGGGGCGGCGTTGCCTTCGCCAACGCTCATCTCGTCAAGCCGGGACGCAAGCGCCAGAAAGCTTTCCTTCATCTCCTCCTGGGTCTTCTGGGCAACCGCCGCGGCTTTCCGGTGGGCGAGCAGTAACTCCGAAGTCTGGCCATTCGCAGTATCGAGCCGTTGTTCGAGCGCGGCGAGACGGTCGTCACGCTCGCGGACGAGGCATTCGACCTCGGCCCGCAATGCGGAGATCTCGCGCTCCTGTGATCGGGCGAGCGTTTGGGCAATCTCGTCGGTCTGGGCGTTGAGCTTTTCGGTCAGTTCCTCGAGCGTGCCGAGCGCCTGGCCCACTTGTTCCTCGGTCGACTGGCTGCGCGAGATCGCATTGCCAAGCTGTTCCGTGGTCTGGGTGAGCCGGCGCAACTGGCTTTCAATGTGGTCGCGCGCCTGGGCCTCGGCTAGACGTACCCGCGCGTCGTATTCAATGAGAAAGGGCGCGAACGACAGCAGGGCGCTGACCGCGAGACACAGGATGAAGACGATCATCGTGCCCGCGCCGGGGGGCGATGCGCTCAGCAGCAGCACGGCCGTGCCGACCGCGATAAACACAGTGGCCCCGAGCACAAATTTCCAGCGTGCCACGGACGGGGGAGACGCAGGACGTGAGGACATGGATGGCGAAGTCGCTGCCGAGACGAATAGCCGGAAACGCGGGACACCAGCAAGAGGCAAATTTCCCGCACCTTGCCATGCGACCCGCAGCGTCTCACGCCCGGGCCGCCACGCCGGCCAGCCGCCGCTTATCCATGCCGAGACATGCGCCTTGTGCCGCGAGCCGATTCGGCTAGCTTCCCCATGCATCCGGCCGCCGCATGTCCAATGTTGAACGTTTTTCCATGAGCCCCTGCGGAGACGGGCCGCGCCACGCGGAAAAGGGCCGCGGCACGGTTCCCTTTTGCCACGTCGAACACCGCAAGCCGGGTAATTCCCGTCACTACATTGTTCACACGGAAACGCCGCGCATGGTGGTGGAGATGGAGGAGCAGGTGGTGGACGGAACGGACGGCAAGACGCGGCGGGGTGTCATCCGCCGGGTGAGCGTCCCAAACTCCTGGGCCGGAAACTACCATCACAGCGCGCGCCTCTTGGGAGCGGCGGTGGCGTTCTTCGAATCACCCGCCCGACCGGATGCGCCCTGACGATACGTCCGGGCATTGCATCTTCGAATTCCCCGGCTTGTAACGGGCCAACGAACGCGCGCGATGTGCGCTTGCGAGCCCCAATCCCGCCGTCACGTTCGCTCGGGCGACTTGCTCTGAAGTTTTGGTTAATTTCCATGTCACCGATTGCGTGCCCCCCCGAATCCGCTACTTCTGATGATTCCCGCTCTACCATGAAAGCGAGCCGGATTCTGATTGTGGAGGATGAACGCCTGGTGGCGGAGGACTTGCGAGACACGCTCACGCAGGTCGGGTATTCCGTCACCGGCATCGTCGCGTCCGGCGAGCGAGCGATCGAGAAAGTCGCCGAGACTCCGCCCGATCTGGTGTTGATGGACATCAACCTGAGCGGAGACATGGACGGCATTTCCGCGGCGGAAGTGATCAGGTCCCGTCATGGCACCCCGGTCGTTTACCTCACGGCGTTTTCCAATGACCGCACTCTCGCGCGCGCCCGCGAAACCGACGCGTTCGGCTTCATCGTGAAGCCGTTCCAGGAAAAGGCGGTGATCGCCGCAATCGAAATGGCGCTCGGGAAGCACGGCAAGGAAACCGTCCATCGCCGGCGGGAGGAATTGCTACAATCCGGTCTCATGACCCTGCCGCTCGGCGTGATCATGACCGATCATCAGCAGCACATCGTCTTTGCCAACGGCATGGCCCGACTTCATGTCGGCCGTTCGCTCGAGGTACCAGGGGGTCTGCCGCTCGCGGAAGTTTTCGAGCGGGAGGAGGAAACGCCGCCGAACGACGCCGGCGGGGGCGACACGCCCAGGGAGCGACGCGGCGTCGTGATCGAGATGACCGGCCGCCGCCTGGCGGTGGCCTTTTCCGAAGAACGGCTCCGCGGGGATAACGGGCAGGAACTCGGGCGCATCATCATGTACCAGGATGTCGAACATCCTGCGTTCTCCGGCGAGATCGGGCGCCTCCTCCAGTCGTTCATGCAGACCTCGCACGCTACGCCGAACAACCCGACGCAGTTCCTGACGATCTGCGCCTGGTCCAAGCGAGTGAAGGTTGACGATGCGTCCTGGGTGACGTTCGAGGATTTCCTCACCCACTATCTGGGCCTGCATGTCACGCATGGCATGGCGCCGGAAGTGGCGCAGAAGTGGGTGAGCAGCGGTTTCAAGGATCCGGCCGAAAAGAAAGCCTGAACCCCTGGCTGCCCTCCGGCGGGATTGACGCGTCGCGGGCGAATCGATTGCGCTGGCTCCATGGCCTCACGCCACCGCTCGTCACCCCGGCAACGATTCCGCCCGAAGCCAGCGTCGACACGGCCGGCCGCCGATCCTGCTCCCAGCCACAGCGTCCTTGCCTTGACGCTGGCGGCCGAAGTCGCGCGGGAGGCGGAAAACTCGAGGCAGCCCGCCGACCGGGTGTTGCGCGAATCCCTGCGCCGGGCGGGCCTGACTCCGGAGGCCGCGGCGCTCGCTGCGCATGGCGTTTTTGCGTGGTTTCGCTGGCGGGGATTCGTCTCCGACAGAGGACGGCCTCCCGACCTGCCCGCCATCCGGCGGGCTCTCGGATACGCCGAACGTTTCGCGCGTGAACCGGGTGCGTTCGATGGCGCCGTGTTACTCGATGGGGCTTTTCCCGGCTGGTGGCGAACCCACTGGCAGGTGACCTCTCCCCTGCTGCACGCCTTGCAGGCCGAGCCCGCGCTTTGGTTGCGCGCCCGCCCCGGGCATGCGCCAGCCCTCGCCGCCGAGTTGCCGGGGGCGCGCGCCGGATTGGTCCCCACGGTGCCGGATGCCCTGCGCTACGAGGGCAGGGAGAACGTGTTTCGCACCCGGCCATTTGCGGGCGGGCGTTGCGAAATCCAGGATGTCGCCTCGCAAGCGGTCGGCGTCGTGTGCGCGCCACAGCCCGGCGAGAAGTGGTGGGATGCCTGCGCAGGCGAAGGCGGCAAGACCCTCCACCTGTGCGACCAGATGAAAAATCGTGGAGTCGTCTGGGCGAGCGACCGCTCCCTGGTGCGCCTTGACGTGCTCCGCCGCCGGGCCGCCCGGGCCAAACTTTTCAACCTTCGGATCACTCCCTGGAATGGCGGGCCGAGGCCACCCACGCGGACATTTTTTGACGGCGTTCTGGTTGATGCACCGTGCTCCGGAATTGGCACCTGGCATCGCAATCCGCACGCACGGTGGACGACGAGCCCGGTCGATGTGGGCGAACTCGCCAGCGTCCAGGAACGGTTGCTCGACTTCGCTGCCCGAGCGGTGCGCCCCGGTGGCCGGCTCATCTATGCGGTGTGTACGCTGACGCGTGAGGAAACCGCGGAAATTGCGGCGGCCTTCGCCCGCAGCCATCCGCAGTTCGCGGCCGCGCCGTTTGTCGATCCGTTTGCGATCGCGAAGGAACCGCTGCCGCAGATCGCTTGGGAGCCACAGTTCACGGGCGGCAACGGCATGTTTGTCGCGGCGTGGCGGCGACGGGAGGAGTCGTCCTGACCGACCGGCCGGCGCCCCGTCCCCGGCACCATTGCCACCCGCTGCGGTGCGAGCCTCGATCGGCCTTGATTCCTTCTCTGCCCTCCCGGAAGGACGGTCTCCGCCTCGCCCGCCGTCCATCACCGAGGTGGATCCTCCACCATGAATCCACGCCATCGCCCCCAACGGCAATCGCAGTTGACCGTTTCCGTGAACGCCGGAAACTGGCCCGGCGTGCGCACCGCTGACGCCCCAAGCGGTTCCGGGGAACCGCAGTCGTGTGCAGCGCCCGCCGTGTGACCTCGCCTGCTCCCAGCACCGTCAGCGCCGTTCGCATCCTGTTGCTCGAAGATGATCCGGTCGACGCGCAATTGATCCAGACCGTGCTCCACGAGGGCGGATTGCAGGTGGCCATCCAACACGTTGTCGACGAGGCGGGATTCACGGGAGCCTGTCAGCGAGGCGGATTCGACGTGATCCTCTCCGATTTTCAGGTGCCTGGTTTCGATGGCTGGAGCGCGCTCGAACTCGCGCGGCGCCTGCGGCCGGAAGTTCCCTTCATTTTTGTCTCCGGGATGATCGGCGAGGAAATGGCCGTCGACAGCCTGCGCGAAGGGGCGGCCGATTACGTGCTCAAGGATCGGCTTTCCCGCCTGGCACCGGCGATTCGTCGCGTGCTCGCAGGTCGTGAGGCCCAGATCGGCATGCGGCGTGCAGAACTTGCCCTGCGCGAACGCCTGTTCGAAGGCATCGCAGAGGCCAACCGCCTCCTGCTCACCGCGGTGCGCGCCGCGGAGGCATTGCCGGCCGTATTGCGCGCCCTCGGCGAGGCCTCCGGGGCCGATCGGTCGCTCGTGATCGAGTTCGATCCTCGCGCCGAAGCGAAAAAGGGCAGCGACGGCGCCGTGCGGGCGGAATGGGCGCGCGAACCCCGGTTTTCCGTCTTTCACGGAAGCACCTCCATGTCCAATCGCGCCGTGGCCTCTTCGCTGGCCCTGCCGGTCGTGGTGGCCGCCCGCCAGTGGGGCCAGATCGTCTTTCAACAGGTCGAACAACCGCGCGAGTGGACCGGCACCGAGCGGGCGGCGCTCGGCACGGTGGCGGCCAATATCGGCCAGGCGCTCGCCCGCGAACAGGCGCTTGATGCACTGGCGGAGAGCGAACGCCGGTACGAGGCGCTGCTCGCCGGCCTGAGCGAGGGCGTGTTCCAGATCGATCTCGAGGCGCGCTGGCGCTTCCTGAACCCCACGTGGGAGGAGCTTTCCGGTTACACTGCGGAGGAATGCCTGGGACGCCGCTTCGCCGAGTTTCTCGCCGAAGAGGAGGCCGCGGCCGTCCTCGAGGGCTTCGGCCGGCTGCTCTCCGGGCGCAACGATCGCATCGAGGCCGAGATTCGATTTCGTCACCGTCGCGGCCACTTCGTGTGGTTGCGCGTGATCGCCCAGCCGCAGCTCGACGAACACGGCGCCATCATCGGCGTCTCCGGCACCCTGGTCGACGTCACCCAACGCCGGGAGGCCCAGGAGGCGTTGCGCGCGAGCGAGCGCAAATTCGCCGCGGTTTTCGCGAGCGCCTCGGACGCCCTCTTCCTGGTCGCGACCGCGACCAATCTGATCGTCGAGTGCAATCCGCGGGCCGCCGAGATGTTCGAGTGCGCGGAAACCCGCGACCTCGTCGGTACCAACCTTGCGGTGCTGCAACGGAACCCGTTCTCGACTGCCGAACTTGCCGACGGGCAGCGCCGCCTCGCCCGGGGCGAGGTCTGGGCGCGCGAACTCCAATACGTCGCCCGGCGCGGCCGTATCTTCTGGGGCCAGATGGCGGTGGTGCGGATGGCGCCGGAATCGCTGGGCACCACCCTTGTGCGCGTGACTGACATCACCGAGCTCAAACGCTCGGAAGAACGCATGCGCGCCTCACTGGCCGACAAGGAGGTCCTGCTCAAGGAGGTCTATCACCGCGTCAAGAACAACCTCCAGATCATCTCCGCGCTTCTGCGCATGCAGGCCCGGCGCGTGCGCGACTCCACCGCGCTGGAAGCATTGGAAAACTCCGTCAGCCGCGTGATGGCGATGTCGATGGTGCACGAAAAACTCTACCAGGCGCAAAACCTGGTCTCGATCGACTTTCTCTCCTTCGCCCAAAGCCTGGTCTCGTTTCTCAACCAACTCACGATCGGATCACGCGCCGATGTCGTCGTCGAACTCGACGGGGAGCCGCTCGCGCTCTCCATCGACCAGGCGATTCCGCTCGGTCTCGTGCTCAACGAACTCGTGACGAACTCGCTCAAGTACGCCTTTCCCGAGAGCCTCGGCGGCCGGGTGCGTATCCACGTGAGCATGGAAGGTCCGACCTCGGCGCGCGTGACGGTGGCGGACGACGGCGTCGGCCTCGCCCCCGGCGTCGACGTGGCCAATTCCCCCGGTCTGGGCTTCCGCATCGTTGGCATGCTCGTCGAGCAGCTCCAGGGCGTGCTCGAATTCAAGAGCGACAAAGGTCTGCACGTCACCGTCCGCGTTCCCCTCCCCGCGGAATCCCCAGGGGAGGCAACCCCGACTTGAGGCCGAGGATTCCCGCGTCGGAGTTGCCAACGCTCGAACGGGACCACATGGTCGAAGGACGGCCCCTTCCCCAAGGTGCCGCGACAATGCGATGATCGAAACACTCTTCAGCGCGGTGGATCGATGGTCCGGCAGTTGGGATGAGTCCGGCCTGCGCGATCTCGCGGAGGGTCTGCACCGGCGGCTCGCCGGACGGACGGCGACGTTCGGGCTCGTGTTTGCCACACCGGGCTACTTCGACCACGCAAGTGACCTGCTGGAGATCGTCCGCGTCCATGCGCGGGTGCCGGTGCTGGCAGGTTGCTCATCCCACGGGCTCATCGCGGGCGGCGAAGAACACGAGGAAGGTGAAGGCGTCGTGGTCGCGCTGTATTCGCTGCCGGGCGCCTCGGTGCACCCGTTGCGGATACCGGCGTTCGAGAGCGAAGCTGCGCTCCAGGCCCGGGCGAAGGATTTCGATGCAACCGGCGTGACTGGGTGGTTGGCCTTTTTCGAGCCGTTCCGCGTCGACTCGGAAGCCTGGATCAACGGCTGGCAATCCGCCTTTCCCGGAGCCCCGATCTTTGGCGGCCTCGCGATGGGAAGCACGGGCGAGTCCCGGGCGCAGGTGTATTGCGACGGCGACGTCATCGAGGAGGGCGGCGTGGCGCTCGCGTTTTCGGGCGTTCGCGTGCTCGGGGCCGTCGCGCAAGGCTGCACCCCGGTCGGGGAGACGTGGACAATCACCCGGGTCGAGGGCAACATTGTCCACCGCATCGGCAATCGACCCGCCTTCGCGGTGCTCGAAGAAACGTTCACGGATCTGGACGACGACTTGAAACGGCGCAGCCGGGGCAACTTCTTCGCCGGCCTGGTGGTCGACGAATATCGCGACGCTCACCAACGAGGCGATTTCCTCGTGCGCAACCTGCTCGGCGCAGATCCCAACAGCGGTGCGCTGGCGATGGGGGCGCTGCCCCGCGCGGGGCAGACGCTTCAGTTCCAGCTTCGCGACGCGGCCGCGGCGGACGAGGACCTGCGCGATGTGCTGGGCCGGCTGCGCGACCAGATCGGCCGGGCGCGCATCTATGGCGCGTGCCTGAGCGTGTGCGCAGGGCGGGGCAAGGCGTTGTTCGGGCAGGCCGACCACGACGCCGGCCTCGTGCAGCAGATCCTCGGTCCCACGACCAACGTGGCCGGCTTCTTTTGCAATGGAGAATTCGGACCGGTCGGTTCGCGCAATTTCGTGCACGGGCACACGGCGTCACTGATGGTTTTCGTGGGGCCGCCCCGGGCCGCAGAAGACGAGTGGTAGACCTTTCGGGGTGAACCGGACCGTAAGGTGCTCAGGCCGCAAGGGCCGTGCCGTCGAGCTTCCCTGCCAGGCTGCATCGGGAATTCCCCGCCTGCACTCACCCGCGCGTATGGGGCCTTGACCCCAGAAGCCATTCGGCGACGTTGGCACGCGCCCCTGCAGATCGCAGGATGCCCCGGTCAGTTTTCCCCATCCGATGCCATTTTTCCGTCGCTTGCTCCTGATCGCGGGTTTCGCCCTGCTGCTCGCTCCGGCGGCCCGGGCAGAAACGACCGCTCCCGATCACGACATGCTCGTGATCATGCTGGAGCATCATTGGGTGGTGGAGATCGCGGGCCAGCGCTACGGGCTCATCCAGTTCGATACGCCGATGACCACAATCCTGCTCGGGCGCTTGAATTTCGATCTGCCCGTGCCCGCGTTTGTCGTGCTGGTGCCGCTTTTGACCGTTCCCGCCCTGGCGGCGGTCGGCGTCGTGATGAACGGGCGTCGGAAACGGCACGGCTACGATGGCTGAAGAACAAAGCCCGGCCATCGGGATCGATGGACCGGGCATCGGAAACGACTCGGGCGGGAGGCGGCTTCGGACCAACCGTCCGCACTACCGGACAACGCTCAATCGAGCACGTACTGCCACTGGTGCTCGCGGGCGGCACGCGCGGCCTTGAGCGCACCGATTGCAACGTAACGCTGGTAGTCTGCGCCGGCGACGCGCACCTTCGGGTTCTCGTATCCTTCCGAAACGAGGCGTTTCTGCAGCTCGGTGTCGATGCCGCGGATCTGGCTGCCGCCGCCCGTAACGATGATGTTCTGCAAGAGTTGCTCGATCGAGTCATTGGCGGCGCGCCCAATCAGGCGCTTCGCGGCGTCATGGATGCGGTCAAGCAACTGGTTGCAGGCCTGGCCGATCACGTCTCCCAACTCGAGCGTCCGGCGCCTTGCCGCCGAGGATGACTTTGACGTCGATCGGCTTGCGGCTCGGACCGACGTATGCGTGCGTCTCCTTGATCTCGCGAATCTTGATCGAAGACAGCCCGCACTCGGGATAGAGCTGGTTGATCGCACTCAACATCACCTGGTCGATGGCGTCGCCCGCAAACGCGAAGCTGATCTGGTCCGCCGCGGTCGGGAAGTAACCTTGCACAAGGCACAGGTCGGTCGTCCCGGCACCGATGTCGATGAACAGCGAATTGGTCACCGGATCGACGTAGCCGGGCTGGCCGAGGCGCGCGTCGTCACGCACGCCGAGCGCGGCGAGGAACGGCTCCGGGATCATCAGCACCCGGTCGAAGACACCCGAGACCGAACGCCTGATGTTGTCGTGCGCCGGCTGGTCCGCGTTGGCCGGCACGCCGATCACCGCCCGAATCTCGGCAGTGCCCGCGGGATCGACAATGCGGCGCGCATGGCGCAGGAAATCGCGCGCCGGCTCCGGATGAGCGATCACGCCATCCGCCAACGGAGCCACGATGTTGAGGTGGAGGCGGTTCTTGAGCGCTTCCTCGCCGAACAGCATCTCGGCGTTGCCGGGAATGATGCCGTTGATCACACCGGGCTTCACGTATCCGACGATGGTCGGGACGATCTTGCCGAGGGCGATGTCGTCGGTGCCGGGGGTACCGGCGATCAGGCACGACTTGTTGGTGCCCAGGTCGAAGCCGATGAGGATCGTCTTGCGATCCGTGCGCCGGGCGGACGGAGCGGAGGAACTGTTTTGACTGGTCGCGGCCGAGTTGGCGGTGGCCGCAGATTGAGTGGTGCTCATGGGAAGTTGCGGTGCGGTGTCAGAGGTTGGTATGCGGGTGAGAAGCCCGTCCGGATATGGGACCGGGCGGGAGGGAAAGCTGGCTCAACCCGTCACGGGGTCGCCGGGGCGCTGCGCTGCGCAAACATGTCGTCCAACAATGCCGTGATCGAGGGGGCCGTTCGCACCGGACGCGGCAGCGCGATTTCCGGGGTTGCCTGTCTGGCTGCCGCCGCCGGTTTGGCGACGCGTTCGAGCGCGGGCGCGGGTTCGGCCGTGCGCGCCACGCGACGTGCGACCAGATCACTGATCAGTATCGCACGATCAAAGTCCGCCTCATCGTCCGCGATCCACTGGCGCACATCATCGTCGGTGACGGTTGCTTCAGCAAACTCAGTCCGCGCGGCCGCAATGTCCGGGCCGGCGTCCGCATGAATTTTTGCGTGGTCGCCTTCGAGCCGGCGCCAGCATGCGTGGTGAACGGCACGACGGACAGCGCGCCGCAGGCAATCGCGGGAGGATGGTTCCATGGCAGTCGATTCGCGCAAGATCGTTGCCGACACCTCGTGAAACACAAGGGTTCCCGCAAACTTATTCGCCAGTTGTGCTGGCGGCGCCTTCGATCTGACGGCGCATCCAGGCACAACGATCCGTCGTAATCCCGTCAATGCCAGCCACCGCGAGACGATGTGCGGTGGAAACCCGGTTTACGGTCCAGACATAAACCGCCAGACCGGCCTCGTGCGCTGCGGCGATCTTGGCCGCATCGAGGCCTCGGTGGACCTCCACGTTCAGTCTGCGGGCACCGAGGTTGCGCGCGACGTCCACCCCGCGCTGCCACCCGCCGCGCTTCGCGAAGTCCCGCGCGCGCAACAACAGACAGACTCCATGATCCGGCAACGCTCGGGCCGCGGCCGCGACCGTCGCCGGCAGGAAGCTCATGATCAGCACCTGCCGCGGACTCAGCCAGGCGGCACGGACGTCCGTGACCAACGCGGGCACCATTTCCGGACCTTCCTTCATTTCGATGAAAAGGCGGCCCAAGGGCGGCACCGTGGCGATCACCTCTCGCAGCCGCGGAATCCGCTCACCCGCCCATCGCGGGTGTTTCCAGGCACCTGCATCCAGCTTTCGCAATTGGGACAGGCTCAGGCGCCTGATCGACCGGCGCGGCCCGCCGATGCGCCGTGGTGTCGGGATCGTGACTTACGACGAGAACACCGTCCGCACACAGGCGGGCGTCAATCTCCACCGCGCCGGCACCCCGCTCCCACGCGAGGTTTACCGCCGCCAGCGTGTTTTCCGGCGCATCGCGCGATTCTCCGCGATGGGCGATCAACAGGGGTTCAGGGGCCGCACCCACGCTCGCATCCTTGGTGGTTGTCAGCGCCGGGGCGCGCAAATTCGGCCGCGAAATCCGCGACCGGACACGCCCGGCCGGAGCGGATCGGGAATTCGCGCCGGTCCTTTCGCCGGAGCTTCGCGATTGAGTCGACTGTCCGGTCCGGGCGAAGGTGGAAGCCGCGTCCGATCGGTCGACATGTCCTCACCTCTGGTCCCTTACGGACCGGCGACCAGTCTACGTCATTCTGTCATGCTGTTTTCCCTGCCCTGCATGTTGCTCCGGCCCACGCGCCCGATGCATGCGCCTGCGTGTTCTGTCCGGCTGCTCTTGCCCGTGATGTTGACCGGCGCCGTCCTCGCCGGCTGTTCCCGGAAGCATCCGACTTCCGTAACCGCCGAGCCTGCCACCGTGCGCACGATCACGCAGACCGTCACCGCAACCGGCAAGATCCAGCCCGAGGTGGAGGTGAAAATCTCCGCCGAGGTCGCGGGCGAGATCCTGGAACTGCCGTTCCGCGAAGGCGCGACGGTGAACAAGGGCGATCTGTTGGTGCGGATAAAGTCCGACCTCTACGAGTTCCTGGTTGAACAACGTGAAGCCGATCTTGCCGCGGCCCACGCCGCCGCCGTCCAGGCGAAGGCACGACTCGCCAAGGCCGGAGAAGACCTCGAGCGCATGCGCGGCCTCCACGCGAAGAATCTCGTCGCCGACTCCGACTTCACGGCCGCGCGCACCGAACAGGAGGTCGCCCAGGCCGAATATGAAAACGCGCTGGCCCAGATCCGTCGGGTCGAGGGCACGGTCAAGCAAGCCAAGGACGAGCTGGAAAAGACGACGATTTACGCACCGATGGACGGCACCGTGAGTTCCCTCACGAGCGAGGTCGGCGAACGGGTCGTCGCCACCGGTCAGTTCACCGGCACCGAGGTTATGCGCGTCGCCGACCTCGCCAACATGGAGCTGCGGGTGGACGTGAACGAGAACGACATCGTGAATGTCAAGGTGGGCGACCCCGCGCGCATCACGATCGACGCCTATCCCGACGAACAGGTGCGCGGCAAGGTCACGGAAATCGCAGCCCGCGCCACCACGACGGGACAGAATTCGCAGGACGAGGTGACGCGCTTCGAGGTGCGCATGCGCATCGATGCGCGAAAGCTGGAAATTCGCCCCGGGATGAGCGCGACCGCGGAAATCGAAACCCAGACCGTCACCGATGTCGTCAGCGTGCCGATTCAGTCCGTCACGGTCCGTTCGCGTCAGGCCCAACAAGACCGCCGAGCAATTGAAGGCCGACCGGGAAAAGGCGCTCCAGGAAACCCGGGGCGAGGGCGCCGCCACGGCGGTCAACGAACGCCAGCAACAGGCGCGCGAACGCGCCGATCGCGCCTCGCTGCAGCGGGTCGTCTTCGTCGTGCACGACGGCGCCGTGAAGATGGTCCCGGTCGAAACGGGGATCGCAGGACACCACCTACATGGAGATCAAATCCGGCGTCGCCGCCGGCGATGTCGGTTGTCAGCGGCAACTTCAAGACGATCACGACCACGCTCACCGATGGCATGAAGGTGAGCGTCGAGGAGCCCAGGAAAGGCGGCAAGAAGTGAACGATGGGGTCGCTGCCGCCGTCTGATCTTCGCTGACCCATGCACCCGACCTTCGCCCCGCCTGCGTTGCGGCCGCGGCGTCCGCCCGGACCGCTGGTGATCGCGATCGCGGACGTCACCAAGCTCTACCACATGGGCGAGGAGACGATCCACGCGCTGCGCGGCGTGCACCTGCAGATCTGCCGCAACGAATTCCTCGCCATCATGGGCCCCTCGGGCAGCGGCAAATCGACGTTGATGAACATGCTCGGCTGCCTCGATACGCCGACGGCCGGCCACTACCAGTTCAACGGCCGCGACGTGTCCGTGATGCGCGATGACGAACTCGCCGACATCCGCAATCGCGAGATCGGTTTCGTCTTCCAGACGTTCAACCTGCTGCCGCGCTCCACCGCCCTCCACAACGTCGAATTGCCGCTGATCTACGCCGGCGTGTCGCGGACGATACGCCTGCAGCGGGCGCACGCCGCGCTCGCGAGCGTCAGCCTCGGCGACCGCGTGCATCACCGCCCCAACGAACTCTCCGGCGGCCAGCGGCAGCGCGTCGCGATCGCCCGCGCGCTCGTCACGCGGCCGTCGATCATTCTCGCCGACGAACCCACCGGCAACCTCGACTCGAAGACCGGGGTCGAGATCATGGACCTGTTCGAACGCCTCTATGAAGAGGGCCACACGATCATCCTCGTCACCCACGAGGAGGAGATCGCCCGCCACGCCCGCCGCATTGTGCGCCTCCGCGACGGCCTGATCGAAACCGACGAGCCGAATCATGCGTAGGCAGGCGAAGCATTCGCGCCGTCCCCGTTTCCTCGCGACGCTGGTCCGGTTCGGCGCCGATGGCGTGACGTTTTCCGCGCAACTGGCCTACGACCTGGTCACCCGGCGCCGCGCCCGCATCGAGCTGCTCGAATCACTGCGCATCGCCCTGACCCAGATCCGCGCCAACAAGCTGCGTTCCGCGCTCACCGCGCTCGGCGTGATCATCGGCATCGTCGCGGTCAGCCTGATGGTCACCGCCGTCCTTGGCATCAATGCCGGGGTCGACAAGAGCCTCGCGGGTTTCGGCAGCGACGTGCTCTACGTCACCAAATGGCCGTGGCGCGACGTCCGGGACTGGTGGAACTACCGCAACCGCCGCCCCATTCTCACGACCTACGCACGCCAGATCAACGCGTGGATCGATGCCCATCCCGAGGGGCCGCTGCGTCTCGCCGTGCCCGTGGCGACCCGTTCGCACAGCATCAAGCGTGGTGACCTGCGCGTGTTCAACATCCACGTGCTTGGCACCAGCGCCGACCTGCCCCGCATCGGCCGCGCCGACTTGCTGAGCGGTCGTTTCTTCAATGATATCGAATACCGCCAGGGCAATGATGTGGCCGTGATCGGATACGACGTCGCCGACTCGCTGTTCCGCAACGAGTCCCCGCTGGGCCGGACGATCTCATGTCGGCGGGCGCAACTATCGCGTGATCGGTGTGATCGCGCGGCAGGGCAGCTTTCTCGGGATGTTCAGTTGGGACTCGATGGTCGCCCTCCCCGGCACCAGTTTCCGGCACAACTTCGCCTCCGACGACAACGGCGAAGTGCGCGTGCAGATCGATCCCGCGCGCATGGACGAAGCGCGCAGTGAATTGCGCGGCCTGATGCGGCGCATCCGCGCCGTGCCGCCGGAAAAGCCCGACGACTTCAACGTCAACGACCAGGAGACCGTCCGCGCCCAGCTCGACCCGATCAAGCGCACCATCGCGATCGCCGGCCTCCTGATCACGGGCCTGGCGTTGTTTGTCGGCGCGATCGGGATCATGAACATCACCTTCGTGAGCGTGCGGGAGCGTACCCGGGAGATCGGCACGCGCAAGGCGCTGGGGGCGCGCCGCCGCACCATCCTGCTGCAGTTCCTCATCGAGGCCGTGAGCATCAGCCTCGCCGGCGGCGTGATCGGACTCGCGCTGACCTGGGGATTGGCCGCCCTCGTGGCGATGGCGGCGCCGTCCCTGCCGGTGGTGTTCTCCGGGGTCGTATTGGTGTTGGGCGTCGTCGTCTCGATGGCCACCGGCGTCTTCAGCGGCTTTGCCCCCGCCTGGACCGCCAGCGGCCTGGATCCGGTCGAGGCGCTGCGCTATGAATGAGGAAATTTTCGGATTTCGGATTCGCGGATTTTGGATTGATGTGGAATCTATGAACGAACTGGAAATTGAAGAATCGCACGAAGGCTTTTGCGCTCGCGCGATCCTGAAACTGATCGAGGCGCTTCCGAACACCCGCACCGGGCGATGTCATTCGGCCGATCAGCTGGGGCGGGCGGCATCATCCGTCGCGGCCAACTATCGCGCCGGCTTGTCGCGCAAGGTCACGCAGCCGATTTGATCTCGAAGCTCGGCATAGTGGAAGAAGAGGCCGACGAGTCGGCTTTGTGGCTGGAGTTGATGGTGATGGTCGGCGTCCTGCCCAAGAGCCGGATCGCGGACCTGCACCGGGAGGCATCGAGCTGACGGCCATCATGGTTGCCTCGCTGCAAGACCGCTGCGTTCGCGCCCGCAGAATCCGCAGATCCGAAATTCGCAGAATCGAAAATGATTCTTTGGGAAATCCTCCGCCTCGCCCTCGCGACGCTCGGCGCGAACAAGCTCCGCTCGGGGCTGACGATGCTCGGCATCGCGATCGGCATCTTCACCGTCATCGGCGTCATGACGGCGGTGAGTGCGATGCGCGCCCAGATCGAGAGCGGACTGAGCTTTCTTGGCGTGAACAGCTTTCAGGTGCAGAAATACCCCGCGATCAACTTCAGCAACCCGCGCTGGCGGTTGGGCAACCGTCGCGACATCGACTTCACGATGGCCACGCGTTTTCGCGGAGCTGCTCGAGGACCGCGGCCGGGTGAGCCTGCTCCTGCAGCAGTTCGGCCGCCGGGTTCACTACGGCGACCGCTACACCAATCCCAACGTCGCGTTCGACGGCGCGGACGAATTCTTCCTCGCCAGCTTCAATTTCGAGATCGCCGCCGGGCGCAACCTGACCAACGAGGACGTAACCTACGCGCGGCCGGTCGCCCTGATCGGGGACGATCTCCGTGATCGCCTGTTTCCCAACGAGGAGCCGGTCGGCCAGACCATCCGCATCGACGGGCAGAACCTGCAGGTGGTCGGTCGATTCGTCGCCAAGGGCACGGCGTTCGGCGCAGTCGCAGGACAACCTGGTCGTCATGCCGATCACCCGCTACCTGCAAATCTATGGCAGCGCCCATCGTTCGATCAGCGTCAACGTGCAGGCACCGTCCGCCGCCGCGCTGCCGGCTTTGCAGGAGGCGTCGATCGGCGCGATGCGGCTCGTGCGCGGGCTGGCCCCGGAAGACGCGAACGACTTCGAGATTTTTTCCAACGACTCATTGATCGAGACCTTCAACTCCATCGCCCGCACGGTCGCCGCCGGCGCCTTCGTGATCAGCGCGATCGCGCTGCTCGCGGCCGGCGTGGGCGTGATGAACATCATGCTCGTGAGCGTGACCGAACGCACCAAGGAGATCGGCATCCGCAAAAGCCTGGGCGCGCGCAAGCGCAGCATCCTGGTGCAGTTCATCATCGAGGCCGTGACGCTGTCGCTGTTCGGCGGATTGGCCGGCGTGGTGCTTGGCATCGGGGCCGGCAACTTCGTCGCCTGGAAGATGAACGTGTCGCTGGTGTTTCCCTACCAATGGGCGCTCACCGGCTTCGTGGTCTGCAGCTTCGTCGGCGTCACCTTCGGGCTGTATCCCGCCTGGAAGGCGTCGAATCTCAGCCCGATCGAAGCCCTGCGCCAGGAGTAGGCAACCGGGCGGCCGAGGTCGGACGCCAGCGATCAGAGGCCGGAGAATCAGAACCTGGAGTGCCTCTGACCTTCGACTTCCGACCTCTGCGTTGCGCGTATCGGCGCGCAATGCTACGGCACCACGTCTATCGGCATCCCCGGATACACCAATGGCAGCAAGTACTCGGCGTTCCAGTTGGAGAGCCGGAAGCAGCCATGGGATTCCGTGCGCCCGATCTTCTCCGGCTCCGGTGAACCATGGATTCCATAGCCCGGCAGGCTGAGGCTGATCCACGCGACCCCGACCGGATTGTTGGGACCGGGCGGGACGATCAATTTTCGCCCGATGCGCTGCGCCTCCTCCGATTCGGGAAAGTTCGCGGGATCGAAGGTGTAGTTCGGATTCGGGGCGGAGGTTACGACCTCGATCCGGCCCAGGGGCCGTTTCTCCACGCGTTGCGCGATGCTGCACGGGAAGTGTGCCACCAGGCGCGAATCCGCGTCAAAAAGCTCCAGCGTCTTCTGCGACAGGCTGATCACCATCCGCGCCGGATTCGTCTCCGGCCGCGTCCGAAACACGCGCGGAACCACGCATACGGTGCCCGTCGTGACGTGATCCCAATCCGCAATCTGCGGGTTCAGCCGCACGATCATCTTCGGATTCGTGCAGCTCTTCTCCGCGACGAGTTCCAGGATGGATCCATAGTCGAGGCGATCGCTGGCCGCCTTCGCTTCCCAGCCTTGCGGCAGCGGTCGCAATCGTGCGACGTCCGCCTCGGTAACCGTGTAGGTGGTGAGGGGCGGCTCGCGCAGTTGCAGCATCGCGCGGGTGTCCTCGTCGAGGCCGCCGGTGACGCGCAGGCCATATTTCGACTGAAACGCGCTCAACGCATTCCGAGTCTGGCTGCCCAACACGCCATCAATGGAGCCGGGACAAATCGCATCACGCATCAGCGCGATCTGCGCCTCGAAAACATCCCGCGGCGGCCGAGGCTTGAAATCCTCCTCGATTTGCGGGAGAGCCGGAGGATGTGATTCCCGCACCGGCGACGCTCGCCCGAGATCGGCGGGAGCGGGAGTTGGCGGCAGCGTTGCGCTTTCCTGGGAGATCCTGCCTCCCGCGGCGATCTCGGCCGGTCGAGTGGGGGAGGCCAGCGCCACTCCGCTTTCCGCCGCGCTGGCAGACTGCCGAATCAGGCAAGCCCCCCACGCCACCAGTGCGATGCCAAGCCCGGTCAAGCACCGGACGAGAAAGACGGTCGTGCGTGGCGGGCTGCAGGCCATGGGAGGTTCAATCTAGTTTCAATCGGCAGGATCGCGCAGCCCAAAAGAAACAGTAGCCGGAACCGTCCACACGGCCTTTTGTTTTGGCGTCGCACGAATCCTGGACTCAGGTCCGGCCCGCCAGATTGATGATACGGCCGTATCATCAATCTGGCGGGTCATCCAGAACGCCAAAACAAAAGGCCGTGGAGCCGTTCAGGCACTTCCCCTCGCTCCCGGGGGAATGCCCTGCCGGTCTCGTCTCCGCTACATCCCGGCCTTGCATTTTCCAAATCAATGGCCTTCGCTTTCCAACTCGACTGCCGCTCGGCAGGGCGCCGCCCCTATCGTCTAGAGGCCTAGGACAGTGGCTTCTCAAGCCATCAACCGGGGTTCGAATCCCCGTGGGGGCGCCATTTCCCCTCGTCTACGAGGAACAAAAGCGGAGTTGTGCTGCCAAAAAAGGAGTTGTTTGTTAGCTTTTGTTAGCTTTTCTCCCGATGCCTCGCGCAGCAGAATATCCCAAGGCGGTCCGGGTTGGATCCGTCGCAGTGAAGATCTACCGGGTGAAGCACAAGACCATGGCCGACGGCTGCGCGTACGTCGTGGCCTGGGTTTCCGGTGGACGCAGGCGACTCCAGCAGTTCGCCGACGAGAGCACCGCAATGGAGGAAGCGCGTCTCAAGGCCGCGCAACTCGCTGAAGGTCGCGTCGAGGCTGCTGATCTGACGCGCGGGGATCGCGAAGAGCTTCAGGCCGCGCGGCAGTTGTGCGCAGATGTGCCGGTCCTCTCGGCGCTCGAAGAATGGCGGAAGGCGCGTGACCTGACTCAAGGCCATCTGATAGCGGCTGCCGAGGCGTGGGCCTCACGCAACACGACGAAGTTCAAACGCATCAAGGTGGCCGATGCCATCGATGCTTTCATCGTCTCGAAAGAAAAGGCCGGGAAGCAGGGCGAACGCACGTACATGATCCTCCGCGGATTGAATCGGATGTGAGGAACGCCGTCGCGACGCACGAAGTCCCAGAACGCGGAACGGTTCTTGTACCCAAAGATGGCCATCACATCGGAACTCTTGAGATAGGAGCGCTCCGAGAAGCTTGTGATTGGCCAGATCATGCCGCGGTTCACAGGCTGATGTTCGCACGGCGGAACGAAGCCTCAACCTGTGGGATCTCCCGGCTTCGCGGTAGCCGTCCTACCGTGTTAGCGCAACTGCCAGGACCTGCGAGTTTCGTGGCGTTTGTGATTGCCCGGTAGGGCGGGGACTCCGTTCCCCGCCGCAGCGCGCTCGGCGAGCGCACGCTGCTGCCGGCACTGCCGCGCAAATGAATGCCGTCGCGTTCCTTCCCTGTCGGCACGCTGGCGTGGCCATCAGGTCTCCCGCGTTTTCGGTAGGAGCGCGGGCGTGCAGCGTGGCGACTGCGCGTGCAGCGTGGTGACCGATGAACAACTCAAATTCCGATACACCGCAGACGGTTGCTACCACTCGCGCCCACCTTCGGACAGGTCAGGACGAACTCACGCGATTGAAGCGAGAGCTGCTCCAGGCCGAAGTGCGTCTCGCGAAGGCACGCGCGACGATGGTCACGGCGGAAATCGACATCAAGGTGCTGAACACTCGCCTGAAGGAGCTGACGAGGTAGCACAATCGGGACTCCTCCCGTGCCCTGCGCGTGAGCGCCGGGACGTGCAGGGCTACAAGGTCCGGCCATTTTTCCGGGAGAAACGCGCAGTTCGATGAGTGCGCGAGGGCCCGCGTGAGAGTGCGGAAAATCCGCAGAAGTGTCGGATTCTGGCCGGCTCGTTCGTGGAGGAGATGGATGAGAACGAACCTTGCACCGCGAATTCTGCCGCGAGCGACATCCTCAGAGTCGGCTCGCCAGGCTCTCGCGCGTGGTTTGTAGGCCGCTCATCCCGCGTCACCATGAAAGCTAAACTCGCAGAACACGCCGCCGGCCGCGTCGTCCTGCACCTCGTCTGCGTTTTGCGCGGCGGGAATTTCCGTTGGCATTGGGCCGGCGTGTTGCGCGAGGTGCACGGTGTCCGCCCGGGCTGCTGATAATCAGGAGCCGCTGACCCTTGCGGAAACGTCGTCGCGATCCTTTCCCGGCGTGAAGCGGATCCGCTAGATCAGTCCAGGTCGAGCCGTTGGGCGCGGCCGTCGCGCACGAGCTGATCGAAAAGGCGCAACTGCCAGGTGCCGGAGATTTCGATGGCTGTAGGTGTAGAGCGCGTTTTCGCCGATCGGGTTCAGGGTGACGTGGAAGGAATGCACCATCCATTCGCGCTTGTGCTCGAGTTCCACGAGGAAGTCCGCGCAGTTGCGCCGGTCATTTGCGGGACGAAACTCCAAGCGACACCGTCCGAAACGCGGACTGATCACCTCGAACGGCAGTTGCGAAAGCAGCCGGAAATGCGGCGCCGATCGTCCACCGCGTCGATCACGGCCTTGGCGAGCCAGCAATCGCGTAGGCAATCAACGACGTTGTAGTCGCTCGTACCGTCGTAGCTGGCGGTGATAGCGGTTTGGAATTCGTCGCCTTGGTAGAAGATTTGGTTGAGCGTTTGTCGCGGCCGGATCCCGGGCGCGAGCTGGCGACGGAATTTGCGATGCGCCATCGGCTCACGCGCGCCGAAAGAGTCGCGATGGGTCCACTATCGCGCCTGGGCGACCGGGCGCGGCTGGTGTGGCACGATCTCCTGGATCAATGGGAACGCATGCGCGTCGCGATACGACAGAACATGGAGACCTGATCGATGGACCGACCGACGTTCAAGAAACCACGACATCACTTCGACACCGCATCGCATCCCAGCCATGTGGAATTCGATGACGGCAAGACCCTGCGCATTCTGCCGTGGAGCCACTTCAGCGAAGCGCGTTGGACGCGCGCCGAGCCGGAGACCATCGAAGTGACCATCGCCGACCTGGTGGTGGAGATTCGCGGGAGCAACTTGGCCCCGCTGCTCGCCGCGATCACAGAGCGCACATTGCTCCGTCTGCGTGCACAGCCGGAGTTGCGGCGCGATCCCGAGCGCGAGCCGGACACGTTCGCGATCTCGATTCGGTTCCTGAAGTCACTCGCGATCGAGACGCCAGAAAAACGCGACGAGACGCGGGCCGGACACCAAGTCCGATCGTACAGATCCAAACGTCTGGCTACACCATCAAAAAATGCACCGCGCCCCAATCGTGATTCCGCGGCCGGGCAACGGCGCGAGATCCTTGAGAAACGAGGTGTGTACGCGCGCCTCGACATTGGTGAAATTTTCGCCCCGGGCGAACACCTCGTACGTCATCTGATCGCGCGTGAAGGCGTAGCTGACGTCGGCGGATACCAGCGTGTAGCCTGAAGTCGCCGTCTCCGTGGCCGTGTAGCGGTTCTGTCGGAACGTATGCCGGGTGCCGAACGCGAGTTGCCACGGGCCCGTTTCGTAGCGCAGTTCGACGCCCGCGCGCAGGGCGGGAATCCGCGGCAGCGGCGTGTGGTCGGTCGTGTTGGACGCATGCACGTAGTCGGAAGTGAATTCCAGGTGCAGACGCTGCGATTCACCGTCGAGCAGGTGCAGCGTGACCTCGGCCTCGCCGCCGTAGAAGAGTGCATCGCGGGCGACGAACTGGTAGGGCGTCAGGCCGTCGGGGTTGCTCTCCTCGGGAATCGCGTCGGCGGGGAGTTCCTGTTCGAAGATGTAACCGGTGAAGCGATTGGCGAAGGCGCCAACGGCACCCGTGACGAATCCGGCGCGCCGGCGGAGGCTGACATCGACCCCAAGTGATTTTTCGCGACCGAGCGAGCCGGTCCCCACTTCGTAGGCGTCGGTGCCGCCGTGGGGCCCGTTGGAGAAAAGCTCCTGGGCCGTGGGCAGGCGTTCTGAATACGCCAGCGTCAAGGCGAGCGAGGTGTCCTTGGCGGGATGTCCGACCACGCCCATAGTCGCGCTGTTGCCCCCGAGCGACCGATGTTCGTGCGACGGGGCGTCGTAACCCGGAATGACCGGCAGATCGGGTGACACTTCACCGAGGCGAATCGACTGTTGTTCGTGGCGCACGCCGAATTGCAGTGTCATGTCGTCCGTCTTGAGCTCCTCGAGCGCAAACACGGCATAGTTCGAGGTCACCGAGGGCGGCGTGACCACCTCCTCGCCCACGGCGGAGAAGTCGCTGCGGCTGGCCTGCAGGCCGACGGTTCCGGTGATCGGTCCGAGCGCGACGTGGGGCAGTTCCAGGCGGCCTTCCCAGGCCTTGTTTTTGAACGTCGTGCCGATTTCGTTCCCGTCGAGTTCGCTGTGCATGTAGTCGCCGTAGCCAAAGCGCACGCGCGCGCTGCGAAACGCGCCGAACGGTTGCGTGACAGCACCATCGAGATCGACGCGGGTCTGGTGCATGTCGATGGACACGGGAGGATCCTCACCGTTGGGCACGCCATAAAACGTGGCGTAGCGGCGAACGGAAAGACCCAGATTTCCGTTGGGGCGAAACAGCGTGCCGCCGAGCGACACGTCTTTCGTATCGATGGCAGTGTTGGGCACGGTGCCGCGCGGTTGGTCGGATGGCGCCTCCTCGTCGATGCGGGCCACGCCGGGAATGTCGATGTCGCCGGTTTTCTGGCGCATCGCATCGAGTTGCACCGCGAAGTCCGGGGTGCCACCGCCGACGGCGAACACGCCGGTGCGCTCGTCATTGGCACCCCACCCACGCAGCTCGGCGGCACCGTGCGCGCGACCGTCGCCGGGATCCGAGGGAATCCGATTGTCGATCACGTTCACCACGCCGCCGACGGCGGAACTGCCGTAAAGCAGGGTGGAAGGACCGCGCAGCACCTCGATGCTCGAGGCAAACAACGGCTCGAGGGCGACATTGTGATCCGGGCTGATGTTGGACGCATCAAGCGAGCCGATGCTGTTGGCGAGCATGCGGACGCGATCGCCGCCCAAGCCGCGAATCAATGGACGACTGGCGCCGGGACCGTAGTAGGTGGAATTCACGCCCGGCGTCGCAGCGAGCGTTTCGCCAAGCGTGGGTTGGGTCTGGCGACGAAGATCCTCACCGGTGAGGATCGAGGTTCCCTGTGCGAGATCGAAGAGGGTCTTTTCGTCCGGGCCGGCGCTGACGACGAGTTTGTCGAGGGTGACGACATCCTTTTTCTCCGGGCTCGAGGTGGGTGCTGAGGGTGGATTGTTGGCGGCGACCGCAAGATCGGCCGCGGTGAACAGACACAGCAGAGTGAGATGGAAGGTCTTCATGGTACAGTTTGCCCATTGAGGGCTGGGGGGCCGAAATGACGGCAGGTTTGCAGACACCGATTGGTCACGGGAGCATCCGGACCAACGCCAAGGCGCCGACCTCGCTTCGTGAGCGTCGCGCCGCAACGAGTGCAAATCAGGCCTCGTCGACCGGGGGACCGTGCGAAGGCGGATGCCAGAACGCCGGGGCCGACCACCGAATCGTTTTCGCGCGGTCCGGTGCCGGTTGGAACAGGGGCGCCGGCGTTTCCGGCAAGAGGATCGCGGGCGTCGTATCGCAGAATCCGAGCTTCGCCAGCGTGACACTGCAGACGTGATCCGGATTGCCGGCATCCGCATGCAGAAACCGATGGATTTCAGGACTCGCCGTGAGAATCGTCAGCGCGAGCAGACCGGCGAACGCCAGCCAGCCGGCCACCCGTTGATACCCGGACGGATGCGAACGGCACTGCGGAGGCGTTTTCATCGGCGGCAAGCTACGAGTGCGAAGTTTAGCCGGCTCGTCAACCCGTCTTGCGTCGGAAAGAGCGTTGTGAGGGAGGCCGTCAAACGGGCGGTCGAGGGCGTCATGGTCCGCACGACATCTGACACGCCTTCGATCAACCCGACCCACGCCGCGGCCACGCCCATTGTGGCGAGAAACGTCGGCATCGCGGTCGTGGCGATCTCGTGCGACCAGTCGCGGAACAGCGACGCGAGCCCGATGCCGAGGACGATGGAATTGAGCCAGCGAATCTTGTCACTTTTCCACGGCGCAGCGCTTTCGAGCGCCTTCATTTGTCGGGAAGCAAACTCCCGTTGCCTTCGTCGAGGTAAAGCACGCCGTTGACCTTACTGGTCATCAAATACTGCCGCCACGTCGCGTCCGGTGATCGGTGTTCAGCTTCGAGTCGTCGAAAATCAACGTGCGTGACCGGCGGCGCGTCGCCGACAATTGCCTCCGAGAGAACGCGGCCATCCATCGGCCGCGGTGACGGCACGCCGAACAGCCACAGAATCGTCGGTGCGACATCGATGTTTCCAGTCGGGAGCGGATCCACGATGCCGGCGCGGAAATCCGGGCCGGCGGCGACGAGGGTATTGTGGACGTCGAAGCGGCACAGGCCGGCGTGATTGCCCTGACCAGGTTTGCGGCCGCGTCCCTCCGACACGACGAGGCCGGGCGCGCCGGTCGTGCTCGCCTCCGGTCGCCACCGCAGAGACACTACGACGTCCGGTGCTTCGGGTGAGTCGAGGTGCGCCTGCGCAAGTGTGAATGTGCCCTCGCGCGATTCGCGCGTGAAAATCACGCCGGTGAAATCCTGCTGCTGCAACCAGGCGACGAGCCGGGCCCCGTGGCGTGTTGCGAGTAGTCCGGCTCGGCGAGCCACAAGACCGTGAAGTCCGGCACACGTTCTTCCACAGCGTGTCCAACAGCGCCGTCGTCGTCCATGCGTCACGCTCGCGCTTGTTGTCCGCACTCGCGGCAGGAAACGCGCCGGCCCGAGCAGTCGCCTCCGCCGCGACAGATGCGGGCAACGATTGCCCTTCAAACAGAATCACCGACGAAGCATCGTCGGCACGCTCCGCGCGATCATGCAACAGCGCAACCTGCTTGGACCCGGCAATCACCGTCGTCCGGTGTTGCGTGTGGAGAATCTCCGCCACGGTGGCCGCTGCGAGATAGTGCCCGTCCGATACCGCGTCGCCGCGCCGAATCGTCGAAGGCGCTTCGGTCGCCACGGGCTTCATCGGATCAATGCGCGGGCGGTATTCGACGTTGCCCACCACTCCGCTGTGGGCCGGTGGTTGGCAGCTTCGCGCGCGACCCGTTCTCGAAACGCCGCGCGGCGGCGATCGTGCCACCTCGGTCGAGCACCTCGCGGCCGAGTTCGCCGCCCAATGTCGTTCGCACCGCGCGTTGCGTCCTTTCGAGAGCGGCCAGCGTTTGCTCGAGGCAGGCATTGCATGAGTCGCACTCGAGCCGGGCAAGGTTCGTCCGCACGCTCGCCGGTCCATCGCAGAGCGCATCGAGGCGTTCCTGCAAACGTCGCCGGTCGGTTTCGCTGTGTCGCGCCGCCGCGGCGCCGAGATCGAGGAGCGCGCACGTTTCGCGCACGAGATTGCGCAACTTGTAGCGTCCGATTTCTTGCGCGACTTCGCGGCGCTGAGCTGCAACCGCGCGAGAAACTCGCTCACGAGCGTTTCACAGGCTGAAATGAAATCGCCGCGTTCCGACCAGACGAACACTCGCGCCGCCAGCGCCTCCGCGCGCAAGCGCTCTTCGACTAAGGCGATGATGGCCGGAAGCCGGCCGGGGGGCACAACTTCGGCCTTGGTCAGCACCACGGCGCAGCGGGGCGTCGTCTGCGCGAGGCGTCGGAGCAGCGCGAGATCATCCGCCGGGACCGGTTGCGTGCAACTGAAACGCATGGCGAGTCGGTACGTTTTTCTGACTTCAATCACGACGGATGGTGTTGCGGTGACACGGTGAATCGGCGTTTGCTTTCGCCATGCCACGTTTCACGCCTCCCGACTACGAAACGAAGTTCGCCGACTTCATTCGACTTTGTCGTGCGAGGATGACGGAGGCAGCGGACGCAAGGATCGCCGGGCGAAATATTTCCGGGGATGGACGAGTGACGAGGTGAGTGTGCCGAGCGTCACGAGGACGCGGCCGAGTGGGTGGTTCTTCCGGTCGAGCAGGATGGAGACCGCGCTGGTTCACGGGATAAGCGGAAACGATGGCACGAACCGGGAACTGTGCTTGAGCCCCCGGATGTGCGCGCTGTTTTCTTCCACCGTTGGTGAACCGCCTGCCGTTCAAAATTCATCTCGCCTCCATCCTGCTCGAGCCGAGCCGCTGGATGTCCGGTCGCGTGCCGTCGTTGCGGGTGAGCGAGTGGTCGGAGCGGGCTGCCCGCGCGGGGTTCGAAGGTTGGGAGTTGTTCGAGAGTCACTACGTGCTCGCATCGGAAGCGGAGAGGAGCGCGCTGCAATCCGGTCCGCTGGCTGTGCGGGTCTTCAACAGCTATGCGGTATTTGATGATGCCGGAGAATCGGAGCGTGCCAACGCGTGTGCCGCGGCGCGGGCGCTGAGAGTCGGGGCGATGAAGTTCAACGTCGGCAACATGCCCGCCCACGCCGCGGAGTATCGCCGGGCGATCGCCGCGAGCGCCGCGACACTCGGCGACGACGCGCGCTTGTGGTGCGAGTGCCATTCGGGAACGCTTTTCGAACAACCGGAACGCTTGGTCGATTTTGGCGCGCACGGGCGCGAGTGGCCCTTCGACGTGATCATTCATCCGTTTCTGCTCGGTCCGGAGGAGATCGTCCGCTGGGGGCGTCTCCTCGGTCCGCGGATCCGGCATGCTCACGTGCAGATGCGGGCCCGCGAGGATTCGCGTCGGTTCCTGCAGCTCGCGGACGACGCGGCCCGGGCCCGCGAATGTCTGGCCGCCCTTCGCGAGGCGGGTTTTGCCGGTTCGTTTTCTCTCGAGTTTGCCGCGCCGACCGGCCGACGCGATGACGAGCCGGAGTCCCTTTTCGCCGCGGCCTGTCGCGATCTCGAGTTCTTGCGTCAGGAGTGGACGGGCTGAGAGTAACTTGGGCCGACGGCGGCGCCGGAGCCGCCCGGTTGAAGTCCACGCGTTCGTATGGGGGAACGGCGCGGGCAAGAGTACGTTGATGAAGATCCTGTCCGGTGTCCACGCGCCCGACGACGGCGCGATGACGCTCGAAGACCGGCCGTTTCGCCCACCCGGGCCGCAGGACGCGCGGCTTCGCGTTCCTGCGCGAACACTGCCGGCCGCCGGCGCCGTGGTCCGTTTCAGATGCGGAGTCGCAATACCGACGCCGTCGCGCCCCGAACAAAAGTCGCGGCCTGTGCCGCCTTGTGCAGATCACCGCCGTCGACGGTGATCGCGGCATTGTCTTCGCCTTCGAGTTGCAGGAACACGGCCGCAGGGGTAAGCACGCGCGCCGCGGTGAGCAGCGTGTCCGCCGTGTCGATGAAACGCAGTAATGACTCGGCTTCCAGATTTCCCTGGGCGCTCAGGCCATTGATGCTCGCGTCTCGCACGTGATCGAAGACGACGGCGGGACGCCGGTCCGGTGACGCGGTCTCAAGGCGGATGTTGTGCAACGTGAGTCCGAGCACGGCGCGCGCGTAGATTCCGTAGGCGGGTGGCGTGCCGATTTCAAAATACTCACCCGCGATCGCCGGGACGTCGCGCACCGCGGCTTCTTCCGCCGTGCCGCCGCCGGCAAACGTGGCGTGCACGTCGCTCAGGCTGATGTTTTCCAGCACCGCCTCGCCGGCGCCGTTGAGGACGATGCACGTTCTCGTTTCGCCTGGTCGTCCCACGGAGGGGAAGGGAAGGTCGGCATGCGGACGGACTCCGTCCACCACCGTCGCGCGGATGCCGCGAAAACTGATGTTGCGCACGACGCCAGGAGGTCGTTCGTCCGACCCGGTGTCGGACCGGCGCGGGCGTGAACCGAGTCCGACTGTAATCGGGCCGGTGACGTCGCGCATGACCAGGTTGGAAAACATGATGTCCTCGGCGCGCGAACCGCGACCGAAGGCCATCTTGATCGGACAACCGTAGGTCTCGTAGATCACGCAGTTCGTGATCGTGATGTCGCCCGGCTCCCCGCCGCCGAAGCGAAACACGGACCAGCGCGTGCTGAAGGAGCAGTTGGCCACCGTGACGAAACGGTTGCTGCCGAACAGCGCGCAAGCGTCGTCCTGACAGAGCACGTCGCAGTCGGCGATGTGCACGTACTGGTTGCCGACGAGGTGGAACCCGTCGTTGTTTCGGTTCACTCGGTTGTGGATGCGGATGTCGTGGAAATGGACATTCCGGCACTGCAGCACGCGCACGCAGTGATAGGCACTGGCCGTAAGGAAAACGTCCCGCATGCGCAGGTTTTCGCAGCGGTGGAAAACCAACAGATGCGGCCGGTGCACGTAGGCGCGGGACCGGTCGTCTCCGGGGCCGGTTGCGTCGCCGCGGCCGGTGAAGAATTTCGCGCCATTGCCGTCGATCGTGCCGCCGCCCTCGATCGTGATGTTTTCAGCGGCGGCGGCGGAGAGCAGCACGACGTTGCCGTTGGAGGGCGGAATGCCGTTGCCCGCATGGTAGTCCTCGATCTTTTCGCTGCCAAGCAGGCGGCCCCGTGGGGCCAGGTGGAGCGTGACGTTGCTCTTTAGTTCGAGCGTGCCGACCACGAAGGTGCCCGCCGGCACGAGCACGGTGCCACCCCGGTTCGCGTGGCAGGCATCAATCGCGGCCTGCACGGCAGCGGTGTCGAGAGTCGCTCCGTCGCCGACCGCGCCATGGTCGCGGATGTCGTGGAACGATTTCCCGGCGTCGGCGGGCGACGGACTTCCGGCCCCGACCGCGGTCGATGGCAGCAAAGCCGTGGCGACGGAGGCGGCAGCCACGGGGCCGGCCATCCGTTCCAGCCATTCGCGACGCGAGAGCGGGGCCGTGGGGCGTTCAGGCATGCGGGCAACGAGTCTCGCTTTTTCGTGGGCGAGGGCAGGCGGAAGTTTGGTGATCGTGTTAAACGGGGCTCGTCCGGCGCGCCGGGATGACGGCTCACTTGTCCTCGTAGATGCCGAGATGACGGATGGCGCCGCCGCCAGCACGGGTGCGGATGGTCAGTCGGACCTTCCAAATTTTGCTGGTGGGAATGTGCACCCTGGCGCCTTCGCCGATCGTCGTGCCGTCCGCGAGCAGATGCCAGGCGTCGGCAATGAAACCCTCGACCTGCCATGACGTGATCCTCCCCGGGGCGTCGGCGGGCTCGCTCAGTTCAATGCGGTTGATCGTGACCACGCCGCCGGTGTCGATTTCCAGTTGCGCCTCGGTCATACCGTCGTCCGTGGACCACGCCGTCTTTTCGTCGTCGTCGATCGCCAGCCAGGCCGCGTGTTCGCGCCGACCGTCACGCACATTGGTGGCCAGCACCGGACAATTGTAGGCGAGGTTCGCGCCGTGGGCGTGGGCGGAGGGAGTCGGCGCTTTGTCTGGCACGCTGGCGCCCGGAATCAGGGCGCTGCGCGGATCGGTCGACGCGTAGCCGATATTGTGCAGCGCTTGCCGGCCGAGCCGTTCCTCGAGTTGGGCGAGGTACAGGCTGCGCGGCGCGACCGGTTCGTCCGGCACGTCCACGGCGCCTCCCGGCAAGTCGGCGTCGAGGCCAAAAGGTCGCGGCGACGTTGCGGCGCGACCCCTGCTGCCGATCAACCAGTTTACCGCGCCGGGTGGATTCTGGATCAGAAATGAACCGGCGGTGCAGTTCCACACGACTCCCCAGCCCATGGTCCAGCCGTGACCCGAACCCATGGAGCCGCGATTGCGCATCTCGATGCCGCCGTCCGGCGCGAGGCAGTTGTCGTAGAGAATCCCGGTGGACCAGCGTTGATGCGACTCGGCGCGACCGTCGCCGACGAACGTGCCGTTGAGGATCACGATCGGTCCCGTCACGCGCGCACCCGTGCCGACGAACCAGATGTTGTCGCCGAACACCGCGCAGCGGTCGAGCAACACGTCGCTGGCATTGGGCGCGAATTCCATCGGCCGCGAGGCGCCCTGATGCGTCGTGCGGCGGCGCACCGTCACGCGCTCCAGGGTGATGAATCGTCCCGTGGTCGCGACGCTGTTCATCGTCTCGTCGATCACGACGTCCCGCACCCAGCAGTCCTGGCCGTCGAGCCGCAGCGCGGCGAAATGCGGATCGTGATGACTGATTTCCTGCGGTGGGGACGCGATGTGCAGGTATTCGATGCCGACGTGCGCGACGCGCGGCGGCGGGTCGGCTTTCACCACGACGGCGCCCGGCGGTCGCAGCTGGCGCGCGTCGAAGGAATCGGACAACGGTTCATCCACAATGACGCGGTTCCCGTCCAGGGAGACAATGCGTCGTTCCATTGTCGTGCAGGTTCCGGGCTCGAGCCACGTCTGCGGCTTCCCGTCGCGCGTGAGGTCGTCCATATGCATGAAGTGGATCCAGGCTTGCGTAATCGGGCGGCGGATCTCGATCTGGTCGCCCGGTGCGAAACCTCGTGCGTCCGCGATCGTGAAGCTCCGTGCCCCCGATGGTAGGTGGGTGTCGACGATTTCCGTCTGGCGAGCGGATGCGCTCGAGGAAGCTTCGTCCGCGGCGACCGACGGCGCGCGCACCGCAATGGCGAGATGCGGTTCGCCGGTCAATCGTAGCGTGGACGTGGCGGAAGAGTTGCCGTCCGCGCCGCTCCCACTGCCTCGCAAGACGACGCCGCTCGCCCGGATCGACAGCGTTTGCGCGCACGGGAAAACACCGGGCGCGAGGAACACCGCGCCGCGCAAGCCGTCGTCTACCGGCAGCGTGGCCACGAGGTCGAGGGCAGTCTGGATGGCAGCGCCGTCATCGGCGCCGCCGGACGGCGCGACGGTCACCATCACGGTGGCATCGGGCAGCGCCACGCCGCCGCCCGCATAGCCCGCGTGGGAAAAGTCCATGATGCGATCGCCGGCGGACGTGGTCTGATAGACGAGGTGACCGTCCGGACCTGGATGGACCCATTGGCTGGTGGCGTTCGCGGCACACAGGCGAACAGCAAGCAGGATTCCGATGCCCACGCCGCGGATACCGGCACGCGGAAACCCGATGGACCGCACAAGTCGATGAACGAGTGAAAACATGAGGTGGGCCGATGTCGCTGGACCCCGGGGCCGGACATCGGAGGAGGGCAAAAGCATGCCTGCGCTGCGGGAGCGTGTCGACGTCACCGGACAGTTAAGTATATAAACTCGGGCCGCCTTTCGACGCCGGGTACGCACGGCTATGCAGCTTTCATCCGTCAGCGCGCAGCTTCGGATTGCGTTGCACGCCGAACGCGACCCAACCCCCATCCGCAAGACCCATGAACGCTCCCGCCTGTTTCCGGCTTGGTCTCGTCCTTGCCTGTTTCGCGGCCGTCGCCGGCACGACCGCTTCCGCCCAGTCCACCGCACCCGCCGCACCGAGCTCCGGCCCGGCGGAAACCGATCAGGTGGTTGAATTGTCGCCGTTCGAAGTCTCTGCCGAGCGCCGACGGGCGGATACGTCGCCTCGGAATCGATGACCGGTTCGCGCGTGGCGACGAAGATCATCGACCTGCCCTACACCGTGAACGTCGTCACGAGCGAGTTCTTCCAGGACTTCGCGCTGTTTGAGCTTGGGGACAACCTCGTGCAGGTCGGCAGCTTCACCGGCCTCGACGTCGGGGGAGGATTCACCTTGCGCGGCTTCGGCTCGACCTCGCAGTTGCGCGACGGGTTCTACCGGCTCGGCCGCTACGGCTCGAGCAACGTCGACCGCATGGAAATCATCAAGGGCTCCAACGCCGCGATCTACGGCCGCACGTCGCCGGGCGGCATGGTCAACATGATCTCGAAGATGCCGCGCGACGACGAGTCCTACAAACTCAGCCTCAACTATGGCGACTACGACACGCGCCGCGCCACGCTCGAGGCGACCGGTCCGCTCTTCCGCGGCAGCAGTCTGGGCAAGACCAGCTACATCCTCACGTTGAGCGAATACGAAAAGGGCTTCGACATTCCGTATTCGCGCAACCGGAACCACGAATACTACCTGGCGGTGAAGCACACGTTCGACGACGCCTCCACGCTGACGTTCCAGGCCGAGTACTTCCTGCAGGAACGCCGGTCGCCGAATTCCAGCGCGCCCCTGATCATCGACCAGAAGGGCACCGCGACCAACACGGACGACGAGGCGGTCGGCTACGCCAAGAATCTCGCGGAGTACAACAATGCGTTCGGCGCCTTACAGCCAGCTCGACCGCGGCAACAACACGTTCACCGCCACCTACGACCGGAAGCTCAGCCCGATCTTCAGCACGCGCGGCTTCCGCCAATCACTACCTGGCCCGCCGTTGGGACTACAACCAGAACACCGGGTTCGGCAGCATCAACATCAACCCGTCCAACGGCGCCGCGCCCACCACCGTCCCGCGGCGCCACGCCGAACCGCGGCCTGATCTTCGAGGACGGCGGCGGTCTTCAGGCCGACCTGCTCGCCCACTACTGGACCGGACAACCATTCCGGTGGAACACCGCACGCTCGTGACCTTCGATTTCAACGACTACGATCGCTGGGATCCGACGCGCAACTACGCCGCCTCCGGCAATCCGGATCTCGTCGGCGTGGAACGCCGTGCGCACCATCACGCTCGATCCCGGCACGCTCACGCCGGTGGGACCGATCGCAGTACTTCGACCATCGCGTTCGACATCGACCAGAGCACGCTCAGCCGGCTCACCCGTCGCCGGACCACGGTATTTGGCGGCCTGCTGCGCCATCAGTCCGCCTTCATTGGACGGGCGGGTCCTGGCGTATGCCGGAGCACGTTTCGACTGCGGTGCGATTCAAGGAACGCGACGACGTCACCGCCGTGTCCTCCTTTCGCGTCTTTCCCGGTTATGAAAACTACAACCAGGGTGACCTGATCACCCGGAAGCGTGAACCAGCTGAAGCCCAACCTCGGCGTGAATGTCAAAGCTCACGCCCGCGCTCCGCGCCTACGTCAACTACAGCGAGAGCTATTTCGTCAACCAGACCGACAATCCGATCACGTTTGCCAATCCGACCTACAAGCCCGAGATCGCCAACGGCTACGACTACGGCATCAAGGGTTCCTACCTGGAGGACCGGCTGAACTTCACGGTCGGCGGATTCTATGCCGTGCGGGAAAACGTCAGCGTCTCCGACACGTTCGAATCGCCGCTCGGTTCCGGCAACTACGTCACGGAGAACCGCCGCGACGGCGACCAACTCGTGCGCGGCTACGAAGCCGACCTCAACTGGCGGGTGAACAACGACGTCACCGTCGGCGGCAGCTACGGCAATGTGTATTCCATCTACACCGATTTCGGTTCGGCCTTTCCGCTGTCGGTCGGACGCCGGGTCAACAACGTCGCCCCGCAAAACGGCAGCCTCTACGCGAAGTGGGCGCCCGCTTCGGGCAAGCTGCAGCGGATTTTCCGCCAACCTCGGGCGTGACCTACGTCGATACCACGCCGACCGAATCTCCGAATGCCGGCGACACCTATACGACCGACGCCAACGGCAATCGGGTCCTTTCCCGCACCACACGGCAGTGGGCGCTGACCATTCCGTCGTTCACGCTGTGGAACCTGGGCGTGCGTTACACGCTACGCGGCGAAAAGGGCCTCGACCAGACCTTCGCCGCTCAACGTCAACAACGTCTTCGACAAGGATTACCTGAAAATCAACAAGCAGCTCGGCGAGCGCCGGGCGATCTTCTTCACCTATACGCTCGGCTGGGCCCCGGGGCGCATGTGACGGGCCCTGATGAGCAACGAGGTCCTGGTCTGCACCGATGCCAAGGTGGCGCGATTTGATGCAGCAAGGGTCAGGAGCGGGGAGGATTTCGATGGCAGTTTCCCCGCCGGGATGGACGTGGTATGCGTCGCCGCGTCCATCCTCCCGCGCGCCCCGGGCGATCGTGACTCGATTCCGCGCCGGAAATTCGCGACCATTCAGACCGATGCCCATTGCCCGCCGATTTCGACCTGCGCGCATTTGAAGCGAACCGGGTCGTGCACGAAGCGCAGGCGGCGCTCGCGCACGAGACGCGGACTCGATCACCGCGGCGATCAATCCGCGCAGTGCGGGCGGGCCGCACGACTTCTCCTCGGAGGGCGACTACTGGTGGCCGGATCCGGCGAACCCGGACGGCCCGTACCTCCGGCGCGACGGGGAAAGCAATCCGGACAACTTCATCGTCCATCGCGAGCTGCTGCTCGACATGGCAACCGACGTGGACGCGCTGGCGGCGGCGTTCGTGGTCACGCACGACGAACGGTTCGCCGCCGGGGCGATGCGGCACCTGCGAGCCTGGTTTCTCGATCCCACGACGCGCATGAATCCCGATCTGCAATATGCGCAGGCCATTCACGGCGTCGTCACGGGCCGCGGCATCGGCATCATCGATACCGTGCATCTCGCCGAGGTCGCGCTCGCGATCGACGCGCTCCGCGATTCGCCGGCGCTGACCGCGGACGACGACGCGGCACTGACGCGATGGTTTCGCGACTACCTGCACTGGATCCGCACGCATCCCTACGGTCGCGACGAAAGCAACACGGACAACAACCACGCGGTTTGCTGGACGCTGCAGTGCGCGGCGTTTGCCCGGCTGACGGGCGATGAGGCGGTCCTCGAGGATTGTCGGCGCCGGCTGAAGGAAATCCTGTTGCCGCAGCAGATGGCGCCGTCGTCGCGTTTTCCCGACGCGCCGCCCGGCAGCTTCCCGCGGGAACTCGGCCGGACCAAGCCCTACGGTTACTCGATCTTCAACCTCGATGTCATGACCGCGCTGGCGCAGGTGTTGTCCACGCCCGCGGAGAATCTGGTGGCCTTCACGCTGCCCGACGGACGCGGACTGATTCAAGGCGTCGAGTTCCTGCAGCCGTTTCTGGCGGACAAGACGACGTGGCCGTACGCCCACGACGTGCAATATTGGGACGACTGGCCGGTGCGACAGCCCGCGCTGTTGTTTGGCGCCCTGGCCACGGGCCGCGAAGACTGGCTGACGTTGTGGCAATCGCTCGATCCCGCGCCGAAGGAGTACGAGATCCGGCGCAACTTTCCGATTCGTCAACCGGTGCTGTGGGTGCGAACGGAGTGAAAGCCGCGATGGGCATCGCCTCAGCATGGATTCGATCGGCTGCAATCGCGGCCGCGACGGTCCTTTGCCTCGACGCGCCGGCGCAGTCGCCCACCTGGACCAGCGTCGCTCCCGGAGTGTGGAAGGCGACGATCGGCAAGCCGGAGGATCTCACGCTGCTCGGGGCGGCCGGGGCCGCGCCACGCAGCGACGCGCTGGCCGCCATGGCCACGGTGGACGTTCCCGCTCGCGACCGCGGACATCGCAGGCCAACGACTCGCGTGGAAGACGGCGGTGCGCCTGCCGCTGGCCCGCGACGAGGAGATCTACGGCCTGGGCGTGGATTTCAAGACGATGCGCCGCACCGGTTCGACCTTCCTCCTTCATGTCGATCATTGGGGCGGCATTCCCGGACGGACGCACGCGCCGGTGCCGCCTGTACGTTTCGTCGCATGGTTATGCGGTGCTGTTCGATTGCGCGCGCTACCTGCAGATCAGCGTGGGCCTGGGCGTGCGACGGGACGCGGCGGACAAACCACCGGTGTTCGATCGCAACACCGACAAGGCCTGGGCCGCGCTGCCGCGTTCCGATGCGATCGAAGCCGTCGCCGGCACGCCGGGTCTCGACGTCTACGTTTTCGGCGGACCGACGCCGCTCGATGCGGTCCGGCGCTACAACCTGTTTTGCGGCGGCGGCGTCCTGCCGCCCAAGTGGGGTCTGGGATTTCTCGCGCGCACACCGACGCGCTACACCGCGGCGCAGGCGCTGGACGAGATTGCCGCGTTCCGGACGCACGGCATTCCGCTCGACATGCTCGGCCTCGAACCCGGCTGGCAAAGCCAGGCTTATCCCTGTTCCTTCGAATGGGACCGGAATCGTTTTCCCGATCCCGCCGGCTTTCTCGCCGAAGTCGGGCGGCAGCACGTGCGCGTGAACCTGTGGTTCAATCCCTACATCGCGCCCGACACGCCGCTCCACCGCGAACTCCTGCCCTTCGCCGGCTCGCATCTCGTGTGGAACGGGATGGTGCCGGATTTTTCCGAGCTGGCGGCACGCCGCACCTTCGGCGAACATCTCGACCGCACCGTGCTCGCGCTGCAGCCGGCGGTGATCGGCGGTTTCAAGATCGACGAGGTCGACGGCTATGATCGCTACCTCTGGCCGGACACGGCAACGTTTCCGTCGGGCCACGACGGCGAACAACTCCGGCAGACATTCGGGCTGCTGGCTCAGCGCGCGGTATTTGACGTGTTTCACCGGCGCAACCAGCGCATCCTCGGCCAGGTGCGGGGCAGCAACGCCGGCGCGTCGTCGCTGCCGTTTGTCATCTACAACGACGGTTACGACTTCGCGGAATACATCACGGCGCTCGCCAACAGTGGTTTCGCCGGGGTGCTCTGGTCGCCGGAGGTGCGCGGCGGCCCCGGTGAGGATATGCTGCGCCGCACGCAGGCGGTGTGTTTTTCGCCGCTCGCCTTGTTCAACGGCTGGGCCACGAACGACAAGCTCTGGACGCACGCCGAAGTCGCGGACGACATTCGCGCGGCGATCGTCTGGCGCATGCGACTGCTGCCGTATCTCTACACCACGTTTGCCGAATACCATTTTCACGGCACGCCCGTGATCCGGCCGATGCCGCTGGTGGATGGATTCCGGACCGAGGGGCGGAGCGCCCGTTCCGGCGAACTCGATGCCACCGCGAATCCCTACGCGATCGGCAAGGTCACCGAAGTCAAGGACCAGTACCTGCTCGGTGCTTCATTGTTGGTCGCGCCGATCGCGCCGGGGGTGAAGTCGCGCCCGGTCGTGCTGCCGGCGGGACGTTGGTATGATTTCTACACGGGAAAATTCGCCGGCGAAGACGAGTCGATCACCGTCACCCCGGACCCGTCGCAACTGCCGGTATTCGTCCGCGACGGTGCGCTGGTGCCGTTGCTCGAGGCGCGGCAATGGAGTCCCGCACCGGACGAGATTCTGCCGCTGGAGATCCGGCACTACGGCGAAAGCGCGGGACAACTCGATCTCTACGACGATGACGGCGAATCCTTCGACTACGAGCGCGGTGCCTTCTCGTGGACCCGGTTCGAGGTCCGGCGCGACGGGACCGGAGTCTGGTCGACATCGGTGACGCCGGTTTCCGCGGTGCGCCCGTGGCACTATCGCGATGTGCGCTGGACGTTCATGACCGCGCCTTGATCCCGGGCGTCACGTGCTGGCGTCGTAGGTTTCGACGGTGATGGGCGCCACGAGCGGCCGGCCGGCCGCGAAGGCTTTGAGGTTCTTCAGCGACCACTCCCCGGCATCGCGGCGGCGGTCCTTGGTCGGACCGGCGATGTGCGGGGTGAGGGAGACATTCATCAGTCCCCGCAGCGGGTGCGCGGCCGGCAGCGGCTCGACGGAAAACACGTCGAGTCCGAATTCGATACCCCCGTCCCGCGCCACGCGCACGAGCGCGTTTTCGTCGACCACGTCGCCGCGCGCGACATTCACGAACACTCCGCCGGGACGAATCAGGCGCAAATGCCGCTCCTCGACGATGCGACAGGTCTCGGGCAACAGGGGCGCGAGTTCGACGATCACGTCGCTCGAACCAAACAGCGCCTCCAGCGAAGAGGATCGCCGCACGCCCCACTTCTGCTCGACCGCAGCAGTGACGTCGGGGGCGAACACCTGGATCGAAACCTCAAAGGGCCGCAGCAGTTTCACCAGTTCCCGCGCCACGCGTCCGAAGCCATGCAGGCCGACCTTGCGGCCGAAAAGCGACGAGGTTTCCGTGCGTTCATCCTTCCAGGCGCCGTCGCGGTGCATCTGCACCGCCCACGCCGACGCACGACGCAGGCAGGACAGGATGTGTTGGAGGGCGCCTTCCGCGACCACGCGGCTGATGGACGCGTCCCAATTGGTCACGAGGAGTCCGTTCAGGATGTGGTCGCGGGAGACGAGCCGTTTCACTGAACCCGCAAGGTAACAAACATAGCGCAAGTCCGGTGGCAGCACCGCCGGCAGCGTCGGAGTTTTCCAGCAGGCAATGAGAACCTGGCTGCGCGTCGTGATCAGGGCCCGGGCGAATTCCTCCTCGGCCAGGCCCGAGGCATCGACCACGTGCAGCGGCGAAGCCAGGGCCTGCACCTCGGTCGACAATGATCCCGGAAAGAAATCGTTCACCTCGCCCGGCGTCAGCGCGGCGAAGATGATCGGGCGCCCCGGTGCGGGGGGCCGCGTCGTGGCGGGAGGTTGGGGTTCGGTGGAAAACATGTTCAACAGGGGACGCGGGTCCGCGTCCGCGCGGAACGCAGCAACAGGCCGCCGGTGCCCGCAACGACGAGGCCGCAGAACACGAACGCCAGGCGTCCGGCCGTCGCGTTGGGAATCGCCGCGAGCAGCACGACAAATGCGCCATAGGTGAGCGCCAGCCGGCCGATGACAGTTTCCTGGCGGTGATCGTTGGCGGACGATTTGCCTTCCTCGCGGTCGAAATCGACGGGCGTGTTCAGGCGCGCAAAAAACGCGGCGATCCGTTCCCGTTCCGCGGGAGCGGTTCGCCGCCAGAAGATCCGCGTGAGCAGGAACCACAGCGTGCCCGCACCCACCGTGGCGAAGAATTGAAACCCCTGGGTCCAGTATTCGCGCGTCGTGGCGTCGAGCGGCGGGCTGTAACCACACAGCCGCGCGCCCCATTCCGGCGGAAACAACGTGCCGACGAAGAGCGAACTGACGAATCCGACCAGCACCGTGCTCCACGCCGACCACGCCGGCGTGTTGCGCACGACCAATCCCAGCACGAGCGGCACCGCGATGGGCACCGCCACGAGGATGCTCACGCGCTGCATCAGCAGGAACAGGCCGAAGCCCCGGAGGTGACTCATCCAGACCGCGACGCCGACGATGATCGCCCCCAGCGCCACGGTGGCGATCCGGCCGATCCGCAACAGATCGCGATCGGTGGCCGCGGGTCGCAGCAGCGGCTGGTAGAAATTCTTGATGAAGATGCCGGCGTTCTTGTTCAGGCCCGCGTCCATGCTCGACATGGTGGCGGCGAAGATCCCGCTCACGAGCAGACCCATCATGCCGACCGGCATGACGTCGCGCGCGATCACGATGAACGACGCCTCGGCGGGGTTCCGCAATCCCGGCATCATGGCCTGCAGGTCCGGCCAGAGCGCCCGCGCGGCCATCGGCGGTAGAAACCAGATTGCGAGCCCGGCCAGGAAAAGGCCGGCGCCGAGCAGTCCCGCGCGCCGCGCCTGGCGGCTGTCCTTCACGCTCAGGTAGCGGGTCGCCTCGAGGAGATTGTTGGTGATCGCGAACTGCTTGAACAACATCGCGAGGCACCACAGGCCGAGAAACTCGCGACTGAACACCGTGCTGAGATCGAGATGGCCGGCCGGCACGGCGCTGGCGAGTCCATGCCAGCCGCCCAGGCGGGCGAGAACGAGCACCGTGACGACCACACACACCGGCATGAGGATCAGCACCTGGACGAAATCCCCCGCGAGCACCGCCCAGGCTCCGCCGAACAGCGCCAGGAAGAGGACGACGATTCCCGTGACAAGGATGGTCCACGTCAGGTCAAAGCCGAAGATCGCGGAGAAGAATACGCCCAGCGCGTTCAACCAGATGCCCGCCTGCAGCGTGCCAAGCGGAATCTGCAGCCAGACAAATGCCTGTTCGCTTGTCCGACCGAAGCGCTGGCGCACCGCCTCCATCGCGGTGATCACCCGCAACTGGCGGAAGCGGGGCGCAAAGTACATGCGCTGCACAGGAAGCCGATGGCATTGGCCACATAGATCGTGGCGATCGGCCAGCCGTTCGCATACGCGCTGGAGGCGGCGCCGGTAAACGTCCAGGCGCTGAACGACGCCATGAACGCCGATCCGCCCACCATCCACCACAGCGCCTTTCCACCGCTGCGGAAATAGTCGCTGACGTCGTGGACGAAGCGCCGGAACAGCCAGCCGATCGCAAGCATGAAGCCAAAGTAGAACACGAGGACGGCGTTGTCGTAAGGAGTCATGCGGTGGAGGTCCGCGTCGGGGCAGGTGGGGCAACAGAACCCGGGCACTTGCGCCGTTCGGGGCACCGGACTCCAGCAAATCAGAATCGGAACGGAGAAACGAAGCCCGCAGGCTGCGGAGACCAACCGGACAGCGAAAGCGCCCGGACGCTTTAATGGTTAACCGCGCCGGGCAAGCCTGATGCAAGCCGCGGACGTTGCGTTAAGCATGTAACTGCAGTCAGCCTTCCGCGAAGCTGCCTCGCCCGCATCGTTTCTCCGGTCCCCATGTTTCCTCGATTGGCCCTCATTCTCCTCGCCGGGCTGGCCCCGTTTCCGGCCCGGGCGGAATCGTTCAACGTCCGCGCCCATGGTGCGCGCGGCGACGGCACGACGATCGACTCGCCGGCGATCAACGAGGCGATTGCGGCAGCCCATGCGGCGGGTGGCGGTACCGTTGATTTTCCCGCCGGTGAGTATTTGTGCTTTTCGATCCGCCTGCAAAGCAACGTCACCCTGCACCTCGACGCCGGCGCGACGATTGTAGCCGCGGAGCCGCCCGCGGATCTGTCGCCGGGCTACGACGCGCCCGAGCCCAACCCGGGCATCGACCAGTACGAGGACTTCGGTCACTCGCACTGGCACAACAGTCTCATCTGGGGGGAAGGTCTGGAGAATATCGCGATCACGGGCTTCGGCCGGATCTATGGTCGCGGGCTCAGCCGCGGTTCCGGCCGGCGTGATTTGTTGCCGGAAGAGCGAACGCTGCCGGACGAACAACGGCCGGACGTCACGCTACCGGCAGCCGCGCGCGACGCGATCGCCGCGCAGATGTCCGGTCCATTCGGTTATCCGGGCAAGGACACGCTGTCCGCCGGCGTCGGCAACAAGGCGATCGCGCTGAAAAACTGCCGCAACGTCACGTTCCGTGACTTCACCATCGAGCACGGCGGGCACTTTGCGATTCTTGCCACCGGTGTCGACAACTGGACGTGCGACAATCTCCGGATCGATACAAACCGCGACGGCATCGACATCGACTGCTGTCAGAATGTGAAGGTGGCGAACTGCTTCGTGAATTCGCCCTACGATGACGGCATCTGCCCGAAGAGCAGCCTGGCCCTGGGCCAGGCCCGTGCGACGAAGAATGTCACGATCACCAACTGCCAGGTGAGCGGCTACGACGAAGGCACGTTGCTCGACGGTACCCGGCAGCGCAGCGTGACGTACGGACACGGTCCGACCGGCCGCATCAAGTGCGGCACGGAGTCGAACGGCGGCTTCCAAAACATCACGATCGCGAATTGTGTCTTCGAGTATTGTCGCGGACTGGCGCTGGAAAGCGTCGACGGCGCGCTGATGGAGGACATCACGATCACGAATCTCACCATGCGCGACATCGTGAACGCGCCGATCTTCATCCGCCTCGGCGCGCGTCTCCGGGGTCCCGAGGGCACCGCGGTCGGCGCGGCGCGCCGGATCAAGATCAGCCACGTCGTCGCTCACAACGTCGCGGCGGAGAGCGGTATTTTGATCGCGGGATTGGCGGAACACCCGATCGCGGATCTTTGGCTCAGCGACATCTTCGTCGACTACGCCGGCGGCGGGACCAAAGAGCAGGGTGGGCGGGTGGTGGAGGAATACGAGAACGAGTATCCGGAACCATACCGCTTCGGGATCATGCCGGCTTGGGGACTTTGGGCGCGGCACGTGGAAAACCTGAGCCTCGATCACGTGGAGTTTCGCGCGGCGACCGACGATCTTCGCTCGACCGTCGTGCTCGACGATGTGCGCGGCGTATGGCTCGATCGGGCGAAGCTTCCCCACGCTTCCAAGACGCCGGCTCTCTGGTTGGTCCGCGTTCGCGACCTCGACATTCGCCACTGTCCCAATCTGCCGGACGGTGCTCGAGCGGTGGTGAAGGCCCAATCGTTCTGAATGTCGCCCACAAATCCGTGACGTTGCACTCGCCATTCGTGAGGACGCTGACCACCGTAACCATACGATTGCCGTCCCGGTAAGGTGGGCGCGGGCGTCCCGACCGCGTCATGCGTTTCCCGCTTGCGGGAAACGCTGTCCGGAGGCCGGCGCCGATCTTCCTGCACCCTGATTCCGGCCTGGAAATTTCGTGATACCCCCGAACCCCATCGCGGTACCGCCGCGTCCGACACGGGTGCGATTTTTGATCGTCGGCTTTCTGTTCGTCATCACGACGATCAACTATGCCGACCGGGCGACGCTTTCGATGGTCGGGACGGACTTGTCCCAGGACCTCCGGCTCGACCCGGTCGGGATGGGTTATGTGTTCTCGGCCTTTGCGTGGTCGTACGTTGTCAGGTGTTCTGGTTCATGGGTGCGCTCGGGCTGGCTTGCGCGTTCGTCTGGCCAAAGGTCATGCACGGGCCCCGGGAACATCCGTGGGCCAACGCGACGGAGGTCGAACACATCCGGCGGGGCGGCGGCCTGGTCGACCTGGACCGGACCGGTGATGCCACCGCGAAGCCCGGCGTCGGATGGTCCGTCGTGGGCGAGCTGTTGAAAAGTCGAATGCTGCTCGGCGTCTTTCTCGGACAATACTGCATCACGACGCTCACCTGGTTTCTTCTGACGTGGTTTCCCAGGTTCCTCGAGCAGGAGCGCGGCATGTCCATCCTCCAGGTCGGCCTCGTCGCCATGGTGCCTGCGATGTGTGGTTTCGCCGGCGGCATTCTCGGGGGATGGTTTTCCGATCTCCTCCTGCGCCGCGGCGCTTCGCTGACGGTCGCGCGCAAGACGCCGATCGTGGCTGGCCTGCTGCTCTCGGTCAGCATCGTCGCGTGCAACTACGTCGACGCGGATTGGGCGGTCGTTTTCTTCATGAGCCTCGCATTCTTTGGCAAGGGCGTCGGGGCGCTGGGGTGGGCCGTCGTTGCGGACACGGCACCGCGCTCGATCACCGGATTGTGCGGTGGCATTTTCAACACGTTCGGCAACACCGCCGGCATCGTCACCCCGATCGTGATTGGCTACATCCTGAAAACAACCGGCTCGTTCAACTGGGCGCTGGTCTTCGTCGGCGCCCACGCCTTGCTCGCCATCGCCTGCTATCTGCTGGTGGTCGGCGAAATCAAACGCGTGGAATTGAAGACGACATGACCCAGGTTGAAGGTGAATCGCGCATCTTTTCCGACGTTTGCCGTTCTGCAAGTGTAGGGCCGGACCTTGTGTCCGGGCCGCTTCGTCGACCGGCCACGGCACGGACGCAAGGTCCGGCCCTACATTCCAATGACACCAAGCCCCCCTGATTCTCCCCGCGTCACCGCGATGCGCGTGGTTCCCGTCGCCGGCCACGACAGCATGCTGCTCAATCTCAGCGGCGCGCACGGGCCGTACTTCACGCGCAACGTCGTCTTGCTGACCGACTCCGCCGGCCGCACCGGAGCCGGCGAGGTACCCGGCGGTGAGCGCATCCGACAGACTCTTGAGGATGCGTGCACGCATGTCGTCGGCCAGCCCGTGAACGCGCACGCCGCGGTCGTCGCGGCGGTGCTCGAGCGCTTCGGCAATCGCGACGCCGCGGGACGCGGCGTGCAGACCTTCGACCAGCGTATCGCCATTCACGCGGCGACCGCGGTCGAGGCGGCGTTGCTCGATCTCGACGGCCAGCATCGTGGCGTCTCCGTGGCGGATCTGCTCGGCACCGGCCGGCAACGCGATCGCGTCGATGTCCTCGGGTACCTGTTCTACATCGGCGACCGGCGGCGAACGTCCCTGCCGTACCGGGACGAATCCGATTCCACCGAGGCGTGGTTTCGCCTGCGCAACGAAGAGGCGCTGACAACGGACGCAATCGTGCAGCAGGCCGAAGCGGCGCACGCGCGCTACGGTTTCCGTGATTTCAAGCTCAAGGGCGGTGTTTGTCGCGGGGAAGCGGAGATGGAGGCGGTCGCGGCGCTGGCGGCGCGTTTCCCGGATGCGCGCGTCACGCTCGATCCCAACGGAGCCTGGTCGCTTGACGAGGCCGTGCGGTTGTGTCGCGACCAACAGAAGGTCCTCGCCTACGCCGAGGATCCGTGCGGGGCGGAGCACGGTTTCTCCGGCCGCGAGATCATGGCCGAACTTCGCCAGGCCACCGGCCTGCCGACCGCCACCAACATGATCGCGACCGACTGGCGGCAGCTCGCGCATGCGCTGCGGTTGCAGGCGGTCGACATTCCGCTCGCCGATCCACACTTCTGGACGATGCAGGGTTCGGTCAAGGTGGCGCAGACCTGTCAGGCGCACGGCCTGACGTGGGGCTCGCATTCGAACAATCATTTCGACATTTCGCTCGCGATGATGACGCACGTGGCCGCCGCCGCACCGGGTCGCGTCACGGCGATCGACACGCACTGGATCTGGCAGGACGGGCAACGACTGACCAAGGAGCCATTCGTGATTTCCGGAGGGCAGTTGTCGCTGCCGGCCCGGCCCGGGCTCGGCATCGAGATCGACCGGGATCAACTCGAACAGGCGAGTGAACTTTACCGGAGCCTGGACCTGAACGCCCGCGACGACGCCGCAGCCATGCAGTTCCTGATTCCCGGCTGGACGTTCGACCCGAAGCGGCCGTGCCTGGTGCGGTAAGTCAGACGGCAAGTTCTCCCGCGTCAGTTCGCGTGGACCTGCCTCACGATCACGAAGACGCTCCTCACCTCCATCACCTCGACCTCGCCTCGGTAACACCGTGCAGCTCTCGGGCACGCTGGACGCGCCGCAGCAGGATCTCAGCTCGCTTGCCTTCGAGTCCAAACAAAACTAACCACAAATCACCCCTTCACCGCTGTCCGTGAAATCGGGGCAAACGCAATGTGGGCTTTGACCATTGCCATCCGTTGCGCCGTGAGATCGACGTAGGGACGCAGGAAGACGTCAGCGGCGTCCCGAGAAAAACGCAGCCGTTTCCCGCGCCCGGGCGCGTCGTGGCGTTCTTTGGTCAAAACCAGAAGGCACGCTGTCACCCCTGGCGCCGGGTCGGACGTTGTTTCAGGCGCTCCACTTCATCCCGCAGCAGCTTCGCGAAGGTCTCGGCGTGCGGGTTGGGGCGCACGGCCGGCAGGCCCAACTTCACCGCGAACGCAGGCGGGGCCGGAGAGAACGGACGCGTGACGAGAGTCCGGGGCATGGTGCTCGCGACGCCGTCGGCCAGAATCGCCGCGGCGCGATTCGCCTCCAGCGCGGGGAACAGCGTGGAGACACCGTCGTTGATGAGAGCGATGAACCGGGGTGCGATCCCGAACGGTTTGAGCATGGCCCGCACGTCACGCACGTAGTCGGGATAATTTCCCCGGGCCAGGCCGATCAGCGGCAGATCGCGCAACCGTGCCGCGGGAATTCTCTTCAACCTCGCGAGCGGATGCGTCTCCGGCATGACCAGTACCGCCGACACCCGCCGCAGCTCGCTCCATTGAAAACCGGGCACCGCCGCTTCCGCCGGGGACTCGGGTGTGATCAAGAGGTCCAACTGTCCCGCCTTCGCGAGTTCGTTCATCTCTCGCACGGAAAGATCGGCGAGTTCAATCCGCACGCCCGGCGTCGCCGCCTGAAGTTTTTCCAATGCCCCCGGCATGATGCCCGCGGTCAACGAGGGCGAGTAGCCGATGCGCAGGACTTCATTGCGGCTCTCGCCGCGCACCCGCTGCACGGCCTGGTCGGCCCGCGCGAGCAAATCGCGCGCCTCCTCGTAGAACACCTCACCGGCGTCGGTCAGCGTCACCGCGTTTTTGCCCCGCAGCAGGAGACGCACGCCCAGTTCGTCCTCGAGATCCTTCACCTGCCGGCTGAGCGCGGGTTGCGTGAGATGAAGATTCTGCGCCGCCTGATTGAAGGAGCCGTGCGCCGCGACCGCGGCGAAATAGCGGAGATGGCGCAGTTCCATCGGCGAAATCCAGCGATTACCAAAAGTATGAGCGAGGCAAAAAACACGGCATTGGTCGCCCCGGCGGATTTCGGATATTCTGGGCGTGTTCCACCGCCGCCATGAAAGCCACCACCGCCACCACCACGCTGCCCGCCGCCGTGACGCGCTATCTCGAAGCCGCCAACCGGTTCGACGCCACGGCCGCCGCCGATTGTTTCGCAGCCGGCGCTTCGGTCCATGACGAAAACCAGGAGCACGTGGGTCGGGCCGCCATTCGCGCCTGGGTCGCGGAGACCAGCCGGAAATTCCGTCCCGCGTTTACCGTGATGCGCGCGGCGGCAAACGGCGACGAGATCAGTCTGTCGGTCGCGGTGTCCGGACAGTTTCCCGGCAGCCCCGTAACGCTCGATTACGAGCTCCAGCTCCGCGACGGGAAAATCTCGATGCTCACAATCACATGAACCCGGCGCCGTCCGGCACGGCGCACCTCAATTTCTTGAACCGAAAACATAACCAAAAGCGAAGATCCAACATGTCATCCACCCATCAAAAAGTAATCGCCGTTTTCGGCGCGACCGGACAACAGGGCGGCGGCGTGGTGCGCGCCTTGCAGGCCTCTGGCCAGTTCAAGGTGCGGGCCCTGAGCCGCAATCCCCACAAGTCTCGCGACCTCGCCGACGAAGTTGTCGAGGCAGACCTCAACCGGCCGGAGACCCTTCCGGCGGCATTGGCCGGAGCACACGGCGTGTTTCTCGTCACGAATTTCTGGGAGCAGGGCACCGACGAGCTCAAGCAGGCCACCGCGGCCATCCGCGCCGCCCGGGACGCCGGAGTCAGCCACTTCATCTGGTCCACGCTGCCGAACGTGGAGGCGATCAGCGGAGGCAAGCTCGACGTTCCCCATTTTACCGCCAAGGCCAGGATCGATGCCATCGTCCAGCAGGCCGGCTTCACGCATCACACCTTCGTCATCGCGCCGTTCTATTATCAGAATCTGGTCGGCCAGCTCGCCCCGCAAAAACAAGCGGACGGAAGCGTCGGCTGGACCATCCCGATGGATCCGAACGTTCGCGGTATGCACATCGGCGATCCCACCGAACTCGGCCACATCGTGGCCGGCGCATTCGCGCATCCGGAGCAGGCCGGAAACGGCGAGTATCTGCCGTTGGTCGGCGATTTCCTGAGTTTCCGTGAAATCGTGGACACCCTCAACCGCCAGGGTCACAGGTTTTCAATCAACCAGGTGCCCGGCGAAGTCTATGCCGGTTTCTTCCCGGGCGCCAAAGAGCTGGCCGCGACGTTCAGGCATTTCGAGGAAAACACTTATCTCGGTTCACCTTCACTCGAAGCAATCGCGCTCGCGAACAAACTCGCCGGCCGGACACCGACCACATTCGAGAACTGGGCCCGGCAGAATTTCCCCGTCAAACCAGCCGCCGTGCAACCAGCGGCGCCGTCACCGCTGTCGGTCCAAGTCTCCAATGCCGACAGCGGCAGCTTCCACGTCAACGCCGTGTTGGTTTCCGGCCAGACGGACGCGGTATTACTCGATACCGGTTTCACCCGCGCCGATGCCTTGCGCATCGCCGCCATGGTTCTGGAGAGCAAGAAGACACTCCGGACGATCTACATCAGCCAGGCCGATCCCGACTTCTACTTCGGCATCGAAACGTCTCAAGCAGGTGTTTCCAGAAACGAAGGTCGTGGCCACCGGTCCGACGTTGAAGAAGATCCAGGCCACCGTGCAGACCAAGCTGCAGGTCTGGGGCCCGCGTTTGGGAAACAACGCACCGACGAGCGTTCCCCAGCCCGAGGCCCTGGCCGGCGCTACCATTCAATTGGAAGATCAGGTGATTGAGATTCGCGGCCTCGACGATGCGATGCCGGGTCGCAGCTATGTCTGGATTCCCTCGCTCAAGACGATCGCCGGCGGTGTGAATGTTTTCGCCGGCCTTCACGTCTGGACCGCCGACACGCAGACGACCGACGAGCGCGCCGCCTGGGCCAAGAAGCTGGACGGGATGATCGCGCTCCAGCCGCAGACCGTGATTCCGGGCCACTCGCTGCCCGGCGAAAAGCAGGATGCCTCCCAGATCTCCTACACGAAGGCTTACCTCGCCCGTTTCGAGGAGGAGCTATCCCAGGCGCCCGATGCGACGTCGTTGATCGAAGCGATGAAGGCCGCCTATCCCAACGCTGGTCTCGGCATCGCATTGGACATCGGCGCCAAAGTGAACAAAGGCGAAATGAAATGGTAGGCGGCACATGTGCCAGCCACGTGCTCGGACACTGAAAACCCATGCAAATCGGCATCGACAGTTTCGTCATCAACACGCGGGACCCGGGCACGAGCAACGGCATCAGCGCCGCAGAGCGGATAAGCAATCTGATCGAAGAGATCGAGTGCGCGGACCGGGCGGGGCTCGATGTCTTCGGCATCGGGGAGCATCATCGGCACGACTTCGCCGACTCTGCACCAGCCGTGATTCTCGCCGCCGCCGCGGCGCGCACGAGCCGCATCCACCTGACCAGCGCGGTGACGGTCTTGAGCGCCGACGATCCGGTGCGGGTGTTTCAGAACTTCGCCACACTCGATCTGATCTCGAAGGGGCGAGCGGAGATGATCGTCGGGCGCGGCTCGTTCATCGATGCGTTTCCCTTGTTCGGGCTTTCGCTCAAGGACTACGACTCGCTCTTTTCGCCCGCTCGTTGACCTCTATCGCGAAGCCGGCGGGCAAGCGGGGCACTCGTCGGATCGACTCCCAGTGGGTGTTCATGCGATCGGTTACGTCGCCGAAAACAACGAACGGGCCGCCGCCGACTTTTCTCCGGGCTATCTCCGCAGCTTCAATGAAATCGGCAAAGAGCGCGGCTGGGGCCCGACCACGCGAGCGCACTTCGACGCCGGCGCATCACCCCGTGGCGCGTTGCTGGTGGGCGATCCGGAAACGGTCGCGAACAAGATTGTTTCGCTGGATGCAAAACTCGGCGGCATCTCGCGGGTGACGTTCCAAATGAGCGTGGCGGGGCTGCCGCACGAGCGGGCCTTGAAATCGATCGAGCTGATCGGGAGCCAGGTGATGCCACGGGTGAGCTCAGCGCTCCGCGGGGCTTCCGCACGCTGACCCTGACTGGTCCCCCGCCGAGGATCCGTGCGGCGCGGAAAACGGCTTATCCGGTCGCGAGATCATGGCCGGGTTTCGCGCCGCCACCGGCCTGCCGACCGCCACCAACGCACGCCAGCGGCACGTCGGACTTCGACGTCAGCGCGTGGCGCGTTGCGGGCGCAGCGTCCGGCCCTCGTTCCACACGCCCTCGACCATCGTGACGCGCGTCTGTTCGGGCAGGCCGCGTTCGTTGTATTCGAGCATGCTGATGATCTGGTCGATGGCGGTCGCGCCGAGCAGGCGGCCGTTCTGCCAGATGCCGCTGCCTGCGTGGCCCAGTTCCGGGCACGCGAGCGATGCGAAGCCGATGTCGGCCGGAACCTTCCACCCCAGCTTCACGAGGTGCGTTTGCAGGACATCGGTGGACGGCGACACGATGACGTCCGGCTTTTCTTCGGTCAGCCAGCGCTGCAAGGGCGAAAGATCGCTCCACTGCTCCAGCCAGAGCGTTTGCGCCAGGCTCATCTCGGGCAGGAGCAGGCGGCCGGCCATCAACCCGCCATCCCACCGGGCATGAAAGCGCTCGCGATGTGCGCGCAGGATCACGAGGCCCGCGCGGCGATAGCCCAGCCGGTGACATTCGCGCATCACCTGCAGACTGGAAAAGAAATGATCGTTGCACACGGACGTGATGCTGAGCGCCGGCAGTGGCACCCCGAGGCGGACGGCGGCGAAATGGGCCCAGTTCAATTCCGGGGGAGGTTCGCCCGCGCCGAGAGGACCCAGCAAAAGTCCGTGGATGCCGCGATGGTAGAGCACGCGGCCGAAGCGCTCGGCCGACATGCCGGCCTGATGCAGCCAGAAATCCTGCGCATCGTAACCCCGCAGGGTCGCGCGTTCGATCGCCCCCTCGCGCATCTGCCGCACGGTGTTGCCCACGCCTGTGCCCGTGCGCCACGCGGTGGCATCCTGCAATCCGCTGACCAGTGCGATCACCGGCCGGTCGGTGCGCCCGCGGCCCTGGCGCCGCATGCGCATCAACGCCGCCACGTAGGGATTGGTGCGGTAGTTGAGTTTGTCCGCGATCGCGCGAATCCGCTTCCGCGTCGCCTCCGGGATGCGCGGATTGTTGGCCAGGCTCATCGAGACGGTCGCCTGCGTCACGCCCGCCTGCGCGGCGATGACCTTCATCGTGACGGCTTTGCCGGCGCCGGTGGCGCGGGAGGAGGATGACCGTTCCGAAGCCATGGAGTTAACCGTATAAACGCGGCGACCATGCGCGCGGCAAGGCGCAAGCTCCCGACGACCGCGCGTCCCTTAACGACATCAACACAGTCGCGCTCGTCACTGATTCGGTGGCTGATCACGTTCGACAGAATGCCCCGATTGCTTTGGTCGGGCGGTGTCACCGCCGCTCTCGTCGTCATGGCCGCCGCGTGTGCCGGCGAACGAACCGTGCTGAACTTCAACCCGGACTGGCGGTTCGTGCGCGATGATCCCGCAGGCGCCAGCGCGATCGCGTTCGACGACGCGGCGTGGACGCCCGTCTCGACGCCGCACACCTACAACGACGCCGATACCTTCGACGACTGGTCGCTTTCCGCCCACCGCGGCGAGCAGAACCAATGGGCGGGGCGCACCTGGTACCGGAAAACATTTTCGCTGCCGGCGTCGGCAAAGGGCCGGAAGGTATTTATCGAGTTCGAAGCGGCGCGCCAAGTGGCCAAGGTCTACCTGAACGGCCGCCGGCTGGGTGTCAGCAAAACCGGGTTCACACCGTTCGGTTTCGATCTCACGCCGCACCTGCGCTTCGACGGCCCCAACGTGCTCGCAGTGATGTGCGACAATCGTTTCGTCAGGGATCCCGAGCCCGCGCCGCGTGCCCCGGGGGGGAAGTCGGTGGCGACCGGAAACCTGCACGCCAACCTGGAGACGGTGAACCGCGACGTGCCCGAAAACATCGCCGACCTGCAGGCCGATCAGATTCCCTGGAACAACCCGCACTGGCATCCGGCGCACGGTGGCATCTATCGCAATGTGCGGCTGTACATCACCGACCCGCTGCACATCATGCTGCCCCTTTACAGCTTTCTCGAAACCGTCGGACCGTATGTCTACGCCACGGACATCTCGCGTGATGCGGCGCAGGTGCACGTCGAAATTCCCGTGCGCAACGAACGCGCCACGGACGAGGTCGTCGAGGCGCGCGCGACGATCATCGACGCCTATGGCCGCACGGCACTGGTGCTCCAGGGGCGGCAACCGATCGCCGCCGGCGCGGCGACGACGTTCGTCTTGTCGGGCACGCTGTTCGCGCCGCTGCCGTGGGAGCCGCAGTTTCCGCATCTCTATCGGGTCGGGTGTGCGGTCGCCGCGCGCGAACAGGTTGTCGATACCTGCGAGGTGCCGCTGGGAATCCGCGTGGCCCGATGGACCGCCGACCAGGGCCTCTTTCTGAACGGTCGTCACTACAAACTCCACGGCTGGGGGCAGAAACCGACCGACGAATGGCCCGGGCTCGGTGCGGCCCAGCCCGATTGGATGCACGCGTTCACGTTGGAGATGATGCGCGCGGCGGGCGGGAACTTCGTGCGTTGGGGGCATTGCGCCGGCGGGCCCGCGAGCATCGCGGCGGGCGATCGGCTGGGCCTCATCGCCGACCAGCCCGGGGTGGACGGCGAATCCGATACCCGCGCGGCCGCGTGGCAGCTCCGCGCCGCGGCGTTTCGCGACGTGATTGTCTACTACCGCAACCACCCCTCCATCCTGATCTGGGAGGGCGGCAACCAGAAGGTATCGCGCGAGCATGCCGCGGAGTTGCGCGGCATCATGGATCAGTTCGATCCGCACGGTGGACGGGCCTATGCGCACCGCCGCGCCGACGAGGTGACGGCCGAGTTCATGGACGTGGGCATCGGCACGGAGGGCGGTCGCGAGATCGCGCGCCTGCCGGTGGTCGAGGGCGAATACGATCGCGAGGAATCGCCGCGCCGCGTGTGGGATGATTTTTCGCCGCCAAATTTCGGCTACCCGGAGGCAGCCGGCCAGACCTACCAGCTCACCTCGGAGCAGTATGCGGTCAATCAGATCGGCCCGCAGTGGATCCGGAAGCTTGCCGCGCCTGATCATGGCGGCGGCGCGAACTGGATTTTTTCCGACAGCACCAGCGGCGGCCGGGTTGCGACCGAGGTGGCGCGCGCCGGCGGCGAGGTCGACGGCGTGCGTCTGCCGAAGGAGGCCTATCATGTCTGTGCGGTCATGTTTCTGGCGGACGCGCCGGTCGGCGATGCGAGCCCGCAGATTCATATCGTCGGGCACTGGACATATCCGCCGGACACCCGCAAAACGATCCATGTCGCGTCGAATGCCGCGGAGGTGGAGTTGCTGGTCAACGGGCGTTCGCTCGGCCGCGTGCGATCAATGGATCGTTTCCTATTCACGTTTCCCGACGTGGCGTGGGAACCGGGCACGATCATCGCCGTGGGCTACGATGCCGACGGACATCCGGTGGCGACCCAGAGCAAGCGCACCGCCGGCGCCCCGGTGGCCCTGCGCCTGACTCGCGCACACGGGTCCCGCCGGGCTGTGGGCGGACGGCAGCGATGTGGCCCTGATCGACGTCGAAGCGGTCGATGCCACGGGCGAACGGTGTCCGACGTTCCAGCAGCGGGTCGATTTCACGCTGGAGGGCCCCGGCATCTGGCGCGGAGGTTACAACAGCGGCAAGGTCGACTCGATCAACCATCCGTACCTCGATCTCGAATGCGGCATCAACCGCGTCGCGATCCGGGCTACGCGGAAAGCGGGCCCGATCACCGTGCACGCGACCACGCCGGGCCTGGCGGGTGGAGTGATCGCGATCAAGGCGCGCGCGTTGGCGGTGGAGCATGGCGGTTCCGCGATCATGCCGGCGTTGATCGACGGGCCGCGTTTCACGCCGGAGGCCGGACGTCTCTTCGTCGGGGACGTCGCGGCCGGGATGGAGAACGAACCGACGGTGACGGAGCGCCGCGTGGGCCGGTTTGTTCGCACGATGTCCTACACGGCGCCTTCGGGCCCGATCGTCCACGTCGAGACGCGGGCGCGGGACGGCCGCAACGCCTATGTCGACATCGATTCGCCGTTCGCAGACCTGCCCGCGACGCTGCAGGGAGCGGACTGGATTCAGGCCGGCAACCGCGACAGCGGCTACAGTGCGGTCGATCTGATCGAGATCGCCGTGCCGGCGGGCGTGACAATGTACGTCGCGCACGATGATCGTCTTTCGCGGCCGGCCTGGTTGGCGGCGCAGTTCCGCGCGTCGAACCAGCGGATCGCCATGTTGGGGCGGACGATGACCGTGTTCGCGCGCGCCGTGACCGGCGACGAAAGCATCACGCTCGGCTCGAACGTCGAAGGCGCCAGCGTCGCGGACGCGAACATGTATCTCGTGTTCGTGAACGAAGCGCGGGAGTAGGGAGGATCAGCGCACGACCTTGTCGCCCTCGATTTCCACCACGAACACCGTGCCCATCGAGTCGTTGACCCAGCGCACCGGGTTGAAGGTGCGCCGGCCGTCCGGCAGCGTCTTGACCTCGAGGTTCGCGTGCGTGGCGTCGTCGAGCTGGGAAACGCGCGAAATCTTGTTCTTGAAATCCGGAAGCACGAACACGCCGAGCTGGCCGTCGCGCTCGACGTGGAAGAGCGTAAAGTAAAGCTTTCCGGGCTTCGCCGTGCAGCGCCATTGGGTGTAGGGACAGAAAACCGGTTCGCCCGCGCGATCCTTCAGCGTCGTCGAGTAGGCCCCGAACTCCTCGCCGAAAGGTGACCGGCTCGCGCCGTAGATCGCCTCGCCATTCGCTTTCAGCCACGTGCCGACCGTGCGCAGGTTGTCCTGACTCGGTTGCGGAATCACGCCCTCCGCGGTCGGCCCGACGTTGAGCAGGTAGTTGCCACCCTTGCTGACGACGTCGACGAGCTTGAACACGATGTCGCCGGGCGATTTCCAGTCGTGGTCGTCGCTGCGATAGCCCCAGGTGTGGTTGAGGGTTGCGGGCACCTCCCACGCCTCGTCCGAAGCGGCGGGCGGAATCGCGTTGTCGCCCGTGCTCTTGTAGTCGCCGACCTGGCCGAGCCGGCCGTCGATCAGGCACGCCGGTTGCAGAGTGCGCACGATGTCGGTCAACCGCTGGGCGCGGTCGCCGGCCTTCATCATGTGGGGGGTGTCGAACCAAATCAAGCAGAGCGGTCCATAGTTGCCGAGCAGTTCCCGCAACTGCGGCTCGGCCTTCCCCTGGAGATAGTGGTCGAAGGAACCGTTCTGGTCTTTTTCATCGTCGCTGGGAAAATCCCAGTCGTTGCCGGCGCCACCGGGCTCGTGCCAGTCCTGCGATTGCGAGTAGTAGACGCCGAAACGCAGGCCGCGCCGCGCGCACGCGGCGGAGAGTTCCTTGATGACGTCGCGCCCGAACGGCGTCGCGTCGGCGACATTGTAGGGGCTGGCGGCCGACTTGAAGAGCGCGAAGCCGTCGTGGTGCTTCGAGGTGATGACGATGTACTTCATGCCGGCGTCCGCGGCGAGCTGCGCCCACGCGTCGGCGTCGAACTTCACCGGATTGAACTGCTTCGCGAGCTGCTCGTATTCCTTCACGGGAATCTTCATGCGATGCATGACCCATTCGCCGATACCGGGCGAGCGCTCGCCCTTCCAATAGCCGGCCGGGATCGCATAGAGACCCCAGTGGATGAAGAGGCCGAACTTGTCGTGGCGGAACCATTCGAGCCGCGCCTCCTTGGCGGCCGGACTCTCGGGATCGGAATCGGCGCACAGGGTGCGGGTCGGCACCAGAACAAGGAGCGCCGAGGTCAGAATGATGGCAAGACGGTGGTGCGCAGGTTTCATGGGGAGAAAACGTGGGGTAATCGCACGCGGCAGGCTCGGCGCGGCTGAAACTTCGAGGAAACCCGGCGAAACGCGTCCCGCAAAGACGGCGGATGTTTACATGGTTAAGGACGTCGGCCCTCGCCGCCGAGCCGGTTTCGACGCATGAGGCGCAAGGAGGACTGAACGATATAAACAAAGTCCTGGCACCGCAGGCTTGCCGACGCAACCGTTCCCCGGCCGGTTCCTCGTGATGCAACGTTGCGCAACGCTACGTTCCGTGTGGCCGTGGGTGATTGCTGCCTTCGTGCCGGGGCTCGTGTCCGCGGCGGATGAGGCACCCGCGGGGCGGGTCATTGCGATCGCCACCGGGCACACCGCCCTGGTGCTGTGGGCGGCCGCGGATGGACGACTTTCGCAACTCGACTTCGGACCGGTGCCCGGCGACGACGCCAGTCCGCGTGCCGCGCCCGATCGGGCGGACGAGTACCATCCACCCTACGGCAATGGCTACGTCCTCGAACCGGCGTTGCAGGTCGTGCACGCCGACGGCAACACGTCGACCGAACTCGCCTTCGTGCGCTGCGAGGCTTCCGCGGTCGATGCCGATGTCACGCTGACCCGCATCGAACTGCGCGACCGTTTTTATCCGTTCACCGTCACGTTGTGTTATCGCGCGTATCGCGACGAGGACGTGATCGAGGCGTGGACCGAGATCCGGCACGAGGAATCCGACGCCGTGACGCTGCTGCGCTTCGCCTCATCCGCGCCGTTGATCAAGGCCGACTCCTACTGGCTGACGCAACTGCAAGGCGACTACCTGCGCGAGGCGGACCTGGTCGAAGAGCGCCTCACTCCCGGCATCAAGATTCTCGACAGCAAACTCGGCGTGCGCGCGGACCAGATGCGCAATCCATCGTTCCTTCTTTCGCTCGACGGACCGGCTCGCGAGGAGACGGGCACCATCATCGGCGGCACGCTCGCATGGTCGGGCAGCTTCCAGTTCGCGTTCGACCTCGACAGCCGCAATCGCCTGCGCGCGCTGGGTGGCATCAACCCGCTCGGAGCCGCCTATCATCTCGCTTCGGGAAGGACGTTCACGACCCCCGCGATGCTCTGGACGTTCAGCGCCGCGGGCAAGGGCGGCATGAGCCGGAACCTCCACCGCTGGGCCCGCCGTTACGGCATCCGGGATGGGGACCAGCCCCGGCCCGTGTTGCTGAACAACTGGGAGGCGACGCACATGGATTTTGACGAGCAGAAAATCGTGTCGCTGTTCGACGGTGCGCAGGCGCTCGGCGCCGAGCTGTTCCTGCTCGATGACGGCTGGTTCGGCAACCAACACCCGCGCAACTCCGACCATGCCGGTCTCGGCGACTGGCAGGTGAATGCGAAAAAACTGCCGCACGGATTGTCGTTCCTCGCGGACGATGCGAAGCGGCGCGGACTCGGCTTCGGCATCTGGCTTGAGCCCGAAATGGTCAATCCCGCCAGCGACCTGTACGAACAACATCCCGACTGGATCATCGCGCAGCCGCACCGCGAGCTGAACCTCAGCCGCAACCAGCTCGTGCTCGATCTCACGCGGCCCGCCGTGCAGGGCTTCGTGCGGCAGGTGCTCGATGACACGCTCGGGAGCAATCCCGGGATCACTTATGTCAAATGGGACGCGAACCGCTACGTCACGCAGCCCGGCTCGAGCTACCTGCCGGCCGGGGAGCAGCAACATCTGCTTGTCGATTACCAGTGGGCGCTCTACGCCGCGATGCGGCACATGGCGGAAACCTATCCGGGCGTCCGCGCAATGCTGTGCGCCGGCGGCTCCGGCCGTGTCGACTACGGCGCGCTCCGCTACTTCCACTCGTTCTGGCCGAGCGACAACACCGACCCCGCCCAGCGCGTGTTCATCCAATGGGGTTTTAGTCACTTCTATCCGGCGTCGACAATCTCCGCGCATGTCACCGCCATGGGCGACAGGCCGCTGAAATTTGCGCTCGACGTGGCGATGAGTGGCGCGCTGGGCATCGACCGCGACGTCGCGCGCTGGTCGGCGGATGAACGCCGGCAGGTCGCCACCGCGGTGACGCTCTACAAGGAACGGGTGCGCGACCTCGTGACGCGCGGCGACCTTTATCGCCTGCAGTCGCCGTACGAACGGCCCCAGGCCGCACTCAGCTATGTCTCGCCCGATCGGATGCATGCCGTGGTGTTCATCTATCGACTGGGCGAGACCGCGTTTCCGCCGGTGAAACTGCGCGGGCTGGATCCCGAGCGCCGCTATCGCGTCCATGAAGTCAACCTGCCGCCGGGGCGAAACTCGCGCCTCGCGCTCCACGATCGGGTCGTCAGCGGCGCGACGTTGATGGCCGATGGGTTTGCCGCGCCGTTGCGCCGCTCGCTCGAAAGCGCGGTGATCGAAGTGGTGGCGGAATGAACCGCGCGTGGAGAATCGACTCCGGATGAAACGCCGCTTTGCATTCGTCTGCTGCCTGCTGCTGCCACTGTTGGTCCGGCCGCTCGCGGCGGCCGATCGCTGGACCATTGCTTCGGATGGAGGAATCGAGTGGTCGGTGGAGACGGGCGACACGCATCGGGATCAGATCGAGATGAGCGGCGAGCAGGTGTCCGTCATCATGACCTATGGCGTCGACGCCGACGGCCGTCTCGCGCTGAACCGGGAAGTCGTCTGGCCGATGCTGCGGTTTTTCCCCAACAAGACCCGCGACCATCTCGCGCTCACGTTTGGCGAGGAGGCCGAACCGCGTCTGTTCCTGAATCGCGCGGCGCCGCGCGAGGTGCGGACGTCCAGCGTGCGCCACCGGGGACTCACGACGTTCGAGGGCACGCTGGGGCGCGACGGCGAGGTCGCGTTCACTCGCGTTGTATTTCCCTCCACCACGCGCCCGGCCGTGATCGATCGCACGAAGCTGGTGAATCGCTCCGCGCAACCGGTCACGGTCGAGATCGAGGCCAACACCCGCACGGTCGAAACCAACCCGGAACGCGGCGTCTATGGCGGGTACGTCGCAACCGCGGAGATCATCGGCGCGGGTGAGCGCACCCTGCAACCGGGCGAGAGTACAAGCTATGCGCTCGTCATCGCGGCGCGACGCCGCGGCGAGTCCCCGGCGGCCATCGATCCCGAGGCCGATGAAGCCGCGCGGCGCACGCGGGTGGAGGCATGGTTGGGCAACCTGCAGCTTGAAACTCCGGAGCCGGTGCTGAACACCATGTTCGCCCTGGCGAAGATCCGCGCGACCGAGAGCATCTATCGGACGAAGCACGGGCTGATGCATGGTCCGGGCGGCGGCGCCTACTACGCGGCGATCTGGGCGAACGATCAGGCCGAGTATGCGAATCCGTTCTTTCCGTTTCTCGGCGATGCGATCGGCAACGAGTCCGCGCTCAACGCGTTTCGCCTCTTCGCGCACTGGATGAATCCCGACTACCGCCCGATTCCGAGTTCGATCATTGCGGAGGGCGACGGCTTCTGGAACGGCGCGGGCGATCGCGGCGACATGGCGATGATCGCATACGGCGCGGCGCGCTTCGCTTTGGCGCGCGGTGATCGCGCGATTGCCGGGGAACTCTGGCCGCTCATCACCTGGTGTCTCGAATATTGTCGACGGCAACTCACGGCCGACGGCGTCGTCGCCTCCGACAGCGATGAACTCGAGAACCGCTTCCCCGCGGGTCGTGCGAATCTCTGCACGTCATCGCTCTACTACGATGCGTTGAATTCCGCGGCTGATCTCGCCCGCGAACTCGACCAGCCGGCAACGCTGGCGGACGCTTTGCACGAGCAGGCGAGGGCGGTTCGCGCCGCGATCGAAAACTACTTCGGCGCCACGGTCGAGGGGTTCGCCACCTACCGCTACTTCGACAAGGCCTTCCCGAGCAGCAAACCGCGGCACGCTCACTACGCGAACGAACCCGACCATCTTCGCGCCTGGATCTGCGTTCCATTGACCGTCGGGATCGACGATCGCGCGGCCGCCACCGCGGACGCGCTGTTCTCGCCGCGACTCTGGACCGATGACGGGTTGGCGACTCAGGCCGGGGAAATCACGTTTTGGGATCGCTCGACGCTGTATGCCCTTCGGGGTGTCTTCGCCGTCGGCGACACGCCGCGCGCGCTCGATCATCTGATGTCTTATTCCCGTCGCCGCCTGCTCGGCGAGCACGTGCCCTATCCGGTGGAGGCATATCCGGAAGGCAACCAGCGTCACCTCGCCGCGGAAAGCGCGCTCTATTGTCGGATCTTTACGGAAGGGATGTTCGGCATCCGGCCGACGGGCTTGCGATCGTTTGACCTGACGCCGCGCCTGCCGTCGGCTTGGGATCGCATGGCGCTGAAGCGCGTGCACGCCTTCGGGGTGGTGTTCGGTCTCGCCGTCACGCGCCGCGCGGGAACGCTCGAAATCGACATTACGCGCGAACACGGGGCGTCGCAGCGCTTCGCCGTTCCGGACGGCGGTACGGTGCACGTGGGACTCTGAAGAGCCCGGGTGGCCCAGCGCAGATTCACGGCCCACCGGAGTCGCGGATCACGGACCGCTCTTCGCGTCGGGCCCGACCTCGTCAGCCGCGATCAGGCGGACGGAAACAGGACCGTCCTCGACCGGAGACGTGGTGATGGAAGATGGGCGACGCGGGACGGACACTTCGAGGCGCTTGATCCATGCGGCCGGCAGTCGCAACCCGCCAGGCAGGGCCGTGAGGACGGGATCGCGCGTGGCGAACCCCGAATCCGGCACGTCGCTGGATCCCTCGGTCGTCCAGAGCACATTGTCCTTCCAGACCGCGTCGACATTCGGTCCTTCGATCCGGGCCGCCAACCCGCCGCCGACAACGACGTTGTGACTGATCGTCGTGTGGGTGGCGCCGAGTCCGCCGGGATTGCGCGGCAGCATGCGAAAGGGCGTGCCGTCGTCGATCAGCACATTGAACGAAACAACGCATCCGTCCGGACGATCGTGGCTGGTGAGCTTCGCGCCGTTGGCGACCTCCCCGTCACCGTTGCCGATCGTGAATCCCAGCGTGTTTCCCTCGAAATAGTTGCCGAAAATGCGGTGGCGATCGCCGAAGAATCGCAGGCCGTCGGTGCCGCGAAACACGTTGCCGTAGACCACGCAGTCGTTGCCGTGGCGCAGCGTCAACTGGCCGCCGGGGCTGTCGAGGAAGGTGTTGAAGCGATACGTGTTGCCGCCCGATTTGTTCGAGATCAGCTCGTTCTCGCCGCAGCAGCGCTCGAACAGGTTGTCCTCCACCCGTCCGTCCCCGCGGGACATGCTGAGGCCGCTCAGGCCGAAACGGATCGTTTCCGCGCCGTTGACGTGGGCCGACGCGAAATCGTGAAAGTGATTGTGGTGAACCCAGAGTCGCCGCGCAACCTGGCTGCCCGCGCCGGTCACGGAGAGCATGTTGCCCTTGGTCGCCTTGTCACGAAATGCGTTGTACGCCACCTCGCAGTCGTCGCCGCTCACGGTCAGGTACGCCCCGGCGCCGGCACAGTGGAATGTGTTGCGCACGATGCGAACGTGACTCGCGCCCGGTTCGATGACGGCCCGATCGCCGGCGTGCGTGAAAACAAAACCGCGGATCTCGACGTAGGCGGCGGGAGGAACGACGGCGAATCCATCCGTCCCGCGAATCTCCACGCCGCCGACGGCGGCCACCATGATGACGATCGGCTGCTCCGCCGTGCCGGCACAGGCCACCGTGATCGGCGCGTCGGTGGTGTAGACGCCGTTCTGCACCGCGATGACGTCACCGGGCGCCGCCGTCGCGATCAACGTCTGCAAGGCCGCAATCGAGACGGCCTTTTTGACGGCGGCGTCGGCCGGGTGAGGGAGGGCCACGAGCACGATCGCCGCCGTGGCACAGAGTCGGTCGAAGAAAGGCAGCATGGGGTTCAATAAACATGCGCCACGGCTTGAAGGAAGAAAGCGCGCGGAAGTTTTTACTGATAAGCAGACGCGCAACGAGCGGGTTTATGCATGTAAGCGAAACTACGCTGGCCAGGTGCTCGCACCTCGCCGAGACCTTGAAACGTTCGTCGACGGTCCACCCCGATTCCCATGATCAGCCCTTCCCGCCTTCTTGCTGTCATTATGGTCGCCCTCACTCCTGCCGCCACCGGCGCGCAGGTGTCGACGGCTGCCGAACCCGCCAACGACTCGCGGCTCGCCTGGTTCAACCAGGCGCGGTTCGGCCTGTTCGTTCACTGGGGGCTCTATGCGATTCCGGCTGGTGAATGGCACGGGCAGACCGACTACGGTGAATGGATCATGCTCCAGGGAAACGTTCCCATGGAGACGTACGAGGGCTACGCCGCGCAATTCAATCCGACGCGGTTCAACGCCGCCGAGTGGGTGGCCCTCGCGAAGGAAGCGGGCATGGGGTATCTCGTGATGACGGCGAAACACCACGATGGCTTCTGCCTCTTCGATTCAAATTACACGCACTACGACATCGTGGACGCGTCGCCTTTCCATCGCGATCCCTTGCAGGAATTGTCGGCCGCGTGCCACCAGGCCGGGCTGACGTTTTGCACCTACTACTCGATCGTCGACTGGCACCATCCCGAGTTTCCGCGGGAGTATTCCCAGGTGCGCAGGGAATTCCCGGACGGGTATCACGGCCGGCCGAACCCCCAGGCCGACATCGGGAAATACGCCACCTACCTGCGCCAACAGGTGCGCGAGCTGCTGACCAACTACGGCGACAACGGCATTCTGTGGTTCGATGGCGGCGGCTCGTTTCGCAACCGCGATCGCCGACAACTCCTCGACGGCGAGAAACTCGTGAACATGATCCACGAACTCCAGCCCGGCTGTCTGATCAACAACCGGCTCGGCTTCGGCGCCGACTACGGCACGCCCGAACAGGAGATTCCCGAGGCGGCCTCGACGACTCCGTTCGAAGTCTGCATGACCCTCAATCGTCATTGGGGCTACAACCGGCACGACCATGACTGGAAATCCGCCGAGACCGTCATCCGCAATCTCTGCGACATCGCCAGCAAGGGCGGCAACTACCTGCTCAACGTCGGCCCGACGGCGGAAGGCGTGATTCCGCCGGAGTCGGTTGCGATCCTGAAGACGGTGGGCGCGTGGATGAAAACCAACGGTGACGCCATCCACGGGACGCAGGCCGGACCGTCGCGGGACACGATCCGGCTCCAGCCCGACGGCCGCATGACGACCAAGCCGGGAAAGCTGTTTCTCCACGTCTTCAACTGGCCGAAGGACGGGCGCCTCTTTCTCGAGGGCATGAAAGGCGACATCGTCACGAAGGCTTACCTGCTCGCCGATCCCGCCCGGAAGCCGCTTGGCCTGGAGCGGCACGAGCGCAGCCTTTTCATTTCCGTGCCCGCGCTCGCGCCCGACCCAATCGCCAGCGTGGTCGTCGTGGAATATGCACCGGGTGAAACCCTCGAAATTCGGTGGCGCTGACGTAAAGGTCGTTCACCGCCCGCCGTGTGCGCGGGCAGCGTGAGAAGGTGGTGCGCGGCCGGCGCCGCTGCTTAACGATCACTCGCAGAAAGGTCCAGTGCCCGGCTTGAGCATCGGAGCCGGATCGGATTATCCTACGAATCAGCCCCCCGCTTTGAGTTCACCACACCCCGATCGTCTGGTTTGAGAATGAAGTGTTGCCCCACGAGGCGGCACTGCGCGCGTGGCTGCACGCCCAGTTTCCCGTCCTGACGGATATTGATGACCTCGTCCAGGAGACCTATGTGCGCATTCTGCAGGTTCAGGATCGCGCGGCCATCCGGACGCCGAAGGCGTTCCTGTTCGCCACCGCCCGCAACCTCGCGCTCGATCACACGCGCCGCCGAAAGGTGGTGATGTTCGAAACCATCAACGGATCGCCCGAGACGTCGCTGTGCGATGACCGGTGCTCGGCGGCGGACACCGCCGCGCATCGCCAGGAACTCGAATTGCTGACCCGGGCGATCCAGCGGCTGCCGGAGGGTTGCCGGCAGGTGCTGACGTTGCGCAAGATCTACGGCCTCTCGCAGCGCGAAATCGCCGCCCGCCTCGGTATTTCCGAACACACGGTCGAGGCCCAGGTGGGCAATGGAGTCCGCCGTTGCGCGACTATTTTTGGCGCGATACGGGTTGCCGTGAAAGCCGGGCAGAAATGCCGTTTGGAGCACCTCGCGATCACGATCGAAAATTTTCCCAATAATGGAAGGCTGGACCCGGCTCGTCTCCGTCCATGGTGCGGGAGAAATCACAGCATTCCACCATCGGGCAGATTCCCTTCGCGAGGCGCGACCCGGACTCGCATGTTTCTCCGCGCGCTGACGCCCGGCGCGCCGTTGCCAGCCGAGCTGCGACGTTGCCTTCCGGTGGTTACGCGTCTTCCGTGGAGCTGAATCGAGATGGCGTCCCCTGCATCATCGTCACCGGAATCCGAGTCGGTTGAGGCTGCTGCCGCCCAGTGGCTGGCGCGGCGGGACCGCGGCCTGACCCCCGCGGAACAAGACGAATACCTGCAATGGCTGGGCCAGGATCCGCAGCACGGTGCCGCGATGGCGCGACTGGATGCGACCTGGAGCCGGCTTGACGCCCTCGCCGAATGGCGGCCGGAGCACAGCAGTGAACCGAATCCGCATCTCCTGGATCCCGGGCGACATTCACGGCGCTTCGGTCCGCCTTGGTTTTGGGGCGTGCTGTCGGCGGCGATGGCGGCAGCCGCAGTTGTGGTCTTCATGACCCGGGTGAATCGGCCTCCGGCGCCGACGCTTTTGCCGCCTCCCGCGACCGTCGGTATCGTGCGGCTTGAGCCCCGACACCTGACGCTCCCCGACGGGTCGGTGGTCCGGCTGAACAGCGGAGCCACCGTGGAGGAGGCCTTCGTGCCGCAGGAACGACGGGTCGTCCTCGTTCAGGGCGAGGCGCATTTCAACGTGGCAAAAGATGCCGCGCGCCCGTTCATCGTCGACGCCGGCGGCGTGACGGTGCGCGCGGTCGGAACGAGTTTCAATGTCATCCGGGGTCCCGAGCAGGTCACCGTGCTTGTCACCGAGGGCAAGGTGAGCGTGGACCGACGGGAAAACGGCGACGCGACCGCTTCCGGCAACGAGTCAATTCTGGTGCGGGGCCAGCGGGTCGTGGTTTCCACCGCTGGCCCGGCGTCCCGCCCCGTGGTGACGACGGCGACTCGGGAAGAAATCGAGCACGACCTCGAGTGGCAGTCGCTCCGGTTGGAATTCGCGGAACTGCCGCTCGCGACCGTGGTAAAGGAGTTCAACCTGCACAACGACCGGCAACTCCTGATCGGTGACGCCTCCGCGGGCGCCCTGCGCGTCGGTGGAACTTTTCGGGCGGACAATGTCGATGCCTTTGTCCGCTTGCTGGAGGCGGGTTTTCGAGTTACAGCCACGGAGCGCGAAGACGGTGCCGTGGTTCTGACGAGCAGTCGGTGATCGGTTTCCGCCCGGTTCCGTGGGGCAGCGTTTTCGTTGAGTTCTCCCCATCTCAACCCCGGTATTGCCATGCCTCCGCGTTTTCATTCTCCCGCCCTCGTGGTGGGGAAGCGCCTGATCCTGCTGGGGGGGCTGGTTCTCGCGGCGGCTGTAGTGTCGCCTGCTGCCGAAGTGCAGACCCGGCGATTCGACATCCCGGCCGGCGATGCCCGCCGGACATTACGGGTGTATTCAGTTCAATCCGGCAAGCAACTGATCTACCCGATCGATCAAGTGCGCGGCGTGAGGACCAATCCGGTGCGCGGCGAACTCGAGACCCGCGATGCGCTCCAGCGCATGCTTGCGGGAACCGAGCTGGCCGTGACCGAGGACGAAGCCACGGGCGCCCTGGCTGTCTATCGTCTCGCGCCGGTGCCGCGGACCGCGGAGCCCCGGCCCGTGAAACGGAGAAACGTGACTCCCGGATTCGGACCTGCCGATCCGGCTCGATGTTTTTGAGGTCACGGCCGACCCGGCGAAGGGTTACGGCGCGCTTGAGTCGAGTGCCCTGACCGCGTTCAGCCTGGATCTGACCAGGATGCCCGCCACCGTGCAGGTGTTCACGCGATCGCTGGCGGACGACGTGGCGGCCGCGTCCATCGAGGATCTGTTGACGGGCTACTCGGGCTTGGTGACGGCCGCGTCCGACAATCCCGGTTCCCAACTCGACATGCCGGGGGACCGCAACGGCGGCCAGGGCCTCAGCGTGCGCGGCGTCGCCGCGGGCGAGATCAAGCGCGATGGATTCATCGGCCCGCCCAACAGCGCGCGGACGGCTTCCGGTTATACGGACAACTTCGCGATCGAGCGCGTGGAGGTGATCGAGGGTCCCCAGTCATTGCTCTACGGCTCCGTCGGCGGCGGGGGTGTGATCAACGCGGTGTCGAAACGCGCCCGTTTTGGTCAGACCGCGGATGCGATCGGATGGATGATCGACAATCGCGGTTCCCGACGCGCGACGCTCGACTTCAACCAGGGAGACGAGCGGTCCGCGGTTCGCGTGGCCGCCGTTGCTGCCCACGACCGCCTCGCGCGTGACGAACTCGGGAGTGATTTTTCCGGCCTGTACGGTCAGGTCGCGTTTCGCCTCGGTCCGGCCACGACGTTGCGCCTCTCAACGGAGTTGGTAGACCACTTTGCGCGCGTCAGCTTCCGACCCCGCTTAAGCCCTTTCATGGCGCCCGACGATCCGCGACGCGATCAGAATGCGCGATACCTCGTCCTCACCGACCAGCTTGACGACCTCAGCATCATTGACGGTGGACTCACCTACAAAAACCTCGAATCACTCGCGTCGTGGTGGTCGAGCGAACGCATCAAGACGCACTGGTCGAGCCTGACGCTGGAGTCGAGATTGTCGCGCGCGTTCTCGTTGCAACTCACGGCAGTCTACAGCGAGACGACCGACATTCGGGCCACGAATGGCCGGACGCTGCTCCCCGCTCGCGGCCAGGAAGGCGCGGAGGCAAATCCGTACGACGTCACGGCGGTGCAGATTGGAAATCCGACCAAGATCAACGACCAGCGCGATCGCAACCGGGGCGCTAAGCTCGTGGTCGTCAACGAATCGAGCTTCGACCTCGGACCCTTTCATGGCGAGGCCTACACGGCGTTCGGCGGCCAGGCGTTTCATCGCGGGCCAACCTACGGCAGCCAGGGGATCACCAAGGCCTACTACCAGGCCGACGCGGATTGGAATCCCGTCATCGATCCCGCCCGGACCGTGGACTACGGCCGCGTGCCGCTGGACTACATCTATTTCCCGGTCGGCCACGGGATCCCGGCGCGGCCCGTTTTCCGTCCGGGCCGGCGTCGCGTCACGCTCGACAGCCAGAACTACATTCTCCTGCCGCGGATTGAATCCGATCCGGCACGCGCAACGCTGGACAATCCCTACGGCTTGATTCCAAACAATCCGACCGCGATGGATCCCAATGGCTTCACCGATTCGTGGAACCTTGGCGGCGACACTCGCAGTGGGTCCGCGTTTTTTGCCAACTTTACCGAATGGAACGACGGCAAGCTGGCGACGCTCGCGGGGTACAGCCTGACCCGTTTCTCGACGATCAACGCCGGTCCCGGCATCCTTGCCCGAACGCCCGCAACCACGCACCCGGGCTGGCAGATGGGGACCAGTTATCGAATCCGACCGGCACTGTGGGCCTACGCGTCTCTCGGTACGGCGGAACGCGCCGAGGCCAATACCACGGACATCTACGGTGTCGCGCTGAAGAATCCCACGGCGGGATCCGCCGTACCTGAATTCGGACTCAAGGCCGCCCGATCCGACGGACGGTTCGCGATGCAACTCAGTTTCAGCCCCGGCACCCGGGCAAAGAACGACAATCAAAACACAGGCGACACGAGCTTTCGCGACGCCATCAATCCGGAGGGATCAACGGCCGGCTGGGCGGAGCCGACGCCAACCAGCGCGTGAATCTGAATCGGACGCTGAAGGCCGCGTCGCTCGTCCTGACCGCCGAGCCGGTGCGCGACTGGCAGCTGCGACTGGTTCTCGCCCATCTCGGCGGCGAGATCAGCGACACGGTGAGCTACCGGCAGGTTTACAACGACCAGTTTCACGCGACCGACGGAGTCGTGACCCACGCCGATGGCACGCCCGGTACTGGTTGATCCGGCCGGAGGCACGGGCGCGGCGACGACACCCTTGACGCTCGCGATGATCAATGCGCCGGAGAACCCGCTACTATGCCGCACCGGACCGCAGTTCCGGGACGATCACGAATCCCGTGCTGCGGGCGGTGCTGACGACACCCGATCCGGTTCACGGCCTCGGCAGCGACCGGCGCAGTCGGGCTGCCGATTGAGTCGATCCAATACGATTTCACCAGCCCGTACCCCGGAGGAAGCAGTCGTGATCTACGAGGCCGGGGAGAAAAACACCGGCTTCAACGAATTACCTTCAACCTGCAATCGCACTTTGAATTCTCCACGGGCCCGCTGCGGGGGCTCGGCGTGCTCTGCGACGTCCAGGCCCACGCCAAGAATCGCGCCTACTACGTGAACTATCCCGATGCCAACGGCAGCACGCTCGGGATCGATGTGGACCGCCGGTTGTTCCGCCTGCCGGATGCCGCGATCCTCAATCTTGGTCTCAGCTACCGATGCAAGTTGAACGACGCGCTCGGGTGGACGACGCAGCTCAATGTGCGGAACGTGCTTAACGATCATCGCGTCTGGGTGGTTCCGAGTCCGGGCAACGGTGCGGTATTGAATGCCCGGTTGTCGGCGCAACCACGACAATGGATCTGGACGAACACCTTCACCTTCTGACATGCGGCTAGTGCTGGCACTATTGCTGGCGCTCGTCGCCGCATCGTCGCTGTCGGCGGCCAGCCGTCTCCTGGATATCGATCTGCGCGCGGTGGTTTCTCGCGCGGACCTCCACTACGCCGAGCCGGCGACGCGGAGCGAGGAGGGCATGCCGGTCGGCAATGGCCGCATGGGCAGCCTCGTCTGGACCACGCCTGACGCGCTTAAATTCCAGATCAACCGGGTCGACGTCTTCGGCTGCGACGCCGCCACCGTGAGTTTTCCGGAAGCCGACAGCGACTACGCCGGCGGTTGCGGTTACGTCGACATCAACCTCGTGGATGCGGGCGACGACGTCTTCGCGGGCATCCGCCTTCACGCAGCATCTTTCCGTCTACGATGGCGCGATGACCGCGCAGGGCAGGGGAGTGACGGCCCGCGTGCTCGGCTGGCCGCACCGCGACGTCATGGCGGTGGAGATCGAAGACCGACGCGAGCAACCGGCGGCAGTTGACGTGGATTTGCGCATGTTGCGCTACGCGATCCAGCGGCACACCGGTCAGAATTTTCAGCTGGCGCAGAATCACGCCGTGATGATCCAGACGGCGCAACACACCGCGACGTCGCGGCTCGACATTCGCGACGGGCGCATCGTGTTGACGCAGGAGTTTCGCGAGAAGCAGTTTCATGACGCGTCCGCGGTGGCGATCAGCATCGTCGGGCGATCGTCGCGCGCGCGTTATCGCAACGAATCCACGGTCCAGCTCACGGCGGCGCCGGGCCCGGGCCGGTTCACCGTGCTCATCGCGAGTGCGGCGAGTTTCGATCCGCACGATGACGTCGGTGCACGGGCGATCGCCGACTTGCAGATCGCCGAGGCCAAGGGCTTCGCGACGCTGGCATCCGAAACCGCGCAGTGGTGGCATGACTTCTGGGCGCGGGGCTTTGTCGCGACGCACAGCACGTCCGGGCAGGCGGAGTTGGTCGAGCAGCACTACACGTATTTTCTGTATCTCATGGGCGCCAGCTCGCGCGGGGATTACCCTCCGCGATTCGGCGGCATGCTCTGGCGGACCACCGGCGACCTCAGTCGCTGGGGCTCGCAATACTGGTGGGCCAATACGAGCGCCTACTATCAAAATCTCATGCCGGCAAACCGGCTCGAACTGATGGATCCGATGTTCTCGCTCTACACGGGCATGCTCGATTCGTGCGCGATCGCAGCCCGGCAGCAGTGGGGCTCCGCAGGCATCTACATTCCCGAGATCGCGTTCTTCAACGGCCTGGAGGAACTGCCCGACGACATCGCCGCCGAGCTGCAGGACCTGATGCTCGTGCGCAAACCCTACGCGGAGCGCTCGGCGCGCTTTCAGTGGTTCGTCGAGCGGCGCAATCGCCATCATGCCCGGTGGAACTTCCAGGCCGACGGCCACTGGGATGAGGGTCATCTCGTCGTGCCGACCAAACGCGGACAACGCGAGGCCGCTGACGGCGGCGCGAAGTCCGACATCTTCGGGCATTGCACCCATATCCTGAGCTGCGCCGCGCGCATCGGCGAACTTTACTGGCAGCGCTATCAATACACGATGGACGAGGCCTGGCTGCGCGATCGCGCGTATCCCGTCATCAAGGGCGCCGCGGAATTCTACCGCCACTTCCCGAACTTCGGAAAAGAGGCCGACGGACGGTACCACATTCACCACGTCAACAATGGCGAAAGCATGTGGAATTCCTCCGACACCCCCAACGAAGTCGTCGCCCTGCACTTGATCTTCCCGCTCGCGATCCGCGCGTCGGAAATCCTCGGGGTTGACGCCGATTTGCGTCCCGTCTGGCAGGAAATCAGCGACCACCTCGTCGCGCTGCCCGAACCGCCATCCGGACCGAATGGTGGCGCGCGCGGCACCGCGGCCGTTCGGCGCGTTTGTCTACGGCGGTCCGGGCGCCATCGAACCCATCGGCCCGGAGCCGGAGCTGAAGCGCCGCTTTCTCGGATTCAACCGCCTGGGAAGTTTCATCGACGAGGAAGGCATCGGCGGCGCGCAAATTTTCCGCAATCGTCTGCGTTTGCGCGAAGGCCCCGGCGCCATCGATGCCGAACACCTCGCCGGACTGAGCGCGGGCATTCACGTCACGCTGCTGGCGAGCGCTCCGGCGCCGGAGAATCCGGCGGGCGACCCCGTGCTCGAAGTGTTGCACGGCTGGCCGAAGGACTGGGACGTGGCGTTCACGCTGCGCGCACGCGGCGCCTTCGTCGTCACGTCGCTGCAAAAGGCGGGCCGGATTCCATTCGTCGAAATTCTCTCCGAGGCGGGAAGCAGGTGCACGCTCCGGAATCCGTGGCCCGGTATCGCGGTGACGCTCTTTCGAGACGGCCATCAGGCCGAAGACCTGCCCGGACCAATGCTCACGTTCTCACGGCAACGAACGAAACGATTGTCGTGGTCCCGTCCGGTTCGACTCCAAAGAAAGAGAATTTTTGAGGCGCTCCGGGTGGGATCGTTGAGCGAGGTTGGTCCCTCGAATCCCGGCGGAGCCCGGGTGCGAAAATTCCGCATAGCGGAAACGTCGGTGTGGCTCGTCCAGACGATTGTGCCCTGTCCGGACCTGGCAGGGGGCCTGAAACCAACAACACCATCCACCCGATACCTCATGAACCTACGCAAGACATCGTGTGCCCTCCCTCGAATCTCCGGGCACACCACCCGGATCGCTTTGCTCACCTTCCCGCTGATGCTGTCGTTCTCGCCCATCGACAGCATCGCGGCCGATGCTCCGGCGAATGCGGCTCCGGCCCCCAACGCCGCCTCGACGGCCAACGCCCCAAATGACGAGGTCGTGATGTTGAGCCCGTTCGAAGTGCAGGCGGACTCGGATACCAGCTACGGCGCGCTGCAGTCCAACGCCCTCACCGCCTTCAGCGTCGACCTGCAAAAGATGCCGGCGACCGCCCAGGTCTTCACTCAGACCTTCATGGACGACATCGCCGCCACCTCCATCGAAGACATGCTCGTCCAATACTCCGGCACGGTCGGCTACAACCCGAACAATGCCGGCGCCGCGCTTGACATGACGGGCGATCGCAACGGCGGCCAGGGCCTCGGCATTCGCGGCCTGCAGGCCAGCGGCATCAAGCGCGATGGCTTCATCGGCATGAAGAACAGCGCCCGCACCGCCACCGGCAACACCGACAACTTCTCGGTCGAGCGGGTCGAACTCATCGAAGGTCCCCAGTCGCTGCTCTACGGCGCGGTCGGCGGCGGCGGCGTGATCAACTCCGTGTCGAAGCGCGCGCGGTTCCGATCGCGCAGCGGCTCGGTTCGTTTCGTCCTCGACGACAATGGCTCCAAGCGCGGGACGATCGACTACAACCTCGGGCTGGACAAGTTCGCCGTGCGTCTGGCCACCGTCTACGGCAAGGGCGAGACGGAGCGTTTCAACCTCAGCAATCAGCACGACTTCTCCGGGCTCTACGCGTCAGATCGCCTACCGGCCCACGTCGAAGATCACGTTCCGCGTCCTCGGCGAGCACAATGAGAACCTCGCGGTCTTCAACAACGACCCGAACTTTAATTCGTTCCTGCCCGCCGGGGATCCGCGCCGCGGCCAGAACTCCCGCTACCTCGCCCTGACCGGCCAGCTCGACGACGTGACGAACGTGCTCGACGGGGGTCTCGGCTACCGCAACTCCGCCTCGATCTACGGTTGGTGGCAAAGCGAGCGGATCCGGAACGACTATTTCAGCGGCGTCATGGAGGCCGAGCTCGGCTCGGGGTTCTCCGCGAAGGTCATCGCCATGTATAGCGAGACGGACGACCGGCGGAGCAATTCCGTCAACAGTAAGGCGCTGCTGGCCGCCAACGCTTCGGGCAATCCCTTCAACGAGACTGCCGTCCGGTTGCGCAATGCCGGCTTCAACCACCAGCTCGACCGCACGCACGGCATTCAGGTTACGCTGCTGCACGAGGCAGACTTTCATCTCGGTGCCCTCCGGGGTCGCTCGCAAACCGCCGCCGGTGCGGAATTCAGTCATCAGGGGCCGGCGTTCGGCAGCAGCGGCTTTGATACGCGATACTATCAGGCGGATGAGAACTGGAACGCCGTCATCGATCCCACCCTCACGCAGGACTACGGGCGCATCGTGATGCCCGACCAATACTGGACCGTGCAAAGCGGCATCCAGAAGAAGCCGCTGTTCCGGCCGGGCATCCAGCGCGTCACGATCGATGGAGTCAACTATGTGGCCCAGCCCCGGATCCTGACCGATCCCGCGCTGATCAGTGACACGAACCTCTACGGTCTGATTCCGAACAACCCGACGAGTTCGAACCCGGACGGCTATTCCGGCAACTGGAACCGGGGCGGGGACACCAACAACCGCCTGCTCTACCTGGCCAATGTCACCGACTGGTTCGACGGCAATCTCACCACCGTCGCAGGCGTGAGCGTCAATACGTTCGACACGGTCAACTTCGGCCCCACGTCGACCGGTCCCCATCTCACCATCCTGCCCGAACATGATTATTGGGGTTACACCGTCGGCCTCAATGTCGCCGTGCCGCGCGTCACCGGTTTGCGTGCCTATGGCACCCTGAGCACGGCCGGCCTCTCCGCCGGCACGACCCGGGATTACTATGGCGAACCGCTCAAGGTGCCGAAGGCGAAGGCCCCGTTGCCCGAGGTCGGACTCAAGTGGTTGTCGGAGGATGGCCGCTTCTCCGCGCAGATCGCCTACAACTTCACCACCAAGGTCGTAAACGAGACCCGGAACGCAGGCTCCGATTTCTTCAACGCGGTCAACCCGAACGGCGTCAACGGCCGCTACAACGGTGGTGACCAGTGGATCAATCTCGATCGCGAAGCCAGTTCCGCCGGCCTGGTTGTCACCGCCAATCCGACCCGCAACTGGCGCATGCGCTTCTCCGGCCACCAGGCTCGACGGCAAGATCTCCAGCACGGTCAAATACGACCAGCTCTACAACGACCAGTTCAACACCAACGGCGATCTCGTCACGTACGCGGACGGGACGCCGGTGCTGGTCGATCCGAACGACGCCGGCGGGCCTGCGACGGAGCAGTTGACGCTCACCATGCTGAACGATCCGGACAGTCTCTACTGGGCCGATCCCGATCCCAACTCGGGCTCCATCCGTTCCACCGCGGTGCGCGCCGCGCTGACCCAGATCGACCCGGCGCACGGCCAGGCCGCCACGGGCGTCACCGGTCTGCCGATCGCGGAGATTCAATACGACTTCGTCAACCCGCACAACGGCACGGTCACCGTCGTGGAAGACGGCGACCTCAACACCGGCATCAACGAGTATTCGTTCAACTTCCAGAACAACTACACCTTCGACGACGGGCGCGTTGAAGGGCGTGTCCGTGTTCTTTGACGTGAGCGCGACGATCGACAACCGGGCCTACTACACCTCGCATTTCCCGTCCAGTGGCGGCACCGTCTTCGACGCGACCCGCTCGCTCGTCCGCATGCCCGACAACGTGATCTGCGGCCTCGGGCTCAGCTACGCGCACCGGTTCGGCGAGGTGACCTGGACCACCCAGCTCAACATCAGGAACCTGTTCGACAAATCAGACGTGTGGGTTCTGCCGAACCCGGCCAACGACGCTCAATTGCGGGCGCGCCTGTCGTCCCAGCCGCGGCTCTTTGTTTGGTCGAACACGTTCAGCTTCTGACGCGACCGGCAACGCTGCGAAAATGCCTTCGAGGCCACGCGCGAGTTGTTCCGCATGCCCAACAACATCGTCTTCGGGTTGGGATTGAGCTACAAACACGAGCTGGGCGGGGCGTTCAAGAACATCACGTGGTCCACGCAGCTCAACGTCAGGAACCTCTTCGACAAGTCCGACGTCTGGATCATTCCGAACCAGGCCAACGCCGCCCAACTGCGGGCCCGCCTGTCCTCACAACCGCGGCAATTCGTCTGGTCGAACACGTTCAGTTTCTGACGCGATCCCGGCGCACAGGCTCGTCATTTCCAGGGGCGGATCGCTCGATCCGCCCCTGGGCTTTTCCTCCCCTTGGGACCGGTTCCCTCAAGCTTGCTTCGGCTGGTCTGGAATGCAGGAGACAGGCAGGCGATTCGAACGGCGCAGTGACGGAGCCTCGGCTGTTTCGCCTGCCAGCAGGCTCCTGCCAGTGGGCAAGGATCCGAAGCCAGCGCGCGCCGAGGACACGTATGCCTTCGGGGTGGGTGCGTTCCTGAACGCCGGTCTCGAGATGATCAGGCTCGCGGGCGGTGAACTGGCGGTCACACCGCCAGGGCTGGTGCGTTGAGACCCTGCGACCGGCCGCCGGACAAGGTTTGAACCCGAAGCTACAGTGCGCGCTACCGCTCGGCCGAGCCGCGCAACAGGGCCGTCGCGCACCACAGGATCGGCGCCTGTCCATGGAGGTCGCCGATGTTGCGTTTGCGCGCGAGGTAGTAAACGCGGCCGTCGGGTCCATGGCTCGCATTCTTCGGATCGTAGATGTTCGTCCCTTCACAGACTTCGCGGATGTCTCCCTCGTCGTTGATGTAGCCGGTCAACGCCAGCCAGGCGTTGCGCGCTGCCGGCGCATAGGTCGCTTCGTCGAGCCAGCCTTCCTTCACACCGGTGATGAACGCGAACGCGAACATGCCGGTGCACGAGGTTTCCGGCCACGACTCCGGATCGTCGATCAACTGGTGCCACATGCCGTTCGTGTCCTGGTGACGCAACAGCGTGGCCATCATTTTCCGATAACCGGTCAGGATGACGGGCCGGTCGGGATTGTCCGCCGGCAGCGAACGCAGCAGTTCGCTGCAACCCGCGGCCATCCAGCCGTTGCCCCGACCCCAGAAATACGGCACCCCGGGCGCGTGGTGGAAAAGACCGTTCTCGCGCTGGAGTCTTTCCAGGTAGAGCACCATTTCTTTCGCCGCGCGTTCGATGTATTTGCGTTCTCCCGTCGCCCGAAACGACTGCGCTTGCGCCGCGGTGATCATGAACATGTCGTCGATCCACAGGCGCGTCTGCCACGTGTAGCCCTGGCGGAGCCACTCGACGGCCCGCATCGGTCACGCGATTCGGGAAGTATTTTTCCAGGACCGGATGCGCGAACGGCCAATGATAGTCGGGTTCCGCCCACTGCCAGTCCGCCATCATGCGGCCGAGTCGCAGGTAGCGCTCGTCCTTTGTCTGCACATAAAGCTCGAGCGGCACCGCCGCAAATACCGTGTGATCCACATGGTCCGGCGCCGGCACGAGATCACGCTCGTCGACGATCCCTCGCGCATCGGCCGCCGGGTGCTCAGGCCATTTCGTCGGTTGCAGCAGCGGCTCAAAGCGGCGGGCCAGCGCCGCGCGCAAGTCCGCGTCATTCGTGACGTCGGCAAACGTGAGTGTCCCGTACCAAGTGCACACTTCCGGGTAGGTGATCTGGTTCGGGCGTCCCGGCCGCCCGAAGTTCTGGTGCGTCAGCACGGACGTGAAGCGCGTGGCGATTCTCCTCCCGACTGCCTCGGGCGATTTCCCGGCGGGCCACGAATTGAATTCGTTCGGAGCCGCCACGCTCCCGGAAAACGCGGCGGCCAACAACGCACAGAGGATGACAGGTTTCTTCATGATGGCGGCGACGGGAAAAGGCATGACAAGAGCAGGACCGCGCGCGGCCCGCCCGGTCGCCATGCATCGTGCGCAACGACAGTGCCGCGCAAACGGTGCCGTCCGTTATATCGTTCATCCACGGCCGGTCGACGCTGCTTAACGTGATAACGATCCGGGGCGTTTGCGGAGGCTGCTGCCGCGTTCCGGTGTTCGTCGAAAACGAGCCGCAACGTTTTCGGTTCGCCCGACGACTTTCTCCACCCCCCCTCCCTGCCCGGCCCCTCCGAGGCCACTGCGTGTACTCTCCCGAAGTTGCCCCGTCGTTTCCGTTCCCGCGAGGAGTTCGGCGGTTCACAAATCCCAACCCCAACCCACCATGCGCCTGCCTGCTTTTCCCCGCCGCGGAATCTCTGCGTTTTGTCTCTTCGCCTTCGCGTGCTTCCTGCCCCTGGCCGTCAGCCCTCTCGCGCGCGGCCCGTCCGCCGGATGCCGTGCGCATGCCGCGGCTCACGAGTGAGGCGATCTTCGACCGTGACGGGGGCGTCTGCCAGTCTCGATCGCTCGCGTTCACCCGCTCCGCAGCGCCGGCGAAAAGCGCCTGCGCGACGATCTCACCGTCCTCGCCCTCTGGCACGCCCACTTCGGGGGCTGATCGGCGTCAGCGGCCGGTCAGCCCTCTCCGGGCGGCTTCACGCCAGCAAAGCCGTCGGCCAGCGGGAAGGCTGCCGAGCCAATCAACGGGCGGAAATCGACGGACACCAAAACGGACACCAAACGAGCGGAATTCGGGAGTGGGGAGTAGAGGCTGATTATCTTTGGTACACTCGTAGGAGCGACCATTGTGGGCCTCGCACACGCGCGAAATCTGGCCGATTCCGGCCCGCGCCTCCAGGTCAACAGGACCAGATCAGTGAAGGGCACGGACCGCGTTGAGCGGCTCGCAAAACCAGTGCGTTTGTTTGCGATCCGTATGCGATTCTAGCGCCCCTCGGAAAAACGTGCCCCGTGGGGCGCCAATTTTCCTATCGGTCCGCAGTGACTTTCGAGTCGGCCGGAGGGGTTGGGCATGTCCCGGCCGCTGGATTCCGTTTGTGCGCTCGTCCAGAAAAGCGGCCGATTGAAGCCGGTCGGCTGGGCTCCCCGACTGCGGGTGAGCGGGTGCGTTGATATTCCTCCGGGGCGAAAATCCGGGAACTGCGCCCTATCGTGCCCCCGGTTGCTTCGGAGACTTGTGACGCCCGCGCGGCGGAACGAAGTATTCACCAGCAATCAAGGTGGTTCGGGGCGTGGTCGGCAGGCCGCACTCCCCCCGCTGGATCATCGCCGCCACGATTTCCACCGCGGCCGCGCCGACCTCATGGGCGTTGTCGGCGATGCCGGAAAAGCGGGAGGTCGACGGAGCCAGCAACGTGGTTGACGCCAGCGTGATCTGACGGCGCTGGCGATTGGAGAGCAGTCCGAAGATCTGGTTGAGCGTAGATTCCGAATTGGTGAAGATGGCGTCGGGGTTGTGCTCCTCGATCCACCGGTGGATTGCGTCCGCATCCGGATCATACTGCGGCGTGATCAACGGCGGTATGGCCGTATCGCCGGCAAAGCGGCTGTGCCACAGGAAGGCGGCCAATACCCGGTGGTTGACGCGCACGTCGTGCTCCGCGACCACGACGAGTCCGATGCGTTTGCACGGGCGCTCGGCCAGCTTGCCGCAAAGCAGCAGCGTGTTGCCAAACAGGTCGGGCATCGCTTCGTGCAAACGCGGCGTGATCACCGACGGCGTGGCCGAAACCGCCGAGAATCGCGACCAGTCAAGCAACCCGGCGAGCCGAACCGGGGTGCGCATGGGAAGCAGGACGATGCCGTCCACGCCGCGGTTGATCAGGATCTGCTGCAAGCGCCGCGGCCTCAGCCCCTCCTCGTCAATGGACATCACGTCCAGGCGAAAACCCAGGGACTCCGCTCGTTGCCGGGCGCCGCGCAACACCTCATTGCCATAATCGGATGCGGGGGTCGTTTCCGGCGCGAGCGAACGCATCCTTAGTCCGCACAGCGTCGACTTGCTCGCATGCACGCGGCGCTTGCGCAGATGATGCATCAGCTTGGCGATCACCGGATCCGGCTGGTAGCCGTGGGCGGTGGCGAGTTTCTTCACCCGCTCGCGGGTGGCTGGTGAGATGCTCGGATGATTGCGCAACGCCAGCGAGACCGTCATCGGCGACACGCCCGCAAGCGCGGCGAGGGTTCGCAACGTGGGCGCGCCGGTGGCGGGAGGAAAGGGATCGGCCGGCATCGAAGGACTTTACTGTATAGGTACGGCTGCATCGCGTGCACGCCGGAAAACGCGAAAATCCTGCTGATCGGTTGCCCATCGCCGCAGCCCTCGCCTCGTTCCAGCCCCGTGGTCCGGGGCACCCGATTTCCTCGTCCCCCGAATGACAACGCCATACCGCATCTCTCCATCCGGTTCAGGCCTCGACCCTCGTTCCGCAGGCTTAGGATGGCGGCACGCATTGTTGCCCGGTTCGCCGAAATGTCATTACAGGAATATGCCGGTTGTCAGGAATTGGAGTCGAGGCGACCGGTCGCGAACAGAATGATCCGCGCCAGGTTGCCGGCACGCCCGTCTTTACGCCCCAAGACAGTGTCGCTTCCGCAGAGCCGCTAACGATGCCCCCCTTCGAGTCAGCGCTGGTCAATCAGGTCGATCTGCGGACTCCGAATCTTCATATCCGGACCTTCGCCATCCGCCGCCACCAGACGGACGGCAGCGCAGTCGATCCGCAGCGGCACCGGTGGAGTCGGGCGATTCTTTGTCTGTCGGGCTGGGGCGAACAGCTGTTGGCGGGGCATCGGGTGGCGGTGGAACCCGGCGTCGTGGTGGTCCTGCCGCCCGGGCAGCTGCCGGTCTTTCATTCCACGGGCCATCGCCGGGCGGTGCGCGTGGAAATCGAATTCCATCTGAAAGGATCAGCGCCGGCATCCCCGAAGATCGCCGCCATCACCCAGGGAGAGTTCGCCCAGATACGCGAGCAATTGAACTACCTGCTGCGGATTCATTCCGCGACCGGGGAGTTCCTGAGCTGGGAAGGCGCGGCGGTGATCCTGCAGATGTTGATCATGCTGCTGCGCGGGGCCGGATGGTTGGAGCGCACGGCAAGCGCGGCGGCGAACGGCGGAGATTCGGCCATCCATCGCTTGCTGCTGACCATGGCACTGGAGGCGCCGCTGCGGCAGGTCGTCGAGCGCAGCGGCTACCAGCGTGATCATCTGAACCGACTCGTGCGCAAGGAAACGGGACTGACCCTGGGGCAGTTTCGGACGCAACGTCGGCTGCTCAAGGCGAAGGATCTGCTGGCCCGCGGGGTCAAGGTGGGCGACGTCGCCGGTGAAGTGGGCTTGCCGGACCAGAGCTACTTTGCGCGTTGGTTTCGCCGGCAGACCGGCCAGTCGCCATCACACTGGGTGCAGCAGGAGCCGGCGAAATCGGCCGCGGATTTGATCCTGCAATGCGGCTGATTCGAAACATTTGGGGCGCCGAAGGGCACGTTGTCCGCGCCGAGCTTCGGGAGATCGCGTCGGATTGGCGGTGGGTCGCCCTCGGCCTCATCGGCGTGGTGGCGGGATCGGGTCGTGCCGCGGAGCCGCTGCCGGACGGGACCTCCGGAGCGGTGGTTTTTGCCGGCCTGGATGTGGCGCTGCAAACGGACGATGACGCCTGTCTGGTCGTGAACATGGATGGCGATTTCGTCGACGTGATGCGCGATGGCCACCCCGTACACGTGCGATTGAGCGGGCCACAAACGTTCAAGACGACAACGGAGGTCAAGGTCGGGCGGATGAGCCTGAACCTCTCGGACATTTCGGCGAGCCGGACGACCCACGATGCCCGTTCGGCCCAAGATGGTTTGGACCAGTATCTGACGCGACAATTTGTGCACGAGCATGGCCAGGTGCACGCTGATCGGGCGGTGCGTTATTTTGTGGCCCAAGAGGAAAGAATCGAGCGGGCCGACACGGTGCCGCAACCCTTCCAGGTCATTACGCCGGAAGAGCGGGCGGCGGCAAAGACCGGCCTGGCCGACGCCGTGGGAGCGGAAGTGGATGCCTATTCCGCCGGTCCCTTGCGGGGATACGCTCCCGATGCCGGCTTGAACCGTGGGGGCGCGGGAGGTTCCAGTAATGCCTTCGCGATCACGTTTCGGGCCGCATCTCCGGTCCCCGTGAAAAAAACATATGCGCTGGTGCGGGTGATTGTCCGCGATCCGCGCGCGCCCGCGACACCGCTGTCGTCCCTCGGATTTTATGCGTTGCCGCGCATCGGTCCCACGGCCCGGCGGATCGACCTGGTCCAGACGGGTCTGCCGCCCGGTTTTGCCGTCGACGAATACGAGGTGCACATCTACATCGGCGGGTCGGAGATTCCGACGAGTCTTTCAAGCCACCGGATCCAGGTTACGGCGGACGAAGCCGTTCAGTTTCTGCTGACCCAGTATTTGTCCGGGAATCCGGCGGTCGATCGGCCGATACGGGCCGTGCCCGCCTTGATGCCGCTGGATTTTTGCGATCATGTGCCGGTGGGAGAACGGGGGCGCACGTTTGACATCGATGTGGACGCGCAGGGAGTGGTGACGCGTCTCGACCTCCAACCCGGAGCAACGGGGGTTGATGAAGCCTATCTGGACAAGACCCTCCGCGAGGTTCGTTTTCTTCCCGCTCTCCTGCATGGAGTGCCGGTGGCCTCCACGGGACGGTTTGCCTTGTCGGAACTGATGCCTCCGCGCTGACGCGCGATGTTACCGATCGTCGCCAGCGACAACTCGAGCGTCGCGGCAGCCGCTCCTACCACCAGTCGGTTTTTGCGGCATGCAGCAGCGCCTCTTCGAGCGGCGGAAGGTACGGATGCCAGAGTCGTTCCCATTCGAGACTCACCGTTCCGCCGAATTCCTTCCGCAGAACGTTCACGAGCGGAGCCGCGGGGAAAAGCCCGGCCCCGGGCAGGACGTATGAATAGGGATGCTCCGGACCCGGCTGGTCGATGCTGTCTTTGAGATGGATGCAGGCCACTCGCTCCCGGATGGCCCGCCAGGTAACCAGCGGGTCCTCGCCTCCCAGCTTCCAGGTATGATGCGTATCCCAGAGGATCGAGGTGTCGGGGGCGACGGCGAGCAGGCGCTGCACGCGCGTCGCGTCGAGCAGCGAATCGTGGGTCTCCACGGCGCAATCGACCTGCCAGCGATGGTCGCGACGCAATTCCCGCCAGCGGCGCAGCGTGGCCAGGGCCTGGTCAAATCGTGACGGCTCGTGAACAAGATCGCCGTCAAAGACGCGCAACCAGCGTACTCCGAGGGCCTCAGCCCAGGGAACGAAATCGAGGAAGCCACGCCAGTCGTCGGGCTTGTGACCGGCCAGTCGAAATGACGTATCGATCACCGCGATGCGGACGGGCGAGTCGCCGAGGCGTTCTGCCAGTTCGGCCGGAGATCGGAAATGCCGGGAAAAATAACCCGGGAGATCCAGCGTTCCGTCCAGGGCCCGAAGCTCGAGCGCGCCAAGGCCGTGGCGTTTAGCCAGGTCGATGGCCTGTTCGAGATCAAACTCGGCGCACCCGAGGGTCGATACGGCACGAAGGTAGGACATGAGTTCAGGCGCCGCTGCGGACGAGCGGCGAATACATCCGTCAGGTGGACGCGTCGAAAATTGCCGGTGTGACGACGGCCTGCAGGGACCGACCGCCTGCGTAGGCGCGCAGGTTGGCGAGCGCGAACTCGCCGGCATCCGCGCAGCGATCCGGCGTCGGTCCGGCGATGTGCGGAGTCAACGCGACGTTGGTCAGGCCGCGCAGGGGCGAATCGGCCGGCAGGGGTTCTTTGCTGAAGACATCGAGACCAATCATGATGCGGCCCTCCCGGGCGACGCGGATCAGCGCCGCTTCATCGACGACGAGGCCGCGGCCCACGTTGACGAACACGCTGCCGGGCCGCAGTCGGCGCAACAGTTCCTCAGTCACGATTCCGCGGGTGCCGGAGGTGAGGGGCGCGACTTCGACGACGACGTCGTTCTCCTCGAACAGCGACTCCAATGACGGTGCGATCCTGACGCCGCACGCGTCCGCGGTGTCCGCGTCGAGATCCGGCGCGAAGGCGGCAATCGTGCAGTCAAACGGTCGCAGCAACCGGACCAACTCGCGCGCCACGTGACCAAATCCATGCAGACCCACGCGCCGCCCGAACAATGACGCCGACGGCGCGTCGTGTTCGCGCCACGCACGTTCAAGGTGCATCGCGAGCGTCCAGTGAACGCCGCGGCGCAGGCCGTTCAGCACGTGCCAGAGCGCCGCCTCGGCCACGGTGCGACTGATGGAGTCGCCCCAATTCGTGACGATGAGGCCGTTCTCGAGATGTCGGCGATTGACGAGGTTCTTGACGGAGCCCGCCACGTAGCAGATGTAGCGCAGCGCAGGCGGGGGTTCGTCCGGCAGGCGCGGCGTGCCCCAGCCGGCAAGCAGGACCTCCGGTGACGCGTCGTACAGGAGTTCCGCGAAATTCGCCTGCGGATCGATCGTTCGCGCGTCGGGCGCAAGCCGATGCAATTCCTCCTCCAGAGATGGGGGAAAGAAATCCCGCCAGTCGGATGGCGTCAGGCTGATGGCAAGATTCAGGCGACGGTTGGTCACGGACGGGCGGGTCGAAGGAGCCGCGCCAGCGGCGTCACCAAGCTTCACGGTAGAGTGTAGTGATTTCATCCAGGGTCGGAACGCGGGGATTGTTGGCGGGGCTGCCGGAGGCCAGGGCGTCGGCCGCCATCTTGTCCAGGCTGGCGTCGAAGGTTTCGCGTGTGATGCCGCGACATTGGCCGAGGCGCGGAAGGTTCAGGTCCACATTAAATCGATCCAGCCAGCTCACCAAAGAGAACGCGGCGGTTGCGGCGGGAATGGCCGCATCGGCGCATCCCACGGTGCGGGCGATGGCTGCGTAGCGCACGGCGGCGGCCGGAATCGAATATCGCGTGACGGCCGGCAGCAGCACGGCGTTGGAGAGACCGTGCGGCAGATGGAAAACCGCTCCCAGGGGCCGGCTCATGCCGTGCACCAGACAGACGCTGCTGTTCGAAAACGCCATGCCGCCAAGCGTCGCGGCCAGCATCATGCCTTCGCGAGCCGCGTCGTGGTTCGGCTCCGTGCACGCGGTGCGAAGATGCCGGGCGGTGAGCGCGACGCATTGGAGTGCGACGGGATCCGTCAGCGCATTGGACTGACGCGAGACGTAGGCCTCGATGCCGTGCGTCAGGGTGTCGACGCCGACCGCGGCCGTCAGGCCCGGTGGCATGGACAGCGACAGCTCATAGTCGATGACGGCCGCGCCCGGCAGTAGCGGCGTGCTCAACATCATCATTTTGATCTGTCGGACGGTATCCGTGATGACCGCAACCTTGGTGACTTCGCTCCCCGTGCCGGCCGTGGTGGGCACCGCGATCATCGGCAATCCGCGGTGCCGGATCCGGTGCAGTCCCATGTAGTCGGACAATGGAATCGGATTGGCGGGACGAACCGCGATGACCTTGGCCGCGTCGAGCGAGGAGCCGCCGCCGAGCCCGACGATCAGGTTGGCCCGGTGCCGATCCAGGGCGACGACGCCCGCAGCCACGTTCTGATCGGTCGGGTCCGGCTGCACGTCGCTGAAGACTTCCGCGTGCAGCCCGCCGTCGACGAGTGATGCCCGGATCCCCTCGGCGACGCCAAGGGCCACCATTCCCGGGTCGGTGACGACAAGCACGCGATCCCCGCCCAGTTCGCGCACGACGTCGCGGAGTCGATGGCGTGCTCCCCGCCCGTGAATCAGGATCGGGGGAAGGTCGAATCTTCGGATTGCGGACATCGCGGATGTGACAGCTTTTCCCCGGGAGGTTACCAGCCGGGCGAACGTCGGCGGTTGTGATTCGAGGGCGGTTTTTGCCGGGTGCAGAACATGACGCCTTTCATGGGCTTCAAAACACGCCGGCGCGTTCCTCATAGTGGGTCGGTTTGCCGTGCGAGGGCAGACCGCGCCGGATCCAGTCCGCGTTCCAGCGGATCATCGTTTCGAGATCCACCGCGGGATCGCCGAACAGCTGTTGCGCTTCGGTACAGTCGTTGTGCCACGCGGTCGGCTGTTCTTCGCCACTGAAGATCGGCTCCCACCCCAGGAGTTCCCCGAAACGTCGGGCGACCTCCCGGATGTTCGCCGGGTGCGGTGCACCGATGTTGATGGCCGTGGCTGGAGTGGTGCCGTGCAGCAGGCAGCGCAGGATGTGGCTGATCGCGTCGCCCTGCCAGATGCAGTTCGCCACGCTGGTGCGGATGTCGATGGGTTTGCCGGCCCGGACCCACGACGCGATGTCGTGCAACACCCCGTAGCGGCAGTCGATCGCGTAGTTGAGGCGAACCAACCGCCCGGGGCTGTGGGTACGGGCGGAAAAGTATTGGAACACCCGTTCGCGCGCGACGCAGGAATTGGCATATTCGCCGACCGGCGTGGGCGGGGTGTCTGCGGGCGTGGCGCCGCGACCCGTCACCGGCGCATAGGGATAGACGCAAAGCGTGGAGAACGCCACGAAACGCGTGCCCTGAAAGCGCTCGCCGATGTAGGCGGGCACCACGGCGTTCATCGCCCAGGTGAACGGCTCATCGCCCGCGGTGCCGAATTTCCTGCCGGCCATGTAGACGACATTCGGAGACGGCGGCAGCTTCGCCACGGCGCTGAGATCCAGCAAGTCACAGGAGATCGTCTCGACGCCGGCGGCCTCGATCCGGCACCGCACGTTCGCGTCGGTGAACCGCGCCACCCCGATGATCCGTTTCTGCGGCGCGGCCCGCTTGGCCATCATGGCGAGCGTGGGCCCGACTTTCCCCGCCACGCCGAGGATGAGGAGGTCGCCCTCCAGGCGGGAAAAGTCGTCGACGAGGGCACGCGACGGGGTGGAAAGAAACGCTTCGAGATGGGCTTCGTCGCGAAAGGACGCGGGCAGCGCCGGGTCGGCAGGACTGGAAATGTTCGTCATGGCTCCGGAGGTCAGTTGACCAGCCAGCGCTCGAGGTGCTGGCGGACGAAGTCGTCGTCGGCCAGGTGCGGGTAGGCGGCACAGACGCGGTCAATCTCGGCTTCCTGTCCGGGCGACAACGCTTCGCTTGCCGTGAGGGTCCAGTTCCCTGCCAGCAAACCCTGACGCCGAAGAATCTCATGCACCCCGGGAATGCTGCCCGCGAAACCATGGGCGGGATCGAACAGCGCGGCATTCGCGTCGGTAATCTGCGCGGAGAGCGTCAGAAGTTCAGGGGTGACGGCCTCCGCACCGTCGACGATGCGCAGCAACCGCGCATGCAGCTCGACGGCACGACGCGTCCAGCAGGCCCATTGTCCGAGCAGTCCTCCGCGAATGCGCACGGTGCGGGCGCTCTCCGCCGGGCCGAAGCGGTAGGGCGTGATGAAATCGACAATGATGTTGTCGTCATTGCCGGTGTAGAGGGCGATGTCGTCGACCCGGCCGGCGTCCGCGACCGCCCGGACCACATCCACCGTGGCATACCGTTCGAACGGCGCGATCTTGATGCCGATCACGTTTTCAATCTCCACCACGTCGCGCCAGAACGAGTAGGGCAGGCGGATCCCGCCGACCCCGGTCAGCAGGTAGAAACCGAACATCGGCATGACTTGGGCGAGCTCACGCATGTGGCGCACCATGTCGTGCTCGGTGGCGCCACGGAACGCCGCCATTGACGCGATGCCGCAATGATAGCCGAGCCGGCGGGCGGTTTCGGCCTGCGGTCGCGCACTTTCGGTCCGACCGTCGAATCCGGCGATTTTGACGATGGTGCGTCCGGCTCTGGCGGCGTAGCGGTCGATCTCGTCCGCGCAGACCCGCAGGACGGGTTCGAAGAGGTCGATGCCCGGCTGACGAATGGCAAACTGGGTGAAGTGCATGCCAACGGCGATGCCCCCCACGCCCGCGTCGATGTAATAACGCATCAATGCACGCTGGCGGCGTTCATCGAACTTGCGCCGGGCATCGAGCGCGAGAGGCGTGGCCGGAATCACGGTTCCACGGCGAATGATCTGGAGCACGGCGGGCGGCAGATCGATCCGGCTCATGGGATCTCGATCCGGTATTCCGCCAGATACGACGGCGTTTCCGGCCAGAGTGACATCGGCGTGATCCAGACCACGGCCGTCGTCGCCGGGCCATGGTCGTGAGCTTCCGCCGCCACGCGCGCCGCGTGTTCCAAAGCCTTCGGGGTTTCACCGCGAAAATACCATCGGATGTAGCGCGCGGCGGGCACGGCGACGGTACCAGCGGGAGGCGCGTCATTGCGCTGGAGCCTTCCCGGCGCGGCCAGCCAGAACGTCACCAGGTTGCTCTTCGTTTCCAGTCTCTCGATGAGCGGCGAATCCACCCGTTCCCCGTGCGCGCGGGCTTCGTGGAAAAGCGTCTGCACGGCACGCAGGCTGGCGTCGCGATCGCCCATCGCGACGGGTTCCGATTTCCAATAGTGTATTTCCCTGGTCTCGACGATTTCCCCGGCAGAGAAGCCGGCATCGGAAATGCCGAGCGCGTCGCGCGGATCCGCCGGCGGCGGCCCGGGGTCGCGCGTCTGGCGCAGGTACCAGTCGACGACTTGAGGTTCGTCGAGATCGTCGGGCATGTTGTGTCCGACGCCCGACAGGATCGAATAGCGCACCGGCGCGCCGCAGTCCTCCAGAGCCGTGACCATCTGGTCGGAGAAACCCGTGAACACCACATCGTCGTTCTCGCCGTGGATGACCCAGGCGGGAACGCGCCGCAGGCGGCTGGCGCGGTAGGGCTCGCCCCGACCGGCGCGGGGAGAGATCGCGGCGAAGCGCTCGGGATTGTTCAGCGCCCATTCCCACGTCGCCATCGCGCCGAGGCTGTGACCCTCCACGTAGACACGGTTGGGATCGATCGGAAACGAGCGCAGCAACGTTCGTCGAGATAGGCGTTCAGAAAGTCGATTTGCCAGGGTCCGGCCTCGTCGATCGGCGTGACGGTAAACGTCCGCCCGCCGGAAGGATCTTTCCGGGCGCGGCGGACGAAGGATAGCTTGTGGCCGAGCCAGCCGGACCCGTGGAGCGAGATGATGAGGGGATAGGTCTGTCCTTCGCCCGGAAAACCGGACGGAAGCGTGATCCAGTAGTTCGCCTCAAACGTCCCGCCGTCGGGCCGTGGGGCGGTGAAGACCAGCGGCACCAAGGCCTGCGGATTCTCCGCCAGAAAATTGCGTCCGTGTTCCAGCGCATCGGCGAACTCCGCGGCGTATTGTTCGGGAGGCATCATCCAGTCGTCGACGTCGTGACGCGGGTTGCCGCCCCAGCGTTCGTACCAGGGCAGCGCGACCCGATAGAGCGCTCCATACGCAGGACCCCAGTGTCCCGCGATGGGTTCGAGCGCTCGCAGACGCGCGACCAGGTGGTCGTGCTGGTCCTGCCAATCGTCGGCTCCGTGCGCGGCCATGGCCATGCCGACGACGAGCCACAACGTCAGACATCCCGCCCTGACGGCGACGGGCGTATGGCAGGTGAGCTGAGTTCGGCCACAAAGCGACACGGCAAAGGGATAAGCGGGGCGAAAGTACCCCGCGAGATGATAGCCGACCCGGCCTCGGCGCCGTGAGGACTTCTTCGGTTTGCCTCGGGACATTTTCGGCACCGGGGCGACCAACGGTCACCTCAGGGCGAAAGCCTTGCTGCTATGTTCCTGGCGACGATCCCCCGTAGGTACTCGTGAGCCATTGCCGGTACGTGCGCGCGTCGAAGGGAGGATTTCCCGCCAGGTAGTGGTTGCGTCCCGCGCCGTGTTCGGTCTCCCACTCGATCACGAGGAATCGCTGGTGACTGCGCACTGCGGCCAGGGTTTCCAGCACCGTGACCGCGTCGGCCGGGGCGGTGCGCTCGCCCTGGACCAGGGGCAGCTCGACGCCAGATTCGCGGACGACGTAACGCACGACGACCGGGGTGCGGCGGTCGTTGCAGACCACCAGGTCATGGGCCCAGCTTTGGGCCTCGCGCACCATGACGAGGAGCGGCTCCTGCGCCCGGCGGACAAATTCGAAAGCGAGTTTCTTCTCGAAATAGTAATCGACGATCGCGTCCGAAAATTGCGGCCAGCCATCGATGAGGTTCCACCAGATCAATCCCGTGCGGCGCCACTTCATGCCACGGAATAGTTCGATAAAGAACTTGTTGGCCTCGGCCTGCACGCACTGGCTCTGCCACGCGAACTCGTCGAGATCTGCCGGCGCGACGCCGAACATTTCGCGCGCCTGTTTGCTCAAGAGTTCGATCCGGTAGTCCCACAGATCGACGCCGGGAATCGGCGACGTGCCATGGAGCAGCCATTCGTCGTTACCGGGCGGCCAGAGTTTGTCCGGCGAGATGAACCGTCGAACTGACGCGGGCGCGGGCGATCCATGATAGCCGATCTCGCTCGCGAAATGGCAGGGGGATTGCGTGTAGAACGGGCTCTTGAAGTAGTCACGCGGTCCCCAGAGATGCGCCTCGGGCAGATGGCGACGGTCGAGCGCCGCCGCCGGCGCGTCGACGCAGGGCGACGACGGGAGGTAGGGGCGGCTGGGATCCTCGTCCGCGAGCACGCGCGGCAGGATCTCGCGTGTCAGCCGGTTCTGATGCGCGGCCCCGCGGCCGTACCAGTCGTAGGCGAGATCGCATTCGTTGTCCCCGGCCCATACGATCAGGGAAGCATGCTGCCGCAGGCGACGCACCACCTGGCGCGCTTCGTCCTCGATGATCCGGGCGAATTTATCCGTTTGCGGATAGACGGCGCAGGCCAGCGCGAAATCCTGCCACACCATGATGCCGTGTTCGTCGCAGAATGAAAAAAACTCGCACGACTCGTAGACGTTCCCGCCCCAGCAGCGGATCATGTTGCAGCCGCACTCCCGCGCGAGTTCCAGCATGCGCGGCAGGCGGGCGGCGTCGCGCGAGTGATAGGCATCCGCCGGCACCCAATTGGTGCCGAGGACGAACGTGCGCTCGCCGTTGACGAGGAAGCAAAACTCGCCGTGACCGTCGTCGTCGGTCACAGCCGTCCGTTGCAACGCGACCGTGCGAATCCCGTGACGGAATTCGGCGCGATCGACTTCGCGATCGCCCTCCAGCAATCGCACGGTGACGTCATACAACGCGGGTTCACCGCGATGCCGCGGCCACCAGCGGCGCGGATTCGCCACGGTCAACGGCAGGCGACCGGCCTCGAAGAAGATCGGACCTTCGGCGGAGAATTGCGATGGGCCACACGCGCCGGCAAGGGCCATCCGGTAACGCGACATGTCTCCCGCGGGCAGCCGGGTGCGGAAATGCAGCGTGAGTTGCGCGATGCGGGCGTCGGCGGCCGTCGTTTCCAGCCACACGTTCTCGAATCGCGCCGCGGGCTGGAACTCGAGTCGCACGGGTCGCCAGATCCCGGCGGACACCGCCCGCGGCATGATGTCCCAGCCGAACGCGTGCGGCGGCTTGCGCACGAACAGGCTCTCATACGAACACAGGTGCGCCACGGCTCCGGCCGGATAGTCAAACCGCCGCGCCTCCTCGGCGGCGGGGCGGAGGTGGACCACGAGTTCGTTTCCGGACGGGCGCAGACTCGCAACCGGAAAGGTGTGTTCGACCAGCGCATTGGCCGGCGAGCCGACCAGCTCACCGTTTAGGAAAACGTCGGCAAAGCAGTCCAGCCCCTCGAAAATCAACACGGGCGAGCCCGCGTCCGGCGGCGCCGGGCAGTCAAACGTGCGAAAGTACCAGATGTGCGCGGATTCGAAACGCCGGAGCTTGACGATGTTCATCCCGACGAACGGCTCCTCGATCAAACCGTGCGCCAGCAGATCGAGTTCGAAGTTTCCCGGGACGGAACACGAATGCGATTCGACGCGGCCTTCCTTGATCCCGGCGATCGTGCGAAACGGGAAAGGCGTGTTGCTCCACGTGAAGTTCCACGCACCGGAGAGGTCGAGCCGGCCGCGCAAGGGAAACAGAGAACGAGTGGCCGGCGTGGTCATGGAGAGCGGCGGTGTTGCGCCGGAGTTTCGGGAAAGAACTCCGCTTCGAGGGCGAGGCACAGGGTGTGGTAGATCGAGAGATGGAGTTCCTGGATGAGGTGCGTTCGTGATGCGGGAGCGCAGATGCACGGGCGGGCGAGGCGGCGCAACCGGCCTCCGTGTGCGCCGGAAAGTCCAACGACGTGCATGCGCCGGGCGCGCGCGGCCGTGGCGGCCAGCGACACATTGCGGGCGTTGCCGGACGTGCTGATGCCCACCAGCACGTCACCCGGGCAACCGAGGACCCAGACCAGTTGCGCAAACTCGAGCTCGCCCGCGATATCGTTCGCCACGGCCGTGCGGAGGGAGAGAAATCCCGTGAGCGGAATGACGGGCAGACCTTCCTGCAGACGGCGCAAGACGCGAGGCACACGACCGCGCGGCAGGCGGGGAGGACGACGCGCATAAAATCCTTTCAGCAATTCACCGGCCCAGTGTTCGCAGTCGGCGGCGCTGCCGCCATTGCCACACAGATAGACGCGCCGTCCGCGGCGCAGGCATGAAGTCAGCACCTGGAACGCCGCGGCCATGTCACGCGCGCAGGCGGTGAGCTCCGGCCGGCGTTCAAGCAGGGGCCGAAGTTCCGCGGCGAGCGGATGGGGAAGGCGGGCGGACATCGAGAGGCGGAGTGGGATTCCGGGCGACCGTCTGGGGTTGAAGGTGGGTCTGCACGTAGTCGCGCACGGCATCCTCGAGCTCTGTGAACGGCCGGTCGTAACCCGCGGCGCGCAACTTCGCCGTTTCGGCCTGCGTGAAGTATTGGTACTTTCCCTGCAACGCCGGCGGCAGGGAGATGAAGCGGATGTCGGGCTGCCGGTTCATGGCCGCGAACAAGGCTCGCGCAAGGTCGAGCCATGTGCGCGCCCGCCCGGTGCCGCAGTTGAAGATGCCGTTGGCGTCCGGATGATCGAGGAAGTGCAGCGTCACGTCGACGGCATCCCGCACGTAGATGAAGTCCCGTTTCTGTTCGCCGTCCGCAAAATCCGGACGTTCCGACTTGAACAACTCGATCCATCCGCGGGCGAGGATCTGGCCATGGGCCTTGTGGACCAGCGAGCGCATGTCGCCCTTGTGATCCTCGAACGGGCCGAAGACATTGAAGTATTTGAGGCCGGCGATGCGGTTGAACAGAACGTGGCGCTGCGCCCACAGGTCGAAGAGGTGCTTCGAGTAGCCATACATGTTCAGCGGCTGCAGGTGCGGCAGCTTCGTTTCGGCGTCATCGTAACCGCGGTTGCCGTCGCCGTAGGTGGCCGCACTTGACGCGTAGACGAACCGGGCGCCGCTCGCGAGAGCCCATTCGCACAGGTGCCGCGTGCAACGATAGTTGTTCTCGAGCAGGTAGGCTGCATCGCGTTCGGTGGTCGTGCTGCACGCGCCGAGGTGCACAACAGCGGCGGGAGCGGGCGCGCGCGTGCCATCGATCAACGTGCGCAGGGTCTCGGGAGAAATCAGATCGTCAAACGCGAGGCCGACGAGGTTGCGCCACTTCTCGTCGGTCCCAAGTCGGTCCACGAGCAGCAGGTTCGTGACGCCGCGCCGGTTGAGCGCCGCGACGACGTTGCGGCCAATGAAACCGGCCGCGCCGGTGACGACGATGGGTTTGCTCACGAGGATTTGGGTTGTCCGCCATACACCTGCAGGACGCGCTCGATCGTTCCGGTGGTGGACCGGCCCTCGACGAGATCGGCCAGGATCACCTGGCCACCGTTGGCTTCGACGATGTCGCGACCGCTGACGTAGTGCGCCCAGTCACGCGACTTGACGAGGATGTGCGGCAGGATCGCGCTGATCAAGTCGCGCGGCTCGTCCTCGTCGAAGATCACCACGCCATCAACCGCGCGCAGGGCTCCGATGACGCAGGCTCGATCCAGTTCCAGGTTGATCGGCCGGTCCGGGCCTTTGTTGCGCCGGACCGACGCGTCGCTGTTCAGGCCGACGCAGAGCGCATCACCCTGTGCCCGGGCGAAGGCCAGATACGTCACATGGCCCCGGTGCAGGATGTCGAAGCATCCATTCGTGAACACGAGTTTCTTGCCCGCGGCATTGAGCTGGTCGCGCCAGGCCCGCGCCTCGGAGGCGGCGATGATTTTGGGAGCAAAAGGGTTCATCGGCTGGGGACCGAAGCGAAGCCCAGATGAGCGAGTAGGGCATCCGCTTCCGAAAAGTCAGGAATGATCACGTCCGCGCCCGCCCGGATCAGACGGGTTCGCTTGCGTTGATTGAGGCCGCGACGACGCACTTCGTCGCTGGCGACGCCCACGGTATACGCGCCGCGGCGGCGGCCCTCGCGGATTTCGACGGGGCCGTCTCCAACGACGAGGATTTCCTCGCCGCGGGCGCCGGTGGCGCGGATGATGCGCGCGAGCACGTCGCGCTTGGCTTCGATCCGAAGGTCGCCGACGCTCCCGAAGATGCCGCCGTTGAAGAGTTCGGCGTAACCCAGCAATTCGGCTTCGGCGATGGTGTCTTCCTGGTCGGTGCCGCTGGCCAGATACAGGGACACGCCGGCGGCGGCGAGTCGCTCGAGTACTTCGCGGGCGCGCGGGAACTGAAGATCGGATGGTGCGAGTTCTCCGGTCCGGAGGCGCGCGACTCGCTCGTGGACTCGGACGAGCAGGGACTCGTTGTAGATCGCCTTGTAGCCATGCTCATCACGCACGGCGTGGGGCGGGATGAAACCGAACTCCCGGACGAGGTCGACGAGGCCCTTCATCTGGGCGAGCGTTTGAATGCCGGTGGTGCGGTCGATGAAACCGCGCACGGCCGACGCGACGCGGGCGCGCGTCACGTCGTCGCCGCGGTCGAGTTCCGGACCGAGGATCTCCCGCATCATCATCGGCTCCATGATCTGCTCCCAGCCTTCGCGGAGCACCGAGACGGTGCCGTCGTGATCAAAGATGGCGTGCCGGATGGCGGCGGGCGGCGGGCGATTCGTGACGTTCTCGATTGCCGTGCCCGGTAGATGCCGGGCGAGTTTCGGCTCGGCGGCCAGGCGCGGGGCATGCACGTAGTCCGGAGAAGCGCCGATCGCGCGCAGTGCGGACGGGGTCGCGACGCCGGTCTTGCGCACCTGCCGGGTGGTGATGGCGGCGGACGAGATTGGACAGGGCCCCGGCTTCGAGAGGTGTCGCATGGACGGAGAACGCGGCGGCCAGCGCGGCGAGCGCGGTGTCTCCGGCGCCGACGGCGTCGACCGCTCCAGCCAACTCGACTCCCGGAATGTCGTACAACTCGCCTCGCACCGCGAGCACCAGGCCGTGTTCGCCGCGCGTGAGGAAAACCGGGCGCTGCTGCCGTTGTCCCAGGACCGCGGCAAGCTCCCGCGCATTCTCGGGCGTTGCCGGGTCAAGGTTGGTCCCGACGAGGCGCGCAGCTTCGCGCAGGTTGAGCTTCAACGCGGCATGAGGAAATTCCCCGGCGTGGTCGCGTGAATCGACCATGAACAGAGTGTCGGGATGTTGCGCGATCAGCCGGTTGATTCCGCTGACCGCACTGCCGACCCAGCCGCCGGGGGCCTGTTGATTGATGATGACGACAGGGCAACGTGACGCGGCCGCCCCGAGACGGGCCAGCATCTCGCTTTCCCGCGGTGACGCCACGCCGTTGGTCGGACCAAATCGAAGCGGTTCAACTCAGTTTCACCGCGATAGGGCTTTGCATAGACCAACGTATGCCATTCGGGGGGACCGAGAAGTATGTCGTGCACCGGCAGGTCGTGGGCGCGGAACTGACGAAGCAGTTCGTCGCCGAACAGGTCCGGGCCTACGAGCCCGACGAGTTCGATCTGGCGCACGCCGAGCGCGGCGAGGTTGACCGCGACGTTGCCGGCGCCCCCGGGCGCGTAATGCTGGGCGCGCACCTGCCGGGCTGCCAGGCCGGTCTCGACGGAAATCTCGCCGGGCCCGGCATCGAGCAGCCAGTAGGCGTCCAGGCAGAGATCACCAAAAACCGCGACCCGCGCTTCTGGCAGGCGCGCCAGCAGCATCTCCAGCCACGGATCGTCCGAGGTGAATTGGGGAACGTGAAACGGTGTCACGGGCGCGCCAGTCTCCCGGAAGTTTCGCCGGGGCTTCCAACAAATAGCCTGACAGGTGGAACAAACCTGTAATGACAAAACTCCCATGGCCGCGCTGCCGAAGTACGCCGTGATTTTTCAGAGGTTGCATGAGGCGATTCAACGCGGCACCTACGGACCGGGCGATCGACTGCCGAGTGAAGTTGCGCTGGCGCGACGTTTTCGCGCTTCGCGTCCCACGGTGGCGCAGGCGTTGCGGGAACTGCAGAAGCTGGAGTTGATCGAGCGTCACGCCGGCGCGGGCTCGTTCGTGCGTCGCACCGAGCCTCCGAAGGCCGGGACGATGGGACTGATTGCCGACGGGCTCCACGAGACCGAGCTGGTGGCGCCGCTCTCGGTGGAAATCAACCGTGCCGCGCACGACGCGGGCTGGCACGTCGTGATCGGCGGCGCGGTGGCGGATCGCAAGCCGGAGGCCGTGGCGCGGGAATGGAAGGATCGGGGCGTGGCCGGCGTCTTTTTTGCCCCGATTGAACATCACGCCGTGCGGGCGGCGATCAATCGCGGCGTGGTCGAATGGCTCGAGCGTTTCGGCATCGCGGTGGTGCTGCTGGATCGGGATCTGGGCGATTTTCCCGAACGCAGTCAGAACGACCTGGTGGCGATCGACGATTTCTTCGCGGGATTTGAACTCGCCGCGCACGTGCTGGCAAAGGGCCGGCGGAGGCTGGTGTTTCTCGCGCGGCCGGAGTTTCCTTCCACGACCGACTTGCGACTCGCGGGCGTCCGCACGGCGGTGGCGCGGATGCCCGAAGCGAACGTGGAATTTTGCGTCGGTCTTCCGCTGGACGCAGCCTTTGTGCAGGTGATGCTGAAACGCCACCGTTGCGATGGGTTTGTCTGCGCCAATGATTCGACGGCGGCCCAGTTGATGCAGACCCTGCAGGCTCTCGGACGCCGCCTGCCGGAGGACGTGGTGGTCGGTGGTTTTGACGACGTGCGATATGCGAAGCTGTTGACGCCGTCGCTGACCACGATGCGCCAGCCCTGCGCGGAGCTGGGCACGACGGCGGTCGAGGCGATGCTTTCCCGCCTGCGTCATCCCCAGGCGCCGGCCCGGCGCATCCTCGTGCGGGCGGCGTTGATTGAACGGGCCTCGACGGCGACGTGATCCGGCGGTCCGCTCGCGCGACCACGTTGCGTGGCGGTGGATGACGACGTCGAAATTGTCCCGATCGGAAGCGGAGAAGTCCTCACGGGTTTTGGCAGGAGGGGCTATGGTGGCGCCGAGCTCGTAAACGAGACCCGGAGGCCGGCTGCCCGATCGTGCAACCGGCATTCGGGGCTCGTTGCGCAATCCGCAGCCCTAACAAAGCCCCCCAAAATGAAAATGAACCGACGCTCCGCACGGTGCCGTGCGTTTTGGATTACAACCGCGTGTCTGCTTGTTCCCGTTCGCGCGTTGGTGGCGCAATCGACCACGCCACCGCCATCGTCCGAGGAAGCATCGGAGAACAAGGAAGAGGAACTCGTGGTCCTGTCTCCGTTCGTGGTCAACGCGGCCGACGACCAGGACCGCTATCGCGCCACCTCGACCCTCGCCGGCACGCGCGTCCGGACCGACCTGAAGGACGTGGCCTCGTCGATCAGCGTGGTGACCAAGAAATTCCTGACCGACGTCGGCGCCGTGAACAATCAGACGCTGCTGCAATACACGGCGAACACCGAGGTGGGCGGCGTGTATGGAAACTTCGCCGGGGTCGGCTCGACGTTCACCGAGGGTGCGACGGAGAACTTCGCCCCGCCACATCTCAACACCCGCGTCCGCGGCCTCGATTCCGCCGACAACACGCGCGACTACTTCCGCTCCGACATTCCATGGGATGCCTACAACGTCGACCGCGTCGACATCCAGCGCGGGCCCAACTCGATCCTGTTCGGCATCGGGAGTCCCGCCGGGATCATCAATGCGAGCATCAACAGCCCCGGTTTTCAGAATGCCGGGCAGATCGAGAATCGCGTCGGCAGTTACGGCACGGTACGGACCTCGCTCGATCTCAACCGCGTCCTGATTCCCGATCAACTGGCGGTGCGGGTCTCGTTGCTGGACGACAACACGCAGTTCCGGCAGGAACCCGCTTACAATCGCGACCGGCGCTTCTTTGGCGCCGTGCGGTGGGAGCCGAAAGTTGTTCGGCGGCGACGCGGCGCATACGAGTCTCCGGGCGAACTTCGAGCGCGGCAACGTGCGCTCGAATCAGCCCCGCGTGCTGCCGCCCGGCGACTACCTCACGGGATGGTTCGACCCCGGCGGCCTCAATCAGACGGCGGTGGATCCGTACTTCGCCTGGGTGGCCGGCCTGGTGCCGCGCGAGGAGGTCACGCCGTTTGCCGGCGAGTCGCGCGACTTCTGGCTGAACCAGAACTACGGCGGTGCTCCGGTCGGAACGCTGACCGTCCGCTTCGATGGTTCAGCCGGTGCCCAGGCTTTGGGCGCGTCGGGTGTCGTGCCCAGCGGCAACGGCGTGGGGGCACATTTCGCCATCGGCCCCGATGGTTTGCCCGACCAGCAGATCGACGGCTATCCCTTTGCCGGCACCATCGGGATCGGAAACCTCAATCAATTCACGATCAGCGCCAACGCCCTGGATCCGGACGCTTTTCCCGGCGCCAGCGCCGGTTTCTACAAGTCGACCATCATCAAGGACCCGACGGTCTTCAACTTCTACAATCGACTGATCGACGGACCGAACAAGTGGGAGAAACAGGACTGGAATGCCTACAACGTCACGCTGGACCAGACGTTCCTGCACAATCGTCTGGGCTTTCAGGCGGCCTACGACCGGCAGGACTACGACAATAGCTCCGAGCGTAGCGTGCAAAACCTCATCGCGGTGGATGTGATGGCGAACATCAACTCGCTGCCTTGGGCCTATCCGGGCGGCGTCGAGAAGTACAACGGCTCCGGCACGGCGGGCACCAATCCCAACGCCGGCCGCGCTTACGTCGCCGGCAACGGCGCCGGCGGCGGCAACGTCGCGGAGTCGACGCGCGAATCGTTTCGGCTGACCGGCACCGGCGAAGTGCACGCGACCGACTTCCTGCACGAATCGGCGCTCAGCAACTTCCTCGGCCGGCATGTCTTCACCGGGCTTTATTCCAAGGAAACCTACGAGCGGTTCCAGCGCAGTTATGATCTCTATGCGATGGAACCCGCGTGGGACACCACGCTCGGCACGGGCCCGAACGACGATGGCTCGGGTGTGAGTCTGCTCACGTCCAACAACCGGGGCATCTCCTGGATCGCCTACGTGAGTGACCCGTTGTTCGGGACGGCGGCGCACAACCTCGACCTGCAGCCGCTCACCACCATGGTGCGTCCGTCGGGCACGATCAGCGCGCAATACTTCGATTCCCACTGGAAGCCATCCACCAATCCGGCGGACGCATCGTACGTCGATCCGGCGGCGGATTGGACCAATCCGGTTCCGACCGCGACCTCGAGTTCGACCGAGTCCACGCAATCGGAGAATCCCGACAACTACGTCGGCTGGCAGACGGGCAACTACCGGGTCCTAAGCGCGGACAACGGCGACATCGATTCCCTGTATCGCGGAGGATCCAAGCTCCGCCAGACCGTGTCCTCCGAGGCGCTCACCTGGCAGGGCTATCTATGGGACGACATGATCGCCGCGACCTACGGCTGGCGCCATGACGTGCAGACCCAGCGCTCGGGCAGCGCGCAGTTCGATCCGCTCACCGGCGCGGCCGACATGGATTTCGGCTACGTGCCGGGTCACTCCAAGTCCAGCGGCGACAGCCGGAGTTGGGGCATCGTGCTGCACCAGCCGAAAGCGTGGCACGACAAACTGCCGTTCGGCGCCAATGTCAGCTTGATCTACGACTACGGTGAGAACACCCGGGTCGAGAGTCGTTATGCATTCGACGGCAGCCCGCTGCCCAACGCCCGGGGCACGACCACCGACTTTGGTTTCTCGGTCGGCACGCGCGACGATCGGCTGCTCTTCAAGGTCATTTGGTACAAGACGAAGGTGTCCAACGCCAACATCTCCAGCGTCCTGTCGTCGGAAAGCACGCTCGGCTCGAACGCCTACTATCAGTGGCTGCTGCCGCCGTGGGGACTCGGCAACGTCCTGCAGGGCATTGCCGGCCTGGGCGGCGACACGCGCGCCAACGGTTACTCGTACGTCTGGAACTGGGCGGCGATGACCGATCCCGACAACCCGGCGAGCGACCCCAGCAATCCTGGCTTCCAGAACCATCCCGAAATCCTGAAGGAAAAGGCGGCGATCGCCTCCTTCCTCGAGGGCTTCGACACGGTGTGGCCCCAGCAGTGGTGGGATACCTTCGGCTACTCCGTGAATGTTGCCGACGCCAAGGCGGGACACTATGATACCGCCGTGGACGGCTGGAACGTCGGCATCGGCAACTGGGGCATCTCATCCTCCACCGGCGGAACGGTGAACGGCGTGCCGCCGGTCGGCACGGTCGACTACGTCTCGAAGGGCATCGAATTCGAGGTCGTCGGCAAGGTCACAGATAACTGGAACCTGGCGCTCAATGTCTCGAAACAAAAAGCCTACCAGTCCGCGCTCGGCCCGGAACTGATCGATTTCATCGAGAAGGAGGAGGCGTTCTATGCGACGCCGGCGGGCGATATCCGTCTGTGGTGGGGCGGCGATTTTCCCATCCGGGACTATTTCGAGCAGAACATCGGCGCCGCCTTCCGCTTCCAGCAGCAGACGAACGGAAAGATGACGCCGGAAATGGCGCCGTGGCGGTTGAACGCCGTCACGACCTACACGTTCGACCAAGGCCGGTTCAAGGGCGTGTTTGGTGGTCTTGGCTACCGCTGGGAGGACGGTCACATCCTCGGCTACGCGTTGAACGCCGCCAAGGACAACCTCGACGTCGATCGTCCCTATTGGAGCAATTCGCGCTCGTCGGTCGATCTGTGGGGTGGTTACGAGCACAAGCTCGGCGAAAAGATCACGTGGAAGATACAACTCAACCTGCGCAGCGTGGGCGAGAAGGCCGAACTGGTTCCGCTGAGTGTGCAACCGGATGGCACGCCGGCGCTCTATCGGATCGAAGACGGCATGACGTGGACGTTGACGAACACGTTTAGTTTTTGAGTCAGGCATGTTTGTCCAGGGCGGCGCCCGCGCTTCGGCGCGGGCGCCGCATGTTTGCCATCGTCGCTCGGAACGTTTCATCCCCGATGCACGAACTTTTTCTCCTGCTCGGACTCATCCTCTTCGTCCCGGCGGCCATGCGCGCCGCGGACGCCGCTCCGCCAGTTCCCGCCGGCACGCTCGCGGCCGGTCCAATGCTCGGATATGCCGCGCACCGCGAAGTCGCGATTTGGATCGAAACGAGGAAAGCACGGCGGATCGCCGTGGAGTACTGGCTCGCGCGAGAACCCGCGTCCCGAACCGAGGTCACCCACGAGCCGACCGCCGCCACGCCGGTGGGAGGGCAGATCACGTTGTTCCGTCTGGGACCGCTCGAGATGGGATCCGAGGACCAGTACCGTGTCCGCGTCGACGACCAACCGTGCGAGTTCACCTATCCGCTGCGATTCAAGACCCAACCCCTCTGGGAGTGGCACGCGGCCGCCCCCGACTTCGCCTTTGTCTTTGGGTCATGCGCCTTCCTCAATGACCCCGCCTTCGATCGTCCCGGTCCGGCCTACGGGCAGGGCACGGAGATCTTTCAACACATCGCGGATTCCGGAGCCGACTTCATGATCTGGGATGGCGACACCTGGTACTATCAGGAGCCCGACTTCGATTCCGTGAGCGGATTGTGGTATCGCGCGTCCCACCAGCGGGCGACGCCCGAGTTGCAGCGGCTCTTTGCCTCGATGTCGCACTATGCGATCTGGGACGATCACGACTACGGATCGAATGACTCCAACAAGGCTTACGAATTCAAGAACGAGACGCTGGCGATCTTCCGCGCCTACTGGCCGAATCCCGGTTCCGGTGAAGCGCAGCATCCGGGCGTCTTTTTCAAGTTCTTCTGGAGCGACGCGGCCTTCTTCCTCACCGACGATCGCTGGTATCGGGACGACGACCACCTCGATCCTTCGCAGGCCGACGGGATCAAGACCCAACTGGGCGCACCCCAGCGCGACTGGTTGAAACAATCGCTGCTCGCCGCCCAGCATCTCGGACTGTACCCATGGAAATTCGTCGTCACCGGCGGGCAGCTGCTGACCGACTTTGACGGCGAGAACTTCTCGAACTTCGCCGAAGAGCGACAGGATCTGCTGGATTTCATCGCGCACCACGGAATCACCGGGGTGGTCATTCTCAGCGGTGACGTTCACTTCACCGAGCTGACGAAGCGGCAGCTCACGGCGAGCCAGTCGATCTACGAGCTGACGTCGTCACCGTTGAGCAGCCGGGTGGATTTCCCCGATGAGGAACGTCGGGACCACGATCCGCACCGGGTCGGGGGCACGCTCGTGACGGATCCGAACTACTGCAGGTTGGCGATTCACGGACCCGCCGACGCACGCGTCTTGACGATCACGTGTTTCGACAAGACCAACTCAAGGCGGTGGGCACACGACATTCGAGAGGCCGAGCTTCGTTAGCGCCCGGAAGAGATCCGATCATGACAATGTTCCTGCGAACAATCCTCGGTGGCGCCGCCGGTCTGGTCCTGGCGTCGATTCCGGCCGGGTTGGTCCGGGCTGGCGAGCCGGTTGACGTCGTCAACGTCTTCACCGGCACGTCCAATTCGCGATGGATGCTGTTCCCGGGCGCCACGCTGCCGTTCGGAATGGTGAAGCTCAGTCCCGACAACCAGGGCAACGTCTGGAATGGCGGCTACGAATATACGGTGCACAGCATCGCCGGATTCAGTCATCTGCATGCGTTTTCGCTCAGCGGGCTGAGCATCATGCCGGTGACGGGCGCGATGGAATACAACCCCGGGCTGTTTCGCGTGTTTCCGGGTGCCGCGGAGGGACCATTCGGCACCATGTGGACCTCCGGCTATCGTTCGCGCATCGACAAGTCCACCGAGCACGGTTCCCCCGGCTACTACGAGGTGGAACTGCTCGACTGGAAAGTCCGGGCCGAATTGAGCGTGACCATGCGGTGCGGCGTGATGCGGTTCACGTTTCCGGAAACCGACGAGGCGCACCTCGTCATCGATTTTGCGTTTCCGACGGAGCAGTTGACGCGGATTCACGCGGCGAACGTCCGGCAGTCCGGCCCGGACGAGATTTCGGGCGAGATCCTGCAGTCGAACGGCTATTCCGGCGAATACCGCCTCTTTTTTGTGCTCCGCACCGACCGCCCGTTTGCATCGATGGACGCCTGGCAGCGCGGCGCCTTCGCTGGCAAGACCACCGATTACGGCACCGACTGGCAGACGCCGGTGGACTATCGGCGAGGCGTGCAGGAGCTGGCCGGCCATGACGGCTGCGGGATCGCGCTGAACTTCAAGACCGGCGCCGGCGAGGTCATCCAGGTGCATACCGGACTCTCGTTTGTCAGCGTCGCGCAGGCGCGGCGCAACTTCGAGAGCGAGCTCGCGCCGTTTGGCTGGGACTTCGATGCGGTCGTGAGCCACGCACGGCAGCAGTGGAACCAGTTGCTCGGCGGGATCGAGATCTCCGGCGGAACGAACGACGAACGGGCGACTTTTTATACGAATCTCTATCGCGCCTATGCCGCCAAGAGTGTGCTGCAGGACGTCGATGGCACTTACGTGGACATGAATGGCGCCGTCCAAAAAACCGCGAGTCCCGACGCGGCAGTTTACAGCGGCGATGCGTTCTGGGGCTGCCAGTGGACGCTCTTCCCGCTGTGGACGCTGACGAATCCGGGCGCCGCGAGTTCGTGGGTGCACTTCCTGCTCGAAGCTGCGGATCGCGGTGGCTGGATGCCCGAGGCGCCGGTGCTGGGCCGGTATGCGCCGGTGATGGTCGCGCAGCATCAGCAATCGCTCGTCATCAGCAGCTATCAGAAAGGCATCCGTGATTTCGACGCCGAGCGGGCGTGGCGGGCCATCAAGCACGACCTGACCACGCCGGGCACGCCTGTGGCCAACGGCGGTTTCGCCGGCAACCGCAATCTCGCCACCTACCTCGAACACGGCTTCGTGCCCGACGAATCCGGCCCGACCTCGAACACGTTCGAATATGCCTACGACGACTGGGCCGCCGCGCAATTCGCCCTCGCTCTCGGCCAGACCGACGATTTCCGCGCGTTTCTCGCGCGTTCGCGCAACTGGCGCAACAGCATCGATCCGGCGACAAAGTATGCCCGCCGCCGCGGTGCGGACGGACATTGGGTCGAGCCTTTTGCGCTGCATCACTACGGCACGGTCGGCGGATGGAACGGTCACGGTTTCGTCGAGGGCAGCGCCTGGATCTACACCTGGTATGTGCCGCAGGATCCGGGCGGACTGATCGCGGTGCTCGGACGCGACGAATTCAACCGCCGGCTCGAGGAGGGCATGGTCAAGGGTTACGCTGAACTCGGCAACGAGACGAACCTGCACGCGCCGTTTCTCTTCAACTATTCGGGCCGTCCGTGGCTGACGCAGAAATACGTCCGGCAGGCGTTGCGCGAGAACTACGACACCTCCCCGCTTGGCGGATGGCTGCGTGGCGAGGAGGACGAGGGGCAGCTCGGGGCGCTGTATGTGCTCTGGGCGATGGGGCTGTTCGAAGTGGAGGGAGGCTGCTCGATCAAGCCGGTACTACGATCTCAGCAGCCCGCTGTTCGACCGGATCGTCATCCACCTCGATCCGCGGTATTCGAGCGGCGGCGAATTCGTCATCGAGGCCCACCACAATTCGCCGGAGAACATCTACATCCAGTCGGCCCGGCTGAACGGCGCGCCCTCATCCCGCGCGTGGATTTTTCATTCCGAGGTGGTCGCGGGAGGGAAACTCGACTTCGAGATGGGACCGGAACCCAACCCGGCGTGGGGCACGCGGACGGAGGATCAGCCTCCATTGCTGCGAGGGCTGCCGCAGGAATGATCCCGGTCGCAAAACCCTTCCGATCCGCCGTCCGCCGGTTGACCTCCCAATTCAATATGCCCCTCACGCGCTATCTCGCCATTCTCGCCTCGCCGGTCGCCTTGCTTACGTCGTTGCGGGCGGAAGAGCTTTTCCACATGGCGCCGCCCAACATTGAGACGCGCTGGGCGAGTCCGGAAAATCCCCAAGGTGTCAAGGGCGGTGGCGCCACGACGCTCGAGGGCGCAAGGGCCGTCCGTCCGTCCCGCTCAAGTCTGGTGACGCGCTGGTGCTCGCCGAGGCCACCGGGACGAGCGGCACCATCCGGCGGATTTGGATCACGATCAATGAGCGCACGCCGCAGACGTTGCGCGGCATTCGTATCGATTGTTATTGGGACGGCGCGAAGCAGCCGGCGGTCCGCGCGCCGCTGGGGGATTTCTTCGGCGTCGGACTCGGCCGGATGGCGGCGTTTCAGTCGGCCCTGTTTTCCGATCCGGAAGGCCGCAGCTTCAATTGTTTCGTGCCGATGCCCTTTCGCACCGGCATGAAGATCGTGCTGACCAACGAATCCGGCGTCGATCTCTCCATGGTCTTCTACGATGTGGACTACACAATCGGCGACCGGCACGGCGACGACGCGCTCTACTTTCACGCGTGGTTCAACCGCGAGAATCCCACGCAACTTCGCCGCGACTACGCGATCCTGCCGCAGGTCAAGGGTCGGGGCCGGTTCCTCGGTGCGAACATCGGCGTGATCGCGGACGGGCAGTATTTCGGTTCCTGGTGGGGCGAAGGGGAGGTGAAGGTGTATCTCGACGGCGACACGACGAACCCGACGTTGTGCGGCACCGGCAGCGAGGATTACGTCGGGTCGGCGTGGGGGCTCGGCACGTTCTCTCATCCCTATGCCGGTTGCACGATCGCGGACGACAATCCGCAGAGTTTCGCTTTCTACCGATTTCATGTGCCGGATCCGATCTACTTTCACGCCGACGTGCGCGTGACGCTCCAGCAGATCGGCTGTTGGGATCCGAAGACGGCTTTTCAGTTCCGTGCCGCGGAGAGCGCGCTGACCGCGATCGCCGGCGGGCCGGTGAATTGGAGCGATCCCCAATTGCCTCCCTACGGACTCTACGAACGGCACGACGACGTTTCCAGTTGCGCCTATTTTTATCTCGATCGTCCGGACGATGACCTGCCGCCGCTGCTTCCGGTGGCCGAGCGTACCGGCGGATTGGGTAGGGACTGAACGAAGGACGGCGCCATGAATGCTTCCACCCGGTCCGGCCTCGTGCTGCTGTGTCTCTCGTCTGCGACCCTGGCGCGCGCGGCTGACGTGCTTCCCGCCTCCGAGCGCCCGCCGGGCGGCCTCGCCGTGGCGCAGGTGCCGCAGTTCATTCTGCTGGGGTTTGACGACAACCCGCAGACGGATCCGATGACGTGGATCGTTGATTTCCTGAAGGACAAGCGCAACGCCGACGGCACACCGGTGCGGGCGATATTTTTCAGCAACGGCAAATATTGGAACGACCGCACGCTCGTCGCCATTCATCAACGCGCGTTCGCCGAGGGCCACGAGATCGCCAACCACACGCAGAACCACGAGCACGGCGACCCTCTGACCATCGGGCAGTGGCACGCTGAAATGGCCGCTTGCGACGCGACCTTTGCCCAGGCGGGCATTCCTGTTGCCGACGTGGCCGGCTTCCGCACGCCGTTCTTCGAACATACCGCCGCCACGTTCGAGGCCATCGTTGGCGAGAGGAAGCTCTACGACAGTTCCCTCGAGGAGGGCTTTCAGTCCGACCAGGACGGCACCAACTATTTCTGGCCCTACACGCTCGATGCCGGCAGTCCCGGCAACGCCGACTCCTATCCCGAGGACTCACCCCGACGCGTCGGCAAGTATCCCGGCCTCTGGGAAATCCCGAACGGCGCCTTCCTGATTCCATCCGACGAGGCCTGTCCGAACTATGACATCAAGCCCGGGCTGCGCGCCCGCGTCGGCGCCGCACTGAAGATTGCCTACGGCCATGGTTCCGGCGAGCCAACCGACAAGATCGGCGGCGCCGACTGGAATGTATTCGAGTCCGCGCATTGCACCGGCCCCGAGTTCTTCGCCATGTTGAAACTCACGCTCGACCGGCACCTCGCGGGCAACCGCGCGGCGTGGATGATCTGCGGCCACACGCAGCTCTACACCGCCGACCATCCCGATCGCCGTCAGGCGATGGAGGACTTCATTACCTACGCGCTCACCAAGCCCGAGGTCCGCTTCGTCACCGGCCGGCAGTTGATCAACTGGCTTCGCGCCCCTCGGCCGCTCATGGCCGCAGGCTCGCAGAACTGAGATCTCCGCATGCGGGGTGCATCAGAGTCGTCCCGCCCGCCTCCCAGGTGAAATCAGGGACTGAAGGTCCGGCCGGTGGCGAGCGCCTGCCACGCTCGGGCGCAGCGTTCCGTGGGCAGCCAGGCCGTGGGATGATCCGGCGCCTCCGTGTCGTCCTGCCTGGCGATAGTGTGGGCCCGCAGCTCGCCGAGAAATCCCGAGCGCTCGTCCAGCGGTTGGAGCAGTGGCGATCCGTCAGCACTCGATGCCGGAGGGGGCAGGCGCAGGGAAAGGACGTCCTCAAAGAGAACGAGGGCAAGATCTCGGGAGCGCCCCACGGCGTGACCAACACCGGGTTCCTCCGCCAGCGCCCAAAGTGCGCCCGCGCGCCGATTGACCGCGAACAATCCCGCGATCGTCTCGTTCCGGAATCGCAGGTCCGCTTCGCCGACAAAGAACAGTCCGGGAACGCGCCGTGCCGCCTCGCAGAGCAGGGCCGAGTAGTAAATGCCGCCCTTGTTGACCACGAAGGCGATGACGCGCTCCGGTTTCCACGCGACGAATTCATAGTTGAATTCGCCGCCGGCGGACATGCCCCACAGCAACAGCGGGGCCGCGGCCAACTCGGGATGGTCGGCGCGCGGGGCAAACGCCACCAGGGCATCGAGAAGGGCCTGGCCGCTGCCGTGGGACGCGTCCGCATATTGCTCGATGAAACTCTGCGCGTGGGGTTTGTCGGTGTAGCGGCAGCCGACGAGCGCGAGATCGTGACGAGCGGCGAACGCGCGCCAGCCGGCGTCGGCAACTTCAGGTCGGCCGTCGTCATTGGAGCCGGGCATCAGCACGACGACTGCACGCAGTTTCTGCGCGGCGGCGGGATACCAGAGGCGAAATTCGGCCTTGTCGTAGTTGGCACCCGGCGCGGCGGCATGATCGAGGGGGATGGTTTCGGGATCACCCGCCGCGCGGGCTGGCGCCATCAGCGCAAGAAGTGCGGGCGGGATCAGCAGGACACAGGGCCAGCGAGAGAACACGATGCAGATTGTCTGTCACGACTTCGCGGATTCCAAGCCGGCTCCCATTGCACCGGTCGAATTTGTGCTAGCTGGCCCCGGAGAAATCCTGACTTTTGTCGCGCGCCATCGCTATCATGGCGGCCGTGCCGGGAGCATCACGGATCCATGCAAATCAATCGGGGCTGCGCTGCGCGCTGGTTTTCCTCGCCATGAGTATCGCCACGGGGGCAGGGGCTTCCGGGGCGGAGTCTCCGGTTTTCCTGGTCGGAGACCGGGTTCGCATCGAGGCGCAGATTGTCGGCGAACACCTGCACGAACGGTATCTCGCACGGACCGAAGGCGGGGAATGGAGCGAGGTCGCCGCCGACCATGGCCCGGACGGCTGCGTTACGTTGACGGGAGAGGATGGCGCGAGGATCGCGGTGCGTCCGGCGAGGGTGGCAGTGGAGGGCGGGGCACTCGTCGAGGAAATGCAGGCGGGCGACGCTCGCATCATGCGCACGTTGAGGGTGATGTCGGACGGTCCGTGGATCCACGTCACAACGCACGTGGAGTCAGCAACTGCCGGACGGCTGCATACGTTCGTCGACCGGTTCGTTTTCGCGCGTGCCGCCGACTGGAGTTACGCTCCGTCCGTCGGCGGATTCGTGCCCGACGCGCAATACAAGTCACCGTTGGTTCTGGTGCAGTCCGGCGCGCTGGCGCTTGGCGTCGTGCCCGACCTGACGACGCTCGATCGCGCTGCGCTCCAGCGCTGCAATCATGCGCTGGAACTGGACGCGCGCGAAAGCCCGCATCTTGCGGTTGGCTTCATGCCGGCACGGATGGCCTATCATTCGGTATTCGCGCCAGACCCGCAGCGTGCGTGGACGGCGGATGGCGCGGTCGAAAACTCGTATTACCTGCTCGTGACCGCGAGTGCGCAACCAGCGGAAGCGTATCGCGAGGCGGTGCGTTTCCTGTGGCGAACGTTCGGCGAACCGACGCAGCGGATCGCGGCGGCACAGCAGCAAGGCACGGCGACTGAACCGAAGCTCTACGATTGGATCGGGGGCAAGGGCTCGGTCGCGCAGCAGGTGGAGACCGATCGGAGCTTCCCCTCGCTGGCGCTCTGGGACGAGTGGCGTCCAGTGGTCTGGCAGGAGCAGACGCGGCAGAACTGGCTCGAGCTGCCGTTGCCGGACGGAGCGAAGGGTGGGGGCGTGTGGACGCACCGCTGGGGACCCGGGCCATCGATCTATCTCTCGGCGTGGTTCAACACGCTGCGCACGTCGCTCGGCCTTGCGCTCTACGCGCGCCGCGTCGGTGACGACGACCTGTTGCGCCGGGCCGGCGCCACCGTGGAAGTGGCGTTGCGTGCGCCGGGGCGCGACGGCGCGTTCAAATGCATCGCGGCGTGGGACGCAAAAGAGAGCCGCGTCGTCTGGGCGGCGGGCGACGGCAGCGGTGACAGCACGGAGTCCGGATTTCTCGGCTATGACATGAGTTGGACGGCCTACTGGCTGCTGCGCTGGCGTGCGGCCGGGTTGCCGGAAGGCGAACGGATTCTCGCGCGTTGCCGCACACTCGCGGAGTTCTTCGTGGCGCGACAGGAGTCCGACGGCATGCTGCCGACGCGTTTTGCGGAGGACGGCTCGGTCCAGGAGGACCGGTCGCGCGAAGTCAAAGCGGAGACCGGGCCGGTCGCGTTGTTCCTGCTGGAACTCCACGCGCAGGATCCGGATTCGCGCTGGCTCGATGCCGGACTGAAGGCGCTGCGGTTTCTCGACGCGGACGTCGTGCCGCGGCGACAGTGGTATGACTACGAGACGTTCTGGAGTTGCAGCCCGCGCCAGCCGCAGTTCGACGACCGGACAAAGCAATGGCCGGCCAATGATCTCGCGCTGGGCCAGGCGGTGGCGGCCTATCTGGCGGCGTTTCGCGCGACGAACGATCAGAGTTATCTCGAGCGCGGCGAGCGCCTGCTCGACTATCTGCTGCTCTATCAGCAGTGCTGGACGAACCCGGTGCTCGAAGGCATCACCGGACCCGCGATGCTGCTCGGCGGATTCACCACGCAGAACTCCGACGCGGAATGGTCCGATGCGCGGCAGAGCCAGTTCGGCAATGTGCTGCTCGATTACTACCGCGCGACGGGCAGGGCCGAATATCTCGAGCGCGGGGTGGCGGCGTTGCGCGCGCAATTTCCGATCTCACCCGCGGAGAACTGGGCCCATTCGGGCTACGGCCCGAAATCGGGCATCAGCAGTTTTCACTGGGGCACGGGCAGTGGGATGGCGGGCATCGAGATCGAAGAGGATTTTCTGCGTGATGGGGTCGTCGATGTCGCCGCCGGCGTCGGGGTCGGCGTGAACGGACTGAACGTGACGACGTGCGAGATCACCGGCGATGCGATCCGGCTGGAGATCGACAGCCCGTTCACCTGGTCACGTTCGCCCGTGGTGATTTTTCATCATGCCGACCCGCATCGCGCCTATCGTCTTTCGGTCAACGGAGTCGATCTCGGCCCGCGACGCGGCGACGAGCTGGCGCGTGGACTGGAGATTTCCCTCAACTTCGAAAAAACCATGAGCAAGTATTTCACCGCAATTCGTTGGTTGCTGAACGCGCTCGGGCCGGTGCTGGCGGCCGGCGTCGCGCACGGCGCCGGGACGACCGCGCCGCCACCCCTGCGCATCAGTGAGAATCATCGCTACCTGATCGACGCGCAGGATCGTCCCTTCCTGCTGCAGGGCGATGCCGCCTGGTCGTTGATCGCGAACACCACGAAGGAGGAGGCGATCCACTATCTCGATAACCGCCGCGCGAAGGGGTTCAACGGATCGTGGTGAACCTGCTCGAGCACAAGTGGGCGGCGAACGCGCCGCGCAACCGGGCCGGCGAGGCGCCGTTTGCCGATGTCCGGGATTGGACGACGCCCAACGAGCAGTACTTCGCCTACGCGGACTGGGTGATTCGGGAAGCCGGCAAGCGCGGCATCACCGTGCTGCTCTTTCCCGTCTATCTCGGCTACGACGGCAACGATCACGACGAGGGATTCTATGAAGAGGTGCTCGCGAATGGTCCGGAAAAGTGCCTCGCCTACGGCCGGTTCATCGGTGAGCGCTACCGCGATTTCGACAACATCATCTGGGTGATGGGCGGTGATCGCGATCCCGGTCCGGCGCGGGAGGACGTGGACATGATCGCTTACGGCATGCGCGAGTTCGACCGGCGGCATCTCTACACGGCGCACTGCCATTCGGATTCAAACATCGCGAAGCAATTTCCCACCTCGACGTGGCTCGATCTGAACTCCACCTACACGTACAACATCGTGCATCTCGCGTTGCTCTGGAACTATCAGCGCACGCCGGTGCGACCGAATTTCCTGCTGGAGACCGTCTACGAGGGTCCGCCGCAATTCGCGACGGATCTCCAGATGCGGCGCGCAGCCTACTGGTCGGTCTTGTGCGGCGGATTCGGTCAGGTGATGGGCAACAATCCGCTCTGGCAGTTTGACGCAGGATGGCAGGTGGCCCTGGATGCGCCGAGTGCCGTGGCGATGATGCACTGGGGCGAACTGTTTCGGTCCCGACGCTGGTGGGAACTCGTGCCCGACGCGGAACACACGATTGTCACGGACGGTCTCGGCGAGCGTTGGGGACTCGACACCACCACGGCCGCGGCGACGTCCGACGGTCGTTTGATCATCGTCTACACCACCGCGGCGCGGACGATCACGGTGGATCTCGCGAAAATGCCCGCCGGATCCGCTGACGCGTGGTGGTTCAATCCGCGTACGGGAGCGGCGACGAAGATCAGAACCTTCGCGACCGGCGCTCCGCAAACGTTCACGCCGCCCGGCGAGGGCGACTGGGCGCTCGTGCTCGACGATGCGGCCCAGCGTCTCCCGGCGCCGGGCGGAAATGTGGCAATCAATCCGGACAACTAGACCATGGTGCGACTGGGCATGATTGGTTGTGGAAGCTTCGCGTGGCAGTTGCACGGGCCGACGCAGCGGCACTGCGCGGCTCGCGATGCCGAACTCCAGTTGGCGGCCTGCTGCGATCTCGACGACCGTCGGGCGCGGGAGTACCGGCAGACCTTTGGATTCGCGCGGCACTACACGGTTTTGCGGGAGATGCTCGACGCGGAACGACCGGATGCGGTGGTGGTGGCGGTGCCGCCCGATCGGACGTGTGCCGTGGCCGGCGCGGTGCTCGAACGCGGGTTGCCGGTGCTCGTGGAAAAACCTCCCGGGCTGACGGCCGACGAACTGACCCGCCTGATCGCCGCGGCCCGCGACGGCCACGGGCGCGCGCAGGTCGGCTTCAATCGCCGCTTCATGCCGGTCACCAACCACGCCCGGGCCCGCCTCGGCGCCGGGCCCGTCACGCGCATTGACTACGAGATGAAGCGTCGCGATCGCTGGGATTCCGACTTTTCCACGACCGCGATCCATGCGATCGACCTGTTGCGCTTTCTCGCCGGTCCGTTCAAGGCCGCGACGATCGACTATCAGGTTCACACGAGTGCTGGAGGGGAGGCGGTCGATGTGACGGTCGAACTGGAACACGGCTTCGGGACCCGGACGCGTCTGTGCATCCGGCCGGTGTCGGATGCGAACACGGAGTTCCTGCGGATTCACCAGGCCGATCAACTCGTGGTCGTGCGGCTGCCGTACCCGGAAGATGCCGCCGCGGACGGAATGGTCGAGTGCTGGAAGGGCAACGAGTGCGTCGACCGTTTTTCCGATGACGGCTTGGAGGAAATTGAGCGGATGGGAATCGTCGGCGAGACCACGACGTTTCTGCGTGCCGTAAAGACGGGTGCGCTCCTCACTCCGGGCTTGGACGATTGTTTTGACCAGGTGGAGTTGATGGAGACGATCCGGCTGCGTCGCGCGCCGCGGGCCTTCGGTGATTCGCGTGTTGGTGGCGCCCAATCAGACGGCAAGGCAGGCAACGGGCGCAACGGTTCATTTTCGTGCGCTCCTCCGGCTGCTGCTGGTGATGGCATTTGAGCCGCCGGTGAAAGCTCTTTTCTCATCCCTTCTCGCCTTCGCTCTCCTCGCGGGTGTCGGCACATCCTCGACGCTGCCGGATCAGCCCGCCGACCCGGGACACATCCACGTCGATCAATTCGGTTACCTGCCCGGCGAGCAGAAAGTGGCGGTGCTCAGCGATCCCCAGACCGGGTTCAATGCCGGCGATCACTACGCACCCGGAGCCCGGCTCGAGGTTCGTCGCGTGGCGGACGACACGGTGGTGTATCGCGGTGCGCCGGCGTTGTTCGACGAAGGGCGGACGGACGAAGTTTCCGGCGATCGTGGCTGGTGGTTCGACTTCACTGCCGTCCATGCGCCCGGTGATTACTACATCGTCGATCCCGCCACCGATGTTCACTCGCCGGGTTTCCAAATCGGCGCGGACGTATTCGAGCCGATCCTCCGCGCCGCGGTGCGCGTGTTCTACTACCAACGCGAGGCCATCGCTCATGTGGCGCCGTGGGCCGAGGCGCCGTGGCGGGACGAGCCGGCTTTCTTGCAGGACCGCGAGGCGCGTGCCATCGACGCGCCCGACGATCCCGCGCCCGCCCGCGATCTGAGCGGCGGTTGGGCCGACGCGGGGGACACGAACAAGTATCCGTCGTTTCTCGGAGAGGTCATCCACCCGTTGCTATACGCGTGGCGAGCGAACCCCGGCGTCTTCACCGACGATTTCAACGTTCCCGAATCCGGCAATGGCCTGCCGGACCTGCTCGACGAAGTGAAGTGGGAACTCGCCTGGCTCGAGAAAATGCAGGACGCCGACGGTGGCGTATTCGTCAAGATGGGCATGGCGGCGAAAAAGGGAGACTGGCCGGCCGGCCGGGCGGTCTCGCCGTTGAGCCACGATCTCCGTCAACGCTTCTACGCGCCCAAATGTTCCGCCTCGACGATCGTCGCCGCCGGCGTCTTCGCCCATGCCGCGCGCGTCTACGCGGGCTTCGCGCCGTGGCAATCCTTCTCCGCCGAACTCCGCGACCACGCCGAGCGCGCGTGGGAATGGTACGTGACGCATCCGCGCTCCTACGACTGTGACACGTTTGCGGTCATGTCGGGCAGCGCCAATCTAACGCCCGCACTGCAGGATACCGCCGAGGCGGTGGCCGCGATGCATCTCTGGGTGCTCACCGGCGACGAGCGCTATCATGCGGCCTTTCGCGACAAGGTGGGCGCGATGCGCCAGTTGACCGATCCCGCGTGGTCCTATTACCGGATGGGACAGGCGGAAGTGTTGTTCGACTACCTGCAGCAACCGGGCGCCGATCCCGCGACGCGCGAACGCATCTCCACGGCCTACACGCACGCGTTACAGTCACCGCTCTTCCTGCCGCCTGACGGGGGCGGCGACCTCTACCGGGCGTGGATGCCGGAGGCCTGTTATCACTGGGGCAGCAACCGCACGCGCGCGTGCTTCGGCATCGCGGCGCTCGGCGGTCTCGATCTCGACCTCGGCACCGTTGTGAATAATCGGTTGCGTCAGCGGGCGCTCGATCTCCTGCACGCGATCCACGGCGTGAATCCACTCGGGCTCGTCTATCTCACGAACATGGGCCGCTACGGCGCGGCCACATCCGCGGAGCGCGTCTATCACGAATGGTTCGGCGACGCGCCTCCGCCCGGTTATCTCGCGGGCGGACCAAACCGCGACTACAACGGCAGCCTCGCCTGGGTTCGGGAACAACCGACCGCCAAGGCCTACGCGAATGTTAGTGACGGCGGGCCGGTGCGCGGCTTCATGCTCACCGAGCCCGCGATCTACTACCAGGCCTGCTACATCCGGCTGCTGACGCCGTTCGTTGGACTGCCGCCCGCGGGGAAGGAATAGAAGTCGTCACGAGACTCAACACCACCCACCGCGCCGGGGCGCGGTCCCTGCCTCAAGGCGGGATCTCGGCTGGACGAATCTCTCCTTGAGGAGAGGAGACCGCGCGCGAGCGTGGTGAGAGGTGTTTTGAATGCAGAAGCGCAGGGTGAATACTACCGGTGTTGGGCCAGACGCCGGTGCCGCGACGCGGCGTCTCGCCGGTCGTGCCATAAGCTCCGGCCATGGCGATCGCGCCGGTGAACGGGTTCGAAACATCGGGCTTCTCGACGTTCGAATGCCGTGCCATCCTGTGAGGCTAAATTCGGACCGGTCAGGACACTTTCGGCACTACGAGTGCGTGCATGGACGCGGCACGCATTCGGTTCAGACGACATCAACAGCCACATCGCAGCCGACTTCGAACAGCCGTCTCCACGGAAGGTGAATGTGTGTGACGCGGACGTCGCGAACCAGGCGGGAGGCGATGAAGCGATCGCGCAACTTCGCCACCGCGGCGGCGAGACGCTCGCGAACCTGGTTTTCAATCGCGTCCGCGACAGAGTCGGGCAGGCGCTCGTGCGTCGGCGCAAGGCCCAATGCGGGCAGGTCCTCCATCATGCATTGGGAACGCACGCGAGCCTGATAGCATTCGTCGTCGAGAAAACGAAGAAAAAGGAATTCAAGATGCGCCGCGCGCTGGTCGGCCGTCGTATCGGTTCGCAGGTTGATGGTATGAATCACGGCTTGGGCCAGCGCCGTGCCCAGCGTGTTGCCCGCAGTGTTCCACGCGCTGTAAGACGCCAGCGAGGCGATTTCGGCATGCTGCTGAAGCAGATCGCCGAGGACCATGTCGGCCCCGTTGACGAACGCGACATCGGCGAGCGCCACGGGTCGCCCGGCGCGTACTGCGGCCAGCAGCGAGCGGACGAACTCTTCGGGACTCCGCCGCGGCGATTCCATTTCCCGACGCGTGCCGCGAAATCCTTCGGTGGCCGTGAAGCGATCCAACCACGGCTGAAACGCGGGCGGCATCCCGGCGCGAATCTGATCCACGCCCTGCCGGATCAGCCACTGCGAATCCGCGTTGCCTTGGCGCACGATGGGCGCGTTGAGGAAGAGGCTGAAGTCACTGGTTTCCGGACTCTCGGCCACCACGCCGACCAACGGCGCGAGCTGGGCCTTCAGCATTTCGTGGACGGGCCGGTCTTCATAGGCCGTGACGACGGTCGGGCCGGTCACGCCGGAATAGTGCGGCCATACCCGGGGCGCGAATTGGTTGAGGCGGCAAACGTAGCGGGCGAGCAGTACGCATCCGACCTCATCGGCGCCGGGATACGTGATGGCACGATCGGTCAGGCCGCGCGCGCGGATCAGCGACTGCAGCCGGCGCGCTTCGGCGATGTTCCAGCCGTAGTCGGCGGTGTCATCCTGCGGCAGGAGCAGGTAGTCGAACACTCCCTCGTCGAGCCAGTCGAGCATGGCGCGGTTGACATCGTGATTCCGCGCCCGGCCGCGGCGGTAATCGTCGTAGACGTCTGATGGAATTTCTCCGCGCAGCGCATCACGTTCGGCGGTTTCCGCCGGCGCGGCGTCGCCCATCTCGGCCTTGTGCTCGAGGAACGACAGTCGGAACATCCGGGCGCCGTAGGTGGCCCAATACGGTTTTTCCTCCTCGGCCGAGTCGGATCGATGGATGCGCAGGACGACGCTCGAGGCGAGGATCGGCCGGTCGGGCCGGGACGCCTGGAGTTCGCGCAACACGCCCAGTCGGGCGAGGACGGCTTCGGTTGATTCCGCGGACTTGCGCGACGGGATCAGTCCGCCGTAGCCGAGCGTGTCCGCGGAAATGATGAGCGCGTCGACCTGCGGGGCGGTGTCCTTGAGCCAGCCGACGAGATCTTGATGACGGCTCGGCCGCCAGGGATTGCCCAGCCACTCGCGCGGAGGCAAATGAACTTGCAGGCCCGCCGCGCGACCGAGACAGCGGGGATAGTCGTAGTTGACGGGCCGGTCGTCGACCGGCAGCACGGCGACCTGCTTCATGGTTGTTGTCCTTCGGCCGGGGCGCCTTTCCTGGCGGCGGCGAGAGCCTCAAGTTCCCGCTGGCACAGGAAAAGCGCGCGGGGCACGTGGAAGCATCCTTTCCACTTTCCTCCCTTCAAGGGCAGCAGAACTTCGCCCCGGCGGTTGAGGTAACCAAACCACTCTCCGTATTCGGGATCGGGAAAATGTTTCCAGGTGTAATCGTGCACGCGTTGGAACCAGGACCAGCACGACGGATTCCCGGTCAGCCGGAATCCCTTGAGGAGCGCGATCAACGTCTCGAGATGCGCCCACCAAAGCTTTTGATCCCATTCGAGCTGCTGCGGTGGATGACCGCGGGCATCGAGAAAGGCGAAGATCCCACCGTGTTCCTGATCCCAGCCTCGATCGAGCGTGTGCAGCGCGATGTCCACGGCGCGTTCCATCAACGTTCGATCCTGTCGCCGCTCCGCGACGTCGAGGACGAACCACATGGCCTCGAGGGCGTGGCCCGGGTTGAGCGTGCGACCTTCAAAGGTGTCGAGCTTCGTCCCGTCTGGTGCCACCTGCTCATGGAGCATCATCCGCTCCTCGTCGAGAAACGTGGAGAACAGCGTCCCAATACAGTCGGTGATCACGGACTCGGTCAGCGCAGGCTCGAGCTGCCATTCGAGTTCGAGCGTCAGGTTGATCAGGATCATCGGCAGCGCCAGCGACACCGTGGGGCGCGTGTCCGGGCACGAGCTTGCTGTACGGCCCTTTCGGATTCGTGCGCCGTCGCAGAATGTTGTCGAACGTCCGCCGGGCGAGATCCCGGAACGCCTCGTTGCCGGAGGCCAGCGCATATTGGCTGCAGGCCATCGCGCCGAAGCAGTCAGCGAAGATGTTGTAAGGCTGTACCAGCGGGCGGCCTTCGCGCGTCAGGCTGAAGTACCAGTTGCCCGCAGCGTCCATGCCGTGCTGGCGGAGGAACTCCGCGCCCGAGCGCGCGAGGGAAAGCCACGCTGGTCGTTTCTCCAGGCGATTGTAGAAGCTGGAAAACGTCCAGACCTGCCGCGCCTGGAGCCATACGAACTTGTCCGTGTCGTAAACCGAACCGTCACGCGCAAGGCACGTGAAGTAGCCGCCATGTTCCGCGTCGGGCGAATGCCGCTCCCAAAACGGCAGCACGTCTTCGAGGAGCGCGCTTTTGTACTGGTGGATCAGCTCCTGCATCGGTGGTTGCGGTCTCGCAATGGTCCTATGGCGATCTTGCGGTCGTGGCCGCTGCGGACGACGGCTCGTCTCCCAGGGTGGAGTTCATCGCATCGGCGGCGTATTGGTCGAACAGGCGCTGGGCGATGGCGATCACATCGCCCGTCGGTTGGGTCGCATACCGATCGTGCCGACGCGTCCAGGCGAGATCAGCGTCACGAATGCGCGATCGGACCGCTGGCACGTCGATCGGCTCGCCGCGCTTCAAGGCGTCGTCCAAGGCATCGAGCCAGGTCTGCCAGCGCTTGCGGTAAAACGTGCCGACGAGGCCGGCCCACTGGCGGTTCGCATAGTCCGTGATCGTGTCACCGTCGTCCCACGTCGTGATCAGCTCGCGGGCGCAGCGCTCGCAGCGATCTTGTGCTTCCGCGGTTGCGCCCGCGCGCCGCGCATCGGCGAGCGACACGCCGAGGAGAAACTCCTTGCGGGTCGCCAGCAGTTCGTCGAGGTCGCGGAAGAGCCCGAGCAGTTTTTCGCGAAGTTGATGAAGCTGATCCGCATCCTTGCTCTCGTAGGCATGCAGAATCGCGCGATGGTAGCGGCCGGCCAGATCCGCGAGCACCTGCCGGCCGACGTCGACCACGTCGTAGCAGTAGCCGTCGCTGTCGCCGCAGTCCGCAGCGGCGGCGAGCAGGCGACGCCACGCTTCCGGAACGCGGGTCGTGTCATAACCAGCTTGCGTGGTGCCCCATTCGCATGCCTTGGGATAGGCTTCGAGGGATGGTCGGGCGCACACGACCGAGTTGAGCGGCGCGCCGTCCGCGCGCGGACCGAAGACGGTTTCGAGCAGGATGCGCTGCGCCTGCAGCGCCGGGGCGCTGTCGTTTCCATAACGACGCCGGCAGTACTCGCGCAACCACGAGTCGGGATCCGGCGCGTCGGCATGCCACGCGTTGCGAAAGAAGATCTCCCAGACCAACGGCCCGGTTTCACTGCCCTCCGACAGGGCGCCGATGCCGCGCGTCACGCCGCGACCGGCGCCGGCTTCGCGCAGGGCCTCGGCCGGGCGCCGGCGCAGGAGATCGAGATGGCTGCTGAGACCGGTGTTGCCGCCGAAATTCTGGATCGTGCACCAGAGCCACGGCGAGTTTCCGAACTGGTCGCGGGTTCGCCAGTTCTCCTCGTTCTCGTAGAAAAGATCGAGCACGAGAACGTGCGACCGATCGAGTGCATCGAGCAGAGCCGGGCGTGGATTCTCCTGCCACGCTTGCAGGACCCACGTGGCGTCAGGATGGTCCGCCACCATGCCTGCCTGGATCGCGCGCCCGCTGGCCGCGAGGTCGATTCCGGCAAGATCGCCGCCTTCATGGAACGGATCGGCGGCGAAAAACGCCACGGGTCCAGACAGCTCGCGTTGGGCCCCGTAGTAGGCTTGAGCAAACTTCGCAAACACGGGATCGAGCGGATCGAGCGGATCCGGTCGTTTCATCCCGCCCCAGGTTCCTTGGGTGTGTACCTTGGCGTCGGGAAACCGGGAACGAAAGTCGGCGGGAACCATGCCATAGGAGCCCGGCAACACCGGGGTCATGCCGAGAACGCGCATGCGCGCCACGATGCGCTGCCCCAGGGTCAAACACTGCGCCACCTGTTCCGGCGACATCCGTGCGCCGTAGCCCTCGATGTTGCCCATCTGCTGCCAGGGTTGGTGCGAGGGCTGGCAAAGCCAGGCACGCGCGTCCGGCTCCGCGTAGCCGAATTGCATCAGCGCGCGAATCCAGACTTCCTCCTGACCTTCGATAATCAACGCGAGGTTCACGCCCTTGACCGCGAGGAAGTCCAGCTCGTGTTCCCAACGCGACCAGTCCCACCACGCCATGGTGTAGCCGTGGGTGCAGAAGTTGTAGGCGTAACGCCAGCGATGGGGACTGACCACGCAGACCTTGCCCGCGACGGCGGGCGCGGGCCGGGGGATCGCGATCTGGTCGCCGCAGTTCCAGGAAATCTCACAGCGACAAAATACTTCGAGGTAACGATTGAGGGTCGACGCGGGGGCCACGCCGTTGTTCCCGCGCAGGACGATCCGTCCGCCGCGTCCGTCCACCTCGAACACGTCGAAACCTTGGTCGTCCGGTATCACTTCGAAGTCGAGCTGGTCAGCCAGGCCGGGGATGACTCGCTGCGCGAGCTGGCGGACCGTGTCGACCGGAGTCGCGCCGAGCGACGTGGCGAGGGCCAGGGCGAGACCGTGTGCCACCGGACGAAAGCCAAGGATCCGTTTTTTGACGGACGGGAAGTTTGCCACAAACATCTGGGTGGATCCTGCTTCGTTGCAGCTGACGGTGAGGACGGTTTCGCGGTGAGTCGGGGTATTCCCGGCATTGTGCCACCGCGGTCGCTGGTGATCCTGCCGTCGGCAAACGAATCGTGGGAGACCGGCACACCCTCCGGCAGCTCGCGACGCAAGGCGTCGAGCGGCGCGGGTGCCCCCGTCGTCAGGGAAACGCGCCTTCGATCGCATCCAGTCCCACGCCGAGGACGCGGCGCGCGATCTTGTCGAGTTCATCGCGGGGGCCGGTGAGATGCACCGTGGTCTGGCCGTGCTGGATGCGCTCACCGGGTGCGAGCGCCGCAGCCGGTGACGAGGTTTCAAGTTCGTAGAACGGTCCGAGCGGCTTCGCTCCCGGTTCGGGCGGGCCGTCGTTGTAGGCGTTGATCGCGTCGCCGGCGTACGGATCGTCCTGCATGGTCCACAGTGAATTGACGTAACCCGCCGCGGTGTTCGCCGGTGGTGCGTGAACGACCAGGTTCAGAATTCCGTGCGTGGCGTCATAGCTGCCGGCCACGCGTTTGGAGCGCGACGGCGAAATGCCGATCTTGCTGCGGTGCGTGCCGTCGCCACGGAGGTAGACGATGTCTTTTTCCACGCGCAGATATGCCGGGGGAACCTTGCCAAAGTAGGCGTCGTTCACAATCGGACCAGGCGCGGATTCGTCGCCGCTGCTCACCGGAATCATCACCGTCGTGGTCGGCGACGGCGGGTACATGCCGAGCAACCAGATGGAAAGCAGCCCGTGTTCGCGCGTCCAGGCGGCGGTGCCGCGGTTCGCCAATTCATTGAGACTTTCGTACGCCACGAGCGAGACACGATCAGCGAGACCGACCTGCAGCCGCGTTTCGACCTCGGTGCGTTTCAGAATGCGGACGGTTCGCTCCATCCCGATGGCGAAGCGGGTGCCGCTCCAGTTGGTCAACACCGCCTCGTGCGCGAGCGTCACTTCGGTGGGAGAACGGCGCGCCACGCGAAACGTGTCGGTATCGACGCATGCCGGCGTCTTCCAGTGGGTGAAAGCGAACTCGGATTTCGGCGGGAAGAAGATCGAGAACTGCCCGCCTTCAGGCCCAAGCCAGAGTCGTTCTTCGCCGCCGAAGACGTGGATGTGCTCTTGAAGCCGGCCCACGCGCTCTGGTTCCGGCCTCACCCCTTCTACAATTACCGGGCGATTGATCCAGCCGAGGCTCGGTCCAGCCGCCGCGTCCCAGGTGCTGGTCATCACGCGTCCCTGGTACGCGGGCGCCACGACGACGGCGGCGTCGCCGTCATGCAGGACCACCGTTTCGGTGTATTGCCCGATAAACGTGAGGTCGTCAGCGAACGTGGCCGCTGGGGCCGACCCGGCGGACATGCCCATACACCAGAGACAGGCTGTTGCGAGGCAAACGGTATCAGTCGTGCGTTGGAGGCGGAGGGCGGACGGGGGTTGCATGGCAAGGTCGATGGTCATGCCGGCCACGAGACCGTTGTGAGTGGATCACGGGCGGGCCGGGCGGCGAACCAGGTGGGTACTCATGATAACGGCGAGCGGGGAAAGGGAGACGTAATGCAAGATCCTGGGCGCGGACGTCCGTCGACGCGGCCCTGACGCGAATCATCTTCGGTCTGGCGGGAACACCCGCAGATCGGCGCTCTTCACTCCAGCGCCGATCTCCCGTCCTCGACTCCAGTGCGGATCATGAGACAAATTGATGTTCGGCGACCGAGAACGTGAGTCCCTGATGGTGGTTGCCGGCCTGCTCGATTGCGCGAGATCGAGGGGGCGGCCGTGGTCGGAGGTTCGGACACAATCCTGATGCTTGCAGAAATGGCGGCGAAAAGCAGGAAACATCTCGAACGTGCGGAGTTCTTTCGCAGAGCTACTGAGAGGATGTGGCCGGTGCTGCGTACCAGGACTGCGGCCGGTTGGGATTGGGCCCGGGGTCCCGGAACTCGTGCGGCAGCGTCGTCGGGCTGAAGGCGCCATCGCGGCAATTCTCGATGACGTTTTCCCAGAGGACGGTCGTGAACATGCCGGGACCACTCTGGTAGTCGTTGAACTCGATGCCATATTGCGCGCAGTCGTGGATGTGATTGCGCACGACCCGCGGTCCCATCGTGGTCGGCTGGATGCCGTTCGCCCAGCGACCGTAGGTGACGTCGTAGACTTCGTTGTCCTCGATCCAGATGTCGGGGTCCTCGCCCGGCTTGAAGGTGAGGTCGGCCGCTTCACAACTGATCGCCGACTCGTTGTACTGGGTGGCGGTGCCCGGGGCGATGTCGTGGATCTTGTTGCCCCGAATGGTCACGTGGTAGCTCCGGCACTTGATGTTGATGCCCTCCGCATGGCCCGTGTGGTGGATGTCATTGCCCTCGATCCAGACGTGCTCGACGTTTTCGAACGGCGGGCTGCCCTGGCCGATGTAGACAGCCCTCGGCCCACTGCGGATGGTAGTGGCCGGTGTCGAAGAGCCGGCAGTCGCGGACGTCGATGTAGCGCGACGCCCCGCGGACATGGATGATCTCCTGGCCGGTGTCGTGGATCGTGAGGTTGATGAAGATGAAATGATCGATGTCCTGGCAGTAGATTGGCCGGTTGCCGCCAACCATTTCGAAGCCGTCGAAGACGACATAGCTCGACCGGCTGATCTCCGCGAGGTGGTCCTCCTTGTAGCTGTCGCCTTGGATCACCGCGTGCGCGCCGGGCGCCGCCTTGATGACCAACGGGCGCTCGGCCGTGAAGTGGCGGTCCTCTATCTTGAAGCCGTGATACGTGCCGGATGCGAGCAGCAGCACGTCGCCACCGGAGGCGTGGTCGATGCGGGACTGCAGGTCGTCGCCGGCGGCGACCGCGATTGTGGCGGCCGCCAGGTGGGCGGAGGCCAGGAATTGACCGATGCCAAAGGTGAAGGCTGCGATCGTGAGTTTTTCGCGGGTCATGGTGATGGGTTCTTGAGCGGACTCAGGGGTTCATCGGGGCGGGCGTTCCACTGAAACGCCGCAGTCATCAGGCCGGGCTCCGTGGCCCGGAGTGCGGAGTAGATTTCCTGGGCCTCGGTGGGCCGGACGAGGCGCGAGATCAGGTCGCGCGTTCGCAGGCGTCCCGCCGCCAACAAACGCAGGACGGCCTCGAGATCCCGCGATTGATGGTCGCGGGGAAAGTGAACCGTGAGTTCGCGGGCGAACGCCTCGTGGTAGTCGAACGAAACCTCTCCGGCGTAGCTCCCTTGAATCACGAGTCGGGCGGGCTCCGTGATCGTGTCGTCCCACGGTTTCTGGCGCGTGATCTGAAGCGCCGCTTGGAGGACGGACGACACACCGGTCGCATCCACCACGACGTCCGCACCCTGGGGCTGCGCCGAGTGAAAGGCGGCGGCGAGATCAGATTCGGGCACCATGGCCTGGATCCCTGCGGCCTGGGCGAGATTCACGCGGGAACGATCGACGTCCACTGCCACGACGCGCGCACCGGCGATCGCGTGCAGCCGGGCCGAGAGTTGTCCGATCGGGCCGAGCCCAATCACCGCGACCTCGTGATAGGGCCGCCGTTGAACGACGCGGACGCCGCGGTAGGCGATCGCGGCGAGCTTGGCGAGCGCCGCGTCCAGCAGATCGACGCCGTCAGACAGGGGGAAAAGCCGGTCGGCGCTAACCAGGGCATGGGCGATATGCGCGCCCCAGACCAGGGGATGGCCGGCCCGCTCGGTGCCAAGGCAAAAGACGCGTGAGTTCTCTGGGAGCCAGACTTTGGCGCCCTTCGCGGCGATGCGCCCCACCATCGAATACCCCGGAATGAACGGGAATGGCGCCCGGGGTTGCCGGCCCGCGAGACAGCGCAGCTCCGTTCCCGGACTGACGGCCGTGTAGATCGCCTCCACGATCACCTGGTCCGGTCCGGGATCGGGCACGTCGGTCTCGACCAGTTCAACCCGATCAACGCCCGTGCAGAGCAGGGCGGTGGTTTTCATGCGTCATGGCTCGATCGTTTTTCGTGGGGGGAGACGTGCCCCAGTATAGATGGGGGCGGGAGGGACCGTGAGGACAAAGTCGGCCCGAACCGGACGTTTTCGATCTCACGGTTCCGCATCGCCTGGCGGGAACCCAGTCCTGCCGGTTCCATGTCGACGACGTCCTTGGTTTTGCCGAGAAAATCCTCACGTCCACCCCGCCCCGGAGGTTACCGTGGTCCTGCCATGTTACCGGTACGTCATGTCGTGCTGCGCCTGTCGGCGCGGTTCGTGTGTTCTTATGTCCCCGGCTTTCGCGATCGGCTGAAGGAACCGTGTTATCCCATGAGACTCGTTTTGCTTCCTCTGGTGTTTGCGGCTGGCATCGGCCCGGCCTCTGGCGGCCGACGCGCCGGTGCCGGACGACCGGCCCCGGATCGCCGTGTTCGCGGGACCGACCGCGACGGTTCTCAATACGCTGATGGGACCGCGCACGAGCCAGAAGGCGCGGAAGAAATACGGTCTGCCGCCGCTGCGGGATTGGAGCGGACACGAGGTCGTGCAGGATCAACTGACGTTTCAGCGGCTGGCCGCGCCGGTCACCGTCTACGTCGACCAGTTCAGTGCGCTGCCGCTGGATCGTGATTCGGCGGAGTTGTTCGCGCCACCCGACGGCTACCTCGACGCGCACAATGCGTTTCACCAGGAACGCACGAGTCCGTCCGATCGCCCCGTTTACGCGATCGAACTCCGGCCCGAGGACGGGCTCTATCCACTACCGTACATGGGACGGCGCGCCGACGGCAGCGCGTGGGAAAGCTGGGAGCCGGCGCCCGGCGGGCCGCCGGGAATGATCCGGCAGCCGTTCTTCCCGGATGCCTCGCGACTCTTCGAGGAGATCGAGCGCATGGGTTCGGAAACCACCGGCAACATTCTCGCGCAGGCGCATTTTGACTTCTATCGTCCGGCGCCGCCGGCCGGCTATGTGCACGGACTGCCCGCGACGGAACGCACCGACACGGGCACCGGCGACATCCCGCCGGAGAAGGCGGGCGTCGACTATTTTCCCTACACCTACAAGGGGGCCGCCGCGACCCACCACAACTTCGATCCGTCCCGGGAGACGCTGGCGAAAATCACCAACGAGGTGCAGGACGCGATGAACACCGGCAAGTATCGCGGCGCACTGTGGCTCGAGGGCAGTCCGCGCGTCGAGGACACGATCTACTGGTTCAACCTGGTGATCGATACGGATGGGATGGTCGTGGGCGTGATCGCGAACCGGCCGAACCGCATGCTTTCGGCCGACGGCCCGCATACCGTCGTCGATGCCGTCAATCTCGTGCTCTCCGACGTGTGGCGCGACCAGGATGGCGGCAATCGGGTGGGGGACGTGGTCGTGCAGGACGAGCGCATCACGGCCGCCCGCGAAGCGATCAAGGAGGCGCCGCGTCCCGGCGGTTTCGGTACGCTGGGCGGCGCCGGCGGCGTCATCGGCACGACCGCGGGACCGCGTCTCACGTTTCTTCCGCTCAACCGGCACGGCCGATCGTCCGATGTGCGCTATTCCGTGCTCCCCGCCACCGTGCCGGGATTGCGGCGAACGGCGGACGGGCGCATCGAACGAGCCAGCGCGACGGTGAAGGACGCGACCGGCCACCTGCGCGGAGAAACCATTCCCGAGGTCGAGCTCCTGGATTTCAATTCCTGGATGACGTCGAATCCGCCGGGCACGCCCGATCCGGTTGGACCGCGGGTGGAGTCTGCCGTCGCGCGTTGCCTGGGCGAAGCGCCGCTGTGCGGACTTGTCTGCGAGGCGCCGACGAGCGGTCACTTCGACCGGAACGACGCCCTCGCCATCGACGTGGCGGCGCTTTCCGGCTTCGTCGTCGTCAAGGTTTCCCGCGGCACGCCGGGCGCGTCCATGGGCGAGGTGGAAGAGAACCTGACCGTGGAAGGCGGCAACCTCAACGCAAACAAGGCGCGCGTGTTGCTCATGGCCTGTCTGCTGCGTTTTGGCAATCCTCCGCCCGCCCGCGATCCTGCGCATCCCACCGACGCGGAGAAGGCGGCCGTCCGCAGTCATCTCGCGCAGATCCAGGCTGTGTTCAATACGCACTGAGCGCGCAACGCGGCGAGATCAACCGTCCGTTCGACCAACCCGCACGCCAGCTTCCGGCTCCGTCAGCAACATGTCGTTTCCCCCCGCCACCCTGCCGTCGACGCTGGCCGTATTGATGGTGCAGGACCGGACCACGATCTTCATCGTGGTGGCGGCGTTTCTGCTCCTCCTGATGACGATCGGCTGGACGTTCCGTCATTTCAGCAAGGACGCGAGCGACTACTTCCGGGCGGGCGGCAAGGCGACCTGGTGGCTGGTCGGCGGCAGCCAGTTCATGTATTCGTTCAGCGCGTGGACCTTCACCGGCGCGGCCGGCGCCGCGTTCCAAGCGGGGTGGAGTCTTCCGGTGATGTTCTTCTCGAACGTGGTCATGTTCGCCACGGTCGCGTTGTTCTCGGGTCCGTGGTTCCGCCAGTTGCGATGCATCACCGTGGCTGACATGATCCGCCTGCGGTTCGGAGCCGGGATGGAACAGTTCGTTGCCTACCTCGGATTGTTCACGGGCCCGATCTACGGCGGCGTGCAGCTTTATGGCCTGGCGATATTCACGTCCACGCTGCTGGGACTGAACTTCCAATACATGATCCTGCTGCTCGGGTTCGTCGTGCTGTTCTACTCGGCGTTGAGCGGCGCGTGGGCGGTGCTCGCGGCGGACTTCATCCAGGCGCTCGTGGTGATGCCGATTTCCATTTTGCTGGCGGTGCTGTGTCTCTGGCAGCTCGGCGGGCCGGCCGGGTTGTTGGCCGGGATCGAGCATGCCGGGTTGCATGCGGCGTTTGCGCCGGTCAAAAGCAGCGAGCTGCTGCGCACGATGGACGGGGTCGACCCGAGCTGGTTCACGTGGGCGTTCTTTTTCGCCTGGTATGGAAACCAGTTTCTCCTGGGCAACTCGCTCAACAACGGTGGCAAATATCTCAGCGTGAAGGACGGCCGGGAGGCGCGCCGCGCAGCGTTGCTCGCCGGAGGACTGTTTCTCGTGGGGTTGGTGATCTGGTTCGTGCCGCCGATGACGGCGCGCTTGCTGATTCCCGATGAAGTCATGGCCATGCCGCTGCCCAAACCGGTGGAGGGAGCCTATGCCGCCATGTCGCTGAAACTGCTGCCCGCCGGGCTGGTCGGCCTGGTGTTGGTGGGCATGTGCGCCGCCACCATGAGTTCGCTGGACTCCGGCCTCACCAATCTCGCGGGCATCATCACTGAAAACATCCACCCGGCGGCGGCGCGGCTCGTTGGGAGGCGACCACTCGAAGGTCGCGGCCGCCTCCTGCTGGGCAAGTTCGTCAATCTGCTGTGCGCGATCGCCATCGTCGGGGCCGCGCTTTCCATGGCGACCTTTGGCCGGGGCGGCATTTTCAAGATCCTGATGGACGTGATGGCGACCCTCAGCGCCCCGCTCACCACGCCGCTCATGCTGGGACTGTTCCTGCGGCGCGTGCCGACACCGGCGCCGTATGTCTCGGTGGTCGGCGGTTTCCTCGTTTCCTTTTCGATCTACCTGGCCCCGCTCGTGTCGAGCGCGCAGCCATGGCCGTTTCACCTGCAGGTGGGCACCGTGGTGGCGGTGAGTTCGGCGAGTTTCCTCCTCGTCTGCCTGTTCATGCGACCGGACGCCACGGCCCGGGCGCGCGAACAAGAGTTCTTCGCGCGCCGCAACCGCCCCGTCGACTTCGCAGCCGAAGTTGGTGTGTCCAACGACGGCCGCCAGTTGCGGATCATCGGCACCTTTGGGACGGTGATCGGGGTCTTCACGTTGCTGCTGCTGTTGCCTGCCAGCAGTGCCGGGCATGCGGGCAAGATCATTGCGGTGGCGTTTACCACCCTGGGCATTGGCTTGCTGATGATCTGGGCGGGCAACCGGTTGCGCGGCAGCCACGGATGATCGTGGGTAGGAAGGCGGCCGGGACTGGAATTGATGCAGGCCCAGTTTGCCGATGAATCATTCGAATCCCCGCTCGCGGTCGGTGGAAGATCCGCCCAGTCGCTTGATGAAACCATCCAGCGCGTCACCGTTTGCACGCCGTTGCTCGAGTTCTTCGGCCGGCGTCATTTCCCAGGTGACCTCCGGGTCGATCGAGAGGCGAAACAAGGCCGTCTCGATCACGACCCGCCCGTTCTTTTCGCTGAACCACTCGAGGTAAAGGCAGTTGCCCCAGTGCCAGGGGAAGGGCTTCTTTTGCCCATAGTAGTCGCCGATTTGTTCGAGTGGAATCTCCGGCACCTTCACCTTGCGCGAGGCCGTGATGTCGCCCACGACTCCGAGTTGTCGCGGGGCCAGGCTCTCCGCGAGCCCGGGCGTCGGCGCGTCCGGATTGACGAACTCAAGCCGGCGGCCGGCGAGATCCCGCCAGGCGTTGCCCGCAAGTTCGAGTTCGACCGGCTCCGCCCGACCCGCGAACCAGATCCGGCCATGCACGCGGTCGCGCGTCCGGTTGTCGATTTCGCCGCGAATGACATGTTCCTCGACGCGCCAGGCCATGTCGGCGCACTCTGGATTCGCTGGCGCGAAACGCGAGTCCTGAGCGCCGAATCCGACGGCGCCGCAAGCTCCCGCTTCGGGTCTTGAGCCCGCGCCCGCGGATCGCACGGGTGGCGCGCAGCGAGGGGCTGTGTGCGGCGCATGAGACGAATTGTGCGCAGTCGCATGCCCAGCCAGTCGTGCACGACGAACCGAGAGGGGTGACGCCCGGACCAACGTTTGCCCGCCGCGCCTCTTGTGAACAAAGTGCGAGCAACTGCGACTTGAGCCCGCATCCTTTCCGTGCGGCATTACGTGCCGTCTCTTCCGGCGTTATCCGGTTGCACGTCCCCATGGTTCAACGCACCCGCTCTTCCCAGCCCTCGGTCAAGGAATCCCCCCTGCCACCCGTCCATGACTGGCGCACCAGCGATGCCGACGAGCGGCTGCGCCGACGGCTGCGCGCGCAGGAGGAGACCCCGGCAGTGCGGCGGCTCGAAACCGGACCCACGGTTTTCGGTCGCTACGAAGTCCGCTCGCGGAGCGGGCAGACGTACACGGTGCAACTTCGCGAACTTGGAAACCCCGCGGTGGCGGCGTGCACCTGCACGGATTTCCGCATCAACGGCCTTGGCACGTGCAAGCACATCGAGGCCGTGCTTGCGTGCGCGCAGCGCGCGCGGAAGGGTGCATGGAAGCTGAGTGCGGTCGCCGGTTCGCCGTTCGTCGACATCGCGCCCGCCGCGGATGGCGCCACCCTCGTGATCGAACGCAATATCCGGCTGCTGCCGCCAGCGTTGCGCACGCTGTTCGATGACACCGGCCGGCTCAAGGCCGTCACGCCCGAGGAATTCGTCGAGCGCCTGCGCGGACGCGCCCCGGACCACGTGCGTTTGACGCTGGAAGTCGAGCCCTGGCTGGAGGGCCGGCGTCGCGCCACCGAGCGATTTGCGCTCCGACGCGAATATGAGACCCGCGTGCAATCCGGCGAGTGGCCTGCGCATGAGACGCTGGTGCCGCTGTTTCCCTACCAGCGCGAAGGCATGTTGCATCTCGCGTTCACCGAACGCGCCCTGCTGGCCGACGAGATGGGCCTGGGCAAGACGATCCAGGCAATCGCCGCTTGCGCGCTTCTGCACCGCCTCGGCCGGGTGCGTCGTGTGCTGGTGGTGACACCCGCCTCGCTCAAGACCGAGTGGGAGGAACAGATCCGCCGCTTCACCGCGCTCTCGTTGCAGATCGTCTACGGGGGCCGGCTCGCCCGCCTCGCGCACTATGACGCAGACCGCGCGCCATTCTTCACCCTCTGCAATTACGAACAGATCGTGCCCGACGCGCTCGACCTCAACGCGCGGCTGCGACCCGACGTGGTCGTGCTCGACGAGGCCCAGCGCATCAAGAACTGGTCCACCAAAACCGCGCGTGCCGTCAAGCGCCTGCAGAGTCGCTACGCGTTCGTGCTCACCGGCACGCCCGTCGAGAACCGCATCGACGAGCTCTACTCCATCGTCGATTTCCTCGCGCCGACGATCTTCGGCTCGCTCTTCCGCTTCAACCGCGAGTTCTACACGTTCGACGAAAAGGGCCGCCCGGCGGGCTACTGCAACCTCGACCGCCTGCACGAGCGGATCCGTCCCGTGATGCTGCGGCGCCGCAAGGCCGACGTCGAAACCGAACTCCCCGCCCGCACCGACCACGTGCGCCTCGTGCCGATGTCGGAGGCGCAGCGTGAAACCTACCAAGGCCACGAGCGCGTCGTCGCGGAACTGGGCGCGAAGGCCAAGCGCCGCCCGCTGCTGCCCGCGGAGTTGGACCGGCTGATGCGCGAACTCGCGATGATGCGCATGATCTGCGACACGAACTTCATCCTCGATGAAGATGACCGCTCCTGCCCGAAGCTCACGGAACTCGAATCGATCCTCGCCGAATGTCGCGACAACCCCGACGTGAAGGTCATCATCTTCTCGGAATGGGAACGGATGCTCCAGCTCGTGCGCGAGCTGTGCCGCCGCCTCGGACTCGACAGCGCCTGGCATACCGGTTCCGTTCCGCAGCAACGCCGCCGCGGCGAAATCAATCGTTTCAAGTCCGACCCGGGATGTCGCGTGTTTCTCAGCACCGACTCCGGCGGCGTGGGCCTCAACCTCCAGAATGCCGTCGGTGATCGTGAATTGCGACCTGCCGTGGAACCCGGCGAAACTCGAGCAGCGCATCGCCCGCGCCTGGCGCAAACACCAGACCCGCGCGGTCACCGTCTTCAACCTCGTCTCGGCCCAGAGCATCGAGCATGGCATGCTCGCCACCCTGGCCGACAAGCGCAGCCTGGCCGATGGCGTGCTCGACCGCCTCGGCAATCTGCAGGAGATCAAGCTGCGCAGCGGTCGCCAGGCCCAGCTCGCCCGCCTGGAGCAGGTCATGCTCGCCGGCGTGACGTCGACGCAGCCACCGAAACCCACGCCGCCGGTCGACCCGTCGCTCGCGTTTGCCCGGCGGGCGCTGGCCGAGGTCAATGGGCATCTGGTGGCGTGCGAGGAACGTTACCCGACCGAAGCCGACGCCGCGCGGGTCGTCGTGGTGGTGGTCGAGCGCGACGCCGCGCTGCTGCGTCCCCGCCTCGAGGCCGCGCACGCGGAAACCTGGAAGCATGCCGCCGCGCCCGAGGACACCCCGCGGCTGCTCGTGCTCGATCGTGCGACGCAGGCCGCGCTCGACGAGCTGGCCGCCGCCGGCCTCATCGCGAAGACCACCGCGGCTGTCCGCGCGCTTCACCCATCGCCGGAGGCGGCCGGACCCGCGCTCACCGTCGACGAGCGCGAGCGGGCCGATTTCCATCTCGCGGTGGCGCGGCGGAAACTCAAGGCCGCGCAAGCGCTGCGGTCCGCCGGCCTGTCCGAGGAAGCTGCAGTTCCCGCCAGTGAATGCCTGCATGCGCTCACCCGCGCCCGCGCAATTGAACAACACCTGCCGCCCCCGCCCGAGCTCGCCGCGTGCGTGCGCCCGCCATGGCGGATGCTGTGGCCCGGGGAAAGAGTCGCGGAACTTGCCGAGCTGACAGCAGAGTCACCCGGTTTGCCGAACGACAGCCTCGCGGGGTTGGAGAAGTTCGTGCTCTAGCCAAGACGTCACGGCTGAGGGCGTTGTCCGCCCGTCATTCCGATTCGTCGCCAAACAGCCGAAGCTCCGGCACTGCCGCGGCCTCTGCGCACTCGCGGAGACGCTCCCGCGCGTAACCCAGGTATTCCGTATCCACGTCGAAGCCCACGAAAGCGCCCACCTTGCATTCCAGCGCGGCAATGGCGGAAGTTCCCAGCCCCAGGAACGGATCCAGCACCGTCGCCTGCTTGCCGGCTCCATGCAGCCGAATGCAATTGCGCGCCAACTGCACCGGAAAGGTCGCGGGATGCGGACGGTCCGTCGCGCGGCGAGTGATTGTCTCGTACGGGATGAACCATGTGTTCCCGCGACAGCGCCGGTCCTTGCCCTTGGTGTGCCCCCACCGCGCGATGTTTGACTTGTCCTGGTATGGCACGCCGATGCTCAGGCGGTCGACTTTGACGTCCCCGTGCTTCGTAAAATGAAAGACGTATTCGTGGCAGTCCGTCACAAAGCGCTCCGAATTGATCGGCTTGAAGTGACCGACCGAGATGGTCTCGCCCTTCCGCGTCTCCACCGAAATCGACTTGATCCAGTGGAACGTGTTCTGGAGCTGCAACTGCTTCGCAACCTCGAGCACGACCTGAAACGGCAGCAGCGGATTGGACGGGCAGGCGCCGAGGTTCAAGAACAGCGAGCCGTCTTCCTTGAGCAGCCGCGCTGCTTCCGCGACCCAGGCATTCGTCCACTTCAGGTAGTCATCCGTCGACAGGTTGTCCTTGTACTTCCCGTAACTGATGCCAAGGTTGTAGGGGGGTGATGTGACGACGACGTCGACCGACCCAGGCTCCAGGCCGTTCATGCCCGTCACGCAATCCTGTTCCAGCAAACGGTAGTTCGAGAGGGAGGGCCCGGCAGACACGCGCAGAAGCAAAGCAAAGTTGTCGGAGCGTACAAGCCAAAATCGCACCTTCCTGGATGATTTCTCGAAACGACATCGCTCACGCGCATGATTCGCGACGATTCCTGGCTGGAGCGTGTCATGCACGTTGGCGGACAGCGCGCCCGGTAGCTGCGTTGGAGTGGAACGACAACGTGGCCCGATCTTCTCTCAGACTGAGCCTGAGAGGGCACGACACGGTCCATCGCCCCGCCGGGCGTGAACGCCTACCGCAAGGCCGCCCACCCGCCGTCTGCAAATGTTTGCGGAAGTTTGCTTGCGGGGGTCGTTCGCGGACGAATAGCGTTTGCGGGTTCGGCTCCACGTTTCTCTCCATGCCTGCGCGCAAAGCTTCTCCTCCGGCGACAACCCGGGCCGGCATTGTGCAGATTGCGGCGCGGCTGGGCGTCTCGCCGTCGACCGTCTCGCGGGCCCTGCGCCGTGAGACGGCGCACCTCGTGCAGGCGGACCGGCGCAAACAGATTCTCGACCTCGCGGAGCGCCAGCGCTTCTCGCCCAACCCCGGCGCCCGCATGTTGCGCAAGGGCGTCAACGCCACCCTCACGGTGGTCGTGCCGCTGGACGAGAACATCTTCTTTTCCGAATACTACGGCCGTTTCCTCGCCGGCACGCTGCATGCCGCGGCGGCGCGCGAATGGGATGTGCACATCTGCACGCTGCGCTCGCGACCGGGCGCCGATTTTCGCGAGACGATGCAACACCTCGGCCTCGACACGTCCGGCATCATCTATCTCGCCGAACCGCTGTCGCCGGAAGCCGTGGAGCAACTGCGCGGTTACCGTCGTCCGCTCGTGCTGACCAAGTCCTCCCTGCCCCCCACCGCGACCGTGCGCGACTTGGACACGCCGGTCGTCGGCGTCGATAATTTCGGAGGCGCCCGCTCGGCCGCGAGTCTTCTGCTGCAACTCGGCCATCGCCGGATCGGTTTGCTGCTCGGGCCGTCGACCTCCCGCGACGCCGTCGAGCGCAAGGACGGTTATCTCGATGTGCTTCGGCAGGCCGGCGTAACGCTGCAACGGCAGTGGATCGTCGAGGGGCCATTCGGCACCGAGGGCGGCCGGGCCGGCATGGCGGCCATGCTCAAGCTCGAGCGCCGCCCGACCGCGTTTTGCTGCGCGAGCGACGAGATCGCATTCGGCGCCATCGATGCCGCTCGCGCCGCCGGACTCGAATGTCCGCGCGATGTGTCGATCGTCGGGTTCGACGACGGCATGTGGGCAACCGCCGCGCGGCCGGCGCTGACGACGGTTCGCCAGCCGCTGGCCGAACTTGCGGAACGCGCCGTGGGGTTGGTGATCGAGGCCGCCACGGCCCCGGGCAAGGCGATCCTGCCGCTGCAAAGCGACATGCCCGCCGCTCTCGTCATCCGCGAGTCCACCCGCCCCACGCGCGGCGCGGACTGACCGCTACGCCCGCGCACCCGCGAGCCGTGGGTGTGCGGTGCAAGTTCGGGAGTGGCTCGAAAAAAGGAACCAACGAAGGCACCACCGCTGCCCCCTCGATAGCCATCAACGATGTCGCGTACGCGACATCGTTGATGGCTATCGAAGGGGCGGCGCTCTCTTTCGATCTCAGGTGTTCGCGACGATTCTCCCCTCTACGGTCCTGCAATAGAATCGGTTCGAAGATCAGCGCAATTTAGCGTTCCAACCCGGGTTTTCGTGGTCTGGGGCTCTGCCTCGCTCAGTTCTCTGTGCCGAATCCTTGGCTGCGGCTTCTTGCCCCGGAGTGAGCGGTGGGGGATGCAGGGGCCGATTTCGGGGGTGAAGATGCCGAAAGGAAGGCCTCCCGACCATGGCGCGAAATCCCGTTTCCGCTTGCTCTGCAAACGTTGTCATACACGCTGGCGCAGCCGGATGCGCAATGCGCCTGCCTGCGGGTCGCGTCCGATTTCCTCGGTTTCCCATGTCTTGTTTCCGGCGTCCGTCGTTCGTTCGTTTTCCGCCCCGTCCCGCTGCCTGGCGCCGTGCGTTGGTTCTGGGTTGGACGGCGGCGACCGTCGTGAGCGCGGCCGCCGGCGCGCACGAGCCGGTCACGCCGACTCCCGCCGATGATGCCTTGCTCGACGAACTCGAGCGCGCATCGATCCAGTACTTCGTCGAACAGACGAATCCGCAGACCGGCCTGGTCCGCGACCGGGCCCGGGCCGACGGTTCCCCGAGCGACGGCATGGCGAGCATCGCGGCTTCCGGCTTCGCCTTTGATGCGTGGGTGATAGCAACGCAGCGCGGCTGGGCGACGCGTGACGAGGCCGTGGCGCGCATCCGGCTGATGCTGCGCTTCCTCGTCGAACAGGCGCCCCGGCAGCACGGATTTTTCTATCATTTCATGGAAATGGATTCCGGCGCGCGCGCCTGGCAGTGCGAAGTGTCCACCATCGACACGAGCCTCTGCCTCGCCGGCGCGATCGTCGCGCGGGAGTATTTTCGCGACCCGGAGATCACCGAACTCGTGAACCGGATGTATCGCGAGATCGACTGGCAATGGTTTCTCAACGACGGACCCACGCCGAGCCTCGGCTGGCATGACGAGCACGGGTTTTCGCGCTACCACTGGCGACACTTTGCCGAGCACCTCCTCATGCACCTGCTCGGGCTGGGCGCGCCGGAGCACGACTTTCCCACCGAAACCTGGAGGTCCTGGGCCCGCGAACCGGTCGGCACCTACGCCGGCTTCACCTTCCTGCAGCAGGCGCCACTCTTCGCGCACCAGTATCCGCAGGCGTATTTTGACCTGCGGGATCGGCGGGACGAGTTCGCGGACTATCATCGCAACTCCGTCCTCGCGACCCTCGCGCAACGACAGTTCTGCATCGATCTGCACCCGGAGTTTCCCGCGTGGGGCGATGAGCTTTGGGGCCTCTCGGCTTCCGATTCGATCAACGGCTACAAGGCCTGGGGCGGGCCGCCGCGCACCAATCTCGACAATGCCCTCGACGGTTCGATCGTGCCCTGCGCAACCGCGGGGTCGCTCCCGTTTGCCCCCCCTGAAACACTGCGCGTGCTCCACCATATCCGGGAGACATATGGAGCCACCGTCTGGAAACGCTACGGATTCGTCGACGCTTTCAATCCGCAGACCGGGTGGGTGGACGAAGACGTTCTGGGCATCGACGCCGGCATTTCGCTCGTGCAGGCGGAGAACCTGCGCACGGGCTTGATCTCGGCGCTCTTCATGCGCTCACCGGAAGCGCAACGCGCCGTGTATCGCGCGGATCTGCTGTCGACCAACCGCGATGTCGCCGCGAACGACTTCACGCCGGCGCGAGACGCTCGCCAAGCGCGCCTGGCACGAGTTGCGAAAGGTTTCCGCGACGCGGGAAAATGTCGGCCTGATGCTAAGCGCAGTGGTCGCAGCCCGGAGCCTCGGTTTTGTCGATGACACCGCAGCGGCCGATGACATCCGCGCCGCGCTCGCCTCGGATGCGATTCCCAGCGGTGAAGGGCCCGCATTCGCGGAATACGTGGCGGCCTTGCTCACCCTGCGGCAGGCGTTCCCGGGACTTGCGGCGGAAGTGGCGCAGCGGTTGCAGCGCGTCACATGGGTAGGGCGGGGACTCCGCTCCCCGTCGCTCCCGCTCTCGACGAAACGCTCAAGCGTTCCGCTACGGTGAGCAGTGAGGTGGGTCTTCGATCCGCCCGGAGCAGGTCGACGGCTCGCCCGAGCGATGAGACGGCGGGGAACGGAGTCCCCGCCCTACCGACAGGGCGCCTTGGCGGTGTCGACCGGCTGGGCGCGTTCCTCGAAGTTGCGACCGGAGTCGATCGCAGCATGACGCCGTGGACGACTCTAGCTCGTGCAACCGAGCACGTGGGACGAGTCTTCGTCCTGGCGCCGGCCAGCGCGGCCGATCAACTCCTCCCCGGACTGTGGCTCGACGAAAAGGCGATCATCACCGGCGCCTCCGCGAGTCAGCTCGCCTACGAGCAAATCGCAGCACGGCAGGACGCCGCGACTGCCGACGTGCCACCGCTGCCCGATCTCATGACGGCGGCCCTGTGGCTCGATACTTTTCCCCGCGAACTCGCGGTCCTCCTGCCCAAGACGCCCGTCGGGGATACGTGGGTCGACGCAGCGCCGATCGAGGACAAGGCCGCCTGGTTGATCACCGTGTCCAACCTGCTGGCGACCGACAGCGTCCGCGTTTCGTTTCAGCGGGATCCCCTGGTCGTGGCCGCACGCGCGGCGATTCCTGAATTTGGCGAGTCCGCGTTCGGGCCGAAGAGTTCCGTGGTCTGGCGACGCGAACTCGCGGGTGCGCCCGCGCCGCCACCGGAACGGGAAGCCTACGCCGTCCCGGAAGGCACGCCGCGCGCACACTGGCTGTGGACCACCGTCGCCGGTCTCGGGTTCAAGGATTCGGCCGCGGACGTGCGGCCAGGGGACCCACCGCTGGAATTCCGGTTTGCCTTCACCTGGGATGCGACGGCGTTGCACTTGCATGCCGAAGTCATGGATACGCCGCCGGGTTTTGCTTTCCCGCCGGACCGGCGCCGCCGGGTCGAGCTGTTCATCGATCCCGCCAACGACGGCCTCGCCTGGGGCGGCGCGGGTGATTTCCAGTTCCTCTACCCGCTGGATATGCCGGTCCGCGAGATGTTCCACGATGCGCCGGCTGCCGGGCGTTTACAGCTCACCCCGACCGGCTACACCGTCGAGGCAGCCATTCCGTGGCGGGAGCTCGGAATTGTGCCGCATACCGGCCTCGCGCTCCGCATCTCGCCAGCCGTGGTGTCGGATGGCCGGCACGAATGGGAGCCCAACCTGAAGCTGACCTGGCGTTACTTCCTGCGCGACGACGAGAAAGCCGACCTTGGCTGGTTGCGCCTGCAGTGACGCGGGTGTTCGTTGTGCCGCCGTGAGCATTCGTGTCCCAGGTCTCGTGTTCAGCGTTTGTCTTGGCCTGGCGCTCACGGCCTGCCGAAAAGCCGAGGAGCCGGTGGCGCCGGGTCATCGCGTGGTCATCCAGTACCTGGGAGAAGTGGAGCGGCTTCGAAGCCGACGCGATGCGCTCGGTCATCGACGACTTCAATCGCTCGCAGGATCGGATCGAGGTGCGTTTCCTTTCCGTGAGTCCGATTGACGTAAAGCTCCTGCTCGCCGCCTCCAGTGGATCGCCACCGGATCTCGCGGGACTGTGGTCGCACAGCATCCCGGATTTCGCGGAGAAAGGTGCGCTCCTGCCGCTGGACCATGCGATCGCCGAGGCGGGGTTGGGCGAAGATCATTACGTTCCCGTGCTTTGGAAGATTTGTCGGTTCAAGGGCTTCACCTGGGGACTGCCGACGACGCCCGGATGTTTCGCCCTCTTCTATAACAAGAAGCTCTTCCGCCAGGGCGGGCTGGATCCCAATCGCCCGCCGCAGACGTTCGCCGAGCTCGAGTCCATGAGCCGACACCTCACCGTCGTTGAGGTCGAGCGCAACAACCGGCGCGTGCGGGTGCCATTCGATCAACTATCCGACACCGAGCGAACCCGCCGCCATTATCGCATCGTGCAAGTCGGTCACCTGCCATCGGACGCGGGCATGTATGTTTCCGCCTGGGGATTCTGGTTCGGCGCCCGATACTTCGATGGCGACCGCCGCATCCTGGCCGACGACGCGGGCAATCTCGCGGCGCTGCGCTGGATGCGCGACATCGTGCTCACGTATGGCGTGGACCAACTGCGCGAGTTCTCCGCGAGCTTCGGCCAGTCGCAGAGTTCGCAAAGTCCGTTTCTCGCCGGCCAGGCCGCGATGGTCATGCAGGGTCCGTGGTTGCCGAACTTCATCGAAAAGTTTTCGCCGGGCATGGAGTGGGGCGTGGCGCCCTGTCCCGCCGCGCCCGGCGTGTCGGACCACGCGCCCGTCACGCTGGCGGAGAGCGACGTGGTCGTCATTCCCCGTGGTGCGAAGCACCCCCGGGAGGCGTTCGAGTTCATCCGCTACCTGCAGCGTCAGGAGGTCGCGGAAAAGCTGGCGCGCCTGCAAAGGAAGTTCACGGCGCTGCGGGAGGTCTCGCCGGATTTCGTCGCGAACCATCCGAATCCGGCGATCGGAGAGTTCATCAAGCTCGCCCGCAGCCCCGGCGCACACTTTTTGCCCCGCCTGTCGATGTGGCGCGAATACGAAATCGAGATGTCCATTGCCTCGATGCGCGTGCGTTACCTGTTGATGACGCCGGAGGAGGCCCTCGCGGAAGTCCAGAAACGCGTGCAATGGCGCTACAACCGGATCCTGCGACGCTGGGACATCGTGAAGGACGAGCGCCTGGAGGAATGGAGGGAACTTGCGGATTGGTAATTCCAACCGGAGCTGGATCGCCCTGGCGTTCATCAGTCCGTGGATCGTCGGGTTCCTCGCCTTCACCGTCTACCCGGCGGTGGCGTCGCTCTACTATTCGCTCTGCGACTTCGACGTGTTGTCCCGGCCGATCTGGGTGGGATCGCTCAACTACACCGACCTCGCATCCGACGATGTGTTCTGGCAGTCGCTCGGCAATACGCTCGTCTTTACGGCGATCGCCCTCCCTCTGGGCCTGTGCTTCGCCCTGGCGCTGGCGATCCTGTTGAATCGGCCGGTGCGCGGCCGCGGCACGTTTCGCGCGATCTACTACCTGCCGTCGCTCGTGCCCGTCGTGGCCAGCGCGACCGTCTGGCTCTGGATTCTCAACTCGCGCAACGGTCTGCTCAACGAGGGGCTGCGCTGGCTCGGGTGGCACCACCCGCCCGAATGGCTCGACGATCCCCACTGGACCAAGCCCGGGCTGGCGTTGATGGCGATCTGGGGCTGCGGCAACACGGTGGTCATCTTCCTCGCCGCGCTGCAGGGCGTGCCGCGCGCGTTGATGGAAGCCGCGATGATCGACGGGGCCTCGCCCTGGAAACGCCTGCTGCACGTGACCCTGCCGGCGATCTCGCCGGTGATCTACTTCAACCTCATCATTGGCGTCATCGGCGGCCTGCAGACATTTGTATCCGCGTTCGTGATGCTGACAAACGGTGGCCCCGATCGGTCGGCACTATTCTACGCGGTCTACCTTTACCAGAATGCGTTTGAGTTCCGGCAAATGGGCTATGCCTGCGCCATGGCCTGGATCCTGTTCCTGCTGACCCTCGCCCTCACGTGGCTTGCGTCACGCAGTTCGCGCGGCTTCGTGCACTACCAAGGAGAATGAACGTGATGATGTTTTCTATGTCCGATTCCGCCGGCGAGGGCTGCGATCAGCGCCCAAGGCGTGAACTCATGTCAGCCTGGGGCAACGCCCCAGGAAACCGAATTCGCACCAGAAGGGCTGAAAGCCCGATTCAACGCCGCAGGCTGCCAGGGAGCAGGGCGGGGACTCCGTTCCCCCCCGCGGCCCGGACGCAAGGTCCGGTCCTACCTATTCCCTGACGCGGCGAAATCACCATGCGCCCACTCGTTTCCAAACTTGTCGTCTACGTCCTGCTGCTGGCGGGTGCCGCGATGTTTCTGTTGCCGCTGGCCTGGATGCTCTCGACGGCATTGAAGCCGCTGGAACAGACCACGGTACAGCCGCCGCTCTGGCTGCCGCGCAAATACTATGTGGGCGAGGGCGAACAGCGCCGCGAGGTGAAGCTCGCCGCCGTCGTAACCAGCCCGAGCGTCTGGGCGCTTCCCACCGGAGATACGCAACCGGTGATCCTGTCCGCCGAAGACGTGCAGGCCGGCGTCTGGACGCCGAGCAATGGACGCAGCGTCCCCGTGCGGGTGCTGGGTAATGTTCCGGCGTCACCTGAAACCCCGTGGCGCGAAGTCATCGCGGTGGCGGACGGCCGGCATGAGATCGTCCCCGCCACGGCGATCGAGGCGAAGGTCGCGCCGCGCTGGGAAAACTTCGCCGGTGCGATCCGCGCGATGCAGCACTTCTGGCGTTATTTCGGCAATACCGTGTTTCTCTGCGTCCTGAACGTCGTCGGCACCGTGCTGTCGAGCGCGCTCGCGGCCTACGGGTTCTCGCGGATCGAATGGCGCGGGCGGGAGAAGGTCTTCGCCGTGCTGCTCGGCTCGATGATGATTCCGTTTCCCGTCGTGATGGTGCCGCTCTACGCGCTGTTCCGCACGCTCGGTTGGGTGGGCACCATGCGGCCGTTGTGGGTCGGCGCCTTTTTCGCGGGGGCGTTCAACGTCTTTCTCCTGCGGCAGTTTTTCCGCACGATCCCGCAGGAACTCTCGGAGGCCGCGCGCATCGACGGCTGCGGCGAGTTCCGCATCTTCTGGCAGATCATCCTGCCGCTCTGCCGCCCGGCGCTGATCGTCGTGGCGCTCTTCACGTTCCTGGGGACGTGGAACGATTTCCTCGGCCCGCTGATCTATCTCACCGACGAACGCAACTTCACGCTGGCGCTGGCGTTGCATTCGCTGCAGCAGAAAAGCGCGCTGACGGACTGGCATTATCTGATGGCCGCGAGCACGCTGATCATCCTGCCGATTGTCGCCCTGTTCCTCGCGGCCCAACGCAGCTTCATCGAAGGCATCGCCCTCACCGGAGGAAAAACATGAGCGCTCCGCAACCGTTTGCCGGCCCGGCCACGTTGGCGACGGTTCTCGCAGTCTGGTTCGCGACCCTCGCGGGCGCCGCCGAAAAAACCATCGTGCAATCCACTTCCGCCACCCTGCCGTATCAGCAGGCCGGCGTTCCCCTCGCGGAACGCGTCGACGACCTCCTCGGGCGCATGACGCTCGCGGAAAAGATCGACCAGCTCCACCAGCCCGGCATCGGCGATACGAATCCAAACAACCTGGCGTCCCGCGCGAGCGAACTGCACGCGACCTACGGGTCCTTTATCATCGGGGGCGGGCCGGAAATTCTCGCGACGCGCAACGCGCTCCAGCACCGCGCCGTGGACCAGACGCGTCTCGGTATTCCCGCCCTTTTCGCGGCGGACGTCATCCACGGTTACCGCACCATCGTGCCGATCCCGCTGGCGCAAGCCTGCTCCTGGGATCCCGAGCTGGTGCGGCGCGCTTGCGCGATGGCGGCGGCCGAGGCGCGGGCGCACGGCGTCGACTGGACCTTCGCGCCCATGGTCGATCATTGCGTCGACGCGCGTTGGGGACGGATTTCCGAAACCTTCGGCGAGTCACCGTATGCGGCCGGCGTCTTCGCCGTCGCCGCCGTGCGCGGCTATCAGGGAGCCCGGCTCGATGCGCCCGACACGGTCGCCGCCTGCCTGAAACACTACGTCGGATACGGCGCCTCGGAAGGCGGTCGCGACTACAGTTATACCGAAATCTCGCGGCAAACCCTTTGGGACATGCACCTTCCTCCGTTTGCCGCGGGCGTGCGCGCCGGGGCGCGTTCCGTGATGAGCGCGTTCAACGATCTCGACGGCGTGCCGGCCTCCGCGAATACCTACACCCTGAACGAGGTGCTGCGCCAACGCTGGGGCTTCGAAGGCGTCGTCGTCTCGGATTGGAACGCCGTGCTGCAACTCATGCACCAGGGTTTTGTCGCCAGTGAATCCGAGGCGGCCGCGAAGGCGATCGCCGCGGGCGTGGACATCGACATGGCCGATGGTCTCTACCGCGATCACCTCGGTGAACTCGTCACGACGGGTGGGGTGTCCGCAGCCGCCGTCGATGAAGCCGTGCGCCGCGTCCTGCGATTGAAATTCGAACTCGGCCTGTTCGAGCGCCCGTACGCCGAACGCACGCCGCTCACGAACGCGGCCCCGACGTCGGCCCATCGCGAGCTCGCGCAGGAGCTGGCCACCCGCTCGATCGTGCTGTTGAAGAACACCGGCGTGCTTCCCCTCACCGCCGGCGTGAAGCAGATCGCGCTCATCGGGCCCCTCGCGCGCGACCGCGAAGCCTTGCTCGGCAACTGGGCGCAACAGGGACAGCCGAACGAAACGGCGAGCATCGAGGCCGCACTCACCGCCCGTCTGCCTGCGGGTGTCACCGTGCGCACGGAACCCGGCTGCACGATCGAAGGGCGCGAGGAAACCGATTTTGGTCCGGCGCTCGCCGCGGCACGGGCGGCCGATCTCGTGCTCCTTTGTCTTGGCGAACATGCCAAGATGAGCGGCGAGAACGCCTCGCGCTCCACCCTGCGTCTCGCCGGCCGCCAGGAGGATCTCGCACTGGCCGTGGCCGCGACCGGCAAGCCGGTCGTGCTCGTCCTCGTTTCCGGCCGGCCGATCGAACTGCAGGTATTCGAGAACAAGATGCAGGCCATCGTCGCCGCCTGGCAGGGCGGGACGGAGGCCGCCGCCGCCCTCGCGGACATCCTCCTCGGTCGCCGAAATCCCTCCGGCCGCCTGGCGGTGACGTGGCCGCGCTCGACCGGTCAGATCCCGGTCTACCACAACATGCGGCCACGCGCCCGCCTCGGCGCCGAAGGAGCCTACCGCGATTTCCCGGTGTTGCCGTTGTACCCGTTCGGTCATGGGTTGAGTTACACGAGCTTCGCCTACAGCCCGATCCGCCTCGATCACGGGGAGGTGCGGACAACCGGAAAGTTGGCGGCCGAAGTCACCGTTACGAACACCGGCGCGCGCGACGGTCGCGAGACCGTCTTTTGGTTCATCCACGATCCGGCCGCGAGCATCACCCGACCCTTGCGGGAACTGAAGTCCTTCGAGCAGGTGCTGATCCCGGCGGGTGCCAGCCATGTCTTCCGCTTTGTGATCGAGCCGCCTCGCGACCTGTCATTTCCGGACGCGGAGGGACGCCCGGTCCTCGAGCCCGGCGCGATCGAACTGTTCGCCGGTGATCAGATGGCGCGGTTCAACGTGGTCGAGTAGCGACGACGTCCTGCGGGATATCGAATGAGCGGGACGAGTTCGGGTCGCGTGTCCTCACGCGATCGTAGTCGGCTGGGAACAGCCGACCCTACCTTGGTGCAGCGCCACCGATCGGCGAAATCACGGGGATCGTTCCCGTGACGGTGAAAGCGGGGCGGTTTCGGACGTGGCCATCGTCGTCGTGGTCGGATTGTCCTGCACGAATCCGATCGCCTTCAGCGCCGGCGCAATTTCCGGGTTGGCCATGAAGTTGCGCCAAACCAGTCCGGTCCGGTGGTTTTCGATCATGACGACAATCGGCGCCTGGTTGAGCGCCATGTAATCTTCATCGAACCAGTTCTGGGTTTCGTTGAAGCCGTCGTGAAAACCGTAGGTGCCCCAGATGCGGTCGCCCAGGTCTCGATAGAAATGCCGCAGGGCCGCCATTGATTCGTCCGGCGTATAAGGCATCGCCGAAAGCGCGGCCATCGTGTTGATCGTGCCGTTGTCGTCGCGGGGCAGGGGACGACCGCCGCCGGAATTCACGCCGGCGGAGCGCCCCCAACAATTCGCGCCGTAGCCGACGAAGCGCCGCGGATTCTGGATCGCATAGGCCTGCTGGATCAGCGCGATGTTCCGATTGTTCGTGAAGTAGTTCGTGAACCGATCGCGGAGGCCGCGCGGGTCGAAGCCCATGAACGAGAAATCGGTGAAGAAGAGTTCGCCGCCGTTGCCGACACCAACGTCGAGCTTGATGCCATAGTAGGTGTTGCCGTTCGCGTAGTCATCGCCCTGTGTCGTCCGTCCCCAGCCCTGGCGGTAGGCGATGTGGCGCGGCGAATCGCCCGCCCAGCCCGAGTAATACATGCTCGCCGGCACCGGATGCGTGGGAGACGCGATCGCGAGCAGGTAGATGATCATCGTCTCGTTCCAGCCGATCAACGGATGGTTGATGTGGAATCCCCAGTCGGGCGACCAGTGCCAGTAGAGCACGTCGCTGTCCGGCGTCTGTCGATACCAGTCCCATTCCACCTCCTGCCAGAAGCGGGTGATCGTGTCCCGAATCTCGCGTTCGGCCGCCGTGTCGGCATTGAAAAACTGCCGCGCCGCAAGCAGTCCCTGCATCATGAAGGCGGTCTCGACCAGATCGCCGCCATCGTCGTACTGGCCGAAGAACGGCACCGTGCGACCGGTGTTGCCATCGAGAAAATGGGGCCAAACCCCATGGAAGCGATCGGCCGTGTCGAGAAAGTGCAGGATCTTCAGCATCCGCTCTTCGCCCTGCTCTCTCGAAATGAACTTCCGTTCCACCGCGACCAGCAGCGCCATCACGCCGAATCCGTTTCCGCCCAGCGCCATGAGGTTAGAATCTCCCGGCTGGATTTCCGGCGCCAGTCCGGCGTTCGGATGCCCCGCCTCCCAGTAGTAGCGGAAACAACCCTGCTGGACCATGTCGAGGAGCTGGTCGTCGTTCATCGCGTGCGTGGTCACCGGCGCGGAGGCAGGTGACAGCGGCGACTCGTTTCCCGCCAGATCGACGGCGCTGACTTTGTAGGAGGCGGTCTGTCCCGGGTCACCCAGGAAATCCTTGTAACGGGTCCATGCATTGCGCTGCGTCCCGACCGGAACGTAGTTGCGACCGTCGGTGGAGCGGTAGATCCGATACGCAAGCACGTCGTCGCCGGGGCTGGGCTGCCAGGTCAGGTCGACGTGGCGTTCGTAGCCGCTCGCACTCACCGCACCCGGCGGCGGGGGCGCGGTGTCGTCGGTCGACGCACTGTCGATGATCATGAAGTCGTCGAGGAAAAGCGTGTGCGGCGCATCGTCGTCGAGCCCCTGCGTAAACGTAACGCTTACCGCATCGCGCAGGTGAAAATCATTCTCCGCAGTGCTCTTGGTCGCGGGATTCACGACCCCGAACGGCAGCTTCACGCGCACCCACTGGTGGGGAGGGATCTGCTGGGCGCCGGTCACCAGGGTCAACGAAGGCGTGCCGACGTGCGTGATCTCCTGCATGAAGACGCGCGGCGAATTCGCTTCGTTGATCTCGGAATCGGACCAACACCAAAACGCCAGCGTGTCCCCCTCGAGTGCGAACTGACGCCATTCGCGGCCCGGATCCTGAATCGTAACCTGCCAGTCCCCCCCCGGCGCGGACGTCCACTGCAGCAGCAGGGCGTTTGGCGGACTGATGAAGTGTTCCGAAGTCGCCGGCACCTTGTCGTCAATCGTGCGGATGGCACTGGGTGCAATTTCGAACGACTGGCTGTGATAGTAACCCCCGGCCGCAGGCGCGTTGTCGAAAATGACGTGGCTTTCATACACCGGGCGGGCCAGCCCGGGTGCCGCCGCCATCATGCCCGCCGCCAGGAGGGCGGCGCCACCGCTGCGCGTCCACCGGGACCGACCGGCGGGGGAAGGACTAAGGAAGCTCGTGATAAATGCGGGCGCGCGCCGCGCCGGACGTCGGTGGTGCATAACGTGATGGTGGGGTTGTCGGATGCTCGCAAACTTTTGCAGGGCTTCGCAATACCGCGACGATTACGGAGAGCCACCGGGTAGGGCATCGGGTTGGGACCTGAGGCATCTTCACTCGTGCCGCCGGGAGGCGCCCCGCCATGACGCGGGTTAGGCTCACATGTTTACAGGGATTTAACTTGCAATGCAAACGTTGTCATTTAGGTTTCGCAAGCACATCGTGGCGCCGGATCCGCCGGGCCCCAGACCTGTCTGCCAACATTCCCCGATGCCGCCGTTTTCCATTCGTGCCGTAGCGCCGCAGTTCGACCGCGAGACTCCACTCAGGCCGGGCCCAACGTTGTCTGCCGCGCGGTTCTGAATTTCGCCTTCCCGGCTCCGGCCGGCTCCCCCCGATCACTGTCCAGCCCCCAACGAACCATGAAACCCACAACGTCCGGCAATACCGCGTTGGCCTTCGCGCTGACGCTTGCGTTCGGCACTCCCGTTATCGCCCCGGCGCAGTCGACGGCGACTCCGCCTCCCAACAATGGCACGACCACGGAGAACAGTTCCCCGTCGGGACAAGACTCCGACGTCGTGATTCTCAACACATTTGTCGTTAACACGGAAAAGGACACGGGCTACGTCGCGGTCGACTCGCTCGCCGGTGGCCGGCAGAACACACCCGTCCGGGTCACACCCGCCGCCGTCTCCTCGCTGACGAACGAGGTCCTGAGCGATCTCGCCATCACCGACGTTCAGGATGCGCTGCAGTGGTCCCTGAACGTGGTTCCCACCAGCTTTCGCAACGGCATGAACGGCGGTTCGGGTGGCGACGTGTTCAACTACTGGTCGGTCAGCATCCGGGGCGACAATCACGTCCAGGGTGGCAACCCGCCCACGAAAAACTACTTCCCCACGTTCATGCCCATCGATGTTTATAACATCGATCGACTCGAAGTGGATGGCGGGCCGAACTCGATCCTCTTCGGCATCGGCGACATTGGCGGAAGCCTCACGTCGTACACGAAACACGCAGTCTTCGGGAACGACATCTCGCGACTGACCTTCCGCACCAGCAACTGGGGCGGCTATCGCGTCATGACGGATATCAACCGCCCGGTGACCGAGAAGTGGGCGGTGCGGTTGAATGCCGTCGTGGCCAACGACAAGGGCTGGATCAAGGGCGACAACAACAAGAAGCTCGGAGTCGATCTGGCCACGACCTACAAGCTCAGCAACGATGCCCAGATCCGTTTCGACATCGAGGGCTGGACGCAGAAGAAATCGATCTTCGCGAGTTCGATCCAGGACAACGCCTCGCTGTGGGACGGCACGACCAGCGCCGCGACCTGGGGGGCTGCGGTCGCCGGCATCGACCAGAACCCGTTGAACACGCCCGGTGCCCCCGGGGTGAAGGCGATGGGTGAATGGGGCGGCCCCGAACATTTCCTCGTGTGGACGCCGAGCGTCGGACTCTACAACTGGGGCGGCGGGGTTCGCGCCATGGGCACGAACGACGTGATGTGGGGCGCCTACCTGCGGTCCGATGCCTATGCGTTCGGCCCGTCCAACACCACGGTTCCGGCACTGCCCAGTCGCGATTTCGCGGTCGCGCCGACCGACGCCCTGCTCAAGCCCAAGGCCCTCGACGCCACGCTGAGCTTTGAGCAGCGCATCAATTCCAATAGTGAGTTTCAAATCGCCGCCTATTATTACACGGACAGTTCGAAGGCGAAGAACTTCGAGGGCGGCAACCGGATGGAGGTCGATCTCAACGAGCAGTTGCCCGACGGCTCACCCAATCCGAACTTTGGCAAGAAGTTCTCCGACTTCTTCCTCGACGAGCAGGTGCAGGATCATCGCGTCAACGAAATCCGCGGCCAGTACAGCTACCACTTTGACACGGAAATCGGCGGCGTTCCGCTGAAGCAGTCGTTCTCCGTCTCGGCCGGCCACCAGGTCACCGATCTCATCACCCGCCAGCACCAGGCCGCCGTCATGGACGACACGTTCCAATGGACCGGCGACAACTGGACGCAGCACATGCTCTGGGGGCGCGTCTATTGGGACCATCCCCGTGCGCTGCACGTCCCGAACTCCTACAACGGCGCGGATATCGAATACATTGCACTGCCGTTCAACTGGTATGACTGGAACATCAAGCAGAAGATCGACTACGTGGGCGCCTTCTCACAGACGCGGTTGTGGGACGACCGCCTGAGTGTCTCGCTCGGCGCCCGGCACGACGCCTACGATAATTCCAAGATCGACGTTCGCGGCACGAACAACTCGTTCTCCAAGGACTCGGGGAACACCTACACCGCCGGGCTGGTGGGCTACGTCACGCCGTGGCTCGGCCTCGTCGGCAATCTCTCCGAGAACTTCCAACCCGCCGCGGGTGGGCTCGCCCCCAGCCTTTATGGCGAGACGTTCGGGCCTTCGTTCGGCAAGGGGCGCAGCGTCGGCGTCCGTATCTCCACCCAGGACAACAAATACTGGGTGTCGGCGAACTACTACGACGACAAGTCGACCGACGTGACCGGCGGTTCCAAGCCCGACTTCCAGGCGATCTGGAACGACTACTTCAAGGCCGGGGGCACGAACACGGACATCGGGCCGGCTGGCAACGTGGTCGGCAGCGGCACGACCGCCCACGCCAACATGCTCTACGAAGACACCTACGACGTCCGCTACACCGGCATGGAGTTCGAAGCGACGATCAACCCGACGAAGAACTTCCGCCTGCTCGCGCACTACGCCGTGCCGAAGGGCAAGACGGAGAATGCGGCGCCCAACAGCATGCGTTACTTCCAGGAGCATCTCGCGACCTGGCAGGCGGCCGCGGGCGGCACCTCGCCGGAAAGCACGACCCTCGCATCGGACCTGACCAAGGCCGGGGACACGCTCGATGCCGTGAGCGAGCCGGCGGTGACCGCCCATCTGGCCAAAAAGATCTACAATCTATTCGGCGTGTATTCATTCGACGAGGGCGCGCTCAATGGCTGGGAGTTCGGTGCCGGCATCACGGGACTGGGCAAGCAATACGGCAACCCCGGGGACAAGATCAACGGCGAGCGCGTGCTCTCTCCCGCCTACAGCACCTGGTCGATGCTCATCGGCTACTCGACAAAATTCAACACGATGAATCGGGACGTCGCGGCGAACTTCCAACTGAACGTCGACAACGTGTTTGATAACGACAAGCTCGTGTTCCTGAGCTACCAGGCCTACGGGGACGGACTCACGCAGCCGATGGACTTTCGGTACCTGGCGCCCCGCCAGGTGACACTGACGGCCACGTTTTCCTTCTAGGACTGGAAATTTCACATACTCGGCCACGTTTTCGCGGAGCTCAAACGCGGCTATCGGGATAACTGATCCGGTAGCCGCGCTGGAGGGTAACGACAACGTGGCCCGGTTTCCCCCCGGGTATGAGATTTCCACGCTAGAGCCCGCTTCGTCACTTCGCACACCGGGCGGCGCGTCCGTCCGGCCGTTTGATCCGCCGGCGGCGGCGCGTCCGTCCGCCGGTGCGGGCCGGGCATTCACCGAATCCCGTGAAATCACCGATCCTACAAAATGCCGGGGCCCATCCGGGCGCGTTCGATTTTCCGGGCGCAGACGGCTTCGGTCTGGTCAGCCTCCGCAACCGGGCCGGCATCGAGGCGCAATTCCTCCCGAGCGGCGCGTGCTTCGCCTGGCGCCACGGTCCCACGTTGATCAATCAACTGCTGCCCGGACCGGCGGAAGACGGCCTGTTTCGACTCCTGCTGCGCTGGCGGGATTCGTCGCAGCGGGGCGGATGGGCTTCCCTCGTCGCGGCGGGGGAAACGTTCGCCCGCGCCGGCCCGGGCGGCGCCACCTGGCGGTCTTCCCCGCACGCCGGCTTGATCTGCGAGACCCGCGTGCAACTGCACCCGACCATCGCCGGATGGATCTGGCGGGTGCGGGTGGAGAACCGTTCCTCGACCGAACTGAGCGCGGACGTGTTGTTCGCCCAGGATCTCGGCCTTGCGGATGCCGGCGCCGTGCGCAACAACGAGGCCTATGTCTCGCACTATATAGATTTGCTGCCGCTCGCCGATCAGCGTTTCGGCACCGCCATCCTGGCCCGCCAGAACCAACCGATGGCCGGCGGACATCATCCATGGCTGGGCGTTGCCTGCCTCGAAGGCGCCGCCGCCTGGTGTACGGATGGCTGGCAGTTTTTCGGCGGGGATCATCGCCTGACCGGCGAACCGGCGGCGGTGCGGGCGCCCTCGCTGCCTTCCCGTCGCCTCCAGTACGAATTTGCGCTCGCGGGTCTGCAGACCCACGCCGTCACGATCGCTCCCGGCGGGATCGCGCACTTCACGTTTCTTCTCCGCTACCTCGAGGATCATCCGGGCGCGTCCGGTCCGCCCGATCTTCGCTGTCTGGCGGAACTGCTGCCGCTTCGCTGGGTGCCGCCGACCGACATCACCCACCGGACGAAGCGTTCGCCCTCGGTCTTCACGACCGCCCCCTGGTGCCACGGAGCGGAACCGACGGCGCAGGATTGGGAGCGCTGGTTTCCCGGCGAACGACGCCATGTCGAAACGGACGCCGACGGGCGCATCCTGTCGTTCTTCCACGGCGAGGACACCCACGTCGTCTCGCGCACGAAGGAAGCGCGGGTCGCACGTCCGCACGGTCACGTGCTGCGCAGCGGGAATGCATGCTGGATCGACGACGAACAGTTCGGCCTGACGTGCTACGCCGCGGGCATTTTCGCCGCGCAAAGCTATCTCGGGAATCCGAGCCTCGCGCGCCTGCTGAGCGTCGTGCGCAATCACCTCAACGTGGCCCGGGCGCACGGACAGCGCGTTTTTGTGCGTATCGACGACACCTGGACGCAACTGGGCGTGCCGTCGGCGTTTGTCATGCAACCCCGCCAGGTCCGGTGGATCTATCGCCTCGCGGCGGCAACCGTTGAAGCCCGGGTGTGGTGCGCAGACGAGCTGCCGGCGTCGTTCCTCGAGCTGCGAATGATCGACGGACCGCCCGGCGAGTTCCTGATCACGCATCAACTTGCTCTCGGCGCGAACGAGTTCGAAGGGTCCGGTCGCGTCGAGGTGGACCCGGGCGGGTGGTGCATCTGCCAGCCCGCGCCGGACGTTCTGGCGATGCGGCATCGCCCGGGGTTGGGTTTCGCGATCGCCGTGGCCGATCCGGAATGCGGAGCGGAGATCGGCGGGGACGAATGGCTCTACGCTGATGCAGTGCGTCGCCATGGTCCCTATGTCGCCATCCGCACGCGCGCCAGTTCGCAGGCAGGCATCATCATGCTCGGCTCGAACGACGGAACCGAGCCGCTGGCCGACCTCGTCGCGCGCGCGCGCGCGGCCTTCGCCGGCAGTCCTGGTGCGGCTGCGGTCCCGCCCCTGCGCCTGCGCCTGCAACTCCCGGGCGACGCCGCCGTGGCGCGGGTGGACGAGGTGCTGCCCTGGTTTCACCACGACGCCTCGATTCATTTCTCCGCCCCGCACGGCCTCGAGCAATACGGAGGCGCGGCATGGGGCGTGCGCGATGTTTGCCAGGGATCGATGGAATGGCTGCTCGCGAACGGCGAATTCGCCATCGCGCGCCGGGTGCTCGAGACCGTCTTCGCGCAACAGTACCCGGGCGACGGAAGCTGGCCCCAGTGGTTCATGCATCCGCCGTTCCGGTTCATGCAACAGGCCCACAGTCACGGCGACGTCTGTTTCTGGCCGGTGAAGGCGTTGTGCGACTACGTCGAGGCCACCAACGATCTTGCGCTCATGCAGCAAACGATCGGTTACACCGATGCGAAGCGGTTCGAATCCGTCGGCCCGTCGGAAACGTTGTGGGAGCATTGCGAGCGCGTCATCGCCCATGCTGAATCGCGTTTCGTGCCCGGCACGGCACTGGTCAATTACGGGGATGGCGACTGGGACGATACGCTCCAGCCCGCCGACCCCACGATGCGCACGCGGATGATCAGCGCCTGGACCGTGGCGCTCGCGTATCAAGTCTTCCGGCAGCTCGCGACCGTCGCCGCGCGGTCCGGGCGGCCGCAAACCGCCGCCTGTCTCGAGGATCTGCTCACGCGCATGCGACGTGACTTCCACGAACGCCTCATGCCGGGCGGGATCGCGGCGGGCTTCCTGGTCATGGACGTGCAGGGCGCGCGTCCCTTGCTGCATCCGGACGATCATGTCACCGGCATCCGCTATCGCTTGTTGCCGATGACCCGCGCCGTGCTCGCGGAACTTTTCACCGGCGAGGAGGTTCGCCGCCATCTCGCGATCGTGGAACAGGAACTGCGGTTTCCCGACGGCGTCCGTTTGATGAGCGACCCGGCGGTCTATCGCGGCGGCCTGGAACACTGGTTCAAACGCGCCGATACCGCGGCCAATGTCGGCCGTGAGATTGGGCTGCAATACGTGCACGCCCACCTGCGCTACGCCGAGGCGCTCGCCCGCGTGGGTGACGCCGAGGGGTTGTGGTGGGCCTTGCAGGTGGTGAATCCGGTCGGACTCCAGGCGCTGGTGCCGAACGCGGTCCTGCGGCAGAGCAACGTTTACTTTTCCAGCTCCGACGCCGACTTTGCCGACCGCTATGAAGCCAGCGACCGCTGGGCCGAATTGCGCTCCGGCCGCGTCGCCGTTCGTGGCGGCTGGCGGTTGTATTCAAGCGGACCGGGCCTGTTCCTGCACAAGGTGCGCTCGTGCCTGCTTGGCGTGCGCGAATCGTTCGGAGAGGTCGTCTTCGATCCGGTTCTGCCGAAGCGCCTCGATGGTCTGACGGCCACGGTCGAGCTCTACGGCCGGCCGGCGCGGATGCGCTATCGGGTCCGTCATTCGACCCACTCGCCGAGAAACATTATCGTCAATGGCATTCCTCTCGCAGGCGTGTCCGAATCCAATCCTTATCGTCCCGGCGGTCGCCGGATAAGCGCCTCCGAACTGGCCAGCGCCCTGACGCGGACCGAAAACGAGATCGAGATCGCACTGTGAGCGCGCACGGGCGCCAGGTCACCGCGTCGGAGAATGGCATGCCAACGCCTCAACCCATCCAGCCATGAAGTCTTCGTATCTTTCTCTCGCGTGCGCGCTGGTGCTGATGCGGCTCCCCGTCGGTTCGTCGGCCGCGTGGGCGGCCGACGCCGCGACCGCCGCGCCGCGCAACATCATCTTCATTCTGAGCGACGACCATCGCTACGACTTCATGAGCTTCCATCCGAACGCGCCGAAGTGGCTGAGGACACCGGCGATGGACCGGATGGCGGCGCAAGGCGCCTGGCTGAGCAATGCCTTCGTCACCACCTCGCTCTGTTCACCGAGCCGGGCCTCGATTCTGACCGGACGCTACGCGCACAACCATGGCATCGTGGACAACACGTCGCCGATTCCGGCGGGCACGAAATTCTTTCCCGAGCTGCTGCAGGCCGCGGGGTATGCGACGGCGTTTCTTGGCAAATGGCACATGGGCGAGGTCGATGACAGCCCGCAGCCGGGCTTCACGCACTGGGTGAGCTTCCGCGGCCAGGGCGTGTACGAGGATCCCGTGCTGAACGTCGACGGCAAACGCCGGCCGGTCCCGGGCTACACCACCGACGTCCTGACCGATCTCGCGCTGGATTGGCTGAAGCAGCACGAAAAGGACGCGCCCGACCAGCCATTCTTCCTCTATCTCTCGCACAAGGCGGTGCATGCCGAGTTCGTCCCCGCGCCGCGGCATGCCGGCGTCTACCAGGACGAGCCGATTCCGTATCCGGACACGATGGCGAACACGGAATCGAACTACCGCGGCAAACCGCATTGGGTGCGCGAGCAGCGTTACGGCTGGCACGGCGTGGCGTTTCCGTATCAAGGCCAGCTCGACTTCGACTCCTTCTACCGGCGCTACTGCGAGACTTTACTGGCGCTCGACGAGAGCATCGGCCGCGTGCTGGACTATCTCGACCAGACGGGCCTGGCGCGATCCACCCTGGTGGTCTACATGGGCGACAACGGCTTCATGCTCGGCGAGCACGGCCTGATCGACAAGCGACAGGCCTACGAGGAATCGATGCGGGTGCCGATGCTCGCGTATGCCCCGGGCTTCATCAAGGCGGGCAGCAAATTCCCTCAGCTCGTGCGCAACATCGACATCGCGCCGACATTTCTCGAGCTCGCCGGAGTGCCGGTGCCCGCAAACCTGGACGGTCGGTCCTTCCTGCCGGTGCTGAAAGGCGAGGCGAAGCAATGGAACAGCGAGCTGCTCTACGAATATTACTGGGAGTACGCCTTCCCCCACACCCCGACCTGCTTCGCGCTGCGCAACGACCGCTACAAATACATCTATTACCACGGCATCTGGGACCTGAACGAATTCTACGACCTGCAGACCGATCCGCACGAACGCCACAACCTCATCTCAATTCCGGCCTGCCAGGACCAAATAAAACAGATGCGCGACCGCCTGTGGGATCTGCTCAAGACCACCCGCGGCATGACCATTCCCTTGCGGCACTCCGGCGACTGGCAGGCCAATGAGCGCCTATTGCATTGATGAGCGTTGGGAGACCCGCTGGCGGCCGGCAACGCTGGGAACACCCGCGGAACGCTTCCGTTGTTCGCGGAAATTCGTCATCTTCGTCTCGCCAGAAGCGGAAACATGGCCACTCATGAGGCGATGTTTCGTCTTCTTCGCCCCCTGTCGGCGGCGGTCCTGCTGACCCTCGCCTGCCACGTTCTGGTCCGCGCCGAGTCGGCGCCCGCGGAAGTCCGTTCGCTCGTCGTGAAAATCCACACGACGCAGCGCTTTCCCGACGTTTTCCGGCCGTGGACCCAGCAGGAGGCGCAAAAGATCTCCGGCTCCGGCGTGATCATCGAAGGCAACCGCATCCTCACAAACGCCCACGTGGTGAACAACGCGACGGAGATTTACGTGCAGCCCTATCAGTCGTCCGACATGCTCGAGGCTCATGTCGCGGGTTATGCTCCTGGCATCGATCTCGCCGTCATCGAGCTGGACGATCCCTCGTTTTTCGAAGGCCGCGGCCACGTGGAAATCGACGGCGAGATTCCGAAGATCAAGGACCGGGTGAACGTCTATGGCTATCCGATGGGCGGCGACACGCTGTCCGTCACCGAGGGCATTGTCTCGCGCATCGAGTACACGGGCTACTACGGCCCGACCGCCGGACTGCGCGTCCAGGTTGATGCCGCGCTCAACCCCGGCAACAGCGGCGGCCCCGCCTTCGGCAATGGCAGGATGATCGGCCTCGTGTTCAGTGGCATTCCGTCGTCACAGAATATCGGTTACCTGATCCCGGCGGAGGAGATCCAACTCTTCCTCGACGACGTCGCCGACGGCACCTACGACGGCAAGCCGATGATGCCCGATGGCATGCAGACGGTGGAGAACCCCGCCATCCGCGCGAAGCTGGGCCTGCCGAAGGACATGGGCGGCTTCATGATCATCGGTGCCTACGACAACCATGGCGGCACCTACCCGCTGCATCGCTGGGACGTGCTCACGCAAGTCGGAGACTACCCGCTCGACAGCCAGGGCAACGTCAAGGTGGGCGACAACCTCCGCCTCGACGCAAAGTACCTGTTGCAGCGCATCACCAAGGACGGTCACCTGCCCTGCAAGATCTGGCGCGACCAGGCGGAGATGGACGTGTCGGTGCCGGTGATCTACAAGCTCGATCTCGTCATCCCGCCGCTGTTCAACGAGCGACCGCGCTACTTCATCTACGGGCCCCTTGTATTCACGACGGCCACGCAGGAATTCGTGGGCCGCGTCAACGCGACGTTCCGCGGCGGCGTGCCGCACGCCGCCACGCCGTTGTTTCGCCGGCTCGGCGACAAGCCGGAATTTCCCGGCGAGGAAATCGTCGCCGTCGCCTCGCAGCCGTTTTCCAGTCCGCTCATGAAGGGCTACGACGCGCCCTTTCCCTTCGTGCTGGACCAGGTCAACGGCGTGAAAGTGAAGAACCTCGCCCACCTCGTGGAACTCCTGCGCGACATGAAGGACCGCTTCGTCTCCTTCAAGTTCTACGGCGACGAGGTCACCACCCCGGAGATCCCGGTCTTCGAACACCAGAAGATGCTCGCCGCCACCGAGACCGTGATCGAGGACAACGGCATCCGCAGCCCCTACTCCGAGGACATCGGCAAGATCTGGAACGAGAAACCGGCGCGGTCGCACTGAGCCTGGCGAGGCAAGTCAAGTCGCGGCGCGGTCTCGAGGGGATGGTCTCAGTGGCCATTGTTTCCACGGATCAACCGGTGGGCGGTGGTCAGGGCGGCGGCGATGACCTGGTGCATGTCGTAGTAGCGATACTCGCCGAGGCGGCCGCCGAAGGTCACGGGCAGCGCGAGTCTGTCGCGATGTGTGCAGTAGCGGCGGTAAGCCTCCTGATTTTCCACGGTGTTCACGGGGTAGTACTCGGTCATGCCGCGCTGCCACTCCTGCGGGTATTCGGTCGTCGTGAGCGTTTTCGCGCACGTCAGGTTCAGGTCGAAATGCTTGTGCTCGAGAATCCGCGTGTACGGGATCGACGCGTCCGCATAGTTGATCACCGCCATGCCCTGGGCGTCGCGGACATCGAGCATCGTGTTCTCGAAACGCAGCGAGCGGTAGGCGAGAACGCCTTCGCTGTAGTTGAAGAACGCATCGATCGGGCCGGTGTAGATGACGTGATCGAACTTCGCGATCCACGCATCGCGGTCCGCCAGAAAGTCGGTGTTCAACTCGACCGGAATCCCTACGAGCAGCCGTTCAAACAGGGCGGTGTAGCCGCCGATGGGGATGCCCTGGAAGCGGTCGCCGAAATAGCGGTCGTCGAAACTCAGGCGGATGGGCAGCCGCTTGATGATGTCGGCCGGGAGCTCGCGCGGATCGCGGCCCCACTGCTTCGCGGTATAGCCGCGGATGAAGGTCTCGTAGAGTTCCGGGCCGACCTGGCTGAGGCACCACTCCTCGAGGTTCGAGGGTTTTTCGATTGGCACGCGCACCTCGGCGAGTTTCGCCTCGGCCTCGGCCGGCGTGCGCACCCCGTAGATCTGATGCAGCGTGAACAGGTTGATCGGAAACGAAAACATCCGTTCACGGTAAGCGACGTGCAGCCGGTGGACGTAGTGGTTGAACTCCGCGAAGCGGTTCACGTAGCGCCAGACCTCGGCCGAGTTTGTGTGGAAAATGTGCGCGCCGTAGACGTGCTGGTGTGTCCCGGCCTCGGGATGGAAGCGCGTGAAGCTGTTCCCGCCGATATGACCGCGTTTCTCGATCAGGCGTACACGATGGCCGGCATCGGCGAGTTCGCGTGCGCAGACGGCTCCAAAGAATCCTGCGCCGACGATGAGGTAGGATTTTGCCACGACAGGGGACGGGAGATCTCGACGGCAAACGTCGCGACCCACGGGTGCGCTAGAACACGGCGCGAGGCAAGGCTGATGGGCGTCACGAAGTGATTGAGCCTTGAGGCGGCCGGACGTGGGCGCCATGTCTGGACGCGTCGCATGCGCACGTTGATCTTCGGAGCTGGCTCGGATTGTGCACGTCTGCTCCAGCGCGGGCTTCCGGGTGAAGAGATCATTGGTTTGATCGACAATGACCCGGCGAAGCGCAGCACGAGCATGCACGGTCTGCGGGTTTTCGGTCCGGAGGATCTGGCGGGACTGGCGTGCGACAGGATCCGGATCGCGAGTTCCGCAACCATGCCAATCTACCGGCAATTGCGAGAGCTGGGCTTTCCGGACGAGAAGCTTCGCGCGCCGTTGCTCGAACCAGACAACCGCCGCCGACTCGATGACCTCCGTGGCGCGCACGCGGGACGACCGGCCGTCATCGTAGGTAACGGACCAAGCCTGCGTCTCGAGGATCTTGATGCGATTCACCGCAGCGGGATGGTGAGTTTCGCGTTCAACAAGATCTACCTGGCCTACGACCGCACGCCGTTCCGGCCAACCTACTACCTCGTCGAGGATTTTCTCGTGGCGGAAAACAACGCCGCGGCGATCAATGCGCTGCGCGGTACGCCGAAGCTCTTCCCGGACATCCTGCTGCGCTGGGTGGAGGCGGATGTGGACACGATTCTCTATGGCATGACCTTTCGCGGGCCTGAGTTCGGGCCTCCGGGATTCTCGGACGATCCTCTCGATTTTCAGTGGGGCGCCACGGCGGTCTACTCCGCCCTGCAGTGGGCGGGCTACATGGGATGCGATCCGGTCTATCTCGTCGGCGTCGACTTCAGTTTCAACCTGTCAGCCGACCCGGATCAGCAGGTGCACGTGGCGGGTGCCGCGGAGCGGAATCATTTTCTGCCCGAGTATCGCAATCCCGGCGAGCGCTGGAACAAGCCGATGCTCGCTTTCAATCGCGACGCCTTCACCCTGGCACGGACACATGCAGTACGACGCGGATGGCGGATCTTCAACGCCACGCGTGGTGGTGCGCTCGAGGCCTTTCCGCGAGTGGGATTTGAGGCGGTCTTTTTCGGCGCGTCGAGAGCGGCGACACAAGCATGACGTCGCCCGCAGATTGGACAGATCTCCGATCGATGGTACGGAGTGCGAATGTTGTGTGGCGCACGGGAGTGGTGGATCGATTCGCGGCGCTCCACGAGGCCTTGGTTCTTGAGCAGTGTCGGATAGCGGGGTGGGAGAGGGATCGAATTGCCATCATCCCGCGTCCTCCGATCCGGGCAGTTGATCACATCCGTGCCGCGCGAGCGGCCGGGGTGGAGCACGTCGTTTGCGGTTTTCTACCGGACGAGGTCGGGTGGCTTAATGAGAGCGTTGATCCAGACTTCTCTTGGTTCCTCGATCACGTTCGCTTTGTTCCGTTTGTTTTCCCGGCCTTGTCCACAGTGCACGGTCCTGATAGCGGAGTGTGGCTGATCACTCTTGGTTCTGTATCGTCCGGTCGGTCCTCGTTGGCGGTGCAGCTTGCCGATGCGGTTGCGGCCGCCTGGGGACAGCCGCTTGTCGTCGTGCATTTGGACGATCCATCCGGGCTTGAGCGACTTGGCGGACTCCCGGCCGCCGCGCTCGTCATCAATGATGTCGACGACTGGCTGGGTGGTTTCGCAATTGACGAACTTGTTTCGCGTGTGGGTTGCCGGAGTGTGCGGTTTGGCAATCCTGGGTATTCGCCGATCCGGTTTGGGCTGCTCGGGGTGAAACTTCCCGACCAGCACGATCGCCCTGCCGGCAGGCTGCGCTCGACGCTCACCTCGAAGCTTTCCGCAGGTGGGCGAGAGCGAACCGAAATGGATCATGGCGGATGGTTTGACGGCCTGGCGGTCGCGCACCGGTGGAGTGAGCTTTTTGACGTCGAGGCGCGGAGAGCATTCTGGGGGCGAATTGACCGGCAGAAATCGAGCGAGCTGAAGCCGACACCCGACCATTGGCTCGAGAGAAGAATCGGGTGGAGTGCCCTTGCCTGGGCGGTCGATTCAGGCGTATTCCCGCACAGCGCGTGCAACGTCGCGCTCGAGATGGCGACCGAGTGGCTTGCTTGTGGTCAGCGAAAGAGAATTTCTGGCCGCGTCTGCAATGATGCGATCGTTCGCTGGGTGCGCCGGCATCCTGAATGGTTCGCGGTCTATCATCGGATCGCGTCGGAGACGCGCGAATCTCGACTGGCTGTCGTGCGATGGCTGACCAGCGCGTTGATTCTGCCGGACGATGAGATGCCCGTGGCTGCATTGTTCGGGGCGGCGGACTGGGCTCTGCGGGAATTGAGCGATGCGGATGGTGAACTCTCCGTGGTTCGCGCCTGGACCGAAAGCCCCAAGTTGGTAACCGCGTTGCTGGTGGGTCGCACCACCCTCGAGCCCAAATGGCGCTCGGCGTGCGTTGAAGGGCTGACGTCTGCGCTGTCGCGTGAAACTGGCTGGGCCGCCGATGATCGCTCGGCCCTTGCTGCCATGCTCCAGGACGAGGCGGTGTGGCGTAAGTGCTTTGGCGCGGCAGGACCATTTCTGCGTGTTGTGCTCGGGTTTCGCATCGGCGCTCGCGGAGAAGTCCTTCGAATCTGGAGAGGATTCGCGCAGTCAGTTGGCGCTGTTAAGGTCCACGCAGGGGCATCATCGTTCGTGCGACCTTTGACGATCCAATTGCTTTCAGGCGTTGGCTCGTCCGGCTCGCCATGGGGGACGATGAACGCTTCAGTGCCGGAATCGAGTCGTTGCTCGCTGCCCTGGCTGGCGCGCCACCGGTGGGAGATGCGCTGCGCGAGGCCCGGGCGCCGACTGGCCCGGGAGATGGGGGCGGCGCGTGTCCTTGCCGATGGTGGTGGTCTCTCAGGTGAGGTGATGGGGGCGTGGGGCTGGCGCGTTCGAGCCATGTTGGCGTCGATAACGGGGCGCGCCGCAGAGGCCGCGGAGGCCATCGAGCGATTTGCGGCGGTGAGCGCCGGCACGCGGGGGCTCGCCATGGGTTGCGCGATCGATCTCTGCCTGCGCGGCGAATTCGAGGGCGCGAGCGGACTGATTGCCCGGTGGTCCGAGACTTCCGGCGACACGGCGCTGACGCTTTTTCTGCAGGCCTGTGCGCTGCATCTCTTGGGCAATGGGGGGGCGTCTGCGCGCCTCATTGAGTCCTTGCGCAAGATGGAGCCGGACTTCCTGGCCGGATCAGCGGTGGATTCTCGCTGGGAGTTTGCCGCGATCCTTTTCAAACGATCGGGCGATCGTTCCACTGCCGAACGAATGCACGCCCGCGCTCTGATCGTCGGGCAGGGCAGCGAGACTCTTTTCGACGAGACTCCAGTATCCGGACCTACACTGCCAACCGGGTGGTATGACCTCGCAGGGGCTTGCTGAATTGATGCACCCGTTCTGGATCAGCACGGCAGTATCCGTCACCGCGCTCGCGCTCGCGCTGGGCATCGCGTCTGGAAGCGATGTCCGGATTGTCGCGTTGATGAAGATCGTCAACCGCTCACTGGTTGTCCTCCTGCCGGCCGTCGTGATTCAGCACAGCCTGATTCTGCTGCATCTCGACCGTTCGTTCGTGGCATGCCGCTGGCTGACGGCGGCCGAGCCGGTCGTTTTTCCGGTCTACGTCACGCTAATCCTCGGTCACATTGTGGCCAACGGCCGGTATTTCAGAAGCGAGGAGTGACGCGATGCCGATCCTGAAAACCGATGATCTGATCGTGGGTGGTGGAATCGCCGGACTCTATCTCGCGCGCGAATTGGGACGGTCGGGTCGGCGCTGCGTTGTGCTCGAAGCCGGCTCCAGCCGCGCCATCGGCGACTGGCGGGACCTGAAGTGGTATGACGAGGGACGCGACGGTATCGAGGTCGACACCGATCATCCCTACAACGAAAAGCTTTCGTGGGTGAAGGCGCTGGGTGGGGGCACCGAAGCGTGGGAAGGGTTACCCCCCCGCTGGCTCCGGCGTGATTTTTGTACGGCGTCCCGTTGTGGTTACGGTGTGGACTGGCCGATCGGCTACGACGATCTCGAAGGCTACTACGAGCGAGCAGAGCGTTTTCTCGGCGTGGCAGGCTGCGCGGACAATCCACACGACGAACCGCGGCGCACGCCGTTTCCCCTGCCAGCCTTTCAGTTCGACCAGTATGAGGAGGAAATTGTTGGCCGAGCGACCGGCTTTCGATGGCACCATGTGCCTCAGGCACGCAACTCGCTCGCCTATGGCGGGCGAAGCCACTGCAATGGCGTAGGCACGTGCAATGTGTGCCCTGTCCAAGCACGGTGGACGCCGAGCGCGACACTGCTGCCCCAGGTCCGGAGCCTGCGAAATTTCGTATTATGGACGAGACGGTGTGTCTGACCTGGAGTGTGATGTTGCCGGAAGGCCGGTGCGCGCCCGGGTGGCTTCTGCTCATGCGCCAGTGGATCGGGTGGATTTCGAGCGTGTCGTCCTTTGTGCGGGAGCGGTGGAAAATGCGCGGACTGCTTCTGCTTTCGGCGGGCCCGAACACCGACGGTCTGCCAATGCCAGAACGGGCTTGTCGGTCGAGGTTTCATGGACCATGCGGTTTTCGGCTGAAGGCGCATCCGTCGTGGAATTTCGACGACCAGCGTCAGACCAACATCCTCGCCTCGTCGCACGACTGCCGGCAGTTCGACACTGCGGATCAAGCGTTCGGATTTCTAATCAACCTCAACAGTCGCGACACAAAGCGGCGTATGTGGATCGCCGCACATCTGGAGATGCCGCCGGTGGACGGGAATTCGATTTCTCTCTCGGAGCAGCGACGAGATCGCTTTGGACGCCCGACAGCACGACTGCATATCCGCTGCGATTTCCCGGGATTTCGGCAAACGCTTCAGCGCTGCGAGACCGCACTCACCGAGATCATCCGTGCGGCCGGTGGAAAGCGATATCACGCGTGATCCGTTCCAGCTCTGGGCCTGCCATCCAATGGGCGGCACGCGAATCGGCTGTGATGCGCGGCAACTAGTGTGGTTGATGCGAATCTTTCGCGTGGGCGTGTCCGAATCTGCACGTGCTCTCGCTCGGAGTTTTTTGCAGTGGCGCGGCGATTATCGCTCACCCTTCTTGCGCTTGGCATGCGCCTGGCGGAGCATCTGGGAGGAAAATCTCGTGGCGCATGAGTCCATCATCTTCATCGTCTCGGCGATGATCAGTGCCCCGGCTTTCCTGATCCTGACCGCCGCCGTGCCTTGGGGGGCGGCAATACTCGTGGTTCCTCCGGCACGCTCAACGTCTCGTTGCTTCGGGCTCATGCTCGGACTGGTCGCACTTCGATACGCTCAGGAATTCCGTCGCGCCAGATGGCGGGGTTGCCGGACGCCTTGTCTCGATCGTAGGCGGCAGTGGTGCCGGTGTATGGGTGCCTTTTGGGGCACATTGGCTCAACCGCCATTATTATCTCACGCCATTCTGGGTGCGCCTGGCGCGGCGCACCCGGCGCGGTGCACCGAAGCCGCCGACGCCCCCGCGGGGCGGGGCAAAGCCATCCAGACATGCCGCCAGCTGATCTTGTCGCGGTAAACGCCAACGATCCCCAGATCGGGCAACTCGAGCTGCTGGTTCGCACGCTGCGCGATCCGAAGCGCGGGAACTTCAATGGGCGTATCTGTGTCGTCACGACGCGTGTCTCGTCTGAGACAAAGGCGCACCTTGCCCCGTTTGGGGTGGAAGTGTTTGAATCGGATCTCGAGGAATTCGAGTCTTGGCCGTTCGCCCGGGTCATCGGCGCCTACGAGCCGCTGAAGCTGGTCGCGCGCGACGAGCGCCGGCAGGCATCGGCTGACTACGACCGCAAGGCGGCGGAGGAGACCTTTACGCGGAGAGCCCATGAACATGCGAGCGATCCGCGCATCGGTCTCGGTGCGAAGAAGAGTTCCGGCTCTACATGCTCAAGCATTTCAGCAAGTTCAACCTACTGAAGCTTCTCGAGCGGGGAAGGCGCATCGATTGGCCGCGTCATGCTTCTCGATAGCGACATGCTTTTCCAGGGCCCAGTCGATCGGATATTCGACCGGGTGCAGCCGGGCGAATGTCTGGTCGAGTATGAAAAGGAGGCGATGGAAGGAGACTACTTCGTCGCGCGATCGAACACTCTCGCCCTGCGGTTTCCCGCGCGCGCGCTGCCTGCGTTTCGGGCCCGATTTTCACGAGGTCAACGTCGGGTTTTTGTGTGCCACGACTGAATCGCTGCAGGGCATAATGATCGAGTGGAAGGAACTGATGCTGCGCGGTGGGCTCGAAGAGCTCTTCGTGTTGCACACCGAGGATTTCTGGCACGAACAGGACTTCTTCAGGCTCCTCCACGACACGACGCCGGAGCGATTCCGTGCAGCAGGGAAGGATCTGGTCGACCATTGTGTCCACGCCGCCGCAGCTGATATCGAGGAATCCGGGCCCCGTGACTTCGCGATCCGCGGGAGCGCGACACGGCCCGTCCTGATTCATTTCGCGGGCGGATTCTGGAGGAAGTTTCCTTCCGTGATGCGCCTCTACCGGCGCAGTTGGGAGACCATTGTGCCCGTGGAAGGCCGGTTTCGGACGCTCGTCTTCGGCGCTGGCATGGACGGTCGGCGTCTGTTGGAGAACCTCCCTGCGCAGGAGTCGATGGTCGGTTTCGTAGACAACGACCCCGCCAAGCACGGCCTGCCGGCTGCCGGTCATCTGGTGTTCAGCCCGGTTGACCTTCGGGTCCTCGAATTCGATCGGATTCATCTCGCATGCTATCTTGCGACTTCGGCATTGCACCGGCAGTTGCTCTCTCTCGGAATCCCCGAGAACAAATTCGTCTCGCCGCTGTTCGACGCGGCCAACCGCGGGCGCCTGGCTGCACTTCGGAAACGGTTTGCGGGTCGTCCGGCGCTGATACTCGGTGATCGTCCGGATCCGAGTATCGATGGGTTGATGACGAAGGACCTCGGAGATCTGGTTCTCATGGCCTGCAACCGCCTGGGCTCAGTCGCAGAGAGCGCGTCCATCATGTTGTTCGACGATCTGGCATTCGCCGGACGCGAAGCGACCGCTATCGCCTCGATTTCCGGTCCCGTCAAGCTGCTGCCGGAGGTGGTATTGCGATGGGTGGAACCACGAGACGACGCGACGCTCTTTGGCATGAACTACGTCAACCCGGAGAGCGCGACGAAGCTCGTTTCCAGTGATCCTTTCGAATTTGCCTGGGGCGGATCGTCCGTGCACACCGGCCTTCAGTGGGCACTCTATTTCGGATGCGCCCCAATCTGCTTCGTTGGCTTTCGCGTCGCCGGAACGGACGCGGGCCTGAGCGACGTTGACGATGCAGGGCGTGCGGCCCGGAGGCGGAGCGCGGCCGTGCGCGCGCTCGAAGCGGTGCGGAACGCGGCCGAGCAGTCCGGCTGCCGAATCTACGATGCAGGATTCGGAGAGGAGCTTGCCGTGTTTCCGCACGTTGCATTTGACCGCATGTTTCCGCCTGGTTCCTCCTGTTAGGGCCGATTGCGCGTCATGTCGAATTCGCCGCTCATCACCGTCGTCCTTGCCAACTACAATGGCCAGCGCTACCTGCGCGAGTGTATCGAATCGGTTCTGGCGCAGACGTTCGACGACTTTGAGTTTGTCATCGTCGACGACGGCTCCACCGACGGATCGCGGGAGATTATCCGCGATTGCGTGGCCGGCCATGAGAAGCGAGTGCGGCTTTGTTTCCTGGAGACGAACTCGGGACAGGGTGAGGCGTTCAATCGCGGCGTGGCGCAGTCGCGCGGACGATTGATTTCGTTCATCGACAGCGACGACTTGTGGTATGCGGACAAACTCGCCGTGATGGCGCACGATTTCGGGGATTCGGCGCGCATCGCCTTTCACCAGCACAATCTTTCACTGCTTCGCGGCGGGCGGGTCACGGGGGAGGTTTTTCGCAGTGCGTTTTCGGTGGGAGACCTCGTTGCCGAGATGAAGCGGAGCAAGGCGTTGCCCAATTTCGTCGCGACAACAGGACTGACCTTTTCGCGGCGTGTGCTCGACCGTGTGATGCCGATACCGACGGCATTCCGGGTCTGTGCAGATGGGTTCCTGACGCGCACGGCGGTGTGCTTTGGCCGGATCTCGGCAACCGATGCGTGCCTCGGTGCGTATCGCGTGCACGAGGCCAATGCGACCTTTGCGAATCCCGGCTTCAACAACCGGCGATACATCCAGGAGTTGTTGATTCCGAATCTGAACAAGTTCTACGCGGAACATGGCATCGATCTATCGTATCAGACCGAGCCGCCGGTGAAGCCGCGGCTCGATGTGCTCCATCTCGGTGCTGGTGATCGGGTGCTGATGTTTCGATCGGCACCGGTTGATCGCGTGCTTGCGGTGCTGGAGGCACTGTTCGATGCCTTCCCGGGTGTGGGAGTAGACCTGCTCGTGCAGTCGGGATTCGAGGCTCCGTTCGGCGATGCGCGCATCCGCCTGGGTTCATTGCCTGCCGGCGTGCTGACTGCCGCGCCGCTGCCGGTGGCCACGCGCGAGTTCATTGCTGCCAGCCGGCATGCGTGCTGCCTCGTTCCCTACAACGAACCCGACGGCGGCGGCTACGAGAACCTGCATGCTGCCCTGCGTCTCTCGGACGTACCGGGTCCGTGGCTAGGGATCGGCACCCGTGGGGCGCTCTTTCCGATCGCGCCGTGAGAGATCCCGACATATCGAACTCCAGAGCCTTGAAGCACCCGATCGCGCTCGTGCGTCCCTCCGATGAGACAACCAATGCCAGCCGACCTCCCGCCGCCTGACTGGCCGCGCGAGCACTTTCACCGCAACACCGAACGCCTGCTCGCCCTGCGCGATCGGCACAAGGGGCGGCGCGCCTTTCTCATTGGGAACGGTCCCAGTCTGAAGATGGCCGACCTGGACCGGCTTCGTGCTGCGGGCGAGGTGTCGTTCGCCTCCAACCGCATCTACCTTGCCTACAAACAGACCGCTTGGCGACCGACCTACTACGACATGTGCGACGAGGTCGTGGCGCGGAACAACCGGCCCGCGATCCTCGCGCTCCAGGGCGACACGACGAAGGTCTTCGCGCACAGCGTGCGCAAATACCTGTGGGACGATCCCGACGCGATGTTCCTCAATCCGCGTCGCAGCGCGGACGACCAGTCCGACGTCGTGGGATGGGATCTCGCGCGCGGGGCCAATGCCGGGCACTCCGTGCTCAACCTTGCCATTAAAGTCGCGTTCTGGGTCGGGATCCGTGAGCTCTACATCATCGGTGCGGACCACAATTTCGTCGTGCCCGATACGAAGACTGGCGAGCGCATCATGGACAACGAGGTGATCGTTGCCACGGGCGAGGTGAACCACTTCCATCCCGACTACCGACCCAAAGGCGAGACGTGGACCGTCCCCAAGCTCGACAAGATCGAGGAGGACTTTGCCGAGTCGAAACGGATCTTCGAGGCCGCCGGCGGCACGGTGAAGAACGCATCCCGCTTCAGCAAGCTGACCGTCTTCGAGCGGGTTGACTTCGATGGCTTGTTCTGAGCAGGAGAACAGTATTACTTCCCGCGCCGCCCCGTAGGCGCGGAAGGAGGATTCACTCGTTCAGATAGTGCGAGATGAACTTTGCGATGACTGCGTTGACCGTGTCCATTGTCACGTGGCGGCGATCGCGCTCCCAGACGCTCGCTGGATTGCTCATCGTCACGAGTTCGTAGCTCGGAAAATAGTCGAGCAACGGATCGGTTTCCACCACGGGAGTCACAGCGGCGCGCAGCACGGATTTTGAGTAGCAGTTGGCGACGACGACATCGTAACTCGTGAAGGTGGAGCCGAGCGGGACGGGCGAAACCGTGAAGAGGATTTTCAGGCCAGCGCCGAGCCTGGAACGCAGAAGCGTGACGATGGCTCGCAACACCTGTGTGGTCGTCGCGACATCGTGGTTGAAGAATCCGAAGCGGTTGCTCTCACCTTTGATCTTGTTCAGCGGTGGTGTGCGATTGCAGGCGCGACCGGTCTGTAGATCCGTCCATGTCTCGGTGAGGCCGAGCGTGATGATGACGATGTCGGCGTGGGCTATCTCGATGAACGCGCGCGTCTGGATGCGCTGGATTTCCCGCGCTTGTTCGAGCGGGCAGCGCTTGAGGCTGCAGGATGACAAATCAAACCACGAGTCGTCACCGGCCTGAAGCAGCATCTGTTCGCCAAGATCGGGATTCTCGAGAGAGGTCACGAACTGATCGAGAATGCTGGAAGGGTTGTACTATTGAGCGTCTGTGACGGGTTGGTCTCGCAGACGTCCTGCGGTATGCCCTCGTAGCGACGGGACAACACCTGCACGCCGTTTTTCTGCAGGCAGATCTCGATGTGGCGGGCGAAACAGGAGCCGATCGCGAACACCCGCGCCGTCTTCGGAATCGTGAACTTCGGGCTGATCCGGATATCTGGTATCGGTGACTGCGCGAGGCGGGTCACGGCTGCGAGCGGACCGAACTCCTCGTAGCGATCGCCCCAGCGCTTGTGTGTGTTGGCAGAGAGTCGGCGGAGTATGTCGATGCCAGGCGCAACAATGGACGCGTCCACGTGCGGCGGAGTGTGGATGGACGAAGCTTGCATGGTGCGGTGGCGGTGCGCCGCCACCTGCGAAAGGGGATAGGACGATGCACCCTAGATCGATGCAAAACACCGTGGGTGGTCACGGAGTTCCAATCCGTGAGCAGCCGACACCACTCATACTCGACGCGGAGGGGCGCTCCCGGTATGGCGTTGCTCATGCCGCATAAGGACGACGCTCAGCCCGCTTCGATGAAAAAGGTCGTGTTGTTTGGTGCATCGACGCTCGGGATATACGCGGCGGCGATGCTGGGTCGCGACTACGATGTCGTCGCTTTTGTGGACAACGACGCCAGGAAATGGGGCGAAACCTGGGCCGGGAAGCCCGTGCATTCGCCGGCGGACCTTCCCTCATTCGGAGGTGCCGAGATTGTTGTCACGAGTTCGTATCATCAGGAGATCAGCCGACTGCTCGAGTCTCTTGGGTTTCCGGAGCACACGATTTTCTCCGCGCCGCCGCGCCTGCAATTCCGTGGCACCGGTCCGGGCGGGGCGGCCTCCGGTTTTCGGGCACCGAGCATTCTCGACCGTATTGGAGCTGTGAGGACGACTTTCGGTGAAACACTGGAGAACATCCGCGCACTCGGCCACCGGCCAGGGACGGTGATCGATGTCGGCGTTGCGTTTGGCACGCCAGAACTCTACGGAGCGTTTCCCGACTCCGACCTCGTGATGATCGAGCCGCTCGCGGAATTTCAGCCACACATGGAGAGGATCGTCGCATCGCGACCGGGCTCGCGATTCATCGTCGCCGCGGCGGGCCGCGAGGATGGCGAGATGGAGATGTCGGTGACTCCAGACAAGAGCACGAGTTCGCTGCGCGTCTTTGCCGGCGCCGAGCGGCGGAAGATTCCGGTTGTGCGAGTGGATATGCAGTGCCGGCGGTGGAACGCCACGCCACCGTATGCGCTGAAGGTCGACGTCCAGGGTGCGGAGCTGGTCGTGATGGACGGCGCCGCCGGCATTCTGGCCGAGACGCTCGTCGTCGTGCTTGAGGCGAGTTTCTGGGGCAGCGGGGAGGTTCCGGACCTTTCCGGGGTGATCACCTACATGAAGGAGCGTGGGTTCGCCGTCTACGATATCGTCGGCGGGCACAACCGACCGCTCGATTGGGCGCGGGCGCAGGCCGATATCGTCCTTGTGCAGGCGGACGGTCCGTTGCGCGCGGATCGCCGATGGTGCACGCCGGAGCAGCGGGAGGAGTTTCTCAACGCGAAGCGCGCGCGCGCCGCGTTCCGCGAGGTGATGAGCCAGGGTTGAGTTGGCTTGTGACTCGACCGTTAGGCCGGGCCGGCGGGAGTCGATCTGCGGCGCGCACGTTCTAGTTCGAAAGCAGTGGGTATGTGGAACTCGTACATCTCCTGGGCGGAGGTGCCGTCAGTGCGGCAGGCCCTGTACTCGTCAGACACGTATTCAGGTGTTGGATTGCCGATACAGGTCGCGCGGAAGAGCACGGTCGAACGTGGGATGCCCGTCGTGTTCCACGACTGGGGAAATGGCGCGGACCGGATCTGCGTTTCCTCCACTCGGAATCCCGATGCCGCCAGCCAGCCGTGAATGCAGTCACGATTGGGTATGAACCAGTTCGAGTAGTTGCGCAAAAACTGTGTTGTTGAAAACCCGGCTACGGGAAACTCGACTGGAGCCGGGGGGTGATCACCGGTCCCATGGACGCGAACCGGCAGATTTGCGAGGGGCATGCCTACCGCGCAGCTCTCGTCGCTCGTATGGAACCAGGCGTCCGCGCTCGTTCCACCACCCAGCAGCGTGCCTCCGGGCCTGAGTACACTGTTGACACGCTCGAAGGCGAGCAGGGGATGCTTGAGATGATAGAAAAGACCGAAAAAGAGGACGATATCGAACGATCCGAACAGCTCAGGGTGCAGGTCGTAGACCGATGCCATGACATGGATCGACTGTGATTGGCGGATTTCATGGATCTGCGCGAACGCGTTGGTCCGTGGGTCCTGCACATCGAGGGCGACGACATCGGCTCCCTCATCTTCGAAGGAAAACGTGTAGGCGCCGCTGAATGCGCCCAGGTCGAGCACGCGCTTGCCTCGCAGTTGGCTCGAGTTCAGCCCGAGCGTCTGGCATGTGCGGATGGCATCCGTTCTGGGGCGTGAGGGGCAGGTATAAATCCCAGTGCCGCGGCTGATCTCAAAATTGTGATATGACGTGCATGGAATGGCGGCCAGCGCCTGCTCGGTCTGATTGCGGTGCACGCGAAACCAGTCTGCCTGGCGGCATTTGGTCTCCCCAGGAAACGCGGGGAGAGTTCGATGGTAGTCTTCAAGCCTGGTCATGATCGGAGATCTCAGGTCGGACTTTTTCGCGCGGCCACGAAGCCCCAAGTGTGCTGGTCGGACACGGCCCAGACGCCGGAGAAGGCAAAAGGCTCGACGATTTCGCAGCCGTTGAGATTGGCGTAGATGTGTTTCTCAACCTCCTGAGCGGTCTTGTACGGATTTGTCGTGGCCCGTGGTCCGAATCCGAACGTCAGCAGCACGAGTCCGCCAGGGTGCGCGCGGTGAACCATTCCCCGCAGAAATGCTGCTTGCATTTCGCGCGTCGGCAGGTGCTCGATCACGCAGATCGAGATGACGAAGTCGAAGGTTCGGCCGGACTCCCAGGTCAAGAAGTCAGCGTCATGTGCCGACTGCCGGAGGGCCAGCGCTTGGGCGATCGTGTTCTCGTTGTCGATCAAGGCACGATCGCGCTCGCACTTGTCGATGGAGACCACTTCGTAGCCCAGGCTGGCCAGGTGGAAATTGATCAAAGTCGAACCACCACCGACATTGAGAACCGAGGCGCCCGGAGCTGGTGATGAGGGGATGTAACCGAGGACCGTCGTGATTTCCCAGCCCTTGGTAAGGTAGTGTCCCGGCGTGCATTCACGGCCGAGAAATCTTCCTGTGTGGATCAATTCAGTCACGGTGTCGGTAAACAGGACGGTGCTTGGCCTGTCGTTTGCCTGATTCGACAGCGGCTTTCCGGGGAGCGGGACTCTGCCGGTGACGTGGGAAATTGCGAATCCCGCGTCGCAGATGCGCGCCTCGATGGCGCGCATCTGTTCCATTTGTCGAACGACGCGCGCTCCCTCTTCGGTGGTGTGTTCGGGCGTGCTCATGACGACGCCTCACGGAAGTAGACTTCGTCGATCAATCGCATGACGGCGAGCGCATCAGACGAATGGCCGATAGTGGGCGGGCGGTTGTGGGTGACGGCGTCGAGAAAATGCCCGATCTCCGAGGCCCATGACGTGTCGGCGTGGTAGGTGAGGCGCTCCTCGATTTCGAAGGTGCCGCGGCTGGAGGGCTTGCGGTTGCGTTTGATCGAGAGATCTTCGGCTCCGTAGGCGCCGGAGGAGGTCTTGAGGCCGTTGAGGACGAGGGCACCTCGCTCAAGGAAGATTTCGAGCGAGAACAAGTAGCGCCACTGCGTCATCGTCGAATGCAGCGAGGCGCAGATCCCGGTCTTCGTGCTGCGGAAGTTGGCGAAGACGTTGTCCTCGATGCCGTCGATTTTCCAATACAGGTTTGAGACCATGGCCTGGACCTCGTCGAAGCCGCCGCCGAGATAGAGGAAGAGGTCGAGCATGTGGATGCCCTGATCGAGGAGGATGCCGCCGCCGGACAGTTCCTTCTTCGCGCGCCAGCCCTCGAAGAAGGCCTCATCGACCTCCTTGCCGTAGCGGCCGCGCATCCAGAGGATTTTCCCCATCTCACCGCCGTCGACGATCTGCTTCATTCGCTGCACGCTCTCGTGATGGCGGTGATTGAAGCCATACATCAGCACCTTGCCGCTTTGCGCCTCGACCTTGCGGATCTCCTCCACATCGGCCGCGGTGAAGGCGGGCGGCTTTTCGCAGAACACGTGCTTGCCGGCGCGCAGCGCGGCAATCGTCAGCGGCTTGTTCTGGAAGTTGGGCGTGCAGATGAAGACCGCGTCGATGCGGGTGTCGCCGAGCAACGTTTCGGGCGAGGTGGCGCGCATGGCAGGTTCGCCGAGCGCCGGTGGCGCGGGATCGTAGAGGCCGACCACATCGGCGCGGCCGCTTTCCGCGCAGTACCTGGGCGCGGATCCGGCCCATTTTCCCGAAACCGATGATGCCAACGCGAATCATGAAATGGAGAGGTGTTTGAGAAACTGGCGGAAGTCCACGGCTGTCGCGGCAACGAACTCGCGGCAGGTGCTGGCGACATGGGGTGAGACGATGAAACGGTCGCGCGGCAGTTCCAAGAGACGCCCTTTGTAGGGTTCTTCCCAGAACACGTCAAACGCGGCGCGGAGCCGGCCGGTCGCGAGTTCGGCGAAGAGCGCGGCTTCGTCGACGATCGGTCCGCGCGTGGTATTCACGATGGCGGCGCCGTCGCTCATCCAGGCAAGCTTTGTGGCATCGATGAATCCGCGCGTGGCGGGAAGCAGCGGGATGTGCAGCGAGACGCAGTCGGCGCGCCGCATGAGCGGTTCGAGTTCCTCCGGACGGTTGGCGAGTGCGTCGAAGGTGGAGACCTGCATCAACGCGCGCATTTTCGTGGCGACGCGGCCACCGATATTGCCGGCGCCGAGCACGAGCAGCTCGCGCGAGCGCAGCGCCGGCCGGTCCTGCTTTGTCCACGCCGCGAAATCGCCCGCGTCCGCGTAGAGCGCACGGAGGATGAAGTGGCAGGCGAAGTTTGCGGTTTCCTCGTAGATGATGTCGCAGGTTGCTGGAGACGGGAAGCCGCAGGCGACGCCGTGTGCCGCGGCCTCGGCTTCGGGCACATTGTCGCGACCGACGCCGGTCTTGAAGATGCCGCGCAAGCGCGGGAAATCCTCGAGCCGGATGGCTTTGCCGCCGATCAGGGCGACTTCGGCCGCACTCGTTTCGGCCGTGAAAGTAATTCCGTCGACGCAGCCATCGAGGGTCTTCGTATTCGACCAGACGTTCACGGCTGGATGGGGACGGCGCGCCACGGGGTGCCGTCGTCGGGCGACCAGAAGCGGGCCGGCTCGCCTTGGGTGGCGTTCGTGAACGCCCGGGCGCGAAGGAGCAGCTCCGCCATTTGAAAATCCTCCTCGTGACTGATCTTGAGTGTGCGCACCGGATCGATCGGATGGAGGAGGCGCTGCGTGCCGATGTAGCCGTTGCGGCGGGTGCGGTAGCTCTCGAGGAACGACGGCACATCCCAGATCGTGACCGCCCAGTTGAGAATCTGCACCACGGGATTCTGCTGCGAGGGGGCGAGCGGACCGGCGGGATCGACGTTGACGGGACGGCCTTCGCAGAATGTCTGCATCCGCGTGTCGTGACAGGTGATGAGCGTGTCGCAGTCCGAGTTTCGGAACAGCTCAACCGTCTCGCGCACGTCGGCGGGCTGGACAAGCGGGCAGACCGGACTGACCATCACGAGGGTGGAGGGCTTCATCGTCTCCATGAAGTCCGCGGTGAAGTCATCGCCGGTCGTCGCGTCGGAGCCGAGGTGCTCGGGACGTCGATACACCTTCACGCCGCATTGTCCGGCGAGCGCGGCGATGGCGGGTGACTCGGTGTTGACGAAGATCTCATCGAACACGCCGCTCTCGCGGGCGCAGTCGATGGCGTAGGTGAGCATGGGCTTGCCGGCGAGGTAGCGTAGGTTTTTTGCCGGCACGCGCTTGCTGCCGCCGCGGGCGGGAATATGGCCGACGAGTTTGCCGAGGGTTCTCACAGGTCGTGCTGGTGGAGGTGATCGCTGAAATAGTGCGCGAAGAACGCGCGCGTTTCTGCATCAAGCGCAATCGTCGCCTTGAACATGTCGCCCGGCCCGCGGGTGAGGATGACCTTCACCTGCGTGCCTTCATTCTTCTTGTCGCGTGCGAGCGCGGCGAGGAAACGGTCGATGTCGATTTCGGGCAGCGTGGTCTCCTGCCACACGCGGGCGAGGATGGGGCGGATGCTGTTGCGCACCGACATCGCGATGAATTCGGCGCGGGCGGAAAGGCAGTTGGCCAGGTCCATGCCGAAACTCACCGCGATCCCGTGCGGCACGGCGTAGTCCGTCGTCGACTCGAGTGCGTGGCCGAAGGAGTGGCCGTAATTGAAGACATTGCGCGGGCCTTCGTCGAATTCGTCGCGCTCGATCATCGCCTTCTTGATCGCAAGGGTGCGGTGGATCAGCTCGCGCAACACGGTCGGGGAGTCGAAGGCCCGGTCAATGCGGCCGGCCGCCCAGGAGAGGTCGTCCTCTCCACTGACGAGGAAGTAGTGCATCATCTCGCCGAGGCCGGAACGAATCTCGCGTGGCGGCAGTGTCTGCAGGAAGCGGGCGTCGATGAAGATCGCCTGCGGCGGATAGAAGCCGCCGAGCTGGTTCTTGTAGGCGCCGAAGTTGATCGACGTCTTGCTGCCGATACAGCTGTCGCACTGGGCGAGCAGGTTGGTGGGGAAGAAGAGCCAGTCGACGCCGCGGAAGAGTATCGAGGCGGTGAACGCCGTGATGTCCTGGACGATGCCGCCACCGATGGCCACGAGTCGGTTCATCTTCGTGAACCGACGCTCGATCAGCTCGACGATCAGCGGGCCGAGTGCATCGAAGCTCTTCGCTGGTTCCGCGGGGACAACCATTCGGCGGGCGAACGGTTCGATGCAGGTGCGCAGCGGCTCGTGCAGGTCGGCGACGTTCTGATCGACGACGAGAAAATCCCCGCGGCGCAACTGCGTGCGAAGCGTCGCGGCATAGTCGTCGACAAACTCGACCGAGTACGTGCGCCGGTAGGAGCGGATCGAGAACGGCTCAGACATGCGAGAAGCCACCGTCGACGACGAGGTTCTGCCCGGTGATGTAGGTGTTGTCCGCGCTGGCGAGGAAGGCGACGACGCGTGCGATCTCGGCGGGCTCGGCCATGCGTCCGAGAGGAACCTGGACAGCGAGCGTGGCCTGTTCTGTTTCGGTGAGCGACTGTCGTGTGAGATCGGTGAGGACGAATCCCGGCGAGACGCAATTGACGAGGATGCCATCTGAGGCGAGGTCGACGGCCATGCCACGGGTCATGCCGACGAGGCCGGTCTTGGCGGCGGTGTATTGAGTGCGGCCCTTCTTCGTGATCACGCTCCAGATCGAAGCGATGTTCACGATCCAGCCGCGCCGGGCGCGGCGCATCACGCGCGCGGCCGACTGGCTGATGAAGTAGGGGGCGCGGTAGTCGATGGAAGTGAGGCGGTCGAAGTCGGCTTCGGTCACGTCGTCGACGGTCTTGATGATGTTGATCCCGGCGTTGTTCACGCAGACATCGAGCCGCGGGAGACCTTCGACGAACGAACAAAACGCGCGCAGACCTTCCGCCGAGGTGAAGTCGGCCTGGACATAGCGGATTTCCGGAGCGGCCGTGGCATTGAGGCGGTCGATCGTCGCGGTGTCGGTACCGGTGGCGATGACCTCGGCGCCGTCGGCAGCGAAGCGTGTCGCGATTGCTGCGCCGATGCCGCGCGTGGCTCCGGTGATCAGGACGACTCGTTTCTCGGAGGCGGGCATGCGTCAGTTCTCCAACAGGTGTGCCTGAATCTTCACCACGAGTTTGCGGACTTCGGGGTGCGAACCGTCGGCGATCTTTGGGAGATGGAGTTCTCCGGGGAGAAAGACGACGAACGCACGTGGAAACATCCGCAGCCGTGTGGGCGAGGTGGCCTCGGCGGACCGCCAGTGCTCTGTGTCCTTTTCAGCATCGTAGTTGTTCATTGGCGCCAGTGTGCCGTCCGGCAGCCAGTCGATCTGCTCGCCGCCGCCGATGCAGAACTGCACATCGATCGTGTGGTGGTGCGATTCCCAACGACATTGATCGGCCGGGAGCGTGGCATAGCCGTGGACATTCACGTACATCGCGGGGCCACGTAGTTCGGTGATTCCGTCCGCGGGAGTCGGCGGCATCGCGCGGATCCACGCAAACGCCTTGCGCAGCGCGGGGAATCGCGACTCGAGCGTTCGCGCCGTGACCGAATCGATGTGATCGAAAAACATCGTGACAGCGCGGCGGGTCAGACCTCGAATGTCTGCGGGCGCTCCATTTCCCACTCCTTGACCTTCATGAAGCGGTCGATCCACACGTGCAGAAGCGTCTGATGGGCGCATTCGACGATGCCGTAGCTCCAGGCTGGGATGAAGAAATTCAGGTCGCCGGCAGCGCGCGATTTGTTGTCGGGTTTGAAACCGGAGAACGTCACCACCCGCAGTCCTTTTTCGCGGGCGGCGGCGATGGCGCGGACGATGTTGGCGGAATTTCCCGAACTGCTGATCGTCGCCAGCATGTCGCCGGGCCGCGCATACCAAGAGACGGGCCGGGCAAAAACCTCCTCGTAGCCGTAGTCGTTGCCGAGGGCTGTGAGGAAGGCGAGGTCGTTGTAGGCGGTGGCATTGACGCGCCCGTTCTTGCTCCAGTCGAGCGACATGTGACTGGCCATGCAGGCGCTGGCGCCGTTTCCGGCGAGGTGAAGCGTCGCGCCCGCCGCCTGCACCTCGCGCGTCCAGGCGCAGAGCCTGTCGAAGCCGTGGTCCGGTTCGAGCGAGGCGCCTGCCGAATCGGTGACGGAGAGGGTTTTCAGCGCGCCGGCAACGGCTTGCTGGTAGCGCTGCCAATAGTCGGTCATGGGAGGCGCCGGAGGCGGGCGGGAAGACCAAGGGGGCTGCGAGGGCCGGACATGCTCGAGTGTGCCGACGATGGCTTTGCGCACGGTGCGCACAACTCCGAAGCATGCGAATTCGGTTGCCGAGGCTTATTCGGCACATGCAATAAATGTGGTCGCGCGCTTTGCGGCGCTCGCAAGTTCATGCCCCTGTCGTCTCCCCAGCGGAATCGTTTGCACAAGGCGATCGGCGATTTCGAACCCGCGCAAAGGCCCCCGCGGATTGCGCGGGTGAAGACTGGAACATCACGTCCGCTCTGGTCGGTGATGATTCCGACGTTCAACTGCGCGTCGTTCCTGCGCGAGACGCTGGCCTGCGTACTGGCCCAGGACCCCGGTCCCGGTGCGATGCAGATCGAGGTGATCGACGATGTTTCGACGCGCGGCGATCCCGAGGCCGTGGTGCGCGAACTCGGCCGTGGCCGGGTGCAGTTTTTCCGTAAGCCGCGCAACGAGGGGGCCATTGCCACTTTCAATACCTGCGTCGCGAGAAGCCGGGGGCGCCTCGTCCATGTCCTCCACAGCGACGATTTCGTGAGCCCCGGCTTTTATCGCGCCGTCGAGAACGCCGCCGCGACCCATCCCGAGGTAGCGGCCTTTTTCGTGCGCTGTCGCATCGTCGACGAGCACGGCGGCCTCGAAAGCGTGGCGCCGCGGATGCGCTGGCTCGAAGCGCCGACACGTGACGTCCGCCCGCTGCACCACGTGAACACGCTGTACACGCCCGGCAGCGTGTTGCGGCGCTCGTTTTACGAGAAGCAGGGGGGATTTATGCTTCCGCTCGTGCATTGCGCCGATTGGGAAATGTGGACACGCGCGATCGCCCGCGGTGGTGGCCTGTGGCTCGACGACCTGCTGGCTTCCTACCGGCAGTTCGCCGGCAACGACACGAGCCGGCTGGCCCGCTCGGCGGAAAACATCCGGGATCGTCTCCGGCTGGCCGCGATCTTCGCCCACCGGTCACCGGAGTTCGATTACGGACTGTGCGAACGAACGCTGGCGCGGCAGGCGTTGCGGCAGATGCAACGATTTGCCGGCTTGGGGGATGAGGACGGGGCATCGGCAAACGAGGCGATGTATTATCTGCTGGCACCGCCGAGCCGGAGGCGCCTGCTCGCAGCCTGGGATCGTGAGATTGGTATCCCGCCCGTGCCGCGGCTGCGCGCATGAAACGCGAATCCGGGACCGTGCACCTGCTTTATGTCAGCCAGGACGGGGCGGCACCGAGCGGCATATCCACCTACGGGTACCACGTGCTGCGGGCGTTTCCCGAAGCACGCATGTTGTTGTTGAACGCTGACGAGCCACCGCCATTGTGCCCGCCGGACCTGCGGAGCCGCGTAGGGTGCGTGCCGGCTTCGGAAAGCCATGACCCCACCTTGGTCGCACGACACGTCGCCCGCGTGGCTGGCACGCTGGGGGGAAAGCACGTCGTCGTTGCACCGAATACGGGCGACACGCCCTGGTCTGCGGTCGTGGCCTGGCTGGCTGGTCTCGATGACACCGCACGCGAAAACATCAGGGTGCTCGGTATCGTGCACAGCGATACGGAGACGCATACGCCGTCGCGGCGCGGCACGCGACGTTCGCCTCGGCGTGGATCGGCGTCAGCCGGGCTTGCGCCCGCGAACTGGAGCGACGCCTGGCGGGGGCGGGACGCGACGTGCATGCGCTCGCCTATCCGATGCCGGTCGCCGCACCACCCGCCGCGCCGAATCCGGACGCACCCCTGCGTCTGATCTACGCCGGACGCCTGGAGGAGCCGCAAAAGCGCGTGTCCCGCCTCGTGCGTGTATTCGATTCGCTCGCGAAGCAGGGCATCCCGTTTTCCGCAGTCGTTGCCGGGGATGGGCCGGCGCGCAGCGCGTTCTTGGAAGCGCTTTCCCGCAGCCCGGCGAACACGGCGGTCTCGTGCGTCGGCGCGGTCGACGAGACGCACCTCGGCTCGATGCTCGCGCAGAGTGACCTCTTCCTCCTCACGTCCTCCTACGAAGGGCTCCCGCTGGCATTGCTGGAGGCCATGGCTGCCGGGGTCTGCCCGGTCGCGATGCGGATCGAGTCGGGCCTGGAGGACATGCTTCTGCCGGGAACAAACGCGATCGTAGTCCCCCAGGGGGACGTGGACGCGATGGTCGCCGACATCGCCGGGCTCGATCGTGACCGAGGCCGGCTGGAGTCGCTCAAGCGTTTCGCGCGTGAACGTATCCAGGAGCTCTTTGCACCGGACCGCCACTTCCGGCAGCTCGCGACAGTCCTCGATGGCTGCTTTTGCGGACCTGCACCCGATCCCGCATCCGTGGCGCCCGATCCGGCGGTCACTGCTGTGAGAACGCTTGCGGAGGAGGCAAAAGAAGCGATGCGTCCGGTGGTGATCTATGGCGCCGGCATGTTCGGACGAAAGCTGGTCGATGCGTGTCTGGCGCGCGGTCTGGACGTCGTCGGCTGGGTCGATTCCGATCCCGCGCGAATCGGCTACCGCTACCGGAGCCTCAATTGCACGAGCCCGGAGTCGCTCCGCCGTTGGCCCGAAGCGGTGATCCTCGTCGGTTCGCTCGAGTTCGCGGAGGAGATACGGGCACGTGCTCTCGCGGTCTTTACCGAATACAGCCCGACGGTGCCGCGGGTTGTCACAGCCGGGGACGCGCACTGATCGTTCGCCGGCGAATCCAGCTTCCCCATACGCGACCGGCCCACCGGGCCGGGACGGCGAGCATCAGCTCTGTGCGCCAGCGCCGGGACCAGGCGGTGCGCGTGAATTCGGTCAGTTCCCGGGCGTAGCTGGCGAGAAACCACGGCCGAGCGCGAAGTAGCCGGCACGCGCGCAGCACGTTGGCGTAGCCGCTGCCCCCGCGATTTCCCACCGGGACCACCACGGCTTCAAGGGCATGATCGCAGACGATGGGCTCGACGAAGCCGGCGGCCCCCGTGGATACGGGATGATTTCTGCGATCCGCGTTCATCCGCGCGCAGTTCGCTGCCGCGCGACGGGCTGGTCACCACGAGCAGCGGATGCTCCGGCCAACGCGTGCGGCATTCATCCAGGACCGGGGAGAGCTTCTCCACGGATACCGTGCGCACGATGAGAATTGGAGCGATCATCCGAGAAAAGAAAACGGGGCCCGCAGGTCGGGGTTCATCGCTTGGAACTGATCCGGGTGAAGGGGCGCGACGAGGCGCGTGCGCCGATGCAGGTGCTGCGCGTCATGGACGGCTCCGACATACGCCGTGGTGCGATGCAACACGGAAGACAACAGTACCCGCGAAAGAAAGTCCTGGACGAGCCTTTGCCGGTTCTCGCGCGGGGCATGACGCAGGACAAAAGCACGAGATGGTTTCGGCAATAATGGACCAGGCGTGGCGCCGGCTGCTGCGGTTCAGCGGGGTCGCACGATGGACCACGACCGCGGAATCGCAGCGGGCGAGTTTGAACCCGGCGAGGGTGGCACGCGCGGTGAGGTGGAGTTCCACGCCCCAGAGGAAAAGATCTTCGTCAAATCCGCCGAGCTGTTCGATCAGGTCTCGTCGCAGGAGCCCTCCCGCTTGATGGAAGCCGAGGTAGGGGACGAGCGCAGGTTCGGCGGCCAAAGTGTTGGCGGCAGGCCGGGAACGCACGGAACAGGTGATCGCCGCGTAGTCGGGCGCGTGCGCAAGTTCGCGACACAGCGGACTCCAGGAAGCGAGATCCGGCGCACTGTCGTCATCGAGCGAAAGAACCCAGTTGCCCTGCGCACTTCGAAAGGCCTGGTTCAGGCCCGCAACCCCGTCGTTTCCCCCCGTCTCGATTACGCGCACGTTGGCAAATTCGGAACGGAGCATCGTCAGCGTGCCATCGGTCGAGGCGTTGTCCGCCACGATGATCTCCCGCCAGACCGGGCCGGACGCAGTGAGTTCGCGCAGCGTTTTGCGCAGGTCGTCGCGCCGGTTGCAGCTCAGGATCGTCACGCTGACGTCGCGCAGCGGCTCGAGAAGACTCATGAGGTTGACGGCGTTTTTACCGGCCTCTACGAGCGGTGCAAGACCATCAGCGTTTTGTAGCAGCCGACGTCAGGAGGCTGGACTCACTCCAAACAGCCTCCTGACGTCGGCTGCTACAGTCTCGAACCCGCCCGCCGATGGAGAAAAATACTCATGCGCACCGATTACCTGGTTGTCGGTTCCGGGCTCACCGGTGCGGTGATCGCCCGCACGCTCGTCGATGCCGGTCACCGCGTGCTTGTCATTGATCGGCGGGCGCATGCGGGGGGCAATGTCCATGATCACGTCCATGCGAGCGGCATTCGGATCCACACCTATGGGCCCCACTACTTTCGGACCAACGACAATCAATTGTGGGCGTTCGTGAATCGGTTCGCGCGGTTTTGCCCCTATGCACCGGCCTTGAAGTCGCTGGTCGACGGCCGGCATGAAAACTGGCCCATCGCCGGCAGTTACATCCGGCGCATGATCGGAAACGCATGGACGCCGGAATTCAGCGGTAAGCCCGCGAACTTCGAGGAGGCCTCCCTCGCGATGATGCCGCGCCTGGTCTACGAGAAGTTCGTCAAGGGTTACTCGGAAAAGCAATGGGGCGTGCCGGCGACGCAACTCGCGGCGGAACTGGCGAAGCGTTTCGACGTGCGGGAGGATGACGAACCGCGGCTGATGCGCCACAAGTACCAGGGGATTCCCGAGCAGGGCTATGCCGCGATGATGCAGGCGATGCTGTCGGGCATCCCCGTTCTGCTCAACGTCGACTTCCTGAAGCACCGCAGCGAGTTTGTTGCCACCCGCGGGACCGTCTTCACCGGCCCCATCGATGAGTATTTCGGATTCGATCGTGGTCGCCTCCTCTACCGGGGCCAGCGTCGGGAGCACACCTATCTGCCAAACGTCGACCAGGCCCAGCCGTGCGGCCAGGTGAACAACCCGGATCCCGCCAACGGATCGCACATTCGCACCCTGGAATGGAAGCACATGATGCCGGCAGCGATTGCGGGACGGATTCGCGGCACCGTCCTCACGCGGGAGATCACGGAAACGCCCGCCAATCCCAACGAATACGAGTACCCGTTTCCCGATGCCGCCAATGCGCGACTCTATCGGGAGTATCGCGAGCGCGCCGATTCCATCCGCGGGCTGCTCGTTTGCGGACGGCTCGGCGAATATCGCTATTACGACATGGACCAGGCGATCGCCCGCGCGCAATTGCTCGCAGCGCGGCTGCTGCAGGCTCCGCGACCGGAACCATCGATCTCTCGCGGGAATTCGCCGACTTTCAAGGTCTGGCCGAAGGCGCGAGTTCGTCGTCGGATCAAGCCGGCGGCCCTTCCGTAGACCGGCGGGGGACGCCGCAACCGCGACTTGACGATCGTAAGACGCATGCGCAGTACTGCGATATGGTCACACGCACCGTCAAGCTTCCCGAGGAACTCGACGCGCGGCTGCGGCGGCGGGCCCGCGCGCAGAAGCTTACGTACTCCGAGGTTGCGCGTCTTGCCTTGCAGCAGGGGCTGCGTGAGGACGCCGGCGTCAACATGCTGGCGGCACTGAAGGATTTTGCCGGGTCGGTGGCAGGACCGCAGGACCTTTCCACGAACAAGTCTGTACTTGAGCGACTTCGGTGCGCACTGAATGACGCCCCCGGTCGCGTTGATCGACTCCGGGCCGCTGGTCGCATTCCTGAACCGGCGCGATCACTTGCATGCCTGGGCCTGTTCGGTGTTCAGTGAAATTCCCGGCCCGTATCTGACTGCGGAAGGAAATCTCGGTGAAGTCTGCCACCTGCTGGAGCGGGAAACACTGAAGGGATCGCTCCGATTCTTCGAGTTGCTCGAGACCGGGCTGTTGCAGGTCGCGTCCTTGCAAGCCGCCCTGCCTGCGGTGCAGGCGCAGGTCGCGCGCTTCCGAGATCGAAGGGTGGACTTCGCAGACGCCTGTCTGCTCGTGCTGGCGGAACGCCATGGTCGTTTGCGCATCATCACGGCGGATCGCGCGGACTTTGCCGTCTATTGTCGCGGCAAGAGACAGCGACTGGTCCTGCCTCCAGATTGACCGGACCGCGAATCCGAGCAAGCCCGCCATGCACGTCGTCGGCTCGATCATCGCGCGGCTCGGAAGCAAGCGGCTTCCGTTCAAGAATCTCCTGCCGTTTGCCGGGAGGCCGCTCGTCGGACTGGGTATTGAGATCCTGCGACAGGCCGGCCGGGTCGACGAGATCGTCGTGTCGACCGAAAGTGAACTGATCGCGCGAGTGGCGCACGATTTCGGGGCGACGGTGTTGCGGCGGCCCGAGGAACTGGCGGGCGACCAGGTGCCGTCGGTTCCAGTGTTCCAGCACATCCTGGCAAACCATCCCTGCGACGTCCACGTGAACTTCAACATCAACTTCCCGCTGTGTGAACCCGCGGTGATTGATCGAGCGGTTGCGTTTGCGACGGAGAAAGGGGAGGCGCTGTCCGTGCCCTACGCCGCCTGGGCGCAAACAGCGGATCGCCTGCGAAACTATGGCGATCCCTGGGCACCGGAGCAGAAGGCGTTTCTCTTCGACGATCCGCGGGCGGGCGCAGTCGACGTGCACACGATCGAGGATCTGCTCGAGGTGTATCGCACCCGGCAGGGGCCCCTCACCGGCTGGTAGGCCGGGGCTACACGCTCAACTGCGGCCGGTTCTTTTCCGGCCAGTCGATATGGAAGAACTTGCCGCGCGGCTGGTCGACGCGCTCGTAGGTGTGGGCGCCGAAGAAGTCGCGCTGCGCCTGCAGTAGATTGGCCGGTAGGCGGGCCGACCGGTAGCCGTCGTAGTAGGAGAGGGCGGAACTGAAAGTCGGCACGGGCACGCCATGTTCGACCGCGGCGCCGACGACCTTGCGCCAGTTGTTCTGCGCCTTCTGCACGGTCGACTTGAAGTAGGGGTCGAGCAGCAGGTTTGCGAGGTTCGGCTTCCGCGTGAACGCCTGCGTGATCTTCTGCAGAAACACGGCGCGAATGATGCAGCCGCCCCGCCAGATCTGCGCGATCGCGCCGAAGTTGAGAGTCCAGTTGTATTCCTTCTGCGCCTCGCGCATGAGCTGGAAGCCCTGCGCATAGGAGCAGATCTTCGAGCAGTAGAGCGCGTCGTGGATCGCGCGAATGAACGCGGCCCGGTTGCCCTTGAATCGCTTCTTCGGCCCCTCGAGCTTCTTCGAGGCGGCGACGCGCTCCTCCTTCACGGCCGAGAGGCAGCGCGTGAAAACCGCCTCGGCCACCGTCGGCGCCGGCACGCCCATGTCGAGCGCGTTGATGCTGGTCCATTTGCCGGTGCCTTTCTGGCCCGCGGTGTCGAGCACGACGTCGACGAAGGGCTGTCCCGTGACGGGATCCGCCTGACCGAGGATGTCCGCGGTGATCTCGATCAGGAAGCTGTCGAGCAGGCCGGTGTTCCATTTCTTGAACACCTTGCCGATTTCCGGCGCGGACATCCCGAGCACGTTCCGCATGAGATCGTAGGCTTCGCAGATCATCTGCATGTCGCCGTACTCGATCCCGTTGTGCACCATCTTCACGTAGTGCCCGGCGCCATTGGGCCCGATGTACGTGCAGCAGGGCACGCCGCCTTCCACGGGATGGCCGGGCACGGCACCCTCGAGGGGACGCCCGGTCTTGGGGTGCACCTTGGCGGCGATCGCCTCCCAGATCGGCTTCAGCGACTCATACGCGGAGGCATCACCGCCGGGCATGAGGGAGGGACCAAAGCGCGCGCCTTCTTCGCCGCCGGAAACTCCGGAACCGATGAAGCGCAGTCCCTTTGCCGCGAGATCCTTTTCGCGCCGGATGGTGTCCGTCCACTTGGCGTTGCCGCCGTCGATGATGATGTCGCCCGCTTCGAGCAACGGCACGACGCCCTCGATCACCGCATCGGTCGCGCCGCCTGCCTTGACGAGGAGGACGATCTTGCGCGGCTTGGCGATCGACGCGACGAACTCCTCCAGTTGTTCGCACCCAACCACGCCACCGGGCGTATCCGGATTCTCGGCGACGAACTTCCGCATCGTCTCGGTGGTGCGGTTGTAGACGGAGATCTGGAAACCGTGATCCGCGACGTTGAGCGCGAGGTTCTGCCCCATGACCGCGAGGCCGATGAGACCGATGTCAGATTGTGGCTTTGACATAGTTCCGAGCGCAAAGATGGCGCCCGGCGGTGCCCAGTATCAAGTGACAAGTGGCCGTCCGCGCGCCACGGCACAGTGCACGCTGCCCCTGGACGCGACGAACCGGGGGATTCTTGATCCGCCGGATCCGCCGGGGGCGATGGAAGAACGCGAGACCTGGAAGACGTACAGATAGAAAGACTCAGTCCAGGATTCTCACGTTCTCGCGTTCTTTCCTGTCTCGCGTTCTTCAATCCCTGTAGCCGCGTTTGAGCTCCGCGTTCCGAGCGAAGCGACAAGACGGGTCGCGAAGCGAACCGGAACAAACGTGGCCGAACGTTGCGGGTCCTCCCGCGGCGTGAAATTTGCAGGCTAGACGTCAAAGGACCGCAGTTTCTTCGGAAACCACGGTTCTACCGCATTCACGAACGGCGTCAGGAAGGACGGCTCGTTGCGGTTGTGCACCCAGTTCGCCATCAGCATGGTGCCGCCAAAAACGAACGCGACGAGCAGGACGTAGCGGTTTACCTTCGAGACCAGGCGGACGAGCCAGAGCATCGACAGCAAGACCAGCAACAGGATGCCAAACCGCAGCCAGTCACTTTCGGGGAGTTGTTGAAACGCTTCGCGCAATACCTTCAGCAGAGAGCTCATGATTGGTGGTTCCTCCGCCTCCAATCATCGGCCTACGCCCCGCCGGCCTAACGTGGCCGCGGCGCGCCGTTGCCGGCATTGACCCAGCCGGAATCGCCATCGGCGTAATGCTCGAGTTTCCAGATCGGAACCCGGGACTTCACCTCATCGATCACGAAGCGACAGGCGTCGAAAGCCGCCCTCCGGTGCTGGGCGGAAACCCCCACCCACACCGCGAGATCACCGAGTTCCAACCGCCCGATCCGGTGCACGCAACGGATGTCAAAAACCACGAAATTCCGCCTCGCTTGTTCGAGGATGCGCGCGGCCTCCTTTTCGGCCAACGGAGCGAACGCTTCGTAGTCGAGGCGCCGCACGGGCCGGCCTTCGTTGTGATCGCGCACCCAGCCCTCGAACGACACGAACGCCCCGGCCCGGACATTGCTCATGGCGTTGCGCAACGCGGCGGGATCAAGCGGATTGGCAGAGAGCGAGAACATGGCCGGTCGATCCCGCTCAGCCACCCGCCACGGGCGGGATGAATACCACGCGATCACCCGCGCGCAGTGCCGTGTCCCAACCGGCGAAATCATCGTTCACCGCGACCTTCAGCGCATCGCGTCCCAGAGTGAACGGATAACGCGCGCACAGCTCCGCAAACAGCGCCTCCGGATTGGCCGCGTCCGTCGCGATGGTTTCCTCGCTGCGGCCCGCCTGTTCCCGGAGGAGGGCGAAATACTGCACGGTCACGGCCTTCATCGGGAGCGCTGCCGTCTGCGCCGGGACCGCTTGGCTGCCACCTTCGCGCGAAAATCGGATTTGCCGCCGGTTTTTTCGAGCAGCCGCACTTCGCTGATGACCGTTCCGAGGCCGAGCGACTTGACCATGTCGTAGAGCGTCAATGCCGCGACGCTCGCGGCCGTCAGCGCTTCCATCTCCACGCCAGTGCGCGCCTCCGCCGAGGCCCGCGCTTGGATCGTCGCCACGCCGTCGTCGTCCATCACGATATCGACCTGGCAATCATCGAGCGGCAACGGATGGCACAACGGGATCAGCTCCGCGGTGCGCTTTGCCGCCATCACGCCGGCGAGCGAGGCGGTCTGAAACACCGGGCCTTTCTTGCTGTGCAGTTCCTCGCCATCGAACAGCGCCGCCGCGCCGGAGGTAAGCTGGACACGCGCCTGCGCCCGCGCGGTCCGCCGGGTGACGGTCTTCGCGCCGACATCGACCATCGCCGGCTGATTGCGCCGGTTCACATGGGAGAGCATGCCGCGCAGTGTTGTCGTTCCGCGCCGGGTTTCAACCGCCGAACCAACGCGCCAATCCACTCTTCAAGGAAAGCAACACCACCACGAGGATCGCGATCAGGACCACCGTAAACACGATCCGCGCCACCGGTGCCGTGTGTCCGAGGACGCCGCCTTGTTCGGGCGGTTCCTGCTCGTCTTCGACGTCCTCCCAGTCGGGCCGCTCGTCGTCCTCATCCGCATCGTGCCACCGGGGGCGTTCATCGTCATCGTCGCGCATCGGCAGTTCTGTCGCGCAGGGCTTCAGCCCGCGAATTGGATACCCTCACCCTGACCGCGCAGGCATATGCAATGCCACCGTGAACCGCCCTTGTCGTCACGTGCCGCACCGGACCTCCGAGCGCTGCTGCAGCTCGTGCGGTCGGCGCAGCGCTGGGGACACGCCCGACCTTCCCCGCATCCGGACAAAAAAAGTGGCGGCCGCCACTTTTTTTGTCCGGATGCGGAAGGTCGGTTTTCATGACCATCGCCACAGCGGTGCTGCGAAACCGGCGACCGCATCGCCCGCGCCGGGTTCGATTTCGACAAATCCATCCGTGGTCGCGACGGAGGCAAAGTCGCCGGACGTGTTGAATGGTCGCGGCTCCGCAAGGAGGCGGCCGTCGTCCGCCACCGCCAGCACCACCGGCACGAACAGGGTGAGCTTCGCGTGCCGCTTCACTGAGGCGGAAAGAAACGCCCGTTCCGGCAGCCGCGCCGTCGCCACGCCGCGCATCAGATCCAGCGCCGGCAAAACATAACGATGCGTGCACGCGAACGCGGAGACGGGATTCCCCGGCAGGGCGAAAACGGCAACCACGCGCGTATCGTCCGGGTTCAGAAAATCTCCCGGCCGCGAAAACGTGCCGAAAAACATGGGCTTCCCGGGGCGCTGGGCGACCCCGTGGAAGTGCTCGGTCACGCCCAGGTCGCGGAGCGCCCCCGGCAGGAAATCGAACCGGCCCTGCGACACGCCGCCCGTGATGAGGATCACGTCCGCCTGCTGCACCAGTCGCTCGAGATTCCACGAGATCGCCTGCGGGTTGTCCGGCAGATGATTCAATTCGATCTTCGTGCATCCCGCCCGCGCCAGCGTTGCCTTGAGCGCGAGGTCATTCGACCGCCGAATCTGATGGAGCTTCGGGATCTCGTCGACATCAACCAGTTCATCACCGGTCGTGAGGATCGCGACCTTCGGCTCGACCGTGACGTCGACGAATGCGAAGCCGCACGATGCCGCGATGGCGATCTCGCGTCCCGTCAGGCGTCGGCCGCCCGCGAGCAGCTCAGCGCCTTCGCGAAAGTCGCTCGCCCGGGGGTGCACGCCCTGGCCGGCTGAAAGTGAGGCGTCGGCGTTGGCCCGCACGACGTCGCCATCTCGCACATAGTCTTCGACCGGCAGGACCGCGTCGCAGGGCGATGGCAGCGGGGATCCCGTCATGATCTCGAGGCACTCCCCATCCGGCGGCGCCGGCTGCGGCGTGGCGCCCGCCGCCTGCGTGCCGGCCACATGCCATTCACGCCGGCCGGACTCCCATTCGCTCGCGCGCAGGCAGACGCCGTCCAGCGTCGCCCGGTCAAATGGCGGCCCGTCGCGATCCGCGATGATCGGCTGCCGCAGCACCCGCCCGGCGGCCTCCTGGAGTTTTGCACGTTCCGCAGGCAATCGCCCCACGGACGCGAGCACTAGACGTTCGGCTTCAACCACGCTGACCATGGCCGCCACGATGCGCACCGCTCACCCGATGGCCAGAACCACCCGCCGGAAATCAAGCCCCCATGCACCCCTCGGCGCCAATTCTCCCGACCATTCTCGCCGCAGGCGGGCGGGGGCGGGGTGCCGAAGGTTGACCCGGGGCGAAGGGCGGGTTTCGTTGGCGACCCGTGTCAACGGCTGAAAACCACACCCGTCCGCTCGACCAGTTCCGCCGTCCGCTGCGGGACTTGCGAATTTCGGTGACGGATCGCTGCAATTTCCGCTGTCCGTATTGCATGCCCAAGGAGGTGTTCGGCGCGGAACATGTCTTCCTTCCACGGGCGGCGGTCGTGACCGACGACGAACTGGAACGCCTGGCGCGCGCCTTCGTGCGGGCCGGCGTCACGAAACTGCGCATCACCGGTGGCGAGCCCCTCCTGCGCGAGGGCCTCCCGGCCTTGTTGGGCCGTCTGGCGGCGATTCCGGACGCGGACGACCTCTCGCTGACGACAAACGGCTGGCGGCTGCCCGAGCTCGCGAACGAACTGGCGCGGGCCGGGCTGCATCGGATCAACGTCAGTCTCGATGCGCTCGATGATGCGGTTTTCGGCCGGATGAACGGCCGGGAGTTCGGCGTTGCGCGGGTGCTCCAGGGCATTGACGCGGCGCTGGCCGCGGGTCTCGGCGTGAAGATCAACATGGTCGTGCAACGGGGCGTGAATGAAACGCAGGTCTTGCCAATGGCGCGCTACTTTCGCGAACGAGGGCTCACGTTGCGGTTCATCGAGTTCATGGACGTCGGCAATTGCAACGGCTGGCAGCTCGATCACGTGTTGCCCGCGGCCGACATCGTGCGCGCGATCGGGGCCGAACATCCGCTGGAGGCACTCGGGCCCAACTACCGCGGCGAGGTTGCGGCGCGGTATCGCTACAGCGGCACGGACGTCGAGATTGGCCTCATCTCATCGGTCACGGAGCCCTTTTGCCGCGACTGCCATCGCGCACGCCTGTCGGCCGACGGCAATCTCTACACGTGCCTTTTCGCCACCACCGGCACGGACCTGAAAACGCCGCTGCGGGAAGGTCTCGACGACGAAGGCTTGTATCAGTTGATCGCCCGGGTCTGGGGCGCGCGCCGTGACCGCTATTCCGAGGAGCGCGCGGAACTCGCCGCCACGGGCGAGCGTGCGACCAAAGTGGAGATGTCGTACATCGGCGGATGAGCGAGGGACGATGCAGGAGCTTGCTTGCAAGCGATCCGCTGGCGCACAGGAGGTTCTATCGCCTGCAAGCAGGCTCTACATCGATCACCAATCGGTGTTGGATCTTCGAGGGCGTCCTCGGTTCGACTGCATTGATCCGGCTCAGTCTGCGCTCGGTGCCCTCAGTGACCTTCTGCTGAATCGCTACGGCCAAGACGGGACGCCGGATGACTGGACTCGCCAGCAACCGACGAAACTAGAAATGCCCATGGCGTCCTGACAGGAAGTCGGCAGATTCAGCCTCGTGACCTCGGCTGCTACGGACGTTGGCGACTTCCCGGAAGAAAACCGCTCTGCCGCACACGTGCGGGAGAGCCGCACCGGCGATGAGGACGCTCTGGCACGGCTGCGCACCCTGCTCTGGCCGGACTGTCCGCCGGAACGGCATCGATTGGAACGCGCGCAGTTCCAGGCCAGCCGCGGAATCGTGGCGGTGGCCGAAGCGGTGGGTGGAGAACTCGTGGGGTTCGCCGAGGTCTCGATGCGGCGCGAACATGTCGAGGGCACGACCGCCGTACCGATTCCGTATCTCGAGGGCTGGTTCGTCCACCCGGCCTGGCGGGCGGGCGGGGTTGGACGGGCATTGATTGCGTTTGTCGAGCGATGGGCGATCGCGCAGGGTTTTCACGAGCTCGCCAGCGACGCTGAGCTCGACAACGGCCCGGGCATAGCGGCACATGCGGCGCTCGGGTTCACGGAGGTTGGCCGCGGCGTGCATTTTGTGAAGCGGCTGCGGAGTTGAGCGAGGCTCGATAGCCGCGAACGAAAGCGGCGCGGAGGGCCGCACTGCAGCACGCTGGCGTACTATCGAAGGTTCATCTGAGCGGTGACTGTGTGGCCGCGGCAAGATCAACCCGAACGGTTGCCGTATGCTCCGGCGCTTCGACGAGCTCAGCTCAGGCCCGCCAGCCCTGCAGGGGTCTCAATACCGCTGCGGCAGGCCGAGGTAGTTCAGGAACCAGACTTCCTTCCAAATCCGGTAGCGACCCTCGAAGGTCATCTTGCCGTGTTCATCGCGCATCCCCTGGGGAAACAGAAATCCCAATTCCGTGTTCAGACGATCGAGGTCGCGCTGCTGGTCGTTGAGGTCGCTCAGGGGATCCGAATCCCACGCGATGATCGTCTGGCCGTCCTTCGCGATGCGGCCCAGGTGCCGGCCGATCAGGCGCGAGAGCCGGCGGGTCCAGGGGCGACGTTCGACGTGCCAGCTTTCCGGGTAGTAGCCTCCGAAGGGCAGGAACAGATTGTCCGTCGTGTAGCGCAGTCCCGCTTCGGTCTGGGAACTGATCGAGAAACAGACCGTGACGCCCGTCGCGTTGATCGGGATGAACAGCACCTGCACGCGCACCTTGGCTTCCGGATCCTGATAAACGGAAACGCGCAGGTGAATACCGTTGCCGATATCGGCGAGCAGCGCCTGCACCTGGGAATAGCGATTCTTCCGCAACCAGTCGCGCACGGTGATGATGCGGCGGATCGCCGGCCACTCCTCGCCACTGCCGTTGACGAGGAACTTTGGAAAGAGGGGAATGGGACTCTGGCTGAGCGCGCTGATCGCAAGCCAGTTGTAGAGGGTCTCGCAGATCAGCCAGAGCAGGAACGCGGTGATCGCAAGCACCCAGAACGGCCGGCCGCTCCAGCCCCAGAAATCTGTGAGCCACGCGATCGCGAGTGAGAACGAAATCCATCGCAACCAGCGGTTGACAATGGCCATGACGGGCGAGGCAATCGTGCGGTTGAGGTAGCTCGAAATGATCGAGACACACCCTCCGGCGACGATGGCGAACGCGAGTTCCATGGATGGCTTCCGGGCGAAATAGGACGAACCGCCAGACCGCGATTCAAGCAGTCGTAATCTCCAAGCTCAGGCGGCACTTGGCAAGCCGCAGGTTCAGACGTTTCGCCACGCGAGTTCGAGGTGGGCCGGCTGCGCACGGCAGCGGGAATACGACTCAAAGCCGCACGGGCATGATGACGCACAGGAAGTTGCCGTCGGTCTTGAACACCCCCGGGCTGACCTCGTCCTTCAGCTCGAAGACGATCTGGTCCCTGGCCAGCGCCCGGAGCGGATCCATCACAAACCCGGGGTTGAAGGCCACCTGCAGATCGGGGCCGCTGTATTCGACGGCGAGCGACTCGTGCGCTTCGCCAAAATCCGGGCTGGCCGCGGTGATTTCCAGCAGGTTCGTGCTCAGCTTGATCTTCACCGAGTTGGACTTGTCGCTGGTGACGAGTGCGGCGCGATGGATGCACTGGAGGAACAGCTCGCGTTCGATCTTCACCCGCTGGTGCACCTCTTTCGGGATCACCTGCTGGTAGTTCGGGTAGTTGCCTTCGACGACCTTCGAAATCAGGTGGATCTTGTCCGTCAGGCCGCTCGCCTCGTCGGCGACTTCCATGCGAAAGGCCACGCGCCGTTCGTTGAACGACAGCGAAACCGTGAATTTGTCGGCCTTGGTGAGCAGACGGGAGATTTCCGCCACCGTCTTCGCCGGCAGGATCAGGCTGCCGCCGTTCTTGCCTTCGAAGTCGAGGGGCTCATGGGTGAGGGCGAGACGCCGACCGTCGGTCGCAACCAGCGTGAGCTTGCCGTCGTTGAAGTGAAAATAGACGCCATTGAGGAAGTAGCGGCTCTCGTCCTGCGACTGCGCATAGGCGACGCTGGCGAGCATCTGGCCGAGCTTGGCCTGCTCCAGCGTGAACGCATGTTCGTCGGTGAATTCCGGCAGCGGCGGAAAATCATCCCGGCCGATGCCCATGATGCGAAAGTTCGAACCGCCCGACGTGAGTTTGACCTGATGGTTGGGCGAGACCTCGACCTGGACATCGAGACTGGGCAGCTCGCGCACGATGCCGGCCAGGCGCCGGACCGGGAGCGTGACCGCACCGGGCTGGGCGACCGTCGCCTTCACGCGACACCGGATGCCGAGGTCCAGATTCGTCGTGGTGAGGTCGAGATGGTCGCCGTCGGCCTCGATGAGCACATTGCTCAACACCGGCATGGTCGGCCGGGTCCCGACCACGTTGAGGACCTGGGCGAGGCCATTGCTGAAGTGGTCCCGGTTAACTTTGAACTTCATCGGTGCGCGTATGTGAGAGATTTTTCCAGATACTGACAAACCTAGGATTGGGGTATCCTTGGTACTTAAAATACCGTCATCTTCTTAAGGTGTGTGAGCAACGCCAATAAGAGGGCAAGCCACGAACAGACAGGGCGTAACCCCGCCGAACGCGCGTGAAGAAGGACCGAACGCAATGAGCCGGGATGTCGACAAGCCAGGGAAGGGCGGAGTTATTCGGCCGGTTTCGGGTGTTTGTTCGCAAGTTGTTCGGACGGCGTTTCCGCCGCCGCGAGACGACGGCGGCGGGCGCGGCGGCGCTGGAGGTAGAGGATGTGCCGAACGATGCCCCAGAGCACGTAAGTGACGAAGATCAGGACGAGAGCGAACTGCTTGAAGAAGAAGATCGCCGCGCCGACCGCCAGCATCACGAGAAACGTGCCCAAGCGCGCGCGCATGCGCCAGTCGACCTGTTTGAAGCTCGGGTAGCGAATCGTGCTCACCATGAGCCCGGAAACCAGGAGCATGAGAAACGGCAGCGCCTTGAACCAACCCTTGAGATCGTGCACCGCATTGATCAGGAGCACGAGCGAGACCGTCAGTCCGGCCGCCGCAGGCACGGGCAGGCCCACGAAGTCCTTCGTGTCGTACTTCGCCTGGTTCGTGTAGACGAGCGGGTGCGTGATCACATTGAAGCGCGCGAGACGCACCCCGGCGCACAAAAGATAGACAAAGCCGACGAACCAGCCGATCTGCCGAAACCACGGCACGTATTCGGGCGAGAGGATCAGGAAGAACATCATCATCGCCGGCGCCATCCCGAAGGAAACGATATCGGCGATCGAATCGAATTCCTTGCCGAAGAGCGATTCGCGCCCGCCCAAGCGGGCGAGCCGTCCGTCCAGCGAGTCAAAAACCAGTGCCGCGAGGACAAACCAGACCGCCTCGTTGTAGAGTTCCGTGGGTGAGCCCTCGCGAGCGCCGGCCTCCGCGAACCGGGCCTGGATGCACCGGATGATCGCGACAAAACCGCAGAACAGATTGCCCGCGGTCATCAAATTCGGCAGCAGGTAAATCCGGCTGGCCTGCGCACTGCCCAGGCCGCGCAAGTCGTCGCTGTCGCCGGCGTCCAGTGCCTCGTCCGGCTCGTCGAACTCGGACGTGTCGCTCATTTGCCGAGAGTTTCCAGGTACCTCCAGAACGAGGTGTGCTGCTCGACGAGTTGCTCCTCGGAAATGGGCAGCTTGGTGCGAAAAACGAAGTCCGTGAGCGAATTGCGATGCAGGATGTAGTGGGTGTGCAGGGTGTCGCCCTTCACCGTAAAATACATCCGATGGTCGCCGGACCGCAGCCGGTAGTAGGTGCGGTCACCCCGGGAAAAACGGCCGAGCGGCTCCCGCGGATGGGCGAGATCGCCCGCGGTCAGCGCACCCAACGGCCCGATCAGCTCGATCTGCGCAAGCTTTTCGAGCTTGTTGAGCTCGGCGATGCTCTGGTCGCTGAAGGTAACTTGAAACATGGTCCTGGAAACGGGCCCGGCGTGATGGCGAGGGCGCGTGGGACGAACAGAAGACACTGTTGGCTCGGTGCCAAGCTGCTGCAACGCTTATTGCCGGTCGCCTGTTCGGGCCGGCCGGGCGGTGCCGTCCCCGGGGGTGTGCTGGAGAGACCGTGTCCGGTCAACTCGCGCGGACGACCCCTGCACAGTTTGGTTGTCTCGCCCGCACAACCGTCCGATTCGTTGCCGCGGCCGATGCTTTTCCCCGCGGCAATTCACTTTCGACGATGGATGCTTGCGGCCCTCGTGTCGGCTCTGGTCGGCCCCGACCCCGTCGGCGTCGCCGCTGCGGACAAAGCCGCCGCCACCTCCGTCCCGATCACGCTCGAGATTCCCGTCTTCTCCGGCGGGTTCGGCACGAAGTATCTCGACGAGGCGGCGCGCCTTTTTGAGGTCGTCCGCCCCGACGTGCGGGTGAATGTTTACGGAGATCCGCGCATCGAGGATAAATTGCGCGTGCGCGTGATCGACGGCGATCTGCCCGATGCGACGTTCACGCCGCGGCTGTTTTGGCCGGCGCTGATTCGCGCCGGTCAGGTGCGCGAGATGTCCGCGGCGCTCGATGGTCCGAATTGGGAGAACGACGCGCGCTGGCGCGACACGTTTCTTCCCGGCGCACTCGAATCGTGGCGCATTGCCGACGGCGTCTACGGCATTCCGTTCAGCTATTCGTGCTGGACGATTTTCTACAACCGCGCGCTCTTTCGCGAACACGGCTGGACGGAGCCGCGGACGTGGGAGCAGTTCTTTGCCCTGTGCGATGCCATCAAGGCCACGAGCCTCGCGCCCCTCGCGCTGACCGGGATCTATGGCAACTACCCGGACGCGTTCATCCGGGCCGCCTACTACAACCTTGCGGGGCCGGAGGGCTGGCGCGCGCTGAACGATCTCGCCCCCGGTGCCCACACGGACCCGCGCTACGTGCGCGCCGCCGCGCTGCTCCAACGCATCACGCGCAACTACACGCAACGCGGTTGGGAGGGCGCGAGCCACACCTCCGCCCAGCTTACGTTCCTCGAGGGTGGCGCGGCGATGACGGTGTCGGGGTCGTGGATGATCAACGAAATGGCCGGGAAGATTCCGGCCGGCTTTGAATTCGGCGTGATGAACTTCCCGGTGTTTCCGGAAGGCGTCGCCGATCCCACGACCATTCAGACGGGTGCGGATTGTTTCTTCGTCTTTGCGACGGGAGATCCCGTCCGGGAGCATGCCACGATCGATTTCCTGCGCTTCCTCACCTCCCGCGGGCGGGCCGAGGCGTTCGTCCATGAATATGATGCCCCGGTCGCGGTCCGCGGGATTTCAGTGGACGCTTTCTCGTCGTCGATGCGGTCGACGGCGGAGCTGATCGCGCGGGCGCGCGATGCCTTCAACATGCCGCAAGTCGCGCTGCAACCGCCGGCGATCCGCCAGACGTTGATCGATGCGCGGCTCGACCTGATGTCGGGTCGCAACACCCCGGAGGAATTTGCCGCCCGGGTGGAAGACGCGGCGGACCGCGACCGGCGACGGGCCACGGACCCCGCGTATCTGGAATACCGGCACCCGGTAGCGGGCTCGTTGCTGCTGCTCGCGCTCGCGGGCGTCGCGGGCTGGATGCTCCGGCGCGGGCGCTCCATCCGCGGAAACGCCGCGGCGACCGAGGGTGTGGTTGGTCCGTCCTTTTTCGGGCGACTGCGCGCGCCGATGGCGGTGGGCTTTGTCGGGCCGGCTTTTTTGCTCTACGCGGGACTCGTCCTGTTGCCGGGGGTGGCGGCCTTCGCCGGAGCGCTGTTGCGGTGGGACGGGCTGGGCGCGCCGGGATGGGCCGGGTTGCTCAACTTCAAGTGGCTGCTGTTCGAGAGCGACGGTTTCTGGCTGGCGTTGCGCAACAACCTGTTCCTGACGACGGTGCCGACGGTGGTCGTCGTGCCCCTCGCGTTGTGGTTCGCGACATTGTTCCACCGAGGAGTCTGGGGCGCCGGAGTGTTTCGGGTCGTGTTTTTGTTTCCGAATCTGCTGGGTGGAATCGCCGCGACGCTGCTTTGGCTCAATGCCTACGAGCCTCACGGCGGGCTGGTGAACGCCGCGCTCAGCTCGCTCGGCGAACTCTCCGGCATCGGCTGGTTGCGCTCGTTTGCCGGGTTTCCCTGGCTGGCGCCCGCCCACCTCTACGGTGCGCTGGTGCCGATCTACGTGTGGATGGCATGCGGGTTCAATCTCGTGCTTTACCTCGCGGCCATGCAGGGCATCGACCCCCAGCTTTACGAGGCGGCGGAGATGGACGGAGCGCCGCGCTGGCGACAGTTCTTCCACATCACGTTGCCGATGATTCGCGAGGTGGTGGCGATCTCGGCGGTCTTCATCGTGATCAGCGGCCTCAACGCCTTTGAGATGGTGTGGCTGCTGGCCGCGCAGGATCCGGACAGTGTCACGCACACGCTGGGCACGTTGATGGTGAGCACGATGTTCAAGGACTTCGACATCGGGCGCGCGACGGCCCTCGCGGTCGTCCTGTTTCTCCTCGTGTTTGCCGTCAGCGCGGTGGTCTGGCGGGGCGTGCGCCGGGAGGTCGTGGACGCATGAAACCGCCCTTTCGCCTCAAGGTCACGCGCGCGGCGGTATTCACTTTCTTGTGCGCCTATCTCGTGTGGGTCGTGTTTCCGATGGTGTGGGTGGCGTACTCATCGCTGAAACCGGACGCCGAGATTTTTCACGACACGTTTGCCCTGCCGTCGGGGGACCATCTGCGTTTCGACAACTATGCGCGCGCCTGGCGCGAGGCGCACTTCGGCGACTACTTCCTGAACTCCGTCCTCGTCACGACGGTTTCCGTGGCCCTGATCACGCTCCTCGGCGCGATGGCCGCCTATGCGCTGGCGCGCTTCTATCATCGGGCCGGACAGGCGGTATTCTGGCTTTTTCTCGCGGGGTTGATGATCCCGGCGCAACTCGCGATGGTGCCGCTGTTCTTCGAGCTGCGGGCACTCGGATTGCTCAATTCCCGGGTGGGGCTGATGCTGGTGTACACGGCGAACGGCCTGCCGTTTGCGATCTTCATCCTCGCCGGGTTTTTCCGGGGACTGCCGCGCACGCTTTACGAGGCGGCCGTGATCGACGGCTGCGGAGAGTGGACGGCGTTTCGTCGTGTATTGCTTCCGCTGGCCCGCCCCGGACTCGTGACGGTGGCGATCTTCCAGTTCATTGGCGTGTGGAAGGAGTACTTCTTCGCCTTCATGCTGACCAATGGGGCCGTCGGGGAACGCGTGCGCACGCTCCCGCTCGGTCTGGCGAACCTGTCGATCACCTCGCAATACCACAGCGACTACGGCATGCTCTTCGCCGGCATCGTGCTCGTCACGATTCCGATCCTGCTCGTCTACATCTTCCTCCAACGCCACATCGTCAGAGGCATCACCGCGGGCGCGTTGAAAGGATAGGGATGATCCCTTGGACTGCGGGAGGAGCCGCAGCCCGAAGTTCCACCCGGCGGCCACGAGAACTCGAAGCGAGTTTGCACGGGTGTTTCGCCCGGTAGCGTCCCTGTCATGCCCTGAAGCGGGCAAAACCCACGCGCGTTGCGAACACCCACGTCCCGCGATGACGTGGGACCACCGCGTTCAAAGCCTGCACGGGAGCCGGACAAAAAAAGTGGCGGCCGCCACTTTTTTTGTCGCGAAAGAACGAACGCTTGGCGACCGGCACTGCGTTTTTGCGAGCCACGCAATCGGGTGAGGGCATCCCGTGCGTCGGAAATCGGGACCAGCAAGCGGCTCGTCCGTTGCCCTTTGAGGTTCCCGCAACCGCGGGGCGCGAGAGGTTGCGCGTCGCTGCCTCTCCGCCGTTCGGTTGCTCCCTTTGACTTCCGGATCGGGAGTCCTCAAATCGGCCGGCTGAGCCGCGAGCGGTACTTTGCCGCAAGTGCCTGATTGTGCTCGGCGCCGCCATCCGTGTTCTGGCTTCGCAGGACCGGCAACGGATGTCCGCGCTCGGCGAGCCACTGCAAGACCTCGAGTTGGAGGATATTGAGCAACAGCGCGCCGCTGAGCGTGGAGGTTGGCCCCGTGCGCATGCCACTGCCATCGGGCAACGGCGTTCGCGCGTCGCCCGTGATGCCGCCGTTATCGAGGACGAGATTGGCAAGCGCGTGCAGTTTTCGTCCGGTGGGATGCCGGCTGCTTACTTCGCGCGCCATCTTCAGCGCGGTGATCGCGATCACGTGCAGACCGTGTTCGCGCGCGAACATCGCGACTTCGATCGGGGCGCAGTTGCGTCCCGAGTTGGAGATCACGACGACCGATTCGCCAGGTTCCATGCCATAGAGCCGCGCGTGGCGCTCCGCCAGCATGCGACCGAACCCCGGCACATTCTCGGCGGCACCGTTCGTCGTCTCGAGGATCCCGCTCACGCACGCGAGACCGCCCGCGCGACCGATGATCTCACGCGCGACAATTTCCGAATGCCCGCTGCCGAACGTGTGCAGCACGCCCCCGCGCGCGATCGCCGGTCCAATCAATTCGCCCACCTGTGCCAGCGCCGCGCGATTGATGTCGCGCACATGCGCGAGCAGCGCATGAATTTCATCGAACCAGATCTTGGCGAGTGAGGTGGACTCGGACATCGGTGACGAACTGCAGGGTCAGGGCTCAGTCCTCCTTCGAAGTGCCTTCTCCCGCGAGGCGGTCGACGAGACGGGTGGCGGTCTGCACCGTGGCGATGATCTGGTCGGCGAGACGGTTGCGCAGGACGTAATAGGCAACCATCGCAGGGATACCGATGATCAGGCCGGCGGCGGTCGTGATGAGCGCTTCGCCGATGTCGCCGGCGAGCAGCTCCGGACGGCCCATGCCGCCTTTGCCGATGGTCTGGAAGGCGCCGATCATGCCGCTGACCGTGCCGAGCAAGCCGATCATTGGCGCGATCGTCGCAACCACATTGAGGTAGTTCACCCACTGGCTCAGCGCGTTGTCCTCGTGTTCGATGGTCTCCGAGATGCTTTCCTCGACCCGCGCCTTGTTGGCGTCCGGCAGTTCGGGCCGCACGCGTTCGAGCGAGGCGGCCATGACGCGGGCCAACACGGTGCGGCTGCCGTCGAGCATTGCACGCACCGCCTCCACGTTGCGTTCGCCGAGCCGATCCGAAATCCTCGGCAGAAGGGCGTCGGGAATGAAGCGCGCCCGGCGGGTTTCGCGCGCGGCGTGAATGGCGAGCGCGAACACGGCAAGCGAACACAACCCAAGCGGCCACATGGCCCAGCCGCCTTGTTTGATCAGTCCCCAGAGACTGGTGTCATCCGCGCCGGCGGCGCGGGCGGTGGCGGTGACGACGAACGGCGTCAGGATGACAAGGGCGCGAAGAAGCATGGGGGGCATGGTGGGAAAGGGAGGCGGGAACTCCGAAAGCATTGATTCAGGGGAGGGGCGGCGAGGGATAGATTCAACGTTGGGGAGCCGGTCGCACAAGCTTGCGGATTTCCGCGAGCGGGCGGTGTTGGTCCATCGGCGGAGTTGCCGATGGAGGTGCGGCTGACGGTGTTTCGACCGTCGCGGTGGCGGCCGCTGTCTGGGTCGCAAGCCCGGCGTAGTGTTGGCCGGTGGCGGCAAGCGCGGGTGTGGCGGGCCACGCAAGCTGACGGGCCTGCATTTCGCGAAAGAGCGTCGTGGCGTGTGCGGTGTCCTTCAGCTTGTCGGCGGCGGCGATCGCGAGCGCGTAACACGAATCGAGATGCTCCATGGGAAGGTAACCCGAAAACACAATGGGCTGCAGGGCGGTCCAGCGCGCCGTTGCGAAGTCGCCGGCGTCGTAGGCGAGTTGCGCGAGAATCTCCCAGCCGAGCGCGGAAGGGCCGGTGGGATCGGCCTCGATGCACCATGCGGTGGCGAGCCGGCGGAGCTCGCGGCGGTCGCCGAGTTTCACGTGGGCATCGAGTTCGGCGTCGCGCAGCAGTGCGCGATCGTCACTGGACGCCAGGTACGGACGAAGTTGATTCACGTAACCAATGGTCGCGAGCGGATTGCCGGCCCGGGAGCTTGCGGCGACCAGGAGTCGCAACGGCGCGAGTTGCGCATCCGTAAGCACCGGGAGGTAGCGCAGACGCTGGCGGCCAAGGGCCTCCAGGAGCGGCAGCGCATCGCTCCCGGCGCCGCGGTCCCAGAGTTCGCGGGCCTCGGCCTGCAGTTCCGCGCCGGGAAGTTCGAGCGTATCGATCTCGGCGGGCGCGAAGGAATATCCGACCTCCCCGCCGCTGGTGGCGTTGCGAATGTAGAGACGACCGTTGCGGAACCCGTCGAGGAGCCCGCTGAACTCGCGGTGGGTGGTCGTGGTTACGACGGCGGGTTCGCGGGCGAGTTCGAGGTCAAGCGAAGCGGACTGGGCACGGGCGGGGAGCGGGATGAAGAGGGTGAGCAAAGCCCAGAGGACGCCGAGAAGCAGACGGCTCGCCGAGCCATCCGGAGAGGATGCGAGAGGCGGGCGCCTTGTTCTCATGGTATTGTCTCCCGTGCGTCGGGGACGGGCGCGGGGAGCCGCGCCTCGAGGGCTGCGAGTTCGCGGGAGGCGGTTTCGCGCTGCCCGGCATCGCCGACGGCGGGAAGAGAGAGCATTTCCCGATACGTCGCGGCGGCGGCCTCGGGCTTGCCGAGTCGCTCGAACAGCGGCGCGCTGCACAGGTACGCTTGCGCGACGAGATCGCGATAAGCGCGGTAAAGCGTGTAGACGCGCTGGCAATACGCAACTGCCTTGCCGATCTCGCCACGGTCGACCTGGCAGTGGGCGAGACCGAGCAGGGCCTCGGCGTGCGGGCGGCCGCGCGCGGATTTCAGGCGCAGGAGGTTTTCATAACGCGCCACCGCCTCGTCGAGCCGCCCGGATTGTTCAAGGGCGGAACCGGCCAGCAACGCGGCCTTCGGCGCGAGCGCATGGGTGGGGGTTTCGTTGTCGAACCGATCGAGCCAGCGCAGCGCCTTGTCAAACTCCCGGCGCTTCACGGCTTCCGCCGCGAGGCCGTAGAACGCGGCGGCGCGCTCGAAGCTGCCGGGAAACTGATCGAGGAGGCGGTGCAGATACGTCGCGGTTTCGCTCGAGCCAATGGCCTGCAACTCGAGCCCGACCTGCGCAAGGGCGGTGGCGTCGAGCGATTCCAGTGGTGCGGCGCCGGCGATTTCGAGCAGCATTGCCTCCTGCTGGTAGGGCTGGTGATGCGCGGCGTGCCGGTCGGCCACGAAGACACCGAGGCGTGCATAGTAGGTGAACTGTTTCGATTTCAGCGCGGCGGTGCGGGCGTCGACCAGCCACGCGTCGAACCCCCGATCGAGCAGCGGCCGCGCGCGGGGATCAAGCGCCGCGTCACCCGGGGCGTCTGAGGTGCGGGCGTTGGCGATCCGGCGTAGCAAGCGGTCCAGCGCACCGAGCGTCGTGCCGACCTCGCCGGCCTGGGGATCGTTGCCGAAGCGATCCAGCACATCGAAATAGACGGGCAAGGCGGCCTCCGGTCGCCCCCGCTGTTCCTCGGCCCACCCGATCCAATACAACGCCTCGCTGATCCGCGGCAGCGAGGGCAGGTCGGTCCGCGCCGCATAGCTGGTGAAATGCGTGACCATGCCGGCGTAATCCTCCCGGGCTCGCAGGATCTTGCCCGTCTGAAAGACCGCATAGACGAATGAACTCGCTGCCTCGGGCGGCACCTGCGCGAAACGATCCTGCGCGGCGCCCAGGTCGCCCGCGCCCATCAGGACATCGCCGAGCAACACCAGCGCTTCGGCAAAGCGCGGGTGTTGGGGGTAGTCGTGGACAAACGCCTCCAGTTCATGGCGCGCGCGCGCGAATTCCTTCATCGCGTAGAGGGTGGTGGCTCGGCGATAGATGATCTCGGGCAGCAACGGGTGCTGGGGCGTGGCCTTCGCCAGTTCATCGAACGATTGCAGTGCCCGGTGATAGTCGTGTTCAAAAAAATAGGTCAGGGCGCGCCAGAGGCCGGCGTTGACCGCGAGCGGGCCGTCTGGGTGCCCGGCAAGGTAGCGGTCGAAATCGTCGCGGGCGTCGGGAAATTTCTCCTGCATCGCGCGCACCCAGCCCCGGGTGAAGCGGGCACGGGCGGCCGCCGCGTGGGCGGGAAAGCGGGTGATGATGTCGCCCAGTACCTCTTCGGCGGAGGCAAAACGCCGCTGCTCCAGGTGCGCGCGCGCGATCAGCGTGAACGTTTCCGGCAGGTCTTCCGCGTCGGGGTAGCGTTCGACAAAATCGCGCGCGATCGTCAATGCATCGTCCCAGGCCTCGAGCGCGGCAGCGGCGAGGATCCACCGGTAGTGTGCGGCACGCCGCAGTTCCGGCGTGAGTTGTTCGTCCAGGGCGAGGTGCTCGAACACCAGCCACGCCTCGTGGGCGCGTCCAGCAAGCAAATACGCCTGACCGGTGCGCAGGCGCAGCGGCGCCGTGTAGTCATCCGCGGCCTCGAGCCCCTGCAATTGGGCCCGGAGGCGGGCGATCCGGGCCTGATAAAAGTCCACCCAGAACGATCCTGCGCCGGAGCCGACCGTGGGGGCGACTTCGTCGAAACGCGCCTGCAATTCGGCCAGCCGGCGCCGTTGAGCGGCGACGAGTCGGTCCTTCGGCAAAACGAAACGATACGCGCGCAGCGCCGCCTGTGCCTGGCCTGCGGCCATCAGGCGATCGCCGAGTTCCATCGCCGCAAAGGCCAGCACCGCAATCTCGGGCATCGAGGCGACTGACCATCTTTCGTCGAACAGGAGGCTTGCCGCGAGGTCGTCGCGTTTCAGTTCCACCGCCTTCTGCAACGCGCGCAATCGGGCCTGCGTGCGCAGGCTCTCCCTGCCGGGACCTCCCGCGACGGATTTCAGGAGGGCGAGTCCGTCATCGGGGTCCTGTTGTTCAAACCGGATTTCAGCGCGCTGAAATCTCGCGAGAACCGCCTGGGCCGTGCCCGGGTTTTCCTTTTCATAGGCTTCGAAGCGCGCCCGTGCATCATCGAGCCGGCCGGCCTGACGCAGCGCGAGCGCAAGCGCGTAGAGCACGAAACTGCGCTGACTCGCGTCGTCGGGAAAACGTTCGAGAAAACTCGCGAGACTCTCGGCGGCGTCACCGGGTTCACCGGCGCGGAGTTGGGCAAAACCGCGCAGGGGCAACAAACGTTGCGGGAGTTTGCCGTCCCGCCAGTCGGGTTCGTTGCCATAGTCACGCTCGACCTGGGTAAACGCCGCCGCCGCTCCGGCATAATCGCCGGCGGCAAACGCCTGTGCTCCGCGCTGCAGCAGCGTGGGCAGCGCCTCGGTCATCGTGATCGCCGGCGCGACCGCCGCCGTGCGAGCCGCGGCCGCTGTCAGTGAGGGGATGATCGGCCCGAGCCCCACAACGATCGCCACCCCCACGAGCGAATGATGCAGGGGGGACTGGCAGCGGGAAACCATCGGTGGGGGGTAGCGGATCGACACGCAGATGGTCGGGGCGGTCAGATTCGAACTGACGACCTCCTGGTCCCAAACCAGGCGCTCTACCAGGCTAAGCTACGCCCCGGACGCTGCGCGGGCTGTGAGGCGAAGGCGCGCCTGTCCGTCTGTCAATGCTGTCTTCACGGCGGGATGGCCCGGACAGTGATACGTACGTAACATCGTTCGGGCCACGTTAGCGAGTGGAGAGATGGTGCGGAGGTCGTTGACGCGACAGGGCATTACTCCTTGCTATCCACCGGGGAAGACACTAACCCCGGTAGTCGAAATTCTTCCTTCATGGATACACCCTTGCCCGAAAACCGTTCGAATCTTCTCGTTTACGTGGCCGCCGGTGCCGGAGTGTTTGCCCTGATTCTGGGCATCGTGGCACTGATCCAGATCGGCAAGATCAAGAACCAGATCGTGGGGGTCGACCTTCAGCAGGTGACCAAGGATGCTTCGGATGCGAAGCAGGCGGCTTCGGATGCCCGGGCATCGGCAAGCACGGCAAACAGCCAGAACAATCCCGCGTTGCGCGCGCTGGCCACGACGATGGAGCGCGAGATCGGCAACCAGTTGACATCCATTCGCTCGGACATCCAGCGCGTGGAGGATCTCGCGAAGCAGTCGTCCGCGCGTCCGGCGTCGGCGTCTTCTTCCTCCAATGGCCCCAGTGCGTCCAGTGGGGGACCGGCCGGGCCGGCGCCCGGGCAGCTTGATTCCGACGGGACGTACGTGATCAAGAGTGGTGATACGTTTGGGCGGATTGCGCCTCAGTTTGGCGTCACCGTGCCTGAAATCATCGCGGCCAATCCCGGCGTGGACCCTCGGCGGCTGCACGTGGGCCAGAAGATCGTTATCCCGAAGAAATAACCGCTGGCTGGTCGGCGCTGTCTGGCTTGGTGCGAGGAAACGATTTGCCGCGCCATGCGGGTCGCGGATGGTTGTCGGAATGGCTTCATCGTCTGAACCGGCGTCAAATCCGGCGATCGTCCGGTGGGAACCGGTTTCCCGCGAGACCGTGGCGGACTGCCGGGTGTTCAAGGTCGACCGGGTGTGGTTCCGGCATCCGCGGCGGGCGGTGAAACATGATTTCTTTGTCATCAACTCCGTCGACTGGGTGCACGTCGTGGCGCGGACCTCCGACGACCGGCTGGTGCTGGTGAGGCAGTTTCGGTTCGGCAGCGAGGAATTCTCGCTGGAAGTGCCGGGCGGATTGATCGAGCCGGGCGAGGATCCGCTGGTTGCGGCGCAGCGTGAGTTGCTCGAGGAAACCGGCTACGGTGGCGGAACGGCTCGCGTGCTGGCGCAGGTCCGGCCCAATCCTGCCCTGCAGAAAAACATCTGTCATCTTGTCCTCGTCGAGGATGTCCGGCTGGTCGCGGGACTCGCCTGGGACGAGCACGAGGAGATCGAAACGCAGGTGCTGCCGACCGCCGACGCCATCTCCCTGGCCCGCAACGGTGGCATGACCCACAGCCTCACCCTGACGGCGCTGTTTCTCTTCGAGCCCTTCTGGCGTCAAGATTCACAGCCCGGGTCCGTTTGACTCTGCCCTGCAGCCTCGTTTCTTGCCGCGACCTCCCTCCTCCTGCCGTGATCGACTGTTCCATGACCAAGCCGCAGCGTTTTGCCAACGCCGGGTTCGATGCGCCGCGCGCCGAGGCGGCGCTGCTCCCGGGCGAACTTGAATCGGAAGTGCGTGCGATCTACGGACGCAGCCCGCTTTATGCGCGCCGGCGACCGATTCATCCCGAGCCGTTGCGGTGGGCGTGTTTCAATGAAATCCCGCTGCTGACCAAACAGGAAATCGTGGATGAGGGACATTGTGCCTTTTTCGACGACTGCGCCGCGATCGACCGCGGCGTCGTCGCCAATCGCTTCGAACGCGAAACCACGTCCGGCACCACGACCGCGCCGATGACCGTGATCATGGAAGCGGGCTGGTGGACCGAGCAATCCCGGCGGGCCTATCGCGCGCACCCGGTGCTGGCGGAGTTTGCCGACCGGCCGCACCGCAAGGCGGTGCTCGCGCCGGTGAACTGTTCGAGCAATCTTTGTCCCTACGAGGATTTCCCGTTTCCGAACCGGTGGTTCGACGGCACGGTATATCTCAATCTCTCGAGTGATCCGTTCTGTTTCACGGAGGTCGAGTGGGACCGGATCGTGACCGAAATCCAGGCGACCAAGCCGGAGATCCTCGAGGGTGAGCCCGTGTATCTTTCGCTGCTGGCGCGCGCGGTGCGCCGCCGCGGCGTCACCGTGCCAAGCCTGCGTGCGATCATCCTTACCTATGGCAAGGCAAGCCTCGTGCACAGCCGGCGAATCGCCGAGGCGTTCCCCGTCCCGCAGGTGGATCTCTACGGCTCGACCGAGGCGGGGTATCTTTTCGTGGGCGACGCCTTCGCCGACAACGCGCGGGTGATCGACGCCAATGCGTTCATCGAGCTCGAGCCCCTGCGCACGGAGCTGCCGGACGTATATCGCGTGATCGTCACCACGCGTGACCGGAAGGCGATGCCGCTGCTGCGCTACCTTTCGGGTGACGCCGTCTTGCGCACTCCGGGCGGCTTTCGCATGCTCGGCCGCGAGCGTGACTTGAGCCATCGTGCGGACGGATCCCTCCTGACCACGCTCGACGTCGACCGGGCCCTTCCCGTCGACTGGACCTGCTGGCATTACTGCCTGAGGCAGGTTTCAGACGATCGCTGGAATTTCGAATACGTGGCCGACGCGATCGCACCGCATGGCGTGGCGGAAGCGCTGGTGCACGTGCTGGGTGGCGGGGTACGCGTGAATCTCTTTCGCAAGCGCCTGCTCGCGCCGGCGCCCAGCGGGAAATTCGCGCTCCTGAAGCCGCTCGCGAAGGCGTAGCCGGTGGCTTGCCCGGCAACCCGTGACGATTCAGCAGAGGTCACGGTCGACCTGTCCTTCGAAGCCCTGGCGACGTGCGATGGCCCGTTCGCGGACGGCCTGGCAAGGGGTCCCTACCGCGGTTGCTTTTGCGCGGGCCAGGCTCGTCGCGTTGCCCAGCACGACTACTCACGCAGGTGAACCCGGCTTATAAGGGTTCGTTTCGTTTTGACCCGCGGTAGCGCATCTTTTGCTGTAGCGGCGCCCGTCCGCGCCGGCTGTCTCATGGTCGTCGCCGGGCGCGAACCATTCCTCGCCTCCGCTCATGAATCTGGCCGTCGCCCTGTTCAAAACCTCCATCGGCCGCAAGATCGTCATGGCCCTCACCGGCCTGGTTCTGCTCGGATATGTGACCGGACATCTCGTCGGGAACCTGCATATCTTCGGCGCACCTGATGAGATCAACGGCTATGCGCATTTTCTGCAGGGACTGGGGCCCTTGCTGTGGACGGTTCGGCTCGTCCTGTTGGTGTGCGTCGGCCTCCACATCTGGGCGGCAGTCGTATTGACCGCGGAAAACTGGCGGGCGCGTCCGGAGGAGTACAATCGGAAGCGCTGGATCCAGGCGTCGATCGCGTCGCGTTGGATGCGGACCACCGGGGTCGTGGTGCTGGCCTTCATCATCTACCACCTCCTGCAGTTCACGATCGGCGTGAACAATCCGGCCTTCGTGGGTGAGCACTTCAAGACGCATCACGAGTACGTGATGCAGCACGATTTTCACCTGTTCGGATTCCTCATGGTGCCAAAGGGCACGACGGTCCACGACGTCTACGACATGGTGGTCTACGGGTTCATGAACCCCATCGTGGCCGCCTTCTACCTGATCGCGGTCGGCCTGCTTGCGGTGCATCTCTGGCACGGCATCGAAAGCATGTTCCAGACGCTCGGCCTGCGCACCAATCACTGGTCCGGGATCCTGCGCTTTCTCACGCGCGCCTTTTGCCTGCTCTATTTTATCGGCAACCTCTTCATCGTCGGCGGGGTACTGGCGGGCTACGTGAAGCCCCACCCGCCCCAGGTACCGGCCGAGACGGCCGCTGCTGCCACCCACCCGTGACCTTTCGCCACCCCCGCCAGGCCTCGCCCGTCGCACCATGAAACTGGACGCCAAGATTCCCTCCGGTCCGCTTGCGCAGAAGTGGCGCAATTACATCGCCGACGAGAAGCTCGTCGCCCCGAACAACAAGCGCCGCTACGAGATCATCGTGGTCGGCGCCGGCCTCGCCGGCGCTTCCGCCGCGGCGACGCTGGCCGAGCTCGGTTACAAGGTGAGTTGCTTTGTCTACCACGACAGTCCGCGACGCGCCCACTCGATCGCCGCCCAAGGCGGCATCAATGCGGCGAAGAATTACCAGAACGACGGCGACAGCGTGTGGCGGCTTTTCTACGATACGGTCAAGGGCGGCGATTTCCGCTCCCGCGAGGCCAACGTGCACCGGCTCGCGGAGGTCAGTGTCCGCATCATCGACCAGTGCGTCGCGCAAGGCGTGCCGTTTGCGCGCGAGTACGGCGGGCTGCTGGCCAACCGCTCATTTGGCGGGGCCCAGGTCTCCCGCACATTCTACGCCCGCGGCCAGACCGGTCAGCAATTGTTGCTCGGCGCCTACTCCGCGCTTTCGAAGGAAATCGGAGCCGGTCACGTCCGGATGCATACGCACAGCGAAGTGCTCGATCTCGTCCTCGTGGACGGACAGGCCAAGGGCATCATTGTGCGCAACCTGCAGACGGGCGAAATCACCCGGCACGCGGGCGATGCGGTGATCTTTGCGACCGGCGGTTACGGCAACGTCTTCAATCTCTCAACCTACGCCCGGCAGTCGAATGCCACGGCCATCTGGCGCGCCTACAAGCGCGGCGCCGGCTTCGCCAATCCCTGTTACACGCAGATCCACCCCACCTGCATCCCCGTCAGCGGCGACTATCAGTCGAAGCTTACGTTGATGTCGGAATCGTTGCGCAACGACGGTCGCATCTGGGTGCCGAAGAAAAAGGAGGATTGCGGCCGGCCGCCCGCGAGCATTGCCGAGCAGGACCGCGACTATTATCTCGAACGCAAGTATCCCGCCTTCGGCAATCTCGCGCCGCGCGACATCTCCTCCCGTGCCGCCAAGCAGGTGTGCGACGAGGGCCGGGGCGTCGGCGGGACCGGGCTCGGCGTTTATCTGGATTTTTCCGATGCAATCCGGCGACTGGGCGAACCCGCGATTCGCGAGCGCTATGGCAACCTCTTCGACATCTATCACGAGATTACGAACGAGAACGCCTACCAGACACCGATGCGCATCTTCCCGGCCGTGCACTACACGATGGGCGGCCTGTGGGTGGACTATAACCTCATGTCCACGATCCCGGGCCTGTTCGTGCTGGGGGAGGCAAACTTCTCCGATCACGGTGCGAATCGATTGGGCGCCTCCGCCCTGATGCAGGGTCTGGCCGACGGGTATTTCGTGATTCCCTACACGATCTCGAGTTACCTCACGACGCTCAAGCCCGGCACCTGCCCGAAGCCGGACCGCGCCGAGTTCGCCGCAGGCCGAGGAGAACGTCCGCGGCATCACGCGGCGCCTGCTCGAGGCGAAGGGCAAGCGCACGGTGCAGTCATTCCACAAGGAACTCGGCCGGATCATGTGGGACCATTGTGGCATGGCCCGCACGAAAGAAGGGCTGGAGCAGGCGCTGCAGCTCATCCCGGCGCTGCGCGAGGAGTTCTGGCGCAGTGTCAACGTCCCCGGCTCCGACGCCGACTTCAACCAGGCGCTCGAACGCGCTGGTCGCGTGGCCGATTTTCTCGAACTCGGCGAGTTGCTCTGCCGCGACGCGCTCGAACGCGAGGAATCCTGCGGCGGCCACTTTCGCGAGGAACACCAGTACCCGGATGGCGAAGCCAGGCGTGACGACGAGCACTTCGCGCACGCCGCCGTCTGGGAGTATGCCGGCAGCCCGGACCAGAAGCCGATCCGCAACGTTGAACCGCTCGTATACGAGGAAGTCCACATGGTCACGCGCTCGTACAAGTGACAAGCGAATCTAAACCCGTCATTCGTCACTTTCATGAAGGTTAAGATCAAAGTCTGGCGCCAGAAAAACGCCGCCACGCCCGGTGAGTTCAAGGTCTACGAGACGCCCGAGCTCAACCCGAACATGTCGTTCCTCGAGATGCTCGACGTCGTGAACGAGGATCTCACGACCCGCGGCGAGGAGCCGATCGCCTTTGATCATGATTGCCGCGAGGGGATCTGCGGCACGTGTTCGCTCGTGATCGACGGCAAGCCGCATGGCCCGCACCGCGGGGTTGCGACCTGCCAGACCTACATGCGCAGCTTCAACGACGGCGATGAGATCACGGTCGAACCGTTCCGCGCCGAACCGTTCCCGGTGATCAAGGATCTCGTCGTCAACCGCACCGCGTTCGACAAGATCATCCAGGCCGGCGGTTTCATCAGCGTGCGCACAGGCAGCGCGTCCGATGCGAATGCCCTCCCCGTCGAGAAGGAGGTGGCCGACCTCGCGATGGACGCCGCCCAGTGCATCGGCTGCGGCGCGTGCGTGGCCGCCTGCAAGAACGCCTCCGCCATGCTGTTCGTCGCCGCCAAGGCGGCGCACTTGAATCTCCTGCCGCAAGGCCGCGTTGAGAAGGACCGCCGCGTGCTCGCGATGATCCAGACCGCCGACGCCGAAGGTTTCGGCAACTGCACGAACTACTACGAATGCAGCGCCGTCTGCCCCAAGCTCATCAGCCACGAGTTCATCGCGAAACTGAATCGCGACTTTCTCGGCGCCGCCCTTCGGTCGACCTTCAGCCAGAGTCCCGCTCTCGCCGCCGGCGGCGCCAGTTGACGACCACCCAAACCCCGGGGCGCGATATCGTGTTCGTTGTGGCCGAGGTCAGGAGGCTGAGTCGCGCGTCGTGCGTCGCGCCTAGAAACTCATCGTGCCCTGCACGCTGAGGATGTTCGCGGACAACGCGTAGGTGCCGACCAGCACGTGGCCGAGGTTGTCATCGTTCATGATCGGCGCCTGGTGGAACCACAGGTGCGCGAAACCCACGTCGACGCGGACGTTTTCCGCAAAACGATACGATGCCCCGAAACAAAGCCAGAAGCGATCCGCATCGGGAATACGCGGCGAGCGAAATGTCGCCGACGGCACCGGTGATTCATTGTAGGCGATGCCGGCGCGCCAGATCATGACCGGATTCTGCGTCCAGCGCACGCCGGCGGAATAGATCGAGGCGTCGTGCCAGTTCTCGGGCAGGACGACATCCGCCGTCGCGACATTCTCGAAGTCGATCTTCAGGTTTTTGAATTCGCTCCACTTCCACCAGGACCAGTCGGCCGTGACCGCGAGCGATGGCGTGAGATCGTAGTAGTACGAAACGGAAAATCGTTCCGGCAATGCGATCGCCGCCGATGCCTTCTGGTCGGCGAACAACGGCGCAAATGGCGCCGGGACATCCGTGAACGCGGCCGCACCGCGCAGCGTGTGATCGACCTTCGAACGATAGGCAACGCCGAGCCGGCCATTGTCGGCGATGTCGAACATCGCGCCGAAATTGAAGCCCATGCTGGAGTCACTTCCCGACACGCGCAGGCCGCCATCGGCACTGCCGGGGGTCAGGCCGGGCACGCTGTTGAGGAATCCGACCAGCCCGAAATCGATGGCGTTCGTAAGCGTCGCGCTCACCCGCTGCCAGTCGAGCCCGAATCCGAGCGAGACATGGTCCGTGGGCCGCCACGCAAGCACCGGGCTGAAATCGAGCGTCTTCAACTCGGACTTCAGTGCCTGATACCGGCCCACCCAGCCCGCATCGTAGCTGGTCGCGAGGCCATACGGGACGCTGATGCCAAAGCCCAACGCGAAGCGTTCCGACACCGGATGCGCGACATAGAACGTTGGCACGATCCGGCTCTCAGCGGCCGAGCCACCGTTGCCGCCCGTCGTCGGAAGCGTGCCGGCGGTCACGGAACCGGTGTTGGTGAAGCCGCCGGACGGGCTGATATACGTCAGCGACAACGCCGACTGGCTGTGATCGAGGTAGACCATGCCGGCCGGATTGAAGTAAACCGTGGAGGCGTCTTCGGCCGCGGCGCCGGCGCTGTACGCCTGACCAAGATGCACGCCGTCCTGCATCGAAAGGGACATTCCGCCTGCAAACAGCGCTGCGGGGAGGGCGATGGCCGCGAGAACCGGCAGGACGGCGGCGCGGGGCGAGATGGACGTGCGAGTATGCATGGTGACGTGGAGTGGGCGCGTCTGGGGCGGCGGCGATCGGCCGCAAGCTCCAGCAACGGACTGACCCGGGGTGGAGTTAAACAAAATCTGCGGTAAACCCCCCAGGCTCGATGGAGACAAAGCCATCGCACTGAGTGAATCCCGCGGGAAGCAAGCAACGTGCAGGCGAGCGTCCGGTCGGGGGGGCGATTTGGGGCTGGCCCGCGCTCCGGACCGCGGTTTGCTCGCGCGCCATGCACCTGGACTTTCCGGCGCGGGATTATGCCGGCTACATTTTTGATCTCGATGGCACGCTGATTGATTCGATGCCGGTCCATTACGAGTGCTGGCGCGAAGCGCTGCGCCGCTCCGGCTTTGTCCATCCCTTTGCCGAGGACTTCTTCTACTCTCTCGGGGGCGTGCCGACGGCAAAAATCGTCGAGATCCTCAATGCGCGCCACGGCACGTTGCTGGATCCCGCGGCCGTCGCACACGAAAAGGAGGAGATCTATCTCCGGAGGTTGCCGGACATCCCGCGAATCGAGCCGATGGTCGCATTCGCGCAGGCGCGGGTTGCGGCCGGCAAACCGACGGCCGTGGCCTCGGGGGGCGGACGACACGTGGTCGAGGCCGCCTTGCGCGCCACGGGCATTCGCGACCTCTTTCCCGTGATCGCGACGCCAGAGGACGTGGCGCACGGCAAGCCTGCGCCCGATCTGTTCCTGCTGGCCGCGAAACGGATGGGCGTCTCACCGCGCGAATGCCTCGTCTGTGAGGATGCCGAACCGGGCCGACAGGCTGCGATTGCCGCGGGCATGGATTATCTGATGGTTCCCAGGGCACCGGAACGCGCGGCGGCGGGTTCGTAGGCCCAAGGGTTCTCTTGCTCCTTCCCACCATGGCCGCCAACCCGACCTCGTTCCAGGATCTCGCCCGTCCTGAGGTGTTGACACAACCGGTCTACGAGCCGGGCAAACCGATCGCGGACGTGGCCCGCGAACTCGGCCTGAATGCCGCGACCATTCTCAAGCTGGCCTCCAACGAAAACCCGCTGGGTTCGTCTCCGCGTGCGATCGCCGCGGCGACCCAGGCTTTGCGGCAGGCGCAGCTTTATCCTGATGGCGGTGCGATACGACTGCGGGCCCGACTGGCGCGGCACCTCGGGATCGCGCCGGAGGAGGTCCTGGTTGGCAACGGCTCAAACGAGCTGCTCGAATTGCTCGGTCATGTCTTCCTGGGGCCCGGCGACGAGGCAGTGATGGGCGAACGCGCGTTCGCCGTGTACAAGCTCGTGACGCTGGTGTTCGGTGCGCGTGTGGTCGAAGTCCCGCTGGTCGACCACCGGCATGATCTCGCCGGGATGCGCGCGGCGGTCACGCCCCGGACGAAACTGGTCTTTCTGCCAAATCCCAACAACCCGACCGGCACGGCGAATTCGGCCGACGACGTTATCGCATTCGCCGGGTCGCTCCCCCCGCACGTCATTCTGGTCTATGACGAGGCGTACGTCGAATATGCCGCTTCCCGCCGGACCTGCGGCCGCTCATCGCGGGCGGCCATAAGCTCGTGTGCACGCGCACATTTTCGAAGATCTACGGCCTGGCGGGTTTTCGGCTTGGTTATGCCTACGCCCACCGCGCCCTGATCGCTCTGCTCAACCGGGTGCGGCAGCCCTTCAACGTGAATGCCCTCGCGCTGGCCGCGGGCGAGGCCGCGCTCGACGACGTTGAATGGGTGCAGCGCAGCCGCGCGATCAACGAAGCGGGACTCGCGCAACTCAGCGCCGGTTTCGCGGCGCACGGACTCGAATGCATCCCGAGTGAAGGAAACTTCATCGCGGTGCGGGTGGGCGACGGCGCCGCGGTTTTTGCGGCGCTGCAAAAGCGTGGGGTGATCGTTCGCCCCCTGGCCGGCTATGCGATGCCCCAGTGGGTGCGGGTGACAGTCGGCACGACGGAGCAAAACGAGCGCCTCTTGCGTGAGCTTGCCGTGGTCGTGCGGACCACGGCCGGCTTGTAGGGCCGGCCCCCTGGGCGAAGCCGCAGTGCCGTTTGCGCCTCTGTTCCTCCCGTGGTGGAGCAAACTCCCGGATCAAGTCCGGGCGGCGGCGCGACGCAGCCGATCGTTGATCGCGGCGCCAAGACCGTCCCCGGGCGCCGGCTCGAACTCGATGTGTGCATAGCCGGCGTCGTCCAATTCCCGCATCAATGCAAACAGGCGCTGGGCCGCGTGGCCGAGATTCCCATCCGTCGTGAGCGCATGTACACCCGGTGCGGGAGCGGCGATCTCCGGCTGGCGGAAACATACGCGTGCGACCTGTTGATCGCCCGAGCGCAGTTCTTCGGTGGTGAAAGCGCGATCGCGCAGGGTGAGCGGGGTACGGGGGCTGTAGTGCTGATCGAGCATACCCGGTGCGGGTTCGCCCGTGGCATTCCCATTTTCCGAGTCCAGCGCGGATTCGCCGGCCGAGCGCTGATGCACCCGGATCGTTCGTCCGATGGCGCGTTCGAGTTCCTCGCGCGGCACGCCGCCGAGACGCAGGATCACCGGATCCTGCGGCGTGGTTGCGTCCAGGATCGTCGACTCAACTCCTACCGCGCACGGGCCGCCGTCGAGAATATGGTCGATCGCGTTGCCGAGGCTTTGCTGCACGTGCTCGGCGCAGGTCGGGCTGACGTAGCCAAAAGGATTGGCGCTGGGGGCGGCCAGCGGGAGAGCGCAGCGGTCGAGCAACGCCCGGAAAAGCGGATGGGCCGGCACGCGCACCGCGACTGTCGTCCGGTCCGAGGTCACGATACTCGGCACGAGCGGGCGCTTGCGCAGCACGAGGGTGAGCGGCCCCGGCCAGAAACGCGCAACGAGCTCGTCGGCCAGCGTATTGAAGAATGCCACCGAGTCTGCGACGGTCCGGGAGGCGGCATGCACGATCAACGGATCGTAGGCGGGCCGGCCCTTGACTTCGAAAATGCGTCGGCAGGCATCGGCGTTGAATGCACTGGCCGCGAGACCGTACACGGTTTCGGTCGGCACCGCGACGAGGCCGCCCGCGCGAAGCACGCTTGCCAAGAAAGTAAGGTCCGACTCGGACCCGCTGTGGATGATGGCCACTGGGTCGTCGGACCTCGGGAATAGCGGCAGGTTCGTCCTACCGCGGAGTTCGCGGCGGGATCACCCGGCTCACTGCATGATCAGCAGATTACGGGCCTGCTTGATGACCTTGCTCACGTGACGCTGCTGGCGGGCGGACAACCCGGTGATGCGTCGCGGCAGCATCTTGCCCGTGTCGGTCGTGTGGCGATGCAGGATGTGCGTGTGGTGCAGACCCATTTCCAAGGGCGTGAGGCTCTTGGTCGTGCGTTGTGGCGGCTGGGTTTCGTTGCTCATGACGGCTGGATACGGCGGGAAAAGAACAAGGATTACCGATTCCGGGCGCGACGTTGTCAACCCCGGAGAGGCTGACCCGGGAGCCGGCCCACGGCGCGTCCCCGGAAGGCCCGAAACGAGAACGCAGTGGGGAAGTTCCCGGATGGGCAGGCGCCCACGGCTGGCGCGTCATGTTTCTCGACCGCGAGAAGGCCCGCGCGGTCGGCGAGACTGATTGCGTTGTCAATATACTCGTCGCATGGTCCGTGCCCGATGGCCATCGGATCGCGGACCTTGTCGCATTGGTACACGCAACTGGCCAACAGCCTGGAGGCGGGATTGTCGCTGGAGCGCTCGATCGGCGCCGTACCCGGGCCACCTGGCGAAATGCGGTCGAGGTTGCAGGCGCGGCTCGCGGCGGGGGATTCCGTCGGCCAGGCGCTTGAGCACGGCGGCTCCTGGCTGCCGCCGGTCGATCGCCAGTTGATGACCGCGGCCTGCGAAGCGGGGCGGCTGCCCGATGTCTTGCGACGACTGGCGGCCCGCCACGCGGAAGCGGCGCGCGCGGGTGGCATGGCGTTCGCGGCCGCTTTGTATCCTTTGGCCATCGCCCATTTCGCGGTGCTGTCGCTGCCACTCACAAATCTCGTCCAGGGTGGGGGAGCGACGGCCTACGTCGGCAAGGTTGCCCAGGTGCTGGTGCCCCTGTGGCTGCTCGCGGCCGTGGCGTGGGTTGCCGTGCGGCGCCGCTGGGGCGTCGCGCGGCGGGTTCTCGATGCGCTGCCCTTTGTCGGGGGCTACCGCCGCTTGCGCGCGATCGCCGATCTCGCGATGGTCCTCGAAGCACAACTGGTGGCCGGCATCCGTCTGGATGTCGCCTGGCTGCAGGCCGCGATGGCATCCGGCGACGAGCGCCTCGAGCCGGTCGCAATCGCCGTGGCCGAAGGCATCCAGCGCGGTGAAGCCGTCGGCCCGAAGCTGGCGGGGCGGCGGGAACTGCCGGCTCCGTTCGCCGACTTCTACCTGAACGGGGAACAAACCGGCCGGCTCGATGAGAGTCTCGGCTACGTGCAGCGGGAGTTTCAGAGCCGGGCCCAGGGCCGCCTGCGCCAGGCGGCCGTTTTCTATCCCGCGCTGCTGTTCGTCGGCGTGGCGGCCTTCGTTGTATTCAAGGTGCTGACATTCTGGCTGGGCTACTTCCGGCAACTCGAACAGGTCGCGCCATAATGGCGTCCCGGACGCCTGCAGGCTCATCGAACACCACGGTGGATGTGGTGTTACGAATCGGGCAAAAGTTAATCAAAACCGGCGCAGGGCTTGGCATTGCCTCTGCTTTTGGCCTTCGACGCGAACCTCTCACCACGTCGATCCGCTGGGGCGGATCTCAACGGGGCCGGGGCGCAAACCTTATCATCCCAGATCCGATCCACATGAAGCTTCCAGCACTGCAGACCCTCTCGGGCGTGGCCGCGGCCACTCTCCTCGCGGCCGCCCCGGCCGGCGCTCTCGACATCAACGACTCCCTTGGCATTTCCGGCTATATTGTCGGATCTGCGCGCTACATCGATCAGGGCGGAAGTGATTCCACGCTCGACCTCGATGCGACCAAGCTCATGGCGAACGTCAAGACGGCGCCGGTGAGTGGCACCGTGAGCTTCTATTCCTCCGGGACCGACACCGTTTCGATTCTCGACGCCTACTTCACCTACGATCTCGGCGGAGGCACGACCATCACGGCCGGCAAGTTCCTCAGCTATCACGGCTACGAGGCATTCGACATTCCGAACATGCTGCAGATTACGTACGCCAACGACTTTGCCGCCCTGATCCCGGGCTATCACAAGGGCGTCCGTCTCGACTACGCGCAGGGGAATTCGAAGATGGGCGTCGCGGTCCTCGACCAGGTATACGGCCCGGATGCGATCACGAGCGACGGTGATCTCAGCAACGGAGCGGGTTTCGAGGCCTTCTACTCCTATACGCAGGACGCGCTCACCGCCTATGTCGGACTGGCGTATGACCACGACAAGGACGACCCGGACAACGTCAAACACACGATGGTTGACTTCTGGACCCAGTATGTCGCGGGCTCGACGACGTTTGCCGGTGAATTCTGTGCCGGCAAGGCGGACGGCGACACCATGGACGTGAAGAGCTACTTTGCCACCCTCCTCGTCGATTTCGCCCTCGACCCGAAGAGCAACCTCGAGCTGCGCGGCAATATCAGCGAGGACAAGGTCAGCGAAGTTGGGGTCCTCGGGAGCACGAAGCCACGTTCCCTCAAGGGAACCGTCGCCTATCGCTATAAGGTCAGCGACAATTTCACGCTCGTGACGGAAGCCTCCTATTCCGACATGAACAGCGCCGCCGGCGACAATGTCACCTTTCTCGGCGCCCAGGGCCGGTTCACGTTCTGACGCCGGTGCGTCCTGAAACGAGCGGCCGGCTTTGATGCTTCTCCCGCCCACCGGTTCGGCTGCGTCTGCATGCGCGCCGGTGGGCTTTCGCCTGTTCAGCCATCCCACCCGAAAACTCAGTCATCCCACCTGTCTGTTAACCCTCGCACCCATGAGATCCACCTGGTTCCCACGCCTCGCTGCCGCCGTTCTCGCGGTGGCCGGCTTCACCTCCGCGCTCCACGCTGCCGACACCATCAAGGTCGGCGTCCTGCATTCCCTTTCCGGCACGATGGCGATCAGCGAAACGTCGCTGCGCGATGTGCTGCTCTTCACCTTCGACGAAATCAACGCCAAGGGCGGCGTGATGGGCAAGAAGATCGAGCCCATCGTCGTCGATGGCGCGTCCAACTGGCCGCTGTTTGCCGAAAAGGCGAAGCAACTGCTCGAACAGGACAAGGTCGCCGTCGTCTTCGGCTGCTGGACCTCCGTCAGCCGCAAGTCCGTGCTGCCGGTATTCGAGAAGGACAACGGCCTGCTCTTCTACCCCGTCCAGTACGAGGGCGAGGAGGAGAGCCAGAACATCTTCTACACCGCCGAGGCCGTCAATCAGCAGGCCACGCCGGCGGTCGACTACCTGCTCGCGCAAGGCAACAAGAAGTTCTACCTGCTCGGCACCGACTACGTGTATCCGCAGACCACCAACCTGGTGCTGCTCGAATACCTGCTCAGCAAAGGCGTGCCGCTCGAGAACATCGGCGGCGGCTTCCGCAAGGATGAAAAGGGCGCGATCATTTCCGCCGGCAAATACACGCCGTTCAGCCACACGGACTACCAGCAGATCGTGGCCGAGATCAAACAGTTCGCCGCCGGCGGGGGCGCCTGCGTCGTCAGCACGCTCAACGGCGACACCAACGTTCCCTTCTTCAAGGAATACGCCGCGTCGGGTCTCAGTGCCGAAACGTGCCCGGTCGTATCGTTCTCGATTTCCGAGGACGAGTTTCGCGGCCTGCCCGCCGATCAGCTCGTCGGACAGCTCGGTTGCTGGACGTATTTCATGTCGATCGACTCGCCGGCGAACAGGAAGTTCGTCGGTGACTTCCAGTCGTGGCTCGCGAAGTCGTCCGTGCCCGGCCTCGTGAAGGAAAATCGCGTCACGTGCTCGCCGATGGTGCTCAGCTACGACGGCGTTTACCTGTGGAAAGCATGCGTCGAGAAGGCGAAGTCGTTCGACGTCGATGCCGTCCGCCAGGCCTGGAAGAGCGGCGTGTCGTTCGACGGTCCCGGCGGCAAGGTGACGACCCAGACGAACATGCACCTGACGAAGAATGTGTTACATCGGCGAGACGAAGGCCAACGGCCAGTTCGAGATCCTCGAGGAATACAAGAACGTCTTCGGCGAGCCCTGGCTCAAGGGTAAGTTCAAGAAGATGTGATCGGTCGGCGCGCCGTATCCGCCGATGCGGTGCGCACGCGATCTGCTTCCGCTGGAATTCCGGGGGCGGGTTCTCAACCACGGAGCCCGCCCTCTCTTTTCCTCGGACAAACCCCTTTTCGATGTCCCTGGTCCGCTCCCGATTTCTCCTGTTGCTGCTGGTGTGTGCCGGGTTTGCGCTCGTCGTCCGATTGGCGGCCGCGGCCGACACGCCGCGCGACGTCGTGGTTCGCGCGATCCTCTCCGAGCAGCGCCACGGAGAAGCGCGAGTTGATCCGCTCGCTCGCCGGCACCGGCGACGATGCGATCGCCGACCTGCTCATCGCGTGGCGCTCGGACAGGCTCTTCATCTACGAAGCGGCGGACGGGGCGAAGCTTCCGGTGGAGGTCAGCGACGAGCCCGATGCGAACGGCGCGCAGGCGCTGGTGCGGGTAGACGATGGAAAGCCTCTGGTTGATGCGGCGGGAAAACCGCTGCGCCTGGTCACGGAAAACCTCACCCGCGTGCGTCACAACACGCCCCTCCGGATCGCCATGAAGGCGGTGCTCGACGTCGTCGACCTGGTGGCGCCCGATGAGGAACGGCGCTTCAAGGCGGCCGACAATTTTCGCAATTCGCTCGATGCGGAGAAACTGCCGTTGTTGCGCAAGCGCCTGGCCGTGGATCCGTCGGCCCGCGTGCGCAAGGTGCTGCGCGAAGTCATTGCGCTGATCGAGCTGAACGATTCCTCCGACGACGTGAAGCTGGGAGCGCTCAACGAACTCGCCGGGTTGAAGACGTTTGGCAGCTACAGTCTCCTGCAGCGCGAACTCAAGTCAGCCCAGGAGGCCGGGAAGCCTGAACTCGCCGCCGCGGCCCAACGCGCCATCCGCGCCGTGGATGCACACCGCTCGTTCGTCGATTTCTTCGGCACCATCTTTCGCGGGATCAGCCTTGGCAGTATCCTGCTGGTCGTCGCCCTGGGCCTGGCGATCACTTTCGGGCTGATGGGCGTGATCAACATGGCGCACGGCGAAATGATCGCCGTCGGCGCCTACACCACCTACGTCGTGCAGCACATCTTCGGCACGGGCATCGTGCTGCCGTGCTTTGGCCTGAGCTTGGGCATCCCCGGGCTGGGTCTCGAAGGATCCGCCCGCGACTGGTTTTTCATTGTCGCGTTGCCCTGCAGTTTCCTCTCGGCGGCGCTCGTCGGAATCGCGCTCGAGCGGAGCGTCATCCAATTCCTTTACCGCCGCCCGCTCGAGAGCCTGCTGGCGACCTGGGGCGTCTCGTTGATCCTGCAGCAGGTGTTCCGGCTGATGTTCGGCGCGAACAACGTGCAGGTCGACCGGCCGGCGTATCTGAGCGGCAACTTCGTGGTGAACGACATCACCTTTCTGTGGAACCGGCTCTTCGTGATTGGCTTCGCGCTGGCGATCCTGCTGGGCATCTGGCTGCTGCTTACACGCACGCCGCTGGGTCTGCTGATTCGCGCCGTGATGCAGAACCGCGGCATGGCCGCCTGCATGGGCGTCCGCACCGAGCGCGTCAACATGCTCACCTTCGGCCTCGGCAGCGGCCTTGCCGGATTGGCCGGTGCGTTTGTCAGCCAGATCAACAATGTCGGTCCCGGACTGGGCGGCGACTACATCGTCGACTCGTTCATGGTCGTGGTGGTTGGCGGCGTCGGCAGCCTGGTCGGCACGGCGCTGAGCGCATTCGGCATCGGCGGGATCGACCAGGTTTTCCAGCAGTACCTGCCCGGGTGGGCACCAGGGCTGGCGGGCGTGCCCTATATCGGAAACTTCCTGCAGAACCTCGGCCAGGACTCCGCCGTGTTCGGCAAAATCCTCGTGTTGTTCCTGATCATTCTCTTCCTGCAGTGGAAACCGGCCGGGCTGTTCGTCACCCGCAGCCGCAGCCTGGAGGGATGAGACGCGTCCCGTGACCCGCATCCCGCATCACGCTTCCCGCCTCTCCTACGAGATCACCGCCGTCGGTGTGATTGCGGTGTTCATGCTGGTTGTCTTCCCCGCGCTGCACGCGACGGGCGCCATCAGCACGTTCACAATCAGCGTGTGGGGCAAGTATCTGAGCTACGCGTTGCTCGCGATTTCGGTCGACCTGCTCTGGGGCTACACCGGGCTCCTCAGTCTCGGCCAGGCCCTGTTCTTCGCCCTCGGGGGCTACATGCACGGCATGTATCTCATGCGCATGATCGGTGATCTCGGGCAGTATCATAAACCGATTCCCGACTTCCTCGTGTTTCTCGGCTGGCAGGAACTGCCGAGCTTCTGGGAACCGTTCAACAGCTTCGCATTTGCCGTGGGGATGGTCGTGCTCGTGCCCGGATTGCTCGCGCTCGGCTTCGGCTTTCTCGCGTTTCGTTCCCGCATCAAGGGCGTGTACTTCTCGATCCTCACGCAGGCGCTGACCTACGCCGCGATGATCATTTTCTTCCGGAACAATCTCCTCATGGGCGGCAACAACGGCTTCACGGACTTCAAGTTCGTCCTCGGGCATTCGCTGGTCGATGCCGACGCGGGTCCCGTGACGATGCGCGGCCTCTACATCGCGACGGGCACGGTTCTCCTGTTGGTCTACATGCTTTGTCGCTGGCTCAGCACGACGAAGTTCGGTCTCGTGCAGCGCGCGATCCGCGACGGCGAGAACCGGGTGCTGTTCAGTGGCTATGCATCCGCGAACTTCAAGCTCTTCGTTTTCGTGCTCTGCGCCGTGATCGCGGGCATCGGCGGCGCGCTCTACGTGCCGCAGGCCGGCATCATCAATCCGGGCGAAATGAATCCGATCAACTCGCTCGAAGCCGTCGTCTGGGTCGCGGTCGGCGGTCGCGGCACGATCATCGGCCCGATCCTCGGCGCCGTCGGCGTCAACGCCCTCAAGAGTTGGGCCACCCGCGCGTTTCCCGATCTCTGGCTCTTCATCCTTGGCGGACTGTTCGTCGTCGTGGTGCTGTTTCTCCCCGGCGGCGTGGTAAGCCTGCCGCAGCGGCTCTCTCCGCTCTGGCGGAAGTTGCGCGGACCGTCCGCTCCCGTATCGAGTCCGGTGAGCAAGCCGGCCACGCTTGAGACGATCCCGCTGGAAAATCGAAATTCGAAAATCTGAAATCGAAAATCCAGGATGCCGCACCCGATTCTCAACGTCGAGGATGTCTCGAAGACGTATGATGGCTTCAAGGCCATCACCAACCTGACCTTCTATCTCTACGCAGGTGAGCTGCGCACGGTCATTGGTCCGAACGGCGCGGGCAAGACGACGTTTTTCGACCTGATCACCGGCCGCGCGCGCCCGGACACCGGGAAGATCGAATTCGGGCAGGACCACGATCTCACCGAGCTGAAGGAGTACGAGATCCACCGGCTCGGCGTCGGGCGCAAGTTTCAGACCCCGAGCGTCTATGCGGAGCACACGGTCTGGGACAACCTGCTGCTTTCGCTGCGCGGCTCGCGCGGCGTCTTCTCCTGCCTCTTCCACCGGCTGTCCTCCGACGATCGCGACCGGCTCGACGATCTCCTGAAGTTGATCCGGCTCGGTGAAAAACGCTCGTGGAAGGCGGGACAGCTCGCGCACGGCGAAAAGCAGTGGTTGGAGATCGGCATGCTGCTCGCCTCGGAACCCAAGCTTCTGTTGATCGACGAACCTGCCGCCGGCATGACCGATGAGGAGACCCACCGCACGGGTGAGCTGCTGCTCTCGCTCGCCGGCAAGCACAGCCTGATCGTCGTCGAACACGATATGACGTTTGTCAAACAGATCGCCCAGGACAATCAAGTGACGGTCCTGCACCAGGGTTCGGTCCTTTTCGAAGGCAAGTTCGACGAAGTCCAGGCCAACCAGAAGGTCCGCGAGGTCTATCTGGGCCGGGGCAGGAAAAACTGACCGCCATGGTCGCCAACGCCACTCCCTGCATTCTCGAGATCGGCGCCGTCGAGACCGACATCGGCGGCTCACGCATCCTGCGGGGCGTCCACCTTGCCGTGCACGCCGGCGAGGTCGTCGCCTTGATGGGCCGCAACGGTGTCGGCAAGACCACGACGCTGAAGTCGATCACGGGCGTCCTGCCGATACGTGCCGGCACGATTACCCTCGGCGGCGAACGCATCGACCGCCTTTCCTCTGACACGCGGGCCCGCGCCGGCATTGGCTATGTGCCGCAGGGCCGCGACATCTTCCCGCATCTCACGGTCAAAGAAAACCTCGAGGTTGCGCTCGTGGTGCACAAGCGCGGCCGGGCCGAGGAGAGGTCGGCGCTCGATCGCGTGTATTCGCTCTTTCCCATCCTGAAGGATTTCCTGTCGCGCAAGGGCGGCGTGCTCTCGGGTGGCCAGCAGCAACAGCTCGCGATCGGTCGGGCCCTGTTGACGAATCCGAAGCTGCTCATCCTCGACGAACCCACCGAGGGCATCCAGCCGTCGATCATCGACCACATCGGCGACACGCTCAAGAAACTCAAGGAAGAGGCGGGCAACCTTGCCGCGGCCCAACGCGAGGAGGAGCAGATCAAGGACGCGATCCGCGAACTCAAGCGGGAACACCGGCTCGCCATCCTGCTTGTCGAGCAATACGTCGATTTTTGCCGCGAAGTCGCCGACCGCTTCTACGCCATGGACCGCGGCGCCGTGACCATCTCCGGCGCGATCGCCGACCTCACCGATGAGGTCGTCCGCGAGCATCTGCAGGTCTAGTGAGTGCGGATTGAGGACTTCGGATTGCGGATTGGACTTTCGGAAGCTCGAGAACCTCGCTGCAACTCCGCACTCCGCAAATCGCCCCTTCGCCATCCAATGCACCTGACCCCGCGCGAACGCGAAAAGCTCCTGATCGTCACCGCCGCCGATCTCGCCCGCCGCCGCCAGGCTCGCGGCCTCAAGCTCAACTACCCGGAAGCCGTCGCGATCATCAGCTACGAAATCATGGAAGGTGCACGCGATGGCCGATCCGTCGCCGACCTCATGAGCTTCGGCACGACGATCCTCAAACGGGCCGATGTGATGGATGGCGTCGCCGACATGATCCATGAAGTACAGGTCGAAGCCACGTTTCCCGATGGCACGAAACTCGTCACGGTGCACAATCCGATAAGGTGAATTCTCGATTTTAGATTTTGGATTCTCGATTGGTTCAGTTCTCTGCGAACGCCCTGCCGCAATCTCCCGCTGAATCGAGAATCGAGAATCCAAAATCTTCCCCATGATCCCCGGCGAAATCATCACTTCGGCCGATGCCCCGGCGCTCGCTGCCAACGTCGGCCTCGAGACCCGCGCGCTGTCCGTCACGAATACCGGTGACCGGCCCATCCAGGTCGGCTCGCATTTTCATTTCTTCGAGACGAACGAGGCGCTGACCTTTGATCGCGCAGCCGCGCGGGGTTTTCGCCTCAACATTCCGGCCGGCACCGCCGTGCGCTTCGAGGCTGGCGACACCAAACGCGTCGAGCTGGTTGCGCTCGCCGGTCAGCGCCTGGTCTTCGGCCTCAATGCGAAAATCAACGGCCCGCTGGACAAGATGGGGCGGGGGCTCCGTTCCCCGCCGCGCGCCCGCACCACCCCGAAGCGCAAGCGATAACGAGGCGCTTGCGCCAATCGAAAATCCCCAATCCAAAATCGAAAATGTCGTTGAGCCTTTCCCGCCGCCAATACGCCGAGATGTACGGACCCACCGTCGGTGACCAGGTGCGCCTTGCCGACACGGATCTCTTCATCGAGGTCGAACGCGACTTGATTGCCGAGGGCGGTGGCTATGGCAACGAAGTGAAGTTTGGCGGTGGCAAGGTGATCCGCGACGGCATGGGGCAGTCGTCGACCGCGACTGACGCCGAGTCGCTCGACCTCGTCATCACGAACGCCACGATCCTCGATCCGCTGCTCGGCGTGATCAAAGCCGACATCGGCGTGAAATCAGGTCGCATCGTCGGCATCGGGCACGCGGGCAATCCCGGCATCCAGTCCGGTCTTGGCTCGATCTACCCGGACCCGGTCACGAAGAAGAAGAACCCGATGATCGTCGGCGCCGGCACCGAGGCGCTGGCGGCGGAAGGCTGTCTCGTCACCGCCGGCGGCATCGACGCCCACATCCATTTTATTTGTCCGCAGCAGATCGACGAGGCGATCAGCTCCGGTCTCACCACGATGCTCGGCGGCGGCACCGGACCCGCGCACGGCACGCTTGCCACCACGTGCACGCCGGGCAAGTGGAACATCCACCGCATGCTCGAGGCGGCCGAAGGGTATCCGATCAACCTCGGCTTCCTCGGCAAGGGCAACTGCGCAACGCCCGGTCCCTTGCGCGAACAGGTGCTCGCCGGCGCGATCGGCCTGAAGCTGCACGAGGACTGGGGCACGACGCCGGCCGCCATCGACACCTGTCTCGGCGTGGCCGACGAACTCGACGTGCAGGTCGCGATCCACACCGACACGCTCAACGAGGCGGGCTTTGTCGACGATTCGATCCGCGCGTTCAAAGGCCGCACGATTCACACGTTCCATTCGGAAGGCGCCGGCGGCGGCCACGCGCCCGACATCATTCGCGTGTGCGGCGAACCCAATGTGCTGCCGTCGTCGACCAATCCGACGCGCCCGTTCACCGTAAATACGATCGACGAGCATCTCGACATGCTCATGGTCTGCCATCACCTCGACTCGAAGATTCCCGAGGACGTGGCGTTCGCCGAGTCGCGCATCCGCCCGGAGACGATCGCCGCCGAGGATCGGCTGCACGACCTCGGCGCGATTTCGATGATGTCGTCCGACTCGCAGGCGATGGGCCGCATCGGCGAGGTTGATCTGCCGCACCTGGCAGACCGCGCACAAGATGAAGACGCAGTTCGGCAAACTCGCCGGGCCGTCCCATCCGGCCGCGGACAACTTCCGCGTCCTCCGCTACCTCGCGAAGTACACGATCAATCCGGCGATCGCCCATGGCATCGCGCATGTCATTGGCTCGCTCGAAGTCGGCAAGCTCGCCGACCTCGTGTTGTTCAAACCTGCGCTGTTCGGGGTGAAGCCTGAACTCATCCTCAAGGGCGGCTTTATCGCCTGGGCGAACATGGGCGACCCGAACGCCTCGATCCCGACGCCGCAGCCGACGTTCTATCGTCCGCAGTTCGGTGCCGCCGGTCGCGCAATTGGCAGCACATGCCTCACGTTCGTGTCGCAGGCGTCGCTTCGCTCAAAGGACGGTCCCAAACAGCTCGGTCTCACGCGCCGGCTCGAGCCGGTGAAACGCTGCCGCAAGCTCGGCAAGCGCCACATGGTCCTCAATGACGCGACGCCCAGGATCGAAGTCGATCCCGAGACCTATACCGTGAAGGCCGATGGGGAACATCTCACCTGCGAACCCGCGAAGGTGCTGCCGCTGGCGCAGCGGTACTTCCTGTTCTGATCGCCAGCCGCTGGTCAAGCGTTCGCATCGCAGCCGCGTTGGAGCGTAGCGACAACGTGGACAGCCACGCCTGCGCTGGCACTCGAGTGCGGCTGTGCAGCCCGCGAGGCTTGCCCGGTGCGTCGCCTCACTTCGTTCCCACCACCATCGACGTCGGCCCGGCGAGATGTTCCTGGCGGATCTTGCGGAAGCCAACTTCGCGCATCCAGCGGCGGCACTCGGCCCCCGTGTAGTCGAATCCGCCGGTGGTTTCGATGAACATGTTCAGGCTCATCAGCAGACCGAAGACGTTTTCCGCCCGACGATCGTCGCTGATCTCATCGTAGACGATCACGGTCCCGCCTTTCGGCACGGCCTCGTACCCCCGGCGCAGCAGGAGCAGCTTGGTGGGAAGATCCCACCCGTGCAGCATGTGCCCGAAGATGACCACATCGGCCGTGGGCGGCGCTTCGTTGAACACGTCGCCGGCATGAAAGCGGACGCGTTCCTTCACAGACGCCACAAATTCCTCGAAGATCGGCTGGACCGGCGGCAGGTCGAAGCCGATGCCGCGCAAATGCGAGTGGCGCTGAGCGAGCACCAGCGGCACCGCACCCTGGGCGCAACCCACATCGACAAAGCTGCCGACCCTTTTCCAGGGAAACGTTGCCGCGAGCGCATGGGCCGTCCCGAGGCTCACGCCGGTCATCGCGGAGGCAAAGCCGCGCAGCCGCGCGGGATCCCGGTAGAGTTCGCTGAAGATGTCCCGTTCATTCGCGATCGCCATCAGCCCCGGATGCAGGCAGGCGTGCCCGCACTTCCTTTCCCGCAAAGGGGCTCAGCCGTTTCCCTTCGCTTCCGGATCGCATGCTGGCGCGCTCCCTGCTGTCTGTGTGCCGCCATGAAACCCAACCCCCTGCTGCGTTCGTTGTTCGCTCCCGTTTTGTTTCTCGCCGTTTTCGTGCCTCTGGCTTCGGCTCATCCCGGCCATGACCTCACGGACATCCCGGCGGTGCTCCGGCATCCGTTTGCCGGCGTCGATCACATGCTCGTCTCGGCGACGGTGCTGGCGATCACCGGTGCCACGATGCTGGTCGCGACGCGGCTGATGCGGACGGCGCCGGCGGTGCGCTGGGTGGGCGCGGGGATGCTGGCGGCGGCGGTCGCGCTGGCCTTCATTTGAGCCGCTTCGATGCAAATGGCTGCCCACGAAATACACGAAAAATGAAGTAGAGGGGCAGTGACGCTTTGCTCTCATTCGGGAAATCAGACTCCCTCCGAGGCTTTCCTTTCGTGTGATTCGTGTGTTTCGTGGGCCAATCCTTCGGAATTGTTACGGCTAAGCAGAATCTGAGGTGGACCGCGTGAGTTGTGGCATGATTTTAATCCGAGCCGCGCTGGCGGCGGTTGACTCCGCTTTGCCGGAAACGGCGATCCCCCTGGACCGCTTGAAACTGGCAAAGCGCCGGTGGCGGGCGAATGCCGCCGATGGCACGGATTTCGGCTTCGAAGGCGAAACACCCCTGCAACACGGCGACTCCGTGTGGACCTCCGCGCGGACACGTTACGTCATCCGGCAGTTGCCCGAACCCGTGATCGAAATCGCGCTCGATCGAAAGCCGGACGCTTCGGCGGTGCTCGGCTGGATCGTCGGGAACCTTCATTTCGTCATCGAGGCGCAGCCGGATCGATTGCTTGCGCCCGACGATCCGGCGCTGCGGCAGTCGCTGGAGCGCCTCGGCATCGCCTTTCGCGCGACGATCGGGATCTTTCAACCGCACCGGCTGGCCGCAGCGGTCGCGCACTCCCATGCGCCGGCCAACGACCATCCGTTCATCCGGCCACCGCGATGAGCACGAACGATTGCGAGACATGGCTCGCGCTGATGCTGCAGTCGTCGGATTCGTTTTATCCTACGGGCGCATACGCGCACTCCTTCGGACTGGAAGGACTCGTCCAAGCCGGGGTCGTGCACGACCGCGCGACGTTGCGCACCTTCCTCCTCGAACACGTGTTGCCGCCGCTCGCGCATACCGATCTACCCATTGCGGCCCATGCATGGGCCGCTGCCAGCGAGGAACCGCCGGACTGGGATCAGCTTCGCGAGCTTTGCTTCCTCGGCTCCGCGCTGCGGGGCGCCCGCGAACCTCGGGAGGCCTCGGAGGCAATCGGCCGCCAGCGGCTCGAGCTTGCGGCGATGATCCACGGCGGGATTGCCATCGAATTCAACGATCGCGCCGTGGCCGAAGGTTGGCCTCGGCCCTCGTGCATCGCGGCGGCGATCGAAGGCCGCGTGCTGGGCGCACCGCGCGACGCCGTGTTGAGTGCCCTGGTCTATGCCGCCGCAGCCGGCATGATCTCTGCCGCGGTCAAATTGCTGCGGCTCGGCCAGAATGCACTGCACACGCTGCTCGCGGAGGTGCTCGCACAAACCCCCGCGCTCATCGCCGAGGCGCTGACCATCGAGCTCGCGAACGTGGGCGCATTCAATCCCTGGTGGGACATCTGCGCCGCGCGCCATGAAAGCGCGGACTTCCGGCTGTTCATTTCCTGACGGTGCCGAAGCGGTCGGCGGTGCCTTCAATCCCAAATCCGCCATCGGAAATCCAAAATCAAAATGACTCGTCCTCCAAGAATTGGCGTCGGCGGCCCGGTTGGTTCCGGGAAGACGATGCTCTGTCTCAAGCTCTGCGAAGCGTTGCGCGACCGCTACTCGATGGCGGTGGTCACGAACGACATCTACACGCTGGAGGATGCGCAGTTTCTCACGCGGCAGCACGCGCTGCCCGGCGGGCGTATCGTCGGCGTCGAGACCGGCGGCTGTCCGCACACCGCGATTCGCGATGACACGACGATGAACGAGCAGGCCGTGCGCGGCCTGGAGGCGCGTTTTCCCGACCTGCAACTTGTGCTCGTCGAGAGCGGCGGCGACAACCTCTCGGCGACGTTTTCGCCGGAACTCGTCGATGCGTTCATCTACGTGATCGACGTGGCCGAGGGTGACAAGATCCCGCGCAAGGGCGGCCCGGCGATCAAGTTCAGCGACCTGATGATCATCAATAAAATCGACCTCGCCCCGCATGTCGGCGCGGATCTCGAATCGATGGCCCGCGATTCAAAAGCGATGCGCGGCGACCGGCCGTTCGTCTTCTGCGACCTGAAGCGCGGCCATAATCTCGACCAGGTTGTCGCCTGGATTGAGCGTGAGGTGATGTTCGCGACACAGAAGGTGACACCCTGAGCGCGAAAGACGACGTTTCCGGTCCGGGGAGCGCAGGCGTCCCGCCTGCAGTGTTCGGCGTCCCGTCGAACACATGCCCCGGGCGGGACGCCCGAGGCGGCACGCGGGACGCGTGCGCTCCCCGGACCGGAAACACGCCGGTTTCGCCAGCGTTTCGCGGTCATCTGCATTTCACCGCGGCGCGGCGTGATGACGGACAGACGATTCTCGCGGGCCAGTCGTTTCGCGCGCCGTTTCACATCAGCAAGCCGTATTGGGACGGCCACGTGCTCCAGGTGCAGGTTGTCAATCCCACGGCCGGCATCCTGGAAGGCGACACGCTCGAACTGGACATCCGCGTGGATCCTGCCGCAGCGCTGGTCGTGACGACGCCGGCGGCCACACGAGCGTTCATGATGCGCGGGGGTGTCGCGACCTGCCACCAACACCTCATCGTCGAAACCGGCGGATGGCTCGAATATGCGCCGGAACCGTTGTGCCCGCACGGCGGCTCCGACTACACGCAGCGCACCCGGGTCGAGATCGCCGACGATGCGGAGATATGTTACGTCGATGCACTCGCGCCTGGTCGGGTAGGGCGGGGCGAACGCTGGGCTTGGCGGCGCCTCCGACTTGCACTCGATGTGCAGATTGGCGGCGAACCGATCCTGTGCGAGCGGCTGGACACTTCGGGCGAGTCGATGGCGCGAACCGCGGGATTCCACGGGACGCCCGGCGCCTGGATGGCGACGGTGGTCGTGGTGACGTCGCGAGTCACGGCCGAGGATCCCGTGTGGACGCGCGTGCGCGCCCTGCACCGCAACGAGCGATGGTTGGGCGTTACGCGCCTCCGGCGGGACGGCTGGATTGTACGCGTGCTGGCCCCGGGCGGCCAGCAGTTGCGCGACTTGTTGCGGGAATTGCGGACGGTCCTCGCGGAGCAGCTGCCGTTCCTCCGCAGCGATCTCCGCAAACTGTAGGAGCCCATACGTCCGAAGCTGGGCGCGTGATCCAGTAGCAGCCTTCGGACGTCGACTGCTACCCGGCGGAAGAGGCTCCTCGTGGCATAGCCCTTGCTGACTGCGGGTGTAACACGAATTGAACAAATCGTAGCACTCAACCGCACCTCGCTCCACCAGCCGCCTCATGAAAATCCGTCCCTCCCTCCTGCGCCGTCTCATCGCCGGTGCTGCCGCGCTTGCTCTCGCCTCCAGTCTCGCGACCGCCGCCCCGCTCAAGGTTGCCTACAGTGATTGGCCCGGCTGGACCGCGTTCGCCATCGCGGCCGAGAAGGGCTGGTTCAAAGACGCCGGCGTGGACGTGGAACTGCTCTGGTTCGAATACGGCCCGTCGATGGAGGCCTACACGGCCGGGAAGGCCGATGCCGTCATGGTGACCAACGGCGACGCCCTCGTCACGGGCGCCGGGGGCGGCAAGAACGTGATGATCATGCTGACCGACTTCTCGAACGGCAACGACATGATCGTCGCCCGGCCCGGGATTGCCTCGCTCAAGGAGCTCAAGGGGAAGAAAATCGGCATCGAAATCGGGTTTGTTGAACACCTGCTGTTGCTCAACGGGCTGAAGAAACTCGGCCTCAGCGACAAGGATGTCGAACTCGTGCCGACGCCGACCAACCAGACGCCGCAGGTGTTGGCGTCGGGGCAGGTCGATGCAATCGGCGCCTGGCAGCCGAACTCCGGCGAAGCCCTCAAGGCGCTGCCCGGTTCGAAGCCGGTTTATACCAGCGCGAATGAACCCGGACTCATCTACGATGCCGTCGTCGTGACCCCACAGAGCCTCGCCACCCGTCGCGCCGACTGGGTCAAGTTCATCGGCGTCTGGGGCAAGGTGGTCGCCTACCTGAAGGATCCCGCAACGCGCAAAGACGGCATCAAGATCATGGCCGCCCGGGCCGGCGTCGATCCCGCCGTCTACGCCGCGTTCATGTCCGGCACGCAATTCCTCACGCTCGAGGAGGGCGGCAAGGTCATGATGAAGCAGTCCGACGGTTTCGATTCCCTGATGGGCTCGAGCAAGATCGCCGACGACTTCAACGTGACGAACGAGGTCTACAAGGAACCGCAGGAAGTTTCGTCCTACATCGACACGAGTCTCATGGGCGACGTGCTCAAGAAGATGTAGTCGGCCCGCCTTCGCGGCCGCGCCGCTGGTTCGCTCGGGGGATTTCGGAACGCGGCGGCATGACTGCCGCGACTCCGGTCCCGCGCTCGCGTCGCCAACCCGCTCATCCATTCATCCGGCAAACGCATTCGACTGCATGTCCCGCCACGCCTGGTTTGCCGTTCGTCAGGAACTGAATCCGCGCCGTCGCACGCTGCTCGGTACCCTGGCGTTCTTCATCCCCGTGGCATTGTGGTGCCTCGTCAGCTACGTGCCGTTCATCTGGCACCCGATGATCAAGGTGCGCGATCCCGGCGACGTGAGCTGGATGCGCGAAGGACAGTTCATTCCCCGGGCGGACTTCGCCAAGGCGGCCGCGCTGGTGGGCGACGAGCACGGGAAACTGCCGGTCGGCGACCGCGCGAATCCGATCTACCTGCCCCCGCCACACGCGGTGGGGCGCGCCCTCTACACCGCCTTCACCACCGCGCCGGTGCTGCGCGGCGACCTCTGGCTCCACGAAAGCCTGTGGATGAGCATCCAGACAATCTTCTGGGGCTTCGTGATCTCATCTGCGGTCGGGGTGCCGCTTGGAGTCCTGTGCGGGGCCTACGCCGCGGCTGCGCGTCTGACCGAGCCGGTGGTGGATTTCATCCGCTACATGCCGGCGCCGGCCTTCGGCGCGCTCATGGTGGCGGTGTTCGGCATCCAGCTCGAGCCGAAGATCGCCATCATCGTCATCGGCACGTTTTTCCAGCAGGTCCTCGTTGTCGCCAACACCGTGCGCAAGGCCGATCCGGCCCTGATCGAGGCGGCGCAGACATTGGGTGCGAAACGGCGGCACCTGATCTTCCGCGTGCTCGTGCCGGCGAGCCTGCCCGATCTCTACAACGACATGCGCATCCTGCTCGGCTGGGCATGGACCTACCTGATTGTCGCGGAGGTCGTCGGCGTGAGTTCGGGAATCACGTTTTTCATCAACCAACAGGCCAAGTATCGGAATTTTGATAACGTCTACGCCGCGATCGTGATCATCGGCGTGATCGGGCTGGCCACGGACCAGGTGCTGGCCTTTGTCGGCGCGCGGTTGTTCGCCTGGAAGAATCCGAAACCCAGCCGGCTGCGCACGCTGATCTCCCGCCTGTTCGCCGATCGCTATACGACGTTGTTCGACGATCGACCCGCATTTCCTGTTGCGCCGAACCTCGTGGCCGCGCCGCCGGCAGCCGTGGAACGTTCCGGCCCGGACCCGGGATCCGGTCCGACCGGGCAGTGGCTGACCCCATGACAGCTTCCGCTTCCATGTCATCGGTGCCCGACTATCGCACGCAATCACCGGCGGTGGCGGACCGCTTCGCCAGGCTGAAGCAGCGTCCCGTCGTGCTCGAAATCGAGGAACTCGGCCGCGATTTTCCCGCCGACGGCGGCGTCGTCACGGCCCTGCGTGACGTGTCCCTGCGCGTGCATCGGCGCGAGTTTGTCTGCGTCATTGGTCCGTCCGGATGCGGCAAGTCGACGCTCATTCGCATGGTCGCGGGTCTCGATTATCCGACGTCCGGCCGCATGTTGCTCGACGGCCGCGAGGTGCGCGGACCCGGTCCCGATCGCGGCATGGTCTTCCAGGGCTACACCTTGTTTCCCTGGCTCAATGTCACGCGCAATGTCGCTTTCGGCCTCGAGATGCAGGGCATGGAGCGCGAGCGGGCCGAGCGCGAGGCGCGTCAGTGGATCGACCTCGTCGGTCTCGCGCGATTTGCCACTGCGTATCCGGCCCAGCTCTCCGGCGGCATGAAGCAGCGCACCGCGATCGCCCGCGCACTCGCGGCGAATCCGCGGGTGCTGCTGATGGACGAGCCGTTCGGTGCGCTCGATGCGCAGACGCGTGCGCAGATGCAGGCGCACCTCCTGGAAATCTGGCGGAACGTCGACATTACCGTGCTCTTCATCACCCACGACCTCGATGAGGCGGTCTTCCTCGCCGATCGCATCCTCGTGCTGAAGGCGCATCCGGGCGAGGTGCAGGAACTGATCGAGGTGCCGGTGCCGCGCCCGCGCTCACTCTCGCAACTCACCACGCCCGAGTTCCTCGCCACGCGTCGTCGCATCGACGAGCTGATTCATCCGCACGTCGAAGCGGACGCCGTGGAAATAGACAAGCTGCCGATCATTCGCCTGACCCAGGCAGGCGACGACGTGGACTGATGTCATGGCCGCGGCCCGCGTGAACTCTGCCATCGACTGGGGTGAGCTGACTTGGCCCGAGATCGGCGCACGCACGGCCGGCGGGATCGATGCGGCGCTGCTACCTTGCGGGGCCATCGAACAGCACGGTCCGCACCTCGGCACCGGCATGGATGCGCGTCTGGCCACCGACGTATGCCGCGCGGTCTCGGCGGAGACGCGCGTCCCGGTGCTCCCAACCCTGAGTTACGGTTGTTCGCTCGGTCATTCGCATCGCTGGCCCGGCACGCTGGCGTTGCAACCCCAGACGCTGATTGCGCTGGTGACTGACATCGGCGATTGGCTGTGGCACGCGGGTGTTCGCCGGCTGTTTCTCGTCAACAGCCACGTCACGAACTTCGCCCCGCTGCGCTGCGCGCTCGAGATCCTGCGCAGCCGCCACGACGGTTTCATGGTCGCCTTGATCAGCACGGCGGATGTGAGCCCGCGCGTGCGGCGCGCCTTTTTTGCGGACGCCCAGGACTGGCATGCGAACGCCGCCGAAACCTCGCTGATGCTGGCGACCGCGCCGCGACTCGCGCGCCCGCGACGGGTGCCTGGCGCCGACGACCCGGATCGCACCGCGAACCTCGTGTTTGCCCACCCGGTGAACCGAACCAGCAGCAATGGCGTCACCGGCCGGCCGAGCCGTGCGACAGTTGCCGACGGTCGCCGCCTGTTCGCGTGGATCGTGGCCGATCTCGTCAAGCTGGTGCGCCGCGGCCTGCGCGAAGCGCCGCCGCTGGAAGCCTCCTACTTCGAGCCGGCCGCTATATCAAAGCGGCGGGGCAGTTTGTAGTTCGAAATTTGCATTTGGCTCCGCCACCGCGCTCCCCCGCCCCACGCAATTCCTCCTGGTACTCGACCAACTTCGAACTTCGAACTTCCAACGTCACTCACCCATGTCTCTGACTTCCACCGCCACCGCCTCCCTCGAACTGGAGGCATCGTCTCCGGGCAATAATGACAGCAACGGTCGCAGGCCCGACGAGGCCATCCTCGCGTTGCAGGCCGAGCTCAAGGCCAGCGGCGTGAAGTATTGTCTCGGCGCCTACGTGGACATCCATGGCGTACCCAAGGGCAAGGTCGTGCCGATCGACCACTTCCCGCATTTCGCGCACGGGTCCGAACTCTACACCGGGTATGCCCTCGATGGACTCGGGCAGCGGCCCGAACGACGACGAGATCGCGTCGGTCCCCGATCTCGAACGCGGCGTCATCCTGCCGTGGCGGCCGGAGGTCGCGTGGTTTCCCGCAGACAATACGTTTCATGGCGAGCCCTACGCGATCAACACGCGCGTCGCCCTCAAGAACGTCCTGGCCCGGGCGGCCAGGCTGGGTCTCGGCTTCAACCTCGGCATCGAATGCGAAGTCTTCGTGCTGAAACTCGGCGACGACGGCCGGTTGCACGTGCCCAACCCGGATGACAACCTGGTGAAGAGCTGTTACGACGTGAAGCGGTTCTTCGACCGGTTCACCTGGCTGGACAAGATGGCGTCGACCATCACGGGGTTCGGCTGGGATCTCTACTCGTTCGATCACGAGGACGCGAACAGCCAGTTCGAGTTCGACTTCAAATACGCCGACGCGCTCACCATGTGCGATCGCTACATCCTGTTTCGCACGATGGCGAAGCACTACGCGGCGGAGGAGGGATTGATCGCGACCTTCATGCCGAAGCCGTTTCCGGACAAGACGGGCAACGGCGCGCATTTCAACATGTCGTTGTTCGACCTCGAAACGGGCGGCAACCGTTTCCATTGCGACCCGAAGGACGATCCCCGCGGGCTCGGCCTCACGCCGATCGCCTATTCGTTCATCGCCGGGATCCTGCGGCATGGTCCTGCGCTGTGTGCCGCGTTCGCCCCGACGGTGAACAGTTACAAGCGCCTCGTGCGGCGAGGCGCGATGAGCTACTACTCATGGGCGCCGGTGTTCAATTCCTTCGGGACGAACAACCGCACCAATTCGATTCGGGTGCCGATGGGCGGCGGACGCTGCGAGAGCCGCAACGCCGATTCCTCGTGCAACCCTTATCTCGCCGCCGCCCTGGCGCTGGCCGCCGGCCTCGAGGGCATCCGCGAAAATCTCGATCCCGGTGCCCCGCAAGAGGACAATCTTTACGAACTGCCGGAAGCCGAACTGGCGGGTCGGGGTATCTGTTACCTGCCGCGCGATCTCGAGAAGGCAGTGGAGGCATTCGCGGCGGATCCGTTCATCACGGAGACCCTTGGCCAGGAACTGCGGGACGAGTTCATCACCTACAAGACCGAGGAATGGCAGGCGTATCATCAGGACGTCTCCGCCTGGGAGATCGAACGGTATGCGCGGTGGTTCTGAACGGATGCCCGCAACCATGGCCACGTTCCACATGATTTCGGGCGCACCGACGCCGGTCGCGCCCTTCTCGCACGCCGCGGAAGCCGACGGCTGGGTGTTCGTGACGGGACAACTGCCGATTGATCCCGACGACGAATCCGCGCCTTTGCCGGCCGGACTTCGATGCGCAGACGCGACTCACGTTCGCCAATCTCGCCACGGTCTTGCGCGGCCTCGGGCTCGATCTCTCGCACGTCGTGTGCGCGCGCTGCTTCCTCACGCACTTCGACGAAGACTACGCCGCGTTCAATCGGATTTACGCCGAGTACTTCCCTGCGGAACGCCGGCCGGCCCGCACGTGCGTCGGCGTCACGGGACTCGCGCGCGGCGCGCGGGTGGAAATCGACTTTATCGCTCGACGTGGCTGAGACGTTGCCAGCACGCATCGCGTCCGCGGTGCCAAAACCAGGAAGGGAATCGGCCCGCCTGTTCGCGCTCCGGCAGCCCGTCCCCGTCTGGGGCGTACTACGCCACCGTGGTGGCCGGGTTCCTGGTCGCCTTTGGCGCCTGGTTCTGGGTGAGCCATTCGCCGGACATCAATCCGGCGCTGCTGCCGACGCCGGAGCGCGTATGGATTTCGGGCCTCGAGCTCTGGCGCGACGGCAACCTGCAGGTCGACGTGGCGGCGAGCTTTCTCCGGTGTGGGACGGGTTCCTGCTATCGGCCGCGCTGGCGCTTCCGCTGGGACTGTTGATGGGCGCGTTCCGGCTGGGCGAGGCGCTGCTGCAACCGCTCACGGAGTTCATCCGCTACATTCCCGTGCCGGCGCTCGTGCCGGTGGTGATGATCTTCTTCGGCATCGGTGAGTTGTCGAAGGTGATGCTGATCTTCATCGGCACGTTCTTCCAACTCGTGCTGATGGTGGCCGACGAGACGCGCCGCGTGCCGCAGGAGCTGGTGCAGGTGAGTTTCACGCTGGGCGCCAGGCGACGGGAGATCATCCCGCTCGTGCTCCTGCGCGGGGCGATGCCGGGCATCTACGACGCGCTGCGGCTTTGCCACGGCTGGGCGTGGAGTTACGTGATCGTCGCCGAGATCGTCGCCGCGACCGAGGGCATGGGCTTTCGGATCCTCAAGTATTACCGGTTCCTGCAGTCGCCGCGCATCTGGTTTTACCTGCTGGTCCTCGGCGGCATCGGGCTGGCGCTGGATCTCTTGTTCCGCGCCGCGGGCCGGCGGTGGTTTCATTGGGCGGACGCGAGCAAACGATGAATCCGGCGCTGGCGCGAGTTCCTGGTCATTTGTCATTGGTCCTTTGGCGACCAGCCGAGCCTGCATTGGAAGCATCGCTCGCGAGACCCAATGACGAACGACCAATGACAAACGACACGAATGACAAAGGACAAAGCGCAAATGACCGCGGCCGCGCGAACCGATGGCGAACCCAGACCGCGCTTCATGCCCGCGCCGCGCATGGTGTGGCCGAACGATCATCGCTGTGCCGCGATGTTGTGCTTCGACGTCGACGGCGAAACCACCGCCCTCGCCGAAGACCCCCGCCTCGCGACGCGCCGCACGTTGATGTCGCAATGCGAATACGGTCCCCGGATCGGCGTGCCGCGCCTGCTCGGGTTGCTCGAGGTGCTGGGCGTGCCCGCGACCTTCTTCGTGCCGTTCCACATCGCGGACAAGACACCCGCGCATGGTCGCGGCGATCGTCGAGCGCGGCCACGAAATCGGTCTGCACGGCGACGTGCACGAGCGCCTGGCCGGACTGAGCGAAGCGCAGGAGGAGGAGATCCTCGTTGCGCTGCATCGATGGGCTCACGCGGTTCAGCGGGACCCGCCCCGTCGGCTATCGCGCGCCCTGGTTTGAGACGAATCCCTGGACCGCGGCGCTGTTGCGCAAACATGGCCTGCTCTATGGCGCGAGCGAGATGGGCGACGATGTGCCGTACGTTCATCCCGACGGTCTCGTCGAGATCCCCGGCCAGTGGTTGCTGGAGGACTGGGAACAGTTCGCGTTCAACGCCGATCCCGCGTGGGGCTTCATCCCGGAGAATTGCGCCAAGGTCCACGATCTGTGGTGGCGGGAGTTCGAGGCGATGCACGACTTCGGCTGTTGTTTTGTGCTCACCCTGCACCCGTGGCTTTCGGGGCGACCCTCGCGCGTACGCCTGCTCGAGGAATTCGTGCGCGCGATGCAGGCACGCGGCGGGGTGTGGTTCGCCCGCGGGCGGGAAATCGCGGCGCACGTCGCGGCGTTTCCCGGCGGCCCGGCGCGAAATCGACTTTGACCACCCGGCGGTGCGGCCGGTGCTGCCATGACACGGCTGCGAGTTCACGGACTCGAAAAGGACTATGTGTCGCGCCGTCAGGTGACGCGGGCGCTCGAGCCGCTGGCGTTCACGGTCGAGCCCGGTGAGTTTGTGAGCCTGCTTGGCCCGTCCGGCTGCGGAAAATCCACGCTGCTTTATCTCGTCGCCGGACTCGACTCGCCGTCCGCCGGCGTCATCGACTCGGTGATCGAACGGTGACCGGTCCGGGCCGCGACCGCGGCATGGTGTTTCAGAACTACACCCTCTTCCCGTGGCTGCGCGTGCGCGAAAACGTGCGCTTCAGCCTGTCGCTGGCGAACAACGACGACTTCGAACGCGATCCCGCGGAGACGCTCCACATCTGGGAACGCGCGGATTCGCTGCTGGAATTGATGGGTCTCGCCGATTTCGCCCATGCCTATCCGCGCGAACTCAGCGGTGGCATGAAGCAACGTGTCGCCATCGCGCGGGCACTCGTAAACCGCCCGGAGGTCCTCTTGATGGACGAGCCGTTCGGCGCCCTCGATGCGCAGACGCGCGAGGAACTGCAGGAACTGTTGCTGCTGTTGCACGCGCACGAACGCATGACGGTGCTGTTCGTCACGCACGACATCGACGAGGCGTTGTTCCTTTCGAGCCGCGTGCTGGTGTTCTCCCCGCGGCCCGGTCGCATCGTGCGCGACCTGGCCGTGCCCTTCGGCCCGGACCGGGAACTCGCCCTCAAGCTGAGCCCCGGAGTTTCTGCGCCTGAAACGCGAATTGTTCGATTTGCTGCACGCCGGGCGCTCGTCCGGTCCTGATCGTGCTTCCCTGTTGCGCAAGCTCGTCCGACGCCCCGCGCGCCGACACTTCCGCCACCACCAACTCGTCAGCCTCCTCCTCATCATGAAAACAAAACTGCTCCCCTGCCTCGCTCGCGGCGTGCTACGCCGCTGTCTCGCTGCACGCCGCCGCCCTGAAGCCCTACCGCATCGGCTACAATAGCTGGATCGGCTACATCGCACTCTTCGTCGCCGAGGAAAAGGGTTACTTCACCGACGAAGGCCTCGACGTTTCGAAGACATCGTTCAGTGCGCCTGGCGACGGCCTCAAGCCGCTGCTCGCCGGCGACCTCGACGCGCACTTCACCACCGTCGACAGCGTGATCATTGCGCTCGACAAGGCGCCGGGACAGTTGCGCGTCGTCTACCTCACCGACACCAGCGCCGGGGCCGACGCCATCGTGGCCAGGAAATCCATCGCCACGCTCAAGGATATCAAGGGGCACAAGGTCGCGGCCACGCTCGGCGAATGCAACCACCTGCTCCTGCTCAAGGCGCTTGAATCCGTCGGCCTCACCGAAAAGGACATCGACCTCACCAGCATGGGCGCGGACGATGCCGGCGCCGCCTTCGCGGCCGGCAAGCTCGACGTCGCGGTGACGTGGGAACCATGGATCAGCCAGGTATCGGCCGACAAGATCGGTCACGTGGTCTTCAGTTCCGCGCAGGCGCCCAACCTCATCCTCGACTGCGTGGCGATTTCCGACACCACGGCCAAGGACAAGCTTCCGGAGACCAAGGCGTTCTTCCGTGCGCTGAACCAGGCCAATGAATTCGTGATCGCGCATCCGGCCGAGGCGGCGCAGCTCGCGACCAAGGCCCTCGAGATGAAGGCGGAGGACATCGAGGGCATGCTGCCGAAGGTGAAGCTCTACGATCGCGCCGGAAACCTTGCCGCGATGACCGGCGGTGCCCGGCCGGCGGCGAAAGATCTCGCGGTGTTTTTCCACGACCGCGGCGTCAACGCGAAGGTCATTGACGTGGGCACGCTGTTTGACCCCTCGATTCTGCAGTGAAGCATCCCACGTGTAGGAGGGGCTTTGACGCCCCGATGTGAAATCGCGGCGCAAAGCCGCTGCTACGGGCCAACCGACGCTTCCGGTCATCCAACCCGTCCAACGCCCACTGCCGCGTGAAAAGATCCAGCCGCGCCACACGGCGCTGCTGGTGATCGACATGGCGCACGATTTCGTGGCCGCCGGCGCCGTCATGCAGACGCCCGGCGGCCTCGCGATCGTGCCCTTGATCAACCAACTGGTCGCGTGGGCGCGCACGGCGGGACTGCCGGTCATTTTCACGCACGAAATGCATCGGCCCGACCACAGCGACTACGGCATCGAACTTGAATATGATCCCGTGCACTGCGTCGAGGGCACGACGGGCGTCGAACTTGTCGCCGGTCTGGACGCCCGGCCCGGCGATTACCACATCGTGGCGAAGCGCCGCTATGATTGTTTCCTGGCGACGGACCTCGATCTCTTGCTGCGCTGCAAGCGCATCGAAAACATCGTCGCCTGCGGGGTGACCACCCACCAGTGCGTGATGAGCACGGTCTTCACCGCGCGTCACCTCGACTACCGCGTGCTGCTCGCTGCGGATGCCTGTGCGGGCGTTTCACCGGACCACCATGCGGCCGCCCTGTTGTGCATGAGCGACGTGTTCGCCTACGTCACCGACACCGCGACGATTTGTTCTCTGTGGTCATGACGAACCCGCGCAACACCGCGCTGCTCATGATCGATTTCCAGCGCGATTTCTGTGCGCCCGGAGGCTATGCCGACCGTTGCGGCGGCGTCGCGTGGGCGCAGGAAATCATTCCGGCCGCGCAACGCCTGCTGGAGGCGGCCCGCGCCGCCGGGGTGTTCATCGTGCATACGCGCGAGGGATACGCCCCGGACCTGCACGACTGCAGCGAGCCGAAACTCGTGCGGTCCCGGGCCGCGGGAGCCGAGATCGGTTCCGCGGGACCGCTCGGGCGCCTGCTCATTCGCGGCGAACGCGGTCATGACTTCGTCGATGAACTTTCCCCGGCCGCCGCGGAGTGGGTCATCGACAAGCCGACCTATGGCGCATTTTGCGGCACCCGCCTCGCCACCGCGCTGCACGACCGCGGGATCAAGACCTGCGTGCTCGCCGGCGTCACGGCCGACGTCTGCGTGCACACGACGCTGCGCGAGGCGACGGATCGCGGTTTCCACTGCCGCTATGTGCGGGACGCGATCTCGACGTTTGATCCCGCGATCCGAAGCGCCTGCGAGCGCATGGTCACCATGGAAGGCGGAGTCTGGGGGGAGCTGGTCACGGTGGAGCAACTCACCGCCGAATGGAGTTCGCCATCATGATCTCCGCCTCGACAGTTCCAGCCGGCGCGCCAAACATCCCGGAGATGCCCCGCTCGCCGCGAAAGAAAACCGACAAGGTCACGCGCTTCAGTGTTTCGTTGCCTGAGAGCCTGCTCGACGAGCTCGACACCATGGTCGCCCGGCGCGGTTTCCAAAGCCGATCGCAAGCCGTGGCCGCGCTGGCGCGCGATGGCCTGGTGGAGTTCGCCGGTGAGCTCGGCACCGGTTCGGTCGCCGGTACCGATCAGCCTTGTCTACGACTACCGAAAAAAGGACCTCCAGGCCCGGCTTTGCGCGATCCAGCACCGCTACTACGTGTTGATCGTCGCGTCCATGCACGTGCACCTCGAGCACCACAACTATCTCGAGGTGCTGCTCGTCCAGGGCCCGGCCGCCGAACTGCGCCGGCTCACCGACGAACTCGTCACCTGCAAGGGCGTCAAGAACGGCAAGCTGAACCTCACCGCCGCCGCCATCCCGCCCTTGGTGTAGGGCCGGACCCCGCGTCCGGGGCCGTCGGGCGTTTGCCTCGCCGCGTCCGGCACGGTCCGGCGACCGCGGGAGGCCGCCCCTGCCACGAAGATTTCATCCGCGCCCGGCATGAAGCTTGCAGTAACACGATTCACAAGAATCGTAACACCCGCCATCTTCTCCTCATGGCTGCACCTCCCCTTTATACGAAGACACTCACGCACGCCGGCATGTGGTCCGGCGTGATCTCGCGGGGCAAGACGCTCCGCCTCACCGACCGGGAGGGCGGCGCAAATGTCGGCATGCTCCTCTACAACGCCGACCTCCTGGTCGAGCGCTACAACATGCCCGACACGCTGAAGGGGCAGCACGTTTTCCACCTGCGGCATCCCTTTTGCATCCACTCCGACATGGGCCGGCTGTTCGCCTCGATCACCGCGGACACGGTCGGCTGGCACGATACCGTCTGCGGCTGTTCGGACGCGAGACTGGTCGCCGCGAGGTACGGGGACCATTCCTACCAGACCCACCGCAATGACTTCTTCCGCAACGGCCGTGACTGCTTCCTGATCGAGCTGGCCAAATGGGGACTCGGCAAGCGCGACCTCGTGCCAAACCTGAACCTGTTCAGCAAGGTTGTGGCTGACGCATCCGGCAAACTCACGTTTGTCTCCGATCATTCGAAACCCGGGGGCCACATCGATCTGCGCCTGGAAATGAACACGCTCGTCGTGCTCAACGCGTGCCAGCACCCGCTCGATCCCGATCCGCGGTATCATCCGCGTTCGGTGCAACTCGAGGTATTTGCGGCGACGGGACTCGTTGCGGCCGACGACTCCTGTCGCTTGTCGCGTCCCGAAAATGCCCGGGCGTTCGCAAACACCGAAGCCTATCACGCACTGCGGACATAGTCATTGGTCACTGGTCCGTGGTCATTGGTTCTTGAACGCGAAGCGCTGCCGGACTCCCGAGGCCAATAACCAAGGATCAATGACCGAGGACCGAAGGACCAACGACCAATGACGAAGGACCAAAGACCAATGACGACCCTCACCAAAAGCATTCTCGACCCCGCCGCCGCCGTCTATCGCCGCACGATCCCCGCCGGCGAACCCTGGTCGCATGTCGTCAGACGCGGCCAGGTGCTCCGGCTCGTCGACCTCGAGGGTAACCAGGCCGCCGACACGCTTTTCTACGACGCCCACGATCCCGAGAATCGCTACAGCGCGAGCGACACGATTCGCCACCAGGGCGCGCTTTACCTCACGACCGGCACGACGTTGATGTCATCGCTCGGCGATCCGCTGCTCACGATCGTCGCCGACACCTGTGGACGTCACGACACCCTCGGGCGGCGCATGCTCGCGGGAGAGCAACACCATGCGGTATGCGCCCGAAAAGGAATTCATGCACGCGTGCCGCGACAGTTTCATCCGGGGGGCGCAGGAAGCGGAACTCGAGTGCGGGTGCGGCTTGGGCGACGACTTCGGGAAGCGCGACCTCACCTGCAACATCAACTTCTTCATGAACGTGCCCGTCACACCCGACGGCCGCCTCACCTTCGAGGACGGCGTCTCCGGTCCCGGCCGCTACGTCGAACTCCGCGCCGAACGTGACGTCCTCGCGCTCATCTCGAACTGCCCGCAGTTGAACAACCCCTGCAATGCCTACAACCCGACGCCGATCGAGGTGATCGTGTGGGACGCGGGCTGATCGCGGCGTCGGGTAGGGAAGTTAGCAGTTGGCAATTGGAAGTTGGTACGGAATGAAGCACGGTGCGCGAGCGTCAGGCTTTTCGGAGGGAGGTAAGGTAGGCATTCAGCTTGGGGTAGAGGCTTCGCAGCCTGGGTTGAAGGTCTCGTTTCTTCCCTGGTGGGATGAGGCCCCGCTTCTCGGCGCGACGAAGGAAATGTCGGGTTTCGTAGAGCGATCCGCGGGCGGTTTGGACGAACCGCTGATTGTCGGCCGGAGAGGTCGCGACCGAATCCCTCCGCGATATTGGCTCCAATGCTGTCGGCGGCCCGCACGATCTGCCGACCGACGGTGTCCCGCGCGAATGGAGTCCACGCGAGCACTATCTCCCACACGGAATCGGCGATCTCCTCCGCGAGTCGGTAAACTTCCAATTCCTCCAGCTTCAGATGACTCATGGCATCCGTACCCAAGCTGCCGTGGCACCATACTTCCAACTTCGAACTTCCAACTTCCCGCGGCGGGGCATGCCCATGTTCAGCCGCGTCCTGATCGCCAACCGCGGCGCGATCGCCTGCCGCATCATCCGCACGTTGCGGCGGATGGGCATTCAATCCGTCGCCGTGTATTCGGAAGCCGATGTCGGCTCGCTGCATGTCGATCAGGCGGACGAGGCGGTGGCGATCGGTCCCGCGCCGGCGGCGCAGAGTTATCTCGTCGCGGAACGGATCCTCGATGCGGCGCGGCGCACCGGCGCGCAGGCGATCCATCCGGGCTACGGTTTTCTCTCGGAGAATCCCTCGTTTGCCGAGGCCTGCGCCGCTGCGGGCATCGTGTTCATTGGTCCGAAGCCCGAGCAGATGCGGCGCTTCGGTCTCAAGCACACCGCCCGCGAAATCGCCGAGGCGGAAAACGTGCCCCTGTTGCCGGGCACACCGTTGTTGGCCGATGTGTCGGAGGCCCGGGCGGCCGCCGCGAGTATCGGCTATCCGGTGATCCTGAAGAGCACTGCGGGCGGCGGTGGCATCGGCATGCAACTGTGCTGGAGCGCGGCGGAACTCGAGCCGGCCTTTGCGCGCGTGGATCGCCTCAGTCGCGCCAACTTCAACGAGGGCGGCCTCTACCTCGAGAAGTATGTCGAGCGGGCCCGTCACATCGAAGTGCAGATCTTCGGGGACGGCCGTGGCCACGTCGTGGCCCTGGGCGAACGCGATTGTTCGATCCAACGGCGCAACCAAAAGATCATCGAGGAAACGCCAGCGCCCGGTCTGACGGACGCGACGCGCACCGCGCTTGTTCGCCTGCGCCGAGAAACTCGGCCGGGCCGCGGGCTATGAAAACGCGGGCACGGTGGAGTTCGTCTACGACGACGCGAGCGGGGCGTTCTATTTCCTCGAGGTCAACACGCGCCTCCAGGTCGAGCACGGCGTGACCGAGGAAGTCACCGGCATCGATCTGGTCGAGTGGATGATCCGCCAGGCGGCGGGCGAACTCGACCTCTCGAACTTCCAGCGGTCCGCGAACGGCGCCTCGATCCAGGTGCGTCTCTATTCCGAGGACCCGGGCAAGAATTTCCAGCCGGCGACGGGCGTGCTGACCGAGTTTGTGGTGCCGCGCAGCGCCCGCGTGGAGACCTGGGTCGCGCGCGGCAGCGAGGTGAGTCCGTACTACGATCCGATTGCTCGCGAAGATCATCGTGCGTGGCTCGGACCGCGCGGAGGCGCTGCACGACTCGAAGAAACCCTCGCGGACACCCGCGTTGGCGGCCTCGAAACCAATCTCGACTACCTGCGGCAGATCATCGCCTCGCCGGCGTTTCAAGCGGGGCAGGTCCATACCCGCTACCTCGAAACGCTTCCCTATGTCGCCTCGACGATCGAGGTGCTCGAAGGTGGAACCCAGACTACGGTGCAGGATTTTCCCGGACGCCTTGGGCATTGGGACGTGGGCGTTCCGCCGTCGGGACCGATGGACGCGCTCGCGTTTCGCCTCGCGAATCGACTCGTCGGCAATCCGCCTTCCGCCGCCGGACTCGAGATCACGCTCGGCGGACCCGTGCTGCGCTTCAACGCCGATGCGGTCATCGCGCTCACTGGCGCGACGACCAACGCCACGCTCGAAGGCAAACCGGTCTCATTCTGGCGCGCGATTCGCGTCAAGCGCGGGACAGACGCTGCGCGTCGGCACCATCAGCGACGCCGGCATGCGCGCCTACGTTGCGGTGCGGCATGGCATCGATGTGCCCGGACTATCTGGGCAGCAAGAGCACGTTCACGCTGGGCTTGTTTGGCGGCCACGCCGGCCGGGCGCTTGCGCACGGGCGATGTGTTGCGGGTGAATCACGGTGCATTGGCTTCGGAGTGTAGGAGCGGGCTTTAGCGCCCGATCCGCCAGCAGACGACGATGCCTCGGACGCGGGTAAACCGCGCCCTACAAAGACTGCCAGCGTCGCTCATCCCGACCTACGCGCACGACTGGGACGATCGCCGTCCTCTACGGCCCTCATGGCGCACCCGACTTCTTTCAACCTGACGACATCGCCGACCTGTTCGCTGCGACCTACGAGGTTCACTTCAACTCCGCGCGCACGGGCGTTCGGTTGATTGGCCCGAAACCGCGTTGGGCGCGGCAGGATGGGGGCGAAGCCGGGCTGCACCCTTCGAACATCCACGACAACGCCTACGCGGTCGGCGCGATCGATTTCACCGGCGACATGCCGATCATCCTCGGACCCGACGGACCGAGCTGCGGCGGCTTCGTCTGTCCCGCGACGATCATCGCGGCCGACCTATGGAAGATCGGCCAGCTCCGTCCCGGCGACAAAGTGCGGTTCGTCGCCGTGACGGCGGCGGAAGCACGGCTGCGCGAAGTCACGCAGGAGGCCGAAATCGAAACGCTGCGACTCGCCGCGTCGATCGCTGGCAGGGCCGAACCATCGGCCGCCGAAAAGTCCACGCAATCGGCCAAATCGCGAAGTCCGGCCCGCCAGAGCCCGCCGTCCTGCACACCACCCCCGCCCGCGGCGACGCGCCTGCGGTCTGCTACCGTCGCGCCGGCGACAAATACCTGCTTGATCGAGTACGGCCCGCTGGTCCTCGACCTTGATCTGCGGTTTCGCGTGCACGCGCTGCAGCAATGGCTCCAGCTCAACCACACGCCGGGCCTGCTCGACCTCACTCCCGGCATCCGGTCGCTGCAGGTGCACTACGACAGCCGCGTGCTGCCGCTCGAGCGGCTGATGGAAACCCTGCTCGACGCCGAGGCGCACCTGCCGGCGGCGGACGACATGGAAGTGCCGTCGCGCATCGTGCATCTGCCGCTTTCGTGGGAGGACGAATCGACGCTGCTCGCGATCCGCAAGTACATGCAGACCGTGCGCAAGGATGCGCCCTGGTGTCCGAGCAACATCGAGTTCATCCGCCGCATCAACGGTCTCGACTCCGTCGACGACGTGAAGCGCATCGCTTTCGACGCGAGTTACCTCGTCTACGCATTCGGCGACGTCTATCTCGGCGCGCCGGTCGCGACGCCGTACGATCCGCGCCACCGTCTCGTCACGACGAAGTACAATCCCGCGCGCACGTGGACGCCGGAAAACGCGGTCGGCATCGGCGGTGCCTATCTGTGCATCTACGGCATGGAGGGCCCGGGCGGCTATCAATTCATCGGGCGCACGATCCAGATGTGGAACCGCTGGCGGCAGACCGCCGACTTCACCGACGGCAAGCCGTGGCTGCTGCGTTTCTTCGACCAGATCCGGTTCTACGAAGTGAGCGCCGCCGAGCTCCTGCAGCTTGCGCGAAGATTTCCCGCGCGGCCGCTTGCAAGCTGCGCACCGAGGAAACGACGCTGCGCCTGCGCGATTATCACGCGTTCCTGCGCGCCAACGCGGAATCGATCACGGCCTTCAAGACGCACCAGCAGCGTTCCTTCGAGGAGGAGCGCCACCGTTGGGAGGTTTCAGGCCAGCTCAACTTTTCCGCCGAGTCCGAATCCGCCTCGCCGCTCGGTGACGCGAAGGTCATTCCCGACGGCCACGTTGCGATCGTCGCGCACGTCCCGGGCAACGTCTGGAAGATCACCGTCGCAGGTGGGTCAGCGCGTGACCGCGGATCAGCCCGTCGTGATCCTCGAATCGATGAAGATGGAGATCTCCGTCGTCCGCGACCGGCCCGGGTGAGATCACCGAGGTGTTCTGTGCGGAAGGCCGGCCCGTGCAGGCAGGAGACGTGCTGATGGTGTTCAAACCCGATGCCTGATCACGACACGTCCTCGTAGAGGTAGCGCTGGAAGCCGGCGAAGGTTCTTCCGATTTCATCGGGTCGGCCCAAGTCGGCCACGGCGTCAGCAATCGAGTCGTGATAACGTAACCGCAAAAGCGGTGTGAGTTTTTCCTGGGCGAGTTCGTCGACACCGGCGCTGATGTAGTGCGAGAGCACGAAGGCGAGAAAGACCTGCTGCTTGCTGTTGAAATGGGTGCTGATTTCGACCTTGGCTTTTTCCGCCCGAGCTTCGCGGGTCAGCGTCGGCAAGGCATAGGCCACATGCGCGAGCACATCGAAGAGGTCGCTGCGTTCCGCATCAATGATGCGTTGCATCTCTACGAGTTGTTCGCGGCCGAAACCTTTTTCGGCCAGACCTTCGAGCAACCTCGCCCGGGTATCGGGTGTGCTCCAAAGCGCGCGCAGTTCCTCTTCGTCGCGGAAGAATTCCGGCAGCTTGCCGAACAGCGCCTCCATGAACTGCTGTGCCGACATCGGCGTGCCGTCAGGATGCCAGAAGGTCGTCACCGCCATGTGCTGGATCGTGCGGGCCTTGCCGTCGGCGAGTTTGATCCGGAGTTTTTCGCGCGGGGGTGGTGGCGGTGTCGGACCGGGTCCCGGTCCTGGTCCGGGCGGAAGCGGGCCACGACCACCGGGCGGCGTCGGCTCGGGATCGACCGGCTCGCCGTCCCACTCCGGATCGCTGAAGTGCAGGTGCGCCTTCACGAAATCGTAGATCGTGAAGTAGTCCTTGCCGTCGTAGAGGCGGGTGCCGCGGCCGATGATCTGCTTGAACTCGATCATCGAGTTGACCGGACGCAGCAGGACGATGTTGCGGATGTTGCGGGCATCGAGGCCGGTCGAGAGTTTCTGCGACGTGGTCAGGATTGTCGGGATGGTCTTCTCGTTGTCCTGAAAATCCCGCAGGTGCTGCTCCCCGAGCGCGCCGTCGCTGGCGGTGACGCGCTGGCAGTAGTTCGGATCCTTGCTCGTCTTGAGCTGGTTGATCAGGTCGCGGACGGCGAGCGCGTGGTCCTGGGACGCGCAGAAGACCAGGGTCTTTTCCCGCTGGTCGATCATGCGCATGAAAATCTCCACGCGCTTCTGCTCGCGCGCCTTGATCTCGATGATGCGGTTGAGGAGGGGGGAAGTAGGGAGGGGGGGGGAGAAACCGGGATGTTAAGGGATAGGAGGGGAGAGGGGGGAGGATTCAGAAGAAGGGGTAGGGAGAGCACGCTTCCGTTTTTTGGCACCTTGCCCTTCTTGCGGATGTCGTCGATACCGCGTTGCGACCCGAGGAGCGTGTCACGTGGGTCCAGGTCAGTCCCTGTTGCTCCAACTCCGTCAATTTGCGCTGGCCCGCCAGGGTCGCCGCTGCCGACAACTGCGTGAAAGCTTTCTGGAAGCTCTGGAAACGCTGCCGCCAGCGGACGTCGGGAGTCGTGGGCATGGGGGAGAGGCTGGGGCGGGATGCGGGGAGAGGCAGAGTTTTTCTTGGCTCCGGCCGGGAATCAAAGCTCGCCGGAGAAGGCCTGATGCAGGAGCGCGGCTTTCAACTCGTCGAGCGCGGCCAGCTTCCGCACGTAGAGGGCTTCGAGGCGCTGGGTTTCGATTTGGAGCTGTTCGATCCGCGAGACGATTCCCTCCGCCTGCGTCGGTACCACTTCGGAATCGGAATGGGAATCGAGTTCAAGGCTTGCTGGTTCAGCTTCGGTTGGGCGGCGCCGGTGATGAACTCGTCAAGCTTGATGCTCTCGAGGTAGAACTCGACGAACCGCTGCGTAGCGCGGTGATCGAACTTCAGAATGTGCGCGTGGTTGCCCGAGAGCGCAGCCTCGTCGGCGCGGTCCTGCTCGAGGCCGTCGAGGTATTTGAGGAAAAGCAGCCACGAGGTCTGCTCGGTGTAGTCGAGCTCGGTCGTGCAGCCGGCCTCCTTCCAGAGGACGTCGTCGATGTTTTTGAAGGCTTGTTCGAACATGGGGCGGGGGAATCCGATGCCCGAATCACAGCGAGGCGCAACGCGGAATCCGGTCGTTCGGCTCCGCCGCGCCACTGCGGGGAGGGCGGATGCCTCAGCCTTCCGGCGGTCGCCGGGGCTCGTCGACGACGGTGACGCCGTTCTCCTCGGCCCAGGCGAGGACGAACTCCTTCATCGCCTGATCGCGGAAGTGATACCAGCGATCCTCGAGGCCCAGACGGTGGAGCGTGTCCTTGAAGTAGCGAAACGCGCCCTTGCCCTTGATCGCCTGCCAGAGCTGGTCGGCGATTTCCGCCGTTTCGATCGTGCCGATGAAGTGTTCCATCTGTCGGGTACTCGTGAAACTCGAACTTGTCCGGCGGCGCGATGAACCGGCTGCCGTCTTCGGCTTCGTCATTCAGAATCACGCGGGCGAGTTCGAGCTCCTCACGCTGCCAGTCAGGCAGGGCGTCGCATTCCTCGTCGTCCTCCGACTCGACGGCGTCGAGGGTCGACCGCTCCACCGCCACGATCCGTCCAGTCTGGCGGTCAAAGTATTGCCGGACTTCCTCGGAATCGAACTCGAGGGCGTCGGTCAGTTCCCAGAGTCTTGCGGATGGATTCATGGACGCAGGTCGCGTGTAGAGGGTGAGGCTGCGGGTTCACCGTCCGCAGCACTTCTTGAACTTCTTGCCGCTGCCGCAGGGGCAGGGCTCGTTGCGACCGACTTTCGGCGGGGCCCGATAGGGGACCGGCGGCGTGTACGGACGCTCCCGAAAGGGTTCTTCCGGCGCGGGTGGCAAAGGCGCATCGGCTTCACTGTCCGGGGGGGCATATCGCTCTTCCGTAAAGAACGCCCAGCCTTTCAGTGCGGCCCACGCATCGTCGATGTGATGGTCGAGGGCCGCGGCTTCACGAGCGGGCGGCGCGTCCGGTTCGAGCGCCGCGCCGGAATAGTCGCTTTCGAAGAAATCCTCATCCGCGAGCCCGCGTTCGTAGAGGCCCATGATCGTGCCGCGAATCTCGTGGGCGTGCAGACGCACGGCATTTTCCACCAGTTGATTGGCGACCATGCTGTCCGACTCGCGTTCCGGGTCGAGGTTTGCCGCCAGCTTGATCATGAACGCGAGCAGTTCCTGCCGAGGGAAAAGCGTCCGACGCACCAGGATCGCGAGCGCAAACAATCCTGCGCCGCGTTCGAATGGGCCGGCCGCGGCATCCTCGATCAGCCCGATCAACGAACCGGGATCGCCATCGTAGGTTTCCGCGAGGATCGGCCCGCCGCCGGAGGTGGTGACGTCGCCCAGCAACCGGTCCACCGGATCCTCTCCCAAGCGCAACACCCGCGCGATCAGGGCGTGCGTTGCGGTCGCCTTGAACTCTGCCGCGAGGTAGAGCAGGAAACCGACGAACGGGGCATCGTCTTGAATGTGCGCCGCAGGATCCGCCAACAAACGTTCCAACCGCGCCACGATGCCCGGCACGAGTTCGTCGCCGCGACCATGGCTCACCTGCAGCGCCACCGCCACGCGGTCGGGATCGTCACAACAGACCTCATCAAGCAAAGCTTCCGGCGCGAGAACCATGGCCCTAACCAGAACCATGCGGCTGCGCCCGGCAATCCTGATACCAGGGTTGGCCGGCGATTGAGCGCTGCATCGCGGCGTACCATTACGAGTCGCGCAACACTCGTGCGTACGCTTCGTCGAACACAGGAAAGCGCGGGTGCGCGAACTTGATCTCGCGAGCGGCGTTAGCGGATCCATGCATCATGGATACTTTCGTCCCGGTTGATGTCGTTGCACTTGCTGCGGTCTCGGCGGTGCGCCAGCGCGGCCACGATCGAATCCAAAACCCCATCGAGATCCCGGCCAAGGTCCTCGGCGAGGAAACGGAGCACGAGGTAGCCGTGTTGTTGCAGAAGCGCGTCCTTCCTGCGGTCGCGCCGGTAGGCTTCGACGTCGCCGAGATGCTGACCGCCGTCGAGTTCGACGGCGAGGCGGGCATCGGCGCAGAGCAGGTCGACTTCCAGGTGGCCGCGTCCGCCGAAAGGGATCGGCAATTCTGCATTGAGGCGGAAGCGATTCGCGGTGTCCGGCAGGGTTTGCAGGCGGCGAAACAGAAAAGCCTCGCTGGCGCTGCGGGCGCGCTGTTCCCCTTCGGCGTCCGCGAGCCATGGCCGGGCAACGTGGGTGAAGAGTTGCGCCAGCGGGACGTCGACGCCGTCGCGCAACAAGCGGCGCACGCTCGCCGCGTAGTCGCGTTTCCACTCCGGGTCGATCGGCAGCGGGACTTCCGCCGGCCAGCCGGGTAGCGCGCTTGCGGGCAGCAGGATTTCGTAACCCAGGGCCTCGTAGCCGCGGCAGCGCCGGTCGAACATCCGCGCGAGCATCGGCACGTTGAGGTCGGCGTAGTCGTAAACACGGACTTCCTGCTTGCCGTCGTGCAGGCGATGGAGCCGGCCGACGTACTGCGCGATCGTGCCGCGCCAGGAAACGGGCATGGCCAGAAACAGCGTGTCCAGTCGCGGATCGTCGAAGCCTTCGCCGATATATTTTCCGGTGGCCAGGATCACGCGTCCGCCCTGGTCCGGTGTCGCGGCGAGTCGGACGCGGGCAGCTTCGAGTTCCTTCCGCCCCATGCCGCCCTGCAACGTGATCACGGGCGTGACTGCGGCCTTCAGTCGCGTCGCGAGGTGATGAAGATGGTCGGTGCGTTCGGTGAGGACGAGAGGTGAGCGTCCGGCGCGCACCGCTTCGACCACGTCGGCCACGATCATGCCGTTTCGCATCTCATCGCTGCGCACCGCATCGCAAAGCCGCTGAAAAGCGATGCGCGGATCGTCGTCGGACGGGCCGTCCGGCAGAAAGCTGGTCGGCCGCACGTGCACGCGGTGAACGAACGGCCGAGCGGCGGCCTGTTGCCTCGCGTCGACGCGGTGGCGCACCGGTCCGCATTGCATGAAGATGATGGGGTGATGTCCGTCCTTGCGCGCGACGGTGGCGGACAACCCGATGACGTACTTCGCCTTTGCCCGCCGCGCGACGAGTTCGAAACTGCGGGCGGAAAGGTGGTGGCATTCGTCCACGATGAGATGTCCGTAGTCGGCGACCCGATCATCGACCGTGCCCTTGCGCACGAGACTCTGCATCAGGGCGACGTCGATGGTTCCGGTCAGCCGCTTGCGGCCGCCGCCGAGGCGGCCGATCGATTTCAACGGAAGGTTGAGAAACGCCGACAACCGCTCGACCCATTGTTCCAGCAGTTGCTGGCGATGGACGAGGATGAGCGTGTTGACACCGCGGCGGGCGATGAGCCATGCGGCGACCACCGTCTTGCCGAAGGCGGTCGTGGCGGCGAGAACGCCGGTATCGTGCTGCGCCAGTGCTTCGGCGGCGGCCTTTTGGTCCGGTCGCAACATGCCGGCGAAGGACACTTCCGGTGGAAGTGGCCGTCCGGAGCAGCGTTCGTCACGCAATACCGGCTTGATGCCGAGCGACCGGATCAACGCCAGGAGTTCCTCGAGGCAGCCGCGCGGCAGCGCGAGATGTTGAGCGTGCTCCTCGGCGCAGGCGATGATGCGGGGCTTGTCGTAGGTTGGCAGCCGCATCGCCTGCGCACGGTGAAACTCGGGATTCTGAAACGCCGCGAGTCGCAGCAGGCGATTGTGCAGCGCCGGAGGAAGAGGTGGCTTGGCGACGTAGACCTGATCGGCGAGCACGAGCTCGAGACGATCCGGCAGCGGACCGGTGATCGGTGGATCCTTGGGGCGGCGGGATGCTGGCAGGTTCCACGGCCTCTCGTCGCCGTCGACCGGCTCCGCCAACCGTACGCCAACGACACGGCCGCGATGTTCGGCCCGACGCACGACCTCGTCGATTCGCGTACGACCGATCTTTTCGATCGAGGAGAGAAACGCCCACTGGTCCGCATGCGGCTCGAGTTGGTCATCGATGAACAGCGAATGCCCGTGCCTGCGCGGATGTTTCTGCAACGGCAGTGCGATCAGGTTGCCAAATCCGCCGCGCGGCAAGGTGTCCTGGTTGGGGAAGAACCGATCGTAGGAGCGCAGCCCGATTTCAGGCCGGTGTTCCATGGTCTCGGTGAGCAGGTGCGAGCCGAGCTTCCGGGCGAGGGTTGCCGGCACGGCCTCGGCGAAAAAGAACCAGGCGTGCCCGCCCTGCCCGGAGCGCGAGCGTTCCAAGGCGGCCGGCAGGCCGAGCCGGCGGCAGGTTTCGCGGAGTGCAAGCGCGTCCTGCGACCAGGTTTCGCCGTCGAAGTCGACCGCGAGCAGGAATGTGGTTTCGTCCCGCAGCATCGGATAAACGCCGACGACGCATGCGTGCCCGAACGCATCCTGTCCTGAGAGGTGCCAGCGGATGACGTCGTCGGTGACGGGAAGAAAGCGGCGGTTCGGGCAATCCACACACTTGATACGCGGTTTCGCACAGACGCCGGGAATCCACTCGTTTCCGCAGGCGGGGGCATAGCCGGCGCGCCCGTTCTTGCGACTCTCGAATCGCCGTGGGTACACATCATCCCGACCGCGGAACAGCGAACGAAACAGGGCGATCTTCGACTCCGGCGGCGATGGATTCGTGACGAGCCTTACGCGCTCCGGGGCCACGGGCGGGAGGTTCCCGGGATCGGGATCAACAGGGATGGATTCGCACAGATCGGGCATTTTCGGGCTTTACATCCACGGCAGCATGTAAACAGGTGTTCACGTCATGCAAGCGACGATCTCCCCCGCTGTCCGGACCATCTTGCGCGAACGTTTTGGTTTCTCGTCGTTCCGACCCGGTCAGGAGGCGGTGATCGGCCACCTGCTGGCCGGCCGCTCGGCGCTCGCGGTATTTCCGACCGGCAGCGGGAAAAGCATGTGTTACCAGCTCCCGGCACTGCTGCTCGATGGTCTTACGCTGGTCGTCTCGCCGCTGATCGCGTTGATGAAGGACCAGACCGACTTTCTGCGCGCGCGCGGGATCGAGGCCGCCCGGTTGGATTCGAGCGTTTCGGCAGAGGCGTTCGCTGACATTCAGGCGGCGCTGCGCGAAGGCCGGCTGAAGTTGCTCTATGTCGCGCCGGAACGATTCGCCAACGAGCGGTTTCTCGCCCGTCTGCGCGCCCTGAAGATCGACCTGATGGTCATCGACGAGGCGCACTGCATTTCCGAGTGGGGACACAACTTCCGGCCCGATTACCTGAAGCTCGCGCGGATCGCGCGGGAATTACGGGTCGGCCGCGTGCTGACGCTGACGGCGACCGCGACGCCCAACGTGGCGCGCGACATCTGCCGCGAGTTTGCCATCGCTCCCGAGGCTCACGTGCACACGGGTTTTCACCGTCCGAATCTCTTCCTGCGGGTCACCGCCTGCGCGGCGGAGCGCCGGCTCGACGTCCTGCTTGGATGCCTCCGATCACGCCCGCGCGGGCCGACGATCGTCTACGTGACGCTGCAGAAGACGGCGGAACACGTCGCAAGCGTATTGGCGCGGGCCGGCTTCCCGGCGGAGGCGTATCATGCGGGCATGGACGCCGCGGCACGCGAGGCGGTGCAGAACCGGTTCATGGCGGCGAACGACCGGATCGTGGTCGCGACGATCGCCTTCGGCATGGGGATCGACAAGGCCGATATCCGTGCGGTCTACCATTTCAACCTGCCGAAAAGCCTGGAAAACTACGCGCAGGAGATCGGTCGCGCCGGGCGCGACGGCCACTCCTCGCACTGCGAGATCCTCGCCGCGGGCGAAGATTTGACCGTGCTCGAGAATTTCACCTACGGCGACACACCGACGCCGGAGGCGCTCCACGAGTTGTTGGAAGAGCTGCTGCACCGGCGTAAGGTCGGTGATTTGTTCGACATCTCCGTCTACCATCTCTCCGCCCGGCACGACATCCGACAGCTCGTCGTGGCGACGGCATTGACCTACCTGGAATTGGACGGGGTGCTCGCCGCCACCGCACCATTCTACACCAGTCACCAGTGGCGGTTCCTGCGCCCGCGCGAAGCGATCGTCCAACGGTTCGACGCCGAGCGGCAGGCGTTCCTCGGACGCCTGTTCGACCGCGCCAAAGTGGGTCGCACCTGGCACACGGTGGACCTGGCCGAAGCCGCCGACACTTTGGGCGGCGATCGCGAGCGCATGGTGAAAGCGCTCAACCATCTGGAGGAGCAGGGAGACATTGAACTGCGGGCCACTGGCGTGCGACAGGGCTACCGCGTGCTCCGCGTGCCGGACGATCTCGAGAAAGTCTGGCACGAATTGCAGCGGCGCTTCGCCGCTCGCGAACAGAGCGACATCGGGCGCGTGCGGGCCGTCGCGAGACTGCTCGAGGGTCCCGGCTGCCTGGTGCGCCGGCTGCTCGCGTATTTCGGAGAAGAGCTGGGACGCGATTGCGGCCACTGCGGTGTCTGCGCCGGTGACCGGCCCGTGACGCTCGTTCGCCCGGTGCCTGATGCGGAGGCCCGGCGTTTTCCGGTCGGGGAGCTGGAGAGCTTGCGCGTGGAACATCACCGCGCATTGGCCCACCCGCGGCAGATCGCTCGCTTCCTCGGCGGCCTGACGTCCCCCGGCCTCAGCGCGGCCAAGCTCACCCGACACCCGCTTTTCGGCTGCAGCGCGGAAACACCGTTTCTGGAAATCGTCGAGCGCGTGAGCGGGATGGTGGCGGGGGCAGGGTGACGAATCATGAATCGAGAGATGGTTTCAGGTGTGGCGATGCTGGCGCCGTGAGGTTGCCGGCCGCACGTCTCGCCGGCGGGCACGGCCGAGCCTCCCAGGCCAGGGCGTTGTCAATCTCGCGCTTGGTCGGAGCGGCGGCAGGGGTGCCGCCGCTCCTTGGCGCAACCGTTTTCGCGAGGATGACATCGCCGGGCTCCCAGGCACAGTTCTCTCTTTCCTCGTCGCGGTCGTTTGGCTTCGTTCGGTCCGTGGCAAAGAAAACTGTTCCGCCGTCCAGCCCCGTCGCCTTCGAGCTCCGCGTCACGCTGCAGTGGATCGAGCCGGAAGTCTGGCGCTTGGTTCGTGTGCCGGATGACATCCGGATGGACCGGCTCCATGACGTCCTGCAGATCGCGTTTGGCTGGACCGATTCCCACCTGCATCAGTTTCACGTGTTGGATGCAAAGGGCCGAACCAGCGGCTTTGTGGGGCAGCCGGACCCCGACTTTCCCGGCGGCCTGCAGGACGGACGGCCCGAAACGCAGCTCGAAACCAAGTGCCACCTGCGGGACTTTCTCACCGGGCCGCGGGACCGGATGATCTACGAATACGATTTTGGCGACGGCTGGCATCACGAAATCGTGGTTGCGAATGTGACATCGCAGACAACCCGGCTCTCATCGGCGATCTGCCTCGACGGCGCGCGAGCCTGCCCGCCGGAGGATTGTGGTGGTGCGCCGGGCTACAACGACTTCGTCGCGGCGGTGCAGGATCCGAAACATCCGGAACACGACAAGATGTTGGACTGGGTGGGCGGCAGTTTCGACCCGGAGGCTTTCGATTTGACGAAGACGAACCGCGCGCTCCTCCGCATGAAGGCCTGACGTGGTATTCTTCCTCGGGCGCGACTCCGGTTGCGCAGCGGCACGGGTTCTGCGAGCGCCGACCCTATTCACCATGAACCTGCCTCAACTTCTCGACCGCCTCGACGCTCGCGGTGACGACCCCACGTGGATTGCCCGGCTTGGTCGCGAGCAGGTGCTGGCGTTCGCTGATGCGGCGGCGCGGCTCCCCGAACCGGCGCCGCTGCGCGGCCTGACGTTTGCGATCAAGGACAACATCGATCTTGCCGGAATGCCGACGACGGCGGGCTGTCGCGAGTTCGCCTATACACCGGAGCGGTCGGCGATGGTGGTGGAGCGGCTGCTCGGCGCCGGGGCGATTCCGCTCGGCAAAACGAACCTCGACCAGTTCGCCACGGGCTTGGTCGGCGTGCGTTCGCCCTATGGCGTGCCGGTGAATCCGTTCAACCGCGCCTATGTCCCGGGCGGATCGAGTTCCGGGTCGGCGGTGGCGGTGGCGGCGGGGCTGTGTGATTTCGCGCTGGGCACCGACACGGCGGGATCGGGTCGTGTGCCGGCGGCGTTCAACAATCTCGTCGGGCTCAAACCGACGCGCGGCCTGTTGAGCACACGTGGCGTCGTGCCCGCGTGCCGGTCGCTGGATTGCGTCTCGATTTTCACGCGCACGGTCGCGGAGTCGGCGCGCGTGCTCGCGGTCGCGGCGGCGTTCGATGCCGCCGATCCATTCAGTCGTGCCGCAATGCCGCCCGTGGCCGACGAAGCGTGGCCGCCGCGAGTGGGTGTCCCACGAGCGGATCAGCTCGAGTTCTTTGGCAACCGCGATGCCGCGAGCTTGTTCACCGCGGCGGTTGATCGCTGGCGCGCATGGGGAGCGACCCTGGTCGAAGTCGACTTCGCTCCGTTTCACGACGCGGCGCGCCTGCTCTATGAGGGCCCGTGGGTGGCCGAGCGGTATGCGGCGATCCGGAGCTTCATTGAAGCGCAGCCCGAGGCTTTGCATCCCGTGACCCGGAAGATCATCGAGAGCGCGAGGTCCCTGACCGCGGTCGACGTCTTCGAGGCGTCCTACCGCCTCGCGTCGTTGCGGCGGCGTGCGGAAGTCGTGTGGTCCGACATCGACGTCCTGTTCACGCCGACGGCCGGCACGATCTATACGCTGGCCGAGGTCGAAGCGGATCCGATCCGCCTCAATTCGAATCTCGGCTACTACACGAACTACCTGAACCTGCTGGATCTCTGCGCGCTCGCCGTGCCGGCAGGATTCCTGCCGAATGGCCTGCCGTGGGGCGTGACGCTGGTCGCGCCCGCGTTCTGTGATGATCGTGTACTGCGCCTGGGGGCGCGGTTCCTGGGCGAAGCCCCCACGGTCGCTTCGCCGCAGAATGGACCGCGGAGCGGCGGCACTCCTGCCGCCGGAAACCGGGAAGGCGACAGGAGTGTCGCCACCCCGAATCAGGTTGCGCGGCTCGCTGTCTGCGGTGCGCACCTGAGCGGGTTGCCGTTGAACCATCAGCTTTCGTCACTGGGCGCACGGCTGGTGCGGGCGACGCGGACCGCGCCGACCTACAAGCTCTATGCCTTGCCCGGCACTGCGCCGCCGAAGCCGGGTCTTGTGCGCGTGGCGGAGGGCGAAGGCGGCGCGAGCATCGAAATCGAGGTCTGGGAATTGTCGCACGCGGCCTACGGCCGGTTCGTGGCGCAGATACCCGCGCCGCTCGGCGTCGGCACGATTACGCTCGAGGATGGTTCGACCGTGCAGAGTTTCCTCTGCGAATCGCTGGCGGTTCGCGACGCGCGCGACGTCACGAGCTTCGGCGGCTGGCGGGCATTCCTGGCGAACGGGTAGGGTAGAGACTCCGTCTCCCCGCCGACGGCGGCCAAGGGACTGGCCGCCCTACCTTCACCAGGGAATCTCTTTTTCGATCGCGAAAGAACTTTCCCGTGAGCTTGCGCGGCGCTTCGGTCGCGAGCCACACCGCGGTGTCGGCGCCCTGTTCGACCGAGCGTTCGGCGTTCGGCCCGCCCATGTCGGTGCGCACCCAACCCGGGCATACCGAGTTCACCACGATGCCGTCCGGGGCGCCGGTGAGGGCAAATTTCTGCGTGAGGGAGTTGAGCGCGGTCTTCGATACGCCGTAGATCGGAATGTTGGCCCCGCCGTCGGTCAGCGAACCCGCGCCGCTGGATACATTGACGACGCGTCCCTTCGCTCGCTTCAAACAGGGCCAGAACGCCTGCATCATCAGCATCGGACCACGGACATTGGTGCGCATCACGCGATCAAAGTGATCGGGAGTGATGTCGAGGATCGTGAGTGCGTCGTCCTCGAGAATGGCGGCGTTGTTGACCAGCACGTCCAGTTGTTCCGCTTGCTCTGCAAAGGCCCGGGCCGCCGCGGTGATGGACGCCGGTTCGTTGACATCGAGCATCAGGGGCACGAGGCGCGCGCCGTTCGCCGCAAGTCGCTCCGCGGTCGCCCGGGCGCGCAAGGAATCGCGGATCCCGAGGAACACGCGAAACCCGCGGGCCGCGAGCTGCCGTGCGATCTCGTGGCCGATGCCACGGTTGGCACCGGTGACCAGCGCAACCGGCGAAGAGTCGTGGGCGGGTTTCATGGATGCGAAGTCAGGGTTTCAGAGACGTTCTCGCGAAGCCATCGCAGGAGGCGCAGGAAGAACTGTAACACGCGTTCGTGGGCTTCGCCGGTTGCGTGAGAAAAATCTGCAAGATCAAAAAGCGCGCGCGTATTGCACGGGCACGTAGTCGACCTTGCGGCCGAGTGTCTTGGCCGCGTGCAATGGCCAGTAGGGATCGCGCAATTCCGCGCGCGCGAGCAGGACAAGGTCGGCGCGGCCTTCGGCGACGATCGCGTCGGCGAGTTCCGGTTCCGTGATCAAGCCGACCGCAGCCGTGGCGATGTCGGCTTCGCGGCGGACCTTTTCGGCAAACGGCACCTGATAGCCCGGGCGCAGCACACTGCGGGAAAGCCCGGTCGAGTTGCCCCCCGAACTGCAGTCGATGAGGTCGACGCCCTCGAGATTCAAGCGCCGGGCCAGCGCCACGGAATCCTCGGGCGTCCAGCCCCCCTCCACCCAGTCGCTCGCGGAGATGCGCACGGCGAGCGGCAGATGCTCCGGCCAGACGCGCCGCACGTCGCGGGTTGTCTCGAGCAGGAAACGAATACGGTTGTCGAACGAACCGCCATACTCGTCGGTTCGCCGGTTGCTCAGCGGGGAATAGAAGCTGTGCGACAGATAGCCATGGGCGCTGTGCAGTTCGAGCCACTCGAATCCGGCGGCAAACGCCCGCGTGGCGGCGGCGACGAACGCCGCCTGCACGGTGCGGATGTCGTCCAGCGTCATCGCCTGCGGCACCCGCGGGAGGTCGCCGCCGAAGGCGAGGGCACTCGGCCCGATCGTTTCCCAGCCACCCTCCGCGTTCGTGAGCTGGGGTCCGTCGATCCATGGCGCGCGATCGCTCGCCTTGCGACCCGCATGCGCGAGCTGGATACCAGGCACCGCGCCGTGCTGCTTGAGAAAGGCGGCAATGCGCGCGAAGGGCTCAACGTGCGACTCGCTCCAGATTCCCGCATCCTCCGGGGTGATGCGTCCGCGCGGTTCGACCGCCGTTGCCTCCGCGATCACCAGTCCGGCGCCGCCGATCGCCCGCGAGCCGAGGTGCACCAGGTGCCAGTCCGACACGAAACCATCCTGGCACGAGGACCTGGCACATCGGAGACACGCCGATGCGATTGCGCAGCGTCACCCCACGAACGGTGAACGGATCAAACAGCGAGGCCATCGGGGGAGCCAACGGGAGATTCGCGATTAGGCAAGCAGCCTCCGGGTTGTCGGGATGGTTGTCGCAACGAGCGACGCGGTGAGCGGTGTGCCGTAGTGTCGTAGCCGCGTTGGAGCCTGGCGACAAGGTGGCCGCAGGTGTTGCCGGCCACGTTGTCGCCAGGCTCCAACGCAGCTACATCGCATCGAGCTTGACAGCAGCCGAGGTTACGAGGCCGGTTCGAAAGCGCAGCGCACGACCCGCTCGTACCGTCATTCCTCCCGTTCCGGTCCGGGCGGCGGGATCAGGCTGTAGAGCACCGGCGTGACCAGGCGCGACAGCACGAGCGAACTCAGCAGGCCGCCCATGATCACGATCGCCAGCGGCGAGTAGAATTCCGATTGCGCGATCGCCAGGGGAAACAGCGCCCCCAGCGCCGTCGCCGTCGTCAACACGACCGGCAGGAAGCGGATCTCGCCCGCGCGCTCGATCGCCTCCTTCAACGGCACGCCCTGCGCCCGCAACTGATTGGTGAAGTCGACCAGCAGGATGCTGTTCTTGATCTCGATGCCGATCAGCGCGATGAACCCGACCATCGCCATGAACGACAGCGTGTAGCCGGACAACCAGAGCCCGACGAATCCGCCGATGAAGCCGAGCGGGATGACCGACGCGACGATCGCCGTCCCGCGGAAGCTGCGAAACTCGAGCACGATCACGGCGAGGACGCCGAACATCGCCACGAGGATCGCCGAGCCGAAGCCGCCGAAGCTTTCGGCGCGGCTTTCCGCCTCGCCGCCCAACGCCCAATGATAACCCGGCGGCCAGGGCATCGCTTCGAGCCGGGCGATGGCCGCGCGCGTGACGCGGTCCACGTTCGCGTCGGAGCGCACCTGCGAGTTCACGGTGACCGAGCGCTCGCGATTGAAGCGCTGGATGACCGGCGGTGCCGATTCGAACTCGAGCTGCGCGAGCCGCGAGATGGGCACCAGCGCGCCGGTCGCCGTGGGCACGAGGATGTCATTCCAGTTCTCCAGCTTCGGTCGATCCGTCCGGGGCAGGACCACGCGGATGCCATATTCGTCGCCGTCCGCCTCGCGAAAACGTCCCGCCTCGATGCCCGCGAACGCGAGGCGGACGGCGCGATCGATGGCCGCGTCGTTCACGCCGAGCAGGCCGGCGGCGGCGGAGTCGATCTTCACGCGCAGGTCGGTGCGCTGCGTGCGCACGGGGTTGTCGACGGCTTCCGTGCCCGGCAGTTCGTGCAACATCGTTTCAACATCGCGCGCGAGGCGGGCAAGTTCCTCGAGATCGGGACCGAGCACGCGAATCGCCACGGGCGCCTCGATCGGCGTGCCGTTGGTGAACTCGCGCAGGATGATCTGGGCGCCGGGAATCTTCTCGAACTTGCGGCGCAACCCGTCGAGCAGCGGCGGGACTGGTGTTGGGGTCGTAGCCGCGCAAGGACACGAAGGCTTCGGCGAGGTTCGCCTGCTGCTCGCGCGGGATCTCGTTGTAGTAAACCTGCGGATTCCCGCGGCCGATCGACATGAAGTACCACGCGATCTCCGGCTCGTTCGCGAGGATCGTCTCGACCTGTTGCGCGATCGCGTCCGCCGCGGCTACGCTGGCCCCCTCCGTCGCCTCGATGCGCACGAGAAACTGCGGCACGCCAGCCTTGGGAAAGAGGCTGAGCCCGATCAACGGGATGAGCGAGACGCTGCCCGCGACGCAGACCGCGGCGATGAAGAGCATCGTGAGGCGATGGCCCATCGCCCAATGCAACAGCGGGCGATAGGTCGAGTGGATGCCATGCTGCAGGAGGCGCAGAAAGCGATTGCCCTCGGGTGGCGCATGGCCGCGCAGGACCTGGCTGGCAAGAAACGGGATGATCGTCAGCGCGATGAACATCGAAGCCAGCACGGTGTAGACGACGGAGAGCGGCAGGCTGCGGATGAACTGTCCGGGACCGCCGGGCAACATGAGCAGCGGCACGAACGCGAGGATGACCGTGGCGGTCGTGCCGATCACCGCGACCGCGATCTGTCGCGTGGCTTTGATCGCCGCGGCCTTGGGCGCCTCGCCCTGGCGACGAAAGCGCGCGATGTTCTCGACCACCACGATCGAGTCGTCGACCAGCAGGCCCAGCGCGATCACCATGCCGATGATGCTGATCTGGTTCAGGCCGAAGCCGGTCGCGTGCAACAGCGTCACGCCCGTCGCGAGCGACAGCGGAATCGAGATTGCGACGATCAGTGACGCGCGCAGCCCGAGCGGGAGCAAGGTCACGAGCACGAGCGCGATCGCGATCAGGAAATCGCGCTGCAGGCTGCCGAGCCGACGCCGCACGTTTTCCGACTGGTCAAACGGCACCTCGAGACGCACGTCGCCGGGCAGTTGCTTGCGAAACTCCGCGATGGCGGCGAGCAGGCCGTCGCGCACCGCGAAGACGTTCTGATTCTCGCGCATCCGGGCGGTGACGAATACCGCGCGCTGGCCGTTGAAGCGCCCGTAGGCTTCGAGGTCCTGATAGTCCCAGGCGACGTCCGCGATGTCGCGCAGGCGCACCATGCTGGTGCCGTCGGCCAGCACCGGCGTCTCGCGCACCTCGTCAATCGACGCGTAGGCGCCGCTCGTCTTCAGGTTGAAGCGCCGCGAGCCCGTCTCGACCGTCCCGCCGGGCACGTTCGCGTTGGCCGCCGCGATCGCGGCGAGCACGCGTTCCACGGGCAGGTGCAGGGCGGCGAGTTTCTCCGGCTGGAGCGTGATGCGCACCTCCTTCTCGGGAAAGGCCCACTTCTGCGCGTCGCGCGTGCCGGGGACGGCTTCGAGCCGCTTGCGCAGTTCCTCGGCAAGATCCTGCAGGCGCGCGTAGCTTGCATCCGGCGAGACGAGCGCCGTCTGCAGCAGCGCGACGTTGTTCGTGCGGATCCGGCGGATCTCGGTCTTCACGATGCCGGTCGGCAGTTTCTCGCGCAGGGCGTTGAACTGACGCACCACCTCGTCGTACTTCCGATCCGGATCCGTGCCGTAATAGAACTCGACCCAGACCGTGCAGGCGCCGTCGCGGAACGACGACGTGATCTTGTTCACGTCGTCGAGTTCGTAATACGCATCCTCGAGCGGACGCACCACGAGACGCTCGAGCTCGGCGGCATTGGCCCCCGGCTGCACCACGATCGTGGCGAACGCCGGGATGTTGAACTTCGGATCCTCGGAACGGGGAATCGCAATGAATGCATTGATCCCCAGCGCCACCAGGCAAAGGAACACCAGCAGCGTGAACGGATGGTTCCGGACCGAGAAGTCGGTGAGTTTCACCGAGACAAACCTCCGCACGGCAGATGTAGGGCTGGACGTTGTGTCCTGGCCGCACGACAGCGCCGGTTCATGTAGGGCCGGAGCTTGCCTCCGGGCCGCACCGATCCCGATTGGGACCGGTGCGAAGGTGCCGGATGGCACCGTGCGGCCCGGAGGCAAGCTCCGGCCCTACATGAGCCAGAGAAGTTTCCTGGGAGGTGACGAAACGGATCATTCGCACCAGCCGTATTTCTCGCCACGTTACGTCGGCAACTGCATTCGAGTCCAACGCCCTGATTAGGCGTCCCGGACGCAAGGTCCGGCCCGACATGCGAAACGACATTCACTTCTCCACCTCCACCGCCGCACCATCGATTAGAAACTCCGCGCCGGTCGTGATGAGCGAGGCGCCTTCGGGCAGGGAGGTTTTCAGATAAGCGGTGCCGTCGTTCAGCGCCTCGATCTCGACGTCCATGCGGTGCGCATGGTGGCCCCCATCCTGCAGCAGAAACACGTGGGCGTGGTGACCGTCGCCGGCGACGAGCGATTCGAGCGGCACGGCCGGCCGCCGCTCCACCGGATCGGGCGTGATGATCACTTGCGCCACGAAGCCCGAACGCAGATCCGCGGGCGGGTGCTGGAGTTCAAACTCGACCGGGATCGTCCGCGTCATTGGATCCGCCATGCCTGCGATGTGCGCGACGACGGCCGCGACCGGCGCGTGATCGGTCAACTGCACGACGCCCGTGCTGCCGGGATGCACCCCGCGCAATTCCCGTTCCGTCAGTCCGGCGCGCACGATCCACGGCTCCGCATCCGCCGCGAAATGCAGCACGGGCTTGCCGGGTTCGGTGAGCTCGTCGGGATTGTGCAGGCGGTCGAGCACCACCCCATCAGCCGGCGCCGTGATGACGGCGAAGCGGCGGTTGAACTCCGCGGCGCGCAACGCCGCCTGCGCCATCTCGAGTCCCGTGCGAGCGTCCTGCGCCTGTTCGAGCGTCGCGACATTTTGCCCATGCAGGCGATCAACCCGCGCGACGTCGCGCGCGGCCTTGTCGACGGTCGCCTGCGCCCGCGTGACCTCTGCCTCGATCTCGTCGAGGTCGAGGGCGGCGAGCGTCGCACCTTCCTTCACGTGATCGCCGGCCCGCACGTTCACGGTGCGGATCACGCCACCGATCTTGAAGGACAGTGCCGCCTCGGTCTTGCGGGCGAGCACGCCCTGCGCCGTCACGGGAATCGCCTCGTCGGTCCAGGCCACCGGCACCGTGCGCACGTGCTGGACGGGCGCACTGGTTGCCACCGGCGCGGCCTGGCGACCGCAACCGGCGAAGGCCAGCGATGCCACGAGCACGGCGACGGATATGGCGGCATGTCGGCGCGACTTCGCGATACGTGATGCCCGGGGCCGGATCACGTGTCCCCCCGCAACCGCGGTCGGCTGGGGACAGCCGACCCCACCGGTGACGGCAGTACCGCCGTGGGAGAAATCAATGGTCGCGTTCATGGCAGCGGAGAAAACGCCGCGGCGCGCGCGAGACGGGCGGCGGCAGTGCACAAGTCGAACGTGGAAACTTCGACCGCGAGTTCGGCCGAGGTGAGCGTGTTCCGTGCATCAAGCACGGTGAGTTGCGATGCGCTGCCCTCCTTTTCGCGGGCGGCGACGACCTTGTAGGCCGCGCGCGCGGCGGCGGCGCGTTCCTCGGCGGAGTCGACGGCGGTGCGGGCCGTGGCGAAGGCGTCGCGCGCCTGACGCAGTTCGAGGGCGATGCGATTGGCGGCATCCTGCCGCTGCAACTCGGCGCGTCTCTCCTCCGCCTGCGCCACGGCGACGTTGGCCCGACGTTCGCCGCGGTCGAACAGGTTCAACTCCGCGACGACGGATCCCTGGGCGTAATTGTAGCCGGGACCCAGGCGATAGTCGGTCCCCTGCGTGCCCGCTTCGACGGCGAGCGACAGTGCGGGGCCCCGGCGCGACTCGGCCGCGGCGGTGGCGGCACGGGCAGCATGGATCGCCTCATCGAGCGCGCGCAGTTCCTCGCGGTGTTCGGGAGACAATTCCAGATCGTCCGGATCGATCGCCCGCAGGCGGTCGCGATAGGCCTGCACCACGGCCGTGTCGATGGGTTCGGCCGGCGTCTCGAGCGGTCGATTCAGCAGGAAATTTATGTAGGCCTGGGCGAGTTCGCGGTCGCGGCGGGACGATTCCACCTGCTGGCGCACGGCGGCGACCTCGGCCTGTGCGCGCAGCACGACGTCCGGCGTGATCTTGTCGGACTCCTCGAGCGCACGATCCACGCGCAGTGATTCGGTGACCAGAGCCAGGCCGGATTCGTAGATGTGCACGGCGGCGTCGGCGCGCCGCTGGGCGAACCACGCCTCCTGCACCTGATACGTCAAATCGCGGCGCAACACGTCGATTTGTGCGTTCGTCGCGGCGAGTTGCGCGGCGGCGGCGCGGCGCCCGTGCACGATTTCGGGACGGTAGAGCGGCTGGAGCAGGCGCAGCTTGGTTTCCTGCTCGTGCGGGCGCAGGAAGGGAATCGAGGCGTTGTCCACCGTCGCGAACTCGTTCGTGCCCGTGAGGTCGTTGAGCCGGTTGTACACCGGGTTGAGCAGATCGCCGATCGGCAGGTCGATGGTGCGGCCGCCAGCGGCCATGCTATAGCGCGCCACCAGATCGAGCCGCGGGAAATAGAGGCTGCGGGCGGCGGCCAGCCGCGCGGCGGCGCGGTCGACGTCGGTGCGGTCTGCCTGCAACGACACATTGGCGGCCAGCGCGGTTTGAATCGCTTCGTTCAAGGCCGGGGGCGGTTCCGGCCAGATCGCGGGCAGGGCGTCGGCGGCGGACGCTGTCGTCATCAGGAGTGTCGGGAGCGCACTGGAAGAGAAAATCCACCGGAGAAGGCAAAGGAATCGCTTGCGGGTCGCTGCCGCCACGACCCGCGAAAACACCTCCCACCGTGCTGGCGCACGGTCCCCCCTCCTCAAAGGAGGGATTTGATTTGAGCGCTGGGCGCGCTGGATCGACCCCGCCTCGAGGCGGTGGGACCACGCGCCCGCCTTTGCGCTTCGCGCTACGGCGCGATTGCGCGTATCGCACGGGCCGAGCCGAAGCTTCAGCGAAGGCTGGTCGGCGTGGTCGGTGGTGTCCATCTCCCGCGTCGCAGCGCGCTTGGGCGGCAACGGGCGGGTGGCGACCCTCCGGGTTCGGGCGTCCAGGCCTGCTCGTTTGCGGGGTTGCCGGCGCATTTCGGCTGACAAAGTGTCAGCGGTTGACAGCCTGTCAACGATTACTTGCGTGACAATCGCCGGACGGGAACCAGCGCCCGGGTGAGGAGATCGAAGGCGGTCTCGATCGTCGCGGCGGGATCGAGCCCATGGCATTCGGCCAGGTGTTCACCTTTCACGGCAATGATTTGCGCGAGGCCGTGCGTGAAAGCCCAAAGGCAGACGCCGACCTGCATTAGATCGCCGAGATCCTTGCGCAGGACGCCTTCTTTCATGCCGCGGGCGAGCGTGGCCGTGAGCAGGCCCATGGTCCGGCTGTGCAGTTCCTCGATCTGCGTTTCCATCGGATGGTCGGCCACACCGTCCGCCTTTTTTTTCGCGCTATAGGCGGACATCAGATGAAAACACGAGGGGCGGTCGTGCAGATAGGCGAGGTAGGCGCGGCCGATGGCAACGATCTGGTCGCGGCCGTTGAGGTGGGGTTTCACCGCGGTGACGAAGCGGCTGTGCAGGTCCTGTTCGCAACGGACGACGGCTTCGAAGAACAGCGACTCGCGGTCGGGAAAATAGAAGTAGATCAGCGGGCGGCTGAGGCCGGTCGCCTTGGCGACGTCGCCGAACGTGACGTTTTCGAGCCCGCGGGTGGCGAACAGGGTCGTCGCCGCCTCGAGGATCGACTCGCGCCGTCGTTCCTTCTCCGCCGCGCGGCGAAGATTGGGGAGTTTCTGCTTACGCACTGGAGAGAGGGATGACAGTCGGCTGACAGTTTGTCAACAAGCGCCCATGGCGGCATCCATTCAGCCGGAACGCATAAAACCTGTAGGGCCGGACCTTGCGTCCGGGCCGCTTCCGATTTCGCCCTTGATCGGCACGGACGCAAGGTCCGGCCCTACAACCGATCGGTGGCTCGGGCTACCAGCGTAATTGCGATTCGACTCAATGCTTACGCGTGCGGCGTGGCCTGGAGGGCCAGCCCTACACAATTGCGGGCGACACCTCAGTCCGCACTTCGGCCTCCAGCGTCACATAGTCGGGCTTGCCGGAGCCGAGCACGGGCAGTTTCTTGCGACTGATCACCGAGCGGGGCACGGCGAGTTCGGAAAGACCGCGTTCGCGGGCGCCGGCAAGGAGTTCGCTGCGTTTGGCCTCGGGCTGTTCGGTCACGAGGACGATCTCCTCGCCTTTTTGCGGATGGCTGCGCGTGACGGCGGCATGCAGGGCCTTCGGCCACACGGCGACGGCGAGGTCCTCGACGGCGGTCAACGAGACCATTTCGCCGGCAATCTTGGCGAAACGTTTGGCGCGCCCGAGGATCTTGACGAAGCCCGCGTCGTCGATCGCCACGATGTCGCCCGTGTCGTACCAGCCATCCTCGGGCGGCTGCAATTCGCCCGGGCGATCGCTCAGGAAGTAACCGAGCATGACATTGTCGCCGCGGACGAACAGCCGGCCGCCGCCCTCCACGCCGGGCACGGGTTCGAGCCGCCACGCAATCCCGGGCAGAAAGCGACCGACGGTGCCGGTCTGGTTGAACATCGGCGTGTTCATCGTCAGGGCGGGCGCGCATTCGGTGGAACCATAGCCTTCAAAAATGCGCACGCCGAAACGCTCGGCCCAGAGCTGGCGCACGTTGTCCTTGAGTTTCTCGGCGCCGGCGAAGACGTAGCGCACGGCGAAGAAGTCATAGGGATGCGCGCGGCGTGCGTAGCCGGCGAGAAACGTGTTCGTTCCGAAAATGATCGTGGCGTTGGTCTGGTAGATCAGTTCGGGAATGACGCCGTAGTGTAGCGGCGTCGGATACATGAACAGCGGGGCGCCCGAGAGCAGTGGCAGCAGCGTGCCGCCGGTGAGGCCGAAAGCGTGGAACACCGGCAGGCAGTTGAAGAAACGATCCCGCGACGTGAAGTCGACTCGTGCGCAGAGCTGGTGGCGGTTGGTCTGCAGGTTGCGGTGCGATAGCAGAACCGCCTTGGGCGTGCCGGATGAACCGGAGGTGAAGAGAATCACGGCGGCACGATCGGCCTCGCTTTGCTGACGGGCCCGGCTTCGTGCGGGCCGAAGGATTGTTTGACGGCGCCGCGCCTGGATGGCGCGTGGCCACAAGATCGCGCTCAGCAAGCGTGCCCGATCGGCGAGCGAGCGTTTCTGCAGGTCCTCGAGATACCGGATCTGCACGCCGGTTTGCGACATCGCCGCGATTGCCGGTGCGAGCCGGGCCATCTCGACAAAGCGTCGCGACGTCCACACGACGCGAACCCTGGCCGTCTGGCAGGCGGACACGAGGTTACCGGCGCCGGCGGAGTAGTTGAGCATCGCACACACACGCCCCATCGACTGCACGCCGAAGAACGTCGCGACGGCCATCGTGCTGTTCGCGATCAGAAGGCCGACCGGTTCGCCAACGGGCGTGTCGCGACAGAGCTTGGGCCCGAGATACAGGCTCGCGGCGATCAGGCGGCGATACGTGAACGGCTTGAACTGCAGATCATCGATGATGGGCAGCCTGCGGCCGTGCGTGGCGGCGGCGTCAAGCAGGCTCTGGAAGAGGGTGCGATTGGTCGGGGCGGTGGCGACATACATGCCCGCGAGGACCTCGTAGAGTTCGCGCGCCATGAACTGCCGGCCGGCCCGGCCGCGGAAACCCTCGGGTGGATGAAACGGGCGCGGCGGCAGGATCGTGAGCGTGATCCGGGGAAACCAGCGCCGCCGCACCTTGCCCTTCAGGTGCGAGAACGGCGTGTACATCGCGCCGGAGATCTGCACGGGAATCAGGTCGGCGTCGGCCTTGTCCGCGATCAGCCCCGGACCTTCGTAGACCTTCATGATCGCGCCGGTCACGGTGAGCCGACCCTCGGGGAAGATCGCGATCGGCACGCCCTGTCTGGCGAGTTCGGTGAGCACCTTGATCGCCATCGGTTTCGTGGGATCGAGCGCGTGCACGTTCACGGCCCAGAGGAACGGGCGCACCCACCAGCGCTTCGCGATGTCGGTCGCGATCGCGAACGTCGGCCGCTGCGGCAGGAAGATCGTGAGCAGCGCGGCATCGAGTAACGACGTGTGATTCGCAATGATCACGCGGCGTTCGCGCGCGGCGGCGAAGTTTTCCTCACCGTGCACCTCCACCTGATACAAGGCGCGCAGCACCCAGCGAAACACCGTGTGCACCACGGATTCGGGCACCAGCGTGATGATGTAGAGCGACACCAGAACGTTGGCCGCGGCGATCGCGAGAATGACGGCGGGCTTCGAAATCCCGAGGGCGAAGAGCGCTCCGGCGACGACCGCGATCGCCGTCATGAACAGCGCGTTCACGACGTTGTTCGCCGCGATCACGCGCGAGCGCGACTCGGGTTCCGCCCATGACTGCATCATCGCGTAGAGTGGGACGCTGAACAGGCCGCCGCACACCGCCACGCCGGCGAGATCCACCATCACGCGCACGCCGGTGGCGGACCAGAGGTGAAACGCCTCCGTGGCAAACCGGTCGCCGAGGCCCGCCGTGAACCAGGCGAAATCCACCATGAAGATCGTCACGCCGAGCCCGGCAAGCGGCACGTACTTCGCCGAGATCTCGCCATGGGAGAGTTTGCTCGAAACCAGTGAACCGATGGCGATGCCGATCGAAATCGCGATGAAGAAGATGGTGTAGGTCTCCTCGCCGCGATGGAGATATTCCTTGGTGTAGGCGGGCACCAGCGTGAGCCAGAACGCGCCGATCAACCAGAACCACGAAATGCCCAGGATCGCGCGGAACACGCCCTTCTGTTTCGTGGCTTCGCCAATGAGGCGCGTCGTCGCGGTGAAGATGTTCCAGTTGATCCTTAGATCCGGCTGCGACGGCTCGGCCTTCGGCACGCCCCAGCTTGCGAGCCAGCCGATGACTGCGACCGCCAGGACGCTTCCCATGATCAGGCCGGGATGCGGCACGCCCTCACGCAAAATCGAAAGCGAGCCAAGGGCCGTGCCACCGATGATCGCGACGTAGGTGGCGGCTTCGAACACGGCGTTGCCGCCGACCAGTTCCTCTTCGCGCAGGTGGATCGGCAGCAGACTGTACTTGAGCGGTCCGAAAAACGCCGACTGCGCGCCCATCAGGAACAACGTCGCGAACAGCATCCATGGGTTCTTCTGCCAGAGGGCGAACGCCCCGAGCGCCATCGCGCCGATTTCCCAGACCTTCGTCAGCCGCACGATGCGGGACTTTTCGTATTTGTCCGCGAGCTGCCCGGCGAAGGCGGAGAACAGGAAGAACGGCAGGATGAAGATCGCGGCGATCAACTGCGTCGAGACGTCCGAGCGCCAGTAGGTGAGGACCGTTCCGAAATAGATCGTGGCGAGCGCAGTGAAGGCGCCCTTGAAGACGTTGTCGTTGAACGCGCCGAAAAACTGAACGAGGAACAGGGGGACAAACCGGCGTGTGGTGAACAAGTGTCCGACGTTGGACGGCATGCGCGCGCGGTTATGGCGGGTGGTGCCGCCGGAGGCAACTGGCGAGAGTTGCGTCTGGTGCGGACGATCGTGTGCAACGGTGGGCGAAGCGGATGACATGACGCCGGGCCTTGCCAGGTGTATGCCAGTGAGTGGGCACCTCGCGCAACCTGTTGCTCCGCATGGAAAGCGTCCGGTTCCACGCAGGCGCAGACGCCTCGGGCCTTTCACGAAATGGCGAAGGCGAGGGCAGAAATCGTCCGACGCTCTGCGTCACTTTCGCTACCCGGGTGGGGCGCCGTTCAGGCAAGTGGCAACTCCAACCGAAACACCGTGCCGTCAGGTCCCGTGCGTTCGAGGACGAGGTCGCCGTGCAACTCATCGCGCGCCAGCCGGCGACACAGGGCGAGCCCGAGGCCAACTCCAGGCTGGCTGTGCGCCGCTTCGGTGGCGGACTTGGAGAACGGTTGGAAGAGCCGTTTGCGGGCGGCCGCGGTGAAACCGGGACCCTGGTCAGCGACCTCGAGGTCCACGCGTTTACCGGATTTGGAAGCCACGTGGATCATGATTTCGCCGCCGCCCTTCGAGGGACGACCATACTTCGTCGCATTGTCCACGAGATTGAACAGCACCTGCTCAACCGCGGTGGTATCCGTGCGCAACGGCGTATCGGCAGGTACTTTCGGCGAACGCGATCCGCAAGGCGAGTCCGCCTTGTTGCGCGCGTTGTCGCAGGCGTTCCTCGATGCGTGCGAGCAACGCGGCCGGAGTCGTGTCCTCGACGTGCGCGGCGGCGCGCCCGCGCTCGAGCCGTGCGTAGCTGAGGACGTTCTCGACGAGATGCGAAAGCCGCGCCGACTCCTGGTGTAGCGTATCGACATAGCTCCGCCGCTTCGCCTCGTCCTGCACCATGCCGCTCGCGAGCATCTCCGTGTACATGCGGAACGTCGTCAGAGGCGTGCGCAATTCATGGGTCACGGCGGAGACAAACGCCCCACGCCGTTCGCTCAGTCGCACGGTGCCGCGCAACAGCAGGGCGAGGGCAGCGAGTCCGATGGCGGCGCCGCCCCACGCGATGGCGATGCTGATCCGCAACGGGGAGGCAAGCGCGCGGCTGTCGATGTTGACGGAACCCGGCACGAGTTGCACGGGCAGGAACGCCAGGCGACGGGCAGCGTCGAGCGAGCTCACGGCGGTGTCGGGCAACACGGGATCGAGCCGGGCGCCGGGCAACAAATCGCTGACTCGAGTGAGCAGCCAGGCGCGCAGTTCCGGCCAGTCGAGCCATGCGCCCTGGACGACGTCCTTGCCGTCAATGACGGCGCGGCGCGCAAACAGCAGATCATGGCCGACCCACACGGCCTGCAGGGTGCCTTCGGCATCGGGCGGGATCGCGTTCGTCTTCTTGGCTGCCGCGGGGGGGGGCGGCGTTTCGTCTTCGGGCGCGGCGTCGTCCTCGGCTTTCGCCAAAGCATCGCGCGGTGCGCCTTTCGCGGCCGGCGTTGCGGCACTGGAGGTGGAGGCGGTTTGGCGTTTGGACTGGGCACTCGCGGTGGCGAAGCCCGCGAATCCCTGGTCGCGGCGTCCGGCGAGTTCGTCCGTGGCCATTGCTCCAGAGCCCGATGGGTCATTCGTTGAAACCGGCGATTGCATGCGTCGGTTGTCGGCGACCGCCTGGTTCAGGCTGTTCGAGAGATCGAGCGTGGCGGCGCGTTCGCGCTGTTCGACCGCGCTCTTCAACTGCTGCTTCACCTCCTCGTTGCGCGCGGGCGTCGCCTCGATCTGCGCCGGAGGCGCAGCGGCCGGTTCTCTGATCGCTGTCTGGCGTTCGGCGGGCGCATCCGCGCGATTGGAACGGCGGTCGCTGCGAAAAAGGGAGCTTCCATAGCGGTCGGTTTCCTGGTCCTTGTCGGCGAGCGCATGGGCCGAGAACGGCGCCGACGGCGCCGGCGGGAGATCCGCTGCAAGGTCGGTTGTCGCGAGGTTCGCGCGCAGGTCGCGCAAAAGCGTGATCGCGCCGTCGATCCGTTCCGGAGCAATGCCGGCCGCAAGTGCGGCCTGCCGCAAATCATCCGGCGGCGCCTGGGGCGAGTGAATCGACCCATCCGGTCCGATCTGGAATTGCAGCTTCACAAAGGGCGGCGTATAGCCGAGCAACGGCGAAGGCAGGAGCACGCTGCCGGCCGGCAGCGGCGCGAGCCCGCTGGACGAATACGCGGAATCCGCGCGGAAGAACGGGGCGTATTCCCGGGCGGGGCGCGCGGCCTCCAGTCCGTGCACGGAAGCGAGCGCCGAGTCCATGCGCCAGAGCGCAAGGCGGACGTTTTCCTCGACCGCGGCGAGCCGGCGCGCCTCGGTCGATTCGTGATCGAGCCGCAGCATCTCACGCGTGAACCACGCCAGCACGCCGCAACCGACCGCCGCGCAGGCGGCAAACACGAGCCAGACAAGGAGTGGGCGTTTCATGATCAGGCGCGACCGAGGTCAATTTGCGAAAGAGGACTCAGCGCGGCTCCGCCGCAACCGAAACCGGGTCAAGCGGAGGTGCCCCAAAAAGGTGCAAGAGGCACAAAACGCAGAATGCCTCTTTGCGTCTTCTGCGCCCTTTTGCGGCCAATGTTTCTTTCACTGCAGGGGTGCATTTCGCCGAATCTCTGGCACAGCGCCACGTATCGCATTCGCGGTTGCGCAAACGAAGCCCCTGCAGGAACGGTCTGCGCATTGCCCGGACTCCGCGATCGCTGCGTCCTCGGTGGTCCACTGTTGGATCACCCTTTCTTCGCCTCCGGCGAAAACACGTAGCCGCGGCCGCGCACGGTGACGAGCACGCGTGGGTCGTCGGCGTTGTCGCGCAACTTGTCGCGCAGGCGGGCGATCTGCATGTCGACCGCGCGGGTCGCGACCGCCTGTGGATCGAGCCGCCAGACCCGGGCGAGGATTTCGTCGCGCGAGACCACGCGCCCGGCGTTGGCGGCGAGGTAGCGCAACAACTGGTACTCGCGCTCGGGCAGTTCCTCGCGGGTGCCGTCGTCGAATCGAATCTCGCCGCGGCCAAAGTCCGCGACGCCACCCGGCACGCGGACGGAGTTCTTCTCTCGCGGGCGTTCCGGCGAACGGCGCAACACGGCTTCGACTCGCGCGAGCAGTTCCTTCACCGAAAAAGGCTTCACGACATAGTCGTCCGCCCCGACCTTGAGGCCGCGCACGCGGTCCGCTTCCTCGCCCTTCGCGGAGAGAATGATCACCGGCATGGTCGGCCGGGTGAGCTTCACCTCCGCGAGGATGTCGAGCCCGCCCGGGCCGGGCAGGATCAGGTCGAGCAGCAGGAGGTCGTAGCCACCCTGCACCGCCGCCTTCATCCCGGCGTGACCATCGGCCGCTTCGAAGGTTTCGTAGCCGTCGAAGCCCAGCGCATCCACCATCCCGCGACGGATGGGTTCGTCGTCCTCGATCACGAGTATGCGGGCTTTGGGCATGGTCAACAGAAGTAGGGCGGGTCTCTGACCTGCCATTTCAGTATTGGTGAGGGGCGGCGGACGAGGGCGGGGCGGAAACCCGCCCTACGGATTCACTTCTCGAATTCGTAGTTCAACTTCGCCGCCTGCGCACGCACAGACTGGCGGATGGCATCATCGAGTGACGCGGAGTTGTCGCCGCTGGCCTTGGCGAGGCGATCCTGCTCGGCCTTCACGTAGGCGTCGCGTTCCGCCGCGAGTTTCTGGATCTGCCCCTGGATGCGCTTTCGTTCGGCGGCGGCCGCGGCGATCTTCGCCTCGCGTTCTGCCGGGGCGAGGTTGCGCAGTTCGGGCGGCAGGTCCTCGTCCTTGAGCTGGCCGGCGTCGACGGTTCCTTCCCGCACGCCGTCGACGAGGTCCCAGGAACGGTTGTCGTAAAGTGAACTGGACTTGGCCTGGGCGCGCCCGGCGGCGGCGGCAGGAGCGGCGGCCGCGGCGTTGGCATCCTGGCGCGTTTGCATCTCGGCGCGTTCGCGCCCATGGGCACCGTACGCGAGATAGGTGGCGTTGAGCGAAACGTTCAATTTTGCGATCTCGCGATCCTGCGGCGCGTCGATCACGGGCATGCGCTTGTCCTGGTCGATGCTCGCATAGCAGCCACCGGCCAGGGTCGCGCCATCCTGCCAATGCGTGCTGGCGCCCTCGTTCCATGGGCCGCAGAAGATTGTGTTGACCGTGACGCCGGCGCGGGCCGCGGCGCGGACGGAATTCCGATAGTTGATCGGCCCTTGGTCGAAGGGTTCGTTGCCGGCGATAAAGAGCAGCTTGAGGCTGCGATCGTCGTTGCTCCAGTCGAGGCACGCGATGGCGCGGTCGATCACGGCGCCGCAATATTCGCTCCCACCGTTGGTGCGCAGGGAGAACAGTCGATCGGAAATGAGATCGAGGTCGCTCGTGAAGCCGGAGACCTGGCGGATGTAGCTGCTTTCGGGGGAAAGCGAGTTGTTGCCATATTCGTAGAGGGCAACCTCGAGTCGCGGCCGGTCGCCGTCGCACCGAGCCCGGGCGAGATCGTTGACGACCTGCCACAAGCGCGTCCGGGCCTGGTCGATCAGCCCGTCCATGCTGTTGCTCGTGTCGAGCAGAAGCGCGAGCTCGACGACGGGGCCGGATGGCTTGGTGGGATGGGCGGCGGCCGGCACGGAGGAAACGGCGGCGGTGCCAAGCACCGCGAGAGCGAAGGCGAGAAACGAACGAGGTCTCGAGTTCATGCCCCCGAGGATAGCCGAAATCCGCCGGGTGGGGTGTAACGGGTGTGTAACGCCGGTTGGCCGGGCGGCTTCCCGTCCAGCTCGAGTCCCCGGCCGCTCGATGGCCAGCGGTGAGCGATGCCGAATCGCCTATAATAGCGACCGTGACCAATCCATGGCTGGCGCAGCGGTTGCACATGGGCGATCCCGAAACCGTCAGCCGCTACTGTGCCGAGTGCCGGGCAGGCGGCGACCGGAAGCCGGGGCGGACAACAGAAGTTAGGGTTTGACCCCCTTTTCTGCGGGGTTTGACCCCCTTTTCTGCGCCGACCCCCTTTTCTGCGCCGTCAAATACCTCTCGTGGATCGTCACCGGCTACATCGCGCGCTCGGGCGTCGGCAAGACGGGCAGTTGCCACTTGTTCCGCCACACACTCGCGACGGTCATGCTCGAAAACGGCGCCGACGTGCGCCACGTCCAGGCGATGCTTGGGCACGCGTGTTTGCAGACCACGCAGCTTTACACCCACGTCTCGATCAAGGCGCTCCAGGCCGTCCACGCCCGCACCCACCCGGCCGCAGGCTTGTCGCCGCGGCCGAAGCCAGAACCGTCGAAAACCCCGGAGTTGCCGGACGCGCCCACTTCGCCATGATGCCCACCATGCCAGCGATCACGTATCAGTATCTCACCCGCCTGCCCGGCGTGCGCTCGGGCCAGACCATCGTCGAAGGCACGCGGATCGGCGTGCATGACGTGATCGGGCTGCTCCAGAATGGCGAGACCATCGACACGCTGATCGCGCGTTGCTTCCCGGATCTCACGCGCGCGCAGGTTTACGCGTGCCTGGCCTACTACGAGGACCATCGCGGCGAGATCGATCTGCTCGTGGCCCGGCAACTCGCGGCCGACGCGCCGTGACGTTTTTGTTCGATAACGACGTGCCCGACGACCTCGGGCACGTGTTGCGCCAGCTCGGGCACACCGTCGTCTTGCTGCGCGAAGTCCTGCCGACCACCACGACCGATCCCGACGTGCTCGCGCACGCCTACGCGAAGCAGATGATCCTGATCACCTGCAACCGCGACGACTTCGTCGCGCTGGCGGCGAGCCAGCCGTATCACGGCATCATCGTCGTCTTCCGCCGCAAGAGCCGCACCGCCGAGCGCGCCGCGCTCGTGCGCCTCTTGGAAAACGCGGGCGAGCAGGGCCTGGCGAACAACATCAACTTCGCCTGAGCCGCTTCTTCTTTTAGCCGCTTCGACGCCGCTCTCGGGCCTTGCCCGAGGCGGCGTTTTGCTGTGCCGTGCTCGTGCTCGCCGCGCGCACAACGCGCGCGAACTCTCGGGCAAAACCGTTCTTTGACTCGGCTTCGCTCCGGCTCGCGCCGTCGCTCCAAGCCGCCTCGCTTCCCCGGCTCCGCCGCGGAAACTCGCACCACGGTCTACGCTGTGCGGCCTACGGCCGCAGTAGAGGCGCCTGGTTCACATGAACGGCAGAATCTATGTCGGATTGCGGGGGGCTGAAAAAAGGGGGGGCTGAAAAAGGGTCACTACTTTATTATTGATATCGGAACGATCCGCTTGCTCTGCATGAGGGCATGGTGCGCAAGCTGCGGATGGAGGAGGAGGGCGGGCTGCACCATGTCATCAATCGGGGCAACTACCGGAAGTGGATCTTCGCGTCGGAGGGGGCGAAGATCGGCTTCGAGAAGGCGCTGTTCGAGTGCGGTGATCGCTTCGGCTGGGTGCTGCATGCCCATTGCATCATGGGCAACCATTTTCACCTCGCGGTGGAAACCCCGCGGGGAAACGTGAGCGAGGGCATGCGGTGGCTTCAGGCAACCTTCGCCAACCGCTTCAACCGGCTGCGGAAGGAAACCGGGCGGCTGTTCCAGGGACGATTCAAGAGCCTGGCGGTGGAGGACTCGCAGCGGCTCGGTTGGTTGTGTCACTACCTCCATCTGAATCCGGTTCGTGCCGGGATCTGTGACCTGCAGGGACTGCGGAGCTATCGCTGGTCGAGCTACTGGTATTTGTTCCAGCGCAAACGGCGTCCGAAGTTCCTGGAGCTGTCCACGTGCCTGGAGGAAGCCGGCGGATTGAGCGATCGTCGCGCAGGCTGGGACCGCTATGCACGCTACCTGAACTGGATTGTGGAGGACGAGCCCACGCGCAAGCGCATGGAGTTTGACCGCATGAGTCGGGGCTGGGCGATCGGAACCCGAGCCTTCCGCAAGGGTCTGGTGCAGGAGGAGCGGCAGTTGCGCTCGGTGGTGAAGCGCAACCAGGCGGAAGCGCGCGAAGCGCGTGAACTGGCGTGGGAGGCGCTGCTCGAGAAAGCGCTCGCGGTCATGAAAAAAGCCTCGAAGGAAGTTGCCGCAGAACCCAAGGCGGCGGATTGGAAGGTGGCCGTGGCGGGATTGCTGAAGCAACGACTGGCCTGTGCCAACGCCTGGCTGGGTGTGCGCCTGCACATGGGCGTGGAATACGGCGTCAGCCGCTACGTCTCCGAAATGCAAGCCGGCGAACGGCCGAACGCACGGGCCGCCTTCGCGCACCTAACCGCAAGAATAAAGTAATGACCCCTTTTCGCCATCCCCGGGCGTGGATTTCATCGCGCGAGACCACGCGCCCGGCGTTGGCGGCGAGGTAGCGCAACAACTCGTACTCGCGCTCGGGTAGTTCCTCGCGGGTGCCGTCGTCGAATCGAATCTCGCCGCGGCCAAAGTCCGCGACGCCACCCGGCACGCGGACGGAGTTCTTCTCTCGCGGGCGTTCCGGCGAACGGCGCAACACGGCTTCGACTCGCGCGAGCAGTTCCTTCACCGAAAAAGGCTTCACGACATAGTCGTCCGCCCCGACCTTGAGGCCGCGCACGCGGTCCGCTTCCTCGCCCTTCGCGGAGAGAATGATCACCGGCATGGTCGGCCGGGTGAGCTTCACCTCCGCGAGGATGTCGAGCCCGCCCGGGCCGGGCAGGATCAGGTCGAGCAGCAGGAGGTCGTAGCCACCCTGCACCGCCGCCTTCATCCCGGCGTGACCATCGGCCGCTTCGAAGGTTTCGTAGCCGTCGAAGCCCAGCGCATCCACCATCCCGCGACGGATGGGTTCGTCGTCCTCGATCACGAGTATGCGGGCTTTGGGCATGGTCAACAGAAGTAGGGCGGGTCTCTGACCTGCCATTTCAGTATTGGTGAGGGGCGGCGGACGAGGGCGGGGCGGAAACCCGCCCTACGGATTCACTTCTCGAATTCGTAGTTCAACTTCGCCGCCTGCGCACGCACAGACTGGCGGATGGCATCATCGAGTGACGCGGAGTTGTCGCCGCTGGCCTTGGCGAGGCGATCCTGCTCGGCCTTCACGTAGGCGTCGCGTTCCGCCGCGAGTTTCTGGATCTGCCCCTGGATGCGCTTTCGTTCGGCGGCGGCCGCGGCGATCTTCGCCTCGCGTTCTGCCGGGGCGAGGTTGCGCAGTTCGGGCGGCAGGTCCTCGTCCTTGAGCTGGCCGGCGTCGACGGTTCCTTCCCGCACGCCGTCGACGAGGTCCCAGGAACGGTTGTCGTAAAGTGAACTGGACTTGGCCTGGGCGCGCCCGGCGGCGGCGGCAGGAGCGGCGGCCGCGGCGTTGGCATCCTGGCGCGTTTGCATCTCGGCGCGTTCGCGCCCATGGGCACCGTACGCGAGATAGGTGGCGTTGAGCGAAACGTTCAATTTTGCGATCTCGCGATCCTGCGGCGCGTCGATCACGGGCATGCGCTTGTCCTGGTCGATGCTCGCATAGCAGCCACCGGCCAGGGTCGCGCCATCCTGCCAATGCGTGCTGGCGCCCTCGTTCCATGGGCCGCAGAAGATTGTGTTGACCGTGACGCCGGCGCGGGCCGCGGCGCGGACGGAATTCCGATAGTTGATCGGCCCTTGGTCGAAGGGTTCGTTGCCGGCGATAAAGAGCAGCTTGAGGCTGCGATCGTCGTTGCTCCAGTCGAGGCACGCGATGGCGCGGTCGATCACGGCGCCGCAATATTCGCTCCCACCGTTGGTGCGCAGGGAGAACAGTCGATCGGAAATGAGATCGAGGTCGCTCGTGAAGCCGGAGACCTGGCGGATGTAGCTGCTTTCGGGGGAAAGCGAGTTGTTGCCATATTCGTAGAGGGCAACCTCGAGTCGCGGCCGGTCGCCGTCGCACCGAGCCCGGGCGAGATCGTTGACGACCTGCCACAAGCGCGTCCGGGCCTGGTCGATCAGCCCGTCCATGCTGTTGCTCGTGTCGAGCAGAAGCGCGAGCTCGACGACGGGGCCGGATGGCTTGGTGGGATGGGCGGCGGCCGGCACGGAGGAAACGGCGGCGGTGCCAAGCACCGCGAGAGCGAAGGCGAGAAACGAACGAGGTCTCGAGTTCATGCCCCCGAGGATAGCCGAAATCCGCCGGGTGGGGTGTAACGGGTGTGTAACGCCGGTTGGCCGGGCGGCTTCCCGTCCAGCTCGAGTCCCCGGCCGCTCGATGGCCAGCGGTGAGCGATGCCGAATCGCCTATAATAGCGACCGTGACCAATCCATGGCTGGCGCAGCGGTTGCACATGGGCGATCCCGAAACCGTCAGCCGCTACTGCGCCGATGCCGGGGGCGGTCAGCGGCGGGAAGCCCAGGCGGCGCTCGCGAAGGTATCAGACATCAGGGTTTGCCCCCCTCCAGCCAGCTACTGTGCCGGGTGCCGGGCAGGCCAGCGACCGGAAGCCGGGGCGGACAACAGAAGTTAGGGTTTGATCCCTTTTCTATCGGGGGCGGACAACAGAAGTTAGGGTTTGACCCCTTTTCTATCGTCCAACGGTGTCGCCGGTCCGATACGGAGATAGGTGACACTCTGTCCGGGGAGATGGGTGACACTTTCGTACAGGGTTTTCTTGCGAATATCGCAAGGGGATTGGGGATTGAACTTAATCTATATCAAGGGAGGGGTGCAGGGGAGGGAGCTTGCTCCCTCCCCGCTCTGATTGCCGCCGCAGGCGGCCGTTTGGATCGAGTCGGCGGGGTTCGGACTGGGGCGACGTAGGCGGCCGGTTGGAAGCGTCCGCCCTCGGCGTCGAAGGCGAGATGACCGAGATGGACGTTGGCAAAGTGCAGCTCGGTTTGCCCCGAATGGTTGAGCCGCAACCCGACGCGTTTGCCCGCGAAGGCCTCGCCGACGTGGTAGTTGCGGCCCTCGTGCGCGAGGTGGCCGGAGGTCGAGACGAGCTTGACCTCCTGGTCCGAGGGATAGACCAGCGGTTTGTCGTTTTCGCCCAGGCGCCGGGCACTGGGGTGGTAAAACTCGGCCGGCGGGCGCTGGTCGAGTGACTCGTGCGGGCGTTCGAAATTGTAGGTGTGCTGCCAGCGATCAAAGCGACGTTGCTGGGCCCGGAAGTTCGGGGACGGAGGCTGGGTCGCCTCGACCTTCAGATCGTGATGCATGCGCTCGTGCGAACCGTTCTCTTGGGGCGAGGCCGGATGCATGAACTCCACCTCGATTCCCTGTTCGATCCACCACAAACTCAAGCTCGAGAAGCGCCCCAGGCCCAAGGAGGCAAAGGGCGAACCCAGATCGCAGCGGATGATTTCCGGCAGTCCATGATGGCGCATCAACCCGCGAAAGGCGTGCAGCGTGCTGCCGAATTGCTGATTGGGCCGCGCATCGCACGCCAGCACGTAGTGGCTGTAGCGGTCGCACACCGTCAACGGATCACAGCGCCGACCATCGCCCAGCACGAAACAGCCCTTGAAGTCCACCGTCCACACGTGGTTGGGCTGGGTTGGGTGGGTCAACCCGTCGTTACCCCGCACGAAGGCGCCCGGCCGTCGCCGGCGTCGCACGCTCAGGCCGTGCCGGCGCAGCAACTCGGCGATCGTGCTGCACGCCGGCGGCCGTTCGATCCCGTGCTTGCGCGCGAGCACCACCCGCAACTTCTTCGGCCCCCACGTGCGATGCGCGCGCCGCTCGGCCACCAGCAATGCCGTCACCACCTCGTCCGTACGCTCGGGCGAGTGATGCGGTCGACAACTGCGCGGCTGTAACCCCGCCAGTCCGCTTTCTGCATACCGCTCCAGATGCTTGTAGCCGGTCTTGCGGCTGATGCCGAACTGCTCGCACAGATCCGTCACGCTGAAACGGCCGCTGCGTGCGAGCATCACGAATCGAATAATCTCTTCCATCGGGGTCGTTTGGGTCCAGGGCATGCGCCCTATGTGTAACCCATCTCCCCGGATTAAGTGTCACCTATCTCTCCGGATCGGACCGCCGTTTGATACAGATGTGAGGCGGCCCGAGCGGAGGCGAGAACATGGGCCTGAGCGCGTGCGACGATTACCGGGACTTTGGCGCGCGCCCCGGTTTCAAATCCGGAAGGTCAGCGGGGTGGCCGCGGCAAAAAATCAGGCCGCCACCAGCCTCAGCAGAGTGGCTGGCTTGCCTATAGCGGCGGGATCTCGAGACGGGAGGGTGATGCGGAGGGCGGACGCCGGGCCGCCGCACAAGGCACGCAATGGCCCCGGGGCGAAAAGTCCAGGCGCCGGAGGAATACGGTCGCCACGATCCATCGTAGTCATATCATGGTGACGTGTCACCTCTTCATGATGATCTTGTCGACGAGCAATTCATGCAACCGGCGCTGGGCCGGTTGCGCGACTACACCCGGGGGGCGCGTCGCGACGGCACCCTCGATGACGAGACGTTCGTGCGCCTGGGCTTGCGTCGCGCGCTCGATGGCGACGAGTCGGGCCGCGCCTTCCTCCAGGCGCGCGGCGATGCCGGCGAGGCCCTGGCGCGCGCCACCTGGTTTGACGCGTGGCAGTCGCGCCGCCGGCTGACCGTGATCGAGCAGATGGCCGGGCGCAGCTACGCCGTCATGGAGCGTCTCCTGCAGGAGCGCGACTGGCTGGGGGCGTTTCCGGAACTGCAGGAACGGGCGGTGTGGGCGGTGGACGGCCACCAGATCGAGCATGCCTGTCACGCCTTGCGCGATCGCCAGGCGGAACAGGTTCCCGTCGGTATCACCTACGGGCTGTGTTTGCATACCGGCCTGATGCGTCCGTTGGGTTGCTTCCAGGTCGAGGGGAAACGCGGCCATGAGTGGCCGCTGTTCAAACAGCAATGGCACCGTTGGCTGCGGGTGGATCGTCGGCCTTTGCTGCCGGTGCTCGTGGTTGATCCGGCCTATATCGACGTGTTGTTCTGGGCCCAGCAGAAGATCCAGCGGCAGGCGGTCGTCATCACGCGAGAAAAGAAGAACATGAAACCCACGATCATCGCCGCCCATCCGTTTGATCCGGCGGATCCGGTCAATCGTGGGGTGTTGACCGACGAAATGGCCGGCTATGGATATGCTTACCTGCGGCGCATCCGATTCCGCGACCCGGCGACCGGCGAGGAGTTTATCTTCATCACCACCGACACCACCATGCGGCCGGGCCTGGTCGCACTGCTTTATCTGCTGCGCTGGAAGATCGAGAAGTCCTACGACGTGTTCAAAAACAAGTTCCAGGTGCGCAAAGCGTGGGGCAACGGTGCGGTCGCCAACCTGATGCAGGGACACTTCATGGCGCTGCTGCACAATCTGCTCACGGTACTGTTGGTCGCCCTGGAGAGCGCCGGCGTCGTCGAACAGAAAGTGCTGGATCGTCGCGCTGCGGCGCGGCGTCTGCAGCCGTCCGGCAAGCGCGTCCCGGCGCAAGAAATGGTCCGTCATGCCCTCTGCCTGACCTGCCAGTTCATCCGGCTGGTGCGCCATTGCCTGCGCGAGAAAATGCCTTGGAAGATGGCCTTGCCGCTGTTTGAGTGCCGCCTGAGAATCTACCTGTAGTTAAATACCGGACACCGATGCTATCGTCGTCTTGACTTTTGACAAACCGCCTCTGTCCGGAGGACCGCCGAAAAACCAATGCCTCCGTGGCTCGGTGGGGCCTCATGGCCGGGGCTACACCGCCGCCTTCTCGATCGTCACGTCGCCGGCGTGGCAGCGGTGGAGCTGGCCCTGATCATCGCGCAGTCTGAGGGCGCCGGTGGAGTCGATGCCGTCCGCCGTTCCTTCCACGCGGCGGTCGCCGAACGAGACTCCGACGCGTCGCCCCCGCAGGAGGTCGAAGCGCTGCCAGAGACGGGTGAATTCGTCGCGGTAGTCGCCAGTGACGAATTGATCGAATGCCCGCAGCACGCGGCTGATGATCGCCGTCGCGACGTGGTTGAGGTCGATCGGCTGGCCGACCGCTTCGGCGATCGAGGTCGTGCGCGCGGCGATGTCCGTCGGCCAGTCGGCGCGCTGGCTGTTGAGGTTGAGGCCGAGACCGAAGACGACGTCACGTGTGTGGTCGGCGTCGATCCGCGCCTCCGTCAACATGCCGCCGAGCTTGCGGCCGCCGTGCAGGATGTCGTTGGGCCATTTAACGCCGACATCGAGCCGGCACGAGTTCGCCAGCGCCTCGCAGACGTTCACGCCCATCCAGAGGGTGAAATCCTGCATCCGCGACGGGCGCAGGTCGGGACGAAACGCGAAGGATGCATAGAGATTGCCGCGGTCTTCGCTGACCCATTTGCGACCGAGACGGCCGCGACCGCGGGTCTGGGCGCGCGAGATCACGACGAGCGGCGTGTCTTCGCCTGCGGCGAGACGACGCTCGGCTTCCGTATTGGTGCTGTCGACGCTCGGCAGGAACACGAGATGCAGTCGCTCTTTGCGGGGAAGCAGGGCGGCGCGCAGCAGGAGCTCGTTGAGGCCCTTGGGGCGACCGGTCATGCGGTAGCCTTTGCGCCGCACCGCCTCGAAAGCGAAGCCGTGCAGCCGCAGCTTCTCCATATGCGCCCAGATGGCGACCCGGGAGACGCCGAGTTGCTGGGCGAGTTTCGTGCCCGAGACAAACCCGTCACCGGCGGCGAGCAGCTCGCGCACGATGACGACTTCCGTGTTCTCGGAGGGCGAGGCAGCCATCGAACGCAATCTGAGCGGGAACCGCGGAGTTCGGCGAGGTGGAAGAAGCCGCAGCATGGCGATTCGTGGGGTGGGCGGGCAGTCAATGATCAGTCCTCATTGGCTCCAAAGTGCTGACCACTGAGTAACGAATACTGATCAGTCATCACTGATCCCGGGACCGCCTCCTGACGTCGGCTGCTACAGATGCCACTCAATGCCAGTCCATCCCGATGTCGACCCAAGTGCTTTGATGAACGAGCGCGCCGCACGAGACGAAGTCGAGGCCGAGGCCGGCCAGCCGTGGCAGCGATGCCAGGGTCACGCCGCCGCTCGCCTCGGTGCGGGCACGGCCGCGGCACTGGGAGACGGCGCGGCGCAGATGCGGCACGGTGAAGTTGTCGAGCAACACGATGTCGGCTCCGGCATCGAGCACGGGCGCAAGTTGGTTGAGCCGGTCGACCTCGACTTCGATCACGAGGCCGGGGGCGCGCTGGCGCGCCTGGCGAACGGCGGCGGCGAGCCGGGCGCCGCGCGTGGCGCCGGTGGCGGCGAGGTGGTTGTCCTTGATCAGCACGCGATCGAACAGCCCGAGCCGGTGATTCCATGCGCCGCCGCACGCGACGGCGTATTTCTCGAGCAGCCGGAACCCCGGGGTGGTCTTGCGCGTATCAAGCAGGCGGGTGCGGGAGCGACCGAGGGCTTTCACGTGGGTCGCGGTGTGGGTGGCGATGCCGCTGAGGTGTTGGAGAAAATTCAGCAACACGCGCTCGGCCGCCAGCAACTCGTGCGCTGGTCCCTCGAGTTCGCCGAGACGGGCGCCCCTGCGGACGCGTGCCCCGTCATGCGCGGCAGGCGTGAAACGCGATTGGCCGCCGTAGGATTTGAGAACGAGTGGAACCAGCGCGAGACCACAGACCACGAGGGGGCGACGGGCCCGTAGTTCGGCCCGGCCTTGCGCGTCCGGGGCCACGACCGCCCGCGTCGTGATGTCACCCATCCGGCCGGTTCCACGGGCGAGACCGGCGCCCAACAGGTCCTCGGCTCGCGCGCGGCGGACGAGCTCGTTCAGGGCGGCGTCGGCGAGGTCGGTCCAGCCTATGCGCTGGCAAAGGTTGTCGATGGGGACTAGGTTGGAGGCGTTCACCCGGCGAAAAAGCTGAGCTGTTTCAAATCATCATACTCCCGTCCGGGTCGGACCGGGAGGCAATTCAGGAGGATCTGATCATGACACTGGCCGACTTCAACAAGAGCGTACAGACGGACAAGGAACCCCCGGCCGGAATGACGGCGTCGTTACAGGCGTTGTGGTGGGAGGCGAAGGGCGACTGGCACAAGGCGCATGTCGTCGCCCAGGATGACCCGAGTCCGAATGCGGCGTGGGTGCATGCGTTCCTGCATCGCGTGGAAGGCGACGAAGCGAATGCCGCCTACTGGTATGCGAAGGCCGTAAAGCCCGTGGCCCACGGCCCCTTCCCGCCCGAGCGGGATCATATCGTGGAATCGCTGTTGGCCTCGAAATGAGGCGACAAAAAAAGGGCGCCGATCACGGCGCCCTCGAGAGTAAGCACCGGACCGATCAGGAGCCGGCGACACCCGCTTCGGCCGGGGCGACCGTAGGCGCTGGTTTGCGCCAGATCATGTAGAGGATGATGAACACCACCGTCAGGATGGCGGGGAGTATCGCCACCTTCCCGATCGTCTCCAAGCCCGCGGCTGCCTGCACGTCAACCGGCACGGAGCCGAGGGCCGCCGCGGCATCGGCGCCACCCACGCGAGCGGCGATTCCCTGGTCGTAAAGACGTCCCATGATCGGAAGGACGAAGCTCACGCTCAACATGCCGGCTCCGCCCATGATCGCGAGGCCGAGCGCGCCCGTTCTTGGAAAGCGTTCGCTGACCGTGCCCAGCATGGTCGGCCAGAAGAAGCAGACGCCGAGAGCAAAGACCGTGGCGGCGGCAAACAGCATGTTCCCGGAGGCCTTGCTCAAGGCGAACAGACCCAGCGTCGTCAGGATGGCGCTTACGACCAGCATGCCGGGAGGCGAGAGGCGATGGACAAAGGTACCGGCGAACTGACGACCGACAGCCATCAGCCCATTGATCCAGACCAGCACCAGAATACCCTCCACGCCGGCGTTTTGGAGGATACTTGGGATCCACTGGTTCGGGCCCAATTCCGACGCCGCCGTCATCAACATACAAATGACCATCACGATGAACAGCGGGCTGAAGCATGCGATCCACATCTGTCCGGTGGACACGCCCTGGGTGACGCGCTCGGTCTTCGGGAACTTTTGCCCGACGAACATGAACGCATAGACGACCAGCGGGATGAGCATGCTGCCAAACTGCACGCGCCAACTCAGGCCGCCCTTGCTCAACAGGTAGGCGACCAGTCCGCCGATGACGATGCCGCCGGGAAACCAGACGTGAAAGTGATTCAACTTGGTGGTCTTGTCGTTCGGGTAGAGCGATGCGATCATCGGGTTGCACACCGCTTCCACCGTGCCGTTGGCGAGACCGAACAGGAGGGTGCCGAAGTAGAGGCTCCAGAAATCCCAGGCGAAGATCGTCAGGATGATGCCCGCTGCGTGGCCCACGAAGGCGAACACGGTGAGCCGGCCGAGGCCGATCCAGTCCACCAGCGGCCCGCCAAACAGCATCGCCAGGGTGAAGCCCCAGAAGGCCGTGCCACTGACCCAGCCCACCTGGGCGTTGGTGAGATTGAATTCCGTCGTCCACGGTCCCATCGCCTCGCCGCGGATGGCGAAACTCATGGCCGTGACGATCAAGGCAACACAACTGGCACGGAAAAGACGGGAAGCATTCATGAGGGAGTCCGAACAGGGTGGGGAGAGGGAGCCGCGAGAGAGACGCGGCCCGTTTTGCAGGGGTCACAGCAATCTTCAGAATCCCGGCCCCCGACTGAAGCGCAAAATGCGGGTCACCCAACCGCCGCCTGGCGCGGTTACGGAAGAGCTGCCGCCGGGTTTTACCCGAACAACGCCCACTGGGCATGATCGCTGGCCGCTGCGTCATTGCGTCTTGCCCGGCGATTTCTACGGTTTGTTTTTCAAACCGCCTGTGCCGCTGGCGCGGATTTCGCCGATTACTACAACGTGAACATCTTCTCTCTGCCGCCCCTGTTCCGAGCCCGGCACATCGCCGGCCTGCTTGCGCTGCTAGGCGCTTTGTCGGGGGCGGCTCGCGGACACGCAGCGGGCGAGTATGAGAGCGCCCTCGATTCATTCAGCGGCGAATGGAAAGGGGAACTGCGGGTGCACGCCCTCGACGGTTTCCTGCTCAAGACGTTTTCCGCCCAACGCTCCTACTCTTGGGATGGAGCGGCGCAAATCGTCGTGACCCGGTTCTTCGACGGCTCTTCCGACTATCAGACCGAGGCAACGCAAACCATCGAGCTTGGGCGGCTGCATGCGACCGTGGATCGTCCGGGGCAACCTCCGGAGGAATATGCCGGGAGTCTCGAAGCCGGCGCCGTGAGGTGGACCAACGCGTCCAACAACAAACGCGATCGCACCGAACGGCTCATCACCACCAACGGCGTGACGCGCCTCGAGATCACCAGTTCCGAAATCATGCGCGTCAAGGGCGTGTCCGGCGTCGTCCGGGTCTCCGGCGTGTTTGAGCGCGCAACGCCTGCGCCGGCGGCGGGCGCAGCGTCTTCACCCTCGTCTCCGGCGGACGAGCGTGTCGCCTCCCTTGAACACGATCTTACGGCCGCCCGGCAGGCGGCGGAGGAGACCGCGGCGGCTGGCGAGGCGGCCCGGAACGCCCTGGCGAAGGAGCGGGACACCTTGCGCGACCGCGTTGCCAAGCTCGAGCGCGAGCGCGCCGGATTCGATACGCGCCTTGCCGCTGCCGCGGCGTTGGAAGCCGATCTTGCCGTCGCCCGGCGTGCCGCTGCCTCCGCCGAGGACGCTGCCGCAGAAAGTGCGCGAGCTGCGGACCAGCTCCGCGCCCGGGTGGCGGCGCTCGAGGCGAGAGGGGAGAACGCTGCAAGCTCTACCGAGCAGGTCACTGCGATGCAGGTCGAGCTTCAGCAACTGCGATCCGGATCCGCTGACGAATCCGCCCGCAGCCAGGAGCTCGAGAAACAACTCGCCGCGGCCGAAGCAAAGCGCTCCCGGCAGGAGGAGACGGTGCGCAGTCTCCAGCAAAACCTTGACCAGGCCGAGACGACGGTCGCGGCGACCAAGGCCGAGCTCACCCGAACGCAGGCTGAGGCTGCCGCGACAGCCGGGGAACTGGAAAAAACTCTCGGGCAAACGAAGGAGTTGAAGAGTCGACTGACCGAGCAGGAGCAACTGCAAGAGGCCTTGCGTGGGGAAAAGGAAAAGTCGATCTCGGCGGCCCAAGCCCGCGCGACCGAGCTGGCTGACGCGCGCGCGCAGAACGAACAGATGACCGCGCACGTGAAGGAGCTCGAGACCCGGCTGGCGACGGCGGAGGAGGCGCAGCACGCAAGAGATGCAACCGCAAGTGAACTGGCGCGCGAGCGCACGGAAATGCGCCGGCAAATCGAAACGCTTTCGTCCGCCGCCGAGGAGGCCGGGCAACAAATCGCCGCGCTTACAAACGAACGCGACACCCTGAACGCGCGCGTCAAGGCACTCGCCGTGCGTCCCGACTTGAACTCCGACGCGCTCGCCGCGGAACGGCAGACCGCGCGGGATCGCCTGCAAGCCGCCGAAGCCAGGGCCCAGGTGGCGATCGCGCATGCGGCGGAGTTGGAAAAGCAACTGACCGCGCTGGATGCGCGCGCGGCCGAAGCCGAGTCGGCGAATGCGAAGGCCGACGACCTGCGGCATGCGCGTGATGCCGCGCAGGCCGATTCCGCCAGCGCCCGCCGGCAACTCGCCGCCGCGGAGGCGGAACGCGACGAACTCAACGAGCGCATCAATGCCGCCAATGGCACGCTTGCGGACAAGGACGCTGCGTTGCATGCAGCGGAAAGCGCGGCGGCCGAAGCCCGGCATCGGGCCGACGAAGCCGATGCGCGAGTGCAGCAACTCGAGACGCAAGTGGCGGCGATGTCCGGCCTCCAGGCCGATCTGGAGTCGCAGCGCTCGCTCGCGAACCAGCGTGAGACCGAGAATGCCCGGCTCACGTCCGAGCTCGCCGACCTGAGGCAGGATCGCGATACGCTCAGCGCGCGCGTCCACGCCCTCGAGTCAAAGGTGAATGCGGAACCGGCGGCATCGGAGTTTTCACTCGCGCCGGCCGCACCGCCGTCGGAGGTGCGTGACGGACTCGAGGCGGAGCTCACACGCCTCCAGCGACGGGTCACCGAACTCGAATCCGAGCGCAATTCCGTCCGCACCAGTCAGAGGATCCTGGAGGGGCAGCTCGAGCAGGCGCGCAAGCTGCGCGACGATACGCTTGCCCGTTTTCAGGATGTCGTGGGTCAGCTCGATGCCCTGCGGGACGAGCGCGACCGCCTTGCGCGCGCCAATGTCTCACTGCAGTCCGAACTGCGCGCCGCGCGCGGCGCTGATGCGACCGCCGTCATGCCGGCTCCGGCCGCCGACACGGGCCCGAGTTTCCTGGACCGCCTGCTCGGCAACACGGAAAAGCCGGCGCCGCCAACGGAGAAAAAAACCGCGGGCAGCCCGCCGGCCGCGGCCCCGCCACCATCCAGTCAGGTCGTGCAGGAACGAATTGATCGTTTCCAGGTGATTGGCATCACCCATACCCCCGACGAGGACAAGGTCATCCTCAATGGGCGCCTTTATCGTTCGAATGATATCGTGGATTCCACGATCGCCCTGGCCTTCGTACGCATTGAGGGCGACTCCCTGGTATTCGCCGACGGTTTCGGCCGGGAGTATCGCCGGCGGTTCTAGCCCGATCACACACGTTCGGCCACGTTTGTTCCGGTTCGCTTCGCGACCGGTCTTGTCGCTTCGCTCGGAACGCGGAGCTCAAACGCGGCTACATGGAATGAAGAACGCGAGACAGGAAAGAACGCGAGAACGTGAGAATGCCGGCCTGATTCTTTCTATCTCACACGTCTTCCAGGTCTCGCGTTCTTCCATCGCACCCCGTAGCTGCGTGGGAGTGCAACGACAACGTGGCCCGGTTTTCCCCTGGACTGTGGGACTGTCTCTCCGGATCGTGCACTTTCGCGACGATTTTGTTGGGTAGGGACACTCGAGTAGCGGTGCTGCTGGCGAGAGCTTAGCCGAAATGATGCAGTTGAACCGAGGACGCCCTCGACGTTCCTGCACCGTTCGTTGATCGATGTAGAAGCCTGCTTGCAGGCGACCGAACCTTCTGTGCGCGACCGGATCGCTTGCAAGCAAGCTCCTACAAGATGGCCCGACTGAATGGTTACGGCTTGAAAGTAGTCCCTCCGTGAGGGCTCGAATCTCCGTGACCTCTGTGTCCACTCCCTGGGTTTCGGGTCCTCCCGCGGTGTGAAATTTCCAGGCTAGGGAAGCGATGCCCCCACCACCTCCTCCAAAAAACGGCGGCGCCGCTCTGCAATCGGCGCCGCCGCGTCTACCCCTGAGTTTTACCCTGACAAAAGTTGGAACCGCAGAAAAAGGGAGCGTCCCCGCGAACCGCATCAGCCACGCAAGCCGCGCTTCGTTATCGTGCGGGGCTTCGCGTAATCGTGGGCGGCAAACAGCACGCAGGTACTGACGACGGCGAATCCGAGGATCGCGGCCGGATTGTCTGGCGAAATGATATAGCCCGGGATCACGGAAGCGATCAGCGAGGCGATATAGGAAAGGGCGGTGGTCATGGCGATGTCTCCTTGGATGGTTGGCTTTTCTTGTTCTGCTGGGTAATAACCACGGCCCGTGCCGAAAGTTACAGACGATGCACAACGTCTTGGTGATCACGTAGATTTTTTCCGCACCTGCGCGGCGGGATAAAGTCGAGGTGGTTCGGTGTCGCGCTACCGAAATCGTCCAATCCCGAAACCGGGACGCTGGAGCCTTTGCCTGGTCAGACGGTCGTTGCGTTTGGTTTCTTTTCGCGCCGGGTTTTCTCGATGACGGCGTCCTCCGCGACCGCAGCCGGCTGACGACAGCCAGTTTCCTTGCGTTGCGGGTGCTGCCCCCGGTGTCGGGCCGGCGGAGCTTGCCCCGCGAGCCGCCGTGGCCTTCGCTGGCGCCCGGCGAAGTCACCATGGAAGATCGCGAAGCCATCGAGCAATACAACCGCGCGGGCGAGGCGACGCGCGTCCGCTTTCCCGCCGTGCGCTGGCCCGATCTCGCGCTGGCCACGGAGAACGTCGCGCGGCTGGCGGAAGGCGTGCTTTCCGCGCGTTGCGATTGCGCGCGGCTGGCGTTTGGCGATGACTTTGAAGTCGAGGCACACGAGGAACGCTTGAGCGAAGCCTGGCGCACCGATGCCCTCGAAACACGCTATGCGCCCGAGGGCGTGTATGTGCGCGCCGCCTTTTCCGTGCGCGTCGAACTCGCGCCGGAAACGGACGAAGCCGAGACGATTTCGGAGACGCTCTCCTTTACGTGCGAGTTGTGCGTTTCCTTCACGCACCGGCACCACATCCGGCCGTTCGTGGATTTCATGGGAGGGGAAGTCCGTCGGAACGGAGACGACGTGAAGATGCACCTCGACCCGTTTGCCCACGAAATCGCTCCAGCCGACGCGCTCGCGTGGGGCCTGAACGGCCCCTGACGCCACCGCTTTGTCCCCAATACCCACCCGCCCGTGACACCACGGCTCCAACGATGTTACGTACGTAACATCGTCGGAGCCGCGCAGCACGCCTTGGGCTGCCAGCGTGGGAGCACTCGGACGTCTCAGCATGTTGCAGGGCCGCGCGGATGGCTGCGGATGAAGAACTTTCCCCTTCACATTCGGTGCGGGTTCGCGCTCGCTCGCGCGCATGAGTGCGGACGGGTTCCCGCAGGATATCATCCGGCAGAAGCGCGATGGCGCGACGCTCTCCCGTGTCGAAATCGAGACGTGGATTCGCGGCGTGGTGGATGGTTCCTTCGCCGAGTACCAGAGCAGCGCATTGCTGATGGCGATCTTTCAACGCGGCATGAATGCGCAGGAAACCGCCTGGCTGACCGAGGCGATGATGCGATCGGGCGACGTGATCGACGCGCCGGAGATCCGCCAGCCCAAGGTTGACAAGCATTCGACCGGTGGCGTCGGCGACAAGGTATCCCTGATCCTGGCGCCGCTTGCGGCTGCCGCCGGGTTGTGCGTGCCGATGATCAGTGGTCGTGGGCTCGGCCATACGGGCGGCACGCTCGACAAGCTCGAGGCGATTCCAGGCTTTCGCGTGGCGCTCGGCGCGAATGAGTTTCGCCGGCTGTTGCGCACGGTCGGCGTCGCGCTTGCGGGACAGACCGCGACGCTGGTGCCGGCGGATCGCAAGCTTTACGCCCTGCGCGACGTCACCGCCACGGTGGAGTGCATTCCGCTCATTTGTGCGAGCATCATGAGCAAGAAACTCGCGGAGGGCATCGACGCGCTGGTGCTCGACGTGAAGTTCGGCCGCGGCGCTTTCATGCCGAAATTATCCGACGCGCGGACGCTGGCCCGCACGATGGTTTCCATCGGCAAGGCGATGCAGCGACCGACGGTGGCGCTGCTCACGGACATGAATCGTCCCCTGGGCCGCGCCGTCGGCCACGCCGTGGAAGTCGCCGAGGCCATCGAGTGTCTGCACGGTCGTGGTCCGGCCGACCTCATGGAGGTCACCCTCGCCCTGACCGCAAAGATGCTCACGCTCGGGGGTCTTGAACGCAGCGATCGGGCGGCCCGAAAACGGCTGCAGCAGGTGCTTGATTCGGGGGCGGCACTGGAGAAATTTCGCGAAATCGTGTCCGCGCAGGGTGGGGACGTGCGCGTGGTCGCCGACCCGACCCGTCTGCCCAAGGCGGCGCGGACCATCGACATAACGGCGTCGCGTTCCGGTTACGTAGCGGATGTCGACGCGATGGCCATCGCCCGGACGGCGAGGCGGTTGGGCGCCGCCCGGGAACGCGTCGAGGACCGCATCGATCCGGCCGTCGGTCTGAGTGGGATCGTTCCTGCGGGAACTCGTGTGGCACGTGGGGACAGCTTGTGTCGCCTGCATGTGAACGACGAACGGCATCTGGCGGAAGCGAGCGAGTTGGCGCGGGCCGCATTCATCATCAAACGCACGAAGCCGCGCCTCGGTCCGCTGGTTCGCGAGGAAATCCGCTAACGTGGCGGGCGGTGAGCCGGCAGGGCGCGGGCGAGCCTGCCTCCTGCGGTTCGGACTTCATTCGGACGCCTTGATGTGCCTTCGTGGAATCGCCCCTGATGAGTTTCAGACCCAAGAAAATCGAGACCCTGGCGGACCTGCAGGCGATGGCGCCGGGGACCGCTTTCGCGGCGATGCAGGTATGTATCGAGGAGGTCGACGACGAGCAGGCCTCGATCACGATGCCCATCGATGCGCGGGTGCGTCAGCCGATGGGGATTCTACACGGCGGAATGACGATGTTCCTGATGGAATCAGCGGCGAGCCTGCATGCGTGCTGGAAGATTGATCTCACGAAACGCGTGCCGGTCGGCACGGAGATCAATGGCACGCATCTGCGACCGGCGACCGACGGTACATTGCGCGCTGTCGCGAAAGTCATCCGCCGCTCGCGCACGTTCATCACGCATCATGTCGACGTGTTTCACGTCGAGAGCGGGCGCCTCATCAGCACGGGACGGATGACGAGCTTCTACGTCCGCACCGGCGTCGAGGCACCGGGCGGGTAGGCGGGAGCCCCTTCGTCACGCCTGGGGCACAAGGGTGTCCTGCAGGCAGGTCTTCACTCCGTCTTCGAGGGAGAGGAATTCGTGGTCGAAACCGGCTGCGCGCAGCTTCGTGATGTCAGCCTGCGTGAAGTACTGGCAGGTGGCGCGCTGATCCTCGGGCAGGTCGACGTAATCGATCTTCGGTTCCTCGCCCAACGCGGCGAACACTGCCTGCGCTACCTCGAGTGCGGTGCGGGCGCGACCGGTGCCGCAGTTGAATAGCCCGTTCACGTCGGCCCGTTCGTAAAGGAACATCGCCGCCGCCACGCCATCGCGGACGTGGAGGTAGTCATGCTGTTGCTCGCCGTCCGGGCAGTCGTCGCGATGACTCTTGAAAAGTGTCACCGCGCCGCGGGCACGCGCGTCCGCGCACGCCCGGGAAACCAGGGACTGCCTGTCGCCCTCGTGCTCGTCTCCGGGCCCGTATACATCGAAGAACTTCAGCCCCGCAATCCTCGTCAGGGCAGAGCTGCGCAGCGCCCACCGGTCGAACAGGTGCCTGGAAAAGCCCCGGATGCCGAGGGGGAGCAGGCTCGGCAGCATTTCGTCGCTGTCGAAAAAACCGAATTCGCCGGAACCGTAGGTTTCCGCGCTGGAGGCAAAGATGAAGCGCGCCCCGGACTTGAGGCAGGCCTCGGCGAGTTCGCGGGAGTAGCGATAGTTTTCATCGATCAGCCGGTCGGCGTCGGGTTTGTCCGCGGCCGGGCTGACGCCGAAATGGAAAACCGTCACGGTTTGCGGCAGGCCGTGCTCGCGCACGCGCGCGCGGAAATCGGCGGCGTCGACAAAGTCATCGAAATTGAGACCCTGCAGGTTCTTCCATCTTTCGCCCGAGCCGAGACAGTCGACGACCAGGATATTGTCTTCGTCGCGCGCGTTGAGGGCGGCAATGAGGTTGCGACCGATGAAGCCCGCGCCTCCGGTGACGATCGTCTGTTTCTTGCCCACGGACATCAACGTGCGCGGGCGGAGGGAGGGGGACGTGATCGACGGCGGCGGTGCTTTCATGGGAAACGGGCGCGAGGCGCGGCCCGGTTCTGGCAATCGGAGGCGGTGGGCCGCGGGCGAGGCGGGTGGCGGTCGTCGGCGGGTTTTGAAAGAAAAGTGATAAACAAACGCCCGGACGGCGACGGGCTCTACACCGCGCGCAGGATCAGGCCGGCGCAACTACCCCGCGGCCGACGGAGGGGCGGCAAAATGAAGCAGGAACTTTTCCGCGAAGAACGGCCGGGGCACGAACTCGTGCAACGACCATACTGAACTCGGTTGCACGGGCGAACCGGCGAGTTCTTCGCGCCACAACGTGCCCTTGAAGTAGAACACGCCGTTGACCGGTTCGCCCCGCGCGCCGGGTGCCAGCAACGGCGCCGCCCAGCGCAGGAATTCCGGCAGCGCCGCCACCGCGCGCCCGAAAACGAAGTCGAAGCGGTCGTGGAGCGTTTCGGCGCGCGCAGTCATGATGTGCACGTTTGGGAGTCCCAGGGCGGCGGCGATGTCGCCGACGGCGCGACCTTTCTTCGCGATCGAATCCACCAGCGTGAAACGAGCCTGGGGGAAGAGCATCGCGAGGGGCAGCCCCGGGAACCCGCCGCCGGTGCCGAGATCCACAACGCGGGCACCGGCGGCCGGGCGAAAGACTTTCGCGGCAAGCAGGCTGTGCAGGAGATGGTGTTCTTCGAGCTGGTCGACGTCCTTGCGCGAGACGAGATTCACGCGCGCGTTCCACGAGCGGACCAAGGCCGTGAGACGGCCGAGTTGCACGATCACCGCCTCCGATATTTCCGGGAGGAACTCGCGGATCAGCGGCAGGAAATCAGGTGGAGGAAACTCGGGCATGATTCGGGGAGCGGGCGAACGTCGGAACCCGGCAGCACAGCAGACGCAAGCCCGCCGGCCCGGTGGGGAGTTGCCGATGGACGAAACAATGTTACGTACGTAACATCGTTTCGTCCATTGGATCCGGGTCGGTATCGTGGCGTCATGGAGACACGGGGGGCCGGCGCAAGGCCGCACGAGGTCGTGATGGAGGGTCGGGGGAGCAGCAATGGCGTCGCACCGGGTGCGGAAGGTTTATCCACCGAGTTCCGCAAGACGTTTTTCCATGCGTTTTTCGGAGATGGGAAAGGCGGTGCCGAGTTCCTGCGCGAAGATCGAGACCCGCAGTTCCTCGAGCATCCAGTGCAACTCGTCGCGGGTCGGCGCCGGGAGCCCCTTTGTCTTCACAACGGCCGTGACACGGGTTTCGAGCCGGGTGATGGACGCGGCACGTTCGGCGTCCCGGCCGGGATTCTCGCGCTGTTTGCGTGCGCGCACCTGCACGGCGCGGAGATAACGCGGCACGTGCTGGAGCTGGCGGTACTGCCTGCGCAAAAGAAAATCCGGGGGCACGATCCGGACGAGGTCGGCAGGCGCGGGCTGTTGCAATGCAAGTTCGAGGCGCAGTTTGAGGATGACCTCCAATTGGTCGAGCAGACGCCAGAGCAGTCCCTTGCTTTCCTCCTTCGCAACCGCGACCGACTGACGGAAATTCTCGCGAGACAGCGGCTCGACCGCACGCACACACAGATGCCGCCGAAGATGCTCCTTCACGTGTGCCTTGAGCGTTTCAATCGGAGCGAGGGAAACCGCGAGGGGACCGAGTCGCGCCACATCCTTGAGGTCGCGGTCGAGCCAGCTCAGTTCGTAACGCAGCTCGTGCTCGAAAAAACGTTCGAGCGCGGCCGCATGATCCATGCGCGCCTCCTCGGGTGTCTTGAACAGGCGCAGGGCGACACCGTCGCGCTCGAGCCGCAAACCGGGGTAGGCGTAGACGGAAAGGCCGGCGGTTTCGGTGACCGTGATGCGCTCCGGGGGCGGGTCGAGATTCCACGTCTCGAGATGCGGGCGTTCCCATCGGGTGCACGACTGCCGCCAGGCGTCGGCGACGTCGCGGGTCGGCTGGTGCGCGGCCGCGCGTTCCTGTTCCGCGAGCAGCGTCTGGACCTGGGTGACGTCCCGGCCGGCCGCGATGGGCTGTTCGTCGGTCCCGACCACTTCGACGCGCACGCGCAGGTGTTCGGGAAGGGCGATCGGCGCCCAGTCGGTGGGAAAGGTGCGAACCCGGTAGCATTCTTCGAGGTGCGCCGCCAGCGATTCGACCAGGGTCGGATGCGTGGGCTTGAGCGCGCGTGCGATCGCCGCCGACTTTTCCGGGATCGGCAGAAGTTGTTTGCGGATGTTCTTCGGAAGCCCCCGCAGCAGGAGCAGCACCTTCTCTTCCAGATGACCGGGCACCAGCCAGTCGAGCATGCCGGGCTGCAGTGTCTTGACCTGTCCGGGGGCAAGACGCAGCGTGACGCCGTCCTCGGGCTGACCCGGTTTGTAGGCGTAACGCAGCGGCAGGGCGAAGTTCTCGAGCTGGGCTGTATCCGGAAACGCGGTGCGATCGAAATCCTCGGGCAGCTCTCCGAGCAGATCCTCCTCGCGCAGGCAGAGGAAATCGGGATCGCGTGCGATGTGGTCGCGGATGACCCGATTCAGGTCGTGCACCGACGATACGTCCTGCAGTCGCGCGGCGTAGAACCGGTAGTAGGACTCATCGAGATCAAGATAGGCGCCGCTGCGCAGGCGCGTGCGCAGGACCTCCACTTTGTCGCGCAGGGCGCGGTTGTGCTCGAGGAAGCGATGGGGCAACCGCAAGTCGTCATTGAGCAGGCCTTCGCGGATGAAGATTTCAGTGGCATGGGCGGGATTGACGGTTCCGTAACCCACGCGGCGGGTGCGCACCTCGAGTCCGTGCAGACGCGTCGTCTCCCGAACGAGCACGCGGCCCGATTCCACGATAAAGGTGGGTTCCCCGTATGCGACGGCGCAGACGTGCGCGCCAATCTCGAGCAACCATGTTACGTCAATGCGCGCGCAGGTCCGGGCATAGAGGCGCGTTGTCTCGACGATTTCGGCCGCGACGATCCAGTCGGCGCTTTTCGCGGGTTTCGGTCTGCCCGGCAAGCCTCGGGGCGGGCGCGGTCCCGAGCGCACCCGGCGGTCGAACAGCGCGGAACCCGGAAAAATGATGACCTGGCGGTCGCCGCCGGCGCGGAATTGATTGCCTTCCTCACGACGCGCGACGTTCGCGAGCAAACCTGGAAGGAGGGCGCGATGAATGGCCCGGTAGCGCACCCCGCCCAAACGCAGGTCGGCCGGATCGTCGGTGACGCGGGGATTGCGATCACCGGCCGCGGCGGGGCGGATCGATCGTCCGGAGTCGTCGAGGTCCCGGATTGCCTCCTCGAGCTGTGCGTGAATATCGCGCCATTCGCGGACGCGGGCGTAGTTCAGAAAATGCTGACGGCAGAACTTTCGCAGCCTCCCCTGCGAGAGTTTTTCCACCTCGTCGTGAAACGCGTCCCAAATGGCGAGCAGCGTGAGGAAATCCGAATCCGGGTGGACGAATCGCCGATGGGCCGCGTCGGCCCTGGCCTCGGCGTCGGCCGGACGTTCGCGCGGATCCTGAATGCTCAAGGCCGCGGCGATCACGAGCACCTCGCGCAGGGCGTGCTCCTGGGCGGCCTGCACGAGCATGCGCCCGACGATGGGATCGACGGGCAGGCGTGCGAGGTCGCGACCGAGTGGCGTGAGCTGATGTTGCGCATCGATCGCATCGAGTTCCTCGAGCAGCGAGTAACCAGCCCGAATCGCGGCCGGCGGCGGCGGATCAATGAACGGGAATCGCTCGATGTCGCCGAGGTGTGCGGCCTGCATGCGCAGGATCACGTCGGCGAGATTGGCGCGTTGGATTTCCGGCGGCGTGAATTTCGGCCGGTTCTGCAAATCCTCCTCGGAATAAAGACGAATGCAGACGCCGGGGCCGACGCGTCCGCAGCGGCCCATGCGCTGGTTGGCGCTGCTTTGGGCAATGGGTTCGATCGGCAGCCGCCGCGTGCGGGTGCGCAGGTTGAATCGGCTCAGGCGCGCCTCACCCGTATCGATCACGAAACGAATACCGGGGATGGTCAGCGAGGTTTCGGCGATGTTCGTGCTGAGGATCACCTTGCGCCGGCCGGACGGCGCGAATACGCGTTGCTGATCGCCGGCGGAGAGGCGTCCGAATAACGGCAGCACGTCAAGTGGCCCGAGGCCGCGCGTGGCGATCAGCTCGCCCGTTTCGCGGATGTCGCGCTCGGTGGCGAGGAAGACCAGGATGTCGCCGCGGTCGCTTTCAAGAAGGATACGCTCGAGGGCAACCACCACGGCGTCGAGGTGGGTGAAGTCGCCGGACTCCTCCAGCAATTCGTCGACCGGACTGTGGATCACTTCGACCGGGTGAAGGCGTCCGGAAACCTGGATCACCGGTGCCTGGTCAAACGCTTGCGAAAACGCAGCGGTGTCGATCGTCGCCGAAGTGATGATGACCTTAAGGTCGGCCCGGCGGTGGCGCAGCTGGTTCAAATGACCGAGCAGGAAATCGATGTTGAGCGAGCGCTCGTGCGCCTCGTCGATCATGATGGTGTCGTAGGCCCGCAGCGTCGGGTCGTTCTGCACTTCGGCGAGCAGCATGCCATCGGTAAGGAACTTCACGGCGGTGTGGCGCGAGGTTTCGTCCATGAACCGGATCTTGCACCCCACCTCCCGTCCCCAGCGCACGCCGAGTTCCTCCGCGACGCGGCGGGAAAGTGAAATGGCGGCGACCCGGCGAGGCTGGGTGCAGGCAATGCGCACGCGTCCGGCCTCAAGGCAGAATTTCGGCAGCTGGGTGGTTTTACCGGAGCCCGTGTCACCCGCGACGATCAGGACCTGATGGGCATGCAGCGCAGCCAGGATGTCGTCCTTGCGAGCCGTGATGGGCAGATCATCCGGGTACGTGATCACCCAACGGCGCTTGTGCTCATGCGCCGAGGATTCCGGCGGGACGTGAGTCAGCGGCTGGCAATCGGGTTCCGACATGGAAACCGCCAAAGAAACAACAGCCTTCCCGCAAAAACAACGCCGGGTTGCGCTTCGGTCATCGAGTCTCCAGCGGGATGAGGGCCGGCGTGTCCGGCCCCGGCAGCCTGCGCCGCAGCCTCAGGTGCCGCGGGACATGGCCCCGGGAGGCCGGGGATGGCCGGCGCTCGCCGATCGCGAGGGCATCCGTCAGGGGATCGCCTGCCTCTTTGCCGGTCGTTGGCCAGATCGATGTTACGTACGTAATATCAATCTGTCTGCGGGTCACGTCGGGGGGAAACAGATCCGTTCAGGCGGGAAGGACGGGAGCGTCGCCGGCGGGGGCGGGCGGCGGGGCGGGCTGGCGGGACGTCACCGGGGCGTTGGGGAAGCGGTGCCATTGCGAGTCGGCTTCATTGCGCATGTCGACAAGCGAGGCGTCCGAGAGGCCGTGAGACACACGGTAGCCGAGGTGTTCACTCAGGAACTCCTCGAGCGTGAGCCAGCGGCCGTTCTGCTTCACACGATGTGTCCACGCGCAGACAATCAGCCAGTCGCGCATCGTGTTCGCCTTTTGGATGTAGTACCAGGTGAGCCAGACGTTGATGCAGCCGACCAGGCCGACGAGGCAGGCGCCGATGTAGGCGAACTCCGGGGAAAGCACGAATTGGTCGGTCCGAAAGGCGCCGGTCAGATCGAACATCGCATCGGCAAAAATGAAAACGATCATGAGCGCATAGGAGAGCGCCTCGGCGGTGAGAATGGCGTAATGGATTCGTTTCATGGAGGGGAACGGCAATGGTGGTTCGGCGATGGCGAACGATCGTGGCACGGTCGTCGATTGCCCCGCTGCGGTGTTCCTGGGTCATTCGTCGCCTCGACGGTGCCTTGTATGAGCCGGTGGGAAAATGACGGTTTGTTTTCCGTCGTGCCGACGGAAGGCTCCGCATCCCTTGGAGGGAAATCAGGGGGTCCGCCGCAAACGTTCAGGGATTTGTAGCAATCGCGTCACATGCATTTGGCGTGCGAAGAACTCCGGAACTTCACGGCCGATCCGGCGTCCTTTCCTGAGGTGCACGGCGGGGGCAATGACACGCATATTTTGCGTATGCGTGATTGCGCCGCCGAGGCATCGCACTACATTTCGATTCACGACTTATCATGAACCGCAAACCAGACACCGCCCCGCGGTTTGCCGTAGATCGAGCCGACATGTTGTCCCGGCTGCCGGGAGTTCCTCTGTCGGCGGTTGCGAAGCGTTTCGCACGCGGCAAGCCGAGATTGTTTTTGACTGAACTGAGCCACGGCCCGACGTCTTCGCCGGATGCGGCCGCCTTTCCGACCGCGCGGCGCCAGCGTCGCGATCGGGTGGGTTGAGCCGAAGCCAGCGTCGGTCAGGAGCGACCCTGGCTGACGGGTCGCGCCCCAACGGCATGTCGTCGGCGGTCCACACGGAGGTGACCGTCCAGAATGACACTGCTCTGGCCGTGATGCAGGATTTGTGAATTCGTGGTCGCCACGAATTCGACCCTCGCGTACGGAACGGCGATCGGTTTCTTCAAACGGAACCGCTGGCCGGCAGCGGGCCTTCCGGCGCCGCTTTTCCGCCGCCGTCGTCACCTTCTGTTCCGCCAGGAATCAGTCATGGCCTTGCTTCGAATTCTCAAGCACCTCGACCGTGAGGGAGTTCCCTACAACGTCATCTCGCATCCGCCCGCTTTTTCGGCGCAGAAGATAGCCGCCGCGGCCCACGTGCGTGGCCGGGAGATGGCGAAGATCGTGATGGTGAAGCTGGAGGGCAAGCTGGCGATGACGGTCGTCCCGGCGGATTGCAGCCTGGATATCGATCATTTCCGTACGGCCACGGGCATTGACGACGTCGAGATGGCGTCGGAGGTGGAGTTCAAGGATCGATTTCCCGATTGCGAGGGCGGGGCGATGCCTCCGTTTGGGAACCTCTATGGCCTGCCCGTTTTTGTCGCCGACGCCCTGGCCCGACTGGAGCATATCGCGTTCAATGCCGGCAATCATCGGGAAATCATCCGGCTGCGTTACCTCGATTTCGTGCGGTTGGTGCAACCGCGCGTGGTCGGACTGACGCTGCAACGCGTTTGACGCTTCCCGTGATGCCGCCGGACCGGACCGCGGCCGAGGCGCTCCTGGCGGCTGATCCCCGGCTTGGACCGGTTGTGCGTCGGGTGAGCCGGTGGACGCGAGCGCCGCAGCCTGCGGTTTTGTCGTTTCCCATGCTTTCGCGCTCCATCGTCCTCCCCTCATGAGCTCGACGAGAGCAGGAACGACCGTTGTTCGCATCGCCGCGTCGCGCATTGCCTTCGGGTCCGCGCGTTGTTGCGCTCGCGCGAATCCATGAGTTTTCAGTTCGGAGCGAACGAACAGCCCGGTGAAGCAACTCGGCGCATTGCGCTCGAGGAGCTTGACGGCGCCCGCGAGGAACTGGAACCGGCGGCCCACGACGCAAACGCCCTGCACGAGGTACGAAAGCGCCTGAAGAAAATGCGCGCCCTGCTCGGCCTGGCGCGCGCGTCCCTGGGGAGCACGGCCCGAACCGAAGATCGCCTGCTGCGGGAACTCGGGCGCCAGCTCGCCCGGCACCGCGAAACGGATGCGATCGGGGCGTTACTCACGGCGGAGGCCAGGGGAGCCGGATCGGCAAACCTTGATGATCTCCACGCCGCCTTGCGACTGCATCAGGCAGCACATGCGGTGGCCACGGACCGCAAACGCGACCTTGACGCAGTGCGCCGGACGCTCGGAGCCCTGCGCCGGCGCATCGTCGTGACCCCATTCGACGGCCTGAAGCGCGGCGACTGCCGCCGCCAGTTGCGCAAGAGCTACAAGGCGGCTCGGGAGTCATATCGGGCTGCCCGCGAGCTGTTGTCGGACGATCATGTGCACGAATGGCGAAAGCAGGCGAAAAAGCTGCTGAACCAGACGCGGCTGCTGGCCCCTTGGGGTGAACCCGCGCTCGGCGAGTACCGGCGTCGCCTGGTCCGCATGGACGACGCGCTTGGCCGGGCCCGTGATTGCGCTTTTCTTGCCCTGATCCTCCGAGGAGTCCCCGTCGCGGAAGAGCCGTTGCGCGACGGCCGGGGTTTGCGCGCCCGACTTGAAGGGATCTCGCGCGATGACCTTGTGCGCGCGCTCCGCCTCGGGGGCCGCGTTTTCCGGCGAACGCCCAAGGCTTTTGTGCTCCGCATGCTGTCGTGACGTTATCCGCTTCCGGGATGGGGCTGGCGTCTTGCTGGCCGGGGCGGCGTCCACGAACGGAGCAGGAATTCCGCAAGGTTGCGCATGCTCACCTGGCCGGCGCCCAAGGCTTCAGCCAGCGAAGCGTCGGAGCGAGCCCGCTCGCCGGCGTAGTCCCGCAGCGCGCGCTCCAAGGCCGTGGTCCGTGAGTCCAGCGATCCTGGGTGCCGGTCGACTTCGAGCACCCGACCGCGCCAGAAGCGATCCTCATCCGGATGAGTCCGCAGATAGTGCAGCAGTGCATCTTCACAGCGGTTGAGGCTCACTCGGGCCGGGATGCCGTCGGCGGTCAGATCTGCCAAGCAGCAAACGAGCCCCGGCCGGGGCCAGCCAAGAAAAAGGGCGAAGTCCGAAAGGACTTCGCCCGAGTGATGAATTCCTGCGCCGATGGCACAGGAGAATCGGAGGTCAGTTCAGTAGCGTCGATCGCGGCCACCGCCGCCACCGCCACCAAAACCGCGATCGCGGCCACCGCCGCCGCCAAAACCCCTGCCACCGCCGCCGCCGCCGCCGCGGCGCTCGCCGCCGCCAAATCCGCCGCCGCCACCACCACCACCGCCGAAGCCGCCGCCACGGGGGCGTTCTTCCTTCGGACGTGCTTCGTTGACGGTGATCTTGCGACCGCCGAGCTCGACGCCGTTCATCGCGCTGGCTGCGGCCTGCGCTTCGGCGTCCGTGCTCATCGTCACAAACGCGAAACCGCGCGGACGACCACTGAACTTATCCATTGCCATAAAAACGTCGCTCACCGTGCCATGCTGCGAGAAGACCTGCTGGAGTTCCCCCTCGCTGGTCGTGAAGGCAAGATTTCCGACATACAGTTTGTTACCCATGATGATTACCCCTCGAATCAACCGCCGCACACGGACTGTTCCCGACCTCCGGGTTTCAAATCATCACCGGGCCCCTGTGGTCCGCCTGACAATCCACCAAATCACGTAGCCTAGCAATCTATCGACGAAGCGGCGGGTAGCAGACACCGGAGAGGCATAAAAGCAAGTGGATTCCCGGATTCGGGGACGGGGGGCCGGCGCGTTTCCGGCGGTCGGTTTTTCCCCGTGTTTCGCCGCCGTCCGGGGGTGTTCAGACTGCGATCTCGCGGGCGGGAACACGGCGGCCCCGTACGACCGGCAATCGGCACCCGGCGGGAGCGGCCGGCGGGCTCGACGTCGTAAACAGAAAAGCCGCGCGGGTCATCCCGGCGCGGCCAGCTGGCGAATGGGTTCGTTCCGGGGCTAGAACAGCGAGAGCGCCTGGGCGCTTTCGATCACCACCCAGGCAAAACCGGCGACCATCGTCCAAAGCAGCGTGTACGCCACCAGACGCTGGCGGCGCATGCGGCGCTCCCACCTGTCCGTATCGACCCGGCGGAAGCCGCTATCGTCGAGAAAACTGATGAATTGGGCGTTGCGGGTGCTGGTCCGATCAACGTCCCGCCGATGCAACAATGCGCTTTGCGGCACGGTGGGCCGGCGGAGCAGGTTGATCATCACACGCAACATGGTCGTTCAGTTCAGCAGTTTCTTCTTGGAGCGGGGCGGATGGCGATTGATGTGATCGGCGCGAGTTTTCTCAGGTTCACGCGACCGTATGAGGATGACGAAGCTTTGACAAGCACTCGGTCCGAATGCGCATCACTTTCCGAGTAATCTCCGCAGTCAGCTTCGCATTTCGCCGACACCTCCGCCATGGAATCCCCGACCTTCATTTCGCGATCCGCGCTCGAACGGATCGTCGCCCTCGCCGGCACGCCGGTTTATGTCTACGACGAAGCCACCCTGCTTCGCCAGGCGGAGGCGGCCCTCGCGTTTCCCCACGCCTTCGGCCTGACGGTGCGCTATGCGATGAAGGCGGCGTCGAACGCCGCGCTCCTGCGTCTGTTCGACTCGCGCGGGCTGCACATCGATGCGAGCTCCGGCTATGAGGCCGAACGTGCCATTCGTGCCGGTATTACGCCCGCAAAGATCAGCTTAAGCACCCAGGAACTGCCGGCCGACTTCGCCGATCTCGTGCGGCGGGGTATCGCGGTGAACGCGTGCTCGCTGGACCAATTGGACCGTGTTGGAGCCGCATTTCCCGGGAGCAAGGTCGGCTTGCGCATCAATCCCGGCCTCGGCTCGGGCGGTACCACCAAGACCAACGTGGGCGGACCCGCGTCCTCTTTCGGCATCTGGCATGAACACCTCGACGAGGCGGACGCGATCATCGACCGACACCGCCTGGAGGTCTTTCGCATTCACACCCACATCGGCAGCGGCAGTGACCCGGCCGTCTGGCTAAAGGTCGCCGGGATGAGCCTCGCCGACGTCGAGCGCTATCCGACCGCCAGCGTCCTGAACCTCGGCGGCGGTTTCAAGGTCGCCCGGATGCCACACGAGTCCTCCACCGATCTCCAGGTCGTCGGGGCTCCCGTCCGGCAGTTGATCGCCGACTTTGCCAGTCGCACCGGTCGCAAACTCCATTTCGAGATCGAGCCGGGCACCTTCCTGGTGGCCAACGCCGGCGCGGTCATTTCGACCATCCAGGACATGACGGACACCGGGGCGAATGGCTACCGGTTTCTCAAACTCGACACGGGGATGACCGAGCTTTGCCGCCCGGCCATGTATGGCTCGCAACATCCCATGACGGTCGTCCCGCGCGATCCGGCGCGATCCGCAGCCGAGGCCGCCTACATCGCCACCGGCCACTGCTGCGAGTCTGGCGACATGCTGACCCCCAAGTCCGGCGACCACGAGACACTGGAACCGCGCCGGCTCACCGAAGCCCGGATCGGCGACTGGCTCGTGATCGAGGGCGCCGGCGCCTATTGCTCGGCCATGAGCACCGTCAATTACAACTCCTTCCCGCAGGCACCCGAAGTCCTCCTGCGGACCGACGGAACTCCCGCCCTGATCCGCCGCCGCCAGACGCTGGACCAGATGCTCCAGAACGAGGTGTCGCCGGGTTGATCGATCCGTTGATTGTGATCGGCGCCCCAATGCCGTTGCCGGCCGGTCGCCGCCGGGTTTACTCGCGATCATGAACTTCAGCGTTCTTGGCGCCGGCGCGTGGGGCACGGCGATGGCGATCCACCTCGCCCGGCTCGGCCACACCGTCACGCTGGTGCCGCGCCGGTTTGAACTCGCCCTCGAACTCGGAGCCACCCGCGAGAATCGCGACTACCTGCCCGGTGCGCGCCTGCCGGATTCGGTGCAGTTCGGATTTGAACTGGCACCGGTGCTGATGGAAACCGAAGTCATCATCCTTGCGTGTCCCGTGGTCGGCGTGCGCGAGTGGGCGCAGCAGATTGCGGCGAATCGGGCCGGTGCTCGCGCGCTGCAACTGGTCGTGAATCTCGCGAAGGGGATCGAGGCCGGCACACATCTGACACCCTCGCAAATTGTTCGTGAAGTGCTGCCGGATCTGCCGGTTGGCACCCTCACCGGTCCGAGTCACGCGGCCGAGGTGGCGGAGGGACGCCCGACGGCGCTGGTGCTCGCGACCCAACGTCACGACGACATCTCCGATGCCGTGCAGGTTGCGTTGAGTTCGCCCATGCTGCGCATCTATACGACCGACGACCTTTATGGGGCCGAGATCGGCGGAGCGCTGAAAAACATTTACGCGATCGCCGCCGGGCTCTGCGACGGCCTCAAACTCGGCGACAATGCCAAGGCCGCGCTGATCACGCGGGTGCTCGCCGAGATTATCCGGGTGGGTGAATCTCTCGGTGCGCGCCCGGTGACATTTGTGGGACTGAGCGGCTTTGGCGACCTGGTCGCGACCTGTTACGGCGAGTGGAGCCGTAACCATCAGTTCGGTCGCGGTCTTGGGGAAGGCCGGACCGTCGACGAGATGCTGCGGGGCCGGCGCACCGTCGTCGAGGGATACGGCACCACTGAGTCGATGTACGAAGTCTGCGCGGGCAAAATGATTGATGCGCCGATCCTGGATCAGGTTCACGCGATCCTCTTTCGGGGTCGCAAACCGGCGGACGGTGTCGCCGCGCTCATGACGCGGGAACTCAAGCGCGAGCAGGAAGCGGTTGAGTAGGAGTCGACTTACTACAGAGTTCACCGAGAGCACGGCGACCTCTTCAGGAAGTGCAGCCTCCTGAATGGACCGGCCGCCATCCGGTCCGTTGATTCTGTCTTCGGGATCTTCGTGTCCCCACTGGTGAACTCGCTGGGCGCAGTGGATCGCTTCAGGTTTGAATCACGCAACCGGGCCGTCCCTCCTTGGCTCAATGGCCAGGGCCAACGAACCGAACAAAGTCATCTTCTCGATGATCGGCGTCTCGAAGAAGATCGAGCGCAAGGAAATCATTCGCGAAGTCTCGCTGTCGTTTTTCTACGGCGCTAAGATCGGCGTGCTCGGTCTAAACGGCTCCGGCAAGTCTTCGCTGTTGAGGATTCTCGCCGGTCGCGACCACGAGTTCGAGGGCCGGGTGCATTTCGAGCCGGGCTACTCCGTCGGTCTCCTGGAACAGGAACCGCATTTGCGTTCGGGTGCCACGGTGCGGGAGTCCGTGGAGGAGGGGGTGAAGCATCTCACCGACCTCGTCGCTGCGTACGATGCTACCTGGGACGAGGTCGCGGCGACCGACGACGATGCGGAAAAGGCACGCATCACGGAACGCCAGGGCGAATTGCAGGAGAAGATCGATGCCCTCGGCGCCTGGGACGTCGGGGCCCAGGTCGAGATGGCCATGGATGCGCTGCGTTGTCCGCCCGCGGACATGGTGGTCGATAAGCTTTCGGGCGGCGAACGCCGGCGTGTCGCCCTCACGCGCCTCCTGCTGCAGAAGCCCGACATTCTGCTGCTCGACGAACCGACCAATCATCTCGATGCCGAAAGTGTCGGCTGGCTCGAGCAGCACCTCGGGCGCTATGAAGGCACGGTCATCGCGGTGACGCACGACCGCTACTTTCTCGACAATGTCGCGGGCTGGATCCTCGAGCTCGACCGCGGCCATGGCATTCCGTGGAAGGGCAATTATTCCTCGTGGCTCGAGCAAAAGCAGGCGCGCCTCGCGGTCGAACAGCGCACGGAGGATCGCCGGCAGAAGGCGATGGCACGCGAACTGGCGTGGATCCGCCAGTCCGCCCGGGCGCGCCAGGCGAAATCGCAGGCGCGCATCAATGCCTACGAGGCGATGCTCAAGGAGGACGTGGCGGAGAAGGAGAAGGAATTCGAAGTCGTGATCCCGCCCGGCCCGCGCCTCGGCTCGCTCGTGGTCGAGGCGAAGCAACTTGCGAAGAGTTACGGCGACAACCTGCTCTTTGAAGACGTTAACTTCTCGCTGCCACCCGGCGGCATTGTCGGCGTCATCGGTCCCAACGGCGCGGGCAAGACGACCCTGTTCAAGCTCATGCTCGGCCAGGAGCAACCGGACGGCGGCACGCTGCGGGTCGGGGACACCGTGAAGTTTGCCTACGTCGATCAATCCCGCGACGCCCTGCCCGGCGATCAGAACCTCTACGAGGTGATCAGCGGCGGCGAGGAGATGCTCAACCTCGGCGACCGCCGCGTGAATGCACGCAGCTACTGTGCGCAGTTTGGTTTCACGGGCGCGGACCAGAACAAGAAAGTCGGCGTGCTCTCCGGTGGCGAACGCAACCGCGTGCACCTGGCGCGGCTGCTCAAGCAGGGAGCCAACGTCGTCCTGCTCGACGAGCCGACCAACGATCTCGACGTGAACTCCATCCGCGCGCTCGAGGAGGCGCTGGAAAACTTCGCCGGCTGCGCGGTGGTCGTAAGCCACGACCGCTGGTTCCTCGACCGCGTCGCCACCCACATCCTCGCCTTCGAGGGCGACAGCGCCGTGCAATGGTTTCCCGGCAACTACTCCAGCTACATCGACGACCTGCACCGCCGCAAAGGGCAGGGACGCCGACCAGCCGCACCGGATCAAATACCGGAAACTGACGCGATGAAACTGGCCGTCATCGCCGATATTCACGGCAACGCGCCCGCGCTTGCCGCGGTGCTGGTCGAACTCAGGAAAGTTGCGCCTGACCTCGTCGTGCAGTTGGGCGATGCCTGCAACGGACCGATCGATCCGGTGGAAACGGTGAGATTGCTGCGTGGTCTCGCGCACGTCCGGCATGTACGCGGCAACGGTGATCGCATGGTCGGCGTGCCCCACGAGCCCGTCGGGTTGCGCAGTGCGGAGTTTGCGCGCGAGCGGTTGTCGCCGGAGGATCGCTCGTGGCTGGGAGAGTGGCCGCAGGTCGTTCAGGCCGACGGCTGGCTTGCCTGTCACGGTTCGCCCTGGGATGACACCGAATACCTCCTGGAAAAAGTCACGCCTGAGGGCGTCGAGCTGCGCGATCCGCGGGATATCGTGCGACGCATCGGACCATCCTACGCCACCCTGGTTTTATGCGGGCACACCCACCTGCCTCGCGTGGTGCAGATTCCGGAAGGTCCGCTGGTCGTGAACCCCGGCAGCGTCGGCCTGCCCGCCTATCAGGATGACGAGCCCTTTCCGCACAAGATGGAAGCGGGCAGCCCGCATGCCCGCTATGCCGTCATCGAGAAAAGGGAGGGAGGCTGGCGGGCCGACCTCCGCAAGGTGAAGTACGACCACAAGGCCGCCGCCCGCCTCGCCGAGCGCAACGGCTGGCCCGAGTGGGCGCGCGCGGTCCGCACGGGATTTGTTTGAACCGTTTTACGCCGCAACGGGTACCCGGGCGGGCGCGACGCGTTGGACGGGGCCGAGCGGGAAGATCGTGCGGCCGTAGACTTCGTTCAGCACCTGAGCCAGTCCCGCATACATCGCGGACAAACCGCAGACGATCCCTTCGTAACCCGCGAACTTCGTGAGAGCGGCGTTGGCGGTGCCCTCCGCGATGGCCAGCAGGAAGAACAGGATGACCAGCGTGCCGAAGACGACCTGCAGCGCCCGGTTCAGCCGGAGCGTTCCGATGAAGAGCGCCAGGGTGAAAATGCCCCAGATGACCAGATAGGCCGCCATGGCATTGCCGTCGGCGGCGGTTGCACCGTACGGCGATTTCGGCAGCAAGACCAGGGCCACCAGCGTCAGCCAGAACAGGCCGTAAGAGGTGAACGCGGTCGCGCCAAAGGTGTTGTTCTTCTTCCATTCGAGCACGCCGGCGATGATCTGCCCGAGTCCACCATAGAAGATCCCCATGGCCAGGATCATGGAGTTGAGGCCAAAGAATCCGGCATTGTGACAATTGAGGAGAACCGTGGTCGTGCCAAAGCCGAGCAGTCCGAGGGGCGCGGGATTGGCGGTCGTGTCCTTGATCTGTATGAAGGTCGATTCAGACATGGTGGGGGGATTGGGGGTAGTTTTGGCGGCGCGTCGTGCACCACCGCATCCGCTCGATCATCGACGGTTCCGCGTCACGGAGTCAAACGCAGTGTACGGAATGCGGCCGCCGGAATGTCCGACATGGTTGTGAGTCTCTCCCGCCGGGGTTGGCCCGATTCACCTTTGCGTTTTTGACCTGTGGGCCCATGCTCGCGGTTCGATCTGCAATGAAATTCCTGTTGTGGGCCTTCCTGGCGTGCGGAGTGACGGCGGCGTTTGGGGCGGACTCTGTCGAGCCAGCAGTCCCCCAAGAACCACTCGTGCCGGCGAAAGGACCGGCCGTGCAGCCGGCTGCGGACTCCCCCACCGCCCACGCGGAAATGACGTCCTTGCCGCACATCGCCCCCGGACCCGATGGCAAGGTGAAGTTCTACGTCATCCCGATTCGCGACGAGATCGCGCCGCCCGTCCTCTACATCGTACGCAGCGGCGTGAAGGACGCGATCGCTGCCCACGCGGATTGCGTCGTGCTCGACATGGATACGCCCGGCGGGCGGCTCGACGTCACCCTCGAGATCATGCAGATCCTGGCGAAGTTTGAGGGCACGACCGTGACCTACGTGAACACGGACGCGGTTTCGGCCGGGTCCTTCATCTCGGCGGCGACGGACCGGATCTATTTTGCCCCTTCCGGCGTGATTGGCGCCGCCGCTCCGGTGTCCGAGGGTGGTCAGGACATCGACAAGACGATGAAGCAGAAAGTCGTCAGCTACCTGCGCGCGCGGGTGCGGGCGATCTCGGAAAACCATCCCTACCGCGGCGACGTGGTCTCGGCCATGATGGACGAGAATTTCGAGCTGAAGATCGACGGCGAGGTGATCAAACCCAAGGGCGAACTCCTCAGCTTGACGGCGCATGAAGCCATGCGCGGCTACGGCGATCCGCCGCAACCCCTGCTCGGCGCGGGCATCGAGGAGGACCTGCCCGCTCTTTACCACGTGCTGGCCGGCCCGGCGGATTTCACCGTGCGCAAGTTCGAGATGTCGTGGTCGCTGGATCTCGCCCTGTGGTTGAACCGGCTGAGCCCGCTGCTGCTCGCGGTCGGGGGGCTGCTGCTCTTCATTGAATTCAAGACGCCCGGTTTCGGCGTGTTCGGCATCTCCGGCATCGCGTTGCTGGCGCTCGTCTTCTTCGGTCACAACGTCGCGGGCCTCTCGGGCCACGAGCCGCTGCTGTTTTTCCTGCTGGGGGTCGCCCTGGTGTTTCTGGAACTCCTGGTCTTTCCCGGTGTGCTCATCCTGGCCGGGCTCGGCGGCTTGATCATCCTCGGGTCGTTGCTCTGGGGCATGGCCGACATCTGGCCGGGCAACGTGCAGGACATAACGCCCGGGACGTTTGTGGGCCCGGCCTTCACGCTGTCCCTGGGCTTCTTGATCGGAATCGTGTTTTTCCTCATCGTGCTGCGCTTCCTGCCCAAGACGTCGATGTGGAATCGAATGGTCCTTTCCGCCAATATCTATGGCACGGCGAGTGGTGCGGCGCGCGACTCCGGCGCACAGGAGGGTGGCGGGATCGGGGTGGTGGTCTCGCCCTTGCGTCCGACGGGCACGATCGAGCTGGGGGGGCGGCGATATGAAGCGCGCTCGGAACTCGGCGAAATCGGCGTCGGGGTCCAGGTGCGCATCGTGCGGCGCTCGGATTTCGTCGTGATCGTCGAACCGGTGCCGCAATGACGACCATCGTTTTTCTGTTTCTCCTCGGTGTGCTGATGCTGTCGCTGGAGATCTTTCTGCCCGGCGGCATTCTCGGCGTGCTTGGCGCCCTGGTCATGGTCGGTGCCGTCGTGCTGTCGTTTCGCGACTACGGTGTGACCGGCGGCATGATTGCGCTGTCCGTGGGCATCGGCCTCGGCATCGCGGCGGTCGTTGGGGAGTTCGTGATTCTGCCGAGAACCAGGTCAGGCCAGCGCCTGTTCCTGTCGGCCTCGATCACGGGTGTGGCCACGGCGGCGGCCGCGCGGGAAGTCGTCGGAAAGACCTGTGAAGCCGTCACCGTGCTGGCACCCTCGGGCGTGGTTTTGCTCGACGGGAAAAGGTATGAGGCATTTTGTCGGGACGGCTTTGCCGAGCGCGGTGCGCGGCTGGTCGTCCAGGGCAACGATAACTTTCGGTTGATCGTTTCAAAATCATGACTCCACAAACCATCACCATCGTTGTTGCGGCCGTCATCGGACTTGCGGTCGTTCTCTGGCTGTTCGCCTTCTTCTTTGTCTGGTTGCGCGCGTTGTTGGCGAAGGCGCCGGTGGGCGTGTTCAACCTGATCGCGATGCGCCTCCGGCAGGTTCCATACAGCCTGGTGGTGGATGCACGCGTCACCGCCAGCAAGGCCGGCATCCCCCTCACGGTGGATGAACTCGAGGCCCATTTTCTCGCCGGCGGCAGTCTCATCCCCACCGTGCAGGCGATCATTGCCGCGCAAAAGGCGGGGATCGAACTGAACTGGCAGCGGGCCTGCGCGATCGATCTGGCGACAAAGGGCTCCGGCAAGTCCGTCGTCGAAGCCGTGCGCACCTCCGTCGATCCGAAGGTGATCGACTGCCCGAATCCGCAGGGAGGGCGCATGACGATCGATGGCGTCGCCAAGGACGGCATTCAGGTGAAGGTGAAGGCGCGCGTGACGGTGCGCACCAATCTCGAGCGTTTCGTCGGCGGCGCGAAGGAGGAGACGATCATTGCGCGCGTGGGCGAGGGCATCGTCACGACGATCGGCTCGGCCGAAAGCTACAAGGTCGTGCTCGAGTCGCCCGATAGCATTTCCAAGACCGTGCTCGCGCGCGGTCTCGACGTCGGCACGGCGTTTGAAATCCTTTCCATCGACATCGCCGATGTCGACGTGGGCGACAACGTCGGCGCGAAGCTGCAGGAAGCGCAGGCGGAGGCGAACAAGTCCATCGCCCAGGCGCAGGCGGAAATCCGCCGCGCGGCGGCCGTCGCCCTCGAGCAGGAAATGAAGGCCCGCGTCCAGGAGATGCAGGCCAAGGTGGTCGAGGCGGAATCGCAGGTGCCACTCGCAATGGCCGAGGCTTTCCGCAAGGGGAATCTCGGCATCATGGACTACTATCGCCTGCAAAACATCGATTCCGACACGGAGATGCGCAAATCGATCTCCCGTCCGGAGCGGGAATCAAACCAGTAGGACGAGCAGAAGGAAACGACTCCGGGCCGGTCGACCGTCCGTTCGTTTCGCGAGTCTTTTCGAGCCGCCATCGCCGTTATCATGGATTGGATCTTCGCCCATTTTCAGGTCGTCGTCGCGATTGTCCTGGTCGTGGTCTGGATCCTGCGCTCGATGGGCGCGGCGAACAAGCCGCCGGGCGCCGGCAGGCCGACGCGGCCCGGCGCGAACGAGGATCCGGCGGAGGCCGCGCGCACGCGCCAGATCCAGGAGGAAATCCGTCGGCGCATCTTGGCGCGACAGCGCGCCGAAACCATGCCGCCCGCAATGCCGGCGTCGCCCCAGCCCCCGCCGATGCCACCGACAGTGGTGGTGATCGACGAGGATGCGACCTACAGTGGCGAGGGACCGCACGGGCCCATGCCGACGGCGGCGGCCCATCGTGCGGAAGACGCGGCGCAGGCGGCGATTCTCGAACAGCAGCGCACACTCATGGAGCAGTTGCATGCATTGCGCGCGGCGCGTGCGGCGGGTGAAGTCATGCCAACGGCGGCCGCGATGCGACCGGAACGCACCGATGCGGCAATGGCGACCCACCTGCGGAGCTGTCGCCGTGAATTGCGGCGGGACCTCCGCAGCCCATCAAGTGTGCGGCGGGCAATCCTCCTGAAGGAAATCCTGGGCGAGCCGCTCGCGTTGCAACGCAACCGGCAATTGCCGCGCCGGTAGCCGCATCTGTCAGCTCCGTCCTTGCGCAGGAGGGGGAACCGTGCGCCAGCCCTTCGACAGGCTCAGGGCCTCGAGCCCGCCGAGACGTCACGGTGCGAGGTGCTACCGCGCTCAGTCCGCTGCCCGCCCTTACGGCACGGAACCGCCGTCGGACGGCGGCGGCGGATTCGCGCGAGGGGCGACGGCGATCGCGGCGAGCAGCCGGTCGAATTCACGTTCGGAATCGTACCACCAATCCGTCGACCAGACCCGGTGCAGGCGCCAGCCGAGGCTTTCGAGCACGACCTGGCGAAGCTTGTCGCGATCGCGTGCGGTGGCGGCGCGGCGATAGGTGGCGCCGTCGCACGCGATGCCGAGCAGGTAGCGATCGGGTGCGGTGGGATCCACGACGGCCAGATCGATGCGGTAACCGGAACATCCGACCTGATGACGCACCTCGTACCCCACGGCGCGCAGACGCCCGGCCAGGTGCTGTTCAAACTCGGAGGCGGGCGCGGCGTCGGTGTTTGCCGGGGACACGGCGGCGAGCATGCGGGGTCCCCGCTCGGCGTAGTCGAGAAAGTGTTTGAGATCACGCACGCCGCGCGCGCGGCTGCGCGTCAGGTCGATCGCATCGCCGCGCAGCGTCGTGAACACGAGGATTTCCTGCCGTGCCCGCGTGATCGCGACGTTGAGCCTTCGCTCGCCGCCGTCGCGGTTGAGCGGCCCGAAGTTCATCGACACCGCGCCGCGTTCATCCGGTCCGTAACAGATGGAGAAGAGAATGACATCTCGTTCGTCGCCCTGCACGTTCTCGAGGTTCTTCACGAACACGGGCTCGCCTTCGATCGGCGGTTCCTCGCCAAAGTGCACCTCGATTTCCGGCACTTCGCGGCGCTTTTCGTCGAGCAGGTTTTCGATCAGTTCCTGCTGCGCCTGGCTGAATGTCACGACGCCGTAGGACAGGCGTGCGCCGGCCGCATCGCGCAGGCGTGTCACGAGTTCGGTCACGAGGGCCTCGGCTTCGCCTCGATTGGTCCGCGAACTTCCCTTCTCGTAGTGCGCGTGCTCGACATGGCGAAAACGCACGCCGCCATGATCCGCTTGCGGGGAGGGAAACGTGAGCAGGTGATCGTCGTAGTAGTAACGGTTGCTGAACGCGATCAACCCCTCGTGCCGGCTGCGGTAGTGCCATTGCAGGTGCTTGTGCCGCAAACCGTGGCTGAGGAGTTCGTCGAGGATGCTCTCGAGGTCCTCGCATTCGACGAGCGACTCGTCCTCGTCGTCCCGCGATTCACCATGCTGGAAAAAGGTCGTGGGCGGGAGCTGTTTCGGGTCGCCCACGACCACGAGTTGCCGCCCCCGCGCGATCGCCCCCACGGCGTCCCAGACGGCGATCTGGGAGGCTTCGTCGAAGATCACGACGTCGAAGTGCTGGTGCGACGGCTCGAGGTATTGCGCGACCGATAACGGACTCATCAGGACGCACGGCTTGAGACGCGGGAGCAGGGTGGGGATGCGCGCGAGCAACTGGCGCACAGGAAGATGCCGCGCGCGTTTGCCCACTTCCTTGCGCAACAGGCCGAGTTCGGTCTTCGGCGGCGCATCCTCGGCGCGATCGCCGGGCAAACCCGCGGCGAGCCGCGCGCGCAGGAGTTCGCGGGTGAGGCCGGTCATCCGTTCGTCGAGTTCACGGAAACGCCGGATGCGGGTGTCGTGTTCATGGCCGAAGAACGACCGCAGCACGTCGTCCGCTTCGAGGATCGCATCGAACAATCCGCGACGAAAACTGCGCTCGAACAGGGCGGGCGCTTCGTTCGGCGCCGTGTTCCCGGTCTCGATCGCGGCGATCAGCGGGGCAAGGCCGAGTCCCTGCGCGTCGCGGCGGACGCGTTGCCACGCGCACCAGTAGCGAATGTCGCGCCAGCCGTCGGCGATGTGTTCGGCGAGACGCTGGACGGCCTCGAGATGATCGGGGGCGTTGTCGCAGCCGTCACGGTCAAGCACCACGGTGGCAGCAAAGGTGTCGAGGGCGGCATGGGCGGCCCACCACGCGTCGCGAAAGGCGCGGCAGTGGTCGCCGATCGGTGCCGTGGTGAACAGCGTGACGCTTTCGCTGGCGATCCCGGCGAGTAACCCGCGCAAGGCGCGCAGGCGTTCGGGATCGGCCCCGGCGAGGACGGCGAGTTGCGCCTGCAACTTCTCGCCCCACGCCCGCGCGGCGGCGATGGACTCGGGGGCGGGATCGTTGTGATTCCACAGCGTGCCAAGACGGGCCGCGCCGGGAATGGCCTCGTTGGTGAAGCCGGCGGTGATTTCGCGAAGGCGCACGGCGCAGGGCAGGGCGAGAAACAATTGCTCCGGGGGCGGTTTGTTCCCGTCGGTCCGCGCCGCGCTCAGGATACTCCGCACCTTGGCCACGCCGAGCACACGGGGAAGCCACCAGGCGGCATGCGCGCGCTGCCAGTCACGGTGCAGCGCGGCGACGTCAAGGGCGAGCAGGGCGGGTTCGTTGAAGCCCGCGAGCTGGCGGCGCAATTCCTGTCGTTCGACGGCGCGGGCGTGCCAGCGCTCGAGATCGGCTGCCACCTGCTCCCACGGGACAGCGAGGAATTCCGCGCCGATCGGCTGCGGTTCGAGCAACAGGGCGGCCAGTTCGTCGAGCGCGATGAGCTCGCGCCGCGACGCCGGGGTGGAGGGAAGCTGCAACCAGGTGCGCAGGGGCAATGCCGCGGCGGATGCGGCGGCGGCGCGCGCGCCGAGGGCGGTCCTCTGTTCGCGGGCGCGTTCGTCCCAGGAGGGCGACCATTCCGTGCAATGCAACGGCGCCAGGGGATGTTCCGGCAACGGCGCGAGCGGCGCGGCACGTTCGGCGAGGGCCGAGGCGCTGGCGCGGCGCTGCTCGAGGTCGGCCGTGGTCTGCTCGAGGATGGCCGGCAGATCCAGCTTCACGACCGCTTGTTCGCGGCGCGGGAAGAGATGGTCGAAACAGGCATAAGCGCTGAGCCCGCACGGATGCGGTCGGTGCAGGGCGCGGGCGTAGGCGTTGAGTTCATCGCGCACGCGCTGCAGTTCGGTGGCGCGAGTCTGCCACTCGGCGGGTTCCTTCGCACCGGCGAAATCGAGCACCTGCTTGAACTGCGCGAGCACGTCGGCCTTGCCGGTCTTGTTCGAGTGCAGTTCGAGGCAGAAGGGTTCGAGTCCCTCCTCCTTCAGGCGGCGATGGACCACGTCGAGGGCCGCCCGCTTTTCCGCGACGAACAGGACCCGTTTCCCGTGGGCGAGGCAGTGCGCGATGATGTTGGTGATGGTTTGGGATTTCCCGGTCCCGGGCGGACCCTCGAGCACGAAGTCGTGGCCCGCGGCGGCGGCGAGCACGGCGGCGAGTTGCGAGGAATCCGCGCTGCGCGGACAACAGACGTCGCCCGGCGCCACGCGGTCATCGAGATCCTGCGGGGTCACGTCGTCCGGCGGATTCGGAAACGTGGCCCCCGCTTCGTGCACGAGGTGATGCACGACGCGGTTGCGTGTGAGCTCGTCGAGCCGGTCGGCGAGATCCTTCCAGAGCAGGAATTTCGTGAACGAAAACTGGCCGAGCCACACTTCGCGTTTCACTTCCCAGCCGGGCAGGTCGCGCACCGCGTCCTGAAACCGCCGCAGCACGAGTGCGGCGTCCACGCCATTTTCGTCCTCAGGCAGCGGATCGAGTCCCGGGACTTCCTTGTGGAAATGCTGGCGCAGCATTTCGACGAGCGTGACGTTAAGTCGCGTTTCCTCATCGATGCGTCGCAGGGAAAAGCCCTCGAGCACGGACTTGCGCTTGAGCTGCACCGGCACGAGCAGCAGCGGCGCGCGCAGGATGCGCTCGCTGTGCGCGGTCTCCCGCCACTCGAGAATGCCGACGGCGGCGAACAGGGTGTTCGCACCGTTCTCCTCCACGCCGAGGCGGGCGGCGCGGAAAATGTCGGTGAGCCTTCGCTGGTGTTCCGCCGGCTCGAGGTCGGTGTGCAGGCGTCCCTGCGCCAGCTCCTCCCGCAGGTAGGTGGTGAGCGGATCCTCGCCCGGCCGGCGCGCGGGCAGTGCGCCCTGCCGGGGGTCGTTCGCGGTCATCACTGACGGGCGCGGTTGCAGCCGCAGCTCCGCACTGTCGGCGAGTTCGTCCTCCACGCGTTCGGGATCGGGACAGAGCATCTGCACGGTGCCGAGCGTCGGACGAAAATTGAGCAAACGGTTGCGCAGGGTGAGATCGAGCAGGCGGCTTTTCCAGTGGTCGATGCGTGACGGTTCGGTAATGGCCGCGATCTTCGCCAGGACGGGCGCATCCGCGATCGTGCGCTGGCCGAGCGCGATCCCGGCCGTGGGCAGCTCGGGTGATGCGGGTGCCGGCGTGGGCGATGCGTTTGCGCCGACGATGGGCAGGGGCCGGATGCAATCGATGCGCGCGCGTCGAACGTCCAGTGCGAGTCGAAACGGAATGCCCGGCGCAAGGTGCGGCTGCGCGAGCAGTTCCGCCTGATCGAGCGTGCCCGGACGTTCGTGCGTGACGGCACTCGTCTCGAAAACGGTCAGCTCTTCGACATCCACGAGCTTGCGGACGAGTTGCAGGTCATCGATCGCGGCCTCGGGCAAGGTGCGCTCGTCGAGCCAGCAGCCGGCGTAGGCATGTCCTTCGTGAATCAATACAAGCGGGTGCAACCCCGCTTGTTCACAGCAGGCGGCATGGAGCAGCGCCAGGTCGAGGCACGTGCCGAAACGCTGGTCCAACACCTCGCCCGGCAGACGCACCTTCTGGCCCGTTTCCTCGAAGCTGGCGGGCGCGCTGATGTAGCGCAGGCGAAAGCTCGCGATCGCCCCGTGAATGGCCGCGACCTGCTCCCACGCCCGCTGGCGACTCCTGTCCTGATATCCATTCAATGCCGCGCGTCCCGTCGCGCGCTGCAAGAGCGGCGCCGCCCGGTCGAGCACCTGCATGACCGCCGGATCGTTGGGTTGCACGAAGGCCGCGAGGATCTCCGGAAGCGACGCGAGGCCGCACCATTCCTGACGCGCGAGCAGGGCGATCTCGGCAGTGTGCGAGGCGATCGTCGTTCCGTCGGTGATCACGTCGACGCGGAGCAGACCGTTCATGCGCTCCACCAGGCCATGGAGCAGGGTGGGGTTGAGCACCAGTTCGACCGGGTTGGCGCGAAACTCGCCGCCGGCGCCGATCTCCTGGACGTGCAACTCGAGGGGAAGCGCGAACGCCGGTTCCGTGGTCACGTGGACGACGACGTCGCGCACGGCGTCGGGTCCCTCGTTGGCGACCCGGATTTCGCGGACGACCGGGATCGCGTTTTGCTGAAACGCGAAGTTGATGCGCGGATCGCAGGTGAGGGAAATCCGCACGCTCGACGAAGCGGAGGGCGTATCGACGGAGGCAGGCACAGTGGTTTCGGACATGGCGGTCGCGTCAGATGGTGAAGACAAAGGCGGACGGGGCGCGCTCGTGAAACATTGTCCGATGGCGGGGTTCCGGGCAAAAGCGAATCGGGCGCAGCCTTGCGACCGGCAAAACCGCTCCGGGGTTCGTCAAAGACTGGAAAAAGCGGCGCGGACCCCGGCGATCCTCCGCCGAGGCACGCCCGTCGATTCTCGTCCAGAACCGGTTGCAGTTTCGTACGGTCTGCAGGAATGCACCGCCGCCCGTAACAGGGATTTGAATTTAGAAGCATCTCATCAGAGGCAGGGCGGCCACTCCGTGCGCGCCGCGAACGCCAATTGACGCCCGCCGCGGGGATGGTCCGGCCTGCCACGAGGCTCTTCGCGCTGGCGCGGGAGAAATCGTTTGGCCACGGTCGCTGGATGCCGCGATGCACTCCGCGATTTCTGATTCTCCTTCTCGTCGGCGTCGCGAGTCGCGCGCCCGCGGCGGATCAGAACTGGGCCGGTTATCTCGGCGACGATGCGCGCACGCACTACTCGACTCTGAACCAGATCAACCGCGCCAACGTCGCCCGTCTGCAACCCGCGTGGACCTACCATGCGGGCGACGTGGATCCGCAGAATCTCTCCCAGATGCAGTGCAACCCGCTCGTGATCGACGGCGTGCTCTACGGAACCTCGCCGGCGTTGACGCTCTTCGCGCTTGATGCCGCGACGGGCGTCGAACGCTGGCGTTTCACTCCGCCGGCCGCCGGCGGTTCCGGGTTGTGCCGCGGATTCGTGTGGTGGTCGCAGGGCGACGAGCGGCGCCTGTTTTTCGGCGCGGGGCATTTCCTTTTCGCGATCGATCCGGCGACGGGTCGCCCGATTTCCAGCTTTGGTGACGGCGGGAAGATCGACGTCGCGACCGGGCTCGAACGTGACGTCACCGGTCTCGAGTATTCGCTGAACACACCCGGCGCGATTTATCACGACCTGCTGATCGTCACATGTCGTGTCGGCGAAGGCCCGGCGCCGTCGGCCCCCGGGCACATCCGCGCCTTTGACGTCCACACCGGCGCCCCGCGGTGGATCTTTCACACCATCCCGCAGCCGGAGGAAGCTGGATACGAATCCTGGTCGCCCGATGCGTGGCAGCGGGCCGGCGGGGCGAACTGCTGGGCCGGCCTCACGATCGACCAGAAGCGTGGGATCGCCTTCATTCCCACGGGTTCGGCGGCGTTCGATTTCTGGGGCGGCAATCGCATCGGTCGTAATCTTTACGCCGATTGCCTCCTCGCGCTCGACGCCGCCACGGGCAAGTTGCGCTGGTCCTTTCAGTTCACGCATCACGACATCTGGGACCGCGACCCGCCCGCGCCGCCGGTCTTGTGTGAAGTCGAACGCAACGGCCGAAAGATCGCCGCGGTCGCGCAGACCACGAAGACGGGCTACGTGTGGGTGTTCGATCGCGAGACGGGTGAGTCATTGTTTCCGTGGCGTGAGCAGACGGTACCTGCATCGTCGTTACCCGATGAACAAGCGTGGCCAACGCAGCCGTATCCGACCAAACCGGCCCCGTACGCGCGCCAGGTTTTCACCGGGGCGGAAATCACGAATCTCTCACCCGAGGCCCACGAGGCGGTGCGGCAGCGGCTCGCCGCGGTGAATCCGCACCGGTGGTTCGATCCCCCCAGCGAAAAAGGCACGATCATCTTCCCGGGTTTCGATGGCGGTGCCGAATGGGGCGGTCCCGCGGTCGATCCGGACGGCGTGCTTTACGTCAACAGCAACGAGATGGCGTGGATCCTTGAAATGGTCCCGACCGCCGCGATTGCCGGGAACACGGCGCCGGCCGCGCTCTATTCCCGCCTGTGCAGTTCGTGCCATGGACCGAACCGGGAAGGCAACACCGGCGGCAGCGTGCCGAGCCTGCTCAAGATCGGCGAGCGCCTGAAGGCGGACGACATCATCAAGGTCCTGAGCGAAGGTCGGAAGGCGATGCCGTCATTCGGGTTTCTCTACCGCGCGCAAAAGGTGGCGATCGCCGCATGGTTGCTCGATCCCGCCGCCCCGCCGCCACCGATGAGCGCGGCCGAGATGGCGGCCGCGGACACCCGACGCGCGCAACCCAACTTCACCGGCGGCCGCTGGACCACCACGGGCTACAACCGGTTTTTCGATCCCAATGGCTATCCGGCGGTCAAGCCGCCGTGGGGCACGCTCAGCGCCATCGACCTCAATACCGGCGACTACCGCTGGACGATTCGTCTTGGGGAACTGCCGGAACTCACGGCAAAGGGCATAGCGCCGACCGGCACCGAAAATTATGGTGGCCCGATCATCACGGCCGGCGGTTTGCTGTTCATCGGCGCCACGAAGGACGAGAAGTTTCGCGCCTTCGATTTGCGCGACGGCGCGAAGCTCTGGGAATTCGCGTTGCCGGCCGGCGGCTACGCGACGCCGGCGACGTACTCGGTCAATGGACGCCAGTATGTCGTGATTGCGTGTGGCGGCGGCAAGATGGGCACCAAATCCGGCGATGCCTGGATGGCGTTTGCGCTGCCGGAATGAGCAGCTTCGAGAAATATCCGGCCGGTGTCTATCTGCGTGATCTGCGCGTGGGCGAGGCTTTCAGGCCGAATGCCAAGTCAGGATTCACCACGGCGTGACGAGCGACAACGTCTGCCGTCGATGAAGGCATGGGCTGGTGGCAATCGATGCGACCACCGCCAGCCTTCATCATTCGTGTCTGCGCTCCGCGTTCATGGGCGATTATCCGTGACTTGGAATCCGCGTTCATCTGCGCCATCTGCGGTCAAAGAGAATTGGCATCGACCGGCTCGAAATTGAACCGCAGATTTCGCAGAGAACGCAGATAAAGACAGGAGGGAAATACGTCTTCTGCAGTGCAATCATTGTAACCATTCAGCACTTCCGTGGCTGCTCGCAGCTACGGGCTGAACCGTTACGCGCCGATAATCGTGACGCCGTGTTTAGCTCGTCGTTTTCTCCACGCGCACGGCGCCCGCCTTGTAACTCGGCTGGCGCGAATGCGGATCGAAGGCGGGAAACGTGAGTGCGTTCACCTCGCGAAAGTGCATGGGCAGGAAAACCTCGCCGCGCCTGACGGTCGGCGTGATCACGGCCACCGCGCGGAGGCGACCGCGCCGTGACGTCACCGTCACCGCCGCATGGTCCTCGACGTCGAGTGCCACGGCGTCGTCGGGATTGATTTCCACATAGAGCGAGGTCGGCGCGAGTTTGCGCAGAACGTCGCTCTTGTCGGTGCGCGAGCCCGTGTGCCACTGCGCGGACGAGCCGCGACCCGTGTTCAGCCAGAATGGAAACTCCACGTCGGGCGCCTCCGGCGCGGGTCGGGGCGGATCGAACCAGAGGTGCGCCCGCCCATCCGGCGTGAAGAAGCGCCCGTCGGCAAAGAGGCGACGCTCGCGGGAATTTTCGATTTTCGATTTTCGCTTTTCGATTGCACCGACAGCGTTTCCGCTTGGGTAAGCCGGTTCCACATTCGAGAATCGAGAATCGAGAATCGAAATTGGGCAGGGCCACTGCATCCCGCCGGCTTCGTCCAGTTGTGCGAAGTCGCGGATGCCGGTGAAGTCGCACGGCTGCCCGCGCGAGAGTTCCTTGAGAATCTGGAACGCCGCGGCGGGGGTGGACCAGCGGCGGAACATCGCCCCGCAACCCCAGGCTTCGGCGATCGCCTGGAAGATCGCAAAGTCGCTTAACGCCTTCCCCGGGGCGCGCGCGACCTTGCGCGTCACGCCGATCCGCCGCTCGGAGTTGATGAACGTGCCTTCCTTTTCGCCCCAGCCCGCGGCCGGCAGCAACAGGTCGGCGAGCGTCGCGGTTTCGGTCGTCGTGTACATGTCCTGCACGACGAGAAACTCGAGTTTCTCACGCAAGGCCCGCAGCCGGCCATGGTTGATCCACGAGTGGACGGGATTGGTCGCAACCACCCAAAGGCCGCGGATCGCACCCGTCGCGATGCCATCGACGATCTGATCGTACGCCCAGGAATTCTCGCGCGGGATCGTGGCCTCGGGAAGCTCGAGCACCCGCGCGACTTCGGCGCGATGGACGGCGCTTTCGAACGACCGACCGCCAAGCAGAGACGTTGCGTTGGCGAACAGGCGCGAACCCATTGCGTTGCATTGTCCCGTAATGGAATTTGCGCCGGTGCCGGGTCGCCCGATGTTGCCGGTGATCAGGGCGAGGTTGATCAAGGCTTGCGCGCTGCGCGTGGATTCGTGGCCCTGATTGATGCCCATCGTCCACCAAAACGAGACGGCCTTGCCCCGGGCGATGATCTGCGCGAGCAGGCGGATCTCCCCCGGTGTCACGCCCGCTGGTTCGGCGCAGCGTTCGGGAGGGTAGTCGCGCAGAAAGTCCGCGAAGCCCAGAAAGCCGCGGGTGTGTGCTGCCACGAAATCCCGGTCGATCCAGCCGCGCGCGACGAGTTCATGGGCGATCCCGTAAAACAACCACAGGTCGCCCTTCGGCCGGAGGGCGACGTGCCGGGTTGCGCACATCGCGGTCTCGGTGCGGCGCGGATCGACGACGATGATCTGCGGCTGCCGGCGATTGCGCATGACGCGCTGCCACAGGATCGGGTGCGCGATCGCGGGATTGGCACCGACAAAGACCAGCACGTCGCTCGCCTCCAGATCGGCGTAGGTGTAGGGCGGGGCGTCGAACCCGAAACTTTGTTTGTAGGCGACGTGCGCCGTGGCCATGCACTGGCGCGTATTGCTGTCCGCATGCCGGCCGCCCATGCCGAATTTGAAAAGCGCACCCAGCAGCGCCATTTCCTCCGTGGGAATCTGCCCCGTCGAAAGCAGTGCGATGCTGGACCTGCCGTGGCGCGCCTGGATTGCCTTCAGGCGCGACGTGAACGTGCGCAGCGCGGTCGGCCAGCCGATGGGCCGCGCCACTCCGGTCGCTGGATCGCGCAACAGGGGCTCGATCGCCCGGTCGCCCGCCGCGAGCGGCGTGAGGGCTTCCCAACCTTTCGGGACACGCCATGCCCAGGTTGACGGGATAGTCCGGTTCGGGGCTTACATTGATGGCCTCGCCGCGCACATCCAGGTGCACCTTCAGGCTGCAGCCGGTGGAACAAAACCCGCATACCGAACTGGCCGTGCCGCTCGGACGCAGACGCTCGGGAACGCGCCCGAGCCCGAAATCGCCCGGGCGTTGCACCAGTTCTGCGGTCATGGGTCCGCTGTGGGTGCGCAGCAGGCGGGTCAGCGCGTCGGTCATCGCTTTTTCCTCACCGCCGGTGAACCCGGCATCTTGGGCGCGTCGACGGCGCGAAAATACAGATAACGTTCCGCGATTTCCGCGCCGCCCAGGGATGCGAACGCGAGCATGAGGAGACTGGGCGCGGTCGCCGGTTGCGTAATGGCCAGCAGCGGTAGCAAACCGCCTCCCAGGATCGCGAAGAAGATGCGCGCGGCCGTCCAACGGCGGAGCGGACCGGCCATCAGACGTGCCGCCTTTGTATCTGGAGCCGCGGCGACACCGCTTCGATGCCGAAGGAACAGCGCAAACGGCACGAGCTGCGCGGTCGCGACCATCGGCACCGCCAGCAGGAACACCGGGGCGCATAACAAGGCGACGGTGGCCGCGGCCGTTACCAGTGTCGTTCCGCCAAAACGAACCAGAGTGCGCGGCAGCGACCAGAGCGCGCGACGTGTATCCGCGTAGACCATCGCGGAACAGAAGCCGCCGATCAGGCCGGTCGCGCCTGCCACGAGATCGGCCGTCGTATTCTTCGCCGCCACCGCCCAGGTCAGGATGGTGAGGTAGCCGGCGAATGCCACGGCTTCGCGGCTCAACCAGGAACGTCGAAGATTGAGGAAGACCCGCCAGGCACGCCCGGGTTGTCCCAGATGAGCGAGACTGGCCACCAGGCCACCGGCAGCCAGTGCCAGTGCCAGCCAGCGTACGACTTGGCTCGTGGCGACTGCCGGCGCGGCAAGTCCCAGTTCGGCAAGTCGCGTCGTCATCGCCGCGGCCGCGATCAGACCGACGGAAGCCTGCATCGCGACGAGCAGCACGATCAACGGCCCGTGCGCCGGCTGGAGATACAGCGCCTCATGGTCCGCCGCGTGCCAGCCCGTGGGATACGCGCGCCGGGTGCGATAGCGCGTCGTCGGCTGCGTGTAACGGGGATCGGGCGCGACGGCGAGAAACGCGCTCGTGTCCACCAAACGGGTATCGCCATCCGTGGCCACCGGCACCTTGGTGATGCGGATCGCGTGCGTCGGGCAGGCCTGGGCGCAGGCGGGAGCTTCGCCGGCGGCGAGCCGGCCATGGCACATGTCACATTTGCGCACGATGCCGAGACGCCGGTTGAACTTTGGCACGTCATAGGGGCACTTCAAAATGCAGTAGCTGCACCCGATGCACTGGTCGTCGAGATGCCGGACGATGCCGGTGGCGGGATCCTTCTCGTACGCGAGGACCGGACAGCCGTTCGCGCACGCGGGATCGGCACAGTGGTGGCACGCGCTCGTGATCGTTTGCTGGAAGGGATGCGCGGCGTCGCGGCCGAGGACCAGGCCGACGTCGCGCCAGGTCTCGTCCTCGTCGAGTCCGTTGAGCGAATGGCAGCCGGCGACACAGGCCTTGCAGCCGGAACAGGCGTCGAGATCGACCTCGAATGCATATTGCTCGCCGGGTCCGGGCGCGCTGAGCGGGATGAGCTCGGCATGAAACGAGGCGGGCTCCGGCTTGTCCGCTGTGTCCTGCGTGGCGAAGCGCGCTGCGGGCGTTTGCAGGCGCTGTTGCTCGGTGAGCAACTCGTCCAGGAACGCACGCAGGTCGGACGGTGGCGCCGGCGAACGGCTTGCTTCGCGCTGCTCGCTGTTCGTCCCTTCGCTTTCAGTAGACGTCGCGGGCATAACGCTTGGCCGCCCGCAGCGCCTGCACATAGGCGGCGGCGCCCTCCGCGGTTTTCGCTCCGGCGGTGGCGACGATGTGGTGCAACGCCGCGTCGACGTCCTTCGCCATCCGGCTGGCGTCGCCGCAAACATAGACATGCGCGCCGCCTTCGAGCCAGGCGAAGAGTTCCTTCGCGTGCTCGACCATCCGATGCTGGACGTAAACCTTGGCCTCCTGATCGCGCGACCACGCGAGGTCGAGCCGCGTCAGCAGGCCGCTGGCCTGCATGCGCGAGCAGTTCGTCGCGATAAAGGAAGTCGCGCGCCTCGTGCTGGTCACCGAAGAAAAGCCAGTTGCGTCCAATGGCGCCGGTGGCGCGGCGTTGCTCGAGAAAGGCGCGAAACGGCGCGATGCCCGTGCCGGGGCCGATCATGATAACGGGCGTGCGGTCGTCGGGCGGAAGCTTGAACGCGCGGTTGTGATGCACGAAAACGCCGACGGTGCCCGCGCCGAGGCCGCGCTCGGCGAGAAATGTCGAACACACGCCCTTGCGCGCGCGGCCGTGGGCGACGTAGCGCACCGCGCCGACCGTGAGATGCACCTGTCCCGGATGGACCAGCGGCGACGAGGCGATTGAATAGAGGCGCGGTTGCAGCTTCTTCAGGCGCGCGACGAAATCGGTGGGAGCGGGCTTGTTCGAGGCGGCCCGCAGCACATCGAGCACGTCGGGGGGATCTTCGAATCTCGAATTTCGATTTTCGATGGTCGCGCCGACCGGGACGGCGGTGGTGAGTTCGATCAGCTCGTGCGTCGGGCGGCCGAGGTCAAAGTGTTGCGTCAGGGCCGTGCGCAACGGCAGCTCGCCGACGGGCGTGGGCACGGCCTCCTCACCGTCGCAGCCGAGGGCGCTCAGCACTTCGCCCACGAGTTCGGGACAGTTCTGTGGCACGACGCCCAGCGCATCGCCGGCTTCGTAGGTGAGGCCCGAGCCTTCGAGGGAAAACTCGACGTGATTCACCTCCTTGGCGGAGCCGGCGCCGCTGAGGGGGCGCACGTCCAGTAAAGGCGCGGCGAAGGGGTGCGACCGGTTGAAACCGCTTGTCGGCGCTCGCGTGGTTTCGATCGTGGACGGCGGCGGACGGCTTGGCGACCCGTCCCGACCTTCAGCCAGCGACCGCAGCGCTTCGTTGAGCCAGGCCGCGAACTTTTCCTCGTATTCAAGATCGCAATCCATTCGCGGACACGCGCGCGTCGCGCCGGCTTTCTCGAGGTAGGCGTCGAAGTTTTTTCCACACTGGCAGAACTGCACGTAGTTCGTGTCGCCAAGCGCGCAGACGCTGAAGCGCAGTTCGGGAAACCGGAGCGTCTCGTTCGCCTTCAACGCATCGTGCAGCGCCTTCGCATTGTCGGGCGGTTCGCCCTCGCCGTACGTGCTCGTGATCACCAGCACGTGTTGCTCCTGGGCAAGTTGGGCAATGTCGTAACCGGCCAGGTCCATCACGGTGGCGGCGAAGCCGCGCTTGCCCGCCTCCTTCGCGGCGCGCTTGGCGAGACCTTCGGCCGTTCCGGTCTGGGAGCCAAAGAGGATCGTCAGTGGTTGCAGGGCCGCGGCCGCTGGGGCGGCCGCGAACCCTGCCCCGGCGGCCACGGGATCGATGTCACCTCGGGAAAGCAGGCCGGCGATGAAGCCGTTCAACCAGGCGCGTTGCGCGGTGCTGAAGGGCGCGGACTCGGGGATGACGGGGACGGTGGGCATATCAGGCGGACAGGAGTTCCTGAAGCTGTCCCTCGGAATGCCGGCGCGTCCATTGCACGAACGTCTCGCCGGATTCCTTCCGGGCTTCATAGCTCGTAAGAATCTTCGCGACCACGCCCGGCACTTCCTCGGCGCGCACGCCGCGCAGGATCTCGCGGCCGATGCCCTGCTCGTCGCCCATGCCGCCGCCGAGTACCATGTGGTAGCCCTCGCTGCCGTCGGCCAGCTTCGCGCCGACGAAGCCGATGTCGCCGCAGTAATGTTGCGCGCAGGAATGCGGGCAGCCCGTGAAGTGAATGTTGACCGGCTTCTCGGTAGAGACCTTCCGCTTCGTGAGTTCTTTCGCGAGCGCGGCGGCGTGGGTCTTCGTGTCGGACGCGGAATACTTGCAGCCGAAGTTGCCAGTGCACGCGACGATGCCGCTGGTCGCGCTCGAGGCTTCGGTGTGGAAACCGAGACGCTGCAGCGAGCGCTGCACGGTGGGCACGAAGGCGTCGCGGATGTGCGGGATGATCACGTTCTGCCAGACCGTGAGCCGGAGTTCGCCCTGGCCGAAGTTCGTGGCGAGGTCGGCGAGCTGCCGCATCTGTTTCGGTGTCAGCCGGCCGACCGGGACGCCGGCGCCGACGGACGTGAACCCCGGTTGCGCCTGCTTGTAGGCGCCGATCCAGCCGTGCTTGAGCTGCGGACGGCGCGGCACGCATCCCTCCAGCGGCAGGCGCGCCAGCGGGAACGCCAGGCGTTTCGCGGCCTCATCGAGAAATCTCTCCACGCCCCATTTTTCCAGGAGGTACTTCAGGCGCGCCTTCTTCCGGTTCGTCCGGTCGCCGTTCTCATTGAACACGCGAACCAGCGCGGCGGCGAGGGCGACGACCTCCGACGGCTTCACGAGCAGGCCGGTGTCGCGCGCAAACGTTTTGTGGCCGGTGATGCCGCCGAGTTCGACGCGGAAATAGACGCCGGGTTCGATCTCTGCTGTAGGAGCGGCTTCATGCCGCGATGGATCGGGGCGTAAAGCCCTCCTACGCGAGCCAGAGTTTGCTCGGTCACGCGACAGGCAATGAACCCGATGTCGTTCGTGTCGGCCGCGGTCGACAGCGAGCCGCCGTTGTCGAAGGAGATGTTGAACTTTCGTGGCAGGCCATAGAGGTCGCGATGATTGAGGATGTAGTGATGCAGGCCGCGCGCGAACGGCCGCACGTCGATGATCTCGTCGGGATCAAAGCCGCTGTTTGGCGAGGCGGTGATGTTGCGGACGTTGTCGGCACCCGCGCCGCGCGACGTGATGCCAAGCTCCTGCAGGCGTTCGAGGACGCGGACGATGTCGCGCGGGTGGAATTCGCGCATTTGCAGATTTGCGCGCGTGGTGACGTGCGCGTAGCCACCGCCCCATTCGGCGATCTCGGCGATGCCGTGGAGTTGCGTCGACGTGATGATGCCCGCCGGCAGACGCAATCGCGTCATGAACGATTCCTGATTTGGCGCGACATAGAACAACCCGTGGAACTTGAACCGGAAGCTGTCCGCCTCGTCGGGAAATTTGTCCGCCTCGGCGTGCGCGACGAGCTTCGCCCAGATGTCGAGCGGGTTTTCGTCGTACTTCCAGCGCTCGGGTTTGCAGAGGTCGCTGAGCGGCGTGCCGAAGTACGTGTCCTCCGGGGGCGGCGCCGCGAGGTTTGGCGTCGTCGCCGCCCCGGGCCGGGCGGTAAGGCGTCCGTCCGCGGCCGCACCCACGAAGGGCAACTGCACGGCGAGGGCGGCGAGAAATCCCTCGAGATACTGTTTCTGCTCGGGGGTGAATTCAGCCGGAGGCAGGGCGGTGTTCGTGGGCGCGGACATGGCGGACGCGATGATTTAAAGCGACGGACCGAATCAGGCGCGGAGCGGTTCGCCAGCAGGGGCGGCGTCCTCCGCGACCGGAATCGTGATGGCGTCAGGGGCCGGCTTGTAGGTCCAGTAGAGGAACAGGCCGGTGAAGAGCAGTCCGCCGACGAAGTTCCCGAGCGTCACCGGAATCTGGTTCCACAGCCACCAGTCCGCCACCGTGACCTTCGCGCCGAGCATCATGCCGGTCGGGATCACGAACATGTTCACGACCGAGTGCTCAAATCCCTGGCCGAAGAACGTGACGATCGGCAGCCACATCGCGGCGATCTTGCCGATGGTCGACGTGGAGCAGAGCGCCATCACCACGCCCAGGCAGACCATCCAGTTGCACAGGATCGCCTTCACGAACGCGGTGCCGAAACCAGCGGCGCCATGGGCGGCGTAGCCGGTGGTTTTTGCCTCGGCGATCGCGATGATCTTGGGCGCGATGCCGCCGCCGACATCCGTGCCGAAGTTCGTCAGCGTTAGATAGAGCAACAAGCCGTAGGCCACGCTGCCGATCAGGTTGCCGAGAAAGACCCAGCCGAGATTGGTCATCACCTGCGGCCACGCACGACGGCCATCGACACCGGCGAGCGATACGACCGCAAAGCTGCCGGTCACGAGTTCGAGACCGAGCAGCAGGATCATCACGAAGCCGACGGGAAAGATCAGCGCCCCGACGATCGGCGTGCTGGTCTGCGTGGCGCCGGTGATGGCGAAGCTCGTGGCAAAACCGAGCAGCGCTCCGGAGAGGAAGCCGCGCAACAGGAGGTCCTTGACGGACAGGCCGGTCTTCGTGGTGCCGGCGCTGACCATGCTTTTTACGACGTCGATGGGTTTGATGTAGTCCATGGCTGGAAGATGAGTTGGTGGTGAACGATCAGGCTGACCGGCGATTGAGCAGCGAGGGTGCCCCCGGCAACCTGGGGTGCGACCGGCCGCCGGATTTGTATTTGTGCGATGCATGAACCGCGTTCATGCACCGGGGGCGGATCAGAACTTGAGTTCGACCTGGGCCCAGAGCTTGTTCACGTCCGGCAGCGCGACGTCGGAATCGAACGAGGCGTACTTCAATAAGCCGGAGATGTGCTTGTTGAACTTGTAGGCGAGTTGAACGTCGTACTCCCTGCCGAGGCCGGCACCGGTGTCGTCGTTGAAATCGTGATAGACCCCGAGCAGCGCGAGGTCCGGGGCGAGGACGACGCTGCCCTTCACGTAGGTGTCGCGCAGGCCGTTGGCGGGGGTGGTGAGAAACAGGTCGGCCCAGCCGTCGAATGCGTGCAGGGTGGCGAGCGGCGTGCGAAAACTAACACCGTTATCCCCACCGAGTTTCTCGTAGCCGATCCCGCCGGCAAACTTCCCGACGACCCCCCCGACCTCGCCCAGCAGGTAGTTCGCGCGGTAGTCGAGCGGACTGCTGCGGTAGTCGCTCTGCGTCGCGAACTCGGCGCGGTAGTTGAGCTTTGCGTGGTCGGAAAGCTTTTGCGCCCCGGCGAACGACAGCCCGTAGGTGGCGCAGCTTTGGACCGCGGCGTTCCTGAAATCGAGCAGGTAGGCATAGCCCGTCAGCGTCCCGAACGGCAGGCCGGCATAGCTGGCGTTCAACACATGTGAATCCGACTGCCAGTCGCCGCCGGCGACGTGGTCGCCGAAGATGCGGTTGATGTGACCGAGGTAGGCGTAGGTGAGCGTGAGATGATCGACGCTCTTGTTTTGCGCGACGAAGCCGTCGTAGGTCTGCTGGTTCTGACGCCAGCCGACATTGCCGATGAAGCGCGCGTTATCGAGGACGAGGTTGACGCGGCCGCCTTTGAGCAGGGTGTCGCCGTTCGCATAGGCGAGCCACGCCTGGTTGACCTCGGTGCCGACGGGGTCGGCGATGACCGCGCGACTGTCGACGTTCGGGGAAAACCCCGGCGCGGCGGCATAGTCGCTGCCGTCCAGCGCGGTCACGTCCTCCATCTCCAGCATTGCAGTAAAGCCGGCATACGGTGCGGTGGTGAAACCGAGCGCCGAACGAAACGTGAGCGCGTCCGCGTTGCGGCGGTTGCCCTGGTCGACGGATTCGAAGCGGATGCGTTCGTCGAACGAGACCCTCCCCTTGGAGAAGATTTCGCCGAGCGTATCGGGCGTGCCCGTGATGGAGCCGGCCGGTTCATCGCTGGCCGTGAGTGGAGCGGCGAACAGCAGCGACGCCGCAAGCGCGCCGAGCGGGAGGAATGACTTGATGTTGTTCATGGCGTGGATCGGTTTGGTGGAAGTGGGCAAAGCAGGTGCCGAACGCCGCGACGTGGGTCGTGGCGAAGGCGGAAGAGTGGCGCGGGAATCGTCAGCTAAGGTTGTCGTGAATCCAGCGACAGGGCGGCCGTGTGGCCGCAAGCTGGGCGGCGGCGACCCGCCGTAGGAGCGGGTTTATCCCGCGATACCACGCCCGCGCCGTGGGCCCAAGGAAAGGCATCGGGGCATGAAGCCCCTTCTACGGCGGCAACATGGCAAAATCGGTTTCGCGCGTCCGAGCGCGGACGGAAATCGTGGCGGCTCATCAGGGCATGTATCGGTGGCTTCACTTCAGGTGGCGGCGGCCAGTTCACATGGCGGACTGGAGATCGTCGTGGGCGGGGGCGCGCCGGGCGCACGTGGCTGGGTCCGGCGCCGGTGGGCGTGCTCCTCGAGAAACTCGATCAGGTGGGCGCGGAGATCGTAGTATTCGGGATGCTCGAGCACCGCTTTGCGATCGCGGGGACGCGGGAAATCGATCTCGAGAATATCGCCCACCTCCGCCGCGGGACCATCGGTCATGCACACGACGCGGTCCGACAAGAACAGCGCCTCGTCGACATCGTGCGTGACCATCACCGCGGTGATCTGGTTCCTGCTCCAGAGCTCGAGCAACACGGCCTGCAACTCGTAGCGCGTCAGCGAATCGAGCATGCCGAAGGGTTCGTCGAGCAGCAGCATCTTCGGCTTGAGGGCGAAGGCGCGCGCGATGCCCACGCGCTGACGCATGCCTTGACTGAGTTCCCGGGGACGCCGGTGCATGGCGTCGCCGAGGCCAACGACGGTGAGGTAGTACTCGGCGATCTGGCGCCGCTCGATCCGGCTCGCGGTGAAGAAAACCTGGTCGACGCCGAGCATCACGTTTTCCAGCGCGGTCAACCATGGCAGCAGGGACGGTGACTGAAACACGACGCCGCGATCGGGGCCCGGACCGTCCAGTTCGCGGCCCGCCAGGACGATGCCGCCGCTCGTGATGGGACTAAGACCCGCGAGCATCATGAGGACCGTGCTCTTGCCGCAACCCGAGTGGCCGATGATCGAGATAAACTCGCCCTTGCGCACCTTGAGATTGAAGTTGCGCACGATCACCGCCGGACCCTTCGGTGTCGGGTACGTCTTCGTGAGGTCGGTGATATCGAGATGCGCGCTCATGCCGACACCGTCTCCTCCTTGATCTCCCGGCGTCGCCGCGGCTGTTGCCGACCGGCGAATACCGCGTGCACGCTGATGTCTTCGGGTTCGATCTCGGGGAGCACGAGCGCCTTTGTCATGCCGCGTTGCTGCTGGTTCGTGCCCTGGAGCAGATAGTTGATCACCTCCGCGCGGATTTGTTTGAAGTTGTAGTTGTTGTTCAATTCCGCACGCCGGCGCGGCCGCGGCAGCGTGATGGGGATGCTGGGACCGAGCGTGGCGCGCGGACCGGCGGTCAGTGGAATCACGCGGTCCGCCATCAGGATCGCCTCGTCGGGATCGTTCGTGATCATCACCACGGTCTTCCGATCCGCCTCCCAGATCTGCAGGGTCTCCTGCTGCAGCGTCGCACGCGTCAGCGCGTCGAGTGCGCCGAACGGTTCATCCATCAGCAGGATTCGCGGATTCATTGCCAGCGTGCGCGCCACGCTGACGCGCTGGCGCATGCCGCCGGAAAGTTCGCGCGGGCGCTTGTCCCGCGCCGGCGTCAGCTTGACCAGCGCAATGTATTTTTCGATATGCGCGCGGCGCTGTTCCCTGGTCCAGTCGGGGAACACCTGGTCGACCGCGAGCGCGATGTTTTCGAACACGCTCAGCCATGGCAGCAGCGAGTAATTCTGGAAGATGACGCCCCGATCCGGTCCCGGCCCGGTGATCGGGCGGCCGGCCAGAGTCACCGAGCCACAGTCCGGCGTAACCAGCCCGGAGATGAGATGGATCAACGTGCTCTTCCCGGAGCCGGAACGTCCGACAATCGCGACGAATTCGCCCTCCTCGATCGCGAGGTCGATGTCGGCGAGCACCTCGGCGCGCATGCGACCGGTCACGTAGGTCTTCGCGCCGTGCTTGATTTGAAGAAAGGACGTCATGAATTGCCGACCGGCAGCGTGAAGCCGATGAACTCGTCCGCATATCTGCGGCGACGCGTCGTTCGGTCCGCGCAGCGAAATCGTGGATCTTCAGTCATAAGTCATCCGTTTCTGGCTCACGGGGCGGCGGCCCCGAAGCTGACCGCCTTCTGCAGCGTCAGCATGATGCGATCGAGGAGAAACCCGATCGCGCCGATGGCGAACACGGCGACCATGATCTGGGCGAGCGTGTGACTGCTGCCGTTCTGGAACATGTCCCAGACGAATTTTCCGAGGCCGGGATTCTGGGCGAGCATCTCGGCAGCGATCAGCACCATCCAGCCCACGCCGAGCGACAACCGCAGGCCGGTGAAGATCAGCGGCAGCGCGGCGGGCAGCACGATTTTCCACACGCGCGCGAACCAGCCCAGGCGCAGCACGCGCGCGACGTTGAGGTAGTCTTGATCCATGGACGCGACGCCGAGCGTGGTGTTGATCAACGTCGGCCAAAGCGAACACAGCGCGACCACGATGGCCGAACTCAGAAACGACTTCGGCATCAGCGGATCGTCGGAGACGTAGAGCGCGTCGACCATCAGCATGACGATGGGCAGCCACGCCAGCGGCGACACCGGCTTGAAGATCTGCACGAACGGATTGATCGCGCGGTTGCAGAGCGGACTCAGGCCGCAGATCACGCCGAGGGGCACGGCGATCGCCGAGGCGAAGACGAAGCCGAGGAAGACGGTTTCCAGGCTGGTGAGGATCTGGGAGAGAAACGTTGGCCGGCCTGCGTATTTGCGCTCCTGCCACACCGCGTCGGGATCCTTGGCGAGCAGCGCCTGCTTCCGCTCTTCCTGGCGCGCGTAGAAGGCACGCTCCCGCTGCATCTCGTTCTCGTGATCCTCCCAGAGATTCCCGACCTCGGTCACGACGGCGGCCGGTCCCGGCAACTCGCCGATGCGGACCTTGATTCGCCGGGACGCGGCGGACCAGAGACCGAGGAAGATCGCGATCGCCAGCAGCGGGATTCCGAAATTGGTCAGCGCGACGCGAATGAAATGATCGAGACGCGGCGTGTCGCGCAGGCCGGGCGGAGGGGAGGAGGGCGTGCTCATGGTGCGTTCCGTTCAGTCCTTGCGACCGATCGGGAACGAGCGCAGGTAGTCGTTGGGTTGGTGCGCATCGTAGGTGATGCCATCGATGAACGCGCTGGTCGGCGCGCGATAGCCGTCGGTTTCAGGCACGTCGGCCGCCTTGATCACGCCGTCGGCGACCAGGGATTTCGCCGCGGCGAGGTAGATGTCGGGTTGGTAGACCGACTTCGCCGTGTCCGCATACCACGCGTCCGGTTTCGCCTCGGTGATCTGGCCCCAGCGCCGCATCTGCGTGAGGTACCAGATCGCGTCGCTGTAGTAAGGATAGGTCGCGTAGTAGCGGAAGAAGACATTGAAGTCCGGCAGCGGTCGTTTGTCGCCCGGGTAGTATTCCCATGTGCCCGTCATGCTGTTGGCGATGATCTCCTCGTCGGCGCCGACATACTCGGGTCGCGACAGGATCTTGCAGGCCTCCGCGCGATTTTCGGGCGAGGCGTCAAGCCACTGCGCGGCCCGAATCAAGGCACGCAACACGGCGAGGTGCGTCTGCGGATTCGCCTTCGCCCATTCGTCCGTGACGCCGAAGACCTTTTCGGGATTATTCTTCCAGACTTCGTAGTCGGTGATGACCGACACGCCGATGCCCCGGATCACCGCCTGTTGGTTCCAGGGCTCGCCCACGCAGTAACCCTGGATCGTCCCTTGCGCGAGCGTCGCCGGCATTTGCGGCGGAGGTGTCACGGAAATCAACACGTCGCCATCAACCGTCCCGGTCGTATCCGTGGCGGTGTAGTAACCGGGATTGATGCCGCCGGCCGCGAGCCAGTACCGCAGCTCGTAATTGTGCGTCGAAACCGGGAACACCATGCCCAGACGCAACGGCGTGCCCGCGGTCTTGAACTGCTGCACCACGGGCTTGAGCGCGTCGGCCTTGACCGGGCGCGGGGTGGGCGTCGCGGCGAGCGCAGGGTTGGCCGCGAGCATCGCGTCCCAGACCGCCTTCGACACCGTGATGCCGTTGCCGTTGAGATCCATCGAGAAGGCGGTGACGATGTGGGCCTTCGTGCCGAAGCCGATCGTCGCGGCGAGCGGCTGGCCTGCCAGCATGTGGGCTCCGTCGAGTTCGCCGGTGATCACGCGATCGAGCAGGATCTTCCAGTTGGCCTGCGCCTCGAGCGTGACGAACAGGCCCTCGTCCTCGAAAAAGAACTTTTCCTTCGCGATCACCAGCGGCGCGCAGTCGGTCAGCTTGATGAAGCCGAATTTGAGGTCCGCCTTTTCCGGAGACGGGTGGGGCGGCGCCGCCGGAGCGCGAACGGCGCCGATCGCGAGCAGCAGCACCGCGCCCCGGGAAAAGCGCCGGGCGAGGCGGCGAGCGCCGGAGTCGGTGGAATTTTCAGGAGCGGGACAGGTCATGTGGTGAGTGGTTGGCGACGGCTTGCTTGAAGAGGTCGTGACGAAAGAGTCGGTGCGCGAGGTCGCTCCCCTCGGCGGCCGACGCGGGCACCAGGCCGGCCGCGGCCAGTTGCCGCAAAACGGCGGCTCCCACCGCGGGCAGCGGGTCGTTCGCGTCGCCCCGGTGAAAGATAAAACAGTCCGCGGGTTCGACGCGGGTCCCGGGCGGCATTGGCGGCGGTCCGACGAGCGCCGGAGCGATCACTTCCGGTGCGACATCCAGGTTCTCGCGCAGCGAGAGCAGTTGCACGAGGTGCTCGCGATTCTGCGGTTCGTCGCACCATGCGGCGGCCTCGTGCAGGGCCGCGACCACCGCGGCATGCTCCTCGGCGCGAGACGCGGCAAAATCGGTGCGCACCATCAGCACCTTTTCAACATGCCCACGATCGTGCACCGCACTGAGCGCAGCGATCCACCCTTCACCTCCGAGCGCGGCGAGTGAATTCCAGGGCTCTCCGGCGCAATAGCCGTCGAGGGTGCCGGCCACAAGGTTGCGATACATCTGGGCCGGCGGCACGACGACGATGCGCACGTCATGTTCGGGATCGAGCCGGAGTGAGCGCAGCCACTCGCGCAACTGCAGGTGATGGGAGGACCAATGAAAGACCACGCCGAAGGTCAGCCGGCGCTCGCCGTGGCGCCGCCGCATTTCCTCGCGCAGCGTGGCGCCGACGTCGTCACCGTTGGGCCGGAGCGCGTGCGACAGAGTGATCGCATTGCCATGGAGGTTGAAAACGAACGCCGTCAGCACGTCACACGGCGGGCAGCCGCACCCGAGCTGGGCGGCGAACAACATGCCGGCGGGGGCGTGGGCGGCCTCGAGTTCGCGATAGATGATCTTGTCCCGCACCGTGGCCCAGCCGACCTCGCGACTCAGCACGACCTCGACACCATGTTTCTCGAACATGCCGAACGCGCGCGCCACGAGCAGCGGCGCGGCATCGGTGAGCGGCACAAATCCGATGCGCAACGGACGATCCAGGGTTTTCTTCGCAGAACGGGAGGTGGCGGCATGCATGAGTGAAGCGAGCGCTGGACTAGCCGCCCCCATGCCGCTCGGAACGCATGGCTCACAAATTGCTCGGCAAAGATTCCATCGAAACGATGAGATCGATTCATTCATGAGCGAAACCCTCGATACCAGACAGTTGCTGGCGTTCGTCACGCTGGCACGCTGCGGTAGTTTCACTCAGGCGGCCAAGGAGCTGTTCCTCACGCAGTCCGCGGTGAGCCACGCGATGAAGGCGCTGGAGGAGGAGGTCGGCACCCGGTTGTTTGATCGCGCGGGCAAACGCGTGCTCCTGACGCAGGCGGGCGAACAACTGCTGCGGCACGCCGAGCGCATCCTGCGCGAGATGCGCGATGCGCGCGCGGGGCTGCTCGAACTCGCGAACTGGGGCCACGGCCGGTTGCGGGTCGGCGCCAGCACGACGGCCTGCCAATACCTGCTGCCGATCGTGCTGCGCGAATTCAAGCAGAGCTTCCCCAAGTGCGTCATTCGCATCGAGCCCGGGGACAACGCGCGCCAGCTCGAGCTGTTGCGCAGCGGTCAGATCGATCTCGCCATCATGCTCGCGTCTCCCGGGCAAACCGACATCGAGTTTGTGCGTCTCTTCGACGACGAGTTGCGTTTCCTGGTCTCGCCGATGCATCCGTGGGCGAACCTGCCCGTGCCGCCGCCTGATCAGGTCGCGATTGAGACGCTCATTCTCTATAATAAACACAGCGCCACCTTCCGGTTCGTGGTCGATTACTTCCGCGAGGACAAAATCACCCTCACGAACTTCATCGAACTCGGCAGCATGGAGGCGATCAAGGAACTGGTGAAGATCGGCCTGGGCGCGGGGATTCTCGCGCCGTGGATCGCGCGATCGGAACTCGAGAGCGGCGCGCTGGTTTCGTTGCCGCTGGGGGCGCGACCGTTGCAGCGCGTCTGGGGTGTCACCTATCTCAAGGGCCGCCGCCTGCCGCTCGGCGAGGAAACCTTTCTCGGGCTTTGCCACACGGCGACGGAAGGGTTCGGTCGCCTCGATCACCCGCGCGTCGAAGCCGGGTGAGGCTGCGGTGGGCTGCCCCGTCGGAGTCCTGGGACAACGTGGCCTCGGACGTTGACGGCCACGTTGTCGCAAGACTCCAACGCGGCTACGGGCGCCATATTGATTGGGGCGTCGCGAGGCTGGTTCTGCGGTTCACCGGAAAACAGCTTCCTGACGTCGGCTGCGACATGTCACTGCATCGTCACGGCCAGGACCTTCACGATTTCCACCTTCCCACCTTCTGCCCGTTGCCGCTTCGACGTTGAAAACCGGGTTGGCTTGCTGCGCACTGCCGCCGGTCATGGCTGATGAAACCGCGCTGCCCGCCGGAACCGAGGTGCTCCTGCTCGAGGATGACAACGGCCTGCGCAAACGGCTCGCCGCGCATTTGCGCACGCTCGGCGCGGGCGTGACCGAATGTGGCACGCTCGCTGAAGCCCGGCGCGTATTGGGCGGGATGCGATTTGATTTCGCGTTGGTGGATTTTCACCTGCCCGACGGCGAGATCCTCACGCTCCTGCGGGAAGGTGTGTTTTCGGAGAACACCGGCGTGGTCGTGATGACCGCGTTCGGAGGCGTGAAGCAGGCCGTCGAGGCGATGCGGCTGGGGGCGGGCGATTATCTCGCGAAACCCTTCGAGCCTGCGGAACTGCCGCTGGCGTTCCTGCGCTGTCGCGCCACCCGCCAGGCGTTGCGTCGTGACGAACACCAGGCCGCCGGTGAGGCACCGGTTGCGGGGGCTCCGTTGGTGTTCGGCGCGAGCCTTGCCCGCGTGCGGGCGCAACTCGACTCGATCCTGGCCGCCGCGCGACGGCTGGAGCATCACCTGCCCCCCATCCTGATCGAAGGCGAAACGGGCACGGGCAAGACCGCACTCGCTCGGTGGTTGCATGCCCAGGGGCCGCGCGCGGCGCGGCCCTTCATCAATCTGAACTGTGCGGCGCTTCCGGAATCCTTGGCGGAGTCGGAGTTGTTCGGCCACGAGCGCGGCGCCTTCACCGACGCCAAGCGGGCTCGCACCGGACTTTTTGAGGCGGCGGACGGCGGCACGCTGTTCCTGGACGAGATCGGCGCCCTCGCGCCGGGCACGCAGGCGAAGGTCCTGACCGCGGTGGAAGAGGGTCGCATCCGCCGACTCGGTGGCACGCGGGAGATTGTCGTCGATGTGCACGTCCTGGCAGCCAGCCACGAGCCATTGATCGAGCTCGTGCGTGCGGGGGCGTTTCGCGAGGACCTGTTTCACCGGCTCAACCTCCTGCACATCGAGCTGCCGCCCCTGCGCGAGCGGGGGACCGACATCCTCGAGCTCGCACGCCACCTGCTCGCGCAACTGCAGCAGCGACATCGACTCAAAGGCTTGCGGATCACGCCGGCGGGCGAGGCCCGCCTGCTGGCGCAACCCTGGCCCGGAAATGTGCGCGAACTCGCCCACGAATTGGAACGCGCCGTCATCTTCTGCGAAGGCGTGGCCGATCTTGAGTTCGCGCAGTTTGGCGGCGGGCCGGCGGCGGCACCCGCGCCCTGGCGCAATGCGGCGTGGCGCCTGCCGGAGAGCGGATTCTCACTCGACGATGTGGTGAAGGCGCTGATCGAGGAAGCACTACGCGAAACCGGCGGCAATGTTTCGGCCGCCGCCCGCCGTCTCGGGGTCACGCGTGAATTCCTCCGCTATCGAATCAGCGGAAATGTGGAGCAGTGAGCCCGCGTTCTCCGCGCGATCCTGACTGCCGGCACATATCTGGACCTCAGGGGCGGAACCCACGGGAGCCTTGGCTGAAGCGATTTTGCCCCCTTGGGAACCTCAATGCGCGCCCGAGCCGGAAGCGACGGGCCTCGTTCGCCTGGCATTCCCCAAGAGCATCCTCACGAGCCCGACAAAAAATGTGGCGGCCGCCACAGGTTTTGTCGGGCTTTGGCGGGGTTCGTCTTTTCTGCTCGTTGCAGCATTTGCCGGAGTTTGGCTCCGGGCGTTTCGCCAAGGGTCGACGGCACCGATACAAACCCACCGTCGACGAAGCTCAGGGCGGGAAGGTTCGGCAGCCGGGTGCCAGGGGATGGATCCGGCAAATAGGTGGAACGGGCCGGTCGGCGCCGGCTTGGGCAGTGGTGCCAGGCAACCAGACGGGGTGAGATCTTGGGGGGCCGGCTGGTTGTAGACAACCAAACCTCGTCGGGACGCTGCCGGTGGAGCCGAACCGTGGTTCGCGATCCAGCAGCTGTTGAACGGCTTGGGTAATATGGCTCCAAACTGGCACGAAACACGCGAGGGAGATCACCGAACCCCACTTACCTCCGGGCACCACCTCATGGACCGCCGCTCGCAGTTCTATTTTCGCAGTCACGACTTTGTTCGGGGACGCCCGGTCGCGCGTTACAACACGGCACGGTTTCAATTCGGGGAAAACCGTCCGTCCCGGTGTGGGCAGATCCACCTCGGGGGCGCGCGGCCGGGCATTGATTTCAAGCCTTTCCGGCCCGTGGGGTACTTCGGCGCTCCCTTTCGCTGTATGCGCATGGCGATGGTTTACCACGTGTTGCCGGCGCTTGTCATGGCGCTGGGGTTGTTGATTGCCTGCGGTCGTCCGCTCCCGGCCGCGGTGGGCCATGCGCGCGACGCGCGCGACACGGTGCCGGTGGCGGCCGGACGGTCGAATGTTGTGGTGCCGGGGTTTGCGGTTGTCGACGCACCGGTGTAGGAGATTTTTCATCGTCTCTCGGCGGCGCCAGGACGCGGCGGCTCCGGGAGCGATTATCCCTGATGCGATGAAGAACCCGGCCCACCCGTCAGCTTGGCGATGGCGCGTGATCGCGCTTCTCGGCGCGTGGACATGCCTCACATCAGCAACGATGGTCGCCGGGGCCGAGGCAAAGTCTACGGCCAGCAGCACCGCGCGCGGCTTCACGGACACCACGCAACCTCGAACCGAAACGGTTGCGCCACCATCCGATCAACTCCCCGTCTACGTGGTACCAGTCGGGCCGCCCCGCTACGGCTTGTCCGACGAACAACTTCGGTGGGAGCGGGAACGTCTCGTTCGCGAGTGGATGGACCAACCGCTGGAACCGCAGACCATTTATTTCCCGCCGGCGCCCCCGGTACTCGGCGCACCGCTGCCCAGCGTCGGCCTCTATTCCGATAACGTCATCCGCTCGCTTGCGCCGTATGTGACCGAGCCGTTCTACGCACCATTAAGCACGCGACTGGCCGAGGAGGACTTGGGGCGGCGGATGCGGGCACGCCTCGAGGCCTACCGTGATCGCAAGGTGACTCTCCTGACCGAACTGCGGGCCCAACTCGAAAGCCTGCGGGGCGAGGAACCCTCGGCGCGCGGCCCCGCGCTGGCGGAGTTCGCTGCGCAACAAACGCCGGCGCTGGAGGATCTCGAAACGACCGCGGATGCGCTGCGGCGGGATTTTTTCCGAACGCGGTTTCTCGGAGGTGGCGGCGACTGGAACCAGTACCGCGCCTGGCATTTGAGTCCGGACGCGTCGGATGACGACCCGTCGGAATTGCGCCTGCGCGAACTGCGCGTTCTGCGCGCGGCCATCTACTATCAGGAGGGTTTGTCTTTGGCGCAACGGCGGTTGCTGCGCGAGGTTGTCATGGACGAAGCGGAGGATCTGCACGTGGCCGGTGCCGGACTGGAACTGCCGCGAGCCGATGGAACGCACGCGATCTTCTTCTCGCCCGACACGTCTCGTCTGCCGTTACCGGCTTCCTTGCCCCCGGACGCTGCGGCGATGCTGGCCGACTACGTCAAGACCAAGGACACCCTCAAAGCACAGTTGCGCGGCCGGCTCGTCGCGCTCGATGCCGATCACAACGCAACTCGTCGCCTGCGCTCCCTGCAGGAACTCGCCGATGAACAGGCGGCCCGGCTCTCGTGGCTCGAGAAGCAGGCCGAGCGGATCCGGGAGCGCCTGGTGCAATTGCCCGGTATGTTCGCGCCGCCGGTAACCCCGGAACTACCGGGCGCCATGGAAAACCGGGTCGCGGCCTACCTGCGCGAAAAGAACGAACTGCAGCGCATCGCGCAGGACCGGCTGGCGGTCGCGCTCGCAGATTTCGATCGACGCGAGCCGGATCAAGCTGCGAAAGACCGGGCGCGCCGACGTGCGGCCGTGGTCCGGGCGACGGTGGAGAGTTTTCATGCGGACAACGCGGCGAAGATCACCGCCCTGAATGCCGAGGCGGAGGCGATTCGCGGCGAACTGGTGCATCACGCCGCCGGCCGGGATGACTCTGGCAGGACCCGATCGATGGACGCGCTCATGAGCGAGTTCGCGGACGCGTTCAAGCGCCAGCAACTCGCAAACCTCTACGCGGAGTACCGCACCGCCGTGCTGCAGCCCGGACTTTCTCCCGCCCAGCGGCGCCTGCTTTTCGCCGGTGCCATTGCCGACCTCAAGCTGCCGGGCGCCATCCGCGACCATCAGGTCTCTCCGGACGAAACGATGTCGCATCCATGAAAGCGCACACGCCGCGTCTATGGCCGGCAACGGCCGCGGTGGGTATGCTGCTGGTCGGAATCTTTTCCGCAATGGTCGTGTGGCAGGGGCGGGAATCGCGCGAAGTGGCCCGGCAGAAGGTAATCGGGCGTGATGCCGCGCGGCTCCTGCCTCAGGCCCTGCAACAGATCTCCGAGTCCGCGCCGCTCGCCGCCGATGACGCGTTCAACACCCGCACGCTGCTCAGTGCCGTGCTCACCAGCGCCAAGCAGGAAGGGATGCTCGCCGTGGTGGTCTACGACAGCGACGGCGCGCTCGTGCAGTCGGTGCCGGGAAACCTGCTCTTCGCGGAGTTGCCGGCGTCGGACTACGTGACACTGCTCGCGGGCGAACCGATCAGCCGGTTTCATCGGGACTTTCCGTTGGAACGTTACTTTTCCGGCCTCGGCGCCAGTGCGCCCACGGCACCCGTGCTCGAAGTCGAGCTTCCCCTGAGTCGGGAAGCTTCGGGCAGGGTGTTGGGCTTTGCCCAATACTACATTGACGGACGTGTGCTGGGCGAGGAACTCGCCGCGATCGACCAGCGCATGAATGCGCAGACGTTTACGACCCTCGCGATCGGCACGGCGTTGTTTTGTGGCGTGCTCGCCCTTGCCTACCTCGGATTGCGACGGGCGCAACAGGCGGTCGCCGAACGCAACGAGCGGCTCACGCGCGCCAATTTCGAACTCACGCTTGCCGCAAAGGCCTCCGCCCTCGGACAGATCACGTCGCACCTGATTCACGGTCTGCAGGGGTCCGTTGCCGGGCTGCGCGCCGTGATGGCGGGAAGGGGCGGCGCGGGCGAGACGACTTCCGATTGGGAGTCCGCGGCCGGATACGCGGAACGCATGCAGACGATGATTCACGAAGCGGTGAGCCTGTTGGGCGACACCGGTGCGCAGGCAAGTTACGAACTCACCGGCGGGGAACTCGCGGAGACGATCCGCACGCGCAATCTCGCTTTCGCCGCCGACAAGGGCGTCCGCCTTTCCGTGCGCGAGGAATTTTCCGGGACGCTCGACAGTCATCGCGGCAGCATGCTCTGCCTGGTCGCCGCCAACCTCGTCCGCAATGCGATCGAGGCCACGTCCCCGGGGCGGACCGTCGACGCGTCGCTGCAGGTGGTCGACGGTCGATTGCTGCTGACCGTTGTCGACGAGGGTCGGGGCGTGCCGGAGGCGGTGCGCTCGCGTTTGTTCGAACCCGGCGTGAGCGGCCGACCGGGCGGATCGGGTCTCGGTCTGGCGATCAGCCGGCTGTTGGCGCGCCAGATCGGCGCCGAACTGGCACTGATCGCCACCGGGCCGGGCGGCACGACTTTCCGGGTGACCCTGCCATTGCGCGGGGATGAGCCGTAGCCGTATCGATGCAGCCAAAGGGTCAACCCGCTCGAAACATCACATCGGTGAGATGGGCGCAGGCCGGGATCGCGCGGATGCGTTGCAGGACGACCTTTTTGTGGAAGAGCAGTTCCTGGCGGATGATTGGATTGCTCACGCCGACGACCAAGATGCGGGAACGATCGATGCGCAGGGGGTGACGGTACTCCGCGTTCGGCGCGCCGACGATTTCCACCCAGGCATCGCGAATCGCCTCTTCGGGCGTCTTCATGCCGATGCGATGCTTGTGCAACAGGTGGTCCGCGAGGTCGCCGATCGGTCGCGTGTCGCGCAGGCGCGAACGGCTTTCATCCGGCGGCACGCCGCGCAAATCGGCGATCATGTTTTCCACCGGGCGGCTGAACTTCTGATCCGGCACTCGCCTCACGCTGGTGGGGCGGGCCGGCCGAGGCGAGCATTTGCCGCTGGTGGCGACGATCGGGCGCGAACACATTGTCCCCATGAATCACGCCGTGCTCGCGACCATGGCGGCCTTGGCGATCGCTCTCACCGCCGGCGTGCGGGCGGCTTCGACCGGCACGACCGGAAACGAGATCGAACTGCTCCAGTTGAAGTTCGGTTCCCTGACACTTTACACGGAAAACGACAAATACTTCGCCGGCACGGATCACAACTACACCAATGGCTTCAAACTGTCCGTGTTGAGCACAAGCCTGCGCAGCTTCAAGGATCGGGACGTGCCGCGCCTGTTGCGCAACATCGCGGATCAGGTCGACAGTTTCATTGAGCCCGACCGCGAGCCGAAGCTCGGCCTTTCGCTCGGTCAAAACATCTACACGCCGACCAACACTCAGGAAACCGCCTACCAACCCGACGACCGCCCCTATGCCGCATGGCTCTATCTCGGTGCGGCCTTTCACAACTATCGTCCGGCGCGGGTGCGACGCGATGGTACCCGGGGCACGCCTCGGGCAGATGTCTTTGAGGTGAACTTCGGTGTCGTCGGGCCCCTGGCGATCGGCCGGCCGGTCCAGAACACCGTGCATCGTCTGCTCGATATCGAGACCGCCAAGGGATGGGACAACCAGATCCACAATGAGCCCGGCCTCAATCTCGTCTACGAGTCGAAGTGGCGGGCTTCCACCGCGCGGGCCCGCGACGACTGGGGCGCGGACTTCATCCCCCATGCGGGCGTGGGCGTCGGCAACGTCTTCACTTATGTCAATGTCGGCGCGGAACTGCGCGTCGGCTTTCGGCTGCCGGACGACTTCGGCACCCACCTGATCCGGCCCACCGGCGAGTCGAACTCCCGGCACCGCTCTCGTTTCAACATCTTCGTCTTTGCCGGCGTCGATGCGCGGGCCGTGGCACGGGACATCACGCTCGACGGCAACACCTGGCGCGAGAGTCCCTCGATCGCGAAGCAACCGCTCGTCTATGACCTCGCGGGCGGTATCGGCTTTGGCGGCACGCACTGGCAGCTCACCTACACGCAGGCGCGCCGCTCGCCCGAATTCAAAGGGCAGGCGGATGCGCAGGTGTTCGGTTCGTTGAGCACCGCGTATTTCTTTTAGGCCGAGTTCCGTCCTCGGCCTTCAGGAGAGTGGCCATTGGTTTCCAGTCGGCTCTCTCAAGGTTGGGAATCCGGCCCTCCGCAGCGGGGGGACTGTCGCACCGGACAACATCCGCCCGGGCGCGACGTGGATCTTTGCGGATTCATCCTCACTTTTCAACCGGACCCGCCGTGCCATTCGTCGACGGGCCTCCGCAGGCGGGCCGAGAATCAACAATTGACTGGCGAACGGGGCGTTCCGAGCGTATAAGTCAGACTTCATGGGCCCGATAAGGCCGGGTAACATCTCCTCGCCTGCCCCCCGGGGGGATTGTCTCGTTGTGACCTTTGGGCTGCTGTCCCATCTGAAATCATCCACGCCTTTTCACCATGGCCTCGCCATCGATGAAGTTCTTTCAGCGTTCGGCCCCCCGAATCTGGAACGCCAAGAACGCCGGGCGTGCGATTTGCTGTAGGCAAAACTCTCTGTACCATGAAGTCCTCACACAGAACGCACCCACATTGGCTGCGGGCACCTTGGTGCGCCGCAGTCCTCGCGCTGGCTGCCATCAGCGGCCTTAACGCTCAGAGCAGTGCTCCCGCTGCCGCAAACGGAGCGAATCCTGACGAAAAGAAGGATGCTAACTCCGACGTTGTCGAACTCGAGCCATTTGAAGTCACGGGTTCGCGCATCAAACGCATCGATGCGGAAACCGTGAGCCCGGTCGTCGAGCTCCGCACGGCGGACCTCGCCAGGATCGGCTTTCCCACCGTCGGGGATGCGCTCCGCGCCATGCCTTTCAACAGTGGGCAGGCGCTGACGCCGACCGATTCCGGCAACAGCTTTACGCCGGGGGTAAGCACGATCAACCTGCGCGGCCTCGGCAACAACGAGACGCTCGTGCTGATCAACGGCCGTCGGGCCGTCCCCTACGCCACTCCCGGTTTCAACGGCCTGCAGACGGTCTTCGACTTCAACAGTCTGCCGCAAGCCGCGATTGAAAGCATTGAAATCCTGAAGGATGGCGGTTCGGCGCTGTATGGTTCCGACGCCGTGGCCGGTGTGGTTAATATCAAAATGCGCCACGACTATCAGGGCGTTTCCGCGACCGCCGAGATGGGAAATTTCTACAATACGAACGGTCTGTTGAAGAAGGGATCGCTGACCGTCGGCAACATTTCGTCGAACCTGAATCTGTTCATGTCGTTCGATTGGGCGCAACAGCATGAGGTGTTCGCACGCGACGTGAAATGGGCCGCGGATGCGGATAAAACGAGCGTCGCGCACAAGGCCAACGGGCGCTACACCGCCACGGGGTGGGAAACGGTCAATGATCCGGCGGACGGCATCGGGCCGTTCAACTCCGAGCAGGAATTTCTGCAGGCCATCGAAGCGACCGATGCCATAGGCGATGGCTTTTTTGACAATCGATCCAGTCGCGGTTTTCCCGGATATGTCAGCGTTCCCGACCTGGGCCAGATGACCTTTGACACGCCGACCGACAATCCGACGCTGGCCGGAGCGGTGGCGGGGCGCCACTTCTACAACTTCCAGGAGCAGGCGGGCCTCTTTCCGGAATATCGTACGTTCGGTTTCTACACGTCGATGCACTACGACTTGAATCCCGACCTCTATGCGTTCACCGAGCTGTCGTTCCATCGCTACGAATCGACACCGAAGGCCGCGGCCACACCGGTCGACCTGGAAAATGAGAATGGTTTCAACGGAGAGCTTCCGATGACCCTGCCCTACGAGATTCCGTATGATTACGCGGAAGGGGAGGCTCCCTTTGTGAATCCCACCAATCCGTTTGGCGCCGATCTCACGAACGGACGCCGCCGGCTGGTCGAGCTGCCGAATCGCATCAACGACGTCACTTCGGATACGCCGCGCGTCGTGGTTGGCCTCGGTGGCAACCTCACGTTTCTCGAGGGCTGGACCTGGGAAACGGCGGCCCAATACAGCCGCAACTCCCTGACGAATCTCAACCGGGGTAGCGTTTCCGATCTGCGCATGCAGCAGGCGCTGTATGGACTCACCCGGCTGGGCAACGGCCAGCTCGTGTGGGATGAGACAACGCCCCCCTCCGAGCGTGAATACTTCAATTGGTTCGGCAATAATGACCCCGCCTTCGCAAAGTTCCTCGAGATCAAGAACCCTACTTCCGATTCCATCGAACAGTGGATTTATGACGGCCACGCCGGCGGGCGCATCTTTGATCTTCCCGCGGGACCGGTCAACGCCGTCGTCGGCTTTGAGCACATGGCCCAAAAGATCAACCATGTGGAAACCGACCTCAATGCGACGGGGGGCATTGCCGGCGGTTCGGAGGGCACGAGTTTCGACGGACGACGCAGCGTGATGTCCTTTTACGGGGAGGCGGACATTCCCGTGCTCAAGAATGTCGAGGTGCAGCTCGCCGGACGCTATGAAAACTATAGTGACCAGGGCTTCAAGGATTCCGCCCGGCCGAAAATCGGTTTGAAGGTGCGGCCGTTCAACTGGCTGCTCCTGCGCGGATCATACAGCGAGTCCTTCAAGGCGCCGGACCTGGCCTTCCTCTATAGCGCGTCGTCCACCTCGTTTCAGGCGTTTCAGTCGACGGATCCGGTCACCGGTTCCGAAATTGACCAGGTGCAGGTCGTGACGGCGGGCAATCCGGACCTGGAACCGGAGACTTCGAAGACGTATTTTCTGGGAGCCGTCCTGGAAGCACCCGAACAGGGCTTCCTCAAGGGACTCGAATTCTCGCTCGAATATTTCGATCTCAAGCAGAAGAACGCGCTCGCGCAGCTCAGCGACTTTTATGGTCTCGCTGAATTCTTCACCGGAGAGGCGACGGGAAACCCGCTCTTCGCGGGCAAAGTCGTCCGGGACCCCGCGACCAACGAGGTCCTCTTCATCCGGGATGACTATTCGAACATCTCGACGACCCACTACAAAGCCTGGGATGCCGGGCTTCGCTACCGCTTGCGGACGGAAAACCTCGGCACGTTTGGGTTCTCCACCGACGTAACCTACCTGGATAGCTATGTGCTCGATGGCGACGAAATTGCCGGCGCCTACCTGACTCCCCAGTGGAATGGCACTGGCGGCGTTACTTGGGACAAGGGTGACTGGACCGTCAACTTCTATGAGGTCGTAAAGGGTTCGAGCCGCCGGGATCTCGCGATTGCGATCGATATCTTCGGCATCGGTGCCGACGATACCACGTATTTGACCTATGACATGCGCCCGCAGTGGATCAGCAATGCCTCGATCACCTACCGCGGCTGGGGTCGTAACGAGATCACGGTGGGTGCGACGAATCTGTTCAATACGACGCCGCCGGTCGATCCCTTCGACCAGAACGGCAGCACTCCGGGAGTCAACTACCTCGAGCCCGGGTTCTGGTATGTGCGGTTGACGCACAACTTCTGATTCCCGCCGGGCCCTGAGGTTGAGCTTGCGGCAGCCGCGTACCGAAACGGTGCGCGGCTGTTGCTTCTTGTTTGGTCCGGTGCGATTTCTCCGTCCCTTCCGCTATCATGAAGTTTCTCTGTCCTTCCGGCCGCCACCGGTGGTTCTCCGTGGTGCTCCGACGGGGGCAGACTGTCTGCACGGTCATCGTCGGGACCTGCCTTGCCATCTCCGCGCTTCGTGCGGGAGAGGCACCGCGTGCCTCTCTCCGGGATGTTCTCTCGCCGGAGGAATTCCATCAAGCCGGTCTGGACAAGCTCACGCCGGCCGAACTCGCTTTTCTCAGTGCCAGGCTTCTCGGCGAGAAGAGCACGCATGGTACGACTCCCGACGTCGCGGCAGACGCCGCGCCTGAAGCATCGGCGGCAGCGGATCAACCTGCCGCGACGACTTCTTCGGCGGGCAATCAGCCCCCGCCGGATCCACGTGCAGAAAGCGCGGCGACTGCCCAGGGCGCGGCGGCGTTTGGCCGGGAAGACCAGATCCGCGCGAGTGTAGAAGCAACCCATGGCATCCCCAAGACACTCCTGAGTCGGATCGACGGCAAATTCAACGGGTGGGGTGATCATACTGTGTTCCACCTTGAGAACGGCCAGACGTGGCAGCAGGTCGACGACAGCCGGTTCTCCGTAAACCTGTCCAGTCCTGCCGTCCGGATTGAGCGGGGAGCGCTTGGAAGTTTCTTCCTCCGTGTCGACGGCTACGGATCCCGCGTGAAAGTGCGGCGCGTTCGATAAATGCATGGCCGGTGCCCCGGCCGGACGACGCACGTCAAAACTCTCTCACGTGACCGCGGTATTCCCGCGCCAGCTCCCGCATGTGGGTCGCATCCGAAGGTTTCATTTCGAAGCCGATGACGTTGATGTGTGCGTCGCGCGCGACGCCGCGCTGAAAAGAGTGGATCGAGCCTAACAGCGTGTCGTACGAAATCTGCGGGTAGCTGGTGCGCCCGTCACGGACCTCGCGCCGGTCCAGCACCCCGTCCGTGACGAGGAAGATGACATCCGGCTCGAGCCGAAATGCCGCCTCGAATGCGGCCTCGTGTCCGAACCAGGTCATGTCGTCCGTAATCGGTGGGTTGCCTCTCAGGTTTGCCTTCACCCAAGTGCGTGCGACGGACCGGTTCGTCGCAGTCGCGGGCGCCAGGAATTCGGGAAAGACCCGCACCGCCTGGCTGAATTGCACGATCGCAAACTGCGTGCCTGCGTCGAGCTGGTCGACCACGTTGCATACCTCGTCCTGGATCTTCTCCCACGACACGCCGCGGCGCTGCGCCTTGTTACGCACGGAGACTGAGGTGTTTACGATGATCACAATCCGCGTACCACTGTCTTCAACGCCGAAAAACGCCGCCGTGGAAGCGGCCGTCTTCAATCCGGCCATGGCACCGGACAGGCCGGATTGCGCGAGCAGCGCCTGGGCGTCGCGGGCGAGAAACTCGGTGTTTTCGAGCGGATTGAAATCGGTCCGCGGCACCGTGGGCAGTGCCGGCAGATCCGGCGGGAGGAGTGCGCTAGTCGTGAGTTTCTCCAGTGGTAAAGGCTTGGCGGCCGCCTGGGCGAATTCCGCGACGGCCACGCGGTGCTCGAGCTCCCGTTGCGGCAGATAGATCGTCTTTTTGGCGATGAACTCGGGTTCGGTACGCTGCCACGGTTTCGCGACGATGATGTAAGTGGCGAGGAACAGCACGGCAGCCTGCACCGTCACCGCCACCACGATCGTGCCCGCGCGCAGGCGACGGCGCGTCGCGACTGGATTGAGGGCGGGTGCTTCGGTGGTGGCCATCAGCAACAGTGAGCGAGAACGGAAGACGCCAGTCTCGTGGCCGGACGCAGTCTGTCAGTGCGAAATTACGGCGTCCGGCTATCCGCAAAACAATGGTCGCATCGCCTCGAGGGGAACGGATGGCCAGGATCATGTTACGTACGTAACACCGTTCTGGCCGTGGGCGTTCAAATGAACAGGTGTGCGGCAAGCCGATGGATCAAGGCCATTTGCGGGGGACATGGACATTTCAGTATCCAACCGCGGTGCAATTGGGCATCAGCGGCGGTCTGCAGGTTGCCTGCGTCCGTGGCCGTGTACTCGCAATTCACGGGCGATTGGCAAAGCCGCGGATTGCGGCGCTCGGGAACATCGACAAGCTCCCCTCTCTCCCGGATGGGCCCGGTTTTTCATGAAAACTTTTCTTCCGCCTCTGACCGGAACGCTTGCGGTGTTCGTGTTGGTGCTGGCCATCTTTGTCTGGCGGCAGGGACGCGCGATCGGGGATCTGCACATGGCGCTGGCTTCAGAGGATGCCACCGCCGCCCACCAGCGGGAAGCGCAGCAGCGTGAGTTGCAGCAACAGAAACGGGCGCTGCACGACGCGAAAGATTCCATCAGCCAGCTTCAGCGCGAACTTGCGGTGGCCCGCGCGGCTGCCGGTCTTGACACCGAACGCGACCGCTTGCCGGCGGATCCCGCCATGGCGGCATATTGGCAGCGGCACGTGCGCCGGATCGTACAGGAACGCTACGGCGAGCTCTTCGGCCGTCTGAACCTGTCGCCGATTGCGCTGGAGGAACTTAAGCGGCTCCTTGTGGAACTCACGACGATGGATTCTTCGAAGGCCCCGGCGGCAGACGCAACAAAGGACGGGGAAGCCGCGCCGCGCCGGACGCCTCATGAAATCCACGACGACATCTACCACTTGCTCGGCTATGAAGGCTACACGACGTTCGATCGCTACGGACGGGAGCTCACGAGCGCACGTCCCATGGTGCGACGGTTCGCCAACGATGCAGCGGATGCGGGCCAGCCGCTTTCCGCCGTGCAACGCAGCGCGCTGGCGCGTGCGATCTTCGAGGTCACGGATCCGCAGATGAACAGTGATGCAGTAAAACCCGGAGCCAAAACTCCGGATCCCGCGACGGGCCTTACGCCGCTCGACCAACAAATCCTCTCGCGGGCTCCGGATGTGCTGTCCTCGGCGCAACTCGACATTCTCCGCACGTTTCTGGTGCACGAACGGGAAGGTTTCGATGCCTGGCGCAATTCGCTCCGTGCGCAAGCCGGGACTTCATCCAAGCCTGGCGACCCGGTGTCACCCGCCGAATCCGTTCCGTAGCGATCGCCGCTCCAGTCGGAGACCGGCGTTGCTCTGCGGTCCTCCCGCCAGATCACTTCAACATCGTTCCCGGCAACGAGGTCGGTTGATCTTCGGGGCCCGGCAGGGGCAGGTGCAATTCCACGATGGCCGCACCGAACAACAGTCGCCGCTGTTCCGGCGACAGGCCCGGTTCGAAAACCGCGAGATGATAGTCGTGTTGGCCCTGTTGCTGGCTGCGGCGCGTGAAGAAATCATCGAGGAAGGATTGGTTGCCGACCGTTGCTGCGCCGGTCGTCGCCTCGGTTCCCTGCCACTCCTGGATGGCGGTCCGGATGGCGGCGAGTTGGGGACGCAGGGCGGCCAGGCGTTCGGCCGCGTCCTGGCGGAAACGCATGCGCTCCTCCGCGATTGCAGCGACCCGGGCCTCGCGCCACTCGCGCAAGGACGGTTCCGGTTCGTACGATCCCGGCACGACCATGTGCCGAACCGCGCGGCGCAACCGGTCAGCGAGTTCACGTTCGAGCGCCTTCTTTTCCGCGCGATAGCGGTCGATCATCGTGGAGAGGTCCGCAGGCAGCGGAGCCGGGACCGGGGGCACGGGCAGCGGCGCCACGAGGCCAAGGCGGCGTCGGATTTTTTCGGCCTGCTGCTCAAGTGCATCCAGGCGCACGGCCTGCCTTTCGGCCAGGGCCTCCAGGATCGCTACACGTGTGGACTCGAAGACAACACGATCGTTATCGTAGATCGCGTCGCGCAGCTCGGTTTTGAGTCCGGACTTGTCTGCGCGATACGTGGCAATCATCGCCTGTAGGTCGGCGGGGAGCTCGTCCGGCAGATGCACGCGTGCGAGGTGGGGGGAAAAACACCAGAACCAGTCCGCCGCCAGTGGCCCTCCACCGGTCGTGCCCGGAAACACCACCGGCTCGAGATCGGCGGCACACTCGCGCAGCAATCGGCGTTGCGGCGGCGAGAGCCCTTCCTGGTAAAAGGCCGCCGCCCGCAGCAGTTGATACTCCAGAAACAGCGTGTGGCTGCGCGGGATGTCGAGACGGCCGCGTCCAAGCTTCCACCCGCGCCACGAGTACCAGTCGGCGCCGGCATGATTCGCCGGATACGTGTAGCACTCGTGGCGCATGTCGTCGGCTTGTCGTTCGAGGGCCACGAGGTCGGGCTGTTGCCGAGCGGCGAATGCCGCGAGTGCCACCCGTCGCGCCGTGACGTCGATGTTCGCGAGCTCCTGCAGGCGGGTGCGCAGGGCCTTCACCAAGGCAGCCTTTTTCTTGCGGTAGGTGTCGAGCTCGGTTTTCTGCTTTCGCGTAAGCGATCGCTCGATCACGCGCGTGCTCAGGGGAGCGTAGAACGGCTCCATGACATACGGCGCCAGATCGTCCGGCGCACCGTTCCGCGCATCGATCGTGCCCAGGGAAAGATCGACGCCGAGCGGTGGTGGATTGGGCGGGAAGTATATTGAATGAACCGTGCGTTCATCGTCGTTCGGCGCCCGACCGGCCGGTTTCTCGGCATCGAGAATGTGATGGTTCGGCTCGGCGATGCCGTCGATCGGCAACAGCTTCAACAGCGCGCTGCGGTCCGCATCCTGGGAGGATTCCGCGGCGGGCGCGCTCGTGGCCGCCAAGACGCTGGTCGCTGCCAGCGCCCTCCGGAACCACCGTCCGGCTCTGCATGCCTCCCCGAACATGACAACCACGGGGAGCAACTAACTTCGGACGCTCGAAAAAGCCAGCGCTGACCCGCGGGCACGGTATCGAGCAGACACCGGAATGTGGCGAGAGTATCTTCCGCCACGGACTCTCGGGGCAACGATCGAGCCTTACTCGTCCGCGAGCTTGGACAGGATCTCCTCCGCCAGGCGCGAATTCGAGACCTTCATCACGAGCAGGGTGTGCGCGCCCTGGTGGTCGACGGTCGAATAGGCGTAGTCGATGTTCAGCTTGGCCGCGGCGAGCGCCTTCGTCACGGCGGCGAGTTTGCCGCGGCGGTCGGTGAGATTCACGGCGAACACCTCCGCTTCGACGACGTAGAAACCTTCCTGGATGAGCAGGTCCTTGCACTTGGCGGGTTCGTCGACCAGCAGGCGCACGACACCCTGTTCGATATTGTCGACCACGCACAGCGCCTCGATCGAGTAGCCGGCGCCGGCGATCACCCGGCTGATCTCCGCCAGCGTGCCTGGTTGGTTTTGCAGTGCGACCGTGAGCTGGCGCTTCAGCGCGAATTGCATGAACGAAACGTTAACGTCGCCGTGTCGCCTTCGCAAGCGGCACCCGGGTCCGTCGGCAACTTCATCTCCGCTGCAACCATTTTCGCCGGATCAGCAGCCGGGATCAGGAGGCTGCTTCTCAGATGAATGGCGAGAACCAGCCTCGGGACCTCGGGTGCCTAGGGTCTGACGGGTTCCAGCGGAATGGTAACGGCTCAGCGCAGTTCAGATCAACGGCTGACCGCGCGGCATGCGCATGATCACCGTGCCGGCGATCTTGTCGTGCCACGATTGTTTCTCCGGGTCCCAGTTCACCCACAGGAAACCGAGGAAGACCGGCATGATCGACACGACGGCCCCGAGCGCACGGACCACCGCGATGGCAACGTCGACCTTCCGTCCGTCAAGGCGCTCGATGCGAAGGTTCATCACGGCACCGCCCAGGGTGGTCGCGCGCCACGCCCAGAACGCAACGTGGTAAACGAGCAACAGGAGCAGGTAGTTGAAGGGAAGATGCAGCATGCCCCAGACGACGAGCACGACCAGGGCGTCAAGCACCGACGCCGCCAACCGCGGCAGGAAACCAGCGCGCTCCGGCTTTTCCGTGTCTGCGGGCGGCAGGGGGGCACCACCGCTCGCGACTGCCCCGGAGTCGGTCGGCGGAGGTGGCATCGGTGTCGCGGGCGCAATCGGCTCCGAAGACGACGGCATTGCGGCGGGTGCGTCGATTGAGTCCGGCGTTGGAGCCGCCGCCTCGTCAGTGGATGACGGCGCCGAGACCGGTGGCACTGAGGAGGTCGCCGAGGTCGTCGGGCCGGCCGAATCCGCTGGCGGGACGACCGGCGTCGCCGGTGCGGCGACGGGGGCTTGCGGCGATGCCGGGACGGATACGCTTGCCGCGACCGTTTTCGACGGGCGCCTGCTCGCCCCGTTGGACTTTCGTTCCCGGCGGGATTCGCCCCAGGCGGACAGCGCGGTGCCGAAGCCGAACATCATCACGCCCAGCCAGGCGAGCAAACCAATGTATGGCAGTGCATAGACCGAGGCGAAAAGAACGTGCCCGACCGCGAGGGCCAGCACCGGGTTGGTGCCAAAGCCAAGCTGGGCACCGCAAAACCGGTGCAACGCGATCACGCCGATCAGCGTGGCCAACAGGAGGGCAAGCCAGGCGAACGGCAGGACCAGCACGCCGACGCCCGTGATCGTGATCAGAAACATCAGCGGCGGCGTGATGATGGCGCCGAGAATGCCATTGACCAGCGCAGCCATGGGCCGGCGGGCGAGCACGCCCATGCCGGCCTCGACCGGCGCCCGGAAAACGGCCGCGGCCAGCAGACTGAGGACGAACATCGCGGTCACCAGCCACCACGTGCTCGCACGGTTGTAGGGATACAGCCGACCTTCCAGTAGATCCTCCCGCACCCACGTCCCCAGGCCGCCGACGCCGGGCAGGCGGATCGGCACTTCCTGGCCGCGGACCTGAGCGCTGGGGTCGACGGTGGCGGGGCCCCCGATCCAGACGAGGTTGCCTCCAACCACCACTCCGGGACCGACGTTCACCTTGCCGAATATGCAGACCACGTTGTCACCGACGTCGTGTGTCAGGGTGAGATCACCGAATACACTCACCAGATTCCCGCCGACCTCCGCGTGGGCGACATTGGACCCGAAGACGCTGACGGCATTTTCCCGCACCCGGCCTTCGACGAGAACATTGCCGAAAACGGCGACCACGTCCTCGGCCGTTTCGTGGGCGCGCAACTGCACGCTTTGAAAAATGCCGACGATGGGTTCACGATTGACGTGGGCGCGCGGGGCCTCCGCTTGTGCCGGAGCTTCGACGGCGGGACTGGTCGGAGCTCCCGGAGCCTCCGGACCGGCCGGTCCGGCATCGGCGGCGGCGAGGCGCAGGACGGCTGCCAGCGTGAACAGCGGCAACAGGCACCAGCGTGAAACGGGAATGGGCGATGAGGACATCAAGGGACTTCCAGACGGGGTGATTGGGGAAACCAGATTCATGAGGCGTTGCGCCGGGGCAGCAGCGAGGCGCGCAGGGCAGCGCCGCCGGCACCGAGCAGCAGGAGTTGGGAAAGGATGATGGCCGCGCCGATCGCCAGCCGCGTCGGCGTGAGGATCGCACTCACCGCGAGACTCAGGGCTTCGATCACGGTGCGGCCCGCGTCCCAGAGTGCGGAGAGTTTGGCTCCGAAGGTCGTCACGGCCTGCGCACCCGAGGTCGCGAGGAGTTCGGGCCACAATACATGCAGGCCGAGAATCATCCCGCCGAACACGCCCAGCGCGAGAACGCCGAACGAGACGCGCAGGGCCGGGTGCCATTCCGTCGCCGGCCGGCGCCACCACGCGCGGGCCCGCATCGCCTCGCGCGCCCGCACTACGGCCATCACGCTGGAAAGCAGCGCCGGGGGCGCCTCGCGTTCGGGCAGCCGGTGCAACTCCGCGTCGAGGCGGCGTTCCCAGGCGTGCTCGAGTTCCGGACGGTGTGGTTGATCGGGCGTATTCATGAGGTGAAGTCCAATTCCGGCAGACGGCCGGCGAGTTTCTTGCGCAGGGTTTCGCGACCGCGCAAGATGTCGGTTTTCACTTTGGCGAGCGAAACCTTCAGTTTCCGCGCGATGTCCTGGTAGGGCATCTCCTCGAAATGATAGAGCACGATCGCCGCGCGCTGATCGGCGGGCAGTTTGGTGAGCGCTTCCTCGAGCACGGCGCGCGTGTCCTGCTGGGCGGACTCGGCGGATTCGCGCGTCTCGGGCGCGGGGGTGCGCGCTGCGAAGTCCTCGCCGGTGTCGCCCTCGTCATCCTCGCGCCGCAGATCGGTGAAGAAACGCCAGCGCTTGCGGTAGCGGGACAGGTGGTTGAGCGAAAGGTTGGTCGCGACGGTCTTCAGCCAGCCGCCGGCGGTGGGTGCGTCGTGCAGCGACTCGAACCGTTCGTAGGCCTTCAAGAAAGTCTCCTGGGCGATGTCCTGTGCTTCCGCGTGGTTAGCGGTGAGCCGGAATGCCGTCGTAAATACCATGTTCTGGTAGTTCCGCATAAATGCCTCGAACTCGGCCGGGTTGATCATTGCGAGCAGAGCGACTGTGAATGTGCCGGGTCATCGCCCGACAGAACACCGGAAGGCATGCGGAAGTTGCGGATAATGTTACCCGGCTCCCAACCCCGCGTCGAGCAATGGGTTGGCGGGACGATGGCCCGGAGTTGTTCCCGTGCGTGAACGCCGGGTCCGACGCGTATCGCGGCACCGGTCGCGGGGCCTTTCCCCAAGAGGCGCGGGAGGTGCGGTTGGTGCCGCTCCTGCCTGCGGCGAGGTCGCCTCAGCGGTTCGTCGTGCGCGGGAAGGACTGGTAAACGCCCGTCGTTTCAGGCAACATTCGGCGCACGTTGCCCAAGTCCCTCGAAACAACGCTGACCCAGGAATGGAACGAGCCGCTGATTGAACCGCCGTCACCGCGCGCCCGAGCCCGGATTCGGGCCCTTGGTGCGGGCGTGCAGGGGCTGGCATGGGCGGCGACTGCGCTCCTGCCGGTGCTGGCGTTTGTCTCTATGTTGCGGCCCGGCGGACCGTTGCGAGGGACACGCTCGCCGGATCCCGTGTGGCTGGGTACGACACCGATCGGGAGTCCGGCCACGACTTCGGCACTCGAAATTGATTTCGCGCAGCTCGATTTTTCCACGCGAAACCAGGATCGCGGCGACTCCTCCACGTTCGTGTTGCTCGAGCAGGCGCCGGCAGCAATCAGGCAACTCGATGGTCGGCTCGTGCGGATCACCGGGTTTGCCGTGCCGATCGACGCCGGGGACGAGCCGTTGCATCGTTGTCTGATGGTACGGAAACCGCCCGACGGTCTTCACCCCGGATCTCCGCGATTCTGCGAGTTCATCCTCGTGCGCATGCGGAAGGACATGCCCGGCGGCAGGCTTCTCGCGACCCAGGCGCCCGTGTCATTCACGGGGACATTGCACGTTGGCGATGCCGATGCGGCGGCGACGGGAATGGCGTTCTACACGCTGGATTGCATCGAGACCGGGCCGTGATCCGCCCTCCCCTTCGACGTGCGGAACTCCTTTTCCGGATCGTCAGGACTTGCGCGGGGAGCAGGCACCCGGCGACGCATCAGAACCGCCACGTCGCGCCCGCGCGCCACCGGTAGTCCGCGACCGCCTGTAACGACGTGTTGTGCTGGCTGATTGGCCACGCGAGCTCGAGTTCGGCGGACCATCGGTTCGTGCCGGAGAGGGTCAGGCGGGGTCCGAGATAAACGGCATGCAAGCCCGTATCCTCCGCCGCTTCCCCGGCGAAGGTGTCCTTTCCCTTGCTTTCGCCGCTCAAGACACCGGCGACCCCCAATGATCGCTCATGCGTCAGCACCGGGTACCAGCCGGCCGTTGCATTCCACAAAAGCTCGTTGGCAAACCGGTAGTCGAACTTGCCGGGACTGCGCACGCTGTATTGCAGTGACCCGGCGACGAGGAATCTGCCGTCAGTCCAGCGGCCATCGACGCCGAGCAGCCCGTCCGTCGAGCCGCTGCCGAGCGTGAGGTCATGGCCGTGAATGCCGCTGGATTCACCGCCGGCTTCATCCGACTCGTTCAGCTCTTCGGCGATCCGCTCGGCGGAACCGGTGGCGAACTTAATGCCCGCGAGCACGCCGAAATCCCAGGAGGTGGTCGCGCCCACGCCGCGCGCGAGCACGTAATGCACGGCCAGCGTCGCGTCGCCCAAGCCCGATTCCGTACCGCGTTCGATCGAGTCGCCTTCCGGCCGCCGAAAGCGGCGGTAGACATACGGCACGGTGAGCTGATAGGCGAGTCGATCACCGTTGCTGTAGCCGAGGTTGAAATGCGTGATCGAACTGTCGAGAAGCTGGCCGAGTTCGTTTGGCACCTTGTGGCCATCGAGTCGAAGTGTGGCCAGGCGGGTGAATTGCTCGCTCACCGACGTGAAGAACCCCGGCTGCCAATCGCCCGAGGCGATGGCAATCGCGCAGGAATCGCACGCGTGGAGGGACGTGACAAAGCTCGCGCCGACGAGGCATGTGGTGATGACTGACTTCATGGTGGAGGATGGAAGATTGGAGGTTGAACCAGAAGAATGCCGGGAACCGCCTCTGAATTGGCGATAACCCAGGCGCCGCCATACGACGGCAGGAGGGTGAACCGGAACGAATATTCCGGATGCGCGGTACCGGAGGATCCGGAGACCGGGACGACCGTCAGACGACCGCCCTTGAGCGTGGGGGAGGGGGGTCCGGGGCGTCTTGCTCCCGGATGCCTGGCGGGGCGAAGGAATCGCTCCACGAATCCGTCGACGGCGATGTCACCACGATGCGCGCCAGCGCTTGAAAAACGAGCGGCGCCTTCACCGGTGTGGCCGTCGCCAATGAATGCGCGTCCGCATTCTCGCGTTTGCCGTCCTGCACGATGTGGCAAAGCGTGCACATCCCCCGCGGAGTGAAGGTGAACTCCAGCGCCTCACGCACCGGTAGTACTTCGGCATTGTGGATCAGCATGCGACTCCAGGCAAACACCTGCATGAGATCCCAGTGGCTGCCCGTGGCCATGAGCCACGCGGTCAACAACAGGATGCGGGTAAGTCTCGGACGCATGACAGTCCATGCGAATGGGGCACGTTCGGCAGGTTTGGCAAGCGCGGTGGGCGGAGCGACATTAGAGGACGCGGGCAGCACGGCGGCGTTGCAGCCGATCCACGCCTTGCGACCAGCCTGAAAAACAACGTCCTGACGTCCGCTGTGAAAAGGTGACGTGCGGGCGATCCTACGGCACTGCTTCGTAGGTGACGTAGGCGAGTTGGGCGCCGTCGGGCGACCAGGACGGCACATTCAATGATCCATTGCCGCCATAGAAGCGGGCCAGTTCCCGGGGCTGCCCCATCCACGGGCATCTGGCGCAGGAGATAATCGCCGTCCGGTGGGTGACCGGTTTCGGGTAGGGTCTTCGTGGAAAGAAAGACGATGGATTTACCGTCAGGCGCCGGGTGGGGAAACCAGTTTGCGTAGTCGTCGTCCGTGACCTGCTCCTGATTCGAACCGTCGGTGTGCATGCGCCAGATCTGGAACGTACCGCTGCGGTTCGAATGGAAATAAATCCACGTTCCGTCCGCGGAATAGTCCGGGCCGTTGTCGTTGCCCGGCGCATCGGTCAGCCGCGTTTCGGCACCGCCGGCCAGGGGGATCGTATAGACATCGTAGTTGCCGCCGCGGCCGGCGCCGAACGCCAGCGTCCTGCCATCGGGTGACCAGCCGTGCCAGTAGGCGGGAGGCGCGACATTCACGCGCATCGGCCTGCCTCCGGCAACGGGAACGAGATAGATTTGTCCCTGGCCGGTTTCCGAAAGGTCGCCGAAGACCAGTGTGGTGCCGTCAGGTGAGAGCCCGTGGTCGTTGTTGCACTTCGTGGCAAAACCCGTGTCGACCTCGGTCGGCGATGCATTGCCCGCAAGGTCGAGGCGATGGATGCGACCGTTGCTGTTGAAGAACAGCGCGCTGCCGTCGTGCGAGAAATGCGGCGATTCGAGATGGTCGCTCGACCGGTAGACGACCCGCCGATCAAGCGAGGTGAGCGGGATGATTTCGATTGCCGAAGTGCGTGCCGCATCCGCCTCGCGCGGTTCGGGCGCGCCGAGTTCGACGCGGGAAAATCGTGCCGTCTCGACCGCGGCCGGATCATGGGCGCAGACAGCGAGACCCACGTAGAACGGATCCGCCAACGGCAGCCGGATCGTGCAACCCGAGGGGGCGAGCCTGCCGTCCGGGCCGACGAGCGAGAGCATGACATAGGGACCGCGTTTTTCGAGGCGCACGCGTTGCGGAGACCTGACCGGTGACTGGATTTCGCGGGTGGTGCCGCCGGTCTCGGAACGGAACTGCAGCGAGGTGAGCCCGTCCCCATGCACCGCGACGTCGGCATAAACGGAATTCGCATCGAGGGTCTGGCGGAACATGAGCGCAGCCTTGCGATGCCCCTGCGCGCTGGTGCCGACGAGGGTGATATCAGCGGCGAGGACGGCGTCCCCGTTGCGCTGCGACCAGACGAAGCCGAAATCGTCGTGGTCGGTCCACATGTTCTCACCGCTGGCGCTGATCGTGTAGGTGCCGCCGGCAGCGTCGAACGAGGCGACGGTTGGTCGGTTGACGGTGCCGACATCGGTCGGTCCGGTGAACTGGCCGACCGGCGCGGCGCCCGCGGAGGAGGAGGCGCCAACCACGAGGAGCACGCCGGCAAGGTACGAAACGTGGGAGCATTTCGCCAGGGAGAGGACGGGTATCATGAAAGGCGTGGAGAACTCGCGAAGATCCCGGATTCCGGAGCGTCACTGCAGCGGCGGGAGTCAAGAGAGTTTCCGGGCGGCGTCGCCCAGAGGGTCAGCCCTGGGGGAGTCAGGCCTTGGCAGTGAGTTCGAAGGCTTCGCGCAAGGCGCCGAAAGGTTCCCGGGTGGGAATGAATTCGTGGGCGATGAACCCGGTGTAGCCGGTCTCGCGAATCGCGCGGAAGATGCCGGTGTAGTTCATTTCCTGGACGTCATTGACGCTGGTGAATTCATGGCGGCCAGGATTCCCCGCGGTGTGATAGTGGGCAATCTCGTCGTGGTGATCACGGATCGTGCGGATGACATCCCCTTCCATGATCTGCATGTGGTAGATGTCGTAGAGCAGCTTGAACCGCGGCGAGCCGACCTTTTGCACGAGTTCGAGCCCCCATGGCGTGTGATCGCACATGTAGTCGGGATGGTTCACGCGACTATTAAGAAGCTCCATGCACACCGTGACGCCGGCGCGTTCGGCGGCGGGCGTGATCTGGCGCAACGCGGTGGCGCAGTTTTCAAGGCCGGTCTTGTCGTCGAGACCGCGACGGTTGCCGGAAAAGCAGATCAGGTTGGGAATGCCCACGGCGGCCACATCCTTGATGCGCTGGATGTATTCGGGGACCAGGCGGGCATGGTTTTCGAGCCGGTTGAATCCGTCGGGAATCGTGCACGTGCCCATCGCCATGGCACAGGTGAGGCCATGCTTGATCGCGATCGGCCACTCGTCGGGCTGCAAAAGTTCGACCGATTGGAAACCGATGGACTTTGCCTGCTCGCACAGTTCATCCATCGAAAACTTCGAAAAGCACCAGCGACAGACCGACTGCTTCGGTCCGGATGGGGCGGGCGTGTCGATGGCGGAGGCGGAACGGGCGACGGCGGCGAGCGTGGCGGCTCCGGCGAGGGTCTGCAGGGCGCGGCGGCGGCTGATGGGAGCGGACATGAAAGGACGGGTTTGAGGCGGAGTGGGACTGGGGCGAAATTGCGTAATGGCCGGGAGTGGTGGCGGATCGACCCGGCGGCCTGGAGGCAGACGTTATGGGGTGGCGGGGTGTTTCATGCAACGTTCGGTCCGTCTTGGGCTTCAGGGTCGCGGGCGGCAGCCGATTCTACCGTCCAAGCCAGTCACCCACTGACCTCCAGTTGGATCGCAATCGCGGTCCGACGCGAATCCGAACATGCCCGACCTCCCCGAGCCGTTTGCCCGCCATCCGCGCCTTGCCCGACAAATCCGACGGGCGTTCGGCCCGGACGGGCCTGCCGATGAGGCAACCTTGCGCTTCATCGACCTGCTGCAGGGCGACTATGCGGATGCCGGCGGAGAGGGAACAGCGGAAGTGGGTCTGGCGAACGACACGGGAGGGTTGTTGTGGCGTTTTCGCGAAACGCCGGCGGGCTTCACCCACACGTGGCTTCGGGGTCACTTGCTGCGGCGTCTGGGCATTGCGGCCTGCGAGGCGGAAGGCCGCACGCTGGCGGAACTGCTTCCGGGCGTGGCGGGCGAGCGCCTGCAGGCCCTCTACCGGCGGGCATGGTCGGGGGAGTCGTTCGCCATCGATGTCGAGCTTGCGGAATTCGGCCTTTCCATCGGGTTTCAATTTCAACCCGTGCTCCTCGATGGTCACGTGACCGAGGTTGTCGTCACCGGGGTCGAACGCACGGGCCGCAGCAACGGCCATCCGCTGCTCGAGTCGGTCCTGCAACACACGTTCGAAGGCATCATGGTTACCGATGCGGAGCGGGCCCCGAACGGGCCCCGCATCGTGTACGTGAACCGTGCCTTCACGCAGCTCACGGGCCATGCCCTGGAGGAAGCGGTCGGCCGCACCCCACGGATGTTGCACGGCCCGAAGACCGATGCCGAGGTGCTGGCGCGCTTGCAGGAATCCCTGGACACGGGGCGGCCGTTCATCGGCCAGTTCGTCCATTACCGCAAGAACGGGTCGGAGTTTCACGTCGAGTGCAGCATCGCCCCGCTGCGGGATGGCGGTGATCGCATCACCCACTGGATCGGCGTGCTGCGCGACGTTTCGGAACAGCAGCGGGTGAGTGAAGCGCTGCAGGAAAGCGAGGCGCGATACCGCTCGGTGATCGACAGCATTCGCGAAGTGGTTTTCCAGACCGACACCTTCGGTCGCTGGGTGTTCTTGAATCCCGCCTGGGAGGCGATCACCGGTTTCACGGTGCGCGAGACGCTGGGCACGACGTTTCTCAACTATATCCATCCCGAGGACCGCGTGCGCAACGAGGCGTTGCTGCGGCCGGTCGCGGAACATGGCCTGGGCTTCGCCCGCTACGAGTTTCGCTGCCTCACGCGGGGCGGCACGTTTCGCTGGGTCGAGGTCTTCGCCCGCCTCAACGTCGATCTCGACGGGCATCCCACCGGCCTCTCCGGGACCCTGGCCGACGTCACCAACCGCAAGGAGTCGGAACAGCGTCTGCGCGAAAGCGAGGAACGGTTCCGCGTGATGTTCGTGACCTCGCCGATCGGCATGGTCCTGACCGAACTCGATGGCACCATCGTGGATGCCAACCAGTCTTTCCTCAATCTGGTCGGCCAGCGCGCGGTGGAGATGGCGCACATGAGTCTCTGGCAGCTGACGCCGCCGCAATACTACGCCGAGGAACAGGATCAGCTGCGCCGCATCCACGAGACGGGCAAGTACGGCCCGTATGAGAAGGAGATCTTCCATCGCAACGGCAGCCGCGTGCCCGTCGTGTTCAATGGAATGTTGGTGCGCGGCCCCGAGGGCCGACGCCAGTTGTGGTCCTTTGTCGAGGACATCACCGAGCGCAAGGACGCCGAGCGTGCCCTGGCCGAGAGCGAAAAGCGCCTGCGCGACGTCAGCGATGCCGTGGGCGAATTCATCTGGGAGGTGAGCCTGGACGGCAAGGTGACCTTCATCAGCGAAAAGGTGACCGACGTGCTCGGGCTGGCGCCCCGGGACCTGATCGGCCGGCGTTTCGGCAGCCTGCTGATCGGTCCGGAACAGGCCTCGTGGGACCGGCGTTTCGCGCGCTGGACCGAGTCGCGCGAGCGGTTCGCTGCGCAGGAATGGCGGGCGGCGACTCGCGAGGGCCGGCCGGTCTGGTTGAGCTTGAGCGGCCTGCCGGTGACTGATGAGCAGGGGCGACTGCGCTGTTACCGTGGCGCCGGCCGCGACATCACCCGGCGCAAGGAAAGCGAGACCGCGCTCCGGGCGGCCGAAGACCGTTTCAGTCTGCTGGTCGACTCCAGTGCGGACGCGTTTTGGGACGCGAACCTGGAAACCGGCGCTGGATTCTACGCGCCCCGCTTGGCGCGCATGCTCGGCCATCGCAGCGACGGAGTCGCCGCGGAGGCCCGGGCGATCTTCGAGTTGGTGCATCCCGAGGACGTGGCGCGCGTGCTGGCGGCGCGAGCCAGCGAACCTGGCGCGGCCCGGCATCCCTTTTCCGTCGAGGTCCGCATGCGTCGCGGAGACGGCGACTGGCTTTGGGTTGAAATCAACGGCATCGACGTGCGTGACGCCAACGGACGATCCGTGCGGGCGCTTGGCTTCGTGACCGACATCACTGCGCGCAAGCGGGCGGTGGAGGCGATCAAGCAGGCGCGGGCGGCGGCCGAGGCGGCGAACCGCGCGAAGTCCGAGTTTCTCGCGATGATGAGTCACGAGATTCGCACGCCGATGAACGGCATCATCGGCATGACCAGCCTGCTGCTCGACACGGCGTTGAGCAAGGAGCAGAACGAGTTCACCGAGACGATTCGCTCGAGCAGCGAAAACCTGCTTTCGATCATCAACGACATCCTTGATTTCTCCAAGATCGAGTCGGGCCGGATCGACCTGGAAATCGCGCCGTTCGACCTGCGTGCGTGCATTGAGGAGGTGTTCGATGTGGTCGTGCCCAATGTCGCCTGGAAGCGGCTCGAGCTGAACTACCTCGTCGACGACGACCTGCCCGGCCAGGTCGAGGGCGACGTCACGCGCGTACGCCAGATCCTGCTCAACCTCGTCGGCAATGCCGTGAAGTTCACCACGCATGGTGAGATCACGGTGCAGGTACGCCGCGCCGAACCCGAGCCTGGCGAGACGTTTGATCCTGAGACCGTGCCCCTGCACGTGGCCGTGATCGACACCGGCATCGGCATCCCCGCGGAAAAGCTCCACAAGCTGTTCCGCCCCTTCTCGCAGGTCGATGCGTCCACCACCCGGCAGTATGGCGGCACTGGTCTCGGCCTCGCCATCTGCAAGAAACTTTGCGGGCTGATGAACGGCCGCATCTGGGTGGAGAGCGAAGTGGGCGGCGGTTCGACCTTCCACTTCGTGTTGCAGCTACGGGCGGCGACCGTGCCGGTGACCACGCCGGCGCGGAGACGCCGCCCGGAACTCGACGGTCGCCGTACCCTCGTCGTCGACGACAACGTCACGAATCGTCGCGTGTTGCGACTTCAGGGCGAACGCATGGGGCTCGTGGTGCGCGAGGCGGATGGTGCGGCCCAGGCGCTGGACCTGTTGTGCCACGAACCGCCGTTCGATCTGGCGTTGATCGATCACTGCATGGCGGAAACCGACGGTCTCACGCTGGCCCGCCAGATCCAGGAAATGCCGGCGAATCGGCGCCCGGCCCTGATTTTCCTGCCGTCCGTCACGTTCAACGAGGAACTCGATCCCGCCACTCGGAACCTTTTTCGCGCCGTGGTGCCGAAGCCGATCCACTTCGGCCAGTTGTTCGATGCCATCGGCGAGATTTTCGGGAAGGCCACGGCCGTGGAGCCCGCGGTTCGCACCGTCGCAGAACCTCCTTTGGGGGAGGTGCATCCCTTGCGCATCCTGCTCGCCGAGGACCATCCGGTGAACCAGAAGGTCGCCCTCAAAGTCCTCAAGCAAATGGGATACCGTGCCGATGTGGCTAGTAACGGACTCGAGGTGCTTGATGCGCTCGGCCGCCAGAATTATGACGTCGTGCTCATGGATGTGCAGATGCCGCTGTTGGACGGCCTCGAAGCCGCCCGCCGCATCCGCGCCGGTTTTTCCGCCGACGTCCAGCCGCACATCATCGCCATGACTGCCAACGCCATGGAGGGCGATCGCGAGAAATGCCTCGAATCGGGCATGGATGAGTATCTCAGCAAGCCCATCCGGCCGCCCCAATTGCGCGCGGCTCTCGCCCATGTCACTCCGCTATCGATTCCCTGACCCCATCACGTTTATGAATTCCGCCTTGGCCATCAACTGGGAACAGCTCTCCCTCGTCATCGGCGACGATGAGAATCCTGCCGATGAGGAGATGAAGGATCTCTTCCGCCTGTTCGTTTCGGACGCCGGCATGCGTTTGCACGCACTGACCGCGAACGACAAGCCTTTCGACCGGACCGTCGTGGCGAAAGAGTCGCACAAGATCCGGGGAGCCGCGTCGAGCTTCGGCTTCGATCAGGTCGCCTCGCTTCTGCGCACGATCGAAATGCAGGCGGCGGAACTTCCGCAGGAACGACTCGAGGAAATGCTGCGCGAGACGCTCGCGCTTTTCGAGGCCTCGGTGCGGGAGGTGCAGGAGCGCCATCCCAGTCTCGCCTGACGCTGCCGCCATCACCGCCGCCGCGGGTCTGGGCGGCCACCTCCCCATTCTCGTGAGCGCCCGCAAACGTATCCTGTTCGTCGACGACGAATCCCGCGTGCGCGAACAACTGCAACGCATGTTGCGGCCGTTCGCGTCCGACTGGGATATGACATTCGTCGATTCGGCATCGGCCGCCCTGACCCATCTGGATCAGGGGACCTTCGACGTGCTGGTCACCGACCTCGCCATGCCCGGCATGGCGGGGCCGGAACTGTTGCGCGAAGTGCAGGCGCGACATCCCAAGATGGTGCGCTTCGTGCTCGCCGCACCCAGCGAACAGCCGCTCGTCATGTCGTGTGCGTCCGTGACCCATCAATTTCTTACGCGCCCATGTGAGCCCGACGAACTGCGGGATGCCATTGCGCGCGCCTGCGACATGGAAGCCTCCATGCGCCGGGAAAATACCGGCCGGCTCGTCGCGCGCATGGATCAGCTACCGAGCCTGCCCTCGATCTACACGCAGCTGACCGAGAAGATGCGCGACCCCGAGTGCGGCATCGATGACGTGGCGGAACTCGTCGCCCGCGACATCAGCCTGACGGCGCGCGTGCTCAAGCTGGTCAACTCCGCCTTCTTCGGCCTGCGCCAGCAGGTTTCCAGCCTCAACGAGGCGGTGAACTATCTCGGCCTCGATACGCTCAAGGCGCTCGTCCTCTCGATCAACGCCTTCGCCCAGTTCGAGACCAAGGCCCTCGCCGGTTTTTCGCTGGAGTCGCTTTGGAACCACAGCCTGCTTACCGCGGGTTGCGCCAAGCTGATCGCCGAGATGGAAACCGGCAACGGACGCCTCGTCGACGAAGCCTTCGTCGCCGCCATGTTGCACGATACCGGCAAGCTCGTCCTCGCGGCGAACTTCGGCGCCGACTACGCAGTCGCGATGGCCGCCGCCGGCCACACACCCGACGGCGCCCTGGCCGCGGAGGAGGGCGCCTTCGGCTCCACCCATGCCGATCTCGGAGGATATCTGTTCAGTTTGTGGGGACTGCCGGGGGCGATTGTCGACGCGGTCACCTGGCACCACGATCCCCTGGGCAGCCCGGAAGAAGGGTTCGGGCCGCTGGCCTGCGTCCACGCCGCCAACGCCTGGACCCACCAGGGCGATGAAACCGGCGGGGGCCGCCTCAAGCGCGAGTACTACGAAAAACTCGAGCTCGCCGACCGCATTCCCGAGTGGCACCGTGCCTGCGTCGAAAGTCACCTCGGCGGCGTCGGGGCATAGAGCCGGGTCGTCATCGCCGTCACCACGCGGTGGTGACGGTGGATCCGCCGGACGTCCGGCGCATCATTTTCCGAGCGGCAGCATCACCTCGACGAGGAGACCCCGTTTGTCGTTCGGCTTCAGGGCCAGCGAGCCGCCGCAGCGACTGGCCAGGGCGCGACTGATCGCGAGGCCCAGCCCGACGCCGCGCTGCATCACGCGCACGCGATCCACCTGCACCATGGGGCCCAGCGATTCGATTTCATCCGCCGTCATCCCGCGGCCTTCGTCGGCCACGGTAAGACGGTAGCGACCATCCTGCACGACGCCTGTCACGCGCACCGGTTGGCCGGGGTGGGAAAACTTGCAGGCATTGTCGACGAGTTCGCTGATGAGCTTTTCGAGATGGTCCGCCTTGATCGCGATCGCGGCTTCGGCGAAGTCGCAGCTCAAGTCCCGCATTCGTCCGTGCCGCATCGCGAGCTTGCGCACGGCGCGCGCCAGCCGGGGTTCCCAGTCGTCGTAGTCCACCGGGGCACAAACCGGCAGGGACGGGCTCTCCTCAGTGGCGAGCTGGGCGTAGAGCACGTAGTTCGACGCGATGCGAAGGACCTGTTCCCCGGCTTCGTGGATGTTGGTCATCGCATCCTCGAGATCGTCGCGTCCGAAATCTCCCCCGGCCCGCAGGGTATCCAGCGCGAGCATCGAAAAACCCAGGATCGTGTTCAGCGGCGTGAATAACTCGCTCGGCACCGACAAGCGCGATGCCTACGCGCAGATCCTCGAGCTTGCGGGTGATCAGTCGTTGCCGCTCGATGCGCGCCTTGATCGAATCAAACAGCTCGTGCAGTTCAAATGGCTTGGTGACAAAGTCGTCCGCTCCCAGCCCCATGCCGCGTCGGATCAGATTGTGATCCTGCGCACCGCTAAGGAAGATGAACGGAATCACCGCGGTGCGCGGGTCGTTCTTGAGGGCACGCAGCACCGCATAACCGTCCATGCGTGGCATGTTGACGTCGCACAGCACGATGTCCGGGCGCAGTTGCCGGGCGAGGTCGACGCCGGCGCGGCCTTCGCCGGTCTCGGTCACCTCGAAGCCGGCGGCTTGCAGGACCCGGGTGATGGTCGCAAGGGTGTTGGCGTCGTCGTCGATGAGCAGCACGCGCACCGGAGGGGAGGCGGCCGGAGTGGAAGGTGATGACATTACGGAGGAAAGGCCGGAGAATCCGGCGAGTGACGGAGTCCATCTCGTCCCATCGGCCGTCTGGATCGATGATTGAGAGCGAACTGGGGTGTTTTCTCCATCATCCCGGAATAATTGGATTTTAGCGTTCGTGAGCCGGTGCCGATGTACCCCTTGCGATATGTCCGGTGTATTCGATTGCAGTCCTCCGCCCCAATGCTCGCGGGCCTTCGGGTTTCGCACGCGGCCACGTTTGCATTGAGGGCGCCGGCGGTTTGATGCCCTCACGCCTGCCTGCGGGTTGATCTCTTCCTCTCCTACTAATCCCATGGCCTGCATCTTGATCCTCGAGGATGATGAAATCTCGGCCCGTCTGGCGGCTCGCATGCTCAAGACACACGGCCATGAGGTTTTCCTCTCGGCAAAGTCGGACGCGGCCTGGATGCGCCTGCAGGAATCTCCCGTCGACGTGCTATTGCTGGACACGGAACTCGACGGCGAGCACGGCTATGAAGTGCTGGCCCAAATTCGCGACGACGCGCTCTTTCGCGACCTTTCCGTCATCGTCTACTCGAGCGTCGCCCGCCGGGAGATCGTGCAGCGCTATCTCACGCTCGGCGTCCAGGGCATCCTGGTAAAGCCGGCGAGCGCCGAACGATTGGGACAGGAGATTGACCGCGTTACGGCGCGCCTGTGGCGCAAGAAACTTTTCGAGTCCGAGGACGCGGTGCAAATGCGGACGGGCCTGATGCCGGCGGAGCTTACCCGCCTTTATCACGACTCGGCCGAGGAACTACGCAATTCCATCCCCGAACTCGAGACTCTGACCGGCGACCTGAAACATGTCCCGGGACTGACCAAGCTCAACTCGCTCAAGAGTTGCGCGGTGAACATTGGCTACCTGCGTCTCTCGGAAATGGTCGGTCGCATGCTGGCCGCCGTCGCGGCGTCAGATGCCGATGCCTTGAAGCGACTGGTGGCACGTCTGCCGGCCGCGTTGCGGGTTCTGGTGCTGCAGGCCGGCGGGGATGATGCGGTCACGGCCGGTGTGTCCGGCGGAGCCTCCGGAACCGTGGCTTGAACGGGGCGCGGTGCTGCGAGCTGGCCGGTGACTGACGCCGTTGCCACGGACCTTTCGCGCCCGTCGTCATCCTTCGTTCGCTCATCAGTTATGCGGGCCGCAGCTTCGCCAGGAGATCCTTCGCTTCGACCGTGTCACCCAGCGCCACGTGCAGTTCGGCCACGACCCCGTCGCTCGGTGCATACACCGTCGTCTGCATCTTCATCGCTTCCATCATGAGCAGCTTGTCGCCCTTCGCCACCTTTGCCCCGACGGAGACGGTGAGGCTGGCCACCAGCCCGGGGATCGGCGCGGCGCACCTGGGTTGCATCGGCCAGATCCGCCTTCGGGCGGGCCTTGGCCTTGGGGGCGATGCTGCGTGTCCGCGATGAACGTTTCGCGCGTCATGCCATTGAGTTCGAAATGTAACGGGCCGGCGTCCGTCCTTGTCCGGCGCCCCGACCGCTGACCAGCCGGATGATCAGGACCTTGCCCTGCTCGATTTCCGCGAGGATTTCCTCGCCGGGCTTCAGGCCGTAGAAAAACGCCGGTGTCGGCAGCACGCGCGACATCGCCGAACTCGCGCCGGTGTTTGGCGAAATCGGCGAACACCTGGGGATACATCAGGTGCGAGAAAAGTTCGTCATCGGTGGGATCATGGCGGAGTTGCGCGCTGAGGGCGGAGCGCTGCGGGCGGAGCGCATCGGATTCCGACTTCTGACCGCCTCTCTTTCGTTGCCGGTTTGCGGCGCCCCCGCCCTCTGCGTTCGGCGGTCCGCGCCGCTGCGTAACGTGCCCGTGCTTCCGCATGACGTTTCTCGCCGAGCACCACGCGTGAGACCTGCTCCGGCCAGCCGCCTGCCGGCCAGCCAAGGCCGCCGCTGAACATGTCGATCACGCTCTCGGGAAATGGCATGCGCGCCGGGTTCGAGGTTCACGACGTCCGCCGGCTTGATGCCGCGCGAGAACAGGAACAGCGCCATGTCGCCGACGACCTTTGAGGACGGCGTGACCTTCACGATGTCGCCGAAGAGCTGGTTCACCTCCGCGTAGGTGCGCGCGATCTCCGGCCAGCGATGCGACACGCCCATCGCGGCCGCCTGCTCCTTGAGGTTGGTGTACTGGCCGCCGGGCATCTCGTGCAGATAGACCTCCGCGCTGCCGGTCTTCGGGGCGGTGTCGAACGGCTGGTAGAACTCGCGCGAGCATGCTCCCAGTAGTCGGAGAATTCGTTCAGGGTCGTCGAGATCGAGCTTGGTGTCGCGCGGCGTGTGCTGCAGCGCGGCGACGATCGAATTGAGATTCGGCTGCGACGTGCTGCCGCTCATCGATGCGAGCGCAAGATCGACGATGTCCACGCCGGCCTCGCTCGCGCGCAAGATCGAGCCGGCGTTCACGCCGCTCGTGTCGTGCGTGTGGAAATGAATCGGCACGCCGACCTCGTCCTTCAGCGCCTTGACCAGCTTGTATGCGGCGAGCGGACGGCACAGCCCGGCCATGTCCTTGATCGCGAGGACGTGCGCGCCCATCCGCTCGAGCTCCTTCGCCAGCCGCACGTAGTACTGAGAGCGAGAACTTGTCCCGCCGCTCGTCGAGGATGTCGCCGGTGTAGCAGAGCGCCGCCTCGCAGACGGCGTGCGTTTCCTGCACGGCATCCATCGCGACCCGCAGGTTCGGCAGGTAGTTCAGCGAGTCGAAGATTCGGAAGATGTCCATGCCGCTCGCGGCGGCATGCCGCACGAATCCCGCGACGACCTTGTCGGGATAATTCGTGTAGCCGACGGCGTTCGCGCCGCGAAACAGCATCTGAAAGCAGATGTTCGGGATGCGCGCGCGCAGCTGCGCGGAGCCGCTCCCACGGATCCTCGTGCAGGAAGCGCATCGCGGTGTCGAAGGTCGCGCCGCCCCACATCTCGAGCGAGAACAAGTCCGGGCACGCGATGCGCGAGGGCGCCGGCGCAGGCCAGCATGTCGTAGGTGCGCACGCGCGTCGCCATGCAGCGACTGGTGCGCGTCGCGAAAAGTCGTGTCGGTGATCAGCAGCCGCTTTTGCCTGGCGATCCAGTCGGCGAACTTCCTCGGTCCGAGTTCGAGCAGGAGCTGCCGCGTGCCGGCCGGCGGTGCCACGCTGACGGTCGTAGCCGGGGGCCGGGGCTGTCGCGAAGGGCTTCTCCGGGATGGAAACCCTTGGCGTGGGGGTTGCCGTTGACGATGACGTTGCCGAGGAAGTTCAGCAGCTTGGTCGCCCGGTCGCGGCGCGGCTTGAACGCGAAGAGCTCCGGCGTGGTGTCGATCAGCGTCGTCGTCGCGTGGCCGTTGCGGAACAGCGGGTGCGCGATGACGTTTTCCAGGAACGGGATGTTGGTCTTGACGCCGCGAATCCGGAACTCGCGAAAGCGCGCGATGCATGCGGTGCATCGCGATGTCGTAGGTCTGGCCGCTGGCGATTGCCTTCACGAGCAGCGAATCGTAGAAGGGCGTGATGACCGCGCCGGCGTAGCCCATGCCGCCGTCGAGCCGGATGCCGAAGCCGCCCGGCGACCGGTAGGCGAGCAATGCGGCCGTAATCCGGGATGAACTTGTTCTCCGGGTCCTCGGTCGTGATGCGGCACTGGATGGCGTAGCCGTTGCGCGGCACGTCCGGCTGGCGGCGGCATGCCGACCGCGGGTTCGTGCAGCGAGTGTCCCTGCGCGATCAGGATCTGCGCGCGCACGAGGTCGAGGCCCGTGATCACCTCGGTGACCGTATGCTCGACCTGGATGCGCGGGTTCATCTCGATGAAGAACCACTCGTGCCGGTCGAGGTCGTAGAGAAACTCGATCGTGCCGGCATTGTCGTAGCGGATCTCCCGCGCCATGCGCGCCGCGGCTTCGCACAACTCGCGCGATCACGGACTCGGGCAGGCCGAAACTCGGTGCGACTTCGATGACCTTCTGGTGGCGGCGCTGCACCGAACAATCGCGCTCGTGCAGATGGATGACGTTGCCATGCTGGTCGCCGAGGATCTGCACCTCGATGTGCTTCGCGCGCGGGATGTACTTCTCGAGAAACACGGCGGGATTGCCGAACGCGCGGCCGGCCTCTCCCTGCGCTTCGTCGAGCAGCGTGGCGAGGTCGCCCGCCTTTGGCACGACGCGCATCCCGCGGCCGCCGCCACCGAACGCCGCCTTGATGATCAGCGGAAACCCGATCTGCCTGCGCGACCCGCAGCGCGTCGTCGCGGTCCGTCACGGGCTCCGGCGTGCCGGGCAGCGTGGGCACGCCGATGCGTTGCGCCAGGGCGCGGGCGGCGGTCTTGTCGCCCATCATGTCCAGCAGGTCCACCCGTGGACCGACGAAGATGATGCCGGCCTCGGCGCAAGCGCGGGCAAACTCGGCGTTTTCCGCCAGGAAACCATAGCCCGGATGAATCGCATCGACGCCATTCTCCCGGGCCACGCCGATGATCGACTCGATGTCGAGATATGCGGCGACCGGTCCCTTGCCCGCACCAATGGGATAGGATTCGTCCGCCTTGTAACGGTGAATGCAGAAGCGGTCCTCCTGGGCATACACGGCGACGGTGCGCAGGCCGAGTTCCGTGCCGGCGCGAAAGATGCGCACGGCGATCTCGCTGCGGTTGGCCGCCATGAGTTTCTGCACAGGACGAATAACTGGCGCGGCAGCCGGGGAGGATTTGGACGCGGACATGGTTGGATCGAATCGGATCGGATGGCGGAGGGAAGATTGTGGATCGTTGGCCCGCCCGCAAAAGGACAATCTGGAACCTGCCGGGCCCGCCTTGGGGAACAGGCAGCGTCCCGGGTGCGTCCAGCACGAAAATTGCACAGTCCGGAGAAGCTCGGGGCCACGTTGTCGCAAGACTCCAACGCGGCCACGCGATCCATGGAGGCGACCTTGAGCGCGTAGCGCGTTCGGAGCGCCGGAGGCGCGACAAGACCGGTCGCGAAGCGAATCGGAACAAGCGTGGCCGGAGTTTGCGAATTTTCGCCTCCAGGTCCGGCTCGGGGGCGGCCGGGGCATTTCATCGGGCAGGGATTTTTCTGGAAGGATGGTCTCGCCTTGGCGGCCCGCGGAACTAGTCGTTGAGGGGAATGGACAAGATGCGTGAGGCAGATTTGTTCTCGGCCCCGACGACCGGGTTATCCTGCCTTCGCCCATCGAACATGTCGCACGTGCCTGAGAGTCCGGTCGCGGCCGAGGGCTTGCCCAGGGAACGGTATCGTCTCGAGGCGAGCGGCTGGGCTCTGTTGTTTACGCGGCTGCGAATTCTGCGACACCGCGGGGCCATTGTCGGGCCACAGGGCTCCGGCAAGACGACCCTGCTCGAAGAGCTCGCCACGCGACTGGCGGCGCAGGGCTGGCGCATTACGCAAGTGCGTCTCACGGTCGAGTTTCCGGCCCTCCGCCTCTCGATATCGCCGCGCCGGCTGGCAAAACTCGAGCCGCGCGACCTCCTGCTGGTCGACGGGGCCGAACGGCTTTCCTGGTGGCAGTGGCAGATGCTGCGCCTGCGCACACGCGGCGTGGGCGGTCTCATCGTCGCGATGGCGCATCCCGGCCGATTGCCCACGCTTTGGCGCTGCCGTGCGACGCCCGAGTTGCTGCGCGACCTGTCCGGTTCGGCGGGGGTGCAGTTGGGGGAGCGCGACGCGGCCGATCTGTTCAACCGCCACAGCGGGAACTTGCGCAGTGCGTTGCGCGAACTGCACGGCCGCGGGAGGGAAAACGCCGGCTGAGGTTTTTTCGCCGGTCCTTCAGCTCGCGGGCGCTTCCTGGAGGACGATCGCGACCTCGCGGATGGAATCCACCATGCGCCATGCCCCTGTGAAGTCCTGCGCCGCCGTGAACGGATGGCGGATCACGATACAATCGATCCCGGCGGCGATTGCCGATTTCAGACCCCGGGCGGAGTCCTCGACCACGACGGCTTCGGCCGGCTGGGCGCCGAAACGTGCGAGCGCCGCCAGATAGGGAGCCGGATGGGGCTTCGGCTCGGCGTAGTCTTCGATCGTGAGGACGAATTCCATGTGCCCGAGCAAATCGCGCGAGCGGTGAATCAGATCGAAATCCTCGCGGCGTGAGGTGGTGACGACCGCCATGCGATGGCCAGCGGCCAAGATGTCCAGCGCTTCCTGCACGCCGGGGATTTCAATCGCTTCGCGTTGCAGAAATTCCTGATAGAGCCGGTTGCGGACCACGCGCTGGCGGGCGATTGCGTCCAGGGTCGCGCCGCGGGCGAGAGCGGGCTCCCAGTACATGCGCCCCTCGGCCATGAGGTGGAGGTACGTGCTCTGATCGAACTCCACGCCGAGGGGGCGCATCGCCTGCTGCAAGGCGGCGAAGTACCATCGCTCGGTGTCGACGAGCACCCCATCGTGGTCCCAAAGGATGAAACGCTTTTGCATCGGCAACTGCGCCGCGCAGCCAAACCGACCATTCCGGGCGCCATCGAGAGCAAAGAGCCGATCCTGGAAGATTCGCCTGAAGGTGCTCGCGGAAAGTCCCGCCACCCGCGCGTCAGTTGGCCGTCATGATTTCGGTCCGGTCCGCAGTCGCCGTGGTCGGAGCCGCGTCGACCACGCGATAGGTGCCGTTGAATATCAGTTTCGTACCCCTCGCGGTGACGCGGACCTTGATCCTGCCGCTGGTGGCATCCGCCGGCTGGGCACGCGCCTTGATCGCGCGCGTCTTCCCTTTGCCGCTCTTCGCCTCCCCGGAGAGGTCGACGGCTTCGCCGTCCACCAGTCGTGCGTAATCCCCGGGATCAATCTTGAGCGTAATCCTCCCCGCTTCGTTCAGGAATGACCATGGCCAGACCTTGGCCTCGTAGGTGGCGACATAGGCATCTTCCGCAAGATTGAACGAGCCCGTGATCAGGGTGACCGACCCCACGTAGACGGAGGTCTTCATGGCCGGCAGCTCGAATTGCGCGGGCAGGTCCCCCTCGGAGGCCGCGAGACGCACGAGGCAGGGCGCGAGGAGGGCGAAAAACAAAGCGAGGTAACGGCGCAACGGCATCGCTACTTTGATCGGTCAACTGGCGCGCGATTTCAACCCCGATGAGGATATGGAGGCGTCCCCCGGTGCTCGCAGGCTCTTGCGATATACCGCCTGATTCATCCGGGCGAGGAGATCGCGGGCCTTCCGCAAGTCTGCTTCCGGCATGATCGATTCCAGCAGGCGCTGGTCGTGTGCGAGCTTGGGGACCAAGTTGCGCCCGGCGACGACGCTGGAACCGAGGGAGCGTCCCAGCCATTCGCCCACCGGACTGCACACGCGGAACCGCACTCCTTCCAGGATCGCAAAGCGATCGGGGTCCAGATAACCCGCAACCATGGGATATTGCCCCGGGACGCCGATCGGATCGTGCTCGCGGATGAGCAAGGCGGTCTCCCCGGCGACGTCTTGCTCGAGGAAAACAAGCTCGACGCGTCGCTCCCGGCGGGGCTGGTGCCAGTGCGTCAACCACCCCCTGTTTTCACCCACGTAGCCGATGCCCGCGAGTTCCCGGGCGATCTGATCACGGTCGGCGGCGAGGGCGTTCAGGTCGATGTCGCCGTGCGGGCGCGTCCATCGGCCGACGAGAAAGTCGACCGCCACGCCGCCGAACAACCACAGAGGTCGCGAGACGTTTTCCGAAAGCTCGGCCAGTGTGGCGAGGATCTCGTGGTTGGGGATTTGGTCCGTGCCCATCGTAGCGGTTCAATGCTCCCGTGAAGCGGCGGTTTCTTCCGGTTCCGCGAATTCCGCCAGGTGTCGAACAACGAGGTGGGGAGGGGCGAGTTCCGGAGGAAACGTTGCGCCATCATTTTGCATCCAGATCGCGCCTTATCGAGGCGTGCAGAGTAGGAGGGGCACAGAGGACACTGAGACGACACAGCGCTCACAGAGGATGCTGCTCTGTGCACTCTCGGCTTCCTCGGTGATCTCTGTGACTCGATAGTCCCTTCAATTTCGGGTTTCTTGATAACCGAGGGAGGTGGCAGTGTGGATTTCGAAGCACAACGGCTCAGGCGTGGCTGTGGGCGCCGTTGCCTGCTTCCTTGCGGGCCCTGGCTTCGGCGATGATCTTTTCCGCCATTTCGATCGGGAGTTCCTCGTAATGGCTGAACTCCTCGGCGTGCGCGCCCTTGCCCCCCGTGAGCGAGCGCACCCGCGTGCTGTAGCGGTAGAGTTCCTTTTGCGGCACGAGCGCCTTCACGATCTGGAAGCGGCCGTCGGTTTCGACCCCGAGGATGCGGCCGCGCCGTGATGACACGTCGCCCATGATGTCGCCGAGGTAAACGTCGGGCACGGTTACGGAGATCGTCATGATCGGTTCGAGCAGGCACGGGCGCGCGCTCATGAACGCCTCCTTGAACGCAAAGTATCCGGCGATCTGGAAGGCGATGTCCTTCGAGTCCACCGGATGCATCTTGCCGTCGTAGAAATCAACCTTCACGTCCACGACGTGATAGCCCGCGAGCACGCCCTCGGTGCACACGGAGCGCACGCCCTTCTCGACCGACGGCACGAACACGCGATCGACGTTGGTGCCCACCAGCGACTGGTGAAAATCGACGCCCGCGTCGCGTGCGTTGGGTTCGATGCGCATCCAGACTTCGGCGAACTGGCCCGCGCCGCCGGTCTGTTTCTTGTGGCGGTATTTCGAATCGGCCCGGGCCTTGATCGTCTCGCGGTAGGGCACGCGTGGCTCCTCCAGTCCGACCTCGACATTGAAGCGGCGCTTCAGGCGCTCGACGATGATCTGCAGGTGCAGTTCGCCCTGGCCGGAGATGATCGTCTGGTGGATTTCGCCGTCGACGCGCCAGAGAAACGTCGGGTCCTCCTCGTGCAGCGTCGCAAGGCCGACGGCGATTTTTTCCTCGTCGCCCTTGCTCTTCAACACGAGTGCGCCGTGGATGTTGGGCCGGGGATACGTGACGCGCGGCAACACGACCAGGAGTTTGGCACTGCACAACGTGTCGCCCGTGTGGGTGTCGCGCAGCTTGACGGCGGCACCGATGTCGCCGGCGGTGAGTTGCAGCACATTGGTGCGGGTGCGGCCGTTGAGGATGAAGAGCTGGCCGACGCGTTCGGTGACATTGCGCGAGGAATTGTAGAGTTCCGTGCCGCCCTTGACCGTCCCGGAGTAAACGCGGAAGAACGACAGCTCGCCGACCCCCTGTTCGTTCATCGTCTTGAACACGTAGGCCACGGGATCGACTCCCCCGAGGGCGATATCGATGTCGCCGCCGTTGGTCGCCTGGGCGTGCACCACCAGGCGGTCCTCGGGTGAGGAACCATACTTCGCAATGAAGTCCATGAGTCGCGCGACGCCGACGTTGGTCTCGGCGGACACGGCGTAGAGGGGAATGAACACCTCCTCCTGGATCGCCTTGTGGATGCCGGCGCGCATCTCCTCCTCGGAGAGCCCATCCTGCTCGAAGAATTTTTCCATGAGCTGGTCGTCCGACTCGGCGACGTGTTCGATGAGTTCGCGGTGCAGGGCCTTGACGCGTTCGGCGATCGCGCCGGTGGCGGGCGCCTCCTCGAACTTGCCGCTGCCGTCGGTCTTGTAGGTGATCACCTCGTTGCGCAGGACATCGAGCACCTGGTTGAATCCCGGCCCGGCGTTGAGCGGCACCGTCATCGGGAAGACCTTGCTGCCGAAATGCTCGCGCACGTGGTCGACGACCGCGTCGAAGTTGACGTTCTCCTTGTCGAGGCAGTTAACGACCACCATCTTCGGCAGGTGGTAGTGACTGGCGTATTCCCAGACCTTGTCGGTCCCGACCTGGACGCCATGCGAGGCATGCACCACCACGAGCGCGAAATCGCCGACGCGCAGGGCGCCGAGACCTTCGCTGATGAAGTCCTGGTAGCCCGGCGTATCGATGATGTTGAACTTCCGGTCCAGCCATTCCGTGTGCATGAGCGACGCATGCACGGAGATGCCGTGTTCCTTCTCGCTCGTATGGTAGTCGGAGACCGTGGAGCCGGCCGCGATGTTGCCCATGCGGCCGATCACGCCGCTGCAGGAGAGCATGGCTTCGGCAAGCATCGTCTTGCCGGCCGAGGCATGGCCAACAATGGCGAAATTGCGGAGGTCGTGGGAGGAATAGTCCTTCATGGAACGAAGTGGGCGTTAAACAAAAACACCCCGGCGCCCCAGGGCGGTCGGAGTGTTTTCAGCGTTGGTGGTGGCCTCGTCGTCGTGGGGGGCCGGCGCCGGGGAGTTGATAACCCGCGGAGGGTTACATTCCGCCCCGGCGCGGTTGGCGCGCCCTTGGCACGGATGTCCCTTGGGGTCATGGCGAAGGGTCTAGAGGGCCGGCGCGCCCCGAACAACCCGATAGTGACCGGACCGCGGCGAGTTGCGCAGGCGTCCGGTCGTTTCTGGCGAGACCAGGCAGCCCGCGAGCCTGCACACCAGGCCTCGCCCAGAAATGCCCGAGCGGAGGTCGACCGCCGGTCTCCGTCTCCCGGAGGTCGAGGGTCAGGACGTGGCTTTGTTGCTCCCAGGCGCTGCCCAAGTGGCGTGAAGCGAGAGCCATCATGAATGTCGCGTACGCGACATTCATGATGGCTCTCGCTTTACAATCTGACGGCATCGGACCAAGTGAAACGGAGCGCAGGTTTCCTCATCTGTGCCGTTGATTCGGTGTGCAAGCTGCCGATGAACGAAATGGACGGCGCATCGTCGCGGCGCCAGCTCCGCCTTCATGCGCACGCTCGCCTCATCGTTTCACTTCGCCCCGCCGGTTGATGTCGTCCGGTGTGCGCTGACGCGGGGATTCACCTCCGGCACGGTCGGGCTGCCCGTGTTGCCGGAAATTGCGGGCCGGGTGATCGCCCTGGCCAACAACCTCAACACCGAAATCGAGGACCTGTGCCGCCTGATCGAGCGTGACCAGGCGCTTGCCGCAAACATCCTGCGCTATGCCAATTCGGCTGCGTTTGCCATCGGCGAACCCGTCGACTCGCTCCACGAGGCGATGATGCGGATGGGCATGACGATGGTCAGCAGCATCGCGGTGGCGGCCTGTCTCGAGGGCAAGGAATTCCAGTCGCCCGCCTACGACGCCTACCGTCGCCAGGTCCGCGCGCATGCCCTCGTGACCGCGAGCATCGCCCGCGATCTCGCGCGGCGGTGTCGGTGCAATGTCGAACTCGTGTTCATGTGCGCCCTGATGCATTCCATCGGCAAGCCGGTCGTGTTGCGACTGCTCGTCGATGTGCAAAGGACCAATCACGTCGTGATCGACCAGGCCGATGCGATCACCGTCGCCGAGGAGTATGAACAGATGGCGGCGGCGACGGCGGTGAGAGCGTGGGACCTTCCGCAGCACGTGCAGATCGCGGTCGTGTACTACAAGCGGCCGACCGAAGCGCCGGAATTTTCGCGTGAGGTTCTGATCACCGCCCTGGCCAGCAAGCTGGCCTGCTGGGTTCTCGAACCGGATTCCGTTGCCAAGACCGCCCTTCGGGAATGGCCGGAATGGAGAAGCCTCGGATTCGACGCGGACGACGTGGACGAAGTCATCGAACACGCTCGCACCTTTCGCGGCCGAGGCCCGGCGGCCCTGCTCTAGCCAGGAACGAGGCGAGCTGCGTGTAGTCCTTTGCTGCACGCTTTCGCGATTCCGCCGACGGGACACATATCCCGCGTGGGCTGAGCGGGCCTACGGCGGGGCTTGCCCTTGGCGGACTGGTGGTTAGGGTCCGGGTTCGCGGCTGGTATCGTAACGCATGGACCCACACCAGGAATCGCCGGTTGTCGACACCCCCACGTCTGGCTTGTCGGGGGTGGAAGAACGCGTCGCGCGGGGCGTGGTGGCCCGGCACCGGGCGCGGCTGGACTGGATGTTGCGCGTTCCGGACTGGGCGGAATTGTGCGCCGCCGGAGTCGAGGCACTGGGATTGCCCGGGCAACGACAGGGGATCGGTCTGCAGGCGGCCCTCCTGGCACTTCCCCTGGAAAGCAAGCACCAGCTCGTGCAATGGGTGATCGAACATCGCCGGCACCACGTACCGACTGCAATCGGCCGCCGGATTTGCCGGATGTTCGGCCTCGAGTTGTTCGAAGGCCTCGACTTCGACGAACTGCTCTCGGGACGGCAGTGGCAACGGTTGCGCGAGGCGGTCCGGTTTCGGCTGGGGCAGGAACACCGTCGGTACAAGCACGCCCAGCAGTTGCTGTTCACCGGTCATTTCCATCTGGTCGACCAGGTCGTGACGCAGACCGTCTTTCGTCCCTTCCATCGCGCCGACTGCGCGCAGGAGGGCGCCCTCGGTCTGCTCGCGGCCATCGACCACGTCGACGAATCGACCGGAAGCCTGGCCGCTTACGCCGTCACCTGGATCCGGCGCCACGTGCGCAATTACCTTCTGCGGCAGCGTCTGCCGGTGCAGGCACCGACCAATCTGATTGCCGGGGCCGTGGCGCTGCGGCGCGCTGTGGACGAGAACCTGATCGCGGAGACCGACCCCGACGGCACCCGCCGCCTGCAGGTATTGCTGCTCGAGTGCCTGCGCCATCCCGCCGTCACGCTTGATGAACCGCTTGATTCCGGTCAGGGCACGGTGGCCGACACGATGCCTGATCCGGCCGCGGATGGTCCGGCCGAGTCTGCGGCACAGGCAGAACTCCGGGATCTGGTCGGTCGGGGTCTGGCCGCCCTGACGTTGAAGCAACGTGAGGTTCTGGTGCATCGCTTCGGACTCGGCGGAGCCGTGGCGAGTTCCCTCTCCGACATTGCGCGGGCGGCTGGAATTTCGCATCAGCAGGCGGGGATGCGCGAACGCCGGGCCCTGAAACGCTTGCAGGCCGCCCTGGAGCCGCTGGCCGCGGAATGGTTTGGAAGCAGCCTCGTGGCCGGGGGTGCGCCGACAGATGGACGCGACGCCGGCCGCCTCGACCCGCCGCGAGACCGACGGATGATTGCCGTGCCGGCCTTCGGGTCCGCGCCACGATGACGGCACCAGGGAACGGCGCGGACCCGGCGTCCGGCTTTACGGTTCAATAGCCTTGGCTGCGCGACTTGGTATCTTCGGCGGCAGCTTCGATCCCGTGCATCTCGGGCATCTGCTCGCGGCGCAGGACGCGTTGGAGCAGGCACCCCTGGACCGGGTGATCTTCATGCCGACCGCGCAAGCCCCATTGAAGGGCCGCGCACCTGGTCTCGACGGCGGGCATCGGCTCGACCTGCTGCGGGCGGCCGTTGGTGGTGACCGGCGTTTCGAGATATCGACCCTCGAACTCGAACGGGGCGGCACGAGCTACACCATCGACACGGCGCGGGCCCTGCGGACGCTGCACCCGGAGGGTGAATTTTTCTGGATCATCGGTGCCGACCAGGCGGCGCAGCTCGATCGATGGCGCGATATCGTGGCCCTTGCCGACCTGGTGCAGTTTGTCGTGCTGGCCCGGCCGGGATTCCTGATGCCACCGATCGCGGCGCGACCAGCCGGCGTTCGGCTCCTTCCAGTGGCCGTGCACGAGTTCGACATCAGCTCGAGCGAAATCCGGAGCCGCGTCGCGGCTGGCCGCTCCGTGCGATACTTTTTGCCTGCGCCGGTGGCCGATCGCATCGAGCGTGAGCACCTTTACAGGACTTCAGCGCATGCCCACACCGCGTAAGGACCCCCAGGAACAAGCCGCCCGAAACCTGCTCAAGCTCGTTTGTCGCATATTGGACGACAAAAAGGCCGAGGACGTCGTCGTGCTCGACGTGCGCAAGCAGTCGTCGATCACGAACTACCTGGTGCTTGCGACCGGCACCTCGCAGCCACATCTGCGCGCGCTGCGCATCGAGATCGACCGGATCGTCAAGGAGACCGGCACCGAGGTGATCGGCGTGGATTCCGGCGACGGCAGCGGCTGGACCGTGGTCGATACGTTCGACGTGATGATTCACATCCTCACGCCGGACAACCGGGCCCGTTTCCGGCTGGAGACCTTGTGGGGCGACGCGGAACCGGTGAACGTCAAGCGCCTGCTTGCCGTCCGCGCTCCGCGGCGAAAAAAGGAGTAGCGGACCGCCCGCCGCGTGGCTTCGGGCTTGCCGACAGGAAAGAATGGGAGCAAAGCCCGAGCGTCGACGGAATCGACGGCCCGGGGCGATCCAACATTCATCGGGATCGCGGCTTTCCCAGGCAAGATAACATGGAGGAACCACCCACCACCATGCCGGGCATTCCGGCCCGGCTGCGGACCTTCGTGCCTCGCCCGCTCGTGCACGTGGCGTTGCGCACGAGTGTGCTTTATTGGGTCGCGGCCGCCGCCTACATCCTGCTGTCCGACTGGACGGTCGAGGCGCTCGTGCAGGATTCCACCGTGGCCACGCGGGTGCAGACCTTCAAGGGCTGGGCGTTCGTCACGGCGACGGCCCTGCTGTTGTACGTCGGTCTACGCGGCCAGTTGCGCCGGTGGGAGCGCGAGGTGCTCGAACGGCGGCGGGTGGAGGAAGTGCTGCGAACTCGCGTGGCGCAGGTCCAGGCCATCCTGGCGCATCAGCCCGTCGCCTTCTTTGCGTGTGATCGCGCGGGTATTTTCACGCTGTGGGAGGGCCGCACCTGGCCCGAGGCGAGGGTGCCGCCACCCGGAGTGGTTGGCCGCAAGGTTTTTGATTTGGTGGGCGAGGGGGCCTCGGCACATGAGGCGGTGCGTCGGGCATTGGAGGGAGAGACCGTCGCCATCGAGCACGAGGCCGCGGGTCACAGCTTCACCATCATGCACACGCCGCTGAACGACGAGCACGGCGGGCGCGTGGGCACGGCCGGAGTGGTGGTCGAGATCACCGAACGCAAGAAACTCGAAGCGCAACTCCTGCGCGCGCAACGCCTCGAAAGCGTGGGCCGGCTCGCGGGCGGGGTGGCGCACGACGTGAACAACATTCTCGCCCCCGTGCTGCTCGGTGCGAGTTTGCTGCGGCATGCCGCGCTCGACGAATCCCAGCGCAGCCTGCTCGAAACAATGGAGGCCAGCGCGCGCCGCGGCGCTTCGATCATCCGCCAGTTGCTCGTGTTCAGTCGCGGCGCCGAAGGCGAGCGTGGTCCCGTGCTGCTCGGTCCGCTCGTCACCGAAGTGCGCAATCTCATCCGCGAGACGTTTCCGCGCAATGTCGTGATCCGCACGGCGGCGACCCCCGACCTCCCCCACGTGCGGGGGGACGCAACGCAATTGCACCAGGTGCTGCTCAATCTCTGCGTGAACGCGCGCGACGCGATGCCCGACGGCGGTGAAATCGCGATCACGCTCGAGACCGTCGAGCTCGACGCCGCCTCTGCCCGCGCCTGGCCGGATGCCACACCGGGCGGTTACGTCGTGCTCGGCATCCGCGATACCGGCACGGGCATTTCGCCGGAACATCTTGACCACATCTTCGATCCGTTCTTCACCACCAAGGCAGTCGGCGTGGGCACGGGTCTCGGTCTCTCCACGGTGCTTGGCATCGTCAAGAGCCATGGCGGGTTCATCGCCGTTGACTCCCAACCGGGCTCGGGCGCCCATTTCCGCGTGCACCTGCCGGTGGATGAGAGCAAGGGGCAGCAGCCGGCAGCCGCGAGGCCGACCGATTTTACCCCAGGGGCGGGCGAATGCGTCCTGGTGGTCGACGACGAAAGCAGTGTGCGTTACCTCGTGCGGCAGGCGCTCGAGTTCGGTGGCTATCGCGTGCTTGAGGCCGCCACGGGCGCCGATGGTGCGGCGCAGCTGTCGAGTCACTGCGACGAGGTGCGACTGGTGATCACCGACCTGATGATGCCGGCGCTCGATGGCCGCGGCATGTTGCGCGCCATCCGGGCGGCAAGCCATGACGTGCCGGTGCTCGTGATGACCGGCGTGGGACACGCCGAAGGATCCGAGGAACTTCGGCAGCTCGGCGTCGAGGTGCAGTTAAGCAAACCTTTCACCGCCGAGGCCTTGCTGCGCAGCGTGCATCGCTGCCTCGCCTTCCCTCGTGCGACCCCGGCGTCGCGAGAAAGCTGATGCGAACCGGTCGCTCCGCTCCAAAAAAGGGACGGGGCATCGCGCCCCGTCCCGTTAAAAGCAATCGCCGTTTCCGAACCGCTCAGCGCCGCGAGCTCATCACGATCCGCAGCACGTACCAGAGCAGCAGCATCACCCCGGCGAACAGTGCAAGCGACGCTGCGACATGTTGGTTGGGCCGATAGTGGTGAATGATGTTGGACGTCGTGTAGAGGATCGAACCGCCCGCGAAGAGCACCATCGCGGCGGAAAAGAGGAGGCCGAGTTGAAAGCCGAACATGATGCTGCACACGATGACGCCCAAGGCCACGAAGCTGCCGATCACCAGGATGCCGCGCATGAACGAAAAATCCTTGCGCGTCATGAAGGCCGTGGCCGTGAGGCCGGCGAACAGCAAGCCCGTGATGATCCCGGCCATCGAGACGCTGCCCTGATATTGGGGACTGTAGACCGCCACTGCCAGGAGCGGCAGGAAGATCACCGCCTCGGCGACGGTGTAGAGGCCCAGGCCGAGATATTGCACGCCCGAACCGGCGTCGGAACGCGCCAGTTTGTCGGCGATCCACGAGACCGCCATGAACGCCACCAGCACGAGCAGCCAGCTCCGGCCGGACACCATGTCATAGGCGAAATCGAGCATCGCCGGCGTGTGCAGCATCCACGCCTCGAGTCCGATGAAGGCGAGAATCGCGCCGGCGAGGTGGAGGTAGGTCCGGCGGATGAAGGCAGCCCGGTCCACGGCGGCGGACTCCGCCACGGTGACGAAGGGATTTCCTGAATAGGTGCTCATAGTTGAATCCTGGGTGATAGCGAAGGGTGGAAGGCGGCTCGGCACACTACGCAGGAGGCGCGGAATGCCAACGGGAATGTGCTCACCCCGGAGGATCGCCCCGACAGGTCCAAGAATCAGAACACGCAGCCAATGGCCGTGACCAGGCGCTGTTGCGCCGGTGTGTCGGCGAGGGCGCTGCCGTGGTATTCGAACTCGTAACGCACCGTCATGCGCAGCACTTCCGTCAACTGGTTCACCAGCGCCGTCTGCGTCTTGATCCTGTAATCCTTGCTGTCATTCGGCGCCGCCGTGAGCGAGAAGTCCTGCGACAGCGACAAACGGCGCGAGAAGTCGCACTTGAAACGGCCAAAAGCGTCGAAGAGTCCGTCCCAGGTGGCCTCCTCGCCCTGCGCACTGCGATTGCGCAGCGCTGCGCCGCCTCCGACCGAAAGGTTGAGATTGGAGCCGCCCAGCACCGTATAGCCGAGGCCCAGGCTCTGTTCCGCATCGTGGTCGACTCCCTCGAGAACGTCGCGGTCGTACCGCGTCGAACCACGCACGAACAAATCCTCATTCAGGTTGTGCGTGAGCGTCGCATTCGCACTCGTGGCGTCGCTCACGATGGCCCCGTCGGATTTCCCGTAGTGGTGACTCACCACCAGGTCCAGGGAGCCTTCCTCCATTTTGTGCCCGGCCTCGAGGCGCAGGGAGAGATTGCTTTGGTCCTTCAGGCCGGCCTGCGTGGACATGCCGAGCTCGACCTGGCGTTTCCAGTTGTCGTCGCGGGAGTCGTCGCGGGCCGGTCCCTCCACGGTGGGAATCTCCGTTTTCGCGAGTCGGACGGGAGCGGGGCTGAACGCCGGCCTTGCCCGCACCATCGGCGCGCTGGTCACGATCGCCTCGTTGCTCGTGGAGATTATTCTCGTATGCTCGGCGGGGACGCGAACGTCGCCGAGCAACGCCGAACGAAACACCACGTTTCCTTCCTCCTCTTTCACGAGTTCGCCGGTGAGGCGGTCCCCGTTGGCGAGCACCAGAATATCGGCCCGGACGGCACGGGCGCCCCCCCAAGCCACGAGAACGACGGCCAATACTCTGAGGGTAAGCGCGCGCATGGTTATATTAGCTCATCGACATGAGCTGAATTCGTCTAGGCGTTTTTATCGATTCTTTATCTATCGGATCTGGCTGCGTTCCTTTAGCGTGAAAACGTCACACGTCCGGCCACGTTTGTTCCGGTTCGCTTCGCGACCGGTCTTGTCGCTTCGCTCGGAACGCGGAGCTCAAACGCGGCTGCAGGGATTGAAGAACGCAAGACAGGGAAGAACGCGAGAACGTGAGAATGCCGGACTGATTCTTTCTATCTCATATGTCTTCCAAGTCTCGCGTTCGTCTAACGCGCCCGGTAGTTGCGTTGGAGTGCGAGGACAACGTGGCCCGGTTTTCCCTCGGACTGTGAAATGTCCAGGTTGGCGTGGATCGTGACCTTGCCGGAAAAGCTTCCACCAGCGGGGGCGGCTCACCGGTGGCGCGACGGCGGCGCGGGATCACGGCAAAGCCCAGCCCACGGGCCCGAGGCGCAGGTCGCCGATCTTCTGCACCTTGAAATCCGTGAGCTCGCGCCGCGTGACGACGATGTTGTCGCCGTGCACGAGCGGGATGATCGGCAGATCGCGCCGCCAGAGGGCGAGCGCCTGTTCGTAGATCGCGGCGCGCTGCGCCGGATCGGTGGTGCGGCGACCGGCCAGGAGCAATTCGTCCATTGCGGGATTGCGGTAGTCCGCGAAATTGGTGGCGGCGCCCGGTTCCGTGGCCCAGCTCCCGAAGAAGACACTGAGAAAATTATCGGTGTCGCCATTGTCACCGACCCAGCCGATCAGCGCCGTGTCGAAGTTGAAGTTGCGCAACTCGTGCAATTGCGTGGCGAAGTCGCGCGACACGATGTCGACCTTGAGGCCCACCGCTTCGAGATCGGAACGCACCATCGAGGCCGCGCGTTCGGGGGCGGGGTAGTAGACGCGCGGCGCGGTCATCACGAGCAGCCGCACCGGCGCGGCGAAGTCGGCCGCGTGGCGCGCGAGGATCTCCCGGGCGCGCGTGGGATCGTGCGGGATCAAATCGGGCTTCGCCGGGTAGCCGAGGAAACTCGGGGGCAACGGGTAATCGGCGACCGATCCGGCGCCATCGAGCACGAGCTTCACGAGCTGCGGACGGTCGATCGCGAGCGCGAAGGCCAGCCGCACCTCGGGATCGCGGTAGCGTTCGTGGTGCAGATTGAAGGTGAAGTAGCCGACGTTGAGTCCGGTGTCGCGGTTGACGACGAGATCGGGATCGGAAGCCAGCGCCGGCAGTTCGGCGGGTTGGACGCCGTCGAGCGCGTGGATCTCGCCGGTCTTCGCCTCGAGGAGGCGCACCGAGTTCTCCGGCACGACCTTCATCACGAGGCGGCGAAATTGCGGCGGATGGGCATGGTCCCAATAATCAGGATTGGCCTCCATGACGATCGCCTGATTCGGCGTCCAGCTCACGAAACGGTAGGCTCCCGTACCCACCGGGTGCCGCTGGAAGTCGTCACCATATTCCTCGAGCGCGTGCGGGCTCACCAGGAACGCGGGAAAGATCGCCAGCGAGGCCAGCAGGCTCGCGTTGGGTTGCTGGAGATGAAACTCGACCGTCATCGGATCAGCCGCGCGGACGCTTTCAATGTCCTGATAAAGGCCGCTCCAGTACTCAAAGGCCGCCTCGGGCAGATGACCGGGATGCTTCGGGTCCATCTGGCGTTGAAACGACCAGATCGCAGTTTCCGCCGTCAGCGGCGTGCCGTCATGAAACGTGACGCCTGGACGCAGGTGAAACGAATACGTGAGGCCGTCGGGCGATATCTCGTAGGTTTGGGCCAGGCACGGTTCGATGGTCAGCGTGCCACTGCGAAAGCGCACGAGTCCCTCGCAGATCTGGGAAAGCGTGTTGACGGACTCTCCATCGTCGATGTCGGCGGGGTCGAGCTTGTGGGCATCGCTGCCGCGTGCAAAGATCAGGGTGTCCGGCTTGCCGTTGGTCCCGCTGTGTCGTCCACAGCCGCCGAGCAAAAGGGCGCCCGTCCCGGTGAGGAATGCGGCGAACAACAGGCGTCTGGTCGTCATGCAGCCAACAAGATGGGCGGCGACGCCGCATGCGACAACCTTGGAAGCGGGATCGCGGTCTGGACGCGCCGCCCCGCACTGATGGAAGATTCCAGCCTTCGGCCCGCTGAACGTGGCGCCGGCATGCTTGTCTGACTCGTCGGCCGATGCACGGTGCAGACCTGCGCTACTCAAAGTCGGCCCTTCCACTTTCGGCTGAGGACCCGGTTTCCCGCTCGCGCCGCCTGCGGCGGCGGCGCTGAATATCCACCGCTCCTCCCATGGCGCGCCCTGCCACCTTTGCGTTCGTGCCGCACCGTCTCCTGGCGCCAGCGTTGGCGCTTGCGGCGATCGGCGTGCTCGCGGGGACCGGCGCGCTGGGCCACCTCGACCGCGCGTGGCATGACTGGCTGCAGCGCCGGCTTGCTCCCGCGGCACTGGCCGATTCCGCGACCGCGCTCGTGTTGATCGACGAACAATCGCTGGCAGCGATGGGCAGCCCGCAATTCGCGTGGCGCTGGCCCTGGCCGCGTCAGGCATTCGCGGCGCTGTTTGCCGGTCTGCATCGGGCAGGTGCAAAGGCGGTGATCGTCGACCTTGCCTTTGTCGAGTTGTCCGGTTCGGAGATGGACGACATGTTGCTTGGCGCCGTTGCCGCCGGGGCGCCGGAGATCACGCTCGCCAGCCTCGGGGAAAAGCTGCCGGTGTGTTGGAGCGACGAATTTCGCCGGGATCACGGGGCACTCTTTGCCCCCCGGTCCCGCTGGGGTTCGGCGCGGGTGCATCCCGACGACGATGGCGTGTATCGCGACTATCCCCCCGGCAGGTCGCTGGTGGCCGCGGCGCGCGGTGGTGATGTCGCCTCGCGAGGCTTGCGGGTACGGTGGCGCGGAACGCTCGCCGACGTGAGGGAGCGGGGCGTGCCCGTCGTGCCGGCCGCACGGTTCGTGGCGGCTGGCATGACCATGCTGGAAGCCGCCACCGAACAGGCGCCGGATCTGGATCCGGTGACTCTGATCCGGGCGATCGACGTGCAGCCGGTGTCGGACGAGCAGCTATTCTCCCAGGTTCGCGGCCGCACGGTTTTTGTCGGTGCAAACGCCGCGGCCGCATTTGACTACATCGCGACTCCCGCGGGTGCTCCCGAGCCGGGCGTGCTGCTGCATTGGAACGCGTGGCAGAACTTCGTCGGCGACGAGTTTCTCCGGACCCCGGGGCCGGCGGTGATCGTGGTCATCCTCGTGGTGGTCGTCGCGCTCGTGGCGCTGGCCGGCTGGGGCGGACACGGCATGCGGCGCCCGGCGTTCACCGCCGCCGGTCTCGCCGCGGTGACGTTGGGTGGCAGCGCATTTGCGTTCACCCACGGCAGGTGGATGGCGCCGGCCTCGCCCACGGTCGGCTCCGCGATCGCGTTCACGGCCGTAGCCGTCGATGGCTACCGTCGGGAGCGCGCCCGGAAGCGCGAGATCCAGGGCTGGTTCGGCGCATATGTGTCTCCAGCGGTTGTGAAGCGGCTGGTTGCCGATCCCGATGCCTTGAAGCTGGGCGGCGAAAAACGCGAGGTATCCGTCTTCTTCTCGGACCTCGTCGGCTTCACGACGCTTTCGGAAAGATTGCCGCCCGATCAACTCGTGCGCGTGACCAACCTGTGTCTCGACGAGCTGAGCGCACCGGTGATCGATCACGGCGGCTACCTCGACAAGTACATCGGCGACGCGATCATGGGTGTGTTCGGCTCCCCCGAGGAACTGCCCAACCACGCGCTCGCCGCGACGCTCGCCGCGCTGGAGGGACAGCGGCGATTGGCCGAACTCAACGTCCGGCTCCGGCAGGAATATGGCCTCACGATCGGCGTGCGTTTCGGCATCAACAGCGGTGACGCGACCATGGGCAACGTGGGTTCCGAGCGGAAAAAGAATTTCACCGCCCTCGGCGACACCGTGAACCTCGCCTCGCGCCTGGAGGGGGCGAACAAGGAATTCCACACGCAGATCCTTATCGGTCCGCTGACCGCGGCACGGGTTTCCGCCGAGGTCGTGACCCGGCCCGTGGCGCGCCTGCGCGTGAAGGGCAAGACCCAGGCCGTCGAGGTGCATGAACCGCTGGGTCTGATCGCCGCGGTCGACGACATGACCCGTCGCTTCGTCGCCGCCTGCAAGGAAGGATTCGACGCCTACGGCGCCGGCCGGTTTGATCAGGCGGTGCGTGCGTACGACGACGCGCTGGTCCTCCGGCCGGATGATTTTCTTTGCACCCGTTATCGCGGCGAGGCGCGCCGCCTTGCCGCGTCACCGCTTCCACCAAACTGGGAACCGATCCTCAACCTCGAATCCAAATGAAAACCATCACCACCCGCCCGCGCCGGTTGCTTGTCGCGGGATTGTTCTGTGCCGCCGCACTCGCGGCGGGTGTTGCGTTCGACAAGGGCGACAAGGCCTGGTCGAAGCGCAATGAAACCCCCCTCCTGGCCGAGCCCAAGCCGCTCGCTCCCGCCGCGGGCAAGGCGGGATTCGCCGAAGAACTCCGCGTCGAGGAAGTGAAGGGCGTCTGGCTGCGCGTGAAAGGGGAGAAAGCCGCCGGCTGGGTTTTCCAGGGCAATGTCGCGGAAAAGAAACCGGACGGCACGCCCCCCGCCGGGCTCACCACGCTTTCCGCGTCCGACACCGACACCGCGGCGGCAGCGCGTCCGCTGTCGGCGGTAGGCAATGACTTTGCCGAGCGCCACGACGCCCGGGATGCCGCGGCGGACCTCGAGTGGCTCGAAAAGGAGAGCGCCCGGGTCAAGACCGGCGACGTCGACGTCTACCTGCGCGAAAACAAGAAGGGAGAATACCAGCCATGAAGCCCGCGCCAGCTTTTGTAGGAGCGGCTTCACGCCGCGATCATCGCCAGGCGATCTCGCATCGGGGCATAAAGCCCCTCCTACTGGTGTGCACTTTCCTCGTGTTCGCCCCGGTGGCCTCCGCCGCCGGTTTTCCGGGTTTGGACAAGATCAAGGAGCTTGGCGACAAGGCGGACAAAGTCTCCAACCAGGCGGACAAGGCCAGCCGTGTCGTCAAGGGTGCCACGGGCCTGTCGCTCGAGGAGGAAGTCGCGATCGGCGACACCGTCGCGCTCGAGATCGTCAAACGCTACGGCGGCGTCTGGCGCGACGAGCCCGCGACCCGGCGCGTCAACGTGATCGGCCGTGCGCTCGCGCGTTTCGCCGACCGGCAGGATCTTGTCTGGCGCTTCGGGCTGCTTGATTCCGACGCCATCAATGCATTCTCTGCGCCCGGCGGCCGCGTGTTCATCACCCGGGCGCTGTATCAGATCTTGCGCAGTGACGACGAACTCGCCGGCGTGCTGGGCCACGAGATCGAACACGTCGACCGGCGGCACGCCCTCAAGATCATCGCCCGCGGCGAACTCGTCGGCGGCATCTCCGATCTGGTTTCCGATCGCAGCCAGGATTACGCGCAACTCGAACAGGTGGTGACCGACATCACCAGGGAACTGTTCGAAAAAGGCTTCGATCCCGACACTGAATTCGACGCCGACAAACACGGTCGCCGCCTCGCCAAGACGACCGGGTTTGCCCCGGGGGGCTTGCGCGCCGTCATCGAAATGTTGAAGGCGAAGCAGGACGCGGAAAAATCACGCGAGATCTTTTCCACCCATCCGTCGCCCGCCGCGCGACTCAAGAAGCTTCCCAAGGATCCGCCTGCCGGCGCGGCGACGTGATGCGACGCCCGTCCCCGCGAATGCCCGCAGGCTGACTGCCCCGGCGGTCGATCGAGAGCAGCGTCGGCGCGCAGTGACCACGTGGACCTTTGACCATGCCCCCCGAGCTCCCCAATCTCCAACAGGCGTTGCTGATCTTCGGCATCGCGATCGCGATCTACATCGTATTGATCGCCTGCGCGCGGGTCCTGCGTCGTTCGCGGGGCTGGCGCTTTGGCTGGACCTACCACGCCTTCGCCTTCTGCGCCGGCCTGCTGGCCGGGATGGACTATTCCACGTGGCAATCGACGTGGAGCATTGTGCTCGTGCATCACCTGGCGGCGGCGACGATCTTTCTGGCCGCCTTTCCGGCGGTGCCCCTGATCAACCACCTCCTGTGGCGGCAGGCGGACGCCAAGGGCAAGGTTTCCGGCGCCCCCCGGGTGTTGATCGACGTGACCGCCATCGTGGTCGTCGTGGCGACCGCCCTGATCGTCCTGCAGTTTGTTTACGACGTACCGGTGCCCGGCTTGCTGGCCGGCTCGGGGGTGATCGCGATCGTGCTCGGTCTCGCGATGCAGGACCTGCTGGGAAACATCCTCGCGGGTATCGCGCTGCACCTGGAGAAGAACTTCAAGACCGGGGACTGGCTGCTCATCGGCGATACGCACGCCCGCGTGATCGAAGTGTCGTGGCGTTCCACTCGCCTCCTCACCACGGACGACGTGCTCATCGACGTGCCCAATTCCGATATCGCCAAGCAGACGATCACGAACTTCGAACTGCCGACTCCCCGTCACGCCGTGCGCACGACGATCGGGCTGCACTACGACATCCCGCCGGGGCGCGTGCAGGCGGTCTTGAAGGAGGCCGTCGCGGTCGTCCCCGGCGTGGTCACCACGCCGTCACCGGTGATTCATGTGAAGGAGTTCGCCGACTCCTCCATTGTCTACGAGATCAAGGTCTGGATCGACGACCATGGCCTGATGCAGCGCGTGCTCAGCCAGGTGCGCGCGAATGCGTGGTACGCCGTGCGCCGGGCCGGCATGGAGATTCCGTATCCGCAGCTCACGATCCATCGTGGCCGCTTTGGTGACGATGGCGGCGTGGCCCGGCGGGCGGCGGCGGCGGCGCTGCGCGCCCATCCGATCCTCGGTGTGCTGGGCGATGAGGCCAGCGAGCGCCTCGTGCAGATCAGTCCGATGAAACTCTTCGCGACCAGCGAGCACATCATCGAACAGGGCGCGGCGGGGGATTCCCTGTTCCTGCTCGTGCACGGACGGGCCGAGGTGCGCATCGCGCGCCAGGGCGTCGTCAACATCGTGGCGCAAATCGGAGCCGGCGACTGCGTCGGCGAAATGTCGCTGCTCACCGGCGATCCGCGGGGCGCCACCGTGGTGGCGCTTGCGGAAGTCGAGGCGCTCGAGATTCAGAAGGCCGGATTCGCGGAACTGGTACGCGCGCATCCCGAGATCCTGGCGAAATTGAGCGAACTGCTCGCGCAGCGCCAGACCGCCAACGAAAAGCAGCTGGCCCAGGCCGACTTCGCCGCCCGCGTGGAGCAGACCCGCGTCAGCCTCCTGCGGAAGTTCCGCGGCTTCTTTCAGCTGGGCGATTGAACGCGAGGCCGGACTTGCACCCGGGGCCGGCCCGGCGCATGATATCCCGCTCGTGTTCTTTGACCGGCGCCGTTCGTTCGGCAACCGGCATCCCAATTTACCTGGGGGTGTTCTGGATTCGACCTTGCGCCTGCGTGCATCGTGGCATGCCGGGGGTGATGGCTTCCCCGTAACCCGTCATCAAAAAATCAAACGCCAACAACGAAGAACTGGCTCTCGCTGCTTAATAAACCGCAGTGACGTCCTCACCCTGACACCTGCTAGGGGATGAGGGCGACGACAGCAGGCATGGCGTGCGGAGCGACCCGCGGTCCGCACGCTGTATCTTCATCCCGGGGGTTGGCCGGCGGCAAAGCGCGCGTCATGGCATGACGCCGGCGAGATTAAAGTGGCGCTAAGCATGTAGAGGCGGTGCGCAAGGGTTCAGGGGACGCGGGTTCAAATCCCGCCACCTCCACCATTTTTCGCCATCGACGAATGGCAGCACAGCCGTGCAGGCGACCGGCATCAGACCCATCGCCGACGGCCGGAGCATTTTTCTGATTGCGGCAACGCCCTTGCGGGCGTGAAAAATAGGGCCATGACCCCTCCTCGGCCCCGCGCGTTGGCTGCGCTTTGCGGCCTGTTCACGCTTACCTCCGTCCTGTTTGCCGCCCATGGCGATGCGTTGAAACGTATGAAGCCCGTGGCGGCCGACGAACCGGTGCCGCTCACGGATTTCCTCCGGCCGGCTCTGTTCATCCGACCGACCATGAACGAAGCCGGCACGCAGGTGGCGGCGTTGGCCCCGATCGATGCCGAGCGCATGAGCGCGGTGGTCGCCGAACTCGACGGGGGAGAGACCAGTGGGTACGGGATTCGTGATCTCTACGACATTCGTTCCATCCAGTGGCTCGATGACAAATGGGTGCTGTTGAGCCTGGCCTTCAACCACAACTTTGAGGGATGGTACACGGGCGACATGTCGGGCCGGTTCTATCCCGTGGAGAAGGGCGGCGCATGTCTCGTCATCGGGTCGCCGGTTGCCGATCGTCTGCACCCGCTGTTTTGGGTGGCCTCCAACCCCGGCTACCAAGGGCGTGATACCGGCGTTGTGAAGATTGACACGACCAGGCGCGTCCTCGGTTCGACGAACGCGACGGGCAACAACACACAGACGACATACGGCATTGAGGCCAAGGTCGACGGGGCCCTTCCCGAGCTGAAGTCTCCGGCGATCGTGCGTTACATGACGGATCGTTTCGGTGCGTTGCGTTTTGCCGTCGGATCGGAGGCGGGCATCGAGTCGCTTTTTTATCTGAAGGATGACGAGTGGAAGAAGTGTCCATTGGACCTCGATCAGGTGCGACTCATTGGTCCAGGCGAGTCCGAGGGCCAGGTCATTGTCCTCGGGCCACGCCAGGACGGGCAGCCGCGCGCGCTGCAATACATGGATGCGCCATCGGGTGCCTTGGGAAAGGTGCTGGTACAGGACAAGGAATACGATTGCGAGCCGGCCACCATCCTGAGGAAGCGAGACACTCGCGAGTTGCTGGGTGTCCGTTTCGACCGCGAGGGAGAAACCACCGTGTGGATGGACCCGGTGATGCAGGGCGCACAAGCGCTCGTCCAACGCAATTTTCCAGGGCAGCTCGTTTCCATCCTTGATGTCGACGACAAGCAGAACCGGTTTCTCGTCGCAGCCTGGTCGGACCGCCAGCCGCCGCAGTATTACTTGGTGGATCTGGCGAAGAAGTCGCTGGGGATGGTGAAGAACGCGTCGCCGTGGATCGACCCCAAACGCATGCTGTCGACGCGCACGATGAAGTTCCCGACCAAGGACGGAGGAAAGCTCGATGCGTTCGTCACGCTGCCCGCCGGCACCTCGAAAGAGAAGCCGGCGCCGCTGGTCGTCTATCCTCACGGGGGACCCTACGAGCGCACGACCTGGGGGTGGGATCCCATTGTGCAGTTTCTCGCGAGTCGCGGGTACGCCGTGCTCCAGCCGAACTATCGCGGCTCGCCCGGTTATGGCTGGATGTTTCCGGAGGACGACCGCTACGAGTACCGGAAGATGCACGACGACGTGACCGCCAGCGTCGATGCCCTGCTCACGACGGGTCTGATCGACTCCGGGCATATCGGCATCCTGGGCGAGGGCTTTGGGGGCTATCTCGCGCTGTGCGGCGCGGCCTTCGAGTCCGGTAAGTATCGCTGCGCGATTTCGATGGGCGGCGTGGTGGATTGGGCGATCTCGATGGATCATGCGCTGACGTATGACGCCAACACCGCGCGCTATCAGTTTTGGCATCGCCGGCTCGGAGATCCAAAGGAACAGGCGGAACGCTTCAAGTCGATCTCGCCGCTGCGCCATGCGGCCGAAATCAGATGCCCGGTTTTGCTTGCCTATGGTCAGAAAGGTGGCCCGGTCCCGTTCGAAGAGGCCAAGCGGATGGATGGCGCACTGAAAGACGCCGGCGTGCCGCACGAGACGATCTTCGAGCGAGACGAAGGGACGATCTTCGAGGACTTTGCGCACCGCGTCGACCTCTACACCAAGATCGCCCGTTTTCTCCATGCGAACCTCGGCGGTGCCGAGTAGACGGAGCGATCCTTCGCAAAAGAGTACCTCCGGCGAAGGGGTCACCCTGGCCGCGACCGCGTTCTCCCTGGTCTTCGGTTCGGCCGGCGGATCTCGCCGCCGGCCCGGAGCTCGTTTGATCGGCGTTTTGGAGGCTTCGGTTATCGAGACTAAGCGTCGACGAATCGACGAAGGTCCTTTTCCGCCCCGAAGATGACCAGGGTATCTCCGGGCCGAAAGACCAAATCGGGGGTCGGCACCCCGACGGCGACCATCTGGCCGCTCTTTTCCTCACGGCGTTTTACCGTGACCAGGTTGATGTCATGGCTCTTGCGCAGATTGGCCGCGGCGAGCGATTTCCCGGTCAGCTCATTGGGGACGGAGACCTCGAGGATCTGGAATCGCTCGGTCAGTTCATAACCACCCGTGACCCCCTTGTAGGCGAGGGAAACGGCGACCTGCGTCGCGGCTACGGCCTCGGGCTCGATGATGTCGGTGATGTTGAGCGCGCGGAGCAGTTGCGCATGGGTGGCCGAGGCTGCACGGCACACCAGCCGCTTGGGCTTCAAGTTCAGCAGGTGAGCCGTCACGAGCATCGCACTGCGAAAATCTTCGCCGATCGCGACGACCACGGCATCCAGGTCAGCCAGGGGAAGCTGTGCCAGCGCGGTGGCATCGGTGACGTCGAGCGTGCAGGCGAACGCCGCGTCGTGCTTGACCTCGTCGACGCGTGACTCGGTCATGTCGACGGCGAGCACTTCAACGCCGAGCTCCGCGAGTTCGCTGACCAGGTGACAGCCGAAACTTCCCAGGCCGATGACTCCGATTTTCATATGTGTTAGGTGACGTTGATGGCTTCGTCGGGCAGGCGGTAGGCGACCGGCTTCGGCCGGCCGAGGAAGGCGAACACGAAATAGAGCAGCCCGATGCGGCCGGCGAACATCGTGATCATGATCACGACCTTGCCCGCCGCACTCAGCTCGGGAGTGACGCCGCGGGTCAGGCCGACCGTCGAAACCGCACTCACCGTCTCGAAGACCAGCGAGGAAAGCGGGACATGCGGCTCGAAAAACGCCAGCAGCGTGGTGGCCGTGACGATCCAGGCGACGGACAGAAACATCACGGCCATGGCCCGCGAGACGACTTCTTCGGGTATTCGCCGGCCGAATGCCTCCACATCGCGCCGCCCGAACACGATCCGGCGCACGTTGAGCAACGCCACCGCGAACGCCGTCGTGCGCACGCCGCCGGCGGTTCCCGCCGGACAGCCCCCGATGAACATGAGCAGGATCATCACGGAAATCGCCGCGGGCGTCATCGCCTCGACCGGAGCGATATTGAAACCTGCCGTGCGCGTCGTGATCGAGTGAAACAGCGAAGCCACGACCACCGGTGTGTTGTGCGGCTGGTGGCCGATGCCGTACTCCGCGGTGCCGATCAGCAGCGCCCCCCCGAAGACCAGCACTCCGGTCGTGACCCAACCGATACGGGCCTGCAAGGGCAGCGTCCACCTCCGCCCGCCGCCGCGGACGATCCGCCACAATCGCTCCCGAAACCAGCGGCCCGTCGCCAGGAGGATCGGAAATCCCATGCCGCCCACGACGATCAGCAGCATCACCACGATCTGCACGGTGGTGTTCGCACGCACAATCGGATCGAACAGCCCGCCCGACCAGGTGGAAAAGCCGGCGTTGCAGAACGCGGACGCACTATGGAAGACCGCGACAAAAGCCCGCCCGCCGCGCACGTCGGCGACGCTTCCGAGCGCATCGTACAGCACCCAGGCTCCGACGCCCTCGGCGACCACGGTGATGAGCACGATCCAAAGGAGGGTGCGGCCGATCCGGCCCATGTTTTCCTCGCTGATCAAATCCTGCAGCAGGACGCGTCCGCGCAACGACACGCCTCCGAATGCGTGCGCAAAGAACGTCGTCAAGGTCATGACGCCGAGGCCGCCCAACTGCAGCATGACGAGCAGCAGGACGTGGCCGAGCGGCGTGAACGCAGTCTCGGTATCGACGACCACCAGCCCGGTCACGCACACCGCGCTCGTACTGGTGAAGAATGCGTCCAGCCACGAAATCCCCCCGGTGGTCGCGCGCGGGGTTTCCAGCATCAACGCGCCGCCGATGATCAATGCGCCGAATGTGATCATGAGCACGGCACCCGGCGAAACGCGCCGCTCCGCGAAGAACTCCTGCAGGCGCAGGGAACGCAGCCCGAGCGCGATCAGCACCGGCGCCTGGGAGCCGGCGAGCAGGCCCAGGACGAGCGCGCGGCTGGATACGCTGGGGAACACGACCTGCAGGACTTCCAGCATCCGGCCGTAGCCGACGGCCTCGGCCAGTGCAAGCACGCCGAGAACCGTCCCCACCCATTGTCGGCGCAACCAGCGTAGCGGGGAGGCGGCGGTGAGGAAGCGCCCGAATTGCGCCACGGCGAAGAACAGCAACAACGCACGAGCACCACGCTCCAGGACCGGCAGCCGGGCTCCGGGAAGTTCCCATCCCACGAGGGCCACCATGAGTCCGAGCGAAAGCAACGCACTCGCCAGCACGAGTCCGGTGAGCAGGGCATGAATCCGGCCGCGCAGGGAGGGGCTGGAGTCGGTCGAATTCACGCCGCGCCAGATTGCGGCTCGCCCTCCACACGTCGATGCCCGAGTGAACGCCCGGCCCCGGGGGTTACTTGGGCAAAGTCAGCTCGCCCATTTTGGCGACCTGCCAGGTGCCGCCGACGCGAAAGCCTGTCTCGAGTTCGACGATACGCTGGTCCTGCCAGAGGACGAAACCCTCCTGATGCCGGATGAGCGCCGCATCGCCGGTGGTGAGGTTCAAGTCCCGCAGGTTGGCGGCGCGCCAGACGATGAGCACTTCGTCGTTGCTGCCGTCGATGCGACGAAGCAGGAGCGCGTCGGGCCCCGGAGGATTGCTGTCGCGCAGGCGGGCGGCCATCTCGGGGAGCTTGGATTTCGCCTGCAGGTGAACCTCCCAGCGCGGGGGGATCGCGGGAGCCACTTCCTGCGTAATGTGGAATCTGGACGCGGCCGGCGTGTTGATCGGCAGCCGCTTGATCGGTTTCCCGTCATTGTCGAAGGTGCCGTTGACCGAAGCCTGCCAGCCGCCGTCGGGCAGGGGGGCTCCATCGCAGAGCAGGATCTCCGGTCCCTCCTTGAGAATCGTGAAGTGCGCGCGACTGATGGCGCGGGTGACCCGGTCGCGTTCGCGCGGGTTCTTCGGATGGAAGGCGCGGACGACAATGTCGGCCGTGGACGCGCGGCCGAAAACCACCGGGTCGGCACAGATGATGTGACAGTGTTCGCCTCGAGGTCCAAGCAGGGTGAACTTGCGGGCGGCAAACACCTTGGGGGCGGCCGGCGGAATCGAACGCACCGTGACATCGAGATCGGGGGCGACCTCCTCGGCGGGAAGCTTCGCCGGGGGCGACGGTGGGGCGATGCCGGGCTTGATGCCGCCACGGTCCGCTTTTGGCAGTTTTTCGGGGGGAAGGGGCGGAGGCGGCGGGGGTCGCGGTGGCGGTGCGGGTGGTGCCTTCCGCTTCGCGAACGCTTCCCGCACGCGGGCAATGCGGGCCGTCGCGTCCGCCACGGTGGCCGTGGCGCACTGTTTCTCGACCGCATCGATCTCGGCGCCGAAGTTTGCCGGGAGTTGGGGCGCGGCGACCTGCGTTTCCAGCCGTTCCAATGCGGTCATGGCTTCCCGCCTGGGCAGCCAGGCGCGGAGTTCGCCCAGCTTTTTCTCGAGAGCGGCTCGTTCCCGAGTCACGTCGGCGTCCGCGCCGCCGGCCGCCGGCGGAGGTTCCGCGAGTGCCAGGTCGATCTCGGCTACGCCGTCGCACAGTGCCTCGACCGCGATCTTTTCCAGGACTGCCGGAGCGAGCGAGGCATCGACGCGTTCGCGCAACGTCCGCAACCGGCCGGCGTACTCGCGTGCGGCCCGACCAGCCTGCCAGGTTTCAAACTGCGCGCGCGACGCACCGGCTTTCTCGACCAACTCCTGCACGCGTTCTCGCGCCTCCTCGTCCCTGGCAGCGCCAAGCCGAGCAAGCATCGACGCGCATTTGGCCTCGAGGCTTGCCGCGGTGGCGGCGAAATCGGCGGGGGGCGGCGTGGCACCGCTGACCATGGCAGTGAGCGATGCCTCCCGGGCGGCGACCTGGCCCGCGAGCTCGTCGATGGCCGCATCGAGAGCGGTGTCGCGCACCAGCCCGGAATCGGCGAGGTTGTCCTCACCCTCGGTGACGGCGTCGAGCAGTCGCTGCAGGCCCGCCTTCTCCGCGGCGCCACGGGCGTTGCCGAGCGCGCGTTTCGTCTTTGCGACCTTCCGTGCATCGAGGGCTTCGGCGGCCTCGGCGAGGAAGCGCGAGACCTCGAGCGCACAGGCGAGGCGTTCGGTCTCGGGCTCGCGGGCGTTGAGATCGCCGAGAGCCTTGGCGGCCATCATGCGCTCGGGCCGCGAGCCGGCGGCGGCTTTTTGCTTCTCGAGCGCGGCACGTCGCTCGGCGTATGCCGAGCGCACACGGTTCCCGTCCGCCTCCTCGGGCAGGTCGAGGAGGCGATAGACGGATTCGAACTCTGCGATCACGGAATTCGCCGCAGTCGAGCGCGGCCGCGTCAATTCACTGCAATCGGAATCTGAACCTCGATGCGGAAGGGCGATCCCCACTCCGTGTTGCCGGAGAATTCGACCCGGTAGTTACCCGACTGCGTGGCAACGCCGGTGGCTTCCTCGCCTGCGCCGTTCGCGACCACACTGCCGTCGGGTCCGCTGATCTTCCAACCCGTGACGGTGAATTTCCCCTGACCGGCGCGGTCCACGAGCTTGAAGGTCGCGCGCACGCCGCCGCTTGGTTCGGGACTCTGGCCCGTGGGGGTGATGGCAAACTGCCAGCGGACCGCCTGACCCTTCTGGATCTGCCCGGTCGACTTGTCGAAGGTCTCCTTCGTCTCCTCGGTCAAGCGGCTGCCCTGGTCGCCCAGGTACTTGGTGCCGATGCCCTGGAGATTCGCAGGGAAGTAATGTTCAACCTGGGTGCCATCGGGCAGGGTCTCGGTGACGATGTAACCGCCGCCGGGTCCCGCGCGCACATTGGGGGCGAGGGACCCACCGCCGGACGAAGCCGTGTTGCCACCGGAGCCGGCCATCGATCCCGAGTTGGGACCGCCGGAGGACACGCCCCCAGCCCCACCCTCACCACCCGGACCGTTCATTCCTGCGCTGCCGCCGGTGAGACGGGTGGTGACGGATTGTCCATTGGGAAGATTCAGCGTGACGGTGCCGTCTCCGTTGTCCGTGCCGGCGACGCTCTCGGTGTGACCGTCGGCGTAGCGGACGATGTAGTAGCCCGGTTTGTTCGGGTCGGGCATAGCGCTAACGACGGTCGAGCTGGCGGAATTGTTCATCCCCTGCGTCGAGGAACCCGACGACGAACTGGGCGGCGGCACGGGGGCGCCGGTGGTCAGTGCCTGCGTTAACTGGGCGGTGCGGCTGGTGTCGCCCTTGTAGACCGCGTCCCGGAATTGCTGCACGACCGCGTCGACATTGTTGTCACCCCGTTGTTCGGCGGCCTCGACCGCGTCGAGGAAACCTTTCAGGTCGATGCCGAACTTTTCCTTCACGTCGGCGGCGTAGCCCTCGACGACTCGATACAAGTCACCGTGCCTGGCGAGGAGCGCGTTCTGGCGCTTCATCTGTTCCTCCTGGCGGCCGCGCTGCCAGGAATCAGTCCGGCTTTCGCGCTGCATGGCGCCAATGAGTTGCGGCAGGCGATTCAACTGCACGCGGTCGCGCACGAGGCCGACGCCGATGTCGAGCACGCGGATGGCGGCGGCGTTGCCGAGGCCGGCGGAGACATCCTTGCGAAACTCGTTGATGTGCCCCTGCAGGCCCTGGAGGTCGAAGTCGACCTGGTCGAGGCGGGAGATGATTTCCTTGAGCGTGAGAGATTCGATGGGGCCCGGCCTCTGTGCAGCCTGTCCGGGCAGCGACGTGGCGAGAAGGATTCCGGCGAGTCCGATCCAGGTACGGAGGGAATGCGTCATGGTGGGTAAGACGGTTGAGTAGGGGCTCAGGAAAAATGAATCGGGGACAAATCGCAGCAAGGTTAATTTTCAAGTTGAGCCATTGAGGGGCGGCGGCTGTGATTCGCGCGGATGGACCTGGATTCTGGTTCGACGCTGGCAGCGGAACTCACCGATTGGTTCTGGCGGTTTGGCGTTCAACGCCGGGCGCCATACGCGCTTGGCCCCTCCGAGTGGCTTCGTTCCCTGTGCGATGTGCGAGCGGCACTGCGCACGGTGCGTGATGGTATTGACCGCAGCCGTCCCGCCATGGCGATCTGGGGTCCGTCGCAGACCGGAAAATCGACCTCGGTCTCCGCCTACTTCGACGCGGGGGCGAAGTTTACCGGTGATCCTGCGACCGACGGTGAAGGCTCGGGCCTGCATTGGCCGGGAGGCCCGCCGTTCTTCTTCATGGCGCCGCGGGTGGAAGATATCGAAAAGCTTCCGCCGCACCTCACGGCGCGCGTGCTCAATCCCTACAACAAGGGCATGGACGGCTCGTCGTGCCTGAGCCGCTTTCTGCCCGGCTCCACGACCGCCGGGGAACAGCCCTACCACGTGAGTGACCCGGCGTATCCGGTCGAACTCTACCTCGTCACGCCCGAGGAACTGTGGCACGCGCTGGCGCGCGGCTTCAGCACCGAGTGCGTGACCAAGGTGGGCCGCCGGCCCGGGCAATGGAACCTGGAGCGTTTCCGGAGGGAGGTGAAGACCGTCCTGCAGCAAAAGGCACCGGAAAAACCCGGGCCGATCGTGCGCGAGGCGTTCGAACACCTGCATTCGTTGGCCACCGTGCTCGACGATCTCGCGCAGTCGGATGATCCGACGTTCGAGGCGCTCGGGGCGGACCGGGAGGCCTGGCTGGCGGCGCTGCGCGCTCTGTTCGAGGAGCCGCGCCTGATGTGCGATCCCGCCGTGGTGGATGAGCTCGCCGCCCGCGTCTTCTGGGAAGGCGCCTCCGCGATGACGGAATGGTTCAACAAGATGGCGGACACCTGGCGCCATCTCGCCGGACCGGCCGGTCGGTGGCACGGCAAACGCGTGCTCTGCTCGCTCGAGGCCGCGGGCGTGTTCCTCAACATGGGCGCCTGCGTGGTCGCCTATCAGGCGCGCGAATCCAATCCCAACTCCCCGGCGGCGATCATCCAGGAGCACATCGCCCGACTGACTTTCGAGACGGACGACAAGCACGTGCGCATCGGCTGCACGGGCCGCGGCGAATCGCTCGGGTCGACGGCCGATGAGTTCTCGATTTTGCAGGGCCTGGTGTGGGAACTCGTGGTGCCGATCAATCTCGCCAACCTGCCCGAGCATCCGTTCCCGCAGGCGCCGGAAAAGCCGAACACCCTGCGCGACTTTCTCGCCCAGGCGGACCTGCTGGACTTTCCCGGCGTCGGCAATGAGACCAAGGCGATCGAAAACCGGATCGTGCTGGACGACGCCGACATCCGGGCGCTGCGCGCGAAAGGTGCTTCGGCCGACGCGACCCCGCAGGATCGGGAACGTGCGTCGCGCTGTTTTTCTCCGCTGTTGTTCTTCAAGGAAATCGTCAAGCGCGGCAAGACCGCCTCCATCGTCTCGACCTATGCGAAGCGCTTGTCGATCGACGGTTTCAGCATCTTCCAGGGCCTGCGCGGGTACGCCTGTCCCAACGCCGACCAGCTCATCAACGGCATCAAGAGCTGGTGGAAGCACATGGCGCCGGATTACTTTGCGGACCCGCAGGGCGAGAGCCCGTATCCGCTCAATCTCGTGCTCACCTGGTGGGCGCGCCAGCTCAACCTCGCGGTCAACCCCAACGACACGAACATCTACGGCGTGATCGACGGCGTGGTGAACAACCTCGGCCGCATCAAGGAGCCGGACGTGTGCACGACGTTTGCGATCCATGATCACGCCTCGCCCGATCGCGACCAGGCGGAACTCAAGCTCGATTTCAATCCCGGTTCCACGCGCTACGAAAACCTGAGCCGCGAAAAGCTGTTTGCCCGGCAGTTTCAACGCGACGTCAGCAAGCAGTCCTTCCGCGAGATGATCACCGACCGCACCACCGGCGGCGCGGAGTTCTTCTTCGCGCAGGCCACCGGGCAGATGAAACATTGTCGCGAGCCCGGCGGCCGTTCGCGGCTCGATTTTCTGAGCTCGCGCGGCGCCGAGGCGGTGCAGGCCTTGCAGCGGCTCGCCACCACGCGCGACATGGTGCCGCAACCGAAGCCGCGTGACGACCGCCGGGAACATCTCGAGCGCTTCCGTGCCGCCTTGAAACCCCTGGTGCAGGAAGCCAGGAACGGCGACTTCCGGGAAATGAACCACGCGCTGCGCGAACTGCTCAACGTGCGCGCCAGCGACCTGTTGCCCGTGCCGCGCGCGGCCGACGAGGTCACCAACGAACACATCGAGGCGCAGTTCCGCACGTGGGCGGAGGCGCAGGCCCGGCGGTTCGAAGGCGACTCGGGCTTCCGCGGTGCCGTGCAGCGGCTCGGCCTCGCCGAACAGGAACAGGTGCGCGAAACCACGCTCGCGCTCGGCCAGTCGGTGGCGCCGGATTTCCCGAAGATCGGCGAATGGCTGCAGGGTCTCGTGCGCTACCACGAGGGCTGGGAACGCCCCGACCTGTCGCGTCTGCTCTCGCTGCAGATGGGCAACGCGGTCGTGCGCGGCAACAACCGGCAGCGTCGCGAAGTGGAGGACGAATCCTTCGACGAGGGCGCCCGGAACAAGGCGAAGGCGACCCTGCCGTATCGAGATTACTTTCTGCAGCCCTTTGTCGGCGAAAAGGGGCAGCTCGATCAACTGATCCAGCGGCAGATCCGCCCGCAAAAGCGCCCGGACCAACCCGGTGACGCGGAACTGGTGGCGCTGCTCAAGCGCGTCGACGCCTCATTGTTGCCGGCCATGGCCGACTGAACCGTGGCGATGATGCCGAAACGCCATCTTCAACCGCATCGCCACGGCTAAGCCCACGCCCGCCCTGCCCCTGCCGCCATGCCCAACGCCGCGACCTCTCCCGTCACCCTCCGCGTTTTTCCGAATTCGGGGCACCAGTACTTTTTCGTTCCGCTCAAGGATCTGCTGCCCAACCGGGACGATGACTTTCTCGCCCGGCTTGCCCGGCAGAACCGCGAGGGCTGGAAGCCGTGGAGTGAGTTCACGCCCTGGATCCTGTACCAATATGCGGTGCTGACCGAGTCGGGCGACGAGGTGCCCGTGCTCAAGATGGCGGTCGAGACCAACCTCGGCCTGCCGTCGCGCGGCCTGGTGTTCGATGTCGAGGACCGGCCGGTCACGCAGCTGCCGGACCAGGATTCCGTGCCCCTGCCGTATGCGTCAAACGACGAGGCGCAGATTCAGTCCGACTTCAAGAACGGCGTGATGACGCTGCGCCAGCTGCCGAACAAGGAAGGACGACCGCTCGAGATCGACCTGCGCATCCACTGGCCCAAGCGGGGTGGCTTCGATCCCGTCGATGTCGATCTCGTCGTCGACCTCGGCAACACGCGTACCGTCGCCCTGCTGCTCGAGACCCCGGGACAGGACCCGGCGACGCGGCGTTTCGAGAAGCGCGTCTCGATCCTGCGCTTCGTGCCGCGGGGCGCGCCCTACGAATTGCCCAGCGGTCCGGCGGGCGACCGCCTTCTGTTCGACGACTGCGCGATCATCGACTCCTGGCTGTTGCTGCATCGCACGCAGTTTGCGCACCTCGAGCCGCCGCGTAATACGAACCGACTTTCCACGCATTATGAACCGGCGGGCACGGACAAGGACGGCAAGCCGCAGTATCTCGTGCGCCGCCATCTGCCGCACACCTTCATCGAGTTGTCGCCGGCGATCATCGGTGGTGGCAAGCGCTCGCCCGACGGCGTGAACAAGATCATCTCCCAGGTGCCGCTGCATCGCGACGCACGCTTCCAGCTCAGCTCGCCGAAGCGCTACGCCTGGGACGACGAACAGCAGGGGTTTCGCGGCGGCACCTTCTGGCGGCAAATTCCCAACGACACGGACGAGCCGCTGCCGGATTTCTTCGACGACCTCACGGGCTTGTTCCGCTACTTCATGGATCCCAGCGGACAGGACTGGGACATCAACGCGCCGCCGGATGACTCGGAGTTCCGCGGCATGCCCTTCCCAAGTTCGCCCGCCTCGTATCCGCGCAATGCCGCCGTCTGCTGGTTCGCGCTGTCCGTGCTCGAGGTCGCGCATCGCCAGATCAACGCGGAGCGCTATCTCACCTTGATGGGCCGCGAAACGCTGCCGCGCCGCCTGCGCGGCGTGCGCGTGACGTTTCCTGCCGGCTGGACGAATGAGGAGCGCGAACGCTACCTCAAGCAATGGGAGCGCGCGATCAATCTCTTCACGTTGACACGCTTCGAGGATCACCGGCCGGTCTCGCTCGTGCCCGGCCAGGAAGGCGGCTCGCGCCCCGTGCTTGCGCCGCGCCCGCTGGACGAGGCCGTATGTTCGCAACTGCCGATCCTTTACTCCGATGTCACCGCGCTGAACAACGACATCGGAAGCTGGATGGACCTGCTCGGCCGCGAGGACGGTGTCACCGTCATGAACGTCGACATCGGCGGCGGCACCACGGACGTCGCGATCATCAATTACGAGGCGGCGCGCCTGTCGCAAAGCGATGCCCCGGCCGTGCGCACCGGTGCGGGCGGGCTGGTGCCGCGGCTCATGTTCCGTGACGGCTACACCATCGCGGGCGACGTGCTGGTGAAGCGCATCATCGAACGCATCCTGCTGCCGGTGTGGCTCAAGGTTTCCGATCGCGGTCAGTACCAGGCCGTGCCCGAGGCGAAGAGCTGGATCTCGCGGCTGTTCATCAATCCGGGGGCGGCGGAGTTTTCGAACGTCGATCCACGTGCGTCGACGCGAATGATGCGCGTCGTTCGCCTGGTGTTCATCCCGATCGTGAACCAGTGGCTCACGCGCTTCGGGGGGTCCGATACGGAGTCCGGGCCGGTGAAGCCGGTTTCCCTCGAGGACGCGTTGCGCGCGGAGCTCATCGACAAGAACACGCTCAACGACCTCAACCAGCTCGTCGACGCCGTGGTGCAGGCCAAGTGCGAGCACGGCCGCCAGTGGGAAGGTCCCGCCTTCGCCTTCGAGGGCGTCGAGCTTTCGTGCGAACGCAGCGCGCTCGAAGCCTGCGTCGATGGCGTCTTCGGGGAACTTTTCGATTCGCTCGCACCGCTGGCCGGCCGGTTCGACATCGATCTCGCCATCATCTCGGGCAAGCCCTCGGAGCTGCCGCGCATCCGCGAACTGCTCGTGCGCGCCTTTCCCATCCTGCCGCAGCGGATCGTGCACGTGAAGAACTTCGCGGTCGGCAGCTGGTACCCCTACCGCTCGTTCGAGGACGGACGCATCGTCGATGCGAAGACCTGCACCGTCGTCGGCGCCGCCCTGTATCAGGACATCACCAACGGCAACCTCAAGGGTTTCTCGATCATTCCCGAGGAAAGCAAACGCGTGCCGGCACGTTATACCTGGGGCATCGTGTCCGAACTGGGTTCCGCCGAGGAGTTTCACCGCAACTACCTGTTCACGCCTGCGGACTACCCGCCGGCGGACGATGGCATCACCGAGATCACCTCGCCGCCGAAGACCTTCACCCTTCCCGTCAATTGCCGCATCGGTCGCCAGCTCACGCGCCTGCGTGACGTGCGCGCGGAACCCGTCTACGAAATCCGCTGGATCCCGACCAACACGCCCCCCGTGCCGGAGGCGGTCGCCCGCGTGACCCTCCGTTGGGTTTCCCGGCTGGGAGAAGGCGAAAAACTCGAGCTGGTACAGGTCGAGCCGCATCCGGATTTCCCGATGGTGCAGCCGGAGGACGTGTCCATGCGCCTGAATACCCTGCTCTCAACCAGCTTCTGGCTGGATGAGCCACGATTCGAAACGGAACACCTGTTTGGCTGATCTACGATGCGCCTCGCGTGCGCCTTGATTCTTGGCTTCGCCTGCTCCCTCGCGCTCGAGGGCGCGGAGGCCGTGCCGGAACCGGTTCCGGCGGTCGCAACGGCGCCGCCTGCCACCGCAGTCACCAATGCGCCTGCCCTCGAGGCGATCCGCGCGCGCCTCAGCGTCATCGAATCCGCCGTCAGCGGATTACAGGAGGCGACGGCCCGCAATTCCGCCACGTCCGCCAAAACGGGGGAGGCACTACGCGCGATCCAGCAGGATCTCGCTGCCGTGCGCGAGGCGGCGGGCCGCAGTTCCGCCACGTCCTCGGAAACGGGGGAGGCGCTGCACGCGATCCAGCAGGATCTCGCTGCCGTGCACGAGGCGACGAAAGGTCTCTCGCGGTCCACGGCGGCACCAGGCGATCCCGATGCGAAGCGCAACCAGGAGCGCATTCTCGCGCGCTTGAGTGCACTCGAGGGACTGCTCGGTTCGGCTGGCGAGGCGGACCCGACGGCGTTTGGCTACGCGCGGCTGGCGATGATTCTATCGGGGCTGGCCGCGGTGCTGGCCCTCGGAGGCATTGTGTCCCTGGTCTGGTTGCGTCCGCGCACCACCGGTCCCGGCTCCGCCGGCAGCGTCGAACGACGGCTCAACGAGATCAGGGAAACCCTCGCGAAGCTGCCACTGGCCGCCGGCACGACGAAGGCGGAAAAGGCCGTTCGCGCCGGCACCGAAGGTGCGGCCACACCGGATCCGGCCGCCGCGGCGTTGCGTTCCGCCGCGGAATCGTCGGCCCGCGAGGCCAAGGCGGTGGCCGCCGTGGTCGACCAATTGCGGGCGATGCGTGCAAGTCTCCAGCCCGCGGTCGACAGCATGACGCAGCAAGCGCAGGAATTGGAAGAGCGCCGCGCGGCCCTGGCGGAGGAACAGGCGAAACTCGAGCGGGCGAAGGGGGAAATGGCCGCGGCTGACCACGCGCAACAGAAGGCCGCCGCGAGCGCACAACAGCAGGCGGCCGAGTTTGCGGAGAAGGCACAGGCTGTCGAGGCGCGGCTGGCGCAATACGAGCAGATCTGGCCCGAGCCGCTGCGCAACGGTGGCCCGCTGGCCGCGACGAAGGAGACGATCCTCGCCGGCCTCGTGGCGGGCCAGGCGGAGGCGGCCGCGTTGGCGGGTGCGCTTGTCACATGGCATATCGTGCGGGCGGATCCGCAGCGCGAACGCGAACGGTGGATTGACGCCGCCGTTGGCGTCGGCCGCGCCTGCATGGCGTTCGTTTCCGCACATCCTGCCGCGAGCGACGCCGGGAATCTCGAAGTGGCCCAGGGGCTCACCCGAATGATCAAGACTCCGCTGGAGGAGGCTTTCCCGGGCCTGAAGCTCAATGCGGTCTACCCCGGCGATCGCTTCGACAGCGACCGCATGGAAGCCGTGAGTTCGGTGTCGGGCGGACGCCAGAGCGTGCGGCAGGCGCTTTCGTGGCTCGTCCTGGAAAAATCCGCCGACGCGACCCAGGTTTTACGGCGCGCCCAGGTGATCACGGCTTGAGGTTCCGCGCCAGCCGTCGCAGCCTGATGCAGGTCTGCGCTTTCAACGCCATCCCTTCCCCTCCATGGCCGAAAATCCTTCGTCTCCCAAACCGGCCGCCGGTGCCACTCCCGCCGCGGCCGCTTCTGCGCCCGCCGTCGCACCGGCCCCGACCGGACCGCAACCACCGGCCACGCGTGAGTTGCGGCCGCCGCATTTCGTCCTGCGCACGCCGGACGGCCTCGCCTCCTATTTCGATCGCGAGAACTACCGGATTGTCATGTCGCCGCACGAGCCGCTGTCGCAGTTTCTCGCGCCTGCCAAGCTCGTGGAGGACAAGACGCCGCAGCCGGGTCACGCGCGCCAGCGGATCGAATACGATTTTTCCGGCCTGGACCTGGCGACCTTCGCGCCAATGGAGGCGCTGCCCGCGAGCCTGCTCGCGAGTCTTGAGGAGGCCGTGCGTGCGTTCTATGCGCGCGTCGACGATCCCGCTTCCAAAGCCACCGATCACGAGAAGCGCCTGCGCCGCGGCTTCCGGCTGCCCGACCCGGACAAGGAAAAAGACTGCTACTGGGTGCACGGGCCGCGGGATGACCGGCGCCTGCTGATCCTCTGGGGCTGCGAAGCCGTGCGGGGTACGGCGCTGTCCATGATGACGCGTGCCGACGCCGGCAATACGCCGGGCGTGGTCGAAAAGTTGCGCGCCCGCGGCATGCCCTGGGCGATCCTCCAGCGCGAAGCCCTTGCCCTTGTGATCGAGCGACGCCGCCCGCTCTCGCGTTTCCTGGCCACGCCGGTGCGGGACCGCGCCGGGGCGGTCACGGCGGTGATCCACCAGGGCAAGAACATCCCGAAAGACAAACTCTCGCCGCTCAAGCACGTGAGCCCGGCGGAAATCGCCGCATTCGAAAAGGAAGCCGCTGCCTTTTATGCGGGCGCGCAAAAGGAGAACGCCGACACGACGGGCTACGAAAAGGAACTGCGCCGCGCGCTGCGGCTGCCCGATCCGGACAAGCGGCCAAACCAGTATTTCCTGCATGGCGGCAGGCTCGTGATCCTCGTGCAGGGCGACGAGACGCCCGACACCGTCCTGTGCCCGGGCTCCGACGCGGCCATCCCGATGCCGCCCGAGGAGACCGGACCCGACGGGGCGAAGTTCGTCCCGGAAACGGTCGTCGACCGCCTGCGTCGCCGGGCCACGCCGACCAAGCTGCGCATGATCCTGGCGGGCGCCGCGGTGGTGGTCGTGATCGCGGGGCTCATCGCGTTTGAGGTCTTTGCGGACCGCACGCCGCCGAAAGTGGTCAAGGTCACCGCCGAAAACGATCCCACCACCGTGCAGGTCGAGTTCGACGAAAAGATCGAGGCCTCGTCCCTGGAAGGCACGACCGGGATTCCCGAACCCATCCGCGTGCGCGCGCCGGGCGGGCAGTATGTGAAGGTGTCCTCCGCCAAACTGGATCCCAACGACGCGAAGAAGATGCTGGTGAAAGTCGAGCCGCTCGGAGAGGGCGACTACGAACTCGTGCTCAAGGGCGTCCGCGACCGTTCGCGCAAGCACAACGCCATCGCCGCGGACACGACGAAGGACTTCGCTTTTGCAGACACCCTGCCGCCGGAACTCAGCCAGGTGTCGGCGCACGCGGACGACTCCTCGAAACTCGTGCTGGTCTTTAACGAGCCGCTCGACGCGCGCAGCCTGCGCGAACGCAACAATTACTCGATCCCGGGATTCACCGTCCGCGGCGCCGAGGCCGGCCGCGAGCCGTCCCTGGTGGTGCTGACGGTGGACAAGCCGTTCGAAAACCACGGCCGTTACAGTCTCAGCATCGACGGCGTGGCCGACAAGGCGGGGAACACGCCCAAGGGACCTTTGACACGGGATTTCGAATACAAGGACACCATTCCGCCGTCGCTCGAGCGCGTCGAGGCGGCGGCGTCGCAGGTCAAGGTCCAGTTGACGTTCACGAAAAAGCTCGGCGGTGGCGCGGCGGATCCCTCGCTCTATGCGGTCGAGGAGCAGGCGAAGGAAGGCGGCTGGAAACCGCTCGACATTCGCGTGGCCCGGCTGCCCGACGAAACCAAACCGGTGGTCGAGTTGATCACCAGCCCGCTGCACAATGGCGTTCTCTATCGGGTGTCCGCGCATGCCGTGCCTGATCGGGCGGATCCCCCGAACGTGCTGGCTGCGACGGACCCGAAGCAGTTTCGCTACACCGGCCAGGAGGACAAGGTCCCGCCGGGATTGGGCCGACCGCACGTGCGCGATGGCACGAACAACCGTGAGATCGAGGTGACCTTCTCCGAGGAGGTCACCGCCGAGTCCGCCACCCGCGCGGAAAATTACAGCTTCGCCGAGAGTGGCACGCCGATCGAGGACGCCAGTTCGGCCGATGGCGCGATGGTTCGCACGGTCGTGCTGCGCGTCGCAAGTCCGCTCGCGCAAGGCAGTCGCCTCACCCTGCGCTGCACCGGCCTCACCGACATCGTCGGCAACGTGAATCCCGAAGCCGCCTCCGACCAGTTTTGGGTCAGCGGCATGGGTGTGCCCGAGGACACGACGCTGAAGATCGTGTCGGCGGAGGTTCAATCCGGCGGCACGACGATTCTCGTGAAGTTCAACGAGGACATCTCGGCCGCGACGGCGGGCCTCACCTCGAACTACAGCGTATCCGGCGGCAAGAAAGTGGCGCGGGTTGATTGGTCGTCCGGGAAACCGACCGAAGTCACCCTGCACCTGGACGGAAGCACGCCTTTGACGAAAGGCACGTTTGCCCTCACCGTCCGGAACCTGCAGCTTGCCGACCTTCCCGACACCCCGCAGCACAGTGTGACCGCCTCGTTGAACGCGCCCTAGCCTGGCTCGCCCATGCCTGCCGAATCCGATCTCGACTTTGGTGCGACGATCCGGGCGTTTGCTCCGGGGCAGCGGGTGTTTTCGCGCTTCTCGCTCGTCCATCTCCTCGGTCGCGGCGGCATGGGCGTGGTCTGGCTCGCGCACGATGACAAGCTGGAGCGGGACGTTGCCCTGAAGTTCCTGCCCGAGGCCGTGGCCATGGATCCGCGCGCCGTCGACGACTTGAAGCGGGAGACCCGTCGCAGCCTCGAGCTCACGCATCCGCACATCGTGCGCATCTACGATTTCTTCGAGGACGAATCGGCGGCGGCGATCTCGATGGAACACGTCGACGGCGGCACCCTGGCCAAACTCGCGGTCGAGCAGCCGAATCGCTGTTACGAACCGCCTCAGATCATCGACTGGCTTCGCCAGCTTGTCGACGCGCTCGAATACGCGCACGAAAAGGCGCAGATCGTCCACCGCGACCTGAAACCGGCGAACCTCATGATCACCAGCCAGGGCGATCTCAAGGTCACGGATTTCGGCATCTCCGCCACGGTGACGGACTCGGTCACCCGCGTGAGCAAGCTCGCTTCGTCCGGGGCCACGCCGGCGTATGCGAGTCCGCAACAGGTGATGGGAGAGCGTCCTTCGCCGCTCGATGATGTTTATTCGCTCGGGGCCTCGATTTTCGATCTGGTGACGGGGCGTCCGCCGTTTCACACCGGAAATCTGCTCGTGCAGGTTCAGTCCAAGGTCGCGCCGACCATGGCCGAACGCCGGCGCGAACTTGGGATCAAGGGGAAGAAAATTCCGGAGAGCTGGGAGCGAACCATCGCCGCTTGTCTGGCCAAGGATCCGGGAAACCGGCCGCAGTCCGCCCAAGCCGTCATCGAGGGCCTTGAGGGCGGGGCGCTGAAAGTGGGACAACCTTCCGCGACCGGGGAAGACGTCTTCCTCCCGGAGGTTCCCGAGCAAGAGCCGGCCGAGCCGGTGGTGCCTCCAAACGGGGACCGCGAAAAACCGCCGGTGAAAAATCTTGGTGACGTTTTCGCATGGCTATGGGCCATGCTCGCGGGTCGCGCGGGCCTCGTCCCGCAGTTGCTGGCCCTCGCGATCCCGGCTGCGTTGCTGATTTGGGCGGCGGTCCATTTCCTGTCGAGCAGGCCACCGGCGGTCACCACGACGTATGAGGCGAGGTCGAACACGCCGCCGGCCGGTTCGAAACCCGCCTCCGTCGAGACGCAAAACCCGTCGACACCGCCGGACGATCGTGGGAGCGGCGGCCCGCCGCCGACGAGTTCAACTGACCGTCCTCGGCCTTCGGACGAATCGAGGAATTCGAATTCGCCCGGCATCGCCTCCGGTGAGACGGGTGGCACCGCATCCGCCAGTGCACCTTCCAACCCGGTGAATGTTGCGATCCAGCCGGTCGACCGCGGCGATAGCTACAACCAGCACGAGGCGCCGATGGAGAAAACGTCGACACCAGCCTACGTGCCACCACCACCTCCGCCGGTGAGGTCCGGCACGATCCGGATCACGAGTGAACCCGCGGGGGCCGCGGTCATCCAGGACGGACGGGAGATTGGACACACGCCCTTCTCGATGGAATCCCATCCCGGGCGCCGGGAGTTTACGCTCAAGCTTTCCGGCTACGAGGATTCACCGGTCGCGGCGGATGTGCGGAGCGAGCGCATCGTGACCATCTCCGCGCCGCTGCATCCGTCGGCTTCGGCGCAGGCGCAGGAAAGCCGCGACTTTACGATTCCCGGCCTGGAAATGCCGATGATCTGGATCAGCTCCGGCGATTTCACGATGGGTGCGCCGCGGTCCGAAACGGGACCCGATAGCGACGAGCGGCCGGAAACCCGGGTGCGCATCACGCGCGGTTTTTGGCTCGGCCGCACCGAGGTCACGCAGGCGCAGTGGCAGGCCCTCACCAGCAGCAGTTCGAGCGGCAATGGCGCGGCGCCGAAAACACATGTTTCCTGGGAGGATGCGGCGCGTTTTTGTCGGCAGCTTACCGCTCGGGAGCAGACCGCCGGACGCCTGCCGGATGGCTACGCGTATTGCCTCCCGACAGAAGCGCAGTGGGATACGCCTGCCGCGCGGGCACGACCGGCCCCTATGCGGGTGACGTCGCGCGGCTCGCCTTCTACGGAAAAAGCGGGGGATCACCGCGCGTCGTCGCGCAAGGAAGTCCCAACAGCTGGGGACTCTACGATATGCACGGCAACGTTTCCGAATGGACTTCGTCGTGGTACGGAGACTATCCCGGCGGCTCCGTGGACGACTATGCGGGACCGGGTTCGGGCAAGGCCCGCGTGTTCCGAGGCGGGGCCTTTGACTCTTCGGTCAAGTACGTCCGCTCGGGTTACCGCGGCTATGTCAGCGGTTCCATCGGTGACAACGATCGCGGATTTCGCGTCGCGCTGGCGCCAGCGCGCTGAGCCGGAACGATGCAATTGAACCGTCTTCTTGCCGGTGCCCTCGCTGGCCAACGGGCAACCGATGCGGGGCGGGTCTGGCCGGCGATTTTGCCTTTCCAATCGCGAGCAAGCTCGCTCCTACATCCGCATCGTTACCGCTAATCAAGGGTGACTGCATGAACACGATCGAGTGGGCCGGTCTCAGTGATCGCGGCGTTGTCCGCAACAACAACGAGGACGCGTTCTCGATATCCGTGATCGCGGACAACGCGACCAGCGAACGCCAGGCGGAACATGGTTCCCACCGCGGCGACGGTGCCGGAGGCGTTCTGCTGGTCGTTTCCGATGGTGTCGGGGGCCAGCAGGCCGGCGAGGTGGCGAGTGCCATGGCCATCGCGGAAATCCCGGAGGAACTCGCCCGTGCCGGCACCTCGGCGGCGGCAATGCCGAGCCGCGAATGCGGCGACATGCTGGAAAAAGCGCTGCGCAGCGCGAACGGCCGCATTCGCCAGGCGGCGGCCACGGAAACCGAACACAAGGGCATGGCCGCGACCGCCTCGGTGATGTGGTTTCTCGGACGTCGCGCGATCCTGGGCCAGGTCGGCGACAGCCGCACCTATCGGTGGCGCGACGGTCGCCTGGAACAAGTGAGCCACGATCAATCCCAGGTCGGCCAGATGCAGCGACTCGGCCAGCTCTCCGAAGAGGAAGCCAAGTTCACCGCGCTGCGCAGCGTGGTCGATCAGGCTCTGGGCATTCGCGACGAGGAACTTTCCCCGGAGATCGACTGGCTGGAGGTGCTCCCCGGCGATCTGTTCCTGCTGTCGTCCGATGGCCTCACCGATCGTCTCAAGAACGAGCAACTCGCCGCGATCGTGCGAACGACGGAGGCTGCCGGCAAACCGCTGGATGCCATCGCGGCCGAACTCGTCGCGGCCGCGAATCAGGCCGGTGGCCGCGACAATGTAACCGTGCTGCTCGCACGTGTGACCGGCGAAGGTGCGACGAAGGGGGTGGCCACGACTTCAGCGGTCGCGCAGTCGCCAGCGCCGCGCGGCGCCGCCGCCAGCCTTGCGACGGCAGTTGCCATCACGGGCGTGCTCGCATTTGCCGCCGGGGCTGCCGCCATGTATTTCGGGAGCGGCCAGTCGGGTGGGAATCGGAAGCCGATCTCGGTCGCGGTTCCGGTGCCCGCAGCGGCGCCGGCGTCTCAGGGTGCGGGAGCTCCCAGCGACTCCGCAACAATCCCTGTCGCCACCACGATGGTGAAGGAGATCCGGCAAGGCCTTCAGTCGTGGCGCACGAACCCGGCTGCGGAACGCGACACCGGCGAGGACCTTCGCGTGCCCAAGGCCGAGGTCACGCGAACGATCGACTCACTGGAACGCTTGGAACGCCTCTTGCAGGGACGCGACACCGACCCGAATGGGCCGGCACCGGCGACAAGTCCGAGCGACGCGACACCCGGTGCCTCGACTAACACCCCCGCCCCGTCGCCCCCTGCGCCGTAGTTGGGCGTCGGGCCGATGGGATCGTTTCCGACGACGTCACCGCCTCGGTGCCATTTCGGCGAACGCCTTGGTCAGCGACCTCTGGAGAAACTTGAGCCAGCCCCTCGGTTGTTCGGGTTTGATTCGTTCTCCCGTCCGCTTGTTGACCGCCCAGCCTTCGCAGTAGATTTCCACCTGGTCCGCTCCGAGCAACATCGTGACGGTGGCTTCATTGCCCCGGTGGTTCAGATACCCGACCACTCGGCGGTCGGTCTTCTGCTTGATCTCCCATTCCCGCGACGTCAGCGCCTGAACAATGGCGTTTTGAATCTCCTCCTTGGTCAGGCCGGCTGGTACCGCGATGTCCGCAAAGTGTTCGCCCAATTCCTCGTTTTCATTCGCGGCAGTCGTCTCATCGGCTGCTCGCGCCAGGGAGGCAGTGGCGGGGACGGCGGCAGCGAACAGGGCGAGGCAGAGGGGAAAGGAGAGGACGGAGCGCATGATTGAAAGGATTCCGTGGACGATACGAGCGGCTTCCGGGGACACGCAATCGATTTTGCCGTGGTGCCGGCCCGTCGCGGCCTGCCTCTGCCAGGCGGTTGACAAGGGCGTGATGCCGCGATCCGCCATTCGATGCTTGTCGCCCCGAATGGCAGTTTCGCAGAATGAGCAGTACAAGACGCGGCCCAACATATGAATGCATGGTTGCAACGGACGGATGGGAGCCGTGAGGAGATCGGGCTCAATTGCTACATCGGGCGGACCGTCGGTAGCACTGTCCGCGTCGATTCCGTCCAGGTTTCGCGACGCCACGCGCAGATCCACGCGCAACAGGCGGAGAACGGCGTCGAGTACTGGATCGCCGACCTGGGCAGCACGAATGGCACGATCCGCAATGGACGCCGCATCACGGTGCCGAGCCGCCTGAGCCACGGGGACGAAATCGTCATCGGCGACGAACATTTCGTCTTCTGTCTCGACCAGGCCGCGCCGCGCCTGCCCACGCTTGACGACCAGGGGTCGGTCACGCAGGTGCTCGAGGGCCGGCACGTGTGCTGGCTGTTGATGGTGGACGTCAAGAAATATACGGCCCTCAGTCAGAGCCTTTCCGAGGAGCAACTGGGGCAGGTGGTCGGCGGCTGGTTCCGCCGTTCGCGCGACGCGATCGAGGCGGCCGGAGGCATTGTCGACAAGCTCCTGGGCGATGCGATATTCGCCTATTGGGAGGACGGTCCGGAGGCGCCCACCCGCGTCGATGCGGCCTTGCGCGAACTCGAGCAGGTTCAACGCGAGCGCAATCCGGATTTTCGCATCGTCTTGCATCGCGGCCCGGTGCTGCTCCAGGGGGTGGCCGGGGGCTCGAACAACTTGTCCGGCCTCGAGATCATCTACGTCTTTCGCATGGAGAAAGTCTGTGCCGCGCTCGGCAGCGACACGATCATTAGTTCCTCCGCACGCAAGATTCTGGCGGACCACCATGCCACGGTGCCGCTCGGAGAACACCGTCTGGACGGCTTTGCCGGCTCCCACGCGTTTTACCGCCTTGCGTCGGAAACCGAAACCCGGAGTTCGAGCTAGACTCGCAACGGTTCTGCGAAGGTCCGGACCCTCTTTCGGGAAGCGATGTCATTCGCTTGTTCACAATCCACCCTGCCGGATGACGCCTCTGGACATTCGGCTGCCAACCATGATCGTCGTTGATCGTGCCTTGTCTCCTGTTGCGGCCGTCTGTCGCCGACTTTCGGTCGTGTCCCGCCGCGCCATTGACCGAGGGATTCGCGGCCATGGGCGAAGGGCCGGCAGGAAAGGCGGGGGCAGGGCCGTGACGTTCGCCAGGGCAGTCGCCGCGAGCCTGGTATTGCCCACGCTGTCGATGATGCATGCGCTCGGCGCCGACCATCCGCCCGCCGGGGAGGGACCGCCGCCGCAGTTTCGCGTGTTCAGTTTCGCCAGTTTTCGACCGTATGCCTTTTTCGAGAATGGCGACGGCAAGGGTCTGGCGATGGATGTGGCGCGGGAACTGGCCCAACGCCTGCACCGGTCGCTCGACGTGATGCCCCTGGACCTTCTCCAGGCGGAGGAGCGCCTGGCACGAGGCGAGGCGGACGCCCTGTTTCCGATGGCGAAACTTTCAGGGACGACGGATACCTTCGACTTTTCCGATCCCGTTTACCAGTTGCACTTCGCGATCTTCACCTCCGGCTCCCGGAGCGACATCGTCGATGCGTCCGACCTGCGCGGACTTCGTGTCGGAGTGACGGCGAGCGGTTTCGGGCGCCATTTTCTGCAAGGCGATCCTGCCGTCCACCTGGTGCCGATGAACGACTACGCACATGGCATTGCCCTGCTGGAAGCCGGCGAGGTTGACGCCGTGATTGCGGACCGCTGGGTCGGCGCCAGCGAAATCGCCGCCCGCTCGATTCACGATTTGCGCGTCGTGGCGCACGACGTGGCCACGATACCCGCGCAGTTCATGGTGACCAAGGGCAACACGGCCCTGCTTGCCGCGATCAACGACGGCCTGCGCAACATGCGCGAGGACGGCACGATCGAGCGGCTGCGCGAACAATGGCGGCCGCCGGACGTGGCCTTCGTGCCGGGAGCGTCCGTGAACTGGCCGGTGATCATCGGCGGTTTCGCCGTGCTGGTCCTCCTGCTGGCCGCAATGGGGACATGGACCATCGTGCTCCGGCGCGAGGTCGCGTTGCGGCGCGAGCGCGAGCGCGAGATTGCCACGCTGCATCAACGTCTCGCGATCGCCACCCAGGCAGGCGGCATTGGTATCTGGGACTGGGACGTGGTGTGCGACGTGCTCGTCTGGGACGACGAGATGTTTCGCCTCTATGGGGAAACGAAGCAGGAATTTGGTGCCACGTTTGCTGCGTGGGTGCAGACCTTCCATCCGGAAGATCGTGCACGGGTGGAAGCGGACGTACGCGGCGCGCTGGCGGGTGAACGGCCCTTCAACGTCGAGTTCCGCATTTGCCGGCCCGATGGAACCATCCGGGTGATTCGCGCCCATGCCGAGACGTTCCGCGACGCGGCTGGGCGGCCCCGGCGCATGGTTGGCGTGAATCAGGATATAACCGTCCGCCAGCAGGCGGAGGTTGCCCTCGTGCAATCCGCCGAGCGCCTGCGGGTGGCGTTGGCGGCTTCACGGCTCGGCATCTGGCGTCACGACGTGCGGACCCGGACCGTGGAGTGGGACGAGCGCACCCGCGCGATCTTCGGGCTCTCGGGCGATGAGCCCGCCCCGGCAGGGGAGGCGTTTCTCCCACTCGTCATGGAGGAGGATCGGGCGCGCGTGCTGGACAGCTGGACGCGGGCGCGCGGGGGCGAGCCATACCATGTGCGCTTTCGCGCCCGGCGGCGCGATGGTGCAATCCGGGATATCGAATCGCACGGCATGCTGCACGTCGATGCGGATGGGCAACCCGAGTGGGTCATCGGCGTGGCAAACGACGTGACCGAGGTCGTGCGCGCCGCCGAGGAGGCGGGCCACCTGCGCGATCAATTGCTCCAATCCCAGAAGATGGAGACCCTCGGCACCCTGGCTGCCAGCATTGCCCACGATTTCAACAATCTGCTCACGGGCATCAATGGCTTCGTCGAACTTGGCGCGGGCAGCCTGGCGCCCGATCACGAGGCGCGGGGGTTTCTCCACAACGCTCGACAGGGCGTCAGTCAGGCGAGCGATCTGGTGCGGCGGATCCTGCAGTTCTCCCGTCGCTCGTCGGGTTCCCGGCGGGTGCCGGTTCGGCTCGATGACCTGGTCCGCGATACCGCGCCGCTGATTTCCGGGGTCCTGCCGCCCAACATCGGACTTCTGGTCCAGGCCGGTTCGAACGTGGCTCCCGTGCTGGCGGATGCCGTGCAGATGCAACAGATCCTGATGAACCTGTGCGTCAACGGCGCCCATGCGATCGGCGGACGCGACGGCACGCTGCGCATCACCGTGGGGATGTGCGAAGTTACGGAAACCGGCGGACCCACGCGATCCGGCGTTCCGGTCGGCCGCTACGTGCGGCTGGCGGTCACCGACACCGGCAGCGGGATGGATGAAGCGACGGTCGAAAAGATCTTCGATCCATACTTCACCACCAAGCGGTCTGGCGAGGGCACTGGCCTCGGGCTCGCCGTCGTTCGCGGCATCGCCGCCGACCACGCCGCCGTCATCGGCGTGCAGAGCGCGGTCGGGCAGGGATCCACGTTCGAGATCCTCTTCCCCGCGGCGACGGTCGAGGCGATCCCGCCCGTCGCACCTGTCGTGCTGACGGTCGCCCGTGGGGACGGGCAGCGGGTCCTCGTCGTCGACGACGAACAGGCGGTGACGGAGGTCGCCCGGGTCGCACTGGCCCGCGCCGGCTATACCGTGGAAACGCGCACCTCGCCGGTGGAGGCATGGCACATGATCGCGGCGGCGCCGGCGCAGTTCGACCTGCTCATCGTCGACCAGCACATGCCGCAGTTGCCGGGAACGGAATTGATCCGACGCGTGCGCGGCGTCGCGGTGTCGCTACCGGTTGTCCTCATGAGCGGGCAGTTCGAACGCATCGACACGGACGAGGTGCGGGGCTTCGGCGGCGTTTCGCTGCTCGAAAAGCCGTTCGACCTCGGGGTGCTTGCGAACACCGTTGAAGCCGCGCTCCACGAGCGCGAGCGGCCGTCAGCCTCCGCAATGTGACACCGGTCACCATCCGCCGGACGCGGCGCTGAGTCGTTTGCGGCTGACGTCCTGCGCAATCCCTCGGGTGCCTTGCCCGAAGATCTCAAGGTTCGGTGGCGTTGAAATGGAGCCACCCTGCCCAATCCCGACTGACAGCACGCGGGATTGTCTCTCCCGCTTGCGCGGCCCCACACCGGAACGACACTCACCAGAAATGCCCGCCATTCGCGACAAACTTTGTGGCGGCCGCCACAAAGTTTGTCGGATTCGGCCGACCCGGCAGAAAGTGGAGAGCCTCTTTGGGAGTCGGACAAAAAAAGTGGCGGCCGCCACTTTTTTTGTCCGACTCATTGTGCGGGCTCGTGCGCGGTCCTTGCCAACCATGGGGCGGTGGGCCTGCAATACCTGGGGTTTCACGTCGCGGCCAGCGGCCGCAACCAAAGGTGGGGTCCGTTGTCCGGGCCGACCGCGGCCGCGCGGGGGCACGCGACCCTGCCTCGGGTCCCTGAATTCGGGGGCAATAGTCTCGAGAATGCACGATCCAGAGAGAAGGTGCACAAGCGAGATTCCAAGTCGCTTAGTTACTCTTCCGGCTGCGATTGCAGCGCTCGGATCGGCCACTGGTCGCGCGGTCGCGCCGGCTTCTTCAAGGACGAGACAAAGGCGACGAGATCGCGGATCTCCGACTTCTTCAGCACAAGCGCGGCGATTTCCGGCATCGCCGATGGCGCCAGTTCGACCGTCTTGATGTCACGGCGCGGCAAATCGACGAGATCGTCGCCCACCTTCAAGCGGACCGTGGTCTCATCCTGTTTCGCGATGATGCCGACCAGTGCTTCACCATTGGTCCTGGTCACCGTGGCGATCGCGAATCCCTCCGCGATCTGAGCACTCGGTTTGATGATCGACTGGAGGATGTACTCGCGCGGTTTGCGGGCGCCAATCCCGGCGAGGTTCGGGCCGGCCTCGCCTCCCGGGCTGTCGCCAGAACGATGGCACCGCACGCACGTGACGGCGGGATTGCGAAAGAAGAGGCGCGCGCCCGCCTTGGGATCGCCGCCTGCGAGTGCGACCTGGAACGGTGCGAGCGGATCTCCCGTGGCCGCGAGCGCCGCTGCACGGTCGGCCAGGGCCTGCTTGATGCGCGGATCCGAGCGCCGGCCGGCCGCTTCGAGCAGCTCAAGCTGCGCACTCGGCGCGACCTTGCCGGCGGCCAGCCGGCCGAGCTGGGCGAGCAGGACGTCGTCCGCTTCCGCGCCGGCGGCTTCGCCGAGGGCGGTGAACGCAACGCGCTGTTCCTCGGCGGTCCCGTGTTCAAGCAACGTGGCCAGCGTTGTGACGGCGGATTCCGGATGCAGGCGGCTCGCGATCGGCAAGCGCGGCGAGCCGCAACTGCGGCGCGTTCGACTCGAGTGCAAGCGCGACGAGGGCCGGCAGATCCGGGGAATCGAGCTGGCCGAGAGCACTGAGGGCGGTGGCGCGAATCTCTCCTGATTGCGTCTGGTCTTTGACGACGGTGCCCAGTTCCGGCATGCCGGCGTTCATCCGCAGGGCCACGGCGGCATCAATCGCCGCCTGCTTCACGGTGTCGGGATTGGCGACTGCCATGAGGTCGTGAAAATGCCGCGACAGCGCGTCGGCCGCGAGGGAGGCGTGCCGCGTCTCTTCCGGAAGTGGACGGAAGATGCCAACGATGCGATCACGGCGCGGCGGCTGCGGCCACAGGCCGAGCAGCTCCAACGCTTCTGTGCGCAGGGATTCCGAAGCGTCCGTGCGGGCGGCGAACATCGCGATCGCGGCCGCGTCGTCCAGACCCCCGAGACGGAATGCGGCATTGAGCGCACGCAGCATGACCGCCTCGTCGTCCACCGGAGACTGGAGAAACGCCGCGACCGCAGGATACGCGGCGGGAATCGGCGCATCGTTGATCGCGAGGACCGCTTCCCGCACGATCAACGGATCCGCATCGTGGAGGAATGCGGCAACTGTTGCGTCCCGCCGCCGGCGCAACGCAAGCACGGCGGCGCGCCGCACGGCCCGCGACTGATCGGAGGTCGTGGCCGTGAGTTCAGCCGGGGTGGCGCAGCCGACGAGACCCACGACGAGGGCGTGGCGGAGATAGGCGTCGGTGTCGTCGTTTTCGCGCACGGCCGCGAGGAGCGCCGGCGTGGCGGCGGTATGGTTGATTCTCCCGAGCGCCTGCGCGGCGAAGAAACGCACCCGCGCGGAATCGTCCGTCAACGCGGTGACGAATCCGCCGGCCGAGGCGGTGTCGCGCAGGTCGCCCAGCGTCTTGGTGCTCTGGGCACGCACTTCGGCATCGGGATGCTGCAGCAGCGGTCGCAGGGCGTTGATCGCGCCGGGATCGTGACGCGCGATCTGTCCGAGACCCCAGACGGCATGGCGACGGGCGAGCGCCGCGCCGGGGGCGTCGGAGGCGGCGACGGCCACGGCCGAAAAAGTTGGCACACTGGCCGTGCCGCGTCCCGCGAGGGTGTATTGCGCAGCAAGCCGCACCCGCCAGTCCGGGTGCGCCAGCAGCGTGGCGAGTGCGGAGGGAGAACGTTTCGACCAGTCGCCACCGATGAGTCGCTGGGTTTCCTTGATGAGCGGATCGTTTATGCGCTTGGGATCGAAGATCGTGTAGATGCGGCCGCGGCGGGACTTCGGCCAGCCCTCCGCCCAGTCGGAGTAATACAACTTGCCGTCCGGACCGAAGCGCACGTCGGTCGGCAGCGCACCGCGCAGGAACGGCGCGGCCGTGTCGATGGCGTAGGAGGCGCCAGCCGGCTTCACCTTGTAGCGATAGATGCCGGAATGCGTGATCGAACCCTTGAAGTGCGTGATGAAAAGATTGCCTGCATATTCCGGCGTCAGGCCGGTTCCCGGATAGTAGGCGATGCCCGACGGCCCGTCCTCGATGTTGCAGATGGGCGGCAGCAGGTACGCGGGCTGTCCTTCGTGGCGTGGCCACCAGAGTTCCTCCGCGTTCCAGGGGCCGGCATTTTCGCGCGGCGCGATATTGGTACCCGATCCGCCAGCCACTGTCGCCGTCCTCGACGACATGCACGAGTCGTTCCTCGTCGCCCTGGTCGCTGTCGTTGTCGCCGGTGAACAGGTCGCCGTATTCGTTGAACGCGAGTGACTGGGGATTGCGCAGGCCGGTGGCGAAAAGTTCGAAGCCGCTTCCGTCGGGCCAGCAGCGAAACACGGATCCGCAATCCTGGGAATCAACGATCGTTCCCTCCTTCGTGGGCACGTGGGCGCCGCGGTCGCCAATCGACATGTAGATGCGACCGTCAGGGCCGAAGGTGAGGCCGTGAAAGTCATGTCCGGTGTAGTTGAAGCGCAGGCCGAAGCCGCGCAGGAGCGCGGTGCGGGTGTCGGCGCGGTCGTGGCCCGTGAACTTCCAGAGCGCCGGAATGTTCGAAAACCACACGTCGTTGCCCTGGATCAAGACTCCCGAAGCGATGCCATCGAGCGGCGTGCGAAAGTCATCCGCATAGACCGATGACTGGTCAGCCACGCCGTCGCCGTTCGTGTCCGCAATGACGACCAGGCGTTCCGACTCCTTGGAGAGTTCCGCAAGGCCGGCCACGCCGAAGTTGCGCCGTAGTTCGTCGGCAAAATCGTCCTGCGTGCGGTTGTCGAGTTCGTCCTCGAGCATCCAGAGGTAGTCGCGGATATCGAGGACGCTCGTCCGATAGCGGAACGTCTCGGCGACGAACACCCGGCCCTGCGCATCGAGGTTGAACGCCACGGGATTCGCCAGCATCGGCTCCGCGGCCCAGAGCGTGGCCTGCAAGCCCTCCGGCAGCTTCATACGCGAAATCGCGAGCTTCGCCTCGTCGGACGCCGGATCGATTTCGGCCTCGCGCGATCGTTCGATCGGCTGGAGCCGACCGGGTTCGGTGCCGCTGTCTGCCGTCATTTCCGACGCGTGCAGCGTGGAGGCAAGACGGCTGGCGGTTACAGCGAGGAGGAGAATGAACGTGGTGCGACGTGGGGGGGCAAACATGGGCAAAAGGATCGAACATGGGGCGCATTGCGGCCCCCGCTAGAAGAATCCTGCGACGGTCGGCCGTGCGTCCGCTATGTGACGCACCGGGTGCGGAGCGCGGTTTCAGGTTTTGCCTGGGATCTCGGAGTCACGATGGCGGAGCGACGCGCGGGGCTGAAGAATCGCGCTCCTTCCGGTGTCGCCGTAGGGCGGACTTTGCCCCGCATGGGTCCGGGCCGGTCAAACCACGGCGCGGCCTGTTCTTGCGAACGCTTTCGAGGATCCGCTTCTTGGTCGAATTGGCCAAGGGCAGGGCGGGTCGGAGACGCGCCCTACGTGGCGACCCCAGCAGGCTTAATCCGCGTGTGCGGGAGCGGTAATCGCGGTTGTCTGGTCGGTGCTCTCGACGTGGGTTCCCGGCGTGAAAACTCTCCGGCGGCCCAAGGTAAGTCGCGGGCGGGTCACCGTGACTGACGATGAGCTTCTGAAATACCACGCCGGGATCCACCATCCAGATTTTCAACGTGTGGTAACCCGCGGTTTTCAGGCTGTGCGACGACGTCGTGTAACGGGCATTGTCCCGCACCATTTCCTCCCATTCGGCATTGCCGTTTTGCGATTTGAACGAAGCCGGGACCAGCGTGATCGTCTGTGGTGCCTGGTCGTCGAATGACACGGCATAGCGCAGCGGGCGATCGGGCATGAAGTTCAAGGTCGGCGAGGTGATCGCCGTGACCTGCACCGGTCCGTCGCTGAAGAGGTATATCTGGTATTCGAGCGATGGCGCATCCCTGCCGGGTCTCGCGGCGGCGGCATCCACGGGTGCCTCGGCGCGCATGCCCGAGAGCGTGCGACCATAGTCCTGGATGCGGATCCAATGCCGCGCACCCGCGTCGTTTCGTTTCGTGAAATGTTCGGGTTCAATCGAGACGCACCCTTGGCCCTCCGCGAAACCATGGAGGGTCGCGCGGGTGACGTCAGCCGGCTTGATGGCCGTCACCTGCACGGTCACCTTCTGCCTGGCGCCGGCGATGGTGATCGTGCCGCCCGCGTTTCCAGTCGGGGCGTCATTCCAGTCAATCATCGTCCACAGGCGCACATCCTTGGCGACGGTTCCTCCGATCTGGCTGACCTGGATCCACGGGGCGCTGGCGGTCGCGGTGAAGGGGAATGGGATTTCTCCTTTGTTGAACACGTCAATGAACTGGTGCTGTCGGTTAAGGGAATCGAACGCCGGCAACGCTGGTTTTCCCGCCGCACCCGGCCAGACGGATTCGGTGCCTGACACCGTCACCCCCATGGCGGGGGCAAGGGGCGCCACGGGTGCAACCAGCGGGATCGCGCGCAGGCTGTTCGTCGGGGGATCACGCCACGTCCGGTAGCCGAGGTGCGTCTGATCCATGAAATGGTTCCACTTTCCGCCGGCGAAGGTCTCGTTGAAGTGGGTCATCAGATCGAGGTCCTGCTGGAACAACTCCCAGGTGCGGAATGCGAAATCCCCCGCGCTGGCGCGACCCTGGCGCGCGTAGAGCGCGTTTTTCGCGGCGGCGAGATAGAGTTCGTTCACCAGCGCACAAGCCTTCGTGGGGAACAGCACGAGTTCATAGAACGCGTCCCGCTTCGCCGGGGGCAACTGCGCCTGGATCGTTTCGGCGCGAGCGGCGATTGCATCGTAGTCCGCCACGACGTTTTCCGCCTCGTTGAAATTGACCAGGCTGTAGGTGTCCGGTGCGAGCAGCTCCGGTTTGCGGCGCCCGTTGTATTTCGTGTACTTCTCGATGATGTCGGCGATGTCGCCGGCATGCTCGGGACCGAATTCCCGGGTGGCCCAGAGGCGCGTAAACTCGTCGAGGTTGTCGTGGGTCCAGCGGTTCGTGTCCCACGCGAGGCTGAGAAAATACTCCAGGGGGAATTCGTAGCCCTTGAAGTGGCCGACGTTCACGATCCAGACGCGATCGGCGCCGTATTGCTTCGCGAGCGACATCTGGTCCCAGATCTTCGCGATCGGGTTGGTGTTGATCCATTGGTAGCTGCGCGGGCCGCCGTGGTAATCGAAATGATAGTAGACACCGGCACCGCCGCGGCGCGCGCGTTCGGCCGCGGTCGGCAGGCGGCGGACATCGCCCCAATTGTCTTCGGCCCAAAGCAGCGTGACGTCTTCGGGCACGCGCATGCCGGCCTCGTAGAAATCCTGCACCTCCTTGTAGAGGCACCAGACCTGCGGCACCTTCGTGATGTCGGGATCGACTTCCTCGCGCAGGATCTGCCGCTGCACGCCGACGATCTTCTCGAGCAGCGCGCGATTCGCGTCGGGTCCGCCGGGCGCCATCGGCGTGTCGTTGGCGCCACGCAGACCAATCGTCACCAGGTTTTCATAGTCCTTGTTGCGCCGCACGCCCTCGCGCCAGAACTGCTGCAACACGTCCGGATGCGTGGCATAGTTCCACGTGCCGAGCGTGCTCAGATAGCGCCGGTCCCACTCCTTCTGCGCGCGCATCATCGGTTCCTGGTGCGACGTGCCCATCACGATGCCGTACTCGTCGGCGAGACGGGCGTTTGCCGGATCGTCCTCATTGAACGCGTTGTTCCACATCGCCGGCCAGAGATAGTTCGCCTTCAGGCGCAGCATCACCTCGAAGATCCGTTCGTAGAACTCGTGGCCGTAGTTCGCGATGCCGGGCGGGATCGGAGGATTCTCGCTCGGCGGCACCGCCCCGTATTTTTCCCGGACCCAATTCGTCAAGGTCGGGCGCCTCGTCGTTGAGAAAGATGCCGCGGTACTTGACCGACGGCGGTCCGGTTTCATGCGCGCCGGGGGCAATGTAGACGGTGTCGTGATGATCCGCGGGCACGTCGCCCCACCAGTACCAGGGCGACACGCCGATCTGTTCCGACACGTCGTAGACGCCGTAGATCGTGCCGCGCTTGTCGCTGCCGGCGATCACAAGCGCATTCGTCACGCCGGGCAGCGGCGCCGGCACGACCTGGACCAGGAACGATTCCCATTGGCCCGTGATGGACGACGGGTCGATCTTGCCGGCGGCGACCAGTTGATCCACGAGCGTGCCGCGGCCGATCGTGCCCACGATCACCACGTTCGCGCCCGGGTTCGCCGGGTCGTGCGTGATTGCCGGCGTGAGGCCGGTGACGCGCGCGACATCGGCCTGCAGATCATTCGCCACGCGCGTCACGCCGGGCCAGTCCTTCGCGTCGACGTGGATCGTCGCGGTGGTGCCGTGTTCGGCGAGGGCGAACCCATTCGCGATCGGGGCGAACGATACGTATGGCGACTGGCCGAGGCCGGAGACAACGGGAGTCGTTGCGCACGCGAGCAGGAAAAAAAACACCGCCGGGACCTCCCGCGCACGAATCGAGGCGAACCGGGGAAAGGATGATGGGGTCATGGACTGAGTGAGAGACGCTACCATACCCGAACCGAGTTTCGCAGCGAAGGTTTGGTTGACGTTGTCGGGAAAGTACGGCGTGGCCGCGCGGAATCCATTTTGGAGGGCCCACCCCGGTGGCGGCCGCGGACGAGACGGAGTTCGTTCCTGCAGGAATGCGGAGAAGGCATCAGCCGTGACGGCGGGCGGGTCTCCGGTTTGACACGCCTCGCGGGGCCCGCCGTGATGCCTCGCTTGTCCGTCGAAAATGCAGCACCCGCATCCCGCAGCACCGGCACCTGGGCGGCGGTCGGTGCGTTCGTCCTTTGGGGCGTGTTGCCAGTGTATTGGAAGCGTCTGCATGGCATCGCCGAGACCGAACTGATCGCGCACCGGGTCGTCTGGTCGCTGTTGTTGCTGGTGATCCTCGTGCGCATGCGGGGACGCGCACCGCAGTTTCGTGGGGCGCTGCGCAACCCGCGCGTGGTCGGTGTTTATGCGACCAGTGCAGCGCTCATCGCCGCCAACTGGCTCATCTATGTCTGGGCGGTGAACGCCGGCGAGATTGTGCAGGCCAGCCTTGGCTACTTCCTCAATCCCCTGTGCAATGTCGCGCTCGGCGCCTTGGTGCTTCGGGAACGCCTCCGGACGTGGCAGTGGATCGCGTTTGCCTTGGCTGGCGCCGGCGTTGCGGTGCAACTCGTCCAGCTCGGTCGACTCCCATGGGTGGCGCTCAGCCTGGCCTTTTCGTTCGCATTGTATGGCCTGCTGCGCAAGCGCGGCCCGCTTGGTCCGGTCGCCGGCCTCAGCCTGGAGATGCTCTTGCTCGCACCGTTCGCGGTCGGCTTTCTGGTCTGGCGGGGGGCAATTGGCGACGCCGCACTAGGGAGGGTGGAGGCGGTGCAGGAGATACTGATCCTGTCCGCCGGCGTGATCACGTGCGTGCCATTGCTGCTCTTCGCCACCGCCGCCCGGGCGTTGCCGCTGAGCGTGCTGGGGGTGATCCAATACCTCGCACCGTCGCTCCAGTTTCTGCTCGGCGTCTTCGTCTATCATGAGACGTTCGGCCGCGCGCAGGCCGGCTCCTTCGCCCTGATCTGGCTCGGACTGATCGTGTTTACCGCCGACAGCCTGCGGATCGGACGGCGCCGCTTCGTGAGTGCAGGGCGCGCATGATGTCGATCGGGGCGGAAGCTTCGTGGAAGCGACCGGGGTTGGCGGCGTTCTGATCGCGGCAAGCGGGCCGGCTTCGCGCGCCAACGAGCATTCACCCGCTCGCGAGGCCGCATCGCGGACGCGTGGGCGCGCCTTCGCCCGGGAGCGGCTACCGGTGCTGCGAAGGCCTCAGGCGCGCCGACCAACGCGCAAGCTTGCGCTTCCAGCGCGCCGGATCGGTGACCTTGGCGAAGAAGGCTGCGAATCGCTGGTGATTCGTCACGTGTGGGGGGCGGCCGCGACCGAGGAACTCGAACACGATGTAGCGCGCGGGTACGCAGCCAGGGTTGTGCATCCCGTGTGGTTCGCCGGACCGGTAGAAGACAATGTCGTGAGGGCCGGCCCGGCCGCCCAATGTCTCGATTACGCCTTCGAGCACGACTAGAGCGACGTCGTATGCGTCGATGTGCGGCTTGTACCCGGCCCCCGGCTCGAGCCTTGAGAGATGCGCGTGCAGGCGCCGCAGATGTGCGGTGGGTCCTTCGAACAGGAGATGTGTACGAAAGCCGGGGCCGGAGCCGGCTTCCGTCGCGAAACCCATCGCCGAGAACCGTCCGTGTGCCAGCGGAGGCCGGTCGGATGACACGCCGCGGTTGCGCCACTTGAACATGAGATAATTCGCCGGCACATCGCCCACGGTTTCGAGCGTGTGGGCGAACCACGCGGGGTAAAAGGTGAAGTCGCCCGCGCGAAAGCGGAACCGCTGCGTTTCTTCCGGCGCCTTCGATACGCCAAGGATCAGGTCGACTTCGCCGGCGAGCACGAGCAGGAGTTCCTCCTCTTCATGACGGTGCGGCGGATGCGGGGTGCGACCCGGCGAGAGCGCCGACACGTGGCAGGTGAGATTGTCGAGTTCGGCGGTATAGCCGTGGAACAAGGGATAGGGCCGCCAGCCCCGCTTTTCGTCGGAGGCAAGGGGCAGGCGCAGGGGATGAATGCGGCTGGTCAACTCCGCTCCAGGGCCGGCGTCACTTGCAGCGGGCGCACGAACAATGCGATTGATGTCGGTCGGAGCGCTTCCTTCGAGCATGAGACAAGGGGGCTGCGGAAATTCGAACTTTTGGAACGGCCAGTCGAGACGGTTGAGATCGGGAATGCGCAACACCGCGTCAGGCGTTGCGTATTGAAGCAGGACGGCCACGCGCGTGCCACGGAACCGATTCCTGGAACCGTGCCACAAGCGTCCGTCAAAGAAGAGCGCGCCGCCGTTGTCCATGTCGGGCTGGATCAAGTCGCTGCCGGGATGGTGGGCCCGCGCCCACCGCAGAATGTCGCCCTCGGTGGTGTCGTGGCGCGTGTGGCCTTCGCGCTGCTGCACCTCCTGGATCGTGGCGCCAAGCGTGTGGGTGTGAGAAATGAGCAGCAGCGAAGAATCCCGGGTCGTGTTCTTCAATCCGATCCAGACGGAAACCGTTCGGCCGCCGCAGGTCGCGGACTCGATGTCAGAGTGCCACGGATGAACCGCCCCCGGCGTCCGCACCAACAGGCTCGCACCCCACAACAGGACCTCGTGACCGATGAGCTCAACGACGCGGTCGTAGATTGCCGGCTGCCGTGCGAGGTCGTAATACGCGCGTGAGGTGACCGCGAACCCCTTGCCCCACTCGAGCGAGCGCGGACGGCGGTCGCCGGTGACTTCCCAGAGGAGGTCGCGGCATCGCCTGCCCGTGAGCACGCGGACCGGCCCGAGAAAACCGCGCTCCTCGAATTCGCGGCGCGCCGGCGTCTCCGCGGGCGCGGCAGGCAGCGCAACGGTGTGGGCGGGAATCGCGTCGGTCGGAGACATGGAGTTTAGACTTGTTCGTGGGCGAGCCGAGTTGAAGGGCCGGTTTGTTGGTCCGTCAAACACGCGTTTCGCAGGGGCGGTGCTCTTGCGGCCACGAGTCGGTGTGCCGCAGGCGCTCATCGAGACAATACGGGTTCGGAGACACCGGGGGGCGTCCGGATAAGCGGAGGACGCGTCAGCCGGGTCACGGCCACGTCGCCGCGGCAACCTTGTGCCTTGCGAAGCATTGCGAAAGGTCGCCCCCGTGACCATGCGGCCGGGTCGCTTCCCGGTGGTCACGAACGGCGTCGGCGCGGTTGGGGTTGCGCCAGGCGTTTGGCTCGTCCTTTCGAGCCGGTGGCGTGGCCTCCGCGGCGCGTCGCCGGACCGTCGAGCCCGGCGGTATGCAGCCTGGTTTCCAGCCGCATCAGGCGGCGTTGATTGGCTTCATGCAGCCCGGCGAGGCGGCCGGCGATCGCTTGGGTTTCTGCCAGTTCCGTCAGAACCGGTTGCAGGCGTGCCTCGCATTCGGCGCCGACCAGGGCCGGCAAGGCGTCGAGGCGCCGCGAGTAGGTGACGTCGCAGTCCACAGTCACCTCCACGGGAGTGGGGCCGAGGTCGAGTTCGGGCAGCAGCAGGATGGGATCATCATTGAGACTCACGATGGTGTAGCCGCCGGCTTCGGGCAGGCGCAAGGCGCCGCTCGCCACCTCCAGCTGGTTCCATGCTTCCGCGGCCGTGGCTGTCCAAAGCGTCTCACCCGCTTCGGCGCGTCGCACCGTCAGCCGGAAAAGGTGGACGACGCCGACGTGGTTGACGGGATCGAGCCGCACGCGCAGCCGGCCGCTCAGCGGTGGCAGACGAAAGCTGAGCGGAGTCGCAACGTCGTCGGGAAGGCTGATCGCTTGCGAGCTGGCTTCCGCGAAGGGAGCGTCATCGACACTCCAATACAGCTGCGCCGCGGCCGCTGCGGACGGCGGCACCGAGGTCGCCGCGGGCGTGGGCGGTTCGCGTAATGCCCGCAGGAAAACGCTCGAGCGAAAGCCGTGATGAGCTGCCGCGGCGAGTTCAACCAGACGATGAATAGCGCCCCGCGAATCGGCCAGCGCCACCGCCACGCCGTTGAGTTCGTGCGCGAGGACGGCCTGCCGGAGGAGGAAGAAGGCTTCCATCGCCGGTGGGGTGGCAACGGCGCGAAGCGACGGCAGATCCCGTGCTTCGGCGGGCAGGGTTGAATACGTCTGCCAGCGCCACCAGTCGTCGCCGAAGAAATGCGTGCGCGCGGCCAGTTCACAATCGACGACACGCAGGGTGCCGCGGGCATCACGGAAAACGTTGCGCGGGACGAGGTCGCCGTTGGTCCATCGCGTGCGCCAGGGACCGATCTGCACACCGGACCGGAGCAGCGGAAACAGGGCGTCGCGCAGGAACCGCTGGTCAAATCCGCTGAACATCGCGGAATCCGCCATGCGCGCGAGCCAGGTCTCGAGTTCCTGCTGCGCGGCCGCGGCGGTCGATGCGCGTTCGGTCTGCGCGAGGGCGGCCACGACCCGTTCGCCGGCGGCCACAACCTCAGCGCCGGTCATGCGCCCGCTCGCCGCGAGTTCCTCGAGAGTCTCGCCTGCGGCGGGTTCGACCAGGACGCAGTCCCAGCCGTGCGTGCGCCACCGGAGCAGCGGGCGACACGCCAGGTCCGGAATGGCTTGGGCAAACGCCCGTGTGGACTGCCACAGCGCATCAAGGTGGCGCCCGACGGTGAGAAAACCCAGGGGCCGTTGGTACTGCCGGACGCGAAAGCTCGCGCGCGCGGCGAGATCGCGGCGTTCGGGATTGCGCGATACCGGCTCAAGGCGAATTCCGCGGGACGCCCGGATCAGCTTTGCACGTTGCAGCCGCGCCGCCACCTGGGCGGCGGAAATCGCGGCGGCCGGTTCGTCTTCGTGCACGAGTTGAGGAAGTGCAGGAGCAGGTCGGTCGTCAATGGCTGCGTGGCACGGTAGCGAACGCACCACGCCGAGGGAGGAACTCACAACTCCAGTGGGGGCTGTCCCCAGCCAAGAGGAGGTCTATGAAACGCCGCAGTGAGGGAAGGACAAATTGCGCATGCTCGGCCACGTTTGTTCCGGTTCGCTTCGCGCCCGGTCTTGTCGCTTCGCTCGGAACGCGGAGCTCAAACGCAGCTACGGAGACAACGCACCCGGTAGCTGCGTTGGAGTGTAACGACAACGTGGCTCGGTTTTCCCCCGGACTGCGAAACTACCCGGTCAGCGGCTTCCCGCCGGTGGCGGAGCCGTGGCTGCGGTGGACGCTCCGAACTCAAACACGTGCGAGCTGCGGGCCAGCACGCGCTGCCCGTGCCGCCGGGGCGATTCGTAGCGCCACTGTTCGATGGCGGCCGCCGCCGCCCACGCCAGCCGCGGATGGCTTGCGCTCACGACCACGGGCATGCGCACCCGGCCGTTTTCGTCGATGAAGTAGTCGACCTGCACGCGACCCGCGAGCGGCGCGCCATTCTCGTCTCGGACAGGCAATGGCGCGGACGACGTCTGGGCTTCCGGCGGTCGGTCCAACTCGTTCACGGGACAGGCACAAAAGGCGAGATCCGGGGTTGTCGTCACCAGTTCCGTCCGTTCCACGTGTTGCACCCGCGCAGGATGTTGGGCATCGAAGACGACGGTGAATCCGTCCGCCGAGGCGACCGGATCGCCCTCTTGCAGCGCCGGCTCGAAATTCCACTGGGGTACCGCCGCCAGCACGGCGTCGGCGAATTCCCGATGCGTGTAGGCGACCACCAGCTTGTCGAACAGACGGCCGGTGGAGTCGACGCGCAACAGCACCCGGACCTCGCCCCGCGTCACGCCCTGCCGCCGCAGGTGTACCGGGAAGGCCGGTACAGCCAGTTGACTGACGATCATCGGCTCGAAATTGCTGTCCGGAGACGGCTCTTCCGGGGGCGCGGCCCAGCCGTCCGCCACCAGCCCGAGGAACATCGCGCCGACCAAAACACTGCGCGTGCGCACGGATTTCATGGTCATGCGTGCGGTCCGCTCCGCGTGCGCGCTGCGCGATGCCCCGCGTCGCGCGGCCCGGCCCCACGGCCCGGAAACTAGACGGCGCCAACCGCGCGTTCAACCTTTAGTTGCGCGGACGCCTCGCGACGCCCTCACGGCGGGCGTCCAGTAGACGATTGCATGGCCAGTATTCGTGCGACGCAGCGTTTGCCGGCCGGGCCGACGTCGCGGGAGGCTGTCCCCCTCAGCCCGTCGTTCTCTTCCCGGCCTCCGGCGCGTCGGCCTTCCGCCCGTGTCCACTTCCTCGCCCATTGCCGGAGGGTTCATGCGACAGTTGGCTGCCGATTGCGCTCAGGATCTCCAGCCCCGCGGCGATCGCGCGACGCGCGTCGGGATCGCGGGCGAGGCGCAGCAGATGAAACGTGCTCGGTGGATCCCCGTGCAAGGTTTGCGCGGCGCGGTCGACGCCGGTTTCCAGCCCGTCCGCGAGGCTGCTCAGTTTGCGCGCGGGCAGCCGCGCCAGGCATTCGCCGAGGAGGGCGATCGAACCGATGAAGTGCCGCCCGGCAGGTGAATTGGCTTCGGTCAACGCCACGTCCGCCACGTCGGCAAATCGCCCGCACAATCCGGTGAGCACGCGCAGCGTCCCCGACGTGTGCAGGGTTTCGATGAACGCCTCCCAGGCGTCACGGGCCGTGGGTGGGGGAGCCGGCGGGACCAGATAGTCGATACGGTCAGCCATGGCTCAAACACGCGCTCCTTCCGGTCGTTCGGATTGCGGACTGCGATAGTCGGGCCGTTCCCATTTCTCCTCGACCTTGACGTTGGCCTGCGGCGTCGGGTGGCCGTGGCGCGGATTGCCCACCGGAATCGGCGAGGCGGAGTTTTCGCGCAGCGGCGTGATCTTGACGGAGATTTCCTTGTAGGCCGGCGTGTCCACCACCGGGTCGGCTTCGCTCGAGCTGAGATAGTTCACCCGCTCGTCGCTCGAGCACACGGGCAGGTAACATTCGCCCGGACGCACCATCGTGGAACGGACGACTTGTGTGCGCACCTTGCCGAACGGCGACTCCACCTCGACCCAGTCACCGTTTTGCAGCGACAGGGCGTCCGCGTCCGGCGGCGCCATTTCAATGAATGCGTCGCGGACCTTCTCCTTCAGCCCCGCCACGCGGAAGGTGAAGTTACCCTCGTGAAAATGCTCGAGCACTCGACCGTTGTTCAGGTGGAACGGAAACTCGTCCGTCGGCGGATTGGTGGGCGGCGTGAAGTCGACGGGGAAGAACGAGGCCTTGCCGTCCTTGGTGTGGAAGCGCTCGGTGTAAAGCAGCGGTTGATCCTTTCCGTCCTTGTCGACCGGCCAGCAGAGCGATTTCCATCCCTCGAGGCGGTCGTAGCGCACGCCGGCGAACTCGGGCACGATCGACGCGACCTCATCCATGATCTCGCTGGGACTTGCGTAGTTCCACGGATGTCCGCAGCGCGCGGCAAGGTCCGTGAGGATACGCCAGTCGGGACGGGACTCACCGAGTGGTTCCAGCACCTGGTGCAGCCGCTGGATGCGGCGCTCGGTATTGACGAATGTGCCTTCCTTTTCCAGCGACGGCGACGCGGCGAGCACCACGTCGGCGAATTTCGCGGTGGTGGAAAAGAACACGTCCTGCACCACGAAGAACTCCAGCTTGCGCAGCGCCGCCTGCACGTGGTGCGCGTTCGAATCGACGAGCCCGAGTTCCTCGCCAATGACAAAGAGCGCCTTGAGTTTTCCGTCGTGGACGGCCTCGATCATCGTGCGGTTGTTGAGGCCCTTCTCCTTCGGAAGCTTCACGCCCCAGGCCTGCTCGAACCGCCCGCGACTCTCATCGTCGCCGACCTTGGCGTAACCGGGCAGATAATTATAGAGCGCGCCGAAATCGCACGAGCCTTGCACGTTGTTGTGGCCACGCAGGGGATAACCCCCGGTGCCAGGGCGGCCGAAGTTGCCGGTGAGCAGAAGGAGGTTGCAGATCGCGGTGCACGTGTCGGTGCCGGCGATGTGCTGCGTCACGCCCATCGCCCACAGGCCGCACACGCGTTCCGCCGTGGCAATCTCGCGGGCCACTGCCTTGAGGGTGTCGACGGGGAGCCCGGTCGTTTCCGAGGCCCATTCGAGGGTGAACCTGTCGAGACTCTGCCGGTACTTGTCGAAGTCCTTGACCCATTTCGCGATGAACTCCCGGTCCTCCCAGCCCTGGTCGAGGATGTGCCGGGCGACCGCGTTGATCCAGACGAGATCCGTGCCGGGCTTCGGCCGCAGAAACGTGTGCGCCCAGTCGGTCATGTCGTGCGCCCGCAGATCGGATACGATCAACCGCTGGCCGTGCAACTTCACCCGGCGCTTGATGCGCGCGGCGAGCACCGGATGCGAGATCGGCGTGTTGGAACCGACGATGAGGACGAGGCTGGCCTGCTCGATGTCGTTCATGGATCCGGAATCGGCGCCATATCCGACCGTGCGTGACAGCCCCTTGCTCGCGGGGCTCTGGCAGTAACGCGCGCAGTTATCGACGTTGTTGGTGCCAAAGACGACGCGGGCGATCTTCTGCACGAGATAGCATTCCTCGTTCGTCGTCTTGGACGACGAGATGAACGCCACGCTGTCGGGGCCGTATCGGTCGGCGATCTGCGCGCAACCGGCGCGCCACCGTGTCCAGGGCGTCGTCCCAGCTTGCTTCGTGAAACTTTCCGTCGCGCCGGATCAACGGGTGCACCAGGCGTTCCGGGCTGTTCACGAAGTCCCAGCCGAACTTGCCCTTCACGCAGGTCGAGATGCCGTTGGCCGGGGCGTCCTTGTGCGGCTGGATCTTCAGGATTTTCCGGCCCTTCGTCCAGACCTCGAACGCGCAGCCGACGCCGCAGAACGTGCAGACCGTCTTGGTGCGTTTGATCGTCTGGTCGCGCATCGCGGCCTCCGCCTTGGAGGTGGCGAACAGCGGCCGCAGACCGACGAAGGTCTCGGCGTACTTCACCAGGTCGATCGACTTCCGCAGGACGGGTTCGGGCGCGCCGGTGAATTCGCCCGCTTCGCCGATCATCGATTTTTCCAGTAGCGCGTTGCAGGGACAGACCGTGACGCAGTGCCCGCAACTGACGCAGGACGAATCGTTGATCGCCCGGCCGCCGTCCCACAGCACGCGCGGCTGCTCGGCGGTCCAGTCGATGCTCAGGGTTTCGGTGACCTGCACGTTCTGGCAGGCTTCGACGCAACGAGCGCAGAGCACGCATTGGTCGGGATCGTATCGATAAAATGGGTTTGAACTGTCGACCGCGTAACCCTTGCGGGTGAACGGATATTTCTGCTGCGTCAGGCCCAGCATGTCGGCGGCATTGTGCACCTCGCAGTCGCCGTTGTTGTAGTCGCACACCGTGCAATACAGCTCGTGGTTGGCGAGCAGGCGCTGCATCGCCTCCTTGCGTGCGTTCACCGCCAGTGCGCTTTCGACGCCGATCGAGAGGCCCTCGCGCACGGGCAACACGCACGAGCGCTGCAACTTGCCGTCAACCTCCACCATGCATGTGTCGCAGGTCTGCAGCCCACCCATGGCGGCGTGCCGGCACACCTGCGGCACCTCGATCCCGAGCCGGTCGAGCACGTCGATCACGGTCTGGCCGGGATCGGCGACGTGCGCCTTGCCGTCGATCATGATCTTCATGCTGGCGGGCTCCGTCCCGGCAACGGGCAGGGTGGGCGCCGCGCTTCCGTTTTCCGATCCGTTTGCGGTGGGGGCCGCGCTGGCGGCGTGGTCCCCGTCCGGCGCATTGCTTGTGTCGGGCATGGCGGACATCATCGCGCAGCATCGCGTCTTCGAAAAGTGGGGCGACGCCGGTCGCGCCCACCGGGTTCCAGCCCCACTGCGGCGGATGTCAACGGGAGCCGAAGGCCCGTGAACCGAGGCTTGTCCCGTGGCGGCGACTGCGCGTCGTTTTCCGGGATGCTGCGCATGGATTGTGCGGTCGCGTGTTCACCCTCATCCTTGTCATCCGCGAGGAATCCGGACACAATTCCAACCGTCGGAGAATCCTACCATGCACGCTGCGGTGGTCACGCGCCCGCGGTGGAAGCGAGTGGTCAATTGCTACTCGGCGGTGGACCGATTTTTCCCCGCGTGCGGCCTCTGGGATCTCACCGAGGGAATCTACGATCACAGTGCCACCCGGTCGTACGAGGAGGCGAAGGGTCGCCAGCATGCGTGGCTGCTCGACGAGGCGAATTGTTCCGCCGGCATGCACCTGCTCGATCTGGGCTGCGGTTACGGCACGCTGCTGGAGCGCGCTCGCGAACGGGGGGTGAACGCCACCGGCATCACGATCTCGCCGGAACAGGCGCGGCACTGCCTCGCCCGCGGCCTCGACGTGCGCCAGCTCGACTATCGGGAACTGCCCGCGACCTGGGCGCACCAGTTCGACGCCGTCATTGCCAACGGGTCGATCGAACACTTCGTGCACCCGCGCGATGCGTCGTCCGGCGCCGCGGATGCGATCTATCGCGATCTCTTCGCGATCGTGCACCAGTTGTTGCGATCCGGTTCGCCGGCGCGTCGCTTCGTGACCACGACGATCCATGTCGTGCGCGCGCCACACGATCCGCGGGACCTGTTGCGCAGCCTGCGTGCGTACCCCAGGAATTCCGACGACTATCACTGGGCCGTGCTCGAACGCGGCTGGGGCGGCTATTATCCCGCAATCGGCCAGCTTAAGCGCTGCGCCGCGGACCGGTTTGGTTTGGTATCGGAGGTGGACGGGACCGAGGACTACCTGTTCACGTCCGAGGACTGGCTGCGGCGCATGCGCGAAGCGGTGCATTCGCGACGAGGCGTCGGCATCATGCTGCGGGCGGTGCCGGTGGCATTGCGCGCGCCGCGGCAGTTTGCCGCACTGATGCGCGCGCTGTTTTCGAGCGAATCGTGGAACTGGCAATTCCGGCCACCCTCGCCGCCGACGCGACTCCTGCGCCAGACCTGGGCCGCGTTGTGACTTTCATCAGCCGGACGCTAACTGAAATAAGCAACGAAACGAACCAAGAGGAGGCACGATCATGAGGCTCAAGATGACGAAAATGGACGTCTGGGCGGCCGAGATTGACGACAACCCGGCGGACTCGCGCGAACCCTGCGGACGATCGCCGACTACGGAGCGGACCTCGACTGTGTGATCGCCCGGCGACTGGAGAAGCCAGGCAAGGGCGTTGTGTTCATTACACCGCTCCAGGGCAAGGAGGCGTTGGACAATGCCAGCCAGGCGGGACTGCACCGCGCGACGCATGTGGCCACGCTCAAGATCGAGGGACCGGACCGTCCGGGCCTTGGCGCGGATCTGGCCCGGGCCATCGCCGAAACCGGCGTGAATCTGCAAAGCCTCACGGCCGCGGTGGTGAATCGCAAGTTCGTGTGTTTTGCGAGCTTCGATTCCGTCGCCGACCTCGAGCGAGCGGAGGATGCGATCAGCGCGCTCGCTGCACAGATGCACCGGAGCTGGCGCGAACTGATCGGGCACGCCGCAACCGGCGAAAAGGTCAAGGTTCCCGCGTAGCGCAGAAGTTTCCCCTCGCAGCCCGAGGCCGCAACCAAAGGTAGGCCGGCTGTCCCCAGCCGACCGCGGTCGCGTGGGGACACGCGACCCCACCTCGAGTGCCGGATTCGAGAGAAAGGGTCGCAGAACACGATCCGGAGAGGCCGACACACCCAGGAGCAAACGGCGCCACCGGGCGGGAGCTGCTCATGCGCTTTCGGATGTGGGTGTCGAGCCGGTTGGTCCCCAGGTGCCGTCAGCGCGGTGGTGGAGCAGCAGGATGTTGCCGTCGAGGTCGCAAATTCGCGCGCACCAGCATACCGAGGCTCTCTTTTCAGAGCTTGTAGCCGATCTTGCGCAGGAAGTCGTGGCGCCAGGCGATGTCGCTTTCGCCTTCGATGCCCTGGGGCGCCGAGCCGTCGACCACGCCGAGGATGGCGCGGCCCTGCGACGTTTCGGCAATGACGACGTCCAGCGGATTGGCCGTCGCACAAAAGATGCGACAGACCTCGGGCACCTGTTTGAGGGCATTGAGGATGTTAACCGGGAAGAATCCCTCCGCGAGGAACACGAGGAAGCAATGCCCTGCGCCAATCGCCAGCGCGTTCCGCTTCGCCAGTTCGGTCATCGCGGCATCGGTGCCGCTCCAGCGCACGAGGCACTTGCCCGAGGCCTCGCAAAACCCGAGTCCGAACTTGATCCCGGGCACGGCATTCACGAGCGCCTCGTGGATGTCTTCCACGCTCTTGATGAAATGCGTCTGTCCGAGCACGACGTTCACAGCCTCGGGTTTGTCGACGCGGACCGTGATAAGATTCATGACGTCACGTCCTTCTTATCTTGCAGGCATTGGCCCATGCCGGTGTGCAACACCGCATTGAAACGCAGTCAGGTTTCGCAGTGCACGCCGACCAGGGCATTTGCTTCCGCTACCGGTCGGCGCACGGGTTCATAGCCGCCGGGCACACCGCCTCGGGCGAAGACGAATTGGTAGAGCTGGATGTCCCGGGCCCGGAAGGCGCCGGCACAACTGAGCAGGTAGTATCGCCACATGCGCAGGAAGCGCTCGCCGTAGCGCTCGCGAAAGCGCGGCCACGCCTGGCGCACGTTGGCCTCCCATGCGAGCAGCGTGCGGTCGTAGCTGGCGCCGAAGTTGTGCACATCCTCGAGCACCGCGAGCCCCTCCGCGGCGCGCGTCGCCTGCGCGGGCGACGGCAGCATGGAATTCGGAAAGATGTAGCGTGTGATCCACGGATCCGACCACCGGCGCGACGTCGTGTTGCCGATCGTGTGGCAGAGAAAGAGGTCGCCGTCGTGTTGCAGGCCGCTCATCGCGGCTTCCATGTAGCGGCGGTAGTTCCTGAAGCCGACATGCTCCATCATGCCGACACTGACGACGCGGTCGAAGCGCTCGCGCACGTCGCGATAGTCCTGCAACCGGATTTCCACGGGCAATCCGCGACAGTTTTCCGCGGCCAAGCGCTGTTGTTCCTGCGAAATCGTGATGCCGACGACGCGACAATCGTAGTGTTCGGCCGCATGGCGGGCGAGGCCGCCCCAGCCGCAGCCGATATCGAGCAGGCGCAGGCCGGGCCGCAGGTGGAGCTTGCGGCAGATCAGGTCGAGTTTGCGCTGCTGCGCCTCCGCGAGATCGTCCGTGCCATTGAACCACGCGCAGGAATACTGCATCGCCGGATCGAGCATGGCGGCGAAGAAGTCGTTGCCCAAGTCGTAGTGCGTCCGGCCGACGATGCGCGCGCGCCGCCGGGTCTGGAGATTGCACAGGTACGACGTCGCCCAGGCCACGCTGGTCCGGAAGGTGGTGCGCACGCGCTCCGGCAGGCGCGCGCGGAGGACGCGACAGATCATCGCGTCCACTTCTTCGCAGTCCCACCAACCATCCATGTAGGACTCACCGAGGCCAAGGCTGCCGTCTGCCAACACCCGCCGATGGAACCGCTCATCGTGCACCACGATATCCCACGATCGCGCACCGTCACAACGCACGTCGGCCGTGGCCAGCAGTTCGGTGAGTAGCGCCTTCGCTTGTGACATGGTCGGTGTCATGCTCGCGATCCGTTCGGGCGAATCGCGCCAGCTGCACAATGGAGCGAAAACCACCCGATGGCAATCGGGTTCCCGCCCCACCGCCATCCGGACCGATGCCGGTGCGCTGATACCGGCTATAACCGAAAGTGCGAACGGCGGGCACGACGGTTTGACGCCGGGATCCCGGCTTCCTTTGGCGCTCGGATGGCGTACACTCCATACGTGGTTGGCACGAGTTTGGTTTCGCCGCACGCGCCCTCCGCGCGTCACTGGCACCGGCTCAGCGATGGACGGGTGCAGTGCGATATTTGTCCCCGGGGTTGCCGGCTGGCGGAGGGCAGGCGGGGCGCATGTTTCGTCCGCGTGGCCCGCGCTGGCGCGATCGTGCTCACGACTTATGGCCGATCCAGCGGGCTTTGCGTCGATCCGATCGAGAAGAAGCCCCTCAACCACTTCCTGCCGGGGACGCCGGTGCTTTCCTTTGGCACCGTCGGCTGCAATCTCACCTGCCGGTTCTGCCAGAACTGGGACGTCAGCAAGTCCCGCGACATGGATACACTTGCGGTGGCGGCCTCGCCCGAGCAGATCGCGGAGACGGCGGTGCACCATGGCTGTCGCAGTGTGGCGTTCACCTACAACGACCCGGTGATCTTCCACGAGTATGCGATCGACGTGGCGCAAGCCTGCCGCGCGCGGGGGCTGAAGGCCGTCGCGGTGACCGCCGGATACCAGAACGCGGCGCCGCGGACGGAGTTCTTCGCGCACATGGATGCCGTGAACGTGGATCTCAAGGCATTCACCGACCGTTTCTATCACGACGTCTGCGGCGGGCATCTCCAGCCGGTGCTCGAAACGCTCGAGCACCTGCACCGTGAGACGGACGTCTGGCTGGAGGTCACCACGCTGCTGATACCGGGCGAAAACGAGACCGACGAGGAGTTGCACGACGAATGCACATGGCTGGTCGAACACCTTGGCCCGGATGTTCCCCTGCACTTCTCCGCGTTTCACCCGGCGTGGCGCATGCGCGACAAGCCGCCAACCTCTTATGCGACTCTGGCCCGGGCCCGCCGCATCGCGCGCGGCCATGGCCTGCATCACATCTACACCGGCAACGTGCACGACATCGAGGGCGGCAGCACCTATTGCGCAACCTGCAACCTCCTGCTGATCGAGCGCAACTGGTACGAGATTGGCCAGTGGCACCTGACTGACGACGGACACTGTCGTCGCTGCGGCACGCGCTGTCCCGGCGTTTTCGACGGACCACCCGGCACCTGGGGTGCGCGCAGCGAACCTGTGGACCTGCCTGGTTGACGCGAGTCACCGCCAGAAGCGCCGCGACTGCATCCGGGCGTGCTTCATCCTGGGCGGGTCTTTCTCGCCGGATCGCTTCCCCTAAAAGGCGAGGCCCGGACGTCTACCCCTAAACGTCCGGGCCATAACTTTCTGTGTTACCCCTAAACTACCCCGCTAAGCGGGGCGTGCCTTGAACCCTGTCGATGGAACGTCGGGAAGCAAGCAGTCCCCGGCGGGATTACCGAACGGTAATTTGCCTGTAAGGGCACTTCCGGGAAAACGTCTGGTCGGACCGGGTGACACCGTTCACTTGCGTCGTCCCATCGGGTGGCGCCCCCAAATGGGACCCGGGCGCTGGCGCGATCCCGACTTGTGGCTACCCGTTTTCGTGTTCCTAGAGCCCATACCCTTCGTGCGGCGACGCACGTGAGGTTGACGAACAGGAGGATTCCCATGAACCCAACTCGACACGACAGAGGATCGGTCTCCGGTGTGGTGCTCGCGGTCGTGGTGCTCGCGCTGGTGGGGCTGGCGGTATGGTGGGGCGTTCAGGAACGCACTCGTCTCCGGGGACAAGTCACCGCACTGCAGTCGGAGGTTTCCGATGCCCGTGCGCGCGTCGACGAACTGCAGAAAAAGTTGGATACCGAAAGCGCGGCGCGGAAGAAGGCGGAAGCGACGGCGAGCGCAGCCGGGGACGCGGCGGAGCAGGCCCGGCAGGAGCTGCAGAGTCAGCAGGAAAAGCTGGGAAGCAAGGTTCAGGAACTCCAGGCGAACCTTCAGCAGGACGAGCAGAAGATCGCCGCCGCCGATGAGGCGCGAAAGAAGGCCGAGACGGAGCTTGCCCACGAAGTCGAGCGGCGGAAGGCGGCGGAACAACAGGTCGCGGCCGTCAATGACCAGCTTCAGCAGCAGAAGGCCGTCGTGGGCCAGCTCCAGCGGCCGTCGGAGTCGCCCACAGGGCAGAACTCAAGTGGGGGCGGTCGCCCGGCATCGACCGGTGCCGAGACGGAAGCGTCTCCGCCGCCGACGTCTGCGTCGAGCGCAGCCAAGCAAAGCTTTGCCGGGGAGCCGCCCGCCGACGAGGGCGCGAGTTACGACACACCGCCCAAGGCGCTTGACCTCGTCTCACCGGAATATCCGCATTCGCTGCGACAGCAGGGAATCGAGGGCGAGGTGGAGGTTGCGTTCACCGTGGATGCGCACGGGCGCGTGCAGGACATCGAGGTTCAGGACGCCACGAACGAAGCGTTCAGTCGGGCCGCGGTGGCGGCCGTGCGCCAGTGGCGCTTCAAACCCGCGCTGCGCGACGGAAAGCCCGTCGAGGTTCGCACCACGCAACGCTTGAATTTCACCAGCAAGTGACTCCCGCGGACGCACGCGGCCATGCCCGCGAATGGCGGCAGCGCCCGACGCTGGGAAATCAGCGCTGAGCGCCGCTTCGAAACAAGATCCGGCGTCCGGCACGCAAGGGGCGCGCATCCGCCATGAATTGCCGCGCGGTCGTCCATGCGCCGGCATTGCAGGCGCCGCGAACCGGGCTAAACTTGCCGCATGCCGTCAGCTACATCGAGGCGATCGCGGAGCGCCGGGGGCGCAACGTCGCATGGGCCCGCTCATCCGTGCGCGAGAGCGCCTCGATCACCGGGGAAAAGGCCCTCGAACTGAACGTCATCGATTGCATCGCCCGGAACGAGGCCGACCTCCTGCAGCAGCTCGACGGACGGATGGTGCGCGGCGCGGCCCTCGCCACCCGGGACGCCGAAATCGTCGCGATCCCGATGCTGCTGCGCGAACGCGTGTTTCAACTGCTGTGGCGTCCCGAGGTCATGCTGGTGCTGATGCTCGTCGCGATCTACGGCATCATTGGCGAACTGAGCAATCCCGGCGCCATCCTGCCCGGCGTCGCCGGGGCGATCGCGTTGATCGTCGCCTTCTACATGGCGGCCATCCTGCCCGTGAACATTGCCGGTCTCGCCCTCATCGGACTGGCGGTGCTGCTGTTTGTGGCCGATGTCATCGCCACCACGCATGGCGTGCTCACGGTCGGCGGAATCATCGCGTTTTTCCTCGGCGGCATGCTGCTGTTCGACGGTTCGGTGCCCGGGTTCCGCGTTTCCCTTGGATTGCTTATCCCGGCCACCGCCGTGACGGCGGCGTTCTTCATGTTCGTCGTCAGCGCCGGATTGCGTGCCCAGTTCCTGCCGGTGCGGGCCGGCCGCGAGACGCTGGTCGGCTCCACGGCCGAGGCGCTGACGGATTTTACCCCCGGGGACGGCGGCCGGATCTTTGTCGATGGCGAAGACTGGCACGCCATGAGTGACGTCCCCATCGCGCGCGGCCAACGCGTGCGCGTCCTCGCCGTGCACGGCCTCTCACTCACCGTGCAACCGGATAGCCAGACCCAGGAAGCGTCATGAATTCGCTCGATCGTCTTGCCCAGCTCCTCGCCTGGATGCTGCCCCTTGTCATCCTCCTCGTCCTCGTCCTGCCCGCGGCGGTGCGCATCCTGCGCGAATACGAGCGCGCGGTCGTGTTTCGGCTCGGCAAGCTGCTGCGCGCGAAGGGACCGGGTCTCGTCCTCCTGATTCCGATCGTCGACCGGATGGTGCGCGTCGATCTGCGCGTCGTGACCATCGACGTGCCCAAGCAGGAGATGATGACCAGGGACAACGTACCCGTGACCGTCGACGCCGTCGTGTATTTTCGCGTGGTCGACGCGGAGGCGGCGATCGTCAAGGTGGAGAATTTTTTCAAGGCCACCTCGCTGATCGCGCAAACCACGTTGCGCAGCGTGATCGGGCAGGCCGAACTCGATGACCTCCTCGCGCATCGCGAGAAGATCAACCGCACGCTCCAGGAGATCATCGACCGCCACACCGACGTCTGGGGCATCAAGGTGACCGCGGTGGAGGTGAAGGACGTCATACTCCCCGAGACCATGAAGCGGGCCATGGCCCGGCAGGCGGAAAGCGAGCGGGAGCGTCGCGCCAAGATCATCAACGCCGAGGGCGAGTTCCAGGCCGCGGAACGTCTCGTGCAGGCGGGCGCGATGATCGCCGAGGAACCGACCGCATTGCAGCTCCGCTTCCTGCAGACGATCCGCGAAATCTCGAACGAGCACAACACGCACACGATCGTCCCGCTGCCGATCGACCTGCTCACCGCGTTCCAGCGCAAAGTCAAACCGCCTCCCCCCGCGGCGTAAGCGGTATGGGCCAGCGCCCGGATGGCATCGACCGCGATAAGAACGCGAGAACGTGAGAATGCCGGACTGAGTCTTTCTCTCTCATACCTCTTCCAAGTCTCGCGTTCTTCGATCGCGCCCCGTAGCTGCGTTGGAGTGCAACGACAACGTGGCCTGGTCTTCTCTCGGACTGTGAAATTTCCAGGCTCCGAACGCGGCGCGTTCAGTTTCGAACTACGTCGCCAACGCGTCTCGAGCGTTGCCCGCACCACGTCGACGGCATCCGCCAGGACCGGGTGGATGTCGATCTTCACCCAGTGCTGACTCCATCCGAATGCAATGCGCCGACGGCCAAGGCCCAATGCCCCCGATGATGCGGACGATCGCGATGCCGATGGACGTGGCGAACAGGAGCGGATTGTATCGAATTTCCACCGGCATGCGCATCGATGCCATGCCGAGATAGTGCATGGCGGCAATCGCGACGCCCATTGCCAGGCCGCCAAACGCGATGGGAAAGCCGGTGACCGTGCGGCCATTGACCGCGGGTGGGGGACAGCCGACCCTACGTCTGGTTGCGGCTGCAGGCCGCGGTGGAAAACTTTTCGGTCAGCGGCCAAAACGAACCAAGCTCCGACCGCCGAATCCCGGGTGTTGACCGCAGACGGGTCTTCGCCCACCTCACGGCACTTCGTAGATCTCGATCAGCGCTACGCCCGGGCCGGGGGTGGCGGCGGTGGCGTGCACGGTGTAGACGCCGGGTTGCAGCGTGGTGACGAGGGCGGCGTCCTTGCTGGCGTCGGGCCCGAAGTCGAACGCGCCGACGGTCCGGAAGACGGCTTTCAACTCGTCCGTGGCGCCCCAATCGTCGTTTTCGCCGATGGGGGTCGCCTCTTGGAACAGCGTCAGCTTCGGATCGAGGAGCAGCCCGGAACTCCCCACGCCCAGCGGGGCGAGCGACGGTCCGGCGATGCGCACGAGGAGTTGTTTCGGCATGGTGCCCGCCAGGACAAAGCCCGCGATCAAGGTCTCGTCTGCCTCGCCCGCATACAGGCGCGCAGAGAGATTGATCAGCCGGCTCGTCGCGTCCGCGTCGGCGTCGTACACCTCCAACAACGCGACGCCGCCGGCGTCCTGGGCCGCGGCCGTGTGCACGGAATAGAGTCCGGGAAGCAGGGTCGTGAACAGGGCGGCGTCCCTCGAGGCAGGATCAAGCGAAAAGGCCCCCACCGCGTCGAACACCTGCCGCAAGGAGTCGATGCCACCCCAGTCGTCGTTTTCCTCAATCGGGTGGGCGGCGGCATTGAAGAACTGGAGACGCGGATCGGCGGTCGCATCGGTCACGCCCGCCGGCACCAGCCCCGGACCGATGCTGCGCACCAGCACCGGCTTCGGCGCACCCTCCGAGACGACGAATCCCATGATCGGCGTCTGGTCGGCGGTGCCGACGCGGCCGCGGATCGAAAGGTTCACCAGGCGGGTCGCCGAGACCGCCTCCCGAATCAGGTTGTTGGCTGTATCCGCAATGTAGAGATGCGCAGCGCGATCGACCGCGATGCCACCCGGCAGCGCGAAGCGTGCGTCCGGGCCGGGCCCGTCGACCCCTCCGATGAGTCCGGGTCGCCCGGCGAGCGTGGTCACCTGGCCGGCCGGGGTCACTTGACGAATGGTGGAGCCGCCGTCCGCGACGAACAGGTTGCCGAGCCCATCCACCGCCAGCGCATCCGGAAGCAAAAACCGGGCGTCGCGGCCGGTGCCATCCCGGATCGACCGGCTCGCAGGATCGCCGGCCAGCGTGGTGACCTCGGCGGTCGGTGAGACCTTGCGGATCGTACCGTTCTGATCGGCCACGTAGAGAGTGCCCGCGTCGTCGATGGCGATGCGGTAGGGATCATCGAAACGCGCCGCCGCTCCCGTGCCATCCTCACTACCGCGTTGAAATGCGGTGCCGGCGAACGTGGCGACGTCACCCGCTGGCGTGATCTCTTCAATCGTGTGCCTTGTCCGATCCGTGACGTAGAGGTTGCCGGATGCGTCGATGGCGACGGACGTCGGATCGACCAGTCCGTCGCTTTCGGTGGCGAGGGTGCTGGTCGTGCCATCCGGCGTGATTTTCCGCACCGCCCGGTTGCCCTCGTCGGCCACGTAGACGTTGCCGTCGCCATCCACCGCGATCCCATTCGGCGAGCTGAAGCGTGCGATGTCGCCCGGCCCGTCAACGTGACCGAACTGGCCCGGTTGTCCGGCCAGGGTGCGCACCATGCCGGTGGGCGAGACCTGCCGGATCGTGTTGTTACCCGTGTCCGCGACATAGAGGTTGCCATGTTCGTCGCGGGCGATGCCCGAGGGGCCGTCAAATCTGGCGTCGGCCGCCGGACCATCGCGGTCGCCGCTCGACGCCGCACCGGCCAGGGTGCGAACCTCGCCGGCGTCGATCGTTCGAATGGTGCAGGCACCGAGGTCGGAAACGTAGATCATCCCACCGGCCCCCACCGTCACCGCCAGGGGCTGGCTGAACCGTGCCTCGAGAACGGGTCCATCAGCATCTCCCTCCTGACCCGCCTGACCCGCGAGTGTGGATACGACGCCGGATGGCTGAACCAGGCGAATCGTGTGGTTGAAGGCGTCGGCCACATGGATGTTCCCCGACCCGTCCACTGCAATCCCGCGCGGGAAATTGAAACGGGCATCGCTGCCGGCGCCGTCCGCGCTGCCGGTTGCACCGCTTTTCCCGGCCAGCGTCGTCACGTGCCCGGCGGCATCGATGGCGCGAATCGTCGCCGTGGTGGCATCCGTGACGTAGACGTGACCGGTACCGTCGACCGCCACGCCGACCGGTTGCTTGAAGCGTGCAGCGGAACCGATGCCGTCGTTGTCGCCAAACTCGCCGGCCGTCCCGGCGAGCGTCTGCACCTCACCGGCGGGGCTGACGGTGCGGATGGTCGCACTGAAGCTGTCGGTCACGAAGACCGTTCCGGCACCGTCGACGGCAAGTCCCGTCGGATTTCGGAAACGCGCCGCGGCGCCCGGACCGTCGGCGTCGCCCAGGACGCCCGCTTCTCCGGCGATCGTGCGGACGTCGCCCGCCGGCGAGATCGCCCGGATGGTGCAGTTCCCGGTGTCCGCCACGAAGATCGTGCCGGCGGCATCGACGGCGAGCCCCTGCGGACTGTGAAATCGCGCCTGCAAGGCCGGACCGTCGGCGCTTCCCGCCGCGCCCGGCTTTCCCGCGATCGTCGTGACGACGCCGTCCGGTGCGATCCTGCGGATCGTGTGATTGAGCGTGTCGGCGACGAACACGTTGCCGGACGCATCCGCCGCCAGGCCAAAAGGATTCGCGAAGCCGACGTCAGCGCCGGAGCCATCGGCGTTGCCAAACTGCGGGCGTCCTGCGAGCGTCGATACGTTGACCAGGGTTTCGGCGCGGGTCGCGAGGGGAGTGGTTGCCAGCAGCGCGATCAGAGTGGCACCCAGGCGGCGGCATCTGGACAGGAGCAAGGCAGGAAGAGTCATCGGCAGGGTGGAGGTTTACGATGGATGTTGATCGAAGACCGAATCCGCCCGTCGATGGCTCTGGCGAGCCGGCCGACGGGCAACCCGGAGCCGCGTAGGAGACGATGTGCGGGAGGATATTCCCGGCGGAGCGGGGAGCGGAAGACATGTGGGATCTCCCGTCGGGCGTGGGTGCGACGGCAACCTTCGTTCGGGGAGGAAGGCGCGCGCGTCGAACTCAGCCGGCAACCGGGCTCGGCCAACCATCATTGCGTGTGCCGCGGCCCGCGGGAACGTCGGAACCCAACCGGCGCGTCGAACGTCTGGCGGGCATTGACCGCTGAACTCCTGACCGGAGCTTACCGGCCGGCGCGCTGCGTCACAACCGTTTCGCTGACGCGGCTCGTGGTCGCGTTTTTTGCAGTTCCGTACATATAATCTTCCGTTGACCCGCTGATTAGCCCGGCGAGCCTGGGCAGCATCTCGCACGCGGCGGGCCGCGATCAGAGTTGACCCCGGCCCTCCTGCAATCAGTGAACATATCTGTGTCCCGAAAGTGTTGACCAAGGGCCATGGGGCGTCCTTTCTTCGCTTGAGTTACACACAACTGTTTACCTAAATGAATACGGCACTCCTGTCCGATAATTCAGTCGCGAGCACGAGCGACGATGTCGTGGCTGCTTGGCGCCAGACGTTTTCCGCCGGCCCCCGTCCCGTGGTCGTGGCGGGTGGCCCTCGCCGTTGATGCCGGTGCCCGTCACATTTTCGGGGCGTTCGGCACGCACTGGAAAATCGGCGCCGCCGACACGCGCGGGCGGTTTTCAGTGGTGCACCATCCGATCGCGCCGCGGTCGCTCGTGGCGCCGTTGCACTGACATCACCGTGAGGACGAGTACTCCCTCGTGATCGCGGGCAAGAGGGGTGCGGTGCTCGGTGATCAAGTCGTCACGGCCGAACCGGGCTCACACGCACGCAGGATGCGCCAGAATCGGAACGGAGGTCGTCGGAAACAGAACCGATGTCGCGGACCATCCTCCTTCTTACCGCAGCTCCTCGCCGGTATCCGCGTTGAGGATTTTAAAGTTCTCGACGTGGTAGTTGGGATCGGCGCGGAAGGTGAGGGCGATGTTGTAGCTTCGTTCCAGGCGCACGAGCAGGTCGGCGTCCTCGCTGCGGAGGCGTTCGAGCACGCCGGGGTTCACGAGGATGCGGATGTGCAGGTCGGCGTGCGGTTCGCGGGCGCGGATGCGGCGGATGACCGAGGCGAGCTTGCGCTGCATTTCCACGCTGACCGAAGTCGGCGACTTCACGATGCCGCGGCCGCGGCAGTAGGGGCAGTCGGTGTAGAGGCCGGAGGACATGCTTTCCTGCTGGCGCTGGCGGGTCATCTGCATGATGCCCAGCGGCGAGATGGGCAGGATGTGGTTCTTCGCCTTGTCGTTCGCCATCGCGTCGCGCATCTTGCCGTAGATCGCGTTGCGGTGGCGCTTCTGCTTCATGTCGATGAAGTCGATGATGATCAGGCCGCCGATGTTGCGCAGCCGGATCTGGCGCGCGATTTCATTCACGGCCTCGCCGTTGACCTGATAGATGGTGTTGCCCTCGTCGCCATCGCGGGCGCGGTGCGAGCCGGTGTTCACGTCGATGGCGACGAGCGCCTCGGTCTCGTCGATCACGATCTGGCCGCCGGAGGGCAGGGGAACCTGGCGCTGGTAGGTCTGCTCGATCTGGCGCTCGATGTTGTAGCGCTCGAAGATCGGGATGGTGTCAGCGTAAAGGTTGATCTTGGACGCGGAACGCGAGGAGATCTGGGCGACGATTTCCTGGACCCGGGCGCGCTCCTCCTGGTTGTCGATAAGCACCCGGTCGATGTCCTCGGTGAGAAAGTCGCGCACCGTGCGCTCGACGAGGGCGGGCTCCTGGTAGAGGCAGACGGGGCTGCGCTGCTGGTCGATGCCACGCTGGATTTCCTCCCACTTCCTGAGGAGGATGTGCAGGTCGCGCACGAAATAGCGGGTCTTCTTCCCCTCGCCGGCGGTGCGGATGATGATGCCCATCCCCTCCGGGATGGTGAGGTCGTTGATGATTTTCTTGAGGCGCTCGCGCTCGCGGCGGTCCTCGATCTTGCGCGAGATGCCGCACTGGTCGCTGTAGGGCATCAGCACGATGAAGCGGCCGGGAATCGAAAGATTGGTCGTCGTGCGCGGGCCCTTGGTGCCGATCGGACCCTTGCTCACCTGGATCACCACCTCGGTGCCGACGGGGTAGAGCCCGGGGATGTCCTTGACCGTGACCTTGTCCTCCCGCTGCTTTTTCGAGGACCGGTTGACCCGCACGACCTCCACCGAGGAATCGACGGGCTGCGCGAGCATGTCCCAGTAGTGCAGGAACGCATTCTTCGACATGCCGATGTCGACGAAGGCGGCCTTGAGGCCGGGGTCGAGGTTCTTGATGCGACCCTTGAAGATGCCGCCGACGATGCGGTCCTCGCCGGAGCCGCGTTCGATGTCGAACTTCTGCAGGATGCCGTCCTCGAGCAGCGCGACGCGCTTTTCGAGGGGCTCCGCATTGATGATCAGTTCGCGGAACGATTTCTTTTCCTTGCGGAACGTATCGATGAGGCGGGTGATCAGCGGACGTTTCTTGGCGCGGTCCCGGGCATCGTTGCGGATCTGAACCGGGTCGACCGGTTCGGCCATGCCTTCGGGCGGCGGTGATTTCAGTTCTTCGTCGTAACGGCGGAGGGTGTCAGCAGCCGGGTTGGCCGGCGGTGTGCGGTCGCTCATGTTGCGGTGGTATCCCGTGGGTAGGCGGGAACTCCCCCGGCGCGGTCGCGTTGTCCTTTGGAGGGGTGGTGGCGGTGAATCGGGAGGGTAGGAAGAGCACGATCAAAATTCCTTTCTGAACCGATACACGCTTTGGACCAACCCCTGGAGGATGCAGCAACTGAGCAGGAAAGAGCCCCCGTAGCTTAGAAATGGAAGCGGCAGACCCGTGATCGGGACCAGTCCGATGGTCATCCCGATGTTCACGAAGACATGCACGGCAAACATGACGGTCACGCCCAGCGCCAGGAGGGTGCCAAAGCGGTCCCTCGCGAGGCTGGCAATGCGTACGCCATTGGCCAGCACCAGGCCGAACAGGCCCAGCACCGTTACGCTTCCCAAAAAACCGGTCTCCTCCGCCAGGACGGAGAAGATGAAATCGTTGTGGGCCACGGCCCGGGGCAGGTAACCGAGGCGGGCCTGGGTGCCTTCCGTCCAGCCCTTGCCGGTGAGGCCACCCGAGCCGACGGTGATGAGAGACTGGCGCGCATTCCAGCTCATGTCCTTGTCGACGCTGTAGGGCGCGACGAAACCAAGGATGCGGTTGCGCTGGTAGTCGTGGAGGTAGGGCAGCCACGAATGCGGCTCGTACTTCCCCTTGTCCCGGTCGAAGGACAGGTGGTTCTCCGTCATGAAGCTGTAGTAACGATACGTATCCCACGAGAGGACGCCGACAACGACCACGAACGCGATCAGGGCAGCGGCGAAGAAGCGCTTGGAGAGGTTCGAAACGTACAACAGCGAGAACACCATGGGGGGCACCACCAGCGCCGAACCGAGATCGGGTTCAGCCATGATCAACACGATGGGCAGACCTGCCGCAAGTGCCAACTTGGCCAGCGTCCAGACGGAGCTGCGAATGGACCCAATCCGGCAGCGCGCGAGGATGCTCGCGCACATGATCAGCACGCCGAGTTTACCGGGTTCGGACGGCTGCAGCGACACCGGGCCGAAATCCAGCCAGCGCCGGGCGCCGAGCCGTTCCTCGCCGATTCCCGGGATCAACACCAGCAGCAATGCCGGCAGGACCAGCAGCCAGACCCAGTGGCCGTACTTCAGGTAGATCTTGTAGTCGATCCGGGAGACCACGAAATAAGCGATTGCCCCGATCGCGATCCACACCAGCTGTTGCAGGTACTGCCGGCCTCCGGTGTAGACCTGGGCGCTGTAGATGAAAAACACGCCGATCGTGCTCAGCATGAGCAGGCACAACGGTGTCAACGGATCGAAGCGCCCCGCGGCGCTTCGCTGCGCCCAGTTGAAAATTGGGAGCCTATAGTCCTGATCGGGTGCGGGCACGGCTTTGGGGAATTCAACGTGTCGCGCGTTCGGCGCCGGTGCAACAGGGGAGTTGGAGGGAGGGATTTTAGATTTCGGATTTTGGATTCTCGATTGGGAAACCGGCGATTCCGGATTTTCGAACGTCGGCGGAGGAAACTCGCTTTTCGGGTGCAGACTCTGGCGCGCGGAGAGAAGGGGCCGCGAGATGGCGCGATCCGCCAATCTCCAATCCAAAATCGAGAATCCCCAATGCCTCCGCCCCTCCTGTTATTGCCTTGGGGCCGTCCGGTCCTACAGTGCGGCTCCGTTGACTTACGAACACGAACCGTTGCTGGGCTGGTCACTGGCCGCGATGGACTCGGGGGCGGGCTGGTGGCTGATGGCCGTGCTGGTGGGCGCCGTCCTGGGCTACGGGATCAGCCTGCTGTCGTCCCGGCAGTCGCGCCGGCGGGCGCAGGATCAGGTGCGCACGCTTGCGGAAATCAGCCGGCGCGAAGGCGAGATTGCGCGGCAGCAGGCGCTGAACAGCGCCACGCTCGAGATCGAGCGACGTCGCGCCGAGCTGGACCGCGAGATCACTCGTCGCGAACTCGAGATCGAATCCCGTCTCAAGGAAATCCGTGCCCACGAGGAGTCGCTGGGACAGCTCGATGCGGAGCTTGCCCGGCGCGAGAAACAGGTCGAGCGCGAGCACGCCGCCGTGCGTCAGGCCCGGGATGCCGTGCGGACGATGTCGAGGAATCTGCGCCAGACCATGGGCAACCTGGCGTCCATGAACGTCGAGGAGGTGAAGGCCAACCTGCGCGAGCAGGTCCGCACCGATCTGCAGGACGAGTTGCGCACCCTGCGCCGCGAGATCCTCGAGCGCTCCGAACGCGACCTCAACGATGAGGCCCGCCGCATCCTGGTGGCGGCGATGCAGCGCCTGACCAGCAAGCCGATCAACGACCTCACCGCCACGATCGTCTCGTTGCCCAACGACGACATGAAGGGGCGCATCATCGGCCGCGAGGGGCGCAACATCAAATCCTTCGAGGCGGCGACCAACACGACGCTGTTGATCGATGAGTCGCCCAACATGGTGTTGATCTCGTCGTTCGATCCCGTCCGGCGCCAGATTGCCAAAACGGCGCTCGAACGGCTCGTCGCCGACGGGCGCATCCACCCTGCGACCATCGAGCAGTATGTTTCCGAAGCGCGCGCCGAAACCGACCAGATCGTGCGCGAGGCCGGTGAAGCCGCGCTCGAAAAACTCAAGCTCGCGGGCGTGCCGGCGGAGATCGTCACGATGCTCGGCAAGCTCAAGTTCCGGTTTTCCTACAACCAGAACGTGCTCGACCATTCGGTCGAAGTCGCGCTGCTCAGCTCCATGCTGGCTTCGGAACTCGGGCTCGAACCGCAACTCGCGAAGCGCGCCGGCTTGTTTCATGACATCGGCAAGTCGGTGGATGCCGAATACGAAGGGAGCCACGCCCGCGTCGGCGCCGAGGTGCTCAAGCGGTATGGCGAAGACCCGGTGGTGGTCAACGCCGTGGCCGCCCACCATGAGGAAGTGAAGCCTGGGAGTGTGTACGCGGGCTTGCTCATCCTCGCCGACACGGTCTCCGCCGTCCGTCCGGGCGCCCGGGCCGAGTCGCTCACCTCCTACATCGAACGGCTGGAGCGCCTGGAAAAACTCGCGCTATCGCTTGAGGGTGTCTCGTCCGCCTACGCGATCCAGGCCGGTCGGGAGGTCCGGGTGATTGTGAAGCCGGAGGTCGTCTCCGACGAGCGGGCGGCGCAACTCGCCCGGGAACTTCGTCGCCGCATCGAGGACGAACTCCAATACCCCAGCACCATCAAGATCACTGTCATCCGCGAGCAGCGCTTCACGGAAACCGCCACCTGAGAGTGGCGGTTTGCTTTAGGCTGTCAGCGGCAAGCCATCAGCTATAGACGTTAAGCCGGCTCCCCCGAGAAGCGCATGATTGACCTGCGAGGCTTGAAGCCTGCCGCGTAGGGCCTATCGCTTACCGCCTAAAGCTTACCGCTTATCGCTTCCCCATGCCCGACCCGAAGATCCTCGAGACCTTTCCCAATCCCGCACCGCAGCGCGATTACCTGATCGAGCACACGCATCACGAGTTCACGTCGCTGTGCCCGATTACCGGGCACCCGGACTTTGCCCGGGTCACCGTGCGTTATGTGCCGGACAGGATCTGCGTGGAGCTCAAGTCGCTGAAGCTGTACTTCCACGCGTTCCGCAACGAGGGCATTTTCTTCGAGGCGGCGACAAACCGGATCTGCGACGACCTCGGCGCTGCGCTGCGCCCGCGCGAACTGACGATTGTCGCGGACTGGAAGGCGCGTGGCGGCTTTTCTTCCGTGATCACCGCCACCTGGAAACCGACCCGTCCCCGCCGTCGTCGCCGTCGCTAGACGTCATGGACAAGCGCGCGCTGCTCGACGCCATTCTTGCCGCCCTCGCCGGCGAACTCGATACCCTTGCCGCCGCGGCGAAGGACGCGCGCAGCTACGCGACCGACGACGAAAGCCGGGCGGAAGACAAGCACGACACGCGCGCGATCGAAGCCTCCTACCTCGCCGACGGCCAGGGCCGGGCCGCCCTGGAGGTCCAGGAGGCCCTGGATGTTTATCGGACACTCGAGCCGCGCGCATTTTCTCCCGGCGAACCCATCGCGCTGGCCGCGTTCGTGGAACTGGCGATCGACCAAAGACGTGAACTGTATTTTCTCGGCCCGCGTCGCGGCGGCCTGATCGTGACGCATGACGGCCGCGAGGTGCTCGTGATCACGCCGCAGTCGCCGATGGGTCGGAAGCTTCTCGGTCGCACGATGGGGGATACGATCCAATTGGACAACCTGCGTCCCCCGCGCCCGGCGCGGATCCTCCGCGTGCAGTAGGCGATCGCAACGGAGCTTCCCCCGGCGGCCCCGGCCGACCTCGATCTCGGTCGGCTCTCGGCGACGCGGCACGCAGTCACGACCCTACCGGGATGTCACAATCACCGCGACGTCGCTCGCGGGAAGGTGCAGCCCGGTTATCGTGCCGCCCGCGATCTCTACGGAACCCCGCGTTTCGGCCCCGGTGTCCAGATCCATGATCCGCAGCAAATGGCTGCCGTCGTCCAGGCCCGTTCCGTGGAGATCGATCGTGGCGGGCACGTGGTCCGCCTCGGTCGTCACGCGCGCGAGCATGAGGTTTGCATCGCCGATCGCCATGGCGTGCGAGGTCTGTCCGAGATCCGGCAGGACGATGTTGCTGAACGAAACCCAATCGGGCCCGGTGCTGCGCAACTCGAGCACGTGGGGACCGCTCGGATACCGAACCATGATGGGCGCCAGGTCGCTGCGTTCATGTCGCTGACCGTCCGCTCCGGGTTCGGTCGCGGGCCAGGTTGGGGCGCTCACCTCGAGGCCATCGAGCATCACCTGCAGGCCGGCGCCCTTGGGCGCGGCGGCGATGAGATGGATCGTCGCAGTGCCATCGGCGGGGGCGGTGAAATGCAACTCGAGCGGCGGCACCTCGACATTCGGATGTTTTTGATCCGGTCCGTGCAGGTAACTCGAGAGTTCCGCAAGCTTGCGCGGAGTGGCATCATCGGGGAGTTGATACCGGTGGACCTTCGTGGGGCCCCAGCCGCGGCCCGGGCTGAACAAGAGCGGCGCGGGGCTCGTGCCGGCAAGCTCGAGGGCGAGGGCCCGGGCCGCCGGATGCGCCGGCAGGCCGGAGAGTTTGAGCGCCCGGCCCATGTGGGTGAATTCCGGCTCGAGGTGCTGTTGCGCAACGCGGTCCCAATACCAGTAACCCGCGGCGCCCGGCTGACCCGCAAGCACGGATGCCCACAATCCATCGCGGACGAGGTTTCTCTCGTCGGCCGCGGCCGGGCCGTGCGTGTTGCCGCCGAATTCACCGAAGAACCAGGGCTTGGCCAGCGGTGGGTTCGCGCCGCCGATGCCGACGGTCAGGTTGCGCGTGTAGATGTGCGGCTGCGCATAGTCCATTGCGTCATAGAGCGCCGGGTACTCGGTCGCGGAGCTCGTCGTGATGAGATGGTGGTAGGGATCAATCGACCGCAGGAACGTCGCCATGTCCGCATGCCAGGCGGCGACGGTCGCCCAGTCGTGATCCTTGCGCACGAGGTCGGTCCACTCGACCTCGTTGAACAGCTCCCAGCTCATGATTGCGGGCGAGTGTGCCCAGCGGGCGACGGCCTCGCGCAGCCAGCGTTTGCTGTAATCGCGTGCGGTGGGATCGGTGAAGAAATCCTGCGGCCGGGCGAGAAAGCCGCCGTTCGCCGCGTTCCAGGGATGCTCGTTCCAGTTGGGATTCACCTCGGTGCTGAACAGGCCGTGATGGAAGAGGACGAGTTGCAGACGGACACCGGCCTCCTCGGCGGCCGTAATCAGGCGTTCCCATCGCTTTAGTGGCGCGGGCAACAATTCGCCGGGTGGTGGTGGTGGCGTCACCCGGCTGTAGAATGGATTCTTCTCGTCAAACGCGCATGCCCAGATGCGGGTCCAGTTCATGCCAGCCCGGCCCATGGCCCCCAGCTGGGTCACCAGGGTCGGGCCTTCGTCCTGTTGCCAGCCGAGATTGTGGCCGAGCGGAAAATACGGTTTGCCTGCATCCACGACAAAGCGGCCATCATCCAGGCCTATGTAACCTCCGGACATGCGCACGGCCTCGCGCACCGTCACATCGACGGGCGTCGCACCGGTGAGCGCGCCGTTGTGCGAGAGCGTCGCCACATAATCGGCGGGGTGGGTGGTCGCGAGCCACGCCTTCCAGCGACCGTCCTCGAAATACGCGAGACGCTCTTCCTGGTGGCCATCGGCGGCGACAAACGTCACGCGCACGTCGTTGGTCCGGTAGTCGTAGGGGTTGCCGGCGAATCCGGCTTCGAATGACACTTGCACCGGTCCGAACCACGTGAGCGCAGTGGCGATGAGCGCGGCGGCGATCGGCATGGGATGGCAGGATCATGCCGGGGGGGTCGATGTGGGCACCAGCCGATTCCACGGCCGTGCAGGAGGCGAGTTGACCGGACAGGTGCGGCGCAGGACACGCCGGCAAGTCGCGAGAGACGCGGACGATTTACCTCTTCGCACCCGCGGAGCGCTCGGTACAGGTCTCTCCTGGAGGGAGGGGACCACACGCCAGGGTGGTGCGAGGTGTGGGGCGGTTGAGTCGTGCATGTCACCTTCTAAGTTGCGGTCGGAGATCGTGATGGAGGCCTTCGGGAATTCACACGATGGCAACACCACCTACCGTGCTCGTGTACGGTTCCCCCCACCTCGAGGCGGGGTCTGGCCAGCGCGAGGTTGCGTTGACAGCTCGCGAGCGGCGGGTTGCTGATCAACGCATGAAATGTGGTTCGAAGCGGGGATGGCTCCTCGCGATGTTCATTGCGGGCGGAGGGCTGGCATTGGCTCCGGCACGCGGCGCGGTTGCGCCCGTGAGTCCGGACGCGCTTCCCGAAGTGGCGGCGTTGCTGAATCTGCTGCACGAGATCTCGGGCCACTACATCCTCACGGGCCAGCACAACTATCCGAACACGCACAGTCGCAACTCCGATTTCGCGGCCCGCTACATCGGCAAGGCCCCTGTGATCTTCGGCAGTGACTTTGGTTTCGCCGCCGACGGCGACACCGACTCCTACCTGGCGCGGCCGGATATCGTGCAGGAGGCGATTCGCCAGCACCAACACGGCGCCATCGTTGCGCTATGCTGGCACGCGGTGCCGCCCACGGCGGATGAACCAGTCACGTTTCGTCCCCAACCCGGCGCGGATCCGGCGCACCTGGCGAGTGTGCAAGGGAAGCTGCTCGACGAGCAGTTCAAGGACGTGCTCACGCCCGGCACCGCCCTTTACGAGAGATGGTGCGCGCAGGTCGACGCCATCGCGGTGTATCTCAAGCAGCTTGAGGACGCGCACGTGCCGGTGTTGTGGCGGCCGTATCATGAAATGAACGGCGGCTGGTTCTGGTGGGGCGGGCGTACCGGTAAATACAGCACGGCGGATCTTTACCGGCAGATCTTCGACCGGTTGGTGAACCACCATCATCTGAGGAACCTTGTCTGGGTCTGGAGCGTGGATCGCGTGGACGGCCATCCCGAGCGCGAGTATCGCCAAGTATTTTCCGGGCATCCAGTACGTCGACGTGCTCGCGCTTGATGTCTATCGCAATGATTTCGCGCAATCGTACTACGACAGCCTCGTGGCGCTGTCGCAGGGCAAGCCGCTGGCTCTCGCCGAGGTCGGCAACCCGCCGGCCCCCGGCATCCTTACCCAGCAGCCGCGATGGACCTTCTATATGACGTGGGCCGGCATGGTGCGAAACACCTCGCGCCAGGATTACGACGCGATGGTGAGCGACCCGCGTTATCTCGGGCTCGAGGATCTGGCCTACGCGAAAGTGGTCGCTCCGCTCCGGCAGGCGGCTGGACTGCCGCCGCTCGAGCGGGAGCGTGCTCCCGCGGATTTTTCCGGTGTCTGGGCACTGAATGAAGATGCGAGCGACTTCGGAAAGGGTGGAGCCGGATTCGCTCCCGTGCGCCTCGATGTGGTCCAACAGGGCAACGATCTGACAATTCGCTCCACGCGGATCGTGGAGTTTGCGGACGACGAGGTGAGCGAGGAAGAACTTACGCTCGATGGCGCGGAAGCGCGCTCGGAGTTTCTCCATGCACCGCGCGTCACCACGGCGCGTCTTTCCCCGGATCGGCAACAACTCGAAATCGAGTCCGTGATTTCCTTTGCCGGGGGTGCGCCGGGAAACAAGGTCACCCAGAAGGATGGGTGGTCGCTCAGTCGCGGCGGCGACCGGTTGACCATCCGTCGCGCCTCGGCGGGCCTGCGCGGCGACCAGGCAATGACGCTCGTCTACGACCGGCGATAGCGACGCGATCGCGGGCTGGTCAGTTCGCACCGCCTTTTGCTTTGGCGTCGCATGAATCTCGGACTCAGGTCCGGCTCCGCCAGATTGATGATACGGCCGTATCATCAATCTGGCGGAGATTTGGAACGCCAAACAAAAGGCCGTGGGTCAGTTCGCGGACGCGAATATCTGCGCGAGGTCGTTCCACGCCACGATACACCACAGCACCCCGAGAAAGGCCAGGATTGCGAACAGCACCCCGACCAGGCGGGCGTGCATGCGAAAGGAGTTCCACGCCCGCCAGACGGTCACCGCGGTCAACAGCGGCGCGAGGATCGCAAGGGTCACGGCGAAAAAACGCTCGGCCCGGGAGGGCGGACCGAGACCCAGCGGGATGATCACGCCAAAGCTCACGGCAAGGATACCGAAAAAAAGCAGCAGGCTGCGGCGTCGCTGCTGCGGAGTTTCCGGTGACGGTGCCTTGACCAACGGATCGAGCGGCTGCACCGCGGGTGCGAAACCGACGAGGTCGTCGTGCAGGCGCCCGTGTTTGAGGTGCCAGGCAAAGGCCTCGATTGGAATCCAGCGACGTTGGCCCATCAACGCGCGTTGTTCCGCGTTGTACATCGGCGTGTAATAGATCCGCATCCCGCGCAGGGCGGCGAGTTTCGCGGCGCCCGCGCCCTCGAGCGGTTGGTGCGTGACGATTCCCTCGCGCCGGGGCTCGAGCCGGAGTCCGGCGATGTTCGACCACGGAGCGGAAAGCTTCATGCCGACCTGGCGCAGCCGCACGCCCTCGGCGTCGAGTTCGAGGCGCGCGTAGTTGATCAGCAGGTGGAGACCGAGCCCGAGCGGGACGAGGATCACCAGCATGATGATGCCGCCAGCTTGATCCTCGGCGCGCGGGGCAAACAGGCACAAGCCGAGGCCGAGCAACCCGAACGGCCCGACCACCATTCCGGGCACGGCACGCCGCCAGGGGCTTACGTGGTAGACACGGTGTTCGCGGAGCGCGGCAGCCATCACGAAAAAAGCAACGTCTCGAGAAACGCGTTGCCGAACTTGTCGGTCGGGTCGAGGCGTGTACGCAGGCGCTGGAAATCGTGCAGCCGCGGATACTGCGCCCGCAGGTGACGCGGTGACATCGTGAACAACTTGCCCCAATGGGGGCGGGCAGCGAAGGACTCGAGCACCGCTTCGAGCGTTGGCAGCAACGCCCGCACGGCCGGCCAGTCGGGTTTCCAGGTGAAGTGGATCGCAACCGAAGCCTGATCGCAGCAAGGGCTCAGCCAGAGATCATCCGCCGCGATCGTGCGCACCTCCGTCACGAGAATGTGCGGCGCGATCGCCGTGCGCATCCCGAAGAGGGCCGCCAACGCCGCCGTCGCCTGCGCGCGCGGCACGAAGTACTCGGTCTGCAATTCGGCGCCACTGCTCGGCGTGAATTCGAGGCGGAAGTGCGGCAGCCGTTCGTGCCACGGACCGGGTTGGCATCCCTGCGGTGTGCAGAATTCCGCGGCGTGCCCGGGGATCGGGTGCAGGTCGGTCGCGGCGGCGGTGGCGCCAAATCCGAAACGGACGGCTGATTCCCGCCAGCCGGCCGCGGGCTCCTGCGCCTGCGCCTCGTCGATGCGCTGTTTCAGCCACCACTGGTGAAAGCGGTCCGCCTGCCAGTCGGTGAACAGGCTGACGCTGGTCGCCCGGCCGGTGATCGCATCAAAGTTCGCCAGGACCGCGGAGAGGTCGAGATTCTCGAGGACGAGTTGCATCACCGGGCGGGCCGGTTCGACCGCGAGCGTGAGTCTTGTCACGACACCGAGGGCGCCGAGCCCGACAACGACACCGGGGAAATCCGCGGGATGGTCGCGACGGGAGAAGGTCTGCAACGTTCCATCGGCCGCGACCATGTCGACCGCGACGACCGCAGTCGCGAGGTTGCCGAGTTGATCGCCGGAGCCATGCGTGGCCGTCGCGACCGCGCCCGCGACGGAGATGTGCGGCAGCGAAGCGAGGTTCGGCAGCGCGAAACCTTCGCGATGCAGGAACGCGCCCAGTTCACCGTAGCGCACGCCGCCTTCGATTGTGACGGTGCGGGCGGCGCGATCCAGCCCGACGATGCGGTTCAGGTGCTCGAGGGAGACCTGCTCCGCCGGCGTGTCCGCGATGTCGTTGAAAGAGTGCCTCGTGCCCAGGACCTTGAGACGCGCGGTGCGGGCGACGAGCTCCTGCACGGCCTCGACCGAGGTCGGGCGATGCAACGTGGTCGCGCCATAGGCGAGGTTGCCAGCCCAGTTGGTGCGCGCGTCCGCCATGGAGTCATCGCATGAAGGAAACCGCGCGCGCTCGCAATCTTGCTTCGTGTTGTCCGGGGGTGCCTGCCGGCGATCGTTTTCCCGGTTGCGGGCGGGGGCGGGAGAAATCAGTCGAGGGTGAACTCGATCCTGCCGAGCGGACCGAAGTCTGCGGCGTAAGCTCCCGGTTGACCGGGGCGGGCGCCCCCGAGCGAGCCGGAAATGATCACGTCACCGTGGTGCAGCACGTGGCCCTGCTCGACGATCTGGTTGATCAAGCGCATCAGATTCTCCGCCTGGCCGCCGGCGGCATCAGCGCCGCTCGTCGTGTGCAGGAGTTCGCCCTGGCGTCGTAATGTCACCGGTACCGCGTCGGGATCGGGGATCTTCCTCGGATCCACCGGTGCGCCGATAATGAAGCGATTCGAGCCCACGTTGGCGGCCACCAGGTCGAGTGCGGACGGGTTGCCGCCGGAGAGCAGGCCCACGTTGTTCGGCAGCTCGATGGCGGGCACCATCGCCTCGACGGCGGTGCGAGCCTGGCGCGGCAAGCGCAGCTTCGTGCCGATGTCGACCGCGATCACATACCCGATCTCCGTTTCCACGAGGATCGGCCGCGCGGGATCGAGTTCCACGTGCACGATGCCGTCCGCTTTGATCCGGCCGGATCGGAACAACACGCCGTGCAGGGGTCCCTCGAGATGGTGCGATGACTGCGCGCTGGCGGAAGTGAAGGCGCCCTTGTAGCCGGCGACTGCATCGCCGGTTGCGAGCGTCGCGCGCACGATCCGCTTTTGCGCCGCGAACGCCTGCGTGAGATCGCCCGCGGGCACGACGTCGCCGAAACGCGGCCAGGTCGCGCCATCCGTTTCGTGCGCCTGGAGAAAGTCGCGCGCAAAGGCACGGACCCCCGCGGTATCCAGATACCCCTGCCAACGTAGCCAGTGCAGGCAAAGTTCGCGCCAGGCGCCCAGCGGCAGGCCGGTGTCGCGGACGCCGAAACCGTGGGCACCGGCGGCAAAGATGTGCAACTCCGAGGCGATGTTCGCCCGCTTCAGCGCATCCATCAGGATGATCGAGCTGAGGGATGCATCATCGTCCGCGTGCACGATGAACATCGGCGGCGTGTGTGCGTTGAGCCGGGACGCGATATCCGGCCGCAGGGTGTCGGCCGGAAAATCCGCGATGCCGCCGGTATAGATCGGGATGTTGAAATCCGGCCGGGTGGGGAAGGTGTCAGCGGCGTCGATGGGGTCGTACTGGCGTTCGTTGGCGAAAACGGAAAGCCGCACGTTGAGTTCGCCACCTGCGGAAAACCCGATGGCGCCGATGGCGTCGCGATCGACCTGCCAGGCATCCGCGCGGGCGCGGATCAGGCTCATCGCCCGCTGCGCATCCTGCAAACCGGCCTTCCAACGGTGGTCGGGATCGCGCGGCGGCACGCGATACTTGAGGAGAAACGCCGTGATCCCATTTTCGTTGAGCCAATGCGCGACCTCGTAGCCCTCGGTTTCAATCGCCAGCCGCTCTAGTCCGCCGCCGGGTATCACCAGTATTCCCGTGCCCGTGCGTTTCTCCGCGCCCGGCTGAAAGATGGAAAGTGTCGGCACGCTCACGTCCGCGATCTGGTCGAACGGGCGTGGCCGGTTTTCCAGCACGTGTTCGGGTCCGATCGGTTCAGTCTCGTCGGGTGGCGGTCCTGGCCAAAGGTCAATCACTTCGGCGGCCGTCATCGTGACGTTCGGCAGCATCGCGACCGTGGAGTCGACCGATGCGCCGGAGGCCTGGGCTGCCAGCGAGTCAACGGCGGCGAGCCAAGCCAGCGGAAGCATGAAAGCAGCAGTGGGGAATGTCATCGGCAAAACGTACGGGTGAAAGGAGACGGCAGGATTGCGTGAATCGGGTCGGAATGGCGACCAGAACATCGATGGGCCTCCGAATTGCGTTCTGGAGCAAACCAATCCAGCCTCCTGCTGCCATGAAACATTTGCGCTGGTGGTTCGCGGCGTCGGTGGCGCTCAATGTCGTACTTGCGGGCATCACCATATGGACGAATCGAGGGCGTGGGGGAGCGAACGCCGGCGTCGTGGCAGACGCAGCGGAAACGGGTCCGGCGGAGACGATGGCGGCGAGCCCGTCGGACGCGGAGCGCGAAGATGTTCGGCAGGCCGCGTGGAGAGTGTTGCGCAACGATGACCTCAGTGTCTTCGCTGCCAACCTTCGAGCGGCCGGGCTTTCCGATCATCTCGTGCGCGCGGTGATCGGCGCCGAGATCGACGATCGCTTCCATGCACGCGAGGCGGCCCTGGCCCCGCACCGACCGAAACTCGGCTATTGGCAGTGCGATTCATACCGCGATCCGCTGGAAACAAAACTGGCGCGGCTCGATCTCAGGCGCGAGAAGGCGCGGTTGCGCTTCGAGATTCTCGGCGCCGATCCGGCGGCGGACGACGGCAGCGGTTTGCCACCGGAGAAGCGCGAGATGGCCCGGATGATCATGGAGGACTACGACACGATGATCTCGGAAATCACGCCGGAGGCTGGGGCGGTCCTGCTCCCGTCCGAAGCTCAAATGCTCGAACAACTTCAGGCGGGAAAACGCCACGAACTGGAGGAATTGTTCACGCCGCAGGAATTGACGGAATATATGGTGCGAAATTCTCACCTGGGTGATTCCCTGCGCCGCGAGTTGCGCGGGTTCGAACCAACCAAGGACGAATTCCGCGCAATTTTCGAGGCACGGCTCCGGTTCGATGACCAGATGAAGCGCGTGCAGTTTGAAATGTTCGATCCGGACCGCCGGGGCGAGATCGTGCTCGACCTGAATGGGATGGAAACCGCGATCAAAGATGCCCTGGGCGAGCAACGCTACCACCAGTATCAGCGGGAGCGCGATCCGGCTCTCCAGCAACTGCGCGACCTCGCGTCGCGCGTGGGAGCGGCGCAGGAGGCCGCCGAGCGGGCGTTCGATCTGCGGGCCAGCATGAGCGCCGAAGCGAAGCGCATCGGGGAGGACCATGGCCGCAGCGTCGACGACAGAAGAACCGCACTCGCCGATCTCGGTCGCAGGACCCAGTTGGAAATCCAGACGCTGCTCGGCAGCCAAGGTGGTGCGGCGTACGTGCGAACCATGAGCCAAGTCTTCTCCGCCCTCGAGCATGGCAACGTGGTCGAACTGGTCAGCGGCGGCGTCTCCATCCACTCGATCAGCGAACAGCCACCGCCAACGCCGCCGCACCCGGGACCGTGACGCGGCCGCCTGATTGGCGCCGTACCTACTCCGTCCGCAGGGCTTCGGTCGGCGCAATGCGGGCGGCGCGGCGCGCGGGCAACCAGCAGGCAAACAGGCCGATGATCAAGAGCAGGACCGTGATCGCGCAGAAGACGAGCGGGTCATCCGGCGACACGCGTACCAGCACACCGGTCTTCGCCAAGAGTCGGGTTGCGCCCAGCGCACCCACGAGGCCGAGGACCAGGCCGAGGCCGAGTTGCACGAGTCCGCGGGCCAACACGAGGCGGATGATGCCCACCGTGGTGGCACCGAGAGCCATCCGGATCCCGATCTCGCGCGTGCGCCGCGCGGTCCCGTGGGCGACGACGGCGTAAATGCCAACCGAGGCCATCAGCAGCCCCGTCAACGCGAAGATCGAGAACACCGTGCCGAACACGGAAAGGAACCAGCGCTGGTGTTCCAGCGCTCCGGGCAGTGTGGCGACGTCGAAGAGCGGCAGGTCGCCATCGAGTTCCTGAACCGCGGTGCGCACGAGTCCGGCCATGGTGGCGGGATCAGCCGTCGTGCGCACGAGCACCGACATCCAGCCCCACGACTCCTGCCGGCAGGTGATGTAAACAAGCGGGGGCGCGTCTTGGCGCTGGGGATCCTGCACGATATTCGCGCAAATGCCGATCACGGTCATCCACGCCCCCGGGTCCTTGTCTTCCGGCACGAAGCGGAAGCGTTGGCCGACGGCTGACTCGTTGGGCCAGAACTTCGCCGCAAACTCCCGCGTCACCACGGCGGCTTCCCTGCCGGTAGCGCCGTCGGTTTCCTCGAAGCCGCGTCCGACAAGGATCGGCAGACCAATCGTCGGCAGGTAATCCGGGGTTTGCACGATGACAGCGGCCTGCGGCGCCGCCTTGGGGTTTTCATTGCGATGGGTTTCGATTTCGATCGCGCGGTCACCCGCGCCGGTGCCGGGCAGGTTGGAAGCAGTGGCGACGTGCGTCACGCCCGGCAGCGCGGCGAGTTTCTCGAGCAGGTGTTCGTGGAACTGCAGGCGGGTTTCCGGCTTCTCGTATTTCTCACCCTTGCCCTCGGGAAGCTGCAGCCGGGCGGTGAAAATATGCTCGGCCGGCACGAACGCATTCAGAGCCTGCGCGGCGAAGAAGCTGCGGACCATCATGCCGGCGCCCGCGAGCAGCACGACCGTGAGCGCAAACTGGAGTACGACGAGCGCTGCGGTGAGCCGGTTGCCGCGATGGCTGCCTCCGCCGGGAGAGTCGTCCTTGAGTGCGGTGTTGAGATCGACGCGCGACGCACGCAAGGCGGGCACGAGTCCGAAGACGACACCGCTCAGGAGCGAGATCGCGGCGAAGTACCCGAACGCCACGTAGTCCATGCCGAACTGGACCCAATACGGCTTGCCCACGTTCTGGACCGAGAGGTCGAAGGCATGAGTCCCGATCAGCGAGAGTCCGAGGCCGAGCAGCCCGCCCAGGATGCTCAGGACCACGCTCTCGACGAGCATCTGGCGCACGAGTCGCCAGCGTGAAGCCCCGAGGGCGGCGCGCACCGAGACTTCGCGGCGCCGGGCGATCGCGCGGCTGAGGAGCATGTTCGCAACGTTGGCGCAGGCGATCAGCAGGACAAAGCCGACCGCGCCGAGCATGAGCAGGAAGATCGTGCGGATCGGGCCGCCGTTGAACGCCTCGTGAAACGTACGCGCGCTGGGCACGAAGTCCTTGTTCGTGTCGGGGAATTCCGCGGCGAGACGCGCACCGATCACCGCGAGATCCTCGTTTGCCGTGGCGATGGCGGTGTGCGGTTTGAGCAAACCGTAAAGCTGCAACGGGCGGTTGCTGCGTTTCTCCAGTTCCTCGTCCGGCACCAGCGGCGTCCAGACGTCCTCGTTGTTGGGAAAGAGAAAACCCTCGGGCATCACGCCCACGATCGTGGCCGGCGCGCCGTTCAGTCGTACCGCGCGGCCCACGACGTCCGCCGCGCCGGCATAACGATTCTGCCACACCCGGTAGCTGATCAATGCGACCGCGTCGGCACCGGGCTTCTCGTCGTCGGGCGACAGGGCACGACCGAGTACGGGGGGCATGCGCAGCATGCCGAAAAGGCCGGTCGAAATGCGCGCCATGCTGAAGCGCTCGGGCGGAATCGCGTTCTCGCCCAACACGGCCTGGGACCGCGTGATCGCTTCAAGATCCTCAAACGTCCGATTCGCGGCTCGATACTCGCGAAAGTCCGCGTAGGCGATGCCCCGGAAATCATCCGGGTTGTCGGACCGCTGGGAACCGACCACCACCAGTCGTTCGCCGCCCGGCACCGGGACGGGTTTCAACAACACGGCGTTCACCAGCGTGAACACGGTCGTGTTGATCCCGATGCCAAGCGCGAGGGTGATGACGACGGCGGCCGAGAACCACCGGTGCGAGCGGATCATGCGGAAGGCGAACAGCAGATCGTTCTTCATGGGCGGGGGGATGGAGGAACTACGGCGGCGTGAAACCCTTACCCGCGCAAATGGGCCAAAGTTGCAGGAAAGGGAGAAAACACGAGGAGACTCGATGGAGCGTCCTGCTCCGTGTGCACCGCGGACGAGACCGAACTCGTCTTTCCAGGGATGCAGAAACTCAATCAGTCCCGGGAAGGCGCCTGCTTGCCGGCGATGTTGCGTTTCCCATCACGAGCAAACCCGCTTTTGCAACCGCCTCCGGATGGCGGCGGGTACAGGATTGGCGGCGCCAAATCGCTTGTGTGGCGTGCGCTTCCCTCGCAATGACTCGCGCCGCGGTCGGCCACCGTCCTCGATGCGCCCCGCGTTTTCCGTTCCCCATGTCGTCACCTGATGCCACGCCACCGGTTCCGGCCGGAATGCCGTCGCGCCGGGATCCCTACCAGGCGCTGCGGCACGGGCCCTACCGGAAATTTCTGGTGGGACGCGCGGTGTATCAGGTGGGCGCGCAGATGCAAAACACGGCGGTGGGTTGGCTGGTCTACGAGCGCTTCGGGTCGAAACTGGCCCTCGGCTACATTGGCCTCGTGCAGATCATTCCCGTGGTCTGCCTTGCGCTGCCCGCCGGGCATGTGGCGGACCGGCTCAATCGGCAGCGGATCATCCTTTTCGGCCTCGGCTTGTACGCCGTGTGTTCCCTGGCGCTGGCGGCGCTTGCGTGGTGGCAGGGACCGGCGCCACTGATTTACGTGCTGCTTTTCGTGCTCGGGGTGGCGCGCGCGTTCACGATTCCGGCGGTCGGGGCCTTGTTGCCGTCGATCATCCCGCGCGAGTTTTGGGCCAATGCCATGACGTGGAGCAGCTCGCTGTTTGAACTCACGGGGCTGGTCGGTCCTGCGCTCGCCGGCATCCTGATTGCGGCGAGTGGCGGCGCGACGGTCGTTTTCCTGGCCACGGTTGCCTGCACGTCGACCGCCTGGATCTTGTTCGCGCTGCTGCGGCCGGCGGCGCGGGTCGTCGCCGCGGGCGCGACCACGTGGCGTGATCTCGTCGGCGGTTTTCGCTTCATGTTCCGCACCCGGCTGTTGTTGGGGGCGGCCGTGCTCGACATGCTGGCCGTGTTGCTCGGCGGGGCGACGGCATTGCTGCCAGTTGTCGCCAAGGACATCCTGCACGTGGGGCCGCAGGGATTCGGTTGGTTGCGAGCGGCGCCCTCGGTTGGCGCGATCGGCATGGCGTTGCTCACCGCGCACCTGCCGCCGTGGCGCCGGGCCGGTCGGGTGCTGGCGCTCGCATTCGCCGGCTTCGGCGGCGCGATCATCGTATTTGGTCTTTCGCGCAACTTCTGGCTATCGCTCACCGCGCTCGTCCTCACGGGCGTGTTCGACAACCTCAACGTCGTCATCCGGCAGACGCTGGTGCAACTGATCACCCCTGATCAGATGCGCGGGCGCGTCACGGCCGTGAACTTCATCTTCATCGGGCTCTCCAACGAGCTCGGCGGCTTCGAGTCGGGGCTGACGGCGCAGGTATTCGGCACGGTAGCCTCGATTGTCGGGGGCGGCATCGGCACGCTTCTGGTCCTGATCTTCGTGATGAGGCTCGTGCCGCCGCTACGCCAGCTTGGCCGGTTGCACGAGATCCAGCCCGCGCCCGGGTAGAGCGGCTCTCATTGTTCACGCATCGGATCGTAGATGTTTATAGCGTCGAGACCGGAAAACGCAGAGAAGATTGAACCGTTCCATTACGCGTCCTCTGGCGTGCTTCCTGGCTCTGCGGTGCAGATGGTTGGTCCGAAGCTTCGGCCCGCTAATGGTCGACAGGGGTCTGAATGATTCGGGACTGGCGGATTCGCGTCGGGCTTCTTGTCACGGAGTTGTGGCGGCTATGAATAGCCTAACCTGCTTGTTTTCAACGGGCTGTCGGCGATGGTATTCGCTGAGTGCTCAGAAGTGCATGTCGGGATGCCTTACAACGCCGGCGAGCGGTCGCGAGCCAAAGAAAAAAGAATGCAACGTATCCTGCATATAAGCAACGGCTTATTTATTTTCGCCAAGGCGATGGCCCGACCCCTGCTAACGGGCCTTCTCTTCTCCGGTTAGTCTCACCCCTACTCGCACACTGTACAATGAACACACTCAAGAAGCTACCAAACTGCACGGCGCCGATTGTCGTCGTGATTGCAGCATTCGCTTGCCTGTCGACGTCGGCCCGCGCTTTGACGATCTACGGAAACAGCGCAACCTTCGGACCAGACTTGGTCCATGAATTCGATGTCACTGGAACGACTGGAACGCTGGTTCAAAACACGACTGTATCCACTGGAAACGGCCGCGGAATCGTGATCGTAGGCAACACGATGTATTCGACCGAGTCCGGACCTTCCTCGAACATATTCGGTGGCAGCAACATCATCTACAAGACGGATCTCACCACGGGACTGTCGTTGGGGACCATCACGGTAGGCGCACTTCCTCCCGGTGCCGCGATGTCGACGCTCGCCTGGGACGGCACGCATTTTTGGACGTCGGAGTACCTCGGCGGAAATCACGCCTACCAGATCGATACTTCTGGAAACATAGTTAAGACCATCACACTTGGCCTGGCTAGTAGTAATATGGACGGCATGGAGTACTTCAATGGAAAGCTCATCTGCAATCGTGCCGACGGTGGAGGACCATATGATGTCTATGATCTCGACGGTAATGTCATTCAGGCGTCTTTTATTGATCCTGGCACGTTTACTACCGGCATCGCTTTCGACGGAGCCGATTTTTACACGTCAAACCTTTCCACTCTTTCCCAGTGGGACGGCCTAACCGGGGCATTCAAGAACACTATAACGCTGTCGGGCGGATCTTTTGACATCGAGGATCTCTCGGTCGACTATGCTCAGCGCGAGGATACGGGTGGTGGTGGTGGTGGTGGTGGTGGGGGGCCAGCGGCGTCCCGGATTCGGGCAGCACGCTCGCAATGCTGGGACTGGCGATCGTGGGGATTGGCGGGATGCGCCGTCGTAAACGGTAAGTTTAAAGCGCTCTCCACTGACGTTTCATGCTCCGCCGTGGCAAATGGCGGAGCATTCTTGTTTTTTACGGTGATTCCGGACGCGCTAAGCCGTGACGATGCAATCGCCGCATGATTTAATAGGCGAATTGAAGGCGCCAAAAGCGGATTCGCACGTTCCGTGCGCGTTGTCCCGACGCGCCGGACACGGGCCAGGGACTTGCCCGGCCACCTGGACTCACGGCATTGCCATTGCTATCTTATAGCCAGCGTCGCGGCACGAGGATCATGTCGGCCTGCTTGAGCATGAAGGGATCGCGCTGCTTGCCGTCGAGGATCGGTTGAAGATTTTCCGTGAAGACGCGGTATTGGCCGTTTTCCAGGCGGATGACCTGGACGGCCTTGAGGTTGGCCGTCTCATCGCTAAACCCCGCCGCCATGATCGCCTCAAGCAGGTCGACGGGCTGTTCGAAGTTGTTACGCCCCGATTTGCCGACGGCGCCGTTCACATAGACAAAGAACGAGCGCGAAAGCAGGACGACGTTAACCTGGGTCGAGACCAGCTCGGTCGAATAGAGCTCGGCGAGTTTGTCCTGTAGCTGTTTGGGCTGCAGCCCGGTCGCGTAGACCTCGCCGACGAGCGCGAGGCTGAGCCGTCCATCCGTGCGGATTTTTTGCTGGGTGTCGAGATTCGGGGCGCCCGGAAACGAAATCTGCAGGACGTCGCCTTCGCGCAGCACCACCGGTTCCGAGTTGTCCGGTTCGGCCGGAGCGTCCGCGGCCCGCGCCGGGGCGACGGCAAGGGAGCTGAGGGCGAAAGAGGCGACCAGGAGTGCGGGAAGGATACGCATGGTGGATGAAAGCACGGGAGGAATTCTCGAATTTCGAGCCGGGTTGGCAAGAGGCGTCATCGGTGCAGATCGGCGCGACCGAAGCCCCGAATGCGCATGGCAGGCCGGAAACGCGAACGCAATCGGGATTGCTTCGCGGAGGCGGCCCGCAGGAACATGCGCCGGTGCCCATGGCGGAAACCGGTCGGGGATGGCGCCGAGTTCTGCTCGGCCTCGGGCTCTTTTTCCTCGTGTGGGGCGGCAAGTTGGTGGTGATCGATCATTGGGGTTCCGACCTGCCGGAATCCGACGATTGGCCCGCGGTCGGGCTGGAGGCGATCGTGCCGTGGACATATGGGACATTCGGACTCGCGCATCTGTTTGCCGCGCACAACGAACATCGCGTCGCCGTGACCCGCGGACTCAACCTGGCGCTGGCGATTGCCAATGGCCAGTGGGACGCCCGCTTTGAGTGTGTGGTGAATGCCGCCCTGCATGCGCTCATGGCGGTGGGGGCGTATTTTCTCGGGGCCCGTCTGTTGTCCCGTGCGGCCCGGGTGGCGTGGTTCGTGATGGTCGCCGTGTGGACGGCGCCCCCGGTGGTTTGGGAGAACATCGTGCGGGGTTTCGATTCGCAGCATTACCTGCTGATTGCGACGGCAGTGGCCACGAGCGCATCGTGGCTGACGTCCCGGACCGGTTCCGTGTCGTGGTGGACGGGCCTGGGCTGCGCGGTGATTGGGTTGTTCACCATGGCCAGCGGCCTCGTGGCGCCGGTGATCGTGATCGGCGTCCTGTTCCTGACCCTGCCGTGGCGCGACGTGTGGCGGCTGCATCGCTGGACGGTGTTCGCCGGCGCGACGGTGGCGGCGGCGGGTGTGGCGCTGAGCGTCCGCATGCCGGGAGGCGAGGCGCTGCGGGCGCACCACGTTGCGGAATTGTGGACCGCCTTTTATCACCACCTGCAATGGCCCCAGGTCCAGCATCCACTCTTTGGCGTGATCAGTTTCCTGCCATGGGGATGGTTTACGATCCGGCGGGTGGCGCGACATGACCTGACGGCGCCGGGCGATCGCGTGGTGATCGCGATCGGCGCGTGGGCGCTTTCGCAGTATGTCGCGATGGCATACATGCGCGGGTCGTTACAGCCGTGGCCGCCCGTGCGCGGTCTCGAGAACGTCGTCGTGGGATTGCTGGTGAATCTTTACATCCTGCTCCTCGTCTGGTCGCGCACCCGCATTCGCGGCTGGAAGTCGTGGGTCGGGCTGGCGGCGGCGTGCGGCGGCGTTGGAGTCTGTTTTCACGGCCTGGCCGCAATCATCCGCGAAAACACCGAAATCGTTTTACCCGCCAGGCGGGCTCGCGTGCAGCAGTCGGAGGTCAGCACGCGGGGTTACCTGCTCACCGGAAATCGGGACTGGTTGAAGTCGAACCGGATTCCCTTTCCGAGTCCGGCGGGCCTCGTGAACGTGCTCGAGCTTCCAGAGATTCGTGCGCTGCTCCCGGCAAGTGTGCGACCCTCGCTGGCGATCGCGCAAGACGGCACGCCAGCTGACACGTTTGCGAACACCACGCTTCCAAGGGAATTCGATCGGGCAACGCCCGATCGCTTCTGGAGTTCATACAGCGCTGTCTCCGGTGCGGCCAGCGTGGGTCATTGGCGCAGTCAACCGATCTCTCCCGGTCCTGTGGCCTACTGGCGCTTTGAGATCGCGGGAACGCCGTCGGCCCCGGGCCTTGGCCTGGAACTGAGATCGAGGGACGGGCAGTTGCTCGCGCGCTTGTGGCCGACGAGGCTTTCGCCGAAGCGATGGTCGTCCGTGACGGTGGCCCGGCCGGACGTGCCGGCGGTACTGATCGCTCGCGATGAAAGTGCGAGCGCCTGGCTTGCCTTCACCGCGCCCGTCGAAGTTGCGGCAGGTTCGATGGCGGCACATGCGTTGGGCAGGCATGGCTGGTGGTTTGCGGGACTGGGTGCGACTGCGTCATTGCTCGGCTTGCTGATCTCGGGGCGGCGCGATCCCGACATTTCGGACGTGCGCATGGCGCCGCCGCGGAACACCGTCGGGTGATGAAACCACCTTTGCTGGAAGCCCTGCAACAACGCCGCCTGGTGGGCGACGGTGCGATGGGCACGCAACTGATGCTCGCCGGCCTCGAACAGGGAAACTGCGGCGAACTTTGGAATCTCACCCATCCCGAGCGCGTGCTCGCGATCCAACGCCGTTACGCCAATGCGGGCGCCGACTGCATCATTACAAACACGTTCGGCGGCAGTCGCCTGATGTTGCGGCGCCACGGCTGCGACGCCGATTTGCGCGCCATCAACGAGGCCGCAGCCCGTATCACGCGCGAGGCGTTCGGTGACCGGCCCGGCTATGTCCTCGGTGACATCGGACCGCTCGGCGCGATCCTCGAGCCCTACGGTGAACTCACCGAAGCCGAGGCTCGCGCCGCCCTCGAGGAGCAGGCGGCCGCGCTCGTCGCTGGTGGCGTGGATGCGATCATTATCGAGACTCAGACCTCCCTCGAGGAAATCGGCCTGGCGATCGACGCGGCCAAGGCGGCCGGCGCGCCGTGCATCATCGCCTCGCTCGCCTACGACCTGTCCGCGGACAAGAGCTTTTATGTAACCATGATGGGCGTGAAGCCGGACGCCGCCGCGGAATTCGTCGAGGAACGCGGTGCCAATGTCATTGCGCTGAATTGCGGCACGGGCATGGACATGAAGGGCGCCGCGCAGGTGTCGGCCATCTACCGCGCCAGTTGTTCGTTGCCCGTGATGGTGCAACCCAACGCCGGGCTGCCCGTGCTCGAAAACATGAAGGCGGTCTACAAGCAACCTCCCGGAACCATGGCCGCGGCTGTGCCGGAAGCGTTGTCGGCCGGCGCGAACATCATTGGTTCGTGTTGTGGCAGCACGCCCGAGCACACGCAGGCCATTCGCGGTGCCGTCGATGCCTTCAACCGGGCAGGTGGTTCGAGCCGGTCCTGAACCCATGGATTCTTCTGTTGTTTCCCCGCGCACGCGTGCGCCCGCCATGTTGCTGGCGATATTCGTCGGCGGGGTCGTCGCCGGCTTGTGTGACCTCGTTTTCGCCGTCGTATACTACGGTGCGTCGTGGCCTCCGGTCGCCCATCACATCGCCGCGGGTTTGATCGGCCTCGATGCGTCCCTTGGCGGTGGGTTGCCCGTCGTGGTTCTCGGCACGTTCCTGCACTTCACGATCGCGCTCGGGGCGGCCGCGGTGTTCGTCGTCGCTGACCGGTGGTTAAAGGTCCTCGGGCGGTTTCCCGGTCCGGCGGGTCTGGTTTACGGAATCGTGGTCTACTTCGTGATGAACTGGATCGTCGTGCCGCTTTCCGCCGTGGCGGGCAAGAGCTGGCCGCCGCGCGTGGATTGGGGCGCCGTCGTCGGGCATATGGTCCTGATCGGCCTCCCGATCGCGCTGACGAACCGTTGGCTGGGGCCGGGCACGCGACGCGTCGGATGACGTCGCATGCGTTGTGAACCCGGGCGGTTCGGGTGTTGCCAGCGAGGGGCGGGACGTTGGATAAGCAACCGCATGAGTGATTGCCCTTGTGGGTCCGGTCTCGCGTACGAGACGTGTTGTGGACCGGTCATCGCCGGCACGGAACCGGCGGCGACGGCCGAGGCCTTGATGCGTTCGCGCTACTCGGCGTACGTCCGGCATGCCTACGACCATCTGCGCGTCACGCTGGCGGAAGCGGAGCGGGCAGATTTCTCCCAGGAACAGGCCAAGAGCTGGTCGGAATCTTCCGACTGGCTGGGCTTGAGGATCATCCGCACGGAACAGGGCGGTCCGGAGGATGCCGAGGGCGTGGTGGAGTTTTCCGCGCGATTTCGGACCGCCGGCAAGGAGCACGAACACCATGAGATTGCGCGCTTCGCCCGCGAGGAGGGCAAATGGGTCTATGCCGGGCAGGTCGAGGAGAAGATCGAAACCTACCGCCGGGAAGCCCCGAAGGTCGGCCGCAACGATCCCTGTCCGTGCGGCAGCGGCCGGAAATACAAGAAGTGCTGCGGAGCAGCCGCCAGCTGAACGAAAGAAAAGGCCCGGCGCACGGGGCGCCGGGCCGCGCGATCGGCCGGCTGGGTGACCAGCGTCAGGCGGTCGCCGGCATCGCAGCGGGGACGTCGCTGAGCTTGTTGAATTCGTGCTGTACCGATCGCCATGCCGATCACGCTCAGGAACAAGAGCAGGAGAAAGGCGGCGACCTGGGATAGGCCTCCCTTGGTGACGTGTTGCACGCCCTGCGCGTACTTCCACATCCAATACAGATTGACAAAGGGAATGATCAACAGCCAGGCGGTGGGAATGCTCGCGCCGAGCGCGTTCATCTCGTTCTTGGTCTTCACGGACCACACGAGACTGTAGATGCCGAACGTGATGAACGGGAGGAGCAGAACGGCGATGGGGCTTCGATTTTTCATGGGGTGACGAATACGACGCTGGTTTTGGGGAGACGCTGCCGAGGACCGGGTCCTCCAGCGGAGGGTGCGCGAGGCTCGAACATCCGGCCCGCGACCGCAAGGTCGGAGCAATATGAACGGTCCAACGGGAGAACGAGTTTTGATCCGACCGCCTGGTGGTGCACCCCCGTCGAGGAGCCGCGCATCGACAACCGTTGCGGACATGACCCCCGTGCTTCCCGCGTCTGGCTGCATCATCAGGAGGTGCGTCCCCGCGCTCCACGGCTCGACCTGTAGTCTGCTTCCAGGCACACGCTGGCTTCGAACCAACGCCAGGAGACGAGTCTCGGCACGCGGGTTGCGCGTGGGGCAACGCAGCCTTTGGCGTCGGACAAAATTTGTGGCGGCCGCCACAAGTTTTGTCCGGGTGCATTAGCCCGGCGACTTATCGGCTGAAATGGCTTGTAAACCGGTTGAACAGGTTTAATGGGTTTACATGCCCCCATTGGAAATCACACCCGAACTGCAGGCGCAACTCACGGCAGCGGCCCAGGCGAGAGGATGTTCGCCGGGCGATTTGATTGCGTCGCTGTTGGAATCCTCCGGCAGGACCCTGCCCGCGCACCCGTTGGTGATGTATACAACGAGTCCGGAATTTCGCGCGAAGTTCAGCGACGCCGACCGATATCTTGGTCTGCTCGCCTGGGTCGCGACGCGTCATGGATCGGAATTCTCGGATTTCATTGCCCACCGTGCGAGTGGTCGGAAATACGTGGGATTCACGGCGGAGGAGATCCGGGAGACGTGCCACCACAACCAGGCGCGGCCCATCGACGGCACCCATTATTGGGCAATCATGAACCTCGACACTCCGACCAAGCGTCGTTTCCTCCGGCGGCTGCTCGTGTTTGTCGGCGCGCCGGACGACGTCATCGCGCACGTGACCCGAACGATCGGGGCGCGCTAACTTGGAAATTCACAGTCCGAGGGAAAACCGGGCCACGTTGTCGTTGCACTCCAACGCAGCTACAAGGTGCGCTATCCCTGTAGTCGCGTTGGAGCTCCGCGAAAACGTGGCCGAACGTGTGAAATTTCCAGGCTAATCTGGCGCTTTCCCACATCGCTCGCCGTGCGTTCTGATCGCCTTGCGCGTGCGCGGGGACCCACCGCTCACGCGGCTGACTTCAGGGTGTTTCGACCTTCCGTTAATAGCCGGGACTGCACGTGAAACACGGAAACCTGGAGCAGCCGACGTCACGAGGCTGATTCTTGCGATTCACCTGTTCGCAGCCTTCCGGCGTGGGCTGATGCCGCGCCTCCTCACGTCTTCAAGCGAGCTCACCCGGCTCGGGCGCGAGGACAACCGACGCTGGGTCTGCGGTGCAGGATTGACCTGCCGGGAGCGGGCTGAAAGACCCCTCGGCTCCTTTCCCCCATCATGAGCGACAAGACGGACGTCTTTATCGGCACCGACAGCGGTGCCACAACCTCCAAGACCGGTGGTGTATGGGCGGATGGCTCCGCGATCTCGACCCGGCTGCGGCAAAGCTCAACAAACTCCCAGCTCGGCACGGTCGCCGTGATCCAAGGCTGGGTCGACGGCGTCGAGGGCTTCCTTGCCGACAACGAGCTGTCGTGGAAGCAGGTGCGCGGAGTCGGTCTGGCGATTCCGGGGCCGTATCCACGCTATGGTGTGATGGGGCGGTCGGCCAACCTGCCCGCGTCTTTCGACGGCTGGGACTTTCACGCGGACTACAGCGCGGCGCTCGCGGCTCGCGCGGGACGACCGGTTCCGCTCGTGGTGGGCAATGACGGCAATTATGGCGGCGTGGCCGAGGCGGCCCGGGTGCGGGGAGGTCGTCGGGCGTCCGTGCTGATGCTGGCTCCGGGTTCGGGCCTGGGCACAGCCTACATCGATACAAACGGCCTGCCGCTCGACGGTGACACGCTGGCGGGTATGGAGGCGGGACACATGCCGGCGCCGCTGCATTTGCTCAACGGCGTGCGGCCATACCGGTGCGGTTGTGGCCGCGACTGGGGGTGTGTGGAAGCTTACACCACGATCTCGGGTCTTCCGCAATTGCTGGCGGACATGCTCGAGAAATATCCGGACCACGAACTCGCGACGTCCGCGGCGCCGGAGAAGGAAAAGGTTCTTTCGCTCCGCAGCCGGGCGCAGAACGGCGATCCCCTGGCCAAGGACATTTTTGATTTTCAGGCGAAGGTGCTGGGTCTGCACCTGGCGAATCTCGCGATGGCGCTCGATCCGGAATACGTCGTGATTGGCGGCGGATTGATCGATCCGGAGGCGACGACGGCCGCGTTTCGTGAGCGCTACCTTCACATCATCCACGAGTCGGCGCTGCCCTACCTTTTCCCCGCGCAACGCGAAACGCTTAAGGTCGTGCCTGCGACGCTCGGGGAACTTTCCCAAGCGATTGGCGCGGCGCTGGTGGCGAAATATTCGTCCAAGTAGAGCCCGTGCAGGGGAAGCACGGCATCAGCTCGTAGAGCCTACAAGTTACAGTCTAGGCTAAGTGTCAAAGATACCGACAAGGGTGATGGGGTTTCGTAATTCGCACAAATACAAAGACATGGATCGTTATTGCTGAATGTGGTCACGACGAGAGTGTAGGCTTTGGTTACAGACATTGCCGTGTGCCAACGCGTCGGGAATTGTAAGAGGCACTCGCATTTGCATAGCAGCCAAACTGTTGTCTCGAAGCTCGCCCGGTTGGCACGCTGTTCGCTGACCCTCTGGTGACATCCGTTCAATCTCCATTTTCCACCATACCCACATGAAGAAATCATTATTGATTTCAGCACTTGCCGGACTGACCAGCCTCGTATTTGCGCCGCAAGCTCAGGCGATCTCTCTTGGCTACAACGACCTTTATTCTATCGGCTCGATTGAAAAGGGCACACCCGACAGCGACGCTGCGCAGGTGTTTGTCCTGAACATCCTGCTTGATTTGTCGGCGGGCAACGATCAGGTCGTGCCCACTCCTTCTGGCGCGCCCCCGGGCGCTAATTCGAGCTATACTTTCGATCGCACAGGCAACTTCCAGCCTGGCACCACGTATCCTAATGCCGTTGTCGATGATGCAGTTTCCGGCGACGCCACGGCGGGTACGATCGATTTGGACGGCGGGTTCCTTTACCTCTTGGCGAAGTACGGGAACAAGAAGGTGCCGGGAACCAGCAATCCTGCCTTCTATGTCTGGTACGTTGGAGGCCTTTCCGGCGATGTATCCATACCCACGAGTGGACTGTCTCACCTCACCGCTTATAACCCTTCGACCAGCGTGCCCGACGGCGGCACCACCCTCCTTCTTCTCGGGACCGGCCTGTCGGCCTTGGGGCTCGCCCGCCGCAAGTTCCGCAAGCGCTGATCGGGCCGGGTTCCAGATCAAATTGCAGCGATAAGCCGCCGACGCCAAGTCGGCGGCTTTTGTTTGAATCGCAAGATTTCGGGACTTGAACAAAAGAGGCTGTTTCGCCGGTCGTATCTTCGTCGACTACGAGCAAGCCGATCTCGAACCGGATCGATCCATCCGGTGCATCTGCCGCAAATCTTGCACGCGTGGGCCTGGCATTCCTAAATCGACCCCCACCGGAAACGCTATCGGCGTGCCTTCAGGCCGCTCAGCCGGAATAACCGCACTCGATGCTCCGCGTTTTGATTGCGGTTTTGCTTGGTCTGGCCCCGTCTTGGTCGTGGGCGCACAGCACCGAGTTCCTCGGGGGGCAGTTCGTCCATCGCGTTGACGGTGCCGTCGAACTGCGGATTGCGGTAATGTCCGAGCGACTGCCGATCTTCGCACGTGCAGATTCGGCATCGATAAGAACAGTACACGACCTTCGTGCACAAAGTGCCCGGTTGACCACGTGCTTCGGGAATTCTCTCGTCGTATATTCCGCCGGCAAGGAGGTCGCGCCATCGTCGGTGGAGTTTCCCCTATTGGACGGCAACCGCGCGAACGGTGATCTGCCTGAATTTGTCACGGTCGTGATTGTGTGGCGCGGCTTGCGGGGCCTGCCTTCGACTGTCATTCCGCGTTTCAACCTGCCGGAAACATTCGTGACCGTGGTCCTCGATGAAACCGCGCCGGTCGCACCCGGCGGCGCCCCCGGCGAGTCAGCGGCTGGCCGCGAAGTGCAGGTGCAAAGATCCTGGGCCCATACGTTGGGCCAGGCGCTGGTCGTCGGCTACGAACATATCGTCCCGCAGGGGCTCGATCACATGCTCTTTGTGCTCGGCTTGTTTTTCGCAGCTCGGCGCATGCGCGACCTGGTGGCGCAGGTTACGATGTTTACGGTGGCGCACAGCCTCACCCTGGGGCTGGCGATGGTTGGCGTGGTGGAATTGGGCCTCACGTGGTCGCGCGTGGTGGAAATTGGCATCGCGCTATCGATCGTCGCCGTGGCGGTGGAGAACTGTCTCGTGGCTCACCGTCCGGGCTGGCGGCGCCTCGCGATCGTGGGCTCATTTGGACTCGTGCACGGACTTGGCTTTGCCGGCGCCCTGAGCGAGGTGCACTGGCCCGCGGCGCGTTTCCTGCCGGCCCTGCTAACCGCCAACCTCGGCATCGAACTTGGCCAGCTCACGGTGGTGCTCGCAGCCTCGCTCATGGCCGGATGGGTGTGGCGTCGCGTCTGGTACCGGGGCTGGATCGCGGTGCCGGCGAGCGTCGCCATCGGCATGTGCGGCCTCTATTGGGCGATTGAACGCACCGCGGGCGCCATTGGATAACGGTTCGGCTACCCGCGCCGATCGCGATCCACTCAGGCCCCGTCCATTGCCGCGCGCACCTGCGCGGCAAACGCGGGTACGATCGTGTAGGGATCGTATGGTTTGCCCTCCGCCGCGAGCGTTTCGATCGGGATATAACCGCGATAGCCGCCGTAGCGGATGACGCGGATCAATCGCGGCAGGTTCGTACGTTCCGGGCTGTTCGGGCCGCGGGGGCTTTCCTTGACCTGCCAGTTCACGGCATAGGGAACCACGCGCGCGAGTTCGGCGTAGGGGTCCGGCACCATCATGTTGCCGGTATCCACAATCAGGCCGCACCAGTCCGAACCGACGAGGTCGAGCACCTTGAGGCACTGGTCGGCGTCCTTGAGCATGTCGCCGTGGTTCTGCACGCCCACGAGCACGCCGAACTTTGCGCCGTGTGCCGCACATTCGCGCAGCGCGTCGGCGATCCAGTGTGCGACGACATCCCACTTCTCCTCGTAACCGGCCGGCACCGGACCGGCGAACAACCGGATCACCGGCGCGCCGAGTTTTGCCGCGGCCTCGATCCACGCCTTCGCCCGGCGCACATCGGCTGCGCGCTTCTCCGCATCGGGGGTCGCGAAGTCGTTGCGAATGCCCGTGCCGCTGATGTCGAGCCCGAGCTGAAAGGCGCGACGTTTGAAGCGATTGATAAATGCATCATCCGGCACGTTGGGATAACCGGGAAAGTAGTATCCGGTCGGATCAATCGCCTCGAAACCGTTCGTCGCACAAAACTCAAGCAATTGCATGAGCGACAGCCCGGGTGACTTGCCTTCGAGCTGGTTTTGCAGGATGCGATTGAACGAAAACGCATTCAAGCTGAGCTTGAGCCTCGGTCCGCCCACGCGCGTTACTGGAGTCGGCGCGGCCGAAGCATCTTCGGTCGTGCCGGCCGCGAGGGCCGCCAGGCCGAGCGGCATCAGGACGGCTTTCTTGAGGAAGTCTCGGCGGGGCGACGGAGTGGGGGACATGGCGCTTGCAGTGACGCGGCGTCGTGCCCGCGCGTTTCGCATCGGGAATGCGGGATCGCACTTCCAGCAAGCTTCTTGCGTCGGCAAAAAGGAATGAATTCCCACCGGGCAGGCGATCCATGAGTAGCTTGCTCCAGCGGTCACGGGCCGGCCTGCCGGGAGCCCGGACCGCCCGCTGCCCTTGCGACTCCCGGTCTCCACTTGGCGAACGTGCGACAGAATCGATTGGCATCGCTCCGGGCGTCAGGGGCGGTGAGGCTTCTGCAGCGACATGCCGGAGCTGCCGGACATCACCGTCTACCTCGACGCGCTCGATCAGCGGGTGCGCGGACAGGTGCTCGAGCGCGTGCGACTGGCGAGTCCGTTCGTGTTGCGAACGGCAACACCGCCGCTGACGACGGTGCACGGTCGGAAGGTCATCGAGCTTCGCCGGCTGGGGAAGCGCATTGCGATTGGCTGCGAGGGCGACGTGTGGCTGGTGTTGCACTTGATGATCGCCGGGCGCCTGCATTGGCGCGAACCCGGTGCGAAACTCACCGGCGGGCGCCTCAGCCTCGCAGCGTTTGATTTTCCCTCCGGCTCGCTCGTGCTGACCGAGGCCGGCACGAAGAAACGCGCCTCGCTGCACGTCGTCGCCGGCACGGACGCGCTGGGGGCGCACGATCCCGGTGGACTCGAGGTTTTCGACGCAACGCTTGCGCGCTTCGCGGCAGCGCTCACCAGCGAAAATCACACGTTGAAACGGGCGCTCACGGACCCCCACCTTTTCAGTGGGATCGGCAATGCCTACTCTGACGAGATTTTGCATGCGGCGCGGCTTTCGCCGGTGCAGCTTACGCAAAGGCTCTCAGCGGACGAGGTCGCCCGGCTTTACCGCGCCACGACCGAGACGCTCCGGCTTTGGACCGCTCGGTTGCGAGCCGAGGCGGGAGATGGTTTTCCAGAAAAGGTGACCGCCTTTCGACCGGAGATGGCCGTGCATGGGCGCTATGGCAAACCTTGTCCTGTCTGTGCCACTACCGTGCAGCGGATCTGTTACGCGGAAAACGAAACGAACTATTGTCCCGGCTGCCAGACCGGCGGCCGGATCCTGGCGGATCGGTCGTTGTCGCGCCTCCTCAAGCAGGACTGGCCGCGGAGTGTGGAAGCCTGGGAGCAGTCTGCCGGCGCACGCCACCTCCATCGCACCCCAAGCGCTTGATCGCGGGACCATTGAGGTGATCCGCGGTGCCACGCGTCCGGGCGAGCGCCCCATCGCCGACGCATGGCGAAAAACGCCGGCACCGGCGAAACTTCGCGGTGAACCACTCAGGTCTGTTGAGTTCCCGCCGATTCATGCCCTTGGACTGCAATCACCCCGATGTCATGAAATCTTTACGAGTTCCAGGTCTCTCGTTGACCCTATTGTTGTGCTGCCAGGTTGCGCCGGTCCTGGCGGGTGGATTCACGAAACCCGAACCGCTGGTGACGCCGCAACCGCGGCTGAGCGAGGAGCTCATCGCCAAACCCTGCACCGCCTATGCGCAGTTGCAGGTGAACGAATATGGTTTCGTGACTGACGTAGCGATCGTGCAGAGCTCGGACCCGCGCCTGAACCAGCCGATCATCCATGCCTTGCGCCGGTGGAAATTCAAGCCCGCGACCGAGGGCGGCGAGGCCGTTTCCTGTTACGTGGTGCAGCCGATCCGGATTTCCAATGGCATCATCATGACCCAGCCCGAGACGCCGGAGAATCATGACCCGAGCGTGCGTCACACCGTCATGCCGGAGTTGCCGCGCGAACTGCGCGCGATCGACGGTTACGTCACGGCGCGAGTCGACGTGAGTCCCGAGGGCATCGTCACACGCGCCGAGATCAGCGATTCCACGCATTCCGAACTCGATCCGTATGTGCTGCAGGCGGTCTCGAAGTGGTCCTTCAATCCCGCGGTCAAGGAAGGCAAGAGCGTCGCCTCCCACGTCGCGGTGCCGTTTCGCTTCAAGCCCGATCCGCACGCGATCCCGAGCGTCGTGAAAAAAGCGGACGAGATCGCGGCCGACTCCGGCCCAGTGGCGACGCGGCGGGTTACGCCCGACCTGCCCGACAGTGTGGTGGGCACGGACGCGACGGCCGAGGTGGAGTTCATTGTCGACCAGTTCGGCAACGTCGTGAATCCGACCATCGTCGCCACGTCGCATGAGGAATTCGGCGCCAGTGCGATCGACGCGATCACGCGGTGGCGATTCAAACCCGCCGTGCAAAACAGTCAGCCGGTGGCCACCCGCGTGCGGCAGAAGTTCACCATGCACCAGCAGGTGTTCGTCGTGGAGCACAATCCCGCGGACAGCCAGCCGAAGGTGCGCAAGACCGTCCAGCCCGAGGTGCCCGAGGCCTTGCGCGGGGTCCAGGGGCAGGTCGATGTGCTGCTCGCGATCGACGAGACCGGCAACGTGACCGACGCGCAGGTGCGTAACGCGACCTACGACGAATTCTCCGCTCCCGCCATCGCCGCCGCCCGGCAGTGGAAATTTGCCGCCGCCGTGCGCGAGGGCAAACCCGTGGCATCCTCGGTGGTCGTGCCGTTCTTGTTTGGGCGCTGACCTGAAGCTTTCTCGAGGCGGGAGGACCGCCCCGAGGATAGACGCCGTGGTCGCGGGAATTCGAGCCGAGGCCAGCCTCAGACCCGAATGGCGCTAAGTTAAGGCTGTTTTTCAGAGTGGCAGCGGCGTCTCGCCGCTGATTGTTCAGAGGGAACAGAGCCGGGACGGCTCTGCCACTGTGGCCTTAACTCAGCGCCATTCGCCTCGGACCCATTTAACCGCAGATGTCGCAGATGGACGCAGATGCCCGGCCATGATCGATTCCATCCGACGGGTGCCTCGGTCCGAATCATCTGCGCTCTCTGCGGTTGGATTCAGATCGATGCTGAAAAACTTGACCTGTTCACAATGAATTTCGGCCTTCGAGGACTCTGGTTCAGGCGGCGCCGTTCGATTCTCCATGTCGCCCCGCGGAACCGCAAACGAGCCGCGCCCCGTCTGCGATTGCACCCGCGCGATCGATCGGCCTAACCTCGACGTCTATGGGTCGTCAGTGGCTCCACGCCAAACGCGCCATCGTCAATCTCAAGAAGGGCAAGGTCGTCGGCAAGCTGGTGAAGGAAATCTCCGTCGCCGCAAAGCTCGGCGGGCCGGATGTCGCGGCGAATCCGCGACTTTTCGCCGCGCTGGAAAAGGCCCGCAAGAACTCCGTCTCCCGTGACGTGATCGAACGCGCGGTCGCCAAGGGCGCGGGGACCGGCGGCGAAAAAATGCTGCTCGAACACGTGGTCTACGAAGGCTACGCGCCGCACAAGGTGCCCGTGATTGTCGAATGCATGACGGACAACCACCAACGTACCGGCCCGGAAATCCGCGGGCTGTTCAAGAAGGGCGTGCTCGGCGCCGCCGGCAGCAACAAGTTTCTCTTCGACCACGTCGGCCTGGTCGAGGCGCACACGGCGGCGGCCGACGCCGACCTGGAGGCCGCCGCGATCGAGGCGGGAGCCAACGACTTCGCGCCGCTGGCTTTCGCGGACAACGACGACATTCCGGAGGGCGCGGTTGGGGCGCGTTTCATCACCGACCGCACCGCTGTGCACGCGGCATCGACCTGGCTTGCGGCCCACGGGTGGTCGGTGGTCACGGCGGAGATTGGCTACCTGCCCAAGCAGTTCCCCGATCTCGACGACACCGCCCGCGCCGAGGTCGGTGAATTCCTCCAGGCGCTCGACGATCACGACGACGTTCAGCGAGTCTGGGCCGGTTTAAGATAGTTTGCGCGCCCGCTTCGGGGCGCGCTGCCCCGGGAAACATTCCGCCCGCATGGGCGTCTACACGATCCTCGTTTCAACCCCTCCCAACAAACTTATGTCACCCCGTTCCGCTCTCGCCCTCGCCTTGCTCGCCGCCTGCGGGCTCACCGTGCCAGCCTCCGCCGGTTTCAAGGACCACATCGGTCTGCAGCTCTACAGTCTGCGCGAAATGTTCAAAACCGATCCGATGGCGGCATTGGATCAGGCCAAGGCCTTCGGCGTCACCGAAGTCGAGGCCGCCGGTACCGCCGGGCTCACGGCGCAGGAGTTTCGCGCCGCGCTCGACGCCCGCGGGCTCAAGGCCGTCAGCGACCACGTGCAATATGGCGACATGGAGAAGGACCTCGACGCAGTCGTCCAAACGGTAAAGACGCTCGGCGCGCAATATGCCGTGTGCCCGTGGATCCCGCATGAGGGGGCGCTGGACGGCCCCACGGTGAAACAGGCTGCCGCAAACTTCAACAAATGGGGCGCCGCCTTTCGTGCCGCGGGCATCAAGTTCGGCTACCATACGCACGGCTACGAATTCATTCCCGGGGACAAGCCCGGCACGACGCGTTTCGATGAACTTGTCGCGGCCACCGATCCCAAGAACGTCTGCCTGCAACTTGATGTCTACTGGGCCTACGTCGGCGGCGCCGATCCCGCGCAATTGCTCGAGAAATACGGTTCGCGTTGGTTTTCCCTGCACGTGAAGGGCGTGCGTCCGGGACTCAAGCGCGAGCCCGGCCGATCGGAAACGAAGCCTGAGGACCGCGTCGTGGTCGGACAGGGTGAGCTCGACTGGAAGGCATTGATTTCGGCGGCGCAAAAGGCTGGTGTGAAATACTACTTCATCGAGGACGAGACACCGGACCCATTGAAGAACATCCCGCCGAGCATCGCCTACCTGCGGCAATTGAAACTGCGGCCGGGCGCATAATCCCGATCATCTGCACCCGTGAACCTGGGTGCCGGCAGGAACGCGCTCGCGCCTTCCCGAGGATTGGTTAGCACGGGAAACGTCCGCGGCGCGTGCCGCGTCGGCTGAATTCGCCATGCCCCTCATCACCGCGAGCAAGACCCAGCCCGAGTACGACGTGATCGTTGTCGGTTCCGGCGCCGCCGGCGGCCAGACCGCCTATACCCTCACGCTCGAAGGCGCGCGCGTCCTGATGCTCGAGGCCGGCCGCAACTACGATCCTGCGACCGAGACGCCGATGTTCCAGACGAACGGGCAGGCGCCGCTGCGGGGTGACGGCACGCCGGACAAGAATTTTGGTTTCTACGACGCAACCATCGACGGCGGCTGGCAGGTGCCCGGTGAGCCGTACACCAGCGCTTCATCCGATCCCGCGGAGCAGTTCTGGTGGTGGCGTGCACGCATGCTCGGCGGTCGCACCAATCACTGGGCGCGCCACGCGCTGCGCAACGGGCCCTACGATTTCAAGCCGCGCAGCCGCGACGGCCTTGGCTTCGACTGGCCGATGACCTACGAGGACCTGGCGCCCTACTACGACAAGGTCGAGATGCTCATCGGCGTCTACGGCAGCAATGAGGGGATGGAAAACACGCCGGACTCGCCGCCCGGTGTGCTCCACCCCGCGCCGAAGCCGCGCGCGAACGAGCTGCTGGTGCAACAGCGCGCGAAGAAACTCGGCGTCCCGGTGATTCCGTTTCGCCGCGCGGTGATGACCCGGCGACTCGACGGCGAGCGCCTCGCCCCCAAGCTGCATCCAAACAACCCGAAGGCGCAGCGCATCGTCGCCACGGAAATGGCCCAGCGGGCCGCCTGCTTCTTTGCCACGCCCTGCGGCCGCGGGTGCTCGATCCGGGCAAACTACCAGTCGACCACGGTGCACCTGCCACCGGCGATGGCGACGGGCAATCTCGACATCCTGCCCAATGCGATGGCGCGCGAAGTCACGCTCGACGACAGCGGCAAGGCCACCGGCGTGATCTACATCGACAAGACCTCGGGGCGCGAGGAGCGCGTGCAGGCGCGGGCGGTCGTGCTCGCCGCGAGTTCCGCGGAATCCGTGCGCATCCTGCTCAATTCGAAGTCCGCGCGTTTTCCCGACGGGCTGGCCAACAGCAGCGGCCTCGTGGGCAAGTACATCATGGACACGGTGGGATCGAACGTGGGCGGGCAGGTGCCGCTGCTCGAAAACCTGCCGCCGCACAATGACGACGGCGCCGGTGGTGCGCACATGTACGTGCCGTGGTGGCTCTACAAGGAACAGCTCGCCGGCAAACTCGGGTTTGCCCGCGGCTATCACATCGAGTTCGGCGGCGGGCGTGGCATGCCCGGCATGGGCACCGGCGCGGGCGTCGAGAATTTCGCCGGCGGCAGTTACGGGCGCAAATACAAGCAGGACGTCCGGCGCTACTACGGCTCGTTCGTGAATTTTTCCGGCCGCGGCGAAATGATCCCGAACGAGAATTCATATTGTGAACTCGACCCGGCGGTGAGGGACAAGTGGGGCATCCCGGTCCTGCGCTTCCACTGGAAGTGGTCGGAGCACGAGATCAAGCAGGTCGAGCACATGCAGCGCACGTTTGTCGACATCATCGAGGCCTGCGGCGGAAAGTCGTGGCGTCCCGCCGAGACCGATGGCCGCAAGGCGATCGCCGAGGGCGGTCGCATCATCCACGAGGTCGGCGGCACGATCATGGGCGCGGATCCGAAGCAATCGGTTACCAATCAATGGGGCCAGACCTGGGACGTGAAGAACGTCTTCGTGACCGACGGCGGCATCTTTTGCTCCAACGCCGACAAGAACCCGACGCTTACGATCATGGCGCTGGCCTGGCGCTGCAGCGACCACCTCCTCGCCGAGCTGAAGAAAGGGAACATCTGACATGACCTCGCGCGAAATCCCCCGCCCCGACCGCCGCACGGCGATCAAATGGATGCTCACCGCCGCCGGCGTCGTCGCGGTGCGCCCACGATTCTCGCTCGCCGCCGATGTGCCCGCCGCGGCGGTCTCCGGCAAGGGCTACGGAACGGATCCCAACCTCGTGCGCGAATACACGTACGGGGATTATTGGCCGCTCACGATGTCCGGCGAGCAACACCGTCTCGCCGCGACCCTGTGCGGGCTGATCATTCCCGCGGACGACACGTCGCCCAGCGCGAAGGACCTGCACGTCGATGATTTTATCGATGAGTGGATCAGCGCCCCGTACCCGGAACAGAAACAGGACCGGCAGGTGATTCTCGACGGTTTCACCTGGATCGATGCCGAGGCAAAGAAACGTTTCAGCCGTGCCTTTGCCGATCTCGACGAGAAGCAGCAGTCCGCCATCGCCGATGATATTTGCTGGGAGGAAAAGGCCGCGCCGGAGTTCAAGCAGGGTGCCGCATTCTTCAGGCGCTTCCGCGAACTCACTGCCGGTGGTTTCTACACCACGCCCGAAGGCATGCGCGACATCGGTTACGTGGGCAACGTGCCGTCTCCGACGTTTGAGGGGCCTCCGCCCGAGGTTCTCGCGAAGCTCGGCCTCGGCTGACCCAGGCCCAGCCGGGACCGCCGGGCCCGTAGCTAGAACCCGATACTCGCCCCGCCGTCCACGGGCAGGACGACGCCGGTGACGAACTTAGCCGCCCGCGAACAGAGATAGACCGCCGCCCACCCGATATCCTCGGGCGTGCCGAAGCGATGCAGCGGCGTGCGACTGAGCACCTTTTCCCGGCGGGCGGGATCTCCATCCATCGCCTTGCGCGACATCTCGGTTTCGATCCAGCCCGGCGCGATCGCGTTGATGCGGACGCCGGTGTTGGACATCTCCGCGGCGAGCGTGCGCACCATGCCGAGTTGCGCCGTCTTCGCCGCCGCGTACGCCACCACCAGCGGAATGCCAAAGAGCGATGCCATCGACGCGGTGAACAGGATGCTGCCATGCCCGCGCGTGACCATGCCGGGCAGCACCGCGCGGGTGAGCGAATGGGCGGCCAGCACGTGCGTCTGCAGGACGGCTTGAAACTCGACCATGCTCGTGTCGACCGCGGCTTTCTTCAGGTGCACGCCCGCGTTGTTTACGAGCACCGAGACCGGCGATTTCGCCGAATCTTCCGCGGCATGGATCAGGCCGTCGGCGCGCTCCAGTTCCGTGACGTCCCACACCAGCCACGTGGCCTTGGGCCCGATCAGCTTGGCCCCCTTCGCGAGTTCCGCCTCGCGCCGCCCGGCGAGCACGACCTGCGCGCCGGCCTGGGCCAGGCAGTGCGCGATCGCGAAACCGATGCCGGAGCCGCCGCCCGTGACGAGCGCGGTCTCGCCTTCGAGGGAAAACGCCTGCCCGCACGCCATGAACGGCGCCGTGCCGGCGAACAACTCGGTCATCGATGGATTCAGGTTCATGCGTGGAACCTGCACCCGGCCGGCCCGAATGACGAGCGGCGTCGGCGTGGACGTTCGCTCGCTCGTGCCTCATCGGCGTTTGTCGAACCGACCGGCACGGAGACCGGTCGCTATGCACCGCGGATGCATGTCGTTCATTTTCGGGAAGGCGCTGCAGAAGCAGACGCTGGCGAGCGATTGCCTGCCGCGCCCAGTTTCTCAAGCAGGTCCAGCACGGCCTTCGTGATCAGCTCCGGCCGTTGCCACGGGATCAAGTGACCCTGATGCGGGATGCGTGCGATCGTGGTGGGGGCGTTCGTGAGCTCGCGTTCGGCAAAGCCCGCTTCGGCCGGCGGCACGAGTTCATCCTCGGTGCCCTGCAACACGATCACGGGGCAGTGAATCGTGTCCCACAACGGCAGCATCTTTTCGAGCTCCGCCTTGAATGGCACGAGTTCCTTGTCCGAACGCGTGAGGGGTTTCGGAATCGCCCAAGTGACGAGCGGAAACCGCGCGAGCGCCTGGTACCAGGTCGTTTCCTCGAGTCCAGGATCGATGGAGGGCGCCACGAGCACGAGGCCATCGACGAGTTGCGGAAAGTCCATCGCGACGCGCGGCGCCACCGCGCCACCGAGGGAATGGCCGACCAGGATCACCGGACGATTGTCCGGATGTGCACGCACGACCGCGGCGATCGCCGCGGCCTGCGCCTGCATCGACGGTTCCAGCCCGCCCGCCGTCGATCCGCCCCAGCCGAGGCGGTCCACCGCCACGAGTCGGACGTGGTCCGCGAGTTCGGGACGTTTCATCACGTCATAGAAATCCTGCCATTCACCCGGCGTTCCATGAATCAGGATCACCAGCGGGCCGTCGACGGGACCAGTCTCGCCATAGTGGATCCGCCGTCCTTCAGGCAAATCGAGCGTATGCGTCGTGGGCAATGGCCGACCGGCGAAGGCGACGTCAAGCGGTGGTGGTCGCCAGGAATCGACAAAGTGATGCAGCAGGAGCAGAGCACCGGTGGGTCCCAGTACCGAGCACGGCAAGCAGAAGCCAGCCCCACCAGCGGATGCGAAAGCGTGATTTCTTCTTCATGCCGCGCAGGACAGTTCGTGGGGTTTGCCGGTGTTCGCCAGTGGAAAACGCCAGCACGATGGTCGGTCATGAACCCGCGGCCCCTGGCCTCTTTCCCGGGAGTTTCCTTATTCGCACCGGCATGAGGCGCGTCCCGTTTTTCTTCTGCGATTGCGCGGCCGGGACGCCTCCGATTCAGTGATCGAGGACGGAGCCGTCGAAGCTGTCCCACATTTCGGGGAATTCCCACTCGGGCACGCCGCGTTCGTTGTCGACGAGGCTCTCGTCGAGTTCGATGCCAAGTCCCGGTCCATCGAAGTTCCCGTTCAGCACGATGTGGCCATCAGTCATCGTGAGCGGTTTGGTGATGTAGCTCTTGCCGAGATAGCTGCGCTCGACCTTGTCGTTGGGCGCGGCCTGGAGGCTCGGCAGTTCGTGCGCGAGGAAATTGGGGATCGAGGCCGCGACGTGCATCGATGCGACCGCACCAATGATGCCTTCCTTCGCATGCGGCAGCATGGCCGCGTAAAACGCCTCCGCGAGTGAGGCGATCGCCTTGAGCTCCGTGATGCCACCGCAATGCGTGACGTCGGGCTGCAGGAGTGACGCGGCTCCAAGCTGCAGGAGATCGCGAAACTGCCACTTGGTCACCATGCGCTCGCCGGTCGCGAATGGAATGTAGGTCTTCTTCGCCATCTCCGCCATCAGCGGCAGGTTCTGGAACTGAATCGGCTCCTCGTAGAACCAGGGCTGAAACTGCTCGAGCGCCTTGATGATGACCATTGCGGTCTGCGGTTCGTGATCGCCATGCATCTCGATGCCGAGATCGACCTTCGGGCCGATGACGTCGCGCACGGCCGCGACGTTCTCCACGATGCCCTGGACGAAGTCGGGATTTTCGGCATAGCGCGACAGGCGGCCGCGGCTGTAGGTCACGCCCATCTTCATGGAGTGGTAACCCTCCGCGAGGACCTTGCGCGCGCCCTCCGGCGTTTCGGCCTGCCCGTAGACGCGAATGCGGTCCCGGGTGGGTCCCCCGAGCAGTTCATAAACGGGCACACCGAGTGCCTTGCCCTTGATATCCCACATCGCGATGTCGACGGCGGAAAGGGCGCTGGAGAGAATGATGCCGCCCCGGTAGAAGGCATGCCGGTACATGGCCTGCCAGTGGTGCGCGGGACGCCGCGGATCCTTGCCGATGAGGTAATTTTCCAGCTCTTGGATCGCCGCGACCGTGGTGTGGATGCGTCCCTCGACCGTGCCTTCACCGAGACCGACGATGCCGGCGTCGGTGTGCAACTTCACGAAAACCGAACGCAGCGAGTTCACGGGAATGATCTCGAGCTTGGTGATTTTGATCTCGTCGCGCGGATCGGCGAGCGCACGCGCGCGGTTCAGGACGGGAGCGTCGGCGGCAGGACCGAGTCGTTCCGAGGCGAGCAGGCCGGCGAGTCCGACCGTGACGTTTTGGATCCAGCGACGGCGGGGCAGAGTGGGGGCGGGGTGCATGGCGGTGAAGACGCGCCCGCAGCCTCGCAAGTCACGTCCGCGAGGCCGCACTTTGCCCGGCACGCGCGAACGGGCGACCACGCTGCATGGAGGACCGTGGAGAGACCTGCCTCCCGCCCGGAGCGGCGAGCGTCGTCGCAATCGTGATCATGGCATCGTCCCGTGGCGCGCCGCCTCGCCGCCCGCGGGATTAGGGTGGCGGCGTTAGAACCTTCGGATCAGCCAAAGCACCGCGGTCAGCACCAGGCTGAGCAACAGGCACGTGACAATGGGAAAGTGAAAGCTGAACTTGTCGCCGGACACATGGATGTCCCCGGGCAGGTGTCCGAGCCATCCCCGGCCGACGCCCGACCACAACAGGAGACCGGCGGCCATGAGCACCAACCCGAGTGTGAAGATGACTTTGCCGATTTCGTGCATGCCCCTGGCGCTAGGATTGAATGCCCGGCCGCCAAGTCAACCGGCCCGCGCCGGGGCCGGGCTCAGTTGCCCGCCCCGGTTCAAACGATAGTGTGCCGCCATGGCGTTCGGGTGGTGACGAGAACGGCGGAGCGGCGTCTTCAGGACATCCCCATGAACCGGTTCACTCTGTCTTCGCTTGCGGCCCTGGCGCTCGCCTTCGGCATGTCCTCCTCGTCCGCGCTCGCCTACGACAACTTCCGGGTCGCCGTGTATTGTCGCGCCTACGAGGTGCGCGAGATGAAGGATCCCGCCTGGCTCGAGAGCCGCTGGCAGGAGATCTCGTCCCAGGTGCATGTCGACAAGGTCTATCTCGAGACGCACCGCGACGGCGTCATGCCCGACGACGCGACCATCGAGGCGGCCAAGGCATTCTTCGCCGCGCGCGGCGTGGAAACCGCGGGTGGCATCACGTTCACCATCGATGAGAGCAATCGATTCGAGACGTTTTCCTACAGCAATCCGGAGCATCGCAAACGGGTGCAGGCGATCGCCGAATTCACCGCCCGGCACTTCGACTCCTTCATTCTCGACGACTTCTTTTTCACGAGCACGAAGTCGGAATACGACATCAAGGCGAAGGGCGACCGCAGTTGGACCGACTATCGCCTGCAGCTCATGGCGGAAGCCGCGCGCGACCTGGTCGTCGGTCCCGCGAAGAAGGTGAACCCAAAGGTGAAGGTCGTGATCAAGTATCCGAACTGGTACGAGCATTTCCAGGCGCTCGGCTTCGACCTGGAAAAGGAACCGAAGATTTTCGACGGCATCTACACCGGCACCGAAACGCGCGACGCTGTCCTCAGCGCCCAGCACCTGCAGCCGTATCATGGCTACTCGATCATGCGCTACTTTGAAAACGTCGCACCCGGCCGCAACGGCGGCGGCTGGGTCGATCCATTCGGCTCGCGCAGCTACGACCGCTACGCCGAACAACTCTGGCTGACCCTGTTCGCCAGGTCCGGCTCCCAGGTCACGCTGTTCGATTGGCGGAGCATTCTCACGCCGCTGGACTCCTCCGGGCGCGGAGCCTGGCAGGACCAGCCGACGAGCTTCGACTACGAGAAGATGATGCAGCCGATCAAGCTGCCATCGGGCGCGACGATGGCGCCGAAGAGCCAGGCCCGCGCCGCGGGGATTGCCTTCGAGGCCGTCGACAAGACGATCGGCGCACTCGGCCATCCGCTCGGCCTGAAGAGCTACCGCCCGTTCAACTCCACCGGCGAGGATTTCCTCCAAAGCTACCTCGGCATGATCGGCCTGCCGATGGAGATCGAGACGAGTTTTCCCGAAGACGCACCCGTGGTGCTGCTCACGGCCGAGGCCGCGGCCGATCCGGACATCGTGGCGAAGATCGAGCACCACGTGCATGCCGGCAACAAGGTGGTGATCACTTCCGGGCTGCTCAAGGCGCTGCAAAACCGCGGTATCCAGAACATCGCCGAAATCGAGGACACCGGCCGGATCGCGTTCGTGCATACGTTTCAATCCGGCTTCACGACGGCGGAGTCCGACCAGCCGATCCTGATTCCGCAGATTGGCTACCGCACCAACGATTCCTGGGAACTCGTCTCCGCGATCGCCGGGGACAACGGCTGGCCGCTGCTCCACGACGCGAGCTACGCCGACGGTCATCTCTACGTGCTGACCGTCCCGGAAAACTTCGCCGACTTCTATCACTACCCGGAGATCGCCTTGAACGCGATCCGCCGCATCCTCACGCCCCACCTGCCGGTCCAACTCGAAGGGCCGTCCAAGGTCAGCCTGTTCGTCTACGACAACGACACCTTCATCGTGGAGAACTTCCACGACGAACCGGTGGATGTCACCGTCGCCGTCGGACTGAAGAGCAAGGCGATCGAGGACGTGAACACGGGCGAGTCGCTACCGACCAAGGAACGCCGCAGCCCCGCCGGCTGGGGGCGTCAGCCGAAGCAGGAAGCACAGGTTGCGACCTTCGCGATCGCGCCGCATTCATTTCGCACGTTTCGGGTGAGGTAAGGCGCGCTGCTCAAACCACGTCCGGGCATCGGTGACCGGCCGGCCATTCGCGAGCTGCAGGCGATCGGGCAGCGAATAGGCGCCGGTCCTGGCCTCGGTGTAGTTGACGGGAATGCCGGCAACCATGCCGTCCTCGGTATCGATGATCTGCGCGTGCGCCGTCGCGACGAGCAGGGAAAGGGTGATCGCAAAAGCCACAGGCGGGATGGGATGTGTTCATGGCGATTGGAGCTGGATGGTCACTGGACCGAGCAAGCCGGACGGTGGCAGCTCCGGAGCCGAGTCGGAGACGCCACGATTGCCGCCGAAACCACCGACCCGCACGGGCGAGTTCAGGATCTTGCGCCCGGGAGGTGCGGCGCGATCGCCGAGCAGCCGGTTGGTCCACTCGTTGGTCACCTTGATCTCGAACTGATTCTCGCCCGACCGCAGCGCGTTCGTGACATCGACCCGGTACGGCGGCTTCCAGAGAATGCCCAACGCGTGGCCGTTCACGCGGACTTCGGCGAGATCGCGGACGACACCGAGATCGAGCCAGATGTGTGCGTCGTCGCGAAACCACGCCGCCGGCGCCGGCACGGTCTTCGTATACGTGGCCGTGCCGGAAAAATATCGCACGCCCTCATCGGGCTGTTCCGTCCACGACGCGAGTTCGGGAAAGCGCGCTTGTGCAGGCGCGCCGAGGCCGGGCGGAAAACGCACGTCCCAAGGGCCGGCGATTGTCGCGAGTGTTTCGATGTGAAGCCGCGGTTCGCGGCGCGAGGCGACAACGGCCGGTTTCCGAAACACCACGAACACCGATTCGTGGGCCGTAAGCGACAACGGCACGACGGTGCGGTCACCGGTGATCGCATAACCGGCCTCTTCAATGGCGCCGGTATCCGGGTGCCAGATCTCGGCGGCCCGGCCCGCCACGCGAAAGCGGGCGTCGACGTCCTGGGCCTCTCCGGTGAGATTCGCGACAAGGTAGATGTCGAGGTGGTCGTGGCGGCGATGCGTCCAAACCAGATTTGTGTCGAGGCCGCGGCTCGATGCGAAATCCGGGGTGATGTGCAGCATGGCCATGACCCGATCGAGCGGCCAGCCCCAGATGACCATGCCGTTCCCGCAGCGGCGCATCGTGCGACTCACGCCATCGAGGTCGCCCCAGACCTCCGCGCCGAACCTGCGCACTTGATCGTCGCAGGTGGGATAACCGGCAAGACTCGGCGAGCGCATCGGTTTTGGGCCGATGACGGTCGCACCGCCGCGCACGAGTTCCTGGATCTTCCGCAATAATTCAGGGCGCATTTTATCCGTTTGCGGCAATACGAGCACGCGGTAGCTCATGCCGTCGGGAAGCACCAAGCGTCCGTCGGGCGCGACTGACATGCGGTGGAGCAACACGTCCGCGTTGATGAAATCGTAGTCGAACCCGGCGGGTGGCGTTGGTTGCGTGCCGGCGGCCCAGATCGGCGGCGTGGACGGCGCACCTTCGTTCAGCAAGTAGGCGAGATCCGCCACCGGCATCCCCTGCTGCAGCAGATAGCACGCGCGCGAAAGGTAAGTGACGAACGGCGCGGCCTGTTCCGCCCACGTGATGTTTCGATTGAGGTGCGTGCCGACCATCGTGTTGCCCGGCTTGGTGCCGAGCGGTTGATGCGCCGAGGTGTGGAAGACCAGACGATTCACGCCCTGAGCCAGCCAATAGTCGGCCACGTTCTTCAACGCGGCCGGTGATTCGAATCCCCCGCCGGTGAACGCTTCCGCCGCGACGATCGGTTTGCCGTAGGCATGTGCCGCCGATGCGGCGCCCCGCACGTCCTGCAGGTACATCAGGTGGGGATGCAGGTCGTGCACCCAGAATTCGCCCATCGGTATGTCGACCTTGCTCTTGTTGAGCAGCGTGTCCTCCGCCATCTCGAGCGAGACGCCGGCGGCTTCCGCATAGACGCCGATGCCATGCGCGTGCAGTGCATCCGCCATCGTGCCGTAGTGATTGTCCGCCCACATGTCGGCGAGCGTCCGGCGGAAGTCCCAGAGGAAGCGGTCACTCGCGTCGGCATTGTCGACCACCTGACCGGTCAGCGCCGGCAGGTAGCGCGTGGGATCATAACCGCGACGCCGCGTGAATTCGGGCACCATATCATCGGTCCAGTTGTTGGTGCCGGCCTCCCAACTGTCCATCATCACGTAGCGCAGGCTGCGGCCGAACAGCGGTCCCAGCGCCTCCTGCAGCGGATCGAAATACCCGTGATAGTATGACTCCATGTATTTCCGGCTGAGCTTGTCGGCTTCCAGACCGGAACCGGCCGGCGTCGCGGGCCGGTTTTTCGCTCCGGTCAGCGAGTAACCGAGCCGCAAAACTGTCCATGTGCCCGGCGGGACCTTCCACGTGAGGGTGCCGTCGGGTTGCATCTGCGAAGTGAGCGTGAGCACAGCGCCCGGTGGAACCGTCATCACGGCCGGGACTGCCGGCGTGGGCACGGTGTTGTACTCGAAGAGAAAGCTGAACCCCGCCTTCTCCTGCCAACGTTGCACGCGCGCTCCGCCGTGCAGGATGGTTTCGCTCAGGACGTATTGTGCGGCTGGCGACGAGGGCGCCTGGCTCATCGTCTCGGCGGGACCCAGGGGCGCGCCGGTCAGTTCGATGCGGTAGAACTTGGCGGTGATCGGCGCGAAAGCGTACGTCCGCACCATGCCCTGGCGGTAGAGTTGCTCGCCCGGCAGGGCCACGAGCGAACGGAAAGTAACGCCGTCGTCACTCGCCAGCACACGACCGACGGGAATGCCGTTCGCACTGCCGCCCCGACCACCGAGCGTGATCGCTTGCGCCGTGAACGGCTGCTCGAACGCAAACTGCACCCATGCCGCCGAACCGTCGGCCGGCGCGGGGATCGTCAGCATGGTGGTCAGATCGTCGTCGAGCAATGCGGAGCCGTCGACGGGGCCGTTGTTCGTCGTCACCGTCGGGTGGGCGGCAGGTGCATCGACTTCCCCCGCGGGCGTCGGATATGCAATCACGACGCTGTCGGCGTAGTACGTCGGTTCGTCCTTGGCGCCTCCGCCGCCAACGGGGACGTTGCGGATCGGGCCGGTGGTGGAGGGCGGTGCCGGCAGCTTGCCTGAAAACGCCACCGGACCGGTGATTGTCGTCTCACTCCAGACCAGCTTCTTCATCGCCTGCTCCGGGCGCACCCACGGGCCGCCCGTCTCACTCCAGCCAGGCGAACTGAAGATCGCCATCTCGAGGCCCAGCCGATCGGCCTCGGCGGCGGCGAAGCGCACGGCATCGTACCACGCGGGTGTGCCGAAGGGCACTTTCGGCTGCCACCTCCTGTCCGCGGCCAAAATTGACGTCGGCGAGCTGAAAACCCCCGAGGCCGACTCGTCGCATCCACTCCAGGTCCTTCGTGATGCCTTCTTTGGTGACATTGCCCATCGTCCAGTGCCACCACGTGCGCGGCCGGGCCGGCTCCGGTGGATTCTCGAATCCTTGGACGAGCGGATCGCCGGCTGCCACTCCTGCGAGGAAGACCGGGAGGAGACACAGCAGGGCGAGGAACAAGCGAAAGGGACCGGCCATTCCTTCAGTCTCGTACGGATGCAGCCGGCTATCCCAGCTCGTCCTTTGCGGTCCGTCCGAAACGGAGCGTCGCCTCGCGCGGTTCTCCCCGAACTTCGGTTTGCGTGCGTGAGCCACGTGGTCGACCTCGTGCTCGTTTTCTGTGCACGCTTCAGCAGGCGGGACGTTGATCGCAATCGCCTGCAAGCGGAGGATCGAGTTCGGCACCATATAAGGTGCGACGAGAACGATCGAACAGCCGATCCTGCGATCACTGTGCTCCCTAACGAAGCCGGCCCGGCAACGCTTGACCTCCGAACAACTTGTCGCATGCCGTCATGCCGACAAGTGACGCCATGAGAATTGCGAGGCCGATCGGGTGGTTGGTGACCATGGGCTGGACAGGCATCCTGGCAGCCTCGGCAGCGGCGATGCCGCGAGATCCCCTGCCGGGCGTCGACGACCGTTGGTACCGTTATGAATCTCCGAACTTCGAGCTGTACCTCGCATGTGGACGAGCCCGGGTCGCGCGCGTTGCTGCGCAATCTCGAACTGCTGCGTGCGGAGTTCGTGGACCGGTACAGAATCCCCGAACGCAAGCGACTCGAGATTACGGTCTATGCATTTGGGACGGACCGGGAATTCCGGGCCTATCGCCCCGAGAGTATGGGCAAGCACAGCCGGATCGACGGATTCTATCACGAGGACCCCGACCGCGCCGTAATTCTGCTTGCTCCGTCCGAGGGACGGGATGAGGCGCGCCGGCTGATTTTCCACGAATATGTGCATCATCTCTTCGCCGCGGCGGAGCAGGATCCGCCCACCTGGTACAACGAGGGCATGGCCGAATTGCTGGCGGGCATCCGGGTCGAGAACGATCACCTGGAGATCGGGCACCCGGTTCCGGGGCGTTTGTTCGCTCTCCAACGCGAAAAACTGCTGTCCCTGGAAACCCTGTTTGCCGTCGGCCGCAACTCCCCCATCTACCGGTCCAACGATCACACCGGGCTCTTCTACGCCGAGTCCTGGGCGTTGTTGCACTATTGGTACTTTGGCAATTCAAAGCTCTCCCGAGACGCCATCGACCGCTTCGTGCAGGTGGCGTCCAGTTCCGACCACATCGATGGCGTGCGACTGCACGCCTGGTTTCGCGAGTGCTTCGGCATGGAATATACCCATATGCTGCGCGGGCTTGATCATACGTCCATACCGGCCGCTACGGTTTCGGCAGGCAGCCGCTCCCGGCAATCGCGGCAGCCGATTCCTATACCCGGGAAAAGGTATCTTCCGAACGCATGCCGTTGCGGCTGGCGGAGCTGACGGTGCGGGTGAACGCATCGCCCGGTGGGGCATTGGCGTTGATGCACGCGCGCGACAAGGGTGCCTCGGCGGATCCGCGAGTGCTCGAGGTGCTGGGAACAGCCGCCCTGCGCGAGGGCGACCGCAACGGGGCTGCGGAGGATTGGGAGGCGGCGATCGCCGCCGGTTCATCCAACGTCGCGCTTTTCCGCGAACTTGCGCGGATGGAATTTGAGGACTGGTTTGGCGACTTCGACTTCGACCGGCATCTGCCGCCGGATGCGTCGGCGCGCCTGCGATCTCGCCTGCTCCGCTCGATCGAGCATGAGCCGGAACAGACCGCCGGGTACGAAATGCTTGCCTGGGTCGAGGCGTTTGCGAGGGACCGTTCGATCGCGAACATCAATCTCGTGCAGCAGCGATTTTCCGGGCTGAAGCGGAAGGCCTATACCCTGGTGGCGATCGCGATGGTTCGCGTGCGCATGGGATTGAAGGACGAGGCGCTGAAGCTCGTGCGCGAGGTTTCGCATCTCGAGCCCGACGCCTGGACGGCGCAGGCGGCGGAGGTGATTGCGGCGAAGCTGGAGGGGCGACCAATCCAGCAGCTCAGCGACACGCGCGCAGGCGAAGAAGTCGACGCAGGCAATGCCGGTCCCGTGCGCAACACGATGCGGCTGCCGTCGGTGCCGGTTCCGGGAGACCTATGAAAGAAGCGCGACCAGAGTCCGGTGGGAACGGGCGGCGACGACTCCCTCGCCGGAGCGCTTGGGCGACTCTCCTGGCGGCGATCGTCGGCGCCGGTGCCCTCGCCGGCGGGGCGGATGATAGCGCGTTCGATCCGGTGGTCGTGCTGTCACCGTACGAAGTCACTGCAAACCGCGGCGAGTTCGCCCACTGGACGAAAGTGACTTCGCCGCATTTCGTCATCTACACCGACGCGCGGGCCCGGGACGCTTTCGTCCTGCTCAAGGACATGGAGATGCTGCATATCGTCGTGCAACATTTCTTTGGTCGCATGACGATGACCCATCCCCGGATGATCTACATTCTGCCGACGGCGCACTCCGATTGGCGAAAACTCCAGAGCCAGGGGGACGTTGAATGGAAGGTCGCGGTATCCGGACCTCGATCGGACATCTGCGATATTGGCATCGTCCAGTCCGATTGGCAGGAGCGAGGTCCTTTCCTCGTGTGGGGCACGGAGGGCGCGAGCGTGGCGGAGTGGCTGGGCCTCGACCTTGCTTTTCCCATCGGGTTCGGCCTTTCGACATTCTTCGAGGCCGCGACTTTCACCGACAACCGTGTCCGGATCGGACAACAAAGTGTGCGCACGATCTACAATCAGCAGAACGGATGGTTGCCGTGGGGGCGATTTTTCGCGATTGATCCGAAGTCCCCGGAATTCACCCGGGACACCAGGGAATTGCGGCAGTTCACGGGCCAGTGCGCCACGTTCGTACAGTTCTGCCTGACCAACCAGGACCCGGTGTGGATCTCCCGGCTGTTGGTGTGGAACGCCTTCCTTACGGCGCGCCACGAGGCGGATGAGGAAGCGTTCAAGGCGGTTTTTGGGCAGGACTGGACGGGATGGCAGCACACCGTCGAGGACTACATGAAAGGGGGAAAGTGACACCGTCCGTGGTTTCGAGTTCACGCCGGAGCAGATGGAGTTCCCGCTGACGGAGGAGGCGCTCGGTGCGCGCGAGATGCGCGAGTTGTTCGTGCTGGCGCAGATCGTCAACCAGCGCATTCCGGAAAGTGAGACGTCGCTGGATTCGCTGCTGGCGCGCGGCTTGAAGACACCGGGTCTGCGCGAGTTTCTGGCGACCGCCTGTCTGGAATGGAAGCATGACGAGAAGGCACTCGAACTCCTGCGGACCTTGATCACCGAGCGCTCGGACAATCCGCGCGTCTATGCCACCGCCGCGCGGCTTGCCTTCGAACGCCACGTGCCCACGCCCTCGATCAACGCTCGGTTGACCACGGAAGATGCCGACGACATCCGGGGCTGGTGTCATCGTGCCCTCGCCATTGAACCCCACGAGCCCCGGGCCAACGGACTCCTTGCATGGACGGACGCACTGGGTCCGGAGGTCATCGCGGAAGACGCCACGGAGATCAGCGAAATCTGCCATCGTATGGACGGCAATGGCCGGACCGACGATCTGCTGGCCGCTTTGGCGGTCGCGCGCTGGCGCCAGGGAAACACGACCTCGGCTCGTCGCGCCTGCGACCTGTTGCTAAACGCTTCGCTGGCCGGGGACAAAGCGCGGGGAATCGCGACCGCGCTCCTACCCGAACTCGCGCAGCCTCCGACTGCACGGATCACGGCAACCTCCGGCGCGATCTCGACGTCCCAGGAGCAATAGCGCGTCGCCTGTTTTCCGCGCGGTGGTCGGCGCTGGAGCCAGCGATGGGAGCGACGACCACGCGGGCCGCCGGTTTGACGCTTCAGCCGTGGTTGGTCAGGCGCGTGGACATGGACACCAGTTGCTGCGCCACCGCGTGGACCTTCTCGAGGCTTCGCGGATCCTTCAGCGCACCATTTTCATCGAATGCCTCACGGGCGCGGGACAGGTTGCATTGCGCGGGCAAGATGTGACAGCCGAGGTGCAACAGAAGCGCACGGACATGGGTGGCGGATCGGACGCCACCATATTGTCCCGGTGATGCGGAAATCACGGCGGCGATTTTTCCGGGAAAAGGATCATCGTCCGCGCGCGTGCACCAGTCGATCGTATTCTTCAGGAGCGGCGTGAAGTAGGAATTGTATTCCGGCGATGCGATGAGCAGTCCGGCATGCTCCCTGATCAAGGCGATCAGCTTCAGGGCATTTTCCGGGATTCCCTGCTCGTCCTCGAGATCGCCGTGATAGAGCGGCATGGGCAGATCGTTCAGGTCGACGCGCGTAATCTCGACTCCGGCTCTACGCACGGCCGCGACGGCGACAGCGAGCAGTTTCTTGTTGAACGACTCGCGTCGCGCGCTGCCCGCGAACGCCAGGATGCGAAACGATGACGGCATTCCCGGAGGCAACGCTGATGCATGAACTTCGCAAGCCAAGCCACCCCGGCTACCGCGGCACCGCTTGCGGGTTCGCCGCCGGTCCGACCGTGGCCGGCACGAAGTCGGTGACGAGGGCACGGTAGCCTTCGATGACCTTCGCGGGCACGCGCAGTCGCCAGCCGTCGGCGGTGCGGTGAAACACAAACGTGGCGGACCGGTCGGTGCCGTTGGTCCGGGTGAGCTGGACGTGCAGCGTGGCGCGGTCGGCTGCCGCTTCGTCGAGTTTGGTCACGCGCGTGGACGCAATGTCGCGAGGCGTTTTTGCCGTCATCACGTGTGCGACCAGCCGAGCGGACGAATCGAATTGCGTCCGGACGTCCTCGGGCAGGCTGGCGAAGAACGCATCGGCCTCCGCCTGAGCCGCGGCGTCGAAGTCGATCACTCCCGCGAGCTCATCCGCCTCACCATCGGTGACTGACTGGATCACGGACTGGAGGGTGGCTTCGGGAGAAACACGATTCGGCAGCGGCCGGGCATCCGCTGAATCGGCGCCGGTTCGACGCATGGCGTTTAGCGCGGTGCGCTGGTGTTCGGCGCGCAGCGCGGCAAGTGCCGCCTCTTCCCCTGGGACGGCAAGCGCGTCCTCGTGCGCTTGCTCCAGGGCGTCTGTGCCCGGCTGTTGGGCGGCAAGCGCGTCCCGATGGTTGCGTAGATCGACCAGCGCACGCTCGCGAGCGGCTCCGGCGGCGGCTTGCTCGCGCAGTTCCGCTGTCGCATGGGCGGAAACGAGCACCGCCGCGATCGTTGCCGCAGTCAGGGCGCCGAAAACACCGAGGAATTTGCCAGGCGAAAGGGGCATGGACTCAAAACCAGTTCGGGTCGTTCACGGAGAAGACGACCGGGGCGACGATCCGCGTGTTGACCGCCTTGCCGCCCTTGATGCCCGATGCGAACCGCCACTGCATGATCGATTCCAACGCCGGCGTGACAAAATCGGGATGCGTCGCTTCGAGGACCTTCGGGTCGTGAACCTGGCCGTCGACCCCGACGACGAAGGAAACCGTCACTTCGCCCGGGATGCCGGCCTGGCGCATGGCCTTCGGGTACTGGACGCTGACCCGATGTAGCGGGCGCGGCATCTGATCAAGTTCGGGAACGGGAGTCACTGCGGGACCTGGCGTCGTGGAGGCGCGCGCCGGGCGCCACCGGGACTGCCGGAGGCTTGCCGGCTTCGAGCCGGGCCAGTCGTTCGCGCAGCTCGGCGGCGGCACGACGGGTTCGGACAAGTTCATCGCTGCGAGCGCGCAGCGCCGTGTAGTCAGCCGCGGTCTGTTCGAGGTGCGCGATATCCGCGCGGACCTGTTGCGTTTCCTGCGCAACACGGCTGCGGCGCGTCGCGACGTCTGCGAGCGTGGCACGTTCCTGTTGTTGCACCGCGATGGTGGCGACACCGGTGGTGGCGACGGCGGCGACGAGGGCGATCTGGACCTTGGTCATGGCGAAGAGATTAAACGCGCCGGCCAGCAAGCCGGCTCCGGACGCTCCGGCCAGTGCGGTCGTGGTCACGGTCGCGGCCAATGTCGCCGGCGGGGCGATGGCGGCGTGGGCCGCGAGCACGCCACCGAGGGCGGATGCGGTGGAGACAATGCCGTGGCGGGCGAGACGTCCGCGAAGTTTGTCGAGCGCCCGATCCACCCGCATGCGGGCGGCACTTTCGGTAAGGTTCAGGGTCGCCCCGATTGCCGCATAGCCCTGGTTCTGGAAAAAGCGCAGGAGGATCGCATCGCGGTCCCGGGCGCTGAGGGCGGACAGGGCGTCGTCGAGCACGGGACCCACGCGTGTCCATTCCGCGTCGTCCGGCGAGGAAACGTGCAGTTCGCGCATGGCATGGGCCTGTTCTTCCCGGCGCCGCCGACGTTGTTCGCGGCGCACGGCCTTGGCGGCGGCGTAGACCGTGCTGGTGTGAAGCCAGCCTCCGAGAATGCGGACGTGCCGCAGGGCCGGAGCTCGGCGTGCAAGGTCGACGAACACGGATTGCGCGATGTCTTCCGCGAGGTGAGTGTCGCCGCCGACCCGTCGAAGGGCGGTGGCGAACACCATGCCGAGATGGCGCTCCACGAGTTGCGCGAAAGCGCGCTCCGATCGGTCGGCGACAAACCCCTGCAACAATGCGGCATCGTCCGGCATGGTGTCCGATACAATGCACCCGCCGCCGCCAAAAGCGCACAGGATTTCTTGTCCGTTGCGCCGGCCGGTTCCGACCGAAGGCACCGGGCCTCGGTCGTAACGATGCAGTTGAACCCTGCGAATCTCTCCAACTTGCCGGGTAATTGGGTCTCTTGGGTGGGGGCTTGCTTGCAGGCGATCCGACCCGGCCGAGCGCCTACATCGCCTGCAAGCAGGCTCTAACATGATCGGCCCAACACCATGGATCCGGCGGAGCCGCAGGCGTTCAACCGGCTGCGATGGGTTCCACAAACAAAACGCGCGGCTCCGTTTCCGGAAGCCGCGCGCGAAGTCGAAGGTCGGGTCGAACGCCGGAGCGCTCTCGTCAGCCGTTGATGTAGTCCATCAGGCGGTTTTCGAGGTATTCCTGCTTGCCGCTGCGCGGGGTGGGCTCGCCGAGCTTGTCGACGAGCTTGGCGAGTTCCTTGAAGCCGACGCGGCGCTTTTCGATGTCCTTGCCGAAACCGGTGTCGAAGCTCTCGTATCGCTCGGCGAGGAAGGTATCGAAGCGGCCGTCCGCGAGGATCTGCCGCGCCTTCCGGAACGCGAGCGCATAGGCATCCATGCCGCCGATGTGGGCGTGGAACAGATCCTCGAGATCCGATCGAGGGACGCCGCAACTTTGCGTCGAAGTTGAACCCGCCGCTGCCGAGGCCGCCGGCCCGCAGGATCGAAACCATCGCGAGCGTGAGTTCGCGCACGTCGGTGTTGAACTGGTCGGTGTCCCAGCCGAGGAGCTGGTCACCGGTGTTCGCGTCGATCGAACCGAGCAGACCGTGGGCGACCGCGAGCTCGATCTCGTGCTGGAAGGTGTGGCCGGCGAGCGTCGCGTGATTGGTCTCGATGTTGAACTTGAAGTGCCCGTCGAGGCCGTAGGTCTTGAGGAAGGCCACGCCGCTCGCGACGTCGAAATCGTACTGGTGCTTGGTCGGTTCCTTCGGCTTGGGCTCGATGAGGAACTGGCCCCTGAACCCGATCGCCTTCGCATAATCGACCGCCATGTGCATGAACGCGCCGAGGTGGTCGAGTTCGCGCTTCAGGTTCGTGTTGAGCAGCGTCTCGTAACCCTCGCGACCGCCCCAGAACACGTAGTTCTCGCCGCCCAGCGCCTTGGTCACGTCGAGCGCCTTCTTCACCTGGGCCGCGGCGTAGGCGAAGACGTGCGCGTCGGGATTGGTGGCCGCGCCGCACATGTAGCGCGGATGGGAAAAGAGGTTGGCCGTGCCCCAGAGCAGCTTTAGCCCCGTCGCTTTCTGCAGGTCCTTCGCGTGGGCGACGACGCGGTCGAGGCAACTTGTTGGATTCGCGCAATGAACGGCCCTCGGGGGCGATGTCGCGGTCATGGAAACACCAGAAGGGCGCGCGGATCTTCTGGAAGAACTCGAAGGCCGCGTCCATGCGCCGCAACGCGATGTCGATCGGGCTGCCATTTTTCTCCCAAGGCCGGTTGATCGTGCCTGCCCCGAAGATGTCGACGCCCGCGCCGCGAAAGCTGTGCCAGTAGGCGATGGAGAAGCGCAAGTGTTGCTCCATGGTCTTCCCGTCGATCACCTCGTCGGGATTGTAGTGGCGAAACGCCAGCGGGTTATCGGACCCCGGACCTTCATGACGCACGGTCTTGAGGCGCGGGAAATAGGACTTGGACGAGGTTTTCTTCTTCATAACGGGTCGGGAAAAGGAGCAGCGATTAAGCGCCGCCTTCCCTGCTGTCAGTAACAACTTGCGTCGAACAATCGAGCGGAAGCTGCCGGGCACCTCAAACGGCGGCCACGGGCACGCGCGATCCCGGCAGGCGTACCGATCACCCGCAGGCCGCCGGTTAGCACGTTTTCCGCCCGGATCGAGCCGCCGTGCGCCTCGACGATCCCGCGGGCGATGGCCAGGCCAAGCCCGCTGCCGTCGCGATCCGCCGGAGTCGTCGCTTCCGCTGGCGCCACCCCGCGAACGAAACGAGCGAAAATGGACTCGAGTTGATCCGGCGGGACACCCGTTCCTTCATCCTCCATCACCAGCTCCCAGTCGACCTCATGGAGGCGCGAATCGACGGAAATCGTACCGGCGACCGGGGAGAAGCGCAGGGCGTTGGCGAGGAGATTGAGGGCCACCTGTCGCATCAGCGCGGCGTCGAAGTTGGCTTCCCCTTCGTCATTTCGCGCCACCCGCACGTTCCGTCCGGCTTCCTCCGCGAGGGCGGTGGCATCTTCGGCCAGTTCGCGCACGAACAGGGCGGGATTCTGCCAGCGGCGCTCGAGGGTGAGTCCGCCGGCATCGGCTCGCGCCAGCAGCAGCAGGTTTTCCACGAGCTTGTTGAGCCGGCGGATCTCCTCGAGTTGTTCGGCGATCGCGGCGCGATCCTCGTCGGACAGCCGCGGCGACAACGCCAGGCGTTCGGCGTGGAGCCGGATCAGCGAAAGCGGGGTTTTCAACTCGTGCGAGGCATCGGCCGTAAAGCGGCGCACCTGATCGAACGATTTTTCGAGGCGCGCAAAAAGGTCGTTGAGCAACCGGGCGAGCGCGGCGATTTCATCGCGGCCGGGAGGCACGGGCAGCCGCTCGGCAAGATTGCTCGCGCTGATCTGCCGGGCCGCGCGCTGCATCGCACCGATTGGCCGCAGCGCTATCGTGCTCAACAACCAGCCGACCAGCAGACTGAAAAGAAACAGCCCGGGCAAGCCGACCTGGAGCGAGCGCTGGAAGCGGTCGAGCAACGCCTCCATCTGTTCGAGACTGGTCGCGACCTGCACGTGATAGGTGCGGTCGTGAAACTCGCGTTCGCGCACGGGCTCTTCGTGCACGGTGACCGTGCGGACCAGTGGACCGTAATCAGAGAGGTCAGGCAGGACGATCGTGCCGAGGTTGTGGGAACGAAAGAGCACGCCGTCGGCGTCGCGATGGATCTGAAAATAATAGAGGGGCGCGTCGATTTCGGTGTGACCCTCGACGGCCCGGCTGATGGCGGCAGCATCGGCGTTCTCCGGCAGGTCGGCGATCCGCGCGACGATTTCCTGGATCTCCGCGTCGAGGAGGAAGTCGATGCCCGCTGCCATTTGTTCCTTCACCACGATGTAACCCACCCAGGCGGCGAGTCCCGCCGTGAGGGTGACCGCGACACTGAACCACAGCGTGAGCCGGAAACGCAGCGATCTCATGCGAGCATGTAACCGACACCGCGGACCGTGCGGATCAGGGGGTCGCCGTTGACATCGGTCGGCAGCTTCGTGCGGAGCCGTTTCACATAGACGTCGATCAGGTTCGTCTCGGAATCGAAATGCGCGTCCCAGATGCGTTCGGCGATTTGCGTTCGGGTGAGCACGCGACCGGGGTTCGCGAGCAGCAATTCCAGCAGCGCAAACTCGCGACCGGTGAGGTCGATTTTCGCCCCGCCGGCCGTGACGCGGCGGCTCAACAGATCCATGGCGATCCCCGCGTGGTCGTAACGCGTCTGCTTCGGCCGGCCCTCACGGCGCAACAGACTGCGCAGGCGCGCCAACAGTTCGTCGAAACTGAACGGCTTCGGCAGGTAGTCGTCGGCGCCCAGGTTCAATCCCGCGATCCGATCTTCCACCTGGCCGCGGGCGCTCAGGATCAGGACCGGTTCCAGAAAGCCGGCCTGGCGCCAGCGCCGCAAGAGGTCGAGACCGCTGCCGTCGGGCAGCCCCAGATCAAGCACGATCGCATCGTAGTGGGATTCCGCCAACGCGTCTTCCGCGGCGGTGCACGAGCCCACCAGGCGGGCGGTGTAGGCAGACTCCTGGAGTCCTTTGAGGATGAACTGGCCGAGCTTGCGCTCGTCTTCGACGATCAGGACTTTCATGGCAAAGCGGCAGCCGGCGGCGCGGTGCTCTCGCGCCCCAGCGAGGCAAGATAGTCGAGCAGCGCCTCGCCGCGCGCGTCATCTGTTGCGAAAAGATAGGCATACGACGGCATTCGCGACGCGGGTGCCACGCGGCGTGGATCGCGCAGATGCTCGCGCTGCCAGTCGCGCGGCAGGCACTGGCCGACGTTCATGAGGTCCGGTCCCTGCCGGCGATTGCCGATCAAGGCGGGCGTTTGCCCCCGGGAAAACCCGGGATCACGCGGATCGCCCCACCATGTGTCATCCGTCGTAGCGGGACGGACATACTGCGAGTGGCAATGGATGCAGCCCTCCGCGACATACACCTGGCGCCCGAGCGCGACATCATGCAGCGGCGCGGCTGAGTTCAGCCACTGTGCCACACCGGTCGTCACCGGTACCGCCAGAAAAAGCATCCACGCGTGCAACCTCATCGCGCCGTCTCCTTGGCCAGGGGCCGAGAAAATCGCATGGCGCGGCTGCGAGCCAGCGCGAAAGCCAGAATTCCCGCCGCGAGAAACGGAGACCATGCGGGCAACCGTCCCATTTGCTCCGCCAGACCCACGCCGGTGGCTGAGCCAATCCAACCGGCGATCGCGTAGATCCACGCCGCACGCCACGCGGGCGCATCGCATCCGTCGCCCGCGGGTGTGAGCGCGGCAAATACGGCCAGCGCCGTCGAGTAGAGCGAAACACCGGCCACATAAACGGGCATTGCCATCGCACCCGCGATTCCCGCAGCGGCGAAGGTCCCCGCGCCGGCGACGAGCGCCGCCAGCGCCGCCATCAGCACGCCGCGCAAGTGGCCGCGGTCCAGCAGCACTCCGCCCGTGACTCCGGCGACGAAATGCACGCTGCCGTTCATCCAGTGCGACAATGCCGTGCCCCATTGTCGATCGTGAAGCACGGGATCGAGTTGCAACGCCTCGAAAGCCGTCGAATCAAACCACACCAGCGCCATGAATGCGGCAACCACCCATCCAAGCCCGCGAATGCCATGCCAACCCGGCGGCACGAGCGCATCGTGGCCGGAATTGCCAACGTCCGAGTCGCCGGTGCCGCGACTGACGACAACCACGCCGATCGCCGCGATGGCGGAAGCGGCCACGATCCATGCCTTCGTCGTTGGAGCGGCATCATAGATCGCGGGAAGGTCGCACATAAAGTAGGCGAGCCCGGTGCCGATTCCCGCACAACGGCCGGAATGACGGCCGCGGGTGAGCCGGCGAAAGTCGGTCGCCAGCGCCACGGTTGTCAGTCCGAGACCAACGCCGATGCCGATGGCCGCGATCATCAGATGACCGACGTCGCGAAACCCGCTCGTAAACGCAAATCCAGCCGAGGCCGCCGCCGCGGCACTTACCGTGAAGCCCAGCGCCATCGCCCCGCCGGGACCGAACCCGCCAATCACGCGCGGCGCCGCGAAGCTCGCCGCCACTCCGGCCGCGGTCATCGCACCCAGCAGGATTTGAATCCTTCCCACGCCTTCATCCATCCCGCGCAGGCCCTGGAGAAACCCAAATTGCGCAAACAAGAGGAAGTACACGTAGGTCGCCGCCACGAGGGCGACGGCGGCCGGCGCATCGCTGCGCGAAGTTCCGCGGGCTTGCTCATCCCACCGGGTCGGCGCCGGGTTCATGGTGAAATCCATCCCGCGTGCAGCCCCCGGATTTGCAACAGGTCAAGCGTCGCATCCGTACAGCCGACCAGGAGCCACGCAGGTTCGAGTACCAACCACGCTCCATCCGCAATCAAACGCGGTGCGGCACCCTCGCGCCAGCCGAGCGCGGTCAGCACGAGTACCATGACGAGGCACGCGAGATTCCAGGCAATCCAGGGATGCCGGGCTGCGAGGCTTGCGGCGAGTCGCGTCTGAGGCGCGAGCGAGATCAACATCAGCAGGTTCAGACTGGTCAGCAGCCCGGCCATCGCGAGGTGCGAATGCGCCACGAGCGCATTGGTGAATTTCATCCGCTCCAGCACGCCGGGCAAGAACAGGCCGAACCCGTCGAGCGCAAGCAGCGCGCTCCAGCCCGCCGCCGCGAACCGCCACCGGCGATCCACCGGCTCCCAGGTGAAACGCCGGAACCACCACACCAGCGCCGCCGGCCACGCCAGCCGTGTGCCGAGACCCGCGATCTGGTCGGGCTCGTGGTTCGAGGCATTGCCATGGTCGATCAGCAGGTAGATCCCGCGGTTCACGGCCAATCCGACGAGCACGCCGGCGGTGGCCCGGCCCATCCGTTGCGGTCGCACGGATGATCACCCGAGGAGCGCCGGCAGGGCCAACGCGATGCCCACGATGCCGAGGCTCGAAAGGAGCAGGCTGTGCCCGGTCGCGCCGCCGTTGTGGGGAATTACCGGCGGGTAGACGGTGGGTTGCGCCACGAGGTACAGCGCAGCCGGGTGAGCGAACCGGGATTCGCCAATGAATCGAACAAGACCGCCCGCAATCGCGGTTCGCGGCCGGTCACCGGCAGACTGTGCCGACAGCGCGATTCCGGGTCGGCGGGGTGCACGTATGCCTGACGGGTTGCGCGGGACGGAGCGGCACTCATTCAAGGGTGCCCTGGACGACGAACACCACCTTGACCTCGGGCTTGACCGTGACGAAGCCGGCGAGGCGCACGATCTTCAGGTCGTAGTTGCGATAGTCCACCGTGACCTCGCCGCGCACGTTGAGGTGGGCGTCCTTGCGCTCGATCGTGAGCGGGATCGTGATCGGTTGCGTCTGCCCATGGATCGTGAGATCGCCGTCGGCCTCGAGCCCGCCGGCCGTCTTGTGAATGTCCTTCATCGCGAAGCGCACCTCCGGGTGCTTGTCGTTTTCCAGCCAGTGCTGCATCTCGGCGTCGCGCTTGTCCTTGCCCGTTTTCATCGCGAGAACGTCGCAGGTGAACACCGCATGATCGGGCAGGTCTCCCGCGGGCGGCATGGTGAGGTCGAGCGACCAGTGCTCGACCGTACCGGTGAACGAGTCGATGCCGATATTCACCCGCGCGGCAAAGGTCACGCTGGAAGCGGCGGGATCGACCTTGAGGCGGAGAGCGCCGGCGGAAAGCGGCGACGCGAGCACCGCGGCGCCGGCCAGGACGCGGAAAGGGAGGAGCAAGGCTTGCACGTAAGGGAAGTGTCGGGGGCAGGCATAAATGCGGTCTGAACCGAGGATTAATATCGGTTCATCACGCCCGTCTCCTCCCATGGGAGGGCGCAGGCCGCAGCCTATTCCCGGGCCGGCGCCGGCGGCGGATGAGGCGACAGCGCACCGGAACCACGCGTCGCGAGGAGCCGGGTTCGAGCACGAACTGCGGCACGCCCGGAGGACGGCGGGATTGGAGACCCGTGCGTCTTCGCCCCGGCAGCGGCGTTCGAGACCGCCCCGCCACGCCGACGACGCGGCCGATCAGCGGTCGAAGCGCGGGCTCGGATCGTCGGGATTCCGGCGCAGGTAACGTGACTGGAAGTCCTGCCGCATGAACCGCGAAAACATCGGCGAGCCTCGGCCGAAGCGCGGACGGCGGGTCAGACCTCCGCCCGACCGGCGCCTCGTGCCCTGCCAGCGTCTCCGCGGCAGCGCCATCCGCTGGCGGGCCGCGAAACGAGCCGGACCTTCACCGACGTGCCGGCGGCTCGTGGGACGGAATGCATCGCGCGCATCCGACGGATCGGCGATCGCCGGTGACCGGGCGATTTCGCCGGCGAACCAGACCGCGCACACCAGCAAGGCGACGATGATCCACGTGATCATGTAACCAGAATATCGGCATAAATCGGCGCCGGCTGATCGTCGATTGCCCGACTTATCCCGGATTTTGCGCGCGCCCGGCCCGCCCGGGGGCGTGTCCTGCATCGTGCAGGCTGAATCGCCCCGGAGGGGCTTCCCCCGTCTCGTTTGCAGGAGCTTGTCCGCGAGCGATCCTTTGCGACGGGCCCGGATTTGAACTCGCTGCCCACGCCCTTCAGTTCGCCGCGCGTTTCGGAAGCGAGAGACTGGCGAGGCGCATCGCGGTCCATTCAGTCCGCCACGGTGGACACGCCGAGGTTCCGCTCGAATCACGGCCTTGGGGACCGAATCCGGCAGTCCAAATGTTGACGTCCGTCAACTTTGCTCGATGTCGATGATGCCGCGTTGCACCGCGACCACGAGCGCCTCGGTGCGGGCGTTTACTTCCAATTTGGAGAGGATGTTGGTCACGTGGAGCTTCACAGTTCCCTCGGTCACTCCCAAGGCGACTGCGATCTCCTTGTTGGTTTGGCCCTTGGCGATGAGCGACAGCACCTCCGTCTCTCGCTCTGAAAGCGGGGAGAATGTTCGTTCGCTCAGGCGCACGGCGAGTTCGGGGGGCAGATACTTTTCCCCGGCGTGCACCGCGCGGATGGCCTCGAGCAGCCGGTTCAGGTTCATGTTCTTGACCACGAATCCGGCCGCCCCGGTCTTCAGTGCCTGATAAATCTCTTCGCCGCGGGCATAGTTGCTGAAGATCACGATCCGGACTCCGGGAAACTCCTCCCGCAGCGCGCGAATCGTCGCGAGGCCGCCGATTCCGCTCATCCGCAGGTCGAGGATGACCACATCTGCGCGTTGCAGGCGGTAAGCTTCGATCGCCTCCTCCCCGGATTCCACCTCCGCGATGATCTCCATGTCCGGTTGCGCCGAGGCCGCATGCACCAAGCCCATGCGCATCACGACGTGGTCGTCTGCGACCAGGAGTCGGATCTTTTCACGCCGATTGGGTTTGGTGGAGTGACTCATGGGAGAGAGAATCTCTTAGCGGAACCGTGACCTGGACGGTGGTGCCGGCGCCGGGTGAGCTTGCGATTTGCAGGTGAGCTTTGATGGTCTTGGCGCGAGAGCGCAGACCGCGCAGACCGAAGTGTCTTCCCAGTGCGGAACAGGCGGCGGGGTCAAAGCCCTTGCCGTCGTCGGTGACGCTGACGATGACCGCATGGGAGTCTGACTGCAGCGTCACGACAATATGACTGGCGTCGGCGTGTTTCACCGCGTTGGTGATGGCTTCCTGGGCGATGCGCAGGAGATGGTGCTGGATCGCGAGTCCCAACGGCGCCGGTTCGGCGCCGGCGATCACCTTGATCGCGATCGCCCCGGAGCCGATATAGTCCGCAATTTTGCGGAGGGCGTCGCCGAGGGTGGAGTTTTGCAGCAGGGGTGATTCCAAATTCCATACGGCCTGCTGCACCTCCTCGTATGAATAGGCCAGCATGCTCCTCATGACATGGAGCTGCGCTTGCACTTCGGGAATGAGGGACGGATGGGTCAGGGTCGTGTCCAGGTGCAGGATCGTGCCGCTGAGACCTTGTTGCAGACTGTCGTGAATCTCTCCCGCGAGTCGGCTGCGTTCCGCGAGGGTTGCCGCATTCATGGTTTCCTCGCCGAGTTTCTCCATCGTGACTTCCAGCTCGCGGGTGCGTTCGTGCACCAACCGTTCGAGAACGACGTTTCGCTCGAGCGAACGGTGGTTGATCCAACGGGCGATGCCGACGATCGATATAAGGAGGACAATGACATAGGCCGCGTAACTTGCGGGCGTTCGATACCAAGGTGGCCTGATCACGAAATCATACACGAAAGCCGGAGTCGAACGGTCGTGGGGTCCCGCCGGTCGCACTTCGAGGCGATAAGTGCCATCGCGGAGTTTTGGGAAACGGAGCACCAGGCTCGGATCGACCGGGCTCCACGATTCCGATGACCCCAGCCGGTACTCGTAGGTGGGGGGGGACCGCCAGGCATAGGTGCCGGAGAAGAAACGGAACCTCAGGCTGTTGTCGTCGAAGGCAAACCGCGCCGGGACGTCGGGCATGGCATTTCCATTCAACAATTCGAGGTTCCGTTGGCCGGCGACCAGTGAAACCAGCACGAGGTGCGGACGTTGGTTCTTCCGGGTCGTCGGTCGTTCCACGCGATAGAGGGAACGCCCCGTCGTGATCCAGATCTGGTTGTCGGGCAGAATGGTGACCGCGGGATAGGAATCGTTGCGCAGCTCAAAGGTCGCCGCGTCGACCACGTAGTCGTTGTCCTGCGGAGTGAACGTCACGATACCTTGTCGGTACGTGGCCCAGAGGACACCGGATTCGTCTTCCGTGATCCGCGAGAGCCAATACGGCGACCGGTTCAGGAGCCGGTCAAGTTCGGGAGCTTCGCGCAACGCCTCCTTGCGTTCGTCGTAGTAGGTTCGCTGTCCCTCCGCACCGCTGAGGACGACGGTGTCGCCGATCACGCCCACGTTGGTCCACTGCGCGCCACTCCACGGCAGTGCGATCCGCTTCAGATCGAGCACCCCGTTGCGCAGCGTGAGGCGCGCGACGCGGTCGCCCCCCATTTCAATCCACAAAGCCTCATGGTTTATTCTGAGGCGAACCGGGGCGTCGCCGACTCCCGGGAGGCGGGTCGCGCACTCGACCCATCCCCCGTCGATGTACTTCAAGGCGGCGATCTCCCGGCTGCCAATCGCGATGCAGGTGTCGGGCTGTATGAATGCAAGCCCGGCGACGTTGTCGATCTGGCTCAGCGGTCGGATCGTGCCGTCTGCGTCGACGGAAAAGACCTCCTTCGCATTTCCTGCGAGCAGGTGCCCGCCGCTGGCCGCGATGCACGTGGCCGGACTCGCTGGCTGGCCCGTCCGGACTCGAAATACGGATTGGTTATCGGGCAGGGCCGGTTCCGCCTCGTAAAGGGTGCGATTCGAGCAGATCACCACCTTGTCGTTCCAGCGCGCCACCTCGGGCCAGCCCGTGGTGAGGCCGTGGTGCTGGCCGAAACTCGTCAGCGGTGAGTCATAGAAGATCCGGTCGACCGCGTTCTCCCCCGCCACCCAGAGGACCCCGGACTCTCCCGCGGCCAGGGCGCCGACGTGCTGGAACGCCGGCACCGAGAGCGACCACAGCAGCGAGCCATCGATGGAAAACAGGTACACGCCCGTGCCGGCGACCGCGATGGCCACCCCCCCTTCAACCAACGGTTCCATGGCGGTGATCTTTCCCTGGATCCTGTAGTTGGATTGTGGGCTCCATGGCGTCGTGGCATGTCCGTCGAAACTGACCAGGCGGCCGTCATCCAACGCGAGCAGCGTGTGCGTCGGGCCGAGGGGAGCGGCCCAATTGACGACCTGACGGTCGAGTCCCACGCCCTCGATGACACGGACCTCGCCCGAGTCCGGCAGGAGCTCGCGGATGAGCCTGTCTTCGCAGGACACGAACACGCGGTCGCCCACGGTGAAGAGCGCCGACAAACGCGGCATCGCGAAGAAGCGGTTCTTCCGCCGGGCGAAATCCCAGAAGACCACGCCGTCAAGCTCGTAGAAGTACATCCCTTGGGACGTGCCGAGCAGCTTGTTAAACGGTGTCACGCTCGTCCAATCCGGTGCGTTTTCCGGAACAAGGGGAGCCGCCTGGAAGCTGCCGTCGGCGGTCACGGCGACTTTTCCCCAGGAACCACGCCCGCCGTAGAAGTACTGCCCGTCGGCGAACTTGATCGTCGTCATCTGCAATCGTGACGATGGGGCCTGGTCGATCCGGTCGACCCACGTCGTGTCATTCAATACCGCGTAAATGCCGTCATACATGACGGCAATCCGCCCAAACGCGTCGAAGCCGAGCCGCAGGCCGCGCGGGACGTGCCCGATTTCATCCAACGGGTAGGTGCGAATGAAGGGCAGGCCGCGCAGATCATCCGCCCGCGCACGTGGCGCTGGACCGAGGAACCACCACGATCCCGCCAGCAGCGCACACCCGAAAGGCATCAACCGGAGGCGCGGAGGCAGGAGGCGCAACTTGGGGAAGTGCGTCATCGCGGGAGTCTGGCGGGACGCGAGCAACGGTCCATACAGGGCGAGGGGCGATCCCGCGGATGTACCAGGAGGGGCAAACAGGGTCGGGTATGCTGCATCACCGGAAAGAAGAACTGCCGCGGCGAGTCACGTGGGAGCGGTCGGAAGTCTGGCGCATCTACGGGGCGGAGCGAGCGCGGAATCGCGCGGCGACGATGTCGGTGCAGCACGGGGCTCGACCAAAGTCATAGGTGAAATCTCGACCTTTGTCGTCTTGAAGTGCGCCGGTGGTGAAGGGTTACTTCGGGGACGTGAGATGTTCGCTCTACACGACCTAGAGGACGCCTCCACAAACCCTAACCCTGATGAAGAATACACTGATCGATCGAGACATTCGGCGCATTGTTACAATGTTGCTGGTGACGGCGGCGGCGATGGCGGAAACGGCTACCGCACAATCGACGGCGAATCCCGCGGCGACCAACGCCGCTTCCTCTGGCAGTGACGAAGAAACCATTGTCCTGAGCCCCTTCGAAGTCACGGCGGATAGCGATACCGGCTATGTGGCGACAGAAACGCTGGCCGGCACCCGTATCCGTACCGATCTGAAGGACGTCGGATCGGCGATCTCTGTCGTGACGAAAGAATTCATGTCCGACATCGGTGCCACCGACAGTGGCACGTTGCTCCAATATACGACCAACGCGGAAGTCGCGGGGACGCGCGGCACCTACGCGGGATTGGGCAACGGTACGAGCCTGGACGAGACGGGAACCTTGCGGGCTCCCGGCGGCGCGCAGCGCGTGCGCGGCCTGGCCTCCGCCGACAACACCCGGGACTTCTTCGTCACGGACATTCCCTGGGACTCATACAATGTTGATCGCATCGATATCCAGCGCGGTCCGAACTCCATTCTGTTCGGCTTGGGCAGTCCCGCCGGCATCGTCAACGCTTCCACTCGCAACGCCGGATTCGCCAACCAGGGTGAAGTCCAGGGGCGCATTGGTTCCTACGGCAGTTGGCGCGGCAGTATCGATTTCAACCAGGTTTTGATCGACGACGTGCTCTCGGTCCGGATCGACGGTTTGGTGGACCAGGAAAAATTTCAGCAGAAACCGGCGTTCGAAAACGACAAGCGCTACTATGGCGCGATTCGCTTCGACCCGCGGTTGTTCAAGAACCTCGGTGGCCATACGAGCATCAAGGCCAGGTACGAACATGGCGACATTGATGCCAACCGGCCGCGCATCCTGCCGCCCTACGACAGCATCACGCCGTGGTTCCGGCCGGTGGATGCCACCAGCCTGGACGGCGGCATGGGCAAGTTTTCCGTCACCAATGGCTACGAAATTGGATCGAGGGCCTCCACCTTCAGTCCCTGGCTGACCGGCGGGATCACCGGCCAGCAGCAGCCGGTCTGGTTCATGGACGGGGCCAGCAGCCAGCTTTACCGGATCTACGGCGGATTCGTGAATACGGGTGCGCTGAATGCCGCCGGTCTTCCCCAGGGTGCCGGCACCAATCTCAACGGGCAAAAGTATGCGGACGTGTTCACCGCTCTCGGCAGCCTGAGTCAGTACGCCATCACGGCGAACCTGCCCAACAGTCAGTATGGCCAATACCGGAACGCATCGCTGCGCGACCCGACGGTTTTCGATTTCTACAACCAGCTGATCGACGGCCCGAACAAGAACGAATGGGAACGCTGGGATGCGTACAACATCGACGTAAGCCAGACCGCCTTTGACGACCGTCTCGGCGTGCAGTTGACCTACGACCGCCAGAAATATCAGCGCGGCGGACAGGCGCTCCTGGGCAATCCGACGCTGAACATCGACGTCCTGCAAAACTTTCAGGACTACGTCGTTGGGCCGACCAACGCCAACAACAGCAACGTCGGCAATCCCAACTACGGCCGCCCCTTCGTCGCCGGTGGTCCGGGCCGCGGCAATTCCTATACCAGCGACCGCAAGTACGTCCGTGGCTCGATCTTCGGCGAAGTGCGCGCCACGGACTATTTCGACAAGGACAGTTTCCTGGGGAAATTGCTCGGCAAACACCGCTTCAACGGCGTCTACAGCGACGAGAAGTACCTTACGGAAAATCGCTCGTGGCAGATGTATGCCAACTCCGCGGCCTATGCGGCCTTCAAGCTCCAGGGGAATCCCGACGGCTTCCAGAATCTCCCGCCGGTGGCGGTCATCTACCTCGGCTCATCGCTGAAAGACGCGTCGACCGCGGCAGACGCCGATATTCCCGGCATCCAGTCCCAGGTGACGCTGCAGGACGGCAATATCTATCAGTTTGATGCGACCTGGAAGAATCCGACCGGGGTCAACTTCAGCGACCCGTGGGACGTGCCGGCAAACTTGCAGCCCTTCTTCAATGGCGCTCCGGTGATAGACACGACAACTGGTGAGCCCTATGCCCAGCTGACGCAGGTTTCCAATCCCGCCAACTATGTCGGCTGGAACAACAACTTCACCGATACCCTGGTCCGCTATAACAACGGGGCCGACCAAAGCCTCGTCACGGCGGCGGCCAAGAGCATGCGCGAGACGAAGTCCTATGCCGCTTCGTGGCAGGGCTTCCTTTGGAACGACGCCATCGTGCCGACCCTGGGTTGGCGCTACGACGAGGTCAAAAGCAAGAGCGTGACCGCCCAGCCGTTGGCGGGCGCCAGCGCGCGCGGTGCGTTGAACCTGGCCCCCGGGACCTATCAGCTGCCCGATGCGTATCCGGAGAGCCAGATTCTCAAGGACCATTCCACCGCCGGCGGCGTCGTGGTGCACTTGAACAAGCTCCTTGGTGACCGGGATCCGCTGCCGATCAACGTCAGCCTGTCCTACAACAAGTCGAATAACTTCCAGGTTACCGACCTCCGCCGCGACATCTATGGCACGCCCATTCCCAACCCGACCGGCAGCACCAAGGACTACGGCGTGCTGCTCTCCACCAAGGACGGCAAGTATTCCCTCCGCGCGGTGAGGTACGAGACCAGCCTGGCCGGCGCCACCACCCAGCTCGATAACAGTGGCATCTACGGCACCATCCGGGACGCCCTGAATTGGCGAAACATCAAGACCTACTACATGTCGGCCTATGCCTGGAACACGGCGGGACAAACGAACTTCACCCATTATACCGGGCAACGGTATCTGTGGGATCCGGCCTGGGTGGATGCGAACGGACGGCCGGTCGGTTCCGGCACCGTCACCTCCGCGCCGGCCGGAGCCGACCATTTGGAAACGCAGGCGGAAGCCGATGCCCATCGGGATGCCGCGATCGGGGCGATCAATGACATGCAGATCTGGCTTGCGAGTAAAGGCTACTTCCAGGCCTGGAACTACGGCGCCGGACCCACGACGCAGTCGGCGTTGCAGACTCGAGGCGAATATGAGACCAACCCCATCCAGCCCGATCCGGCGAGCGTGTATGACTATCGGACGGCTCCGCTGATGCAGGGCTTCGCGGTGACGGCCGATACGCAGTCGAAGGGCTACGAGTTCGAGCTCACGGCCAACCCGCTGCCCAACTGGCGCATCGCGTTCAACGCCTCGGAGACCACGGCGGTCCGCACCAACGTTGGCGGCCCCGTGCTCGACGAACTGGTGGACTACTTCGATACCCTGATGGCCGGTCCCGCCGGTGATTTGACCCGGTTCAACTCCGACTGGTCCGCCGGGAATCAGTTGCGCCAGGACTGGACGGGCTGGCGCGGCCAATACACGCTGCTGAAGCTCCAGGAGAACACGGCTGCGTCGGAGCTCCGCAAGTGGCGATATAACATCGTCACCAACTACACCTTCGTCGAAGGCATGCTCAGGGGCGTCGGCGTCGGCGCCAGTTACCGCTGGCAGGACAGGATCGTCATCGGCTACCCGGTGGTCGCCAACGGCGCGCTGGCGAGTTTCGACCTGACCAAGCCGTATTTTGGCCCGTCGGAAGGGGCGCTCGATCTTTGGGCCAGCTACGAGCGCCGGATCTCGGAGAAGCTCAATTGGAAGATCCAGCTCAACCTTCGCAATGTCGGCCAGAACGACGGGCTCATTCCGATATCCGTTCAGCCTGACGGCCAGACATGGGCAGCGGTCCGCATCGCGCCTACCCAGGAGTGGTTCGTCACGAATACGTTCTCGTTCTAGTTTGGTCATGTTTCGCCGCCAGCCTCGCGGTGCGATGCACTGCGAGGCTGGCGGTCGTCCCCATCTGTCGATGCCGACTCGGAGAGTCTTCCGGAATGTTCATGATCCGAAGCGGAGCCGTGGGAAACTGAAGGCCCAGTTGGCGCGGTGGTTGTCGGCCGAGGCGAAGCGACTGGAATCCCGCGAAAACGAGCGGACCGACGCGCCCGGTCGATGGTCATCCGAGAAAGTCGAGGCCGACCCTCGCGCAGCACCTGCGGACAAGTCCCGCAAAGTTCCGCCCGCCGAGGCGATCGTTGCCCGACATCTCCGTCACCAGAGCAGCGTGGAGGAGGCCCTGCTTGAGATGTTCTACGCGGCCGTTCCCCTGTGGCAGATCGAGGGCACCACGAAGCGCCTTTGGGGTGCACCCGTGGAGGCGGCCGTCGTGTGCCGGTTGGCGGAAATCGTTCGTGGTCGCATCCACCGCTGGCGCGAGCGTCGCCTCGATGGTGAGTACGGCTACGTGTTCTGTGCCGAAGCGAAATTTGAACCGGGAGCCCTCAACGGCTGCGTTGGGTCAAGCGTTCTGCTCGCGGTGGGGGTGAATGCCGCGGGATGTCGCGAAGTCCTGGGAGTGAGATCGGCGGGAGACGCCGGCACTTCGTGGGACGCGTTTCTGGGTTCGCTCCGCGAGCGCGGCTTGTCCGGGGTCCAGCTCCTGATCGGCCCGCGCGATCTGAACTTCGAAGCGGCCGCGGCGCGTGAACTGCCGGAGGCCGGGTTGCAGCAGTGTATTTGGGATTTCTACGGCGCCGTGCTCGCTGAGGTCCCGAAGGACTCGGCAGCGGGAGTCCTGTCGATGCTCAAGGCGATTCACGCCAGCGAAGACCGCGAGGCCGCGTGCGAGAAGGCTGCGCAGGTGGCTCGGAAACTGAACCAGGCGCAGCGGTTCAAGGCTGCTGCAATTGTGTCCCAGGATGCCGGGAAGACGCTGGCCTACTACGGATTTCCCGGTCGGCATTGGGCCCACCTGCGCACGCTCATGCCGCTGACCCGCCTCTTCCTGGGAATGCGCCAACGGCACCGCGTCCTCGGCACGTATGGGGACAAAGCGTCCGCCGTTCTCCTGGTGAGTGCCTGGCTTCGCCATGTCGCGGGGACGACGTGGCGGCGTCCGCGTATCGGCTCGGCTGCACGCATGACGGACGAGGATTCGTTTGCGCCCGAGGTCTCGGTCCTTTCAGGGTTCGCCCCGCCCGAGCGCGATGGTGAGAGGCAGGAGATGTGTAGGGCGGTACGGGTCGTTCGATGAGAAATTGTCTCTGTCCGTCGTTCGTCAGCTTCGCTGTGGCTGCAGCCGTCGCGCGCGGCCAAGCCGAGACTGCCGCTACTCGATGAGACGGACGTCTGGCGCTCGCGTTTTTGCGACAGGATATGTTCTGTCATCCTGAAGCTTATTACTCCGGCTCGTTCTCCCAATGGTACACCACTCACTTCTTTGGGGCCGATGCTTGCGCCTGTTGACCAGGTCGGTTCCGTTTCCTTGCCTCTGGCCTTCGGCCCGGATGGGCATCCTCGTGGCGGCTGCAGCTGGCTGCATTGTCAATTCTCCCGCCAGTCCCAGCCTGGGTCTCCCAGCCGATCTCGTCGCGGATTCCGGCGCGGGCGATGCTCTCCCGCTGCTCGTCGACGGGCGAGCAGCGCCGGTCTTTCTGGATGGGGCAGATTATCCCGGCGTCCTGCGCGCCGCGGCTGACCTGTGCGCTGACTTCGAGCGCGTGGGCGGAGTCCGGCCCGCGCTGTTCACGCACGAGTCGCCCCGGGGCGATGTCATCGTCATCGCCGGCACCCTGGGAAAAAGCGCGCTGATCGACCAACTGGTCACGGCGGGAAAAATTCCCACCACCGATCTCGCCGGCAAATGGGAATCGTTCATCATCGCGACCGTTGACGCTCCCGTGCCCGGGGTTGGTCGCGCCCTCGTGATCGCCGGGCAGCGACAAGCGCGGCACCATCTACGGCCTCTACGAACTCTCCGAACAGCTCGGCGTCTCGCCCTGGTATTGGTGGGCGGACGTGCCGGCGAAACGGCGCACCGCGGCCTACATCCGCCCCGGGATCCATGCGTCCGGCGAGCCGGTGGTGCGCTACCGCGGCATCTTCCTCAACGACGAGGCACCGTGCCTGACCGGCTGGGCGAAGGAGAAGTTCGGCGGCCTCAACTCGAAGTTCTACACCCAGGTCTTCGAGCTGCTCCTGCGCCTGCGGGCCAACTACCTCTGGCCGGCGATGTGGGACAACGCCTTCAACGAGGACGATCCGGATAACCCGCGGCTGGCGGACGAGTACGGCATCGTCATGGGCACGTCGCACCACGAGCCGATGATGCGCGCGCACAAGGAGTGGACGACCCGCCGGGAACAATACGGCAACGGCCAGTGGAACTACGCCACCAACGCCGAGGCACTGCAACGGTTCTTCCGCGAAGGCATCGCCCGCAACAAGGACTATGAGAATCTCGTCACGGTCGGCATGCGCGGCGATGGCGACGAGGGCATGGTCAGCACCGGCAGCTATCGAATCGGACATCGCGCTGTTGAAACGCATCTTTGCCGATCAACGGCACATCCTCGCGGAGGAGATGCACACGGATCCGGCCGAGGTTCCGCAAGTCTGGGCGCTCTTCACCGAGGTGCAGAAGTACTACGATGCCGGGCTGCGTCCACCCGATGATGTCACTCTGCTCTGGACCGACGACAACACCGGCAACCTCCGCCGCCTGCCGACCGCGGAGGAGCGCAAACGCAGCGGCGGCGCGGGCATCTATTACCACTTCGACATGCACGGCGGTCCCTTCGCCTACCAGTGGATCAACACCAACCCGCTGCCGAAGATCGCCGGAGCAGATGAACCTCGCCTACGAGTACGGCGCGACCCGCATCTGGATCGTCAACGTCGGTGACCTCAAGCCGCTCGAGCTGCCGATCGAGTTCTTCCTGCGCCTGGCGTGGAATCCCGCCGCGCTGACCAAGGACAAGGTCGCCGACTACACGCGCCGCTGGGCCGAGCGTGATTTCGGCCCGGAGCATGCCGCGGAGATCGCCGACCTCGTCTCCCGTTACACCAAATACAACGGCTGGCGGAAGCCGGAGCTGATCAAGCCCGACACCTTCAGCCAGATCAATTTCAACGAAGCCGGAGCGCGTCGAGGCCGCCTGGCGCGACGTGGCGGAACGCGCCGGGAAACTCTACGCGGTGCTGCCGGCGGAGCAGCGCGATGCGTTCTATCAACTCGTGCTACATCCGGCGAAGGCCTCGGCGCTTGTCGCGGAGATGAACATCACGGCGGGAAGGAATCAGCTCTTCGCCAGGCAGGGACGCGCCAGCACGAACGCCCTCGCCGCCCGGGTGCGCGAACTCTTCCGCCAGGACCGGGCGATGAGCGACACCTACAACCACGAACTCGCCGGCGGGAAATGGGACCACCTCATGGACCAGACGCACCTCGGGCAGTTCAGCTGGGAGCCTCCCGTGGTGGATGCGATGCCGGCGGTCACGGAGGTGATGCCCGCCGACCACTGCCAACTACGGGGTTTCCATTGAGGGCGACGTATTCAGCTGGCCGGCACATTTTGGTGACGCCGTCCTGCCCGCGTTCGATTCATTCCATCCGCGGCGATCCTACGTGGACATTTTTGCCATGGGCACGCAGCCGATCGAGTTCTCGATCACGTCCGAGCAGCCGTGGATTGTGCTCACCGCCGATACGACGTCCCGCCCTGACCGGCGCTACTGGGTCGACATCGACTGGTCGAAGGCGCCCATCGGGATCCTCGACGGGCGTGATCGAGGTCACGGGCAGATTCCCGTCCCGGTCAGCGTCAAGGTACCCGTGACCAAGGCCGACCGGCTGAGCAAGTGCAGGCAGCGAAAGGTCGCTTCGCAAGCCTCACCGGCCCGATCGCGTTTGCGGCGAACGCGGCAACGAAGAAGACGGACCGTCAACGGGGTTCGTTGGGAGGAAATCCCCGACTACGGCCGCGGCGACGCAGCGTTGGGGATCTATCCCGTCACTGCGGAAAGCATCCTGCCGCCGGCGGCGGCGCCGCGGCTCGAGTACCCGGTCTATCTTCCACGCAGCGGCACGTACGAGGTCACCCTTGTGCTGGGCCCGGTCATGGACTTCGTGCCGGACCGGGGCATGCGCATTGCGGTGTCCTTTGACGACGAGACCCCGCAGGTTCTCGACATCTTCGCGGATCGCGCGGCTGAGACGTTCCTGGGGGCGGGCTGGTGGAACCAGTTCACCCGCGACAACGTTCGCTTCCTCCGCTCCTCCCACGAACTGGCGACGCTCGGGACCACACACGCTTAAGATCGCCATGGTCGATCCGGGAATCGTGATCGAGAAGATCATCCTCCACGACCGCAGATTGCCGGAAAGTTATTTCGGCCCACCGGAGGGCATGCCGCAGGAATAATAGCGCGGCCGGGTGCGGCCGTCGGATTTCCCCACCGCCGGGACCGTCTCGATCCGCGACGAGGTTGCATCTCTCGCTCCGTAGCCCGAACCTACGCCCAAGTTGATCCCCGCTTCGAGAATGGTCCTCCCAATCGCCGCTCTTTCACTGACTGAATTCACGCACGTCTCCGCTGCGCTGGTTACTTTGACGCTGCCGGAGGACACCGCCGCGCACGTCCCAGCACTCAAACCCGCGATAGTGTTCTTCATGTGAGACTCCGCATCACCGCATCATTGCTCGGACTTGGATTCGCGTCACTGGCCGTCGCCGAACCGGTCGTCCTGACCGTTCACGCCGATCGGTTCACGAAGACGGTCAGTCCCGGAATCTATGGCCAGTTCCTCGAGCACATCTTCAACTCGGTGCACGGCGGGCTCTGGGGCGACCAGATCCTCAACGGCATGCTGGAAAACGCTCTGCCGGCTCCCTGGGGCCGGCCCGAGGAAATGACACCCTCGGCTGTCACGATCGTTGCCTTGGTCGTGTTCGCGACTCCGATCGCCTCTCCACGGCAACGGCCGCTCGTCATTTCCGGAGCTGGACGAGACGGCCGAATTCAGGATCAATGCCGCTTCCGAGCGTCCGCACGCGAACTGGCTTCGCATAGGCGACGACGATACCGTTTCCGATGAGGGACTCGAACGACCGCAGAAGACCAAGGCCACTCTCGCGTAGACTTGCGGCATAAAGCGTGCGACAGAGCTCCAGCTTCTGCTTCGGCGCTCTCTTGCGCCCGGCCCTGTAGATGACCACGTGTGCGTGAAGCTCGCGCTCGAGCCGAGCCTTTGCGACCATAAAGCCAGCGTCGGGAATCGCGAGCGCACTGAGATCGAGGCGCCCAAGGTGCCTTTCGGGAATCTCCTCCAAAAAAGGATAGGCAGTCAGTGCCTTCTTACGTGGCATCCTCACACGTGACCAAGACGTGCAACCGCTTCGACTGGATCTCGGTCTAGTCATTCCGCTGTTTCGGGTTGGAGAGGCGAATACAGGCACGAAGTTTCTCCAACGTGCGGATCGTGGTGCGCATTGCTGCAGGCGACACGTTCTCCGTGAACTGCGTGGCCATGGATTCGATCGAGTCATCGAGTTGTTTGAGAAAGCTCTCTCCCTTGGGGGTCAGGTGAAGAAGCTTGGAGCGCATATGCGCCGGATTCTCGCGAAACTCGACGAAGCGTTTGGCACCTAATTCTGCCGCGATGCGCTGGATGCGCTGTCGCGACACGGGGCGGCTGCGCGCCAACTGAACCAGCGTTTGCGGGCCTTCCGTTTTCAGGGAACGCAATACCCCCCAGGTGCCACCTCCCCACTTCGAGACCGCGCCAATGCCCCGTCCCGCGGCCTTGAGCGCGAAGAATGTCAGGCTGACCAGGAGACAAAGCTCGAGAAGGGCGCTTGAACTGGCGTCGGGATACTTGCGCATGACGAGAATCTCGTCGACGTCGGGTCCCATTGACAACGTAAATGTCATATGACAATTTTGTTGTCGTATGGCGCTGAGGGCTTATCTCGTGTCGCAATTTGGGCGTCCCCGCGGTCAGGTCGGGGCGTTTGTTGGTTGGCTGATGGCCATCAAGAATCGCCCTCGCAACGCGTGGTTGGTGGAGTTGGTGAACCCCCAGCCACGTGACCGCATCCTGGAAATCGGGTTTGGTCCGGGAGCAACGCTGGCGATTTTGGCCAGGCGGGCTGTCGAAGGTTACGTCGCTGGCGTGGACCACGCCGAGGTTATGGTGCAACAGGCGCGGCGGCGTAACCGAACGGCGGTAGCGAGTGGCCGATTGGATATTCGTCCTGGGTCCGCCGCTTCCCTGCCCTTCGCCGATGGGGCGTTCGACAAAGTCTGTGCGAGCAACGTCAATCTCTTCTGGGACGATGAAGTTGTCGCGCTCCGCGAAATCCATCGGGTGCTCCGTCACTGCGGCAGCGTTACGATCGCGTTGCAGCCGCGTTGGGCAAAGTCGGAAGAGGAAATCAAATCAACTGCCAGCAAGCTGGAGGACGATTTACGCGCAGCCGGTTTTGCCACAGCTGGAGTTCAGCGCAGGTCCATGCGTCCGGTGGTTTGCCTTGGTGTGATTGGCCGGAAAGGGGAACGAGATGACTAAACGGCAGCTGGAAACCGCAAAGGTGCTACGTCCGCTCGATTGTCGCATCCATTCCAGACCGCGAGACTCCACTCGTGCTGCCAGGGACTTTGGTGCGAAGTGCGCAGTCGGCTCGCGGAGCGGGCAGTGCAGCCCTCGGGTCCGCCGTTCGCTCGCTACGTTGTCACCCACGCGGACCACCTTGTTGACCTTCCGGCCGCAGTTCCCGTCGTGCTTGTTGTCAGGAGGTCGTCGCATTCGCACGAGCGTATTGCCCGCAGGCAGCGACGCGACACTCCGATGCGTCGGAACTCTTCACGGACTCCGCAACGCCGAGGCCACGCGCACGGAATGGGGCGAAACGAGCCGTGCGCAAAGTTCGCCGGACTGAAACCCCGTCGGGCAGGGAAGCCGTCGTCCCTGGCAAAAAAAGGCCTCCACATCAGAGACATGGAGGCCCCAAATTGGGTGCAGGGGCGGGGATCGAACCCGCGACCTTCAGGTTATGAGAGTGAGGGTAAGGCCCTGATCCAGAGGAACATGACTCAGATGTCGGACAAACTAGTCCGAAACTACGGCTACCGCCATTTCGGGAGTTCCACGACGTTGGTCAGAAGTTCGGCAGGGTCACAACAACCTCAAAGAAACGGACCATGCCATGGCTCTCGAAATACAACGGGGAAGAAGCAAGTGGTGGTATGGGCGCGTCGTCGTCAATGGACGCCAGATCAACAAGAATCTGGGCGTGGAAATGCGCGGCGTGTTCCGCCGCCCCTCGCACTACGGTGACCCCGTTTTCGAGCGGTCTCGCGCGAAGGCACAGGCCGCGCTGGAAAAACTTCAGCTCGATCTGAAGAGGCGCAGCACGGCGGAGGAGCTGGTCCAGACACATCCATGAGATCCGCACTGGAGCGCGCGTGGGATCGATCCGGTTGGTGGAGTTCGCTGCACGCTGGAAGGCGTTTCCGCGCCGCCGGCCCCTGAGCGAACGCTACGAGTCGCAGGCGGAAAGCCTGATCGATCGCTTCGTCGAGTTCGTGACGGCAGGGAATCCCGCGATCCACGAGATGGCGCAGGTGCAGTCAGCCATGGCCCACGTCGCGCCCCCGTTAACCAATCAACGCAACCGCAGGACGCAAAGCGAAGCGGAACCAATGAGCACCACGGTCCTCAACGAACACGACGCGAATCAGGGCGCGCAGTCGAAGGGCGAGTTTCTCGGGATGACCGGAAACTGCGGCTGGTGGTTGCTCGGCTCGGCGGGCGCGTCCGTGATGATGGTCATCGTCCTCTGGGGTGTGTTGGGCGTTTCGCTGCTGCTCTGCGTGCTGCTCGGGGTCGTTCTTTGCGTGCTGTCGGTGGTGTACGTGTTCGCGCTGAAGAACAACAAGCCGAACCACTACGACACCGACTTTTTCGAGGCGGCGCTGGTGGAAGCGGGCGTGTTCGAGCTCGCGTTTGGGCCGCGGATGCGACGGCCGCTGAATCCGTTTGCGGTCGGCGCTGCCGGAGGCGGCGCCACGAGATGAATCGCGGCCCCGCCGGGAACGGACATCGTTTCCGCGCGTTCGATCCGGCGGGGGCAGGTTGGTCGCCTCGACACCGTTTCAGCGTCCCGACAGTCGAGAGGACAGTCGCGGGCGCCCGGTGAAGGTGGCGCCGGACGAAAAGGACGCGACGGTGTCGCTCGGCGCCTACGAGAAACTCCAAACGGAACTGGTCGCGGCGCAGGAAGAACTCGAAGAGGCCCTGGCCGAACAGCGGGGAGGATCTGAACATGCGCCTCGAACCCGCAGACGGATATCTCGGCGAAAACGTGATCGTTTTCGAGGGTTTGCGGCGCGGCGGCTACATCGCGCGCGGCTTCGAAATCACGGCGCCCGACCTGGAGAACGCCGACCCGGTTCATCACAACGCGTTCGAGGCGGATCTCGTGGCGCTGCTGACGGTGCTCAAGCCCGGCCAGCGCATGCAGGTGCAGTGGACCGTGAACAGCGACTACCGCACGGAATTGCTGCGCTATCGCGACGACACCAATCGGCTGGCGACGAACGAATGGACCAAACGCCAGCGCAACGAGCGCTTCGTCCGTTACTGGCGGATGATGGAGGAGGGGCTGCTGCGGCGCGAAAAGCTGTACCTCTACTTCACCATGGCGGTGGACGGTGACGCGGTCGGCGCCAAGCGCGGCCGGCTGTCCACGACCGCGCTGCTCAGCGCCTACCAGGAGGAGTTCAACCAGATCGGGCACTTCCTGCACGCCCTGTTTGGCGGGGGCGGCGGGCGCGTGCGCGCGATGACGGACGCCGATCACTTCCTGCACTACCTCGAGTTTCTGAACCCATCGCTGCCGGAGCAGAAGATTGCCGATCCCATGGAGTTCTTCGATCCCGAGCGGTCGATTCAGGAAAACTGCTGGAACGGGCAGTGTCGTCCGCTGGAGAAGCCGGACACCGGATTCTACCATGACGGGTGCTACCACGGCATGCTGGTGCTCAAGTCGCTGCCGAAGCGCACGCGACCGAGCATGGCGTACCTGCTGACCAAGCTCGGGTTTCGCGAATACGCGATCACGGTGAACGTCGAGCCGGTGGATGCCGAGCGCCTGATCGAGCGCGAGCAGAAGGAGCTGAACCGCGTCGAGGGCGACTACGAGAGCCAGCGCAAGGTCAAGCTCCTGGCGGCGATGCGGACCAAGGCGGCGAAGATCGCGCGCTACAGCAACGGCGACAGTTCGCCGTATCGCCTCCAGTACATCATTCGCGCCTGGGACCGGACGCGCGAGGACCTGCGCGCGAAACTCACGGCCCTGCGCGCGGCCGTCGGGAACATGGAACGCGCGCAGGCCTACGAGCCGGCGCTCGAAACATCGGCGCGCAATTTCTTCTACAGCTCGTGGCCGGGCTGGTCCTTCAGCCGCTACTCGGCGCTGTTCCACGACTACGACGACGCGCTGGTGGCGAACATCCTGCCGTTCTCTTCCACGCCGGTCGGCCACCTCGACGCAGCCGAGTTCATCTTCGACGGCGTGAACGGCAATCTCGTCGGCGGTCGCACGTTTTGCGGCGAGGGCAACAACCTGACGCCGCAGAACGCGGTGATCCTGGGCACGACCGGTTCCGGCAAGAGCGTGAACGCCATCGATATCCTCACGCAGACGGAACTGTTCTTCGCCTACACGGTGATCGTCGACGAGGGCTGCTCCTACAACATCTACACCAAGACGGTCGATCCCGCGGCGGAGCCGATCATCATCCAGGCCAACGGCCGGCTGACGATGAACTACCTCGACACGCGCGGCCTGCCGTTGAGCGGCCTGCACCTGAGCGCGGCCTCGGCGCTGCCGATGCTCATGATCGGGCTGTCGAAGGACGAAGACAAAAACAAGCTGCGGCAGGCGTTGCTCACGAACGCGATCGGCCGTCTCTACGATGACTTCGCGCGGTGGTATGCGAACCGCAATCCGGACAAGTGGGCGGAGATCGCGCGTCGCGCATGCGCGCTGGCGGCGTATCGGCGTCGAGCGCATGGGCACGCAGGCGACGGATGTGGACGCGTTCATCGAGTTCGCCGAATTCGAACAGACGCGCGCCGATGAGGCCGCGGCGTTCCTGGCGCGATTCCCGGACGATGAAGTCACGCGCTTTGCGAAGGACCCGGCCAGCGCGCAGCAACTGCGCAACCTCGCCTTCGCGAGTTTTGCGCCGGCCGATTGTCCGCAGCACGGGCATCTGCAGGAACTCCTGGCGGCGGAGGCTTCGGGACCGCAGGCGGACGAGATGCGCTACCTCGCGACGCTGCTGGAGCCGTGGAGCGCGAACGGCGCCTACGGCGAACTGTTCGACGGCGTGTCGAACATCGATCTCACCGGGCGCATCGCCCATTTCGAACTCAGCTACATCCCCGAGTCGGCGGAGGAGCTGAAGGCCGCCGCGGCGTTCCTCATCGCGAACTACACCCGCGCGCACATGATGCGGCTGCCGCGCGCGCTGCGGAAGCGGAACCTGTTCGGCGAGGTCGCGCGCTTCTCGCTCGTGCCGACCGGACGCAAGGTCATCCGGGAGTCCTACCAGCAGTTGCGAAAATACAACGTCTGGAACCTGGCCGAGGTGCAGAACTACGAGCTGTTCCGGACCTCGGACATCCGTGGCGCGGTGCTCGGCAACAGCCGCATCCTGTTCATGCTGCGCCAGAGCGACCGGTCGGACGTCGAGGACCTGAGTCGCGACTTCCCGATTCCGGACGCGGTGAAGGACGCCGTGCTCAGCCATCCCGAGCCGGAGAAACTCGTCGGACAAAAGTACGCGCAATTCACGTACTACCACACCGACCAGCGGCGCCCGTTGATCGTCACCATGCGCAACGTGGCGTCGCGCGAGATGCTCTACTGCGCCTCCAGTTCCGGCGCGCACTACGATCAGCGCGCCAGCGAATTGAAGGCGTACGACAACGTCGTGGAAGGAATCATCGCGAAGGCGTGAAAGGAAAAGCACCATGAAAACACGAACAGAAATCGTTGGAGAAGCGGAGCAGTTGGAACGGCGCGCGCAGGAGGCGTGGACGGAGCGTCGTGGCATCGCCCCGGAAAGCGGCATACCGACAGACACGACTTCGGTTGTGCTGGTCGAGCTGCCGGCAAGCGTGATGACGCTGCCCCGGGCGGATGGCGAAGGTGTGGCGGACCATCGCATGGTTCGCCGAATCGACGTCGAGTTCCGGGCCGGCCGCCCGGAGTTTCGCCTGATGGAAGAAGAGTTCGTCAACGATTCCTTTGGAGGACTCGTTCGGCACTACGAAGCGATTGCCCTGCTCACAAGCACCGCGGCCCTCGATGTTCTGGCATCCGGCTACCGTCGACTCGACGAGGACCGGTTGCGGGAACGGGTCGAGCCGGTTGTCGAGCGCATGGCGGAGGACGATTCGCCTGACACCGTGCCGCGTGAGGCGATCGCCGAAATCGAGGCGCTGACGGAGGATCTGGAGTTGTCGCCAGTCGCGAGGATGCGCATGCGCGCCGACGCGATGGCGCTACTCCGGGGGCAGCTCGAAACCGGCGACTTCGTTGCGCGCACCGTGGAGCGGCAGGAGTGCTACCAGGTGGGACATTCGGAGATCATCTGCGAGCAGATCACCGAGCGACTCGAGGTCGCCTGATCGGTCACGGATGGCGACGGCTCGCGACGTCCAACTCAACCAACCGACATCACAACCATGACTCGATTCCTTCGTGATCTTGACGTCCGCCGTGTTGCCGCAGCTCGTCGGCCGTCGCGCTGCTGTTCGCCGCATCGCTCTTCAATTCCGGGTGCGCCGCGGCCGGCGGGGATTCCGCGGCGCGGACGCGCGCCTTTGCGACGACCGCGGCGACCACGGCAGCAGGCGCCTACGTCGGCGCGAAGAACGGACACGACAAGGCAAAGAACGCGGCGGCCGGAGCGGCCGTCGGGTTCATCGCTGGGGAGACGATCAACTACTTCAGCAACAAGGCGCAAAAGGAGGCGTATCTCGCCGGCTACGAAAAAGGGCAGTCGGACGCCGTGAAGCAGCAATACTGGATCGCCCGCGACAATCAGCGCCCTCCCGACGACGACGGCTACGAGGAAGGGCTCTATGAGATCGATGTGCCGCAATCCGATCGCGATGGCGTCCGGCGCGAGCCGACGAAACGCGTGATCCGCGTGGTCATGCCGAAAGGGAACGGATCATGAAACGCTGTCTGCCGCTCTTCGTTCTCCTCTTGCTCGTGCGCGACGCCGCGCGTCCGCGCAGTGGGCGGTATTCGACGCCGCCAATCTGCAGCAGAGCCTGACGAACTATGCCGCGCTCGTCGACCAGCTCGAGCGACAGGCACAGCAGATCATCGAATCAGGTCCGACAAATCGGTCAGATGGACGACCAACTCGCGCGCCTCGGCAACATGGCGGACATCAAGGCCGTCGTCGGATTCCCGGAGTTCGAGGTGAACCTGACCTGCCGACGAAACTTCAGACGTGGGCGGACAGTCTGCGCGCGTTGATGGCCGCGGGCTGTTCGGCGACACGCGCGGCGGCATCTACGTCGATATCTCCGCTGAGTTTCCGGACTTCGACGGCGTGAGTGATCCCGCGCTTGCCGCGATCTGTACAAGCCGGCGCACGAAATCACGACCAAGGTCGACAACTTCAAGGAGGTGCAGGCCGACGTCTACGCGCGGCGCGAAGCTCTGAAACGAGCGATCGCGAACACGAGCGAGGCGCTGCAGGCGGCCGGAACCGAGGCCGAGGAGCAGAAACTCGAAGCCGTCTTGAATGCGCAGATACGACCAGCTCGCCGCGCTGGATTCCGAGGTCGTCCTGAGTGCCGCCGAGATCCAGGTGAAGGAGGCCGAGGCGGCTGCGATGCAACGACGCGCAGGACAAGGCCGGACGCCGAGGCGCGTGCGACGCTCGTGCAGCGAAGAGGCGAAGAAGATCCAGGAAACGTTCAAGCCGATCTACGATTCGGTCCTGCTCTATGTGAAAGAGGAGCCGTTGAATCCGTGACGGGCACGCATCGCGCTCGCACGGCTGTCCAATCGCAGATCCGTATGAAACGCACTCCGACATCTCACCTTGATCCTCGTCGCCGTGGCGCTTGCGGCGTGCGCCCACAAGCAGGCGGCAGCCGACAAGGCGCGCGAAGACGCCGAAGCCGAACGCGCGCGCCGAAGCCGCGAAGAAGGAAATGGAACGTCTCCCGGAGACGTTCAAACCGAGGTACAACAAGAAGCTCGACCAGGACGACGAGAAGCCGGACGAGACGCAGAAGGAAACGCCGGCTCCGGCCGCGCCGCACCGCTGACTCCGCCCATGCCCGCGCCCGCCGGCAGCATTCTGCCCGATTCCTACTTCGACGGCCTGTCGCAGTTGTGGGGCGGCTGCGCCTACGTCGGCGGGCGCGGTCGCGACGGCGGGATTCGTCTTCACGGCTGCGAACGAGCCGCCACGATCCCGGCGATCTCATCAAGCTGATTCTCCGCGTGTTTCTCGTGGGGCTTGCCACGGTGTTCCTGCGGGAGTGGCTGATGCGACTGAACGACGTCGTCAGCGCGTTCGGGGATTACCTGGCGATCGATCCGGCCATGGTCGACGAGAAGTTCACGAAGTTTGTCGCCGGCACGTCGGACGCGAAGCCGGACGCCAGCGTGTGGGATGTGATCTGGGACACCGGTTCCGTTGGAACCGCGATCGCCTACGCGATGCTCTGGCTGTTCGGCTGGCTGGCGTGGGGCTTCCAATACATCGTGAAGCTTGTCGGCGACATCCTGCTGTCGGCGGGATGGGCGCTCAGCCCGATCTTTCTTTCGTTCTTCATGATTCGGCCGATGGCGGGCGTCGGGCTCAAATACGTCATCGCGCTGGTCGCGCTGGTTTGCTGGCCGTTTGGCTGGATGATCGCCGCGGTGGTCACGAACGCGATGCTCGATGCCGCGGCCCGGGCGAGCCTGGTGCCGATCATCGTCCCGGGTGCAACCGCGGCCACGGTGTTGACCGTGCTTGCTGATCGGCACGTGGATGATCGTGAGTTCGATCCTGGCTCCGTACGTGACGACGCAAGATCCTGCTGATGGGGGCGAATCCCGCGGGAGCTTTCGCGCAGGCTGTTGGCGGTGTCGGGCGGGCGGCGCTCGGTCGGCGGCGTGGCTGCCGGCACGGCCGCCGTGACCGGCGGGGCGTCCGCCGCGGCCGTCATCGCGGCGGCCGCGGTCGGCGCGGGCGCATCGGCCACCGAGTCCGCTGCGCGAGGCGGCGGCCATGCCGAGGCGACGTCGACCGCGATCGCGCGGGATGACCGGATTCTACGGCGCGGGCTACGCCCGGCGCGGCACGCGAGCGGCCGAAGGCGTCGCGTCCGCATTCTCCCGCATGGCGGATGCCGCGGACTCGATGGCGTCGAGTCGCGCCGAGCAGGCGGAATTCTTTCGCGATGCCCGGCGTCACATGAATCGCGAACGGCCCATGCGGTCGGCGCAACCGCACACGGAAGATCCCAACCAGGCAGCAATCGAGATCGAAGCTTATGCCAAGAACTAACCCACAACGAAGGTTCGTCGAGGCGCTGGAGAGCATCGCCAGCTCGAGTTCGCGCCTGGCGCACTCGATGGAGAACGCTGCCGCGTTGGAACGCGAGAAGACGGGCTGGCTGCGCGCGCTCTTCGGTCGATTCTGGCGCAGTGGTCGCGGGCCGGAGCCGCGCGGGCCCGCGCCGCTACAAGTCCGATGGTGGCCTCAGCGCCGGGGCGCCGATGCGTTCCGCTTGGTCCGAGTGGATCCGGGGGCACGATGCGCTGCCGTCCGGCGAACGTCCGTGCATCAACGTCACGCCGCCGAAGACGCCGGAACGAGGGAGGTTGCGGAAATGAGTGCGGAAGCATCAGCAACGCCGGGACGCTGCCGTCGCGTTCCCGCGAGCGTTTGGGCGGCAGAAATCGCACGCTGCTCGCGATCTTCAACCGCAAGCGACGCGATGCGCTGATCTGGTTTCTCATCGCGGTGGCGGCGTGGGTATGGTCGGCGTGGGATCGCCGCAATCTGATCGAGCAGCTCACGCGCCAGCGCGACGTCGTCGTGATCGACAGCCTCGGCACCTACTACGTGTCGCCGGTGGTCGATATCCAGCACGCGACGGAACTCCATGCGCTACAGACCAAGCTCGCGTGCAAGGCGCTGTTCGAGCGCAACCCCGAGGGCCTGGACAACCCGGAGTTCTTCAAGCAACTCTTCCTGCGCGACGCCGCGGAGATCGCGCAGGCGGCGATCAACAAGACGAAGCCGGAGTTTCAGGCGAAGTCCCTGCACCAAAAAGTCGAGATGGGCACGCCGGAAGTCATCAGCACGCGCGACGACGCGTTCTACACCTCGGTGGACGTGCAGCTCATCCGCGTCGGCGCGTACAAGAATGCGCCGATCACCGAAGTCCTGCACTACCGGGTGAAGTTCAAATTCCTTCTGAACCCCGACCTGACGCGCAACGGACGGTTTCCGACGGCCGTGGCCGCGTTCCAGGTCGAGCCACTGGATAAGACCTAGATGCGCTCGTATGTGGAAATTCGTCAGCTGCTTCTGGTTGGAGCCTCGACGGCGTTCGGGCGAGGCGATCACGGAGTTCCCGCTGGATCCGCATGCCACGGTCGGATCTGCCGGTCTCGCGGGAAATCACGACCATCACGCTGCCGGGGCCGATCACGGCTGTCGTCGGCGCCGACATGCTGATCGACGACGGGAAGGCGGCCGGCGTGGACGTCGAGGAAGGCACGCCGCTCCGGTTCCACGTCACCCACGCGCCCGGATCGAACTTCGTTCTGGTGCGAAGCATGCGAGCCGGCCGCCGTCGGGCGCCTGACCATGCTCTTCGAAGGCGCGGCCTACGTGATGCAGTTGCAGTCGGTGGAGGCAGACTCCATCGCGAGCGCGATCTTCAAACGGCCGACGACAACGGCCGCGGTGAAGCTCAACCGCCCGCCGGAGCCGGTGCGATTCACGCCGCGCATCGGGCTCAGCCTCCTCGACCGCGCCCGCGCGTATCCCGTGCTCGCGAAGTCCCTCCCGCAAGCCGTCGAGGGCGTCACGCTGCAGGCCCAGAATCGCAAGATCGACCTGCCGGATCTCGAAATCGACGTCCGCGAGGTCTACCGCTTCTCGAAGGAAGACGCCGTCGTCTTTCTTCTGACGCTGACCAACAAGACCGACGAGGAACTCGCAATCGACCCGAGCACCTTCGCCGCGCGCGTCGGCGACGAGAAATTCCCGCAAGCGATCGCCACCGGCCCGCACACGCTGGCACCCGGTGCCATCTGCCGAAGCCGAATTCGCCATTGTCGGCATGCCCGACGGCACGCGCAACGACCTGAGCGCGGACAACGCTTTCACCATCTTGGTGGACAGCTCATCGACGACGGCACAGCCGATTGATCAGAACTCTACCACCTAGAGACATCCCTCCGGAACGTCGTACGCCCACACGGAAGCCTATCGCAGGCCACTCCATCCGGTCGGCCTTCAGAATTTCAACCTCGAAGGGCTCGGTACCCGAGACTCACCGGGGAAATTCCACACTGGCCTTGAAGGCAAACGCGTGGCGGAGCATACGGCGCGACAGGAGGTCGGTGCCCCGCCGTTCACCCGAATCGATGTGGAGCTGATTGTGATTCTCGGTCCCATATCTTCCTTCCGCTGCCCCTGACGTCAAAAGTGGGTGGCAAAGAGTAGGATTGCGAGCCCACCGACTATCAAGAGTGAGCCGAGGCCGACAGCTACCGTCCGCGCGCGCCGAAGCTTTTGCGCAACCGGCGTACCTGGAGGCGGGGCATCGTGAACCGCCCCGTTGGCCTCAATGAAGGTTTCCAACATCAGGGCGCAGCCAGAAGCGAGGAGAGATATGCCTATTGCAAACATGACGTGAAACGAGGTTTTCGGCTAGCGCCCACAGGTGGCACATGGCGCCCGTCAGGCGGCGGGAACTTGACTCGGGAAGAGGATGTGACGGGGGAGCCAAACTCCTGCGCAAACACCTCGACTCTCGGAAAGGGCGCCGTCGCGCTCACGCGACGCGCGGCAAACGACGCCGGATCCAGCAGCACGTGGTTCGGGAAGGGTGCCGACGGCATCCATCCAGCGTTCAGGTGCAAGGTCCCGTTGTGCATGTTTCGCCAGAGCAAGCGGTCCATCGTGTCGCCTGTCAGGATGATTGGGGCGGCAGTCGTGTCACTGGCCGTGACACTATCATCACAGCCCCCGTGGCGGATGTCGCTCGTACCGCCAAACGTGAGTCGCGGATCCCGGTTGGCGACCCAGATCTCGGCGTGACGATCGGCCGGCATGTCCGCCGTAGCGGATGCAATGTAAGGCAAAGCCACCGTGTTCGACGAAACTCATCATCGGCGCACACCGACGGTGCGATTTCCTTCAGCCACGTGGCAGGAAGCCATGCGTTGGCCTCGGTATTGAACTTCCGATCCTCAGGGCCGCTGGCGATGCAGGCGGGTCGGCCATAGTCGGCCGGCCACGCGCGTACCCACGAACGCTGACTGCTGATCGAAATCGGAAGGTCGTGGTCGACCAAGTTTCCGGCGACGACAAGGAGATCGTGGCGCGGCGCCTCGTCGAGAAGCCACTGAAACCAGCGGCGATTGGAGCGTAGATTGGGGACATGTAATATAATCATAGTTATCAGGTCCTTCGCTTTTTCGGGTTCTTCAGGTTGTCCGGGGACTGTCGTGCCTTCGGGATGCTTCATTCATCCGCCCCCGACGACCTGCACCACTTCCAGGACGTCTCCGTACCGAATCGGCGTGGCTTTGGTTTCGCTTGGGGTCAGAGCGCGCCCATTGAGTTCGACCACGACGCGCTCGGGAGCGACGCCGCGTTCGCGCAACAACGTCGCGATTGTTTGTCCGGGCAGGACGGACTCAGGTCGTCCGTTCAGCTTAATGTCTGCGTGGTACATGATGTTGGTTTTCATTGGTTGAATTGAGAAGATTCGTGGTTCACGGCAGCCGGCTTTGGGCAAGCCAGCCGAGAGCGCCGGCTGCGGCCATTGCGCCCACCGTCACGGCAACCGCTCGCGTGAGTCGCGCATTGCGCCCCAAGCGGGCAACAAGCGGCAGGTTGACGCAGGCGCTGGTAAGCGTGGCGAGAATTGCTCCACCAACCGCCGTGCCGATCGGTAGGGCAGCTTCTGCCGCCAACGTTCCCGCCGCGGCCACTGCCGACGAGCTGGAAAACAGGCCACCGGCAGCGCTCACCGCGTAGAATCCGACGGCGCCAAACTCGCGTTGCGCCAGCGTTCCCGCGACTTGAAGCGCGAGAAAGATTGCGCCAAAGCGCAGCGCGGCAGACAACGAGAACGGTGAATCGAACTTCAACTTTTCAGTCGGGACACCGCCGTCTGCCTCGTCTCGCAACCAGCGCGCATCCAACTGCCATAGCGCGAAAATACACGCCACCAACATGCCGCCCAACGGCAAGGCCATCGCCGCGAGCACCGGAGGCGACAGCACTCCGACAATCACCGCATTCCGCGCCAGCATTGCGGCATTCGCGAGGACCACACCGCGGGCAGCCGCCGGCACGAAGCCCGGCCCGAGTGCGCGCGTGCGCTGCCCACGACGCCGAGCACGGCCCAACTGTAGCCGTCGCCCAACGCGCCGCTGGCGCCCGCCATTGCGCACACCAGCGCAAAGGTACGGGCGCCAGACTTGCCGCGCCGTTCCCGTTCGAGCCCGACAAAAGCGCCCGCGCCCAAGGCCAGCGCGATTCGGGTCGCCATGACCAGCGGCGGACTCGTGGGTCCAATGATCAGATCAGCAGACACGATTCAAATGGGACTACTTCCTCACCGTGAACCGTTCAGCAGGCGCTCCAAGGCGCCTTCGTTCGGATCCGCAAGGGAGTCATCGCTCACGGGTTCAACTTCGAGCACGAGCAAACGCCGGGTTCCCCCTGGCGTCGGCCACGACACCTCGTTTCCCTCACGATAACCCAGCAACGCCGTGCCGATCGGGGCGAGGACGGAGATCCGCTCCACCCCGCCGTCGGCCCGATCCGGCCACGTGAGCACGTATTCTTCTTCCACGCCCGAGTGGATGTCGCGGAATCGAACGCGCGAGTTAACGGTCACCACGCCCGCTGGGAGATGTTCCCGTGCCAGCACCGCGGCGCGCGCCAATTCACCCCGCAGGGTGGACGCAACCTGGCTGTTCGTCTTCTTCGACGTCGCCGAAGCAAGGATTTTCAAACGGCGGAAGTCGTCGCTGGGGATGTAAATCATGGAATTCGTATTCATGGTCATGGTATTCATATCATTTTGATTTTCTCTTCGGTCGGTGTGGCGATCGCGGCGGTGCAGTCCTGGTCGGAATCCTCCTCCGCAAGGCGCATGTCGCATTCGTCGTCCAGTGGATTTCCCACGGTGATTTTCCAGCGCCAATCGAGTCGCTGGATCTCTGAGAACGAAAGGTCGAGCTTGGTCGCGCCCGTGAGTTCGCCGAGTTGGGTGATCGAGCTGACGCCAATCAGGGCCGAGCTGACATTCGGATGGGCCAATACCCACGCCAACGCCACCCGGGCCTCCGACGTGCCGCGGACGCGGCTGATTGCACGCACCTCAGCCAATGCCGCTCTCGCCGACGCGATTGAGTACCGGTTGCGCAGCATTAGGGCACGCCCGCCGTCACGAGAGTCCGATGATGCAGGGCAACCGGCGAGAAATCCGCCCGCGAGTGGCGATCGCGCCAGAAATCCGAGGCGATGTTCGCGCGCGAGCGCCATGGATTCCGCGTTCAGTCCCGCGTTCGAAACGAGGGAAAGCTCACTCTGCATTGCCTCCGGACGACAGAGGTTGCGCCGAGCGGAATGGCCGATCCATTCCATCACCCGCCAGGCGGGAAAACCGCTCACCGCGACGTGGCGAACCATGCCGGCGCGCACCAATGTCTCCGCCGCGACGAGGGTTTCATCCATCGGCGCGCCTTCGCACCACTCGAACACGAGCAAATCGAGGTAACGCACCTGCAACCGCCGCAGCGAACCTTCGCAATTCCGGCGAATGGCTAGAAGCGGTTCTGAAGGTGTCGCTCCGCCCGTCGCTCGCCGACACGTCCTGACGCGAAGCGATCACGATATCGTCGCGAGGAATGCCACGCGCTTTCAGCCAGCGCCCGACGTACACTTCGGCAACGCCGATCGTGGCGATACCATGCGTATCCTCGGCACCGACCCCACACGTCTGAATGAAGTTGCCCCCGACGCGGACGAACCCATCCAGCACGTCAAACGCCGTTGCCTCCCTGGTTTCCCAGCCAAATTTCCGTGTGCCCAGACAAAGTTCCGACACGTGTAGATCACTTCTTCCCAGCTTTCGTCGATTCATAGTGAAAATTCTCCAAAGGTTATTTGCCCCGACAGCGTCTAGGCATGGACAAGCTCGCGCCCCGCTTCGCTGAACGGCCGCGCCCACCTGGCGACTTCACAACGCGCGCCCGCAACACTGTCGCTCACGCGCCGCGCCGTGGCTGATTCGGTTTCGAACAGGATGTGGTTCGGAAACCGTCCCCGGCTCACGCTCCCCGGATTCAAGTAAATCACGCCGTCCTTTTGCTCGATCCAGGACGATGGCTCGTGGATGTGCCCACAGAGCACAACGCCGGGCTGAAAACGACGGATGCTGTCGTTCAGGTCTGGATCACCCCCATCGCGGCCCAACGGGTGCCGGCCTACCGCAACTCCGGTCGGCGGCGCGTGTACCACCCACACGTCCGCTCTCGCCCCTTTGGGATGCGTGGTGCAAGCGATGACATGAAAAGACAGCGCGCCGCGGCTGAACGACTGTCCGTCGACCCAAAGCCGCTCTCCCGCGAGATCCTGGAGCCACTTCGCCGGCCGCCAACGTTCGTGTGCATCATCCCACTCGAGATCATGATTGCCGCTGCAAATGACCATCGGGCGTTCGATTCGTCGCAACCACCGGCTGGCCCGAGCGATCTGGCGGTGCTTCGGCGCCGGCTCGTTTTCGCAAAGCAAGTCGCCGGAAATGCACAACAAGTCATGGTCCGGGGCGCCGGCAATCAGCCAGTCGTACCACTGCGGGTTTAAATGAAGATCGGTGACGTGGAGAATGGTCATGGAAATCGTTGGAGGGGATTGGTGGGATCAAATGTGGATGAATCGTGGAAACCTTTGGGCGCGGCATGCCCGGCGTACGTGCAGCGCCAGACCCGGTAGCCGGGCGATCGGATGAGCGACAAATCTAACCCGGAGCCGCTCCGCTGATGCGGTGCTCGCTACAGTGCGGCTCCGGGCGCGAGCGGCCGGATGATGCCTACGGCATCACGGCTACATCGGATCCAACGTTGGACGAGTGTCGTCATCGGGCAGACCCTCAGGACTAGACGGTGGTCAAGGTCCCCGCCGCTTTCGCGACACTGGACTGAATCACCCGTAGGATCTTCAGGGTCTTTGCCCCCGATTCGCATTCGAACGTGATCAAGTCGCCGACGGTACAACCGAGCAGGGCCGTGCCGAGAGGATCGAAGACAGACAACGCAGCCCTCTCGGGATCCGAGCGCTCCGGCAACGTCAGGAGCACCTCGCCGATCGCCCCAGAGCCCTGATCTTCAAACGTCACGTGCGTATCCATCGCGACAAGCCCCGTCGGGACACGCGCGTGGCTTGGCAGCACGATCGCGCGATCCAGCTCCGCCCGAAGTCCTCGCAGCACCGCCTGGTCTTCGGCCGCCGCGACGACTTCACGCAGACGATGGTTGTCGTAACGCGAAAGATAGATTGGGGAGGCGCTCATAGCAGTAATCACGATAAGAGTCCTCGATCAGTTGCGATTCAGTGCGACAACGCCCGCCGCGCCTCTCGCAGCCGGAGGGGACCACCCGTATTCAATCGTTGCGACTGCCGGCTGCGCCGGCATCGCGCCACCCAACAGGGCATTCGACGGCACCACGGCCGGCGCCTCCAGCAGTGCGAGTTCGTGCTCAGATAGCACGAGATTCGTCGCCTCGATCAACCGGTCGAGTTGCTCAGATGAGGTCACCCCGATCACCGCCGAAGTTACGACGGGATGTGCCAGCACCCACGCCAAGGCAAGCGGTGCGACCCTTACGCCACGCCCCAACGCGATGGCGTCGAGGACGTCACGCGCGCTGACGCTGCGAGGATTGGCGAAGCGATCGCGCAACCAGTTTTCGCGTCCGGCCGAAGCCCAGGCGCGACCCGGCGAGGGAGCGTCGACAAGAAATCCTCCGGCCAACGGGGAGCGGGCAAGAAACGCCAACCGCTTCGCCTGACAAAAATCTGCCAGCTCGGTGTCGAACCGGCGACGACAGACGAGGGAAAAGTCATCCTGTACCGCCGCGATATCTGGCAGTGAACGCTCACGTGCGTCGGCCACGGCGTCGGCCAGGCGCCATGCCGGGAAGCTCGACGCACCGATATGGCGCACCAGGCCGTCGCGCACCAGCGGTGCAAGCGCCGCAAGCAGCCGTTCCGGCGGTGACAGAACATTGCTCCATTCGCACAGCAACAAGTCAAGGTGCCCGGTGCGCAGGTGCCGCAGCGTTCTTTCGCATGCACGCCGCAACAAGCTGGCGAGTGCCCGGTCCGAGATGTCGCGGTCCTGCACGACAAAGCGCGTCGCGAGCACAAGTGATTCCCGCAGCCCTCGGCGGTTGGCCAGCCAGGCGCCGACGTGGCTCTCCGGGTGCGTGCCGACCAACAGGTCGGCAGCGCTGCCGACCGGCGAACCAGACGCTGCCTGGATGAAGTTGCCACCGGCGGCGTGGAACCGATCAAGAATCGCGCTCGAGGTGCGCTTGTCGACTTTCCAACCAAAGTGAAGCGTGCCGAGGCACAATTCGGACACGCGAAGATCGGTACGGGCGAAGGGACGAAGTTTCATGATGAGTACGCGGCGTAGCGTCCGCGTGACGCGAAGTGGACAAAGGAGGTGGGAATGCGCACCGGCGGACCGATTTCCGTCGCCGTACGCTGAACAACACCCGCCGTCACACGGCAGATGTCTGAATGGGCGGAAGCACGCTGCCCGCAGGAAGGGAACTAAACTCCCGTCAGCGCTTCAGTTGCCCCGAGGCTTTGCCGGTTCCGCGGGCCTGGCCCGAGCATCCGGCGAATCACCTTCGCGTGCTCAAGCCTCGGAACCGGCTGCGACCGGACAGATGACACACAACGTGTCATCACAAATCGCTATAATTGGAGTCCGGAAATTCATCGCGTGCAAGGTTCAGTCTGAACAACGACCGCATCGCCTCGCTTGTCAAGCCGGGACGCCCGTGCGAGGTGCGGGATTCTGCCGCCTTCATTTTCCCAGCGCTCCAGGGCCTTCGCCTGCAGCCGGTCTGGCGACATCGGCCTTTCTCTCCTCCCCGACATAAGGGTCATAGGAATTGGAAAACGCAGTATCGTATTCATGCCGGAATGATACTCCACCGCCCCCAAGCGCGCTACTGCGGTCAGCGGATGCCAACCATGCGTGTGTCGCATCGCTTCAGCTGCGCTTGCCTCCGCATTCGCGTTCCAACAGGCTGATCGCAAGGATGCCGAAGGCACTCGCTGCAATGCGTGGCCGGAATCTTCGATGCTCGATGACTATGGAAACACTGGCGGGCTGGAGTTCACGCAAAACCCCTTGGGTGCGCTTACGTTGATCGCAGCGCCGGCAATCTTGACCAACGCGACGAGCACGTTGGCCCTGAGTACCCTCAATCGGATGTTCCGCACCCGCGACCGCATGAACGAGCTGTTCGCGAGGTCGGAAGCGGACGATTTGTCGCCTGCCGCCGTGGGGCTTCTTCTGGAACAGGTGGGGCGCGCAGAGAAGCAAGCGATGCTTCTCCTGAGAGCGTTGCATTCGATCTACGTGGCGCTCGGATCATTCGCCGCCGCGACGCTCATAACGTTGCTAGCCTCCGGGCTCGCGCCGTTTCTGGGTGAGTGGTGGTTTCGCGTGATGGCAGGTTTGGGGCTCGTCCTGGGCATCGTGGGCGTTGGTGGCCTGGTTTTAGGGAGCGTCGGGTTGTTCAAGGCCACCCGAATGTCGCTCGACAACCTCCGTGCCGAAGCAACCCTCATCCGGCAGCGCCAGTCGTCGCACAGTGCAGCTCCTTCTACAGGGAAAGAAGCCAGCCGCGGACGAAGCACCGGTTGATCTCCTCGCCGTTCTTCAATGACGCACTTCCATGGGCAACGAGACGGATGCCGTCGCGATGGATTCCGATCCGAGTCCTTATGATGATTCGCGCTTGGTAGCGCCGTCCATGTTCGTTCGGCAAGGCGAGCGGCCATGCGCCGCGTGCATGGCTGGCTCCCGGTCCTCGCAGTGGCAAGCCTAGGCCGCCCGTGATATCGTCAGCGCATGAAGATGAACGCACTCGTTGAACCGCCCGGCCCGACCTCTCATTCCCGCCCCATCCCGGCCAGCGTGACCATCGGGCACGTCCACCTGAAAGTCGCCGATCTCGGGCGCGCCATCGCCTTTTACCGTGATGTTCTTGGATTCGAACTTACCACCCGGTTGGGACGCACCGCGGCCTTTCTCTCGGCGGGCGGATATCACCATCACATCGGACTGAACACATGGGAAAGCCAGGACGGTCAGCCTCCTCCCCCGGGCACGACCGGTCTGTATCACGCAGCGATACTTTATCCAAATCGCGCGGCTCTCGCTGACGCGTTACGCCGACTGCTGGCTCACGGCGTTCGCATCGACGGCGCATCCGACCATGGCGTGAGTGAAGCGATCTACCTGCGTGATCCCGATGAAAACGGGCTCGAACTCTACTGGGACCGCCCCCGGGAGCAGTGGCCGCGCAACCCCGACGGCTCGGTTGCGATGTTTACCGCAGCCCTGAACCCGGAGGCGCTGCTCAAGGAGCACTGACCCACTTCCGACGTGCGACGGCAGAAGCGCTTCACTCGCCTTTCCTGGTGCCGGCACACCTACCCGGCCGACAATTGGACGGTGAATGGCTCGACAAGCTTCCCGCGAATCTTGGCCTCATCCGGCGCATGGGCCAGGACAGTGACCTGATCCCAGCCCTGTAGCTGGGTTCCTCCCTTGGGGAGAACGACTTCATCGCCGCGCGTTATCAAGGTAATGATGGCTCCTTCCGGCAGCCGGAGATCACGGAGGTGTGGGCCTGGGGCGCCCTTGGGCCCGGGAAGATCCACCACGACCATGTCGTAGTCGCTCTTCGCCATCGAAATCAATTCCAGACTGAACAAGGCTTGCGGCCGGGCGGGGGCCGAAAGCCGCAGCCATTTGGATACCAGGCCGAGCGTCGAGCCCTGGATGATGATCGACAGGAGCACAGCGAAGAACACGAGGTTGAAGACTTCGTTTCCCATCGGCAGGCCGGCGGCGGCGGGGTAGGTCGCGAGCACAATCGCAACGGCACCGCGCAAGCCGGCCCATCCGGTGAAGAGTCGGTCGCGAAAGCCTAGGGGCATTCCCAGCGTTCCGAGGAAAACCGCGACCGGGCGGGCCACAAACGTGAGCACGAGAAAGAGCAGCAGGCCCTGCAGCCAGACGTCGGCAAACTGCCGGGGAAACACCAGCAGGCCCAGCAGCACAAACATGCCGATGTTCACGATGGTGGAGAGCGCCTCCGAAAAGTTCTGTACCCCTTGCTTGTGGACGAAAGAACCATTGCCCATCACAAAGCCCGCGGTGAACACTGCCAGCATCCCGCTCGCCTGCGCCAGCTCCGCCAGTCCGTAGATGAGCAGCACGACGCCGAGAAAGAGGACGTAGTAGTAACCCCGGTCGTGCGGCGTGAGCCAGTTGAACAAGCGGATGACCAGGCGTCCTGCGATGTACCCGACAACCGGACCGACCCCAAACTTCCAGAAAAAGAGCAGAATTGTCGAGGCTTTGAACGACTCCCCCGAAACCAGACTCGCGACCACGACCGTGGTCATGAGGATGGCCATGGGGTCATTCGCCGCGCTTTCAATCTCCACCGTGGAGGAGACTTTCGGCGGCAGTGACTGGCGCCGCAGAATCGAGAAGATCGCCGCGGCGTCTGTCGAAGAAATGATGACGGACAGCAGCAGCGACAACTCCAGCGACCACCCCAGGATCCATCGCAGGACGACGAAGGTCGCCGCGGCCGTCAGCATCACACCCCACGTGGCCAGCCCGCTGGCGGGAAGTGCGACCGCTCGGAAGTTGGCGCGCTTCGTCATGAACCCGCCGTGGAAGAGAATAAAGACCAGCGCAAAGTTCGCGCACTTGTTGGTCAGCATCATGTCGTCGAAATGCCAGAGATTGAGCACGTCGCTTCCGCTCACGATGCCCGTGCCGAGCGCGACCAGAATCACGGGCACGCTCCAACGGTCCAGCCAGACGGAGGCAATGACGACGGCGACCAGGAGTGCGGGCAGAATCAGATAAAGTGTCTGCATAGATTAGCGTCGGCCAGAGATGACGCCGGGATGCAGCGACTGCAATCTCGCGGCGCAAACGCGATCGTGAACCTGACTCGGATGGTAGAAGGTGGTGGTTTCGCGATCGTCTGGCACCGGGGAGAGTATATTCCAATCGCCCCGTGGTCATCCGTCTTCGGGCACCCTCCGCTTGCCTTACTTAAGCCATCGTTCAAAATCGACGGGCGTGAATCTTGACCTGCTCCGCTCGTTCTTCGCGATCTGCGAGTTTGGCAGCTTGAGCAAGGCAGCGGAGCAGTTGCATGTATCCCAATCCACGCTGACGCGCCAGATGCAGACGCTGGAAGCGGAGATTGGCGGACAGTTGCTGGAGCGGGGTCACCGTGGTGTGGCCTTGACGGCAGCGGGCCATACGCTGCTGGAAGGCATGCAACCCGTCGTGGCCCGGGCCGACATCGTCATTTCCGGGGCGCGGAAGCTGGCGCGAGGCCAGAGCGCTTCCGTGCGGATCGGGTATCTGATGTCGGCGGCGAATGAGTATCTGAATCCGGCCCTCGCGGCTTTTCGGCGAACTCATCCCGAAACCAAAGTCCACTTGATCGACCTTTCCCCGGGCGAACAGATCGCAGCCCTGAGACGTGGCGAACTGGATATGCTGATCTTGGGCAACCTCAACACGGCGATTGCGCGGGAGTTCTTTGTGCGCCGGATCGCCGCCTTTCCGGTGGTGGTTGCCCTTCCGGAAACGCATGCCCTGGCCAAGCAGGAGAAGATCACGCTCCGGAACCTGCGAAAGGAAATGTTCGTGGGGGCGGATCCCAGCGAGATCCCTGGCTTCGACAACTGGATCATTCAGCTCTGCCGCCGCGCCGGATTTCGGCCGAGATTCGTTGAGCAGGCCAGCGGCCTCACCCACACCCTCGCACTCTTGGTGGCAGAAAACGCGGTCACCTTGCTTCCCGCCCTGATGCAGGCGTCCCAGGCACCGGGCGTAATCTTTCGTCCGTTACTCGGCGAGACCGCGAAATGGGATCTCCAGGTGGCATGGCATCGCGGCAAGATCATGGAGCCTGTTCGCGAGCTGGTAAACGCATTGACGAGAAGAAGCTGAGCGGTGGCGAATCACAGTATAGCTCTTTGCCGCGTCCACAGAGTTCACGACCCCGAATTCTGTTCGAAATTGATTCCACTGGACCCTTGGGTGTGAGCGGCGGTGCGAACATCGACGGTTTCTGGCGGATGAAAAATCGACACGGTGGGTGTGCGCCGGCGGCGGTGGCGTGGTTCAGCCGCTCGATTCTTCGCTGAGGCGGTCCTTCATGCGGTAGGATTTGCCTTCGATGACGACGGTCTGGGCGCGATGCAGGAGGCGATCGAGGATGGCGGAGGTGATGCCGGCGTCGTTGTTGAAGATCGTGGGCCAGTGTTTGTAGGCTTTGTTGGTGGTGACGATGGTCGCGCCGCGTTCGTAGCGCTGGCTGATGATCTGGAAGAGCAGGTCGGCGCCGGCTTTGTCGAGGGGCAGGTAACCGACTTCGTCGAGGACCAGGAGGGCCGGGGCGACGTATTTTTTGAGTTCGGCTGCCAGGCGGTGCGCGGCCTGTGCGGCAAGGAGCGTATTGATGGCGTCGACGGCGGTGGTGAAGAGGACGGGGTGGCCGGCCTGGCAGGCGGCGTAGCCGAGCGCGGTGGCGAGGTGCGTTTTCCCGAGCCCGACGCCGCCGCAGAAGACGGCGTTGGTGTGTTCGGTGACGAAGCGCAGTTCGAACAGGTGGCGGATGTGCGCTTCGTTGATCTGTTTGGGCCAGTCCCACTGGAACTGATCGAGGGTCTTTTTCACAGGGAAGCGGGCGAGCTTGATCCGGCGCTGCAGGGCGTGCTGTTGGCGATCGTGGGCCTCGGCTTCGATGACGCGGCGCAGGAACTGCGCGTGCGACCAGCGCTGCGTGGCCGCTTCGGCGGTGACCTCCTCGTGATGGCGGCTGGTGTAGGCGAGTTTCAGATACTTGAGCTGGGCTTCAAAGGTCGTGGCGTGGGTCATGGGTGTAGGGGGTGAGGTCGGGGGCGGGCAGTTCGAGATCGAGGGCGTCGGTGGCGCGGGTCAGGTGCAACGGGCCGGGCGCGGGCAGGCGGCGCGCGCGTTGTGCGAGCAGGTTGATGATGTAGTCGCTGGAGTAGGCGCCCAGGTCGTGGGCGCTGTGGATCGCGGCGCCGACCGCCTCGGCACCGTAGGTCGGAAGCAACGCGACGATGCGGCTGAGGTGATGGCCGGCATTCATGCGTCGCTCGGCGAGCGCCCGATGGTACGGTCCCGCGGCGGGACTGAGTTCGAGGAAGCGCAGGAGCAGGCGCTGGCGGGCGCCGGTTTTCTTGTGCGCTTCGAGTTCGCGGACGTGATCGGGGTTTTCCCGGTCGACGCGACGGCCGTAGCTGCGGGCGTGCTCGGCCACGAGGGTCGTGTCGGCGTAGAGCCGCACGCGCTCACTCGAGATCTGCGCGGTGAGCAGCGCGCCGGCGTAGCGCGGCGGGACCGAGTAGCGGTTGGTGTCGAGCGTGACACGGCAGCGCCGCGAGGCGCGCACGGTGCGCGTCTGCACCGCGGCGTAGGGCTGCGGGTGGAGCGCGCGCAGGTGCGCACGCTCTGCGGGCAGACGCTCGACGGGGCGCGTCTTGGTTTCGCCGTGCGTGCGCACGTTGGCGATCGTTTCCAGCCACAGGTTCACGGCCGGATGGAGTTCGTCGAAGCGGTTGATTTGCCGGCCGGCGAGGAAGCTCTTGCGCACGTAGGCGACGGCGTTTTCCACGATGCCCTTCGATTGCGGATGGCCCGGGCCGCAGGCTTTGATCCGGAAGCCGTAGTGCCGGGCGAAGTCGAGGTACTGCGCGTTGTAGACCGGCTCGGTGCCCGGCACGTGCGCGAGGACCGCGGTCTTGCAGTTGTCGACCATGACCTCCTGCGGCACGCCACCGAGTTTTTCGAACGCGCGTTGGTGGCAGCCCAGCCACCATTCCTGGCTCTGGCCGAGCGTGAACTCGACGTAGAGCCACCGGCTGTAGCCGAGCACGAAGACAAAGCAGCTGAGCGCGCGCCGGATGCCGTCGACCTCGACCGTGCCGCAACTGCCCCAGTCCACTTGCGCACACTGGCCCGGCGCGAACTTGAGCGTCAGGAACGCCTCTGTGCGGCGTGGCCGGATACGCCGCACGTAGTCCTTCACGATCGAGTAGCCGCCGGCGAAGCCCTGCGCCTGGAGCTTGTGCCACACTTGCATCGCGCTGAACGGATGCGCCTCCACCAGGCGCACGATCGCGGCGCGGTGGGCGTCGAGCTTGCTGGCGCGCGCGCACTGGGCCCCGCGGCTGCGCTCGTAGCGTTCGCGCGCGAGCCAGGCACTCACCGTCTGGCGGTGCAGACCCAGTTCCCCGGCGATCTGGGTGGCGTTCTTTCCGGCCGCTGCGGCCTGCTGGATCTGGCAGTAACGATCGTAGCCGATCACGACGTCACCTCCAATCCCAGCACCTGATACAGCGGCGCCGCGTAGGCGATCACGCCGGCGGCGAGCAACTGGCGCCGGGCTTCGGCGAGGTTGTCCTCGGACATCGACAGCAGCCGCGCGAGCGTGCGATTCGCGTAGTAGCTCAACCCGTGTTCGTCACCGACGGTGACGAGCACCAGGTACAGCGCCCACGCCGGGGCGGAGGCTTTCATCAGATAGTTCCCGCGGACCAAACGATGGTCCACCCAGCTAAACTGGGGCGGCACGCGCCGCACCCGATCCGTCGCGATGAGGTGTTTTTGCATAAGCGGGCCGCGGCACGTCGGTGCCCAACACGGCCCGGCCCCGGGAGTGCAGCCGCCGGGTCATCTCGGCGATGTCGGTTTGTAACGCACTGCCGACGAGATGGGAGATAAGTCCCACCATCAGAGGCGATTGTGCAGCCAAGTCGTCTTGTAACGCACCCGCGTCGTCCGGTGCCGCTACCTTCTGGCACGCAGCGCGTTGCTGAGTTGAGGCGTCTTGTAACGTACTCGGCCGCCGTTTCCTGCGCCGCCAGTAACCCGGATGCGCCTGGCGCCACGCCTGCACGCGGGCCACGTTTTCGGGCCCGCGGAAGTAGTCGGCGTTGGCCGGCTGCTGCCGCCAGCGGCGTTGACTGTGCGCCTTGCGCGCCTGGCGGCACGGCGCCTTCGCGCACACGCGCTGGCGCGACCGATTGCGCGCGTCAGGCACGAAAAACTCGCCGCAGTGCTGGCACTTACACGATCCCGTCGGATGCATCGCCGTGCATCCGATCGCCGCCCGCCCGACTCAGCACGTCATTGCTTGCGCCCCAACCCCACCGCCATTCCGCGGGAAGAAAAACCACCCACCGAAGAAGAGATTTTTCCAGGAATGGGGAAGAAGATCGACCAAAGAAAAGTCGGATTCTTCTCCGCCAGAAAACGACGCGTTCCTGCTCGCCGCTGACAGTTTCTTGGTCAGGCTTGCTGACGAGCGGAGCTGCGCGGCGATTCCGCCCGAAACATGGACTCGAGGTAGGCTCGCGTGTCTCACGCGGCCGCGGTCGGCTGGCGATAGCCGACCCTACCTTTGGTTGCGTGGCGCCAGCAGAAGCCCGTTGAGGCGGGATGGCGCTTAATCGAACGATAGAGCAAACGACAAAGAAAACATGAACTGATGATTAAGCGTTGGAAAGTCTCAGAAGAGACTCAGCGGGTCAGCACCCGCCCGGCAAAGCCTGACCAGCAGCCGGAAGCGAGCCTTGGCTGGCGATCCGCAAGGATGCCTTCAAGCGTAGGCAGCGAGCGACAAAGCCGTGTGATTGAGCCTCGAAAGAAGGATAAACGTTGGAGCCTTCGTCGTCGCAACAACGGGGGCAGCACCGTCGCGCCGTCATGGTCTGGCGCGAGGGTCCAGCCGGGGTCCGAGAACAGGGCAAAGTCGCAGAGGGGTCTCACGGGAAGCTGGGAGAGCCTCCTGTTTCCTCGGTCAGAAAACCGGAAAGGGCCATCCCGGTGAAACAAGGCCCTGAACTGCGCCCGACGCCCCCGCGGTCGAGCGTCAGCGAAAACAGTCGGGGAACCGAGGTATCGCGCATCGAGCCGCTTGGCGAAGGTGCAGAGATGAGCAGAGGCAGTCTTAGCCGCCGCATAGTAGCGATTGAAAGCGGGGAAACCGACCCGAGGGAGCCCGTGAGTAGCGAAGGCAGCGGTCGAGTTGCGGGAGCGTCGTCGGAAACGCGCGTGGGACCCGAGCCCATGGAAAGCGTGTCCACTCGAAGACGACGCATAGAGCTGGTGGCGCAGCGGCATCCCCACGAGCCGTTGACGGCGCTTCACCACCACATGGACCTGAACTGGATGCACGAAGCCTACCGGCGTGTCCGCAAGGACGCCGCGCCGGGAATCGACGGGCAGACGGTCGCAGCGTATGGCGAAAACCTGACGGAGAATCTGCGGGACCTGCTCGCGCGGGCCAAAGGCGGTCGCTACCGGGCGCCGCCGGTCAAGCGTGCGTATGTGCCGAAGCACGGGAAGGAAGACCGGCCGATCGGGTTGCCGACGGTGGAGGACAAGATTCTCCAGCGTGCGGTGACCATGGTGCTCGAGCCCATCTATGAGCTCGAGTTTCTGCCGTTCTCCTTCGGCTTCCGTCCCGGTCGTTCGCCGCATCAGGCGCTTGGATACCTGCGTGCGCAATGTCACGCGCAGAAAACCGAGTGGATAGTAGAGGTGGATTTGCGCAAGTTCTTCGACACGGTCGATCATCGACAGATGCAAGAGCTGCTGCGTCATCGGGTGCAGGACGGAGTGATTACCCGCCTGGTCGGCAAGTGGCTGAACGCGGGAGTGTGGGAGAAAGGCACGGTGAGCTACCCCGAGGCGGGCACGCCCCAAGGCGGAGTGGCTTCGCCGTTGCTGAGCAACATCTACCTGCACGAGGTGCTGGACAAATGGTTCGTGGAATCGGTCCAGCCCGCGTGCCGGGGCCGCACTTTCATGGTCCGCTTTGCCGATGACTTTGTCATGGGTTTCGAGCGGCTGGAGGATGCGGAGAAGGTCCGGCGGGTGGTCGACAAACGTTTCGCTCGTTTTGGCCTGAAGGTGAACGCGGACAAGACGCGGCTGGTGCGCTTCAAGCGACCACCCAACGGCGGCGATGACCCGGGAGAGCAGGCGGGGACGTTCGATTTCCTCGGCTTCACTCTCTACTGGGGCAAATCACGCCGGGGGTATCAAGTGGTCATGATGCGGACGGCGCGCCAGCGCTTCACCCGGGTGTTGCAGGCGTTCAAGGAATGGGGGCGAGAAAACCGTCACCTGCCCTTGAAGGAACAGCAGCGTCAGCTCAACGAGAAGCTGCGCGGTCATGATGCCTACTATGGTGTAGCCTTCAACTATCGCCTGCTGCAACGGCTGCGATGGGAGGTGCACCGTCTGTGGCGGCGCTGGCTGGCGCGGTGTAATCGCAAGGGCGCTCGTAACTGGGACCAGTTCCATGCCATGCGGCGGAGCTTTCCGCTTCTGCCCCCACGTATCGTTCACCCGTGCCTGTAACGAAGCCGCAGCTTGAGGAACCGGATGCGTTAATCGCGCTCGTCCGGGTCTGTGGGGGGCGTCGTCCGGCCACGGGGCCGGACGGCCCTATCCCGGAGCGGCAG
>CAWCPJ010000005.1:0-1329474 GCA_963797435.1 uncultured Verrucomicrobiae bacterium | reverse complement strand
CTACGGCCTATAGCTTACCGCCTGCTTCCGATACCGCGCGCGATGTGCCGCGGCCACCTTGATGTATTTCTCGGCCCAAGCGCGCAGGGTGGCCTGTCGGGCGGGGGCCAGTGGTTTGATGGTTGCGGGCACGCCCATCGCGAGTGAGCCCGGCGGCACCTCGATTCCGGGCGTGATCAGCGAGTGCGCGCCGATGATCGAGTTTCGACCGATCACCGCGCCATCGAGGATCGTGGCCTGCATGCCGATCAGGCATTCGTCCTCGATCGTGCAGGCGTGGATCATCGCGGCATGGCCGATCGTGACATGGCGGCCGATGCGCACGGGAAGATCATCAGCGAGGTGGACGATCGTCCCGTCTTGAATGTTCGAGCCTTCGCCGACCTCGATGAAGTTGATGTCGCCGCGCAACACGCACCCGGGCCAGACGCTCGCATATGGTCCGAGGCGCACGTCACCCAGCAGCGTGGCGCCTGCGGCCACATATGCGGTCGGGTCGACCTGCGGATCCTTCGCCAGGAACATCGCGAACTGCTCGTCGAGAGTCATGCGGCAAAACGTGACCGGGCACGGGTGGCCTGGCAATCCGCTCACGCCGGCATCCGCGCCCGTAGGCGGGCCCGTCGGATGGACCAGGCCGCAGGGTCGCGTCCTACGTGGAGTTTGCGGGAAAACGCCAGGCCGCGGAATGACCCGCGAAGGGAGCCGGGATCAACGGTCCGGGGGCAACAGACGCGGGGCTTTTGTCCGCAGGTGAGTTGAGCGCATGCGGTATCGCGGGCAAAATTTGCGCAGAAACTTCGTCCGCTTATGGCCTCCCGTCCTGTCGTCTTCAACAACACCGTCCTGCGGGACGGTCACCAATCGCTTGCCGCCACGCGCATGGCGACGGCCCAGATGCTGCCGGCGCTGCCGCTGCTTGACGAACTCGGCTTCGGCTGCCTCGAGACCTGGGGTGGGGCGACCATCGACGCGGGGCTGCGTTTTCTCGGCGAGTTTCCCTTCGACCGGCTTGATGCCCTGCGCCGGGGCACGCCCCGCACGCCGCACATGATGCTGCTGCGCGGGCAGAACATCGTCCAGTACACGAACTTTCCCGACGATGTCGTCGAGGCGTTTGTCGCGACGGCGGCGAAGCACGGCATGGACATCTTCCGCATCTTCGATGCGTTGAACGATCTGCGCAACATCGAGACCGCGGTGCGCGCGACGAAGAGGGCGGGCAAGCACGCGCAGGGCGTGATTTGCTACACGACCAGTCCGGTGCACACGATCGAGAAATTCATCTCCGACGGCGTGGCGATCGAGGCGATGGGCTGCGATTCGATCTGCGTAAAGGACATGGCCGGTTTGATTCCGCCGTACATCACGCACCAGATCGTCTCGGGCCTGAAGGCGAGGGTGAAGATCCCGGTGATCCTCCACACGCACGAGACCGCCGGCCTCGGCGGCCCGACCTACTACGCGGGCATCGAGGCGGGAGTTGATTCCGTCGACACCTCCATCGTGCCGTTTGCCAATGGCACCGCGCAGCCGGACACCGTGCGCATGCTGGCACTGCTGGAGAATCATCCGCGGCGGCCGAGCTACGACCATCAAGAAACTCCAGGCCCTGCGCGAACACTTCGAGAAGGTCTACGCCGAACTCGGCAAGTTCACCAGCGTCGCCAACGAGCGCGTCGACTCCGATGCGCTTACCTATCAGGTGCCGGGCGGCATGCTCAGCAACTTCCGCATCGCAGCTCAAGGAGCAGAAGATGGAGGACCGCTTTGACGAGGTCTTCGCCGAAATTCCCCATGTGCGGCAATGCCTCGGCTGGATTCCGCTCGTCACCCCGACCTCCCAGATCGTCGGCGTGCAGGCGATGCTCAACGTGAAGTTTGGCCGCTGGAAGAACTTCACGCCGCAGGCCATGCAGGTGGCGCTCGGTTACTACGGCCGTACGCCCGGCCCGGTCGATCCGGAGGTGCGCAAGCTCGCCGCGGAAGCGTCCAGGCAGGAACCGATCGACCTGCCGGCCGGCTGACCTGCTGCCGCCCCGGATGCCGCAACTGCGCGCCGAACTGCGGGCGAAAGGATACCCGGATGACGACGAGCACTGTGTCATCCACGCGATGTTTCCGCAGGAACTCGACAAGTTGTTCGCCGCGAAAAAGCCGCCCGTGGCGGCACCGGCGGCCGCCGCCCCGGTGGTGGTGACGTCCCGGCAGAACAATGAACCAACCGCCGCCGCGACCAGACCGGCGGCCGTGTCCGCTCCCGCTGCCGTTTTTCCCATGGTTCCTGGAGTGAACGGTTCACGCGAATTCATGCTGACGATAAACGGTCAGCAGGTGTCCGTGCGGGTGGATGAAGTGGCATAGCAGGGACCTGCACCGACCGAGAAGACAGCGGACAGCACTTCGGCTGTCGGTCGCCGCAGGGTGGCATTCCACGGACTACCGTAACGGCGTGCAAAGCAAAGCGGCGCGGAGCGCACGCACTCGAGGACGCGGTCGCGCTACCGTGGGTGCTCCGAGTTCCGTCAGGTCTTGGCGTGCGGTGCACGGCACCGCTTTCCCGCAGTCCGATGGACCGGCGGGAAATCCCCGAATCCCCGGGACCCGCCCATCAAATCTCTTGCGAGCAGGCAACCCCGCACCTATTCCGTACCGACCATGTGGTTGCCCCATCGGCCCTGCCTGACGGTTGCGGCGCTTTTGCTCGTCCATGTTCCTGTCCGCGGCCAGTCCGCGCCGGCTGCTCCAACGTCGCCGCCCCCGGCGACCCGTCCGCCCGATGCGGCGACGTCCGCGCCCGATGTGTCGAATCCCGCGCCGGGCGCCTTCGTCCCGCACACGGTTGATGACGACGATCGGGCGCAGTTCAGCGAGATCGACGCCAACAAGGATGGCTGGCTGTCCGGTTCGGAGTCGATCGGCTTGCGTCACTACGATCAGAACGGAGATGACGAGATCAACGAGGAGGAGTTCCTCGCGGGCCGCGCCGCCGAACGCTTGATGTTGCGCGACGGGAGCGTGCTGCCCGAGGACATCGATCTGTTCAACGCGCTCGATTCCACCGGTTCGGGTTACATCTCGGGCATCGACATTGACCGTGGCGGGGTGGCGGCGTTCGACGCGGACCACAACGGTCGCGTATCCCGCAAGGAATTTTACGATGGCCGGGCGCAATTGCGGCGCGACATGGAGGAAAAAGCCCGTCTCGCCCGGGAGGAGCAAAAACGCCGCCGGCTGGCCGCCGGCGAGCCCGAGCCCGCGCCGCCGCTCAACGAAATCCTGAAACCGCGCAAGGGCATGATGCGGGGCCGGGTGCTCACGCCCGACGGCAAGCCGGTGGCGGAATTCACCATGGAGATCGTCGCCTACAACATCGACGAACGCAGACCGAAAATCGACGGCCACGTCCTCGACGAGCCGAACCTGGTCGGGCGCTACGATGGTCGGGACGGATACTACGAGATCCGTCTGCCCGACGGCAGCTTTGGTTTTGCCGCGACGATTGCGATCCCCACGCCGGATGGCCCGAAGCGTTATCCCCTGCGCGCTGCCGGCGACCGCCAGACCATCGATTACATCGAAGTTCAGCGTTCCGGCGAAGGCGTGGTCAAGAACCTGATCTGGGATCCCAATTCCAAGGAGATCAAATCGCGGACGCCGGGAATGTAGTCCGGAATCTTGACATTGGAATTCGAGTCGCCGTTCCAGCTCACAGCTTCGCCACCCGCGAAAGAAACGGGCGTGCCGGCGTCCCCGGGCCGTCGACGCGGGATGGACATCAACCGCCTGGCGCCCGAGGATCGGGCGGCGCACGACTGGTACCGGTTCGTGCTTTCGTATCCGCCGCATGTCGTGCGCGAATATCTCACGCGATTTGGCGTCGGCCATGATGAGAAAGTGCTCGATCCCTTTTCCGGCACCGGCACGACGGTGGTGGAATGTCGTCGACAGGGAGTTGCGGCGATCGGCCTCGAAGCCCATCCCATGGCCCATTTCGCCGCGACGACGAAGATTGACTGGGCGGTCGATCCGAAACGCCTCCGGGCGGCGGCCGAACGCATTGCCGCCGTGGCTGACCGTCAGCTCAAGCGCGACGGGCTGGTCGATCAGCCGCAGCAGCAACTGCCGTTCGATCCGGCCCTGCTGCGCGGTCTTCCCGCGGAGCAGGAAAAGCTCCTCCTGAAGAATTCAATCAGCCCGCGGCCGCTGCACAAGGTGCTCGTGTTGCGCGACGCAATCGCGGCGGATCGCGACGAGCGCAGCCGCGGACACCTGCGTCTCGCCCTGGCGAAGGCCCTCGTCGGCCCGGTCGGTAATCTGCATTTCGGCCCCGAGGTCGGCGTCGGGCCGCCCAAGGAGGATGCTCCGGTGATCGCCGCCTGGCGCGAAAACGTGGAGGTGATCGCCTTCGATCTCGAGCGCCTGCGGGAACGCGTGGCGCCGCCCGCCGAGATTCGCCATGCCGATGCGCGGCATGCCGTCGGCCAGCTGGAGCCGGCGTCGATCGACGCCATCATCACGTCGCCGCCGTACCCGAACGAGAAGGACTACACGCGCACCACCCGGCTGGAGTCGGTATTGCTGGGGTTCATCACGTCGAAGGCGGAACTCCAGGCGTTGAAGAAAGGCATGCTGCTGCGCTCGAACACCCGCGGGGTCTATGTCGGCGACGTGGATGATGCGCTGGTCGAGGATCACGCCGAGATCCAGCGGATCGCGCGCGCGATCGAGGAGCGCCGCATCGCGCTGGGCAAGACCAGCGGGTTTGAAAGACTCTACGGCCGGGTGACGAAGTTGTACTTTGGGGGCATGGCGCGGCACTTTGCGGAACTGCGTCCGGCGCTGCGACCCGGTGCCCGCCTGGCCTACGTCGTCGGGGATCAGGCTTCATATCTGCGCGTGATGATCCGCACCGGTGAGTTGCTGGCGTCGCTCGCCGAGCGGTTGGGGTACGAGATCGAGAGCATCGATCTATTCCGCACCCGCATCGCGACGGCGACCAAGGAGCAACTGCGCGAAGAGGTGGTGGTGCTGCGATGGCCGGGGCCATAGGGCGGCGACTCGTTCGCGCCGCGGCGTCATCTTGTAGGCGCTTGCTTGCAAGCGATCCGGTGGCGCAGAGGAGATTCTATCGCCTGCAACGAGGATCCTGCATCGATCACCGAAGGGTGCAGGAAATTCGAAGGCGTCACGGTTACGGTGCGTGCGCGGTTCCGGCCGCCCCCACCAACGACTCGACGGCCGCGGCCGCGGTCAGTCGGCCGGCGAGAACCTCCGCTTCGAGCTGCGCCCGCCGCACGGCGATCACGGGATCGGCGAGGAAGCGCGCCTGCAGGGCTTCATCCAACAGGGCATGCATCCACGCGAGCGCTTGCTGCCGGCGGCGTTCGGCAAAGACTCCGGAGGATTCCGTGGTGCGGCGGAATTCCTCGAGCATCGACCACGTCTCCGCAACGCCGGAACCTTGGAGAGCCGAGCAGGTGCGAGCGACGGTTTTCCAGCCATTCGTCGCGGGCTGCAGGTAATGCAGGGCGAGTTCGTACTGGCGGCGCGTGGCTTCGGCGCGCGGGCGGTTCTCCCCATCGGCCTTGTTGATGAGGATCGCGTCCGCCAGTTCCAGGATGCCGCGCTTCAGACCCTGCAGTTCGTCGCCCGCCCCGGTGATCGCCAGCAGAAGGAAGAAATCGACCATCGAGCGCACGGTCACCTCGCTCTGGCCCACCCCGACCGTTTCGACGATGATCACGTCGAAGCCGGCGGCCTCGCACACGAGCATGGTTTCACGGCTCTTGCGCGCGACCCCGCCGAGGGTCCCGCCCGCGGGTGAGGGCCGGATAAAGGCGCCCACGTGGCGCGAGAGGTTTTCCATGCGCGTCTTGTCGCCCAGCACGCTGCCGCGGGTGAGCGTGCTGCTCGGATCGACCGCGAGGACGGCGACCTTGTGACCGAGCGTGCAGACGTGCAGGCCGAACGCCTCGATGAACGTGCTCTTGCCCGCGCCCGGGATTCCGGTGATGCCGACACGCAACGCCCCGCCGCTGCGCGGCAGGACGCGGTGCAGCAGTTCGCGCGCGGCGTCCCGGTGACGGGGCGCGTTGCTTTCGATCAGGGTGATCGCGCGGGCGAGGATCGTGCGATCACCCGCGAGCACACCCGTGGCAAGCTGGTCGACGGTTAAAACCTGCCGGCGCGGCGCGTTGCCGGAACGATCACCCGCCTCGCTTCCAGCGACGCCCGGAATAACGCGCGACGCGAATTCCGGCCCCGCATCAGGTGGGGCCCATTCCGGGCGTGGGTCACGAGGTTCCTCCGGCATGCGCCCAACGTGGACGGGATGCCGCGCTGCGGCGAGTCGGGAGCGCGACATGGGCCAGCACGCCAAACCTTCGAAGAGGCCCCAAGAACTGGGCACGGCCTTCGTGCACGCCCGGGACGACTCATCCACGAATAGCACGAACAGGCACGAATAGCAGAAACCCAGATCTTCATTCGTGCCCATTCGTGTAGTTCGTGGACCCCAATCCGATCTCCGTGCTCTCCGTGACCTCTCTGGTCCAATTCCGAGCCCTTCGCCTCTCCCGCCTTTTGGACTCCCACCGTTTCCACGGCGGGACAGGAGGTCTGGAGGTAGCGTCGGCTGTCCCCAGCGACCGCGGTCGCGTGGGGACACGCGACCTACCGCGAGCCCCTGATTCCTCTCCCGGAAGCAACCGGGTGGTCAGCCGACCGAAAGATCAAGGCGCTGTCGGGCGCGTTTGCCCAGGCGGATCTTCAGGATGCCGTTGCGCAACACGCCCCAGATCGCACGCGGGTCGACCCAGGCGCCGAGGTGCACGCGGAGCTGGTAATCACTCTGGACGGCTTCGAAGTTTGCGGGCTGCCAGTTGCGCCGGACCGCGCGCGGCTTGCGCGCAGTCACGATGAGGTCCTGATCCTCGACCACGAGATCGACATTTTCCGCGGTAACGTTCGGGACGAACACGTCGAGGTCCACGCTGCGCTCGTGCTCATGCGTTTCAAAACGCGGCTGGCGAAACGGCACGGTGTCGGAGTGGTGGGACGAAAAGACGGGAAGGATGCGATGGATGAGTCGGCGCATGATGGGAAGCCCTCCGGGAGGAGGAGCGCGCGACGTCTTTTGCAGGCCGATGGCCGCAGACGTCAGCGCGCCGGGATGAATTGCTGCTGTCGCTGAGGGAAGCCCGCCCACGCATCACCCGTCCACGAAATCGTGGGCTGTAGGCGAGGGTAGCGTGTTCCGCGGCAGGACATGGAAACAGATAGGGAATCGGACATTCCGGGGGCAGTTTAAGCGGGTTGTGTGCCAACAATGTGACGACGAGGTAAACCCGCCGTGAACGGTTGCAGGGTCCGCCGGGAAGGCAAGCGCGGGAACACCAAAATCACGCAGCTATAACAATCGGAGCGAAGCATGCGCATGCCGTGAAGAGTGGCTCGCGCTTCGTGTCACGCATCCGCCGCGATCCCGTTGGCCCCGTTGTCGCAGGAGTTGAAGCGGTGACGTCGTGAATCCCAAGAACAGAGGCCGTCCCTCCGTTCCTGCGCGGCCTTGCGCCGCCATGGGCGGGCCTATTTCTTCTTCCACACGCGCAGCAGCGCGTCCGCCATGTCCGACGGCGTGGCGGCGACTTCGATGCCCGCTTCGTGGAAGACCTTGATCTTGGCCGCGGCGGTGTCCTCGGCTCCTCCGACAATCGCACCGGCGTGACCCATGCGGCGACCGGCGGGGGCGGTCGCACCGGCGATGAAACCCGCCACCGGTTTCTTGCAGTACTGCTGGATCCAACGCGCGGCCTCCACTTCGGCCGTGCCGCCGATCTCGCCGATCATGATGATGCCCTCGGTCTCGGGATCGTCGTTGAACGCCTTGATGACGTCGAGATGTGACGTGCCGTTCACGGGATCGCCGCCGATGCCGACACAGGTCGACTGGCCATGGCCGCGGGACGTGATCTGCCAGACCGCTTCGTAGGTGAGCGTGCCGGAACGCGACACGATGCCGACGCTGCCCTTCTTGTGAATGTAACCCGGCGCGATGCCGATGCGGCAACCCCCGGTGGATTTCGGGCCGGTGCCGGGCGTGACCACCCCGGGGCAGTTCGGACCGATGAGCCGGGTGCGGCTGCCGGCCATGGCTCGCTTCACGCGCACCATGTCGCGGACCGGGATGCCTTCGGTGATCGCGACCACGAGATCGAGGTCGGCGTCGACTCCTTCGAGAATCGCGTCCGCCGCGAAGGGCGGCGGCACGAACACGGCGGAGGCCTGCGCGCCGGTTTGTTTCACGGCCTCGGCGACCGTGTCGAAGATCGGCACCTTCGTGCCGTTGTGCTCGAACACCTGTCCACCCTTGCCGGGGGTGACGCCGGCGACGATGTGTGAACCGTAGTCGATGGAGAGCTGCGTGTGGCGGGCGCCGAATGAACCGGTGATCCCCTGGATGACGACGCGGGTGGTTTCTGTGACAAAGATGGACATGATTCGGAAATCGGAGGTCGGGTCAGCAGTCAGAGATCAGCGGTCGGATGTCGGAGGTCAGAGGGCGATCGTTAAGACGAGAGGATTGTCAGTCGAAACATTTGATCTACGGACTGACTTCTGAAATCTGACCTCTGACTTCTGGCGCGGCTGGCGCGGTTTTGCGCTTGTGGAAAAAGAGCGTGTTGCCGTCGGGATCCTTGATGCCGAAGGAGCGGCACGGCGGAAAATCATGCGGGCCCCAGGTGATCGCGAGGCCCGCCTGTTGCACGGCGGCGAGGGCCGCGTCGTAGTCGGCGACCTCGATGGCGACCGCCGGGCCGTTCGTGCACGAGGGAGGTTCGAAGTTCGTGATGCCAAGCGCGCTCGAACCAACGTCGTACTCGATCCACCACTTGCCGGGAGCGAACTCCATCTCGGAACAGAGCTTCAGGCCCAGCGTTTCACCGTAGAATTTTCGGGCCCGGTCGATGTCGCTCACGGGATAGAGTGCGAAGGCGAAATCCAAAGCTTGGATGCTCATGGCGGGGAAGGGATCAGAAGTCGGAGGTCAGAAGTCGGAGGTCAGAGGGCGGAACGACGGGAGTCTGAAGGTCGAAGGCGACAGGCGCGAAGCGCGGTCTTCCACTTGCTACTTGATACCTGGAACCTGGCACCTGTCCGGCGCGGCTAGGCCGCGACGAGTTTCACGATCTTCTGCGCGGCGTCGGCCATCGAGTCGGCGCTTTGCAGCTTCAGGCCGGAGGCGGCGAGGGTCTGCTTGCCGGCCTCGACGTTGTTGCCTTCGAGCCGGACGACGAGCGGGAGACTGAGACCGAGTTCGCGGGCGGCGGCAACCACGCCGGTGGCGATGACGTTGCAGTCCATGATGCCACCGAAGATGTTCACGAGGATTCCCTTCACGTTGGGATCGGTGAGGATGATCTTGAAGGCCGCCTCGACCTGGTCCTTCGACGCGCCGCCGCCGACGTCGAGGAAGTTGGCGGGTTCACCGCCGAAATGCTTGATGATGTCCATCGTCGCCATGGCCAGGCCGGCGCCGTTGACGAGGCAGGCGATGTTGCCGTCGAGCGCGATGTAGCTGAGTGCATTGGCCGAGGCTTCGATTTCCTTCGGGTCCTCCTCGTTGAGGTCGCGCAGATCCTTCACGGCCGGCTGCCGGTAGAGCGCGTTGTCGTCGAAGCTGACCTTGGCATCGAGCGCGAGCAGCGTGCCGTCCTTCGTGGTGATCAGCGGATTGATCTCCACCATCGAGCAGTCGAGTTCCCAGAACAGGCGGTAGAGGCGGTCGAGGAGCTTGAGCGCCTGCTTGAAAAGGTCGCCGGAAAACCCGAGGCCGAACGCGACCTGGCGGGCCTGGAAGGATTGCAGCCCGACGGCCGGATCCACGAACACCTTCGTGATCTTTTCGGGCGTCTCGGCCGCGACCGTCTCGATCTCGACGCCGCCTTCCGTCGAGGCGATGATGACAGGCCGCGAGGTCCGGCGGTCGAGCAGGATCGCGAGATAATACTCCTTCAGGATGTCGCAGCCCTCGGAGAAATAGAGCGTCTGCACCTTGCGGCCGGCGGGGCCGGTTTGCTTCGTCACCAGCGTATTGCCGAGCATGCGGGTCGCATAGTCGATCGCCTCGGCGCGGGATTTCGCGAGCTTGACGCCGCCCTTGAAGCCGTCGGTAAACGTGCCCTTGCCGCGGCCGCCGGCATGGATCTGCGCCTTCACGACGCAGGGATAGGAAAACGAGTCGAGAGCGGCGGCGAACTCCCCGCGTTGGCGCACCGCGACGCCGCGAGGGCAGGGAACGCCAAATTGTTCGAACAGCGCCTTCGCCTGGTATTCGTGGATGTTCATGGATGAAGAGTCGGTGAGCTTGGGTGGACGCGTCCGGTTGCGCAAATGCCAAGCGCGTTGGATCTCGGGTCTTCCAGGTCTCGCGTTCTTCCATCGCACGCGGTAGCTGCGTTGGAGGGTAACGACAACGTGGCCCGGTTGTCCCTCGGACGATGGAATTTCCCGGCTACCGGACGGCGTTCGAGAGACCGGTCAACAAACGCGCGCTCAGAAACGCGGTCTGCTGCGCGGCGATGTCACGGATGCCGCGGCGCGCGAGGGCGAGCAGACGCGTGAGTTGCTCGTCGGTGAAGGTGGCTTCCTCGCCCGTGCCCTGGATCTCGACGAAGTTCCCCTGGCCCGTCATCACGACGTTGAAGTCGACGGCGGCATCACGATCCTCGAGGTAGGCGAGGTCGAGGAGTTCCTGGTCCGCCCATGTGCCGACGCTGACGGCGGCGACGGAATCGACCAGCGGGCTTTCGGCGATGAGCTTCTCGTCCAGGAGGTGTTGCACCGCGAGGCGTGCGGCGACGTATGCGCCCGTGATCGCCGCGGTCCGCGTGCCGCCGTCGGCCTGCAACACATCGCAATCGAGCCACATGGTGTTTTCACCGAGCTTGTCGAGGTCGAGCACGGCGCGCAGCGAGCGGCCGATGAGCCGCTGGATTTCCACGGTGCGGCCGTCGAGCTTGCCCCGGGAGATGTCGCGCTGCTTCCGGTCGAGCGTGCTGTAGGGCAACATCGAGTATTCGGCCGTGACCCAGCCACCTTTCACGCCCTGCTGGCGCATCCACGTCGGGACTTTGCGCTCGACGGTGGCGGCGCAAATCACGCGCGTGGCGCCGAAGCTGACGAGCACCGAACCCTGCGCATGCGGCGCGATGTCGGGTTCGAATTTGATGGGGCGGAGCTGATCCGGTCGGCGGCCATCGGGCCGCGGCGTCGATTCCATGGGCGAAGGCAAGGCCACCGTGCACCCGCCCGCAAGGCCGAAGCCGGGACGCGATCCGCGCTCAGCCCTGCTCGCGTTCGGCCTTTTCGTCCGGCGTCTCGAACTCGAAGCCGTGCAGTTTGTCCGGCTCTTCGGGCGTCGTCACCACCTTGTAGATGCACCACGCGAACAGCGTGACGACGCTGCCGACGGAGAGGATGAGATCGATCCAACCGCCGCCGGTCACAGCCCGCCTCCCTTCCGGATCGCCGCCAGTTTTTCGCCCTTGGCCCCGTACCAGCGCGGTCCCGCGATGTGCGTCACGATGGTCAGAAACGCGACGGTGCCGAGGATCACGCCGACGCTCAGGCGCGCGACCAGCGTGGAATCCGGATCGTCTCCGCCGATCAGATCACGCACATAGCCCGTCGGGTTGAAGACGGGAGACGCCAGGTTGCCGTTCCAGCCAAAGACATTGAAGAGCAGCCAGAGGATGAAAACGCCGATCAGGAACATGGGGCAGACATAGGCCATGATCGGCCGAAAGAAGCCGGGGATGCGGATGGCGGAGCCCTTGTGCGCCTCGGCAATGCCGCGGTCCACGCCCACGACCCAGGAGAACAGGATGATCAGGATCGTGCCCTGCACGAAGATCAGCATGGTCCCGAGCCAAAAATCGATCGTGTCGAGCGCCTTCAGGTTCTTGCTGAAGTACCACACGAATCCGGTGCCCACCACGGTGAGGATGCCGAGGATCGCGACCGAGGCGCGCCGGCCGATGCCCAGCGCTTCCTCCAGAAAGGCGATGCCGGGCTGCAGCATCGACAGCGAACTGGTGATCGCCGCGAGGAACAGCAGGAAGAAAAACGCCGCGCCGAAGGCCGCGCCCAGGTGCATCGCCCCGAAAACATGCGGCAGCACGTTGAAGCCAAGGCCGAACGTCCCCTGGCCCGCGATGCCCGCGGCGCCGAGGAAGACAAAACCCGCCGGCAGCGTGATCAAGCCCCCGAGTCCCACTTCGCAAAACTCGTTCGCGGCCGTCGCCGTGAGGCCGCTCAGGACGACGTCGTTCTTTTCCGTGAGATAACTCGCGTAGGTGATGATCACGCCAAAACCCACCGACAGCGAAAAGAAGATCTGCCCGGCGGCGGCGAGCCACAGTTGCGGGTTGCGCAACTGCATGGCGACGTCGCCGGGGTTCCACATGAAGCCGAGGCCATTGGAGACGTTCTGGTCGGGCAGGTCCGCGATCGGTGCTCCCAGCGTGAGCACGCGCACGAGGATGACCAGGGCGAGGACGACGAGCGCCGGCATCGCCCACGTGCAGAACCATTCGATCCCCTTGGCGAGACCGCGATAGACCAGGAAAAAGTTGAGCACGTAGACCGCGATGACGAACAGCCCGACCTGTTTCAGGCTGAAGCCGATCGCGAAACCGTCCTTCCCGGCCCCGACGAAATCAGCGAAATGCTTGCCATAGTCGACGTCCGGACCGAGATGCCCGCTGGCGAACTGCAGGGAATAGCCCAGGCACCACGCCTCGATGTACACATAGTACATGTAGATCCCGACCGGGATGATCACGCCGAGCACACCGAGGTAGCGGCCCCAGGGGCGGCCGATCACCGCGCCGATGATCGCGGGGCTCGAGTGAAAACCATGCTTGCCGCCCCAGCGGCCGAGGGTCCATTCGGCCCAGCAGATCGAGACGCCGATGATCAGGAGCGAAATGAAGTAGGCGATCATGAACGCCCCGCCGCCGTATTGGGCCGCCTGTCCGGGGAAGCGCAGGAAGTTGCCCAGACCCACGGCACTGCCGGCCACCGCCATGATCACGCCGAAACGCGAACTCCAGGATTCCGCTGCCTTGGGGGACGACATCGCGACGGAGGTCAAAGCAAGCGCCGTGCAACGTTGCCAGTTTAAAAATGTCCGACCTTACTGCGCGTGATGCGGAAGCTGGACCAGTATGTCCTCGGGGAGTGGCTCGCGATCTTTGCGATCGTGATCGGGGCGACGTACGGTCTTTTGCTGCTCTTCGAGATCAACGATTCGTTCGCCGACCTCCTCCGCTACGGCGCGAATACCGGCCAGATCCTGTTCTACTACGGCGTGGTTTCGCCGAGCTTCCTCGCCTACGTGCTGCCGATCGCGGTGCTCGTCTCGCTGCTCTACGCCCTGGGAAAGTTGCATCGCAACAACGAGATTGTCGCGATGCGCTGCGCCGGCGTCGGCTTGTGGGCGATCACCCGTTCGATCTGGGTCGGGGTCGTGCTGCTTTCCATCGGCGTGTACGAGATGAACAGCTCGATCATTCCCTGGTCGATCGAGCAGGCGCGCCTGATCAAGACCAACCTCGAGTTCAACTGGCTCACCGCCCACGGGCGCAAGGGCGACGAGATCGGCGCAGTCTATGATCTCGGGTATTTCAACCGCCGCGACGGACGCCTGTGGTTGATCAGCAAGTTCAGCCGCTACAGTTACGAGGCTTCGGGGATCCAGGTGTCCGTCCTCGATGAAAATGGTCGCGAGATCCGGCGCATCCTGGCGGCTCACGGGATCTGGGACGAGGTGAAGCGCGGCTGGACGTTCTTTGCCGGGCAGGAAATCATGAACCCGCTGGACCCGGATCGGATCCAGCCCGTCCCGTTTCAGCGGCTCGAGCGGCCGGATTTTCACGAGGACCCCGCATGGATGGCGCTGCTGTTGAAGTCACCGAGCGACCTTTCCCTGGACGAGCTCGCCCGCATCATCGCGTCGCCAGACACGGCGACGCACCGGCGGCGGGCCGCCTACGAGGTGCGCTATCAGTGGTTGATCGCATCCACCTTTGGCTGCCTGATTTCCGCCAGCCTCGCCGTGCCGCTGGCGGTGTCCGGCGTGCGCGTGAACCCGGCGGTCGGCGTATCCAAGGCGCTGGGATTGTTCGCCGGCTACTGGATTCTCGATCGCGTGTGCAAACTGCTGGGCGAACAACAGGCGCTCGCCCCCTGGCTCGCGGCGTGGTTGCCGATCGCCGCGATGGCGATCCTGGGCGCCTGGCTGATGTGGCGCGAACGATAGGGCGCGCGCATTCCACGCTTCCGCCTTCACTCACGGGTTTGATTCGCGAGACTCACGCCATGACTGCCCCGATCTTCTCTCAACCGGGCGCCGACCTGTTCGCGCCGGACGGTTCCGCGCCTGAAGTCGCGCTGGAGCGCACGACCCATCTCGGCATCATGGCGCACGCCGACGATCTCGAGTTTTTTGCGTGGCCGGGGATCGAGGCCTGCTTTGGACGCGCGGACCGATGGTTCACCGGCATCACGGTCACTGATGGCGCCGGCAGTCCGCGCACCGGTCACTACGCGCAAATGACCGACGCCGAGATGGTCGGGACTCGTCGCGCCGAGCAGCGGGCCGCCGCGGTCATCGGCGAGTATTCCGCCGTGGTTCAACTCGCGCATTCCAGCGCCGCGATCAAGGATCCGGCCAACCACACGCCCGTGGAGGAGATCGCCCATCTCGTTCAGCGCATGCAGCCGGGGGTCGTCTACCTGCACAATCCCTGCGATCGTCACGACACGCATGTCGCCGTCTTCCTGCGCGCGCTCGACGCGTTGCGCGCCCTGCCCACCAGCCGCCGACCGGCGCGCGTCTACGGCTGTGAAGGCTGGCGTGATCTCGATTGGCTGGTTGGAGGCGACCGCATCGAGCTGCCGGCGGGTGGTCGACCGCATATCCAGGCCGCTTTGGCCGGAGTCTTTGATTCGCAAATCGCCGGCGGCAAACGCTACGATCTTGCCGTGCAAGGCCGACGGCTTGCCCACGCAACGCTCGGTGATGCCTACACGGTCGATCGCGAAGCCGGTGTGACCCTGGCGATCGACCTCACGCCGCTCGTGCAGGACGATTCGCTCGATCCCGCGGTATTCGTGGCCGGGTTCGTGGATCGACTCGCCGCGGACGTCCGTGCCCGGTTGCAGCGGCTGAGCTGAAGGGTTCGTGGATACCAATGAAACCAACCTTGCTCGTGATGGCCGCCGGCCTGGGGACTCGTTTCGGTGGGCTCAAGCAGGTCGAGCCGTTCGGCCCCGGCGGCGAAACCCTGCTCGACTACTCCATCTTCGATGCGCTCCGCGCGGGTTTCGGCCGGGTCGTGTTTGTGATTCGACGCGACCTCGAATCCACGTTTCGCGAGCGCATCGGCCGGCGTTTTGAGGCGCGCACCACCGTCGATTACGTGTTTCAGGAGCTTTCGCGGCTTCCGGGAGACCATCGGGCGCCGCCCCAGCGCGAGAAACCCTGGGGCACGGCTCACGCCGTGTGGTGCGCGGCTGATGCGATCCATGAACCCTTCGCCGCGATCAATGCCGACGACTTCTACGGCCGCGATGCGTTCGCGCAACTTGCGCGGTTCCTCTCCGGCCCCGCCAGCGAACGCCCCGCTGCCGGCCAGCCCGTGCGATGCGCGATGGCGGGTTACCGGCTGGCCGACACGTTATCCGAATACGGCAGCGTTTCGCGAGGTGTATGCCAGGTCAATGCCGACGATCGGCTCGAAGCCATCGAAGAGGTCACGGCAATCACGGCGGCGGCCGCCGGCGCGGGAGTGGCCCGGCTCCCCGACGGCCACGAGCGTCTGCTGCCGCCGGACACGGTGGTGTCGATGAACTGCTGGGGCTTTCCGCCCATGATCTTCGCGCTGCTGGAAGAAACGCTCACCGGATTTCTGGACGCGCGCGGCCACGATGCAAAAGCCGAGTGTTACCTGCCCACGGCCGTGATGGACGCCGTTAAAGCACATGCCGCCACCGTCGGGGTGCTGCCGGTAAACGCCTCCTGGTTCGGCGTGACTCATCGCGACGACAAGCCGAGAGTCAGCGCCGCTCTCGCCCAGCTCATCGTCGCCGGCACGTATCCCGAACAGCTCTGGGATTAGCCAGGCTGCGAAAACCGGTAGCAGCCGAGCCCCTGCGACAAAAAAAGTGGCGGCCGCCACTTTTTTTGTCGCGCGGGATTTTGGGCAGCCCGACTGAGGCGCAACTCCACACGATTCCTGGGACGGTCCGGTGGCAGGTCGCTCGCTCTATCGACCGGCGGCCGCGACCGGTGCGCCATCGGTCACCCTTTCGGACGCGACGGTCCGGATTGCGCGCGGCAGACTCATCGCCACGTCGGCAAAGCCGGCGGCAAGGTGTCCCCCGGTGAAATGCGCGTGCGAGAACCACGGGTACTCGGCTTCGAAGAGCGTGAAATCGAAGCGCGCGAGCTGGAACGGACGGACCTGCCAGTGCGGATGCGCGACTGCGAACCAGCGGCCGATGCCACGTCGATGCGTGTAGGCGAGATAGCGCTCCAGGAGGAACGCTGCCGCCGAACCCGCGATCGCCTCCGCGGGCGGCGCGTCCACCGCAGTCGGCACCACGAGATGGCTGGCCCGGTCCGTGGCGGCGTCATGCACGGTGATGCGCCGCAGACCCGCACCGGCCTGATCGCGCCGCTCCAGGGCCGCCAGACGATAGGGCAGGCCGTACGTCAGCGATGCGAACCACCGGCTCGCCGGACGATCAATCCATTCCGTGATGAAATGAATGCCCGTGCCGGCCGGGCCGCGCACGTAGGTCCGCACGTTGAGGAACTGATGGTCGGATACCGGCCGCAGCAGCCACCGACCGAACGCGGGCGGGAGCCCCCGGGCCGGTCGCAGGCGTTCCATCCGGAAGGACACGAGACTGACAAATGCCCGGCCCTCGTGCAGGTCGAGCGGGTAGGGCACGTGCGGCGCCAGCGCGGCGGGATCGACCGCGAAATGCAGGAAGACGAAGTCGCGCCAGTCGGCGATCAAACCGATGGGTGCGGGCATGTGGTGGTGGCCCGGGAACGGGCTGGGTGCATGCATGGTGATTTCAGGGCGCAGGCCGCAGCGCGACCCAGGCAAACACGGTGGTCAGGTAGATGAACACGGTGTTCAGGACGTAGTGACCGAGCTGGTGCAGACCGGTCGTGAGAAAGGGACGGACGTCGAAAATGAGGAACGCGACCGCGACGCGTGCCGCCCAGTAGAAGGCGAGGAACGCACAAAAGCCGCGTGCCAGTCCCGAGGCGTCGTTCAACTGGTCGGCGCACGCGAAGGTAACCGCGCCGCACCCGACGAAATGGATCCCCGTGAATGCATAGTAGACCCAGAACAGCCGCTGCGTGAACGACGGCAGTCCGTTGATCTGTTCCCGCAGGCCTACGACGCGGGCCATCGTGAGGCCCGGCGCCAGGAGGGAAATCTGGAGCAGTCCGGCGATTTGGAGATACGGCGTGGCATTCATGGTTTGATATGCTCAGCACGCACCGATGGCACGCAACATGGGCAGGATCACCCGGTGGACGAACGGGGCGTGAAACAGCAATCCGGCGGGCCCGGCCACGACGAGAAGCGTGAACAGCCAGCCGATCACTCCGTGCCCGAGCCCCAGCCAGCGGCCCGGGCGGCTGCGCTCCGCGAGCACCGCGACGCCCTGGATGAGAAAATAGGCCGTCGGCCGTCCGAACCCTCCGCGCGCCGGCAGCGAGATGACGAGATCATGCAACACGCCGGACCCGGCGAAGACGAGCACGGTCGCTGTCACCGCATTCCAAACACGCGCGGCGCGCCGGAAAACCAGTCGGTGCGCGAGCTCGTTGAACGCCGCGTTCCAGCGCCGGCCCCAGAACTCCGCGAGCGAGCGCGCCAGGATCGGCGCCCGCATCAAGGGCGCGGCATTCACTCCCGTGCGACGCCACGCGAGCGAGAGGAGATGAAAGACGCCGAAATGCAGGACGAAGATGATGCCGGTCATCCCGACCCAGCCGGCGAGCAACGATGCGTCGCCCGGGAGCGTTCGGACGCCGAGCCAGATGAGCGCGGCACCGCCGGCCACCTTGGCAGTGGCGAAGATCCATTCACGCGTTGGCGGACGGGCCACGGCTGGATCCGGAGCCAGAAACCGCGTTGCGTCCATACCCGGCCAGGCGAACAGGTAACCGAGGGAACGGCGGGCGGCGACCGCCGCGCCGCCGAACGCGCGACGGCCTCGACGCCAGGTGAGCCACTTGCAGCCCGCGAAGATTGCCGCGGCGAGCAGCCACATGTAGATCCAGGGTTCGAGCTGCGTGGCGGTCGCGACGGCGATCAGCGACGCCGGAATCAGTGCCAGGGGCAGCCAGTCCGTCGGGTGACCATGATGCCGATGCGCGTCGAGCGCGCATGCTCCACCGAGGCAGGAACGACGCGCCGCGATTTCGGCGTAGATTCGTCGCATCAATGGACGCACGCCGGGCACCGCCGCCAGCCACACGAGGGGGCGGCCCCACCAGAACTCGCCCGCCAGGTGCACCGCCGCGTCGGCTCCGCCGAAACGCCGGTTGTCACGCCGAAGCACGATCATCTCCCGCAACAATTCGTCCTGGTTCAGGCCGAGCCGCTCGCGCACCCACGGAGTCTGCAGCGGCAGGATCGCGAAGCCGCGCCGGGCGATCAAGCGTTCCGCCTGCCGGGCGGTGCGCGTGCAGAACCCGCAATCGCCATCGTAGAGCAGCCAGCCGGCGGCCGGTTGGGCGTTATCGCTGCCCGGAGTGGGGGGCGCGGCGTTCACGTTTGATGGAAATCGCGTGGCGAACGGCTCAACCCCGGGCGAGTCCGACGAGTTTGAGCGCCCGGTCACCCAGCTTGAGGAAGCGGATGAGCACGTTGGTCGGCCAGCCCCGCACGGTCTGGTACCAGCCGATGGTGGTGGTGAAAAATGCCTGCAGGTCGCGCAACCTGGCCTGCGTGAACCGGTCGGTCGAGTGATCGGCTTCCGCTTCGGCAATGCAGTCGCGCAGCATCGCGAGGGTGGGGTCGACCTCGCGCTTCTTGCGCTCGTCGAGCACGACGCGAAACAGCTCCCAGACGTCCTGCATCGACTCGAAATGGTCCCGCTTGTCGCCCATCACGTGCACCAGGCGGACGATGCCCCAGCCCTGCAGCTCCTTCAGGCTGGTGCTCACGTTGGAACGGGCAACCGCGAGCTGGGTGGCAATGTCCTCCGCGGGCAGGGGCTGCGGGGCGAGATAAAGCAGCGCGTGGATTTGCGCCACGGTGCGGTTGATGCCCCACCGGGTGCCCATCTCGCCCCAGTGGAGGATGAATCGCTGCTGGACGGGCGTGAGCGTTTTCATTGGCGTCATCAATTTCTGTATCGACAGAAATGACGGAAATGTCGGACAGCGCAAGCCGGTAATTGAACCGGACGAGTTGGACGGTTGCAGAGTTACCTGGGGAAGAATTTGCCCGACACCCGGGGTGGCGAAGGCAGGGTCGCGTGTCCCCACGCGACCGCCGCCGGCTGGGAACGGCCGAGCCCATCCTTTGAGCGCTAATTCGCGAAATCGGCGCCGCCGTCAGCCCACCCAGCCGAGTTGTTGCGCGATCTGATACCCACCGACGAGCGTCATCGACGCGGACGACAGCAACAGCAGGGTGCGCCAGGCCAGGCCGGCGCGCAGGGCGGGGGCGTTGCGCCGGAAGTGCAACCACACGGCGGTCAGCGCGAGAAAGGGAAGCATCATGCCCTGGGCGATGGCGCCGACGAGCACGAGGTGCACGGGTTCGCCCCAGACGAGGTAGATCGCCACCCACGATACGGGCAGCAGCACACAGGACCAGCGGATGATCCGCTCGCGCGAATTCGTGGCGGTGCGGTCGGCGAGCCCGAACAATGCGAGGCAGTCGGCGATCAGGCGGGTGTTCGACGCGGTCGAGACGAACACGGTGGAGAACAGCACGGCGAATGCCCCGACCAGAAACACCGGCAGGCTCCAGAGACCGAAGGTCTCGCGGTACATGTGCGAGAGCGTGTTGATCATGTCGGCGTTGGTGACGTCGAGTCCCTCCGCGTGGAGGACGGCGGCGCCGAGCAGGAAAAACGCCAGCGTCGCGGTGGTGTAGATGGCGCACGAGACCCAGGCATCGATGCGCAGCACGTGCATCCAGCCCCGTGCGCGCTTCCCCCACGCGGCGGTGCCGTCGGCCGGGCCGACCTGACGGCCGTAGCCTTTTTCCAGGCACCAGTACGGATAGTAGATCAGTTCGGCAGCGCCGACGCCGATTACTCCGAACGCGGCGAACGCGACGGTGGAGTTCGACGGCAGGTGAAACCCGAGGCCGCGAACGAGCTCGGGCACGGTGATGGCATAGGTGGTCGTCTGCAGCGCGCCCACGGCAATCATGGTGCAGACGGTAAACGCCACCACCAGGGCGGTCGAAAAGCGTTCGACCAGTCGATAGTGGCCGACAACCAGCAGCACGGCAGTGACCACTCCGATCGCCACCGCGACCGTGCGGTTGCCGGCCGGCAGGCCGGCGAGGCGGACGACTCCGGCCAGGCCGCCGACCATCCCCGCGACCTGAAAGAACGTCGCCGCGAACATCAGCAACCACAACCACACCAGCCAGGAAACGACCAGTCGGGGTCCGGGCACTTCATTGAGCGCCTCGAGCGTGGTGCGCCCGCGGGCGACGGCGTAGCGCCCGAACTCGACCTGCACGAAGACCTTGATCAGGCAACCGACGATGATGAACCACAGCAGGTCGATGCCGTGGGCGGCCCCGAGCTTCGGGGTCACAATCAACTCACCGGAGCCGACGATATTGGCGCTGATGATCAGACCGGGGCCGAGCTGGCGCAGGATGGCGAGGAACCCGGTCGGGGGCTCTTGGGGGGCGGGGTAGGACATCGTGCGGACGCCGCGATGAAACCGGCGGCCGCGCGGCGGGCGAGATCAGAGTGGGCGTGGGGCGAATTCTCGCGCGCGTGACCCATCCTGGAGTGCGGTGTTCTGCACCGCTTTTGCTCAATCGAGCGGAATCCTGCTCTTGTTCGCCGTGAGCCACTGTTCGAGCGTCTGCAGTTGGGGATTGAGGGCGCGCGACAGGGTGAGATCGCGCGAGGCGCAGTACGCTTCGTTGAAGTCGTGTTTGTATTGAAACATGTTGCCCAGGTCCTCGGCGCCGGGAAACCCGAGGCCGCGATACACATCGAACGGTACGGCGTGGTAGTCGACCGGCTGGCCGAGCGCGTGGCTGAAGGCGGTGGCCATCTCGTTTCCGGTGAGGTGCTCGCCGGCGATGCCGACGGATTTGCCGACAAATTCGCCGCCGCGCTTGAAGACGCCATAGGCGCACCGGCCGATGTCCTCGGCCACGATCCCGGGAAGCTTCTTGTCGCCCATCGGAAGATTCAGCGCGAGCCGGCCGTCCGGGCCCCGCTTCGGCCCCATGCCGAAATGGATGAAGTTGTCCCAATAGAATGCCGTGTGCAGGAACGTGGTGGGCACGCCGGCTTGGGTGAAGAAGGCGTTGGCCTCGCCCTTGCCGTCGAAATGGGGCACCTTGTATTTGCCGTTCAATGTCGGCATCCGCGGGTCGGAGAGGGGAACCTTCAGGCGCGTATCCTCGAGCGTCGACCAGATCGCATGTTTGACGCCGGCCTGCCGGGCCGCGCGCGCCATCGCCGCCGCTTCGGCCAGCTCCTTCTCGACGGAGAAGTGGGCCCAGAAAAACGTGACGCAGTAGGCGCCGTGAGCGCCGGCAAATGCACGCTGCAGGCTGGCTTCGTCATCGACATCGGCGGCGACCACCTCGGCGCCGGCCGCGGCGAGGGCCTGTGCGGCGGGAGAGTTGACATTGCGAGTGAGGACGCGAGCGGCGAAACCGCCCTGCGGATCATTGAGGATGGCACGGACCAGGCCGCCACCCTGGGCGCCGGTGGCGCCCACCACCGCGATCACTTTTCGGTCGGACATGGGGGAGTGGGTTGCAGATTGCTGAAGCGAATGAGAGGGGACGAAACCTGCCGCAAGCCGCCGTTCGTGAACAGCGAAATCCCCCGCTCCGGTGGAGCGCGGTCCTTTCAGCCGCGGGCAGCGGCCGACGGCAGGAGGATGAAGATCTGCGTGGGACGCCGGGCTCAGCCTCGTGGCCCCTGCCGCTACCGTTTTTCAGGGCCGGCAAGCGGCTCCGGCAATGGGATGTGTTCCGGCTGCGTCGCTATCGAACGCCGGCCGGAAAAACGAACGCCGGGCCAAGGCCCGGCGTCGGAGCAGTGCTTCAGCTCGCGGCGAGGAGCTTCTTCATCTGGTCCTGCAGCTCCTTGCGTTTGCCCTCGAACGCCTTGACCTGGGCGGCGAAGTCGGCGGCCTCCTTTTCGAATCCGGATTTCTCCGCATCGAGCAGGGTGCGTTCGTTTTGCAGGGCGTGCGTGTCGGCCTCGATCTTCGCCTCCTGCTTCGCGAGGCGTGATTCCATTTCCTTGAGAATCGCCTCCTGTTTGGCGACGGATTCGGACTGCGAGCGGAGGGCGGCCTGTTGCTTGCCCATGGCGGCCTTCTCGGCTTCAATCGATTCCTGCGTCTTGCGCAAGGCGGTCTGGCCGGCCTGCAGTTCGCTGGACTGTTTGGCAAGGCGGGACTCGTCGGACTTGAGCAGGGCGCGCTGTTCCTCGATCTCCATCTCCGCTTCCTGCTGCTTCTGCTCGCGTTTCGCGATGTCCTTTTCCCGCTGGATGAATTCGTTGTTCTGCCGCTGGTTGTCCTCGGTGAGCTTCTTCTGTGCGGCGGCGGCGGCCTCCTTTTCCTTCTTCAGTGCCTCGCGCTCCTGCTCCACCATCATTTTCTCGACCTCGAGGTCCTCCTGGGCGCGGGTCGCATCGTTGGCCTGTTGCTTCGCCGCCTTTTCGATTTCCGCGATGCGCTTCTGCTCGCTTGGCCAGGGCGGCTTCGCGCGCGGCGATGTCGGCTTCCTTCTTCTTGACGGCCTCGTCGGCCGCCTTGCGGTGGGCGAGTTCGGCTTGAAGTTTTTCCAGGTCGCGCCGGGCAGCGGCGACGGATTCCTCAAGCTTCGGCGCCTTTTCCGCGAGCGGCCGCAGCCGCGTGACTTCGCCCTGCAACTGCTTCGCGGTGATGGTGGACTCCTCCAGTTCCGAACCGGTCTTTTCGAGCTGGTTCTGGAGTTGCTTGAGTTCCGTGCGGGCCGCATCGCGCTCCTTGAGCGCCTGGCCTTTTTCCCGCTCGGCCGTTTCGCGGGCGGCGTGTTCGGTGTCCGCCGCCTTCTTCGCCTGGGCGAGCGCCTCGAGCTGGGACTTCGACTGGGCGGCCTGCTGTTTCTCGAGGGCGGCAACCTTTTGGGAGAGGGTGGCATTCTCGAACTCGAACTTCTTCGCCGCCGCCTGCGCGGTTTCCGCCTGCTTGGTGAGATTGGCGAGTTCCTCGGTCAGGCTCTCGATCTCGGCCTTCGCGGTCTCGCTGCCGTTGACGAGTTTCTTGTTCTCGGCTTCGGCGGTCTCGAGCGCCTTCGCGGTCGACACTCTTTCCTTCTCGAGCTTCTCGCGGGCGGCGCGCTCGGCGTCGATCGCTTGCCTGGCTTCGGCGAGCGCCGCCTGGTGGGCTTTCTCGACGGCGGCCTGCTGTTGTTGCGCGGCCGCCAGTTCGTCGCCCACCGCGCCCATTTCCGCCTCGAGCTTCTTCAGCGCGGCCTCGGTATCGCTGGTGCGGCGCTGCGCCTTCTGCAGCTCTTCCTGCATGCCGGCGACGTCGACCTTCGCGCTCTCGCGCTCGTTCGTCAGGGCGGTGACCTGGGCCTGCGTTTCCTCGAGGTCCTTGTTGAGAGACTCGAGTTCAGCCTCCAGGGCCTGGCGGGCGAGGCGCTCGGCCTCGGTGGCCTTGCGAGCGAGGGCGATCGCCTGTGAGCCCTTTTCCGAGCTGGCGACATGCTTCTCGGCCAGCGCGACCTGCTCGGAAAGGGCGGCGTTGTCGGTCGCCAGCTTGTCGAGCTTGGATTGAAGCGTATCCGCGCGGCGGGTGGCTTCCTCGACCCTGGCTTCCATGGTCGCGAGGGCGGCCTGCGCTTGTGCCCGGGCCTTGTCGCCGCCGGACTGGGCGGCGGAGGCGACGGCGGCGAGTTCCTTTTCAAAGCGGGTGGCGCGTTCGCGCTCGGCCTGCACCTCGGCCTCGAGCTCGGCGAGCATCGCTTCCTGCTTGTTGTGGCCGGCCTCGAGTTCGCGCAGTCGCGCCTTCTCCTGCTTGAGGGGGGCAAGCTCGGCGTTCAGCCGTTCGATCTCGGCCTGGAATTGCCGCTTCTGCTCGTCGGAGCCGTCGGTCGCATTCGCGAGGTTGCGCAGCCGGTACTGCTCGGCGAGAGCTTCCTCCAGTCGCGCGGAAAGCATTTCCACTTCCTGCGTGCGCGTCTTGAGGTCGTTTTGCAGGGCTTCGATCTCGGCGTTGACTTCGGCCGGGGACGGTTTCACTTCCGGCTTCGGGGCGGCGGCCTTGGCCGGTTTTGCGGGGGGCTTCGGCTTCGTGAAGCCGGGAACCTCGACCTCGAGAAAATCCGCGAGATCCTCCCAGACGGGCGAGATCGTTTTGCTGCTTTTCGGTTTCGGGATGCTCAGTTGCGCCTCGATACGGGCGACCAGCGTCTTGAACTCGAACGGCGGCTGAAAGACATCGCGCACACCCAGACGCATGGCCGTGACGACCTCCGTGAGGTTGAGTTCGCGACTGACGAGGAAAAGCCCGGCGTTGGGCTGAAGTTTGCGAATGGCTTCGACAGCGGCGACCGTGTCGGACTCGGCGGTCCGCAGGTCGATGACGATCAACTCGCATTCGGAACCCTTGAGGGCGTCCGGAACGGACGTATGCACCTCGTGGGGCCGCCAGTAAACCTGGCCGTCTTCGGTGATAAAGGCACGAGTGCGAACTTCGCCTCCGAGACGGCGGAGCACGATGGTCTTTGACCGTGAATTCATAGTGCGGGGCGTGAAGCTCGTTTCAACAACGGATAAAACACCTCATGGATTAACCCGGAAATCGCCCGCCGGGGGTCCTTTTAGGCAAAAAATACCAATCCATTCGTGGCCGATCCGGGCCCCGGGAAAAAACTGCCTCCGCCCCGGCAAATTTCGTGTGAATCTCCCCGCCTTCTCCGAGGCGGGCGCCCAGCGCGCCGACTACGATTTACTGCATCCGGGGCTTTAAGCGGATGCCCGACAGTCCGAATTACTCACTTACCACTGGGTGAAAGTTAAGCCCCGTCAAAACTGCCACCTTAATCAACACACCTCAGCTCATGTCTTCGTCCTCAGGAACAGGAAACTTCGTCGAGATCAACGATCACGCGGTGATCGCCATCCGCACGACGCTCGCGAACGGTTCGGTGCGCATCGAGACCTGGCGCGAGATCGGTCTGCAGAATCGGATGGAGGCCGCCGAAGCGGTTCGGGCGGTGTTTCCGGAAGGCACCAGCGAGGCCCCCGTGTCCGTGCAACTGGCGGTGCGTCCCGCCCAGCGCTTCTTCAAGATCGCCTCGGCTGACGAGGCCAAACAGCACGCGACCGCGGCGGCCGCGAGTGGTTTCGTGACGACCTCGTTGCCGGCCGGCTTCGAACCAGCGGAGATCGCGTGCGTGTATGCCGGCGACGGGCGCCTGCTCGGCGGCGGCTCCACCCAGCGCTGGTTTGCCGCCGCCTCCCCGCGCGAAAGCATCGAGGCCGCGACGGCGATGCTGACGGAATGGAATCTCAAGGCCGAGCGGATCGAGCCCGCCGCCTTCGGCCTGCTCGGCGCCGCCCGGGCCGCCCTCGCGAAGCAGAGCAGCGATCAGCCGCTCGTGCTTTGGGATGCCGGCGAGCATCACTCCGATCTCTTTCTCGTCTCCGCCGACGGCGTCGAGGCGACGCGTCGCGTGGACTTTGGTCACGAGCAGGTGTTCGAGGCCCTGATGAGCGAAATCCAGCTCAAGTTCAAGGGCGCTGCGGTGCGGTTGTTCTTCAACGACCGCTACGATTTTACCGAAGCCGGTCCGAAGATTGCGAATCGGGTTGCCTCGGCTTTGCAGGAGGCGCTGGCCGCGCTCGCCCTGCAGGCGGGCGGCCGCATGCCCGCGACGTTTTGCTGCGCCTCCCTGCCGTCCCGGCAGGCGTGGTTCAATCAACACCTGTGCACCGCGTTGAACGTCGGGACGTGGAGCCCGGACCTCAAGGGCTGGCTCGCCGAGTCCGGTGTCTCCTTCGCCGATCCCGGTGTCGTTGAAACGTTGGTACCAAATTCCCTCGGCGCTCTCAGTCTTGTCGCCGCGTCACAGCAGCGTCCCGAAGCGGATGCCTGGCATGCCGCCTGGGTCGGTGGGGCCATCGAAGCGCCGGCCAAGGCCGCCACGCCCCCGCCCGCGCCGGTGAAGGCCGCGGCCCCGGTCAAGGCCGCGCCGTCGCCCGCCAGACCGTCACCGGTGGCGAAGCACGTCCCGGTCGCGCCCAGCGAACCCGCCCGCGTCGCTGCCAAGACGGCCAGCGCCGCGACGGCCGAAGCCGCGCGCGCCCCGCAGAAACGCCCGACGCCAACGCCCTCCTTCCCGGCTCCAGGCAAGAAGCCGGGGGGCGAGGACGACGCGGCGAAGAAAGGCGGTGCGAACGTGACGCCTCCGGCCAAGACCACGCCGCCCCCGGCCACGCCGGCGCCGGCAACCGGCCCTTCCGCCACCGCGCCCCAGAAGCCCGGCAACAGGATGATGATGATCGTGGGCATTGCGGCGGCGCTCGTCCTGGGTGGCGGTTACTTCGCCTATCACACCGTTTCCGAACAAAACGCCTCGGCCCTGCGCGAAAAGCAGGCCGCGGAGAAGCGCGCCGCGGAACTCGCCGAGGCCAATCGCCAGGCGCAACTCAAGGCCGAGGCCGAGGCCGAGGCCCGGCAGAAGGCGGAGGAACAGGCCGCCGCACAACTCAAGGCGGCCGAGGCTGCGCGCCAGCAGGCCGAAGAGGAGGCCAAGGCGCGGGACGCCGAGCGCGAACGCTTGATCAATGCGCGGGGTTCGTTCGTCGTGAAGACGGAACCGAGCGACGCCACCGTGACCGTCGGTAATTTCGCACCCCGCACGACTCCGACGATGTTCGAGGATCTCCGGCTCGGTCATTACAATGTCGTGATCGCGAAACCGGGATACAACTCCGTGAGCTTCGCGATCGACGTCAGGGAAAACGCCGTGCTCGACAACGGCGTGGTTCCCCTCGTGCGGGAAACCGGCGCGCTCGCGCTCGAATCGACCCCGGCCGGTGTCTCATATTTCGTGCAGCCGGCGAGTAATGGCACGTTCAGCCTCGATCAAACCCACCAGTTTCGCGGCGTCACGCCCGCCTCGGTTCCTGATCTCCCGACGGGTGAATACACCGTGACGTTCGAGCGCACGGGCTGGACGCCCAAGGTGCAGAACGTGAAGATCGAGAAAGGTGCGACGGCCCACGTGTCGCAGACGTTCTCGGGCGGGACCGTGCAGATCACCACGATTCCGGACGGCGCCGAGGTTTTCGCGAACAATGTGAGCATTGGCCGCACACCGCTGACGCTGGCGAATGTCTCTCCCGGCAAGGTTTCCTACCGGCTGGAACTCGTCGACCATATCCCGGTGTCGACCTCCGGCAACGTCGAGCCGGAAAAGACGCTCGACCTCACGACCTTCCTCGTGCCGATCGAGAAGCTTGCCCGGGTGGCTGATCTGGATTCGCAGCCGAAGGCGATCAAGACAGTCAACCCGAGGCTGCCGAAGAACGCGGGCGAGTTCCGCGGGCAAAAAGTTCTGATTTCCGTGGTGATCGACGAGCATGGCGACCCGCAGGACTGGCGCATCATTGAGTCGCCCGACGACACCCTGGCGGACACGTGCGTCGAGGCGATCGCCCAATGGCGCTTCGAGCCCGCGACCGTGAAAGGCAAGCCGGTCAAGGTGCGGGTGACCGTGCCGCTGATTTTGAACTGATCGACGAGACAGGCTCTTCCCTTATGACGCGACGGCGCGGGTCTTCCGACCCGCGCCGTCTTTTGTTTCTCGTGCCGGCTCCAGCCTGGAAAGTGCGTGGCCGCGGAATTCGGGAGGCTGGGCTGCCGGGGCGCAGAAGTCCCATGAACCAAAAGCCACGCGCGAGTCGGAGATCGGCTCCGCGCACGGAAATTGCATTTTCGCGGGCGATGCTTGTGCTGCCGGTCACCACATGGCTTCGCTGACGCCCGCCCGCGAACGCATCACGCTGCTCGTGCTCGCCGCCGTGCAATTCACGCATGTCGTCGACTTCATGCTCATGGTGCCCCTGGGCACACGGCTCATGCCGGCGTTCCACATGACGGCCGCGCAGTTTGCGCTGGTGGTCTCGGTGTTCGGATTGAGCGCCGGCACGGCCGGGGTGGGGGCGACGTTCCTCTTCGACCGTTTTGATCGCAAGCGCACGTTGCTGCTGCTTTTCGCCGGCCTTGGCGTCGCGACCGTCGCCTGCGCGCTCGCGCCGACGCGCGCCTGGTTGATGTTTGGCCGGGTGCTGTCCGGCGCATTCGGCGGCCTGACGAGTTCGGTGGTGACGGCAATCGTCGGTGATGTCGTGCCGCGCGAACGCCGCGGCGCGGGCATGGCATTCGTGATGTCCGCGTTTGCCGTCGGCCAGATTGGCGGCGTGCCGGCGGGGTTGTGGCTCGCGGAACATTTCGACGACTGGCATGCGCCCTTCTTTGCCCTTTCCTCGCTCTGCGTGCCGGTCTGGTTGCTGGCCGCGTTCGTGCTGCCGCCGGTACGCGAACACGTCGCAGCCAACGCCGGGCAGCCGGCGTGGTGGCGCGTGCGCGACATCGTGCGGGAACCGAATCACTGGTGCGCATTCGCGCTCGTCGCAATGCTTACGATCTCGGGCATGATCGTGGTGCCATTCCTGCCCACATCGCTCGTGGCCAACGCCGGCGTCGCGGAGGACCAGATTTTGTGGATCTACGTCTGTGGCGGACTGGCGACCCTGTTCACGAACAATTTCTTCGGGTGGATCGGCGATCGCATCGGGCACGTGCGGGTTTTCGATGTGATGGGCGTGTTTGCCATCGCCCCGGTGATCGCGGTGACATGTGCGGGACATTGGCCGCTCCCGCTGATCCTGACCTCCACGACGCTCTTCATGATCTCGATGGGCGGTCGATGGACTCCGTCCATGGCGCTGGTGACCATGAGTGTGCCGCGCCGGCTGCGAGGCGGTTTCATGAGCCTGAACTCGGCGGTGCAAGCCTTGTTCATGGGGATCGCCGCAATGCTCTCGGGATGGATCGTGCGCGAGGCGGAGGACGGTCGGATCGAGCGCTACCTCTGGGCCGGGATCGTTTCGCTTCTGGTTCTCGGGGTCGCCGCCATTTTGGTCCGTCGCCTGCGCATCGTCGACGACCAGGCGATCCCACGCCCGCCGGCTGCGGAATCGGGTGTCTCGGATTGATATCCCCGCGGGTGGGGCAGCCCGCGCTCGACCTGGTCTCGCCGCTGCTCTCCCGCGGGGGAGCCTCGCCGGGCGTGAGTTAGTTCTTGCCCGCGCCCCGACCTCCGTGGCACAACCTGCGCCCCTGATCCTTCCTTGGGCCGAGGTGGCGGAATTGGCAGACGCACTAGATTCAGGGTCTAGCGCCCGCAAGGGCGTAGGGGTTCGACTCCCCTCCTCGGCACCAATTACTTGCGGCGCCTTGTGAGGACGCAGAAAGGCCAGCTCCGCTGGGCCCCTGCGGTTGGACCGTCGCCAAGGTGCTCAGGTGCCTCTTGATCAGCCGCGATGGAAAACTCCTGGGGTCCGTACCGAAGCTCGGGGCACAGACCTCACTCCATGCCCAAGGTCTTCAAACCTGCTTTCATGAAGCCGAGCGCGTAGGCCATGCCGGCATGCCACGGCGCGGTGCACGCCATCTGCGGGGCGTGGTCGGGGATCAGCACGCCGTCGAAGCCGTTGCGATGGAGGATCTGCATCACGCGCAGGATGTCGACGTCACCGTCGTCGATGAAGGTTTCCTTGTACGTCGGCACCTTGCCCGCGACGTTGCGCAAGTGGACATAGCCGAGCCGGTCCGGCTGTTTGCTGTAGTGATCGACGATGGCGTAGATATCATCGCTCTGTCCCGGCTCCGGAATCATCTCGGCGAGTGTGCCGACGCAAAACTCGAACGTGTTCGCCGGGCTCGGATTGAGTTTGATCACGCGCTCGTAAAGGTGCGGCTGATACACAAGTCGCGGCTGCGCCCGCACGGTCGGCAGCGGTGGATCGTCGGGATGCAGCGCGAGTTTCACGCCCGCTTCCTCGGCGACCGGCAGGACATCGTCGAGAAACGCGTGCAGCCGGCGCCAGAGTTCCTCGTGCGTGATCGACGCAAGCGTGCCGGCAGGTGCGTCGGGAGCGACGACCATGTTCCAGACCATGCCATGTGGCATCGGCAGGTCGTAAGGACCTTCCATGCCGACGGCGGGGGCGTGGCCGCGAGCGTAGTTGCCCTTGGTCCGACCGGCGACGCCGGCGATGGAGAAGTTGTAACCCATGATCGGAATGCCGGCCGCGCCGAGGCGACGGATGATCGTGCGCACATTTTCGATGTGCGGGGCGCGCTTCGGACCGTCGAGCAGGATGTCGTGCCAGTGGGCGGGATCGAAGTTCTCGATCGCTTCGAGCTTGAGTCCGGCGGCCTCGACCTCGCGGCGCAACGCCTGCAGCTCCTCGAGGGTCCAGAGTTTATCCGGATCGCCCGCGAGCCCCCAACCGTAGTCGGTGCCGGTGGGCTGGTCGTCGTGCTTGCCGTGCATGCCGCCGCGAAAGTAGTCGACGAGATGTGCGACAATGTGCGTGGCGCCCGCCTGGCGCGCGAACTGGAAGTTCTCGCGCGTGAGCATGTGCCGGTAGAGGCCGAGGCCGAGTTTCATGGGGAGTAGGTTTCAATCACGCACTGAGACGGTCATCGATACGTATAAAGCTTGATGCGCTGCAGGGAGACGTGGCCGGGTTCCAGCCGGAGGTGTCGCCCCTCGTGAGTCTGGTCACCGTTGAGCCAGCGGGTGCGGACCCAGGCGCCGTTTTCAAAATGTCTCTCCTGCGCATTGAGGATTCCGACGTTTCGGGTCGGTGGTGGCATCCTGATTGTTGGAATCCTTGAAGAAGGGCGCGACGTGGGGCATCGCGGTGCGAGCCCTTGAACCAGTCGACCATGATGTCGCAGCCGAACAGGTCCATCCGGTCGTGATTGGTGTAGGACTTGTCGAGCACTCGAGGCCGCAGTGCCGGAGCTCGTGGGCATGGAGCTAGAGTTCGATCTGAACTTTCACGCTGGTGGGCTTCATGGCGCTGGCATAATCGAACGCGGCGATCGAGTCGGCGAACGCGTAGCGGTCGGTGATCAATGGGCGCACGTCGATCCGGCGGCTGCCCATCAGGGCGAGCGCACGTGGAAACACGTGGGCGTAACGGAAGATCGTTTCGATCCGCGCCTCCTTCACCTGTGCCGCGACGACATCGAACGGCACGGGCGCTCCGGGCATACCGATCAACACCACGCGCCCGCCGGGGCAGAGCACGTCGAGCGCCTGCGCGACGGACTGCGGAAGGCCGACCGCGTCAAAAACGACGTCCGTACCCCAGCCGGCGGTGGCGCGCCGGACGATATCACCGAGATTTTCCGAGCGCACGTTCACCGGCGTGATCGGGCCGAGGGTGGCGGCGAGCTCAAGTTTCGGCGCCAGGATATCCGTGATGAACACGCGACTGCACCCGCCCGCGACCGCGGCCAGCGCTGTGACCATGCCGATCGGGCCGGCGCCGAGCACCACCGCAACATCGCCGGGCTGCAATTGCGCCTTGTTGGCGGCGTGCATGCCGACGGCCAGCGGTTCGACCATGGCGCCCTCGGCGAAGCTGACGTTGTCCGGCAGCTTGAACGTGAATGCTTCCGGGTGCACGACGTTCGGGCGCAGGCAGCCGTGCACCGGCGGGGTTGCCCAGAAACGCACGGCCGGGTCGAGATTGTAGAGGCCGAGGCGGGTCGCGCGACTGTGGGGATCGGGCACGCCCGGTTCCATGCAGACGCGATCGCCGACACGCAACGTCGTGACGGAAGAGCCCACCTCCTCCACGACGCCGGCGGCCTCGTGCCCGAGGATCATGGGCTCGAGGACGACAAAGGGACCGATCGCGCCGTGCCGGTAATAATGGACGTCGCTGCCGCACACACCCACGGTGTGGATGCGGATGCGCACGTCGCGCGCGCCAACTTGTTCGACGATCGCGAAATTGCGCAGGTTGAGCGTGCGGGCCTTTTCGAGGACAAGGGCTTGCATGGGGAACAGGTGGGTGGCCGTCGGGCCCGGCCGCGCGGCGAAGCCAGAGCGGCATGGCCGGGGGGGCCAGCCCGGCGAGGTCAGAGCCCGGATGGATCCAGGTTTTCATCGGCGAAGAAGACGTTGCCGTCGAAAACGACGTAATGGGAGCGACGCAAATTCGCGACGCTTTCCAGCGGGGACGACGGCGTCAGGATGAACCGCGGCCGAAAGCCGGCGGCGATGCGGCCGAATTTCTCCTTGTATCCGAGGCGCCCTGCACTGGTGCCGGTGGCGGCGTTGAGCACGGCGAGCGACGGCAGGCCGGCGCGTTCCATGAGCTCGAGTTCGTAGAGGAAGCCCAGGCCGTGAGCGACGCCGAGCGAGCCGGCGTCACTGCCGGCGATGATCAAGACGCCCAGCTCGTGTGCCTTCACCAGGCTGGCGGCGTGCCGGTCGAGTATCCTGCGGAGATTGCCGACGATGGTCTCGTTCCACCCCATGAGGTCGGCGTGATCCACCTGTTCCTGGACCGGAGCGAACGTCGGCACCCAGGCGATCCGGCGATCGCGCAGTCTGGCGAGCTGATCGTCGCGCAGAAAGAAACCGTGTTCAATGGAATCCACGCCGCCGTCGATGGCGTGATCGATGCCGATGTCGCCGGAGGCGTGGGCAAAGGTCTGGCGATCGCATGATTTCGCCGCGGCAACCAGGGCGGCGACCTCGGCGGTCGTCATCTGCGGGGCGGCGGTGACGGCGCCCTTCTTGAAGTTGATGATGCCGGTCGGGATAAGTTTGATACGATCGGCTCCGGCGGCGACTCGTGCCGCGACGACGGCGCGCAGCGATGCATGATTTTCGATCGCGTCGGCCATGAAGCTGCCGTAACGGCCCTGGTGATGGATGGCGGCGCCGGGACTGTCGAGGTAGGGCATCAGCGGACGAACACCTCCCACCGTGCTGGCGCACGGTCCCCCCTCCTCAAGGAGGGATCTGCCTGTCTCCCCTCTGGAGATGGCGCGAACGCCTGCATGAGCGATGGGGTGCGCTCGAGGGGCTTTCGTCCCGACCGCGGGTGGGTCAGAAATTTGTCCTGTCCGGTACAGTCGGGAAAGCGTCAGGCCGACGCCGTCCTTGTCGCCGGCGTCGCGTACGGCAGTGATGCCGAGATGCACGAGCTTGCCCAGACGGTCCTTGGCGGCGGCGAGCAGCTCGCCGGGCGCCTGTTTCAGGTAGGCGGCTCGCTTGTCGAGATTGAGCTCGCCCCCTTCGAGGAAGAGATGCGCATGGGCCTCGATGAGGCCGGGAAGCAGCGTGGCGTTCGGCGCGGAGACGTCGGGCTGCGTTTGCGCCGGGCGAAGAAGGTCGCGCGGCGGCGTGGAGTCATTCGTGCCGACATGGCGAATCGCGCGGTTGTCGTACACGACATGCGCATCGCGCAATGGGGCGGTGGACGTACCATCGATCAGCGTGCCGACGTGCAGCCAGACCGGATGGTCTGCGGAGGCGGGCGGAAGGCGAAGCAATGGGGTCACGGAGGACACGGAGGGAGCACAGAGGTTACCGAGCGGATCTCCGCTGATTCACGTTGTCGGTTTCGTCGCTCGGCGAAGCGTGAAACGCATTCGGGTGAAAATCGATTCCGTGAAGCTCGGTGCTCTCTGTGACCAACTTCGATTCCTCGCTCACAGGTCGACCGGTTGGGCCTCGGTGCAGATGGCCATGATCGCCTCCGCCTGGCGAAAGCCCGCAGTCTCCTGGGTTTCACCATCGAGCGTGCGGCCCTGCTCGAGCGCGGCGCGCAGCCTTTCGACCATCGGGTCATCGGCGGGCAGGGGGCCGGGTTGCTTTTCCGGATTCGCGAGCGCGAAATCGAGGCCGACTTCCATCCCGAGCGTGAGGTAGGCGTTCTCGAGTTGTTCGCGCACGCCCTTCGGCGTGCCCCAGGCGAAGTTCGACAGGCCGACGATGAAGTGTACGCCCTCGAGGTCGGGATCGGCGCGGATGCGTCGCATTGCATCGAGGCCAATGTTGACCAGGCCGTAGGTGTCGGCCCCGACGGGCGCGAGGCCCGGGTCGATAATGATCTGGTCGGGGCGACGGCCGGCGTTCGTCACGAGCAACTCCACGAAGTGTCTCGCGGCACCGTGGGCATCGGCGGGGGTGAGGCACTGCGACGTGCCGTCCGCGGAGAAGTGTTCCGAGGCCATCACGATGACGTTCGTGTCGTAGTGTCGCACCAGTTCGATCATCTCGTCGAGATGCTCGCGCGAGGCGGCCACGGAATTGAGGATCGGCGGACCGCTCTTCGCGCGATCGTAGTGCTTGAGCGCAACCTTGTGATACTCGACCGACGGGTTGTCGAAACTGATGGGAACCGTCGTGACTTCCTGGATCGCCGCGACGACGTCGGGGAGGAAGGCGAGCATCTCCTCCATCTTCACCTGAATGCGCTGGGTACCGTCCAGGTTGAGCGTGAGGTAGCTCACGCCGAGGTCGGCCTGGATCTTCGCGAGATTCTGGTAATCGGCGGGATTGCGCTCGGTGAATCCCTTGCGGGCGCGAGCGTAGGAGTTGTTCATCAACTCGCCGATGACGTGGAGCTGCTTCCGGTCAGACATGCGTGGTGGACTTGGGGGATGCCGGCTGAGGTCCGCCGGAGGGAGACGGTCTCACGGTGCCGGCGTCCGCCGGTGCCGACGACGAATGTTCTGGTGTACGTTCGGAAGGTGGCGCGGCCGCGCCCGGTCTGGTCGCATGATCCCGGCGGAGCCAGTGATTGGCCCAGGACGACGTGCCGCGCAGGGCCTGATTCTGCACGACCGGGGCGTGGTCGAGGAGGTGCGCTTCGGTGCCATCGTGCTTCAGTCGCTCGTAGGCGCGCAACCAGATGCAATCGCCATAGCCGTCGACCTCGCAACGACCGTCGCGCGTGCCGCCGCACGGGCCATTGCGCTGGTTTTTCGCGCATTGGGATTCCGGGCACAAATAGGCGATTTCGGGCAGAGAACAGTCGCCGCAATCCTTGCACCGGAACAGGACGGCCTTGCTGGCATGTTCGACCGCGCGCATCAGCGCGGGCCCCTGCAGCGGATCACTGGCGTTGGCGCACGCTCTGGTGCCGAGGTTGTTCAGGGCATGGCCGGGCGTGAACATCGCCGCATGCGTCAGCTTCGAGAGCCGGTAGGTGAAGCCGATGTGCTTCGACTTCAATGATGCGGCGGGCGCGCGGTGCGCGGGATCGGCGAGTCCGGAGGCGGGATCCGCCGCGTAGAAGAAAAACTCGCCGGGACGGGAGAACTGGATCTCCCGGGCGAACTGCTTCCAATCGTCGGGCGCAAAGCTGCGTTCGTGTTCGAGGATCGCGAGAATCGCGGGGTATGAATGGACCCCGCCGAGATATGCGCCGCGGTAGCCCAGGCCGCGATAGATCGCGATCTGCTTGGCGGCAAACTCGAGGAAGAACGCCTTGCCGCCATCGGGAGAGGCCGCGTGTTTTGCGCAAAGCTCGTGCAGGTCCCGCGTGAGCACGACGCCGGGAATGCGGCCTTCATGGAACAGCGAGGCCACGCGCGGGCCGAGCAGGTAGACGTTGCCGATCAGCGGCACGCCGGCCATGCCGTGGGCCAGCATGTAGGCGAGCAGTTCGCTCTGCTTGCGGGCGTCGAAACCGATTTGGTTGATGATGAAGCGGGCGCCATGGGCGACCTTGGCCGCGAGTTTCGCGTACTGCGGCATCACCTCGCCTTCGCGCAACTTGAAGTTCGTGGTGACCGCGCCGACGAGGAAGTTGGTGGCATCGAACCGCGGACGTTTCTTTGCCGCGCTGCCGGGATCGTTCGGATCCAGCCCGCGGTTCATCTGCGCCAACATCGAGATGAGGCCGACCGAATCGATATCGAAGACGGGCTTGGCCGTGCCGCCGGCGCCGGCCACGGGATAGTCGCCCGTCATCGCGAGGATGTTGTTGAAGCCCTCGCTGTGCAGCAGCCACGCCTCGCTCTCGAGGCCGTTTCGATTGAGGTCCTTGCAGGTGAGGTGAATCACCACCTCCTTGCCGGCGTAGAGGATGGGCTTGCCCAGGGCGGTGGGCGCGAGCTGCGGGTTGCCGCCGGCGTTGTCGGTGATGGAAATCCAGTCGACGTCGTTCGACTCCACGAGCTGGTTGGCGAACGTGCGCGCCTTGACCGCACTGCGCTCGCTCATCCCGCCGCGCACGGAAACGAGTTCCGTGCCGAGGAGGAACCGATCCGATTGCTCGAGCTTTTCGCGCAGCGTTTGCATGGTTGATCGCTGACCTTGCGCGGTCCCGCCCCTCATGGGGCGGCTACGGAATGGCCGCCTACACCAGCGCCGCCTCGAGTTCCTTTTGCACGGCCTCGGCGACTTCCTCGATGGAGCCGGCACGTTCCAGTTCCTCGCCCCAATGCAGTTCGGCGGTGTAGGCGTCGCTCTGGGTGAGGCCGAGCCGCTGCGCCACCGAGTCGATCCGTTCGGCAAAACGGGCCGGCAGCTCGACCATGGTTTCATCGAAGTCGTCCCAGACCTTCAACTGCGCAGGAATGTCCTGCCAGTACAGGATCTGGTAGTAAGACTTCTCGGCCTTGTAGCCGGCGGGCCGGACCGGCTTCGTCGGCGCGGCGGCCGCGGCGCCGGAGGGCGGGTTGGCGGATTCGTCGCCCTTGCCCACCAGCCGCAGGAAAAGGTCGACCGCGGCGGAGGCGTCCTGACCGTAGCCGTCCGCCCCGATTTCGTCGGCGAACATCTGACTGATGGGCGCGCCGCCGATCGCGAACTTGATGTGATCCATGCCGCGCTCCTTGTAGCCGTCGATGACCGTCTTCATGTACGTCATCGTCGTCGTCAGCAGCGCGCTCATGCCGATGATGTCGGGTTTGAATTCCGCGGTGGCGGCGAGGAACTTGTCCACGTTCTGGTCGACACCGATGTCCTTCACCTGAAAGCCGGCGCCCTCCGCCATCATGCAAACGAGATTCTTGCCGATGTCGTGCAGGTCGCCACGGACCGTGCCCATGAGGAGGCGACCGGTGGACGAGGTGTCGGGGCCGTGGGCGGACAGCAGTGGCTTGAGCACGGACATGCCGGCCTTCATCGCACGGGCGGCGATCAGGACCTCGGGGACGTAGAGGATGTTGTGTTTGAAATCCTCGCCGACGACACTCATGCCGGCGATCAAACCTTCGCTGAGCACCTCCTGGACGGTACGTCCTTCGGCGAGGGCATCCCTGGTCATCTGCTCGACGTCCTTGGCTTTGCCCTCGTAGAGGCACTGGTTCATCAACGCGTAGTCTGGCATATCAAATAAGCGCCGCCGGGGCGGCGATGGCGAGCGCGGTTGCGGGGGCGCTGCACGGTCCTTTGTTCTGGCGCGCAAAGTAGCGCAGGCTTCCAGCCTGCTCCGAGGGAAAATGCAGGCAGGATGCCTGCGCTACTTTTGGCCGCATGCGGAACAGGACTCGCGAGTTGGCGCGCCAAAAGAAAAGGTCCTGGGGGACGCGGTGCGTGCACCAGGCGGATTTCATGGCCGGGATTGTTTTGGGTTCCTCACGGTTGTTCAGGCGGTGACGCGCTTCGCGTTGAACTCGGCGAGAGCGTCGATCATGGCGCGCATGTTTTCGCGCGGCATGCCGGGGCTGGTGCCGCCGCCGACGGAGAGGATGATGCCTTCGCCCCCGCTCTTCTCGAGCACATCGAGCGTGGCCTCGCGGACTTCGTCCGGCGTGGCCCGCACGGCGACCTCCAGGGGATTCACGTTTCCCATGAGGCACATCCGGCCGCCCACGCGATCCTTCACGTCGAGGATGTCGGTTTGTTTGCCCCAGTTGAGCACATTGAAGCCGACGTCGGGCAGGTGATCGAGGCACGCCTCGACGGACGCGTCGTTGTGGTAGATCTTCACCCAGTCCTTGGGAAACGCGTCGCAGATACGCTTGAGGTAGGGATGGCAGAATTCCTGGTAGTGGTCCTCGTTCACGAAGCCGACGATGTCGTCGAGGATGAAGATGCCCTCGACGTCACGGCCGATCGCCTTCTCCTGCGCCTTGAGCCAGTCGATGATCAGGCGGGTGCAGAGATCGAGGAGCTTGTGGGCCCACTCGGGCTTCTCCACCAGGTCGATCATGAAATCGGTCGTGCTGCGCACGAACCCGGCGGTGCACATCGGGCCGCGCGACGTGACGAGCGGCATGATCTCACCGGTGTCCCAGACGCGCTGTTTCTGCATGCGGATGCGATGCAGGGTCATCGCCATGAAGGCGTCCGCCTCCACTTCGTATTCGGGGAAACTGTCGATGTCCTCGATGTGATAAAGCGTATGATATTCGCTCGGGGTGTTGTCCTGCCAGAACTTGATCTTGGCGCCGAGCACGGAGGGTTCGGCCGCCATGCCGTACTCCATCCACCAGCCGGGAACGAAAATGACCTCGGGAAATTCGCGATGGATCTTGAGGTGCGATTCAAACCACACGTCGGGATTGAGGAAGAAATCCATGTGGTTGACGCCGACGTAGCCGGGGATCCAGGGGCTGTCGATGATCATGGCCATGGGGATCCGGTCGAGTTTCTCGAGGCGGGCGGCCTTCTTGAAGATTTCCCATTGTTCGGGTCTCATAAGCGGGGTGGGGGACGAAGACGTACTGTTGGGACGGGCGGCGGGCGGAAGTGGGCGGTCCGGAGTCGAAAACTAGACGGCGATGAGGATTTCCGAGTCGGTGATCTGCAATTGCACGTCCGCGTTCGTGGCCGCCTCCTGCAGGGCGGCCTGGAGCATGACGACGGGGTTCCGCGAGACGTCGAGGCGGCGCATCAGGCCTTCGCCTTTCTTGGTGCCGGCGCGCAGGGTGACCTTCAGGCCCTTGCGTTTGCAGGACACGCGGGTCTTGTCCGGCAGCGCGGCATTCATCGGCGCGATGAAGGCATCGATATAGTGTACACCGATGCCCGACTTGTCGGGAAACGCGGGCGGCAGCTTGTCCCTGGCGGCGGCGTTGACGTCACAAAGCTTGATCATGGTGAAGTGGAGACGGAGACGGGTTGGGGACGGGTTGCAGCCGAATCAGCCTGCACGAGTGCAAAGTGGATCGCCTCGAGCGCAAGACCCCATTTATGCTCGCGGCTGGCGGCGTCGCAGAAGCAGCCGGAGGGCTGGGGAACGCGGTGCCAGGCGAGCACGGCGTCGAGGGGCTGGCCGAGCAACGGCTTTTCCGCGGCGATCGTCGCCAGCAACGCTTCGCCGTCCTGCAGATAGGCACACATGTGCACGTGGCCGGTGTCGTCCGCGGTGGGCCGACACTCCGCTGCGAGCACGGGGAAGCCTTGTTCGGCGGGACCCAGCACCACGTCGTATGCGAAGGCGAGGGGACGACCCATGTTCGAGCAGGTGGTGCCATCGAAGCGGAAACGCGCCTGCGTATCGCCATTGGCGAGGGTCCGGATCTGCACGCGCTCCTGCGCCCATTTGGTGAGCGCGCGTGGGTTGACCGAGTAGCGGGCATTGCGGGTCAGTGGCGGTCCGGCGGCGAAGGAGACGGCGATCGCCTCCGGCGGCACCCGCCCGATGTTGCGGGTGGCGCGGTTTCCCGCCGCGGCATGCCGGTAGGGCGCGCGCCGGTACTGGCAGGGCGAGAACGAACAGTTTTCGCAAGGCAGCAGTTGCGGGGAACGCAACGCGGCTTCCGTGCGTGCGGTGAGGCCAAACACGGCCAGCAGCGATTTCTTAGGGCGCAGCATGCCACTCGATAGCACCTCGAGGGGCTCGGGCCACGGTCCGGGCGACCCGCGCTGGATCAGGGCGTGAAGCTTGGGCTGATCCGCGACGTCCCATCCGGCGTATCCCGGGCTGTAGTGCGGCACGGCCATGAAACCATCGCGTTCGGCAAGGTCGCAAATGCGGCCGCTCATCGAGGCGACCAGGTGCTCGACCACCGCCGAGCCGAATATTTCCAGGAAAAAATACTCGTCGGGCTTGTTCTGCTCCCACAGTTCCCGGGCGTGCTGCTCGCATGCGCTCCCGGCGCCCACGGCCACCAGCACGGCGCGTTCGGCGTGCGTGGCGAGCAAATGCTCGCGCAGTTGTACCGAGGAAACGGTGACGTCGTCGAGTTGCACCCCGTCCGCCGCAATCTCCAGCCGGGCTTCGCGCAGGTAGACCCACGGGCGACCATGGTTCGTGTACCAGCGCCGGGCCCAGGCGCCAAGCTCGCGGGCGCGCTCGCCCGGGACGTGGTCGCGCGGATACCCGAGCAGACGGCGGTATTCCGCTTCCACCACGGTCGCGTCCGGTCGCGGGTCGAGGAGTTCAAGCATGGCCGCGGAACCGAGAAACGGGATTCATCACGGGCTCGTCGCCTCCAGCCCGTCTTCCACGGGTGCGAACTGGCAGCCTTCGACGAAGAAATCGAAAAAGCCCGGATGCGTCTCGAGCCGGCAATGCGTGACGCGTCTGACCAGCGCCTCCAGTTCCGCGCGCTTGGTGCGCGAGAGCAGGGCGACGCACGCACCTTCGATGGCGGCGTTGCCAACCTGGACGATGCGCTTCTCGTCGAGATTCGGGATCAGGCCGATGCGCTTCGCCGAAGCGATGTTGAGGTGCCGGCCAAACCCGCCCGGCGAGATAAAAAACATCGAGGTCGGAGTAGCGGATGCCGTACTCGCTGAACACTACCTGCAGGCCGGCGACGTTCGCGCCCTTCGCCTGCGCCAGCGCGTTGACGTCGCCTTCACTGAAGGTCACCGGCGGATCGCCGCGGGCATCGACGACGATTGCGTCCGATCCATCCTCGAAGCGGCCGAGTTCGTTCATGCGGCCGGTGCGGCGCAATTCGCCGAGCAGGTCGACCAGGCCGGAACCGCAGATACCCTCGGGCGGCCCATCGCCGATCACGGTGGTCCGCAGGTTGCCGTCATCGTCGATGACGACTTTTTCGATCGCCCCGGGCAGGCCGGGCATGCCGAACGTGATCTGTCCGCCTTCGAAGGCCGGGCCGGCCGGGCAGGAGGCGGCGAAGACCCGGTCCCTGTTCCCGACGATGAGTTCCGTGTTCGTGCCGATGTCCATGATCGCGACGACCCGCGATTCGTGGGCAAGGTCGATCGCCAGCATGCAGGCCGCGGCGTCGGCTCCGACATGTCCGCTGATGATCGGCAGTCCGTACACCCGCGCCTTCGGGTGGATTGGCAGGCCGAGGCGCTGGGCCGTCTCGGCGAGGCTGGTCGTCGTGCGCCTGCCGGCGGCGACGTCGAGTTCGGTGATCGACTGGTACGGACTCTGCCCGATCGGATGCACATCGAGCCGGAAGAACAAGTCGCGCATCGTCGAGTTGCCGGCGAGGACGAGTTCGTAGATCGAATGCGGCTCGACGGGAAATTCCGCGATGGCTCGGCCGAGATAGCCGGCCAGCGTGCGCTGCAGGACCCGCGTGCCGTCCTCGGTGTCGTATTGGATGCGCGCCATGATGTCGGAACCGCCGAAGCGCTGCGGGTTTTCAAACGACGTGTCCGCGATGACTTCGCCGGTTTCGAGATTCAACAGCCGGACGACCACGGTCGTGGTTCCGAGATCGATCGCGAGGCCGTGAATCGGCCCGGCTCGCGCGGTCGATTTCCACGCCGTCGAGCAGGATGCGATCGCCGTCGCGGGTGACCGCCGGGTCGGGATGGAGTCGGCCTGCGCGGGCGAGTTCGAGAGACTGCCTTTCGATGCGCATCGTGCCACGCCGCATGGTGTGGCAGCGGACCTCGCCCGCCCCGGCTGCGATGCGCGCGCAACAGGAAAGGCGAAATGTTCCGTGCAGATGACGTTCCGGCGCAGTGGGCGGTGACAGGTGCTCCATCCCTGCGGTCACTTCGACGACACATTCCTTGCACTTGCCGTTCTTGCGGCAGGACGTCGGCACGTGCACGCCCCACATTTCGGCGCACTCGAAGAGCGATGCTCCTTGAGGGACATCGCCGGAGTGGCCGTTGAGGTGAAGTCGAACGCTCATGCAGGCGAAAGGAAACACGAACCGAAGACATGCATGAAGAAGGAACCGGCGGAAGACGGGGGTGGGTGCGACTCGAACCACGTCGCCACTAAGCGGTAAACCAGTTCACCGCGACCGCGGAACAACAGGGATACGCATTCGGTGAGGAACCTCACAAAAGCCACGCATGTAGACGTTGACCCACCGTTTTCCAGGGGAGGGTGGGTGTGCAGCCGATGATTCATGTCAAAATGCAGGTTTCCCGATCCAGGGCAATTTTCGCGATGGATGCAGGTTGGGGCCGACGTGGCGGGATCCGGGAATCGCGAACGCGAACCCTGCGCATGCTCGACCGGAGCTCCCGTTGGTGTCTATAGTTAGCCCAAGCATCGTCTAGGACGTCCCAATCCCCGCTGTTACACGTTGACCACATGAGCGTACGTCGGATCGCCAAAGCGCTGCGACTCTCCCCCTCGACAGTTTCGCTGGCGCTGCGCAACAGTCCCAAGATCCCCGAATCGACCCGCCAGCGTGTGCTGGCGCATGCGCAGAAAACGGGCTACCGCCCAAACGCCAAGCTCAAGGAGGTGATGAGTCAGCTCCGTCTGAGTGGGGTCCGGCCGAAAGAGGCCTGCTTTGGGGTGATATCCTTCTATGACACGCCGCGGCCGTGGGAAAACTCGAGGCACCTGACGCGCTTGCTCGAGAGCATGGAGGGGCGGGCCGAACAGCTGGGCTATCGACTCGAGCCCTTGTGGCTGCGGGCGCCGGGGATGACTTTTCGGCGCTTCCGCTCGATCCTGGACACCCGCGGCATCGAGGGACTCGTGTGTTTCGGCAGCCCGAACCTGCATGAGATCTTCCCGCCCGAACTCGACCACTACGCCATCGTCACGCAAGGCAACAGCATCGACACGCCGCTGCACCGGGTGATGAGCCATTTCTACAACGACATGACTCATGCGCTGACAAAGGTTCATGCCATGGGCTATCGTCGTCCCGGGTTGGTGATCGGACGCTACGAGGACCATCGCAGTGCGCATGCATATGCGAGCGCCTATCTCGGGTGGTGTGAGTTCATGTTTGGCACACCCATGCTGGTCCCGATCCTGCGTCTCGAGCGGGTCGAGGAGGCCCCCCTGATCGGGTGGCTGCGTTCCGCCCAACCGGACGTAATCGTCTTTGCCCACCTTTACGATGCGCTGGAGGAGTTGAAGCGCGTGTTCGAGCGCAATGCGATTCACGTCCCGCAGGAGTTGGGCATTGCCGCGGTGACGCAGATTCTCGAGGGCACCGGGCTTTCGGGCATCGAGCAGAACCAGGATTTGATGGGAGCCTGGACGATCGAGTTGCTCGTGGCGCGCATTACGCACCAGGATTTCGGGATTCCCAGTCATCCGCGCATCGAGATGGTCGAGGGCCGGTGGATCGACGGTCGGTCCCTCGAATTGCAGGCGAAAGCACCGACACCTGCCATGGAACGAGCTTGAGTACCGTCAAAATATGGCCGGATGCTGTGCCCCTGCTGTCGCTCGCCCTTCCGTCGGCGCCGGACCGGCGAAACGTGTGATGACATCGCGACGAGTCACCCTTGCGGATGTCGCGCGGGCGGCCGGGGTGCACACGACGACCGTGTCGCTGGCGTTGCGCAATCATCCCCGCCTGCCGCCGGCCACACGCGAACGCCTGCAGACCCTCGCGAAGAAGATGCACTACACTCCCGACCCGTGGGTGCGGGCGCTGGTGGCGTACCGCGGGGCGCTGCGCAAGCGGAGGAATCCCGCGGTGATCGCGTACGTGACGAACTGGAACACCCGGCTTGGCTGGAAGCGGGTCACGGCGCATCCGGAGTTTTTTGCCGGGGCGGAAGCGCGTGCGTCCGAGCTCGGCTATCAACTCGAACATTTCTGGTTGCGCGAACCGGGGCTCACCTCGGCCCGTCTCGGCGGCATCCTGAAGGCCCGTGGCGTCACCGGCGTGATCATCGCCTCGCATGTCCGGGAGCGGGATGTCGCGCTGCGGCTGGATTGGTCGCAATTCAGCGCGGTGAAGATCGACTATTTTCCCCATGAGGATCCCTTGTCGGTCGTCGCCAACAACCATTTTCAGATCATGCGACTGGCGATGCAGCATGTCCGGGAACGGGGGTACCGTCGCGTCGGATTTGTGATGGATGACGGGTGGGACATCACCGTGGATCGACTGTGGAGCGCGGGTTTTCTTTGGGGTCAGCAGGATCTTGCACCGGAGGATCGCTTGCCGCCCTGCCTTCTACCTCAGGACGGTCCGGTCGAGGCCTGGCTGCAGCGATACCGCCCGGAGGTCGTGATATCGAAGGGTGAATTCGTCCTGCCGGTGTTATCGTCGCTGCGCGTGCAGGTGCCGCGCGAACTCGCGTTTGTGGATCTGTTTCTCGAGAACGAAGATGGCCGAACGGCAGGCGTGCGCCAGAATCATGCCGCCGTGGGGGCCCTGGCGGTCGACATCCTGGCGAGTCGCATGCAGCACAACGAGCGCGGCTCGCCGTCGATTCCGACCACGACCTACGTGGATGGGACCTGGTTCGACGGGCGTTCGCTGCCGGCATGCAGCGGGAGTTCCCCGGGAAAAGCGGCGAAAGCCATTGGGCGATAGTCCGCGACGTGCCGCTTTTCGTTCGCGGCGACCTCCGTGGTTATGTGTTCCGAGGTTTTCAAGAGCCATGTTGCCTTCCGCGTAGGAATGGTCGGCCAACCGGCACCGTGATGATCCGGGTTTCGCGCCGCGCCAAGTCCGTGAAACGTGAGCAAAACGGCTCACGCGCGGCAGCGATTTCATACCCGACAAATTGGCGCGGATTGGGCGGAGCCGTCACCGCAAAATCGCTCGATCACACGAACGCCGCTCTTTGTCTGGAGGCGATGCAGTTCGAGAACCTGGCGTTCGGCCGCCATGCTCGTCCGAGTAGGAACGGACGTGAGTCAAATCGCTCGGCCTAGTCGACAACAGGCGGCGAAAAAAAAGCGATGACTGCAAACCGTGGAGGTTCAGGTAGCCGCAGACCCTGAGCCCTCAATGCGATTTGAATGTCGGACAATTTCCAGGTGGTCCGGTTGAAGCCCAACGAGAGCGGTGGCGCATGCAGGATCTTTCTTTAATACCGCATCTCGATACCTCTGGTCATCCGCCTTTTTGATCTCCTTGCGGCTCAGGTGAAAAAGGTCGGTGAGCCTGGCGCGGCGATAGTCCACGGAATACTGCCGCACCGTATGGCGGTCGATACGTCCAAACGGCGCAACCGATCGCGCGGGAATGCCCTTCAGATTGAGCGCGACCGACGGATGTCTGTCGCTGTAGCCGCTCGCTGGAGCACCGCAATGAGGTGAAGTTGACACCCTGAGTAGGGAATCTGGAGGCGTACCATCATGGGCGCCCGCTGAGTCGACTCAAGAGCCTGTTGATCGAACGCTCGACCTGCCTCGGAGTCGATGGATGAGTTTTTCGAGCGGCGGACTTGGATCGAGATAGTGGATCATGGCGTGGCAGTTCGCGCAAACAACCACAAGATCGGATAGTTTTGTTCGGCTCGCGCCTTTTCTGCTTCCGAGCGGGTCGAGGTGATGTACCTGAACTTTCCGTAGTGGAGTTGGATTGAGAGGCGATTCGCGTATCCCACCAAGAGCGCCAACTCACGCCATGAGACCGTCCGCCTCGGCGCCGCGAAGTGTGCACGAAGAAAGTCAAGGTCACGGGCAAACAACCCTTCACGTTCGACCGCACCTAGAGCCCGAGAATAATCCGTGGTGGAGCCAAAGGGATTGGGCATCCGCGTATTTGGGAGACACTTCGACGAGACGGCGATTCGATTCATCTACGGTCGCGGCCCCCGGTTTCAGAGGAGCGATTCGACTCACCGGCAGAGTGTTTAGCTACAGCCGACGAGGATGTGTCTCCCGGCTTTGCGGGGTGAGTTGAAAGGGACAAAATGGCGCCGTAACGTTTGCCTTTGGGGCTCCGGGATAGCGTTGGCTGCGGAGCCGATAAACGTGGTGCATGGGGCAGTTGAAAGCCCGACTTCGCCCCCGCGGTCGCGGGGCTACGACGGGCATCCTTCGCCCGGGAATCTTTCGCGAACGGACGCTGCTTGTCGATGGCTGCCCGGGCTGGGATCGAACCAGCGACCAAGCGGTTAACAGCCGCCTGCTCTACCACTGAGCTACCGGGCAAGAAGCGCCGAGGAAAGTGTACCCGCCTCGACGATGTCAATCGCCGAGAACGTCCCTCCAGAAACGTTGAGAATGAATCAACCCTCGTCGGACTGCACTACCGGCGAAAGATTTGTTTGATTTCGCCCGGGGCGACCCTTACACCGAACGGCTTTTTCCCGCGAAACCTTCCCGGATCAAGACCGACATGAGACAATTCACCCTGAACGTGGCTCCGCGTGGCGGAGTCGGCCGAGGCCCTTCCCGCCGCGTCCGCCAGTCGGGCCGCGTGCCGGCCGTGGTTTATGGCAAGATTCATGAGCCGCAGTCCGTGAGCGTCGACGCTCCGGAGTTGACCCGCCTCCTCAAGGGCATTGCCGGCTCCACGGCCATCATTGAGCTCAAGGAACCCGGCCAGGGCGACCGGCTTTCCATCATCCAGGAGATCCAGCGTGACGCCATGACGGACCGCATTCTCCACGTCGATCTGCACGAAGTCGGGGCGGACGAGGAGCTGGAGATCGAGATCACGGTCCATCCCACGGGGGATTGCGTGGGGGTGAGGGTCGAGAACGGGATCCTGGAAACCGTTTCGCACGAAGTGCGTGTCCGCTGCCTGCCGAAGGATCTGCCCGGTTTCATCGAGGTCGACGTCTCCGAACTTCACGTCAACGAGTCGCTGCATTTGAGCGAGCTTCCCGCCCTGCCGGGTGTAAAGTACCTCGGCGATCCGCATCAGCCGATCTTCGCCTGCGTCGAACCGGTGGTGGAGGCTGAACCCACGCCGGTTGCCGCCGTGGAAGGTGCCGTTGCCCCTGTCGAGGGTGCCGCGCCCGCCGTCGGCGAAACCAAGGCAGCGGCCCCGGCCGCGGCCGACGCCAAAGCAGGCGCCGCCGCCAAGCCCGCCGCTCCGGCGAAGAAATAACATCGTCTTTTCCGGACGCGGTGCCTCGGCGCCGGGTCCTCCTGTTCTTTGAGAATGTCGATTCGGTTAGTCGCCGGCTTGGGCAACCCGGGCCGCGAATACGCCGACACGCGCCATAACCTCGGTTTCCGCGTGGTGGACGCCTTCGTGGCCGCCCGGCGCGCCGCGTGGAACCATCGTCGCGAATTTTCCGCCGACGTCGCCCGCCTTTCCGGAGGAAGCGACGGCGAGCTGTTTGCGCTCAAGCCGCGGACCTACATGAACGAGTCCGGCACCGCCCTGGGTTCCTTCTGCCGTTACCACCGGATCACCCCCGCGGAGGTGGTCGTGGTCTACGATGAGCTCAACCTGCCGTTCGGCCGGACCAAGGTCTCGATCCGGGGCAGCGCTGGCGGACACAACGGCATCGAAAGCGTGTTGCAGCAGCTTGGCGATGGCTTCCGCCGATTTCGCATCGGCGTCGGCCCGCGCCATCCACCGGCCATCGACCTCAAGGATTACGTGCTGGGGAAAATGACTCCCGAGCAGGAACAGATCTTTCAACAAAACCTACCCGAGTATCTTGCCGGCCTCGACCTGCTGCTGACGCAGGGCGTGGCTCCGGCGATGAACCGGCTTAATCGCAGAAACAGTTCCGATGACGGCAACCACCCAACGACAGTACAAAGTGATGATGATCCTCGACACCCGCGGGCGTGAGGAATCGGTCGACCAGCTGATTGACGAGATCAAGCAGGAGATCACCAGCGTCGACGCCGAGGTGCAGGGCGTCGAAAACCTGGGTCGCCGGGATTTCGCGCGGGTCACCGACGTGAAGCTGCCCGCGGGCAACTACGTTGAATTCAACGTTGCCAGCACCGGTGGTTTCGCCGCGCGGTTGCAGGAGCACCTGCACCTCAACAAGGCGGTCTATCGCCTCTTCGTCCAGCTTGCCTGACGTGCCGCGGCGCCGCGAACGGCAGGGCGGGCCACGCCCACCTGCCAGCCGCGCCCAACGATAACCACCCGCACGTCTTCACGTTCCAGCTCCCGACCCCATGGCCTCCTTCAACAAAGTCATCCTGATGGGCAACCTCACGCGCGACCCCGAGTTGCGCGTCACCCCGAAAGGCACGGCCGTCTGCCAGCTCGGCCTCGCCATCAATTCCTCCTACAAGGACAAGGAAGGAAACACCAAGGAGGAGACGACCTTCGTCGACATCGACGTTTTCGGCCGTCAGGCCGAGGTGATCGCGAAGTACATGAGCAAGGGTCGGCCGATCCTGGTCGAGGGGCGCCTGAAGCTCGACTCCTGGGAAAGCAAGGAGGGGGAGAAGCGGAACAAGCTCAAGGTGGTCCTGGAGAATTTTCAGTTCGTTGGCGCCCGCGGCGAAAGCGGGGGAGATGCGGGCGGAGGCGGTTCGTCGCTGGAAGACAGTGCGCCGCCGCCGCGTCCGGCCGGTCGCACCAACAATCCGGGGGCGTCGCGCGCCTCGGTCGACGAGGAAGACGTTCCGTTCTGAGGATCCGCGCGCCCTACTTTTCCGTTCAACCACCCACCCATCATGGCTCATAGCGAGATTCTACTTTTGCAGCCCGTCGAAGGCCTCGGCGGCGAAGGCGACCAGGTGCGCGTGCGCGCCGGCTACGCCCGCAATTTTCTTTTTCCGCGCAAGATCGCGATTCCCCTTACCGCGGCCAATCGCAAGCAGACCGAGGCGCTCAAGCGGGCCCGCGCGCTGCGCGAAGTCAAGGAGCTCGACGGCGCCAAGGCGCTCGCCGAAAAGATCGCGGGCACGCGCGTTGCACTCGCCGTGAAAACCGGCGAGGGCGGCAAGATGTTCGGCGCCGTCACGGCGAACAATCTGTACGAGAAGCTGACCGAGGCCGGCATCACCATCGACAAGAAGCGCGTGCAGTTGCACACGCCGGTGAAGACGCTCGGGCAGCACACGACGCGCATCCGGTTGCATCCCGACGTGGTGGTCGAACTGAACTTCGACGTCGTTTCCGAAAACCCGATCGTGCCCGCGGCGGAGTAGTCGCCGCCTCCGGCCGGCCCGCCCCATGTCCGGCGATCGGAAATCCCTTCGGCGCGATGAGCGTGGCCGCACCGGCTCCCGCGCCGGTCGCGGCGACAACGGCCACCCGAACGATTCCACCGGCCGGGAGATGCCGCACAACCTGCAGGCCGAGGCGGGCCTGCTGGCGTGTTGCCTGATCGACGGCGCGGACACGATCGCCCGCTGCGTCGAACAGAAGGTCGCGGCGGAGGCGTTCTACAGCCCGGCGCATCGGATGGTGTTCGAGGCGCTGCTCGCGCTCAGCGAGCGCAGCTCCGCCGTCGACACGATTCTTCTGTCCAACGAACTGCGGGATCGCGGCGACCTTGAGGCGGTGGGCGGGGTCGGCTTCGTTGAAAGCCTCGCAAGTTATATCGAAACGACGGCGCACGCCGGCCACTTCATCAAGATCGTCCAGGAAAAATACCTGCTGCGCCGCCTCATTCGCACCGCGACCGGCGCGGTCGAACGGTGTTACGACTATACCCAGCAGGACCTCGACGAGTTTCTCGGCGAGATCGAGCGTGAGTTCTTCCAGATCGGCGAGGATCGCTATGCCGATTCGGCGCAACCGCTGTCGCAGTCGGTCGTCGAGGCGGTCAAGATCATCCACAAGCTGCTCGAGAAGGGTGGGGAGATCAGCGGCCTCGCGTCGGGATTCAGGGATTTGGACGGCTACACCTGGGGGTTTCATCCGCAGGAACTCATCGTGCTTGCGGCGCGGCCCTCCATGGGGAAAACGAGTCTCGCGATGAACATGGCCGAGTCCGCCGTCCTGCCGAAGCGGGGTCGCACGGCGGCGGTGCCGACCCTGGTCTTCAGCCTGGAGATGAGTTCGGAGCAGCTCGCGATGCGTCTGCTGTGCAGCCGCGCCCGTGTGCGCACAGACCGGTTACGGGGCGGTTTTGCCGGGCGCGATGAGCAGGAACGTCTCGCGCAGACCGCGGTCGAATTGAAATCCGCCCCTCTCTGGATCGATGATTCCGGCCAGCTCAACATCCACGAACTGCGCGCCAAAGCCCGTCGGTTGCACTCGCGCCAGACTCTGGGCCTGATCGTGGTCGACTACCTGCAACTGATCGCGGGCACCGATCCGCGCGTTCAGCGCGAGCAGCAGATTGCGGAAATCTCGCGGGGCCTCAAGGCCATGGCCAAGGAGCTGCGCGTTCCCGTGCTCGTGCTCAGCCAGCTCAACCGCGAATCGGAACGCGAAAAGCGCGAGCCGCGCCTGTCGGACCTGCGCGAATCCGGCGCGATTGAACAGGACGCGGACGTCGTCCTCTTGCTGGCCAAGCCGACCGACGCATCCGACGGCACGCAGGTCGCCGGTTCCGAGGCCGACTTGATCATTGCCAAGCAACGAAACGGACCGGTAGGCAAGGTCCGCTTGACCTTTACGCGGGAATACACCCGCTTCGACGACCATGCTCCAGAACAGTCCTAGCCCGCGCCGGGTGCGGCCGCGCCTCCTCCTTCCCCTTCTCTTCCTCGCGGCGCTGCTGGCGGGACGTGCATACGGGCAGGCGCCCGAGCAGCAGGAAACGCCCAAGATCCGCAAGATCGAGATCAAGTTCCTCGGCCTGACCAGCGTTTCCGAGGATGTGGTCCGCGCCAACATTTCCCTGCGCGAGGGCATGGACTACGACGAAACCCTCATCGACCGGGACATTCGTTCGCTCTATCGCACCGGACTCTTCGAGACCATCGAGGTGCACCGGGCCCCGGTTTCGCGCACCCAGGTCGATGTCATCTTCGAGGTCCGCGCGAAATACCGCGTCGGCGCCGTCCGCTTCGAGGGCAACAAGCGCATGTCGACGCGGAAGCTCGAACACGAGATCACGATCCGCCAATCCGTCGCGCTCGACGAGGCGGTGGTGAAGGCGGACACGGACAAGCTGAAGGAATTCTACCGCAAGGCGGGATTTTCGCAGGTGCGCGTGGATTACGTGATCGAGCGCAACCCTGTCACCGGTCTCGGCACCGTCCTGTTCAAGATCGAGGAGGGTCCCAAGGTCCACATCAAGGACATCGCCTTCGTCGGCAACACCGAGATCAAGGGCAGCACCCTGCGCCGGCAGATGGACACCGCGAAATGGGCCTGGTGGTCGTTCCTCACCGGTTCGGGCAAGTTCGAGGAAAAAACCTTCGAGGAGGACCTCGACAAGCTGCGGGATTTCTATCGCGAGAAGGGCTATCTCGACATCGACATCGATTCCACGAAGATCACGTTTTCCTATCCGTCGAAGAAAACGATGGTCATCACCATCCCGGTGCAGGAGGGCAAACAGTACCGCATCGGTGACGTCACGGTTTCAGGCAACAAGCTCTTCCCGTCGGAAGTCCTGGTGCGCGTCGCCCGCGTGCGCACCGGCGATGTGTTTTCGCCGAAGAAGCTCGATGAGGAAACCGAACGCATGCACGACTTCTACGGGCAGTTCGGCTACCTCGACACGGACGTGCAGCTGGTGCGCCGGCCCAACGTCACCACCGGGGCGATCGACATCGAATTCAAGATCACCGAAAGCCAGCGCTTCATCGTCGAGTCCGTCGAGATCGAGGGCAACACGAAGACCAAGAGCGTCGTCGTGCTGCGCGAAATCCTGCTCGCACCCGGCGACGTGTTCGATTCCGTGCGCATGGAGACAAGCCGCCTGCGTCTGGAGAACACGCGCTTCTTCGAGGATGTCGACGTGCGGGCCGAGCCGACCAACATTCCGAATCGCAAGAAACTCAAGATCTCGTTCAAGGAAGGTCGCACCGGCAACCTCACGTTCGGTGCGGGCTACAGTTCACTCGAGCGCGCCGTGTTCTACATCGAGCTCACGCAGTCGAACTTCGACCTGTTCAACCGGCGCTCGTTTTTCCAGGGCGCGGGCCAGAAGTTTCGCATCAAGGCGCAGATCGGGTCCCAGTCCAGCGAACTGGTCCTCGCGTTCGAGGAACCCTATCTGTTCCAGCGCGAACTCACGTTCGGTTTTCAGATCTTCCGCCAGCGTTCCGACTACACCAGCTCCTACTACGACGAGATCCACAAGGGCTTTCAGGTCTACTTTCGCAAACGGCTCATCGAACTGGTCACCGCCCAGCTCACCTACTCGCTGGAGAATGTGAACCTCTTCAACATCGATCCGTCCGTTCGCGAGCTTTTTGGCACCGATGCGAACACCCGGATTTCGAAACTCGGCCTGACCCTGGAGCGTGACACCCGCAACAACCTGCTCACGCCGTCGCGCGGCAGCGACCTGCAGGGCATCCTCGAGGTCGCCGGCGGTCCGTTCGGGGGCGATGTCAATTATTTCCGGCTCGAAGGCCGGCTGGCGCAGGACTTCTCGCTGTTCGAGCCGCAGAACCAGGTGCTCGAGGTGCTCGCCCGGGCGGGCGTGCTCGAGCAGTTCGGCGACACCACCACCATCCCCATCTACGATCGTTTCTTCCTCGGTGGTCAGAACACCCTGCGCGGTTTCGAATACCGTGACGTCGGTCCAAAGGCTTCATTTGGCGAGCCGATCGGGGGCAAATCCTACGGCTACTTCAGTCTGGAGTACTCCGCCGACATCGTCGCCCCGATGCGATTTGCGCTGTTTTACGACGCCGGGTTCGTGAACAAGAGCTCGTTCGACTTCGACCCGTCGGGCTTCAACGACAACATTGGCATCGGCATCCGCTTCTTTCTCCTTGGCCAGCCGATGCGCATCGATTACGGCATCCCGCTTACGACGGACAAAGTGAACGACAAGGGTGGCCAGTTCAACTTTACCTTCGGCTCCCGCTTTTGACCGACCCATCCCCAAGGCTTATGACAAAACCCATCCGTATCTTCACGATTCTGGCGGCCGTGCTCGCCGCCGGAACTTCACTCCGCGCCCAGTCGGCCGTCAAGGTCGCCACGGTGGACCTCAACCGCGCCTATTCCGAATACTGGAAGACCCAGGACAAGATGGGCAAGCTGATGGAGCGGAGCAAGGACGCCCAGGACCAGATCGACGAGATGAAGAAGCGCATCGAGAAGATCGCCGCCGAGGGCAAGCAACTCCAGCAGGACGCGGAAAACCCGGCGATCAACGCCGAGGCGAAGGATCGCATCAAGGGCGACGCGCAGCGCAAGTTTCAGGAATTCCAGGAAATGCAGGACCGCCTGCGCCAGTTCGCCGACAACATGGAGCGCTCGCTCGCGCAGGACAAACGCGTCTTCCAGGAGCTGATGATCGACGAGATCAAGAGCAAGGTCCTGGATATCGCCAAGGGCAAGGGGGCGAACCTCATCATCGACACGTCCGGCAAGACGATGAACGGCGTGTCGAGCATCCTCTACGCGGATCCCGGCTTCGACGTCACCGATGTCGTCATCACCGAGCTGAACAAAACGAAGCCAGCCGACTTCAAGCCGCCCGTCCTGCCCGACGCGGACGAGTCGACGGCTCCCGCGCCGGCCCCGCAGCCGTAGGCGCCCGCCGCCGACCGCGGCGTGATCCGACACCTCTCCCGCCCCGGGCGCCGGCCGGCGCCCGGGGCGTTTTCGTACCCGGGGACAAGTGACCGGCGCCGATTCAGAAAAGTCTTCCGCCCCGCCTCCTTCTCTTCACGATGACGCATCTCCGATGAGCGAACCGCGGCTCAAGATATTTGCCGGAAACTCCAATCGCGCTCTCGCCGAGGACATCTGCCGGCACGTCGGCGTGCCGCTCGGTGACGCCACCGTCACGAGCTTCCCCGACGGGGAGTCGTTCGTGAAAATCAACGAGAACATCCGTGGGCAGGACGTCTTCATCATCCAGTCGACCTGCCCGCCGACCAACCATCACCTCGTCGAACTGCTCATCATGATCGATGCGGCGCGACGCGCATCCGCCCAGCGCATCACGGCGGTGCTGCCGTTCTATGGGTATGCCCGGCAGGATCGCAAGGACCAGCCGCGCGTGCCGATCACGGCCAAGCTGGTCGCCAACCTGCTCGTCGCCGCTGGCGCGAACCGGGTTCTCACGATGGATCTCCACGCCGGCCAGATCCAGGGCTTTTTCGACATCCCGGTCGACCATCTCTATGCGTCGACGGTCTTCTACGATTACCTCAACCCCCGGCGCGGCAATCACCTCGTGGTCGTTTCGCCCGACGTGGGCGGCGTGAAGATGGCCGCCGCCTACGCCAACATGCTCGACACGAACGTGTGCTTCGTGGCCAAGCGTCGTCGGACGTCCACCACCGTCGAGGCCACCAACATCGTTGGCGAGGTGCAGGGCTGCGATGTCCTCATCGTCGACGACATCACGGAAACGGCCGGCACCATCACCGCCGCCGCGAAGCTGCTGCGCGAGCACGGCGCCCAGCGCATCCGCGTCGCCGTGACGCACTCGAACCTGCACGACATGGCCTATGAGCGGCTGCGCACCGGCATGATCGACGAACTCATCACGACCGACAGCATTCCGGTCGACGCGCGCGGCCTTCCCATCACCGTGCTCAGCGTGGCGCGCCTGCTTGGCGAGGCGATCGTGCGCATCAACTGCAACGAAAGCGTCACGAGCCTCTTTCGCATCAAGGGATTCTGATCCCGGGTGCGCAGCGTTCGCGAACGCCGGTGCGATGGCCCAATCCCGCTACATGAAGCTTCGTCTGCTGGTCATTTCCCTCTGCATCGGCCTGGTCGCCGGTGGAGTGTGGCGCTGGTTGCGCGCTGCGGACACGCCCAGCGCCCCGATGCCGGAGATCAACGTCGATGCGAAGCCGATCGACCGGTCGAATCGCCCCGTCGTCACCAGCTACGCAGACGCGCTGGAGCCGATCCGGCGCTGTGTGGTCAGCGTCTACTCCACCCGCATCGTGCGTTCCCGCGGTCCCGGGTTTCCGTTCAACGATCCTTTCTTTCGCCAGTTTTTCGGACCCGCGCCCGACCATCCATCCGAACAAAAGGTCCCCGGAGGCATGGGCTCGGGCGTCATCATCACGGCCGACGGCTACATCCTGACCAACAACCACGTGGTTGAGGGTTCGGATGAGTTGAGCGTGGCGCTTCCCGACGGTCGCGAACTTGCCGCCCGTCTGGTGGGCACGGATCCGAAGACGGACGTCGCCGTCGTGAAGATCGAGGCCGCCAAGCTGCCTGTCGCGACGCTTGCGGACAGCGACCAGTTGCGGGTTGGGGACATTGTGTTCGCCATCGGCAATCCCCTCGGGGTCGGCCAGACGACCACGATGGGCATCGTGTCGGCGATGGGGCGTTCAAATCTCCGGCTGCTCGAGGAAGGTTATGAAAACTTCATCCAGACGGACGCCTCCATCAACCCTGGCAACTCCGGCGGCGCCCTGGTCGATGCACAGGGGCGCCTCGTGGGCATCAACACCGCGATCATCTCGATGTCGCGGGGCAACATCGGCCTGGGCTTCGCGATTCCCGTGAATCTGGCCGCGACCGTGATGCGCGGCCTCATCGAGACCGGCACCGTCGAGCGCGGCTACCTCGGCGTGTTCACCCAGGAACTCGATCCGGACCTGGCGGAAGCCTTCGGCATTCCGAGCGGCAAGGGGGTGATCATTTCGGAGGTCTCCCCGGAGAGTCCGGCGGCCCGGGCCGGCCTGCGTCATGGTGACGTGGTGACCGCGTTCAACGGCAAGCCCGTGGCCACGCGCGATGAGATGCGCCTGGCCATCGCGCAGACCGCGCCGGGCGCAACGATCAAGCTGAGCCTGATCCGGGAAGGCACGCCGCAGGAAGTCGATGTGGTCCTGGGGAAGGTGGACGACGGCTCGGAGGCGCCCGGCGGCAATGAACTGCTCGAGGGCGTGCGCGTGAGTGCCCTCAGTTCCGATGTCCGGCGGGGCTACGGGATTCCCGATGGCGTGCGCGGCATCATCGTCGTCGAAGTCGATCCGGACTCCCGCTTCGCCAGTGTGCTTCCTCCCGGGACGGTGATCGAACAGATCAACCGGCAGCCGCTGACCGACGTCGCTTCGGCGCGGGCGGCTTTGGGGCGGGGCCGAAACATCTTCGTCATCACGTATCGTGGAGTCCGTCGCTACCTTGCGATCGTGCTCGATTGAACCGTAGCCCCGGGCGCTGGATCCGTTGACCGGACCTTGTGTCCGTTCTTCGGATGGGTTGTCGCCCCGTCCCACACCCGGTCGCCGGTCCGACGACGGCGTCCGGCTTCATCAAGCCGTCTGCAGGACCGGTTCGAATCCAGTCTTCGGCGCCGGTAGCGCACTGATCCCATCGAGCAGGATCCTCGCGGAATCCCGCCACGAGTGGGTGCGCGCCCACGCCTGGCCGGCGGATCCCATGCGTTCGCGCAGGCCGGGATCGGCAATCAAACGAGCCAGGGCGGCGGAAAGCGCCGGCGTATCCTCCGGGTCCACCAACAGCCCCGTTTCGCCGTGTCGCACGGCTTCCGGCACACCGCCCACCGCGTGGCCGACGACCGGCAGGCCAAACGAGGAGGCCTCGAGGTACGCGATGCCAAAGCCCTCCACGCTCTTGCCGTGGTTCACGCTCGTCATCGCGAAAATATCCGCCCGGCCGTAGATGAGCTCCAGATCATCGTGATCGATGTTGCCGTAGAAGCTCACTTCGACCTGCGACTGCCGGGCGCGCCGGCGCAGTTGCGCCTCGTATCCGCCACGCACGCTGCGGCCCACGATCCAATACTCGACCCGCGCCGCCAGTTCCGGGGGCAGGGCGTCAAGTGCCTCGATCACATGGATCTGACCCTTGCGCGGATGCAGGCGCCCGACGCTCACGATCACCACCTTGTCGGAGGTGCGCACGCGCGGGATGTTGCGATTGAAGAATCCCGCCCGAGGGGCTCCGGCGGTGACAAACGTCCTGTCAGCGGCGGCGGGAAAATGGCGAAGCACCAGGTCTCGAGTATACCGCGACGGGGCGGTCACGCGGTCGGCGACGCGAATCAGACGGCCGACCAGCAGGCGCAGCGATGGTCGCGCGGCGAAGCGCTGCACCTCGGAGCCGTGAAACGTGAGCAGGAGCCGACCGGGCCGGAAGATGCGAAACAGGTTGAGCCGTGCCATCGCCAGCAAGGGGCCGGGTTCCGGGAGGTAGACGATGCTGTTCCGCAACCGTGCCCGGTGCCGGTGGATTTCGCGCATCATCCGCAGCTGGCATCCGAAGTCGTGAGTTCCCCGGAGGGACACGCGATGCACGGGATAGGGAAAGGGCCGGTCGATCGGCGTCGAGGTCCGTGGAGCCCAGACTTCAACGGCCTGCCCGAGTTCGTGACAACCGCGGGCTATTTCCTCCACAAAGGTGGCGATACCACCCTTCATGGGGAAAAATTCGTGTGTGATGATGGTTAGCGGAAGCGGAGCGGTCGACACGTTCATGGTTTGTAGCCGCGATCCGGCAATCGAGACGTCCGACATGAGACCCCGCGATTACCGCAAGGTTCGCGCCAACGTGAATTGCCGGGAAACGGCATACTGCATGATCGCGAGTTCGGGCCTGTGACGTGTCGGGGAGTATTCAAGGGCCCGTCCGGGAAAACAGCGTGCGCGATCGATGCGTTGTCCAATACAACGCGGTGACGCTGCGTGGCTTGTGGCAGCCGGTCAAGTGGATTGGGTGGATTATCCGGGAAGGGGAACGAGGCAGTAATTTGCGTTGTCTTTCGGCAACCTGATTCCTTACCTCGATTTTGCATGCCGCCCGCCTCGCAAAACCAACCGTCCTCCTCGTCGGAAATCGCCACCGCGGACGAGGCCCAATTGCGTGACGCCCTCAAGCGTTGCTCGCCTGCCACGGTCGAGGCCGCACTCCGTTACCGAAAGAGCAAGGACCCGGCGCTGCTGTCGACGATTGTGCTCGGTATCATCGAACGGTTCCTCGATCCGGCCGCGGTCGCGCGTCTGCACGAGGCGGATGACGATGTGCGCATGGTGGAGGACCTCGGGCTCGACTCGCTCACGCTGATCGAGGCGATCATGAAAATCGAGGAAGTCCTCGACATCTCGATCAAGAACGAAGACTTGCGGAACCTCCGCACGATGGGCGACGTGCGCGGGTTCATCGAACACAAGGCACTCGGCCTCCCGCCGCCGGTGCCATCCAAGTTCATGCCGGTGGAAGAGATCGCGGCGGTGATGCCTCACCAGCCGCCTTTCCTGTTCCTGCGCGAGGCCACGATCTCCACGAACTGGGCCTCCGGACTTTATGTGATTTCGGGTGACGAGTCGTTTCTGGCCGGGCACTTCAAGGACAACCCGATCTTTCCCGCATCCATCCTGCTCGAGGCGCTCGGGCAGCTGGCAGTGCTGTATCTGCTCCAGGCGAAGAACCCGCAACTCACCGCACCCGTCGACCCCAAGACCATTCTTTTCACAGGATGCGATGGCGTGCGTTGCCACCGCGTCTGCCGTCCCGGCGACATCCTCAAACTCACCGTGAAACCGCGGCGCCTGCGCATGCCCCTGGCCAGCTTTGAAGGTCAGGTCCGGGTCGGCCAGGAGCGGGCGGCGGCGGCTGAGGAGATCAGCCTGACGTTTGGTTTCCAGGTCGACGGGCCGCCGCCTGAACCTGTGGCGGACAGCGTTCCTGATCCGGCGCCGGCCGATCCCGGCGCCTGAGGTGGTCGCGGGGCCGTCGCCGACGAGCACCGTGGCGTCCCGGGTGCGGTTTCCCGGCCAGGCAGGGTCGCACGGCGCGACGGCTGGGTTCGAGAAGTCGATGACCTTTGACGCTGGCGGGCTTCCTGTGTTGATCACGGCGTGTTGCTAGCACTACCGACTTTCTGGCTTCCCGTTCGATTCTCGCGATCGCGGATTTGCCGTCTGGGACCGCACGGTTCCTCGGCGTCCTCCTCGGCTGACAACCGCCACGCCTGCTCTTGGTTGTGGGACGGTGCGGCTTGATCCTCGATGCGTCTGGCTGATCGTTTTCGTTCCGCGCTCGTCACGGGTGCCGGCTCGGGCCTGGGGGCGGCTTTCGCCGATCATCTGCTCGCCGCGGGACTGCGGGTCTGGGGAACCTCGCGCACGCCCACCCGGCTCGTCCATCGCGAGAACTTCTTCCCGCTGCCGCTGGAGCTGACGGCGGACGAGTCGATTGATGCCGCCTGGACCGAGGCGGAACGCGCCGCTGGTGGCATCGATCTCCTCGTGAACAACGCGGGCAGCGGCGTATTTGGACCGGTTGCCGCGGTCTCATCGGAACAACGGGAGCGTGAGGTTCGCGTGTTGTTGCACGGACCGGTGCGCCTCTCGGGCCTGGCCTGGCCGCGCATGCGAGAGCGTGGGGGAGGAGCCATCGTGAACGTGACCTCGCTCGCGGTCGAAATGCCGGTTCCATTCCTGGACGGATATTGCGCGGGCAAGGCGGCGCTCGCGTCATTCACGGAAGCGCTCGTGTTCGAGGCCCGCGGCAGTGGCGTCGCCGTGCTCGATTTTCGTCCCGGCGACTATCGGACGAATTTCAACGAGGCGATGCGGGCCGGCGCCTCCGACGCGCGGCGCGAGCCGCGAGCCGCGCGCGTGTGGGCGCGGCTCGAGCAAATCACGGCGCACGCGCCCCCCCCGGAGCGCGCCGCGCGGGACTTGTTGCGGGCGCTGCGCGCCGGACGTTCCGGCGTGGTGCGTTCCGGTGGTTTCTTTCAAGTTCGCGTGGCGCGGTGGGGAAACCATTTGCTGCCGGCGCGAATGATGCGTTGGCTGCGCGCTTTTTATTTCCGGATCGGTTCCTGACCCATGACCCCACTTCGCATCCTGGTGCTGACGTCGAGCACGGGTGGCGGGCACGACGCCCGGGCGCATGCCTTCGCCCGCTGGGTCAAGCACCTCTATGGCTGGTCCGTCGACGTGCGCATCGAAAGCATGCTGGAGGACTCGTCCGCGATTGCCCGCTTTGGCGTCGGCTTCTACAACTTCATTCAGAAGCACGCGCCGTGGCTCCATCATCCCTATTACCTGTTGATCGAGCTGCTGTCCCTGGTAAACCAGCGCAACGTCGGCCTTGGGCGGCGCTATTTCCGGCAGGTGGTCGAAAACATCCAGCCGCATCTCGTCTTCAGCGTGCACGATTGCCTGAACCGCGGCTATTTTCAGGAGGCGCGCGCGATCCTCGGTGCGGAGAACGTTCGCTGCGCGACCTTCTGCAGTGAATACTCCGGCGGCTACGGCTATAGCGTGAACTGGATCGAGCCGTCGGTTGACCTCTACCTTTCGCGCACGCAGACCGCGGCCGACTATGCGGTAAAGCTCGGGATGGATCCCGCGAAGATTCGCGTGCGCGGCCACCTGATGAACCCCCGGTTCATGCAGGAGAATCTTTCTGAAAACGAGCGCCGCGAATATCGCGTCACGAACCTGGGCCTGCGCCCCGACCGATTCACGGTCTTCCTCGCCACCGGTGGCACGGGGGCGAACAACCACCTCGCCCTCCTCCCGGTGCTCGCGGAATTCGCCGACACGCACCAGGCGATCGTGGTCTGCGGGCGCAATCACAAGGCCTTCCTGCGCGTCAATGAATGGCGCCAGCGGCATCCGCAACTGCTTTGTCATCTCGAGGGCTATTGCGAGGACATGCACGTGCTCACCCAGGTCAGCGACGCGATCGTGACGCGGGGCGGGACCACCACGTGTTCGAAGGCGCTGCATTTTGGCTGTCCGATTCTTCTCAACGGCATCGGTGGCGTGATGCCGCAGGAACGGCTCACCGCGAAATTCTTCCTGCAGGACCATGCCGCACGCATGGTCTCGGGGCCGGAGGACCTGCGCCGCATCCTGAACGAATGGCGCGAAACGCCCCGGCTCTATGAAGAAATGAAGCAGCGACTGCTGGCCATGCGCTACACCGATGACCCGGCGCTCGTCGTGCACGAACTTATCGAACTTGCGCGGGAGGCGGCGGCCCACGCGGAGACGCCCGCCGTGCGCGCCCAGCGTCCGGTGGACGCGGTCTGAAACGCACAAACCGCTTTTCTGTTCCCACGCCCGCTGGTAGGACTGCGAGCGGTTCATGGCAAAACCCTCCGGGGCGGCCCCGTTGCGTGTCGCGTATTTCTTCACCCGTTTTCCGCACCCGACGGAAACCTTCCTGCAGCGGGAGGTCCGGGCGATGCGGGCATTGGGCGTGCAGCTGCGCCTTTTCTCCTGGCATGGCGGCGCGCGTGAATTCGAGGGGCTCCCGGTTCGACAGTTTTCGAAATGGTCGCTCGTGGCGCTGGTCTGGCGGATCTGGTGCGAGTGGTGGCGGCATCCGGAGGATGCCGCGGCGCTGGCGCGTGCGTTGTTTTCAAGCTGGCCGCGCGATTGGCTGAACTACTGGGAAAACCTCTACGGCGCAGGCATCGCGGCCGTCGTGGCGCGGCATTTCCGGCGTGAGCCGGTCGATCAGATCCACGCGGTCTGGGCGAGCCTGCCGGCAATGGTGGCCTGGGCGGTCTCGCGCTTCACCGGGATCCCGTTCAGCATGGGTGCGCACGCTTACGATGTCTACGAACACGGCGGCGACTGGTTCCTTCGCGAGAAATGCGCGGCGGCCGGTTTCGTGCATACCTCGACCGAAGCAGCGCGGCGGCGGCTGCTCGCGGCCGGCATCGCGCCGGCGCGGATCGTCCTCGCGCGGCGCGGCCTGGCGCCCATGCCCGCATTTCGGGCGGCCCGCCGCCATCGCACGCCGCTGCGCATCGTCTGCGTCGCACGACTGGTGGAAAAAAAGGGTCTGCATCGCCAACTCGCGATTTACCGGACATGTCTCGACGCGGGAATGTCCTTTTCCGTTCGCCTCATCGGCGACGGACCCCTGCGTTCAACCCTGCAGGCAAGTGTCCAGGCGGCGCGTCTCGGGGCGCACGTGACCCTGGTGGGGGCCGTCCCGGTCGCGGAAGTCTGGCGGGAACTGGCGGAGGCGGACGTGTTGGTGCATACCGGCGTGGTCGCCGCAAGCGGTGATCGCGATGGCCTGCCCAACGTGGTGCCTGAAGCCATGGCGACGGGAACTCTCGTGATCACCGCACCCGCGCCCGGTGTGCTCGAGGCCGTGGAGCATGGTGTCACCGGGCTGGTTTGTCCGCTCGACGATGGGTCGGCGTGGAGCCTCGCGTTGGCCCGACTGCAAGACGACGACCCATTGGTCGACCGGCTCCAGGCTGGCGCCCGCTGTTGGGTCGAGCGTAATTTCGACGCCTCGAAAAACGCCGCCGTTCTGCTGGCGCGATGGGAGGCGGCCGAGCGGGATTGACCATGGTGTTCCGCGGCGCCGTTTCCGATCCTCAACATTCCTCGATGATCTATTTCGATGTCACGAAAGTCGCGGGTCAGAATCACCGGTCGGGCATTGTCCGCGTCAGCGAGTCCCTGCGCCACGAACTGTCGCGTCTGGCGCAGGACGGGTTGACGGAAGTTGCGTGGAGCGACCGCCTCGCCACGTTCGTCGGCGCCATTCGCGGGGTCCCCATCGTTCCCGAGGCCGCGGACTGGTTGCTGACGCCGGAATTGTTTTCCGAGCATGAACGCCCCGGACTCTCGTCGTGGCTGATGGCGCGCACGTGTCGCGTCGCGGCCGTCTATCACGATTCGATCCCGCTGCAATATCCCGAGTTCACGTGGCCACACAGTGTGACCCGGCATCCTCACTATCTGAAGATGCTCGCCTGCTTCGACCTGGTCATTGCCAACTCGAACGCGAGCGCCCGCGAAATCTGGGGCTACTGGGAATGGCTCGGGGTGCGGACGCCGGAACTGGTCTCCGTGCAACTCGGCGCGGACGGCGCCGCGCATGCGCGGGTCACGGCGGTTGATCGCACACACGCGTCACGGCGGATGGTGGCGATGCTGGGAATCCTCGAGCCCCGCAAGAACCAGGACGCCCTGCTCGATGCCGCCGAAATTCTGTGGGAGGAGGGATTGACATTCTCGGTGCAACTGGCCGGTCGCGTGAATCCGCACTTTGGCCGCCCGGTGTTTGAGCGCATTCGGGACCTGCAAAAGCGCGGGCTCCCCGTGCGCCATCTGGTCGATCTCGTCGACGATCGACTGTTCGCCTGGCTGCGCACGGCCCGCTTCGTGGTGCTGCCGTCACTGGCCGAAGGCTGCGGTCTCCCGGTCTTGGAATCGCTCTGGGCCGGCGTGCCCGTGCTCTGTTCCGACGTCCCGTCGATGGTCGAGAGCGCCCGTGGCGGGGGCTGTCAGGTCGTGGCGACGGGCAACGCGGAGGAGTTGACCAACAGCATGCGCAACCTGCTGGCAGACGACGCCGAGGTCATGCGGCTGGCGACGGCTGCATGCACTCGTCCGTTGCCGACCTGGGCCGAAACCGCGCGTGCGGTCATGGCGGCCCTCTGAAACCTCCGCGTTCATTTCCCAAAGCCCGCTTCGAGCCTTCCACGGTAGGAGCAGGTTGGTTCCGCGATTCCTCGGAGCCGTCACGGGTAAACCCGCTCCCGCAGCTCGCGCAAGAGGTCAGGCGACCAACTCGTGTTCGCGCAGGAGCGCGGCGATGTCACGCCATGAGACCGGCTTGTGAATCAGCCCGAGAAAGTTCGGCGGTTGGTTGGCGCGGACAAAATGGGCATCGGGATTCGAACCCGTCACCAGGATGGACGGCACGTTGGGGCGACGCCGTGCGACTTCCTGAAGGAATTCAAAACCGTTCATTTTCGGCATGAGCAGATCCGAGATGACCAGAGTCGGACGGGCATCCGGATCGTCGTTTGCATCGGCTGCATCGATGGCCGCGAGCGCGACCATTGGATCGTTGAAGGCCACCGTGTGCAGTCCCAGTCCGTCTTCCAGCAGGGTGCGAAATAAATCGGTGAAGGGTTTCTCGTCATCGACGAGAAACACAGTATGGCGTTTGGGCGGATTTGTCGTAAGGGCGGTTTCCACAATAGCTCCCGTGCGCAAGGTATTCGACGCGGGAACGGGTGCCTCAAGGCGCTGACAGGAATTTTACTCCGTATCGGGGTCCGGTGTGGTGACCTTGGTGATCCGGGTGAGTAATCGTACGTTCACGTTTGACGCGGAGGGAGCGCGTCGGTTCGGTCCGCCCATGGTGCAGGTGGTGTTGTTCCAGCCGCAGATCCCGCCCAACACGGGCAACGTGGGTCGTCTGTGTGCGGTGACGGGTTGCCCGCTGCACCTGGTTCATCCGCTCGGTTTCAAGATCACGGACCGCCACCTTAAGCGCAGTGGCATGGACTACTGGCACGCCCTCGATGTGCGTCATCATGAAGACTGGCACGCCTTCCGCGTCGCTCCGGCGGGGCCGGCGCGGCTTTGGCTGTTCACCACCCGCGCCGATCAAACCCTCTGGGATGTCTCCTTTGCACTGAATGATGGTCTCGTCTTTGGCAACGAAGGCGAAGGGGCGCCGCCCTGGCTGCACGATGAAATCGGAGTCGCCGCCCGGGTGCGCATTCCCCAATTCAACCCGTTGCTCCGTTCGCTGAACCTATCGACCAGCGTTGGTATTGCCGTCTACGAAGCGCTGCGCCAATTGCACGCGCCTGACCGGTCGCTCGCGCCGGATTCGGCGGGGTTGCCGTCCGATCCAATAAAGGAAATATAAGACCCACGCTCCCGGTTGTCTGTGGAAACCGGCGGGCGATCGGTCGTCCATGTCTTCCGTTCGGCCTTGCTTCCGTCGCGCGCTGTCCCGCGTGTTGCCCTGGATGGCGGTTGCCGTCTTCGGCGGTGCTTTCTGGCGATGGTCCTCCGATCGGCAAGACGCGCCGCCGTCGAGGCCACCGGGGGCGGCGTCGTCCGGTGCCACCGTTTCCTCCCCTCCGGCACCGTCGAACGCACGTTCGGGCGCTTCCACCGCGCGGACGCCCGTCTCCCCGGGCGGTGCCGACGGCCCGCTGCTTGCCGTTGCGCGTCCGGTTTCCGGGGAGGCGCTTTCCCGGGCCGGCGTGCCCCCCTCGCGCCGGGTCCGCGAGGCGCGCATTGCGCCGGCGTGGCTCGACCGCAAGACATCGCCGTGGTTCGATTCGCGGGCGCGCGACACCGTGTTCCCGTTCGCGCTCTGGCCGGGAAGAACGCTGCCCGTGCGCCTGCAGGATTAGGCAGCGCCCATCCCTTTGCGGAACGGACCGGTGCGCGAGTGGGCGGGGCCGGGGCGGGCCTGGCGATGCCAACGCCGGCGGGGGCCGCAGCGGTGCCGAACACGACGGCGCAAGTCGACGTGCTGATGCTCTATACTCCCGACGTATCGGCCGCCGTTACGCCCGATGATGCACTCGTCGCCCGCGGCGACCTCGCCATCGCCGAGGCAAACGACGACTTCGGCCGCAGCGAAACCCGGGTGCAGTTGCGCCTGGTCGGCCTCCGGCAGATCGATTTCGCCGAGGATGGGAACAATGCGAATGCACTGGATGCCTTGCGTCAGACCAGTGACGGCGTGATGGATGAGGCCCATGCGTGGCGTGACGAACTGGGCGCCGACCTGGTTTGCCTGTTCCTGAAACGCAGCGATCCCGCGAACATTGGCATCGCCTACGTGCTCGCGTCGCTCGCGTATCCCGACCAGCAGTACAATGATCTCTTCGGCTTCAGCGTGGTGCAACATGCCTATGTGACCGGATCCGACACGTTCGCCCACGAGATTGGCCACAACCTTGGTTGCGCGCACGACCGCGAGAATTCCACCGGCCCCGGTGCGTTTTCCTATTCGTACGGGTACCGTTTCCCCGGGGCGGACAACGCCACCTATCGCACGGTCATGGCTTATCGGCCGGGCACGGGCGTGCCCTACTTTTCCAATCCGCGTATCGTCGAACCCATGGCCCGGCGACCACTCGGCATCGACGCCGGTCTGCCCGGCGAGGCGGACAATGCCTCGACGATCAACCACGCCGCCTACGCCATCGCGTCCTACCGCTCGAATCGCCGGGATCCGCCCGCCCGCGGTCGGCTTTACAATGTGTCCACCCGGGCGTGGATCGGCACCGGTGACAATGTGTTGATCGGTGGATTCTACGTCGGCGCTCCGGGCCCCAAACCGGTGCTGCTTCGCGTGCGCGGTCCCGAACTCGCGCCCTATGGCATCGCGGACGCGTTGCTCGATCCCCAACTCGAATTGGTGAACCAGGCGACCCACGAAACGATTGCGGTGAACGATGATTGGGGATCCGCTCCCAACGCCGGGGCGATCGCGACAAGCGGTCTCGTCCCCGCGGACGCACGCGAGCCGGCGATTCTCGTATCACTGGATCCCGGGGGGTACACCGCGATTGCCCGGGGCAAGGGCGACTTGACCGGCGTTGCGCTGACGGAGGTTTTCGAGATCGATGCGAGCGGAGCGACGAAGCTCGTGAACCTGTCGACCCGCGGGTATGTCGATGCCGGCGAACGCGAGATGATCGGCGGCGTGATCGTGAACGGCAATCCCGACGAGACCAAGCGTCTGCTGTTTCGGGCCCTGGGTCCGTCGCTCGCTGGATTGGGAGTCGCCCATCCACTCAACGATCCCGCTCTGCAATTGTTCAATCAGGACAGCGAGGAACTCATCGACAACGACGACTGGGATCACCTCAGCGATACCCTGCAGTCGCAGATTCGTGCGCTGGGTCTCGCACCAACAGTGCGCCGGGAATCCGTCCTGCTCGTCGACCTTCCACCCGGCCTCTACACGCTGGTGGCCCGGCCGTTCGAAAACGATACCGGCATCGAACCCGGGGTCGGCTTGATCGAGGCCTACGAGATCACCACGCCGTAGGGGCATGGTTGTGTTTCAACGTGCAGGGCCGGACCTCGCGTCCGTGCCGTTACCTTTCTACGAAGTGGTGCAGAGGCGCGCTTCGGCGTGACCAAGGACTGGAGGTGGGCGCGGGGAGCGGAATCGCGGCTCAACCGCATCGATCCAGCGTCGCCGGTGGCAGGGTGGGGATGAGGCCCGACCACAACGCCATTGTCAGCACGGGCTCGTGCTGCACGTTTTGGGACGTGCCTCTTTCCACCCAGGATCTGCGCATCCGCGCGACCCGACCGCTTGACCCTCCCGCGACCGTCGAGGCGGAACTGCCGCTGGCTCCGGCGGTGGCGCGCGGCGTCCGGGCCTCCCGTCGGGCAATCGAGGCGATTCTTGCCGGCCGCGACCGTCGGCTGATCGCCGTCGTGGGCCCATGTTCGATCCATGACCCGGCCGCCGCGCTCGAATTTGCCGGTCGGTTGCAGCGGATCGCGCGCCGGCTGGAGGACGAACTGCTCGTCGTCATGCGCGTCTATTTTGAAAAGCCACGCACGGTGATGGGCTGGAAGGGGCTGATCAATGATCCCGGACTCGACCAGACGTTTCAGATTCACACGGGTCTGCGGCTCGCACGCGGACTGTTGCTCGACGTCGCGGCCCTCGGCCTCCCGGCCGGAACGGAGTTCCTCGACACCGTGTTCGGCCAATACTACGCGGATGCGGTGTCGTGGGGCTGCATCGGCGCCCGCACGGTCGAGAGCCAGGTGCATCGCGAACTTGCATCGGGCCTGTCCATGCCGGTCGGTTTCAAGAACCGCACGGATGGAGACCTGCGCGTCGCCATTGATGCCGTGCGCGCCGCCCGGCATCCGCACTGGTTTCCGTCGCTCACGCGCGACGGACGCCCGGCGATCCTCGCCACTTCCGGAAATCCGACCACCCATCTTGTCTTGCGCGGAGGATCCCGCACGGGCCCGAATCACCAACCCGATGCGATCCACGGCGCGGCGACACTTTTGCGCGACGCCGGCTTGCCGCCGGTCGTGATGATCGACTGCAGCCACGGCAACAGTGGCAAGGATCCCGCGCGCCAGCCGAGGGTGGCGGCCGAGGTCGGAGCCCAGATCGCCGACGGCGCGCGTGAGATCATCGGCGTGATGCTCGAAAGCAACCTGCGTGGCGGCCGCCAGGATCTCGTGCGCGGACGCAAACTCGTGCACGGGCAGAGCATCACGGACGCCTGCCTCGGGTGGGATGAAACCGTCCCCATCCTGCGCGCGCTCGCCCGTACGGTGCGTGCCCGCCGTCGCTCACGGCCGCGGCGTGCGCGCTGAGTGACTCGCGCGGGAATGCCTCTGGCTTGGTCGGGCCCGCCACGCTCCGGCCGGTCCCGCCTATTTCCCCGGGTGGGCAGCCTGATAGTGCTCGGCGAGGAGGTCGTGGCCGAACTCACGGCCGAACTCGCGCCATACCGTGTGCGCGTGGTTGGCGCCGTTTTGCGTGTTGTCGGTACTCGACGACGAACCAGTCGGACTGCAGCCGGTAGTAGTGTGGCTCGCCGGACTCGAGTCCGCCGGCCCAGGCGAAATGGAGCGCGTCCAGGCGGTTGTCTTCCAGCCGGCGCATCGCGTCTTCGGCAATCGCGGGTCGGAAGCGCTCGACATAATATCGCGCGAGCTGCAACAGGGCGTCGCGTTGGCCGGCGTCGAGCGCGCTCCAGGCGATCCCCTGCGGTTTCGTGTCGTTGCGTCCCGGAATATTGATCACCTCGCCCGGCGCTTGCTCCATGATGATCGCGACCCGGCGCTGTGGCTCCGTGAGACTCCTCACCAGGGCCCGACCCCGGTCCTCCTCGCTCGCGAGCGCACGAAAGCCGGTCCGCGGCCCGCTGCGCACCTCGGCGGGGTTGGCGCCGAAGAATTGCGGCGTGGTGACGACAACGTTGCCCGCCGCGACGGTGATGTTGATCGACACGTGATGTCCCTCGCAACGCCAGCCCCAGGGATCGGCGCCGGGCGTGCCGAAGATCGAGAAATAGTATTTCTCGGGATCGCGAAACCCGGGGTTGTGTTCGAGTTCCGCGAGCACCGCTTCGAGGCTCATGATGTTGTGCGCCGTTGCCAGGCCGCGCGCCGAGAGCGCGCTCGCGAGCAGCGCATTGGCGAGGTCGCGCTGGGCCGGCGTCATCTGCTTGAGCGGCAGGCCCGGTCGATTCCTCGGGATGAAGTGCCAGTTTTCGCGTTCGGCATCCGCGAACGTGAAGACCGCAAGCTTCTGCTGGTCGGCATCGAGCGATTTCAGCAGGGCCTGGGCGGCCGTGGTCATGTCCCGAGCCACGTCCTGGGTGAAAGCGGCGGGAGGAAGCGCCGCCGCGAGGAGAAGAACGAGAGGAGGAAGGGTGAGGCGAAACACGGGGTGGTCTGCAGTTGGGGAATCAGGCCCGCATGGAATGCTCGATGCGAGTGTGTGGCATCGTGACGCATACGGGTCCAGCGAGGTTGCAGCCTGACCGGAGTGACGCGCCGAGGGACATTCCCGAGGGCCCACCTCGGGGTGGATCGCGAACGAGACGGAACTCGCCCCTGCACGGGTGCCGAGAGTGAGGCAGCCCTCGATGCCACGAGACCGTGGATGCCGGCGCTGGTGTTCGAGCCGGGGCACGAATCCGAACGGTCCCCTACCGGAGGGCCTCGACCTGAATCTGGGCGTGGCCCGCGACCGGGTGGGTGGGGCTGTCGAAGCATTCCATCGCGAAGGCCAGGCCCAATGCACACAACACATGCCACACCGCGTGCGGTTGCAGGAAACCACCGGGCATGCTCCAGGGACCGCCCGGATGATCGCCGGCTTGCAGCACGAAATCCGATGCCAATCGCCGCGATCGCGCCAAGCCCAAGGCGCCATTTGCGCGGGTCGGCCTGGCGGAGACAATAGACGAGCAGCATCGACGCGAGCAATAGCGCGCCGATCAAGCTGACCACCGGCACCGAGAACGGCGTGAAACCGGCGATTGGAGAGCTGCGAAATGCCGTGGCAAACGCGGCCAGGACGCCAAGGCCGAACCAGATCAGAAATGCCTTCCATCCCCGGCCGGTCGCAGCCGGAAGCGTCCCCATCCGGATCGCGGCGATCACCACGAGCAACGCCATGGTCCAGTACAGGCCGAAGATATCGGCGTGGCGCAAATCGCGTGCCGCCGAGGCATGGTACAGCATCGCGCAGATACCCGCGCTGGCGACCGCCAGGGCGAACCAGCGGGTGAGGGCGTCGCGCGCACCCGTGACGAGCAGCGCCGCGACAAGCACGAATCCAATGCACGACCAGGCGTTTTCCCGTTCGCGGACCGGCGAGGCGAGGGCGGACGGAGCATGCACCGGTCGGTTGGTGTCCGCCGAGGACGGGAGGACCGCCTCGCCCTGAAGCGGGGGAACCTCGACGGGCGGCCAGACCGAAGCGACGAGCAACACGTCGAGGAACAGCCAAAGCACGATGCCGACGGCGGCGGTGATCAACCCTGCGAGGAGCAGGCGAGTGGACCACGGACGGCGCACGACTTCGAGGGGCGACAGGTTCGACATGCGGGTTTCAGCGCAAACGCCTCGTGCGGCGGGAGCGAGTCAGAAGCTCGTCGCCTGACTCATATGCATGCGATCAAACCTGTAACGTGAGCTTAACGAAAACCGTTGGCGTCGGCTGCTACCGTCCCGCTTCGGCGACGATCTCGTAGTCGATGGTCGCATCCTCGGCGCCGACGGTGAACGTCAGCCGGCCGCCTTCCTGCTTCGTCGTCACGCGATGCCCGCGCTGGCCGTCGGGCGCCAGCGCGTAAACCGTCCGGTTGACGGCACCCGCGAGCGTCAGCGTGGCGGGCACGCGTTCGACGATGGGTGGTCCATGGCCCCACTTCGCGCCAACGGACGTGCGGTCCTGGTTCCAGGTGATGTCCTGGTTCCGGGCGCGACCGACGATCGTCACGAGGACGCGCGACGATTGCGACAGCGGCTTTTCGTCGAGGGCGACGGCGGTGACGGCGGCGAAGTCGCGGCCAAACCCTTCGCAGCGCACGTGCAGCGCGCCGGCGTCGACCGATGCGCCGCCGAGAAAGCCGACGGCTCCGGCGGCGGCGTCGGCATTGATGACATAGACCTGGCCGCGGGGCGCACTCATGAGCGTGACGGGCGTTGGTCCGGGACTGCCGTGCCGTTCGATCTGTGCAGGCGTCTCCTCCGGAAGGTAATCCGGACTTATTTCGTAGCGCACGTTCAGGAAATCCAGCGAACCCTCGCGAATCAGCGAGCGCCAGTAGAGATCCGCGTGGGGCATCGGCTGCCACGGAGGAGGGGAGAGTTTCAGCTCAGCGACGACCGGGGCGGGCGCGACCAGGCCGTGCCGGAACGTCCGCGCGGCGAACGGCCCGAAGCCCCATTTTGCGGGATGGTGCAACTGATCGAAGAACCGGCCGATCGTGCCATGGGGATTGCCGGAGCCGGTGACGCCGATGTCGAAGGGATAGACCGCATCCCAGTCCTGTCGGCAGGCGAAGCTGGCGAGGGTCGGATACATCTCGCAGGCATATTCGGAAGGCGCCGGGTGATCGAATTCGCTAACGGCAAACGGCCGGGCGGCGACGCGCAACATGGCCCGTTCGCCGAGTTCACCGAAGCTGCGGGTGCCGAACGCCGCGATCTGGGGGCTGTTGTCGATCGTCCAGTTCGCGGAATCGAAATCCCCGTTTTCGAGGACCGGGTGCTGCCAATAGGCGTGGGTGTCGGTGAAGTCCATGGCTTGCTCGCGCCACATGCCGGCGAGGCCGCCGTATTCGATCTGCGAGCCAATGACTGGCGCGGTGACGCCGAGTTCGTCCTTCAGGAATCGCCGCATTTCCTCCGCGTAGTCCCGTTCCGTGTCCGCGAGAAAATGCAGCCAGTCCGCCCATTGGGCGGCGCTCGCCAGGGTGGGAATCGGCACGGTGTCCGCGCCGGCGGATTGGCCATCCTGCAGCCCGACCGAATTCGCGCCGCGGGAAAAGCGGATGTCCTTCACTGTCACCGTTCCCGCGCGGTCCCCGGCGTTGAGCTGGAGCGTGGCCTCGTCGCCATTCACTGAATGCGCGGCAAACGTGAGATGCACCGGAGTCCAATCCGTGCCAACCGCCACCGAATCGAGCAGGCCGAAACTGCGCCACACCTCGTCCGGATGCTTCTGCATGTCGAGGCCGACCCCCACACCGAGGCGCCGGGGCGCGTCCGCGCGAGCGAGCATGGAAAGCGAATAGACTTCGCCATCGCGCACGGGAACGCCGGGCAACTGTGCCTGCACGTGCCAGTCGACACCGCTGGTCTTGCGGACGTCGATGGCGAGCGAGGTGGCGTCGGAGCCGGGCTCGAGCGCAAAATCCGCTCCGCCGGTCTGCTTGCGGGTCCACGCGGCACCGGGGGGAATGAGGTTGCGATCCGGGTCGGTGCCGGTTGCCGGCGGCGTCCAGGCGGCCTTGATCGCGGCATCGTTCGCATAGTGCCGGGTGAGCCAGGTGTTCCATTTCGTGGTGAGCTGGGAGCGAAACGGCTCGGGCAACCGGTCGAGCCCGCGGCCGAGATCGCGGGTCCAGAATCCGAGCAGCGAGTTTTCGTTGTTCATCTCGATCACCGCAACCGCGGGATCCTCCGCGAGCGTGAGACCGGTGTGCGGGTTTTTCGTCGTCAGCAGTTGTCGTGCGTAGGCCTTTTGCAGCTCGATCATGCGGCGATCGAAAATGTCGACGCGTTTTTGGAAGACCGGCAGTTGCTGGACGGTGTTCGGAAATCCATCGGCGGGCACCAGGGAACGGGAAACCTTCAGGTTCACGTTCGAGTAGATGCCCTCGGCCTTGAGCGCGGCAACCAGCCGGAACAGGCGGTCGAGTTGCCCGGGATCGATGTGTTCGTGATTGGCGTGGCCGGCGGGCCAGAGGCTGCCACCGCGATTGGCCGCCCATTCGTTGTCGAGATGGTGCAGGCGGGCGATGTTCACGCCCCCCTTGGCGAGCCGGCGCGCGAGTGCGGGTATTTCCTCCACCGGCGGAAACGCCGCTTCCGCCGCGAGGTTGCAGCCCCAAAAGCGAACCCGCGTGCCATCCGGCGTTAAGAAATGGCCATCCCGGGCCACGATGCGGCCCGGCGGCGCCGGCGGGTTTCGGATTGAGCGGGCTCGCGTCGAGCGCCGTGCCGGACGCGGGTTCGACGGCGGGCCATACGAACCATCCCGCGGGGATCGTTGATGAACCGGCCGCCGCCATCGCCAGTCCGGAGCCACACCACAAGCCGAGGAAGCCGGCGTTTCGCAGCCACTGCCAGTCGCCGGGAAGAAACGATCGGCAAGCGCATGTTTGAGCCCGAGATCGCATCGTCCGCGGACGAGACGGTCAACCTGCCTTTGGCCGTCCCCGAGGGGAACACCCGAAGTAAGATCTGGAAATGAGGTGGATTAGTTCACGGGCATATCTCAGTCTGGTGGCGACCGGCGATGGAATGCCCGCAACGCCGGTCGATTCCATCATCCATCGTGCGTGCCCTCCCGATGAACTTGCGGCGTCGAACGGCCATTCCTTTTTGCGGCGGCCGGCTGGGCACGGGATGTCTCGTGCTGCTGGGGTTGACCGCGGGAACGGAGATCGGGCGCGCCCAGGCGGCGGATGCCGCTCCGTGGGAACAGGTGCGCGGCCTGCCCCTGGCACGCAGCTACAGCTTTGAGGAAATCGGCGACGTATCCTCCGGTTTGCACCTGAGCATCGACCGCCTCGGGCGCCTGACCGCGATCCAGGAGAGTTCGTTTGTCGTGTTCGATGACAAGAACTGGACCGACATGCTCGACAAGGCGAACCCGGATCGGAACATCGACCAGATCGCCCGCGCGCCGGACGGTCGCACGTATTTTGGCGGCCCCGGCACGTGGGGATACCTCGACTATCTGCCCAGCGGCCTGGTGAGTCCGCATTCCCTGCGTCCGGAAAAAGCCCCCGCCTGGGTGGCGAACACGACCTTCGAATGGATCGTGCCGACCACGACCGGCGTGGTGTTCGGCGGCTCGGCCGGCGTCGTCCGCTACGATCTTGCGACGGGGCAGCAGCAGTTTCTCGCCGCGCCGGACGTCGTGTACGTGTTCGCCGTCGGCGATCGCGTGTTCGTCTCGTCCTATCGACAAGGCCTGGGCGCGGTCGATCCCGCGCAGGACACCCTGATTCCGTTGCAGGAGACGCCGACCAAGGCGATGATCGTGGAGCGATCGGCAACGTGGGACGCCGATCACGTGCTCGTCGTCACGCAGGAACGGGTCGCCGGCTTGTTCGACGGCCGCACGATTACGCCCTGGCCCACCGACATTGACCCGCTGTTGCCCGACGGCATCGAGGTCATGCGGCAACTCGACCACGGGATGGTGGCGATCGTGGTCAAGACACACGGCATGTACATCCTCGATGCGCACGGTCACACCGTCATGCATTGCGCGGTTTCGCGGTTCGGCGCGATCAATGATGTGTGCCTCGGGGAACCCGGCGTGCTCTGGATCTCGTCCGCGGAAGGCATTACCAAGCTGCTGTATCGATCCCCGGTCACGTTGTTCGATCACCGGCTCGGGCTTACCGTGCACTGGCCGGATGTCCTGCACCACGGCGGCCGGACCCTCATTGTCTCGGATGGCCGCGTCTTCGAGGCGGTGCCGGGGGGGCCGGGCGAGCCGACCCAGTTCCGGGAATATGCGATCGGCGTGCCGGATGGCGTCTGGACGATGGCCTCGACCGCGCACGGCCTGCTCTACGGCAACAACCACGGCCTCTTTCATCGTGACGATGCGACCGGCGCGGTCGATCACGTGCTGACGAAGCTCAACGTCAGCCGCATCGTGGTCACGGACCCGTCGACGCAGACCTGCCTCGTCATCGGCTCGCGCGACATCGCCGCCGTGCGCTGGCAGGATGGACGCTGGCAGGAGATCGCGCCGCGCGTCGAAGGCATCGGGTTCCCCTCCGTCGTGGTCTCGGCGGCGCCGGATTCGGTGTGGTTCGAACTCGGGGTGAACCGGGTGGGTCGCGTGACGTTTCGCGACGGCCGCTTGCACACGCGGGTGATCGACGAATTTCCGTGGCCGGCCAAGGTCTGGATCGGTCTTGGGCAGATCGGTTCGACCGTGATCGTGACGCACGGCGACGGTGAACGACTCTATTTCGACGAGAAGCTCGACGATTTTCGCCCCGCGCCGGAACTGGAACGCCTGTTTGCATCCGCCCCGTACAGCGTGCAGCGGCCGCGTCAGGATGTGCATGGCGTCATCTGGATGCCGCATCCGCGCGGAGTCTATCGGATGGTGCCGGACGGCGCTGGCTACCGCGTGGAAACCAGTTCCCTCAGCGTGATCCGCGACAACTATCCGACCGTCCAGCTCGTCGACCGGAATGACGTGTGGGTTCGCACCAGTCGTTCGCTGATGCATGTCGATGCCAACATTCCGACGGATCCGCCGCCGGTGCTGCGTCCCGTGCTCACGCGCGTGGTCGATTCCCGGCGCGATCGCGAGATCTACAACGCGCTGCTCCCCGCCGCCGGAACGCTGGCCGGGATTCCGTATCGCAGCAACAGCCTCAACTTTCACTTCTTCCCGGGCTCGGCCTCGCTGCTGCACACCCCGAGCTACCAGTACCGGCTCGAAGGCTATTCCAACGCCTGGTCGCTGCCCACCCGGGACACCACGATCAGCCTCACGCGCCTCAAGGAAGGCGACTATCGCATGACGGTGCGGCTGCTCGACTCGACCGGCCCGATCGGCGAGCCGACGTCGTTCTCGTTTTCCATCGAGGCGCCGTGGTATCGCACGTGGTACTCCTACGTCGCGGGCATCCTGATCGCGCTTGCCTTCCTGCTGGCGTCGAATCGCTGGGTGCTGCGCCGCGCGGAGAAACGTAACGCGCAACTGGAAACCCTCGTGCAGTCCCGCACGGGCGAGCTCGATCGGACGAATGAACAACTGCGCGCGTCCGTGCACGAGGCCCAGGAGGCGGCACGCGCGAAAAGCCAGTTTCTCGCCACGATGTCGCACGAGATCCGCACGCCGATGAACGGCGTGATCGGCATGAGCAACGTGCTGCTCGACACCCGGCTCGATCCCGAGCAGCGCGAGTTCGCGGAGACAATCCGCAACAGCGCCGAGGGCCTGCTCACCGTGCTCAATGACATCCTCGATTTCTCCAAACTCGAGGCGGGCAAGCTGCGCGTCGACGCCGTCGACTTCGGGTTGACCGATGCCGTCGAGGAATCGCTCGAATTGCTGGCGCCGCGAGCCGCCGCGAAGGGCATCGAGCTGGCCTCCCTCATCGCACCCGATGTGCCGTCGCACGTGCATGGGGACCCGGGGCGCGTCCGCCAGGTCCTGCTCAACCTTGTGGGCAACGCCGTCAAGTTCACCGAGGGCGGCGAGGTCTTCGTCACCGTCAGCCGCGCACCGGATCCGGCGGGAGACCATCGTGCTCACCGGTTGCAGTTCGACGTGAGCGATACCGGCATCGGCATTGCGGCCGACGTGCAGGCGCGATTGTTCCAGCCGTTCACGCAGGCCGACAGTTCCACCACGCGTCGTTTCGGCGGCACCGGCCTCGGCCTCGCGATCTGCCGGCAGATTGTCGATCTGCTGGGGGGCACCATCGGCGTGCGCAGCGAACCGGGCGACGGGTCGACGTTCACCTTCACGATCCCACTGCAGCCCGCCGCTTTTGCGGCGGTGCCCGACGCCATTGCGGCAAACCTCGCCCACCTCCGGGGCGTCCGCGCCCTCGCCGTGCACCCGAGCCCCGCCGTGCGCAAGGTGATCGAACATCATGCCGCCGCGTGCGGCATGAAGGTGACTTCAGTGAGTGACGGACCCGAGGCGTGCACGCGCGTCGCCGAGCGTCTCGACCGCGGGTGAACCCTACGAACTCGTGTACGCCGACGTCGATGAGCCGGCGATCGATGGCATCGCTTTCCCTGCTGCCGTCGCCCGTCGCACTGCCCCGGACCGTCTGGCGACGATCCTCATTTCCTCCGTCGAGCGACGCGCGGGCCAGCGCGCGTTGCTTAAGACCGGAGCCGCCGGCTTGATCAACAAGCCCATCCGCCGCGCCGACTTTGTCCGGGTCTCGATCGCCGCCCTGCAAGCTCCCGTCGCGGCGGCGACGCCGAAACCCAATCGCACCATGCGCGAAGCGCCGCCACCCGATGCCGACGCCGACGTTGAGCGCGACGGGCTGGCCCACCTGCGCGTCCTGGTGGTCGAGGACAACCTCGTGAACCAACGTCTCGTGCGGTTGCAGTTGCAGAAACTCGGACTGCGCGCCGATCTCGCCGCGAACGGTCTCGAGGCGCTCCAAGCGCTCGACCGCGCGCGCTACGACGTCGTGCTGATGGATTGCCAGATGCCGGACATGGACGGCTACGAAGCGACCCGCCGACTGCGCGCCAATGGTCGCCATCACGCCGTCCGCGTCATCGCGATGACCGCGAACGCGATGCAGGGCGATCGCGAGAAATGCCTCGCCGCGGGAATGGACGACTACATTCCCAAGCCCATTCGCGAGGCCGAACTGCGCGCCGCCCTCGCCCGCGCCGTGGCGGACGAGGCCAGCGACGCCGGGTAGACCGCGACTCATTCCCGGTCCATCGACCCTGAGATTTCCGGCGCAGATTTCGCCGACGCCCCTTGCCAGCGATCGACCAGGGCGTCGATTTTCGAACGGATCAGCCCGCGCGCCTCCATTCGCTCGACCCCCTGCATGAGCAGTCGATCATAGTTCGTGTGCGCATGGCGGATGTGGGCAAACACCGCCAGTTCGATCGCGCGCTGGTCGAGCGTCCGACCTGCGCGGCTCTGATCGATTCCGGTGCCATGCCTACCGCGGCATGGGCGTTGCGTGCTTCGGGGGCGGCGGAGTGATCTTGTCCTGTCGGGCGAGCAGGTCGGGCGACAACTTCGCCTCGGCGCCGGCGATGGCATCCCTGACCTGGTCCATCGTTTTCACGCCGACGATCACCGAGCTCATCGCGGGTTGCGCGAGAGTCCAGGCCACGGCGTATTGCGAGAACGGCAGACCGGCTTCGCCCGCCAGCGCCTCGCTCGCCTCGAGCTGGTCATGGACCTTGTCGTCGGGTGCGCTCAACCAGTTGCTTTCCGCCATGCGGGAGCCCGCGGGAATCGGCTGGCCGCGGCGATATTTGCCGGTGAGCAGGCCGCCCTGCAAGACCTGCCACGGCGTGACCCCCAGGTCGTGCCTGGCGCAGAAATCGAGGTCGTTCTGAAAATCGCGCCGCAACATGCTGAACGGAATTTGCGAACTCACCGCCCGCGGCCAGTTGCGTTTGTCCGCGATCCACAGGAATTCGCAGAGCTGCCACGCATAGTGGTTGGACACGCCGAACGCCCGGATCTTGCCTTGACGCACGGCTGTTTCCATCGCGCCCAGCGTGGTCTCCAGCGGCGTGCTCCCGTCCGGCCAGTGCGTGATGTAGAGGTCGATGTATTCGGTTTTCAAGCGCCGCAGGCTGCGCTCGAGGTCGCGCAGGATCGTCGTGGCGGTGAGTCCCCGATCGTGCGGTCCGGGACCGTTGGGTGCGCCGACCTTCGTGGCGAGGATGACTTCATCCCGGCGATCGACCAGCGCTTCGCCCAGGATCTCCTCGGCCACGCCGCCGGCTGATCCCAGCTTGCGGGCGTAGCCCTCGTAGACATTCGCGGTATCGATGAAGTTGATGCCGAGATCAATCGCGCCGTGCACCAGGCGGATGGCCTCGGCCCGGTCCACCGGCGATCCAAATGTCATCGTCCCGAGGCAAACGGGAGAGACCAGAAATCCACTCGAGCCCAAACGTCGATAATCCATGCCCGACCCTCGAAACCTCGCCGGGATTCTTCAACGCCTTTCCTGTTACGCGTTCAATACGCGGCACCGTCCGCGTGGCGGGGTTGCGTGCCCCACGCGACCGCGATCCTCCGGGGACAGCCGACCGCGCCTTGGGTTGGGGTCACAAGCGGCCTCTGCCTGTCACCTTTTTGCCGCCCGCCCGTTGCGCTGCCGGGCGAACGCCTAATTCAAAAGCTTGAATGCGTGCACCCAGTCATTCTGCCGGAAACCCGGGATGCACCACAAAATGCACAGTGGCTCGATGGCACGCGCCGCTTCGACCTCGCCCATGTCGGCGGTCTCCCAACCGAACTGATCCAGAATCCTTGTCACGGTCTGCTTCGCGGCGGCATCACGCCCGCAAATGAACATGGTCGGCTTGCCGCCGGCAAACTGCGGATCCACCATGCACGCGGCGCCGACGGAGTTGAATGCCTTCACCAGCCGGGCTTCGGGGAATTCACGCTGGAGTCGCTCGAACAGCGACTCGCCGAAGGTGGTGAAGTAGTTCAGGACGCCGTTCACGGGCGCGGACTCCGCGATGGGATTGGTGGCATCGATCACCACCTTCCCGGCGAGATTGGCGGTGCCGGCGGCGCGTAGTGCATCGCTGGCGACGGTGCCTTTCACCGCCAGCACGACGAGTTCGCCGAAAGCCGCCGCTTCGGCGAAACTGCCGACCCGGGCGGGTGCGTGACCCTTCGCCCAAGCCGCGAGTTTGCCGGCATCCCGCGTGCCCAACATGACCTCGTGACCGTACTTCACGAACCCGCCACCCAACGCCCTGGCCACGTCGCCGGACCCGATGATGCCGATTTTCATGGCCGGCACCGTGCGCAGGATCCGTCGAATTGCCAGCCCATGCGGAACTTTCCGGGCCGGACATCGTGTTCGCGTTCACCGGCGAGGGGCAGGGCACAGATGACGGCCGTTGGGGCCTCGGGCACGTATTGACGCACATCCCACGGGCGGTCGGAGACCTCCTTGTTGATCCACGCGCCCGTAGCGCCCGGTGCTCCGCGAACACGGCATCGACGTCCTCCACCCAGAGGAAAACGTCCGGGTGCGGATGGTTGACCTGGGGCAGCCAAAAGTGGATTACAGTCTCTACCCTCCCCGTCCCATGCATCCCTCGTCCCTCGATAAGGTGGCTCGCCCCCCTCAACTTGCTCCTCGCAGCATCTCCTTCGAGGCGGCCTCCTCGGTGCGATCAGCACTGGCGGAAATAGGACGGACTGAAGACGTCACGGTTTCTCCCGGCGGCTCGCGAATGGCCTTGGCCGCTTTTGCAAGAAACAAGATCTACCTTTTCTCGCTCAGCATTGCGAGGGGAGCATCCGGGGTCGACATCCGTATCCCGCACGTTGCGGTTCTCGGTTCCGACAGCCTGATCCAGCCCCATGGCTGCGCGTTCCTGGACGAGGACCACCTCATCGTCTGCAACCGCGGCGGCGACGTCTGCCTCTTCCGTATCCCGGCCCCTGAAGACTTTCCGGGAGAGGTTCGCGTGCGGCCCCTCGCGTCCATCTGCGGCCAGGGCTTCTTGCGCGCCGTGGTCAAAACTCCCGGATCCGCCGCCGCCTACCAGGATGGTCCCAATTGCTTTCGCGTTTTCGTTTGCAGCGACCAGTGGCATTTCGTCACCGCGCACACCATTTCCCTCGGCGATGACCTCCACGTGGTGAACGAGGGCATTCTCATCGAAAACGCCCTGCAGATTCCGGACGGTATCGCCTTGAGCCCGGACCACCGCTGGATCGCCATCAGCAACCATGTGGGGGGTGAGGCGATAGTCTTTGAAAATGCCCCGGGACTGAACCGCAAGACGGCTCCCGCCGCCCGGCTCGGCGGCATCATCTGCCCGCATGGACTCAGCTTCGACGCGCGGGGCCACCTCTATGTAGCCGATGCCTCCAGTCCTTACTTGCACGTCTTTGAGAAACCCGAAAACGGCTGGGAGAGCAGGACGCAGCCCTCGCGGTCGGTCCGCCTGCTCAGCAACGACATGTTTTACACCGGTCGCTACGGATCCCGCGAAGGCGGCGTCAAAGGGATTCACGTAGATCGCGAGGCCGATGTAATCATGGCTACCCACAAGCTGGGCATCCTCGAATTTTACGACCTGCCCAGCCTATGGCACGGGGCATCGGAGGTTGATTCCGGGCAAATGGAGGAACTCCGCCGGGAGCGGGACGCAGAGATTGCACGCAGCAAATCCGCCGTGCTGAGGCGCCGGTGGACCCTGCTCATGCGCCTGCGGAAGGAAATCCCGCCGCTCAAGGGGCGATTACGCAACAAGGCGCGGCGGATCGGCCCCAAGCTCCAGACAATCCGGCTGAAGCGCATCAATGAAGGGTCGAAGGATTCCCTTCTCGACCTGGCCGGACCGGTGGTGTGCCTGACCAGCCATTCGGAACGCCTCCCTTCGGTCTACCTCGTCATTGAATCCATCGGTCGGGGAACCCTGAAACCGAAGCGCCTCATCCTGTGGCTCTCCGAGGGGGAATCGCCGGATACGCTTCCGGACTCCCTGGTGCGGCAGCAGTCTCGCGGGCTGGAAATCCGCTATACGCGAGACTTGGGACCCCATACCAAGTATTACTCTTTCCTGGAAAACGGCGAACCGCTCACTACGCCCCTGGTGACCGCCGATGACGATGTCTTTTATCCGCGCGACTGGCTGGAAGGCCTGGTCCGGGCCCATGAGTCGAACCCCGAGGTCATCCACAGCTACCGGGCCCGCCGCATGCGCCTGAACCGGTATCATTTCGAGCCCTACAGCAGCTGGCTGCCCTGCACGTCCTCCGAGCCCGACCGCTTGAACTTCCTTATCGCGGTCGAAGGGGTCATCTATCCCCCCGCATTTCTCCACGCCCTCAAGGCCCGAGGTACCGCCTTTGAGGAAACCTGTCCCCAAGCCGACGATATCTGGCTGAACTACGTCGCTCACCGCGAGGGTTTCGCCGTCGCCCAGGTTGCTGCCGTCTGGCCCTCCTACTCCCTCATCCCCGGTACCCAGGTCACCCGGTTGTCCAGCTACAACGTCGAGCACGGGGGAAATCAGCTCCAATTGGCGCGGACTTATTCCCCTGAAGACCGTGCGGCCCTTTACGCGTACCAGGAGGGTGACGCGAAAATAGTCAGGTCTTGATCTCGTGTGTTGACCAAGTCGCTGCCGTCGATTGGCGGCGGGCGCGGTCGGCTCCCGTCCGGCGCCGGCCCGCTGTGATGCGCCGCAGCTGTCTTCTCGGTAAAGGTCAGTTCGCGGCGCACGTCCAGCGGCGCCCGCGGCCGGAGGTCGAGGATGGAGGCCCCCCATCCCTCGGCATCACGCACGATGTACCAATCTGGTTTGTCCCCTGCTGGCCGCTGAAAGCACGGCCGGAATGCCATCCTTGTTGGGCAGCGTGTAAGATTGGCGCGACGACGTCCGTTCTTTCGATGGACGACCGGCGATGTCGCGTGCATTCCGGCTCCAACGTTACCCACCTCCGATCCAACCGCAGCAAAGGACCTCCATCATGCCGTTCATCTGGAACAAACAAGTGACCAGCTATAAAGTGGATATCTTTCAGAGTTCCACTCTCAACTATGATCGCAGCCTCCGCCTGACCTTGGCCGATCCCGCTCACACGGTCAGCATCGAGTTTCCCGGTGCTGCGCCGACGGACTATGTGAGCATTGGCACGTCATTCAGCACGATTAGAATAAGCAGTCATCGATTCGACGAATTCTACCACATCCTGCAGACGGAGAAGCCAGTGTTACTTTACCGCTTATGAATCGAGCGGCGTCCGTTTCGCCGGCCTGACCACTGATGCCGAAGGGTCCGGCGAAGGCTTTCACGATCCGGATGCCTGAATCGTGGCCAAGAAGCCAAACTGATGAAGGCAGAGTAGGCAGGAGTCTCGACGGGTGACATCGAGACTCCCGCCCCTCGTTAAACCGGGCGGGCGGTTTGGCCGATGTAGCTGCGCTCGGAGCCCGCATCCGGCGTTCCGAGAGTGAGTGCCTGGTGGAGCACGAGCAAATAGTTCTGGTTCTGAACGACCATTTTCGCATCGACGAAAATGTCCACGGTCCGCCACCGCGAAGTGTTTGCCGTGCCGGCTGAAAACAAGTTTCTCCACTCCACGACTCTGGCTGGCATCAACCGGTTTGCCGTCGACGAGGAGTGACATGCAGCACAGGTGCCGTCGACCGATCCGTCGCCTGCTGCCTTTCTTCAACCCCGCGCGTTTGCCTGCCGGCGCGGACACAACAGCGGGATCGGCTGTCGCCGGTGGCGCCGGTAAGCGGTGAATCCGGAATCGAGCGTGACGACGACGGATCCGCGAATCGTCTCTGAAAGCCGGACAAGACAGGCGGGCGCGGCGACACGGGTTCCGAGGGGTTGAAAGTGCTCCCGATCCCGTCAGAGTGAGGGCATGCTGAACGCACTGGACGTCATCCGTGCGAATCCCACCTCCCGGTCATTCGTGATTGGCGACCTGGTTTTCGCCCGGTTCACGTGCCCCGCTTTGGAGACCCCGCTTGGCATCTGGTCGCACACGGATCACTTCCTGCACGTGCTATCGGCCCGTACCTCCTGGACCACCGCGGACGGCCCCGGCGTCGCGGTGGCCGGCGAAACCGTGTTCTTCAAAAAGGGCGCCTTCGTCATGCCGCCGCATGTCGAGACCGATTTGTGCGTGCTCCTCTTTTTCGTGCCGGACGATTTTGTCCGCGTGGTCGTCCGGGAACTGGCCGCCGATCTGCCCGCCGCGTCCATGGTTGCCGGACATCCGCTCGTGGTTCCCGTCCAGCCGGATCCCGGGGTGTCCGCATTTCTGCACTCGATGCAGATCTATTTTGCCGCCGCCGAACCGCCTCCCGAGGCGTTGTTGAAGATGAAGCTCAAGGAGCTGCTGGCCGGCATTCTCCTCAGTCCGCGGAATCAACCGTTGTCCGCCTACCTCCGCTCGCTGGCCGGCACGGACGCACCGGCGATCCCGACGATCATGGAGGAGAACTTCTGTCACAATCTGCCGATCGAGGCGTTCGCCCGCCTGTGTCACCGCAGCCTGTCGGCGTTCAAGCGGGAGTTCCGCCAGCACTACGGCATGTCTCCGGGCGAGTGGTTGCGCGAGCGGCGCCTCGCCTGCGCCGCACAGTTGTTGCACGCGACGGACCGGAGTGTGACCGAGATCATGCTCGACTGCGGGTTCGCCGGGCCGGCGCATTTCAGCCGGGCATTCAAGCAGACGTATGGAGTCTCTCCGCGCGAGTTTCGGAAACACCGGCCGGAATCCGTGGGCGCGGTCTTGTCCGCCCGTCCTCGAGCGCAAACCGACCATGCGCGACGTGATCGCGCGGCTTGTCGATGGCTGCGATGACGAGCGCGGTATCGTTTTGGACCGGAGGGGCAACTTCCTGGGCTTTCCGGTCAAGCGCCCCGATGGAACATGTGCTACGGGTGGAGCATGAACCTCCCGCCAACTGCGAATACTGCGAACCATCGTGAGGAACGGGGCGCTGCGTTTGAAGGGCGCGATGCGCCGGATGCCCGGAGACGGGGAACGAGCGCGCCCGGGCAGTCGCCACGCCGCGCCGGAGCATCCGCGGCAACCGGTGAGAGTGAAGCCGCGGCGGGAAAACTCGGCGTGACCGCGCGCGAACGGACTTTCGAACAGGCAAGACTGGATCACTTCGCGCGCCGGGGTGCTGCAGTTGCTTCCCGGCGGATACGGGATCGAAACGGACGGACGCTTTACCACCTCGAGACCCGCGGCGATGGTCCGCCGGTGATCTTCGTGCATGGCGGCGGTTCGCAGGCCGGCGAATGGGCGCCGCTCCTGCCGCACTTGTCCGGGTCCCGTCGCCATCTCGTGGTCGATCGACCCGGACACGGTCTGTCATACAAACTCAATTACACCGGAATACCCATTCGCCAGGCGGCGGTGGAGTACGTGACGGATCTGCTGGACGGGCTCGGGATTGAACGCGCGACCCTCGTCGGCAACTCCATGGGCGGGTACTTTGCGCTGTGTTTCGCGCATGCTTTTCCCGGGCGGGTGGAGCGGCTGGTCTTGCTCGGGGCGCCCGCCGGCGTTGATCGGTGGCTGCCGCCGCCGCTTCGCCTGATGGGATTGCGCGGAGTTAATCGACTCCTGTTCCGCGCCATGCGCGAATCGACGCCGCAGCAGCTGCGCGCCAAGCTGTTTGGGCGCCTGCTGGTCGCCCATCCCGAAAAGGTTGCCGACGATTTCCTGTCACTCGTGAAGGAGTCCAACGGATTGCCGGGCGCGGAAACGTCGTGGCGAACGTTGCTCGAAGAAGTCACGACGTTGTGCGGTTTCCGGCGTCGCTGCTACATCCGCGAGGAGGTCGCGCGTCTGGCGACTCCGACCACGTTCATCTGGGGCGAACGTGATGCGTTCGCGCCGCCGGCGAGCGGCGAGGACCTCGCGCGGCGCATGCCTCACGCCACGCTCGTCAAGATTCCGGATGCCGGCCACCTGCCCTGGATCGACGCCCCGGACGCCTGCACCACGGCGGTTGAAAATGCGCTGGGTCCATAGGGGCAGATGCGCCGCTACGGTTGACGCCGGGTCATTGCCGGCTGCGATTCTCGCCAATCGGCAGGAAGCCGATGATTCCGGACTGCGACGACACCCCTTACCACGCTCGCGCGCATCAGGTTTGGGCCGGATGCGACTTTCGGGCGCGTCGCGGGCAAACGAAACCTGACGGCATGGCCCGGGAAGTCCAGCGTTGTCGGCGGAGGAATTGCCGTTGGGTCGCGGGCGAGCCGCGACCGTTTGTCATGAGCGCATCTCACGTCTCGATGCCGGTGCGTCCGCGCTGGAAAATCGTCAGCCGGCCGCCGGACCAGCCGCTCGTGGCGGTGGCACTGCACGATGGTCACGACGTGCGGGCGTCAGCGCGGCCCTATCTCGCGTTGTCGGATGCCGATCGCCTTCACGAGGAGGATCCCTATACGCGGGAGTGGGTCGAGGTGGCGCCGCATCAAGTCGTGGTGACCGCCTCCCGTTTCGAGGTGGATTTGAATCGGGAACGGGAGGCCGCCGTGTATCGCACTCCTGGTCAGGCCTGGGGCCTCAAGGTCTGGCGCGAGGACACGCCGTCGTTCGTGTGGGCGGAGTCACTCCTGATCCACGATGCGTTCCGCGAGGCCATCGCCGTTCTCCTCGACGATCTCGTGCAGCGGCATGGCCACTTCGTGCTGTTCGATCTTCATACCTACAATCACCGGCGCGATGGGACCTCGGGTCCACCGGCCGCGGCTGCGGCGAATCCCGAGATCAATGTCGGCACCCGCAATCTTGCGGCCCCGCGTTGGCGCGGCGTGATCGAAATGTTTATCGAGAGCCTGCGCGCGTTCGATTTTGATGGCCATCGGCTTGATGTGCGGGAGAACGTGAAGTTCGGCGGCGGGGCTTTTTCGCAATGGGTGGCGGAACGTTATCCCACGGGATGCCCGTTGGCGATCGAGGTGAAGAAATTCTTCATGGATGAGTGGACGGCCGTGCCCGATCGCCGCCAGGTGGCGCTCGTTCGCGCCGCGCTGGCCAGCACGGTCGACGACGTCCTCGCGGAGCTGGCCCGGGCATGAAGCGCGGCGGGGCAACGGCGGAGCCGCCCGGCAGCGACGCCCCGGCAGGCATCGCCGACGTGGCCCGGGAAGTCTGCGCCGAGCTGGCCCGCGGTCACGCGGTGCGAAAATCAGTTCCGCCGGTCGGATCCCTCGCCATCGAAGGCCATGTACCTTTTCTCGCAGTCTATCGCTCGCCCCGGGACCGTGCCGATGCCGGCACCAAGGAACTTGTCACCAGTGAAGCCGCCTACCTGTTCGCCGCCGGTGATGCCGAACATGCGGCCGGATTGCAGGAGTTCTGTCGTCTGCTTGCCGAACACCAACGGGCGACGCACGGCGCGTTCGTGCTGGTGGAGATCTGGTCGGCGGAATTGGGCGGCCACAGTCCGGGTGAGACGCGCCTGCCCCAGGGTGCTTTTCGTCTGACTCACGACGGCTCATTGGAATCCACCGTCGCGGTTCTGCGTCGCCATCTCGGGAAGCTTCGGTTCGGCGATGAGGAGGAGATCAAGGTGAGTGTAAGCATCAGCCCGGATCCGATCGCTCCACCCGGGCTGCCGGCGCTCCTGGTCGCGGGCGAAGGCCTCTACGTATTGGGCATCGAGGTGCATCCGTTCTGGCGCGACGAGGAGACGCTCTATCCGGCATTGTTGCGGAATTTTCGCGTGCAATTCTCCGCCGCCCTGCGACGGGCGCTGTTCGACTTCGCGACGGGCCGGACGGATCCGCCGCCGCGTCATCACCACGAACTTGGCGCGCGGGGTCTGGTGAAGGTGACGCATCAATTCGACCGGCGGCTCGCCGCCGTCTCGGATGCGTTTGATTTTCTCCTCCAGGTCACGCCGATCAACTTCGAGGCGGCGCGCGACCAGTTTGCGCGCTCGCATTGCGAACGCGCCCCGACGCTGCACTACCGCCCGCTCGGTCATCAGCCGGAGGAGTTGAAACGCCAGCTCTTCGAAATCCCGCTCGCCCGGCTCGAGGATCCGACGGTCGCGTTCCTGCTCGGGGAAAAGCAGGCGGAGCTCGACCGTCAGCTCACCGCGTTGGGCGACATCGGCACGCCCAATTTTCTCTACACGTGTCTGCAACTCTACGGCGCCCCCGACGCGGCCCTGGTGCGGTTGGCGGAGGAAATCCTCGAGCATACACCGGCGACGGCGCGGAACCCGGACCGGCCATTCCTCGCCACGGAGGAGGTGTGTCAGCGCGCGCGGGCTCATATCGCGCACTACCGGCGCCGCGCGCGCCGGTTTAATCCCGCCGTGGAGATCCGGGGGGACATCGCGTCCGGCATGCTGGTCTCGCGGGGTGCCCTCTATATTTCCGAACACCACCGCCCGTCATCGCAGCGGCTGGACGCCTTGCTCCACCATGAAATCGGCACGCACCTCGTCACGCACTTCAATGGCGCCGCGCAGCCCTTCCTCCAGTTGCGCTCGGGTCTCGCCGGCTACGAACCCCTGCAGGAGGGACTGGCCGTGCTGGCGGAATGCCTGGTCGGCGGATTGAACGCCGGGCGGGTCCGGACCCTGGCGGGACGGGTCCTCGCCTCCCGCTGGCTGGTGGACGGCGCAGGCTTTGTCGACGTCTACCGGCGCCTTGCCGCGGACATCGGATTTTCCCCGGCGCAAGCCACGCGCATCACCATGCGGGTCTTTCGCGGCGGCGGATTCGTCAAGGATCAGATCTACCTGCGCGGGCTGCGCGACCTCGTGGCACACCTGGCGGAGGGGCATCCTCTGGAACCGCTTTACGCGGGAAAGATCGCCCTGACTCACGTTCCCTATCTGCAGGAGCTTCGGCACCGGCGCATCATCCGCGCGCCCCGCCTGCTGCCGCAGTTTCTCGAAGATGAATCCGCCCGTGCGCGCCTGGCCCGCGTTCGGCAGTCCACGGTTCTTGCCCTGCTCACCTCACCAATCGATCCCCCATGAAACTCGGCCTTGTCGTCAACAATCCCCAAACGGAAGAGGCCGTCTACACCACCACGCGGCTGGGTCACGCGGCGAAGGCCATGGGCCATGAGGTGTGGTGCATCGGCGTCGGCGATTTCATCTATGGTTCCGATGGCTCGCTGAATGCCAACGCGTGCCGCGTGCCGGGCAAGGCGTACAAGACCGTGCAGGCGTATCACGCGGCGCTGACGGGGGCCCGCGCGGTGCGCGAGCGGCTGACTCTGGATTATCTCGACGTCATGCTGCTGCGCAATGATCCGGCCGAGGACGCGATCGACCGGCCCTGGGCGCAAACCGCGGGCATCCTGTTCGCCGAGCTGGCGGCGCAACGCGGGGTCACGGTGCTGAACGATCCCCAGGCGCTGGCGCGCGCGGTGAACAAGACCTACTTTCAGCATTTTCCGGAGGCGGTGCGCCCCCGCACGTGCATCAGCCGCAATGCGGAGGAGATCAAGCAGTTCATCCTGGAACAAAAAGGGCGCGCGGTCCTCAAGCCCCTGCAGGGCTCGGGCGGGCAGAGCGTGTTCCTCGTTCAGTCGGTGGATGATCCCAACACGAATCAAATGATCGAGGCGATCGTCCGCGATGGCTACGCAATCGCGCAGGAATACCTGCCCGCGGCGGCGCGCGGGGATGTCCGGTTGTTTGTCATGAATGGACGCCCGCTGATGGCCGGCGGACGCTATGCCGCCATCCGGCGCGTCGGAAAGAAGGGGGACATGCGCAACAACATGCATGTCGGCGGAACCGTGCGGCCCGCGAAGGTGGACGACCGGATGCTGCGTCTCGTGGAGATGGTCCGGCCCAAGCTCGTGGCCGACGGCATGTGGCTCGTGGGTCTCGACATCGTCGACGACAAGCTGATGGAGATAAACGTATTCAGCCCGGGAGGACTCGGCAGCGCGCAGGCGCTCACGAAAAAGGACTTCGCGGTGGAAGTCATTCGCGACCTCGAGCGCAAGGTCGCCTCGAAGCAACACTACGGGGGCAACATTTCCAACCTCGCGCTGGCCGCGCTGTGATTTTCCCCGGTGGGCCGGCTCAGCAAGGGCAAACTGATACGTGGCGTTGGCGCCTGCCCCCTGAACACCGCGGGCGGATCCGCGTCACTCCGCTCAAAGCCGGGTCTTTTTCGGAACTCCCTGGGGGTGGCAGTCGATGCAGCCGACGGTGTGGATGTTGTGCCGGCTTTCCGGGGAGAGGAACGTGGTGTCCATTTTCTCCACGTCGAGGCCGCAATGGGAATCCGCGGGGTGACACGCGGCGCACGAAGCCCTGGCCGAGGTGTCGTGACCCCAGTGGCAATCGCGGCAGCTCAGTCCCTCGTGCACGCCGGCCGGCGTGCGGTCGTCCGCGGTGCCGAGCTGGTGCGTCGCGTCGGGGGAATGACAATGCACGCACGTGCGCTGGCGGGGATCCCGTGAGACCTTGACCGTCCGCTCGCCCTGAAAGACGGCGGCGACGGGCAGCAGTTGGGCGGGCACGTGCATCCGCTCGCGGTGATCGTAGAGGCTGGCGATCTGCGTGCCATCGGACGCGGCATGCACCTGATGGCACGTGAGGCAGGGAATGGCCGGCTGCTCCGCCCGGGCCGCATCGAGCAGCGACCACGCGCCGCCCGCGACGGGCGCGGCGACGAGCTCACCGATGTCGCCCTCGAAAAACATGCCGTGACAGCGCAAACAGTCGTTGGCGGGCGGTTCGGTTTTGTTCTGGTCCGCGTCGAGCAGGATGCGGGCGTAGGTCGTCGCGTGGCGGCTGGCCTGCCAGCCGGCAAACGCCTGCGGGTGGCACTTCCGGCAGGATTCGTGGAGCGCGACGACGTGGTTTTCCCGCAGGCGGACCGGCGCGAGCGGATCGCCGGTGAGGTGCCGCACGACGCGTGCGACGTGGGACTGGAGGGCATGGACGTCCAGCGTGAGCGAGCCGCCGTGGCACTCGCGGCAATGGATCGAGCGATGCGCAGACAGCTGCCAGTCCGAGTGGACATCTGTCATCTCGTGGCACGACGCGCACGTGCGCTGCGGGTCGGCAAAATGGAAGTAGCCGAGGCCCCCGGTGATTCCCAGCACCAGAAAGACGCCGCCGTAGAGACCGAGGCCGGCGAGGAGACGCGCGAAGGCCGTCGTCACGCGAGTCTGCCTTTCCAATCCGCCTTGATGTGGTGGCTCACCCAGTAGCCGAGCGCCAGAATCGTCAGCACCGGGTTGAATCCGCCGTTCGTGACGTGTAGTCCGCCGTCGGCGACGAACAGGTTTTCGATGTCGTGCACGCGTCCGTGGCGGTCGGTGACCGAAGTCTGCGCGTCGTTGCCCATCCGGCACGTGCCGGCCTGGTGCTGCCCGCTGCGCTGGATGAGACCCGGCAGTGATAGCCAGGTGCGCACCGCGCCGGCTTCCTGCAGCCATTGCTCGGCCTTCGACGCGAGGAAGCGTCCGACCTCGAGATCGGCGGGGTGCCGATTGCCGGAGAGGCGCACCACCGGGATGCCCCAATGGTCCTTCACCACGGGATCGACCTGCACGCGCGCCGTGAACATCGGCATCTCCTGCACGGGTCCTTGGACGCCACCGCAACGCTTGAAGAACCGGCGCTGAAAATCCTTGTGCGCCTTGCCCCACCGCGCCGCACCGGGCGGGCGGAGGCCGGTGAAACCGTAGGGCGGGCGGATGAACTCATTGCACAGCACGCCGCCGCTGCGCAGCCCGGGGTTGCCGTGGCTGAAATCGCCGATCGCGATTGTCGCGCCCGGGCCGACGTCGTCGTAGATCTCCTCCTCGAACAACCCAAAGGCCCCGGAGTAGGCGTGATCCTGGAGGTTGCGGCCGACCCAGTCGTGGCGGTTGCCGGCGCCGTCGGGGAAGAGCCGGGACCTGGAGTTGAGCAGGAGCCGAGCGCTTTCAATCGCCCCGCCGGAGAGGACGACGAGATCGGCGGTCTGGGTGTGGGCCCGGTCATCCGCGTCGAAATACTTCACGCCGCGGGCGACGCCCCGGTCGTCGATCATGACCTCGCTGACAATCGCCCCCGTGCGCAACTCGCACAGACCCGTGGCGAGCGCGCGGGGAATGACGGTGTTTTGCGTGCCGTTCTTCGCGTTGATCGGGCAGGCGTAGCCACAGCAAAGGCGGTTGTGCACGCACGCGCCGCGCCCGCCGTAGGGCACCGAGTTGCGCAGCATCGGAATGGGGAACGGGTGGAAACCCAGGCGCTGCGCCGCGGCCTCGAGCATCCGTCCCTCGTGATTGTGCGGAAACGCCGGCATCGGATACGGCCGGCGGCGCGGCGCGGCGAAGGGATTCGCGCTCATGTCTCCCGCCACCCCGATCTCCCATTCGGCCCGTTCGTAGAAAGGCTCGAGATCGTCGTAGCTGATCGGCCAGTCTTCGAGGGTGGAGCCTTCCGGGGCGCCATACGTCGAGCGCATCCGAAAATCCTTGGGGTCGAAGCGCCACGCCATCGCACCGTAGCTGACCGTGCCGGAGCCGACGCACGCGGCGTTGTTGCCGTAGCCCCACTCGTTGGAATTCACGGTGCTCCACTGGCCGGGGCTGCTCTCGTGGACGCGGGGGTGCCGCTCGTCGGGACCGTAGGCGCTGCCGAGCACGGTCGTGCGCTGGTTGAGGAGTTCATCCTGCCCGTGTTCCTCAAAGCTCACCCAGCCACCGCGCTCGAACAGGACCACCGAGAGGCCCGCCTCGCTGAGTTCCTTGGCCACGACCCCGCCGCCGGCGCCCGCGCCGACCACGACCGCGTTCACGTGTTTCAGCGCCATGGTCAACCTTTCCGGGGACGGTTGCGTCCGACGACCGGCGGGTAATCCAGGCCCAGCATCCGGTAGCTCGCGTAGTCGCGGTTGCCGCCGTGCCGCGGGCTGCCGTAGAAACTTTGCATCGTGTGCGCGAGGACGAGGTTGAAAAACGCCGGCGGCGAAGGTTCGGCCCAGAGATCCGCCGGCGCCCGTCCGGCCTCGATCGCGCGCAGGGCCTCGATCTTCGCGGCGACGGACAGGGACTCGAACGGCCCGCCGTACTCGCGCAGGCAGGTCCGGCGGAAGGACTCAAGCCCGCGGCGGTACGTCTGCTGGTGGCGTTGGAAAACCCCTACCAACTGCCGGTCGATGTAGTGGATGGCACCGGTCTGGGTCGCGCCCGGGGCATCATCGCCGGGGATAATCTGCTCGCAGATTTCGATCAGCAGCGCGGCCTCGTCGTCGGTGAAGAAATGATACCGGAGCGGAACGGATCGGCCGAGTCGCGTGATCAAGGCAGTCGAGCCCGCGCCCACGGCCACGCCGACGATGCCGGCGAGACCCAGCTTTACGGCGGTGCGTCGCGAGACGCGCAAATCCGGACGGAACGAGGAAGGCTCCATCGCCCGGGATGATACTCCGGTTCGCGCCGGCCCTCGTTCCGTTCATTGCCGGGAACGCCGCATGGGTTGCCCCGCCTTCATCTCTTTCGCTGGGCTCGCCGCCTTGCCCATGTCTTGGGAGGCAAGACATGGGGGATCGGGCGGAGGGAGGGTCGCGCGGAATGTCTCGCCGCCGCGCACCGGCGGGCGGTTGGACCCTCAGCTCCCGGTCTGGCCGAACACGAAGCGTTGTTCGACGTGGACCAGCACGGGCTGGCCGTGCCGCGTCGGCGGCGCGAACTTCCATTGCTCAACCGCGTTCACGGCCAGGGCCCCCAGTTCCGTGAAATCAGCGCAGGTGACGGCCGCGAGCCGGACCGCACCGGTTTCATCGATATAGAAATCGACCACCGCCTCGCCGGTGACGCCGCGTTGCTTCAGATCCGACGGATAGGCGGGCGCAACGAACTCGAGGGGAGCAGGAATGGCGTCGAGTTCCCGGACCGTGCAGGGGCCGTAGCCGTGCTCGCGCCGGAAGGACAGGAGATGGGCCGCCAGGTCGCTCCCGGGCGTGATATTGATCACGACTCCCTGGGCCTCGAAGTTGACGTCGATCACCATGCGGCTGGCGACCGGCTCGCCGTTCACGCGCATCGGTGTGTAATCCCATTCCCGGATCGCGCGGACGGCGGCATCGGCAAACTCGCGATGCGAATACCCGACGACCAGGAGATCCGTGAGCAGTCCGGCAGGGTCAACGGCGATCCCCACGTGCGCATCGCCGGAAGTGACTCCGGAGTTCAGCAATGTGTATGGATAGAGGATCGATGTCGTTTGATGGACGCGCAGGGATTGATTCCCCTCGCGATCATCGCGCGCGTCCTCGATGGCACTGACAATGGTGCCAGTCGTGAACAGCAGAACGGTGGACAGGATGAGAGTTTTCATGACGCGATAGGTTTATGTTGTGAAACCCCGCGTCGGTGGTCGTCCCTCCAGTGCGTTCCCTCCCGTCCACGGCATAAAGCCCGGTTAATGCTCCCGGGTAGAAACGGTCGCTCGACGAATGACAGCAGTCTGGTCGATGCCTGGTCGGAACGCGTGACGCGGGTCGATTGACGGTCACTTGAGAAAGGAGCCCCCTTCCAACCTTCTCGGCGATACACGGCCGGCTTCCATTCGAGCGGGAAAGACGCCTCCCGCCGGTCCGGTTCCGGATGAGAAAATTCTAACCCGCGTTCGCACGTTTCCTAATGCGCGACCCGATAACATGGCGGCGTATGAAAAATCACTTCCTTGCCACCGTTGCCACCATGCTCGTCGCCGTTTCGGCGGCGGCTCTTGCCCACGCCGGGACCGCCTCCCCCGAGACCATTCGCAATCTCAACGCCGCCTATCAGGGCGAAGCGAATGCCAGCAATCGCTACACGCAGTTTGCCGCAGTCGCGGAGAGCGAGGGGTACGCCCAGGCCGCGAAGCTCTTTCGCGCCGCCGCCCGCGCCGAGGCGATTCACCGCGACACGCACAAGGCAACCATCCTCGAACTCGGCGGTGCGCTCCAGGATGTCGTGCTCGAGCCGGTGACCCCCGGGATCACGGCGGCCAACCTTCAGGCGGCGATCAACGGCGAATCATATGAACGCGATACGATGTATCCGGAATTTCTTGCCACGGCGCGCACGGACAACGCCCGGGCGGCGGTGCGTTCCCTTCAGTTCGCCCTCTCGGCGGAGAAGGAGCATGCGCGGCTCTACCAGGCGATGCTCGACAACCTCGCGACCGCCCCCGCCACCGACTACTATGTGTGCACGGTTTGCGGCAACACCACTGCGGTGCTGCCTGGCGACAAGTGCCCGAGCTGCCGTAATCCCGCCGACAAATATGTGAAGGTGAGCTGAACCACCCGGACGCACTGCGCACAATCAAAAGGAATATCATCATGCCCACGCTTCCCGATCCCCTGCACCCGGCCGTGGTGCATTTCCCGATCGTCTTCATTCTCCTTGGTACCGGGGTGGCGGTCGCCGCGGCGATCTGGTGGAAGTGGAATCTGCCCTGGATCGCCGCCGGCCTCCTCCTCCTCGGGGCGGCCGGGACGATCGTCGCCGTCAACACCGGCGAATCGGAAGGCGAGATGGCCGGCGAAGCGTCCGCGGTCGTGGACGGGCTGCTCGACCAGCACGAGACCTGGGCGGAGCGGACCCAGATCTTTGCCATCGTCGCCGCCGTCGTCGCGCTCGCCGCTGCGGTGGCCGTCCGCTGGCCGAAGGTTCGCCGGTTGATTGCGCCGCTGTCCGCCGCCGGAGCGCTCGCGGCTTCTTGGTGTGTGTTTGAAACCGGTCACCGCGGCGGCCGGTTGGTCTACCAGCACGGCGTCGGCATCCTCACGGTGGCGCCCGGCGCTGGGGGCGATGCCGCGACCCGGCCGGTGGCCGGGTCGGTCCGGCACCACGATGATGACTGACGCGATCAGCCCGCCTTCCCGGTGTGCGCTCGCCACGCCCGCATCGACCGCCCATAGTGCGGTCGTGCGGGTTCTCGTCGCGGAAGATGAACGAAAGGTGGCCGCGCATATCGAACGCGGATTGAAGGAAGCCGGCTATGCCGTCGACGTCGCCGCCGATGGCGACGAGGCCCTGTGGCTCGGTGAACAGCACACCTACGATGCGATGGTGCTGGATGTGATGATGCCGCAGCGCGACGGTTTCTCCGTCGTGCGTGCCCTCCGGCGCAAGGGCGTGACCGTCCCGGTTTTGTTTCTCACCGCGAAACACGAGGTCGATGATCGCGTGCGCGGACTCGATGCCGGGGCGGACGACTACATGCCCAAGCCCTTCTCCATGTCCGAACTGCTGGCGCGGTTGCGCGCCCTGCTGCGGCGGCAGCGCCCGGAAATCGTCAACCAGTTGCGCGTCGCCGATCTCGAGCTCGACCTCAAGAATCGCACCGCCCGTCGCGCGGGACGCGACATCGCGCTCACCAATCGCGAGTTTGCCCTGCTCGAGTTGTTGATGAACGCGGCGCCGCATCCGGTCAGCAAGACCACGATCGTCGAGCACGTGTGGGATCAGCACTTCGACTCCGGCACCAACGTCGTGAACGTCTACGTCAACTACCTGCGCGGCAAGATCGACCCGGCGCCGCTGGCGCCGCTCATCCAGACCGTGCGCGGCGTTGGCTTCGCGATCCGGGAGCCGTCTCCATGAGGTCGTTTCGCCTGCGCCTGGCTCTCTGGTTCGCGTTGAGCCTGGCCGTGATTTCCGGCGTCTTCATGGCCGTCACTTTTCTCCGTCTTGACCATGAACTCCGACAGGAGCGTTGGGAGCGTGAACAACCCGGCCACGCCGACTGGGTGTTGCACGGTAGCTATTCGAAATCGGAGGTCGCCGACATCATGGGGGAGTTGGTCCGGATCTCCCTGGTCTACGCCGTGCCGCTGCTCGGCCTGGCCGCGGTTTCCGGTTTCCATCTCGCCCGCCGCTCGCTCCAGCCGATCGCGGCGATCAATGCCCAATTGTCCGGCATCGGGGCGCAGAATCTCGACCACCGCCTGGCGCTGCCCCATGCCGACCGCGAATTCGCCGCGGTCGAGAAAAACGTCAACGCCCTGCTCGAACGGCTGGAGCAATCGTTTCATCAGCTCAATGTCTTTGCCGCGCAGGTCGCCCACGACCTGCGCACGCCGCTCACCCTCATGCGCCTTCAGGTCGAGGAAGCGGCGGACAAGATCGAACCCTCCGTGGCCGAGGGCCTGCAGGAGGAACTGAGTCGGCTGAGCGATTACGTGGATCAATGTCTCCTGTTGGCCCGCGCGGAACAGGGACGCGTGGCATTGCACGCGACCGCCATCGACCTGAGCGCGACGCTGCGCGAGATGATCGAAACCTACGAACTCCTGGCGCGGGAGGAACAGCGCGCCCTCACCATCAAGGCGGACGGTCCGTGCGTCCTGCGCGCCGATCCCACCTATCTCCGCCAGATCCTGCACAACCTGCTCACCAACGCGCTCAAGCATGGCCGGGGACCGATCACGATCACGGTGCAATGCGAGGACCGCACGACCACCTGCCGGATCATCAACCTGATCCGGCTGGGCGCCGGCGAGCGACCGACGGGCCTCGGCCTGGGCACCCGCATTGTCCGTGCCCTCGCTGCGCTGCATCCGGGATTCACCGTCGACACCCGGATCGAAGCTGACCGCTACGTCGCCGAAATTCGCGCTCCGATGTCAAGTGCCGCCGAATGATGAAAGCATCGGTTGCCGGCCCGGGAAGCTATCTGCCATCAGGGTGCGGTCCATTTTGTCGCGATGCGGCGGGCTGGGGCACTGAATTACGCGGACTGACTTGCTTATTGTTCGGAGGAGCCGGATGCAGGGGGAGCGACGGCCGGTCGGGGCGGCGCCAGGGGCATCACCGCCACCCGCAGCGTCTCGCCGACCAGCACGACGATGGGCGACCGTGCATCCTTAACGCGGATGCGAGCCTCGGGATAGCGTGCAAGAATGTATTCCGCGTAGGGTACGGCGAGATGGGCCTGGACCGCGCGGTTGACGGACCGGACGACGGCGAAGTCCGCGCCCGCCCCCGGCCGGTCGATTTTCGCATCCTGCCATCCCGGCTTGGTCGCGTCCTGCGCGATGCGGTTCACGACCGAATGCAGGTTCCGCATCGCGGTCGGCGCGGCGAGGAGTTGCTCGAGCGCCGGCGGAAACGACTTGGCGACTTCGAACATCGCGCCGTCGGACCAGACGACCTCGGGTCGATCCCGGTCCACGAGCAGCCTTTTGCGTCCCTGAATCTGGTGGCAGAGTCGTTCCATGGTGGCGCCGCTTACGTCGGCACCGACTGCCGGTTCAGGTAACGTCAACACGGTGGCCACCAGCCAAAGTCGCCAGGAGTTCATGGGAGGAAAAAAACGTCGCGAGCGAGGTCGCCGCGAGTGCATCGGAGCAAGAAAGCTGATCGCAGAGAGTTCATCGGAATCGACGGAACAGTTGCCGAACACCAGCCCTCGAGGCTTCCACCTTCCTGGGCCGCCCGGGGCGCGGCGGAGGAATTAACCGGCGCCGCTCTCGGCGTCTAGTCTGGAGTCATTCCACGGGGGCCACAGCCGCCCGTGCCTTTGGCTGCGGCCCCAGGCCGCGGTGCAACAGAACTCAGGAGGAGCCTCCCTTTGGGCGCGCATCCGGTAATGCAGGCGGTGATACGAGGACCCGGACTCCCGATGGTTTCGTGCTGGTGAGATAGACACGTTGCGTGGCCTTGCGGTAGTCTTGCGGACGGGCGCGGTAGATGTCGCAAAACGTCTGGGGATTTCGGTCCATCAGGGGAAACCAACTGCTCTGCACCTGGACCATGATCCGGTGGCCGGTACGAAACGTATGGCAGACATCCGGCATGACCCATGTGACCGATGTGACTTTGCCCGGTTCGAAGGGCTGGGGTTTGTCCAAACCCTCGCGGAATTTTCCGCGCAAGGGCTCGCCGCGGACGAGTTGTTCGTAGTTTCCCATCTCCACGTGCGCGGGGTTCGGATCCGGGTTGGGATAATCGGCGGTATAGACGTCGATCAGCTTCACCACCCAGTCACTGTCGGTGCCGGTGGTCGAAACCTTCAGACCAAATCCCGTTGACGGTGACGGACCCGGACGAATTCTCGGCGGGCATGCCGAAGTCATTCGTGGTGATCCTCGCCGGCGGCAAGGGCGAGCGCTTCTGGCCGCAAAGCCGTTTGCGTCGGCCGAAGCAGCTCCTGCCCATCGTCGGCGATCAGCCCATGCTGCAACAGACCCTGGAGCGGGTGCTGCCCGTCGTGCCGCCGGAAAACGTGCTCGTCCTGACCAACCGTGAGCAGGCGGACGCCGTTCGCCGCATGTGTCGGGTCCTGCCGAAGGTAACATCGTGGCCGAACCGGTCGGTCGGGACTCCGGCCCCGCGGTCGGCCTGGCCGCGCAACTCGTCGCCCTGCGTGACCCCAAAGGGGTTTTCGCCTCGGTGCACTCGGATGCGGCGATCCACGATGCGAAGGGGTTTCAGCGTGACCTGCGGGCCGCGTTCACCGCTGCCGCGAAAGCTCCGGTGATCGTTACGATCGGCGTGCCGCAATCCGAACCCGCCACCGGTTTTGGCTACATCCAGCGCGGCGAACCCTGGCAGACGCACCGGGGCAAGCAGTTCTACCGCGCGCAGCGATTCGTGGAGAAACCCACGCGCGAAGTGGCCGAGCAGTTTCTCCGCACCGGCGAGTACCTGTGGAACACCGGCATCTTCGTGTGGAGTGCACGCGTCGTGCTCGATGCCTTCGCGCGCAACGCGCCGGAGGTGTTCGCCGGTCTCGAGCGCATTGCGGCCGGCGTGCAGGCGCGGCGTCCGCTCGCCCGCGTGCTTGCCGGGGTCTTTCCGAAGATTCCCAAGATCGCGGTCGACTACGCCGTGCTCGAAAAGGCGGACAACGTCGTCGTGCTGCCCGCGAGTTTCGACTGGGACGACGTCGGCTCGTGGACCGCGCTCACCCGGCATTTCCCCGCCGATGCCGACGGCAATGTCACGCGCGGCGACACCACTCTTGGCGACGCGCACGACAATATCGTCATCTCGTCGAAGGGACATCTCATCGGGGTCTACGGCGTGGACGGCCTGGTCGTCGTGCACACCGGCGACGCGACCCTCGTGGTGCCGAAGGCGCGGACGGGCGACATCAAGAAACTCCTCGCGCAGATCGCCGCGCGCAAGGACGGGAAGAAATGGTTGTAGTCTGCAGTTTCCTCAAGGCGGGCGCCCGCGCCCGCGAGGCGGGTTTGGCTTTCGCCGGTCGGCCGCGGACGCCATAAAGTGCACGCATGCGCATTCTCGGCATCGACTACGGTGAGCGCCGCATCGGGCTGAGCTACGGCGACGAACTCGGCGTCGCGGTGCCGTTGCCGGCCGCAGTGGCGCCGACCGCCGACGCGCGCCTGGAACAGGTCATCGCGGTCGCCCGCGAGCGGCGCATCACGGAACTCGTCGTCGGGTATCCCTATCACATGGACGGCACCGCCGGCGCCAAGACCCGCGAGGTCGATGCGTTCGTCGCGCAGCTCACCGCCCGGCTGCCGCTGCCGGTGCATCGCGTCGACGAGCGTCTGAGCACGCGGGCCGCCAGTGAACACCTGCCGAAACGGCGCGACGACGAACTGCGCCGCTCCGGCAAGATTGATTCGATGGCCGCATGCCTGATCCTCCAGGACCATCTCAATCAGGCCTTGCGCCACGGGTTCGATCCCGAGGCGGAGTTTGGATGAGCCCGGCCGCGCATGCTCCCGCGGCGCGCGACACCCCGACCCGCTGGCGCGCCGTGTGCGCCTACGACGGAGGTCGCTGGCACGGCTGGCAAAGCCAGATCAACGCCGTCGCCGTCCAGGATGTGATCGAGCAGGCACTCGAGCGCGTGCTGCGCACCAAAGTTCGCATTCATGGCAGCGGCCGCACGGATACCGGCGTGCATGCGCTCGCCCAGGTCATTCATTTTGACGCCGTCTGGCGCCACGGGGCCTATCGCCTGCTCACGGCGCTCGCGACCCGGCTTCCCGCCGGCGTCCAGATCAAGAGCCTGCGGGTCGCACGCCCGGATTTTCACGCCCGCTACGACACGACCGGCAAGCGCTACCACTACCGGATCTTTCTCGGCCGGGCCGACCCGTTCGAGGCGGCGTGGTGCTGGTCCGTGCCGGTGCCGCTCGACCTTGCGGCCATGGCGGCCACGGCGCGCCGTCTGCAGGGGAAGCACGATTTCGCCGCGTATTGCGCGTGGGGTTACGAGGAAAGGGAAACCACGGTCCGCGATCTCCGGCGGCTCGAGATCAGGCGGCGCGGACGGCGCTTGCGCATCGTCCTCGAGGCCGACGGATTTCTCTACAAGATGGCGCGCAGCATCGTGGGCACGCTGGTCAATGTCGGACTCGGAAAACTCACCCCGGACGACGCCGCGGCCTTGCTCGAATCCAGGCATCGCGTCGCCGTGGTGAAGACCGCGCCGGCACAGGGCCTGTTTCTCGAACGGGTGTTCTATCGGTGAGCGCGAGAATGCGACAGTTCTCGCCCCGCAGGGTTGGCCTTCTGTGCCCTGCCGCCGTCGATGTCGTCCCGGCCGGGCCCGGAGGGCGAGCCCTGCAATAAAGTGCGAGAGATTATTTCGAAGTTTGGACGCGCCGCTCGCGGGCTTGCCCATGCGGTCTCGGGGATCGCCGATCTCGCGTTTCCCCCGGCGTGCGTGAGCTGCCGTGGTTTGGTCGAGTCGGTGGAGGAGGCGAGGGAGGTATCGACGGGTCCGAGATTTCGACATCTCTGCGACGGCTGCCGCCGTCGGATCGTCTTCGTTCGGGCACCACACTGCACAACCTGCGGTCATCCGTTTTTCGGCGCGTTGGCGGAGAACGTCGGTTGCGCGCATTGCGAGACCTTGCGCCCGCGCTTTCGCGAAGGCCGTACGGCCACCCTGCTACAGGGGCCCATGCGCGACCTCCTGCTGGCCTTCAAATACCACCGCTCAAAGCACGTCCTGCACGATCTCGCCGCCGTCGTCCAGGCCAACGAACACTTCCGGGGGTTTCTCGACGGCGCGGTCCTGGTCCCGGTGCCGCTGCACCCGCGCAAGGAGCGGGAGCGGGGCTTCAACCAGGCGCGGTTGCTTGCCGATCTCCTTGCCCGGCAAGTGCCGGGGGCGACCGTGCGTTCCCTGTTGCGGCGGATCGTCGATACCCCGACGCAGACCCGCCTCGACCGGGACCAGCGCCGGACGAACCTCAAAAATGCCTTTGCCTTCGCTCCCGACGGAACGATAGAAAGCGGCGATCGTTATGTTCTCGTGGACGACGTCTTCACCACCGGCGCGACTCTCAATGCGTGCGCTGGAGTTCTTCGCCGGGCTCGATTGACCAACCTCGACGTCGCCACGCTTGGTCACGGATAGGCTTTCCCTCGCGCCCGTTTCGCCCGGCCACTACCTCCCCGTATGTCGCTCTTCAGCAAGCCGAAGTATTCGACCGTTACGGTCAAAAAAAAGGACATCCCGCAAGGCCTTTGGAAAAAGGACCCGGTCTCGGGCGAAATCATCTACGTCAAGGAACTGGAGGAGAACCAGAACGTCGCGCCCCCCAGCGGCTATCATTTTCCCATCAGCGCGCCCGATCGGATCCGTCATCTTGTCGATCCCGACTCCTTCGTGGAACACGACCAGGACCTGCGCGCGGTCGATGTGCTGACGTTCGTCGATTCCGTCCCCTATCCCGAGCGCCTGAAGAAATACCGGCGCGACAGCGGCCTGAACGACGCCGTCATCTGCGGGCTCGCCCGGATCCATGGCATCCCGGTGTCGCTGGCGGTGATGGATTTTCGTTTCGCCGGTGGCTCGATGGGCTCGGTGGTGGGCGAGAAGATCACCCGTGCGATCGAGCGGGCGATCGAAAACCGGGTGCCCTGCATCGTTTTTTCGGCCTCGGGCGGCGCCCGCATGCAGGAAGGCATCCTCAGCCTGATGCAAATGGCGAAAACCAGCGCGGCCCTCGCCCGACTGGGTCAGGCCGGGTTGCCCTACATTTCGGTGCTGACGAATCCCACGACCGGCGGGGTCACCGCGAGTTTCGCCGTGCTGGGTGACGTCAATCTTGCCGAGCCGGGAGCGTTGATCGGCTTTGCCGGCCCGCGCGTCATCAAGGAAACGACGCAGCAGGCGTTGCCGGAGGGTTTTCAATCCGCGGAGTTCCTGCTCGAGCACGGTTTGATCGATCAGATCGTGAGCCGGCTCGAGATGCGCGACCGCCTGCGCGATATCCTGCAGGCGCTGTTCGTCCGCAAGGCACCCGAGCCGCGACCAATGGCGGCATCGGCGGGCTGACCTGTTCGAGTGGGTCGGCGAGGCTCGGGTTGTCGCCGAGGGCGACGACCTCGGGCCGCACCTGCCAGACTGGCTGGTACCGCGCCGGGTCATTTCCGTTGTGGTTGGGCGGCCCCTCCGCTGGCCGTCGCGGCGGGGAACGCCAGTCCTTGCCCTGCCTGGTTGCGAATCTCGGTGCCACCGCACCACTGAGGTTCTCCAGACGTTGTGTTGCCGTGGAGCCGGCGCCTGTGGTTCGTACCCGCGTTGGAGCGACAACATGGCCAGATCGCACGACCGTCCACATGATCGCCAGGCTCCAACGCGGCTACATCGGAGCGCACGAGTTCGCCACCCCGGCTGGCAACAATATATGCGGCAACTGGGAAAATATATGATGCATGCGTTTTTTTTCTTGCATTTTCATCTCCGAAGCGCGTTCTGCCCACGCGCATATTTTGAATTAATCGCAGCGCGGCCCCGCTCCCCACCGTGCTGTTTCGCTGCGATGCTTTCCTCTACAGCTTTACCCTTTCCTCGTCGCTTCGCCCCGCGACGGCCTCCCTGCAGCAGCCGATTTCCCCACGGTAGCTCGAAGGGCGAAGGCGGGCGTCAGGCGGCCGTAATGTACTTCGCGCTGAAGTTCGAAGTATCAACGGCCGAGAGCCAAGGAGTACTGCGCTTCGGAAAACCCGGCACGGGTTGGGACGCCGCGCCGCGAATGGGACCGCAGACAGCTCGACTCGCGCCGCAAACCCGCACGTCTCGAGGACCGCTCCCAAGCGCAGTGGAAGGTGTCTGCGCCACGACTGCGGCATTGGTGTGTAATCCCACGCTCGCCGAGGCGATCGCGGGCGCGTCGTCGATTCGTCCAAAACCAGGCTTCGTATGCTTCCGAGCCCGCCCTCGCTTTTCCCAAATTGATTCCTGCCTCCCTTCACTCCCGTTACCATCATGAGAAGACATACCCACTTCATTCTCTGCCTTTCGTCACGCGCCCATCTTATAGCCGGGATCGCGTTCATTGTCCTGGCATCGAGTGAACAAGCTGCAGCCCAGACGCTTTTTGTTCCCAGTGGGACCGGCGGCATCGGGAGTTCCTCGCAATCGGGTAGGGTCGGCATCGGCACCTCGAATCCGAGTGTGAAGCTGGACGTCGGAGGCGCCACGGCCGCCATGTTGGGTTCTCTGTCCCAAGCCACGACCTTCACGGGTCTCTCGGGGAGTGCCTGGGGAGGGATCGTCCTGGGTTCTGGCATCAACGGCAACAGCCCGTTTGTCGCCGCGTCTCGCAACGGAGCGGGGACTGCCCTGTCCCTTTACCTGATGACGGCGGACACGGCTCGCATGAAGGTCACTGATACTGGCTATGTGGGAATAGGCAACAACAGCCCGGCGCAGATGCTGCATGTCGCCGGCGTCATTCGTTCCGACGACGGTTTCCAGGTGGATGGTAGCACGGTGATCGATAATGGCGCCGGGTGGCACCGTAGCTATGGGGCCACCGGGTGGTACAATGGCACCTACGGAGGCGGGTGGTACATGAGCGACTCGACCTGGATCCGAACCTACGGGAACAAGAGCATCTATCACAATACAGGCACGATGCGCACCGATGGCACCTTCCAGGTGGGGTCGAGCGGCTCGACGCTGAATGTGGCGAACGGCGGCACCTTTGCCTATCGCACGAATGTTCTCTTTGCCAACACCTCCGGTGCGGTCGGCATCGGCACGACCAACCCCGGCACCTACAAGCTCGCCGTCAACGGCGCCGTGCGCGCCAAGGAGGTCGTGGTCGACAGCAATTGGTCCGACTTCGTCTTCGACGACGACTATGCGCTGCCGAGCCTCGATACCGTCGCGGCGCAGATCCGGGAGCACAAGCACCTGCCCGGCGTGCCGTCGGCCGCGGAGATCCAACAGCGAGGGCTTTCCGTAGGCGAGTCGCAGACGATGATCATGCGGAAGGTCGAAGAGCTGACGCTCTATTTGCTGCAGTTGAAGAAAGAGAACCAGGCGCTGCAGGCGCGCGTCCAGGAACTGGAAGCTCGTCTGAACCACCAGTGACCGTGCCGTCCTCTACCGAACGGAACGCCATGAGACCAATCAGCAGTCCTCAGCGGGTTGCGACGCGCTTTCTGCTCGCGACAAGCTTGGTCTTCAGCGCCTCTGCGTCACCTGCCGCCGACGCGTTGCCAACCGAGGCTATTCCCGGCTTCGATGCGATCGAGCGCCACCTCGACTCTCTCTCCGAGAAGCCGGACGCGCGCGAGCAGGAGGGGCCGAAAACAGACCTTCCCCCCGGCGCTGAGGCGCCACTCGTCGGCGCTATTCAGGCATCAGATGCCCTTCAGATCCAGGCGATCCGACTCTGGATCGAGGACTCCAGTCCCTACGGCGTAAAGTTCTCGGGAGCTGGTTTGCTCCGTTTGGACCTGCCCAAGAAAGCAAGCAGGGAGGCGACGACGGCCGACGGCGTTGTGTTCGTCACGCTGTCCGTTAAGCCGGCGCTTTCGTCTGATCCCAACCAGCTCTCCTACGTGAGCGTGGCTGGCGCCGTTTTGGGTTTCGGCCTGGAGCCGCCCACGCTCGGCGTCCGCGCCGGGCGTATTCTCGTTCTGAATGGCGGTGCGCGACAAGCGAGGCACTCGGATTGGTTCGACGCCGGCATCTCCTATCCCGTTAACGTCAACTTCGAGGCAGACATGCCCCTCGACCTGGTGCTGCGTATCGATGCGGAGCGCGGCGTGTGGGATCTCTTTTTCATGCAGCGCCTCTGCTACGCGGGCATCTTCCATGTCGGAACCGAGGAAACCATTTGGGTCCAATCGGCTGGTGCTGGCGCGACGGAAGTTTCCGAGCTGTTGGTGTCGGCTGACAATCCTCTCTTTGATGACAAAGATCGTGATGGCATCGAGGATGCCGTCGAGGTTGGGCTTGGTTTTTCCGCGGAGGAGAAGGACCGCGGAGTGCTCGACGAGCTGGGCCAGTTCACGAACCTCCAGCACTTCATCACGCTGCGCAAAACCTACCCGTCGCGCCCGCAGGTCGACCTGGAGGCGACGCTCGTGGAGGCCATCAACGCCGAACAGACGGGCAAGTACGAAAGGATCTGGAAGCGCGCGCCGTTCCTGATGGGCAGCGCCTGCGGCACTTCACTCAGGAGGACTGGGAGCGCGAACGACTGGCGGCCCGAACTGCGCTGCGGAACATGGTGCAACCGACTGGCGGCACCGACGACCAGCCGGAAGGAGGCCAGCCATGAGCGCCATGCGCCAGGTTTTCGCGCTCACCGGGTTGGCCTGCGCGTTGGTCGTCCTGACCGCACGCGGCGCCACCTCCTGGCATAACGGTGACAACATTTCCGTGCCACCGAACGTCGTGACAGCAGGAAACGGCCTTGTCTACGAAGCGCGGTATACCGTGGAGAATCAGGCACAGCTCGAATTCAATAGCAGCGCCTCGGGTGAGCTGATCGCGGGTCAGCAGATACGCCTGAAGCCCGGTTTCAAAGCGCACGCCGGTTCCAGCTTCGTCTCATTCATCGATGCGAACTTTAACGGGGTCTCCGACTACCTTGAAAGCGTCGACGCCGATGGCGATGGCTTTTATGACGCGCTGGGCAACATCCTGCGCAGCAATCCGACGCAGGACTTGACGACCTACAGCCGGGACTTCAATGGTGACGGCGCACTCGATATCGTGCGCGACGTTGTCTGGGGAGGGACCTCTTCCAGTTACCTCGCCAGTTCCTTCCACGGCTACAAGAACCTGCTCACCTCCTATTACACCGCCTACGGCTATTACTACAGTGCCTACGTCAGCTATGCTGGGATCAATGGCATCGGTGGATACTTTCCGTCCCTGTCCGACTATTTTAATCTCAATTTCGGCATCACCTATACCTACTTCGATCTCGTGGGCTGGATCTATAATACCGAATTCGTGGCCGTCGCCGGGCGCGATTATGTGGTCTATGGCGGAGACGGGTACGGTGGCTGGTTTCCGATGAGCAACATCATTCATGGTGATGGTGGCTGGAAGCAGGTGTTTTCTTCCAGCACCCCATGGTTGACACCGCCCGTTGGTAGCGCTGGTGGAACTCGGGGATATCAAGCAGACAAACATCAACCTGCCAATCGGCGGCAGCGTCTCGGTGGGCCCGACTGGCGTCGGGCTTGGGGGTGGAACGGTGACGTTGCCCGGCGACAATGGCACCGCGACCATCGGCCCGGACGGCACCGCGACGATCACGCTGCCGAACAACACCACCATCACCGTGGGCAGCAACGGCTCGATCACCGTTCCGGGCGGCAGCGTTCTGACGCAAGGCAGCGGGGCGACGGCCAGCGTTTCGGGCGGTGTCAACGTGAACGCCGGAACCGGAAGCGGGTGGGGTAGCATCACCTTCCCGGATGGGACGGTCGTTCATGTCAGCGCCAGTGGGACCGCCAGCATTGCCCTTCCCAACGGCACGAGATTGAGTATCAGTACCGATGGGAAGCTTAACCTCAGTCTCCCCCCGGGAACCAATCCGGCAATCGCAGCGGCCGTGGATACGGCAAACCAAATCATCCAAAACGGACCGGACGTCGTCTGGTCGCTGCGCAAGGTGGTCGACGTGGCCAACGGCGTCCTGGGTGGGCCGGTGATTTCGCTGCCCAACACCGGTGTGCTGGGCGCACTCGACCTCGGAGTCACGGACGGCGGGGAGTTCCGACTCGGCGTGAAGCCTCCCGGGGCCGACGACACGCACATCACGTGGTTCGATCTCAACATCGAGAGCCGCATCGAATTCCAGGCGCAGGACGGGAAGCTCAATGACGGCTTTGATCCGCCGTTGGAGGAGTGGCAGGACGAAGGCCAGCGGAGCGTCTGGCACACGAGCGTCGCGAAGCTGGCGCCGAACAACAGCAATCAAGTGGTGAAGATCGTGTTCCCGTCGGCGCATGTGGCTCAGCAGTATGAGCTGTTCGTGCCGACGGAGTTCGCCGCTCATGTGGATGTAACGCCGAAGGAGTTCACGGCCGCCGAAACGCCGCTGACGATTACAGGGAAGAACGGTTCAACTGATTCGGTTGCTGCTGAGATATACCTGCGGAATAAGGGAGAAACGGCAGTATACGGGAAGCTGATCGTCGATGTGATGCCATGGCGCGTGGTTTCGATTTCCTCGTACCGGATTGTGAACAGCAGTGCGCCTGTAAATGCTTCGATTCCTGCAGGCCTTGTGTTGGTCAATGAACTGGACGCTCGATTTCGGCCGGCTTGTGTGTCCTTCGCCTACCAGGGGAACAATCTAAGCGTACAACAGCAGACGATAAACTACGATCTGGATGCTGATGGGAAACTGCTTGTAATCGGTGGCAGCGGGCCGAGCACTGTGGAAACGAATGTCATCAAGGCGGCGATGCCGGGTTTCGCCGGGAAGATTAATGTTCTTTTCATTGCAGATATGTCGCCTTCAACGTTTTTGGGGTTGGTGATTCGGCAGGATCCATTGTTGGCAAAAATGGCGTTTATCGCAGCAAACCGGTGGGTAAACCCCACATTTTCGTATGCAACTTCAGAAGATTCCTTCGGCGCATCCAAGACGTTGCCTCGCAGCGCCGCACACGAAGTGGGGCACACGTTGCAGCTTTCGACTCGGGCGATCAATAGTGGGCTCTCGGGTGGTCATGATGATGGAGTGACCCCCGAAACTACCGCTCCACTGATGCGAGGCGGACAACACGGCCCCAGCGGGCGCTGGATCCGTTTCGAGGATTGGAGAGCCGTGAACGACAGCGCAGTGAATTTCGCCCCATGAGATCGCTTATCTGTGTCGGCTTGGTATGGGCGCTGACGAGCTACTGTTTATGTGCCGACCAAGTGGACGCGTTCATCATTTTGTACCTTCAAACTCGCGAGGCACATCAAGAGTTTCAGTGGGGCCGCGTCGACGCGGTCGGCAAAGACGAGGTCGCTACGAGGCTGCGAGAAGTAGTCGACGGCAAGCGAGATACGATTGGCTTCGGTCACATCGTCACGCAGATACTGCGGAGAGGATGCTGATCGGCATCGGTGACGAGACAGCAATAGACAGCGCTGTGAATGATTACCATGAGAAACGTTTAGCTTGGATAGCAATGAAGGAAATGGTGGAAGTAGGCCAGCCGCTGGGCATCGAGCATCTGGCGGTCGACTTGACCAGCGATACCTTCCTTGCCCCGAAGGACGGGTTGCCGAGTGGAGAACAGAAGCGCCATGATTCGGCGTGGTATATGGTTCTGTTGGTGACGAACTCTGCATGGTTTTCCGACGACGTGCGGGAAAGCGCGAAGGAATTGAATGGTATAGCGTTGACGCGAGAGGACGAATTCGTCCGCAAGGTCACGGATTGGTGGATAGAGAACCAAAATAGGATCCGATCGGGCGATTATGATGCCGTCTCACCGTTTGCGACCCCCGAAGGCAATTTTGCTATGACGCAGCCTCCGCGGCAAACGGCTGGCGAGAGGGCATCGGCCGGCGAGACGGAGCGTCCGGTGAACCGAGAACCGCCAAGGCATTCCGAGGTGACTTCGAGCAATGCTAAGCGACTATGGATCTACTATAGTGTTGGAGGGTTGTTGTTGGTTGGCATGATCGTCGTTCTTGCCGTGAAGGAGCGTCGGAGGTAGTATTCCGGGCTGGTGGTTTGAGAAACGGCACGAGATTGAGTATCAGTGCCGATGGGAAGCTTAACCTCAGTCTGCCCCCGGGAACCAATCCCGCCATCGCAGCGGCAGTGGATACGGCAAACCAGATCATCCAAAATGGACCGGACGTCGTCTGGTCGCTGCGCAAGCTGGTCGACGTGGCCAACGGCGTCCTGGGTGGGCCGGTGATTTCGCTGCCCAACACCGGTGGGCTGGGCGCCCTCGACCTCGGAGTCACAGATGGCGGGGAGTTCCGACTCGGCGTGAAGCCTCCCGGGGCCGACGACACGCACATCACGTGGTTCGATCTCAACATCGAGAGCCGCATCGAGTTCCAGGCGCAGGACGGGAAGCTCAACGACGGCTTCGATCCGCCGCTGGAGGAGTGGCAGGACGAAGGCCAGCGGAACATCTGGCACACAAGCGTCGCCAAGGTGTCGCCGAATAACGTAAATATGGTGGTGAAGATCGTCTTTCCTTCGGCACATGTGGCTCAACAGTACCAACTCGTCGTCCCGACGGCCTCTCAACCGCACGTGGATGTTTCTCCCAAGACGTTCACTGCATCGCAAACCGATCTCACGATTACGGGAATGAACGGGAGCAGTGCGCGTTTCGAAGCGGAGATCCACCTGCGGAAGAAGGGCCAAACGGCAGTATACGGGAAGCTCGTTGTCGATGTGATGCCATGGCAGACGCTTTCGGTAAAGGCATACAAACTCGAACCCAATATTGCTCTCAATCGTGGCAAGGTGACGTTACCGTTGCCGTCTTTGGCGTCGCTCGAGGCGGAGCTCAATGCGCGCTTCAAGCAAGCCTGTGTATCATTTAACTTCACTTCTGCGACGGTGCTGGAGGACGAATTTGAGTATGACACTGATCCGCAGGATGGTTATCTGCAGACCGTTCGTGTTACATACACCGGATCGGGGCTAAATATATCGACAAGTGAAGTTAGTGCTGTCGGCGGTCAAGCATCCGCATTTACGGGGAGCGTGAATATCGCCTTTGTTGGGCAACTAGCCGAAACGACGACCGATCAGCAGAACGTCGACACCACCAGTACGTCAACCCTGGGTATTAACCTCAACGTGACTGGCCTTGCCAATACAGCATTCATATCTGCCAACCGGTGGAATACCCCATTTTCGTATTCGAATTCAGAAAATGCCGACGGAGCTTCATTCGCTATCCAAAGGGTTATCGCTCACGAAGTAGGACACGTGCTAAACCTGTCGAAACGAGCGTTCTTTAGTGGCACGCTGTATGTACCCGCGTTCGAGAAGCACGATAATGATCCGAGTCCAGAAGGCACGGCGGCGCTCCTTCGTCCCGGACCAGTTGGGCCCGTTGGTCGCTGGATGCGATTTGAAGACTGGAGAGAGGCGAACGATCATGCAGGAGTGCTCGCGCAATGAAATGGCTGATCTTAATTGGCGGTGTCCTTTTCGCCATCAATGGCCTCTTAGCCGCAGACGAAGTGGATGCATGGATTATTTCATATCTTGAAGCTCGCGAGCTCCGGCCGCGCCAGGAGTTTCAGTGGGAGAGCGTCAACGCGGTTGGCAAAGATAAAGTCGCTGCCAGATTGCGGGAGGTTGTAGACGGCAAACGGGATAGGGTCGGCGGAATGGAAGGTGGGGGTTACGGGATTGGAGAAAGCACCGCCGAAAGAATGCTCATAGGGATCAGCGACGAAACCGCTGTCGCGGAGGCGATGGAAGCTTATCATCGCGTGAATCCGTGGTATTCGGCGGTGCGCGACATTGTAGAGCTGGGACAGGAACTGGCGATCCCGTCGTTCGCCTCGGATCTCACCTCTGATGAATTTTTATATTTCGACAATGTCCGATTGCCCGATGGAACAACCGGACGGGTAAAAATCCCTGGGAAGCGGCGTGAGTCCGCTCAATACATTGTGAGCATCGTAATAAATTCCGCAGCCTTTACGTCCGATGTGCGAGCCAGCGCGAGCCGGCTCAAAGGGATTGCATTCAGCGAAAAGGAGGAGTTCGTAAGTGAGGTGACCAGGTGGTGGTTGCAAAACCAGGATTCGATTGAATCGCAGCGCTACGGCAGCGTTTCTCGATTTGCGGTTCCCGAGAATGGGGCCGTTGCCGTCGGGGCGCCACAGTCAGCCCGGAGCGAAACTTCAGCGGCGGGCGAACGAAAGGACGCAGCGGAGAATGGGCCGCCGATACGATCCGATGCATCATCAACCAACGCAGGACACCTTTGGACTTACAGCTTGGCAGGGTTGCTCATAGTGGGTCTGATCGTCATCGTTGCCGTGACGCGGCGCGATCCGGCGTGATGGGTGACACTTTGACCGGGGTGATGGGTAACACATACCAGGGCCATGCCCTGGAAAACCGTCACACCCATGGACGAGATCGCCCGCTTTGTTTTGTTGGCCCGCACCGCCCGTTTTACGCTCACGGATCTGTGCGAGCAGTTCGGCATCAGCCGCAAGACCGGCTACAAGCATCTGGAGCGATTTGCGGCTGATGGGATGAAGGGGCTGCAGCCGCGCAGCCATCGGCCCCACACTTTTCCGCAGCGCACAGACGAGGCGGTGGAGGCGCTGGTGCTGGCGGAACGGCGCCTGCATCGCACGTGGGGCCCGAAGAAGCTGCAACTAGGTGCTGGAGGTGAAGCACGGGATCGAGTCGCCGCCGGCGCGCAGCACGATCGGGGAGATCCTGCGCCGGCACGGGTTGAGTGTGCGGCGGCGCCGGCGGCCGGGGGCGTATCCAGTGCCGTCGATCACGGCCTGACCGAGCCCACGCAGCCCAACCACGTCTGGACGGTGGACTTCAAGGGCTGGTTCATCCTGGGCGACGGCCAGCGCTGCGATCCGCTGACGGTGACCGACCTCTACAGCCATTTTGTCCTCGGGTTGAAGGCGCAACCCAACCAGCAGTTCAAGGGCACGCTGCGCAGCTTTCGCGGCCTGATGCGCCAGGCGGGCTGCCGGAGATCATCCGGGTCGATCACGGCGCGCCGTTTGCTTCCGGCGCGCTGGGGCGGCTCTCCAGTCTGAGCGTGTGGTGGATCGAGCAGGGCATCGAGGTCGAGTTCACCCGGCCGGCCAAACCGCAGGACAACGGCTCGCACGAGCGCATGCACCGCGATCTCAAGGCCGAGGCCACGCAGCCCCCCTCGGCCAATCTCGCCGCGCAGCAGCGGCGCTTCGAGCGCTGGCAATACACGCTTCAACTACGAGCGACCGCACGAGGCGCTCGACATGCAGTTTCCCGGCCGACTTCTACCAGAAGAGCGAGCGGCGGCTCCACGAGGACGACAGACCGCTGGTCTATCCCGCCGATTACGAAGTGAAGGTGATTTCCACCAGCGGCTTTCTGGCGCACGAAGGCCACAACTATCACGTGGGCGAAATCTTCGCCGGCAAGCGCGTCGGCCTGCACCGCAACGTCAGGGCCAGACCGAACTGCACTTCGCCAACATCTACCTGGGCAACCTCGCCTTCGATCCCGCGGAGCGCTGGGGCCCGGCCGCCAGCATCCGCCCACCCACCGCCACCATGAAGCCCACCGCAAAACGTGAGTCCAACAGGTGGAGGAAGGGGGGCTCAGACCGGCGCCAGAAAAGGCAGGGCGCCTGCCCCCCTTCCTCCACACCTCCTTCCCCCCGCGGCGCTATGCGCCGCACGAAACCTCTCGCTATATCCACCACCACCTGACACCGCTATGTGTAACCCATCACCCCGGATCGTTTGTCACCCATCACCGGATCGCGCCCGCGGCATCGGAGGGGCGTGACGAAGGGGTCAGGCCGTTGTTTGTTGTTTCGCGGCATCGCGGCACAGGTAACTTCGCACGGAAACAGGGCTGCCCAGGCACAGATGTTCCGCGATCCAGACGGTCGAGGCACCAGCCTCCCGCATGTCGCGGGCCAGCGCGAGCTTCCAGGCGGCTTTCATCGGGCGCGTCTGCAATGCCTCGTGCCCCTTGCGCCGGCGTGCCAGAGCCTTCTCCAGCCGACGCTGCCACACTGCCTCCTTGAGGTCGCGTGATTGCTCCTTGGCCAGGCCCGGTGCCAAGGCCAGATGCGCGTGATCCTGGGCGATCGCTCGCCGCCATCCGCTCGTACCCAGCGCCCATCCATGCGACATGTTCTGCAGCCCCTGTCGTTTCTGCTCCTCCGCGTCCTTTGCAAGACTGACCAGGTGCTCTTCGTAATCCCTCCAGCCGGCTGCATCGTCCCTCAGCCCGCCGTGAATTCGCAACCACTCGCGCGCTGCCATCCCCGGCAACCGCGGGCCTTGCCGGAACCGCCTCAGGCTGCTCCAGGAATACTCGCTCACCTGCTCCGGCGCCACCACGCTGGCCCGGACCGGATTAAGATGAATGTAGTCCACCACCCGGGCCAGCACGGCGAAGTCCTCCAGCACGATTGACTGATACCGCCCCTGAAACAGATGCCCGCGCTCCCGGCGTAATCGATTGAACCGTGTCGCCAGCGTGCTTTGAAACCAATGCATCCCGTCGACCAGGTTCGCTTGCGGCGTCTCCACCGCCAGGTGGTAGTGATTGCGCATCAGGACAAACGCGTACAACTGCCAACCGTAGCGCCGCACCGCCTCGGCCAGCGCCCTGAGGAAAGCCTCGCAAGCCCCTCGCGTGGCAAACACGTCGCGGCGGTAGTTCCCACGATTGATCACGTGGTAGAGGGCACCCTCGAATTCGATCCGCAGCTTCCGCGCCATCGCCCTGAACCCTGCCATCCCGCTCCCGGCCCGCAACTCCAAACAACAAACAACGGCCTGACCCCTTCGTCACGCCCTTCTCACGCCCGTCCGCACGAGGGCGCGATCCGGTGATGGGTGACAAACGATCCGGGGTGATGGGTTACACATAGCGGTGTCAGGTGGTGGTGGATATAGCGAGAGGTTTCGTGCGGCGCATAGCGCCGCGGGGGGAAGGAGGTGTGGAGGAAGGGGGGCAGGCGCCCTGCCTTTTCTGGCGCCGGTCTGAGCCCCCCTTCCTCCACCTGTTGGACTCACGTTTTGCGGTGGGCTTCATGGTGGCGGTGGGTGGGCGGATGCTGGCGGCCGGGCCCCAGCGCTCCGCGGGATCGAAGACGAGGTTGCCCAGGTAGATGTTGGCGAAGTGGAGTTCGGTCTGGCCCTGATCGTTGCGGCGCAGGCCGACGCGCTTGCCGGCGAAGATTTCGCCCACGTGATAGTTGTGGCCTTCGTGCGCCAGAAAGCCGCTGGTGGAAATCACCTTCACCTCGTAATCGGCGGGATAGACCAGCGGTCTGTCGTCCTCGTGGAGTCGCCGCTCGCTCTTCTGGTAGAAGTCCGCGGGAAACTGCATGGCGAGCGCCTCGTGCGGTCGCTCGTAGTTGAACGTGTATTGCCAGCGCTCGAAGCGCCGCTGCTGCGCGGCGAGATTGGCCGAGGGGGGCTGCGTGGCCTCGGCCTTGAGGTCGCGGTGCATGCGCTCGTGCGAGCCGTTGTCCTGCGGCTTGGCCGGCCGGGTGAACTCGACGTCGATGCCCTGCTCGATCCACCACACGCTCAGACTGGAGAGGCGCCCCAGCGCGCCGGAAGCGAACGGCGCACCGTGATCGACCCGGATGATCTCCGGCTTGCCCGCCTGGCGCATCAGGCCGCGAAAGCTGTGCAGCGTGCCCTTGAACTGCTGGTTGGGTTGCGCCTTCAACCCGAGGACAAAATGGCTGTAGAGGTCGGTCACCGTCAGCGGATCGCAGCGCTGGCCGTCGTCCAGGATGAACCAGCCCTTGAAGTCCACCGTCCAGACGTGGTTGGGTTGCGTGGGCTCGGTCAGGCCGTGATCGACGGACGGATACGCCCCCGGCCGCCGGCGCCGCCGCACACTCAACCCGTGCCGGCGCAGGATCTCCCCGATCGTGCTGCGCGCCGGCGGCGACTCGATCCCGTGCTTCACCTCCAGCACCTTTTGCAGCTTCTTCGGGCCCCACGTGCGATGCAGGCGCCGTTCCGCCAGCACCAGCGCCTCCACCGCCTCGTCTGTGCGCTGCGGAAAAGTGTGGGGCCGATGGCTGCGCGGCTGCAGCCCCTTCATCCCATCAGCCGCAAATCGCTCCAGATGCTTGTAGCCGGTCTTGCGGCTGATGCCGAACTGCTCGCACAGATCCGTGAGCGTGAAACGGGCGGTGCGGGCCAACAAAACAAAGCGGGTGATCTCGTCCATGGGTGTGACGGTTTTCCAGGGCATGGCCCTGGTATGTGTCACCCATCACCCCGGTCAAAGTGTCACCCATCACGCCGGATCGCGCCCCTCCCGGATTAAGTGTTACCTATCTCCCCGGTTCGGACCTCTGGCTTTGGCGGTTCGTCGGTTGATATTCGAAACGGGACGTTTTCTCCACTGCCAACGTCGACACCGACCCCGACGGCCAACCACGTTCGTTGCTATCGGTTACAGTTTGGCGCTTACGAGCCATCGAGTACACGGAAGGGTCTCGAAGAAGTCACCTCAGCGGTTGGTGACAGCTACCCCACCGCTTCAGATCGCTGTGGCGACTTCGAGACGTTCGAAGAATTGGCGCAAGAAGTCGACGACGCCATCACGCTTCTCCGTGATCGCCATAAAAACGCGAGAATCGTTTTGATTGGACTTAGCCGAGGTGGTCTTGCGGGGCGGCTTTTTCTCCAACGAGCAGGTATGACAGAAAACAAGCGTGCGGTGGTTGGTTTGTTAACCACCAGTTCACCGCACCTCGGTAGCCGTTTGGGACGTATATATGCGTGGCTGGACGCGAACAAACGTGGGGCCCCTGGGACCGATGCCGATGACTGGGAGGTAGTCGATTTCTTACGCAATCAGCCTGACGAGTCTCTTGACGTCCGGCGGCCAACCATTGGTGACCTAGCCGACAATTCCGGCTCAATTGCTAGTTTAAACACGCAATCGGCAATCTCGCAACTTCCGGCAAAAACCACGTACGGTGAGATCATCAATGCAGGTACCGAGTTCGGCAAATTAGCTGTCATCAATTGGTACCCTGACTATACGGTGTTTGGCCCAGGTATCACGCCTGGCATGGAACAGGTTTCGAGCGCCGCGGAAGCCTACATTCTTGACGGAACAACAATTGCGGCGCTTCAAGGTGATGGCATTGTTTCGGCGGCCAGCCAAGTGTTTACCGGCCCGGTCCTTGGGCGGATCGTGACGCGTCGGATCGTTTCAAGCGAAGTCCTGCATGCCGACGCCACACATCGTGTCGTGGATATCAGGGCGGAGCTCGCCACTATGCGGTCGTCTTGGTTTCCGGGACCATGAAAGCACGGGGATATATTATATTTGCTTGCGGGCTTGCGCTGGTGTGCGCCTTGCTTTGGCTCGCTGTCACGAGATCACCTCAGGGATCGAGAAACAATCCAAGCGAAGGTGGGACCAAGCCGGCATCGCCTGCGGGCGACGATTCGGGAGGAGCAAAATGCCGAGCCGCCAAGCGTTCGGCCAGAGACCCGGTTCGAGAAATTAGGTGTTTTGGAACGGAATGCGGTGTTGAAGGAGATCGGAAGTCGTGAATTGCCGTCGATATTTCAAGCATGGCTCGAAGCAGGGCGATTTGGAACACGACCTTGGAAAACAAGCTGCCGTTGGTTCCGTCCTCGCTGGATCGATCCGGCAGCATGGACTTCTCCGCCGATTTCTCAGATAAAATCCTGAAGTTCATTGTGGGTGGTGGAAATTCTGACGAGGAGCGGCGGGACCTCATTGGGATTCTTGGCTTAGCGGCAACACCCGAGAGTATAGAACTACTCCTCCGTGCACACACGACTTTGTCGGACGCCGGGCTAAAGGAAGCCACAAGCCGTTCGCTTGCTCGAACTGGAGACTTGTGGGGCGATGGTGAATTTCATGAAGCTAGATCGATTCCGCTAGAACGAGCGTGGGGAACCGCAGAGGATCCGGACTTTCTGGTATCATGTGCTGTTGCGATCGGAAAGATAGGCAGACCTGATGGCATCCAGATGCTCCTTGACGCTGTACTGTCGACGGACCCAAACAAAGAAATGAGAAGGCGCGCAGCCCTGGTGGGCCTGGGCAAGATATACACTCCAAATGCGGTGCCACCACTTGCCGACTTGCTGACGACGCATCCGACACTCGATCCCGAGAGTCAATTGGCCGCGACAATTCTGGCTCGGATTGGCGATGCCGCGGCTTCCGAAGCTTTAGTGCAATGGTCAAAGAATGCTGATTCTCGCGCGGCGCCCTTCGTCGGTGGAATATTGCGGGGCGCGGGCGGGAGGGAACTCCGAAAGGCCTTCGCAGCCGCTCTCAGAGAAGGCGTGCACTTTCGAGACGATACCGTCCAGCAGGCGATTGATGCTGCGCTAAATAGCAAGCCCGGCGGAAGCGGCGGGTAAAGATACGACAACGATCGTCTCTCGACGGCACCATACGGTCACCTCCCAAACCGCAGTAGGATGAGTCTGGTTGCAGGAACGGCTCGATCACCGTGCCGGGCGGCACGGTGCTGACGCAAGGCAGTGGAGCGACCGCGAGCGTCGGTGGCGTGTCGATAAGCGCGGGCAGCGGCGGCGCTTCGGGCAGCATTTCGTTTCCGACGGCTCGGTAATTTCGGTAAACGCTGACGGCACGGGCAGCATCTCCGTATCAGGCGGTATCACGATTACTCGCAATGCAAATGGCATCCTCAACATCACCCTCCCGACAGGAACGGATTTCGTTATCGCGACAGAGGTTGATGTCTTGGGTCAAATCATCCAGAATGGACCCCAACGTGGTCTGGTCTGTTCGCCAAGCGCCCGGTCCTATCGCCTAATGCGGTTCCTTTCCGGCCATGGGGTCGCACCACACCTGGCGGGAGCGGCGGGCCCAACGGCATTTCGTTGGTTCGGGTTGCTTTTCGAAGTGGAACCCAGGCGCCGGGCGCATTTTCGTGAAGCCGTGGATTCCGTTCCCCAACCCACGAAGCTCGGGCGCATCGCCGTGATCGGTGCGGGCGCGGTCGGCGGCTACTATGGCGCTCAGCTCGCCCGCGTCGGCGAGGAGGTAACGTTCCTTTTTCGTCGCGACCTCGCGGCCGTGCGTGCCCGCGGCCTGACGGTGCGCCTGCATCATCCGGTCGCGACGGAATTTCGTCTGCAGCCGGTCAATGTCGCGGCCACGCCCGCAGAAATCGGGCCCGTCGATCTCGTGCTGGTCGCTCTCAAGGCGACGGCCAACGACGCATTCCCGGCGCTGATCCCACCGCTGCTGCATGAGCGTACCCGCATTCTCACCCTCCAGAATGGTCTCGGCAACGAGGAGCAACTGGCGGCGCTTTTTGGCGCGGAACGCATCGCGGGCGGCTTGTGCTTCATCTGCCTCAACCGCGCGGAATCCGGCGCGATCGACTGTTTTCTCCCCGGCTCGATCAGCATTGGCAAACACGGCCGGCCCGCGAGTGCGCAGCTGCACGCGCTCGCCGCCGCCTGGGGGCGCGCCGGCGTCAAGTGCTCCGTCACCGACGATCTCGCCGCGATGCGCTGGCGCAAGCTCGTGTGGAACGTGCCCTTCAATGGACTTGCGATCGCCGCGGGTGGCGTGACGACGGACCAGATCATCGGGGATGCTGCGCTGCTCGACGAGGCCCGGGCCCTCATGCGCGAGATCCAGGCCGCGGCCGCGGCGCACGGTCACGAGATTCCGGATGCGTTTCTCCAAAAACAGGTCGAGGTCACACGTCCGATGGGGCCATACAAGCCCTCCAGCCTGATCGATTTCCTTGCTGGCCGCGCCGTCGAAATCGAGGCGATCTGGGGCGAGCCCCTGCGCCGGGCGCAGGCCGCCGGCGTGGCCATGCCGCGGCTGGCAGTTCTCTACCAGCGACTGTGTGAGGTTTGCGCGCCTGACCCGGCAACGCGGGACGGCGTTCCGTGAATACGACCGGCACGCGGCGCGCTTTTGACCGCCGGCGCCGCCCGCGGCAGTCGCCAGGCTCGTGAAGCAGAGCCCGGCGGTTTCGCACGCCCGCGGCATGGCCTGGGGATCAGCGACCGGTGCGATGACCGCGCGAGCACGATGTTTTCACGTTCCGCTGGACACCTCGCCCGCGCCGTCGACCTGGAAGGAGTTCCCGGCCGGCCGAAGTTTGTGAAGCACCCGGTCCGCGCGGCGACGCTACTTCGCCACCGCGCCGGTGACAGTTGCGCAGCTCAATGCGATGGGAAGATCGAGGTCATGCGCAGTTCCCGTGCAATGCCGGCCCAGTGCCAGCGCACGTTGCGCCGATGCAGCAGGCAGAACAAATGCAGGAGAACGCGGCCCGTACTGGATCTGACCAGACGTGTACTCATGATGGGGGTTCGGAAGGTTTGGATCAGGAAACCGGCGATGACGAATTGTCACCGCCGTTACGAGTAGAACGTCACATCATTGGGAGATCTTACGTCGAATCCATCGGGCCCGGCGGACGCCCCCGGTTGCGGCGGGTGGTCCGGCCTGGCATTTTCTGCGATTCAGACGAGCGACCTGGCTCGCCGGGCCCTCGGCCGGATGGTTAGGACCAGCGCCCCGCCCCGGGGGTTCCATATGGGGTGGGACGAGGGCTTCCACACCCACCCCGTCGACGTCGATTCAGACCGAGGGAACAAATGTATGATTTGATATTACTAAATGGGGAGCATCTGGTTGGCTCCGTGGGCCATGACATACAGGTGTTTTTTCCGGCCTTTGATCCCATTCCAAATGCCGTCGAATGCATCCTGCATCATGCACGGTTCCGAAGAGAGCGGGAGTGCCAGGCTGCGCGGAAACCCGCCTTGGGGTCGGGCGATAAGGGCCCTTCGCCGCCGCTTTCAATCCACGGTCAATCTTCATCCACGAGACCGGCTTTACCCGACAGGACCGTGCGAGGGCCTGATGCGGCCGCGTTAGCCAATCAAGGAGCGAACTCCATCGGCGGCGTTTGTGCCGGGGGATCAACGCGGGCGCGATCGTTTGCGAGAAGCGGGCTGGAAGCCGGCGCGACTTCGCCGCACAACGTTGGCGCGCATGAACCCGTTCGACGTTGCCGCGGTCCTGATCACCCTCGCCGCCTTTTTTGGTTATGTGAACCATCGTTTGCTGCGGCTGCCGCCGAGCATCGGCATCCTGGCGGCGGCGGTGGTGAGTTCGCTGATCGTGGTCGGCGTGGATCTCCTGTTTCCCGCCTGGAACGTGCGCGCGATGGCGACGGGGTTCCTCGGGGAGATCGATTTCACACGGGCGTTGTTGCATGGCATGCTCTGTTTCCTGCTCTTCGCGGGATCGCTGCATGTGGAACTCGACCACCTCCGGGCGAACAAATGGCCGATCGCCGTCCTCGCGACGTTTGGCGTGGTGATCTCGACGGCGCTGATTGGCGGCCTGACCTGGGGGGCGTTTCGCCTGCTCGGACTGCAGACCCCGCTGGTGGTGTGCCTGCTGTTTGGCGCGCTGATTTCACCGACCGATCCGATTGCCGTGCTCGCGCTGCTCAAGAAGCTGCACGCGCCGGCAAATCTCGAGGCGAAGATTGCGGGCGAGTCGCTGTTCAACGACGGCGTGGGCGTGGTGGTGTTTTTTGCGCTGCTCGCCGTGGCGGAGCTGGGCGGCGACGACGTCACCGGCCATCTCGAACTCAACACCGCCGGGCTGGCCGTGTTTTTCTTGCGCGAGGTCGGCGGTGGCGCCGTGCTGGGATTCGCGTTCGGCTACGGAGCGTACCGCGCGCTCAAGTCGATCGACGATCATCCGCTCGAGCTGATGATCACGGTCGCGCTCGTGATGGCGACCTACGCCATCTCCTTTCCCCTGCATGTATCCGGACCGATCGCCGTGGTGGTGGCCGGTGTCCTGATCGGCAACCCCGGCCGCAGCTACGCCATGAGTCGCAACACCGTCGAGCACCTCGATGCGTTCTGGAGCATGGTCGATGAACTGATGAACGCGGTGCTTTTTCTCCTGCTGGGCCTGGAGGTGCTCGTGGTTTCCCTGCCCGGGGCGACGGTTCTCGCTGCCGTCAGCGCGGTGCCGATCACGCTGCTGGCGCGGGCCGTGTCGGTGGCGCTGCCCCTGGCGGTCATGCAGCCGTTCGCCCGCGTGCATCGCGGACTCGTGCCGATCCTCACCTGGGGCGGGCTCCGCGGTGGCATCTCCGTCGCGTTGATGCTGTCACTGCCGGCCTTCTCCGGAAAGACCGTCCTGCTTGCGGCGACTTATGCGGTGGTTCTGTTCTCCGTGATCGTCCAAGGCCTGACAATGAAGCGCCTGCTCGCGTACTACGGTATCGGTGGTGTGGCGACGCCGTAAGCGGGTCGGCGTTCGCCGCACCCCCGCCGCAGTCCGCGGACCCGGCCGAGGGAAGGACAGGTTGTCCCCAGCCGGCCGCCATCGCGCAGGATCCTGCGCTCCTGCACCGGGGCGCGAACTTCGCCGTCGCCTTCACCGGTAGCGGACGCCCGAAGGGCAGCGACGCCAGGAGTCGCGACACCGGGGGACAGCGGACCTTCCGTGCGGATGTTGCGCAGGCATCCCTGCCTGCCTCATTGTGGCCGAGACGCAGCCGTCTCCTTTGCGAACACCCTTTCGAAGAACTGCAGTTTCTTCGGCGCCAGGATTTCGACCGCATGTGAGTCCGTGCCGAACCGCATCACCTGATCGTTGTCCGCCGGCCACGCAGGCAGTCCTGCACGATTGGGATCTCCCTGCGCGATGAAGTTCACCCAATAGTCCGACATCAAGTCCGCCAGGCGGCGGTCGACGTCGTCCCACGGGCGGTTCATCAGCGCGAGATTGTCGAACGTGTAAGGCAGATCGGCGGAATGAAACGCCTGATACTCGGGATGCTCCGGCCACGGGATCGCCCGCGTGAAGAAGTAACCATGGTCCCTCGCGTTCCCATGCTGCGCCCGAAGCGCTGTCCACCAATGCAGCGCCGCGAGATCCTCGTCGCGCCAGCTTTGCCTTTGGGCGGCGACCGCCCCGGCATCGGTCGTCGCGGGATAGAGCGCGAAAAACGCATCCGCCCGGTCACCGAACCGCTTTTGCGCCGCCGCGCGAAAGTCCGCCAGCGTCGTTTCGCCATAGCCCGCGCGGGAACTGCGCTCGTCCGCGGTCCAGCCGGTCAGCAGCGGCACGTCGATCGATTGACCACGCGCGACGATCGCCGGCACCTGATCAGGCACCACCCAGCCGTCGACGATCGGTTGGAAACGAAATTCATGCGCCTGGTAGCGGGCGTAGAGTTCCTCCGCCGACAGCGCACGCAATTCCGCGAGGGACGGTGCACCGATCGCCTGCGCGAACTCTGTTCCCTTCCTTTCCCCATCCGTCAGCGTGGGCGTGGTGGTGCCGGGCCGCCACGGACCACTCTGGGCGATCGCGCGCTGGAAAAGGCCGCGGGCGAGCGGCGACACGGTGAGGAAGTGCACCGAACCGGCGCCCGCCGACTGCCCGCCGATGGTGACGCGGCCGGGATCACCGCCGAAGGCTGCGATGTTCTCCTGCACCCAATGCAGCGCCGCGATCTGGTCGAGCAAGGCGTAGTTGCCCGAGGTGTGTTCAGGGGACTCCGCGGTCAGTTCCGGATGCGCCAGAAATCCGAAGACGCCGAGGCGGTAATTGATCGTGACCACCACGACGCCCTTCCTGGCGAGGGCTTCGCCGTCGTAGAGCAGGACTTCGCCGGAACCGCTGAAGTACGCACCGCCGTGGATGAAGACATAGACCGGGAGTTTCGCGTCGGCGCGCCGGGCGGGCGTCCAGATGTTGAGTGCGAGGCAGTCCTCGGAAACGTCGTTGCGCAACATGAACTCCTCCGTCCACGGCAGGAAGGAACGCCGCAACTCCTGCATGCAGCTTGCGCAATACGTGTCGGCCTGGCGCGTGCCCTTCCAGGCAACCGGCGGTTGCGGTGGGCGCCAGCGCAACGCGCCCACCGGCGGGGCTGCGTAGGGGATGCCCTTGAAGACGGTGATCGTGGCATCGCGTCCGGCGACGCCTGCCACGACTCCACTTCGCACCGTCACCGGCAGGTCCGGCGCGATGCGGACTTCGGCCGCGGACGCCGCGATCATGGCGCCGTTCAGGCCGGTCAGCAGCAGGACGCGTTTCCAAAAGGCGGAGGGGTGGGGGGAGCGCACGACAGATTGACGGCGCCGCGCTGGATTCGTTTCCAGCACGTGGTAGGGCGTGGACTGCGCTCCGCGCCGCGGCGGGAACGGAGCGCCCTACGACGAGGCGATCGTTGGCGCGACTGTGTGGAAGGGACCGTCGGCTGGAAGAGGGCAAGAGACCCCATCGGAAAGCAACGACCGATTCGCCCGGACCGTTCGAACGGGCTGAGACTTGTGACCTTTCGCATTTGTCGACGTCTTGCGTAGGGTAGGACCACCGTTCCCGGTCGGCACGTAGCTGGCGGGTCCGGGGCACGCCGTAACACGTTTCATGAGCAACAATTTCATCGAGGATAAACCCCCGGCGGTCGCGAAACGCGACGGCGACGCCGTGCGTCCACCCGCGCCGCCACCGCGGCGCCGCGGCACACGGCGTGTCTCCCTGACCATCACGGCATTTGCGATAGTTGGGATCATTGGGTTCGTCTGGTGGCTGAACCACGCCCGGGGGCCCGGCAACGGCCGCGACAACCGGCGCGCATTTTGGCGAACCGACACGATGCCGGTCGTGGTCCAGGCCGCCGAGCCGGGCGATATCGAGATCTACCGCAACGGCCTCGGCACCGTGGTGCCGCTCGCGAACATTGTCGTGCGTGCCCGCATCAGCGGTCAACTCACCGAGGTGAAGTTTCAGGAGGGCCAGATGGTCAAGGAGGGCGAACTCCTCGCCGTCATCGATCCCCGGCCCTACACCGTCGCGCTGGAAGAGGCCCAGGGCGAACTGCTGCAGGCCCAGGCCCAGCTCAAACAAGCCCAGTCGGACCTCGAGCGTTTCGATGTGCTGGTAAAGCAGGGGTCGATTTCCGTGCAACAGCTCGACGCCCAGCGCGCTCTCGTGAGCCGATATCAGGCGCTCGTGAAGACGGACGAAGCCGCGGTGGATAGCGCGCAACTCAACCTCACCTACTGTCACGTCACCGCGCCGTTGACCGGGCGGGTCGGTTTGCGCCAGGTGGACCCGGGCAACTACGTGACAGCCGGCGACGCCAGCGGCCTGGTCGTGCTCACTCAAGTGAGGCCGATTTCGGTGATCTTCACCCTGCCGGAACGCGACAGCCGGCGGGTCATGCAGCGGTTCCGCGCCGGCGCGAAGCTCGAGGTCGACGCGTTTGACAGCACGCAGACGCAGCAACTCGCCGAGGGCGAACTCTCGGCAATCGACAACCAGGCCGATCCCTCCACCGGCACCTTCAAGCTGCGCGCGATTTTCCCGAACACAGACGAGGCGCTCTTTCCCAACGAATTTGTGAACGTGCGCATGCTTCTCGAAGTGGAAAAGGACGCGCTCGTGATTCCGTCCTCGGCGATCGAGCGCGGCCAGGAAGGCACGTTCGTGTACGTCGTCGGCAACGACAACGTGGCCAAAGCGCGCACCGTCACCCTCGGCCCGAGCCAGAACGAGCGCATCGCGGTGCTGAACGGCCTGGTTGCCGGCGAACGTGTCGTCTCCGATGGAGCGGACCGGTTGCGTGACGGCATGAATGTCACGATCCAGACAGCGGGCGGGCATGATGTGGCGTCGCCGCGCCGCCCCGAGGCCCTCCGCCCAGCGATTCGTGATGGCGCGCTCCGATGCAACACGCACGCCGGCCGCGGCGGCCCGGCGTACGCAAGGTAGGGCGGGGACTCCGTTCCCCGCCGCAAGCTGGGTAGAGGCTTCGTTCCCTGCCGTGAACCGAGCATCGTTCACGGCGGGAGACGGAGTCCCCGCTCTGCCTCGGAGCGGCCAGACCACCCGATGAACCCGTCCCGCCTCTTCATTTTCCGACCGGTGGCGACCACGCTGCTGATGGCGGCGATCCTCATCGTCGGTGCGGTGGCGTTTCGCTTCCTGCCGCTGTCGGCGCTGCCCGAGGTGGATTACCCGACGATCCAGGTGCAGACGTTTTACCCGGGCGCGAGTCCGGATGTGATGACGTCGTCCGTGACGGCGCCGCTCGAACGCCAGCTCGGCCAGATGCCGGGATTGAAGCAGATGTCGTCGACCAGTTCGGCAGGTGCCTCGGTCATTACGCTCCAGTTCGATCTGTCGTTGAGCCTCGATGTCGCCGAGCAGGAAGTGCAGGCCGCGATCAATGCCGCGGGCAACCTGCTGCCGTCCGACCTGCCCGCGCCGCCGATCTACGCGAAGGTGAATCCCGCCGATGCGCCGGTCCTGACGCTGGCCATCACGTCGAAGACGCTGCCGCTGACCAGCGTCGAGGATCTCGCCGACACGCGCATCGCGCAGAAGCTCTCGCAGCTTCCCGGCGTGGGCCTCGTGAGCATCGGCGGCGGCCAACGGCAGTCGATGCGCATCCGCTTCAATCCCCGCGCGCTGGCGGCCTACGGGCTGAACATCGACGACATGCGCAGCACCGTGAACAACAGCAATGCCAACACGGCCAAGGGCAGCTTTGACGGGCCCACCCGCGCGTTTTCGATCAACGCCAACGACCAACTCAAGACGCCGGAGGAATACAGGAAACTCATTCTCGCCTACCGCCGCGGCGCACCCGTGCGCCTCTCCGACGTGGCGACCGTGGAAAGCGCCCCGGAGAACACCAAGCTCGCCGCCTGGGTGAACACGACGCCGGCGATCATTCTCAACATCCAGCGGCAGCCCGGCGCCAACGTGATCAGCGTGGTCGAGGGCGTGCGGGAGCTTTTGCCCTCCCTGCAGTCGGCGATGCCGCCGTCGGTCGATGTCAGCGTGCTCATCGACCGCACGAACACGATCCGGGCGTCGATCCATGACGTGGAGTTCGAACTCACGCTCGCGGTCGCGCTCGTCGTGTTGGTGATCTTCCTGTTTCTGCGCAACATCCCGGCGACGATCATCCCCAGCCTCTCGGTGCCGCTCTCGCTCGTCGGCACGTTCGCGATCATCTACCTCCTCGGGTTCAGCCTCAACAACCTCACGTTGATGTCGCTGACCATCGCCTCCGGCTTCGTGGTCGACGACGCCATCGTGATGATCGAGAACATCGCGCGCTACGTGGAGCGGGGGGACTCGCCGCGCGAGGCCGCATTGAAGGGATCGGCGCAGATCGGCTTCACCATCATCTCGCTGACGGTGTCGTTGATCGCGGTGCTGATTCCGCTGCTGTTCATGGGCGATGTGGTCGGGCGGTTGTTCCGCGAGTTCGCGATCACGCTGGCGGTGACGATCCTGATCTCCGCGGTCGTCTCCCTGACGCTCGTGCCGATGATGTGCGCCAAACTCCTGCGGCACCACTCGCCGCGGGAGGAACCCGCCTGGAGCCGGCGCGCCGGCGCGTGGTTCGATGGCCTGATTGCATCCTATGGCCGCATGCTGCGCTGGGTGCTCGATCATCAGGGGCTCACGCTGACGGTGGCGGTCGGCACGCTCGTGCTGACCGCCGTGCTCTACATTATCATTCCCAAGGGATTTTTCCCCGTGCAGGACACGGGTCTCGTGCAGGTGATCACGCAGGCGCCGGATTCGGTTTCCTACGGGCGCATGAGCGAGCTCCAGGAGAATCTCGCCGCGGCGATCCTGCATGATCCCGATGTCGAGAGCTTGTCATCGTTCGTCGGCGTCGATGGCACCAACGCCACGCTCAACACCGGGCGCATGCTGCTCAACCTGAAGCCGAAGGACGAACGCAGTGCGGACGTCACCCAGGTCATCCGCCGCCTGCACGACGAGACGCGGGCGGTCGTCGGCATCTCCGCGTACCTCCAGCCCGTGCAGGACCTCACGATCGAAGACCGCGTCAGCCGGACGCAGTATCAGTTCGTGCTCGAGAGTGCGAATCCCGACGATCTCGAGACGTGGATTCCGCGGTTGGTCGATCGCCTGCGGGACGTGCCGGAAGTGACCGATGTCGCCTCCGATCTCGCCCAGAACGGACTGGCCGCCTTCGTCGAAGTCAACCGTGACGCCGCGGCCCGCTTCGGCATCACCTCCGCCACGATCGACAACGCGCTCTATGATGCATTCGGCCAGCGCATCATCTCGACCATCTTCACGCAATCGAACCAGTACCGGGTGATCATGGAGGCGGATCCCGACCTGCAGGAGTCGCCGGAATCGCTCGGGCAGATCTACCTGCCTTCGGCCAGCGGGGGACAGGTGCCGCTCGCCGCCATCGCGAGGATCGAGGAACGCACGGCCCCGCTCCTGATCAACCATCTTGGCCAGTTCCCGGCGAACACGATTTCGTTCAACCTGCCGCCCGGCGGCTCGCTGGGCGCGGCGGTGACGGCCATCCGTCACGAAGAGGCGGCCATCGGTTTGCCGCCGAGCGTGATCACGAGTTTCCAGGGCGCGGCGTCGGCCTTCGAGGCGTCGTTGTCAAACGAGCTCTTCCTCATCCTCGCCGCCGTGCTCACGATGTACATCGTGCTGGGCGTTCTCTACGAGAGCTTCATCCATCCGATCACGATCCTCTCGACGCTGCCATCCGCGGGCATCGGCGCCTTGCTCGCGCTGATGGTCGCGGGCTCCGACCTTGGCGTGATCGGCATCATCGGCATCATCCTGCTGATCGGCATCGTGAAGAAGAATGCGATCATGATGATCGACTTTGCGCTCGATGCACAGCGTCACGAGGGGCTCGCACCGCGCGAGGCGATTTTCCAGGCGTGCCTGTTGCGGTTCCGCCCCATCCTGATGACGACGATGTCGGCGATCCTGGGCGCGGTCCCGCTGATGGTCGGCACCGGCACGGGCTCGGAACTGCGCCATCCGCTCGGCATCACGATCGTCGGTGGCCTGATCGTCAGCCAGGTGCTCACGCTGTTCACCACGCCCGTGATCTATCTCGCGTTTGACCGGCTCGCCACGCGGCTGCGTCCCGCCGCGAATCCGGGACTCGCGCCCCAGGAGGCCGCGACGTGAATCTCTCCGCACCCTTCGTCCGGCGACCGGTCGGCACGACCCTGATCACGATCGGGATCGCGCTGGCGGGGCTGACGGCGTTCTTCCACCTGCCGGTCTCGCCGTTGCCCGAGGTGGATTTTCCGACGATTGTCGTCGGCGCGTCCATGCCCGGCGCGAGCCCGGAGACCATGGCGTCGGCCGTGGCCACGCCGCTGGAACGTCACCTCGGCGCGATCGCCGACGTGACGGAAATGACGTCGTCCAGCTCCGTCGGTTCGACGCGCGTCGTGCTGCAGTTCGGCCTCAATCGCGACATCGACGGCGCCGCGCGCGACGTGCAGGCCGCGATCAATGCCGCCCGCGCGGACCTCCCGGTCGCGCTTCGCGGCAATCCCACCTACCGGAAGGTGAATCCCTCGGATTCGCCGATTGCGATTCTCACGCTTACCTCCGACACGCTGAGCCAGAGCCAGCTCTACGACATCGCGTCGACGGTGATCCAGCAACGGTTGTCGCAGGTGCCCGGCATCGGCGACGTGAGTGTGGGCGGCAGTTCCTTGCCCGCGGTGCGCGTGGATCTCAATCCCAACATCCTGTTCAAGTACGGCGTCGGACTCGAAGACGTGCGCGCGGCGTTGTCCGCGGCCAATGCCCACAGCCCGAAGGGCGCGATCGAGCACAAGGGTCTGCGCTGGCAGATCTACAGCAACGACCAGGCGCGAAGCGCCCAGGAATACCGCTCGCTGATCATCGCCTACCGCAACGGGGCACCGATCCGGCTGGAGGACGTCGCCAACGTCGAGGACTCGGTCGAGGACCTGCGCAATGCGGGTTACTCGCAGGGCCGGCCCGCGGTGATCGTGGTGGTCTCACGCCAGCCCGGGGCCAACATCATCGAGACCGTCGACCAGGTGAAGGCGGTCCTGCCGGAACTGCAGGCCTCCGTGCCGCCCGCGGCGCAGCTCGCGTTCGTGATCGATCGCAGCGTCACCATTCGTTCGTCATTGCGCGAGGTCGAACTCACCCTGGTCATCGCGGTCACGCTGGTCGTGCTGGTGGTCTTCTTCTTCCTGCGCGACTGGCGCGCGACGATGATCCCGAGCGTGGCGGTGCCGATCTCGCTGATCGGGACGTTTGGGGCGATGTACCTGCTTGGCTACAGCCTCGACAACCTGTCCCTGATGGCACTGACGATTGCGACCGGGTTCGTGGTCGACGACGCGATCGTGGTGATGGAAAACATCGCGCGCCACATGGACGCGGGCATCCCGCGGTTCCAGGCCGCGTTGCGCGGCGTGCGCGAGGTCGGTTTCACCGTGATGTCGATGAGCCTGTCATTGATCGCGGTGTTCATCCCGATCCTGCTCATGGGCGGCATCGTCGGCCGCTATTTCCGGGAGTTCGCCGTCACGCTTTCGATCGCAATCCTGATCTCCCTGTTTGTTTCACTCACCACGACGCCCATGATGTGCGCCTTCGTGCTCGGCCGGCGCACGCATCGGAGGCACGGGCCGATCTATCGCTGGAGTGAACATCTCTTCGAGGATCTGCACAGCACCTACGAGCACTCGCTGGGCTGGGCGCTGCGCCACGGGCGGCTCATGTTGCTTCTTCTGGCCGGCACGATCGGGCTCAACATCTGGCTGTTCCAGGCGATCCCCAAGGGCTTCTTTCCCGAGCAGGATACCGGCCGCATGTTCGGCTTCGTCGTCGCGGATCGCACGATCTCGTTCCAGAGCATGTCGCGGAAGCTGCGCACGTTTCTCGACATCGTGCAGCACGACCCCGCCGTGGACGTCGCGGTCGGGATCGCGGGCGGCGGCCGCTGGGGCAACTCCGGACATTTGTTTCTCGGCCTCAAGCCACTGGCGGAGCGGAAGGTGACTTCCGAACAGGTGATCGCCCGCCTGCGCCCGCAACTTGGTCACGTGCCGGGGGCCCGCTTGTTTCTCAGGCCGGCGCAGGAAATCCGGGTGGGCGGCCGGGAGAGCAATTCCCTCTATCAATACACGTTGCAGGCGGATTCCCTCGACGACCTGCGTACCTGGACACCGAAGCTGCTGGAGGCGCTGAAGACGGAACCGGTGTTGAACGACGTCAACAGCGACCAGGATCAAAACGGGCTGGAGACCGACCTCGTGATCGATCGCGATGCGGCCTCGCGGCTCGGTCTCACGACGCGCCAGATCGACAACACGCTCTATGATGCGTTCGGCCAGCGGCAGGTTTCCACGATCTACGAGTCGCCTCAACCAGTACCACGTCATCATGGGCGTGGCGCCGCGCTTCTGGCAGGACCCCTCGGCCCTCAACGAGATCTACGTGAGCAAGTCCGGCGGCAGCATCAGCGGCACCCAGTCGACGAACGCTCTCGCCGGCACGGTCGAAAGCGGGGCGCGCGGGAGCGGCGCGAGTTCCGCCGCCGGCGATGTCGTCCGCAATGCGCGCACCAATGCGATCGCCTCGCGCGGACGCGGCGGCGCGTCGAGCGGGCAGGCGGTGAGCACCCGGGTCTCCACCATGGTTCCTCTGTCGGCGTTCTCTCACTACGAGACCGGCTCGACGCCGGTCCAGGTGCACCATGAGGGCCAGTTCGCCGCCGCCACCCTGTCGTTCAATGTCACCCCGGGCGCGTCCCTGGGCGACGCCGTCGCGGCCGTCAACCGGCAGATCGCGCGGATTCACATGCCGACGAGCATCCACGGAAGTTTCGCCGGGACCGCGCGCACCTATCAGCGTTCGATCGGCAACGAACCCGTGTTCATCCTCGCCGCGATCATCGCGATCTACGTCGTGCTCGGCATGCTCTACGAAAGCTACGCGCACCCGCTGACGATCCTTTCCACGCTGCCGTCCGCCGGTCTCGGGGCGGTGCTCGCCTTAATGCTGTTCGACACGGAATTCAGCCTGATCGCGCTGATCGGCGTGATCCTGCTCATCGGCATCGTGAAGAAGAACGCGATCATGATGATCGACTTTGCGATCGCGGCCGAACGCAACGAGGGCCTGAGTCCGCGCGAGGCGATCTTCAAGGCGAGCCTGCTGCGTTTTCGGCCGATCATGATGACCACGATGGCGGCGCTGCTCGCAGCCGTGCCGCTTGCCATCGGCTTCGGCGAGGGATCGGAACTGCGCCGACCGCTGGGCATCTCCATCGCCGGCGGCCTGATCGTGAGCCAGTTGCTCACCCTCTACACGACGCCGGTCGTCTATCTCTACATCGATCGCGCGCGCCGCTGGCTGCGCCGCCGCGTGCGCGGCACCAGCCTGCAGCCGGCCGGTCGTCCCCCTTCCGCCGTGCACGAAACCGGCGCCTAGCGCCGGTGCCGTTCAGTAATTCAATTCAGGACGGGTAATGTCCCCGCACCTGCGGATGCCTCGGCGGGGCGTCCGTTCGACCGGGGTGACGAATTACCGAAAGTCCGTAGGAGCGGGTTTACCCCGCGAAGGTTCGGAACTCGGAGGAATCGCGGGGTAAACCCGCTCCTACAGCCAACCAAGTCGAAGCGAGCGTCGGAGAATGAACCGTCGAGCCGTTCAACGAAGGTGGTCGTGCGCGACCCTGCGCACGTCGGATCAAGAGGCGCGGAGGCCTGTCGCTTCTCGCGCTATCCGCCGCAGTGCGTGCGATATTCCGAGGCGGACGCAACCGCGCCATTGGCGAAACGTGAACGAGAGTCCGTGAACCCCGAAACTCGTGGTGAGCGGGTCAAGTTTTTCAGCGTCGATCTGAATCCAACCGCAGATAGCGCAGATAACGCAGATGATTCGGACCGAGGCACCTGTCGGAGGAGGAATCGATCATGGCCTGGCATCTGCGTTCATCTGCGACATCTGCGGTTAAATCGGTCTGAGGCCGGTCTGAGGCTGCGCCTCGCTAGGGTTTTCTTGTGTCTTTTTCATGCCCTCTACCGGCTCACCTCCGAGACCATTGTAGCCGGGGTCGGTGACCCCGGACCCCCCGGCACGATTGGCTACAACCTGGACAAGGTTGGCAATCGCTCGTCCCGGTCGTCCTCCGTGTCCTCGGTGCCCTCCCTGGTGAATCAGTCCTACAACGCCCGGGACTGGCTCGACACCGCCACCTACGACGCAAATGGAAATACGGTGTCCGGCTTACAGCCTACCGCTTCCGGCCGACAGCCGCTACCCCAACGGCGCCCGGGTGTGAGTTCATGAACCGGGCCATGATCTGCTGCATTTGCTCGGGATCTGGTCGCGCGCCGGTGCCGTCGTACGGCTGGCGCATCAAGAGACGAAACTGTGATCGGTTCGCGGGTGGTATGCTCATGAATGTGGATGAGGCGGAATCGAACGAAACCCGCCGGACGATACGCGATGGCGGCACCATACGCCCAGGCCGTGGTTCTCAGCCCGGAATGTCCTCCACCTCCGGCCTCGACCGTCATTCGTTTATGATGCACGACGGCACGAAAACGTCTAGTCCCCGGAATTCCTCTTCGGAACCCGATCCCGGGCTTACCCTGACGAAGAACCTGCTTCTCCTGATCATCGTCGGCGCGTTCCTGCCCGGCTGTTCGCCCAGGAAATCAATTCACCCCGCGCTCGACGGTCGCTTCCAGCCACCGACCGTATCGGAAACGCACAAAAGCAAAAGTGTCGCGATCACCATGCACGTATCAACCTATCTCTTGTTCGATGGAAACTGCCGGGCGGCGATGGCGTTTTATCACTCGGTCTTCGGCGGTGAGCTGGCCATGACGACGGTCGGCGACTCCCCCATGAAGACCGTGTTTCCATCGTCGCTTCACGCCCGGATCGTCTATGCACGGCTTAAAGCTGCGTTGATTGACTTGTCGGCCTCCGACTGGCTGCAGCCCGGCGAACGGCCGGTGAAAGGCAACATGACCTCCCTTTACGTCAGCGGAGGCTCTCCGGATGCAACTGCCACGCTGTTTCGCCAGCTCGCGGACGGCGCCGAGGTCACCGATCCATTGCGCGACCATCCGTTTGGTCTCTATGGCGCGCTGAACGACCGCTTCGGCGTCCGCTGGAGATTCCACGCGGAAAAGCCGTGAGCGGTTTCAGGTCTTTCAAAATCGAGCGTCCCCGCGCCACGTCGAGGCGGGACATATGTTTGGGGAAGTCTTTGCCATCCATCTCAATCCCGTCCGCGCCCGGTTGGTGCCAGCGACGCAACCGGGGCGCTACGCATTGAGCAGCCCGCCGAAGTGCCCCCAGGGCACGAAACGGTCGGATGCGCTGGAGTCGGAGGTGGGGCTGGGAGAGGCCGGCGAGTTGACGGGATACGACGGCGGGATGGAGGCGCCACCTCCAATTCCATGTAACCGAGTTGGAGTGTAACGACAAGGTGGCCCGCGGCCCGGGAGGGTTCGGAGGCCGAAACCGGAAGGTTGGACTACGCTCTCGTCCCGTCGTTCAAATTGACGAACCCGGCGCGCCGGCGGGCGCGTCTTTACGCCATGCACCTTCGCCTCACCATGCCGATTCCCGCTCCCTCCCTCCATCGGGTCTCCTTGCATCTCTGCGCCAGGTCATTTGCGACTCTTGCGATCAGTGCTTTTGTCACGACCATGCCGGCTGCGGAAACGATGAGTGGAGATCACGTATCCACCGATCAGGGCGATCTCGTGATCCATCCGGTCAACCACGCGACCGTGGTCATGACGTGGAACGACCACGCCCTTTACGTCGATCCCGTCGGTGACACGGACCGTTACTCCGGTCTGCCGAAACCGGATCTCGTGTTGATCACCGACATCCACGGCGACCACCTGAGTGGGGAAACGCTGGCCGCACTCGTCACGGATCAGACCATGATGGTCGCGCCACAAAGTGTGGCGGCGAAACTGCCGGAAAACCTGCGCGCCAGGACCACGATCCTGGCCAACGGAGACGCGAAGACGGTCGGGGGCGTCGGGATCGAGGCAATACCGATGTACAACACAACTCCCGATCGCCTGAAGTTTCACACCAAGGGTCGCGGCAATGGCTACGTGCTGACGATGGGCGGCAAGCGGGTGTACCTCAGCGGCGACACCGAAGACATTCCCGAGATGCGAGCGCTCAAGGACATCGATGTCGCATTCGTCTGCATGAACCTGCCCTACACCATGACGGTCGAGCAGGCCGCGGATGCCGTGAGGGCCTTCAAGCCGAAGATCATCTATCCCTATCACTATCGCGGTAGTGACGTGGAGAAGTTCAAGCAACTCGTTGGCGACGACCAGGGGATCGACGTGCGTCTGCGCGACTGGTACTGACCCAAGAATTTCCCTCCACCGGAGGACCCGCAACCCAGGGGCCTGGGACAAAGCGGTCACGAAGGATCGAGCCGAGATCACGGTTTCAGGGTTTCGCAGGCAGCACCTTTGGTAAGCCGCGATGCCGCGGCGGCGAGGATTCGCCGGCGTCGTCGCATTCTCGCTTCAGGTTTGCAGCGGGTTCGGGCGGGTTGCTTGCTCTGCGGACTGCCATGGACCGCATTGCCTCCGCCTTCGAACGAGCCCGACAGGAAAAGCGGGCCTGCTTTGTCGCCTACCTTTGCGCGGGAGATCCGGATTTCGACACGTCCCTGCGCGCCTGCGAGGCCGTGCTCGAAGCCGGCACGGACATCCTGGAAATCGGCGTGCCGTTTTCGGACCCCCTGGCCGACGGCCCGACCAACCAGCTCGCCGCGCAACGCGCGCTGGAAAGTGGCTCCACGATGGACCGCGTATTCGATCTTGCCCGGGCCGTGCGCGAAACCACCGACGTCCCGATCGTTTTCTATACCTATTACAACCTCGTGTTCGCAAACGGCGTGGAGACATACGTCCGCCGCGCACGCAAGGCCGGCGTCGATGGCATGCTGACCCTGGACCTGCCGCCCGAAGAGGCGGACGAACTTGTGGCTGTCAGTCGCGCGACCGGTCTCGCCAACATATTCATCGTTGCGCCGACCACGCCCGACGTTCGCCTGCCCATCATCGCACGGATGGCCAGCGGGTTTGTCTATTACGTGTCGCGCGAGGGCGTGACCGGCGTGCGTGAGGCGCTCGCGGACAATATCCGTGGTGCGGTGGCGCGCATCAAACTCGCGACGGAACTGCCGGTCGTGGTCGGCTTCGGCATTTCGACGCGAGCGCAGGTGCACGAGGTCGCGGGGATCGCCGACGGTGCCGTGGTGGGCAGCGCCCTGGTGAATTGCATCCGCGACAACCTCGGAAAGCCTGACGCGATCGTCACTGCCCTGCGTGACAAGACACGCGATCTGGTGGCCGGTCTCGGACACGCCGCGAAGGAGCCTGGCGACAAGGTGGCCCCGGACTTCCCCGGACCATGAAAGCTTCGGGCTATTCTTGCGGTGCGGACTTGTGGACGATCTCCGAAAGCTCTTCGGGTTCGACATTGTGAATGGTCTTCCCGCGTGCCTTGAGCTCTTCGATCGTCTTCATTGCCGTTTCGGTCATGCGCTCGTGCGTTTCTGCGGAGCCACCGACCAACGAAAAGTCCTTGGCCTGGGTGATCCGTTTGTGACCGTCTTCGTGATCCAATCCGATGCCGAGCAGGTGTCCTCGCCGCCGCGCTTTCTTTTTCACTGGAGCACAAGGTGATTTGGGGGCGGGCCGGATCAAGTCGTTTTTCGAATGGGCCGGTGCGCAGCGTGCGGCGGTCAGGCGAGGCCGCGACGGCAACGCAAACGACGGTCAGCCACGCCTGTCACCACCAGGCGTGCGGGTGATTCGGAAGCGACCGCCGTCCGTGGCTGCCGGCACGCACCCCGCCCCGCGCGGACCGCCAAAAGCCTGCCGCTTACCTTCTAGCGCTCTTTCCCTATGCGTTCTCGCTGTTCGCCGGGCCGGTCGTCGCAGTCTCGTTTTCGTCGCGCGCGGAACAATGAATTTCCATGAAGGCGGCATCCTGCCGGACGCGCAGGCGCTTGAGGCGGGTGAGTTCGAGCACGGCGAGAAACGTGACGATGAGCGTGCGCAGGCTGATTTTGTCCTGGCCGGCGAAGAGCGAGCTGAATGCGAACGTCCGCTCGCGTTCGATGCGGCCGAGGATCAACTCCATCTGGTCGACCACGGTCGTGCGCTCGTCGCTGATCTCGCCGACCACGATCTTTTCCGCGAGGCGGCGCAGCACGAGATTGAAGACGTTCCAGAGTTCAATGCGGTCGACATGCGCGAGCGGCCGGTCCTCCACCGGGGCCGTCCACCCGGCAAGATCTTCGCGGGCGAGCGCGCTCTGTTGCCGAAACGCGAGTCGGTCGAGTTCGCCGGCGGCGTCCTTGAACCGTTTATACTGGAGCAGTTGGTGCACGAGGTCCCACCGGGGGTCGATCGGTTCCTCGTCGTCGGCCTCGGGATCGACGGCCTGCAGATCCTTGGGCAGCAACATGCGGCTCTTGATCTCCATGAGCGACGCCGCCATCACGAAAAACTCCCCGGCGACTTCAAGCTGCAGATCCTTCATCGTGAAGAGCACCTCGAGGTATTGCTTGAGCACCGTTTCGATCGGGATGTCGTAGATGTCCAGTTCGCTCTTCCGGATCAGGAACAGCAACAGGTCGAGTGGGCCCTCGAAAATCGGCAGGCGGATGCGGGGATCGGTGGCTTCAGCTACCACGGGTTGTTTCAAGAAGCGACCGGGCCGGCGCGGCAAGGGAAAAGGCGGAGAAGGCGCGAAGCGGTAAGCGAATGGCGATTGGCTTCAGGCGGTAGGCGGTAAGCGGAAGGTTTTAGCTGCAGATTTCGCACCACGGCGTGCGGACGCAACCAACGGCAGGGTCGGCTGTCGCCGGTCGACCCGCCGTCGCGTGGAGACACGCCACTCGCCCTCCTACCGCCTCCGAAGGCACGCGAGGAAGTAACCATCGCTGTCGAGGACCGAAGGCCATAGAGTCACGGTGCGATTTTCGGCGGGCGCGACACCGGGCGGAAGCGCCGAGGGCTTCTCCAGGACGAACTCGTCGTCGTCGCGCAGGAACGTGTCCACGACATCTTCATTTTCGAAGCGGCTGAGCGAGCAGGTTGCGTAGATCAGCCTGCCGCCGGGGGCGACGTAGGACCCGCCGCGGCGCAGCAGCGTGAGTTGTTCGCGCGCGCAATCCATCACCATTTTTGGCGTGGTTTGGTGGCGCAGGTAGGGATGGCGGCGCCACGTCCCGCTGGCGCTGCAGGGCGCGTCGACCAACACGCCGTCGAACGTTGCGGGGCCGGGTTCCGGCAGAACCGGTTCGATGATGATATTGCGCAGTCCCGCACGCAGGAGACGGCGGCGCAGCTCCATCAACGCGTCCCGCCGGATGTCGTGCGCGGTCACACGGCCCTTCGCGCCGAGCTGGCTCGCAAGTTGCAGCGTCTTGCCTCCGGCACCCGCGCAGAGGTCGAGCCAGCGCTGGCCGGGAGCGGGAGCAACCATGAACAATAGCGCTTGCGAGCCGATGTCCTGAATCTCCGCGCGGCCGCCGGCGATGAGGGGATGCGTCTCGAGGTCGCGGTATTCGAGCACCCGGACCGCTCCCGGAATCGCCGGCGATGCGCTTGCGCCGATGTCAGTGCGGCCGAGTTCCTGCACGAGTTCCGGGCCGCTGCCGCGATGCGCGCGCAGCCAGAATGGCGGCCGTCGCACCTGCGTGAGAATTTCCGGCTCGGAAAAGAGATGCGGGGCATGAGCTTCGAACCAGGGCGGCAGCAGTTCACGAAGCTCAAAGCTCATTCCGGGGACAATGGCGGCGAGGCCTGCGCAGAGGTCGGGCCAGGAGCGCAGCGCGACCGCGCCCGGCGGCGCAAGTGCGGCCTGCAGCGGCATCACCTCCGGCGTTTCCGGCGTGAGGGCGACGAGGAGATCGAGCGCGAGTTGCGGATCGACCATGCGCGCGCGGTCGAACCACGCGCGAAAACGCAGCCACGTGAAGATGAGCTCGCGGTAAAGCCGGCGGTCGCGGGCCCCGAATCCCGGATGCGCCGCGATTGCCGAGCGCATTTCCGGGATGAACGGCCGTCCGGGCGGCATGCGCTTGGCGACGGCGTCGAGCAGCGTGAGCGTCGTGCGGCGTTGGTTGTCAAGGATGCGCGGGTTGGCCATGAGCAGACAGGGGATCAGCGTCCCGAGATCGGGTCACGCGGAGGACTGAACGGATAGGGATCAGAGGGCGGCGGCGCGACTGTCAATCGCCAGGGCTCGTCCCGTTCCCGACAAAAAATGTGGCGGCCGCCACAAACTTTGTCGGGTGGGATGGCGCGGCGGGTCATGGGTGGCCTCCTTTGAGTCGGACAAAAAAAGTGGCGGCCGCCACTTTTTTTGTCCGACACATGCGCGGGTTTCGTGCCTCGTCTCACGGTTCGGGTCGTTTGGACTATCGTGCCGATGACGGCTCCTGCGAACGCGTCGGGCGCGGGCAAGTGCGGGAACCGCGACTTCCCATCGGCGCGCAGGGCCGGCTCGTGCGGCTGCACTTCGGCCGCAAACCAGCGCTCCTATCAAGGCGTGCCGAGTAGGAGGGACACGGAGGACACTGAGACGACGAGAGTGCACAGAGGTTGCTCTGTTCACTCTCTTCCTCGGTGATCTCTGTGACTCGATTGCCCCTTTGATTTCGGGTTTCTTGATAATTCCGCCGAGATGGGGGCAGGGGGTCCGGCGGAGACGACCGCCATTTGACGTCGACCGCAGCTGTGGCTCAGGCTTGATCGGCGGTCGCTAAGCGGGGAAGAATAGACAAACGTCGCACCGGTGCGAGCTTTGCCCCCCACCTCAGGTCGCGCGACAGCGTCTTGGAGTGCGGCGCTCCGACCCGCTTTGGATCACGCCCGCTGGCCAGCACCCGATCATTCCGCCGTCCGCCACCGCAGCCCCCTTCCGCGTGATGCACCATTGCCTCCCGCGTGCTCAGCCACAGAAATCATCTTCCGTTGTCCCCCAAACCTCTCCGACGAACGTCACAAGACCCCGTGATGAGTAAACGACCGTTTGCATTCCCGGTTCTTCTGGCCTGCGGCATGTATCTTGCCGGCATCGTTGCGCCCTTGGCGGTGTCCGCGACTGCCGCCGAAACCGCTACTGGAGCGGGCGGCATCTTTTCCGTGCGAACCTTCGGCGCGACCGGAGACGGCGCCACACTCGACACCGGCGCAGTAAATCGCGCGATCACGGCCGCCGCATCGGCTGGCGGGGGCACGGTGGAGTTTCCCGCGGGGAACTATCTCTGTCATTCGATCCATCTCGCCAGCCATGTGCACCTGCGCCTCGAGCCGGGCGCGACCATCATCGCGGCCGATCCGCCCGCCGAGGGCGCCGGCGGTGGGTACGATCCCGCGGAACCAAACGCATGGAACCAGTACCCAGGATTTCGGGCACTCGCACTGGCACAACAGCCTGATCTGGGGCGAAGGCCTCGAGGACGTCGCGATCACGGGACCCGGCCGGATCTTCGGTCGCGGTCTCAGTCGCGGCCGCGGGCGCAAATCGCTTCCCGTGAACGCCGTCCCACCACCCCGGCCGGACGGCAAGGCGCCCGACGTGCTTGCGGCCGACGGCGTCGCCGCACCCGTGGTTGAGCGGACGGACATCGTGCCGGGACCGTTCGGCTATCCGAATGCGGAGGACACGCTGCCTGACGGTGTCGGCAACAAGGCAATCGCGCTGAAGCACTGCCGCAACGTCCTGCTGCGTGACTTCACGATCCTGCATGGCGGACACTTCGCGATCCTCGCCACCGGCGTCGACAATTTCACGATCGACAACCTCACGATCGACACGAATCGCGACGGCATGGACGTCGACGCGTGCAGCAACGTGCGCATCTCCAATTCCTCCGTGAACTCGCCGTGGGACGACGGCATCTGCCTGAAGTCTTCGCACGGCCTCGGCCAGGCGCGCGTCACGGAAAACGTCACGATCACGAACTGCTTCGTCAGCGGATTCGACGAGGGCACGTTGCTCGGCGGCACGCGCGAGCGGAAGATCCAGCGTCGCGGCGGTCCGATCGGACGCATCAAGTTCGGCACCGAGGCGGGCGGGGGCTTTCGCAACATCGCCATCGCCAACTGCGTGTTCGACTATTGCCGCGGCCTCGCGCTCGAGCAGGTCGATGGCGGCGTGCTCGAAGACGTCGTCGTCACCAACCTCACGATGCGCGACATCCCGAACGCGCCGATCTTCATCCGCCTCGGCGCGCGCCTGCGCCGTCCCGACACGAACGTGCCGGGCGTCGTCCAGCGTATCTCGATCAGCCACGTGAACGCCTACAACGTCGCGCCGGATCAGGGCATCTTCATCGCGGGCCTGCCGGATCATCGAATCACCGACGTGACGCTCGATGACATCCACGTGTACTATCGGGGCGGCGGCACCGCCGACGAGGCAACGCGCGCCGTGCCGGAAATGGAGCACGGCTATCCTGAGCCAGAGTTGTTCGGCACGCTTTCCTCTTGGGGCCTTTTTGCGCGGCACGTGGGGAACATCCAGGTGCACGGCATGGAACTGCGCACGCTCTCCGATGATCAGCGGCCCGCCGTGGTGCTCGATGATGTGGAGGGTGCCCGCTTCGCCGACGTGCTTCTCTCGACGGTGGCCGCTCGCGATGCATGGTCGTTGCACCACGTGACGGGCGTCCACGCGCGCGATGTGCAAGGCTTGCCCGATGGCGATGTGGCTGCCCAGCCCGGCCAATAACGACCGACATGCATCCGCTCGATTTTGCTCCGGATGCAAAGCGGCGCGGAGCGCCGCGCGCCCGGACGCTAACGCGCCATCCTGGGCCCTCGTGGCGATCCGCCCGGTCCCGGAGTGCGGCACTCCGCGCCGCACTTTTCGTCCTCACAGCGTTTCCGCTGTTGTTGCCCTGTGCCGCCGCCGCCGAACCGGTGCTCCCGTGGGGCGACCAGGGCGACGGCACCTATCGCAATCCGATCCTTCCGGCTGACTACTCCGATCCCGACGTGATTCGGGTCGGCGATGATTTCTACCTTGTCGCGTCTGATTTTCACTTCGTCGGCATCCAGGTGCTGCATTCCCGTGACCTCGTGAACTGGCAGATCATCGGCCAGGTGTTCGACCGTCTGCCGATGGATTCGAAGTACGACGAGATGCGCGCGTACTCGCAGGGCACGTGGGCGCCGTCGCTGCGCTTTCACGAGGGGCTGTTTTATCTCTACGTCTGCACGCCGCGCGAAGGGTTGTTTCGCTGGACCGCGAAGAATCCTGCGGGTCCGTGGTCGGCGATGGTCACGGTCAAGTCGGTGGACCAGTGGGAGGACCCGTGCCCGTTTTGGGATGACGACGGCCAGGCCTATCTCGTCCACGGCAGGCTCGGCGCCGGTCCGCTGATCCTGCACAAGATGAGCGCGGATGGCTCGCGGCTGCTCGACGGGGGCGTGGAAATCTATCACGGCCCGGTGGCGGAAGGGCCGAAGCTGTTCAAGCGACACGGCTGGTACTATATCTCGCTGCCCGAGGGTGGGGTGGAGCGCGGTGGGCAGACCGTGCTGCGTTCGCGCAACATCCAGGGACCGTACGAGCGTCGCATCGTTTTGCCCGATGGCAGCCCGCACCAGGGGGGCATCGTGGAACTCGACAACGGCGAGGCGTGGTTCATCGGTTTCAAGGCGGCCGGTCACCTCGGACGCGTCGCTTGCCTCGAGCCGGTCACATGGGGCGACGATGACTGGCCCGTGTTCGGCGATCGTGGACGGCCGGTCGCGGGGGAAGAAAACCCGCGGTCGGCGGCGACCTTCCGATCGGGCACCCGCAGACCAGCGATGAGTTCGAGGCGAGGTCCCTGGAACCGCAATGGCAGTGGAATCACAATCCCGTGCCGGGAGCGTGGTCGCTGACCGAACGTCCGGGCTGGCTGCGCCTCCATGGATTGAGCCTTTCGATAGGGGCACGCTCCGCCGTGCCCGCGAAAACCAACCCGGCGCCGACGGAGCCTCGTCTTTCAACGGCAGGCGAAGACAACGATGCGGCTTCCCCGGAACTCGCGCGCGACACGCTCACGCAGAAGCTTTGGGGCGAGGCGGGCACGGTTGACGTGAAACTCGATGCCGCCGCACTCACTGACGGGCAGCGTGCCGGACTCGCCTTCATGTGCGGGAAAAACTTCAGTGCCGTCGGCGTCGTTCGAGCGGGCGGCGTGACCCGGGTGTATTGGGACAATGGCGCCGCTGCAGCCGGAAAGGTTGAGTCCGGCCCGGGATCAACGACCCCGGCTGCAGTCGTGCAGGCGAGGACCATTTGGTTGCGCGGTTCGTATCACGGCAAGGCCGCCCATCTCTCCTACAGTGTCGACGGCACGACGTATGTCGACACCGGCCTCGACGTCACCCTGACGTTCAGCCAATGGAAGGGCGCGCGACTCGCGCTGTTCTGTTATGGCGAGGGCGGCGGCGCGGCGGATTTCGACTACTTCCGCTTTCAGCCGGGCAACGCGGCCGTGCCCGTCGCGCTTCCGAACGCCACGCCGATTGACCGCGAAGCGCTCGTGACGCGGCACAATCCCGTAATTCGCAAGGTCGACTACACCGCGCCGCTCACGGTGGGCAACGGCAAGTTTGCCTTCACCGTCGACGTCACGGGCCTGCAGACCTTCGAGGACGCCTACTACAAGAACGGCATCCCGCTGGAAACGCTCGCGCGCTGGTGTTGGATCACCGACGACAATCCGCAGGGGTACTCGCTCGCCGACACCAGCGAAACGTATCGCCGGGCCGACGGAGGCACGGTCGCGATCCCGAGCCAACTCGGCACGCCGGCAGCGGAGTGGTTGCGTCGCAACCCGCGTCTGTATCCGCTCGGTCAACTCGCGCTGGAATGGGACAAGCCCGATGGTTCCACGTTCACCCCCGCGGACATCGAGGATCCGGAGCAGACGCTCGATCTCTGGCGCGGCATCATCACGAGCCGCTACCAGCTCGGCGGCGTGCCGGTGACCGTCACTACGAGCTGCGATCCACAGACCGACACCGTGGCGGTTCGACTCGAGTCGGAGCTCGTTTCCGCGGGCAAGCTAAGGGTGCGTCTGGCTTTCCCGCGTGACCACGATACGAGCATCAAGAACACCCCACCGCTCGATTGGAGCCACCCGGAGAGTCACGAATCCAAACTCGTGAACGAAACGACGATCGCGCGGCGTGCGGGGAATCTCACGTATTCCGTGACTTTCTCCGCGCGCCAAAGCAGGGCAGGTCTCCGATCTGCTCCGGGCGGCGCCCCTGGCGCCACCATGGAGAGCGGGTCGGAGACCCGCCCTACGGCGACGGCCGCCGCGGTCGCGGGCAAGACCGCGCATACGTTCACATTTGCCGGCAGCGGCGCATCTTCCGAACTCGACCTTGCGCTTCGTTTTTCGCCTGACGCGGTTACGGAAGCAAAGTCGGCTGCCGCCATCGAGTCCGCCAGCGCCGCCCATTGGGCGACCTTCTGGCGTTCGGGGGCCGCCGTGGATTTCACCGGCAGCACCAATCCGCTCGCGCCTAAGCTCGAGAACCGGATCATTCTCTCGCGCTACCTCACGGCGACCCAGTCCGTTGGCGACGTGCCGCCGCAGGAAAGCGGTCTCACCTGCAACACGTGGTACGGCAAGCACCACACCGAGATGATCTGGTGGCACATCGCGCACTTCATCCTCTGGGGAGAGACCGCGATGGCGGAGCGCAACCTCGGCTGGTTCCGCGCGCACCTGCCGGAGGCCCGGGCGCTCGCGGCGAGCCGCGGCCTGCATGGTGCGCGTTGGGCGAAGATGGTCGGACCGGACGATCGCGAAAGCCCCGGCGGCAATCCGCTCATCGTGTGGAATCAGCCGCATCCCATCTACCTCGCGGACCTGATCCTGCGCCAGTCGCCGTCGGTCGAAAATCTCGCGAAGTATCGCGACCTCGTGCAGGAGACGGCGGAGTGTCTCGCGTCGATGCTGGTGTTCGACAAGGAGCGCGGCGAATACGTGCTCGGGCCGCCGTTGTGGATCGCACAGGAAATCTACGATCCCGCGACCAGTCAGGATCCGTGCTACGAACTCGCCTACTGGCGCTGGGCGCTCGCGACCGCGCAACGCTGGCGGTTGCGCGAAGGCCTGGACCGCGAAGCGTCGTGGGACGAGATCATCGCGCACCTGCCGCCGCTGCCGCAAAAGGACGGGAAATACGTCGCGCTCGAATCCCATCCTGACACGTGGGACAATCTCGCCAGCCGCCACGATCATCCCGAGATGTTGATGGCGCTCGGGTTTTTGCCGGAAACCCCGTCCGTGGATCGTGCGACCATGAACCGCACGCTCGACGCCGTCTTTTCGGACTGGGATTGGAAAACGAAGATCTGGGGGTGGGATTATCCGATGGTCGCGATGACCGCGACGCGCCTCGGACGACCGGCCGATGCCGTCGAGGTCCTGCTGCGCGACGGTCCGAACAATCGCTACACCGCCGACGGCCATTGCCCGCAGGGCAGCGATCGCGCGCAGGCCAGCCAGACCGAAGGCCGGCGCGAGATCGCGGTTTATCTGCCGGCCAACGGCTCGTTTCTTTCCGCGGTCGCATTGATGGTCGCAGGCTGGCAGGGCTGCGACGAACCCTTCCCCGGATTTCCCAAGGACGGCACCTGGACGATCCGGGCGGAAAGCCTGACGCGCTTGCCGTGAGCGTGCGGATGACTTTTGATCGATGATCTCCGCGTGCTTGAACTAACCGGCATCGAAAAACGATTTGGCGGCGTGCGCGCCCTTCGGGGTGTCGATTTCTCGCTCCGCGCCGGTGAAGTGCATGCGCTGCTTGGCGAAAACGGCGCCGGCAAATCGACCTTGATCAAGGTCATCACCGGCGCGCACCAGCCGGACGGCGGCAGCATTACGATCGCCGGTGAGACCGTGTCCGACCTGACGCCGGCGTCGGCCCGCCGGCGCGGGATCGCCTGCATCTATCAACAACCCGCGCTCTTTCCTGATCTCAGCGTGGCGGAAAACATCGCGCTGCGCCTGGAGGCGCCGACCGCGCTTCGCCGGCTGGACTGGTCCGCGCGGCGCGACCGGGCCCGCGATTTGCTCGAGCGGATCGGCGCGGCCATCGCGCCCGAAGCGGAGGTCCGCACCCTTTCGATGCCGGAGCAACAACTCGTGGAAATCGCCTGCGCTGTCGGTTCGGGGGCACGCATCGTGATCATGGATGAACCCACGGCATCGCTCACCCAGAAGGAGCAACATCTGCTCTTCGGCGTCGTGCGTGAGTTGCGGAAGAGCGGGGTGGGGGTGATCTACATCTCGCACCGTCTGGAGGAAATCTTCGCGCTGGCGGATCGCGTCACCGTGCTGCGCGACGGCGAAAGCGTGGGCACGAGCGAAGTGGGCGACATCGACCAGGCCGGTCTTATTCGCCTGATGGTCGGCCGCGAACTCGCGCAGATTTATCCGCCGAGTGAAGCCCCGCCGGGTGCGGTCGTGCTTGCGCTGCGCGACCTCGGTTGCCGTGCCTCCGGGGTTCGCGGAGTGACTTTCGACATTCGGGCCGGTGAAGTGTTTGGAATGGCCGGGCTGGTGGGCGCGGGACGCACGGAGCTCGCACGCATCCTTTTCGGTCTCACGCCCGCGGACACCGGCGTGATCCAGCTCGATGGTGAAGGGGTCGCCCTGCGTTCGCCGCAGGAGGCGATCGGTCGCGGCATCGCCTATGTGCCGGAAGACCGTCGCCGCCATGGGGTCGTGCTTCCGATGGCGATTGCCCACAACATCACCATGGCAATCCACCGACGTTTCTTTCCGGCGGGCTGGCTGCGTTTCGGTGCGGAACGTGAACTCGCGTTGGACACCATCCGCGACTTCGCAATCAAGTGCGCCGGTCCCGAAGCTCCGGGCGGAAGCCTGTCGGGCGGCAACCAACAAAAGGTCTCGCTGGCCCGCTGGCTGGTCACGAAACCGAAACTGCTCATTCTCGACGAACCGACACAGGGCGTGGACGTGGGGGCAAAGGGCGAGATCCACAAGATCATCCGGCGCCTCGCCCGCGACGGCCTGGCGGTGTTGTTGATCTCGAGTGATCTGCCCGAGGTGTTGGGCATGAGCGACCGCATCGGCGTCATGCGCGGCGGCACGCTCGTGGCCGTGCTCCCGGGCGGCAGCGAGGCGCCGGACGTGATGGCGGCGGCGCTGGGCACGGCCGAGAAGGGCGCCGCGTGAACCGTCATTTTCGCGAACTCTCGGTGGCGGGCGCGCTGCTCGTCGTGCTGGTGGCGCTGGCGATCTTTGCGCCGGCTTTCTTCTCGCCGCAGCCGTTGCTCACGCTCCTGACGAGCCAGGTTGCCCCGACGCTCGTGGTGGCGTGTGGAATGACGCTCGTCATCGTGAGCCGCCAGATCGACATCTCCGTCGGATCGCTGTTCGCGATTTGCGGCGTCTGCGGGGGCGTGATGCTGGGTCACGGGTTGCCCGTGGTGCTGGCGCTGCCGGCGGCAATCATGGTGGGCGCGTTGTTCGGCGCGTTCAACGGGATCCTCATTGCCGGGCTTGGCCTGCCATCGATTGTCGTGACGCTGGCGACAATGGTTACCTGGCGCGAGGCCCTGCGCTGGCTGCGACAGGGCGTGTACGTCAACATCGGCGCATCCGGCCAGTGGTTCGGACTGAGCCAGACGGCTGGACAGTGGACGATCCTGGGCGCTGCGTTGCTGATCCTGGTCGCGCTGGCCTGGGCCATGCGGCACCTGGCGGCAGGTCGTTTCGTGTATGCGGTCGGCGCGGATGCGGAGGCCGCGCGGCTCGCCGGCATCTCGCCGCGGTGGGTGACGTTTCTCTGCTTCCTGATGATCGGCGCGTTCACCGGACTCGCCGCCATGATGGCGGCCGTGCAATCGCCGCAGGTTGATCCCACGGCGGGAGTCGGCCTGGAACTGCGGACGATCGCGGCGGTCGTCGTCGGCGGCGTGTCGATCTCCGGCGGGCGCGGCAATCTCTGGGGCGTGCTGGTCGGGCTGTTGTTGTTGGCGAGCATCAACCCGGCGCTCACGTATCTCGGGGTGTCCGCGTATTGGGAAAAGGCGATCCAGGGTGCGATCATCCTGCTGGCCGTCGTGGCTGATGGACTGCGGAGTAGGAGGAGGGAACGCTAATCTGCGCTGATCGTACGCCAATGAAAGCGCCGCAAACATTCCCGGATTTTTTGATTCTGAGATTAGCGTAACATCCGCGCAGATCAGCGTTGCCCATGCCTTTCCTGACCCAGCTCCGATCCCACCGCCACGAGTTGTTCCTGTTCTTGCTCTTCGTCGTCGAGTGGCTGTTCTTCTACTTCAACGGCACAACCACGAACTTCAGCGGACGAACCGTCGGTTTCGGCACCGCCGGGGCGCAGATCGACATCCTCCGGCATTCCTGCGAAATCGGGCTCCTCGCGCTCGTGATGACACCCGTGATCCTGACCGGCGGGATTGACCTTTCGGTGGGCTCGCTGATGGGCCTGAGTGCGGTCGTGTTCGGGAAGCTCTGGCGTGACGCCGGCGTGCCGATCGCGGCGGCGATTCCCGCGACGCTGGCTTTCGGTGCGCTTGCAGGCGGCCTGAACGCCTCCCTCATCACCTGGCTGCGACTGCCGCCATTGATCGTTACGCTGGGAACGTTCTCGCTTTTCCGCGGACTGGCCGAGGCGCTGACCCGGGGCGCGGATACGTTTACGGGATTTCCGGCGGGTTTTCAGGCCATCGGCCAGGGCAGTTGGTTCGGCCTGCCGGCGCAGTTGTTGATCTTCACGGCCGTCGCGATCGGGGTGTGGCTGCTCGTGCATCGCACGACGCTGGGCCGGTCGTTTCGCGCCATCGGGTATGCGCCAGAGGGCGCCCGCTACGCCGGGATCCCGGTGGCCCGTCGGCTCGCGACGGTCTACGTGATCGCGGGTGTCGGCGCGTCCCTCGCGGGGCTGGTCTTTACCGCCCGCCTCAACCAGGCGGGTGCCAACACCGGCACCGGCTACGAACTGTTTGCGATCACCGCGGTCGTGCTCGGCGGCACGAGCATTTTCGGGGGCAGCGGCAGTGTGCATGGCACGTTGCTCGGTTGGGCCGCCGTCGCCGTGCTCAGCGACAGCCTGCCGTATGTCGACTGGCCGCGGGAGGTCGGCGGCATGTTGACCGGCCTCCTGTTGATCGTGGCGTTGTCGGCCGGCGTCCTGCCAAAGTTCTTGTCAGCGTGGCGCACCCGGCGTCACGTACCTGCATCGTCCCAGTCTCCAACGTCGTCCTCCACGCCATGAAGCCCCTTCTCCTCGTCACGCTCGTCGCCCTCGGTGCCACGTTCTCCGGTTGCGGCAAAAAAGAATCCGCCGCGACCGGTGCCGCTCCGTCCGGCGGCGCGAAACTGACCGTCGCGATGCTCCCGAAGTCCAAGGGCAACGCCTATTTTCTTTCCGCCGCAAAGGGCGCGCGGAAAGCGGCGGACGCACTGGGCGACACGTTGCTCTTCGACGGTCCGACCCAGACGGATCCGGCGAAGCAGAACGAGATCGTCGAAGGCTGGATCAACAAGGGGGTGGACGCGATCGCAGTCGCCGCCGAGGACAAGGCCGCCCTGTCCACCGCGCTGCGCAAGGCCCGCGACCAGGGCGTCAAGGTGATCAGCTTCGATGCCGACGTGATGCCGGACGCGCGTGCGTTCTTCGTCAACCAGGCCACGCCGCAGGGGATCGGCTACACGTTGATGGATGAAGCCGCGCGCCTGTGTAACGAGGCCGGCGAGTTCGCCATCATCACGGCGTCGCTGACGGCGGCGAACCAGAACGAATGGAAGAAATACATCGACGAGCGCCTGAAGACCTACCCGAAGATGACGCTGGTCGACTTCCGGCCGTGCGACGACGACAAGGCGAAGGCCCAGGCCGAGGCGACGACATTGATGAGCGCGCATCCCGATTTGAAGCTCATCATGGCGATCTGCTCACCCGGTGTCCCCGGCGCGGCCGAGGCCGTGAAGCAGGCGGGCAAGGTCGGGCAGGTCAAAGTGATCGGCCTCGGCCTGCCGAACGAGAACAAGTCGTACGTGCACGAGGGGGTCACGCAAAGTGTCATCCTGTGGAACACCGAGGAACTGGGGGCACTGGCGGTGTACGCCGCGGACGCGCTGGCCCGGGGCAAACTCAAACCGGGCGACACCAGCTTCACCGCCGGCGGCAAGACCTACGAGATTTCCGGCGACAATATCCTCCTGGGAAAGCCCTTCATCTTCAACCGGGACAACATCGACAACTTTGATTTCTGAGCCGGCGGGCGGATCGCATTTCGCGGCGCCGCGAACTGTCTGAGGCCCGCGCCGTTCGCATTCAGGACGCCGGGGCGGCGTCATCGTGACACCCGCCCCATCCCCCAACCCCCATGCGTTTCGGCAGCCTGCACTTCATCGACCTGTTGGTCGTTTTTGGGTATTTCGTCGTCGTCATTCTGATCGGCCTGCGTGGACGCAAACACTCCGGCAACGAGGAAGGCTTCTTCCTCGCCGGTCGCCGACTCGGCAAACTCTACCAGTTCTTCCTCAACTTCGGCAACGCGACCGACGCGAACGGCGCCGTCAGCACCGCGAGCCTCGTCTACCAGAAGGGCGTATCCGGCGTCTGGCTCTCGCTGCAGACGCTGTTCATGAATCCCTACTACTGGTTCATGAACGCCTGGTTTCGACGCGTGCGGCTCGTCACCGTCGCCGACCTGTTCCATGACCGATTCGGCAAGCGCTCACTCGCGGTCTTTTACGCTGTCTTCCAGATCTTCGCGACGGTTTTTGTAATCATCGGCTTCGGCAACCTCGTCGCCTACAAGGTCACAAAGTCGCTCATGCTGAAACCCGCGGCGGAGTGGACGGCCCCGGAGCGGACGTCCGTCGAGGAGTACCGCGAATTGCGCGCGCTCGAGGCCCAGGTGAAGGCGGGCGCGTCGCTGGCCGCACCGGAGAACGACCGTCTTACCTTCCTGCGCGAGGAGAACAAGCGCGGCGAACTCCGCAGCAACATTTCCTACCTCGACAACGATGCGGGCAAATGGGGTTTCTATATCGTCTATTCAGTCATCGTCGGCTCCTACATCGTGATGGGTGGCCTCTCGGCGGCGGCGCTCAACGAGGCGTTTCAAGGCACGTTGATCGTGATCTTCTCCATCCTCCTCATCCCGGGCGGCCTGATTGCCATCGGCGGCTGGGACAAGCTGAGCGAACGGGTCGCTGCGGCCAACTTCGAACTCCTGACGGAGGGCGGCATCGGCTTCTGGGAATTGATCGGCATTTTCGTGATCAGCCTGGTGCAAATCCATGGCATCATCGGCAACATGAGCGTGTCCGGGTCGGCGAAGAACGAATACGCCGCGCGCTTCGGCGCCGTCTCCGGGACCTACGCGAAGCGGCTCATGATCATCCTGTGGGCGTTCGCCGGTCTGATCGCGATCGCGCTGTATCAGGGCGGCGAAAAACTCTCCGATCCGGACTCCGCGTGGGGCACGATGGCCCTGAAGCTCCTGGGGCCCGGATTCCTCGGCCTGATGATGGCGGGGCTGCTCGCCGCCAACATGTCGACGATCGCCGCGCAAACCATGGCGGTGTCGGCCCTGTTCACGCGCAATGTCTACCGCTACCTGTCGCCGGATGGCACGGAGCGGGGTTACGTCAATGCCGGCCGCATCGCGATCGTGGTGATCCTCGCCTGCGGGGTCGTCGCGGCGTCCGGGATGGACAACGTTTACGGCGTCATCCAGGACCTGCTCACGGTCAACGTGCCGTTCGGCGCGGCCGTGATGTTGATCTTCTTCTGGCGCCGCCTGTCGCTGCCGGCGGTATGGACGGCCGTGATCGTCTCCGCACTCTTGAACATCGTGGGGCCGAAGTGGGTGGCGCCGATGTTCGGGAGCGTGAGCAACAGCCCGACCTACGCGATCGAATCGATCGCAAGCGACGGCAAACCGTCCCCGGTCTTCTTCGAAACAGTCGTGCACGTGAATCCGGAGGTCCCCTCGAGCGCGCTGCGCGGGGAGGGGCGTTTCCACGTTGAACTCGCGATTCTCGATGCATGCGGACTCGACGTGGCAAGACTTTCGCCCAGCAACCGCAACGCGGTGCGTTTCCTGTTCGATGGCTTCTTCCCGTTTCTCGTGCTGATCCTCGTCAGCCTGGTCACGCGTCCACCGAATCGTGAACGCGTCGATCAGTTCTTTGGCAAGATGAAGACGCCGGTCGGTGCGAACCCGGAACTCGAGCACGCGGCGATGGAGGAGACGCGGCGCCAGCCCCGGCGCTTTGACGGCCAGAAGTTGTTCGGCGCGGCCTCGAGCTGGGAGTTCACGCGGTGGGACCGGGTCGATGCGGTGGGCTTCATCGCCTGCTTGGCCGTATCATTCGCGATTCTCGCCCTGTTCTGGGGCCTCTTGCGCTGGGCCGCGGCGTAGGATGCGGGAGGCGGCCCGCCGTGGGCCTTGGCTCAAGGCCGCTAAGATAAATTCGCTGAAGGAGAAAACACCTCCCACGCGCCAGCGTGGTGGGTGGTGTGGGATGTTACGAACGAGGGACCCGAGGCAGGTCGCATGTCCCCACGCGTCCGCGGTCTAGAACGTACGTCCTCCCGCCTGATCCAGATACAACCGTTGGACCGACTCCTTGCTCAGGACGATGATGGTGAAAATCCCGAGCACCGTGCCAAAGGGCATGAAGATGCAGAGGATGGCCGCGACCACGAAGCTGAACATGCGATGACGACGGCGGGCCATGAAGCGACCCGAGATGAAGGTGGCGATCGCCATCGCCCAGCCGGCGAGAACCATCAGGCCGCCCAGGACGACGAAGATGTATCCAAACCACCATGGCGGCGGATTGGCTTTTGGCCCCTCCGCCAGGAAATCGGGATTGAGCACCATCATGAGCCCCAGGCCGACGTGCAGCAGTGGGAAGCACGCGAAGACCGCACCGATTGCGGCCAGCACATAGTGGAATATGGCAAGCAGCCGAAGGTGTTCGCCGTCCCGGTCGGTGGATGGTGCGGGTGCCGGAGTGGGTTCCATGGTCTTTCGCTCCCGGGTGTTATGATGAGATCGCCGGCGGCGCACGAACAATTCGACGCCAGACCCGTGCGATTCAAAAGCCGACGCCTCGCACGCGCATCAGTGCGCAGCCCGACGCGCGTGCCGCCCGATTCGCACCGCGACGAGCAGCCGCGAAGTGGGCGTCGTCGCATCTCGCCGCCCCTTTGACTCGTGCTGTGGAGAAAAATCGTCGAAATGGCGGCGATGAATCGTCGTTACCTGATCACCGGCGGTGCGGGGAACCTCGCGCGCCAGCTTGTTCCCCTGCTTGACGAACCCGGCGCGCACCTGACGCTCTTCGATCGCATCGATCCCGGCGTCACCTCGCCCCGCGTTGAATCGGTGGCCGGAGACATCGCGAATGCCATCGCCCTGCGATCGCTCTTCGACCGCGTGCGGCCGACGCACGTCGTGCACCTGGCCTCGATGCTGTCGGGTTCTTCGGAACAGGATCGGCGCGCTGCGTGGAGAACGAACGCCGCCGCGAGTTTTGAGCTCCTTGAGTTGAGCACGGAATTCGCGGTCGAACGCTTCTTCTTTCCCAGCACGTCGCTGACCTACGGGGGCAACCTCCCGAATCCCGTGCCGGAGGATCTGCCGCAATGGCCGGAAAATCTCTACGGCGCCACGAAGGTCGCGGTCGAGCGTCTCGGCATGTACTTCCATGCCCGGCACGGCCTCGACTTCCGGAGTTTTCGCATGCCGCTGGTGATCTCGCGCCATGCGCCGCCCGCCGCCACCACCGCCTTCGCCTCGCATGCGTTCATGGCGGCGGTGCAACGGGGGGCGTTCACCTTTCCGGTCACGCCGGAGGCGACGATCTCGACGATCTACGTGCGGGACGTGCTGCGCGGCATGAAGACCTTCATCGACGCGCCGGCGGCGCGACTCACGCGTCGGGTCTACAATCTCCACAGTCTCAGTCTGTCGGCGGGCGAAGTGGCGTCCGTCCTGCGTGACCACGTGCCGGGATTTCAAGCCACATTTGCGCCGGATCCTGTGATCATGCGCCTCGCGCGGGACTGGCCGGTCCGCTTCGACGACACGGCGGCGCGGGAGGACTGGAACTGGAAGCCCACGTTCGATCTCGAACGCATGGCCGCCGATTTCCTCCAGGAAATCCGAAACGCCGCCGTTCCCGGCTGAACGGATAAAACTCGCTCCAGCTCTGCGGCGCTTCGGTTGGGGAGGAGCGGGTTTATCCCGCGATTTCTCGGGCGAATCGCGGGGTAAACCCGCTCCTCCCCATTGCTCCGACGATGGTCGTTGCCCATTGCCGGACGCACGCGCCGTGGCTACTTGCGCCACTTTCGCAGCAGGAATTCGTAGCGCGGCCTCCGTTCATCCGGGCGCGCTTCCGGCGGAGCATTCAGGTGCATCACGGGCCATCCGTCACGCGGACCATAGGTCGGCCAGGTCGGGAGGTTGGGCCCGTTCGGGTTGCCCGTGCGGGCGAAATTCGTCCAGTATCCCTGCACCACGCGGCTGACTTCCCGATCGGTCGGCGTCCAGGCCACCTGCGGCTGCGCGTCGAACGAGTCGAAGACGTAGAGGATGTCCGCCGAGTGGTAGGCGCCGCTCGGTTGCCCGTAGAAATTCGTCGGCGGTGCCCGATCAAAGTGGTAGCGGAACACGGGTTGCTTGCCGGTCTTTGTTTGGGCTTCCAGCCAGGCCCACGTCGATAAGGCAATGAAACGATCGCCGGCAAAGTCGGCGCCCGATCGCGCCGCCTGTTCCTCCGTGGTCGACGGGTAAAGCCGCAGGAATTCATCCGCGTCGTCGCCGAAGGTTTCCTGCGCCGTTTTCTTCATGCTCTCGATCGCCGGGGTTCCCGGGGGAAGCGAAACGCCGCCCTCGTCATGGTTCCAGCCCGCCAGCAGCGGAACATCGTTCTGCTTCCCTGCGGCGAACAAATCAGCCACCGGCTCCGGCAGAAAGTAACCGTCCACGTCGAGACTGAAGCGATAGCGCTGCTCGTCGGTCTTCATCACTGCATCCATCAGCGCCTGCGCCGGCATCGCCCGCAGCTCCGCGAGCGTGTGGACGCCCGTTTGTTTCCCGACGTATTCCGCGTCGGCCGCCGCCCGCGTGGCGAGCGACTCTTGCGCCAGGCCGGAACTGTAGAAGGCGGCACCGCTCTCCCCGATCGCCTTCTGAAACAAGCCGTGGGCCAGGGGCGACGCCATCTGGGCGGAAACCGAAAATGAACCCGCGCTCTCGCCGAAGATGGTGACGTTCTTCGGGTCACCGCCAAAGGCGGCAATGTTGTCGTGCACCCAACGGATGGCCGCGAGTTGGTCCATCAACCCATAATTGCCGGCGGCGTGATGCGGCGATTCGGCGGCCAGTTCCGGATGCACGAAGAAGCCAAACACCCCGAGCCGGTAGTTCATCGACACGACCACCACACCCTGCTTCGCGAGACGGGCGCCGTCCTGGCGCTGTTCGGATGTTCCTCCCGCGATGAAGCCACCGCCGAAGATCCACACCATGACCGGGAGGCGGGCCTCCGCCTTCTCGGCCGGCGTCCAGATGTTCAGCGTGAGACAATCCTCACTGCAGCCGGGATCGCGGAAGATCATGTCGTGAAAGATGACCGGTTGCATCGGCCGCGATCCGAACGCGGTGGCCGGTCGCACGCCGTCCCACGGGGCGACCGGCGCGGGCGGCTGCCAGCGGCGATCACCCACCGGCGGGGCGGCATAAGGAATACCCAGAAAGGCCCTGACCGTATCCTCGCGTTTCCCTTCCACGACACCCGACGCGGTCCTCACCTGCAGATTCGATTCCGCGCCCTGGAGCGCCGCCGCCGCCGCGAAAAATGCACACATGGTTTTGAAGGACGGATTGAACATCGCGTCTTGCTACAACCGCGCTGTCACGGTGGCCAGTCTCATCCCGCCGAACGGGCGCTGCCGCCGGACCAGGCACGCATGGCCGGTATCAGTTGTGGTCGATCGCAATGACGCACTGCAGCATCAGAACATGGAAACTGCGGTCGACGGGCGGACAGTAGGTCAACCGAAAGTTGACGGGTGAACGGGTCCTTGTCTCAAGGAACGGGAGCACAAAAGGCAGCACGGGGACTCCGAAATCCCTTTGGTATTCGTGCTGATGAATCAAACCCGCGTTCAGCCCGAACCAGCACCAGCGCCCCCACGCCTTTCGGGCCGAGAATCCGACCGACCCTCCCCAATGGCGATGCGAGCCGAGAAAAACGTCGGCCTCGTGCGCGATCATCCAGCCATCCAACCAGCCATGCTCGCTTTCCGAGCGGTAGCGTTCCAGGTCAAACCCCAGCCCCCAGTTTTCCTCATTCAACCCGCGGCGTTGAATGTGCCAGGTCACGCCGTTCAGATGCAGATTGAGCTTCGCCGGAACTCGTTCGAAGGCGACGGGACTGGCTGCCAACACTCCGCTCGCGCAACACGCGATCATCGTCATCCGGACGAGCATTCGGCAACAGGCGGACGCGGTGAAAGAGACAGGACTGTGTATACGATACATGAAGTGGCGCGATGGGCCTCTTGCACACGACGCGCCAGCACCGCGGAGAGTCAAGGGCCGTCCTCATCCCGGCGGCCCGTCACGCCCAGCTCACTGCGCGAATCGCGATCGCTTCCTCCCCACGCGGTATGTCCTGCATGTGCAGGATCCTGAAATGCGGGCAGGCTGATCGGGCGATTTGCCTCGCGCGTCGAGGACTGACTCCCGATCGCTCCGCCGCAGAAACGTAGCGTTCCGAGCGGCGCCGAGCCGCGCTGGGACCTCGACCCATCGCCCGACCAGGCAACGGCAAAAAAACCTGTAACCGGTGACGCGGCTACCGGGTTACTCTCCTTGACAATCTACAGGAGATGCCCTTTTCCTGTCGGACGTCTAGGAAAGCAAGCAGGACACCTCCTTCACCATGGCCAAAGACAAATCCGACCTCCTCCAGGGCACGCTCGACATGCTCATTCTCAAGGCGCTCCAGCTCGAGCCCATGCACGGGTTCGGCATCAGTGTGCGCATCCGCCAGATTTCCGCCGAGGTCCTTCGGGTCGAGCAGGGTTCGCTCTATCCCGCGCTCTACCGCCTGGAGGAGCAGGGCTGGATCAAGGCGAGCTGGGGCGTTTCCGAGAACAACCGCAAGGCGCGTTTCTACGAGCTGACGAAACTCGGTCGCAAGCAGCTCGACCGCGAGACCGCGAACTGGGAGCGCCTCTCACTCGCGATCAACCAGGTGCTGGGGGCGAAACTGGAGAATCTGACGTGAGATTGGAATCGCACGGATTGTCGTCGGTCGAGCGGGGACACCCGCAAGCGCAGCGCCGCGGACTCCGTTCCCCGCCGCAGGTAGCGGTGGACGTCGACGGCGGGGAACGGAGTCCCCGCCCTACCCAGGGGACAAATCCATGAGTCGGCTCACTGGATTTTGGACCCGCGTCCGCCGCGTGCTCAACCGCCGCGCTTTTGAACAACAGATGGCCGCCGAGATGCGCGAGCATCTCGCGCGCGAAGCGGCGCAGCGCCAGGAACAGGGCGAGGATCCGGACACGGCGCGCCGCCATGCCGCGCTCGAGTTCGGTCACGCCGATTCCTTCAAGGAACAGGTGCGCGACCGGCGGCTGGGACATTGGATGGACGAACTTATCCGCGATGTCCGCCAGGCGATTCGCATGCTGCGGCATGCACCGGGTTTCACGTTCATTGCCGTGACCACCCTCGCGCTTTGCCTGGGGGCGAACGTCACGTTGTTCAGCCTGTTGCGATCGATTGTGCTGCGGCCGTATCCCTATCCGGATGCCGACCGGGTCGTGAACCTCGGCATGGTGTGGCCGAAATGGCCGTGGGGCGACCTGGTGCAGGAGATCTCGCCGCTCACGTTCATCGAGATCGAGGAATCGGCCCGCAGCTTTTCGGCCCTGGGCTTCATCGATGGCCAGAACAAGGCGGACCTCCACCTTGGCGATCGCACGCTGCGTCTCGACGTCGCGCGCGTCACGCCCGGCGTGTGGAACGTGGCGCAGGTGAGTCCAGTGATCGGTCGCGTTTTCGACGCCGAAGACCTTGAGCGCGGCGGGGAAGATTCCGTGGTCTTGTCCGACGCGTTGTGGCGCGACCTGTATCAACGCGACCCGGACGTGATCGGGCGCGAACTGCGCGTGGACGACCAGCAGTTGCCGGATCATCGGCGTGATGCCGGCTGATTTCAGTCTGGCCTCGAATCGTGCGCGGCTGTGGTTGCCGAAGATCTTTTCGCCGGAGGAGCGCACGGAACAGAGCCGCGGCATGTGCGCCTTCCAGGCCATCGGGCGTTTGCGCGAGGGCGTGTCGGTCGCGCAGGCCCGCGACGAATTGCAGGGATTGTACGCCGGCTATCTGGATGCGCACCCGGACGCGCGGGAGTTCACCGAGCAGACGGGACAAACCTACGGCGTGGCGCCGTTGACCACGTGGGTGCGCGAGCGCTCCTCGGGATCGATGCTGGTCTCGCTGCAGGTCGCGGCGGGCATTGTGTTGTTGTTGGGTTGCCTGAACATCGCGGGGTTGTTGCTCGTGCGCAGTCAGCAGCGTCTGCGGGAAGTCGCGTTGCGCAGCGCCCTGGGCGCATCCCGGGGACGCATCGCCCGACAACTCGCCATGGAGACGGTCGTGCTTTTTCTCGTCGGCGGAGCCGCGGCGGCGGGCATCGCGGTGGCGGCACTGCGGATTCTGCCGCGACACTTTCACCTGAACGAAATCATGCCCTACGGCCAGACGGTCAGCTTTCGACGGCAACATGCTCACGCTGACCCTCGGTCTTGCGCTCGTCACCGGGTTGTTGACGGGAAGCTTGCCGATCCTGTACGCGACACGCCGGAACTTGGGCCGCATCCTGCAGGCGCTCAGTCATCAATCCACCGGCGCTCCGGGTCGGCGGTGGACGCAGTCAGTCTTCGTTGTCGCGCAGGTGGCACTCGCCCTCGTGCTGCTGACGGCGGCCGGGGTCACGGTGCGCAACCTGCGCGGCGTGTTCGCGAGCGGATTCGGCGTCCAAACGGACCACCGGCTCGTGGCCTCCGTGGCCCTGCCGGCGTATCGGTATGGGGCGGATTTTCCCGGCCACGATGGAGAAGATCAATCCGTTCAAAGAACGGGCACTCGAACAGATCCGCGCGTTGCCCGGAGTCATGAGCGCCTCGGTCGCGAACCGCGTGCCGCTGTCCAGCGACTGGCCGTCGAAGTTCGGGTTTCAGGTGCCGGGTTATCAGCCGGCGCCCGGGGAGAGTCCCGCGGTGGCGTTCATTTACGAAGTGTATCCAGATTACTTCCAGACCCTCGGCATGCCGTTGATCCGGGGGCGCGACTTCGCAGCCACGGACAACGCGAGTGCGCCGCCCGTGATGGTGATCAGTCGCGCGATCGCCGAACGGTTCTTCGGCGAGCGCAACCCGATTGGCGAGCGCATCGCTTTTTATGGACGCGAGAGCGAAATCATCGGCGTCGTCGACGAAACGCAGAATGTCCCGTTCTCGATGGGCAATGCGCCGGCGCTCTATCTCGCCGCCGCCCAGTGGCCGGTGTTCAATGATGAGGCGGTCTTCGTCGCGCACACCGCCTTGCCGACCGATGCCCTGGCGGCCTCGGTGACCCAGGCGCTGACCGCGGTCGACCCGTTGTTGTCGGTCCGGGTCACAAGCCTCGAGCGCTTGCAGGCAAGTGCGGTGCTGACCCAGAGCGCGCCGATGGAAATCGCGGGACTATTTGCCGGACTGGCGATCCTGCTCAGTGCCCTCGGACTTTACGGCGTGCTCGCGAGTACGGTGGCCCAGCGCACGAAGGAACTCGGCGTCCGGATCGCGCTCGGCGCGGAGCATCGCACGATCTTTCGCCTGGTACTCGTGCGGGGCGGCGTGCTCGCTCTCGTCGGCACGCTGATCGGAATCCTCGCGGCGGTGCCACTCCTGCACTGGCTCGAGCCACTGCTCGTGCAAGCGGATGCGACCCGGCCGGACATCCTGCTGTTCGCCGCCGGCCTGATCCTCGTGGTCACGTTGCTCGCGAGTTTTCTCCCGGCCCGCCGGGCCGCGAAGGTCGATCCGATCGTCGCCCTGCGCCACGACTGAACGACAACGCTGAACATCTCGAGCGATGAGCAAACTCACCGGCTTCCTCACCCGCCTGCGCCGCACGTTCCACGCTGCGCTTTCGATCGACAGATGGCCGACGAAATGCGCGAACATCTCGAACGCGAGACCGCGCAACGCATCGCCGCCGGCGAGGATCCCGCGACCGCGCACCGCCGGGCCGCGGTTGACTTTGGTCACGTCGATACCTATAAGGAAGAGGTGCGCGACCGCCGGCTGGGCGTGTGGCTGGAGCAGTTCGGGCAGGACCTGCGGTTTGCCGGCCGCGATCTCCGCAGGTCGCCCGGTTTTGCGCTTGTGGCCGTGCTTACCCTCGCGATCGGCATCGGCGCCAACACTGCGATTTTCAGCGTGGTCTCCGGCTTGTTGCTCAACCCGCTGCCGTACCGGGATTCGGACCGCCTCGTGGAGGTGAACGAATCTCCCGCCCCCGGGGCCCGCGCGGTGTCAAGTGGAGGCACCTTCCTGCAGTGGGAGGAGAACAACATTCACTTCGAATCCATCGCGGCGCAGCCACAACATGTCCCACACTTTGACGGGAATCGGCGAGCCCGCGCATGGTCGATGGTCTCGAGGTCACGTCGCAGTATCTTTCGTTGCTGGGATTGCGGCCGGCGCTCGGCCGGGATTTCCGGACCGAGGAGGATCGCGGCCGGCGCGAATGAACACGTCGTCATCCTCAGCCACCGTTTCTGGCAGGAGACGTTCAATGGCTCACCCGACGTTCTCGGCCGGTTCGTCACGTTCGACGGTGAAGGTTACGAGATCATTGGTGTGCTCGAGCCGGACGCGCTCCTGGACCCCGACGTGGAATTTCTTTCGCCGACCGGCATTCGGTCGGACGAGCTCAAACAAACGCTCGGTTATCACTATGTCACCACGACGCTCGCACGTTTGAAGCCCGGTGCCACGCCGGAAGCTGCCGCCGCTCAGCTCACCGCAGTGAAGCAGGGGGTCAACCACCTCTATCCCGACCGGAAGAAGGAGTGGACCGTGGCGGTGACACCCTGGCAGGAAACGATGTTCGGGAACCGCCGTGGTCCGTTGAACCTGCTGCTCACATCGGTCGGCGTGGTCCTGCTCATCGCTTGCGCGAACGTGGCCAATCTGCTGCTCGCCAAGACGTCGTCCCGTGGCGGAGAGATCGCCTTGCGTCTTGCGCTGGGCGCCAGCAAGGGCCGCATCGTGCATCAGATGATGACCGAAAGCCTGTTGCTCGCCGCGCTGGGGGGAGCCGCGGGCATCGGGGTTGCCGCGGTGGCCATTGATCCCCTGGGGGTTTTTGCCGGGGTCAGCAACCTGCAGCGCATCACAATCGGACTCGACGGCGAAGTGCTTGCCTTCGCGCTCGGAGCCACGCTGGTCACTGGCATCCTCTTCGGCCTGTTGCCCGCGTTGCGGGCGGCGGCCGGTGACGTCGGCGTGGCCCTGAAGGAAGGTGGCCGCAGCGGCAGCGCCGGGAAGCGACGCGGTTTGCAGTCCACGTTGATCGTGGCGGAAACCGGCCTGACCGTCGTGTTGCTGGTGGTCGCGGGACTCCTCCTGCGCAGCTTTCTTAACGCCGCCGCCGAGGATGTCGGATTCGATCGGCGGGGCGCGCTGACCTTCCGCCTGACGCAGAATGGCGACACCGCGCAAACCACCGAGGATCGCCTCCAATTCGCCGACGCCGTGTTGGCGGAGCTGCGGTCCATCCCGGGCGTGGAGCACGCCGCGTTCATCAGCAACATGCCGATGAACAATCGCGAGTATTTTGGTGACTCCATCCAGCGGGCGGACCGCATCGAATCCGACAACAACATCGAGGCCGGCTTCGACGCCGTGTCCCCGGGTTACTTTGCGACCATGCGGACGCCCTTCTTGCGTGGTCGCGACCTCACGCCGGCCGACAATCGCCTCGACGCCCCCAAGGTGATGGTCGTGAACCAAGCCGTGGTGGATCGGTTCTTCGCTGAAGGGGAGGATCCGCTGGGCCATCACATCCTGTTCAAGGGTGAGCCCTACGAAATCGTCGGCGTCACCGCCAACGCGCGCCGCTTCGCGGTCGACGGTTCTCCCGTCTTCAAGTTTACATTCCGTTGGCCCACTTTCGCCTGGAGAACCCACTACGTCGTCCGCACTTCGCTTCCGCCCGCATCCCTGGGTGCCGACGTGCGCCGCGCCGTCCAGCGCGTCAATCCCGACCAGCCGATTTCCGAGCTGCGGACTCTGGAGGACATGACGAGCGAAACTCTGTCGGGCCGCACGTGATGCTGACGCTCCTCAGTCTCTTCGCCGGCGTCGCGTTGTTGCTGGCGTGCATCGGCATCTACGGCGTCATGGCCTACAGCGTCTCCAGCGTACCCGCGAGATGGGCATCCGGCTCGCGCTCGGCGCGCTCGCGCGCGACGTCGCGCGGCTCGTGGTCGGAGACGGCTTGCGGGTCATTCTCGTCGGTCTCGTCCTTGGTGCGATCGGCGCGGGATTTGCCACCCAGCTCCTGCAGAACCAGCTCTACGACGTCGACCGGCACGATCCCGCGACCTACGTCGGCGTGGCCGTCCTGCTGCTCGTCGTCGGTGCCGTGGCCTGCGTCCTGCCGGCGCGCCGCGCGGGGAAGGTTCGATCCCATGACGTCGCTGCGCAATAGCTGAACCCCTCAATCGCTAGCGCGCGGCGCGGTGTCCCCATGTAGGGCCGGCGCTTGCCTCCGTGCCGGCACGTCGCTCGAACCAACGAAAACGGCGTGGACGCGAGGTCCGGCCCTACAACGAACATCATGAGCAAACTCACCGGCTTCTGGACCCGCCTGCGCCGCGCCCTCAATCGGCGGACCTTTGAACGAGAGATGATCGAGGAAATGCGCGACCATATTGAGCAGGAAACGGCGCGGCGAATCGCAGGGCGAGGATCCGGTCACCGCGCGGCGTCGCGCCGCCGTGGAGTTTGGCCACGTGATTCCTACAAGGGACAGTGCGCGATCGTCGCCTCGGCGCGGGCGTCGAGCAAGTGATGCAGGACCTGCGCTATGGCTTCCGCTTGCTGCGCCGGTCGCCTGTTTTCACCGGCGTCGCGGTCGGCATGCTCGCGGTGGGCATCGGAGCGTCGACGTCGATCTTCAGTGCTTTGGATGGCGTGCTGTTGCGTCCGCTGCCCTACGCCGAGCCCGATCGGCTGGTGCAGGTTTGCGAAACGCTGCCGGACGGCAGCATTAACTCCGTTTCCGGTGGCGCGTTTCGAGACTGGAGCGAGCACCAGACCCAACTGGACTCGCTCGCGCTGGTTCATTCTCTCACGGGAAATCTCCGCTCGGGCAGCGACGTGGAACGCGTCGATGGCCTCGAAGTGACGCACGAGTTTCTCGATGTGCTCGGCGTCGACACCTTTGCGCGGTCGCGGCTTTCGTCCGGCGGACGACGGGGTGGGCGGAAACAACCATGTCGTGCTCCTGACCGAGGAGTTCTGGCGCTCGCACTTTGGGGCCGACGAAACCGTGTTGGGCCGGACGATCACCATCGATGATGTCGCGTGCGAAGTGGTGGGCATCGTGCCCGCCGGATCGTGGTTCTTTCGCGATCCCAAGTTTTTCGTGCCCGCGGTTCTCGACCCGGCCAACAACGATCGCGCGAGCCGTTTCTCCCATTGGGCGGATGTCTATGGCCGGATGAAGGCCGGTGTTTCCGTGGCGCAGCTCGATGCCGAGTTGAAGGCGATCAAGCGCCGCCTCGCGCCGGAGTATCCGGATTACAAGCAGGACTGGAACGTGCGCGTCCTGCCGCTGGGGCCGACGCTGGCGGAGAACCCGCGTCCGGTGTTGTTCATCCTGGCCGGGGCGGTCGCCCTCGTGTTGCTGATCGTCGCGGCGAATGTCGCCAATCTCCTGCTCGCGCGCGCCAGCCGACGACGGCGCGAGATCGCGTTGCGCGCGGCTCTCGGCGCCACCGGCCGGCGACTGGTGCGCCAGACGCTGACCGAAAGTTTGCTGCTCGCATTTCTCGGCGGGGCGGGCGGTGCGTTCTTGTCCTGGTGGGGCGTGCGTGCGATCGGTCGCCTGAGCGCCGATCTCGTTCCGGCGGCAATGGCACCCCAGCTCGACGTGCGCGTGTTGCTGGTTTCGCTCCTGTTAACGTGCGGCACCGGCGTGTTGTTTGGAGTGTTGCCCGCGTTGCAGGCCCGCCGGCTCGCGCTGAACGACGCGCTCAAGGTCGGCGGGCACGGCGGATCGGCCGGTCGCCCTCGCTCGCAGTCCGCACTCGTGGTGGCCGAACTCGCGTTGAGCGTGGTGCTCCTGGCCGGGGCGGGGCTGCTGCTGCGCAGTCTCGCGCGCGTCGCCACCTTCGATGCGGGCATCAATCCCGGCCACGTGCTGACGTTCGATCTTTCGCCGTCCGACGCGCGTTATCCCACGCGCGAAAGCCGGGTGGCGTATATTCAGGAGGCGGTCGCACGCGTGCGGGCGGTCCCGGGCGTTGCGTCCGTCGGATCGACCATCGAGACGCCGTTTCGCGGCGGATCGTATGGCGAATTCTTCAGCCGGGTGGATCGACCGGAAACGCGGTTCGATCATCTCGGGCGCGTTAACTTTATCGCGGGGGACTACTTCGAGGCGATGGGCATGCGGCTCGTCCGCGGACGCGCGCTGCAGGAATCCGAGGGATTTCAACCGGAGGCGCCGCGGGTCATCGTGGTCAACCAGACCGTGGTCGACACGTTCTTTCCCGACGAGGATCCGATCGGCGCGTCGCTGGTAGTCGCGGGCGCCGTCGGCACGGCCGAAATCGTGGGCGTCGTGGCCGATGCGCGCTCGGTGCGACTTGACCGGCCGCCCGGTCCGATCGCCTACGCGCCGGAAGCCTTTGCGCTCGATCAAATCTGTCTGGTTGTTCGCACGAGCGGTCTTGCACCCGAGGCTTTGATCCCTCCGGTGCGCGCGGCATTGTCGCAGCTTGATCCCACGGTTCCGCTCGCCAACGTCCGCTCGCTCGACGAAGCCCTCCGCGATTCGCTCGCGCAGCGCCGGCTCGTGTTTGCGCTCATCGGCGGTTTCGCGATCGCGGGTCTCGTTCTCGCCTGCGTCGGTCTCTACGGTGTCATGAGCTACGCGGTGGAAACGCGACGGCGCGAACTCTCGATCCGCGTCGCCTTGGGCGCGGCGCGAGGCGACGTCGTCGGCGTGGTCGTCCGCGATGGCGTTCGTCTCATCGTGATCGGACTCGTCGTCGGACTCGTCGCCACGGCCGCCGTGACGAAGCTTTTGGCGAGCCAGTTGTTTGGCGTTACCGCCCATGATCCGCTCGTCATTGGCGGAGCGATGCTGCTGCTCGGCGCCGTCGCGCTGTCGGCTTGCGGGCTGCCCGCGTGGCGTGCCGCGCGCGCAGATCCTTTGGAAACCCTGCGCAGCGAATAGTCATCAAGGAGACCTATCATGTGGAATCAACTCATTGGCTTGTGGATTCGTTTGCGTCGCGCCTGCGGATGGCGGCGCTTCGAACGCGAGATGGCGGATGAGATGCGCGCGCATCTCGAGCGGGAAGCCGCGCAGCGTGTGGGGCAGGGGGACGATCCGGCTTCGGCGCGTCGCCACGCCGCGCTCGAGTTCGGCCACGTTGAATCCTACAAGGAGCGGGTGCGCGATCACCGGCTTGGCGCGTGGTGGGCTCAGGTCGGGCAGGATTTGCGCTACGCCGCACGCCTCCTCCGCAAGTCGCCGGGCTTCACATTCGTCGCCGTCGCCACTTTGGCCGTGGGGATCGGCGCCAACACCGCCATCTTCAGCGCGGTCGATGCCGTGCTCCTGCGGGCGCAACCGTATCCGGAAGCGAATCGATTGGTGGATGTGTTCGAGACGGTTCCTTCGGGCCGGCGCAACACCGTTTCCGGCGCGTCCTTTCGGGACTGGTTCGATCAGCAGACCCAGTTCGCCGCGCTGGCGATCTACGCCAATGACCAGTTTGATCTGACGGGCGATGGAGTGCCGGAAAAAATCAACGGTCTGTCGGTGTCGGCCGACTTCAATCGCGTGTTGGGCCTGCCGACATTGTTGGGCCGCGGTTTTCTGTCGGAGGACGATGACGTCGGCGGCCCGAATGACGTGGTCGTTCTGGCCGAGCATTTCTGGCGCTCTCGCTTCGCCGCGTCGCCCGGAGTGCTCGGGCAAATGCTGTTTCTCGACGGCCGTCCGCGCACGATCGTCGGTGTGCTGCCCGATCACGCGTGGTTCCAGGGTTGGGTTTCCGTTTACGTGCCGTATGTCCTGGTGCCGAATTCGTATCTCACAAATCCGGACGTGCATCGCGCCCGGGTGCTCGGTCGTCTCGCGCCCGGCGCGACGGTCGCTTCCGCCCGGACCGAGCTGAATGCGATCAAGCGCGGCGTCGAGAGTTCCTATCCGCAGTACAAACGCACCTGGGGCGTCGGCGTGCAAGCCTCTGCAACAGCTCCTCGGCCAGGCGTCGCGACCGGTTCTGCTGTTGTTGCTCGGTGCGGTCGCGCTCGTGCTGCTGATCGCCTGCGCCAACGTGGCGAATCTGCTGCTGGCGCGCGCCGGCGCCCGCTACCGGGAGATCGCGCTGCGCGCCGCGCTGGGCGCGAGCGGGCGGCGCATCCTGCGCCAGGTGATCACGGAGAGTGTCCTGCTTTCGCTGGTGGGCGGCGTCGCCGGCGTCGTTCTGGCGATCGGCAGCGTTGAACTTTTGCACACGCTCAGCGCGCGCCTCCTGCCCGCCACCATGGATCCGCGCGTCGACGTGCGCGTGCTGCTGTTTGCGCTGCTGACCAGCGGCGGCACCGGCATTCTGTTCGGGCTTTTCCCCGCGTGGCGGGTGCGGCGACTCGACCTGAACAGCGCCATCAAGCACGGAACCGGCGGCGCCATCGATGCCGGCCGGACACGCAGCCAGGCCGCGCTCGTCATTGCGGAAGTCGCCATGACCGCCGTCTTGCTCGTCGCGTCGGGCGTGTTGCTGCGCGCGATGATCGCCGCCGTCACGGCGGATCCGGGCATCCGGGCCGGCCACGTCCTCATGTTCGAACTCACGATGCCTTATGGCGGGAATTACGGCAGTCCGGCGCAGCGCATGACCTTTCTAGACCAGGTGCTCGAAGCAATCCGGGCCGTACCGGGAGTCGAGTCAGCCGCGACGGTCGATGACCTGCCCTACGGCGACGACGGCCAGGGCTATTCCTACAGCCTCGATGAAGGGCCGGACACCCGGCAGGACCACGGCGCGCGTATCAAGTATGTTTCGTCGGATTATTTCGCGACTCTCGGCGCGCCGATCATTCGCGGGCGTCCCATCACCGCCATCGACAATCGCGACAATGCGCCTCGCGTGCTGGTCGTGAACCAGGCGCTCGTCCGGGAATCATTTGGCGAAGAAGATCCGATCGGCCGCTTTCTCTACATGAACGAAAATCGCTGGGAGATCGTCGGCGTGGTTGCCGACCTGCGCATCGACGCGCTCCACGTGCCTCCGCAACCGATGTACTTCGCGCCGCATTGGCGGTTCCCGTGGGGCTCGGCGTTCCTGGTGCGAACGCACGGGGAACCCGCGGCGGCGACCGCCGTGGTGGCGGCGGCGGTGCACGCGATCGATCCGAGCCTGCCGCTGGCCAACGTGCGCACCCTCGAGGCGGCGATGGCGGACGCGCTCGGACCGCAGAAGATCATCCTCATGCTCGTCGGCGTGTTCGCCGTCGTGGCGCTGTCGCTCGCCTGCCTCGGCCTGTATGGGGTGATGGCGTACACCGTGGTCTGCCGGCGACGCGAACTCTCGATCCGCGCGGCGCTGGGGGCGTTGCGCTCGGACATCATCCGTCTGGTGATGGGGCGGGGGACTCGCTTGATCCTCACGGGCCTCGGGTTGGGACTGCTGGCCGCATGCGCGGCGGCGCAAATCATCGCGAGCCGCGTGACCGGGGTCAGCGGACGGGATCCACTGGTCTTCGTCGGCGCCGCCATCGTCCTCGTCGTTGTGTCGCTGCTGGCCTGCTGGCTGCCGGCGCGGCGCGCCGCCCGGGCGGATCCGATCGCGGCCTTGCGCAGTGAATAGTCAGTCTTCGTTCCATGAGCAAACTCGCTGGATTCTGGACCCGCCTGCGCCGTGCGTTTCGACGCCGCGCCTTCGAACAGCAAATGTCCGAGGAAATGCGCGCGCATCTCGAACAGGAGACCGCGCGCCGGAGCGAGCAGGGGGAGGATCCGGACTCGGCCGGGCGCCTTGCCGCCATCGCCTTCGGCCACGTCGAATCCTATCAGGAGCGGGTGCGGGAGCGACGCATGGGGGCGTGGGCGGCGCAACTGGCGCAAGACGTGCGTTACGCGCTCCGCCTGCTGCGAAAGTCGCCGGGATTTGCGGCCATTGTTCTGTTGACGCTCGGCCTCGGGATCGGGGCGAACACGGCGATCTTCAGTGTGATCCATGGCGTGTTGTTGAAGCCGCTCGGCTATCGCGAGCCGGAGCGCATCGTCACGCTGCTGCACGCCGGGCAATGGCCGGTGGCGCCGGCCGACTTTCTCGACTGGCGCGCGCAAAGCGACAGTTTCACCACGCTCGCGGCGGCGGAAATTGGTGGTGGCATTCTTATCCATGGCGACCGGCCCGAGTCGGTGCCGGGCATCAAATACGGCGAGGGCATGGGCGAACTCCTCGGCATCCGTCCGTTGCTGGGCCGCGGTTTCGAGTCCCGGGATTTCGCACCGGGAGCGGAACGCGTCGTGTTGCTCGGCCATGCCCTCTGGCAGCGCAGCTTCGGCGGCGACCGTGGCGTGATCGGCCGGTCGATCACGGTGAGCGGCGAAAACCGCACGATCATCGGGGTGATGCCGCCGGGATTTCAATTCATGCCCTTCTGGGCGACGCGCGCCGAGCTGGCCACGCCTCTCGATCTTTCATCCCGGGCGACGAACCGCGGCAGCAATTCACTGCGGGTGCTCGGCCGACTGCGGCCCGGCGCAACCATCGCCGGAGCGCAGGTCGAAATGAACACGATTTGTCAGCGGCTCGCACAGGCCTATCCCGAGACGAACACGGGGCGGACCGTGCAGGTGGATCCGCTGTTGACCAAGGTGGTGGGCGACGTGAGCGGTTCCCTGAAGCTGCTCGTTGTCGCCGTTGGGCTGGTGCTGCTGATCGCGTGCGCGAACGTCGCGAACCTGCTGCTCGCGCGGTCGACCGTGCGTCGCAAGGAACTCGCCTTGCGGGCCGCGCTCGGTGCCGGCCGCGGGCGCCTCCTGCGCCAGCTCCTGGCCGAGAGTCTCGTGCTCGCGTGCGGGGGCGGAGCCTTGGGGCTCGCGTTCGGCTACGCCGGCGTCGGCGCAGTGAAGGCGGTCTTTGCCGCGCAGGCCGCGACCTCGCGCATGACCCTGCCGCGCATCGACGAGATCGCGGTGGATGCGCCGACACTCGGATTCACCCTGGCGATTGCCGTCGCGACGGCGCTCGCGTTCGGGATCGTGCCGGCCTGGCAGGCGGCGCGCAACGCTCAGCGAGAGGCGTTAAAGGAAGGCGGCCGGGGTGCGACCGGCGGGCGTCACGGACAACAGGCGCGAGGCTTGCTGGTGGTGATGCAGATCGCACTGGCCCTGGTGGCCCTGGTCGGTGCCGGCGTGATGTTGCACGGATTCCTGCGCGCCCTGGCGGTGGAGCCGGGCTTTGATCCTCACGGCGTGCTGTCGATGATTGTGTCGCTGCAAGGCCAGCCGGAGATGGTCGGTGACCGGCGGGATGCGTTTTACGGGGACCTGACCGAAAGAACCCGCGCCTTGCCGGGCGTGGTTGGCGTCAGCGCCGTGAATCATCTCCCGCTGGCCGGTGACATGTGGGCGTTGGGTGTGTCCATCGAGGGCCGGCCTCCGCCTGCGTCCGGGCGAAGGCATCACCGCGGTGTACCGTGTCTGCCGGCCCGGCTATTTTTCAGCGATGGGTGCCTCATTGTTGCGCGGGCGCGACTTCTCGACGCAGGATCAACCGGATAGTCCCGGGAGTCGCGATCATCAACGAGGAGTTCGCGCGGCGGTATTGGCCGGGAGAGCACCCGCTCGGGCGGCGCCTGGCCTTCGACGATCCCACGGACGGCGCGGGGTGGTTGACGGTGGTCGGCATCGTGAAGGATATCCGGCAACGCGAGTGGTTTGGTCCCGCGGATCCCGAGATTTTCGTGCCCTATGCCCAGTCACCGTTTCGCACGAACGACGCGTCGCACTACGCGGCGATGACCCTGGTGGTGCGCAGTGCGGGCGAGCCGTCTCTGCTGATCGAACCGATCCGCGACATCATCACATCGCTCAACGGCAGTGCGCCGGTCACGAACGTCGCCACGCTGGAGCAGGTCGTGAACGGCGCGACCTGGCAGCCGCGTTTCAATGTCGCGCTCACGGGCGTGTTCGGCGCCCTGGGCCTGCTCCTGGCGACGATGGGGCTCTACGGTGTCGTCGCCTATGGCGTGGCGCAACGCACGCGCGAGTTTGGCGTCCGCCTCGCGCTCGGCGCGACTGTCACGAGCCTGCAGGGACTCGTGTTGTGGCACGGACTTCGCCTTATCGCTTACGGAGTCGCGGCCGGCGTCGTCGGCGCGTTCGTGCTGGCGAAAGGTACTGCGAAGCCTGGTCAGCGACGTCGCGGTCGCCGACGCGAAGACACTCCTCGGTGCGGCACTGGTGTTGATCGTCGTGGCGGTCCTGGCCGCCTGTCTCCTGCCCGCGCGACGCGCGGCGCGGGTCGATCCCATGACGTCATTGCGCAGCGAGTAACCGCGGAGGATTTAACCATGAGCAGATTGACCGGTTGGTTGACTCGATGGCGGCGCGCTCTCAGGCGACGTGCTTTCGAAGTACAGATGACCGAGGAGATGCGCGGACATCTCGAGCAAGAAACCGCCCGCCACGTCGCGGCCGGCGAGGATGCGGACGCGGCGCATCGTCACGCCGCGCTCGAGTTTGGCCATGCCGATTCGTTCAAGGAACAGGTGCGCGATCACCGGCTCGGCCACTGGCTCGAGGAACTCTGGCGCAACGTCCGTTTCGCCCTGCGCAATCTGCGCAAGACTCCGGGGTTTACGGCGATCGCGGTCGCCACGATTGCGATCGGCATCGGCGCGGGAACGGCGGTGTTTTCACTGGTCAACGCGATCCTGCTGCGTTCGCTGCCGGTGCCGAATCCGCAGGAACTGCGGGTGCTGCACTGGAGCGGCACGGAGGTTCGCATGCGTTCCTACAACGGCAACGATTTCGGCACGGTCGGCGATCGCACCGTGCAGGACGCGGTCAATCATCCGACGTTTCTCCATTTGCGCGAGCAAGCCGCGCCGCTGGCCGACCTCTTCGGCTTCTTCCCGGCGAACAACATCACGATGATCACTCCCCGGGCCGCGGTGGCGACCGACGGTCTCATGGTCTCGGACAACTTCTTCTCCGCTCTGAGGGTCCACGCCTTCATCGGACACCTCTTTGAGGGGGGCGATGATGCGGCCGGGCAGTCGCATGTGGTGTTGAGCCATGCCTTCTGGCAGCGGCGCTTTGGCGGCGATCCCGACGCGCTCGGTGAAGTCGTGACGATGCTCGGCCGGGAGTTCACGGTGACCGGAATCCTGCCGCGCGAATTTCCCGGCATCCACCCGGGGACGACGCACGATTTCTACGTTTCGATGTCGGCCGGCTCCCCGTTTCTCTACGTTCCCTTCGAGCAGGACTGGCACTGGTTCATCCGCATGATGGCGCGCCTGCAGCCGGACGTGGCCGACGCGCAACTCGCCGCCGCGCTTTCGCCGGTTTTCGCCCGCGCCGATCCTGAGCGCGTGAAGGACGGTCGGATCGAACTCGTTCCGGGGTGGGGCGGTCTCGGCTTTGATCGCGATCGCTACGGCCGGCCACTCGAAATGATGCTCGGCGTCACGGCGCTCGTCATGCTCATTGCCTGTGCCAACCTGGCCGGACTTTCCCTGTCGCGCGGCGCCGCGCGGGAGCACGAACTGGCCGTGCGCGCCGCGTTGGGCGCGGGTCGCCGTCGACTCGTGGGGCAATCATTGGCGGAGAGCATCCTGCTCGCCGCTGCCGGGGGCGGCCTCGGCGTGGTGCTGGCGGTCTGGGGACGCGAAGTGCTGTCGCACCTGCTGGACGGTTCCACTGCGGGCCTCCGTTACGATCTTTCACTCAATCGTGGCGTCCTGGCGTTCAGCGTGATCGCCGCGGCGAGCACGGCGGTGCTGGCCGGGCTGTTGCCGGCCTTGCGGGCGGGGCGGGTTGATCCGCTCGACGGTCTCAAGTCCCGCGGGACCTTGGGCGCGCCGCGCCTGCGCGTCGGCCGCTTTCTGGTCGTGGCCCAGATCTGCGTTTCGTTGTCCGTGCTCGCGGGCGCCGGGCTGGGTCTGCGCAGCCTGCTCAACCTGCGCCGGATTGATCCCGGCTTCCACACCGACAACCTGCTCGTCTTCAGTCTCAATCCCTCGTCGGCCGGCTACGACACGAAAGGCGTGGTGGACTTCCACGATCGCGTGCAGGCAGCACTTGCCGCCTTGCCGGGCGTGACCAACGCAACCGTCATGCACTACGCGCACCTCTCGGATCGAAGCTCCTCCGGCGGCTTTCGTTTTGCCGACGACGATCTGCCACCCGACGAATTCCACTGGACGAAACGGCAGGCCGCGAGTGCGTCGTTCTTTGACACCATGGGCATTCCCATCATCGAGGGCCGGGGCTTGAGGATGTCCGATTCGATTGATGCGCCGAAGGTCGTGGTCGTGAATGAAACGTTCGCTCGAGAGGTGTCGCCCGACCGCGATCCGATCGGACGCACCTTCAATATGTGGAGCGCGGACTGGACAATCATCGGCGTGTGTCGTGACGCCAAGGTCTCCAACCTCAAGGACGACATCTCGCCCACGACCTACTTTGCCTTCCCGCAGCGGTTCTATGACCGTTTCAATCTGGGACAGGTTTATTACGCGGTGCGAGCGAGCCTGCCGGCGGAGGCGTTGCGTCGCGCCATCGAGCGTGCGGTCGCCTCCATCAATCCCAACGTTCCGGTCACGGATTTCTCGACCCAGAACGCGCTGCTCGATCGCAACATTGGTCAGGAACGCATGCTGGCGATGCTGTGCAGCGCGCTCGCGGTCGTCGTGCTTCTGCTCTGCTGCATCGGTCTTTATGGATTGATTGCCTATGACGTCACGCGGCGACGCAGCGAGATCGCCATTCGCATGGCCATCGGTGCTCAGCCCGGTGACATTGCTCGTCCGGTCGTGCGCGGGGCGGTCGTGCTCACGCTCATCGGCGTTGGCGCGGGACTGCCCATCGCGGTGGTGGTCTCGCGACTGATCCAGAATCAGCTCTATGACGTGTCGCCGTACGACCCGCTCACCGCTGGCGTGGTGGTCGCGTTCCTCATTGGCGTGGGAGCGGTGGCGGCACTCGTGCCGGCCTGGCGGGCGACGAAATTCGATCCCCTGGAGGCACTGCGGTCGGAATGACAAGCAACCCTGAGCAACGTCACTGGCCTCGCCACTCGTCGGCACCGCGCTTTGCGCCGGAGCGCTTGAAGTAGAACCGGCCGCCTTCACGGACCTTGCGCGACCTCGGGTGGGTGCTCCAATACCACTTCGACTGGTGGCTCAAACCATGTTACGTACGTAACATTGTCCGGGACATGCTGGTGCTTGTTCGCTCGGAGGAACGGATACCGTGCGTGGCTCAAATCATGTTACGTACGTAACATCATCGGAGCCATGGTTAGGATCGAAGATTGCGAAGTCGTCCTTCGGTTTTGATGGTTCGAATTTCGCGAAATCGGTGGGAAATGGCTTAAGTCCGAGGGGATGGAGTTGGACTCTCCAGAACGACACGGCTCTGACCCAGAACCGGCGTCGGAAATCATTGTCTTGCGGCAGCCTACTTCCGCCACACTGTCGTTCGTCCTCCGCCACCGTCGGCTCGCCATGTTTTCCGACTTTTGCTTCGTCTTGCGCACGCTGCGGAGCAACCGCGTCTTCACCCTGGTCGTCGTGCTGACGCTTGCGCTCGGGATTGGGTCGGCGGGAGCGATCTTCAGGGTGACGGATTGGATCCTGTTTCGCGCGACCCGACGCGACCTCGCCGGGTTGGTGCTTCGGCGAGGGGTAGGGCTTGCGGGTATCGGATTCCTCGTTGGCCTCGGTGGAGCCATGGCCTTGACCCGGCTTCTGAGGAGTCTGCTTTTCGAAATCTCACCTTACGATGCCGAAGTCCTTGGCGCCATTGGCCTGATCATCCTGATCGCATCCGTGGCGGCCTGCCTCGTGCCTGCGAGTCGCGCCACGAGGGTCGACATCTCGCGGCTGTTGCGGTCGGAGTAGTTCGCTGCCGGGCCACCGGAAGGCACGCCGCCGTTGTGCGGTCGCCGGACTCGAAGCCGCCGGTTTCCGGCCGAACCCCGCGGACCGCGTCGACAACGCGACAACCTCACGGACTGGGCAGACAGGGATGCCGGCATTACTGCGGTTCGTGGGACACGGACTTTGTCTTGGCACGAAAAGTAGCGCAGGCTTCCAGCCTGCCCGGAGGGAACATGCAGGCAGGGATGCCGGCGCTCCTTTGGTTCGCGGGAGGGTCGCGGACGCTTTCGGCTTTCAAGCCTCCGGAGAGAGTGTTGGAACTATGGTCCGACCCGTCTTCCTGCCGCCGGCGGCGTCAACCGAGACACAGTTTCCGACCTGCCCCAGGTCCAACCGACAACAACAAGGAAATTCCATGTCTTCCCAAAGCTCCCGCACCACGAGCGGCCGCGGCCGACTCTATGACAGCGTCGTGGACACCATCGGCGACACGCCATGCATCCGCGTCAACCATCTCGCACCGGCCGGCATTCGCATGTATGTCAAGGCGGAGTTCTTTAATCCCGCAGCCTCGGTGAAGGACCGTCTCGCCATCAGCATCATCGAGGAGGCGGAGCGCCGCGGCGATCTCAAGCCGGGTCAGACGGTCGTCGAAGCGACCAGCGGCAACACGGGCATCGGCCTGGCGATGGTCTGTGCGGCCAAGGGTTACCCGCTTGTCGTGACCATGGCCGACAGTTTCTCCATCGAGCGGCGCAAGCTCATGCGCTTCCTGGGCGCAAAAGTCGTGCTGACGCCGCGCGCGGCCAAAGGCTACGGCATGTACGTGAAGGCGAAGGAACTGGCGGACGCGAACGGCTGGTTTCTCGCCCGGCAGTTCGAGACCGCGGACAACGCGAAGATCCACGAAAACACGACGGCCCGGGAGATCCTCGCCGATTTTGACGGTGAGCGGCTCGACTACTGGGTGAGCGGATACGGCACCGGCGGCACGATCTCCGGCGTCTCGCGCGTCTTGCGCAAGGAAAGACCGGATACGAAGATCATCCTGAGCGAACCCGCCAACGCGCAACTCGTCGGCAGCGGCAAGCCGCAGGAACGCGGTCCCGATCACGCGCCGGCGGGCAGTCATCCCGAATTTCAGTCGCACCCGATTCAGGGCTGGACGCCGGATTTCATTCCCTTCGTCCTGCAGGAGGCGCTCGATCAGCACTACTACGACGAACTCGTTCCGGTGCCCGGCTCCGTCGCAATCGAGTGGTCGAACAAGCTCGCCCAAAGGGAGGGCATCTTCACGGGGATATCGGGTGGCGCCACGTTCGCCGCGGCGATGCAGGTCGCGGACAAGGCTGCAAAAGGCAGCGTGATCCTTGCGATGCTGCCCGACACGGGGGAGCGCTACCTGTCCTCGCCGCTGTTCGAAAAGATCGTTGAAGGCATGACGGACGAGGAAAAGCGCCTGTCGCTTTCGACTCCCGGCTTTCACATGGAGTAAACGCAGGATCCCATCGCGGTTCCGGAAAGGGAAAACCCCGCGATCCGGCGTTGCGCTGCGGATCGCGGGGCGAAAATTGACGCGGTGGCGGGGAGCAGCCGCCTGAGGCTATCATCTCATGCCTTGAGCATCACGGCGCCGCGTACGGTTGCCTGATGGGCGAGGGGAATTTCGGCGGGGTTGCATCGCGACTCAAGTCCGTGCCACCATCGGCGTGAAAAATGGCAATCGATGCGCGGCGGAGGTAAATCGGGAGCTAATCCGAACGATCCCTGCGCGCATGCGCAGGGCCAAGGGTCTTCGGGCGCGGCGCCAGGTAGCGCAGGCATCCTGCCTGTACTACACTTCTGATGGCAGGCAGGATGCCTGCGCTACTTGAGGCGCTGTGACAGCCGCCGCACCGCGATCTTGCGGAACTCCTCGAGACCGTGCTCGCCCTGGATGCCGATGTGGCCGGACGGATTCTTTATGTTCGTCGCCTTCATGATCGAGACGCCGTTGAGCGTGACCTCCATCGTTTCGCCGCGGCAGGTGATTTCCTCGTGCTGCCATTCACCCGTCGGCTTGAGGGCGCGCTGGATCGTGGCCACGTCGTACTCCTGGTGAAATTCCGGTGCGCCGTAATTGATTAGCGTGCCGATTGGATGATCACCTTCGGCCGTGTCCATGCACTGTACCTGATACCCGTTGTCCGGCCAGCCGTTCTCGTCCGCCTTGCTCGTCGCGGCCGTGCGCACGAAGATGCCGCCATTGGCCTTCGGCTCGAGGAAGCGGAATTCCAGGATCAGCGTGAAGTCCGCGAAGGTGTCGGCCGAACGCAGCCAGCCGGTGCCGCGATTGACGCGCAGGTTGCCATCCACGACCGAAAACTGCCCGGGTTGCTCAACCACCCAGCCGTCGAGATTTCGGCCGTTGAACAACGGCACCGCATCGGCCGTGGCATCAGCCGCGCGGGATGCAAAAGGCGTACCGGCGAGGGCGACAAGAAATAGCAGGGGGCGGCGGAGGGGTTCCATGTCGCGAGCAAAGGCAGGACGCGGCGGCTGCGCAAGATCATCGCACGCGGGAAGTGTGCCGTGGGAACATCACGCAGGTGAAACGAGAGTCCCATGCAATCAACAAAATGCACGAATCGAGCCCGCATCCTGCTTTACGGTCGGATCGCCAACCGCGCATTCGCCCGAGCCACGAGTCCGAGCAAACGGAATCGCAGATTGCACCGCCCTCGTCGTCCATGACTGCATCCCACGAAAACCGCCACGGTACCCGGCTGCATCCTCCCGGCGAAATTGCAGCCCGGATCAGCTTTCTCGTGGGGGTGGCGTTTTCGATGATCGGACCGGCGCTGGTCGTGGTGGGCGTGCGGCAACACCAGCCCGTGAAGTTGGTTTCGGGCGTGACCTGCGCGTTGGCGGCGGCGTGGCTGCTTCGTTGGCTCTACCGCCAGCGTCGGCTGGGGCTGCTTGCGCGCTCACTGGCGGACTTCAGCTTCGGCCCGGGGCCTGGAAGCACCGGCGATGCGCGAGTGCAGCGGTTGCAGGCGGAACTGGAGGCGATGGAGGCGCGGCGCGGCACGGCGGGATTTGATCCCTGGGAGGCCCTGCGTCTCCGGCGGGAACTCGACGAACAGAAGCGGCAGGATTCCACCTGATGCCGGTCCGGAACCCTTGAAGTTCCTGCACCGTTGGTTGATCGATGCAGGGGTCATGGTGCGGACGGCGCGCCAGCGCTTCAACCGGGTGTGGCAGGCGTTCCAGGAATGGGGCGGGAAAATCGTCACCTGCCCTTGCAGGAACAGCAGCGTCAGCTCAACGAGAAGCTGCGCGGTCATGATGCCTCACGGGCGCGCGTAAGAGCACTCCCGCCTCGGGAAGATCGGAGGCGCGTTGACGCGTTTCGCGAATAGGCGTCTCTTGGGCTTCATCCGAGTGAAGGTCGTCGCCGCATACCTTACCGTGGATCAAGCGTATCTGACAGCGTCCCGGCTGCGGAGTGCTGGCATCGCGGCGGAGGTGCGCGACGAAGTGACGGTTTCCCTTTATTGGCCGTATTCGCCCGCCATCGGCGGGGTCCGAGTGGCCGTCCCGGACGACGATCTGGTTGAGCCAGTCGAGATCGTGCAGATGCCGGCACTCGAGGCCGGCATCCTCCAGTGTCCGCATTGTCGGTCCGGGGATGTGACATTGCGGCCGCTGAGCCCGATGGCCGCGGCGTGTTTTGCCCTCGGCCTGCCGCTGCCTCTGTCGCTGCAAACGGCGGATTGCCGCGCCTGTGGCCGTTCCCATGGCGTGCCAGCCCATCCTGCAAGATCGCGACCGTGAACCGGGTGGACCCCACGGGCAACGGTCGTGGTTCCTGGGCGACACGCAGTGTGGTCCACGCCTGCCATGGCATGGCCGCGACCAGTCACTCGCTGGCCACCGACGTGGCGCTCGATATCCTGAAGGCGGGCGGCAGTGCCATCGACGCGGCAATCGCCGCCAATGCCTGTCTCGGCCTGACGGAGCCGGTGAGCTGCGGGATCGGCGGCGACCTCTTTGCCATCGTTTGGGAGGCGCGATCCGGGCGCTTGCATGGGCTCAATGCCAGCGGGCGCACGGCGCGTGGAGCCTCAATGGATGCGGTATTATCGCATCTCGGCGGACGCGGACTGACGGCGCTGCCGGTGTTCGGCGCGCTTGCGGTCAGTGTGCCGGGAGCAGTCGACGGTTGGGCCGAATTGCACGCGAAGTTTGGTCGCGCGGCCTGGAGCGGGTTGTTCGTTCCGGCGATCCGGTATGCCGAGGAGGGGTTCCCGGTTTCCGAAGTGATCGCCGGAAGTTGGGCGCGCAATGTCCGGCCGTGCGCGGACCAGCCGGGATTTGCCGAGACATTTCTCGTCGACGGACGGCGACCGCCTGCGTGCGGAGAGATCTGGCGAAATCCGGCGCTCGCGCAAACCTATCGCCGGATCGCCCGACACGGGCGCGACGAATTCTATCGTGGAGAAACGGCCGCGAAAACGGCGGCATGGCTCGAGCGTCATGGCTCCTTCCTGCGCGCCGACGATTTCGCCGCCCACACAAGTGAATGGGTCCAGCCCGTGTCCACGAACTACCGCGGCCACGATGTCTGGGAACTGCCACCCAACGGTCAGGGCATCGCCGCCCTCCAGATCCTCAATATGCTCGAAGGATTCGATCTCGCCGCGATGGGCTTCGGCAGTGCCGACTACGCACACGTGTTTATCGAGGCGAAGAAACTCGCCTTCGAGGATCGCGCGCGGCGGTACGGCGACCCCGCGTTTTCACAGATGCCGGTCGCGCGGCTGATCGCGAAGGATTACGCGGAACGGCGACGGGCGCTGATCGATCCGCAACGGGCGGCGCGGGAGTTTCCGCCCGATCCAGAGTTCTGCGAACACGGCGACACGATCTACCTCTGCACCGCCGACGGCGACGGGAACATGGTCTCCCTGATCCAAAGCAACTACATGGGCATGGGCTCGGGGGTGTGTCCGCCGGGGCTCGGCTTCGGCCTGCAGAACCGCGGCACGTCGTTCACCTTCGAGCGCGGCCACCCGAATGCCTATGCTCCGGGCAAGCGGCCGTTTCACACGATCATCCCGGCGTTCATGACCCGGGATGGCGTGCCGCTGATGGCATTCGGCGTCATGGGTGGAGCGATGCAGCCGCAGGGACACGCGCAGATCGTGGTCAATCTCGTCGATTTCGGCATGAACCTGCAGGAAGCGGGAGATGCCCCACGGATTTGTCATTCGGGCTCGAGTGAGCCGACCGGCAGCCGGATGAACAACGGCGGCTGGACCGCGGTCGAACCGGGCTACACCGCTGCGGTCATTGCCGAGCTTCGCGCGCGCGGCCACGACATCCGCGAGGCGGCAACGGAACAATTTGGCGGCTACCAGGCGATCTGGCGTGATCCCGAAACCGGCGTTTACCACGGCGCCAGCGAAAGCCGGAAAGACGGATACGCCGCCGGCTACTAGCCGGAAAAACCAAGCCGGGACTGCAGGGGGAATGATTGCGGGAAGAGGAATCTCAGGAAACGTGCTAGTCCACCTGATACGTCGTTTCGAACCACGACACGCCGGGGGTGCGGCGGATGCCGCGGCCGGGATTGGCGGCGAGGTGTTCGAGGAGCTTGTAGACGCGCTCGGTTTCGGCGGGGGCGCCGAGCTTGGCGGCGAGGGCCTCCGCGGTGAACGGCTGGCGCTTCGACGCCTGCAGCGCCGCGACGATCTTCTTTTGCAGCGCGAGTGCCGCGCCGGCCGCCTTCTTGCCCGCCTCGACGCCGGGCTGGTGGTAGGCGTTGATGCCGATCAGCGAGGCATAGAGACCGACGGCGCGTTCGTAGAGGGCAATCAGCCCGCCGACCGTGCGTGGTGACACGTCCGGCACGGTGAGCGTGATCGAGCCACGACCTTTCTCCGAGAGCGCGTCGCGCGTGCCGAGCAACAGGCCCTCGAGATAGTCCCCGCTGGTGATGCCGGGTTCGACCTCGAGTGCGGCGCCGGTGCGATCGCGCAACACCTCGATGAAAGTGACGAAGAAGTTCGCGACGCCCTCGCGCAGTTGCTGCACGTAGGCGTGCTGGTCGGTCGAGCCCTTGTTGCCATAGACGGCGATGCCCTGGTTGACGACCTTGCCCTGGAGGTCGAACTCCTTGCCCAGCGACTCCATGATCAGCTGCTGCAGGTAACGGGAGAACAGCAGCAGCCGGTCCTTGTAGGGCAGGATCACCATGTCCTTCCGGCCATGACCGTTGGTCGCATGATACCAACCCAGGGCGAGCAGGGCGGCAGGATTCTGGTCGCGCGAAGGGCGGCGGGTCGCGTCGTCCATCGCCGCCGCGCCGGCGAGCAGGCCGTCGATGTCGAGTCCCTGCAGGGCCGCGGGCAACAAACCGACCGGTCCGGTTTCGCTGGTCCGGCCGCCGACCCAGTCCCACATCGGGAAACGCGCGAGCCAGCGTTCGTCCTGGGCGAGCTTGTCAAGCGCGCTGTCGTGGCCGGTGACCGCGATCGCGTGTTGCGCGAACGTGAGGCCGGCGGCGCGATAGGCGGCCTGGGCTTCGAGCATGCCGTTGCGTGTCTCCGGGGTGCCGCCGGATTTTGAGATCACGACGGCGAGGGTGCGTCCAAGCCGGCCCTCCAGCGCGCCGAGAACGGTATCCATGCCGTCAGGATCGGTGTTGTCGAAAAAGAAAACGTTGAGCCGGTCGCGTTGGGGATGGCCGAGGGCGTGGGCAACGAACTGTGGACCGAGCGCAGAACCGCCGATACCGATCACGAGCAGGTTCGCGAACGTGCCGTCACCGGCCGCGATCCGGCCGGCGTGCACGTCGGCCGCGAGCTGTTTGATGCGGGCGAGCGTATCCTTGATCTCGGCGGTGATCGTCTGATCGGGCGCGAGTTGCGGCGCCCGCAGCCAGTAATGGCCGACCATCCGCTTCTCGTCGGGGTTGGCGATGGCGCCCTTTTCGAGGGCGGCCATGGCGGCGAACGCCTGATCGAGCGCCGGCTGCATCTCCTTGAAGAATGAATCCGGCACTTCGAGGCGGCTCAAATCGAGGCCAAGGTGGACCTCGGGAAAAACGTGGTGGCGAGCTTTGAAGTTTTCCCAGGACATGACGCGGCGACTCGCTCACGAGTCGCCGTCAGGTTCAAGGCACAAGTGCCCGGCGGCAAGCGGGAGCGGTGGTTTGCGGTGACCGCATGCGGTGAACACGCGATTGCACGGGCAGGCCGGGCTTCGGGTTCGGGCGGTTGCGTTTTGCCAACGCGGCGCGGACACGAGCTCCGGCCCCAGATCCGGGGCTAGAATCTCGGCGGGTTCACCAGACAGACTGCAAACAGGGTGAGCACGGTGACGAGCACGCACGTCACGGACCCCAGCAGCAGTCCCCAACCCTTGTTTTGCAGCCCCCGCACCAAACCGAATACGAAAACGCCGAGAAATGCCGGGCCCACCAGGACGAAGGCGAACGGGATTTGTGCCAGGACGATGCCGAGTATGCCAACGGCCGGTACGGCGAAGAACCCGATGGCGAACTCCGCCCCGAAGTGCGGACGCGGCTTGTCCGATGCTGGCAGCGGCGGGGACGGTTCGCCGGGCGGATTCAAGGGGCTGGGCTGGGTCATGACGCGGAGCCCGCGAGCGCTGATGACGGCAGGACAAGGCCGGGACGGTAGAACAGATTGTAGGTATCGAACGGAATGAGGCGTCCGTCCGGATGCACGATGTGGATGCACGACTTCTTGACCGAACGAACGTCGAAGTTCCAGGGATCGAGGAACTGCACGATCAGCACGCGAAACAGGTTGTCATAGCCGATGCTCGGCGGCACCGGCACCTGGGGCAGACAGCAGAGCAGCTGACGCAAGGCATCCGCCCCGGACTCCGGCGAATGCGCCGTGGAGAACAGTTCGAACAACCGCGCGCGCAAATCCGGGTGGCGCTCAAAGACCATCGTGCTGCCTTCGGCCTGCAGCAACACCTCGGGCGGAATCAGGCGCGTGAGCGGCAGGACCCGGCCACCGAGCTTGAGCGCGTAGGCCATCGCGAGGCAGTCGGGATGGCAGGGCACGGGAATCACGTCGGCGGGCGCGAAGACGGACGATTGCGCGAGGATCTGCTGGCGCACTTCACCAAGCGTGAGCCGATGTTGCGTGGGATCGAAGTGTTCGGCGCGGCCCGCGTGCTGGATCGGCTGGAGGGTGACGCCGCGCACGCATCGTTGCTGCAGGGCGAAATCGATGATGGCGCCAATCTCGCCGTCGTTCAGTCCGCGACGCATTCCGCTGCGACGCGGAACGCGAGGTACGCCGCCAGAAATTCGCGAAACACCAGGCCCGGACGCCGGGGTTTGCGACGCACGGTCGACAGGAGCACGCCGACCACAAGAACGAAGCCTGCTTCATACAACTGGGTCGGGTGGCGGGCGATGCCATCGCCGAAATCGACGCCCCAGGGCAGGGTGGTGGCCGTGCCGTAGGTGCCGTCTTCAAGTCCCGTGAGAAAGCATCCAGTCCGCCCAAAGAAGATGCCGGCGGCGAGTGGGAGCACGAAAAGGTCGCCGGTCGTCACGCGCAGATGGCGGACGCGTTTTGCCAGCTCAATGCCGATCCAGCCACCGAGCAGGCCGCCGACGATGGTCTTGCCGCGCACCCACATCGGCAAAGGCAGGCCGAAAACAAGGGTAACGTTCGCCGCCGGCGCCGGTTCGCGGACGTGCTCGAGCGCAGCGAGACCGAACGCGCCGACCAACGCGCCCAGCAGCATGGCGGCGAAGATCCACGCGGTGTCTTCGGCGGCCAGTTGCTCAAGATGACCATTCCGTCGAGACCGACGCCGTCGCCAGAGGAAAACCTGCGAACCGGTGGCGTAGCCGATGAGTTCCAGGACGGGGTGGGGATGGACCAGGCGTCCGAAAATCTCGAAGTAGGCCGGGAACGTCACGACGGGATGGACAGCCAGCCGGCGCCGTGGAGGAAACCGAGGGCCGCAAATGCGCCGGCCGCGGTTGCGATGCCGCCGAGAAAACCCCAATGGCGGTGCTGCAAGCCGGCCACGAGACCGAGCACGAAAAGTGCGAGCCATCCGGTGCCGAGCATCCACGCCGCGGCCCCCGTGCCGACGGTGAGATGGAACAATAGGGAAAGCGCAAACGGTGCCCCGACCCCGAGGGCGAAACGCGGCCACTGGCGCGACGGGAACGGACCGGGCGGCATCACGGTAGCGAGCGTTGCACGCGCGTATCGCGCGCCTCGGGCGCCTTGTCGGGGAAATCGAGCGTGTAATGCAGGCCGCGGCTTTCGCGGCGCTGCATCGCGCACTGCACGATGAGTTCGGCGATCTGGATCAAGTTGCGCAATTCGAGCAGGCGCGGTTCGACGCGGAAGTTCCAGTAATACTCGTGAATCTCCTTTGCGAGATTCGCGATGCGCGCGCGCGCGCGCTCGAGCCGCTTGGTCGTGCGCACGATGCCGATGTAATCCCACATCGCGCGCCGCAGTTCATCCCAGTTGTGCGAGATGATGACCTGTTCGTCGGAATCGTGCGCGTCGCCCGAGACCCACTCGGGCAGGCGGCCGTCCGGCGGCGGCACGGCCTCGAGATAGCGCGCGATCGACGCCGCGCCGCGGTGGGCCATCACGACCGCCTCGAGCAGGGAATTGCTGGCGAGGCGATTCGCCCCATGCAGCCCGGTCGAGGCGACTTCACCGCAGGCATAGAGTCCGGGCAGGGCGGTCGAGGCGTCCAGATTCGTCACGACGCCGCCGCACGTGTAGTGCGCCGCGGGCACGACGGGGACCCGATCGTGCGCGAGATTGATGCCGAGCTTCAGGCAGCTTTCGAAAATCAGGGGGAAACGCGAACGCAGCTCGGCCTCGGGCTTGTGCGTGATGTCGAGCCACACGTGCGCGGCACCGCTTTTCTTCATCTCGGCGTCAATCGCGCGGGCGACAATGTCGCGCGGCGCCAGATCGGCCTGGGCGTGATAGTGCGACATGAACGCCTCCCCCGCGAGGTTGCGCAGAATCGCGCCTTCACCCCGCACGGCCTCGCTGATGAGGAATCGTTTTTGTTCGAGCGAATAGAGCGTCGTGGGGTGAAACTGAATAAACTCCATGTTCTCCACCGCCACGCCGGCCCGGTAGGCCATCGCGATACCGTCGCCGGTCGCTATGTCGGGGTTCGTGGTGAAGCAATAGACCTGGCCGGCGCCGCCGGTGGCGAGCACGACGACCGGGGCGACAAATGTCTCGACCCGGCCGGTGAGCGCATCGAGCGCGTAGAGCCCGTGCACCCGGTCCGGCCCCGCCCGCCCCATCCGGCGCTCGGTGATCAGGTCGATCCCGAGCATGTGCTCGAGCAACATGATGCGCGGCGATCGCGCGACCGCGTGCAACAGCGCATCCTCGATCGCCTTGCCCGTCATGTCCTTCACGTGCAGGATGCGCCGGTGCGAATGGCCGCCTTCGCGACCGAGGTCGAACGCGCCGGTGGCGTCCTGGGAGAATTTCAGGCCGAGCTCGACCAGATCGCGAATGCGCGCGGGACCTTCGCGCACGATCTCGCGGACGATGTCGGGACGACAGAGTCCGTCGCCGGCGGTAAGCGTATCCTGCACATGGCTCTCGAAGTCGTCCGTGTTCGACGTGACCGACGCGATGCCGCCCTGCGCGAAATTCGTGTTCGAATCGGCGCGGTTCTTCTTCGTCAGGATGGCGACGCTGCGGCCGGCCGCGGCGACATTCAGTGCGACGGACAGCCCGGCGATGCCGCTGCCCAGCACGAGGACGTCGAAGGTGGCTTGCATGGGGGATATTGTGCTCGCTTTTGTAGGGCCGGACCTTGCGTCCGGGCCGTGTCGGTCTCACGCCGTGGCGGCCCGGACGCAAGGTCCGGCCCTACAGGCGCCAGATCACAGCAGCATGTTGTCGATCAGCCGCAGTTCATCGACCCACACCGCGATCATCAGCAGCGAGCGGCCGGGCACGATCTGGCGCTCGGGCTCCATCGTCTCGCGATCAACTATGGCCACGTAAATCACGCGCACGCGCCGGCGCGTGCCGATCACGTGGGTGGCCTCGGCGACGACGCGGTCGACGTTGCGCACGCCGGATTCGACGAGGCCCTTGCCGGTGGTCAGCGCGCGATAGACCACACCGGCCTCGTCGCGCTGGGACGAGGTCAGCAGCCGGTTGCGCGAACCATAGGGCAGGCCGTCCGGCTCGCGCATCGTCGGCTGCACGAGGACCTGCACGCTGAAATTGAGATCCTCGACCATCTTGCGCGCGACCGCCGCCTGTTGGGCGTTCTTCTGTCCGAAGACGACGAGATCCGGCCGCACGATGTTGAGGAGCTTGGCCAGGACCGTGGTGACACCCCGGAAATGCGCGGGGCGGGATACGCCACACAGGCCCCTGCTCAACGATTCCTCGGTCACGTAGCTCGAGAAGCCCTTGGGATAGATCTCGGTTTGCTGCGGCGCGAACAACACGTCGACACCGTGTTCCTCACACAAGGCACGGTCGCCTTCCGGGTCGCGGGGGTATTGCGTGTGGTCCTCGCTGGCGCCGAACTGCAGGGGATTGATGAAGGTGGAGACGACGATCGTGTCGGCCTGCTTGCGCGCCGCTTCGATAAGCGTGGTGTGGCCGGCGTGCAAGACACCTTGCGTCGGCACCAGGGCGATCAGGCGTCCGCGCGTCCGCAGGCTGATCGCCATCGATTGCATCTGGTGGACGGATTCAATGCATTCCATGAGCGGGATCGGGCGAAAAGGTCGCATCCGCCGGTGCCGCGTGGCAAGGCAGTACGCCAGGGACGGGACGAAGTTCGTCCCTCCGGGACGCGGACGCCTTCGATGGGAGTCGCACAAATTCCGCCGGGTCCGGACGCGGCGTGCGATTCAAGCTGGCGCCGCAGGCGCCCGGCCACTTTCACTCTCACCCTCACTTCCCCTCCGATGATTCGCCTCAACGAAAACTACGCGAAGCTCGAGGCTTCGTATCTCTTTTCCGATATCGCCCGGCGCGTGACCGCCTTCCAGCAGGCGCACCCCGAGCGCCGCATCATCCGACTCGGGATCGGTGATGTCACGGAACCGCTGCCACCGGCGTGCATCAGCGCCCTCCACCGGGCGGTCGACGAGATGGGGCAGCGGGAGACGTTCCGGGGTACGGACCCGAGCAGGGCTATGCCTTCCTGCGCGACGCGATCGCGAAACACGATTTTCAGGCGCGCGGATGCGCCATCGAGCCGGACGAAATCTTCGTCAGCGACGGGGCCAAGTGCGACAGCGGGAACATCCAGGAGCTGTTCGCCACCGACGTGCGCATCGCGATTCCCGACCCGGTCTATCCCGTGTACGTCGACACCAACGTGATGGCCGGCCGCACGGGCAAGGCCGCGAAGGGGCGCTACGCGGGACTCGTTTACCTCGACGGCAACGAGGACAACGGCTACATGCCGGCGCCGCCGGAGGAGGCGGTCGATCTCGTCTACCTTTGTTCGCCGAACAACCCGACCGGAGCGGTTGCGACCAGGGAACGGCTGAAAGCCTGGGTCGATTATGCGCGCGAGCACCGGGCGCTCATCCTCTTCGATGCCGCCTACGAGGCTTTCGTGAACGATCCGCAGCTGCCGCGCTCGATCTACGAGATCGAAGGCGCGCGCGACGTGGCCATCGAGTTTCGCAGCTTCTCCAAGACGGCGGGCTTCACCGGGACGCGTTGCGCGTTCGCGGTGGTGCCCAAGTCGCTCAAGGCCTACTCCTCCGCCGGCGAGGCGCAGTCAGTGCACGCGATGTGGAATCGCCGGCATACGACAAAATTCAACGGCGTCTCCTATCCGGTGCAGCGCGCGGCCGAAGCGGTCTACACGCCCGAGGGTCGCCAGCAGACGCAGGGGCTGGTTGAATTCTACCTGGGAAATGCGAGGATCATTCGCGAGTCGCTGGCCAGGCTCGGTCTCGCCTGCACGGGTGGCGAGAACGCACCCTACGTCTGGGTGCGCACCGGACGCGACTCGTGGGAGTTTTTCGACGAGCTGCTGAACAAGGCGGGTGTGGTGTGCACCCCCGGCGTCGGCTTTGGTCGTTGTGGCCAGGGTTGCGTGCGGTTCAGCGCGTTCAACAGCCGCGCCAATGTCGAGGAGGCGATGGAACGCGTGCGCACGACTTTGGCGCCGGGCTGAGGCGCGATCGGTGGCTGAGGTCACGTCGTCGCTGCGCTCCACCTTCGGCCATCAACGCACCAAGCGCACGCAGGGAAGCGTGGCGGCGCGTCCGCACGCGACCGCGATCCGCCGGGCACAACGGACCTTAACGGGCTTGCGGGTGCTCCTCCGTCGGAATTCCCGCGGTGATTTCGGCCGCAAGGTCATCGACGAGTCCGCCCAACAGGCCGGCGAGTTGACCATAGTCCGTGCCGTTCCAGCCGGAAACCACGCGCCGAAAGTGTCCGGAAAGGGCCGGGTCCTGGCCAGGCAGGCCCTTGATGCGCCAATAGCCTTCCAGCGTGGCGCCGTCGGCCGTGCCTTCGCAAGCGACGATCGTCGCGTCGACGATCGTCCGCGATCCCGCCGCCGCGCCGCCGGCGACGGGCGCGACCGATGCATCGGGCAGGCGATGCTGCAGGCCCAGCGCAAGCACGCGGGCAACACCTTCATCGATGCGTTCCGCCCAGCGATGATCGTTGTCGAGCCGGAGTTCGTTGGCCGACGTGCGCACGGCAATCTCGGGGCGTCGCAGGTAATCGGCCTGGACGGTGACGCGAACGCCGATGCGCCGGGCGGGCGGCTCGGCTGTGGCAGCGACCGCCGCGCCGGCGGCGGGCGTGGCCGGCGCCAGCGTGTAGAAGCGCGTCGTGTCGGCGACGGGCTTGAGCGTGCCACAGGCGGCGAGCAACAACGTGGCGGCGGACCATCCGCATCGGATGATGTTTCCCCTCCAGGAGGATTGATCGGGAAACTCGCGGTCGCGAAGCAGGTGCATGATTCAATCTTTCTTCGGGCCGCTGCTTTCGCGGCCGCGGAGCAGCGCTCCGGGATTTCGCTCGAGGTAGTCGGCGAGTCGCTCGACCGCGTCCGCCGCGCGTTGCAGGCTGGCGAGGGTCGACGCCAGGTCGTCGGGAAGCTCCCGCCGCTCCTCGAGCAGCGCGGCGCCGGAACCGGTGAGGCGTTCCACGCCCGCGAGGGCGTGCGTGGCGGCATCGATGGCCTTGGTGAGGTTGTCGCGCAGGTCGGGCGAGGCCCTGTTCCACGTCGCGAGCAGGGTGCGCAGCTGATGCAGGTTGTCGTCGAGCGAGGAAAATGCGGCACGCAGTTCGGGATTCTCGGCGAGATTTTGCACCGCGCCGGCCGCAGCCTCGACGCGTCCGGCGGTCTGGCCGAGGTCGAGGCCTGCGAGGCTGCGGTTCAGGTTTTGCAGCACGGTGTGCAATTCGGTGGAGAGCCCGGGATAGTCGACTTGTGCCAGGCCGCTGGCGATTGCACTGAACGCATCGGTGAACTCCGCGAGCAACGACGGTGCCATCGGCACGATGGGATATCCGGTCGAATTTTCATAGGCGACCTCGGTCGGGCCCGTTTCGGCGGGATTATCGATTTCCAGATCCATGTAGAGAATGCCGGTGATGCCGCTGAAGTTGAGCTTGGCGTGCAGGCCGCCAAGGATCAGTTCCCGCATCAACTCCGCCGGGGATTTGGTCTTGTCGTCGAGCAATGCGCGGGCCGCGTCCTCGTAGAAGTCGCACTCCACCCGGACGGCGATCTTGTCGATTTCGCGATTGAAGTGGGCCGTGACTGATTCGACGCGGCCGATACGCACGCCGCTGAGCTTCACCGCGGACCCGACGTCGAGGCCACTGACGGAGTTGTTGTCGATCAGGACGACGAACCGGTAGGGTTCGCTGAACAGGTGCCGGGCGCCGAAGCTGAGGAGGGCGGCGGCGGCCAGCGCGAGCCCGCCGAGCACGAAGGCACCGACGACCACGGGATTGAGGCGACGTTTCATGGTGCGGGCGCCGGGCGTTCGCCGCCGCGGGTGAGAAAATCGCGCACCGCCGGATGCCGGGACTGCGCCGCGAGTTCGCGCGGCGCTCCCGAAGCGACCATGCCGCGGGCGGCCTGGTCGAGCACGACCATGCGTTCGCCAATGCCGAAGATGCTGTCGAGTTCGTGGGAAACGATGATCATGGTCGTGCCGAGGGAATCCCGGAGCTGGCGCAGGAGGTCATCGAGCTGGCGGGACGACACGGGATCAAGTCCGGCGGACGGCTCGTCACAGAAGACGATGCGCGGATCGAGGGCAAGGGCGCGCGCGAGCCCCGCACGTTTGCGCATGCCGCCGCTGAGTTCCGCGGGGTGGCGCTGTTCGGCACCGGCCAGGCCGACCTGGGCGAGCTTGAGGTGGGCAAGATGCCGCCGGTCGGTGGGGCCGAGGTCGGTATAGACTGCGAGCGGCAGCTCGATGTTCTCCGCGAGCGTCATCGAACTCCACAACGCGCCGCTCTGGTAGAGCACGCCAAACGTGGATTGGATGTCGCGACGCCGTTCTGGATCGGCGCCCGTCAGGGGCCGGCCAAAAAACTCCACCTGCCCCCGGGCCGGTTCGATCAAGCCGATGATGTTCTTGAGCAGGGTCGATTTGCCGCAGCCGCTGCGGCCGGCGATGAAGAAGATCTGGCCGCGCGGGACCGTGAAGGTGATGCCGGTCACGACCACATCGCGGCCATAGCGGCATTCGATATCGCGCAGACCGAGAGCCGGCACGGCCTCGGCGTCGGGTGCCGGATCCCTGGAGACAGGCGGGGCGGGGTCTACCATCGCAGGGCGTTGAACAGGACGGTGAAGAGGGCGTCGGTCACGATGATCAGAAGAATGCCGAGGACGACCGCGGCAGTCGCCGCCTCGCCGACGCCGGCGGAGCTGCGCGCGGCCCGCATGCCTTTCAGGCAGCCCGCGTAGGCGACGATCGCGCCAAAGAAAATGCTCTTGAGCAGCCCGGTGCCAAGATCACTCAAATCGACGGCCTCCTGCAGGCGGTGGAAAAACGCCGCGAGATTCATGTCGACCGCCGTGCCACACACAAGCGCACCGCCGGCGACGCCGAGGAAATTCGCATACAGCGTCAGCAGCGGCATCATGAACACCAGCGCCAGCACGCGGGGCATCACCAGGAAATCGAGCGGGCGCAGACCAAAGGTTTCGAGCGCGTCGATCTCCTCGTTCAGGCGCATGTTGCCGAGTTCCGCGGCATAGGCCGCACCGGTGCGGCCGGCGAGGACGATGGCGGCCATGATCGGGCCCATCTCGCGAAAAATGGCGAGCCCGACAAGATCGGCGACGAACACATCGGCGCCGACCTGGCGGAATTGCGTGGCCCCGACGAAGGCGAGGATCACGCCGACAAGGAACGTGATCAGTCCGACAATGCCGAGCGCCTGCGCGCCGCACCGGCGCATCTGCAGCACGCAATCACTCCAACGAAACGCGCGCGGATGCGCGAGCACGCGTCCGGCGCCGAGTGCGCACTCGCCCAGAAAACCGAGCATGGCACGAACGCGGTCGCCCCGTTCCTGCGTCCACCGTCCGATGCGGCGGGTGATGCGAAAATCCCGGGACCGGAGCGCCGGGGCGTCGGTCAGCGCTGGCGGGGTTGCCATCTGTTGGAGCCACCCCACGAGCGTTGGAGGCAATGCACGCGTGTCGTATTCGATCTTGTGATCCTGCGCGTGGGTCCGCACCTGCAGGAGAAACAACAGGAGGGAGCTGTCCCAATCCTCGAGATCGCGCGGTTCAATCACGACGCGGCGCACGGACGCGGCGGGAATTGCCTCCAGCAGGGCGCCGGCGTCCGGCTGGGAAGCGCGTAGCTTCCATGTTCCGCCGACCGCGATCGTCGCCGTTTGCCCAGCGACCTGAACCGTGGCGCAAGCCGGGGGCGGCGAAGGGGAGGGGGCGACGGATGTCATGGACGGCTACCAGCCGGCGCGAGGTGATGCCGCGCGTGCTTCTTAGTTCGCGGTGGCCGCATTGCGCTGCGCGAGGGCGGTGGTGACGGCATTCCAGAAGGCGCTCGCCGGCTCGAAGTGCGGCAACACGACGGCGGCGCCGGCGCCGCGCAGCCGGCCGGCGGCTTCCGGTTTGTCGGCAATACCAACAAACCCGGCGCGCGCCTCGCGGGCGGCCCGCGCGTCCCAAAGGCCGTCGCCCACGAGCACGACGGCACTGAAGCCCGGCACGCCGCGGTGCGCGGCGGCAAAGATGCCGGCCGCGCGCAGAATGCCGACGCGTGATTCGCTGTCGTCGGCCGTCGTGACGACGATATTCTCCAGGGGAAGTCCGGCGGCGGTGAGCTTGAGGACCACCGTCGGTTCCCAACTTCCCGACGTGATCGCGATCACGGTCTGCGGGCGCCGGCCGGCGGTGGCGAGGAGTTCCCGTGCGCCAGGTTTCGGGCGGACGGTGACCTGCCCGGATTTCAAGGCCGCTTCCCACTTCTTGATAAAGCGTTGGCGGACCATGATCACTTCGCCATCACGCGCCGGGCGATTGCACGCGCGCGTGATCACGTCGCGGGCTACCGCCGGGTGCGTGACTTCGGCAAATTCGCGCCACGGCCCGATCGTGATCGGGCGCGCATCCCCAGGCAGCGACTCGAGCAAGGCTTCGCGGTAAAGACGATCGTCATCGGCGGAGGTATCGAGCAGCGTGCCGTCGACATCGAAGAGAATCAGGTTCACGGCGGAAAACCGCAGTGTCATGACCGGACGCCGGAGTGTCGAGTGACGAGTGGGGCGGCAGGTCGGCGGGATAATGGAACGTTGCCTTGTTCGCTCCCGCTGGGCGGAAGCCTCGGGAAGGCACGCCTACCATTGCGCGTCACCGTCCGGGGGCATTGCCCCGTCCTTGACTTTGGGTTCCGGTCCCGCAGCGGGGTGAAAGCCCCGGTCTACACGGCGAGCCGGGCCGGTGGGTGGGCGGCATCCGCCCGCTGGCGCGGCCATTCGATGCGGAACGTCGTGCCGTAATCCAACCGGCTTTCGCACGTGATCGTACCCTGCATGGCTTCCGTGAGTTCCTTCACGATCCACAAGCCCAGGCCCGTGGACGGTTCGCCGGCGGTGGGCTTGGCCGTGAGCCGGCAGAACTTGCCGTACATCTTTGCCTGGTCCTCCGCGGAAATGCCGGGGCCTTCATCCTGGATCTCAATGCGTGCGTGACCTTCGCGTTCGCGCAGGCGCACGAACACGCTGCGATCGGGCGGCGAATACTTCACCGCGTTGGAGATGACATTGTCGAGCACCTGTTCGGCGGCGCCCTCATCGATCAGGCAGGTGATGGGGACATCGCCGGCATCAAGCACGATCTCGATATTCTTCGTGCGCGCCTTGTGCGAATTCTGCTGGGCGACGCGTTCCAGGATCCCGTTGATGTTCTGGGGCTGGATTTCGAGACGACGCTGGCCCGAGTCGATCGCGTTCACGTCGAGCAGATTCGTGATAATGGCATTGATGCGACGCGCCGAGGCGGCGATCTGGCCGTTGATGTAGCGGATCTTCTCCGGTGGCGCCGAATCGGCGATCGCGTCGATCAGGTCACCGCAGGCCAGCACACTGGTGAGCGGGTTGCGCACATCGTGCGCGGCCATGCCCATGAACTCGTTCTTCAGGCGGTTGAGATCCTCCAGCTGGCGGTTGCGCTTCTCGAGATCGAGGCGCAGCCGGCTGATCGTGATGTGGGTGGAGACGCGGGCGAGCAGCTCGGCGTGTTCGAAGGGCTTGGTGAGATAGTCGACGGCGCCCAGTTCGAACGCGCGGACCTTTTCCTGCGTTTCCGTGAGCGCGGTCATGAAGATGATCGGGATGTCCGCCGTGTCGGGATTGCCCTTGAGCGCGGCGCAGGTTTCGAAGCCGTCGAGTTCCGGCATCATGACATCAAGCAGGATCAGGTCGGGGCGGGCGTAGCGCACCGTGTCGAGGGCGGCCCGGCCATCGGTCGCGACGAGCACTTCGTGGCCGTAGGAGCTGAGGGCCTCGACGAGCACGCGCAGGTTGCCGGGGGTGTCGTCGACCGCGAGGATGACGCCGTTGGCGCTATGATTTGGGTCCATGGGCAGGTTCAGGAGAAAGGGAGGAAAGCCATTCCTGGAGTTCCTTGATCTTGAAATCCTTCGTATAGCGGGTGACGCGGCGGGCGAAACCAACGTATCCGGTATCCTGACGCGCGAGTTCCTCGGCGCGGGACTCGAGTGAGCGAGTGAATCCGCGACGGCCGAGGTCGACAAAGGCGGCAAGCTCCTCGGGCGGCGGCACCTTGATTTCCTCGGCCACGTTCGCGGCCTTGTCCGGCTCGGGCGGAGGTTGCAGCACACCGTAGGTCCATTCGATGGCGGCATGCGTGCCCAGCGCCTCCAGCAGGGCCTCGAGGCTCACGGGCTTGTTGAGCAGTTCGCGGAAGCCGGCCCGGGTGCAGCGTTCCGTGACCTCGACGCCGGACATCGCCGAAATCGCGATGCACGGAATCGCCGGATTGAGGTCGAGCCGGGCGATGTGCTCGCACAGCTCGAACCCGTCCACGCCGGGCATCATGAGATCGAGCAGGATGACGTCGGGCCTGGCAAAATCGATCTGCTTGAGCGCCTGGTAGGCGTTGCCGGCCTCGTCGATGAGAAAGTCGAGCGGCTCGAGCATCGTGCGGAGAACCACGCGATTGGCGGGCTGGTCATCGACAATGAGGATGCGCCGTCGTCGACCTTGATAATCGACCACCGTGCGTTGCACATCGACCACGGGAGCGGTCTCGACGTAGGGAATCGCGAGCGTGAACGTGCTGCCCTTGCCGATAATGCTCTCGACCGTGATGTCGCCGCCCATCTTCCGGGCGAGCTTCATGGCGATCGAGAGGCCGAGACCGGTGCCTTCGAGTTTCAGGGAGCGTTCGTCGACGACATGGAACGGCTGGAAAAGCTCGTGGATCTTGTCGGGCAGGATGCCGCAGCCGGTGTCGCGGACCTCGCAGCGCAATTGACCATCCAGGGCCCGCACGCGCAGGTGCACGCCGCCCCGTTCCGTGAACTTGATCGCGTTGTGGACGAGATTGCCGAGGATTTGCTGGAGCCGTTTGCGGTCCGCCATGACCCACGTGGGCACCGAGTCGTCGGCGTCAAGGGTGAGCGCGATGTTCTTGTTCTCGGCCTCGAGCGAAAATGTCTTGTTGAGCGCGTCGAAGAACGAGCGGACGTCGCAGGGCGAGGGCGCGAGTTCGAGCTTGTCCGCCTCCAGCTTGGACAGGTCGAGCAAATCGTTGATCAGGTTGCGCAGGTGCTCGGCGCACCCCAGCATGGTCTTGAGCAGGTCCTTCTGTTTCGGCGTGATCGTCCGGTCGCGTAAGAGGATCTGCGCGCAGCCGAGCACGCCGTTGAGCGGCGTGCGCAGGTCGTGGCTGATGTTCGCGAGGAAGTGGAGGCGGGCGTTGTTGGCGCCTTCCGCGACCTCCTTCGCCTTCTGCATGGCGAGAGCCATGCGCAGGTTCTCCCGCGCAATGATGGTTTGTCGCACGACGATCAGGACGATCGCCAGGAACATCGCCGGCAGCAGGGTCGCGACGTGGATCTGCCACAGCTCGCGACTGACCAGCGTCGTGAACAGGAGGGAGCCGATCAAGCCGGCGGAGGCGATCGGAATCGTGAAGTTGGTTTCATCCCGCCCGGGGGCGGCGGCGACGTCCGGTGGGTTGCGCATCAGACGCGCGGCGACCGCGAGGAACGCGAGGAACCAGGCCCAGCCCAGATATTCCGGCGCCGTGCCCGAGGCATCGATCGCCAGTTGGTGCGCGTAGGGGCCGATCTCGGCCACCACCGCGAGTGCACCGGCCGTAATGAGCGGGGGCACGCCACGCCGCGTCTGCGGGTCCTGCTGCTTGAACATCAGCATCAAGAGCAGGCACAGCAACAAAACCGACTCCAGGGTGAGGCCGGCAACGACGGCGAACTCCGGCCACGCGAAAGGTCCCGTCGTGACGAGGGGATGCAGCGCGTAGATCCAGAAGCCAAGCAACACGCCGATCGCGAGGGTGGTCAGGTCGAGCACGACCGCAATCAACTGGCGCGCGCGCAGTCGCGCGGACGGGAGGAAGTACACGCCGGCAATCGTGAGCGCGATCGCTCCCAGACTCAGGGCGGCCTCGACATGGCCCACCGCGGGCACGGCGCGACCGGCAAAGATGCGCACGGCGAGGTTGCTGAGGGCCGACAGGCCGACGAAGATGATGGCTCCGGCAAAGCACGACCACGCCCACCGCCTCTGAAAATCCGGGTGACTGCGTCGCACCAGCGGAATCGAATGGGCCAGTGCAAGACCGGCGGCGACCAGCACCAGCAGCGGCATGCCAACGCGCGTGATCCGCGAATCGACGAGTTGAAAAAGCTCAGCAGCCTTGATCGTGCCCGCCACCATCGCGATGCCGACGGCAACCGTCCCCGACACGCTCCGCAACCAGACCGGACAGACGGTCAAGCGGCTCAAGTTCGTGGAGGACTGCGACATGGCGGCGGAGAGTAAAGGCGTCGTTACCGGTTTTTAATCGGTTGCGCGGGCAGGCCGCTTGAACGCTCAGGCTCACCGAACGGGATAGTTCGCAAAAACACCTTCAGCAGCTTCCGGCGGCTTTGCCCGGCCATCGACCAGTACCCCGGTTGATTCAGGCTGACCTGCTAGAGCTCAACGAGTTGAGGGTGCAGCCAGACGCCGGTTCCTTCTTCTGGATTCCGATCCAGACCGGCCTGTCCGCCGACCGTCCGTTCGGTTGATGCACCGGCGAATGTCTCGAGACCGCGCCAGCCCACGCCGCGATGGCGTTCGGAATCTCATCTCCGGGCTTCCCCCGCCAAGCGGGCCGGGGGCTCCCGCGATCATCTATTTGAAGTCGAGCAGTTCAATTTCAAACACCAAAGGCGCACGCGGCGGGATCACCGGCGGCCGTCCGTTCGCACCATATGCGTACCGGTACGGAACCACGATCAATCGTTTCTCGCCCTTGCGCATGTCGATGACCGATTCGTTCCAGCCACGGATCACGTGGTCGGACATCAATTGAAACGTGAAGGGCTTGCCCGCCTTGGCGGAGCTGTCGAATTCCGTGCCGTCGAGCAGACGGGCGACGTAATTGACGGTAACGCGATTGCCGGACACCGGTTTGGGACCATCACCTTCGCGCAGGATCCTGAAGCGGATGCCCCAGACATTGACGAGCGTGTCGGGGAACAGATCCGCGAGGCGCTGCTTTTCCACCAGCGTGTCCGGCACGGTGTTGGGATCCGCGGCGCCGACCTCGGGCGACGTTGCTGCGGGCGTGGCGACGGTGACATCAGCCTCGGTTTCGTGGCGGTGCATCCAACGCTGCGTGTGGTAGGCGACGAACACGATCCCGGCGAGCACGGCACCAAAGATCAGGACGGGAAGGAGGGATTTGAGGCGCATGGCGGAAACGGAAGCATCATGAGATGACGACCGCGCACCTGACGAGTGACGAATGCGCGTGGTCGTGCTGGCGTCGTCCCATCCGCGTCGCCGAGTGCAATGACTCACAACCGAGCCGCTCTCTCGAAGCGCCCATGAGATCCGGCCACGCCGGACGTCGACCGTTGACCGTAACTCGGCTTGCGCGGCGACGGTTCGTGTTCAGCGTTAAGGCATGCCGTCCTCCTCATCTGCCGCCGGCATTCAGGCGCGCTCCGCCGCGCCCGTGCAGAGTCCGCCGGTTGTCGTCTTTCGTCGCCATGCGCGCGCGCGGCGCTACACGCTGCGCTTGAATCGCGACGGCGAACTTGTCGTTACGATTCCGCCCGGTGGCTCCCAACGGTCCGCATTGAGTTTCGTCGATCGCAGCCGGGCCTGGATCGACTGCCAGCGGGCGCGCCGGGCCGGTGCCACCGGTCACGCGCACGAATGGCGAAGCGGCACAAAGCTTCTCTTTCGCGGCGGCCCGGTCGTGCTCGAGGTCGGTCTTGTCCAGGGACGCCCCTTTGTCGGTTTTGCCGACCAGCGTGTCTGGCTCGCCGACGTGAGTGTCAACCTGCGGCGGCCGGTCGAAGGTCGTTTGCGCGCGCTCGCACGACAGGAACTGCCGGAACGCACGCTCGCGCTCGCGCGTCGGCACCGGGTTGATATTCATTCGGTGGCCGTGCGCGATCAGTCATCGCGCTGGGGCTCGTGCTCGGAACGCGGCATGATTTCGCTCAACTGGCGTTTGATCCAGGCACCGGAGGCGGTGCGCGACTACCTGATCGTGCACGAACTGATGCATCGGCGGGAAATGAACCACTCGTTGCGCTTCTGGCGTCACGTCGCGACGGCGTTTCCCGGCTGGCGTGAGGCTGAAGCCTGGCTGGACACGCACGCGGTCGAGCTGGGTTTTTAGAGGCGGCACAGCTGTGTTTTGCTGGGAGGGTTACCCCGGTGTGGACGCAGACGACACGGAGTTCGTCCCTCCAGTGTGTCCCGGGAACCTTTCGTCCGTGCCGCGTTGGCTCCGCGACACGGCCAGGTTTCGACGATCTCGGCCCAGGCGGGCTGGCACCCTACAGATTCAGTGGAGTGGTTACGGCTCGTGCGACGTTCCGGCGGTTCATTTTGAACCGTCTGGAGGCGTCGAACTGACGGGCGGAGTCGAGGCTGGCGGCGTTACCGTTTCGTCTTCGTTCGCTGGCGCGGGTGACGTCGGAGCCGGCGCCTGCGTGTCTTCTGATGCCTTCGGCCCTTCAGTGTCCGACGTTGCCGGCGTGGACGCAGCCGGTGCCGCCGGGGTCTTTTCGATCAGCGCGGAGCGTTTGTCCGGCAGACTCGTGAACGTCCATTCGTAGATCTGGAACGCCAGCCGTTGCATCATCGCGTTCACGGGCTCGCTGGCGTCGGAGGATTTCACGTCGACGTAGACCGGGCCGGGCTGCGGCTTCGGCGGCGCGGCCGGCGCCGGCGGCGTCTTGCCGTCTTTGTCGGGAGCGGGCGGCGGCGGTGCGGGGGGGGCCGGCGGGGCGGGCTTGCGGCCCATCGCGATGTCGTAGGTCTTGCCGGTGGTGAGGGTAAGCTGGACGCTCCGCTGATGCGCGCGCGCGGCGACGACGTCGTCCGCCTTGGGGTCGGCCGTGTCGCTGAAACGCAGGCCGGTCAGCTTCGAAACAAGCGAGTTGATTTCGGTGTCCTTCAACTTCTCATCCTTCGCCAGGCCTTCCGCGGTCCATGGGGCGGTGCCGTTTTCCCGCTTCAACTTAAGCGAACCGTCATCGGGAAAGCCGATCTCCAGGCCGACCACCTCCTCGGGCTTGGCCGCGATCAACGACGTGTCGGCCCAGTTTTTCGCCGTGCCGTCGAGATAGGCGCTGACGGAGGCGACGTAGGCCTTGTTCTCGTCGTCGAACTTGAGGAAGCGGCCGCCGCTTTCGTAGTCCTTGCCGAGGTGCAGCGTGGCGAGGTCGGCGCCATCCGTGCCGCTCAACTTGATCGTGGTCTGATCGAGTTCCATCTTCTCCAGCCGTTCGGGCCGGGCGGAGGCGAACTGGACGATCTTCGCGTCGCGCAGGTTCTGCACCAGCGTGGAGAGCTTCGAGAAATCGGCCGGCAGGTCGTGATAGCTTTTCACGACCCAGCGGTTGGCGTCGCCGGATTCCTTGGCGACGTCGACGTCACCGCCGGTCGTGTGCAGGTGAACCGCCGCGATCTTCTCCGCGGTGGCGTCGTCGATGACGGCCTGGCCCACGCGCGGATCGGTCGGGGCGGTGGCGGGTCCGCGCTTGGCGAACCAGGTGGCGAGCGAAGCGACGCCCAGGACGGCGACAACAACAACGAGGTGCTTTACTTTCATCTCGGTCAGGCGGACTTGCGGCGCGATTGGCGGGATACGAAATAGACGACGCCGAGGAGAATGATGCCGGCGGGCACGAGGAGCACGTTGAAGACGGTGAGCCAGTTCTCGAGGTGTTCGATGCCCACGCGCAACTGCCGGCGGATGGCACGTTTCTCGGCCTTGGCCTGCGCCTGCTGCTCACGGATCTTGGCAATGGCATCCGCCATCTCGGGCGTGGCGACGAGTTCCTGCTGGGAATTCTGCTCCTGCACGAGCTTGTTCAGTTTTTGCGTGATGTCGCTCAGGCGCTTGTCCACCTCGGCGAGGGAGGCCTGGTACCTTTCCTGGGCGGCGGACTCCATCTTCTGGATCACGGCAAACGGTCGATCGGTGCGCCCCTTGCTGCGGATGCCGATCAGGTCCTCGCTGCCGGCCAGATAGTCGACGATATTGGAGGAGAACGCGAGATTGTCGTTGCGCGGCATGTAGGCATTGAGCTGCGGAATGCGCTGCACCGAACAGTAGTCGAGCAACCAGTCCGTGTCCGCGATCACCACCAGTGACGACGACGCGGTCGATTCGGTGAGCGCAGGCTTCGCCTCGGCGGTCTTGGCGTCCGCCTTGGCTTCATCGGCCTTGGCTTCTTCCGTCTTTTTCGTGTCGGTCGGATTGTCCTTGTCCGCATCCGCGGCCGCCTCGTCCTTGGGCGCGCCGAGCGGGAACGCGGACTTGAACTTGCCGCGGATCACGGCCGCGATCGTGCGTTTGCCGCCCTCGGACTTGAACTGCTTGCTGATGTCGCCCGGCTGCATAAAGGAAAGCATCATCGCCTGGATGGTGCCGGCGCGATCGGAAGTCTCGATCAACGGCGTGACCTCGTAACCCCGGTCACTGGCGACGGAGAAGCTGCCGGCCTCGAGCAGCCACATCGACTTGAGGTTGCTGGTGGGTTCGAGCGTCTGGTTGAAGCGGTCCGCATCCATGTTCATCCAGGTGGGATTGGAGCTGGGATTCGCGGCGTTGCCGGAGGCGAGGGCACCTTCCGGATCGCCGACGACCTGGGAGGGATCAAACGTGATGCCGTAGGAGACGAGCAGCTTGGGCAGGTTGCTGCCGCTGATCTGCGGCTGCTGTTGCATCATCGGATTCGAACGCTGCGTGGCGCGCAGGTAATAGTTGGAGGGGTCGACCGCAAGGATCACCGGCTTGCCCGAAAGCAGGAACTGGTCGATCGCGAACTGCAGCTTCTCGCTGACGTTTTGCGGGTGGACCACCGCCAGCACGTCAAGCCCCGCCGGGAGTTCGGTTGCGGACTCCTCGACATTCACGACCTCGTAGGTGTTCTGCCATTGCGTAAGCGACATCTGGTCGGGCTGCGGTTCCTGGCCGGGCATCGGCATCGGACTGCCCTGCAGGGGCAGGCTGCTGATCAGGCCGAGCTTGGGGCGCTCGAGTTGCTGGACGGAATAGACGAGCTGCGCGATGTCGTACTCGAGAAAGGGGGCGCGGCGGGGATCGAAGAAGGCGATGGTCTTCTCCTCGGTACCCTGCGTCACGACGAGTCCGAAATAGAGGGATTCGCCGTTCGGCAGCGGCGTGCGCTTGATCCCGGCACGCGTCGCCTCGGTCTCCTCGTCCGTATCCGGTTCCGGATCGATCACCTCGAGGCGGATCTTGCCGTGGCCGGCGGAAACAAACTGTCGCAGCATCTGCTCGACCTGGGAGGCGTAGTTCTTGAGCTGGATATCCACCTCCCCGGTCTCATTGCTGCGGCTGAAGTAGTACTTGAAAGTGACCTGTTCCTCGAGCTTGCCCAGCATCTTCCTGGTGCCGGGTGAGAGCGTGTAAATGTTCTCGGCGGTGAAGTCCAGGCGCGCGGGAAATTGCGCCCCGAGGAACGTGATCAGCGCGAGGGCGACGAACAACAGGATGAAGGCGACGGTCTTGCCACCAAGTTTCATGATCGCGGGTAGACGGTTGGGGTCAGCGTTCGAGAACGATGACGTTCGCGATCAGCGAAATGATCGCTACGGAAAGAAAGAAGATCACGGAATTGAGCTCGACGAGACCAATCGTCATCGAGCGATAAGTGCGTGGCGAAACTGAAGTTGGCCAGGGCATCGACCAGCCAGACCGGAGCCACCGAGCCGAGGATGTTGGAGAAGAGATTCCAACCGAGGAAATTCAGGATCAGGCACACGATGAGGCCGGTGAGAAAGGCGATGACCTGGTTGCGCGTGAATGCGGAGGTGAGGGAGCAGACCCCGAGATAAGCCGCGGCCATCAGAATGGAACCCAGGTAGCTCGTGGCGATCACGCCCCAGTCGGGATCACCGAGATACGCGACCGTGATCACGGCGGGAAAGGTCAGCAACACGGCGAGCGAGATGAACGCCCAGGCGGCGAGAAACTTGCCGACGACCGCCTCGGTGGTCGTGATCGGCAGGGTCAGCAGCAGCTCGATGGTGCCCGCGCGCTTTTCCTCCGCCCACAGCCGCATGGCCGTCGCCGGGATCAGCACACAGAAGACCCACGGCATCCAGCCGAAGAGGCTGTCGAGCGAGGCGCTGTTCGAGTCGAAAAACCGGCTGGCGAACAACCACAGCACCGTGGCGATCAGCACAAAGGCGGCGAGCACCACGTAGGCGACGGGCGAGCGGAAGTAACCCTGAAACTCGCGTTTGAAGACGGGAACGACCTGGGTCATGGGAAAGAAGGGGGTGGGGCGTCAGACCGTAAGTTTGCGGAACACGTCGTCGAGCCGCCCGGTGCTGCCGCGGGCGCGCAACTGATCCGGCGTCTCGTCGACGATGACGCGGCCGCGCGCGATGATGATCACGCGATTGCAGATCGCGTCGACCTCCTCGAGGATGTGGGTGGACATGATGATCGCCTTCTCCTTCGCCATGCCGGCGATGATGCGGCGCACCTCGTGTTTTTGATTCGGGTCGAGCCCGTCGGTCGGCTCGTCGAGGATCAGCACGGGCGGGTCGTGCAGGACCGCCTGCGCAAAACCCACGCGCTGCTTGTAGCCCTTCGACAGCGTCTCGATCACTTGCCGGCGCACGTCGCCGAGCTGGCACAGCTCCACGATTCCGTCGATGCGCTTGCGGCGGTCCGGACGCGCGCCGAGGCCGCGCACCTCGGCGGTGAAGTCGAGGAACTCCTCCACCGTCATTTCGTGGTAGGAGGGCGAACTCTCCGGCAGGTAGCCGATGCGTCGCTTCACCTCCAGGGGCGCCTCCCGGACGTCGAAGCCGCCGACCATCGCGGTGCCGCTCGTCGGCGGCAGATAGCCGGTGATCATCTTCATCGTCGTGGACTTGCCGGCGCCGTTCGGCCCGAGAAACCCGAGGATGTCGCCCCGTTTGACGGCGAAGGTGACGCCTTCGACCGCGCGAATTGATCCGTAATGTTTAACCAGACTGCGAACTTCGATCATGGGGGAATCGCGAACCGCGAGAAGCGCTTCGAGAAAAACATTGTTCCGGTTCCTTCAAGGGAAAAGCCGGACATCCGCGTTGTATCGGGGGCATCATGACTTTCTTGTAATGCTGCTGAAAGGTTGCCGGCGGTGAACGGATGCGCCGCGCCGGGCTCACAGAAAGGATTCCTGGATCGGCGTGCGTTCCGGCGGTTTGGCCGGCTGGTCATGCCCGAGATGGCGCGGCGGCTTGGCCACGCGTTGGGCCACGGCGGCTTCGCGGTCGGCAACGATGCGGTCGCACATCTCCTGCACGTGCATCGTCAGCCAGCGCATCGTCGGGCTGTCGGACCTGATAGTCGGCCGGGCCGTAGTGGTCGATGCGCCCGACCTGGCGGAGGCGGTCGTTCTGCACGAACTCGTCGCGCCGGTCCGGATGATGGACGCCGTAGGTCTTCCCGCCATGGCCCTTCACGACCGAGAAGCACGGCACATCGCTCGGGCCGTCCGCGATGTAGATCATGTTTTGAAACGGGATCCGGCGGTCCTCCGGCCGGATTTGCGCGTTCACGTCGATGGCGGAGTTCTTGTTCGTGCCCTTGTTGATCTCGAAGAGCGCGCGCGTCTTGATCGTGTTGTCGATGATGGAGCCGACCTGGCTCACCTCCATGGCCGACTCGATGCCGAGCTCGGTTTGCGTGAGAAACCCCGGCGGCAGCGGGTTCTCGATGAACTCGCAGGCCCAGATCCCGTCGACAAACGTCGCGATCCGGCTGCCCCGGATCATTTCCGCGAGCCCGGTGCTTACCACGTAGTGCTCGAGCGTGATGTCGTGATTGACGTATTCCGGGCGCGCGCGGGCGGCTTCGCGCAGCTCGCGAAACGCCTCGGGCAGGCCCGGGTAGAACACGATCTCACGTCCGCATTCGCGCAGGATCGCGTTGTTCAGGCCCTTCATCGGGCCGTGCCGCACGTAGGTCAGCAGATGATTGAGATAGGCGCTCTCGCCCGAGACCGTGTTGCCGCGCCGCCGGTAATGTTCGGCCAGGCTGTTGACCTCGACCCAGAAGTTCGCCTCGTCGACGCCGTAGCGCCGAAACAGCGGCGCCTGCATGTATCCCGGGATGAGAGTCTTGTCAAAGTCCCAGATGCAGGCGATGATGTTCTGAGTGAAGAGCAACGTGGTCATGACCGCGACACACCTTTAGCGACGTTCCGCTCGGCCCGCGGGGCCGGCCAAGAGCGTGCAGGCTTGCCGCCGGTCCGGGTTGAAGCAACGCGCAAATCAGCGCCAGGCTTCCCTGTCCCGGCGGCGCCCGTGATCCGCCGCTCCCTTCCCTATGGCGAACCTTCCCGATCTTTCCACCTTTCAGAACCGCTTCGACGAGCTCGACGCGGCCATGGCGGAGCCGGCGTTTTTTCAGAACCCGCGCCGCGCCGCCGAATTGTCCCGCGAGCATCAGCGGCTGCGCCGTTTGCTCGACGATGCCGCCACGCTGCGACGCCTCGAACGCGAGATTGCCGAACATGGGGAACTCGCCGCCGATGCGCGGGCCGATGCCGAGCTGCGCGAACTCGCCGCCGCCGAGCTGCCGACCCTGCAGACGCGGCGGGCCGAACTCGAGCGCGACGTGCTCGCGGCCATGCTTCCGCCCGAACCGGGCGATTCCCGCAACACGATCATGGAGATCCGGGCCGGGGCCGGTGGCGATGAGGCGAGCCTGTTCGCCGCCGAGTTGATGCGGGCTTACACGCGTTACTGCGAGTCGCGCGGCTGGACCGTCGAGACGCTCGGCAGCAGCCTCTCCGAACGCGGCGGGTTCAAGGAAGTGATCTGTGCGATCAAGGGCGAGAACGCCTATCGCGCGCTGAAATTCGAGAGCGGCGTGCATCGCGTGCAGCGCGTTCCCGCGACCGAGGCCAACGGCCGCATCCATACGTCGACCGTCACGGTTGCCGTTCTGCCCGAGGCCGAGGAGGTCGATCTCGAAATCAACCCGGCCGACATCGAACTCACGGTTGCCCGGGCCAGCGGCCCCGGGGGCCAAGGCGTCAATACGACCGACTCCGCGGTGCAGATCCTGCACAAGCCCACCGGGCTGATCGTCACGTGCGCGGAACAACGTTCGCAGCAGAAGAACCGCTTGCAGGCGATGACGGTCCTGCGCTCGCGCCTGTTGCAGATGAAGATCGAGGAGGAGCGCGCGAAGTACGCCCAGAATCGCCGCAGCCAGATTGGCACCGGCGATCGCAGCGAGCGCATTCGCACCTACAACTTTCCGCAAAGCCGCGTCACCGACCACCGCATCGGCCTGACCGCGCACAACCTGGCGCAGGTGATGGAGGGTGCGTTCGACGAAGTGATCGACGCGCTCCACTTCGCCGACCAGGAGGAGAAGATCAAGGCGCTGTCGGCCCGATCGTTATTGTGACAGAGCTGATTTCTTTCTCGCAAAGCAGTGTCTCCGGCAAAGTCGCAGAATGAATCATCCCTCATATGGGGCGACGCATCGCTCACCGATTTTCGCCGACCGGCTGCACTTCGCGCCGCGTCACCTCGCGCCAGATTGGTGATACGGCCGTATCATCAATCTGGCTTGGACGATGCGCGAGACGGAGACTGACCTGCGCGTGGCGGAGCGCCGGCCGGGCTGGTCCGTTCCGGCCCGAGATGCCGGGCTGTGCGGGACACTCCGCGGCACCCGTTTCATTGTGCGCTCGCATCGCGGCTGAAGCCGCTTCTACCGTCCGCTGGCCGTTCTCATGTTGACCCTTCTCGACGTCGTCAAGCGCACCACCGAGTTCTTCGGGAAACACGGGGTCGAAAGCCCGCGGCTCAATGCCGAGCTGATCATCGCGCACGCTCTCCACATCGGCCGCATGCAGATCTACCTGCAGTTCGAGCGGCCGCTCAGTGATGCGGAACTCGAGGTGATCCGTCCCCTGGTGCGCCGTCGTGGGCAGCGCGAACCGCTCGCCTACGTGCTCGGCAGCGCGGCGTTTCTCGATCTCACGCTCAAGGTCGACCGGCGCGTGCTTGTCCCGCGCCCGGAGACGGAACAACTGGTCGAACTCGTCAAGGACACCGTGACTGCACCGCCGTCCACCGTGCTCGACCTTGGCACCGGCAGCGGTGCACTTGCGCTCGCCCTCGCCCGGCTCTTCCCCGGTGCCCGGGTGGTCGCCGTGGATGCGAGCGACGACGCGCTGGGGCTTGCGCGCGAAAACGCCGTGGCATGCGACCTCGCCGGACGCATTGATTTTCGGCGTTCCGACTGGTTTGCCGGGATTGGCGCCGACGAACGCTTCGACCTCATCGTCGGCAACCCGCCCTATCTTTCCGCGGCCGAACTCGCCGACTCCGCAGCCGGAAGTCCGCGACCACGAACCAGCGGCCGCGCTCGTCTCCGCCGAAGAGGGCTGTGCCGACACACTCCGCATCATCCACGATGCGCCGCCCCACCTTGCATCTGGAGGACGGCTGTTAATCGAGACCGGCATCGATCAGCATCCCCGTCTGCTCGCCGCGCTCGCCGCCGCGGGTCTCGTCGAAGGCACCTCCCATCAGGATTGGTCCGGCCGTGATCGCTTCGTCTCCGCACGTGCTGCGACCTGAGCCATGGCGATGCCGCTGCACCGCAAGATGCGTTTGGCCCCAATGCCGTTGAGCCAAAATCGCCAAGCCTGAAAATTTCATAGTCCGGGGAAAAACCAACCGGAACAAACGTGGCCGAACATGGCCAGAGCCTCGACGAACCCAGCTCAGGCGGGCTATTCCGCCGGGTTGCGCCAGCGCAGGATCGTGAGGGCGGTGATCTGGGCGTCCAGGGCGAGCGACCAGTTTTCGATGTAGTAGATGTCGAGTTGCACGCGACGCTCGAGGTCGCCGGCACCGCGACAGCCGTTGATCTGCGCCCAGCCGGTCAATCCCGGCTTCACGAGATGCCGGGGCAGGTAGTGCGCGATCTGACGGGAGAGCGAATCGACGTGATACGGCCGCTCCGGCCGCGGGCCCACGAGGCTCATGTCGCCGATGACAACGTTCCAGAACTGTGGGAGCTCGTCGACATTCCAGCGGCGCATGAATCGGCCAATGCGCAGGACGCGCGGATCGTCCGCCGCCGTGCTCTGGCGAACGTCGTCCTCGGCCTCCGCGCCCACGCCCATGGTCCGCAGCTTGTACATGGTAAACGGCCGGTGATTGGTGCCGATGCGCGTCTGGCGAAACAACACGGGACCGGGCGACTCGCGTCGTACCAGGATCGCGGTGACGAGCATCACCGGGAGCGTGAGCACCAGTCCGATGGTGGCGCCGACGACGTCGCAGGCGCGTTTCGCCGCGCGGTTGAACAGCCGCCGGATGGCCAGGGGGCCGACGCCCAGCACCGGGACGCCGCCGTGGGACTCGAGCTGCAGGTTGGAAACAAACAGGTCGAAGGCCGATGGGATCACCTTCCAGTCGGTGTAGTTTCGTTCGCAGGCTTCGATCAAACGCGTGAAGGCCTCGCGCGGCAGTTCCAGGCTGCCGACCACCAGCACATCGATCCGGTGGCGGGCGAGCACCCCGTCGAGCTCGTCAAAGTCGCCGAGCCACGCGCCGGGAATGGTTTCGGCGGGGGGCCGTTCGCCCGGGGCGCCGACCAGACCCACGGCGGCGAACGCGTGCACGCGGTCGTGCGCGATCTCCGTCAGGAAGGCCCGGGCGCGGGCATCGCTCCCGACGACGGCGAGCCGTTGCTTCACGCGCGCGAGGAGCGAGGTGCGGGTGACGGCGAAATAGAAGAGGTTGCGCCACGCGTAGATCGTCACGAGCGTCGTACCGAAGGCCACCAGCGCGAAGAGGCGCGAGATCGGCGGATCGAACTTGAGCACCAACGACAGCCCGAGGTACGCGGCCAGCCAGAAGAACATTCCCTTGATGATCAGTCCGAGGCCGTAGACGCGGCGCAGCAACAGCCGCGAGTCATAGAGGTCGAGGTAGACAAAGGTGATGATCAGCAGCAGTGCGCCCAACAACAGCAGCGGCAGGTAAAGACCGAGGGTTGCCCACGGCACGGGAAGGCCGAGATCGGCGATCGACGTGTGATACCGCATGCCATAGCCGGCGATCATGCCGCCGACGGCGCAGCACGCATCGCCCAGCACGAGAATGGCCGGCAGCACCACTTCGCGCAGGCGATGCGGAGCGCGGGCGGCGGGAGGGCGGTCAAGGCCGGGCGTCGCGAGGGGCGGCATGGGCTTCCTTCATATCGACGCGGCGGAGCGCGGGCCGGAAACATAAAAGCGGGGGCGCCGGGCGAGCCTCCCGGTTGGCGACGGGGAAGTCCTGCAGTGCAGCGATCGGCACCACTCGTGCCTAAGTTGGAAATTCTCCACCACGGCCTGCGGCCCAGGGCAGGGTTGGCTGTCCCCAGCCGACCGCGGTCGCGTGGGGACACGCGACCCTGTCTCGAGGCCCCTGATTCGAGAGAAATCGTCGCGAAGCTCCACGGATTCCCGCCGGGTTTAGCCTTGGTTTGCGGCGCCAATCCGTGATGAATCCGCGCCGTGCAGTTGCGGTTACCTCGCTGGAAAATCTCGCAGTGGCTGGCCTTGGGCGCAGGTGTGATCGTCGTGCTGGTGGGCGGTTATTATGTCCTCCGGACCACGGGCGCGCTCGACGCGTTGCGTCGTCTGCCCGTGCGCGAATGGGTGCGGCAGATTGCGGCGCTGGGGCCGGTCCCGTTTCTGCTGGGGCTCGTGATCCTGCCGGCCTTTGGCGCGCCGGTCAGTTTTTTTTATGTGATCGCCGGCGCCGTGTTCGAGCATCGCGGGGGACTTGGCGTGGCGCTGGTGGGTTGTTTCGTCGCGATTGCCGGCAACCTTGCGTTCACCTACGCCCTCGGGCGCTGGTTGATGCACCCGGTGATCGAGCGGCTGGTGCGGCGCTTCGGGTGGAAGGTGCCGCAGGTGCGACATGAGGATCGTTTCATGGTGACGCTGTTGTTGCGCATCGCCGTGGGTCCGCCTTTTTTTGCCCAGAGCTACCTGCTCGCCCTCGGGCGCGTGCCGTTTGGCAGCTACATGCTCGTATCGTGTCCGGTGGCCTGGGCGCTCGGCGGCGGCATGATCGTCTTTGGCGACAGTCTCGCCACGGGAAGCGCGGGCAAACTCATCTTCGGCATCATGCTGGTTGTCGCGGTCGGAATCGTCGTGCACATGATGCGCAAGCGCCTGCAGGAACGCCGACCCGCCGCGGTGGCGGAAGCGGCCGGTGAGCCGATCGAGCCCGCGCCGCTACCGGGGAACGAACACCCATCGTGAGCGGCCGCGAGTACATCATCCGGGGCAGCGCATCGTTGGCGGTCAACGAGGCCGAGATCGAGACGGTGGCCGGTCTGACGCGGCGCATCCGGGCGCTGCTCAAGGCGTCGATCCCGCCGACGTGGGTGCGCGGGGAGATCTCGAACCTGCGGACGCAGGCGAGCGGCCACGTCTACTTTTCGCTGAAGGATTCCGCGAGCGCGCTCAGTTGCGTGATGTTCCGCGGGGACGCGCTACGTTCGGGTTCGGCCCCGGCGCTGCGCGATGGCGCACAGGTCATCGTGTTCGGAGAGATCGACGTCTACGAACCGCGGGGCAACTATCAGTTGATCGTGCGCGTGGCGATCGACGATGGGCGCGGTCGGCTGCAACAGGAGTTCGAGCGACTCAAGCAACGCCTCGCTGCCGAAGGGCTGTTTGAGGCCGCCGGCAAAAAGAAGCTGCCACTGTTGCCCGCGACGATCGGTTTCATTACGTCGCCCACTGGCGCCGCGATCCAGGATTTCATCCGCATCCTCGAGCGCCGCCATTGGCGGGGCCGGCTGGTGGTGCTGCCGGTGAAGGTGCAGGGTCCGGGGGCGGCCGCGGAGATGGTCGCGGCCCTGTCGCGGGCGCAGGAACTCGCGGCGTCCGACGGGGGGCCGCCTTTCGAACTCCTGGTGATCGGGCGGGGTGGCGGGAGCCTGGAGGATCTTTGGGCATTCAACGAGGAGCCGCTGGTGCGGGCGGTCGCGGCTTGCTCGATACCCGTGATCGCGGCGGTCGGACACGAGATCGATTTCACGTTGTGCGATTTCGCCGCCGACGTGCGGGCGGAGACGCCGAGTGCCGCGGCCGAGCTGATCTCGAGCAACTGGCTCGACGTGGTGGAACGCGTGCGGCAGGCGGACGAAAAACTCACTGGTGCGGCCGACGACCGGCTGCGCGAATGGAAGTCCACGCTGGAGGTCACGCGCAACCGCCTGCTAGTCTCGTCGCCGAAGGCGCGGGTCGAACGCGAGCACCTTCGCCTCGACGATTATACCAACCGGCTGACCGCCGCCGCGCGTCACCTCCTGCAGGCCCGGCGACACCGGGTGGGTTCGCTCGCCGAACGGCTGGCTCGCACCGGGCCGGAGCCGACGTTGGCGCGCGTGCGTGAGCGCGTCCGCGCGCTCGAGCAGCGCCTGTTGCGCGAGGTGGACGTCTTTCGGGACGCGAAACGCGAGCGTCTCGCCCGGCTGGAGGAACGCCTGCGCGCGGCCGGACCCGAGTCGGTATTGAAACGCGGCTTTGTCATCCTCCGGGATGCGGACCGCAATCCCGTGACCTCGCGCGCGGCCGTCCAGCCGGGACAGAAGGTGACGGCGCAATGGCACGACGGTGAAGCGCCGCTGCAGGTCGAGTGATTCGAGGGATTTCCAGACTCACGGCTGGGCACGGCCGTGGCACCAACCGCACTTGCGGAGGTCGGAATGCGTAACACCTTTGTTCTCATGAAACGTGTGTCCCGCCTGGTTTCACTGCTTGGGTTCGCGGCGCTGCTCGCCGGCTGCTACACGGTTCCGGAAACCGGTCGCCACGCTCTTATCCTGATCTCGAAGGACCAGGAGATCGCGATGGGCGCCTCGTCGTTTGCCGAGTTGAAGACCTCGAAGACGATCTCCCACGATCCGGAAATGAACGCGACGGTCCAGCGCGTCGGACAACGGATCTCCCGGGCGGTGGGTAACGACCTGCCCGGGGCGAACTGGGAGTTCGTCGTGTTTGACGATGACACGCCCAACGCCTTCGCGCTGCCGGGCGGCAAGGTCGGCGTGCACACCGGCATCTTCAAGGTCGCGCAGAATGATGCGGAGCTGGCCGTCGTCATGGGACACGAGATCGGGCACGTAACGGCCCGACACGGGGCCCAGCGCATCTCCGAGGCGCTGCTCGTGGCGGCCGGCGGCGTGGCGCTCGATATCGCGCTCCACGACAAGGAAAGCAAGGAGCGCAACCTCTGGCTGGCCGGGTATGGTGTTGGTGCCACCGGACTCGTGGTGTTGCCGAACTCGCGCCAGAACGAATCCGAGGCCGACGAGATCGGCATTCGCTATGCCGCGCGCGCGGGCTACGATCCGCGCGCGGCCATCAGCTTCTGGAGGCGCATGAAGGAGGCTTCCGAGGGGAAGAACAAACTGCCGGAGTTTCTTTCGACGCACCCTTCGGACGACCGCCGCATCGCGCACCTCGAGAAGATCATGCCGGACGCTGTCGCGCTCTATGAGGAATCGCTGAAGAACTAGCGAGGCAAAGCCTCGGCGAACGGAGAGGGGGCAGGGAGGAGGGAGGATGGAGCAGGGAGCAGAGAGCAGGAGAAAATGGCCGCATCCGCATCCAACGTCCTGCTCCCTGCTCCCTGCCCCGACGCTCGCGCGCTGCTGGCACTCACGGTAGATTCGCCACGGGTGGGGCGGGGACTCCGTTCCCCGCCGCGGCGGCCAACGGAATGGCCGCCCTACCCACGCGGCCCTGCATGCGGCGAAAATCATGCGTCGTGGTACCAGGTCGAGCCCACGCAGAACGACCTTTCGCATCGCCTCAGCAGCGGCGACGGGTGACGCTGACGTCATGTTTGATCACGTCGCGAAACTGCAGGATCTCATTCGTTGCGACAGCGTATCAGCCGATCCCGCGTTTGACCGCGGCATGCAACGGGCGCGGGACTTCGTCGCCGGCATATTGCGGGAGCTTGGCATGGCCGTGGAGATCGTGCCGACGGCGAAACAGCCGGTCGTGCTGGCGCACCGTGCCGGAGATCCCGCCTGGCCCCACGTGATCATTTACGGCCACTACGACGTGCAGCCACCGGATCCGCTCGATCTCTGGCAGTCGCAACCTTTCGAGCCGGAGATCCGGGGCGAGCGCCTCTATGGTCGCGGCGCGGCAGACAACAAGGGTCCGTTCCTGGTGCACGTGGCGGCGCTCGCGCGCTTGCTGGAGGAGCAGCCGGATTTCCGTTTGCGCGTGACGTTCGTCGTCGAAGGCGAGGAGGAAATTGGCAGCCCCAGTTTCGGCGGTTTCCTGGCCGAGCAGCGCGAGCGCCTTCGCGGCGATCTCGTCCTGCTGTCCGATACCGGCATTCCGTCTCCGGACCAGATGGTGATCACCTGCGGTCTGCGGGGCATCCAGACCCTCGAAGTCGAGGTCACGGGCGCGCGCATGGACCTGCACTCCGGCATGCACGGCGGTGTGCTGCACAATCCGGCGCAGGCTCTGGCGGAGGTGCTCGCTTCGCTGCACACGCCCGACGGCCGCGTGAACATACCGGGATTCTATGACGCTGTCCGCCCGGTTCAGGACTGGGAACGGACGGAATTGAGCCGGCTCGGCACCAGCGAGGAGGCCTACCTGAAGTTCCTCGGGGTGCCGCGATTTCACCCGCCGCCGGGCTTCAATCCCTTCGAAGCGACGCGATTTCAACCGACGATCGAGATCAATGGGGTCGGTGGCGGATACCAGGGCGAGGGCAGCAAAACGGTGATTCCGGCACGGGCGTTCGCAAAACTTTCCTCGCGCCTGGTGCCCGATCAAACGCCGGACGGAATCTGGCCGCTCGTCGAGCGCACGTTGCTCGAGCGCTGTCCGCCCGGCGTGCGCATGAAAGTCACGCGGGGACACGATGGTCGACCGTATGTGGTCGTACCACCGGGTCGCCCGAACACGCCGCACGATCAATCACCCCGCCTCGCCGCCGCCTTTCGGGCGGCGGAAGTCGGCGCGCGGGAGGTCTTCGGCAAACCGCCGCTGTTCCTGCGCGAGGGCGGCAGCGTGCCGATCATCGCCGACATCAAGACGCTGTTGGGCCTCGACTCCGTGATGCTCGGCATGTTCCTGCCGGAGGACAACCTGCACGCGCCCAATGAGAGCTTCCATCTCGGCGTGATGGAGAAGGGCATTCAGGTTTCGCAGCGGATCCTGCGCGGTGTTGCGGCAGCGACGTGAGTTGACCCGTACAAAACAACCCCGCCGGTGGCGCCGGCGGGGTGAAATCTCGGATCGCGGGAGCAGCTACGTCAGTCGAGCACGGCGAGTTCGACGCGACGATCCTCCTGCATCTCGGCCGCGTTGCCGCCTTCCGTGGCGCCCCTGTCACCGACGGACAAGGTTTCGAGGCGCGATGCGGGAATGCCCAGCGTGCCCATGTACTGGCGCACTGAGTTTGCCCGGCGATCGCCCAGGCCGAGATTGTATTCGGCGGTGCCGCGCCAGTCGCAATGGCCTTCGAGCAGGAGGCGGGCGTTGGGATTGGATTTCAGGTATTCGGCGGCTTGCGTCAGCTTGGAGCGCTCGCCGGCGCGAATCGCGGCCGAATCGAAATCAAAATAGACATTCGGCAACACGCCGCGTTTGCCGCGGGCCACATTGTCCGTCGTCCCGCGTCCGGCCAGGGTGGAATCCGGGAGGTCCGTGATCGAGGTTGGGGAAACGTAACTTGGCTCGCCGCCGCCAACGACGGTCTGGTAGGGGTTCGGCCGGAGAGGTTTTTTTTGGCAACCCGTGGCGAATACGGCGCACGCTGCCGCGGTCAGCAGAACGGAAAGACGGAGGGTCGATTTCATGAATATGGTCGTCGCGATCGAAGTTCGGGCGAGTAAATGGGCAAAGGTTTCGAATCGGCAAGGATTTTACTGCCGGGCACAACCCTCGATGCGTCATGGACTTTACCGCTTCCGCCGACCCGGTGTGCCTGCTCGTCGACAACGGCTCGTTACGACCCGCCGCCACGTTTGCATTGCGTCGGATCGCCGGCGAACTGACATCACGCGTGGGCCGGGCGGTGCTGCCGGTTTCATTGCTCCATTCGGACAAGATTTCGCCGGGCGAGCTGGAGGACACGCCGGCCGACGTTTTTGAGACGACAGTGCGCCGGCACCATGCGCTGGGCGCGCGACGATTTCTCGTGCTGCCGCTGTTCTTCGGACCGAGCGCGGCGCTGACGGATTACCTGCCCGAACGAATCGCCGCGATTCGTGATGATCTCGGTCCGGTCGAGGTGCGGCTGGCGGCACCGGTGGCCGGACCCGATCCGAATCAGCCGGACGTTCGGATCGCGCGAATCCTCGCCGACCAAGTTACACGGACGGTCACCGCTCGGCGCGTTTCGCAGCCGGTCGTCGTCATGGTCGACCACGGCAGTCCCCAACGGGCAGTGACGGCGGTGCGGGATCAGGTTGCCCGACAGCTCGCGGACCTGCTGCGGGAAGATGCTCGATCGGTGATCGCCGCCTCGATGGAGCGGCGGGCGGGTCCCGAGTTCGATTTCAACGAACCATTGCTCGAGCGAGCGTTGGCCACGCCGCCGTGCGGACCCGGATCCGGTGACGTCATGGTCGCTCCACTGTTCTTTTCCCCGGGGCGGCACGCCGGACCGGCCGGCGACATCGAGACGATCGCGCGCGCGGCGGAACAACGATGCCCGGGTCTCCGCGTTCACTTCGCGCCACCGTTTGGCGAACATCCGGGATTGATCGAGATCCTGGCGGACCGCCTCCGTGAAGCATTGCCGGCGTGAAGGAGGTTTTGATCTCCGAATACGGACTGGCGAAAGTCGGTCGCAACTTCCGAACCCACCCCCGGCGCTGCGCGCCTCCTTTCAGCTGAGCCGAAACCCGTTCGATTGAACCTGTAGGGCCGGACCTTGTGTCCGTGCCGTCAGCTTTCGACGAAGCGGCACGGACACAAGGTCCGGCCCTACAACCGATCAGTGGCTTGCGGCTGAGTAGGCACGTTGTCCTTCCATTCCAACGCGGTCCGGTCGCAAAAAAAAGCCGCCCGGCGGTTGGGCCGGGCGGCGAAAGCAAACGTGTTCGCGCGAACGCGACGCTCAACTATCCGAGCGCTTGCGGGCGATGAAGTCGCGAATGACTTCCATCCGCTCGCGATGCCGGCGTGCTTCGTCAATTTCCTCGACCGTGCGCTGGCGCTCCCGGTTCGACATGACCTTGCGCATCTTGGAGAGGGCGATGTTCTGCAACTGACGCACGCGTTCGCGCGTGATGCCAAACATGTCGCCGACTTCCTCGAGCGTGCGTTCGTCCTCGCCGTCGAGGCCGAAACGCAGGCGGATGATTCGCGCCTCGCGCTCGTCGAGATCGGAGATCATCTGCCGCAGATCGACGTTCTGCGCCTTTTCGCGGAGCGTCTCGAACGGATCGCGCGCGTTTTCGTCACCGACGATCTCGCCGAACTCGGCGCCATCGGCCTCGTCGCCCAGCGGGGCGTTGAGGGACGTGGGGCGCACGCTCACGGTCTTGAGATGCGTGACCTTGTTGGTCGGCATCCCCAGGACCTCGGCGAGCTCCTCGTCGGTCGGCTCGCGGCCCAGCTCCTCGGTGAGGGCCATGGCCGTCTTGCGCATCTTCGAGATCTTGTCGACGAGATGGACGGGCAGGCGGATCGTCTTGCTCTGGTTGGCCAGCGCGCGCTTGATCGACTGCTTGATCCACCAGGCGGCGTAGGTGGAGAGCTTGCCGCCCTTTTGCGGGTCGAAACGTTCGACGGCCTTGATCAGGCCGATGTTGCCCTCGCTGATCAGGTCGAGCAGGGGCAGGCCGAAATCCTTGTAATCGTGGGCGATCTTCACGACCAGGCGAAGGTTGGCCTGGATCATGTGGTTGCGGGCGGCGCGGTCGCCGCGTTTGATGCGCTTGGCGAGGGCGATCTCGTCGGCGATCGTGAGCAGGGGAGTCTTGGCGATCTCCTGCAGGTAGAGCTTGAGCATGCTCCGATCACCGGGCTCCGCCGGAGCGGGCGCATCGGCGTTCTCGGTGAAGGACGGCGGCGCGTCTTCCACGGCAGGAGGGGGTGGCGCAACGGCCACCGTCGCCTCTTCGACGACCTCGTCCTGCGGGTCTGCAACCCGCGTCGACCGGCCGCGTTTCTTCACTACGGAGGTTGGCGTGTTGTTCATGGAATTTATGGTCTCCGTCGAACGGAGGCGGAGCACGTCAGGCGCTTGGCAAACTCCCGGAACCTGCGGTCGGCGCCCGGGGTGCTCCAGTGTGACGGAGGGCGGTTTCAGAGTTAGAGATGGTGCGACGGGGGTTATTCCCCTGACCTTGCTGTATCATCCTTCGTTCCAACAGACGCGGCGGACGCCGGATTATTGGCAAAAAACCGCAACTATGTCGGTAACGTAATGAACCCAGGTTATGAGACGCGTAACACCGCTTCAGAATTCTACCCGCCAGCGGATTGGCACCCTAAAAAGACCCGGCGAGGGCGACCGCCTTGAGCAGTGCCGAGGCCTTAAAAACCGTCTCATGAAATTCACTGGCCGGCACCGAGTCCGCCACCAACCCGGCCCCCGCCTGAATGTAAACCCGGTCATTTTGCAACAATGCGGTGCGCAGCATGATGCAGGAATCCAGATTTCCGTCGTAACCGAACCAGCCGAGGACGCCCGCGTAAAACCCGCGTTGGAGTGTCTCGGAGGCTGCGATGATCTGCATGGCGCGGATCTTGGGTGCGCCACTGACCGTACCGGCGGGGAAGGTGGCGCGCATGAGATCAAAGGCCGTGGCATCGGGACGCAGCCGTCCTTCTACCTGCGAAACGATATGCATTACGTGGGAGTAACGTTCCACGACCATGAACTCCGGGACGGTTACGGAGCCGAACTGGCACACTCGTCCCACGTCGTTGCGCGCCAGATCGACCAGCATGAGGTGCTCGGCGCGTTCCTTTTCATCGGCGAGCAGTTCCTGTTCGAGCACGACATCCTCGGCTTCGTCGCGACCGCGACGGCGCGTGCCGGCGATCGGTCGCGACTCGACCCGGCCGTCGGTAAACCGCACGTGAACTTCGGGGGAGGCGCCGACGAGCGCGAAATCACCCGCTTCCAGGAGGAACATGTAAGGCGAAGGATTGACCGTGCGCAGCGCCCGGTAGAGGTCGAGGGGCGGGCGCGGAAACGGGTGGGAGAAGCGCTGCGACAGCACGACCTGGATGATGTCGCCCGCGCGGATGTACTCCTTCGCGCGCTCGACGAGGTCTTCGAATTCCGGCTGCGTGAAGTTGCCCGGGAACACCGGCGGTTTGCCCACGTCGTTCAGAGGGGCCGGGCGCAACGGCGTCGGCTGGCGCAGCAGGTCGAACAAGCGCTCGAGATCGAGCACGGCCTGTTCGTAGACCCGTTCCGGAATCGAGCCGTCCGGGAGATGGGCGTTGACAGAAATCCGGATCGTCTGACGGGCGCGGTCGAAGACGACCAGCGAATCGGCGAGCACGAAGTAGAGCAGGGGATTGGCGAGTGCGTCCTCCGGCGCGACCGGCACGACCGGTTCGATGCGCGCGATGTATTCGTAGCCGAGGAAACCAACGGCCCCGCCCACGAATCGCGCCATGCCCGGCAGCCGCACGGGCCGGCACGGCTTCATTTCCGTCTCGAGCAGCGTCAGCGGGTCGGCGGGCGTCGGGAGCGAGTCGACGCGACCGTCGGCGTGCGTGATCGTCGTCGTCGTGGCACCACAGCGAAAGACCTTTCGCGGGCGACAGCCGATGATGCTGTAGCGCGACAGGTTCTCCCCGCCTTCGATGGATTCGAGCAGGAACGAGGGACCGTGGCCGCGCAGCTTCGCGTAGGCGGAGACGGGAGTCTCGAGATCCGCCATGAGGTCGGCGTAAACCGGCACGATGTTGCCCTGGGCGGCGAGGGCGGCGAACTCGGAACGCGACGGATGGATTTGCATGCGAAGACGGCAACGGGGATAACGGCCCGTTCCCGCGACGAAAGCTGAATATGACCGGGCGCCGCCCGCTTTTGGGATGGGGAGGGGCGATTTGCGGGCTTTTCGTTTGGCGAAACGCGGCGGGAAAATTACGGTCGGGTTTTAACCCAAACCCAATGCACGGATGCTGAGCCCTGAGAAAAACGTCCTCGCCGTCATCATGGGAGGCGGCCGCGGCAGTCGCCTGCACCCCCTGACCAAGGAGCGGTGCAAGCCCGCCGTGCCCCTCGCGGGCAAGTATCGCCTGGTCGATATCCCGATCAGCAACTGCCTCAATTCCGACATCAATCGCATTTTCCTGCTCACGCAGTTCAACACCGCGTCGCTGCACCGGCACATCCAGAGCACGTATCGGTTCGACACGTTTTCCGGCGGCATGGTCGAGATCCTCTCCGCGGAGCAGACCGAGAAGGGCGAGAGCTGGTACCAGGGCACGGCGGACGCGGTCCGGCAGAACCTCCATCACTTTGCCGACCACAAGCACGACCTCGTGCTGATCCTTGCGGGGGATCAGCTCTACCGGATGGATTTCCGCACCATCGTTCGCCAGCACATCGAGACGAACGCCCACGTCACCGTCGCCGCGCTGCCGGTGCCGGTCGAGAAGGTCGAGGGGCTCGGTTTGATGCGGGTCAACGACGATCTCTCGATCGCGGAATTTGCCGAGAAGCCGAAGGATCCCGCGCTCATCGAGCGCATGGTGCTGACCGAGCAGGTCCAGGGGCGGCTCAAGTTCGTGACCGGGGGCAAGCACTGCCTCGCCTCGATGGGCATCTATGTGTTCAACCGCCGTTCGCTGGTGGAGGCGCTGAACAACACGATGACCGATTTCGGCAAGGAGGTCATTCCGAGCCTGCTCGGTCGCGCGCGCTTGTTCGCCTTCACGTTCGAGGGCTATTGGGAGGACATCGGAACGGTGCGCGCCTTTTTCGAGGCCAACCTCTCGCTCACCGACCTCGTGCCGCCGTTCAACTTTTTCGCCGCGGGCTTTCCCGTGTACACGCACGCGCGCTACCTGCCGGCCTCGAAGATCAACCGCTGCGCGTTCGACCATGTGATCATCGGCGACGGCTGCATCGTCACCGAGGCGCACCTGAAGCGCTGTGTGATCGGGGTCCGCTCCTATGTCCGTGAAGGGTGCCGCCTCGAGAACGTGATCATGATGGGCGCGGACGACTTCGAGAGCGAGCGCGAGATCCGGGCCAACGCGGAGAACGGTATTCCCAACATCGGCACGGGCAACAGCTGCGTGATCCGAAACGCCATCATCGACAAGGGCGCGCGGATCGGCGACAACGTCGTGCTCGATCCCGCCAACAAGCCGGCCAACTATGAAGGGCAGGGCATCTTCATCCGCGACGGCGTGCTGATCGTGGCCAAGAACGCGATCGTGCCGAGCAACACGGTGATTTGAACCAAACCTCCGCCTCGCTTAGCTTAATCCACGTGAAACGCATCCTGGTTTGTACCGACGGTTCGAGCTACGGGCAGGTATGCTGCCAATACGCCGCCTGGCTCGCCCAGCGCACCGGGGCCGCGCTCGAGGTCCTCTACGTTACGGACCTGCGCCAGTTCGAGGTTCCGCTCGTCGCCGATCTCAGCGGCAGCCTTGGCATCCAGCCCTATCAGGCGATCCTCGGCCAGTTGCAGGATCTCGAGAAGAAGAAGGCGACGGTCGTGCTCGAGAATGCCGAGCGCGTCATCCGCGACGGCGGATTCACCGGCGCGGTCGATCGCACTCACGAGACCGGACTGCTCGTCGACTGCCTGGTGGACCAGGAAGGCGACGCCGATCTCATCATGCTCGGCAAGCGCGGCGAGAACGCCAACTTCGCCAGCGAGCACCTCGGCTCGGCGATGGAGCGGGTCGTGCGCGCGAGCAAACGCCCCTGCCTCGTCACGTCGCGATCGTTCAAACCCGTCACCCGCCTCCTGCTGGCCTATGACGGCGGCGCCAGCGCCCGCAAGGCCGCCGAGTTTCTTGCGTCGTCGTCCGCCATGCGCGGACTGGAACTGCACATCGTGACGGTCGCCGGGCCGATCGATCCCGACGCCGCTCTGAAGCATCTGCAAGAAGCCGAGTCCATCGCACGACAAGGCGGCTTCAAGCCCGTGTGCCAGATGTTGCACGGCACGCCCGAGGACCAGATCGCGGCCTATGTCACGGGCAACGACATGAATCTCCTCGTCATGGGGGCCTACGGCCACAGCCGGATCCGCTACCTGATCATCGGCAGCACCACCGCCGAGATGATCCGCACCTGCCGCGTGCCCGTGCTGCTGTTCCGGTAGGCGCCGGCGCAAACACCTCCCACCGCGCGTGCGCGCGGTCCACCCTCCTCGAAGAGGAAACTACCCAGCGCAAGCCACTGATCGGTTGTAGGGCCGGACCTCGCGTCCGTGCCTTACTTCGACGAAGCGGCACGGACACAGGGTCCGGCCCTGCAGGTTCAATCGAAAGGGTCTTGGTTCAGCCGAACGGGTGGTGCGCAGCGGCGGGGTGGGGCAAGAGGCGGCCGGTGCCCCAACCCTCACGCGCGCCGCCGGTGGCGCGCCGCCCGCACGATCAGGTAGACTCCCGCCGCCGCCAGGCCGAACGACAACCACGCGCCGCGATTCAAGCCGAGCACCGGCGGGATGCCCTCGTCGTTTTGCCGGAACTGCTCCCCGATCACGCGCACGATGGCGTACCCCAGCAGGAATTCGCCGCTCAAGCGTCCGGGTTGCTCCTTCACGACCGGCGTGCGCCAGATGCGCCATTGCGTGTAGATCATGAGCAACAGACCTTCCATCGCGGCCTCGTAGAGTTGCGAGGGATGCCGTGGCCGCACGTGCCATCCGCATCCACCGCCTCGGGAAAATAGAACGCCCACGGCACGGTCGTGACCTTGCCCCAGAGTTCGCCGTTGATGAAGTTGGCGATCCGCCCGAGAAACAGGCCGGGCGGAGCGAGGGTGACCATCAGATCGTCGGCGGTGAGAAACGGCAGCTTGTGTTTGCGGGCCGCGAGCCAGGTGCCGATCAACACGCCAATGAACCCGCCGTGGCTCGCCATGCCGCCGTCCCAGACGCGGAAGATTGCGAGCGGGTCATCGATGAAGGTATGCGGCGAATAGAAGACGAAGTATCCCAGCCGTCCGCCCACGAGCGTGCCGATCATCGCATACAACAGCAGGTCCGACTGACCGTCCGGATTGAGCGGAGAGCGCCCGCGTTTCCAGTATTGGTAAAGCAAAACGCCCGCGATCACGAACCCCAGCGCGTAAGCCAGCCCATAGTATTTGATCCCAAATCCGTTCGAGAACCGAATCAGGTACGGATTGATGTGGTGCGTGAAGTAGGCGAGGACCGGCGGCATGGAACCCGCGCATTATCCGACGAGCGCCGCATGCGGGAAGAACGAACGGCAGCTGGTTTTCGCGAGAGCGGCGCCCGGCGCCCGCCATGGCGTCACGGAAAACTGGGTGCCCGTAGCGGCGCGGCAGCGTCCTTAGTGCGGCGCTCCGCCCCGCTTTTCATGCGTGCCAAGCCGTCGCCCCGATCTACCGTGGCCGTGACCGATGCCCGCGACTGCCGCCACGCCCGCGCCGCTTTCCCCGCCGTCCGCCGCGACCGCCAGCACCTCCCAACTGCTGCGGCGCCTGCTGGCGTTTGCCTGGGGTTATCGCCGGTCGTGCCTGAAGGTCCTCGCGCTCCAGGTCGTCCTCCTGACGATCGGCCTGTGCGGCCTGGGGCTCACCGGCTTCGGACTCGATCTCATCCGGGCGCACGTCCAAACCGGCGTGCCCGCCCCACGCTGGCCCTTCGGCTTCACGCCACCCGCCGACTGGTCCGCGATGACGCAACTCGGCCTCGTCGCCGGCACGATCCTCGCCCTCGCCGGCGCCCGGGCCCTGTTGAACTACGTCTACGCGATGTGGGTCGCGCGCCTCGTGCACGTCGAGATCGTCTACGAGATGCGCAACCGGGTGTACCAAAAGCTGCACCAGCTCAGCTTCCGGTTCTTTGACGCCAACGCCAGTGGCTCGATCATCAACCGGGTCACGGGTGACGTGCAGGCGGTGCGCATGTTCGTCGACCAGGTGCTCGTGCAAACCGTGATCATGGTGCTGTCGCTGACCACCTATGTCGTCTACATGATGCGCCTCCACGTCGGCCTGACGTTCGCGTGTCTCGGAGCGACCCCGTTGCTCTGGATCGCATCGATCATCTTTTCGACGAAGGTGCGGCCCCTCTACGTGCGCAATCGCGACCTGTTCGACACCATGGTGCTGAACCTCACCGAGGCCGTGCAGGGCGTGCACACGGTGAAGGGATTCGGCCGCGAGCCGGAGATCCGCCGGCGCTTCGACCAGGCGGCTTCCGCGGTGCGCGAGCAGCAGCAGGGCATTTTCTGGCGCGTGAGCCTCTATTCGCCGTTCGTGGGGTTTCTAACGCAGATCAACCTTGTCGTGCTCCTCGCCTATGGCGGCTGGCTCGTGATCCAGGGGCAGCTTGAATTTGGCACGGGCCTCGTGGTGTTCGCCGGCCTCTTGCAGCAGTTCTCCGGACAGGTGTCGAACATCGCGACGATCACGAACAGTATTCAGCAAAGCCTGACCGGCGCACGCCGGGTGTTCGAGGTGCTCGATGCGCCGGTGGAGGTGATGAGCCGGCCCGGCGCCCTTCCGCTCGGCCGGGCGCGCGGTGCGGTTGCCTTCGCGCACGTCGAATTCAACTTCCAGCAGCTCGATCCGATCCTGCGCGATCTGACCTTTGCGGTGGAGCCCGGGCAGAGTGTCGCAGTCGTCGGCGCGACCGGCGCCGGCAAGAGTTCAATGCTTTCCCTGCTGCCGCGTTTCTACGACGTCACCGGCGGGCGCATCACCATCGACGGACATGACCTGCGCGACCTGGAGCTGGACGACCTGCGCCGCAACATCGGCATCGTCTTCCAGGAGAGTTTCCTCTTCAGCAACACGGTCGCGGCCAATCTCGCCTTTGGGCACCCGTCCGCGTCGCGCGAGCAGGTCGAGCGCGCGGCCCGGATCGCCTGCGCCCACGAGTTCATCATCGAGCTGCCGCAGGGCTACGATACCGTGCTCGGTGAGTACGGCGTGAACCTCTCCGGCGGCCAGCGCCAGCGGCTCGCCCTGGCCCGGGCGATCCTGCTCGAACCGCCGATCCTGATCCTCGACGATCCCACCGCGGCGATCGACCCGGAGACCGAACAGGAAATCCTCGCCGCCATGGACCGCGCGATCTCGGGACGGACGACCTTCATCGTCGCCCACCGGCTCAGCACGCTGCGGCGGGCCGACCTCATCATCGTGCTCGACAAGGGCCGTATCGTGCAAACCGGCACGCATGCCGAACTCATCCAGCGGACGGGCCTGTACCAGCGGCTCGCGCGCCTGCAGATCGTCGACGACGTCGCGCAGCGGGATGCCATTCTCGCGGGAGCCCGGGAGGAGGCGGCGCAATGAAGCCGCGGCTCACCAAATCCGGCCGGCGCGCGGATGCCACCATGGAACCCGTGGCGATCGGCGCCGGCGCCCTGCCGCGAGGCGGTGGATCCACGCTGGCGATGCCCACGCATTCGCTCCTCGTGCGTCGCGACGACGAACACGAACCGAACGTGCGTCCGCTCGAGTTTCGACTCATCCGGCGGCTGTTCACCTACACGCGACGTCACGCCTGGCGGCGCAACCTGCTGTTCGTGCTGACGATCGTGCGGGCGATCCAGTTGCCCCTGGTCGCCTACGCCCTCTCCTGGGTGATCCGCGGACCCGTCGTGGGACACGACATGCCCGGGGTGTGGGAGGGGGTGTTGATCTTCGCGGCCACGGCGTTCGTCACGGATATCGTCTTTCACTTTCGGCAGCGCTACGCCCTCGAACTCGGCGAATCGGTCGTCCTCGACCTGCGGCGCGACGTCTTCGCCCACCTGCAGCGCATGCCGATGAGCTTCTACAATCGCACGCGACTCGGCCGGATCATTTCCCGCATGACGTCCGACATCGAAGCGGTGCGGCTTGGCGTCCAGGACGTGTTCTTCGTCTCGACGGTCCAGGTCGGCCAGATGCTCGTCGCGGCCGCGCTCATGCTCTACGTCGATGCGGTGTTGTTTTCGATCGTCCTCGGCATGGCGCCGATCCTGTGGGGAATCAACCGGCACTTTCGGAAGCGCCTGAGCGGGTCGTTGCGCGTCGTGCAGGAGAGCTTCAGTCGGGTGACCTCGACCATCGCGGAATCGGTCAGCGGCATGCGCGTGACGCAGGGCTTCGTGCGCGAGGAGCTCAACGCCGGTCTCTTTCGGCGCCTGCTCGCGAACCATTCGCGCTACAACATGGATGTCGCGCGCAACTCCGCCCTGCTCACGCCGCTCCTCGAGCTGAACTCCCAGTTTTTCATCGCCCTGCTGTTGTTGCTGGGCGGCTGGCGCGCGTTTCATCCGGGAACCGGTACGACGGTCGGCGACCTCGTGACGTTTTTCTTTCTCGCCAACCAGTTCTTCGGTCCGGTCATGACGCTGGGCACGCAATATAACAATGCGCTCACGGCGATGGCCGGGGCGGAGCGTGTCTTTGGGCTGCTCGACCGAAAGCCGGATTGGGAAGACGCGCCGGACGCGCGGCCGCTTCCGGATCCGCGCGTCGAACCGGCCACGCCCGCGGTCGCTTCCCGCGACGCTTCCGCCGGGGCGGCGGTCGAATTCCGCCACGTCACGTTCGCCTACGAGCCCAGCCGATCCGTCCTGCACGACGTCAGCTTCACCGCGGAACCCGGGCAAACCGTGGCGCTGGTCGGACATACCGGCAGCGGCAAGAGTTCGATCATCAATCTGGTCGCCAAATTCTACCTGCCGACCGCCGGTGAGGTGTTGATCGACGGACAGGAGATTCGGCGGCTCACCGGCGAATCCCTGCACCGCCAGACCGGCATTGTCCTGCAGCAGAACTTTCTCTTTACGGGCACGCTGCTCGAGAACATCCGGCTCGGACGGCCGGAGGCGACCGACGAGGACGTGATCGCGGCGATCCGCGCCCTCGACTGTCTCGATGTCATCGGCGAACTTCCGAACGGTCTGGGGACGGTGGTGGGCGAGCGCGGCGCCGGCATCTCCGTGGGGCAACGACAGGTCGTCTGCTTCGCGCGCGCGATGCTGGCGGACCCACGCCTCCTGATCCTCGACGAAGCCACCAGTGCGATCGACACCCTCACGGAGGCGCGCCTGCAAAAAGCGCTTGAACGCCTCCTGCGCGGCCGCACCGCCTTCGTCGTCGCCCACCGCCTGAGCACGATCCGCAACGCCGACCTCGTGCTCGTGCTCGACCAGGGCCGCATCGTGGAACGCGGCCGGCATGACGATCCTCGTCGCCCTCGGCGGGGTCTATGCCACCCTGCACCGGCAGTTCTCCGCCGCCACCGCTGCGGGTTAGACCCCACCGGACGTTCGTCGCCCTCCGCTACAAAACTCCCCGTCTTCAACCCACGCGCCTTGCTTCACGTCGGCAATCCGACATCGTCGTCCCGCAATGGTGACCCGTTCCACCGTCCCTCCCTCCTCCATGAATTTAGTCCCCGCCGACGTCGTCATCCGGCTCGAAGACATCCACCGCACCTACGTCAGCGGCGAGGTGAAGGTGCACGCCGTCCGCGGCATCAGCCTCGACATCCGTCGGGGCGAATTCGTGGCGATCATGGGCTCCAGCGGCTCGGGCAAGTCGACCCTGATGAACACCCTCGGCGCACTCGACCGGCCGACCTCCGGACGCTACCTGCTCGATGGCACGGATGTCGCCACGCTCGACACCGACGCGCTCGCCGACTTGCGCAACGCGAAGCTCGGTTTCGTGTTCCAGAATTTCAACCTCCTGCCGCGCACCTCCGCGCTCGAGAACGTGGAGCTCCCGTTGTTCTACGCCCGCCGGATGAGACCGCTGGGCGAACAACGCCAGCTCGCCGGTCGCGCCCTCGAACTCGTGGGCCTTGCCGGCCGCGCCGACCACACGCCATCGCGCCTTTCCGGCGGTCAACAACAACGCGTCGCCATCGCGCGGGCACTGGTCAGCGAGCCGAGCGTCGTGCTGGCCGACGAACCCACCGGCAACCTCGACACGCGCACCAGCGCGGAAATCATGGGCCTCTTCCAGGCGCTCAACGGCCGCGGCATCACCATCGTGATGGTCACGCACGAGCTCGACATCGCGCACTACGCCAAGCGCATCATCGTCATGCGTGACGGCCTGATCCGCGAAGACCGCGTCGTGACCAACCGCGTACGCTCTGAAGACGAAATCGCCCGCCTCAATCGCGAGGAAGCGGCAGTGTCCCTGCACGACGGTCAGGGATGAGCCAAGCGCGCCGGGTGGTCCGGCAGAGCGCGCGGGCCTGCCTGGCACGGTCCACGAGCCCGGGGCACGAGCTGATCGCGGCCGTCGCAGAGGCCGGATCGCCGGGTCTGCCTTCGGTCCTTGGACGCAACGCGGTTGAAGCAGCGCGTCCCGGCGCACGCCGGCATTTCAGCTGGCCACTTCGGGCCGGCGGGAGCATGAGCGGATTGCACCCGTCATTGCGCGCCGACTATCGGCGCGGCATCGACCTCACGCTCAGGCCGGGCGGCCGGTTGATCGGCGTATGGTTCATCAACCCCGACCTCGATCCTGGCGACGAGGGGCCTCCGTACCCTTTCCCCGAGCCGGAACTCACGGCGCTGTTTGCGGACGACTACGAAATCGTGGAGGACTACGTGCCCGACGTGTCCTTCCAGACTCGCGTCCGCCAGGAGCGGATGCGCATCCTCCGCCGCCGGGCGTGAGCGGGATCGTCGGCGAACGCATGGGCTCGCGAAAATCGCGCCCGACGTTCGTGCGAGAGCGTCCCTAACATCCGGGCACGGTTTCTTTTCTTAGGGTGGGCAACGCCGCGCCACGTCCGTGTCTTGCGAGACATCGGAGAGGGAAACAGCCTCGGCTCATTCGCTCACGATTCACCGTTGACAGCGATTGCCCGCGAAAGGTCAAACTCCCGCGCCGCCCCCCATGCCGCCGCCCCCGTCCAGTCAGCTCCCGCAGTTTCACGTCGTCGGCTTCACCGGCCATCGCCAATTGGCCGATCCGGCGATCGCGAAGCAGCGCGTGTCCGCGGCGCTTGCTTCGCTGCGCGAAGGGACCTCCGGTGAGTGGCTCGCCACTTCGTCGGCCGCCTTGGGCGGTGACTTGATCTTTGCACGGCAGGTGATCGCAGCCGGTATCGGCTGGGAAGCCGTGCTGCCCCTGGCCCCGGCTGATTTCCAGAAGGACTTCTTACCCGAAGCTTGGGGCGAGGTCGAGGCGCTGCTGGCCCAGGCCAAGATCGTGCGCGTCATCCCATCGTCCGGCAACCGCGACGAAGCCTACCTCGACTGCGGTATCGAGACGGTCACCACATGCGACGTGTTGATCGCGGTGTGGGACGGAGAACCCGCCCGCGGCCGCGGCGGCACTGCCGACGTCGTCGCCTTCGCGCGGGAGCTGGGCCGTCCGCTGATCGTGATCGATCCGAACACCGGCGACGTGCGGCGCGAGAATTTCGACAACTTCAAGCGGGATGATCCGGAGCTGGCGTTCCTCAATGCAGTACCCGAGGTCACGGCAGCCGCCGGCGACGCAGTGACCGGTGCGGTCTCGGATGAGCGCCGCGCGATCACGGGTTTCCACGAGAAGACCGACCACGCCGCCGGGCGTGGAGCCCCGCAGTTCCGGCGGTTGACGGTGGCGACGGTCCTGTGCCACGTGTCGGCCACGATCGTCGCAACCGCGGCGCTCGCCTTCGCCTGGCACAATCTGTTCATGCCATGGGCCAAGCTTCTTTTTCTGCTGGCCGCGGCGGGCGCGGCCTTGGCGATTCGTCATCTCCGCACCCAGCAAAAATGGGTGCGTTGCCGGCTGGCCGCCGAGCTTTCGCGGGCCGTGCTCGCCACCTGGGGCATGCCGCGCAAGACGGCGCTCTTCGAGGACATCAACCTTCCGGAAATGCGCCAGCTCGTCCGCTCGCTGCACGTCCTGCACGTGCGCGCTACGGAAGGACACCGACCCAACCTCGACACGTTCCGGCAACAATATCGACGGGCGCGGATCGACGACCAGCTCGGGTATTACCGGCGGCGGCTGTCGCGGGCGGGGCCGCAATTGCGCCGCCTCCGGCTCGGCTTTGCCCTGAGCACCGTCCTCGCGATTGTTTTCACCGCACTGTATGCGTTCGCCCATTCGTTCCATGTCGAGGGCGTGCCGTCGTGGTTTGAAATGCTGGGTTTCTATTTCCTTCCGATCGTGCTGCCGGTTGTGGCCGCGGCCTTCATCTCATTTATTTCGATCAATGATCTGCATCGGCGCGTGGCCCGCTATCGCGAAATGTGCCACGTGCTCGAGGCCACCCATAAGCAGATCATCGTCACCCAAACCTGGCACAGCCTCGAGCAGCTCGTGCGGAAGACGGAGCGGGCCCTCATCCAGGAAGTCCTCGAGTGGCATACGCTGATGAGTCACCTGGACGCGCATCACTGATCCGTTTGTTGGCGACGAAGATGACGTCGAATCACTGGCTGACGTCCGGGATGATGTCGTCTGGTGGGGAAACGCGCTACGCGCCGACCGCAGCGGACAGGACTGATCGGTGCATCTTTGGCAACCGACCGGGCGCTCAAGAACGAAGGCGGCGTTTCCGCGAGCGCGGGACCACCTCCGGACACTTCCGGCGTACGACGGTCCTTACAGGGTGATCGTCATGATGCCGTCGCCGGGAAGGGAAAACTTCAGTGCCTTGCCGGCGACCCAGAGTTGGGCGATCTGAGCGTGGTCCCCGAGGTTGTCGAGCACGACGGCGACCGTCCCGTCGGTATTGATGAACGCGGTGGCGATGACGTCGTCGTGGTTGGACGTGCAGGCGATGCGCTTCGCTCCCGGCCGGATGAACCTGGAGAAGTGACCGAAAACGTAGTGCGGCGGGTTGAAGATCAGCTCGCCGGTCGCGCGGTTGGCGTTGGCGACCGTGGCGCCAAACAGGCCGCCGGCGTGACGCGGGCCTCCCTGTTCGTCGAGCAGCATATTCCAGATCGTCCAGGCGGAAGTCCAGTTGTTGAGGTCCATGATACACTGCTTCGCCAGTCGGGCGGCCGCCCCCCACGAGCCGCCCGTCGCGCCTTCCGTGAAGATCAGTTCCTTGTCGGGGAAGGCATCGTGGACCAGGCGGACATTTTCGAAGTGGTCGCCCACGTACCAGTGAAATGCCGTCCCCCCGATGTATTTCGCCGCCTCGGGGTCTTCATAGGCGACCTCGGCGCGCTGGTACATGATGCCGCGGTTGTGATCCCAGATCATGATCTTCACGTCGGCGAGACCGTTCCGGTGGAGCGTCGGCCCGAGGTAGTCGCGCACGAAGTCGCGTTCCTCCGCGGCAGTGTAGATGCACGATTCCCACACCTGGGTGGCCATCGGCTCGTTCTGCACCGTGATACCCCACATGGGCACCCCCTCGGCGGCGTACGCCTGAAGGTATTTCGCGAAGTAGTCGGCCCAGGCCTGGCGGTATTCCGGCCGCAGCTTCCCGCCGTGCAACATGTCATTGTTCGTCTTCATCCAGGCCGGCGGGCTCCACGGCGAGGCGAACAGGCGAAGGTGGCCCCGGGCCACGGCCTGCGCTCGCTTGATCAGCGGAAGGCGGTTCTTGCGGTCGTGATCAATCGAGAAGTGCGTGAGGGCGGTGTCGCCGGGCACGTCGTCGTAGGTGTACATCGCCGCCGCGTAGTCGCAGCTGTGGATCGTGGTGCGGCAAAGCGTGTACCCGTTGCCCTCCACGGGATCGAAGCACGCCTCCAGGAATTTCTCCTGGGCGGCCGGAGGCAGCCGCGCGAAAACGTCGGCGGTGGCGTCGGTGAACGCGCCGCCGAAGCCTTCGATCGTCTGGAACGTCCTGTCCGGATCGATCATCACGGTGGGGTAGTTCTCGTCCGGCTGCTCCAGCGGCTCGAAGGCCACGAGGCCGTCATCCGCGAGCAACTGGAGCGGCGCGGGTGCCGTGATGAATATATGGCCCTCGACGTACTGCCGGGACGCGGCCGCTGTGAACGGAGTGCCCAGACTGGTCAACACGCCCATGGCCGCAGCGAGGCGCTGGACGCAACCGAGGAACGAAAGGGGAGTTTTCATGGGACGGGTGGAGATGGAGGAGCCCGAATATCGGGGGCAGTGAAGCGCAGTCTGGAAAGTGGACCAAGGGTACCCGCGCCTGCGGGGCAACATGGTCGCGCTCCCAAGCGGCCATGGATCGGTCGCCAGGACGCGCCTGACCGTTGTCTAGCGCCAGTTCATCAGCCGGGAAAGAAAGGCGGTCAGTTCTGCGGCGTTGATCTTCGATTGGGCGCGGTTGGGGTGGTAGTCGGCGCCGGAGCCCACGGCGCCCTGCGGGCTCAGGGCCAGAAAGTGGACCCGGCTCGACGTTTCCCCGCTCACCTGGTTGACGACGTTTTGCAGGGCGGCCCGGAGTTCCTCGCCGTTGTCCATCGGGCCCTGCAGGATCACGATCTGCGCGTCGGGATAACGCATTCGCAGCATGTTCACGAACCGCACATAGGTCGCGACGAACTTGTCCACGTCGACCCCGGTGGTGCTGAAATCGTTTGTGCCGAGGTTCAGGCAGACGACATCGGGAGCAAAACGGTGGAAATCCCAGTCGGTCTCCGGCCGCATGTAGAAGGTATGGGGATACACCTGGGGCATCGCGTCATCGCTTCCCTCGCGCGGCCCATCGTAGTTGCGGAGCATGCCGATGCCGGAGCGGGCCACGACCACGTAATCGGCGTCGAGCGTTCGCGCCGTCCGGCCGGAGTAGCCCAAACAGAAGTTCTCGGTGGCCGGCTCGAAGTGCAGCTTCGGGTCATCAGCCTCGACCCCGTAGCCACAGGTGATCGAGTCGCCGATGAACTCGATCTTTCGATCCGGGGTGCCACGCCACGCGAGCGGCCTGGCGCCCTGGTCCAGGACGAATCCCCGAAAATGGGTCAACCCCAGGAAACATTCGGTGATGCGCACGACTTCCACGGTGTGCTCGCCGGCGTCCAGCCCGTTCGCAAGCGCATAGAAGCCATCGCTGGCGTCGAGACGGAATTTCTTTATGGGCGCGCCGTCGATCCACGCCATTGCGTAGTTCTTGCCGGAATCATCATCGAGCCACACGCCGACCGAGGAGGAGCCCTCGAACCGCAAGCGCACCCGGTTTCCACTCCAGCCGAAAGTCACCTGCCGGGTGCCGGTGCCCTCTGCGCGCCCGCTGCATCGGATCGCCGGTTGATCCGCGCCGATCGTGACCGCGCCGGCCGGGACCACGTGAGTTTGCGCGGACGCGCCGACTCCGAGCAGGATGCACGCGACCACGGCACTGATCCGGGGTGAAAGGCAAGTGATTCTTTCTGCTCTCATGATGGAGGTCGCTTTCGGAGTGGATGGCGCATCGACACGCACGGCAACCCGCGTACGGGCATTGCCGTGGTTTGGCCATTCCGGAATGTTCGCGCGAGGTGGAGCAAAGGAAGCAGTCATCCGGACTTCACCGGATCCAGGGGCGGGCCCCCATCGATTTCTGCGGTCCTCGAGGGACGATCTTCGTGTCGTCCGAGAGACAGTTCGCGCCTTCCGGACATGCTGCTTCTGCGCAAAAGTTATTTGCCCCGCCCATCTTCCGGCGCTGGCGTGGCATCCTGTCCCTCGTCCCTCCGGGCCCATGTTCATGTCGGCTGTTGTTTCGCCCCCCACCAACCTCTCCAACCATGACCCCATCGCTCAAACCGCTCGCCGTGGCCGGATTGCTCCTGCTGTCCGCCACGGCTTATTCCCAGGACAAGGATTTCTACATCTTCCTGTGCTTCGGCCAGTCCAACATGGAGGGCTTCCCCGGAATCCAGGAACAGGACAAGGCGGGTGTGGACGAACGCTTTCAGGCTCTGGCGGCGGTTGACTTTCCCAAGTTGGATCGAAAACAGAATCATTGGTACACCGCCATTCCACCCTTATGCCGGCCCACGACGGGTCTCTGCCCCGCCGATTATTTTGGACGCACGTTGGTCGCCGACCTCCCGTCCCACATCCGAGTCGGCGTGATCAACGTCGCCGTGGCCGGCTGCAAGATCGAGCTGTTCGACAAGACCCACTATCAATCCTACGCATCCCAGGCCCCCTCGTGGATGAAAGGGATGATCGCCGCCTATGACGGCGACCCGTATCAGCGCCTGGTCGAGCTGGGGAAACTGGCCCGAAAGTCCGGTGTCATCAAAGGCATCCTGCTCCACCACGGCGAATCCAACACCAACGATCCGGCCTGGCCGAACCAGGTCAAAGCGATCTACGAAAACCTGCTCACGGATCTGGATTTGAAAGCGGGGCAGGTGCCGCTGCTCGTCGGCGAGCTCGTTGGGGCGGACCAGCAAGGCGCATGCGCAAGCATGAACGCGATCATTGACGCACTGCCCCAGACGATCCCCACCGCCCACGTCGTCTCCTCGGAGGGCTGCACCTGCCGACCGGACCATTTGCATTTCACCCCGGAGGGCTACCGGTTGCTGGGAAAGCGGTACGCGCAGGTCATGCTTCCGTTGCTCGGACAGCCAACCGGAGACTAACGGAATGCTGCCACCACGACGTCTCGTTCTCCTATTCGCTTTCGCAGGATGGTTGGGGGTGGGCTCCGCGCTCGCCACCAACCCTCTCATCCTGGACCAGTTCACCGCCGACCCGACGGCGAGGGTTTTTGAAGGCCGGGTCTACGTGTATCCTTCCCATGATATCATTGCCCGTCCGGGCCAGGGGCGCCCCGGCTGGTTTTGCATGGAGGACTACCACGTGTACTCGTCCGACAACCTGACGGACTGGACCGATCACGGCGTCATCGTCAGCCAGACGACGGTCGACTGGGCGAATCCCACGGCCTACAGCATGTGGGCGCCGGACTGTGTGTCCCGAAACGGGAAGTACTATTTCTATTTTCCGGCCATCGCAAAAACCGGAGGATTCCGAATCGGGGTCGCCGTGGGGGACCGTCCCGAGGGTCCCTTCCAGCCCGAGGCCGAGCCCATCGCCGGCGTGCGCGGGATCGATCCCTGCGTGTTCATCGACGAGGACGGAACCGCCTACCTCTACTATGCGATGCGCCGGATCTTCGTCGCGAAGTTGAAAGCCAACATGCTGGAACTGGATGGGGCGCCCGGGCCGATTGACCATCTGCCGACCAAGGGCCTCATGGAGGGCCCCTTCGTCTTTGCCCGGAAGGGGATCTATTACCTGACCTATCCCCACGTCGAAAACAGGATCGAGCGACTTGAATACGCCATCGGCGAGCATCCGCTGGGCCCGTTTCAACCGGCCGGAGTCATCCTCGATGAAGCGCCGAGCGGTTGCTGGACCGTTCACCAGTCCATGATCGAATACCAGGGACAGTGGTATCTGTTCTACCATGACAAGGACCTTTCTCCGGATTTCGACAAGGCCCGGTCGGTCCGCGCCGACCGCATGTTTTTCAACGACGATGGCACGATCCGGAAGGTCGCCCGAACGCTCCGCGGAATTGGGGTCGTGAAGGCCAGGGACCAGGTCCAGGTCGACCGGTATAGCGCAATCAGTCGCGAAGGTGCTTCGGTCTCGTTCCTCGATCCCGGCAACCCGGCCGGGGGATGGAAGATCTCCCTGAACGGAAAATCCTCATGGGTTCGCTTTAATCGCGTCGATTTTGCACAAGGCGACTTGAAGACCGTGGAGGTCCGGGCGGCTTCCGCGCGGGGAGGGGCCATCGAAATCCGCCGGGACGACGAAAACGGTCCGGTGCTTGGCCGGGTCGAGATTGCCGCAGGATCAGGGTGGAAGGTGATCCATTCCGGGGTGGAAAACATCCCGACCGGCGTGCACGACCTTGTCATCACCCAGAAGGGAAGTGATCAGGTCGATCTCGATTGGATCCGTTTCGGACGGTCTGGGTACGGTTCAGAGCGACTCGAGAAAACGCCGAATGCGTTTCCGGGTGAGGATGAAACCGCCGAGCTTCTGGTCACCGGCCAGCAGCGTCGGGATCCACTGCACCCCCTCCCGTCGGGCGCGGGACCGATTCGTCAGGAATTCAATCTTCTCCACTTCGAGTTCAGGAAACTCGGGAAGCAGCTGCGCGAGCCAGAGGCCGGAGAGGCGACAACGCGGACAAATCACGGAATGGTAGAACGTGATCGTCCTCATGGGCGGCGCGCGGTTTTCCAGGTGGCCACGGAGTAGAGCTTGCGTCCGACGCCAAGGAGCGCCGCCGTCATCACGACGAGGATCGCGAGACGGTTGGCATCGTGGGGAGCCCGCATCAGCCAGCCGAAAAAAACGACGGTGCCCGCGATCGCGTGTGCCCAGCCAATGAAGCGATGCACGCCCTGCCAGTCGAACGGCTCCTCCTCGAGGCGCCAGGGCGACGGGAGCTTCGGCAGAAAGTTTCCCCAGAGCGCGAGCGCGACGCCGAAGAGCATGCCGGAAATCCGATGACTCAGATTGATCCACGCCGGATCGACCGGGTGCGAGGCATCGAGGAGGTCGGCCCCGGGCCCGAAAAGGAAGACCATCGCCATGGCGAAGAAATACGTGCGCAGAAAAACGCGGTGACTGGCGACGGCGCGGTGTGGGAACGCCCGCCAGCGATATTCGAGCAGGAGGACGAAGGCGAAGTAGACGATCGATCCGAAGAGCACGATGCTGCCCTTGCCCGGGGTGACGGTCTGCGACCATACCGCAAGGCCGCCCACGATGCCGAGCGACAAGGCGGGGAGGAACCGTGAGAGTCGGTGGAGGAAAGACTGCACGAGTTAGAGCGTTCTCCGGCTTCGGCGGGTGACTGTTCCGAATGACGTGCTGAGTCGATCCGCCAGCGCAAAGGTGCTCGCGAATCCGAGCAAGGCGTCCTCGAGCACGGACAGCTTCAGGCGATAGGTGATGGTTTTGCCGCTTTTTTCCGGCTCGATCAGGCCGGCCTCGCGCAAGACCGCGAAATGTCGCGACATCGTGGGCTTGGAGACCGGGAACTCGTCCGCGAGCTCGCCGGCCGTCATCGGACGGCGCCGCAACAACTCGAGAACACTCCGCCGCGTGGGATCGGCCAAGGCCCGGAAAACCTGGTTCACGCGTGCATAGTTAGCTAAACATCGAAACGATGTCAAGCGCCAGGCGGGAACCTCCGCCTGGATCTCGTGCGGACGATTATTGGGGGCAGGACCTCGCGTCCGCGCCGCCGTGTCCGGTGGATTGGGGTAGGTGTGTAGTTGCGGTTCAACTGCATCATTACGGCTCCGGCCGGCCCGCAATTCCCCGGAAGTGGCGCAGGCATCCTGCCTGCCATTCTGGTTTCGGATGCAGGCAGGATCCCTGCGCTGCTTCAAGGATCGACGGCAGGCAGGATGCCTGCGCTACGGGATCCACGACCAACTGCGCTACTTCAGGCCGAAGAGCTTCCGATCCTTGATGACTTGGGCGGCGGCGGCGGGGACGTGCTGTTCCCAGGCGGCATCTCCCTGTTGCAGGGAATGCCGGGCGTCGCGCGCGAAGATGTGCAGGACCTTGGGATCGAAGTTGGTGAGCGGATGCACGAGGCCGTTGTCAATCAGGTGGGCGCGCAGGTGGTGCATGCTGTCGGGCACGGCCAGGCTGGCGGCGTCGACCAGCTTGTCGCCGTCGCGTCGTGGATACACATAGAGGCGGACGTCACTCTTGAACAGGCGACCGAGCGCCTCGAGGATGCCGCCGTCGAGGTCGGCATAGAAGCGCTCGTCGAGGAAGGCACTGAACGCGCGCACCCCCATGACGGCGCCCACCATCTCGGGAGTATAGCGGCGGAAGTAGGCCGTGAGGCGGAAATACTGGCGGAAGTTCGAAATCAGGGCGTGCCGGCCGAGGGCGGTGAGGGAATCGATGCGCGCGAGCACCTCCGCCGGGGGCACACCTTGCGGACTTTCTTGGTTCAACTTGGGCAGACTGACCTCGAACAACGGCATCACGGCCTTGCCCTGTACGGCCGGTTCCTGGGCGAAGCGCTCGGCGGCGGCACGGAGGATGTCAACGTTGACGTGTGTGACCGGACGGAAACTCCCGCGTTGCATCAGCACGGCCTGCTTGTGAAAGGCCTCGCCCGGCACGAGGGCGCAACCGTCGGGTCCGTAGACGGCGCCGTTCGTCAGTCCATCGGCGACGAGTTGGAGCGGGATGTGGTGATTGTCGAAATGCTTGAGATCGGGGCCGGAGGCCTCGGCGAAATCCACCTCGATGCGCTCGGCGCCGAGGTTGTCGATCAGCGAGCGGATCATCATCGCGGGGTCGTGTCGCTGGTAACACGCCCCGTAGAGGAGGTTGACGCCAAGCACCCCGACGGCCTGCTGTTGCTGCACGTTTTCCCGGTCCCACATGCGCACGTGCACGACGATGTCGTTGGGCGCTCCCGCGGGTTCGGTTTGAAAGCGCACGCCCAGCCAGCCGTGACATTCATTGTCGCCTTTGAAACTGCGCGCCGCGACCGTGTTTGCGCAGACGAAAAAGCGCGTGGTGGCGGCGCGGCTGGCAGCGAGGCGCTCGACGAGCAGACCGTATTCATGATCGAGCATCGTCGTGAGCCGCTCGCGCGAGACATAACGCCGGCATTTGCCGTAGATTGCGTCGCTGAACGCCATGTCATAGGCGGACATCGTCTTCGCGACCGTGCCCGAGGCCGCTCCCGCGAGGAAGAAGTGCCGCGCGACCTCCTGGCCCGCGCCGATCTCGGCGAACGTGCCATAGCGGCTGCCATCGAGGTTGATGACTAGCGCCTTGCGGTTGGTGGTGAGAAGTTCGTGCGCGGATTCAGGCTGGGACATGGGGGGGAATGCGCGGTGTGTCCGTGGAATTCAAGCCAGTGCAGCGAACCGCTGCCGTCGCGTCGAGTGCTGAACCTCACACCGCAACCGGTCTCCCGGCCGATCCTTTTCAAGGCCCGCGACAGCAAGGACCCGGGTCGCCCCGTCCGCGCGCCTTCGGGGCTTGTGGGTGCCGGAGATCGCGGGTTTAGTGCGGCCAAATCCGCGATTTCATGAAGGAATTTTTCAAGATCATGTTCGCCTGCCTGGCTGCGCTGGTCCTTGCGGGCGGGGCATTCTTGTTTTTTGGGCTCGTCATCATCGGCGGCCTCGCCGCGACGATGGGCGGGGAGAAAAAACCCGCGGTGCCGACCGACGCCATGCTCGTCATGGACGTGTCGGCGAACATCAGCGATGCGCCGGACGAACACCCGGCCCAGGTCCTGCTCGAGCAGGCGATTGGCAATGCCGGGCCCCCGCGGCTGCAATTGCGCAAAGTCGTCGATGCACTGGACCGCGCTGCGGGCGATCCGCACATCAAGGGCTTGCTGTTGCACGGTTCGTTCGAGGCCTCCGGGCTCGGCTCGGGCTATGGCGCGCTGCTCGAAGTGCGCTCCGCGCTCGAGCGGTTTCGAGGCGCCGGCAAGCCGGTCATCGCCTATCTCGTCACGCCGTCGACTCGCGACTACATGGTCGCGTCAGTGGCCGATCGCATCATCCTGCATCCGATGGGCCAGCTGATCACGCCCGGTCTGAACGCCGAGGTGATCTACTGGGGCGGGTTGTTCGCCAAATACGGCGTCGGCGTGCAGGTCGCGCGGGCCGGCATCTACAAATCCGGTGGCGAGTCGTATGTGCGCGAAAACATGAGCGACCCCGAACGCGCGCAACTGACGGAGCTGCTCGACGATATCTGGGCCGAATTCATCGATTCCGTCACCCGCTCGCGCAAGCTCGACCAGGGCGCCCTGCAGAAGATCATCGACGAAAAGGGCCTGATCCGGGCCGAGGACGCGAAGGCCGCTGGACTGGTCGACGAGTTGCACGGTTTCTCCGAGGTGCTGGAGGAACTCCACACGATCACGGGCCAGACCGATCCGAAGAAACCGTTCAAACAGATCTCGCTGGGTGACTACATCACCGCGCACGAACCCGGGACCGGCCGGTCCGTCGACGGGCCGCGCGTAGCTGTGATCTATGCGGAAGGCGAAATCATCGATGGCGAAGGCGCGCCCGGAATCGTGGGCGGTGATCGCCTCGCCCGCGAGTTGCGGCACCTCGAGCACGACGACGACGTGAAGGCGGTCGTGTTGCGCGTCAACAGCCCCGGAGGCAGTGCGATCGCCTCGGAGGTGATCCGGCGGGCGCTCGTGCGTCTGCACGCCGCCAAGCCCCTCGTCGTTTCCATGGGCTCCTATGCAGCTTCGGGCGGTTATTGGATTTCCACCGCGTGCGACCGGATCTTTGCCGAGCCGACCACGGTGACCGGTTCGATCGGCGTCTACGCGGTGTTGCCCAACGTCCAGGGCCTGGCTGAACGGTTCTCCGTCAACATCGAAAGCGTGAAGACCGGGAAGCACGCGGACGTGTTCAGCCTCGCGAAGCCGCGCGACGAAGCGACGATGACCGTGATGCAGGCATCGATCGACGACACCTACAACAAGTTCATCGATCGCGTCGCCGAGGGCCGCAAGATGAGCCGCGAGGACGTGCAAGAAATCGCGCAGGGACACGTCTGGTCCGGTTCGGACGCGCTGCGCAACGGCCTCGTCGACGAGATCGGTGGCCTCGATCGCGCAATCGCGCATGCCGCCTCCCTGGCCCACCTGAAGGATTACGCCGTGATCGACTATCCGGAGCCGGAGGACTTCCTCACGCGTTTCCTCGCCCGGCTCGGTGGTGAACAACACCCGCTCGCAGCGCGCCAACATGGTGTCGCGGAGGATGCGCGGGAGCTGGTTGACCAGGCCGGCGCGATGGTCAATACGTTCCATGATCGTCTCGGCGTCTACGCCCGCCTGCCGGTGTTCCTGCGGATCGACTGAACTTCAACCGGCGGTTGTGTGCCGTCGCTGACCCATTACGTCACCATGAAAAACGAATACTCCCTCGTCCACGATGTGCCGGCCACGATGATACCGGCGGGTTCGCCGGCGACGCTGCCTGCGGGCAGCGTGGTTTACGTGACCCAGACGCTTGGCGGCAACGTCACGGTCCGGACGGATGCGGGCCTGTTTCGGATCGACGCGCAGGATGCCGACGCATTGGGCGCGGAATTCGCCGCGCGCGGGAACGGGACGGCGACGGAAGCCACCGCATCCTTCAGCGAGGCGGCGGTCTGGGACGCGCTCAAGGGATGCTTCGATCCGGAGATCCCGGTCAATGTCGTCGACCTCGGCCTGATCTACGATCTTGTCATCGAACCGACGCCCACGGGGAAGAATCGGGTCGCGGTAAAGATGACGCTGACCGCCCCCGGATGCGGCATGGGCCCGGTGATCGCAAACGACGCGAAGGCGAAAATCGAGGCGCTGCCGGATGTCGAGGAAGCGGAAGTGACGATCGTGTGGGATCCCGTTTGGAATCCGCAGATGATCTCGCCCCAAGGCCGGCAGATCCTGGGCCTGGAGTAGGCCTGGCCCCCTGAGCTGAGCTCGTCGAAGCTCCGGGCCATGCCGCGGAGGCAAAGCGGCACGGACGCAGGTCCGGCCCTGCAACCCGGTCGGTGGATCGGGTCACGGGCGAAATTGCGTTTCAACAGCGTCGATACGTCGAGCGCGCCTCAGACTCGCGCCATGGTCACGCCTGGAGCAGCGGCGCGCGCCCGCAGCAGCGGTGCCGCCATGGCCACCGTTTCCGCGAAGGAAACCCGGGCGGTATTGAGCACCATGTCGTAGCTCTCGGGTCGGGTGACGTCCGCGTTGAAGGTGGAGCGTACATACTTGCGGCGGTCGGCGTCGGTCTTGCGATTCAGCGCAAAGGCGTCCGCCAGCGGGATGTTTTCCATGCGGGCCGTCTGGATCGCTCGAAACTCAGGCGGGCCGACGAGGCGGATGCGGAGGCCGCGCGAGATCCCGGCGGTGGCGAAACTCGCGCCGCGTCCGACAAGGATGGCATGCCCGCGTCGCGCAAGTTCCCGCATCAGCAGGTTGGTTTTTTTCACCAACATCCAAAGATTCGGATGCAGGCCGACGATTTCCCGGACGAGCGAAGTGATTTCGGAGATCTTGGCTTCGGGCAGGAATTGGGCGAGGCGCGGCGAGAGATGTTGTTCCTGCAACATCCGCTCCACGAGGTTCTGATCGAATAGGGTCCAGACGGGCGCATCGGGGTCCCGTCCCGTCCGGGGCGTGGCGTTGAGATGCTCCGCAAGCATCTGTGCGAGGGTCGAACCTCCCGCACCCGCCTCGCGTGATATCGTGACGTAGGGTCCTCCGGGGTGCGAGGAAGGAGAGGCGCTGTTGAACGTCTCGGAAGAAAGTTGGGCGCCGAGATAAACCCGGGCGGATTCGAAGGGGGATGCGTTGTTCATGGCGGGAAAAGGAACGAGAGGCGCCGCGCTGTCGGGTTGGGGACGCCCGTAACCAACATGTACGAGCGCAAACCGTGCCGCAAAATCCAATCGCAATTACGTTTTTTCGCAATGCCGGTGTCCCTGCCGGTCGCTTCCTCCGGCCGCAGGAACCTGGGCGCCCGCCGGGACGGATTGATTCCCTGATTCATCGAGGGGTGCAGCTTCGCGCGAGGTTCCGGCGGGCAGACCCAGCTCCGTCTTGCCCGCGGTCCACCGGTTGAGGGCGACCTTCCAGAACGATTCGGACCTCGGCGGCTGCGGACGCCGAGGAAACGGCGTTGAGCTACGCCCGGCCGGTCCTTCATTGTTCGATATGCGCCCTCATCTGCTGGTCGTCCTCGCGGCCGTCATCCTGCCTCCGGGTTCCCGCGCCGCGGCGCCCGCGCCTTCGATCTTCGTGCGATCGGACCAGCCGCCGGCGGCGATTTACCATGACGGTTGGGTCGATCTGAACAAGAACGGCACGAAAGACGCGTACGAGGATTCATCCCGACCGGTCGACGAGCGCATCGACGATCTCCTCCGGCAAATGAGCCTGGAGGAGAAGACCGCCCAAATGGTCACCCTTTATGGCTTTCCCCGCGTCCTGAAGGATGAACTGCCGACGCCGGCCTGGAAGACCGCAATCTGGAAGGACGGGATCGGCAACATCGACGAGCACATCAACGGCAACATGGGCGAGAACGGCGACCTGCCGGACCCGGAATACGACCTGCCCTGGGCGCTGCATGTGCGTGCGCGCAACGAGGTGCAACGTTGGTTCGTCGAGCAAACCCGCCTCGGCGTGCCGGTCGACTTCACCGACGAGGGCATCCGCGGCCTGCTGCATTCGAAGACCACGAGCTTTCCGGCCGAACTCGCGGTGGCCAGTTCCTGGGATCGCGCGCTCGTGCACGGCATCGGCGAGGTCACCGGACGCGAGGCGTATGCCTTGGGCTATACCAACGTCTATTCGCCGGTGATCGACATGGCGCGCGATCCCCGTTGGGGCCGCATCATCGAGACCTACGGCGAGGACCCCTTCCTGAGCGGCGAGTTTGCCTTCGAGCAGGTGCGGGCGATCCAGGCGCAGCACGTGGTTTCAACCGTGAAGCATTTCACGGCCTACGGAATTCCCAAAGGTGGACGCGATGGCTACGCCCGAACCGACCCGCATGCGACCTGGGGCGAGTTGCAGACGATCCTCATCCATCCGTTCCGGCGCGCGATTCGCGACGCGGGCGCCCTCGGCGTGATGGCGTCCTACAACGACTATGACGGCATGCCGATCGAAGCCAGCAGCCAGTTCCTCACGGACATCCTGCGTCAGCAGTGGGGCTTTCGTGGTTACGTCGTGTCCGACAGCGCCGCGGTGGAATTCATCTTTGAGAAACACCGCGTGGCCCCGACGTATCCTGAGGCGATCCGCCTTGCCGTCCAGGCGGGGCTGAACATCCGCACGAACTTCACGCCGCCGGAAGAATACGTGGAGCCCCTGCGCCAGCTCGCGCGCGACGGCCGTTTGTCGATGGACACGATTGATGCGCGCGTGCGCGACATCCTGCGCGTCAAGTACTGGCAGGGCTCTTTTGACACGCCCTATCGCATGGATCCCGCGTCTGTCGACGCCGCCGTGCGCGCGCCCGCGGCGCTGGCCTTGTCGGCGCGGGCGGCGCACGAGTCGATCATTCTGCTCAAGAACGACGGCAACGCGCTGCCCCTCTCGAAGTCCGTGAAGCGCGTGCTGGTCGCGGGTCCGCTCGCCGATGATCCCCACGCATGGTATTGTCGCTACGGGCCGCAGCGGATCGACATGATCACGCCGCTCGCCGGGATTCGTGCCAAACTTGGCTCCGGCGTCGACGTCCGCTATGTGCAGGGCGTCGAGGTGAAGGATGCACGTTTCCCGGAAAGCGACGTGCTCAAGGAACCCCCGACGCCCGATGTGCTCGCGGGCATTCACGCCGCGGTCGTGGCGGCCGGTGACGCCGACGTCATCGTCGCCTGCCTTGGCGAAACCGGTGAGCTGTGCCGCGAGTCGGCCAGCCGGACGAGTTTGAATCTGCCGGGCTATCAGGAGGAGTTGCTGGAGGCGTTGCAGGCGACGGGCAAGCCGGTCGTGCTCGTCCTTTCCAACGGTCGTCCGCTTTCGGTGAACTGGGCGGTGAAACACGTGCCGGCGATCGTCGAGATGTGGTTTGCCGGCGAGTCGGGCGGCGACGCGCTGGCGGATGTCCTGTTTGGTGACTACAACCCCGCGGGGCGGCTGCCGGTCACGATGCCGAAGAGCGTGGGCCAGATTCCCTTCAACTTCCCGGCAAAACCAGGTTCGCAGGATCGCGATCCCGGCATGGTTGAGGGAGCGTTATACCCCTTCGGGCACGGACTCAGCTACACGAAGTTTGGATATGCCAATCTTCGCATTTCGCCCGAACGCCTGGCGGTCGGGGGTGACGTCGACGTGTCCGTCGACGTCACGAACACCGGCTCGCGGGCGGGCGACGAGGTCGTGCAACTTTACCTGCGCGACGACTACAGCAGCGTGACCACGCCGGACAAGGTGCTCCGCGGTTTCGAGCGGGTGCCGCTGGCTCCGGGCGAGACCCGGACGGTCACCTTCACGTTGAAGCCGGAACACCTGCAACTCTACAACGCCGACCGCAAGTGGGTCGTCGAGCCGGGCCGCTTCACCGTGATGATCGGCGCTTCGTCGACCGACATCCGCGCCCGCGGCACATTCGTCGTGACGAACGCCGACGGCTCCGCCCCGGAGGAAGCGCCGGTCGTTGGCGATTAATCGCCCATCCAGAAGGGTCGGCCGAGCGGGCCGGTGCTGCTGAGCACCCTGCCGGCATGCGCGGGTGGCGGCAAAATGCTCGCCGTGCATTTCCGCTGGCCAACGCCGGGACGCTCGCTCAATTCAGGAACCCGTGTCGGCACAGCAGGAAATTCAGCGGCGCAGGACCTTCGCCATCATCTCCCATCCGGACGCGGGCAAGACCACGCTCACCGAGAAGTTCCTGCTTTACGGCGGCGCCGTCCAGCTCGCCGGCGCGGTGACAGCGCACAAGAACCAGCGCGCGACCACCTCCGACTGGATGGAGCTCGAACGCAAGCGCGGCATCTCGGTCAGCTCGACCGTCCTGCAGTTCGAATACGGCGGCTACGCGGTCAACCTGCTCGACACGCCGGGCCACAAGGACTTTTCCGAGGACACCTATCGCGTGCTCACCGCGGTCGACGCGGCGTTGATGGTCATCGACGCGGCCAAGGGCATCGAGGCGCAGACCCGCAAGCTCTTCGAAGTCTGCCGCCATCGCGGCGTGCCGATCTTCACGTTCATGAACAAGTGCGACCGGCCGACGCGCGAGCCGCTCGCGCTGCTCGACGAGCTCGAGGCACAGCTCGGCCTCGAACCGGTCGCGGTGAACTGGCCGCTCGGCAACGGCACCGCATTTCGAGGGGTCTACGACCGGCAGACGCGCGAGGTGCATCTGTTCGAGCGCGTGCCGGGCGGCGCCTACCGCGCGCCCGTCCAGGTCGGCGGCCTGCAGGATCCGTTCGTGCGCGAAGAGCATCGATCCCGACGATCTACGCGCGCGCGTCCGAGGAGCTCGACATGCTCGAAAGCGTCGGCGCGGCGTTTCGATCCCGAGCGGGTGCTCGCGGGCCAGCAGACGCCGGTCTTCTTCGGCAGCGCGGTGAACAACTTCGGCGTGCAGCTCCTGCTCGACAAGTTCCTCGCGTGGTCGTCGCCGCCACGGCCGCGACTCTCGGCCGGCGCCGCCGAACCGGTCCCGGTGGAGGCGCCGGCGTTTTCCGGCTTCGTCTTCAAGATCCAGGCGAACATGGATCCGAAGCACCGCGACCGCATCGCGTTCCTGCGCGTGTGCTCGGGCCGCTTCGAGCGCGACATGTGGGTGACGAACATCCGCACGGGGAAGAAACACCGGCTGTCGAGTTCGCAGAAGCTCTTCGGCCGCGAGCGCGAGACCGTGGACGAGGCCTGGCCCGGCGACATCATCGGCCTGATCGGGCACGACGAATTCGGCATCGGCGACACGCTCAGCGAGGACCTCACCATGCGCTACGACGAGATGCCGCGCTTCCCGCCCGAGTGTTTCAGCTATATCTCCAACCCCAATCGCGCGACCGACAAGAAATTCCGCGCCGGCGTGGAGCAACTCCTCAAGGAAGGCGTCGTGCAGGCGCTGACCCTCAGGCACGCAGTCTCGCCCGTGCCGCTGCTCGCCGCAGTCGGCCCGCTGCAGTTCGACGTCTTCAAATACCGCCTCGAAAGCGAATATGGCGCCGAGGCGCGGTTGGAGCCGGCACCCTGGACCGTGATCCGCTGGCTGGACTGGCAGGATGCAACGCCCGACTACGCGGGGCTTGTGATGCCGGGCGGCGTGAGCATCGCTTTCGATGCCCACGACGATCCCGTGGTTCTCTTCCCCAACGAGTGGCTCATCCGCTTCTTTCTCGAGAAGAATTCCGGCGTTCGGCTGCACACATTGCCGCCGGATCTGGAAGCAACGCCGGCCAGGGCGTAGCGGAACGTGGCGCAGTTCTGGTCGGATTCCGGCCGCGAAGCGGAATTCGCGTGCCGCACCCGAGCGGTATCACCAGCGTCTCCCCATGCCGCCGCCCCTGTTGCGCCCGGAACAGATTTCGAAATCCGTGCGGGCCTGGTCGCGGTCGATCGGCCTCGCGCGGGCATCTGCGGTGACGCTGATCGTGCTCGCGGGCTTGTCGACCGTGGTGAACGTACTGCATCCGCTCACGCCGCATTTCCTGGTTTCGGTGGCGGCGCTCGTTAACGGCGTCCTGGAGTGGCGCTTCGCCGGGCGGCTGGCGAAGCGTGATCCGCGAGCGCCCCGCTGGCTGGCCATCAATCAGCTCGCCTTGGGTGGCGAGATTCTGATCTACAGCCTGTGGCGGGCGGCGACGCTGATGCCGGCGGACATCCTGGCGGTCCTCGATCGCCCGGAGGTTCGCTCGCTGCTTGAGGCGATGCCGCGCGAGGAAATCAACCTGCTGCGTGAGATGCTGCCGCCCTTGCTGCGCGCGATGTACCTGATCGTGGGCATTGTCGCCGTGATTGGTTGCGCCGGCATGGCGCTCTACTATCGGACGCGCCAGCGCCATTTGGCACAGGCGAACATGGTGCTGCAGCCGTGACCCATGGCGGGCGTTTCTGGCATTCCGACGCATCGTGAGGGCGGCGCCCGGCGTCGCCTTCGGCATCACCACCATCAGACGTAACACTCCAGCCGGGCGGGTGCCTCGGCGGGCATGGGACGACACAGAACGCCTATCCAAGTTCCCGCCGCCGGATCTTCTCCACGATGTCGCGGGTGGTGAGGCGCCGCTGCAAACGGTTTTGCGCAAGGTCGAGCGCGGTGGCCCAATCCTCGTCGGTGGGCGTGGCATAGTCTTTCCAAGGCTCGTAGCGCCTGCGCTGACACCGCCAGCGGAGCTTGCCGCCGAACACTTCGAGGTGCACTTGGAATTTCTTGCCGTCCACATCGCGGTTCCACCAGCCCAGTTCCATGGCCTGGCAGTTAGGCGGCCCGGCGGGACGGGTCAAGGCGCGGCCGCCACGACGCCCGATTCGTCCGGGAGCGTCAGGTAAAAGGACTCGATGATGTTCCGGCGCAGATAATCGACCGTCACGTAGCCGTAACCGCCCGAGCCCCACTGCACGCCGTAGGAATTCCGGAAAAGGAACACGATGGAAGCGGGATTGCCGTGATCGGACTTGTAACCAATGAGCGTGACCGCATGGCCGCTGTCGTGCATGGGCTGTTGTTCACTGAGCAGGGCGGTGTGTTCGAGCGACTTCCAGTTTGGCCACTTTAGCCCGATCACGACGGGGGTGGCTTCGTTGAGCTTCGTGACCAGGCGCTGGGTGAGCAGCGGATCGTTGGCTCGAATCCACACCGGGACGACGGAGTGCAGCATCGGCGCCTCACTCAAGGCTTCGGGCGAGGGATGGATGTCCTCCATGCTTTTTCCGAAGCTGTTGTGCATCGTGGCCTGACGCGGAATCCCGAAGCTTTGCAGCGCCGAGAGGACTTCGCTGAAGTGAAAGCCGTCATCGAGCGGGATGTCCGGCTGCAGGCGCCGCGCCGCCCAGATCAGGAACTCCTCGGAGAGCGGCTCCGCACGTCCCCGGCGGCGGGCGATCTCATATTCGAGGGCGCCGACGATCGCGAACACCGCGCAGCTTGGGCGGCGGCCCTGGTTCCGCAGGTAGAGCCCGTTTTGCTGGTAGATCGGCCGCAGATCAACCGAGTCGTGCAAGGGGACCGGACCCTTGATCTCAACGGCACCAGGGCTCGTGCGTACGAGAGTGGTCTGTTTTGCGGCCGCCGTCCGCTGCGCTTCGATGCGGCGCTTCGTGTCCTGCGAAGACGCAAGGCCCGCGTCTGCATTGGCCCGCCAGCGCCGCGCCTTCTCCTCGTCGTATCCGAATCGCACCTGCAGTTGTCCCGGAAGTTTTGCGAGATCCAGTTGCACGAGTCCACTGCTGCAGAGGATCATCACGGTACCGTCGGTGACCTGGCGCACGCGCACATCGGCGTAGGTCTTGCCCTGGACTTCCCAGGTTTCGCCAGTCGCCGCGACGGCACTGGTGGAGGTCAGGACACCGAGCAGCAGATGCCCGCACACGTACAAACCGGTCCGACGAAGAAAACAAAGGCTCACGCCAAAGTCATCGTCCCCCGGCGGGAGCGATTGAATGAGGCGGGATGGTGGGGGACATCCCTCAGTCGCTGCGCCAGCGAGATGGCGACATCGGAAACGTCACCCCACGGCCTGCGACCCCCACCAAACCTGGAGCGTGTCATGCATTATAAACCCACCCCACCGCCCTGGCGGGCGGGTCCCCCCCCTCTCAAGAGGGGAACTGCGTGCGAGTTGGCACTCGCACCGGCGGGGCGGCGCATGATCGTGTCCCGCGATGTTACGTTCCCCCGTTGCGGTCATTGGTGGTGGGGCCGCCGGCTTTTTCGGTGCGATTGCCGGCGCCGAGGCGAATCCCGATCGGCAGGTGACGTTGTTCGAGGCATCCAGCCGGCCCTTGGCGAAGGTGCGGATTTCCGGCGGCGGCCGATGCAACGTCACGCATGCCTGTTTCGAGCCGCGCGAGTTGACCGCGAACTACCCGCGTGGCGGCCGCGAACTGCTGGGTCCGTTACATCGTTTCGGCCCCCGCGAAACGGTGGCTTGGTTCGAAGAGCGCGGCGTGGCCCTGAAGACCGAAAGGGACGGACGCATGTTTCCCGTTACCGATACGTCCGCCACTGTCATCGAATGCCTGCAAAACACCGCAGCGCGGGCCGGAGTAAACGTGCGGCTGTCGTGCCCGGTGCGATCGCTTTCGCGAGGTGCTTCGGGCGGTTTTGTCCTCGGGTTGCACGGTGGCGAAACCGTGGCGGCCGAACGCGTCTTGATCGCAACCGGGGGCGGCGCGAATTCCGGAGGCATCGCGATGGCTCGCGAGCTCGGCCATCATATCGAGGCGCTGGTGCCCTCACTGTTCACGTTCCATGTCGCCGATGCACGCTTGAGTGGGCTCGAAGGGCTGGCCGTCGCGGACGCCGAGGTGGCGGTTTCCCGCACGCGATGGCGAGCCCGCGGTCCGGTGCTGGTCACGCATTGGGGATTGAGCGGACCTGCGATCCTGCGTTTGTCCGCGTGGGGCGCACGCGATCTGCACGCGGTTAACTATACATTTCCGCTGCGCGTCAACTGGACCGCTGCGCAGGCCCCGGCCGATGTCGCGACGATTCTCGAGCGGATGCGTCGCGAACATGGACGTCGACAGGTATCCTCCGGCGGTCCGTTCGCCATGCCGTTGCGTCTCTGGGAGCGCCTCGTTGCCGCGGCCGGGATCAAAAACGATCTCACCTGGGCATCGCTGCCGCGGGCGGGGGCCGCGGCGCTCGTGAGCGAGTTGAGCGCCGGCACGTTTGCCGTTGCGGGCAAGAGCATGAACAAGGAGGAGTTCGTAACCTGTGGAGGCGTGCGGCTGCGCGAAGTGGATTTTCGCACGATGGAAAGCCGGGTTTGCCCGGGCCTACACTTTGCCGGCGAAGTGCTCGACATCGACGGGATCACCGGTGGCTTCAACTTTCAGGCCGCCTGGACCACCGGCCGCATCGCCGGCCAGGCGCTGGCCAGCAAGAATGTCACGTAATACGTGACATTCTTGCGAGGGCCGGTTGCCGCTTTGTCACATAATTGGTGCCATCCAGCTCGTGGCTTCACTCCCGCGAGCAGGGGTGCGGATTGCCGGCAGGGTGGAGTGATGCGGGTGAATTGCGGCATGGGGCGGGCGGATTGACTGATCGCGGGGGCGCGCGGCGCGGGCTCAACATGTGTTTGCGCGGTCGCAGGCGGAAGCGATTAGGCGCTTTTGCATGACCTGCCATTCCGGACGCTGCCAGCCGAGGTGCTGCCAGAATGTCTGTGCGTTGTCGCTCTCGGCAAAGACGAAAAGGTTGCACTTGGTGATGCCGGCATCGCGCAAGCGGCTGGTTGCAAACTCGACCAGCCTGCGACCGAGGCCCCGGCCCCGCTCATCGCGGGTGACGGCAAGATGGTGCAGATAACCCCGCCGGCCGTCGTGCCCGCAAAGCAGGGCGCCGACGACGCGGCCGCGATCGGCGATGGCGACGGGACTCAGGCCGGGGTTGCGTTTGAGAAAGGCTGTGATGGCCGGCTTTTCGTCCGACTCGTTCAGGCCGATGTTCTCGGTCCGTTCCCAGAGGACACGTACGGCGGCGTAGTCGGCCGGTTGCATGGCGCGGAGGGCGAGGGCGGCACACGGGTTCATCTGGCTTTCCCATCTGCCAACGGCGCGACGGCGTCAGCTGAAAAGGTTGTCGCCCATGAATCCGGCTGTCCGTCGAGCGATGGCGGCGCTCGCCGGGATCCGGGGACAACGTCCAGCCGGGTATACGGTCGTCGCCTTGCGTTGCGAGAGCCGTCCGGTCAGCTTCTCGTCACGAGATCACTTTCGACATGAACATTGGGGTTCCGCGGGAAATCAAGAACGGTGAAACGCGAGTGGCGATTACGCCCGATCTGTGCCGGCGACTGACGGGACTCGGGTGCCGGGTGACCGTCGAGCGCGGCGCCGGTCGCACCGCCGGCTTCCAGGATCTCGAGTATCGACGGGCGGGAGCCCGGATTGCGGCGAGCGCTGCGGATGTCTGGAAAAGTGCGGACCTGATTCTCAAGGTTAAGGAACCGCTCGAAAGCGAGTATCGTTTCCTGCGTCGCGGCCTTGTGCTTTTCACCTACCTGCACCTCGCGGCGAACGCCGGCCTCTCGCGCGTGCTGTTGCGGCAGCGAGTGCTCGGCATTGCCTACGAGACCGTGGAGGGTGCAGATGGTGCGCTGCCGCTGCTCAAACCGATGTCGCAGATCGCCGGGCGCCTGGCGGTGCAGGTGGCGGCGTACTTCTTGCAGAGTCCCAATGGCGGTTCCGGCGTGCTGCTCGGTGGCGTGCCGGGCACCGCGCCCGGGCGTGTGACCATTCTCGGGGCGGGCAACTCCGGCGCCCACGCCTGTCATATGGCGGCGGGCATGGGCGGCAACGTCACCGTCCTCGATGTCGATGCCCGGAAGCTGGAACAGCTTGATCGGGAATACCACGGCCGCGTGGTCACGTTGATTTCAAATCCACACAACATCGCCGAGATGGTGGCGGATTCCGACGTCGTGATCGGCGCCGTGTTGATTCCGGGGGACCGGGCGCCGGTCGTGGTGCAGAAACGTCATGTCGCCCGGATGCGGCCGGGAAGTGTGGTCGTGGACATCGCGATCGACCAGGGCGGATGCATCCAGACGATCGAGGCGACGTCGCACGAGAAGCCGACCTACCGGGTTCACGAAGTCGTGCACTACGCGGTTCCGAACATGCCGGCACTCGTTGGGCGCACGTCGACGATCGCGCTGACGCAGGCGACGGAACCCTACGTGGTGATACTCGCAGAGCGAGGTATTGAGGCCGCACTCCATCGAGGATGCGGGACTGGCGCTCGGTGTGAACACCCGCGACGGCGAGATCGTCAATCCGTCCGTGGCGCACGCATTGAACGGCTTGACGAAGTAGCCGCGGCGCGCTGCTTTCGCGACGTCATGCGACATGTTCCCGGATTGCGCAGTCCGTATGAAAAGGTCGGCCGTTACGTGCATCTTGGGCGGATGCTCGACAAGATCCGCCTGCACGCTGCCGGCACGTTGCCCGAGGAGTACGTCTCCAATCTGGGTGGCGGCAAACCGCAGTTTTTCGACGGTCGCTTTTGTCGCTTTCTGAACCTGGATTTCGAGGCACTGCGCCAGCGCGTTCTGCAGGGCGGAACTGACGAGGAGATTCTCGCCTGGGCGGAGCAGCACGGGACGCCCCGGACGGACGAAGAGTGCATGGTCTGGAATCGCTACATGTCCAAGATCGGCTGGCGGGATGATCGGTCCGCGGTCGTCGCGCGGCGGGTGGCTGAACTCGGTCTCATGGAAACGAAGGCCGAAACGATGTTCGACGTGATCGATTACGACGAGGGTCGCGATCCCATGGCGACGAAGCCATGGGAACGAATCTGACGCACGCGGCGCGGAGCGGCGGATTTTTCCGATAAATTCCCGAAGTCGACCGGCGCTTCATTCTGCCGTCGTCGCACCCGTCCGAGGGGCCGCCGGTTTCTGGTGTGCGTTTGAATCCAACCCCGGTGGTGAACGCCTGGCTGGGCGGGACACCGGATCCCGCGGCCGCGGGCAGAATGTTGGGCGGGTGTGTGCAAGGGACGCGAGCGTCCTCCGGTGGCGGGGAAAAGCTTGTCGACCGTTGAAGGCATCGAGGACGAGAGGCTTGCGAACATTTGTAAATCGAATGTGAGTTCACAAAGTATTTAAGATCGTTGGTGGGCGGGTCGTTGAAGGGCGCCGTATGCAAACCCTCCAGTCCGCCCGGAACCTTGTTCGCCACGCCGAGGCCGTCGTTTTGCGACGGTGTTCGTTCCCCCCGTTGACCTCCCGCCTGGTGCGCTGGGGACGTGCTGCCGCAGTGGCGGGCGTGGTCTTGCTCGCCCTGGGTTCGGTTCGTGCGGTTTCCGCGGCTCCGGACGCAGGTCGGGATGCTTTTTTGCGGGCGATCGCGGAAGTCGAAACCGGCAACAATCCGCACAAGGTCGGCCGCTATGGCGAGCGAGGCCCATACCAATTTCGGCGCGCGACCTGGCGCCAGCATACCCGTCGTCCATTTTGCGAGGCGCATTCACCGAACGTCGCGTATGCCGTGGCCCGGCGACACTACGAATGGATCCTCGAGACGCTCGAACACAGCGGCCGGCGGCCCACGCCGTACATGATCGCGGCCGCCTGGAACAGCGGGGTGGATCGAGTCATGTCCGGTCGCATCCCAACCGCGTCGCGCGACTATGCGCAGCGGGTCGTCAATCTCGCCTCCTGCTGGTCACCCGCCATCCGGGCGGCCTCGATCACCGGGGTGGCGCTGCGAGTGGCATCGAACTGACGACAGCACCCGGCCACGACAAAAACCTTTCTTGGAGGTTAGCATGCAGGGGCGGCGGAGACGCCGCCCCTTTTTTTAAGACGGCGCGTTACAGACTAGCTTCCGGAGACGAATCGCATAGAAGGTTTTCCAGGTTCAGAACGGCCAGATACGCGGAATGATGAGCAGGGCCGTGATGGCGCAAACGATGTTCAGCGGCACGCCGATCTTCACGAAATCCGAGAAGCGATAGCCGCCCACGCCGTAGACGTAGGTGTTGGTCTGGTAACCAATCGGCGTGGCAAATGCGGCCGAGGCTGAAATCGCCACCGCAACCACGAAGGGGCGGGGACTTACGCCCATGGTCTGCGAGAGGGCAATGGCCAGCGTAGCCATGATGACGCCGGCTGCGTTATTGCTCAGCACCTCGGTAAGGACCATGGTGACAAGGTAGACGCAAACCAGCATCACCATCGGACGATTTTCCGGTGACACCCCGAAATCGACGAGACGGAGCACGTTGTTGGAAAGCCATTCCGCGGCATGGGTTCGTTCCATGGCGACGCCCATGCCCAGCATCGCGAAAATCATGAACAGGATGTTCCACTGGATCGCCGCGTAGCCTTCCTTCGGTCGTACTGCGCCGACGAGGAAAAGGGCGACCACCGCGACAAAGGCCGCGATCTCGATCGGGGCGATGCCCAGGGCGGCGGACCCGATCACGCCAATGATTGCCGCAATCACCAGCGGCATGCGGCGATGCCGGTTTTCGGTGGCGATCGCCGGGCGGTCGATGAGCAGGATATCATCGCCCGTGCGCAGGTTGTTGATCGCGTCCTGGGTGCCGAGCATCAGCAACGTGTCGCCGAACTCGAAGGTGAGGCTGGAGAGCTTGTCGCGCAAATTATGGCCGCGGCGGTGCACCGCGAGGATCACGACCCGGTAGCGCTGGCGGAAATTCGCCTGCTGGATCGTGTTTCCGATCAGGCTTGAATTGGGTCCGATGGCGCCTTCGACGAGCAACCCCTCGTGGGCGGCGATCTGTTCCAGCCCGGCTTCCGCCGCAAAGTCGATTCCCTCGAGCTGCTTGGTGTGCGCCACGCCGGAGGGACGGCAGGCGAGCAGGAGGCGATCACCTTCGTGGAGGGTCAGGGAGGCAAGATCCTCGCGCAACGCCACGCCCCCGCGGAGCACTTCGAGCACGCGCACGCCGCGTCGTGAAACCAATCCGGCCTCGCGCACCGTGCGGCCGACCTGCGGCGATCCGTGCTGGACGAACGCCTCGGTGATGAATTCACGACGCTCCTCCTCCGACAGGATTGCGGTCAGCGTTTCGCGCACCGGCAACAGACGCTGCCCCACCAGCATCAGGTAAACCGCGCCGACGACGAGCATCGGCACCCCAACCGCGGCAAGCTCGAAGAAGGCGAATGGCGGTTCGCCGAACTGTTGCCCGACACTCGATACGACGATGTTCGTGCTCGTCCCAATCAAGGTGCACATGCCGCCGAGGACCGCAGCGTAGGACAACGGGATCAGGAATTTGGAGGCCGGGATGCCCATCTTCCGCGCCAGCGCCAGCACCACGGGGGTGAAGACCACGACGACCGGCGTGTTGTTGATGAACGCGGAGATGCCTCCCGCCACCAGGGCGATGACGAGCAGGCACAGCGCGTAGGGCAGGCGGGCGACGACGTCGAGGTTGCGCGCCATCGCATCGATCGCGCCGCATTTTTCGAGGGCGGCGCTGAGAATGAACATTGCGCCCACGGTCAGGGGGGCGGGATTGGAAAATACGGACAGGGCGTCCCGGGCGGGCAATAAGCCGGTCACGATGAGCACCGCCATCAGGGCCAGCGCCGTGACGTCGGCCGGAATCTTTTCCCAGACGAAACTCACGAACGCACCCACCAGCAGGAAATAGATGATGCCGATCTGCCAGGCCTGGATCAGGGCCTGGAGCCAGTGTCCGAAATCGCCAAGCAGGCCTCCGATCATGGAATCGGTTTCCGGGCGGCGAAGCTCGCGCGATTCCGTGGCAAAGGGACGGACGACGCCAAGCAGTGCGGTTCAGATCCGACACTCGATGTCGTCCGTCCCGGTGGGGCACAGTGCGTCGGTGGCACCGCCGGCGGGCGTGGAGCTGGTTCGGAGAAGGGGAAGGGCACGTTCCGGAAAAGGGCAGGAAAAGTGATGCACCGCATCCGCAGGGCAACGAGGTTGATGAAGTAGAGGACTTGCCAGCCCGGCGGCAATCGTGGAAGCGCGCGCGGCAGGACCTGGGTGCGATTGACGAGGCAACCGCGAAGCCGCGAAGCCGAGAAGCCACGGCGGCGCGTACGTTCAGCGACGGCTGCTTCGCCCGGGTTCCTTTTGCGAGCGGCTTCCGCTGCGAATCGAATGTCTAGCGCAGCTCCTTCGGGGCTGAATCCCCTCCTTTGCTGCAGCGTGCCTCAGGGCCTTGCCCCGGGACTCTCGACGACTCAGCCGAGCTCGCCCAACCATGCCGGCGCGTGCAGCGCAGCGGCGGGCGGCGCATCGGCCGTCGTTTCAGTCCGGTCCTGGGCGAAGAGTGCAAGCAGGGCGGCCATGGTGCCGCCGCCAAGGAACAGCCCGATGAAAAACAGCACGGTGCAAAAGACCTTGTCCCAGCGCAGGTGCATGAAGAAGAAGATCACCGCCAGAAACTTCACGGCCGAGAGCACCACCAGCGTCGTGTACTGGATCCAGTCGGCAATCGGCAGGAAGATCACCACGATCTCCACACCCGTGATGATCGCCAGGATCATGGCGATCTGCATGAAGATGTGAAACCGGCTGGGGTGGTGCGGTTGCGCGGGGAGCGGAATGTCCATGGCGGTTCAGTTACCAGCGGTGGTCAGCTGGGGGACGTATTCGATCAGATAGACGGCGGTGAAAATCACGATCCAGACGATGTCGACGAAGTGCCAGTAGAGGCCCATCGATTCCACGTCGATGGCGTTGGCGGCGTCGAAATCCACCGGGCCGCGCGTCGAGCGGGCGAAAAGATTCAGGGCGACCAGACCCGCGATCGAGCCGCCGAGCAGCAACAGGTGTTCACTGAAGAACGCCCGCAGTCCGGCGCCGGCGCCATCCTCCACGATGCCGTGTGCCAGCGCGAGGACGGTGGCCATGGACACGATGATCGTGAGGATAAACACGACGATGTGCCCGAGGTTCAGCAGCGGCCACCAGGCGTTTCGCGAGCGATCCAACGGCTGGAACGAACGGATGTACATCATCATGAGCCAGAACACGCCAATCGCCACGTGGGTACCGTGCGTTCCGGTGAGCACGTAAAACGTGGAGCCAAACATGCTCGAGCTGAGGGTCAGGCCCTTTACGTGCACGAAGTGGTTGAATTCGTACACCTGGCACAGGAGGAAAATCAGACCGAAGAAGATCGTCGTCAGCAGACAGCGCCGCATCGACGCGAGATTGTTCTTTTGGATGGCGGCGACCGACAACGCCATCATCAGCGAACTCATCAACAGGATGAACGTCGAGAACGACGTCAGCTCGATGCTGAACGTGCCGGTCGCGCTGGCGTTGTCCGGGATCGGACTCAGCCGGTAGACCATGTGCGTCGAGATGAGCGATCCGAAGAACATGCAGTCCGACGCCAGAAAAGCCCACATGAAGAGCTTCTTGTTCGGAATCCCCGTGGAGGTGGTGGAATCGTGATGCGGGTCGATGACGCCCGCGGCGGCGTGACTCATGGTTATGCTTGGAAGGAAAAGGCGTTCAAAGGTCGTTGGGCCGGGTGGGCCACCGGTCAGTGCGCACCGGCGGCGGAGGCGTGTCCGTGCCCCTCATGCCCGGTATCCGCCTCGGGGTGCACGTGATAGCCGGCCGGCCCTTCCATCGCCCAGAGATAGGCGGCGGCTATCAGGATGGCGGCGCCGATGTAGATCGGCCAGGTGAACGGCGTGGGCTCCAGCGGCGCCCCGAAGAAGTGAGCCAGCCATCCGGGCATGATCCCGGTCAGGAAGTCCACTCCGGCCCCGCGCCCGATCAGCCCCGAACCGAAAATGAATGCGCCGAAGGAGGCGATGATCGGATACCAGGAGGCGTCGGGCATGTGCACCCCATGCTCGCGTTCATGCTCGGCACCCGGATGTTCCGGCGCGGGGGCTTCCGTATGTTTGTCGTGCCAGTAGGCGTCGCGCGCCCGGACGACGGGGATCGCGGCGTAGTTGTATTCCGGGGGCGGAGAAGGCAGCGACCATTCGAGCGTCCGGGCGTGCCAGGGATCGTTGCCGCAGCGCTTGCCCCGATACACGGTGTAGAGGAGCTGCAGAATCGCCGAAAGAGATGCCCACGCCGAGCGTCAGGGCCCCAATCGTGCAGACGAAATTCCAGAAGTCCCATCCGAGACCCGTGTCGTAGGTGTAGATGCGCCGCGGCATGCCATTGAGGCCGAGGAAGTGCATCGGGAAGAACGTGACGTTGAAGCCGATGAGGATCACCCAGAAGATGAGCTTGCCGATCTTCTCGTTGGCCATGCGTCCGGTCATCTTCGGCTGCCAGTAGTAGAGACCGCCGAGCAGCGAAAGGATGGAGCCGCCGATCAGCACGTAGTGGAAGTGCGCGACGATGAAGTAACTGTCCTGCTGCTGCGCGTCCGCCGGCGCGGCCGAGTGCATGATGCCGGTGAATCCGCCGAGCATGAACATCCAGATGAAGCCCGATGGCGTACATCATCGGCACGCGCATCTGCAGGCGCCCGCCCCAGAGCGTGCCGATCCAGTTGAAGATCTTCACGCCGGTCGGCACTGCGATCGTCATCGTCGCCAGCGAGAAGGCGGCCGTCGCCATCTTGCCCGAGCCCGGTGGTGAACATGTGATGACTCCAGACCATGAAGCCGAGGAAGCCGATGACCGCGCCCGAGAAGACGATGATCGGGTAGCCGAACAGCGGCTTGCGCGAGAACGTCGGCAGGATCTCGGAGACGATGCCCATCGCGGGCAGGATCAGGATGTAGACCTCCGGATGGCCGAAGACCCAGAAAAGGTGTTGCCAGAGGATCGGCTGCCCCCCTTCGCCACTTCGAAGAAGTTGGTGCCGAAACGTGCGGTCGAACATCAGCTCGACCAGCGCGATGGTGATCGCGGGAAAGGCGAGAATGAGCAGGAACGAGGTGACCAGCGTCATCCACACGAACACCGGCAGCCGCATCATCGTCATGCCCGGGCGCGCGCAGGTTGATGATCGTGACGATGAAGTTCAGCGCGGCGACGACCGAGGCGACGCCGAGCAACTGCAGGCCGACGATCCAGAAGTCGGGGCCGAGGCCGGGGTTGTAGGCCTTGGAGGTCAGCGGTGGCGTAACCGAACCAGCCCACGCCGGGTGCCTGGCCGATGCCGTGGTAGCCTTCGGGGGCGAAGAAGGGCAGCCAGCGAGGTTGATCAGCAGGGCGCCCGGCGAAGAAAGTCCAGTAGCTGAAGGCATTCAACCGCGGAAACGCGACGTCGCGCGCGCCGATCATCAGCGGGACCATGTAGTTGAAGAACGCGGCGCTCAGCGGCATGACCCCGAGGAAGATCATGGTCGTGCCGTGCATCGTGAACATCTGGTTGTAGCTCTCGGCCGACAGCAGGTTGTTGTTCGGCACCATCAACTGCAGGCGGATGAGCAAGCGCCTCGACGCCTCCCATCAGCAGGAAGAACAGCGCCGATACGCCGTAGAGGATGCCGATGCGCTTGTGGTCGATGGTCGTCATCCAGCTGACGAGACCAGTACTTCGCGTGCGGGCGTGGGATGACGGTGAGCGGCTTCGCGGCGGCGTGTGCGTCGTGCTCGACGAAGTCGTGCTTGAGGGCGGTGTCCATACGCGGCGGAAAAAGGGGGACGAAAAAGGCTTACTTGAGCGAATAGAGATACGCCGACGAGCGCGCTGATCTCGTCGTCGGTGAGTTTGATACGGTCGCCGATGCCGCCGACCCGCCACATGATGTTGCCGGGCTTCACGCCGTTGGGGTCGTGCAGCCAGCGGTGCAGGTTGTCCGGCGTGTTTTCCATCACCGCGGCGGCGATCGTCGTGCGCGAGCTGAAGTGGGTGAGGTCCGGCCCGGTGATTCCCATAGACCCGTGGCCGCGCACGGTGTGGCACCCGGAGCACGTCTTTTCCTGGAACAGCTTCCGGCCTTCCGCGATCAACGCCGGGTCTTCCGTGCCGGGCGCGGGCAGGGCCTGCTTGTATTGCCAGTAGGCGAACGGCGAATCCGATCCGGCCATGCCGAGGTTGGCATCCTCGGGCCTCGCCGCCACGAACTGGGCGCGGGGCTGTCCGGTCGATTGGTTCGACGCGCTGGCGGTGACGTTGCGCGCCTCGGAAGTCTGATGATCAACCCACGTGCTCCACTCGGCATCGTCGAGCGAGATGACGCGGAAGCGCATGTTCGCATGCGATTCGCCGCAATACTCCGCGCACTGGGCCCAGTAGTAGTTCGACCGGTCCGCCTCCAGCCACATGCGATTCGCACGATTCGGGATCAGGTCGACCTTGCCGGCGAGTTTCGGCACCCAGAAGCTGTGGATCACGTCCAGCGTCCGCAGTTCAAGGTGGATCGGCCGATGGGTCGGGATGACGAGTTCGTTGGCCGTGACCAGGCCAAGCTCGGGATATTCAAACTTGAACCACCACTGGTATCCCGTGACCCGGACGACGAGCGCATTGTCCTTCTCGGTCTCCGGCACGTCGTACGTGTACCAGATGCCGTGCAGGGTCGGCACCGCGATGACCACGAGCAGCAGCGTGGAGGCGATGATCAGGCCAACTTCGATGACGGGATGGCCATGCGTCTGCGGCGGAGGGTCGCGGTCATCGTCGTCCTTGCGGGCCCGAAACTTGATCTGCGCGTAGGCCAGGGCGCTACCTACGGTGATGAAGATGAACACCGTCACGGCCAGCGTGACGTAGAACAGGTGCAGCTGCTGCTGAGCCACCGGCCCCTCGACGACCAGAGTGGATTGGCGTCCGTCCAAATCGAAGCCCGCGAAGAACAGGATGGCGGCGGCGCCGCCCGCGAACACGGTGAGTTTTCGGATCAGGGAGAGAAAACGAGTCATGCGACCCATGCGGACAGGTGGTGGGGGGACACGGACCGGAAGGGCCCGAGATTAGCGGGCCAAACTTCGGCAATTAGGTGGGTTTTCAAGTGCAAACTCGTGCGCGCGTTCATCCTGGCAGCGCCCCCGGGAGGATAGGAGAAGGAAATAAGCGGCGATCATTTTGCAGCGCGACGAACTAATGCAGGGAACGGGCTTGGCGGCAGCGGAAATGCGCGCACATTCCGGTTTCATGTCTTCCCAGACCATCATGATTTGTGTCGCGGCGGCTGCATTGCTGACCGCGGGCTGTGGCCAGAAGGAGGCGGACACGTCCGCCTCCTCCGCTCCTTCCGCGGCTGCTCCGGCCGGACCGCATGTGTTTCAGATCACCGGCAACGACACGATGAAGTACGACGTGACGCGCCTCGAGGTTAAGCCCGGCGAGAGCGTTCGCGTGGTGCTCACCAACGTCGGCAAATTGCCAAAGGCGGCGATGGCGCACAATTTTGTGCTCCTGAAGAAAGATGCGAAGCCGGAGGAGTTCGACGCGGCGGCGGCGACGGTCGGACCGGCCAAGAACTACTTTCCGGAGGATCGGGCCGACCAGGTGATCGCCCACACCCGACTCGTCGGTCCGGGTGAGAAGGCCGAAGTGTCGTTCACCGCACCGACCGAAGCCGGTGACTACACGTATCTCTGCACGTTCCCCGGGCACTTTGCTGCCGGCATGAAGGGTGTGCTGGTCGTAAGCCAGTAGGGCCGTTCGCCCTTCCGGACGCCGCCGATCCGACCGCACCGGCCAGCGGGTTGCGCCGGCGCGGTCGACCGCACCCGCTTCCGGGCAGATTCATTCCCGGATCGCTGGAGGGAGGGATTCCGTCTCGTCCGCAGTCGACACCAGGGCGGACATCCGGAGTCCGCCCCGGCGCTCGCTCATACGGGAATTGACCCGCCCTCGTGGCGGAAACAGAAACTGAGCATGCCGCCAGCTGCCTCTCCCCAGGTGAAATACACGCGCATCATCCTCAAGCTGAGCGGCGAGGTCCTCCGCTCTGCGACGACGGGAGACCCGATCGACTGGAAAACCCTCGAGCGGATCTGCGCCCAGATAAAGGAAATCCACGATCTTGGCGTCGAGGTCGGCATCGTGATCGGGGGCGGCAACATCTTCCGCGGCATTTCCGGTGCCAAGCGCGGCATGGACCGCACCACCGGCGACTTCATGGGCATGCTCGCCACCGTGATCAACGGCATGGCCTTCATGGAATGTCTGGAGGACATGGGGGTCGTCACCCGCGTGCCAGACGTCGATCCCGATGGACCAGGTGGCCGAGCCGTTCATCCTCCGCCGCGCCGTGCGCCACCTCGAGAAGGGGCGGGTCGTGATCTTCGTCGCCGGCACGGGCAATCCCTATTTTTCCACCGACACGGCCGCCGCCTTGCGCGCCTCCGAGATCGGCGCCCAGGTGCTGATGAAGGCCACCAAGGTCGACGGCGTCTACGACAAGGATCCGAACAAGTTCAAGGACGCCGTCCGCTACGAGAACCTTTCCTTTCTCGACGCGCTGAAACAACGGCTCAACGTCCTCGATTCCACCGCGTTTTCGTTCTGCATGGACAACAACGTGCCGATCCTCGTGTTCGATCTGAACACCGACGGTTCCATCAAGCGCGCCGTGCTCGGCGAGAAGGTCGGCACCCTGGTCACCTGATCTGCCCGGACCGTCCTGCCGCGCTTCAGACTCTCGTTTCCTAGCTGGCGTTTTCAACCGTCTCGCGTTCCTCCCTCCTGTCATGAACCAGCATCCCGTCATCAAGGACATGCTCAACCGCATGGGCGCCGCCGAAAAGCACACGCTGCACGAGTTTGCCGGCGATCCACACCGGCAAGGCCTCACCTGCCATGGTCGAGGGCGTCATGGTGGATGCCTACGGCAGCCAGATGCGCCTGCGCGATTGTGCCGCCATCAGCACGCCCGACTCCCGCCTCATCCAGGTCCAGCCGTGGGACAAGTCGCTGGTCAAGGCCATCGAGAAGGCGATCCAGCTCGCCAACATCGGGATCAATCCCGCCGTCGACGGCAACGTCATCCGCCTGCCGCTGCCCGATCTGAGCCGCGAGCGCCGCCAGGAATTGGTCAAGGTCGTCCATCGCCTCGCCGAGGAAGGCAAGGTGTCGGTCCGTAACGTGCGCCGTGACGCGGTCGACCAGATCAAGAAGCTGGCGAAGGACGGCAAGCTTTCCGAGGACGAGGAGCGCCGTCTGGAGAAGGAAGTGCAGCAGCACACCGACAAGTACATCAAGGATCTCGCCGATCACGCCACCGGGAAGGAAAAGGAATTGATGACGGTTTAGGAATGCCTGGCATTTGGCGCCCGGCATCCACCACGTGCCCGCGTGGTGAGGCAGGTCGTAGGTCGCCACGAAGGTGCATGACACATCCGAGGCCTGTGCTCGTTCAGCCAATGGCTTCTCGATCCCCCATTCCCGAGACGACGCCGCACCCGAAACGCATCGTCGTGAAGCTTGGCACCGGCGTCCTCACTTCCGGCGTCGGCCAGCTCAACGAATCCCGCATCGCCGGCGTTGCTGCGGAGATCGCCACCCTCCGCACCCGGGGCACGGAGGTGTCGTCGTCAGCTCAGGCGCCATCGGCCTGGGCCTCGGCGTCCTCCATCTTTCGCGCCGTCCCAAGGACACGCCAAGAAAACAGGCCTGCGCCGCGGTGGGCCAGAGCCTGCTCATGCAGACCTGGCAGCGTGCCTTTGCCCCGCACGGCCTCACCGTCGCGCAGGTGCTGCTCACGCACGAGGACATCCGCTCCCGTGGACGTCATCTCGGCGTCAAGGACTGCCTCGAGCAGATCCTCGCCTACGGTGCGGTGCCGGTGATCAACGAAAACGACACCGTCAGTTCCGCGGAAATCCAGGAGATCCGCTTCGGCGACAACGACACGCTTTCCGCCCTGGTCGCCTCCCTCGCGCGGCGCGCAGTATCTCGTCATTCTTTCCACCGCGCCCGGGCCTCGTCGATCTCAAGGGCACGCGGCGAGATCGTGGCCGTCGTCGACAAGATCACGCCGGAAATCGAGGCGATGGCGGGCGGCACGACGAGCGAAACATGCGGTCGGCGGCATGGTGACCAAGATCGCCGCGGCCAAACTCGCGACGAAGTCCGGCTGCGGCGTCTTCATCGCGAGCGGTGCCGAGCCCGACATCATCCAGCGCCTGCTGGCCGGCGACGGCCCGGGAACGTTCTTCGCACCGAGTGGCCTGCCGCTCGAGGCTCGCAAGCGCTGGCTTGCCTACTTCCAGCGCCCAACCGGCGCGATCGCCGTGAACGAACGCGCCGTGCCTGTCCTGCGCGACCAGGGCCGGAGCCTGCTGGCGATCGGCGTCACCGGCTCCGTCGGCGAGTTCGCCGCGGGTGACATCGTCGACATCGTCACGCCCGCGGGCGCGACGTTCGCGCGTGGGGTCAGCGGATTTTCGGCCGACGAGATCGATCGCATCGCCGGCAAAACGACCGAGGCGTTGAAACCGCTCTTTCCCGACCGCCGCCGCCTCGAAGTCGTGCACCGCAACGATCTGGTGCTGCTCTGATCGGTCGCCTGAGACCCCGGCTACGATTCGCGTTTGAGTTGAGGGAATGCGGCCAGGGGCCGGGACGCTGGCGCGAAGTCCAAAGGCATCACCGCTATCCGCCAGCTATTGGAGGGCGCCGCTCTGGATCGAAAACGGCGCGTGATCCGATCCTTGTTTGACCTTCCGTGCGTGATGCGGAGTTCAATCTTTGCTTTGCCTCATCCGCGGATTGTGCGGGTAATGGCGCGTCACACGCACGATGGATTTCGTTCTCCGCGACAACGCCGCGCCGCCCCCGGACTTTCCGCCGATCGATTTTCGGGCGGAACTCAACGACGAACAATTCGCCGCCGTCACCGCCCGGCCGGGGCCGATGCTCGTGCTCGCCGGCGCTGGTTCCGGCAAGACGCGCACGCTGACCTATCGTGTCGCCTGGCTGCTCAGCCAGGGCGTGCGGCCCGGTGACATCCTGCTGCTGACATTCACGAACAAGGCCGCGAAGGAAATGCTGCGGCGCGTCGAGGAACTCACCGGCATCGAGGCCCGCCGTTTCTGGGGCGGCACGTTTCACAGCATTGGTCATCGCCTGCTGCGGATGCATGGCGACGTGGTCGGCCTCGAGCCAGGGTTCACGATTCTCGACGAAAGTGAGGCCGAATCGCTGTTGCGCGACGCCGTCGACGCGGCCGACAAGGGATTCTTCAAGGACAAGACCCATCCGCGGCCGGGCGTCATGCGCGACATGGTCAGCCTGTCGCGCAACACCTGTCTCGACATTGGCAAGACCCTGTATCGTTACTTCCCGCAGCACGAGGAGTTCACCGACAAAGTCGCGCTCTTCGCGACCGCCTACGAGAAGGAGAAACGCAGGCACAACGTCGTCGACTACGACGACCTCCTCGTGCTCTGGGGCGACCTGCTGGAAAAAGCGCCCGAGGTGGCGGACGCCTACCGCCGCCGCTTCCAGCATCTGCTGGTCGACGAATACCAGGATACCAACACGCTGCAGGCCCGCATCGTTGACGCGATGACGGCGGAGCACGGCATCATGGCGGTGGGGGACGACGCGCAATGCATCTACTCCTGGCGCGGCGCGAACTTCGAAAACATCCTCAGTTTTCCCGACCGGCATCCGGGCACGACGATCTTTCGCATCGAGACGAACTACCGGAGCTCTCCCGAGATCCTGCAACTCGCCAACGCCGTACTCAAAACGCAGAGCCTGGGCGGCCGCGGCTTCGAAAAGGAACTACGCGCGTTCCGCGGTCCGCACGAGCGGCCGTTTTTCGTGCCGGCGATGGACTCGCGCGAACAGGCGCAGTTCATCATCACGCGCCTCCGCGGACTGGTCGACGAAGGTCGATCGCTGAAGGACGTGGCCGTGCTCTACCGCGCGCATTTCCAGGCCCTCGACATGCAGGTCGAGCTCGGTCGCGCCGGGGTTGATTACGTCATCACCAGCGGAGTCCGGTTTTTCGAGCAGGCCCACGTGAAGGACATCGTCGCGCATCTGCGGCTTATCTTCAACCCGCAGGACATGCCGGCGTTCATGCGCCTCGCCGTGCTGTTGCCCAAGGTCGGCGACAAGGGCGCGCGCAAGCTCTACGATCTCGCCGTCGCGCTGAGCCGGAGCACGGGCGTTCCCCTGATCGACGCGCTGCTCACGGAAACCGTCCGCGCGAAAGTTCCCGCGCCGGCGAGGGACGACTGGATGTCGCTGATGCATTCGTTGCGCGACATGCGCGAGGCGGCGCGCGATGCCTCTCCCGCGGAAGTCGTGCGCCTGGGCGTCGAGGGCTGGTACGGGCTTTACCTCAAAGGCGCCTATGCGAACTACGTCCAGCGCCTCGACGACCTCACCGCGTTGATGGGATTCGCCGGCAAATACGAGGACCTCGGCGAGATCATCGCGCAGATCACGCTGCTCACCTCCGAAACGGCCGATCGTTCGGTCGAGGACGATCGCAACGCCGTCCGCTTGACCACCGTCCATCAGGCGAAGGGACTGGAATTCGACGTCGTCTTCGTCATCGGGCTGGCCGAGGGACAGTTTCCGTTGCGACGGGCCATCGAGGAAGGCGACGTCGAAGAGGAGCGACGGCTCTTCTACGTCGCCGTGACCCGGGCGCGCGATGAACTCTACCTGTGTCATCCACGCATGACGAGCAAGGGCGGTCCGGTGATGAGCCTGCCGCCGAGTCGCTTCGTGCAGGAACTCGCGGAGAACCTCTATACCCCCGTGCGGCTGCGCCGCACCTCTGCGTGGTAGGCGCCCCTTCACCGAGTTCCGCCGCTCTCGCCCGAATCCGCACGTTCACGAACGACCGGCGACCGGTGATCGTCTCGTGGACTTTTCCCTGCGCGCGGCGGCGCGGACTCCCAAGCGTTTGCAGAGTCCCGATCCATCAAAAAAGTGTCCGACAAAAAAAGTGGCGGCCGCCACTTTTTTTGTCGGATTCATGCGGGTTGCCTCTCGGGGCCAGGGGGCGGTGTTCCAGAGACTTTCGGCTCTTCGGAAGGCGCTGCCATGTGCGCGGCCCCCGCAAGTGCGGTGTTCCGCAGGGTTTTTTCGCCGACCCGATCAGATTTGCCCGGGGGCCTTGAGAATCGCACGCGTGGCGGCAGGCGATCACGCGAGCGTTGCCTTGGGAACGAGGCACACCCAATCTGCACGGCGGTGCTTGCCTCATGGACTACTACTCTGGCGTAGCGGGGAAACAGGAAGGGCCGATGCCCGAGGAGGAACTGCGGCGGCGGATCGCGGCCGGGTCACTCGGCGGTGGAGATCTGTGCTGGTCGGCGGGCTGGCCGGAGTGGCGCAAGGTTCGCGACGCATTTCCGGATGCATTCGCGATGACCAACCCGCCGCCGGTGCCATCGGGCCCGGTGGTGATGCCGGACCCGTCCATGAGGAGCGGTGGCGCCGCCCAAGCCCCAACATCGTCATCGGTTCCAGCGACCGCGTCGCTGCGAGGGACGGACGCGCCGAGAACGTCGCCGCTGGCGATATGGAGTCTCGTCCTCGGATTCCTCGGCTGCTTCTTCGGGATTCCGTCGATCATTCTCGGCCATATGGCCCGGGCGCAGATCAAAAAGTCGAACGGCCAGCTCACGGGAAGTGGTATCGCATTGGCCGGTCTGATTCTGGGCTACCTGACGATTCCGGCATACCTCGTGTTCGTGTTCGTGGTATGGGCGCATGATCCGCGAATACACGACAGCCTGCGGGTGCGGGAGAAGGCCGACGCGGCCGGAGTCGAGGCGGACGATCAACCACCGGAGTACGACGTTTCGCAGGGAAACTTGCGGCAGATTGCGCTGGCGTGCCTCATTTACGGGTACCGGCACAATGGTCGTCTCCCGGAATCAGTGGATGAAATCCGCGGCCTGTTCGGGGACCAGTTCGCCGCCGTGATGGACCTGCCGTACACGACCGAAATCGAGACGGACGGTTACACGATCGTGCCCGGGGTGACGACGAGCCGGCCGTTGTCCACGGTGATTGCCTACGAGGCGACGGCGCGGGGCGATGGTTCGCGCGCAGTTGCGTATCTGGACGGCCATGTGGCCATCCTCGATGAGGAGGATGCGGCCGCACTCGAGGATCAAGCCCGCTGATCATAGGTGTCGTCGCGGGCATGGAATACCACATTGCCATTGAAGGGACGACCGAGGGGCCGCTCACCGAGGACGAAGTGCGTTCCCGTCTGGCCGCGGGGGCCTTGCGGCCGATCGATCACTGTTGGAGCGCGGGCTGGGCGGAGTGGCGGCCGGTGCGCGACGTGTTTCCCCAAGCGGTTGCGGATTCTGTGCCGGCCGCGGTGCGGGGGCACACGACGTCTGGCCACGGCTCCGCGCTCGTCGAGCCGGATCGGCGACGCCGCATGCCGGTGCGACGCGATCGTACGTCGACGCCGATCTTCTTCGCGATCGTGTTTTTTGTGGTTGTGGCCGGTGTCTTCGGCTTGATCCGGCTGCTTTCCGGAGGATTTGCCGGCCGGCCGGCGCCGTCCGGGCCGCCGAAGATCTCCCGGGGCCGGCAGGTCGCCGAACGCGCGGCCCGGGAGGCGGCGGGGCGGGACGCGGTGAGCCAACTCACCGAGCTGCAGTTTTCGGGAAGCAATCTCGAACAGATCGCGCAGGCGTGCGTGGCCTACGCGCGCGCCAACAACGGGGAACTGCCGACGTTTTGCGAGGACCTGCGACCGTTGCTGGGCGAGCGGTTTGAGGCGGTGATGGATGTGCCGGAAACTCCGGTACAGGAGTCGCGCGGCTACGTCCTGCGCATGGGGGTCACGCTGACGATGCCGGGCGACACGCCGATAGCGTTCGAGACGAGGCCGCGGGCGGACGGCTCGCGCGCGGTGGCCTTCCTCGACGGCCGCGTGCGCGTGCTCAGGCCGGGCGATCCGGATCTGAAGCGGGCGCTCAGCCGGTAGATCGCGCGATCAGCGACGCGTCAAACCGCCTGCGCCTGTTCGGCGACGGCTTCCGCGATCTCCTCGTTCGAAAAGACGCTTTGCACATCGTCGAGCTCCTCGAGTGCGTCGTGCAGCTTATAGAAACTGCGGGCGGCATCGACGTCGGTGACCGGCATGGTCGCGGTCGGGAGGTAGACGATTTCGGACGACTCGGACGTGATGCCGGCGCCTTCGAGGGCGGCGGAAACCCGGTCGAACGCGGCGACGGGACAAACGACTTCGAATCCTTCCTCACTGGCGCGAACGTCGTCGGCACCCGCGTCGAGCGCGAGCTCCAGCAGGGCATCCTCGGTGGTTTTTTCCTTCGCGATGAGAAACTGGCCGCAATGCTGGAACTGGAACATCACCGCGCCGGAACCGGCGAGATTGCCGCCGAACTTGTTGAACGTCGAACGAATGTCCGACGCGGCGCGGTTCTTGTTGTCGGTCGCAACCTGGATCACGAGGGCAATGCCGCCGGGACCGTACCCTTCGTAGGTGATCTCCTCGATCGTCATGCCCGCCAGTTCGCCGGTGCCCTTCTTGACCGCGCGATCGACGTTGTCGCTGGGCATGTTTGCCTCGCGGGCCTTGAGCAGCATCGTGCGCAGCCGGGGGTTCATCGCGGGATCGCCGCCGGAGCGCGCGGCGAGCGTGATTTCCTTGGCGAGGCGGCTGAAGACCTTGCCCTTGCGGGCGTCGACGACGGCCTTGATGCGTTTGACTTTCGACCACTTGTTGTGACCGGCCATGGCGGGTGCGATCGGCTTCAGGCTCTAGGCGGCAGGCTTCAGGCGGAGGGCGCGAACGGCTAACGTTTCTTCTTTCCGTCGCGGGTGCTGGAAACCCTGGCGCCGTGGACGGGCTTGGCGCGCTCGGCCGCGCCGGGCTTGACGGGCGTCGTCTCCACCGGGTCCTTCGAGCGGTTCGTGACCCACTGCTGGAAGATCGTGAACATGTTGCTCGTCGTCCAATACAGCGCGAGGCCCGAGGAGTAGTTGTAACACATCGCCGTGAAGATGTAGGGCATGAACTTCATCATCTTCGCGGACTGGTTGTCCGTGGTCGGCGACGGCGACAGCCGCATCTGCAGCACCATGGACACCCCCATCAACACCGGGATGATGTTGATCGGAAAACCGATGCCGGGAACGTGGGCGACGGTGTCGGGCGCCGACAAATCCGGGATCCACAGGAAGGAGGCGAGCCGCAGTTCCGACGCACTGCGCAGCATGGAGAAAAGGCCAAAGAAGATCGGCATCTGCACGAGCAACGGCAGGCAGCCGCCCAGCGGGTTCACCTTGTTCGCCTTGAAGAGCTTGATCGTTTCCTCCTGCTGCTTCGTCCGGTTGTCCTTGTACTTTTCCTGGATTTCCTTCAACGGTCCCTGGATCTTGGCCATGCGCTTGGCCGCGCGCGTTCCCATGCCGGTCAGCGGCCACATGGCGGTGCGCAGGACGAGCGTCGTGGCGATGATGGCGAATCCCCAGTTGCCAATGAAACTGTGCAGCGCCGTGAGCAGCAGCAGCAGGATCTTGGCGATCGGTCCCGTGATGCTGCCCCAGTTCATCACCTTGTCACGCTTCTCGCCGAGCCGGGCGAGCCGGGCGTATTCCTTTGGTCCCGCGTAGATTTCGAACTTGAGCGCGTCCGTCGAGCCCGCCGGGACGGTGCGGGACTCCATCAAGAGCTCTCCGGTCAGCCCATAGCGGGCGGAGGGATTGTCGTCCGCCGGCGGCAGTTCCACCCGCCGCAGGCTCACGCCGGTGCCGGGCTTGTCCGGGGTGACGATCGTGGCGAAGAACTGGTTCTCGACTGTCGCCCAGACGGTTGGCCCATCGTTCTCGAGGTACGGTTGCGCGGGATGGCCGCCGATCATGCCGAGAAATCCCGAGCTTTCATCGAGCGAACTGCGCGGCGTCAGCCGCAGTTTGCTCCCATCAAAGCGGCCGACGTTGAGGTAGGTGGCACTATCGGAATCGTGCACGAGCTGTCCGGTGCCGAGGTTGATCGCAAAGCGTGCGGGCAGGTTGACCACGTTGCCGCCGAGATTGCGGAGCGTCGTTTCGTTGCGGATCACGTAGGGATCCTGTTGGTCCGGGTCCCGGCTGATGGTGTAGCGGCGGGTGATTTCGAGCTGATCGTGGACGACGGTGCGATAAACCACCTCGTCAGCCGACGTTGAAACCTGCTCGTAGCGCTGGGCCGAGTCCGCGCCGGCAAAGCCGGCGAGGGCGAGTACCGGGGCGTGGTGGACTGCGTTCAACGTAAGGGGTTCGTCCGAGCCCTGCTTCTCCGGATGCTTCTTGAGGGCGATCGAGGCAATGGCGCCGCCATAGTTGGTGAACCGGGCCTCGATGTAATCGTTCGCCAGCGTGACGATTTGCGCATCCGGATGGGGGGGCTCCAGCGGCGCAAAGAGGCTGTTCGTTTGAGGGGTCGCCGACGGCAGGGTGACGGGCTGGCCGGGTGCAGCCGATGGTGCCACCGTTTCCGGACCAATGGTCGTTTGCGGAGGCTGGCCTTCCGGACCGGCCGGCGGGGTGGTCGTCGCCTGTTCGGCTGGAGGTGGGGGCGGCGCTGGCGGCGGGTGTTTGACGCCGTAAATCATCAACGCGACCGCCGCGGCAATAAACAGAACTCCGAAAAGCGTGTATTTCTTGTCCATCAGTGGCAACGGGCGGAGAAAGGCACCCGCGGAAAAGCTAGTGGGCATACACGCCGCCGCGAGGCTCCAGCAAGAAGAATAGTGCGGGAAACGGGTGCGGGAGAATGAGGGAGAGAGGGATTACCTCCGGCAGGAGACGCCCCGTCGTGTTCACGCTTCCTCCTTACTTCTGTTCATGCTCCCCCGTTCGTGCGGGCCGCGGCGGTACGGGATCGATCCCTCCGGGATGCCAGGGATGACACTTCAGGATGCGCCGAATGGCGAGGCCGCCACCGCGCACGAGCCCATGTGCGTGAATCGCTTGGCGGGCGTATTCCGAGCACGTGGGCGAAAAGCGACACCCCGCGGCAGGACCGGAAATTGCGTGCAGGAGCGGGGACAGCAGGATCTGGTAAAGGCGGATGAGCGCCAGGGCGCCCAAGGCCGGTAGTCGCCGCCAGGAAAACACGCGCCGGGTCTCCTGCTGGTTCACGACGTCGGGGGAAGGGGCGTGGGCGGCTGCGCGGCGGCGGGCTTCTTCTTCGGCCCAGAGCCGAAACCGCAGCGGCGCGCGGCGGCAAGAAACTGCTGCTCAAGATCGGCGTACGTGACCGCGGCTCCTCGGGCTTGGAGCGTGACGACAACATCCACGTCGTCGGGGAAGATCGTCTGGTGGGCGCGAAAGACCTCGCGCAGACGACGCTTGAGGCGGTTGCGCACGACGGCATTGCCGACACGGCGTGAAGCAACCACGGCGAAACGCGGGAGATCAAAACGAGCGTCGGCCGGCCGGTGACGCACGGAAAAAATGAAAGCCGCCCCGAATTGGCGGCGGCCTTCCCGGCGGACGGCCGCGAAATCCGCCGGTCGGCGCAGTCGCTGCCGGGGGCGGATTCGCATGGCCGGAAGATCCGCCGGCCCGGGGGCGGCGGACCGGGAGGATTCAGACGACCGTCAGGCGCTTCCGTCCCTTGCGGCGGCGGCTCTGCAGCACCTTGCGGCCATGGTGGGTGGCTTTGCGCGCGCGATACCCAATCTTGCGGGCACGCTTCTTCCTGTGCGGACGAAATGTCGGTTGCATAACGGCGAAAAAGCCGCGGAGAGTGCCGGTGGGCTGGAACGCCTGTCAAGCGCGTAGACCCGGCGAAGCTCCGTGGCTTCGCCCGGCCCGCCGGCATCGAGCCCGGCCTGCGGGACGGACGCCGCATCGCCGCCGGACCGCCAAACATCCGGCTTGCGACCCGGCTCGCACCGCATAATCACGGCCGTTTCGGACGCATCATCACGGAAAACTCCTTTGTCCATGAGCTCCACGCCCTCTGTCGAAAAATACGAGTTCCAGGCCGAGATCCGGCAGTTGCTGGATATCGTCATCCACTCCCTCTACACCCATCGCGAAATCTTCCTGCGCGAACTGGTGTCCAACGCCGCCGACGCGCTCGAAAAACTTCGCCACCAGCAACTGACGGAAAAGCAGGTGTTCGACGATCGCCTGCCGCTCGAGATCAACCTCACGACCGATGACACGGCGAAGACGATCACGATCCAGGACTTTGGCATCGGCATGACGCACGACGAGCTGGTCGAGAACCTCGGCACGATCGCGCATTCCGGTTCCAAGTCGTTCGTCAAGGCGCTGGCGGAAGGCGCCCGCAAGGACGTGAACCTGATCGGTCAGTTCGGCGTCGGCTTCTACAGTGCGTTCATGGTCTCCAAGCGGGTGCGGGTCTACTCCCGTTCGTGGCACCTGGAGGGCACCGGTCATTGCTGGACCTCCGATGGCATCGGCAGCTACGAGGTCGAGGAGGCCGAGGGGCAGCGCCGGGGCTCCAAGATCGTGCTGGAGTTGAAGGACGACTGCCACGAATTCGCCAACGCCAGTACGATCAAGGACGTGCTGCGGCGATATTCCAGCTTCGTGCCGTTCCCGATCAACCTCAATGGCGAGAAGGTCAACACGATCCAGGCGCTCTGGCTGCGCAGCAAGAGCGAGATCAAGGACGAGGAGTACACCGAGTTCTACAAATACCAGGCGAACGCCTTCGACGAGCCGCGCCTGCGCCTGCACTTCAGCGCCGATGCGCCCCTTGCGATCAACGCGCTGCTCTTCGTACCCGAAGGACAATCCCGAGCGGTGGGGCTTCGGCCGCGTCGATCCGAATGTTTCGCTCTACTGCCGCAAGGTCCTGATCGATGCCGCGCCCAAGGACCTGCTGCCCGAATGGCTGCGCTTCCTGAAAGGGGTGATCGATAGCGAGGACCTGCCGTTGAACATCTCGCGCGAGACGCTGCAGGACCGCGCGCTCATTGAGAAGCTGAACAAGATCGTCACCGGGCGCTTCCTTAAGTTTCTCGAGGAAGAGGCCAAACAACGCCCCGACAGCTACAGGGATTTCTTCCAGGCGTTCGGGCTCTTTCTCAAGGAGGGCGCCGCCACCGATTTCACGCACCGCGCCGCGCTGGCGAAACTCCTGCGCGCGGAATCGTCCGTCCTCGCCAAGGGCGAGCTCACGGGCTTTGCGGACTACGTCTCGCGCATGAAGGAAAACCAGAAGGAGATCTATTACCTGGTCGGCCCGAACCGCGCGGCCCTCGAGGCGAGCCCGTATTTCGAAGCGTTCAAGCTGCGCGGCCTCGAGGTCCTGTTTTTCACGGACAGCGTCGACGAGTACGTGATGAACAACCTCCGCGATTTCGACGGCAAGAAGATCGTCTCCGCCGACAGCCCGGACGTGAAGCTTGACGAATTCGCTCCTCCGCCGGCGGACAAGGCGCTCAGCCCCGAACAGACCACCGAACTCGCCACCTGGCTCAAGGAAACCCTCGGCGAGCGGGTACGCGACGTGAAGGGGGGAGACCGCCTGGTTGACAGCCCGGTCATGGCGCTGAGCACGGACTTCATGGGGGCCCACATGCGCCGGATGATGCGCGCCATGAAGCAGGACGAAACCGAGGAGCCGGTGAAGGTGGATCTTCAGATCAACCCGCGCCATCCGCTGGTGGTCAACCTGCACGGCCTGCGGGCGGCGAAACCGGAGTTTGCGAAACTCGTGGCTGAGCAGATGCTCGACAACGCCCTGATCACCGCCGGCTTGCTGGAGGATTCCCGGGCGATGATTTCCCGGCTCAACAAGATCCTCGAAACGGCGGCGACCAGCACGACGGGGTAGGGGCCCGATTTCGTTTCCCACCCGGCGCAGTGATTTTTCGAGGGATTGCCGTCACAGTCCGGTTTCACCGGGAAACCAACCGCTGCGCCATGAACCCGACTCCATCCCCGGATCCCGAACTCCGCGAACTGCTGCAATCGTGGCGGGTGGAACCGCGTCAGGACACGGCTTTGGCGCGCGCGGTCTGGGCTCGCCTCGAACAAGAAAAGCCGCAGCACGCGGGGGGATGGTTCGAAAGGCTTTCGCAGGTGCTTGCCCGCCCGCTCGCCGCGTTCGTGGCCGTCGCCGTCTTCGCCGCCCTCGGGGCGCTCGCCGGACAGGTCCAGAACTCCCACCGGCGCGACTCCGAGATGTCGCGTCTCGCCACGGAATACGCGCGGTCGATCGATCCGATCCTGATGACGCATTCGGCCGACCACGCAGGGCAGGTGCCGTGAAGCGCCTCGTGCTCGTCCTGGCCGTGGCGCTGGCGTCCGCGGTCGTCGCCTATTTTCTCGTCGCCCTGCGGCGCTCGGCGGACATGCAGTCCTTGCGCGGCAGCAATATCACCTGGATTCGCACGGAGTTCGGCTTGAACGACGGGCAGTTTGCGGCCGTGCAGCGCCTGCACGACGACTATTCCGGAGTTTGCGCGAAGCACTGCACCGACGTGGCCGCCGCCCGGGATCAGCTCGAAGCGATCATCGCGGCGAATGGCTCCCCGACGGCGCGGGCCGCGGCCGAGCAACGGGTGCTCGACCTGGAGGCGGTATGCAACGACGCGACGCGCGCGCACCTGCACCGCGTGGCGGCGGCGATGCCCCCCGCCGAGGGCGAGCGTTTCCTGCGCCTCGTTGAGCCCCACCTTGCGCAACTGCCCCACGACGGTGAGCGCCTTCCCGCGCCCTGAGCGCTTCGTCGCCGGTCGCGCATGGAACGCCTCGACGATGCGGAAGACAAGCGGCTGATGACCGCCCTCGCCGCCGGCGATGATCTCGCGCTCAACCGCCTGATCGAGCGCTGGCAGGCTCCGCTGCGTCAGTTCGTCCATCGCTACGTCCAGCACGAAGCGGACACCGAGGACCTGCTGCAGGATACCTTCGTGCGCGTGTACCGGCATCGCGCACGCTATGCGCCGAAGGGACGGTTCTCCACCTGGCTGTTCACGATCGCCGTCAACCTCTGTCGCAACCACGCGGCAAAGATGCAGCGCCGCCGCACCATTTCGCTCGATGCTCCCGCGCCTTCGGCTGATGCGAGCCACGACCGCGCCACGACCGGACTCGCTCGCGAGCCGGCGTCGGCGGAGGTGGATCCCGCGGTGGCGGTCGTCGCCTCGGAGCGGGCGACCGCCGTGCGCGAGGCCATTGCGGGTCTCCCGGAGGACCTGCGCACGGCCGTACTGCTCTTCGAATACCAGGACATGTCGCACGCCGAGATCGCCGCCATCGCCGGCGCGACGCCGAAGGCCATCGAGACGCGACTCTATCGCGCGCGGGCAATGCTGCGGGAGCGTCTCGCCCGCTGGTTGCGAAGCTGAGCTTTGTCCCTTGCCGGACATCGGGCGTTCCGGCGAGACCGAGATCCGCCGCGAGGCGGCGAAGGGAGGCACCCGGGGGTGGCGGGCCCACGCAGCTATTCACCACTCTCCCGGCGGAGATACAACAGGGTGCACAGCCCGCCGAAGATGAACGACGGGCCCCACACGTAGAAGTCGTGGATGGGAATGTCCCAGCGATGGATGGCGATCGAAGCGAGAATGCACTTCGTGATGATCAGCAGCCAGCCGCCCACGACGAAACGGTCGACCGGATGCCAGGGCCGGCGCACCGTGACCTTGCCGACGAACCATCCATCCTGGCCGACGGTCTCGCGCACGTCATCCCTGAACCAGTTCAAAAACACGCGCGCACGTTACGACCGTCGCCCGCCCGTGCAAGCCGGGCCGTGCGCCGCCGGTGCGTCAGAAGCAGGACGGATGTTCGGCGGCCGGCAGCGAAATCCATCCTCACGACTGCTTTGCCTTGCCCGCGCCGCCCGATTGGTGGTTTGTCGTTCGCGCACTGCACTTTTCCCCATTCCCCACCCGGTGCACACCATCGCAGTTCTCTCCGATACCCACGATCAACTGCCGGAAAACGTCGTGCGCGCCATGAGCGCGGCCGACGAAATCTGGCATCTGGGCGACGTCTGTCGTCCCGGCGTGCTCGATCCGCTGCTGCGGACGGGACGCCCGGTTGTCGTCGTGCGCGGCAACTGCGACTACACATGGGAATGGCCGGCCTCGCGCCGGCTCGATCGCGGCGGCCTGGTCTTCCATCTCGAGCACGTGCCGCCGCACCGCCCGCCGGCCGGCGTGGACTGCGTGCTTCACGGCCACACGCATGTGCCGCGGGACGAGGTGGTCCTCGGCACGCGGTTCCTGAACCCCGGCTGCATCACGCACGCGAATCGCGGCGCCGCGGCCAGTTACGCCTGGCTGCGCGTCGGAGACGCCCGCGCGCTGGCGTGGGAGATCGTCCCGGCGCACACGTAGGCCGTTTTTTCGTCTTGCCGAACGTGCGAGCCGCGTTCGCGGTCCGCACGGAATCCTTTTGTCGTGGATGAGGACACCCGGCCCGCAGCTTCGACGAGGCGACGTCCTCCGGGACCGGCCAGTCGCGCACGCCGTTGCCCGCAAGCCTGCAGTCGGAACATTTCCGCGAAACCACATGACAAGTCGTTGCCGCCTCCTTGACCCGATGCTTCCGAGCCGCAATTGCCTTGTGCGCCCGTGTGTGGTGGTGGCGTTTTTCGTCCTCGCCGGTGCCGGCGCGGGCCATGCGGCGGATCTGGAGGCGTGCCGCAGCCGGGCTCTCGCCGCGTGCGAATCGATCTTCCGCGCCAACCCGGACGTGGTGGCGGCCACCCGCGCTGATCTCGAAACCGTCGTGGCGGCGCGGCCAGAAGATGCGCTGGCCCGCGTGTATTTGGGGCGCGTGTTGGTATTGCAGGCGGCGACCCTCTCGCCGCGGGACGCCCTGCGGCAGGCGCGCGAAGGCTGTGCGATGATGGACGCCGCAGTAGCCTCCGCACCGCGGGATGCAGCGATTCGGTTCGTGCGTGCCCGCAGCGACTATCAGATGCCCATGATCCTGGATCGTGAGTCGGTGGCGGTACGGGATTTCGCGACCCTGGTGGCCGCGGCCCGGGAGGCGGATGGCGGGGGCATGGATGCCGCGCTGCGGCGTGCGATCTTCTTTCATGCGGGATCGCTTGCGCTGAAGCGCAGTGAGCCCTCCCGCGCGATCGACCTGTTGCAGGCCGCGGCGCAGGTGACGGCGGACTCGCCAACGGATGCCGACGTGCAGTCCATGCTTGCACTGGCCCGTGAGGAGCTTAGCTCGCACGATCATGCCCAAAGTCCGCCGCCCGGCCAAGCCCCGCCGTCCGCACCCTGATCTGGAGCGTGTCCTCGTCAGCGAGGCGGAAATCGAACATCGTCTCAAGGCCCTCGGCGCCGAGATCAGCTCATGTTATGGCGGCGAAGAGGTGACGGTGATCGCCATCGTCAACGGCGCGGTGTTCTTCACCGCCGACCTGTTGCGGCGGCTGACCAGTCCCGTGCGCCTCGACTGCCTGCGCGTGTCGAGTTATCGCAACAACACGCGTCCTGAAACCGCGCCGCGCATCCTCGACACGCTGCAGATCGACCTGGAAGGTCGGCACGTGCTTTTGATCGACGACATTCTGGACACGGGGCGGACGCTGTCGGTCGTGGTCGATGAGCTGCGCAAACGCAAACCCGCATCGTTGCGCACCTGCGTGCTGCTCGACAAGAAAGTCCGGCGCGAAGTCGCGATCGAGGCGGACTTCGTCGGGTTCACGATTCCGGATCGGTTTGTCGTGGGCTACGGGCTCGATTTCGCGGAACGCTACCGCAACTTGTCGTGTATCGGCGTGCTCAAGCCCGACCTGCAGAATCCACCCGAATGGGCCTAGCAGACGATCTGACACGCCGACGTTGGAGCACGCGCCGGTGTTCTCTTGCTCCTCCGGCCCTTGCTCCTGTTCTTGCTCCCTGACGCGCAAAGTGCGCATTGGAAATGGGAGAAAGAGCAGGAGCAAGACCGGGAAGTGAATTCTCCCATCTGGGGCTTCTTCTCGCCACCGGCTGGCGGGATTTCGCGGTGCTCTCCACCGGCGATGGCATGAAGCAGGAACGCTGGGGCGAGATCGTCCTCGTCCGTCCGGATCCCCAGGTGATCTGGCCCGCGCCGCGGGGCGGGTGGGGCGCCTGCGACGGTATTTATCACCGCGACGAGCGGGGCGGAGGTCGTTGGGAGTTTCGCCGGCCGCTGCCCGAGTCGTGGACGATTCGCTACGGCGACAAACTCGTCTTCAAGATCCGCCCGACCAGTTTCAAGCATACCGGACTCTTTCCCGAACAGGCGGCCAACTGGAATTGGCTCAGTGCCGGCATTCGTGCAGCCGGGAGGCCGGTGCGGGTGCTGAACCTGTTCGGATACACGGGCGGAGCCACGGTGGCCGCGGCGGCAGCGGGGGCGAGCGTCTGTCACGTGGATGCGGCCAAGGGCATGGTGCAGTGGTGTCGCGAGAATGCGGAATTGAGCGGACTTGGTGCTTCCCCGATTCGCTACCTCGTCGACGACTGTCTGAAGTTTATCGAACGCGAGCGCCGTCGTGACAGCCGATATGAGGCGATCATCATGGACCCGCCTTCATATGGACGCGGCCGGTCCGGCGAGGTTTGGAAACTCGAGGAGGGACTCGATGCACTGGTCGCCGCCGCGTGCGGCTTGTTGAGCGAACAGCCCCTGTTCGTGCTGCTCAATGCCTATACCACCGGCCTATCCCCGACCGTGCTTGCGACGATCCTCGGTCGCCATTCGCCCCCGGCCGGGCGCGTCACCTGTGGCGAGATCGGCGTGCCCGTGACCGCCGGCGGTGTGCTTCCGTGTGGCACGTTCGCCCGCTGGGAGCTGTGAAGGCGCGATCATGCACGTGGTCTCATGCGGCCGGGAGCCTGCCGGCCGGCGAGGTCGAAGCAGCGCAGCCATCCTGCCTGCACCACATTTGTCGTCAGGCCGCAAGCCTGCGCGACGTTGGGACCAAGCGGGCCGGTGGCATTGCGCTGGTCAAAGCGAAGTCGGCGGACATAGAACTGACCTCGTCCGATTGCCGCACTGGTTCAACTCGGAGAGACCTCACACCATGAAATGCATCTGGCGCAGTCTTGTTGTCGCAACGATCACGATCGTCGCGGGAATCTTGCCCTTGAAAGCCGCGAACGGAAACGCGTCGATTTCGCCGGCCGACGCTCGCGTGATCTGCGAAGGCGCCAACAAGCAGTTCACGGTCGGTCTCAGCCAGGGAAACCCGGTCGCCATCGCCGCCCTCTATTCGTCGGACGCGTTGCTGCAGGCGCCCGGTGGTACGGAACCGACGAAACGCGAAGAGATCGCCCGCTTCTGGCAACACACGATGGATGATGGCGCCACCGGACTCGCCATGTCGATCGATGCGATCGCCGTGGAGGGCGGAGCGATGATTGAAACCGGCCGGTATGCCCTGATCAGCGGCGAAGTCGGCGTGGTGGAAACGGGAAAGTACCTGATTGTACGCAAACGCGAGGCAGGCCAGTGGCGGATCTTCCGGCACATTTGGAACGCCAGCGCGCCCTCTTCCGGCGGAAGCTGACATCAAGGCCCGGTTTCCGGACCAGGCGTCGTTTGTTCGCTCGCCCTGCGGGTCTCGGGCAGCTCCCGCATCACGTCCCCGACACGCCGGCGCAGGCCGGCTGGTGTGGCCGGATCCTCCAGCAGTTCCGCACAGATGCGCCGGGCTTCGCCGGAGTCACCCGTGCGCAGCGCGCTTTCCGCCGCCGCGAGCCGGGCACGTGTTTGCAGAGACCGGCGCGTGCGCAGAAGCGATCCGCGCACGTAGACATCGCTGATTCGCGCGATGGCCGCGTCGCATGCCGTCAGGGCGCCGGCATAGTCGCCGCCGTTCACGCAGTGATCGATGTGAAACATTGCCTCGTCGGTACCACCAGCCTTCTTCGAGGCGCCGCGCCTGCCGTTCACAATCCAGGGGCAAACCCCGCTCGCGGGCTTCGACGATCAACGCCCGCGCCGTGGTCCGGTCGCCGCGCCGCGCCACCATCGAGGCCAGGCCGACCAGAATCTCGCCCCGATGCGGAAAACGCCTCGCCCCCTGGCGGAGGACGGCAATGTCGTCGTCGTCGATCGGCTCGAGGCTCGGAGCAAGGGTGGCAAGGTTCTGATACGCCTGCATCATCGTGGGACAAAGCTCGATGGCGCGCCGGTAGAGGTCGCCGAGGTGGCGCGCCTCGGGGCTCTTGATCCCATTGTCGCGCATTTCGGACACGGCGGTGAGGTAGGCGAGGAGGAACAGGGTCGATGCATCCTTGGAACCGAGTTCGACGGCACGGGCACAGGCCGCGCGCGCGCCCGCGTGATCGCCCGCTTCCTCGCGCAGCAGGGCAAGCAGCTCGTATCCACCGGGTTGATTCGGAGCGAGACTCACGGCCCGGGCGGCATGCGGACGAGCGACCTCGAAGCGGGCGGCGCCGATGGCCAGGCGGGCCAGGGCGACTTCGACGATCGCCGGTGGGGCGATCGTGATCGGTCCCGTGATCCGCGCGGCGATCGACTCGGAGCGGATGACTTTGTAGTAGTGCCCATCTTTGACATATTTTGCGAGCGTCTCACCCATGCGAACGTAGTCCTGTCCGAATGCCTGGCGGAAGGCGTCGTCGGGATGGATGTTGGTGCCGAGCGCGGCAAAGTAGTCGCTCAGGGCATGGCTCGAGCCGTCGCGCTGACCGAACATCAGGTAATGAACGAAGGCCCAGGCCTGGGCGTAGAACATGCCGCTGCGGTCGCTTTCGTTGAAAAGCGAATCATCCCGCGTCAGGAACAGGAACCGTTCGAACGGAATCATCGGTTCGGTGCGCAGGAGACGCACGTGCGCGGGGAGGTCGGTGCCCCAGCGAACGGAGCCGTCTTCCTGGCGAAAGGTGGAAAAGACCTCGGCCAGGCCCTCGGAGAGCCAGACCGGCTGGACCACGGGATCGTTGCTCGTGAACCAGTGCACGCCTTCGTGAAAGATCAGTTCGCGGACGGCCTGGTTTCGATAGCCGCCGGCGAGCCCGATGACGCTCCAGTTTCCGCGGTGATTGAAGAAGCCGCCAATCGACGCCGGGCCACGACCGTCGGGACGCAGGGGCTTGTAGGCCCGAAAGTCGCGGTCGCCGGCAAACAATACGACCGTGAGCGGCGGCAGGTTCGGCCGCTTCGCCTCGAACACGCGGCGCAATTCCGCGATGAACTGGCTGAACTCGCCGGCCCATGTGCGCGTGGCCTGGTCATCGAGTTCCGAAACCACCGTGAACGGCGGCGTCTCGAGCAGTTGCCAGGCGGATGGCGTCGCCCGTGCGCCTGTCGCCAACGCGCCCAGCAGGATCGCGAACAGGACGGCGGGTACGATCCGTTGGGGTGAGGCGGATTTCATGCGGCGGAGAGCGGGCCACGGAGACGAAGGCGCGCGTGGTGAACGAATGCGTTTGCGGCGGGCGGGCAAGCCCGCGCAAACGTGCGATCGTCGCGGGGCGGCGCCGGCGGGGAAGCGTTTCCGGTTCGGGCCGGCGCCGGCGCCGGCGCTTCATGACTCGACAATACAGGGGGCCTGATTTTCATCGGGCGCGCTTATGCAGGTCTACCTCGACGGGGCATTTGTGGATGCAGCGGACGCGAAGATTTCGGTCTTCGATCACGGCCTTCTCTACGGCGACGGCGTGTTCGAAGGCATCCGGCTCTACCAGAAGTGCGTGTTTCGACTCGAGGAACATCTCGAACGGCTTGAATACTCGGCCAAGGCCATCCTGCTGAAAATGCCCCTGACGCGCGGCGAACTGGCCGAAGCCGTGTGCGAATCGTGCCGGCGCAACGGCCTGGTCGATGGCTACATTCGTCTCCTCGTGACCCGCGGCCTCGGCAACCTTGGTCTGTCGCCGAACTCCTGCAAGAAGCCGTCGGTTATCATCATTGCCGACAAGATCCAGCTCTACCCTCCGGAAGTCTACGCGAAGGGCCTGACGATTGTGACCGTGCCGACCCGGCGCATCAGTCCGGCGGCGCTCAGTCCCGCAATCAAGTCATTGAACTACCTCAACAACATCATGGCCAAGATGGAAGCGGCCCAACAAGGCGCGCTCGAGGCCATCATGCTGAACGACCAGGGATTCGTCGCCGAAGGAACGGGCGACAATCTCTTCCTCGTGCACAAGGGCGTGCTCTACACGCCGGACGTCTCGACCGGCGCGCTCAAGGGTATCACGCGTCAGGTCATCTTCGAGGTGGTGCAGGAACTCGGCCTTACGCTGCACGAGCGCAACCTCACGCGCTACGACGTGTGGTGCGCGGACGAATGTTTTCTCACCGGCACGGCCGCCGAAGTCATTCCGGTGGTATCGGTGGATGGACGTGAGATTGGTTCAGGACGCCCCGGGCCGACCACGGCGCGCTTGCTCGATGCTTTTCACGCCCGCGTCGCCCGCGATGGCACGATGCTCTGATCGGAGCGCGCGCCAACCGCCGTCGACGTTGGATGCCGCCGGGGGCGGGTTGCGTGTCTCCACGCAACCCTGGTCGCTGGGGTGAGCCGGCTGACCACTGTTGGTTGCGGCTCCCACGCCGGGCACGATTTCCAGGCCAGCGCGCCGCGCCGCTCTCCCATCCCGCGCACGGGGCAGAAGCCGGTCAATCGGGCGCGGTCGTTCCCCGTTCAGGTAACCCGGCGCAAGCCGGATGTTCACGCGTCAGGACGACCCCACGTGTGCTGAACATCCGGGCCAGTTCGGCACGCAACGCGGAGGCCACGAGCGAACGCCGATTCCCGTTCGGGATCTTCTTCGAGTCGGAAGTATACGGCCAGTGGCCGGATTGCCCGCGACTTCCGGTGGGAGACCCTCCACGCCAGGTTTCTGCGGGACGCGCGTCGGACGCACCGGCGTCGGGATGCAGCGTTGCCGAAAAACGAGTCGACATCGCCGGCTTTGTCGCCGCTTGGTTCTTGGCAGCGGGCGGCTGTCGTTTGTTACTTGCGCCGGATCCCCGGTCGTCGGCGCTGGCACGCCGCTTGCAAAGTATGCCGGCGTCGGCGATTATGCCCTCACTCCCACATCATCCCTACTGCCTCGATGGATTCCTCCGTGAAGTGTAACCTGTGCGGCAAGCCGGCGACGGTCCACCTGACCCAGATCGTCAACAACCAGATTCACAAACTCGATCTCTGTGAAGACTGCGCCGCCGCCAAGGGCGTGACCGACCCGAGCGGATTTTCGCTCGCCGATCTCTTGATCAAGACCGGCGGTGGCGATGGTCCGTCGTCGACCCAGTTGGTGTGCGAACATTGTGGCTTCACGCAGGCGGACTTCAAGAAACACGGGCGTTTCGGATGTCCGGCATGTTACGAGCGTTTCCGGCCCATTCTCGAGCCGGTGCTCGCGAACATGCACAAGGGCATGACGCATCTGGGCAAGGTCCCGGCGCGATCGCTGGAGCGCAAGTCCCGGCACGAGCGGCTTGACGCGCTCGAGAAGCAGTTGCAGGACGCGATCAAGAGCGAGCGGTACGAGGATGCGGCACGGCTGCGCGACGAAATGAGCGGGCTGAAGGCCGAGGCCGCGCGGCCGGCGTCGAAATCCGTCGGACCGGAATCGTCATGAAGCACCAGCCGACCATGCGGATCGCGCCGATTTTGGAGACGCGCAACGATTTCAGCGAAACCTCCGCCAGTTCGAAGGGCTCGGTCGTGCTGATGACCCGGGTGCGCTTCGCGCGCAACCTGGCGAACCATTCCTTTCCCGGTTGGGCGAAGGATGCGCAACGGCGCGAGATCTACGCGCAGTGCCTGACCGCCGTCGCCAGCCTCAAGGAGATGAAGAAGGCGATCAGCGCCGAGATCCCCGACCTCACGGAACTCGAGCGCCAGATCCTCCTCGAACGGCATCTCATTTCCCGCGACCTGATGGCAATGAAGAGCGGTTCCGGTTTCGTCATCAGCCGTGACCAGTCGCTCGCCGTGATGATCAACGAGGAGGACCATCTGCGCATCCAGGTCATCAAGGCCGGCTTTAATTTCCGCAAGGTCTGGAACCTCGTGAATGCGGTCGATTCCGCCCTCGAGGAGCATCTGGACTTCGCGTTCTCCCCGACCCTCGGCTATCTCACCGCCTGCCCGACGAACATCGGCACCGGCATGCGCGGCTCGGCCATGATGCACCTTCCCGCTCTCGTGATCGCCGGGCAGATGGACAAGGTCGTGCGGGCCGTCGGCCAGCTCGGTATCGCCGTGCGCGGCCTGTTCGGCGAGGGTTCCGACGCGACCGGCAGCATCTTCCAGATCTCGAACCAGACAACGCTCGGTGAGACCGAAGACGATATCCTCAAGCGCCTTACGGCGGTGCTTAACACCGTGATCGAGCAGGAAAACAATGTCCGCGAGCGCCTTCTCGAGGGCGAACCCGCGCGCCTGTTCGACAAAATTGGCCGCGCCTACGGCGGCCTGCGCCATGCTTATTCCCTCAGTTCGTCCGAAGCGATGAACATGCTTTCGCTCGTTCGGCTGGGCGTGGACCTGAACATGTTCGCCGCGGAGGTCCGGCCCCAGGTTGACCGCCTGTTCATGGAGTCTCAGCCCGGCCATGTGCAGTACGCGGCGAAAAAGCCGATAGAGTCCGGGGAGCGGGACGTGTTTCGCGCTTCGCTCCTGCGCTCGGAATTTGAGAAAGTGACCGCACCGGTGTTTAATGCCTCCCTCGACAACGATCCAAACACAACCAGCTGACCTGCCCTTTCTTCCCTCTCCATGGAACCGATGAACAACTTTACCCCGCGAGCGCAGCAAGTGCTCGCCCTGGCTCGCAAGGAGGCAGACCGTTTCCACCACAATTACGTCGGAACGGAACACCTCCTTTTAGGCCTTATCAAACTTGGTCAAGGGGTCGCGGTGAGCGTGTTGCAGAAGATGGGTCTCGACCTCGAGACCGTGCGCGCGGCAGTGGAAAAGCAGGTGGGCACCGGCCCCGAGGGCAAGACCGCCGGTAGCATCCCGTACACCCCCCGCGTCAAGAAGGTCCTCGCCCTCGCGGGCAAGGAGGCGCGGGCGCTCAATCATTCCTACGTCGGCACTGAACACATCCTGCTCGGGCTCCTGCGGGAGGGCGAGGGCGTCGCCGCCCGCGTGCTGAAGTCGCTCGACATCGACATCGAGCGGACGCGCAACGAAATCCTGCGCGAGCTCGATCCCCAGTTCTCCGGCGAGGGTGCCGAGGAGGCCGGTTCCGGCGCCGCACGATCCCCATCCCCCGCTTCATCGCCCGAGGAAAAGAAGGAGATGAAGACGCCGGCGCTGAAGGCATTCGGCCGGGACCTCACCGAACTCGCGCGCAAGGGCGAGCTTGATCCCGTGATCGGCCGCAAGCAGGAGATTCGCCGGGTCGTGCAGATCCTTTGCCGCCGCACGAAGAACAATCCCGTCCTGATCGGCGAAGCCGGCGTCGGCAAGACCGCCATTGTCGAGGGCCTGGCCCAGGAGATCGCCAACGGCATCGTGCCGGAGATTCTCGCGGACAAGCGCGTGATCACGCTCGATCTCGCGTTGATGGTCGCGGGCACGAAGTACCGCGGCCAGTTCGAGGAGCGCATCAAGGCCGTCATGGACGAGATCAAGCGCGCCAAGAACGTCATCATTTTCATCGACGAGCTGCACACGATCGTGGGGGCGGGCGCCGCCGAAGGCGCGATGGATGCCTCCAACATCTTCAAGCCCGCGCTCTCCCGCGGTGAGCTGCAGTGCATCGGTGCGACCACCCTCAACGAGTACCGCAAGTACATCGAGAAGGACAGCGCGCTCGACCGCCGCTTCCAGAGCGTGATGGTCGAGGCTCCGTCCGTGGACGACACGATCCTCATCCTGAAGGGCATTCGCTCCAAGTACGAGGATCACCACCGCGCGATGTTCACGGACAAATCCCTCGAGTCCGCGGCCAAGCTCTCCGACCGCTACATCACCGGCCGTTTCCTCCCGGACAAGGCCATCGACGTGATGGATGAGGCGGGTTCCCGCGCGCGAATCGCCTCCCTCAACCGGCCGCCGGAAATCGAGCAGCTCGCCAAGGAGATCGAGGAGGTCTGCGCGAAGAAGGAGGACGCCATCTCGAAGCAGCATTTCGAGGAGGCGGCCAAGCACCGGGACTACGAGAAGCAGCTCCGCACCAAGCAGGAGACGACCCTCGAGGCGTGGAAGCGTTCGCGGGAGGAGACCAAGGTGACGGTGGACGAAGAACAGATGCTCCAGGTTGTCGCCGACTGGACCAAGATCCCGCTCAGCCGTCTCGAAAAGAAGGAGACGGAGAAGCTCCTGTCACTCGCTCCCGACCTGCAGGCCAAGGTCATCGGCCAGGACGATGCCTGCGCCTCGATCGCCCGCGCCCTGCGCCGCTCGCGGGCGGATCTCAAGGACCCGCGCCGGCCGATCGGTTCGTTCATGTTCCTCGGGCCCACCGGCGTCGGCAAGACGATGCTCGCGAAGACGCTTGCCGAAATGATGTTTGGCGACGCCGACTCGATCATCCAGATCGACATGTCCGAGTACATGGAGAAGTTCGCGGTCTCCCGACTGATCGGCTCGCCTCCGGGCTATGTCGGTTACGAGGAGGGCGGCCAGCTCTCCGAGGCGGTGCGCCGCCGCCCGTATTCGGTGGTGCTGTTCGACGAGATCGAGAAAGCGCATCCGGATGTGGTTCAGATCCTCCTGCAGATTCTCGAGGACGGCCGACTCACGGATTCGCTCGGTCGGACCGTCGATTTCCGGAACACCATCATCATCATGACCACGAACGTCGGCGCGAACATCATCCAGCGCCAGACGACGATGGGCTTCGGCGTCGGAACCAGCGGCACGGACGACTACGAGAAGATGAAGGAGAACGTGCTCGACGAGGCCAAGCGCGTCTTCAAGCCCGAGTTCCTCAACCGCATCAGTGACATCGTTGTCTTCCACTCGCTCAACCGCGACCACCTCGTGAAGATCATCGAGCTCGAGATCGCCCAGGTCGGCAAGCGGCTGCACGAGCGCAAGATCACGCTGGACGTCTCGCCCGACGCGAAGGATCTGTTGATCGAGAACGGCTACGACGAGAAGTTCGGCGCGCGTCCATTGCGGCGGGCAATCGAGCGCTTTCTCGAGGATCCGCTGGCGGAAGCCATCCTCCGCGGTGACGTGAAGGAGGGCGAACCGGTCAAGGTCCTGCGCGATGGCGACCACCTGGTCTTCTCCCAGAACACGCCGATGACGAACGTCTCCTGACCGCAACGGCGGTCGGCGAATCGATGTTTCCACCGGGACGGCCGCCAGGCCGTCCCGTTTTTTTTGCCATCGGACCCGCGGGTGGTGAGAACGGTCGACGATTCATGGCCCCCTGGTCTCCGAGGGCTTCTGCACATGACGCCGGTTTGCCTCGCCAGGCAGCAGCAACAGATATTGACACGGCCCGGTCGATCCTATGCTTTCGGCCTTTTATGAAAGTCGTCTCCTCCCTGAAATCGGCCAAGAAGCGGCACCCTGATTGCCAGGTCGTGCGCCGCAAGGGCCGCCTCTACGTGATCTGCAAGTCCAACCCCCGCTACAAGGCGCGTCAGGGTTGAACCTGCCCAACCCGTTTATCTGCCGTGAAAGCCGAAATCCATCCCAAGCTCAATAACGTCGCCTTTGTCGACGTTTCGTCGGGGCACCGCTTTCTCACCCGGTCGACCATGAAGTCGAACCGCAAGGAGACCATCAATGGCGAAGAGTACTTTGTCGTGCTTCGCGATGTGACCAGCGACTCCCATCCCGCCTACACCGGCGAACGCCGGCTTGTCGACACCGCCGGCCGTGTCGAGAAGTTCACGACGAAGTTCAAGCGCTCGCGCACCAGCAAGTAGTCGTCGGCGCCTGGCCCTGCATGGCAGTTTCAACCCTTCCGGTTTTCGACCGGGAGGGTTTCTTCTTTTTGGAGCGGGCGGCGCGGCCTGGCCGTGACCCCACGGTCAATCGAGTTCGCGGAAAAGCGGATCGACCATCTGGTGGACGCAGGCGTCCGGCTCGACTGGAAATTTCCCAGTTCGGGGAAAACCGAGCCACGTCGTCGTTACACGCCAACGCAGCTACCGGGTGCGTTGTCTCCGAAGCTGCGTTTGAGCTCCGCGAAAACGTGGCCGAACGTGTGAAATTTGCAGGCTCCACTGCGTTCGCCGCATTCCGATTTTCCGGTTCGCCGTGCAACCGCAGCGCCGTGACGATGCAGTTGAATCGAGAACGTCCTCGAAAGTCCGGCACTGTTCGGTGATCGACGCAAGAAGCCTGCTTGCCGGCGATGGAATCTCCTCGGTGCCATCGGATCGCTCGCAGGCAAACTCCCTCAAGATGGCGTCCGACTGCATGATTGCGGCTCAGGGATAAGGCAGCCATTCCGGGGCCGCCGCGGACGCCGTTCCGCGCCGGGGTCGCACTTTGCTTTTCCCTTCCGCGGAAATGCCGCAGAAACTGGTGCGATGCCCATCGGCACATGGTTGTCGGATGCGTGGACGATCGTGGTGGCGACAGTGACGATCGTGGGCGCGATCGTCGCGTCGGGCCATGCCATTCTCTACAAGCGCGACACGCGGGCGACGGTACTGTGGGTTAGCTTCATCTGGCTGGCGCCGCTGGCCGGACCGATCTGCTACCTCTGGCTCGGCATCAACCGCATCAAGCGCCGCGCCGCCCTTTTGCGCAGCATCGGGCCGCGCCGGGAACGGTCCCTGCCAGCCGGGACGGGTGGTCGTGAATCCGATGCGGACACCAGCTCCATGCCCCCGGGTCCGTCGGTCGTCGTCGAGCCGTCCAATCTCGTGCGTCAGGTGCGGTTGGTCGACACCATCGTCCAACTCCCGCTCTTGCCGGGTAACGGCATCAAACCCCTGTTCAATGGCGACGCGGCCTATCCCGCGATGCTGGACGCAATCGGCGCGGCGCGCGAATCCATCGCCCTATGCACCTACATCTTCGATCGCGACCGCATTGGTCTGCAATTTGTCGCCGCGTTGCAGGCGGCCGTGAAGCGGGGCGTGGCCGTACGGGTGCTGGTCGATGATACGGGGGCGCGTTATTCCCTGCCGAGCATCGTGCACACACTCCGCCAGGCCGGTGTGCCGGTCGGGCGGTTCCTGCCCACGCTTACGCTGCTCGGGGCGATCGGGCGTTCCTTCAACCTGCGCTGTCATCGCAAGATCATGGTGGTCGACGGCCGCGTCGCCTTCACCGGGGGCATGAACATCCGCGCGGGCCACGCCACCGATCCCGCGGGACGCCTGCTCATTCAGGACTCCCATTTTCGCATCGTCGGTCCGGTGGTGGCGCAGATTCGCGACGTGTTCGCCGATGACTGGTTGTTCACGACCGGCGAGATGCTCGATGGGCCCGCCTGGTTTCCGCCGCTCGATGCCGCGGGGGACACCTTCGCCCGGGCGATCGCCGACGGGCCGGACGAAACCTTTGACCGCTTGCGCTGGACCATCCTCGGAGCCCTCGCCGCGGCGCAGCGGCGCGTTTGCGTGGCCACGCCGTACTTTCTGCCCGATCCCGCGATCATTTCCGCGCTAAACATCGCGGCGCTGCGCGGCGTCTCGGTCGAGATCCTGATTCCCGAGCGCAACAACATCCGCCTCGTCCAGTGGGCCTGCACCGCGCACCTCTGGCAGGTGCTCGAGCGCGGGTGTCGTGTCTTCCTGACCCCGCCTCCATTTGACCACAACAAGCTCCTGCTCGTCGACGAGGCCTGGGTGTTGCTCGGTTCCGCAAACTGGGACCCGCGGAGCCTGCGCCTGAACTTCGAGTTCAACGTCGAGTGCTACGGCACCGGTCTCGCGCGAGAACTGAATCGCTGGTTCGACGAACGACGCACCGCCTCTCGCGAAGTCACGTTGCGCGACGTCAATGCACGCAACCTGCCCGTGCGTTTGCGCGACGGCGTCGCCCGTCTGGCCACGCCATTTTTGTAAATCAGGGGAGCGGAGTTCCGAAGCCGGTCGGGATGCGTAATTTCCGCGACGCATTTCCCGCGGTGAAAAATGGAACTTCACCGACGGGGTGGCGTCTCAGATTTCGCGCTGTTTGCTCCCGTGCCAACGGGAGAATAGGGAAAGCCAGATATGGGCGGGCCGTCTGGGGTAGGCGGCCCGCCTTATGTTGTACGCCGCGCAGATTTTTCGGATGGTCGCGCATTTCTTTCCATTCTGGGTTCGACAAGCCGGCACGGTGCACGCTTGATCCCGCGTCAGCGAATGGAACATCCAAGCGCTTCGTTGGGACTGCGGCCGCAGCTTAACGTTTCGGGCCAGGTAAAGACCTACGTGCTCGATACCAACGTGCTGTTGCACGATCCGCGGTCGATCTTTCGGTTCGAGGACAACAACCTCGTGATTCCCGTCGAGGTGCTCGAGGAACTCGACGCGATCAAGAGCGAGCAGTCGACCGAACGCGGTCGCAACGCCCGTCGCGTGCATCGCATCCTCCAGGAACTTTTCCCCGACTCACGCGCGATGCTCGAGGGTGTGCGCCTGCCGACCGGCGGCACGCTTTGCATCATCATCAATCGCTACCTGCAGGAGAACAATCTCGGTTCGCCGGCAATGCAGCGCCTGCACGCCGTCCTGCCCGATCTCGCGAAGAAGGATAACCGCATCCTCGCGGCCGCGGTGTTCGTCCAGGACATGTTTCCACCGCCGACCATCCTGGTTTCGAAGGATGTCAACGTGCAGCTGAAGGCACGGGCCGTCGGGCTCCTGTCGGAGGATTATCTCAACGACAAGGTGCCCGCGGATTTCGAGGACGCGGAGCACCGGCGAGTGCCCGTCACGGTTTATGAAATGCAGCGCTTCGCCTCGGAGGAGGAACTGCAACTCGCGGAAGACGACGCGCATCCCCTGGCGGTGAACGAATACGTCCTGCTCACCACACCCGAGGGCAAGACGATGCCGGCACGGCATTATGGCGAAGGGCTCGTGCGACGCTTGAAAATGCCCGAGGCGGTCCGGGCGCCGGGCGGCATTCCGATCCGTGCGCGCAATCTCGAACAACAGTTCCTGATGGACGCACTGCTCGATGAGTCCATTGCGCTGGTCACCTGCTTTGGCAAGGCCGGCACGGGCAAGACCCTGCTCTCGACCGCCTGCGCGCTGCATCAGCTCAAGGACGATGACGAACGTTATGACGGTCTTTCGATCACGCGCCCCGTGATTTCGCTCGGCAAGGATATCGGCTTTCTTCCCGGCACGATGGAAGAGAAAATGAGACCCTGGCTGCAGCCGTATTACGATGCACTCGAGGTGCTGATTCCGTCGAAGCCACCACGCGACCCCCAGTTTGCCGGCAAGAAGGCGCGCAACAAAGGTCGTCGGGGCAGCAGTGGCGCAACCAGCGCGCCATCGGCGGCCCCGGGTGGGGCGGTGGCTAAGCCCTACGAGCGACTCTTGAAAAGCGGCCTGGTTGAGATCGAAGCCCTGTGCTTCATCCGCGGCCGTTCGATCGCGCGGCGGTTCTTCATTCTCGACGAGGCCCAGCAGCTCACGCCGCATGAGGTGAAGACCGTGATCACCCGTATTTCCGAAGGTTCGAAGATCGTCCTTATCGGCGACCCGGACCAGATCGACAATCCCTACGTCGACTCGCGCAGCAACGGACTCGTCTACTGCTATAACCAGATGCGCGGCCAGGAACTCGCCGCCCATGTCCATCTCACCAAAGGCGAGCGTTCCCGTCTTGCCGAACTCGCCGCCGATCTCCTGTAAAGCGCCTCACCGGCAAATGAACGCATCGTGGGGGCACGCGAGAGGGAACCGGGAGACACCCGGGCCGGCCGTGCAGAGGCTGGCTGCAGTAGCCCGAACCCGGACGATCGCGCATTTTCCCTTTTCGGATACACCGCGACCCGGGTTGCGTCCGGGAATCGCCGGTGTCCGGTTCACGCCGACTTCTTCGACGTCGCCTTCTTCAATGCCCGCAGCGATTCCTCCAGGCCGGCCAGCACTTTCTTGTCCATGCGGTCGATGAACAGGATGCCGTTGAGATGATCGACCTCGTGCTGGATGCAGCGTGCCAGCAGTCCGTTGCACGACAGTTCGTGCGGTTGGCCATGCACGTCCTGAAAACGCACGGAGATCGCGTCGGGCCGCTCGATGTCCCCGCGAATTTCGGGAAACGAAAGGCAGCCCTCCTCGTACAGATCCGTCGGTTTCGGCACCGGGGTGACTTCCGGGTTAACCAGCGCCATCGGCATGAAAAGGTCGAGCGGCGGCATGGTGCCGTCCAGTCGCCAAGTGAACGTGGCCTCGGATTCGCGCAGATCGATCACGGTCAACTGGATGGCCTGTCCGATTTGCTGCGCGGCCAGGCCGATCCCCGCCGCCTCGTGCATGGTATCGACCATGTCATTTGCCAGTTGGGCCAGCGCGGCATCGAAAGTCGTGACGGGTTTACCCTTCTTTCGCAGGATAGGATTCCCAAAGTGAACAATTTCCAAACCCATGGTGTCAGGAGGGGAAACGTAATTCCCGCCCGGCGCCGCCCGCAATTGAAATTGTGGACGAGGTAAACGTCGCTACGGTCGAGATCTAGTACCTGCCATGGCCGCCCGCCCGCCCGGATCCATCCCCCGTCGCTCACCCGGCGTCGCTTTGCTTGCGACGATTGTGGGCCTCGCGATCGTCGCGGTCGGCTGGGTTGTTCCTTCCCAGTTCAAGTCGTTGCCGGTGTCGGTGTTGGCCGAAGCCGGACGAGGTACGGACACGCTGCGCCAGGTTGTCCGTGACGAACTTGATGCCGGCCGTCCCGGAGTCGCCGGGGTGTTCGCACACGCGGCGAACACGGTGCACCTCCCCGGAGCGGACTCCTTGACCGAACTGGTGCGGCAATATCAGGTCGCCAATCCCGACATCGCGGCTTGGGGCGAGGCGAATCCGTTTCTCCAGGCCGCCGTGGACGCCGCGGCCGTCCGCAAACTCGATCCTTCGGACGGTGTGATCCGCCATTTCCTGCCGATCGCCACGCGACAGGCACTCACTCATTATCTCGCGAACTCGCGCAAGGCGACGGTGAAGGCTTTGCTTCGCACGCGCGACCTGATGACCTACCGTCAGTTTCTCCCGATCCACAGCGCCGGCGGGGCTCCGCTCGAGGCCTCGATCCTGCTCACGGCGATGCTCGTCGAGAGCGACGAGGTCACGACGCCCGTCGCGCGTGAATTGCGCGCCCTGGCGGAGGAAGCCGTCTCCACCGGCGAGGCCGCGAAGATCGAACTCATCTATCTCGATTTCCTGTCCCTCGGTCAACACTACGAATGGGGCCCGCTCGCCGCGCTCACGCGCAAAGCCGGTTCGCTCGAGACCATCGCCAAGGTGCGACACCTGCACAAGGTGACGCCCGACTACGCCCCCGTCCTCGCGGCTTCCGTGATCCTGACGGAAAACCCGGACATGGTGACGCAATACATCATCAAGTTCGGCGAGCGCGGCAACCAGGCGCTGGCCTACGCCCTCTACCACGGCCGCGGCAGCGTGGATCTGCTCGTGCGACAACAACTGCCGCCGGACGGCAACCTCGCCGTGCCACCCGTCGCGACGCCCGCGGTCACGACGACCTTTGGGCCGCTCGTGCGCTTTGCCCTGCACAACCCCCGCCTGGCCGTTTTCGCCAAGATCGCGGCCTACCTGCTCGGCGGCCTGCTGCTGTTTCTCGGCGCCGAACGCGTCACCGCGCTCCGGCGCATCGAGCTTTCGCCCGGTGTCACCGCGGCAGCCCGGGCCGTCGGTGCGCTCGTCATCTGCGTCTTTCTCATCGTCGTCAATGAACCCTATCTCGCCCTCGGCAGTGAGCCGACGGGTTTAGAGCTCAAACTCGTCATCCCGGTCCTGGGGGCCGGAACCGCCCAAGCCATGCCCAACAAAGCGTTCGCGATCGATGCTCCCACCGTCCTGAGCATCTCGTTCTTCTTCCTGATGCAGACCCTGGTGTTCCTGATCTGCATGCTCAAACTGCGCGACATTGAATCGAAGCAGGTGCCGCCCGCCACGAAACTGCGCCTGGCCGAGAACGAAGAGAACCTCTTCGACAGCGGACTCTACGTTGGCATCGCCGGCACGTGCATTGCGCTCGTGCTGCAGGTGCTCGGCGTGATCCAGGCAAACCTGCTCGCCGCGTATTCGTCGAACTTGTTTGGCATCCTCGGCGTCGCCTTCGTGAAGATCCGCTATGTGCGCCCGTTCAAGCATCGCCTGATTCTCCAGGCCGAGGAGCTGAAGATGCAGGAACTCGCCGAGGCCCCGGTCGGTGTCGCCGCCAGCAACCATCAGCCCGTCCCGGTCCCGGTGTCCGGCCGGGCCCCCGGCCCGCGGCACTGGCTTCTAGGCGTCCCCCTTTCGGATGAACAAGACGCTCCTGCTTATCATCTGCGATTTTCTCCTGCTGAACCTGCTGGCACTCACGCGGTGGGACAAGGCGGATCGGGAACCGCCGCCGGCGCTCACCCGGACGGCCACCGCGGACAGCACGCAAAAGGTCGTTCAGGAGGACCTGGTCGCGGCCCTGCGGGTGACGCTCGACCAGGAACGCGCCGCCCGCGATGCCGTGAGTGCGCAGTTGCAGGATACGCAAAGCGCCCTGCAACAGCGCGAGGAGACCTTGTCGGAGCGGGAGGCCCGCCTCGCCGCCACCGCCCGGACGCTCGAGCAAAAGCAGAAGGAGGCCGCCCAGCTTTCCGAACGCGTGGCCGATACCCAGGCGACGGTGGTCCAGCTCAGCGACCGGCTCGCACGCACGGCGGAACAAGCCGCCGCCTCGCGCACGCAGGCGGAGCAACTCGCCCGCGAACTCGCCGAAAAACAGGCGGCGGCCGAGAAGCTCAACGAGCAGCTCAAGCAAACGGAGCTGGCCAAGGCCGACGCCGAATCGAAAGTCCACACCCTTTCCACCCGCGTGGAGGTGGCGGAAAGCGCCCGCGCCATGCTGACGGAGAACGTCCAGACCCTGCAGACGCAAGTGGAGGCGGAACGCGCGGAACGTGCGAAATTACAGGTGCAAACCGGCACGCTGGCCGAAGGCGTCACCCAGCTCGCCGAACGTACCGGCGAGGTGCGCGACACGATCAAGGCCAACACGCCGATCAACGCCAACACGCTGTTCAATGACTTCCTGACCAATCGCGTCGGCGCCTACTTCCACAACACCCGGGATATTCCGGTGCTCGGTCCGTCCAGCCGCGATCACGACACGAAGACGATCCTCGTCTCCGACGGCACGAATGTCTTTGCCCTGTTCCATGTCGAGCAGACTCCCGCGGGAGATGGCGTGGCCGACTGGAAGGAGATCACCGGGACGCTCAGTGCCGGCAACCGCCGCCAGCCGATCACGAAGCTGCTCTACTTGATGAACGACCCGCGGGTCGTGGCGGTGCCGATCGATCCCACCGTCGCCCCGAGCTTCGGGGTGCGCATCTACTCGACCGCCCATGAGCCGTTCAAGTTCTCGGAGGCCGTGCTGATGAAGCGGGGTGGCGAGGACTATGGCGAAGTCGAGTTCCGCCTCGATCCCGCGACGCCGGGCTACGTGAAGATGAACAGCTCGATCATCGGCCGCATCGTCGGCCGCTTTTCGCCCGGCGCCGGCGACATCGTCTTCAGCAAGACCGGCGAGATCCTCGGCCTCATGGTCACGAGCAACTATTGTGTCCTGCTCGACAACTTCGTCACGACCGACGAGCTGCCGTTCGGCACGAACCTCGTCGACCAGAAGACGAGCACCGTCCTGAATGCCGCGAAGGAACGCACCCTGCGCCTGCCCTTGAAGTTGCAGTGAGCCGTGGCGCAGGCATCCCTGCCGGTCATCGACTTTCTGGTTGCGGCCTGGACGTCCGCGTTTGTGCGACCGTCCTCGCTACAGTCCCAATCCCGTCCGATACACCCGCGGCACGCGCTTGGTCACGGACGTCAGCGTTTCCCACGGGATGGTATCGGCCCAGCGACTGAATTCCGTGATCGTGATGCTCGCACGTTCCTGGGTGCCGACCAGGGTCGCCTGGTCACCGGCGAGCACGTCGTCGTGTCCGGTGATGTCGATAATGGTCTGGTCCATGGTCACGCGTCCAAGGACGGGGCAACGCCGCCCCCGGACCAGCACCTGCGCGCGATTGCTCGAGGCGCGGGGAATCCCGTCACCGTACCCTCCCGTCAGGATCGCGACCCGCGTTTCCTGCGACACGACGTGCGTGCGACCGTAGCTGATGCCGGTGCCCGCCGGCAACGTCTTTACCAGGCCCACGCGGGTGTGGAAGCTGAACACGGGCTCGACCTGCACGCGTGACAGCAGTGAGTTTTCGTAGGGCAGGATGCCGAATTGCAGCAGGCCGACGCGCACGGCGTTGAACGGACTTTTCTCCGCGAACGATTCCAGGCCGGCGCTGTTGTCCGCATGGATCAGCATCCGGGCGGGATCGATGCCGGGACAATGATCCAGCGTGTCGAGAAACAGGTGACGCTGCTGGTCCGTGAACGCCGGGTCGCTGTCGGCGGAGGAGAAATGGGTGAATACGCCCGCGAGTTCGAGATGCGTTGAGCCAAGAATCCGCGCACACAGCGCTGGCGCTTCGCGGTGCCAGACGCCCGCGCGACCCATGCCCGTGTCGATCTTCAGGTGCACGGGCAACGTGCGTCCGGCGTCCGCTCCAAGTTTCTCGAGGCGGTTGACCTCGTCGAAGGAGGAAACCGTGGCGGTGAGGTCGAACTCGAGCACCGCCCGATCCTCGCCCGGCAGCAGGGGACCCAGAATCAAAATCGGCCAACCGGGACCGAGCTCCCGCACGGCGGCGGCTTCGGTGACGTTGGCCACGGCGAACAAATCGGCACCGCTGTGCATCAGGCGCGCGACGGTCTGGTGCAGGCCATGGCCGTAGGCATCCGCCTTCACCACCGCGACGTATTTGATGTGCGGCGGCAACTCCTGCCGGATGCGCTTGAGGTTGCGCTCCAGCGCGCCGAGGTCGATTTCGGCCCAGCAACGCAACGGCCAGGCGGCGGTCGGTGTACTCATCGCGGAATGGGAGACTCGACCACGAAGGTCAAAGCGCGGCGCAACCGCAAGCGAAGGTCAGGATAGGAGTGGAACCACCGGTTACGCAGATGGATCCAGATAACGGAGCGCGGATTGTGCACCCACCAATGGACCCCAGTGCACACGAATGCCCGACGCCTGTGATTCGTGTGCATTCGTGTCATTCGTGGATACTTTCTGTCCGCATCTGTGTCATCTGTGCAATCCGTGGTTCTCCTCCGCAACGAAGTAGTTGTGGTTTTCCCGCTTCCCAGAATATGCTCGCAGCAAGGCAACGTTTTCAGCGTTAGTGGCACAAGAATGCGCAAAGGCCAGAGCTGCCTTTCTGCGTCATTGATTTTCCGTGACTTGGGATCTGCGTTAATCTGCGCCATCTGCGGTCAAAAAGGACTGGCATCGAGCGGCTCGGAATTGAACCGCAGATTTCGCAGAGAACGCAGATAGAGGCAGGAGCGTAATGGGAGCGGCGAACCGATCAGTGGCTTGGGATCTACATCCTTCTGCGATGGGTCGATGCGCTGCTTCAGATTGATGAAGATCAGCGCGCTGATCAGCGCTTCAAGAACCCCTTCTTCCCTTGGGGGGCTGCCGTTTGCAACCGTCGATCACTCGCTTGCGGGCGTTGGATTCCACGTCCGGTACGTCGGCTGTTCAATCATGAACGCATTCGGGGCCGTGGTCTCGTGCAGGAGCGGATAGGCGGTCACCAAATCGAGGACGCGTTCCGGCCGATAGGGTGCGGGGCGGGTGTCTTCCGGCAAGGCCTGCCAGTGCGGAAACCCTTCCGGATGGAACAGCGGAATGCCCTCCCGGGGCATGGCGTCTCCCGGACATCGCTTGATGTCGCTCCAGGCGCCACCGGACGCGACACTCAGCAGATTCCAGGTTCCCCGCCGCGCGTCGCTGCACACGTGAAACGGCGGTGGCTCGCCGCACGCCAGGCGATCGGCGGCGAGCAGGGCAAGGGAATGGTAGGCGAGCACCCGCAGCGACCGCGGGCGCGGCAACGCCAGCCAGGTCCGCAGCATCATTGCGGCGAGTCGGATCCCGAGCAGCGATCCGGGACCATCGCAAAAGACGATCGTGCGAACGTCGGCAATGGTGAGCCGACGGCTTCGGAGGAGATCGTCGATGCTTCGCGACAGACCGATGCCGGCCTCTTCGTCCGAATGTCGCCAGTCGATCGCGTGGTCCGCGCCGGATCGCAAGCCCACGACCAGCCCCGGCGAGGCAGCGTCGAGCACAAGGAGCGGCAATTCCGGAAGCGGGGGCGGCACGCGTACCTACGTCAACTGATCAACCTGGCGAGGACCTGAGCGAGCAGGACGAACGGAACGTAGCCGATCTCGATCAACCTGCCGAGCAGCGAGCGAAAAACCGGAATGTTGATCAGCACGAGCAGGACGATTCCGCCGAACATCGACATGCGCATGTAGGTTTCTTCACGCACGGCGCCGAGATAGATCAGGAATTTCGAACCATCGAGCGGCGGGATCGGCAGCAGGTTGAACACGGCAAGCATGACGTTGAGCTCGATCACGATCTGGAAGAGATCGACGACGGGAAGGCTGAACCGGCCCGCCACGACCGCGCAAATCGTCCCGACCGTGGCCAGGGCGACGTTCATGGCCGGCCCGGCCAGCGTGACGAGCGCCTGGTCGAAGTACCCACGCCGAAAGTTCGAGGGGTTCGTGTAGACCGGTTTGGCCCAGCCGATGATCCCGAGCCGTCCAAACATGCCGAACATGCCGAGCGCCGGGATCAGAATGGTCCCCATCGGATCAATGTGCGGAAGCGGGTTGAGCGTGACGCGACCTTCGCGGCGCGGCGTGTCGTCCCCCAGCCGGTCGGCCACGTAGGCGTGACCCCATTCATGGAGGGTCAGGCTGCAAACCAGCACGATGAATTGGATGATGCCGATCCGCAGCGCATAAGGGTCTATGTCCATTCCCCGCTACTCTTTCGGGTCATGGGTCAGGTAATCAACCAAAGTCTGCTTGTTCGAGGCCAGGGTCGGTTCGGTGACCGTGGCCACCATGGTGCGGGCCTCGTCGTCGTGGCCGCCCATTTCGATCAGGACGCGGGCGATCTGCAGGCGAATGGTTTGCACCTCGACCCCAGGCTTGGCGCGGGCCTCGAGCTTCCGCCATTCGGCCAGGGCGGCGTCCCAGTCCGGATTCGCGGCGTCGTAGAAACTTTCGGCATACCGATAGACATAGCCCCAGTTGTCCGGCGCGAGTTCGGCCGCGCGCTTGAACGCCTCGTGCGATTCCTTGTCGAGGACGTCCTCGGTGTAGAGTTTGTCCGCGATGAAAAACTTCCGGTATTCGTGCAGGAGCGATCCGAGTTGGTAGTGATAGAGGGGCTCGTCCGGCTTGAGTTCGATCGCGGAAAGGTAGTAGGGCAGGGCCTCTTTGTAGTTCCCTTCCTCCGTGAGAAAATTGCCGAGCTGGTTCTTCACCATCGGCAGCTTGGGATTGATTTGGTTGGCCTTCAAAAAGGCCTTTACGGCCGCCTCCCGGTTGCCGGTGCGGCTGAGGACCAGACCGTAGGCGGCATAGGCTTCGGCGAAGTCCGGGTTCGCCCGAATCACGTTTTCGTAGGCCGTGATCACGTCGCGCAGATCGGTCTCGGCGCGTTTTTTCGCGGCCGCGTCATCGGGCGTGGCGCGCAGGCGCTCCCAGATCAATTGCTCGCGCGACATCACCTCGCGCAAGTCGCGCACGGCCATCGTTTCGCCAGGCACGCCGGGGGCATCGGCCGCGCGGGCTTGCGAAAGGGTGCAGAGCAGGAGAAGGAAACAGGAGAATAGACGCATGACTTGGCTGGTCGGGCTGGCCTGCCGGGCCATGCCGCGTGCCGGTGAGAGTGAAAGGGAAAAGCACGGTTCGCTGTTCGTGCCCCTCCCTCCGACTCACCGCTTTCACTCTGCTCCGGCTTGGCCCGGAGGGCCAGCCCGACCAGCGCTTTCGACAGACCTCGCTCGGGTCAGTTGCGTTCCCGGATGGATTTGCCCCGGTTTCCTGCTATCGAAGCCGCGGCATGCTGCGCATCGAGGACGGTCGCTTCTGCAACCTGTACTCCCACCCGAAACACGGGTATTGGGACCTGCTGCGCTGGCAGCTCGGTTTTGGACCGCGCGAACGCTCCTCGGTGGATCGGACGGTCCTGCCGAAGACCTACGAACCGGATCGTGTCCCCGTGGATCTCGAGCGCATTCGGCGGCCGGCGCGGGATCGGATTCAGTGCACCTGGATCGGGCATGCGACCTTTCTGCTGCAGGTGGACGGCATGAATTTCCTCACCGACCCGGTGTTCGCGCGCTTTTGCGCCCCGTGGCCGATCTGGAGGCTGCGCCGCCGCGTCCCGCTCCCATTGAAACGTGCGCAGCTCCCGACGATTCACGGCGTGTTGCTCAGCCACAACCACTACGATCATCTCGATGTGTCCGTCGTGCGTCGGCTGCCGCCCGACGTGACGTGGTTTGTTCCGCTCGGGCTCGCGCAATGGTTCCGGCAGCGGGGCCGGGAAAACGTGGTGGAACTCGATTGGTGGCAGGAGGCGGACTACGGACCGCTTTCGATCGTGGCGGTGCCGGCCCAGCATTTCTCGTCGCGCACTCCCTTTGACCGGAACCTCACCCTGTGGTGCGGGTTCGTCCTGCGAAGCAAACGCGGCCCGATCTACTTCGCGGGTGACTCAGGCTACTCCCCGACGTTTGCGGATATTGGCCACCACCTCGGTCCCATGCGGCTGAGTCTGATTCCGATCGGGGCCTATCAACCGCGCTGGTTCATGGCTCCGGTGCACATGAATCCCGATGAAGCTGTCCGCGCGCATCTCGACGTGCGATCCGAATTCTCGGTCGGCATGCATTGGGGCACCTTCGCCCTGACGGACGAACCCCTCGCGGAACCTCCGATTGCCCTGCGCCATCAACTCGCGCGTCGCCATCTGCCCGCGACGAGCTTCCGGACGATGCGCTTTGGCGAGACCGTGGTGCTCTGAACAACGAGGGCCACCAAGCGTGTCGCGTACGCGACACGCTTGGTGGCCCTCGTTTTCCCTGGGGTTGCCCCCGGCCGATGTCCCGGTGCGAGCGGGCCGGCGGCGAGCGGCGATGTCATGCGACAGGGCCCTCCTTGGTTTGAGACCTGGGTGGCACGGAGTTCGCTTCCTTCCGAAAGCGGGAGACAGACACCGCGCGGGACGGGCAACCGGATCGCAAACCTTCCGTCTTGCGGGCCCGGCGGGCACCCGGAAACTCGACCGTTTCGTCCTCTGCTCCCATGCCCAAGAAAACTTCGGTCAACGTTGCCGTGATCGGCGCCGGCGCCATCGGCCTCGACCATATCGCCAGCTACCAGAAGCATCCTGCCGCCCGGGTCGTCGTGGTGGCGGAAAATAACGCCGAGCGCGGCCGCGAGGCCATCTCCCATTTCCATGTGCCCGACCTGGTGGCGGATTATCGCGAGGTTCTGGCGCGGGCCGACGTCGATGTCGTGAGCATCGCTCTTCCGACCTACCTGCACGCATCCGCCGCCCTCGATGCGTTGCGCGCGGGCAAGCATGTGATGATCGACAAGCCGATCGCGACGAATGCGCGCGACGCCGCGAAGATCATCGCCCTCGCGAGGCAGAAACGGCGCAAGGTCATGGTCGGGCAGAACCAGCGTTTTGCCGGCGCGAATCAGATCATCCGACAACAGGTGCTCGCGGGCAAACTGGGCGATGTCTACCACGCGCGGGGCGTCTGGCAGCGGCGCAGCGGCATCCCGCGCATCGGCAGCTGGTTCACGCAGAAGAAATTCGCCGGCGGCGGCTGCACCTACGACATCGGCGTGCACGCGCTCGACCTCGCCATGCACATGCTCGGCGACTTCAAGCCAGCGGCAGTGTCGGGCCAGACGTTCGCGAAGTTTGGCCCCCGCGGCCTGGGCGACGGCACCTGGGGGCGTTCGGAGGTCGATCCGAACAAGCCGTTCGACGTCGATGATTTTTGCATCGCGCTGGTGAAGATGAAGAGCGGTCGCACCGTGCAACTCGAGGTCTCGTGGGCCGCGACCCAGGAACAGCACGACGTGAATGGCGTGCAGCTCTACGGCACCGAAGGCGGCGCCAGCACGAATCCGCCGCGGGTGTATCGCCCGGTGGATGGTGGTTACGAGACGGTCCACCTGACTCCCGCGCCCGTGCTGGTGCCGGACAACCGGATGGTGCATTTCATCGACTACGTGCTCGGCAATGCGGAGCCTTATGTGCGCCTCGAGGAATCGCTCGCCGTCCAGAAGATCCTCGATGCGATCTACGAGTCGTCCCGGACGGGACGCGAAGTGCGGATCAAGTAGGGGCGGACCGGAGAACAGAAGCCAAAGGCCCGAGGTCAAGAGTCAGGGGTCGGAGGTCTGAAGTTTGAGGCCAGGGGTACGCCTGCACTCCCTACCGCCATTCGTGCCGGGGGTAGCGGCGCGAGAGCGCAGGCTTGATTTCCGGATACGTCTCGCGCCAGAAGCGCGTGAGGTCGTCGGTCACCTGGATCGGCCGGTGGTTCGGCGCCAGGACTTCGATCTTCAACGGCAGGCGCCCATTGGCGATCACCAGTGATTTCTCGATGCCGAACAGTTCCTGGATTCGCGCCGAGATCGAGGCCGTGCCGTCCGCCTGATAACGGATGCGCGAACGCCGGCCGTTCGGCATTTCCAGACGCTCCGGCAGCAACTCATCCATCGCCGCCGCCTGCTCGGATGAGAGCCACGCGCGCAACACCGGCCAGAGATCACGCTCGCGGACATCCCTGAAGCTGCGGGCCCCGTGACAGAGTTGTTCGAAGACGACCGGTTTGTCCGCCTCCGTGAACGGCGTGACACCAAACTCGGGATACAACTTCGCCAGCGTATTCACGCGGGCCAGCCACTGATCCACCGACTCGTCCCATTGCGGCAGTGGGCAGCGCCCCTCCAGCACTTCCCGCACGAGCAGGTGCGTCGCGGCGTCGGGAGCGGCGTCGCCCGACTCGCGATCCTCCAGGACGAGGTCGCGGAATCGTTTCTGCCGCCGCACGGTCACGCGTTTTGCCTGCGGATCGAGCGCGACGATATCCTCCGTGTGCATGTCACCGGGAAAGAGTTCGGCGAGCATCCCCTCGTCGATGGCGGTCGCGAGATTCAGCACGGTGGTGACGTCGCCGCGGCGGCCGCCGAGCTCGTTGATCTCGGCCACGACCAGCAACGGCGCGCGGTCGACCACGCTCTCGCGCGCCAGCATGCCGCGCCGTCCGTGCACGAGCTGGCAGCGCAACGTGCCCGCGTCGAGGCGCCGGGCCACGCGGTCGGCGAAGCCGGCAAGGACGCAGCGGCGCAAGGCGTCGCGGTCCAGGGGGCGTTCCGTCGTATCGAGTCCCTCGGCCTCCGCAAGGTCGAGAAACTGCGCGGCCAGCGGGCCGACCTGGCGGGCGGTCTGCGCGTGGATGCCAAGTCGCCGACACGCCTCGAGGTCGTAGCGATGATCGGCGGCGTAGCGCAGCGCCGCGAGCAACTGGAAGATATCCGATTCGCGTTCGGTGCCGAGCGCCGCCTCGCGTGCTTCGTCGACGTCGCGTCCGCCACCGCGGACGAAAAGGGGCCGGCCTTGCGTGAGCGCCGTCACGATCGCGACATCGTGCACACAACCGCGGCGCCCGGCCTCGAGCAGCATGCGGGCGTAGCGGGGATGGGCGGGAAACGCCAGCATCCGGCGACCCTCGTCCGTGATGGCACCGCCGTCCGCCGCGATGGCCCCGAGATCGGCCAGCAGTTCCTCGGCGTGCGCCAGCGCCTTCGGATCGGGTGGTTCCAACCAGGGAAATTCGGCGACCTGGGTGATGCCGGCGGCCTTGAGCGTGAGCACGACTTCGGTGAGATCCCGCCGGCGAATCTCCGGAAGTTCGGCGACGGGCCGATGCTCGTGTTCGCGTTCGGTCCAAAGGCGCAGGCAAACCCCGGGTGCCGTGCGGCCGGCGCGGCCGGCGCGTTGTTCGGCGGAGGCACGGCTGATCTTCTCGATCAAAAGCGTGTCGATGCCGCGATGCGGATCGTAGCGCGCCAGGCGGGCGAGCCCGGCGTCGACGACCACGCGCACGCCCGGGATCGTGAGCGATGTTTCCGCGACATTCGTGGCGACGATGATCTTGCGCCGGTTGGATTCATCGACCGCGCGATCCTGCTCCGCCGGTGGGAGTTCCCCATGCAAGGGCAGGAGGTCAAAGTCGCGCGTGCCGAGCCGGGCGCGCAACGTATCGACGGTGCGGGCGATCTCGAAGGCTCCCGGCATGAACACGAGCACGTCGCCTGCGGCACCGGCGGCGAGCGCGGACTCGACCGCGTCCACGGCCGCCTGCCAGACGGGCACGCGGTCGAAGTCGATCGGTTTCGGCGCAAAGCGAACGTCGACGGGAAACGTGCGCCCGGCGGAGACGACGTCGGCGCAAGGGGCGAGGTAGGTCCGCAGACGTTCCGTTTCAAGCGTGGCCGACATCACGATGATGCGCAGGTCAGGTCGGATGGTGCGTTGCAGCTGCCGGGCGCGGCCGAGCGTGATGTCGCCGTAGAGGTGGCGCTCGTGGAACTCGTCGAACACGATCACGGAAACCCCGCGCAGTGCGGGTTCTCCCACCATCTGCCGGAGCAGGATGCCCTCCGTGACAAACCGGATCCGGGTGCGACTCGAAACCCGGGATTCGAGTCGCACCTGATACCCAACCTCGGCGCCCAGCGTCACGCCCATCTCGGCGGCGACGCGCCGCGCAAGCATGCGGGCGGCGAGCCGCCGGGGTTGAAGGACGACGGCCTGCCCTTGATCAAGCAGGCCGGCCCGGGCGAGCATTTGGGGGATCTGCGTGGACTTGCCGGAACCCGTCGGCGCCTGCACCACGACGCGACCCGGGCCGCGCACCGCCTCGAGCAGGCTGTGCTCGATCTCGTAGATGGGCAGGAGGCGGGAATTCAACGGCACGGAACCCTGTTTTTTCGTAACTACTCCAGTGAGGGAAGGCGAAACGGGTTTCCGCGCCAGGGACCCCGGCCCGCTAACTGCTTGTGGCCGCCCGTTCTCCTGCCAATAAACGTTCTCCACCCATGCCTTCGCCTGCCCTGCTGGCTGCCGCTGTCGCTGCGCCGATACCTCTCGCGCTCGTAACACCCTTTGTGGTCTTGCTGCTCCTGATTGCGGTGATGCCGCTCACGCCGCACCGGTTGAAGCATCTCTGGGAGCACTATTATCCCCATGTCGCGATCTTTCTGGGCGCGATTGTCGTGGGCATCTACGTGGTGAAGTTCGCCGCCGGCGACGTCGTCACCCACACGCTGCACGAGTATTTCTCGTTCATGGCGCTGATCGGCTCACTGTTCGTCGTGGCAGGTGGGATTCACATCAACGTGAAGGGTGAGGGCACCCCGTTCGACAATGTCATCTTTCTCGCCGTGGGCGCGGTCGTCGCGAACCTGCTCGGCACGACCGGGGCCTCGATGGTATTGATCCGGCCGTGGATCCGGATGAACAAGATCCGGATCAGCCCTTACCATATCGTCTTCTTCATCTTCATCGTTTCGAATTGCGGGGGCGCACTCACGCCGATCGGCGATCCTCCGTTGTTTCTCGGGTACCTGCGCGGCGTGCCCTTTTTCTGGCTCGTCGAACACGTGATGTGGATCTGGTTCGCGGCGGTGGGCGTGATCCTGGCGGTGTTCTACTGTTTCGACCGGCGCAGTTTCGTGCGCATGCCCGAGCGCCTGCAACATGAGATCGAAGCGCCTGACACCTGGCGGTTCGAGGGCGGGGTGAACGTCCCGCTCCTGCTCGTGATCATCGGCGCGGTCTTCCTGCCGGAGCGATTCTTCCTGCGGGAGATCGTCATGCTCGGTGCCGCGGTCGCTTCCTACAAGCTCACGCCCGCACTTGTGCACAAGGAGAACCACTTTTCCTTCGGGCCGATCCTGGAGGTTGCGTTTCTGTTCATCGGAATCTTCACGACGATGATGCCGGCGCTCGGCTACCTCGACCAGCACGGCAAGAGCTTCGGCTTCACGCGGCCGACCCAGTACTACTTTGCCGCCGGCGGTCTCTCGTCCGTCTTGGACAACGCACCAACCTACCTGAACTTCCTGCAACTCGCCGAGGCGACGTTTGTCCCGCGCGAGGAACTGTCGGTCGCCGGAGTCATGGCGAAGGACGAGACGGAAAACGACGATCAGCGGGGTGTGCAGGAATTGCTCGATCATCATCCTGCCTTCGTGATCGCCGTGAGCATGGGCGCGGTGTTTTTCGGTGCGATGACCTACATCGGCAATGCGCCCAACTTCATGGTGAAGTCGATCGCCCAGTCGTCAGGCGTGCACGTGCCGTCATTCATCGGCTACATCGTGCGTTTCAGCCTGCCGGTGCTGCTGCCCATCCTGATTTTGTTGGGCTTTGTCTTTCTGTAGTCCGTGGGCCGTGGATGTATTCGCATCCTTACGCCGGGCTGGGTGGCCAACGAAGGTCGTCACTTTTATGACGTCAACGTCAGCGCCTCTGGCTCGACCCACTTCCCGTGTGCCTTGATCAGCTCGATCAGGCGTTGATCCGCCCGGGCAGCGGGGATCGCATACTCGACGCACTCCCTGCCCACGTAAAGGTTGATCTTGCCCGGGGCGCCGCCGACGTAGCCAAAGTCCGCGTCCGCCATTTCTCCCGGGCCGTTCACGATGCAGCCCATGATCGCGATCTTCACGCCCTTGAGATGCCCGGTCTGTTCGCGAATGCGCTGGGTCGTGGTTTGCAGGTCGAACAAGGTGCGGCCGCAACTCGGGCAGGCGACGAATTCCGTCTTCGAGATGCGAGCGCCCGCGCCTTGCAGCACGTTGTAGGCAAGGCGGGTCGCGCGGACCAGATCCGGTTCGGTCTCGATGCTGACGAGATCACCGATGCCGTCTGCCAGCAACGAGCCCGTGAGCACGCTGGCTTCGAGCACGCGACTGAGAAACGCGGGTTCCTGACGGACCGCGGTCTCCGCCGTGTTCCGAATCCAGAGCGGAGCCGAGATGTTGTGTGCACGCATCGCGGCGACCAGACGGCGCCAGGCGCCAACCGCGTGACCGGGCGAGCGAAATCCGGCCGGAGGAAGCGCCAGCGTAACGATCACACCCGGACCGGTATCCGTCGTCGATGACCCCGGTCCGGCCCCGGCGAGGTCAGCTATCGTTTCCGGGTCGAGCGCGACCACCGGCAGGATGCCGCGGGCCGTCGTGCCGGCGAGAAAGTGCTTCAGCGCAACCGCGCCTCCGCTGCGAAACGTCTGCAGCGCCGCGATGCGCGGTGAGGTCGGCAGCGCCCTTTCGTCGAACGCCTCGGCGCCCGCTCCCGGCGGAAGTTCGATGACCACGGCGGGGATGGCATGGCCCAGTGCGTCGGCGAAGGCGACGGACCGCGTGACGTCGCCGGCGGCGATTGCCCTGACGAGAAGTGCCTCCGCCGGCGTATCCTTGAGCTTCGGCTTCGCGGCGCGAACCCCGGCGATCAACCCGGCGGTGCTTTCGGGCAATGGCCCGACATTGACGACGACCCGTGGTGATTGTTCCGGATGCAGCGAAACCTCCGGGGCGAGTGCAATCGGGGTGATCGGCCGGCGACTGAACGAAAAGGGATCGATGCCGTCGTCCTCGTCCCCCGCGGAATTGGGCGCGTCGCACTCGGCGGTTTGCCACAGCGCCATCGCCTTGTCCGCAAGCACGCGCGCGACCGGTATTTCGTAGACGGAGTCTTCGGTGAGCGAAACGCGAATCGTGTCGCCGAGGCCGTCGAGCAGCAACGAGCCGATGCCAATCGCGCTCTTGATGCGGCCGTCCTCGCCGTCCCCGGCTTCGGTGACGCCGAGATGCAGCGGGTAGTGCATCCCCTCCGCGTCCATGCGCGCGACGAGCAGACGGTAGGCCTGGATCATGACCTTCGGGTTGCTCGCCTTCATCGAAAGGATGATGTCGGGGAAGCCGTGGGTCTCGGCGATGCGGATGAATTCCAGGGCGGACTCGACCATGCCGAGCGGCGTGTCGCCGTAACGGTTCATGATGCGATCCGACAGCGAGCCGTGATTCGTGCCGATGCGCAGGGAACGTCCGAGAGCTTGCGCCCGCAGCACCAGGGGCGTGAAGGCGTCGTGCAGGCGCGCGAGTTCCCGTTCGTAGTCGGCGTCGGAATACTCACGCACGGCGAACTTCTTGCGGTCGGCGTAATTGCCTGGATTCACCCGCACCTTCTCGACGTGTTCCACCGCCTCCATCGCGGCCTGCGGCAGGAAGTGGATGTCGGCGACCAGCGGAACGGCACCGAAACCCGCGGCGGTGAACCGGGCGCGGATCTCACGCAGGCATCGCGCGGCGGATACGTTGGGCGCCGTGACGCGCACGATCTCGCATCCGACCTCGGCCAGCGCGATGCATTGTTTGACCGTGGCCGGGACGTCCTGCGTGTCGCTGGTCGTCATCGACTGCAGGCGAATCGGGTTTGAGCCACCCACGCCCACGGTGCCGACGTTCACCGAACGCGTCGGCCGCCGCACCGTGCGAAAGCGGGAGGCGCAATAAGCCATCGCGGGAGCGTCGGGGGTCAGGGCGCGGCCGGGGCGGGCGGAGCCGGCGCGATCGCGCCCGGATCTGCGGGGGCCGCTTCCGGAGCCGTCTCCGCCGGTTCCGGACGGGCGTCGTGCCCGGTCATGTCGCGCCAGCTCCGGCGCACATCGAAGAACGTGACATAGATGATCATCGTGAACAGGAGCACCATGAAGACGCTCTGCGTCGTGATGAGCATTTGCGGCGGAATCGCCCGGCCGCGCAACTTCGAGATGGTCGCGAACAGCATGTGGCCACCGTCGAGCACCGGAATCGGCAGCAGGTTGAAGATCGCGAGATTGATGTTCACCAGGATCGTGAGCCAGAGCACGAACCGGAATTCCGCCCGCACCGCCGTGTAGTAGACGCGAATGATGCCCACCGGGCCGCTCATCTTGGAGAGCCCGATGTCGGAGCGCGGATTGAGCAGGCTGCCCAGCACGCTGAACGTGTCGCCAATCTGCTTGCTGAATTGCTGGAGCGGGTTGATGCGCACGAGCGTTGCCGGAATCGTCAACTGCTCGCCGAGCATGTCGGTTATCTGGATGCCGAGCTTGCCGTCGACCTGGGGGCGGGGCGGCACCGAAAGACTCAATTGATTTCCGTCGCGGGTGATCGCCAGCGTGACCGCCTGGTTCGCGAAAGCCTGGATCTCGTCGACAAACGACTTCGTGGTCGTGACCGGTTTGCCGTTCAACGCCACGAGGCGGTCCCCGACTTTCAACCCCAGCCGGTCGGCCGGCGTATCCGGGAGCACTTGCACGATGACGGGACCGAGGTTTGCGGGGATCGTGAGCGTGACATCGCCCTGGTCGCGGTGGACGACCAGCGTATGCGCTTTGCTGCGTTCTTCCGTGACCCGGTCGAGGTAGGTCTGCTCGTTGCGGATGGGAATGTCGTCCACGGACACGAGCTTGTCGTCGGGCTTGAATCCGATGCGGGCCGCAGGTGAATCGGGCACGACGTCGGCAACGAGAACATCATAGGCGGGTGCGATGCCGACCTGGCGGATGGATTCATCTCCTGCGAGGCGCGGATGCACCACCACCGATTTTGTCGCGCCGTCCCGCTCGATGACGAAGTTCGACTGGCGGCGACCGTCTTCGGCCCGCCGGCTGCCCGTGACGATTGCGTGGCTGATGTCATCCCAGTCTCCGACCTTGTCGCCGTCGATGGATACAACGCGATCGCCCACCTGCAGGTGGGCTTCCACGGCGGGGCTGGTCACGAGTTCCGTGCCGCCGTCGGGTCCTTCCACGGGCAGGTCGTGGGCGATGTAGCCGATGGTGGTGGTCGTCTGGTCGGCGCGTTCCGGCTGCTTGACGCCCCACAGGATGCACGCGAGCACGAACGCGAAGAGGAGGTTGAACAGCGCGCCGGCCACCGAAACGATCATCTTGTCCGTGTAGCTGATCGGCGGGAGGCTCGCGCCGTCTCCGGTGGGCTCGCCTTCGATGCCGCGCATGTCCGCGAGTTGCGGCAGGGCCACGTAACCGCCCACCGGAATCCACGACAGCCGGTATTCCACGCCCCCGCGGTTCCAGGAGACAATCTTCGGTCCCATGCCGATCGAAAAGCGGTCGATCCGCAAACCCCGCCACCGGGCGGCCAGAAAGTGACCGAGTTCGTGCACGAAGATCGAACCGCCAAAGAACAGCGCGATCAACAGCACGTACCAGACGTTGGTGTAGATGGGCCTTAGCAGATCGAGCATGGGGAATTAGCGAGGCAGAAAGCCCGCGGCGAGGCGACGCGCTTCCGCGTCCACGAGGAGTATTTCATCAAGATTTGCCGAACCGTCGGCGCGGACGGCCTGCATGGTCTTATCGATTATCGTCGGAATATCAAGGAACCCAATCTTGCGATCAAGGAAAGCCGCCACGGCAATTTCATTTGCGGCGTTAAAGACCGCCGGGCCGGCGCCGCCGCCTGCGAGTGCCGCCCGGGCCAGCGCCAGACACGGATAACGACCGGATTCCAGCGGCTGGAAATCCAGACGCAGCGCCGTGGTGAAGTCCAGCGTGGGCAGGACGCCGTCGGTCCGGTCGGGGTAGAGCAGGGCGTGCTGGATCGCGAAGGTCATGCTCGGCGGCGTCAATTGGGCGAGGATGGAGCCGTCCACAAACTCGACCAGGGAGTGCACGATGCTCTGGGGATGCAGCACGACGTCGATCTGTTCCGGTCGGGCGTCGAACAGCCAGCGAGCCTCGATGATCTCGAGGCCCTTGTTGGCCATGGTGGCGGAGTCGATGGTAATCTTCGGTCCCATCGACCAGTTGGGATGAGCAAGCGCCTCGTCGGGAGTAACGTGGGCCAGCCGCTCCCGCGGGGTGTCGCGAAACGCCCCGCCTGAGGCCGTCAGCACGATGCGGCGCAGATTGCGGCGCATCCCGCCGTCGAGACATTGAAAAACGGCGTTGTGTTCGCTGTCGACCGGAACAAGGCGCACGCCCGCGTGTTGCGCGGCCTGGGTCACGACCGATCCGGCGAGCACGAGGATTTCCTTGTTCGCAATCGCGATGGTTTTGCCCGCCGCGATCGCCGCGAGCGTCGGCCGGAGGGCGGCCGTTCCGGCGGACGCGACGAGCACGATGTCCGCGCCGGTTGTGGCCGCGAGTTCCGTGACGCCCTCGATTCCGGAGTAGAACGTCGAGCCGGCAGGTAAGCGGTCGCGGGCACCGTCGAGTCCGCCGGCGGCGGGTTCGAACAGGCCGACGTGCCGGACCGCAAACCGGCGCGCGATATCGGCCAGCGCCTCGAACCGGTTGCGCGCGGCGATGCCGACGAGTTCGAGCCGGTCGGGATGGCGTTCGATGACCCGCAATGCGCTTTGACCGATCGAGCCGGTAGCGCCGAGCAGAACGAGTTTGCGACGGGAAGACATGGAAACATCGGGACCGCCCGGACGCCCGGCCGGACCGGCACGCGAGGAATGGCCGTCATGCGTGCGCCCGCCGGACCCGATTGCGGCCATTCTCACAACAAGACGCGCAGGATGAGGAAACCGACCGGCGCCGCGAGAACCAAGCTGTCGAGCAGGTCGAACGCGCCGCCGATGCCCGGGATGGTCGTGCCCGAGTCCTTGAAGCCGGCCATGCGCTTGAGCACGGATTCGACCAGGTCGGAGGTGATGGATACGATCGCCGGCAATACCGCCGCCAGGCCGCCGTCGAGCGGCGTGAATCCAGGCGGGAACTTTTCCGGGAAAACGGCGACCAGACCCGCGCAGACGCCGGAGGCGATCACCACGCCACCCACGGCACCCTCCCATGTCTTGGCCGGGCTCATCGTCGGTGCGAGCTTGTGGCGGCCGATCATCGAACCGACCACCAGCGCGCCGACATCGCAGAATTTCGCCGCGCACAGCAACCATACGACCAGCATCAGGCCGGCGACGCCGCCAGGGGACTCGTCCAGCCACATGATGCGCACGATGAAGAACAGCATGTAGGGCAGGTAAACCAGGCCGAAGATCGTCGCGATCAGCGTCTCGATCCGGTTCCCGCCGGTGCGTTCGCGCATGATCCGCAGGCAGCACGCCACGATCGCGATCGCGATCAATGCGCTCTCCATGCCTTCCTTTTCCGGCATGCCCGCGTATTCGCGGAAGAAGTAAGGAACGGTGATGACGAGGAAACCCAGTGTCACGCCGAAGTGGCGAAACGGGCGATGCCCGAGCTTTTCGAGCATCAGGTAGAGTTCGTGCAGGGCCGCCGCGGCAAACAGGGCCAGCACGACCACGACGCCATCGCGTTTCAGGAACACCATCGTGGCCGCGACCAGCGACCAGAGCAGCAGCGTGCTGACGATGCGCTTGGCCACGTTCAGGACACGCCGTTCACGGCCGGCGTCCGATGCGGTGTCGGAGAACCCAGCTGTTCACCCGTGAGGCCGTAGCGGCGCTCCCGTCGTTGAAAACACGCGACCGCCTCGGCCAGCTGCTCCTCTCCGAACTCCGGCCATGGCACCGGGCTGAAGTACAATTCGGCATACGCGCCCTGCAACATGAGAAAGTTGCTCAGGCGGGATTCGCCCGACGTGCGGATGATCAGGTCGGGATCCGGCAGATCCGCGGTGAAAAGATAGCGCGCGAGGCGTTCCCATGTGCACGTGGATGGATCCTCTTCCCCCCGTTGCACCGCCTCGGCGTAGGCGCGGGCGGCGGCGGCGATTTCCTGGCGCGAACCATAGCTCAGGGCGAGCGTGAGATGGCGACCGCGGCAGCGGGCGGTGGCGGCGAGGGAACGTTCGAGCCCCCGGCGCGCAGCCGGCGGGAGGTCCTGCCACTGGCCGATGACGTGCAGACGGATGTCGCGCCGGACCAGCTCCGCGGTTTCCCGGCGGAGGAACTTCACGAGCAACTGCATCAGCGCCCCGACTTCGTCGGCCGGGCGACGCCAGTTTTCCGCCGAGAATGCGAACAGCGTCAGGTATTCAATGCCGAGCTTTTGGCACCCCTTCAGGACGTTGCGCACGCTGTCCCCACCGCGCCGGTGCCCCTCCACCCGCGGCAATCCGCGCGACTTCGCCCAACGACCATTGCCGTCCATGATGATGGCGACGTGGCGCGGGATGTTCGGTTTGTGGGGAACGCTCACCAGGGCAAAAGCAATGCGATTAAAGGTCCGGCCCGAGGCCGGTCAACCACCATGGCGAACACGTCGGCTGGTGAGCTGGAAGTCGCGCAGGCATCCGTGGCTGCCGCCTTTGTGCAAGCCAGGCTGAAAGCCTGCGCTGGGTGCCGGTGGCCGAGCGCCCACCCGGCTGGACAACTTCTGCGTTTCACACAGTTTGGCGGTCATGAGTGCACCACTTTCCACCCCCGAACTGCAGAAAATCTTGCGTGAACTGCCCGGCTGGACCGCGGCGGATGACGCCCTCGAGAAGACCTTCACGTTCGCGGATTTTTCCACGGCGTTGGGCTTCATCGTGCGGGTGGGTCTCGAGGCCGAACGGATCAACCACCATCCCCACCTCACGAATGTCTGGAATCGTGTGATCCTGCGCCTCAACACACATGATGCCGGTTCGAAGATCACCGCTCGCGACGTCCAGCTTGCGCAGGCGGTCGAGAAACTCTGCGAGACGTGAGCCGTGCCTGCACGTTCGGCCGTTTGCCCGTAGATGCTTGCCTGCAGGCGATCTGGTGAAACCTCGACGCCATCGCCTGCCTGCACGTTCCCACATGAAAGCGACGGGCACGCTCCGACCAGCAGTGTGCCTGGCGACGATTTGCCTGACTCCTCCATGAAACACCTGCCCCTCTACCTGCTCTCCGCGGTCACGATCGCCGCCCTCATCGGCGTCCTGGTTCTCGCGCGGGAAAATGCCGCGCTCCGACGCGAACTGGCGGGCGCGCCGGCGGCGCCGGCGGTTGCCTCCGTGCCGAAAGCGGCCGATGACCCCGTGAAGGCTCCGCCGGCTGCCCAATCCACTGCCGCGGATGCGGCGGCCCAGCCGGACGCATCCGCGGTCACCCGTGAAACGCCACCGCGGCGCCCGTTCGACCGGCGTGCCCGCGGCCAGGAATTCTTCGCGCAGGCGCTCGCCGATCCGCAGGCGCGGGCAGCGATGTTGACGCGCATCAAGAGTGAAATCGACCGGCGGTTCGGCGACTACTTCGTGAAGCTCGGCTTGAACGAAACCCAGATCGAGGCGTTGCGCAGTATCATGGCGGATCGCCAGCTCGCCCGCATGCAGGCGGGCATGCTCGAACGCACGGCCGAAACCGACCAGGAACGCGCCGATGCGCAGAGCTGGCGCGATACCAAGCTCGCGTCCACCGAGGCCGACATCAATGCGATCCTCGGTCCGGACGGGTTGAAGAACTTGCAGGGCTACCTCGACAGCGCCCCGCAGCGTCAGGTGGTCGACGATGTCGCGCGTCGGGCCACCTACGCGGGCGCGCCCCTTACGGATGACGTGAACGGCAAATTGCTCGCGGCGATCCAACAGGCGTCGGCCGAGCATCCCGTCCCGCAGATGCCGGGCCCGGGCCGGGGATTCTGGGGCGGTGGCGCCGATCGTGCGCCGATCACCCAGGACTCCGTGAATACGTATCTGAACAACCTGCGCGCGCAGAACCAGCAGGTGATCGAGTCGGCAAGAGGTTTCATGACCCAGCCGCAACTCGAGGCGCTGGCCGATCAGCAGATCGACCAGATGCAGCAGGCGGAGGCGCAGATGAAATTCCTCCTGGAGAATCCCGACGTACGCGACTTCGCCGGCCGCCGCGGCGGTCGCGGCCCCGGCGGCGGCTGAAACGTCGGGCCGACCAGACTTGGCTTGGGGCTCGGAAGGCAGGGTCCCGAGTCTCGGCGCGACCGCGGTCGGCTGCGACAGCCGACGCTGCCTTGGTTCAGCTCGTAGCCGCGTTGGAGTGCAGCGACAACGTGGACGAACCGTGCTGCGGCCACGCTTGTTCCAGTTCGCCTCGCGCCCGCCGTGGGATTGTCGGGCTTACGGCGCGAGCGCGATCCGGTCGTTTTCGAACACGACCCGACCGGAGACGACGGTCCATTTCACGCGTCCGCGCATTTCGCGGCCAAGCCACGGCGAGTTGGCCGATTTGCTGAAGAACTTCGCGGCGTCCACCGTCCAGCGTTCCTCCGGATCAAGGATCGTGATGTCCGCCGCGGCGCCGGGCGCGAGCGTGCCGCCGGGCAGCTTGACGATCGCGGCCGACTTGCAGGTCATGAGGGCGAGCACCGCGGACAGGCTCATGCCCTCCTGGCGATGCAGCACGTCGAGCACGACGGGCAACGCGGTTTCCAGGCCGACGATGCCGAATGGCGCAAAATCGAATTCCTTGTCCTTTTCGTAATTCGTGTGCGGCGCGTGGTCCGTCGCGACGCAATCAATCGTGCCGTCCTTGATGCCCTCGATCAACGCGCGCCGGTCGCTCTCGGCGCGCAGCGGCGGGTTCATCTTGAAGTTGGTGTCGTAACCGAGGAGTCCGGCATCCGTCAGCGCGAGATGATGCGGTGTGGCCTCCGCGGTGATGTTCACCTTGCGCTGCTTGGCCCGACGGATGATGTCGACCGCGGTGGCCGAGCTGATGTGCTGGAGATGAATGTGCGCGTGCGTGTGCGTGGACAGGATGACGTCGCGCGAGACGATGATGTCCTCCGCGGCGGCCGGCCAGCCGCGCAGGCCGAGCCGGGTGGAGACGACGCCCTCGTGCATCACCGCGCCCTTGGTCAGCGCGTCGTCCTGGCAGTGATCCATCACCGGCAGGTCGAACATGCCGGCGTATTCGACGGCGCGGCGCATGAGCTCGTTGTTCTGGACGCAATTGCCGTCATCGGTGATTGCGACCACGCCGCCGCGCTTGAGCGAACCGATCGGCGCGAGGGCCTCGCCCTTTTGGCCGAGCGTGATGCAACCCGTGGGATGAATGTGCACCACCGACTCCCGCTCGATGGCGTCGACGATGTACTGGATCGTGCCCACGCTGTCGGCGACTGGCGAGGTGTTCGGCATGCAGACGACAGTGGTGAATCCACCGGCGGCGGCGGCCCACGAGCCGGTCTGGATCGTTTCCTTGTGCGTCTGCCCGGGCTCGCGCAGATGCACGTGCGGATCGACGAGTCCGGGACAAACGACCAGGCCCTTCGCATCAATGCGCCGGGCGATGGCTTTCTGCTCCGCATCCAGCGCCGCGACGAGCACGCCGTCGACGGCAAACACATCGCCGGTGGCATCGCGCCCGAAGGCGGGATCGATCACGCGACCGTTTTGAATCCAGAGGACGTCAGGCATGGGCTTTCAAACGCAGGAACAGGAAATGCAGAGCGGCGAAACACGGAAACGGCAGAAACGCTGAAACAGCAAAACGGAGAAACGGCAGAAACACGGAAACGGCAGAAACGGAGAAACCGGATTTCCAGATTTCATATTTCTGCAGTTTCCTAATTTGGCCCCGCTCCCGCCCCGGCCTTCGGTTTCAACAGCGCCTCGGGAGCGCCGCCGGCGCAGAGGTAGAGGACGGCCATGCGAACCGCGATACCGTTGGTGACTTGTTCAAGGATCACGCTGCGGCTGGAGTCCGCGAGGTCGGAGTCGATCTCCACACCGCGGTTGATCGGTCCCGGGTGCATGATGATCGCGTCGGGATGCAACCAGCTCGCGCGCGTGCGGTTCAGGCCGAACATGCTGGTGTATTCGCCGAGCGAGGGAAAGTGACTGGAGGTCTGCCGTTCGTGCTGGATGCGCAGCAGCATGACGGCCTCGGAGTCGGCGAGGGCGGAACGCAGGTCGTGCGAGACCTTGACGCCGAACTCGGTGAACCAGTGCGGCACGAGGGTCGCGGGGCCGACCAGCGTGACCTCGGCGCCGAGCTTCGTCATCGCCCAGATGTTGGAGCGCGCGACGCGGCTGAAGAGGATGTCGCCCAGGATCGTGATGCGCCGGCCCTGGAGGCTGCCGAAGTGCTCCCGCAGCGTGAAACAGTCGAGCATCGCCTGCGTGGGATGCTCGTGGGCACCGTCGCCCGCGTTGATCACGGGCACGTGCAGGAGTTTTGCGAGATAAGCCGGCGAGCCCGCGGCGGCGTGGCGCAGCACGATCATGTCCGCATTCAGCGCCTGGATGTTCTGGGCGGTGTCGCGCAGCGTCTCGCCCTTCGTCGTGCTGCTCGCGCCCATGTCCAGCGAGATGACCTCGGCGCTGAGCAGCTTGGCGGCCATTTCGAAGGCGACGCGCGTGCGCGTGCTCGGCTCGAGGAAGAGGTTGACGACGGTCTTGCCGCGCAGGGCGGGCACCTTCTTCACGTTGCGCGCCAGCGTGCGCTTGAAGGCGGCGGTGACGGCGAAAACTGTTTCGATTTCCGCGACGGAGAGCGGTTCGATGGCGACGAAATCCTTGCGGTTCCAGGGCATCAGGGGAAAACAACTCGCTTCAGGCGCCGGCGGCCTTCACCTCGATCACGTCCTTCGCGGGATCAGCGGGATCGAGGCGCACGACGACGCGCTCGTCCGGCTCGGTCTTTTCCGTGAACCCCACGTAGTCCGCCGCGATCGGGAGGCAGCGGTTGCCGCGGTCGACCAGCACCGCGAGTTCCACCCGGGCGGGGCGTCCGTGCGAAAAAAGTTCCTCGAGCGCGGCCCGCACCGTGCGGCCGGTGAAGAGCACGTCGTCCACGAGCACGACGACCGCACCCTCGAGGTCTTGGGGAATCGTGGTTGCGGTGGAAAGATCGGGAATCGGGTTGCGCCCGAGATCGTCGCGATGAAAGGAGACGTTCAGCACGCCGACCGGAACCGTCCGGTGCAATTGTTCGCCCACCGCCGTGGCGAGGCGGGTGGACGCGGCCACCCCGCCGCGGGCGATGCCGAGCATGACGAGATTGGTCGTGCTTCCGTGCCGGGCGGCAATGCCCGCCGCGACGCGGCGCAGCGCGGCCGTGATGTCACCGGCGGGAATCGTGAGGCGGGTCGGCACCGGGCACGAGTGTGCCGAGCCCGGGGAACCGCGGTAAAGCGGAATGTGGTTTGTATCGTGGGTTCCGGGGAAAGGTAGGGCGGGGACTCCGTTCCCCGCCATGAAAGGAAAGTACGTTCGGCGGCGGGGAACGGAGTCCCCGCCCTACCTATTGAGCCATGCCTGCAACTCCGCGTCGTTCGTGATGACCGTGCCTTCGCGATAGTCCGGCGCGAGCAGGCTTTGATACGACGGTTCGGCGAAACGCCGGCAATGCAGGATCACTCGCGCATGCTGCCCGGGGGCGCGCACCAGCCGGCCGAGGGCCTGATTCACCTTTTGCATGCCGGGAATCTGGTACACTTCCCGAAACGCCGCCGAGCGCGTGCCGGCGCGCGACGCGTCGAGTTTCGCGCGCTGCACCGCGTTCACTTCCGGCAGGGCCGGCCCGACGACGACTGCCCCGGCCACCCGGCCGCCGAGCAGGTCGATGCTTTCGGCGAAGCTGCTGCCGAGCACAAGCAGGATCACGTCCGCGAGCGCCAGCGCCTCTTCAATGAAACGGGCCTGTTCCGCCAGCTCGCGCACGCGCGGCTGCATGACCGCCCGCACTTCGGGGTGATCGTGATCGAGCCGCGTCCGCACGTTTTCAGCGTAGGCGTAGGAGGGGAAGAACGCGACCACCGGACCGGGACCGCCGGCATGCAGCGCGGCGATCGTCGCGGCGGTCGTGGGCAGGTGGCGCGCGCGTTTTTCGTAACGCGTGTCGACGCGGGTGTCGATCGCCACATCGTAGGCTTGGTCCCGCCAGGGCGTGCGGGCGACGAGGTGCGCGGGCGCGACGCCGAGACGGTCGAGTCCGCACTGGCGCGGCGAACACGTCGACCGGCGAGAGGGTCGCGGAAAGAAACACGACATGGCCGAAGTCGTGCAACGTGTCGGCGATCGCCACCGAGGCATCGAGACACGTGAAACGGATCACACCGCGCTCGGGCACCCACGTGAGCTCGGGGAGCGTGCGTGTCCCATCGGTCAGCGCCGCGTGCAACCCGCCGACTTGAAAGAGCGTGTCACTCGCGGTTGGGCCGAGCGCGGTGTAGTCGAGCGCGGCGCCCTGCAGGTGTTTCGCGACCAGCGCGAGATGGTCGAGCAGTTCCGCCTCGTGGATTTCATCGAGCAGCTCGGCGGGTTCGAGGCGGCCGAGAAGAATCGTGAGTTTCTCCCATGACGCAACGAGACCGGCCGGCGCGCCGGTGCCGTCGAGCGCCGCGAGGGCGAAGCGCGTGGCCGTGTGCGTGAGCTCCGAGGAGTAGGCATCGGCGACGCGCGCCGGGAGGTTGTGCGCCTCGTCGACCACGAGCAGCGTCTGCGGCGGCTCGTGACCGGGAAGGTTGTCGAGAAAAGAGCGATTGGCCGGGGCAAAGACGTAGTTGTAGTCCGCGATCCAGACGTCCGTAAACGGAAGCGACGCCCGCGTGATCTCGTACGGGCAGATCTGCGCTTCGCGGCCGGCTGCCCGCAGCGTCTCCGCATCGCGCGGCAGCGACACGTCCTGGCTGAACCGCTGCAGGCCGCTCTCGGGCCAGCGCTCCTCCTGACCATCGAGAAACCGGCAGGCATCGCGAAAGCAGTGGTAGACCTCGTTGACGCAATGCTCGCTCTTGTTGCGGATCTGCCACCAGGTCGCGCCCGGCGGGTGGCCGACCATCGCCTCGAGTTGCCGCACGACCTGCAACTGGCCGGTCGACTTTCCCGTGAGGTAGATGAGCCGCGTCAGCCGGCCGGTCGCGAGTTCGCCCAGTGCGTACTCGAGCGTGCAACCGGTTTTCCCGAACCCCGTCGGCGCTTCGAACAACACGACCGGCGATCGGCTTGCCGCGGCGCGCAGGTCTTCCAGGATCGTTTCCTGTCCGGCACGCGGCGTGGCGAACGCCGGCGCGAAACGCAGGGAGCGCAGACGTTCGAGTCCGGATCGTCGCTGTTCCGCAAACGCCCACAACTCGTCCAGTCGCGCCGTGAAGATCTGCCAGGCCGCGGCCGGGTCCTGGGCGACGATCTGGACGACGCCGGTCGCGGGCTCGACAAAAACCAGTTCGCCGGGGTGCGTGTTCGAGGTAGGGCGGGGACTCGGTTCCCCACCGTCCACGCTCGGCGCGGACGGGACTCCGCGCCCTACCTGGTCGGGTGCCTTCGGCCCGGAATCAAGGTCCGGTCCGGCAAAGAGGCACTGGTAGGCCGCGAGTTGCCGGAAGTGACCGGGATATTCGTGTCGCAGGTCATCGGGCGAGGCGGGCAGGGGACGCAACACGGTCTTGACCTCGCGCACGATCAGGACACCGCCGCGTTCCACGGTCTGGTCGACGCGTCCGGCGAGGCGCACGCGCCAGCCGCGCCATTCGAAGCTGGCATCGACCGCCATTTCGAAACGCGCGGTCGCATCCTGTTGCATGAGTTGCTCGCGCATTTCCCCGTGCCACGTCTGGCCAAGCTGGGCGCGCCACAATTCCGGCCGGCCGCCGCCCGCGCCCGACGGGCCGGCGGTGAACTCGGCAAATTCGTGCGCGTTGAGCGTGATCGTGCGCGCGGCGACAGAGAGCTGCATGGTGCGGCTGGCATCGTGCCGCGCTTCGCGCGCACGTGTCGAGGCTGACCCGGGATGGAGGGCCGGCCCTCCGGGCCGGGCCGCAGACGAACCCGGAGATCTCATCGTCCGGGGGGAACCGGGCCACGTTGTCGTTATACTCCAACGCAGCTACCTGGAACCGCGCTTGAGCCGTGGCGCGTTACAAACGGCGGAGGCGCGACAAGACGAGCCGACCCTACCCAAGTTGCCGCAGAGGAGAATCTCCGGGCTACATGCTGGTTTCCTGCAGCACGAGACCGTAACGGCCGCGGGGCGATTCCGCCTTCCGGGAACTCGACGTCCGAGTTTGGTTCGGTGTCAGCGCCGCCTCGGCTTCGAGCCAGTGGGTCACCGCACGGCCCTGCGGCCGGCCGGCTTGTTCCCACAGCAGATAGGCCTGCGCGGCAATGTCGTCGTGTGAAGGCGATGTGTGATCTGGACCGGCGGAGGGCATGGACAAGAGGATGCGGCGCGATGGTGCGACCAGGCGGCGGCTCGTCAAGGTAGCGCAGGCGTCCCTGCCCGGATGATTTCCAGTTGCAGGCACGCATGCCTGCGTTCCGAGGTCGCCTTCAACCACGATCCTGGTCCGCCGTCACACCCTTCCCGCCTCCACTGGTGAGATTTCCCAGCTAACTCCAACACCACCAACGAGCGCACCTGTTGCAGGTGTTACGCGCTTCCCCGCTGGAATCCCGCGTGCTTAAGGTGCGAGCATCATGGAACCGTCTTCCACGAAAGTTTCCTTTTTTACGCGCCTGCGCCTGGCGTGGGCGTGTCTGTTCAATCGCACGTTCGCGACACAAATTGCTCCCATCCACGCCTCGTTGCGCAAACCCCCCGAAGCAGCGCCCGTCGCGTCGCCGGAGCGCGTACATGCCTCCGGTCTCGCGGTGCTGGGCATGCTGCAACGGGAGGGACGCCTGATCGACTTCCTGCAGGAGGACGTCGCGTCCTACGCTGATGCCGACATTGGCGCCGCCGCGCGAGTGGTCCATGCGGGCTGTCGCAAGGTGCTGCAACAATCCCTCGCGCTGGAGCCGGTGCTCGCGCAGAACGAGGGTGACACCGTGACGATTCCGGCCGGTTTTGATGCGCAGCGCATCCGCCTCACCGGCAACGTCGCGGGTCAGCCGCCGTTTCGCGGCACCCTCAAGCATCACGGCTGGGCGACAACCGCCGTGCGCTTGCCCGAGCTGTCGGATGCTCTCGATCCGCGCGTGCTCGCCGCTGCCGAGGTGGAACTTTAACCGCGCCCGGAGCCACGAACCATGAGCCGCTATTGCATCGGTATCGATCTCGGCACCACGAATTGCGCGGTGTCTTTCCTCGATCTCCAGGCCGGCCAGGCGCGCGGACGCGACCAGAGCATGCTCGCGATCCCGCAGGTGACCGCGGTGGGCACGGTCGAGGAGAGGACACTGCTGCCGTCGTTTCTCTACCTGCCCAACGCGCAGGAATTCCCCGCGGGCGCGGTCGGTTTGCCGTGGGACAAGAAGCGTGCGCAAAGGGTCGTCGGCGAATTCGCCCGCACGCACGGCGCCAAGGTGCCGATGCGGCTCGTGTCCTCGGCGAAGAGCTGGTTGTGCCACGCGGGCGTCGACCGGCAGGCGGCGATCCTGCCGTGGCAGGCGCCGGCGGATGTGGATCGCGTCTCGCCGCTCACGGCGTCGGCCGACTATCTCAGTCACCTGCGCGAGTCCTGGGATCACGCGCAACGGGACACGCCACTCGCGGAACAGGAGGTCGTGCTCACGGTACCCGCTTCGTTCGATGCGTCGGCGCGCGAACTGACCCTGAAGGCCGCGCAGCAGGCGGGTCTGGGAAACGTCACGCTGGTCGAGGAACCACAGGCTGCGTTCTACGCGTGGTGCGAGGCCATGGGTGACAGTTTCCGCAAACTCGCGCGTCCGGGTGACGTGATTCTGGTCGTGGACGTCGGCGGCGGCACGACCGACCTTTCCCTCATTGCCGTGACCGACCGGTCCGGCGAGGTCGAACTCACGCGGGTGGCGGTCGGCGATCACATCCTGCTCGGCGGCGACAACATGGATCTCGCGCTCGCGCACACGGTCGCGACGCGGCTCGCCGCGGACGGACGCAAGCTCGATGCGTGGCAGTTCAACGCGCTCACCTTCGCGTGCCGGCAGGCGAAGGAACATCTCTTCGCGCACGCGGACGAGACGGTGGCCCCGCTGGTGATTCCGGGCCGCGGCTCGGCGCTCATCGGCGGCACGATCAAGGCGGAACTGCATCGCGACGAACTCACGCGCGTGCTCACCGACGGATTCTTTCCCGAGGTCGCCGTCGCCGAACTGCCGCAGACCGCGCGCCGCACCGGCCTCGCCCAAATGGCGTTGCCCTACGCGCAGGACGCGGGCGTCACGCGCCACCTCGCGGCCTTTCTCACTCGCCAGGCGCACGCCCTCGCGGACGCGCACGATGCACCGGTCGACGTCGCGGGCCAGGCCTTCGTGCATCCGACGGCGGTGTTGTTCAACGGCGGCGTGTTCAAGGCGACGGCGTTGAAGGAACGCGTGCTGACCGTGCTCAACAACTGGCTCGCGTCCGATGGGGGCCAGCCGCTGAAGGAACTGGAGGGCGCGGATCTGGATCTCGCGGTCGCGCGCGGCGCGGCCTACTACGGCTGGGTGCGGCAGGGACACGGCCTGCGCATCCGCGGCGGCACGGCGCGCGCCTACTATGTGGGCGTCGAAACCGCGATGCCGGCGGTCCCGGGCATGGAGCCGCCGGTCAAGGCGATGTGCGTCGCGCCCTTCGGGATGGAGGAAGGCACGACCGCCGACGTGCCGCCGCAGGAGTTCGGCCTCGTGGTCGGCGAGCCCACGCGATTCCGTTTCTTCGCCAGCTCGCTGCGTCGCGACGACGGGGTGGGCACGATGCTCGACGACGTTGACGGCAACGATGAACTCGAGGAAGTCGCGCCGATCGAGACCACGTTGCCGGCGCATGACGGCGACACCGGCAAGCTCGTGCCGGTGAACCTCCAGGCCGCGGTGACCGAGATCGGCACGCTGGAATTGCGCTGTCTCGAGCGCGCGGGCAATGGTCGCTGGAAACTTGAACTGAACGTGCGCATGAAGGAGTGAAGCCTTCGTTGGTGCTGCTTTCGCGCCGTCACGTTGTCGCTGCGCTCGAACGCGGCTACGGTTGAGGCTGCCTTCCGACGGCCCCTTTTTCTCTCCCGCTCAAGTTCACTTTCACTCGCATGGCGATTGTCGGCATCGATCTCGGCACCACGAACTGCGCGGTCGCGTTTACCGATCCCGCGCAGGGCGTTGACGCAGCGATCGTCGATTTCCCGGTCGTGCAGGTGCAGCGACCGGGTGAAGTGGCGGCGCGACCGATGTTGCCGTCGGCGCTCTACCTCGCCGGCGAACACGAGCTGCCGCCCGGCGCGGCGAAACTTCCATGGGGCGAAACGCCGCACCTGCTGGTCGGCGAGGGGGCGCGCTGGCAGGGTGCGCGCGTGCCGGGAAGACTTGTGTCCTCGGCGAAAAGCTGGCTCTGCCACGGGGGCGTCGACCGCACGGCCCCGATCCTGCCCTGGGGCGCGCCGGCCGAGGTGCCGCGCATCTCGCCGATCGCGGCATCCGCCCGCCTGCTTGCCCACATCGCCGCGGCCTGGAACCACTCGCATCCGTCGCAGCCGCTCGCGGAACAGGAGGTGGTCGTCACCGTGCCGGCGTCGTTCGATGAGGTCGCGCGCACCCTCACGGTCGATGCCGCGCGTCAGGCTGGCCTGGTAAAGTTCGCGCTCCTCGAGGAACCGCAGGCTGCGTTCTATGATTTCACCGTCCGGCACCGGCACGACCTCGCGACGGCGTTGCAGGGCGTCCGGCTCGTGCTGGTCGTCGACGTCGGCGGTGGCACGAGCGACTTTACGCTCATCGAGGTCGGCGTGGCGGACGACGGCGGGCCCTTGCTGCGGCGGCTGGCCGTGAGCGATCACTTGATGCTCGGAGGGGACAACATGGACGTCGCCCTTGCGCGCGTGGCCGAGTCGCGCCTGGTGGCGAGCGGGCGAAAGCTCAGCGCGGCGCAGTGGAATCAACTCGTGCAGGCGGCGCGCACCGCGAAGGAGGCGCTGCTCGGCGCGAATCCGCCGGAACGTCATGGTGTCGCGGTTGCCGGCGAGGGCAGTCGTCTGCTGGCAGGAACATTGTCGACCGAATTTGGACGCGAGGAAACCGAGCAGCTCGTGCTCGATGGTTTCCTGCCCGCCTGCGCCAGGGATGAAGCCCCACGCCGCGCGGCCCGCACCGCCCTGCAGGAACTCGGCCTGCCCTACGCGCAGGATCCCGCGATTTCGCGTCACGTCGCGGCGTTCCTCCGCCAGCACGCCGCGGCCGGGTTTGCCGCGCTCGGCACCGGAGGAATCGAAACGGCACTGCCGCGTCCGGACGCGGTGCTGCTCAACGGCGGGGTTTTCAATTCCGCGCGCATCGCGGAGCGCCTGATCGACGTGATGTCGGCGTGGTGGCCGGACGCGCCACGACTGGCCCTGTTGGCGCACGATTCGCTCGACCTCGCCGTCGCCCGCGGCGCCGCGGGTTACGGCCTCGCGCGTCATGGTCATGGACGCAAGATTGCCGGCGGCACCGCGCATGCCCTCTATGTCGGGCTCGCGCCGGAGAAAGGTTCCGACACGGCGCGCGCCGTTTGTCTGATCCCGCGCGGCCACGAGGAGGGCGAGTCCATCGACCTGAAGAACACGCCCTTCACGCTCACGCTCGGCCAGCCCGTGCAGCTTCCGCTGTTTTCGTCGACCGCCGACCGCGTCGATCGTCCGGGCGAAATCGCCGCGGTCGACGACACGTTTCATCCCCTGCCGCCGATCCATACCGTGTTCAAGGCCGTGAGCACCCAGGCTCGCAGCGTGCCGGTCCATCTGCGCGCGAACCTGTCCGAGCTCGGCACCCTCGAACTGTGGTGCGTGTCGGACGCGGCGGACGAGCGCTGGCGGCTCGAGTTTGAACTGCGCGGCGCCGCGCGGCGGGCGGCCGCGACCGTGACGGAATCGATGCCGGAGCGATTCGGCGAGGCGCGCACGCTGGTCGCGCGTATCTTTGGCGGTCGCGCCCAGGCGGTGGCGCCGAAGGAGGTGAAGGATCTCGTGCGCACCATCGAAGCGGCGATCGGGCCGCGGGAGAGCTGGAGCCTGCCGTTGTTGCGCGAACTCTGGAGCCTGCTCTACGCCGGCGCGTCCCGGCGGCGCCGCTCGGAAAACCACGAGCGCGCGTTCTTCCAGTTGCTGGGCTACTGCCTGCGCCCGGGATTTGGATACCCGCTCGACGACTGGCGCGGTGAGCAGACGTTCCGGCTTTTTCCCGAACTCGTGCACCACGGTCACCTGCGGGTCTGGCGCGAGTTCTGGGTGACGTGGCGGCGCATCGCCGGCGGTCTGGACGCCGCGCAACATGCGGAGATCTGGAGCTACCTGAAGCCGCACCTCGCGCGACGCGTCCCGCCCAAGCCGTCGAAAAATCTGCCGGCGGCGAAAGGCGTGCAGCCCGATTCACTCGACGAGATGGTGCGCACCGCCGCGGCGCTCGAGCACGTGCCGGCAAGCGAGAAGACCCTGCTCGGTGACTGGCTCGTCGAGCGTCTCGAGGATCCGGCGACGAAGGGCGGCCCGTGGGCGTGGGCGATCGGCCGGCTCGGCGCGCGGATGCCGGCGTTTGGCAGCGCCCATCAGACGGTCGATCCGGGGCGCGTGAGCGCATGGCTGGCGCGGTTGCTCGAGCGCGGCCTCGACATGTCCGACGGCTCGGCGTTCGCCGCCGTCCTGCTGGCACGCCTCACGGGCGACCGCACGCGTGATCTCGATGACGATATCCGCAGCCGCACCGGCCGCGCGTTGAAGAAACTCGACGCTCCGGAGCGCTGGCGCCGCATGCTCGTCGAGGTGAGCGATCTCGAGGCCGCCGACGAAGTGCGCGCCCTGGGCGACACGTTGCCCGTCGGCCTGCGGTTGCAGTAACGCGGCGGGCCGTGGCGGCCGATCGCCGCAAGCAGGCTTCGTCGTCGGCCACCCATGGATGATGAAAGGACCGGCGAAAAGCTGGTTCTACTGCGTCGTTCCGATAAACCTGCAAATTTCACACGTTCGGCCACGTTTTCGCGGAGCTCAAACGCAGCTACGGAGACAACGCACCCGGTAGCTGCGTTGGAGTGTAACGACAACGTGGCTCGGTTTTCCCCCCCGACTGTGAAATTTGCAGGTCAAGCCGCCGCGAGGCCGCCGCGCGGGGACCGCGCGTCACTGGAATGCGAAGAGGTCGGCGAAGGGATGATGCCGGCCGCGATGGAGATCGCTGATGATGCGGGCGGCGAGCGCACTGAAGATGATGCCGTTGCCGCCGTAGCCCAGCGCCACGGATACGTCCGGCTGTTCCGGGCAGGCGCCGATGGAGGGCAGGCTGTCGCTGGTTTCCGCGAAAGTGCCCGTCCAGGCATAGGCGGTTTCCGCCGACAGGGCCGGAAACAGGCTGCGCAACCTGCGCAACAGGGCGGCAGACTTGTGGGAAAGCAGTGCATCCCGGGCGCGTGGATCACGAAACGGCTCATCATAGCCGCCGATCATGGCGCGTCCGTCATCCGTGCGCCGGGCGTAGATATAGGGGCGGGCGGTTTCCCAAAGGACACAATCGGATGGCCAGCCTGGGAACGTCGCGAGCGGCGCGGTGGCGATTGCATACGTGCTGTGGAGGCTGGCACCGGGGCGCCGCAGGAACTTCTGCGCCTCGTAACCCGCGGCGATCACGATGCGGCGGGCACGGATGGTGAAGCCGCGGTCGGTGCGCACGCGGCGGCCCGAGCGCTGTGGAGGCAGGTGGTGGACACGGGTGCGGGCGAAAACCCGCAGGCCCGCGCCGGTCGCCTCGTGCAACAGGGCGTGGGTCAGCGCATAGGCGTCGAGGACCGCGGCGTCGGGCGTGCAGAGCGCGGCTGCGTGCTGCAGGGAACTCCGGGCGGCCAGCGTCCGTTGGGTCCACAGATCGACGGCAAAGCCGTGACGACGTCGCAAGTCGCACTCGCGACGCAACCACTCCGCGTCGCTGGCTCGACTTGCCAGCAGCAGGCTGCGCCGGCGCGAGAAACGAACGGCGGGACCGAGGCGACGGGCCAGCCGGGCGACGTCGTCCCACGCTTGGCGGCACGCACGATAACAGCGCACGGCGTCGCGTTCGCCCCGGCGGCGCACGAGTTCCAGCAGCGGCACGTCGGGTTCGTACAACAGGAGCGAAGTCGACGCGGCGGTGCTCCCGGTCGCGACATCGCGCTGGTCCACGACGACAGTATCGAATCCCGCGCGCGTGAGCGCGTGCGCGATCAGGGCCCCGCTGATGCCGGCGCCAATCACCAGGACTGCGCACGCGATATCCTCCCGCAAAGGCGGATAAGCCCACGGCTGGCCATCCTTGAGGGGCCAGAATGGGCGGCCGGAAATCAAGTCCATGGGCGTGAGGAAAGCCGTTTTGCACGCGGCTATGCGTTCCGAACGAGAGGCCGCCGCCACGCCAAGGCGGGTCAGGACGAATCAGCCAGGGGCTGCGGAGCGCATCGAAGAGGTTGAGTATTCGATTGCGACTCCAGGGGCCGGATGCCTTGCGGTTGGTCCAGCCATTCGCCAACCGGGATCGACCCGGCGCGGCGGCATGCTCTCGAACTTAAAGAACGCCGACGCCGAAGCGCCGGACGAGAATTCTACTGCCTGACGCGTGCCAACCGCGGTCGTTTTTGGGGGGTTCGGAGCAACGCAGCGGAGGAAACAAGAACGACGGGAAATGCGAGGGTCTCGGTGGATTGCATCCCACGGTGATCACCATTCCTGAAGATGCATTCTGCACCCGAGGCCGCCTCCGTGGCATGACCGCCTGGTGCTAAGCGAGCTGATGGTGCCGAAAACAAGTCACGATGTGATCGTTCACCATCCCGACTGCCTGCATGTGGGCGTAGATGATCGTGGAGCCGACGAAGGAAAATCCACGTCGCTTCAGATCCTGGCTCAGCGCGTCCGATACGGGACTCCGTGCGGGAACGTCCGCCATGGAGCGGAACCGATGTTGCACGGGCCGGCCATCGACGAAGCGCCACTGGTAGTCGGCAAAGCTGCCGAACTCCTCCTGCACCTGGAGGAACGCGCGGGCATTCCTGACGGCGGACTCGACCTTGAGCCGATTCCGCACGATGCCGGGGTCGGCGAGGAGGCGTTCAATCTTGCGGCGGTCGAAGCGCGCCACCCTCGCCGGATCGAAATCGCCGAACGCCTTCCGATAGGCCGGCCGTTTGCGCAGGATGGTGATCCAACTAAGTCCGGCCTGCGCCCCTTCCAGCACGAGGAATTCGAACAACAACCGATCATCCCGCACCGGTACGCCCCATTCGCGGTCATGATATTCGACGTAAAGGGGATCACCCCCGCACCAGGCACAACGCGTCGCGCCGGCATCCTGCTTGCGTCGGTCTGGTGGTGACAGCGGAGGACTGGAATCGCGGTGACGAGGAGCGGACATCGCATGATCCCGTAGCGGTCGGCCGCTATCGCCTCAACTCCGTTTGGGGCGAGGAAGGCTTGAAAAAAGGCTGGCTGGTGAATTGGGCGAATCACCTTCGCAAGGCGAGAAAGCGCCAGGCGCCCGCTGGTTTTGCCCCATTCGCCGGCCGGAGGTCCTGGTCATCCTGGGAAGTGTGAAGACTTGCACAAGGACGCCGTTCCTGAACGTCATCGTCGGGGTTGGTTTCCTCGAGTTGATCGGAACACCGACCCAGGCGGCCGCGGCCGGCGTCCCTCTGCGGCGCCCTTGAAACTTCAAGCAAGCCCGGATGAAGGTCGCCCCGGGGCGGCTGGCGGGGCCGGGACGGCTGCGATGGGGCGGGATCGTTCGGCGACGTCGAGATGGCGGATGACTTCACGCAGCAGTCGGGGCAGGGTCTCGACGACGTCGGTTTCGCTGCTGTTCTCCATCCAGGTCTCGATCCGCCAGGCCTGCGCCCCCCGGGAGTTGGAGCCGGTTTCCCGCGCGATGATGACAAGGTATTTTTCCGAGACGTTCTCGATTTCGATTCGGGCCGGCCGCGGCGTCGCATCGACGTAAACCATCTGGTTGCGCGCCACGTCGTGCACCGGCACCAGAACTCGATGGGCCGGATCCGAGGGCGAATAGATCAACTCCACGCGCTGGCGCGGCGCCCGCACGCCATAGTCGATTTCGACCACCCAGTCCGCCTGCCGCGGATCCGGGACCGATCGGAAGCCGCGCCGCTCGAGTTCCTCGCTGACCTTTCGGGCAGTCTCCTGAAACTGCGGCGTGGCCATGAGGGCGGGGCCGCCGGTGGCGACGATCCGATACGTCGCGGCGGAGCCCGCGTCGGGACTTCGCATGGCCTGGGTCCTGACGGCGGTCCGCGGTCCAGCGCAGCCCGCGAACGCAGGCAGCAGAAACAGAGCGAAGAGCAGCGGCAACGTTCCATGTCCGCGGCTGGCATTCCGACCGCGAACGCCCGTTTCGCCCGCTGCAAACGGCGGCGAAATTCGTGACCGTGAGGAGATCGGTTCCGGCGCTGGCACCGGGACGATGTTTGTCACTTCCGGGCCGGACTGGCAAGTATCGGAGCGCCGCCGGGTACGAGACAGCACGGCGCCGTCGAGGCCGCCGCCTACATCACCGACGGATAACCAGGCTCCTCGATCACGGGTGCATCGGGATTCGGAGCCCGCAAGAGCCGGGTGACGGCGCCCGTCACCCGGCATTGGCAGGGAGCGCCTGGTCTTTACTCGACGGGAATGGAACGGACGTCCGCCGTCACGCGGGCGTCGTCGACATAGCCGATCGCGCCGGGCGTGGCGGCGACGAACTTGAGCAGGTCGTCCTCGCTGGCGAACTCCTTCGGGGCCGAGGCGCCGCCGCTCATCGCGGTGAGGCGCCAGTAGTTGGAGAACGCGCTCGGGGAGATGTTGAACGCTTCTTTGAGGAACTCCTCGTGCACGCCGCCGCCCTTGAGGATGGCGACGGTCACGGGTGTCTTGTTGTTCCAGGAGACTTTCTTGCCGCGGAAGACGGACTTGATCGTGGCGGCGTCGATGGACTCGTCCTTGAGTCCGGCGTTGGCGGACGTCTTGAGATATCCCTGACTGAGGAATCCGGAAAACTGCATCTCGTTCCACGAGACCGCAGCCGGGAGCGGGGAACTCGCGAGCAGAAGCAAGCCTGCGCCCGCGGACGCGAGTATGTTGGAGCCTTTGGAACTTTTCATAATGATGGGGAAGGGCGGGGAGTGGTGCGGAAATTCAACCGGACGCCGTTACGCCGGGAGTTTTGCCGCGGTGGTGGTGCGAGCCGGCCGCAGGGTCGGGCGATGGAGAGCCGGGGCCGGTGGCACGAGTGGGCGGGTCTCCGGGTCGGTCGTCGCAGACGCGGCGTCGGGCGGGGTCCTGGCCGGCGGAACAACCCGACGATGGCGCCAAGCTCGCCGGCAAAGCGGGCGAGATCCGCGGCGGCGGCGGCCGTCTGATGAGCCGCCTCGCTCGAGCGAGACGCAGCCGAGGAGACCCCGGCAATGCTTTGCGCGATCTCGGCACTTCCGCGTGACGCTTCAGTGGAGTTGTTCGAAATCTCGTTCGTGTGGCCTGTTCCTCAACGGACGACGCGATCACGGTCTGGATGGCGTTGATGCGCTGAATCACGGACGAATCTCCTTGATCGCGGCCACGGCACCGCCGGTGCGACTCTGGATGCCTTCGATGCGGGATCGAATGTCGTCGGTGGCGCGAGCCGTCTGTTTGGCGAGTTCCTTGACCTCGTTGGCCACGACGGCGAAACCCCGGCCGGCCTCGCCGGCGCGGGCGGCTCGATCGTCGCGTTTAGCGCGAGCAGGTTCGTCTGTTCGGCGATGTCGGTGATCACTTTGATCACATTGCCGATCGCAATGCTGGATTCCCCAAGTTCAACGATCGTGCGATTGGTGTTCTCGGCCGAGGTGACCGCCTGCGCGGCGATCCTGGCCGCCTCGGCCGCCTGGCTGGCAATCTCCCGAATCGAGGATGACATCTCCTCCGAAGCGGCGGCGACCGTGGCGACACTCTTGCTGACCTGTTCGGCCGCACTGGAAACGACATTGGCCTGCGACGAGGTTGCCTCGGCGTCCGCGGTAACCTGCGCGCTGACCTGGGTGAGTTGTTCGGATGCACCCGCGAGGGAACGGGAGTGGGCTGCGACCGCGCTCAGGTTCCCGCCGAGGTCGTGCACCATGGCGTTGATCGCTTCGCCGATCCGCCCGACTTCGTCGTGGCCGCGGACGTCGGCGCGGACGGTGAGGTCGCGCGCCGCGACATCGTGCATGACGCGCGCGGCTTCCCGGAGCGGCCGCGCAATGCGCGCCGCGAGCCAGTAGACAATGGCGCCGATGAGAAGCACGGCGACCGCGCTGAGGATGATCGAATGCACCATGGCCGCCCGCGCTTCCGTGAGGATGGCGCGCAGCGGGATGTTGATCCCGAGCATCCACGGTTGCTGGTGCTCGCTGACGGGAATGGGAGCAAAGGCGTGGTAGGTTTCCTCCCGACTGGTGGCGTCCCGCAGGACCTCGCCATGGTTGCGCTGCGCGGCAAACGCGGCCCGCGCGCGGTCCAGGAGTTCCGGACGTTTTGCGGCCTGGCCCATCAGCGCGGGATCGGTATTTGCAATGCACATTCCGTCTCCGGCGTAGAGGCCGGCGCTGCCGGTGCCGAACGGCCGGATGGCCGCGATACGCGCCTGGAGCAGGCGCGCGGGGATCAGCACGCCGGCGACGCCGACAACCTTGTCTTCCCCGCGGATCGGCACGGAAATGCCGATCACGTCCTGGACCGCATCTCCCAGCTTGAACGGATACGGCTTGGTGACGATTTCCTGGCCGGCATGCAGTGGCGTCAGGTAGAAGTCGCCGCGTCCCGGCTGGTCATAGCCCGCGAGAATCGTCCCTGTGACTTCGCCGGCAGCGGAACGAAACCACAGCGGAATGAAGCGGCCGGAGGCGTCGCTGCCGCGATTCGCAAAATCGGCGTCCTTGCCGTCAGCGCATCGGGCTCCCATCAACTCCACACGGCGGCGAACTGCGGGTTGGCGGCAAGCTGCTGCTTGAGGACGGAATTGTAGAGTGCGCGGTCGTCGACCCAGTCGGCCTTGAAGCCGGCGAACGTCTCAGTGATCTGCGGGCACTCCGTAGAACCTCATCGATCTGGCCCGCGGTTTCCTTTGCGTAACGTTGGGCGGTGTCGTCGGCGCTCGCGAACGCGTGACGGCGTGCGGTCGCCGAGGATTCGCGCACCTGGAGCAAGACGAGGAGAGCCAGCACCGCGACGACGGCGGAATTGATCCAGAGAACCAGGCGGATTTTCAGCCGAGAGAAGGCATGGGGCGTTCGCCGGGAATTGAGGGCCGGCGCGACGGACGACACTCACGCCCGATTCAGGCGCGAAAAAGCGAAAACTATCGGCGCTTGCTCGAGGGGTGCGATGGAGGTGGGGAGTGGGATGCAATGAGAGAGTCGAAAAAAAAACGGCGCCACGGCGCGGACGACTCGCGGAGTCGGCGCTGCCGTGGTGCCGTTGCTGGCAGGCCCTTGGTCCTGCCCGGATCGGCTACCCGCCACCGAGTGGCGGATCTTGTCGGGCTATACGGTTTTTCGCGAACGAGGCTGAACGCGTTTTTGACGACGACACGTCCAAGGAGGACAAGATTTGCGGGATCGCGAACGCTCTCGCAGTCGAATCAGACACTTCGGACGCGCGTATCCGCATTTCTTGTGAATTGCGCGCATGGCTCTAATAATCGAAGAGCCGTTGGCGCGGCGGCAGTGTCATCCGGCCGCGTTCGCATGGGGACAAGCGACCCGGTTTCGCGCCTCGCTTGGCATAGTCGCGGCCACGGGCGGCGCTGCGTGCGAGTTGCAGATTGGCGAGATTGGCTCAGGCGATCAGCAGGACAAAGCCGGACAGGCCGAGCGTGAGCCGCGAGACATTGCGACCCGTCTCGTCCATCGTGGTGTCGTGCAGTGGCACTACGCGAATTCCGGTTCCGGCATTCGTATCGGGATATTGTTCATCCAGGCGCGCCGCGATTCCGTCCATCTCCGCCTGTGCCTGCACGATTGAGATACCGGGATTCAGCCGCGCAATGGCTCCAAGCCAGTGATTTACGCGCAAGTGCTGCCAGTCGGCCGCGAGGACGATCGGCCGGATTGCCTCGAGCTTTCCCCACAGCAAGGGATAGGCGAAGCTCGGTGGCATCACGCCGATCACGGTCTGATTGGTGCCGTCCACCCGGATGGTCCGGCCGATGATGCCGGGATCCGCCCCAAAGCGTTTGCGCCAGCAGGCATCGGAAAGCACAGACGACCAGATCGCGCCCGGGGCGAACGGGGGCGGGCCGTGATTCACGCCGAGGTTCCGCCCGTCGGCGGACTCGCCGGCAGCCAGCCGTTCGCGCGCATCCAGAGTTCGCACAGCCGGGGCCATTCCGAATCGGGCCGAGCGCCGGGGACATGCCGTCACCGTGCGGCCCCTTCGCATAGGTGCAACCCGAGGGCGGACCGGCCCGGGGCCGGTTCCATTCACCGTCCACGAAGGACCGCGGCAATTGTGCTCGTGATCGCTTCGCCGATCGTGGACCCGCTGGACCGCGATCAGCCTCGCCACTCTTTGGCGCTCCGGTAGCCAGAGGTTGGCCCATGGCCCTTCGCGCGGCCACCTGGTACCCGCTGTGACCGACCCGCACGCCCGCCCCGCACGGCAGCCCATACAAGGGTCGGAGGCAACCACCGTCGCGGTTTTGAGCTCGTCGGACTGGTCGAGCACGACGATGACTTCTTCTGGTGCACGGGCCGCAGCGAGTTGCAGACCAGCGCATTCACCAGTCCCTGATGATGGTCGCTCCCGTCGTTACCGACTGGGTGACACGATGACGAACAGCTTGACCTTGCCGGGGCTGCATTTCCTGGATCTCCCACCTTTTCATTTACCGTGTGGTGGCCGTCTTGCGGTATACTCGGTGATCCCCTCCTGAAACTCGCTCATCACCTGCCGGTCGTGTTCATCGAACGCAGCGTCAATCGGGCGCAAGGCTCCGCTCACTTCTGCCACCACGGTGGCGACCTCCCGTTTCAGGGCTACATGATCCCGCTTCAGTCGCATCACGGTCGGACGGAGGGCCTGAAGTTCGCCTTGGCTCTTTTTCGAGGCCGGCATTCGCCGACGCACGGTTTTTGCCAACGGGCGTTTCTCGGTGGAGACCATACGAGCGTCAGTCAACGAAAACTTCGCTTCCCGGAGGCTCAAGCAAGCGTCGCGGAAGATTGCGCCGGCCGTGCAGCATTCGCTCGATCGATAAGTCAGAGTCGACCACGCGATAGAAAAGCAGATGGGCATCGAACGGCGGCTGCACCCGAAAGCTAACCAAAACCCTGCAGCTCGGGATGCTGGAAAACGACGCGTCCGGCCGATCTCCGGACGTCGAGTCAACTGCTGACACCGTGTGGGTGACGGCCGTCAAGAATCGCATCGCCACGCGCTCGCCGGCGTGTTCCAATATCAGCCTGGAATTGCCGGTCGAAATCTGCGTTGAGAAAGTGGATGCCGGTACCTGGACAGTCATTCCGGGCTGCGCGCCCGGTGATCCGTGATCGCTCGATCCGCAATCTCCGCAATTCCCCCGCGCCAAATGGCGCGTGAGCCTCGCGCACGGCCTTCAGCAACTCGGCCTCAAGCTCGGCACTGTCTTCTTCCGGATCAAACGCCGGACTCGGGCTGCGCGGCGTCAACGTCACCTGCACATCGCCATCGGTTAGCACCACAACATCGCCGCGCGCCGCCTCCGCCACGAGTCGTTCGAGTTGAGCAGCCGCCTCCCTCACGGGTACTGACTTCATGGACTCGACACTATGCTTTGCGGGCTCACCTGCAAGCTGCGCGTTCGCGGCGCGCTATCCTTTGGCTCCATGGCATTCCGTTTCGCCGCGCAAGGTGCTCCTCAGAAGGTCCATAACCTCCCCCGACGAACCGGGGTTACCCAACCAAGCCCCGCTCCATCTTCCCCCGCATGCTCACCGACCTGCGTTTTGCCTCCCGTGCTCCGCGCGGGACGCCTCTCCCGGTATTTGGTGCTTGGACCAAATAGCGGGAGATGGGTCTTGGATTTCTCCTCCTAGCCGCTTCCCCCATGTTCACTGACTTCCGTTTTGCGATCCGCCAGCTCAGCAAGAATCCGGCAAACAACGGGAGATGACTTTGATTCGCGCTCACCACAGCCGAGCGTACCGCCCACCGCCTCACCAGCGTGCATACGAAAACGTCGCTTGACGATCCCGCCCCGGTGGCGGACTCTTGTTCCATGGCCACGCGCAAGACCGCGCGTCCAACGCGAGCGGCAAAATCCAAAGGAGCCAGGCTGGCCGCCACGTATCGTGCGCGAGCCAATGCGTTGACGGACCGCCAGCGGCACGAGCATCGCGCCCATGCCATGCAGTTGATCTACGGCACCGCCGATGCCCCAGCGGTCAACGCTCGTAGCCGTTGATGCCAACGTCCTGCTCGATCTCGCGGTGCCAAAGGAAAAGGCACATGACGCGATCGACATTTTCCGGCGGTGCGTGGCCGGCGTGGAGTTCCTTGTCCCACCCACGGTGATCGATGAACTCGGTTACATCGCACGGCGGGGCGATACGCCAGCCGACCGGCGATTGGCCACGACCGCACTGCAGAATCTCGTGCGGGTCTGGAAATTTCGTCCGCTCGATTTCATTCCGGTGGGTCACGGCATCGTCGAATCCGTCGCCCGGCGGTTACGTGGCGAAAGGCTTGTTCCCGAGTCCGAGGTCAACGACTCGTTCATCCTCGCGGAAGCTGCGCTCGCAAATTGTGCGATTCTGATCACGTCCGACGAGCACCTGCGCGCCGCCGACGCGACGTTGTTGAGTCTCGCGCTGAAAGCGTGCGATGTGGACGGCATCCTTGTGCGCACCCCACGCGAAATCGTCCGGCAGTTTGGCCAGGTCGCTCGCGCACCAACGCTCTAAACGGCGCCGGCGGGGCATACACGACCAGCGTGGGATGATGGATGTTGGTTAGCGACCCTCAGCGTCGTCCTTCTCTGGCGTGGCGTCAGCGCGCAAGCCGGGCACCCCCTCCGGCCAGAGCGCAATGACGGTTTCCGCCGCGCCCAGAGACGCGGCCCAAGCCAGCACGACCAACAGAACCATCGGTCCGCGGAAATTGTTCATGGGCGAAAAGTGACGGGACGTGCAGCACTTGGGCAATCTGGACCGCGGTTGGCAATGCCGGGAAAGCGGATACAGAAGAACTTGCCGGTCGCAAGGTCAGGACTCCGTACAAAATGCAAGGTTTGACCCGTCTTCAGCCACCCTCAGCGAGGAGGGCCAGGTCCAGATTCCCCTCGCGGAAACATTCTTCGCGTTGCGCTATGGCATCGTGGTCGATCGCTTCGGGATTTCCTGGAAGATCATGGTGGGGACCGAAACGCCGGACTGACGCAAAGGGTCGATTCAAGCGGAATAGCCGGCAGGGGGCGAACGATCCGGCCGGGCCGATCCTCTGGCACCGGGGGCCGGATCCAGCCTGTCCCTAATCGTCCCCTTTGGCGTGGATGCGGATCATTCGCTGTTCTTGAACTTTAGACGTGAACCTTCATGAATCGCGAGGCGACCCACGACTGAAGTGATCACAAAACCGCTAGACTTTTTTGTCAGCTACACCGGCAATGACCAAATTTGGGCTGAGTGGATCGCGTGGCAGGTGGAGCAGGCAGGATATCAGGTACGGTTGCAGGAATGGGATTTCAACGCCGGCGGCGTGTTTCCAAACGACATGCATCAAGCGCTCCAAGATTGCGCACGAGTTATCGCCGTACTGACGCCGGCCTACATGCAGTCGCGATTTTGTCAGCCTGAATCCGCGCTTCACAATGCGACATTCGCCAGGTTGAATACGTGGCGTACCGGATTCATTATCCAGGAAGGCGGAGACATATGTGTTTCCGTAGAACCGGATCACGAAGTGGAAAGAGTTGGGCCGGGAACCTGACTGCGGGTCGATGGGAGGCCGGCATCCGCCTCGGATGCAGTCTATCTCTTCTTCCCTGGCTTCTTCTTCCGCTGATGCAGGCAGATCAGATTTCCGTCCGGATCGCGGATGCCGACCATGGTGCAGGTCGGGAAATCCATGGGGCCGACCGCGAACGGGATGCGTTTCTTTTTGAGGTGCTTGATCGCCGCGTCGAAGTCGGCGACCTCCAGCGCAGCCGACGTGCCCTCCCTGGACGGCTTCCATTGGTCGGGCGCGCAGGCCACAACGAGCGTTCCCGCGCCAATGTCGTACTCGATGAAATTTTCGCCGAGCTCCCGGCTCACCTTCAAACTGAGCACGCCTTCGTAGAATTTGCGCGCCTTCTTCATGTCCAGGACGGCGTAGGCGGTGAAGGCGATTTCCTTGTAGCGAATCATGGCAGTTCCTCCGCGGGAAACGGACTCACCCGACGGTGCCCGGTTCCGACTCGGTGGCTCGATTCGGATTGTGACCGGATGGCTGCGCACGGGAAGCAGCCGCGGTCCTCCCGGTGTTGTCGTGCACGAGCGGGCCGAAGCACCCGCGAGTCCGCGGATCAGCTCCTGCCGTGCACTTCAGGGTGAGGGTGAGAGTGAGAAGGCACGGAAGCGGCGGAGGAAGAGTTTAAGATTGAAGTTTAAGGTTAAGTGAGAGCCGAGGACTGGGTGGTGGACTTCAACTTCAACTTTTTGCTTCAACTCCTCTTATTCCGCGCGCAGCGCCGTCAGCGGATCGACCTTCGTCGCACGCCGGGCGGGCAGCCAGCAGGCGACGAGGCCGACGAGGAGCAGGATCGCCGTGATCACCGCAAAGACAGCCGGCACGTTGATGGACGGGGCCTGCGACCAGCGGCTCAGGATGAAGTAAAGGCCGATGGACCCGACGATGCCGATGGCGGCGCCGTAACAGATCAGGCGCAGGCCGGAGCCGAGAATCAGCCAGGTGACGTCATGCCCTTGCGCGCCGAGGGCCATGCGGATGCCGATTTCGGGAGTGCGTTGCGCGACCAGCCGCGCGATCACGCCGTAGAGGCCGAGGGCGGCGAGAAAGAGGCCGAGTCCGGCAAAGCAAATCAGGACCGTCCTGATCATGCTCAAGCCGCCGGTGGCGCGCCGCGATCGCCTGGTCGACCGTGTCGAGCTGTTGCACGGCAAGGTTGGGATCGAGGGCGGCGATGGCCTGGCCCATCGATTGGATCATGAGCTCGGCGCGCTCCGAACGCACGGCGACCGTCACGTAGTTCCATGGCTCCTGCGCGAGCGGGCGCAGCACCTGGAACGGCGTCGGACCCACGAGGCCGGCCAGCGCCATCTTGAAGTCGGGCATGATGCCGACGATCTCGGCCCAGACCGGATTTTTCGGATCGGACACGCTGATGTGCCGGCCGATGGCGTTGCCCTCCGGGAAAAGCGCGCGCGCGAGCGAAGCGTTGATGATCGCGACGGGAGGGGAAGTGAACGTATCGGCGGCGGTGAAATTCCGGCCGGCGATCAGCTTGATCTCGAGTGTGTCGAGGTAGGACGGTTCGACGCCGTTGACGCCGGCGGTGGGTTCCTGTCCGGACTGGGGCCGCTCCTGGCCCTCGACCAGGATCGCGCGGTTGCTGAGATATCCGAAAAACGGCAGCGTCCAGGCGACGGTGACATGCTCGGCGCCCGGCAGCGCCGCCAGACGCTCCTCGAGCCGCGTATAGAACGAGAAGCTTTGCTGCGGGTTGCATACTTGGCTTGCGGCAGGGTGAGGACGCACCGGGCGAGCGAATGATGATTCCAGCCGGGATCGATCGACAGGAGCTTGTCGACGCCGGCGATGACGAAGCCGGCGCCGGCCAGAAGCACGAGCGCGTTGGCAAACTGCAGCACGATCAGGCTGTGGCGAAGGCGATGCTGCACGCGGTCGCCGGTGGAGCCGCGGGTGCCGACCTTGAGCGTTTCATTGACCCGGGTGCGCGAAATGAGCCAGGCCGGCGCCAGGCCGAAGACCACGCCGGTGAACAACGACAGGGCGAGCGCGAAGGCGAGGACCTGCCAGTCGAGCGTCAGCGCGGAATTTACCAGGCCGTTCGCGGCGAGCTGGCGGGAGAGCCACTCGTTGGTCCACACGGCGATCAAGACGCCGAGGGCGCCGCCGCCCACGGCCAGCAGCATGCTTTCGGCGAGCGGGGCGCGCAGCAGGCGCGAGCGGGAGGCGCCGAGCGCGGCGCGGATGGCGTGCTCGTGGCTGCGGGAAAGGGCGCGGGCGAGCTGGAGGTTGGCGAGGTTTCCACAGGCGATGAGCAGCACGAAGCCGGCGAGCGCGAGCAGCATCACGGTGGCGCCGACGGTGGTCGGATTGCGCGTGGACGATTGGAGGGTGATGGCGCGCAGGCCATCCGTGGCGTGTTCCGGGGGCCGCCGTGCGCCGAGGTTCCCCACGATGGTTTTCAAACGCGCGTTGAATTGTTCGAGCGTAATTCCGGCGTGCAGTCGGGCGAGGAGTTGGGTTTCGCTGCTTCCGTAACTGCGTTTTTCCCCGTCGGTCAGCGCCAACGGCCGGAAGACGTCACCCGGCGCTAGGAAAGAGGCCGGACCAATCGAGGCGGGTGCGACCCCGATGATGGTGGTGGCCTCGTTGTCGAGCGTCACGGTGCGGCCGACGACCGCGGGGTCGCCGCCGAAATGAGCCTGCCAGGTGGCGTAGCCGAGAACGATGACGTGATTGCCCGGTCGATCTTCGTCGGCGGTGAAGAAGCGGCCGAGCGCGGGTTGGACGCCGAGCGTGGGAAAGAGATTGGGGGAGACGCGATAGCCGTTGAGGTTGGCCGCGGGGCGGCCCTCGGCCGCGAGCGCGTAGTTCCAGAAGCGCCAGGCCGCGAGATCGGCGAAGGAGGAAACCTCGGGCGCGAGGTCGAGGAAATCGGCGATAGTAGTGTCGGGCGTTTGCGACTGCGGCGTGGTGCGATAAATGCGGACGAGTTGGTCGCGCTCAGGAAACGGCAGCGGCCGCAGAACGAGCAGGTTCATCAGGCCGAACATCGAAGTGTTCAGGCCGATGCCGAGGGCGAGGGTCAGGATCGCGATGCCGGTGAACCCGGGAGACTTGGCGAGCTGGCGGAGAGCGAAGCGGAAATCGTTCATGGGGGATTTTCCTCGTTCGTGAGGGTTTGATTTCGATCAGGATTCGTCGTGGCGGGGAGAAAGAACGAGTGAGAAAGAGGAAAGAGTGGACGAACTACTCCGCGCGCAGCGCGACGTCGGAGGTTCCGCAGTGCATCAGCTTTCGGCTGGGTTGGCCTGCGCGGAAGGGTGCGTTGGTGCAGTGTCGGACCCCGGGTTCGGGAGCGGCGACATCGTGAGATGCGAAAACGCGCCATCGGATCCGTTCCCCACCCAGAGGCCGATCCAGCCGGAGGCGCGGTCGGGGATGCGTTGCACAACGAGACTCGGCTCGGCGGCACCGTTGACGAAGACGCTGACCTGCATCGCCTCGACCACGATGCGGGCGTGCAGCCAGTCGTCGGGATCCGGTGCGGGCGTGATCGCGCTCTCGTAGACGCCGGGATGGCTTTGTCGTAGATTGGACCAGTCGTGGTCCGGCATGCTGATGTATTGCACGGAATGCGCGCGGCTCGCGGGATCATCCTGGCGGAAGTTGAACGGCCGGAAATACACCGCCTCGAAGGTGGAGGTGTCCGCGCCATGAAACGCAATCCCGACGAAACTAGCGCCCGGTTGGTTGCGCCCCTTGAGGTCGCACTCGATCACGCCGGTCGTGAAACGGATGTCGTCGAACCAGGCGAGGCCGTCGCCGGCCGCCTCGCCCAGCGCGAGTACGGTGCGGTATCGTCCGTCGCCACGACCGCCTTGCGATTGTGCACCTGGGCATGCTCGCCGCCGCGGCCGAAGGCGGTGACGTCGAGGTCGTCGGCGCGGGTGAGCAAGGGAACGAAAACGAGCAGAAAGAGCGTCTGCCCGAGCTGTATTGGGGGCCTGATCAGACACGTTTCATTTTAGTCTTTAACCGGCGAATGGTTCGCGAAGGTGGCGAAGGAACGACGGTTTGAGCCAGCTGGCCTTTCTCCTTCGATTCCTTCGCGAGAAACGGGGTGCGCGGTATGGGTTCAATGGAGTGTGCGGTGGTTCGTTGGACCGACTTCAGGTTGAGCTCAACTTTTCACTTGACTCGATTATTTCGCGCGCAGCGCGGTCAGCGGGTCGACCTTCGCTGCGCGCCGCGCGGGGAGCGAGCTTGCGGCGAGGGCGACGATGATCAGCAGCGCGGCGGCGGCGGTGACGGGCAGACTGCTCCCGCCAAACGCGGGCAGCTCCCTGGTGATATGCGACAGGTAGACCGCGCCAATCAGGCCGAAGACGGCGCCCGCGAGGACGGGGCGGAAGCCGCCGCTGAGAACCAGGCGAATGATGTCGCGCACCTGGGCGGCCGCGCCAGGCGGATGCCGATTTCCGTCGTGCGCTGGGCGACCAAACGGGCGGTAACGCCGTAGATGCCGAGGGCCGCAGGAAGCCCGAGTCCGGCAAAAGCGAGAGGAGGCGGTCGATCGTCACCCAGAAGCCGGCACTGAGCGCGACCTTTTCGGCGGCGGCAGGCCCGAGACCGGCTGGTCGGGATCGAGCGCGGCGACGTTCGTGCGGATCGGTTCGAGCACGATGCCACCTTGGCGGGATCGGTGGACGAACGGCGATCGTCACGTACTGCCAGGCTTCCTGCGCGAACGGCTTGTGGCCTGGAAGCCGATCGCCGAAGGACGCACGCGCGGCGAACGCACGTCTTCGACCACGCCGACGATTTCCGCCCAAACGGGTTTCTCGTCACCGGCCACGGCGAGGCGGTGGCCCACGGCGTCATGCTGCGGAAAAAGCGCGCGGGCCATCGCATCGTTGATGACGACCACCGGGCGCGAGGTGAGCGTGTCGGTTCCGTCATTCAACCGTCGCGCAGGACATGGGTGCCGAGGTGTCGAAGTAATCGCGAAACGCCGTTGGTGTAGGCGACGATGTCCTGGCCGGGTTTGGGCGCCTCGCGGCCTTCGACGCGGTACGAGCGTTGGGCGGGGGCGTCGAAGAGCGGTTCCTCAAAACTGACCCAAACATTGGCGACACCCGGAAGGGCCATCAGCCGATCGCGCAGCTCGCGGTGAAACGCGAGGATGGGCTCGGCGGCGTTGTATTTGGCGGAGGCGAATTGACGCTGCCAGTGATGACGCCCGCGGGATTCCAGCCGGACTCGACATGGGTAAGCCGGTCGACACCGCGAATAAAAAAGCCCGCGCCGGCCAGCAGCACGACGCGATGCCGAACTGGGCGGCCAGCAGAAGCTGGCGGAAGTGCTGCTGCGAGCGGGTGCCGGTGCTGCCCCGCGATCCGCCCTTGAGTGACTCATTGATCTCCACCCGCGTGCTCCACCACGCGGGCGCGATGCCGGAGAGCACCGCGGTGACGAAGGAGGCGACGATGGCGAAACCAAGCACGCGTTATCGAGCGAAAAATCGTAGGGTTTCGAAGGCCGCCGTATTGGCGGCCCAGCCAGGCACTCGTCCAGCTGGCGACGAGGAGGGCGGCGCCGGAGCCGGTGGCAGCGAGCAGGAAACATTCGGTGGTGATGGGTTTGATGAGCTGGAAACGCGAGGCGCCGAGCGCACCGCGGATCGAAACTCACGGGCGCGAGACATCGCGCGGGCGAGAAGCAGGTTGGCGAGATTGGCGCAGGCGATGAGGAGCACGAAGCCGGACAGGCCGACGAGCAGCCAGGTCGTCGTCAGTCCCACGCCGGTGAGCGTCGTGGATTGCAGCGACTGAATGCGGAGTTCGGCTCCCCCGTTTTCGGTGGGATGATCGGCGGCGAGGCGGCGCCCGAGGGCGTCAAATTGCGCGGTGGCCTGCGTGGGCGTCACGCCGTCTCGGTAGCGGCGATGACGGTGAGATTGTTGTCCGTGCGCGTGGCGCGCTCCTGCTCGGAGAAGGCCATCGGGCGGAAGAGCCCATCGTGCCGGTGAGGCGGAGAGCATTCTGGCCAGCCGGCATCACCCCGATGATTTCGGTTGGAGTGGCTCGACGCGCACGGTGCGGCCCACGATGTCGGGGACGCCGTTGAACTGCGATTGCCAGTCGTGGCTGATGATGGCGACGTTGTTCTGGCCCGGGAGGTCTTCACCGGGGAGAAACTGCGGCCGAGCTGAGGGCGAAGCCCCAAGACATCGAAGTAGTTCGCCGAACGCGGGCAGCGAACGGCGAATCCGGCGCCTGACCGGGCTCGGCCAGCGTTAGCCCAGTAACGATAGGCCGCGAGGTCGGCGACTTCGGCGCCGGCGCGCTGAAGGTCGAGAAGTTGGCCGGCGCGTGGCCGCCGTAGGGCTGGCTCGTGGTGAACCGGTTCAGGCGAAAGAGCCGGTCGGCGTCGGGGTAGGAGAGCGGGCGGAGCAGGGAGCTGTTCAGCATCGAGAACATCGCCGTGTTCATGCCGTGCCGAGGGCGAGGGTGAGCACGGCTACGACGGTGAAACCGGGCGATTTGGCGAGAGCGCGGAGGGCGTGTTTCATGGGGAGGAGGGCTGTAGGCTCTATGCGGTAGGCGTCAGGCTTGGTCAGCGGTTGGGTTTCGAGGTTTTCAGCTTAAGACTTATCGCTTGGCGCTCACTCCGCGCGCAGCGCGACGAGCGGATCTACCTTCGTCGCGCGCCGCGCGGGCAGGAAGCACGCGGCGCCGGTGACGAGGGCGAGCACGAGGCCGACACCGGCGAGGGCGACCGGATTGGTGGCGCTGACGTGGAAGAGCAGCGATGACATGAATTCGGTGAGGAGCAGTGCACCAACCAGGCCGGCGGCGATACCGAACCCGACCAGACGGGTCCCTTGTCCGAGCACCGCCGAGGACGTCGCCCCGTTGGGCGCCGAGCGCGAGATGGATGCCGAACTGTTCGGCGTTGCGCCGCTGTAGGCCATCACGCCGTAGAGGCCGATCATCGCGAGCAGCAGGGCCGTGCCTGCGAATAGTCCGCCAGCAAGGCCGGCGACCGCCGGGTCGCGAGGCTGTCGGCGATGGACGTCCATCGAACGCAGATCGGTCAGCGGCATGTCGGGATCGACCTCCGCATGGCCTTGGCCAGCGTCGCGCCCAGTGCTTCCGGCGGCAGGCTGGTGCGCGCCGAGGAACAGTTGCGCATGAACCTGGCTGTAGGTAGATCGCGCCCGTGGCGTCTTTCCGTCAATCCCGCCTGCTTCACCGCACCGACCACGCCGACATCGTGTAGGGCCGGTCGCCTTTGCGGGCTCGGTCCCGCGATACACCGCGTGACCGACTGCAGTGCCCTCGGGCCAGTAGCGTCGGGCGAGGTTTCATCGACCACCCAGGTTCCTCGCGCCGGGCGTCGGTCGCTTCGAGATACCGCCCGCGCAACGGAATTCCCATCGCGGCGAAATAGTCGCCGGCCACGCCGAAGAAGTCATGGATCACCACTGCCTCGCCGGGCGCCGACGCGTGCCCCGGGACCGTCATGACATCGGAATTCTGCGAACCGGTCACGGGGACGTTCGAAATCGCGCCCACCGCCGTCACGCCCGGCACCGCCGGAACTTTCTCCATGAGGCGGTCGAAGAACCCATGGAACGAATCGACATTGTGATAGCCGCTCCAGGTCAGGTTGAACTGTCCCGTCAGCACGTGATCGGTCCGGAAACCGGGAGCAACATCCGCCGCGTGCTTGAGACTGATGCCGAGCAAGGCCGCGCCCGTGAGCAACACGAACGCCAGCGAGATCTGCGCGACGATGAACCCGTGACGCAGGCGTTGCGCGGCGCGGCTGGTTGTGCTGCCGCGTGACTCGGATTGGAGGGCGCCCCCGAAACGGCGGCGCAAGTTGAACCACGCGACGGGCAGGCCGATCAACACTCCCGCGACGAGGGCGCCCGCGACGGCGATGGCGGCCACGCGCGCGTCAAAATGGATCGCGGCGCCGAGCGGCAGCCGGTCCGCGGCGAATGTCGCCAGCAGTTGAATGCCGTTGGCGCCGACGAGCAGGCCGAGCGCGGCGCCGGCGAACGCCAGGATCATCGTTTCGACCAGCACGTGCAGGATCACGTGGCGCCGGCCCGCGCCCAGCGCCTGCCGGATCGCCAATTCGCGGGATCGGGAACTGGCCCGGATGAGCAGGAGATTGACGAGATTGACCAAGCCAATCAGCAGCAGGCACAGCGCTCCCGCCTGCAGGAGCAGAAGAATCGGCCGGACGGCAGCGACGTGATCGGCGTGCAGCGACGCCACGACGAGTGTATGACACCCCGAATCAGCGACAGATCGCAGCCTGCGGAAACTCGGCGGCGTGGGCCGCGTCATGCGCATCGATCTGTGCCTGGACATCCGCGAGCGTGGCGCCGGGAGCGATGCGGCCGATCTGGATCGTGCCGAGGCTGTGACGCGCCCCGATGTTGCGTTCCGATTCCTCGGACGACAGCGGCATGTAAACGGGAGCGGAAAACGACAGGAAGCGGAAATCCGGCGGCAGCACGCCGACAATCACGCGGGGAATGCCGTCCATGCGGATGGATTGACCGAGGATGTTCGGATCCGCCTGGAAGTGACTCCGCCAGAATTCGTGACTGAGGATCGCGACTTGGTCCGTCTGGTACAGTCATCTCGGCGTCGGAGAAGGCGCGGCCCATGAATGGCTCCACGCCGAGCGTCGCGAAAAACTCCGGCGTGACGCGACCGAGATTCTCAATCGACGTGGCGCCCGTGTCGCCCACGACCGAGGTGGCGAGACTGATGGCCGCCAGCGAAGACAAGGCCGGAATCTCGCCGCGACGCTCGTCGTCCGTGGTGAGGGACGCGCCGTTGCTCCCGTTCGCCAGCTTCGGATAGGTATAGTAGATGGTCACGAGCCGGTCCGCGTCGGGATAGGGCAGCGCACGAATCAACACCGCGTCGACGATCGCGTCCATCGCGAGGTTGGCGCCAAGGCACAGGGCGAGCGTCGCGAGGGCCGTGGCAGTAAACCCGGGAGAGCGGACGAGGGAACGTAGGGCGTGTTTCATGGGGGGAGAAGCGATAAGTTGTCAGCGATCAGCGGTCAGCTTGTGGATATGCGGTGGTGGATCGGAGATTGATGCTGAAAGCGGAGCGGTCCGTTGATTTCATCGCAGGGCCCGCAGCCGCGCGAGGCGGAGACGGAGGCGAACGTCATCGGGGAAGGATTCAATCTGCGCGCAACGCCTCCGTCGGATTGACGCGGGCGGCGCGATGCGCGGGCAGCCAGCTGGCAAACAGTCCGACGGCGACGAGGGCAAGCGACACGGCGCCGAGGCTGAGTGGGTCGTCCACGGGGACACTCCATAAAGCAGGCTGCTGGCGAGGCGGGCGAGCGCCACACTCGCAAGCAGCCCGGCGCGAGTCCGCCCGCCGCGAGCTTCAGGCCCTGGCCGAGCATCAGGCAGCGCACCATCGCCGCCGTGGCGCCGAGCGCCATGCGGATCCCGACCTCCCGCGTGCGCTGGCCAGCGATGTAGCTGACAACCATTCAGCCCGATCGCCGCGAGCAGCAGCGCAAGTCCCGCCAGAATCGAGAGCACCTGCAGCATGAGGTTTTGGGTCGATAACGTGCCGTGGAAGATGTCGTCCATCGTCCGGATCGCGAACACCGGCAGCGTCGGTTCGGCCTCGCGCATGACGGTGCTGATCGTGGTGCTCAGTGCCGCCGGCTCCTGTGTCGTCCGCACGACAAACGAGACCCGCGTCGGGGTGACCTGCCGGTAGGGACGATAAAGTTGGACCCGGGTCTCCTTTCCGGGATCCCGTAGTTCTGCACGTGACCGACGACGCCGATGATCGTCACGGGTGTGCCGCTGTTGCTGCCCACGCCGACGATCACGGCGCCGGCCCACCGGGTCCTCGCCGGCAAAATACGTTTCGGCAAACCGCGTGTCGATGAGACAGACGCGCTCACCTTCGGCTTCCTCCCGCCCCGTGAATCCGCGACCCCGCACGAGCGGAATGCGCACGGTCTCAAAGTAGTCGGCGCTCGCGATGTTGTTCTCGGTCGATGGTCGCTGACCGGGACCGGGGTCGGCCACGCCTTCGAGCAGGAAAGTGGTCTGGTTTCCGCCGCCGGCGAGGGGCAGGGGATCCGTGAATCCAACGTGCGTGACGCCCGGGAGCGCGCGCAGCCGTTCGAGGGCGCGGTCGAGGAGCTGCGTCCTCGTTTCCGGTTCGGACCACGCGGAACCGGACATGTGATAGCCGAACGAAATGACGTGATCCGTCTGCAATCCCGCGTCGGCCGTGTTGAGATTGTGGATTGTGCGGACCATGAGTCCCGTGACGAAGAGCAACACGAGAGTCAGCGCGAACTCGCCGGCGATCAGCACGGACCGCCACCGGGCGTTGACACCACCGCCACCGCTGCGTCCGCCGGCGGCAAGCGCGGCGTTGAGGTTGATCTTCGAACCGGTCAGGGCGGGGACGAGGCCGAAGAGCAGCGTGACCCCGACGCCGACCATCATCGCAAACGCGAACACCGTCGGATTCATCGCGACCGAAGCGAGGAAGGGCGTGTTCGCCGGCACCAGTTGCTTGATGCCGGCCATGGTCCAGTAGCCGACCAGCAAGCCCAGGGACGTGCCGGCGAGTCCCAGCAGGAGGCTCTCGGTGAGGAGGAGTCGAATGAGCGCGGCGCGGGTGGCACCGAATCGCAGCACAGACCGCGAACTCCCGCGCCCGCGCGGCCGAGCGCGCGAGGAGGAGGTTCGCGACATTGGCACAGGCGATCAACAAGACGCCGCACGCCGCCGGCGAAGGCCACCCACGCGGCCGTCCGCTGGCCGCCGATGGCCCGCTCGATCAAGGAAGTCATGTTCACGGAATTGCCCGTATTGGTTTCCGGGTGTTCCTGCGCGAGCTGGGCGGCAATGCGCTCCATGTCGGCCTGGGCGGCGTCAAAGGTGGCGCCGGATCGGAGCCGGCCAATGGCATTAAGTCCGGGATGGTTACCGCGATTCATGTTCAGATCCGCGACGAGCCCGAACGGCGTCCACACGTCCGTGTTTGGAATCGGGGCGCCGAAGCCGGCCGGCATCACTCCGATCACCGTGTAGATCTGGCCGCTGAGATTGAGCTTCTGATCGAGCGCCGCGGTCGCGCCGCCGAACGCGCGGTCGGCGAACGCCTCGCTCAGCAGCACCGTCGGCATGGCGCCGGGTTGGTCGTCCGCCGCGCCAAACCAGCGACCCGCCCGCCGGCGCGATCGCCAGCGTGGGCCACAGGTCGTGGGTCAACTGCGCGCCCCGCAGGCGCTCCGTCTCCTGGGCGCCGACCCAGTTGAAGCTTTGTCCACGGAACAACCCGAGCGAGGTGAAATGCTGCTGCCGTTCGCGCCAGTCGATAAAGTTGGGGTACACCACGGACATCCCGGGCACTTGTTCCGAATGCTCGCTGATGAAGACGAGTTCCTCCGCCGCGGGAAACGGCAGGGGCCGCGTGAGCAGCGCGTGGAGGAAGCTGGAACACACCCGCCGGCATTGGCGCCGATGCCCAGCGCGAGCGTGAGGAGGGCAACGGCGATGAAGCCGGGAGCACGGGCAAGGTGGCGGAGGGCGAGGCGGAGGGAGGTCATTGGAAGAACGTTAGAGTGAAAGCGCCAAAGGGGAGAATGTGAGAGACGTGTGAGTTGTGCGCGGCTCGTGATTGGAATCTGGCGGGTCTGATGTCACTTCGCTCGGGTCCCCGCGTTCTTCCGGATCAGTCCGTGCGGAGGGCGACGAGCGGATCGACCTTCGTCGCCCGCCGGGAGGGCAACCAACACGCGAGAGCGGCGATGGCGGCGAACAGCAGCGTGACCGCGGCGAGGATGGTCGGGTCGTAGGCGCTGGTCTGGTAGAGCATCGATTCGATCGCGCGGCCGGCCGCGAGCGCGCCGGCGAGTCCGAGCAACAATCCCAACCCCACGAGGCGTGCGCCCTGGCCGAGCACCATGCGCGATACGTCGACCGCGTTGGCGCCGAGAGCCATGCGAATGCCGATCTCATTCCTGCGGCGGCTGACGGATACGCGATGACGCCGTAGATCCCGACCACGGCGATGATGAGCGCGATGCCGGAAAAAAGGCCGAGCAGTTGGCTGATAAAACGCTGTCGAGCCAGCGTCGAAATCGAGCCGATGGTTTGCGTCATCGGCTCTGCCCAGGCCACGGCGAGGTTCGGGTCCACGGCGTGAACCTGCGCCTTCAGGGCGGACGAGATCGCCACCGGGTCACCTGTGGTGCGGATCGCGAAGTGCATGTAAGTGAACGGAACTTGGGCGAATGGCTCGTAGACCTGGGGTGTCGCGTCCCTGCCGTAGGCCGGTACGGTGTCGGCCACGACGCCGACAACTTCGCTCCACGCGCTCCGGTCGCGCAGGTCGATCCGGATGCGTTGTCCGATCGGATCCTCATTCGGGAAGTGGTGCCGGGCGAACGTCTCGCTGACCAAAGCGACGCGCGGCGCCTGGCCGTGGTCGTGCCCGGTAAACGTCCGGCCCCGCAGCAGCCCGATGCCCAGCGTTTTGAAGTAGTCCGGCGACGCGTTGTTCCATTCGACCATGGGTCGCTCGCTGATCGGCACCTCCGGACGGCCGGCGATGCTGAAGGTCGGTCGACCTGGTTCGCCCACGGTGATGGCCGGCAGATTCAACGTCACGCCCGCCGACTCCACGCCGGGCAGCGCACGGAGTCGGGCGAGCACGGCATCCGCGAACGTGGTCACTTTCTGAGAATCAATCGTATCGTTCGTCTGGTAGCGTGAACCCTGCAAACTGACATTGGCGTAGGCCAGCGGCCGCGGGTCGAAGCCCGGATCGAAGTTCGCCAGACGAGCGAGACTGCGCAGCAGCAATCCGGTGGACGCGATCAGCACAAGCGAGGCGGCGACTTCGAACACGACCAGCGCGCCGCGCAGGCGCCCGCGCGAGCCGGATTCGGTCGAGCCGCGCGTGCCTTGCTTCAGGCCTTCGTTCAAATCGACCCGCGACGACAACCAGGCCGGTGCGAGGCCGAAGAGCAGTCCCGTCAACACACTCAACCCGAGCGCGATTCCCCACATCGCGGGGTCGAGCTTCACCAGCGCGAGCTGCGACAGGCCCACCGAATTGTGGAAGTGAAGATCACGGAGCAGATCGATGCCGACGACTGCCAGCAACGTGCCCGCGACGCCGCCGAGCAGCGAAAGCACGAGGCTCTCGGTCAGGAGCAGGCGCACGAGCCGGAAGCGACCGGCGCCGAACGCGGTCCGCAGCGAAATCTCGCGCTGCCGCGCCGTGGCGCGCACGAGCAGCAGGTTCGCCACGTTCGCGCACGCGATGAGCAGCACGCCCGCGACCGCGCCGAACAACGACCACAGCGCCGGGAGAATCGGCCGCGACATGACTTCGCCCGTCGGGACGACCGTGGCGCCGATGCCTTTGTTGGTGTCGGGAAAACGTCGCGCGAGTCGCTCGCAGATCAGGTCCATCTCCGCCTGCGCCTGCGCGACGCTCACGCCGGGTTTCAGCCGGGCCTCCACCGTGAGCCCCAACGTGCGCCACGCCCGTTGCTCGCGCCCGCTCTCGGAATGCACGAAAGGCAGCGCGATGTCGCTCCAGCCAATCAAGCCGCCGGCGCGATCGAGATTTTCCGGCAGGACACCGATCACGGTGAAGCTTTCCTCGTTCAACCGTATCGTGCGGCCGAGCACATCCGCCGTTCCGCCAAACGTGCTTTGCCACAATGCGTAACCGAGGAGGACGACGCGCGTGTTTCCCGAGGGCTGGGTTTCCTCCCGGAGAAACGCCCGGCCGAGCGGAAGCTTGGTGCCGAGGACGTCGAAATAGTCCGCCGTGATGCGCATGGTCCGCATCCGCCGCGGCTCGCCTGAGCCCGTCAGCGTCCAGATGGCCCCGGCCTGCGCGGCCATGGATTCGAACGACTGGCTCTCGTCCTTCCAATCAAGATAGTCCGCCACGGACACGAACAGCTCGGGCGCGTCCGCACTCTTCGACCGCAGCGTGACCCGGCGCTCGGGCTCGGGGTTGTCGAGCGGGTTGAGCAACAAGCTGTCGACGACGGAGAACATCACCGTGCAGGCGCCGATGCTGAGCGCTAATGTGACGATGACGGTCGCCGTGAAGCCGCGAGCCTTCGCGAGCTGCCGGAGAGCGAAGCGTAGGTCGGTGAACATGGGAGTTTCAGTTCGAAGTCTAGGTTTAAGTGGAGAGTGCGAGGGCGGGTCTGGAAACTGACGTCGACTTCAACTTTCAACTTCAACTTCCTAGTCCGCACGCAGTGCGACGAGCGGATCGACCTTCGTCGCACGCCGGGCGGGTATCCAACAGGCCAGCAGCGCCCAGATCGCCAGGAGTCCGACCACCGCTGCCAGCACGAGCGGATCGGTGCCCGGCAGTCCCCGGTATCAGGTGGCCGAGCACGCGCACGACCAGCGTGGCAAACACCAAACCGGCAACGGTGCCGATCGCGACCAGAGCGGCGCTGTGCCGCAGGACCATCGTGAGTACGGCACTGCGCTGGGCGCCGAGCGCCATGCGAATGCCGAATTCCCGGCGTGCGCTGCACGACCAGCGCGGAGATCACGCCGTAGAGTCCGAGCGCGGCGAGGCCGAGGCCGAGCACCGCAAACGCCATCAGCAACCGGCTCGCGACGACCAGGTCGGACTGCGCATTGGCAATCGCGGTGGCGACGGGCCGGAGTTCGACCACCGGAAGGTCGGCGTCGAGTTCCGCGACGGCGCGCCGCAGCGGCTCGATCAATGCCTCCGGCGCCCGCGCCCACGCAGCACGACCGTGAAGTAACCCCACGGTGCCTGCGTGATGTTTTGATAGATCTGCAGGCGGCTCGGCACGGCGCCAAAGTTCCCCGGGTAAGTGACGTCGCGCGCGACGCCGACGATCTCCAGCCACGGATGCCAGCCCGGGCTCGTGTCACGGATGCGTTTGCCCACCGCACTCTCGCCGGGCCAGAAACGGCGGGCCATCGTTTCGTTGATCACGATCTCATGGGGATCGTCCAGTTCTGCGGACGGCGAGAAGCTGCGGCCGTCGAGCACCGGGATGCCCAGCGTCGTAAAATAGTCGGAACTCACGATGTTGCCGTAGGCCACCGGTTCCCGTCCGGGTGTCGGTTCGGGTCATCCCTCCACGAAGAACGGCCGCGGCGAGTTGTAGCCCACCAGCGGCAGCGTCGTGCCCAATGCCACGTGTTCGACTCCCGGCAAACGCGCGACGCGCTCGAGGATGCGTTCGTGAAAGAGATGACGCGCGGCGTCGTCCGGATAGACGGACTCGGGCAGCGTTCATCGTGCCCTTGAGCAATCCGTCGACCTGCCAGCCCGGATCGTGCGCCATGAAACGCTGCAGTCCACGGATGAAGAATCCCGGCCCCCGCGAGCAGGGCCAGTGAGAACGCGAGCTGGAAGATGATCAGCATTTGGCGAATGCGGTGCCGCGAACAGTCGCCGGTCGAGCCGCGCGCCTGTCTCTTGAGACCGGCGTTGACATCGGCCCGTGCCGCCAGCCATGCCGGCGCTCCTCCCGTCAGGACGCCGGCGAGCACCGCGATCACGGCGGCAAAGCCAAACACCCGGGCATCGAGCGGAAACGACGTGCCGGAGGTGTTCGCGTCGAGGAGATGCGGGGCGAGTGCGTCGGTGATCGTGCGCGCGAGGAGCAGGCCGAGTCCGCCGCCCATCAGCGCGAGCACGATGCTTTCGGACATCATTCGTCCCACGAGGTGGCCGCGCGACGCGCCGAGCGCGGTGCTAATCGCCAGGTCCCGCGCCCGCGCCGCGCTGCGCGCGAGCTGCAGGTTGCCGAGGTTCGCGCAGGCGATCAAAAGGACGAATCCGGCGAGCCCGAGCATCGCCCATGAGACGTTGCGATGCACCTCGTCGACGTCCGAACCAACCAGCGGGACGAGACGCAGGCCCTGGCCGGCGTTGGTGTCGGGATATTGCTGCGCCAGACCAGCTCGCGATCGCGCTGAGCTCGGCCTGCGCGCGCGTCGGCGCCATGCCGGGCTTCAAGCGGGCGATGGCCTCGAGCCAGCGCACGTCGCGATTTTCCCGCCAGTCCTGCGCGAGCGGCAGGGGACGCCAGAGGTCGACGCCGCCGCCGGAGTTCCGGGTGATCCCGCCGAGCGCGGGCAGGACGCCGATGATTTCGACGTTCTCGCCGTTGACGCGCACCTGGCGACCGATGAGCTGCGGATCGCCGCCGAAGTGGTGCTGCCACAGATGATCGGAGATGACGGCGACACGATCGCGTCCCGCTTGTTGCTCCTCCGCCGTGAAGCCGCGTCCGAGGGCAGGCTGCACCCCGAGCGTCGTGAACAGGTTGCCCGACGCGATCGCGCCACCCACGGCTTCGGCGGGTTGACCGGTCTCGGCGAGGCTGAAGCTCCACCACTGGAACAGCGTGATCGAGGCAAACGACTCGCTCTGCTCCGCCGCGTCGCGCAGGTCCGGCAGCGACATCGGCCAGTTCTGCGCCTCGGTGGCGGTGCGGAACAACCGCACCACGCGTTCCGCGTTTGGGTACGGCGCGGGCGGGTAGAGCAGCGTGTTGACCACGCTGAACATGGCGGTGTTCACGCCGATGCCGAGTGCGAGCGTGGAGCAGCACGATCGTCGTGAAGCCGGGGGACCGGGCGAGCTGGCGAAGGACGTGGCGCAGATCTGCGATCATGCGAGTTTAAGTCTGGAGTTTGGGTTTGCGAGAAAGAGGGGCGGAGCGGCGTGCGGCGGATGCTTCAACTTTCAACTTCAACTGCGCCGATCGGAGAACGGCGCTACTCCGCGCGCAGCGCGACCAGCGGATCGACCTTCGTCGCGCGGCGCGAGGGGATGAAGGTGGCGAGGAGGACGAAGACGACGATCGTGGCGGCGGTGCCGGCGAGCACGCCGGGGTCGACGGATCCGACGCCGAAGAGGACGTTCTGCATCGCACGACCCGCCGCCCACGCGCCAAACAGCCCGAGCGCGATGCCGACGAGGAGCAGGCGGGCGCCCAGTAACAGGAAGTGCCGCAATACCTGCCGCGGCAATGCGCCGAGCGCCATGCGCACGCCGATCTCGCGGCGACGCTGGCTGACCGCGTAGGCCAGCACGCCATACGTGCCGACGGCGGCAAGCAGGAGGGCGACGACGGCAAAAGCACCCGCCAGCACGGCGGGAGAACGCCGGTCCACCAGGCTGTCGTCCATCAGGGCCTGCATCGGCTTGATGTTGTCGACCGGAAGACTCGGATCGATCGACTGGACCGTCTTGCGCAACATCGCGGCCAGGGCGGCGGGTTCCAGTGCGGTGCGAAGGATGACCGAGAAACCGATGCCACCACTGTCCTTGTAGGGAAGATACACCGCGCCGAGGGGACTGGTGTCGGCCAGATCGGCGTGCTTTACGTTGCCGACGACACCGACGATGATCATGGCGTTCTGGTCGGTGACGGTGGGGCTGTTGGCGATGCGATGCCCGAGTGCGCTCTCATGGGGCCAGTAGCGCCGGGCAAATACCTCGTCGACCACGCACACGCGCCGGTCGCGGTGGTTGTCGGCCGGTTCGAGTAGCCGTCCTTCGAGCAGCGGAATGCCGAGCGCCTGCCAATAGTCGCCGAGGGCGAAGGACATGTAGTGCGTGCGGATGGATTGACCGGGCTCGAGCTGCACGCCTTCGACCGCGACGGCGTTGTTGCCCTGCGCACCGCTGAAGGGCAGACCGGAGGTTAGACCGGCCGCGGTCACCCCCGGCTGGACCCGCAAGGCCGCGTCGAGCCGTTCGAGGAAAGCCAGGCGTTGCGGCACTTCCGGGTAAGTCTTCCACGGAAGAGAAATCGAACCGGTCAGGACATGATCCGGCTTGAAGCCCGGCGGGGTCGAAAGAACCTTTTCCAGGGAGATCCCGAGGAGTCCCGCCGCGGAGAGCAAAACGAAGGCGAGGGAAATCTGGGCGACAATGAAGCCGTGGCGGACCCGTTGCGCGGCGCGGCTGGTGGTCCCGCCGCGCGATGCCGTGTGCAGCACGGGCGCGAGCCGCTCGCGCAGGTTGAAGAAGGCGATCGGCAGCGCGAGAAGAACGCCGACGACCACCGCGGTCACCAGCGCGACGGCCGCGACGCGAGTATTCAGCGCCACATATCCGCCGAGCGGCAGTTGCTCGGTGCCGAGGCGGGCCAGGAGATCGATGCCGAACGATCCGAACAACAGACCGAGCAGGCCGCCGCCCAGCGCCAGCACCACGGTTTCGAGCATGACCTCGCGAAGCAGACGCCGGCGCCCGGCGCCGAGCGCCTGGCGGACCGCAAATTCCTTCGCGCGGCTGTGGGTGCGGATGAGGAGCAGGTTCACCAGGTTGATGCCACCGATGAGCAACAAGAGGAGCACTCCGACCTGGAGCAGGAGCAGCATGGGTCGGACATCGTTGACGATATCGGCATGCAACGGTGCGACCTCGGTCCGAAACCCGGCGTGGCGGAGCAGGTCGGCAAAGGGATCGTCACGCAACTGCTGCTTGGTGAACGCATCCACCTGGGCCTGGGCTGCGGCCAGCGTCGCACCCGGCGCCAGCCGTGCGATCATGAGATAGTTGTTGTTGTGACGGTTGGCCGGCGTGATGTCGTCGGGTCCGTGCGCGGCCGGGCGATAGAACCGCGCATGACTGGATAGAAATCGAAACCCGCGCGGCAGCACGCCGAGGATCGTGACCGGCAGACCGTCGTTGAGAAACGTCCTGCCGATGATCTTCGGGTCGGCGTTGAAGTGGTTGCGCCAGAATCCGTCGGTCAGGACCGCCACCTGATCCGGCCCATAGAGCATTTCGGCGTCCGTAAACGTGTGGCCCATGGCCAGGGGGACGCCGAGGGTGGCGAAGAAATCCGGCGAGACGCGTGCGATCTCGATGCGTTCGGGCCGGGCGTCGCCGCCGACGATTACACTTTCATCCTGCTGGATCGAGACCGAGGCGAAGGCCGGGATCGCTTCGCGGCGATCGTAGTAGTTGACCATCGAGTTGCCGGAATGATCGGCACCTGCGCCCGGATAACAGTTGTGGAGCGCGACAAGGCGGTCGGCCTGCGTAAACGGCAGCGGTCGGACGAGGATCGCGTCCACCACGGCGAAGATGGTGACGTTCGCCCCGATGCAGAGGGCAAGCGTCAGCAGAACGGTGGCGGTGAAGCCGCCTTCGCGGCCGAGCCGGCGAAAAGTCTGGCGGAGACCGGTGATCATGAGAACAGGAGAGTTTAAGTTGGAAGTTAAGTTTAAGTGGAATGCGCGGAGCGGTTCGTTTGGCTCGCTTCAACTTCAACTTTTCCCTTCAGCTCCCGTTATTCCGCGCGCAGGGCGACCAGCGCATCGACTTTCGTCGCGCGGCGCGCGGGCAGAAAGCACGCGAGCAGGGCGATGCCCGCAAGCAGGAGTGAGACGAACGCAAAGGTCGTGGGATCAACCGGAGTGGCGCGACGATCACGGTGTCGTGGTTCGTTGACGCGAGCATGTCGCGACGGTCGGCGAACGTCTTCCGTGCGGTCGCCTGTCCCTGCGCGACCGCCTGCGCGTTGACATCGCAGAGCGAGAACGCAAGGTTGGATACGAACGTGCGTCGCTTCATGGGTTCTCGAATCGAGGGGGGGACCGGCAGATGAACGCAGGACGCCAAATTGGCGCCGGACCCACGCTGCAGTCACCGTGCCCAAGACGACTCCATATCTCTAAGTGCAAGGTGACTAACGGAATTCATTCTCCGCGTGATTTTCCGGCATTCGTTCGCAACCCGCCCGCGGGACGTGGACGTCCCGAAACTGGGATGAGATGGAAGAACGCGAGGGCGGAAGAACGCGAGATGGGGAAGAACGCGAGAACGCGAGACGGGCGAGAACGCGAGATCCGGAGCCTTCGCGAGATCTTGCGATCCTGGACGTCTCGCGTTCTCGCGTTCTTCCGGATCTCGCGTTCTTCGCTACTCCTCCCGCAGTGCCTCGAGCGGATGGACGCGAGCGGTGCGCTGGGACGGCAGGAGCGCAGAAACCGGCGCAACCACCGTCATGATGACGGCCACGAGGGCAATGATCCCGAGGTTGAATGCGCCGACGCCGAAGAGCACGTTCTGCATCGCTCGCCCGGCGGCCCAGGCCAACGGCATCCCGATGATCAGGCCGATGCCAAACAGCTTTGCTCGCCGCCCGAGAGGATCTGTGTTCGGCCAGTAGCGGTGCGCAAACGCCTGGTCCACGACACACGCTTTCGGGTCACGGTGATTGTCCGCGTCCTCGAGCAGCCGGCCCGCGACCAGCGGGATGTCCATCGCATGCCAGTATTCCTGACTGACGCCCATGACACAGTGGGCGAAAGGCCGGGCGAAGAAGTGGTATCGGGAGGGACGCGAGGGCGGAAGAACGCAAGAACGCGAGACAGGAATAGAGAAGGACAGTAGTGCGGAAGGGGTCTCGAGGTCTTGCGTTCTCGCGTTCTTCCGAGGTCTCGCGTTCTTCCGAAGTCTCGCGTTCTTCCTATTCGGCCCGGAGGGCCTCGATCGGATCCACGCGGGCTGCGCGGCGCGCCGGGAGCCAGCAGGCCAGCAGCGCAGCGGCTCCGAGCAGCGCGGCGGTGACCAGATACGCGGTGGGATCCGTTGGCGGCGTGTCGTAGAGCAGCGACGTCAGCAAACGGCTGCTCGCGAAGGCGACGGCGAGACCGAAGACCACGCCGGTGACGGCGAGGCGCAATCCCTGGACGAGCACGAGCCGCAGGACATCGGCGATTTGTGCGCCCAGCGCCATGCGGATGCCAATTTCGTTGGTGCGGCGGGCGACCGAGGTCGCCATCACGCCGTAGATGCCGACGGCGGCGAGACCGAGCGCCAGCGCGGCGAAGATCGCAAGCAATGTCGATGTGAGTCGCGGCGACTGGACGCTCGTCGCCACGAGACTGTCCATGGTGCGGAAGTTGAACACCGGCTGTGCGGGATCGAGATCGTGCATCACGGTGCGGATCGCCGGAGCGAGCGTGGCCGGGTCGACATCGGCCTTCACCGCCACGGTCATTGTTTCCCAGCCCCACCAGTTGCCCAGTGGAATGTACATTTGCGGTCGATCATCCCCGGTGAGTTGCACGAGGGTCGCATCCCCGGCCACGCCGACGATCTGGTAGAAATGGGTGCCGCCGCCGGGATTCAGATGTTTGCCTAGGGCGCTTTCGTGGGGCCAGAACCGCCGGGCGAGGCCCTCGCTGATGATCACGACCGGCTCGCTCTTTTCGGTGTCGAAGCGCGTGAAATCGCGGCCTGCACGCAGCGGGGTGGACATGGTCTCGAAATAGCCGGGGCTGACGATGCGCCACGACGCCTGGATCGATTTGTCCTGCGGTAGGGCGGCGGGATCGGCCGGGAACACATTCAGACTCGTCGTGCCGCCGCCGAACGGCACGCCGCTGGAGAGACCCACGTGCGAGACTCCCGGCAACGCACCCAGCCGATCCTCGATCGCGTGATAGAGCTGCATCCTCGGTCCCTCCTCGCGATAGCGCGCGACATTCGGCGAGATTTGAAAGGTCATCACCCCGGTCGACCGAAAACCCGGGTCGATCTGCTGGAGGCGCCAGAAACTCTGCAGCAGCAAACCGGCACCGACGAGCAGGACCGTGGACAGGGAGAATTGCGCGACCACGAGCGCCGACCGCACGCGGTTGCGCGGCGGCGTTCCGCCCAACGTGCGCGCGCCGCCGTGGAGCGCGCCGGCAGGATCGCCTTGGGAACTGCGCAGCGACGGCAGCAAGCCGGCCAGCAGGGTGGACACGACGCAGGCGACCGCGGCAAACGTGAGACCGCGCGGATCGAGCGCGAGTTGCCCGGCGCGCAGGACGCTGTCCGGCAGGGCCGAGCGCAGGAACGCGACACCCCAGAAGGCGATGATCACGCCAGCGACCGTCCCCGCGAACGCCAGCAGCGCGGTTTCGGAAAGCAGGTGCGCGACGAGATGCCGGCGGGAGGCCCCCAGCGCGAGGCGCATGGTGAACTCACGCTCCCGGGCCAGGACGCGGGAGAACAGGAGATTCGCCACATTCGCACACGCGATGAGCAGCACGCAACCGACCGCGGCGAAGAGCACGACGAGCGCGGTGCGCAGTTCGGGCGGCACAAGCACGTCGTAGAGCGGCTCGAGGCGCACACTCCAACCCTGGTAATCGGGATTGGCCTCACGGATGTGGTCGGCGATTGTCTTCATTTCCGCATCGGCCGCCCCGATCGTCATTCCGGGGCGCAGCCGGCCAAGCATGAACAGGTTGTGATCGTCGCGCTCCTCGTGGCGCAGGTCCGCCGCCAGCGGGCGCCAGATGTCGGTGTGTTCGCCGAGCGAATCCGCGGCTCCGAGCACGCCAACGATCTCGTGCGGCTCGCCGTTGACATCGAGCTTGCGTCCGATCACGGCGGGATCGGCGCCGAGCTGTTCCCGCCAGAATTGTTCGCTGATCAGGGCAACGTGCGGTGCGCCAGGTTGATCCTCCGCCGCCGTGAACCGGCGACCGAGGATCGGATGCCAGCCGAGCACGGTCGTGTAGTTGGCCGTGATCTCCTGGCCCTCGAGGCGAACAGCGAAGTCGCCGTCCGTGACGTTGCCGCTGAAGCCCTGCATTGCCGCCAGCCCGGTGAACGATTTCGACTGGTCGCGATAGTCAACCAGGTTCGGAATGGACTCGGAAAACCGCGTGATGCCGAGCCCGGCGTTCGTGCCCCACACCGCCACCAGCCGGTCCTGGTCGACCATGGGCAGCGGTCGGAGCATCACGGTCTCGATCACGCTGAACATGGTCGTACAGGCCCCGATGCCGAGCGCGAGCGTGACGATCGCGACGACGGTGAAGCCGGGCGACTTGAGGAGTTGGCGAAAGGCGAGACGAAGGTTCATGGGCTGTCTACGTGTGATTGCAGATGCTGATGGTTCGGCCGGCCGTCGACGGCCCCCCTCTTGCGTCGAGGTTGCTCAAACGCCCGCTCGTGTCATCGCAAACCGGAGGCTGAGGATGCCGGAGACTTGATCGTACTTTCGACGCGTTGATTTGGCGCGTCTCCCGGCACCGGAAAAGTCCCGGCCGACGCGGGCGGCCTTGGCAGCTCGATACGAGCCGCCAACCAGACCAGTGAGCCTGGTTTCAAATCGGTGGAAGCGGACGGCAGCGCTGGAATCGCGACAGCCGAGGGGGGACTTCGATCGCAGTTCATGGGGGCGGAATTTGCGGAGTGACCGGCGGCTGCACTTGCACGGTTCGTGCCATGGGCTGGTTTCCGCAGCTAAATCGGCGTGGAGAAGCAGCATGCGCGGGTTGCGCGTTCCTCCGACGTCGGTTCCGCGCCCACGCTTGGGACGGAGATGTCCCGAAACTGGGACGTTACCGCGATCGCGAGCGCCACGACCACCCGGCGATCAGCGCAGCGGGACGACTTGAGGCATGACCCCGCCTGGTGGTGCAAGCGGGAAGAATGTCTTCAACCTGTAGAATGGTCGTTCGATCACGACGAAGGCGGCCGCCGCCAGCAAGACAGTGCCCGGCACGAGCAGAAGCGCGCGCCATTCCGTACCGAGGAAGCTCGCCACCGCCGGATGGGCGACGGGAGCGATCAGGTACTTCGTGAACTCGTGACAGGCGAACATGCCATAGCTCATGCGTCCGCCGGCACGGATCCAGGAATGTTGTAGCACCGCATCGATCCATCCGGGCAGGCCGACGGCAGCACGATCGATGGACCACACCAGGAATGCCGCGACCACCGTCGGCTCGTATACATAATGGAGGGCGCCGAAACCGTCGCGGTCGCTGAACGCAACGAGGTAGGCGGCAAGCGGACCGGCGACGTAAAGGCCGATCGTGCGCAGACGACGCCGCCACGCCTCCCGTCCCCGTTCCTGCGCCAGGGCCAGCAGGACGCCGAATCCGAGCTGATCCCATCCCGCCACCGGGAACACCAGCCAGTAAAATCCGTTGAGGTCATGGAGATGGCAATACACGCGCCAAAGCACGGCGATTGCGATCAGCCCGAGCGCGACGTGGAGTTCCGCCCGTCGCGGCAGGCACACCAGCAGGGTTGGCCAGAACAGATAGAACTGCTCCAGCAGGGCGAGGGACCAGAACGGCGAGAACGACCCCATCCAGTCCAGGCGTACGAGTGCGTACCAGTTCGACAGGAACCCGGCGTGCCAGCCCCACGACTCGCGGGCGAACGGCACATCTGCCAGGACCGCGAGCGCAAGCACGGCAAAGTAGACCGGGAAGATCCGGAGGTAACGCCGGACGTGAAACGCCCGGATCGCGGCCGTGCGCGAAAGCGTCCCATCAACAACGCTGCGCTTGCCGCGCAGCAACTGGCGGGTCGCAAAGTATCCGCTGAGGACGAAGAACAGCACCACGCCCTGGCCGAACAGCGCGAAATGATGCTCCGGCAGATAGTGGTGCAGCATCACCAGCAGGATGGCGAAGAACCGCAGGCCATCGATCGCGCCAAGGCGCGTCGGAGACCTCGAACCGAAGGTCAGGTCAGGAGCGGACATGCGTTCACGCGGGATAAGCCGGCAACAAATCCGGCGTGTGTCTTTCCCGACCGCAAGGAAGTGTCGTGCGTTCCCCACGCCCTGGTTCCATGTGTTTTTCCCTGGATCGCGTCTACCGGGCGGCATCGAGGCAAGGAAGCGAAAAATCGTCTGCAGCCCGACGAACGTGCGTCCGCGCCCAGGAAATCGCCGTAGCCGAAGGGCGGGAGCAACTTCCGCCACGGCTTTCGAACCCGAGGGTGATCGCGTCCAGATGGCCGCAAAGACGCGCCAAAGGCGCAAAATACGAACGCCGTTTTGCACGAGTGCCCACCCGCCGCGATTCAGGGTTACAACGGAATGTGACGGCCTCCCGCCGCGACGACTGGCCGCAACTCGTGGTGGCTCGAACTCGGCCGAGTGCTTCGTCCGAGCAGACCGAGCCGAACAAGGGATCAAACCTGAATGTCTGCAATCGTAACAACATGTGAGATACGGATTAAGTTGGCGTCTTTTTTTGCGTGAATCTAGGCGCCGATATCAGAAAATAGGGTTTGACCCTTTTCTGGGCGCGCATCGGTGTCCGGTATTTAACTACAGGTAGATTCTCAGGCGGCACTCAAACAGCGGTGGGTTTCATGTTCTTCTTTTCTCGCGTGATGACGACCGCCTGCCGCTGGATCTTCTGCTGGGCCCAGAACAACACGTCGATATAGGCCGGATCAACCACAAGCACCGGCAGCAAAGGCCGACGATCCACCCGCAGCCAACGGTGCCATTGCTGTTTGAACAGCGGCCACTCATGGCCGCGTTTCCCCTCGACCTGGAAGCAACCCAACGGACGCATCAGGCCGGTATGCAAACACAGCCCGTAGGTGATACCGACGGGAACCTGTTCCGCCTGGCGATCGCGCAAGGCGTGACAGGCATGCTCGATCTGGTGGCCGTCCACCGCCCACACCGCCCGTTCCTGCAGTTCCGGAAACGCCCCCAGCCAGTCGCGCTCCTGCAGGAGACGCTCCATGACGGCGTAGCTGCGCCCGGCCATCTGCTCGATCACGGCCAGCCGGCGGCGCGACTGCCACGCGTCAAACCAGGTGGCGCGCGCCAGGGCCTCGCCGGCATCGCCGCGCGCCTGGAGGAAGGCGCGGCCCGACTCGTCGCCATCGAGCGCGCGACGCAAGCCCAGGCGCACGAACGTCTCGTCATCGAGGGTGCCGTCGCGACGCGCCCCCCGGGTGTAGTCGCGCAACCGGCCCAGCGCCGGTTGCATGAATTGCCCGTCGACAAGATCATCATGAAGAGGTGACACGTCACCATGATATGACTACGATGGATCGTGGCGACCGTATTCCTCCGGCGCCTGGACTTTTCGCCCCGGGGCCATTGCGTGCCTTGTGCGGCGGCCCGGCGTCCGCCCTCCGCATCACCCTCCCGTCTCGAGATCCCGCCGCTATATGCAAGCCAGCCACTCTGCTGAGGCTGGTGGCGGCCTGATTTTTGCCGCGGCCACCCCGCTGACCTTCCGGATTTGAAACCGGGGCGCGCGCCAAAGTCCCGGTAATCGTCGCACGCGCTCAGGCCCATGTTTTCGCCTCCGCTCGGGCCGCTTCACATCTGTATCAAACGGCGATACCGGACACCGTTGTTCGTCTCTTTCGTTCGTCTTGCCAGTTTTGTTCGCGGCGCAGCGTGTCGAGCGCGAGATTTTTCGCCGTCTGCATCAGCCATGCGGCGGGATTCTGCGGCACGCCGCGATACGGCCATGTTTGCAGCGCGCGCATCATTGCCTCCTGCACGACATCCTCGGCAAGTTGCAGCCGATGCACACCGAAATGGTTCGCCGGCATCGCCACGATGCGCGCTCCCTCGTGACGGAACAAATCAGCGGCGATTTCTCCCGCGCGGGCGCTGACCTCTGGTGCGGGAGAGTTCATGTCGTTGCGCGCTGCTCCGCCTCGTTACTTTTTTCCTTTGCTCAATTCACTCATCGCCTTCGCGAGATTGCGCTGCCGGGTCTCCTCGGTCTTGCCTTTCTCGATTGGCACGGTGTAAAGGCGCTTCTTGCTGTAGGACAATTGCTCGAAAAATGCCTTGGCCTTCGGATTAGCGGCGAGGGCCTTTCGCAATTCGGGCGGCACGGTGGCCTCGCGCGGCGCAGTATCCAACTCGACTTCCACATCCACCTCGTCTCCGCCAGCGACGCCGGCTGCCGCGCGAACCTCCGCGCTGACTCCAAGCATATACTTCCCGTCCATGACCGCCACGGTGCTTCGGTAGGTATATCCATTGATGGTAACGCGAACCGGCGGTCGCTTGCCCGCGCCCAGCGCTTCCACGACCTTCGCCGGAAATTCGATGCCCGTGGCCGTCTTGCTGCCTTGCAGAATTTTGGTGTGAAATTTCATATTTTCCCGCTTGGTGGATGGTTGATGGCTGGTAGCGATTACGGACGCCGCAAGGGAATCATCTCCCGCAGGCGACAATCCCGCAGCCAGAGTCCGCCCCAAAGCAGGGCCGCAAAGACCACGGGAAACAGGATGTTGAATAGATTAGCACCGACTCGCACATGAGTGGCGACCGCGCCGCCCAGGTAGCCCGTCAGCAAAATCGCCCCAAGAATGGCGGTGCGCGGCACGAGGAAGATTACGGTGCTGGCGAGCAACGCCAGGCCGATGCCAACGATGGACGATTCGGGATAACCCAACTGTTTGGTCGCTTCCACCACGACCGCGGGTTTGAAGAGTTTCATGCCGCCGTCCATAAGCAGAAACAGCGCGGGCAATCCGCTCATGATGCGTCCACCCCACAGTCCTTTGCCAGAAATGACGGGTTCGGTTGAATACTTTGTTTGATTGTCGGTCGGTGAGTTCATTTTTTCTTCCTTTCAGGTTTGAGTTCCATTGGTTTTCAAGACGGGGCGATCCAAGGGGTCAGGGCGATCCAAGGGGGCGATCCAAGGGGTCATGTCTTACCTATCACCTTTCTGGCGACGGTCACCCGGGGCCGAATAAGGGGTAAACCCTAATGTCTGTAATCGTAGCAACTCGGTGGTGACGGGTTTGGTTGACGTCTTTTAAAGTGCGTCGGTCGGCGCCGATATCAGACAATAGGGTTTGACCCTTTTTTTCGGCCCGATATCAGACAATAGGGTTTGACCCTTTTTTTCGGCCCGCGACGAAGCGCGCGCGCTCGGCCGTGCCCCATGTGGTCGAGGCGCTCTCGAGCACGTCGTACCGGCTTACCAGCGGCAGCAAACGGGCATACGAGCCGTTGGTCACGGCGTTCACCCAGTGGGTGCCCGCGGCGTAGCCGAGGGTGAAGGTCGTGTTGCTGGTGCTGTAGTCCCCGCGCACCGAATTCACGCGGCCAGCACTATCGAATCCCTGCGTCAGCGCAACCGTGACGTTGCCGTTGAACGAATAACCCGTCACCCGGCCCGGCACCGTGCCGTCGTAGGTCGTGGTCAGGATCTTCGAGCCGAAGTAGGCCGGAAGCGCGACGGAGCAGGGGTCAAAGGCGAGATTCTCAACGTGAAGAAAGAACGCGTCTGGAAGGTTGGCACACGGTGCTTCGGCTGCTAGCCGGTGGGGATGCGCATGGGGCTTTGGTTTGGATTGCTTGCGGTCCTGGTTCTGCCGGCCGGGCGCGCGGCAGATTCGTCCTGGGTTGTTGGCACGCGGAATGTGCCGCCGTTTGCCATCAAGCAACCGGATGGCTCGTGGAAGGGACTGGCCGTCGAATTGTGGGACGCGACCGCACACGATCTCGGCATCACGTACGAATGGCGGGAACTCGGTTCGCCCAAGGAAATGATCGATCGCGTCGCGGACGGCTCGATCGATGCGGCGGTCGCGGCGCTCTCCGTGACGCCGGAACGTGCGGGGCGTGTCGACTTCTCCCATCCCTTTTATGATTCCGGTCTGGCGATCGCGGTCCCGCGGCGCGAGTCGGGTTGGACGCGCGTGCTGCGCTCGTTGATTTCGGTCGCGTTTCTGAAGGCGGTCGGCGCGCTGGCGGCGGTGCTTTTGCTGGCGGCCTTCGCCGTGTGGTTGTTCGAACGCCGGAAAAATCCCGACCAGTTCGGTGGCGGCACCGTGAAGGGACTGGGGCACGCCTTCTGGTGGTCCGCGGTGACCATGACGACGGTGGGTTATGGCGACAAGTCTCCGCAAACCGTCGGCGGTCGCCTGGTCGCGCTCATCTGGATGTTCACCAGCGTGATCATCATTTCCGGTTTCACGGCGACGATCGCGTCTGCCCTCACCGCCGCGAGCGTGCAGGATCAGGTGGTCACCGAGCACGATCTGCCCACGCTGCTTTCCGGCACGCTGGGCGGATCCACGGCCGATTCGTACCTGCAGGATCACGACGCCCGGCACCGCACCTATGCTGATGTGGACGCGGCATTGACGGCGCTGGCGGCGGGACAGATCCAGGCCGTCGTCTACGACGAGCCGATCCTGCGCTACAAGCTGCGCGAGCGCTCCGACCTCGTCGTCCTTCCCGGGGTCTTCGAAAAGCAGGGCTACGCGATCGCCCTGCCGCTCGCCAGTGAACACCGGAAGGAAATCAACGTCGCCCTGCTCAAGCGCCTGCAGGCGGAGTGGTGGACCCGGAAACGCAGCGAATTCCTGGGTCAGTGAAGCGAATGTATCAGGTCGATCTGCTGGTTGACGTTCAAGTTGACCAAAGCGCGACTGCCGGCGGCCGCCTCGCTGAAGCTCGTCAACGGCGACGACAATCAATTTGAGCATGACGGAAGCCTCACTTCGCCCGCAGGAGTCGCGCCACGTCGGCACGGCGGGCGCGTAGCGCCGGGAGCACGCACGCCGGCGATGCGGCGGCGAACAGAGCGCCCGGCGCAACCAACCGGATAAGTGCCGCGATTGACAGCTATGGCGTGCGCGCGTTCAGTTACGCCCCCTCGGCCGCGGAGACCGCGTTTCACCTGCTTCGCCTGCGCCGGGAAATCCTTGGCCGTCTTGTGATGCCGACACCTGCGCTGCGTGCGATCGCCTGCTTCAGCCCGCTGGTTTGCCTTGGGCTCGCGATGACAATCGATGCCGGACGCGCATCCGCCGCGGAGATTGAGCCCGAGGTCGTGATGCTGCCACCGTTGATCGTGCAAGGGTCGATTCCGGAGCCGCCGTGGCGTTATGCCGCCACCCGGCGTTTCCAGTTGCTTTCGTGCTGCCCCGACCGCCTCACGGAGAAGCTGGTCCACGCCATCACGGTGGCCTACGACGCGGTGTATGCACTCGTCCCCAAGGACATGCTGCCCAAGCTCGCGGGACGGGATACGCTGATCCTGCTGGACGAAGCCTACTGGCCGGCCCGCTCGCAGGAGTCGGTGGCGGCGCTGCTTCGATCCGTGCCCGGCCTCGGCGTGGGCCGTGGTCCAGCGGCAGCGGCGGGAGCGCCCGCCCCGGTCTCGTCGCCGACGCCGCTGGAGCTGGCGAAGATGGATCCTTTGGCGCGCGGCGGTCCTCTGGAGTGGAATCAGCCCGGGTACCGGCGTGCACCCACGTTCTTCCGGCATCTGTGCCTGATGGATTCCGACGCAACGGCGACATTCGTGCTCGTTTCGCCGGATGAACTGGATCTCGACGGCTGGCGCTTGTCGCCCGGCGCATTGCGGGAACTGCTCGAGCGACGCGTCCCGCAACTGCCCCCCTGGTTTGTATCCGGATTTTTGGCCGTCTATCGGCAACTGCACTTTGATGGCGGGCAGTGGACGCTGCCGCCGGCCATTTGGTTGAACGAGGAGGAGACGCGGCAGTTCAAACGCGATCCCGCTCGCGCACAGGACGTCATGCCGCTTGGTGAATTCTTCGCTGCTGCGCCGGGCGCTCGGGACGGCTCCGCAAAACCGTGGTTGCGGCTGTCCGAAGGCGAACTGTTGGTGCGCTGGGCGCTGGAGCCAGGACACCATGACGAGCAAAAGCCGTTCTGGGAGCTGGTCGAGCGCGCCAGCACGGAACCCGTCACCGCGGCGCTCTTCACCGAGTGCATTGGGGCCGACTTCGATGACGTCACCGCCCGGCTCCGGGCCTATCTTCCGTCCGCCATCCGGACGAGCACCCACTGGCGCGTCGACCCCGATGCAGCGGAGGCGTACGCCTTGCGCGAAGCCACGCCGGCCGAGGTTGCGCGCATCATGGGTGACTGGGAACGCCTGGAGACGACCTACGTGCGGGCGCATCTGCCGACGTTGACCGATCAATACTATCGCCAGGCGCACCGTAGGCTGCAGCGGAACCTGGATGCCGGCGGGCAGGACCCGGACGTGCTGGCCGCACTGGGCATGCTGGAATACGGGGCGGGCCGGCCGAGCGATGCACACCAGTTGCTCGAAGCAGCCGTCAAGCGAGGCATCGTGCGACCGGGAGCAAACACCTTGCTGGCGCTCCTGCGCTACGATGAAGTCCGCGCCACGAGCGGAGGCGGCGGCGACACGTACAGCGCGACGGCCTTGCGTCCGATTTTCGCGCTTTTGGAATCAGCGTGCGCCCAGGAACCGCCACTTGCCGAGACCTACGCCTTGCTCGCCGAGGCCTGGTCGCACTGTGCCGCGGCGCCAACCAGCGAGCAGCTTGCCATCTTGGATCACGGTGCGGCCTTGTTCCGACAGCATCCCGAACTCGCCGGCAACGTGGCCGCACTTCTGCTCGCCCATGGCGAAACGACCCGCGCCCGCGCGTTGTTGGCGGCCAGCCTGCCGTATGCGGCAAGAAAGGTCGCGCGGCAGCGGCTGCTGGAACTGCAGGCGGCCGCGCAAAAAAACTAGGGCGGGCTGTCGAGCCTCCTTACGGCTCGAACTCCGCCGCGATCCTTTCGACGGCGGCGTGCAGGTCCGCGGGCAACGGGCCGCGCTGGAGGGACGCTACGTTTTCCTCGATCTCGTGCGGGTGACACGCGCCGACAAGGACGGAGCTGAGGCGTTCGTCGGCGGCGACGAAGCGCAAGCAGAGTTCGGCCATCGGGAGGCCGCTGGCTCGCTGCAGCTCGTGCAATCGAGCGAACTGTTCATCCGTGCGTTTGCCGAAATAGGTGCCTTCCGTACGCCAGCCCGGGGGCAGGGCGAACGGAAAAGTGAAGATGCCGGCAATCAGGATCGCCACGCCCTTTGCCTGCGCCGTCGGGATCACGTGCTCGCGCGCGGTGACGTTCAGCGGTTGGTAGTTGTAGGCGACCAGGACCGAGTCGAGTCCGTCGAGTTCGTGCACGAGACGGCCGAGGTGACGCGCGTTGTTACCCGTGATGCCGATGAAGCGACAGAGACCGCGCGTCTTCGCCTCGTGCAAGAACTGGATCACCGGGGCACTTGCGAAATCATGGCTGCCGGCGAGGTCGAAGAGTTCCCATTTCCCGACGTCGGGCCGGTCGCTCCACCAATTGTCCCAGTCGGCCTCGTGCACCTGCAGCAGGTCCACGTGGTCGCGGCGGAGAAGCCGCAAGTTTTCCCGCAACTGCACATGCAGGGCTTCGGCCGAGCGAAAGTGTCGTGCCTCGGCGAAGTAGCCGACCTTAGTCGTCAGCAGGTGGGGCTCGGTCACATCGGCCAGCGCGGCGCCGAGGATCGGCTGCGAGGCGCCGGACTGGTACATCACCGACGTGTCGAAGAGGCGGACGCCGAGTGCGAACGCCCGTTGCACTGTCTTGATCGATTGATCAAAACCCGCGAAGCCGGGGAAGCCGCAGCCCAATGCGAGACCGGTGCATTTTTCGCCGGCGCGGCCAAACGGACGGAGGGCCAGGTTGCTCATGGTGCGCGCACTCTGCCGGGACGATCGGAAGGCTGTCAATGGACAGCCCGGCGCCGGTGCCGCGGGATCGGTTTTCTCCGGGAATGGAGCAGCCGACGTCCGGAGGCTGTCGGGCAGTGGATCGTCGTGTCCAGCCTCGTGACCTTGGCTGCTACAGGCCTTGTTACGACGGAGTCGTCACACCCGGGGTCTCGGTCCTCGCCCAACCCTTGCCGAAAGGAAACCAACATATGATGAGTCAATGGTTCGGCGGCGGGGGTAGACTCGCCAAAGAGATTCGCCAACCCCCCGATGCCATACCCCTCTTGATCACGATCGTCCGCGGAGCTGCGCCGTCGCGTGCGATGACGTCGGCTTGATCAGGACGGATCGCGTGTCCGAAGGAGCCGTGGCTCGGAACGACCCCGGAGCACGTTGAACCAAACATTTCCGCCGCCCGGTTCCTCTTCGGAAATCAACGGTGAGTTCGTTCGTCGCCTCGAGCAACGGATCGCCCGCCTCGAGGAACATCTCGGTCTCGAGTCATCCTTGGCGACGGTGCCGGCGGAACCCGGGGCGGCGGCGGCCGGAGGTGAGCCGGCGGGGCGGGGCGATGCGGATGCACTGGAGTACGAGGTCGGGCAGAACTGGTTCGCCAAGATTGGCATCGTGGCGCTCGCGACCGGTGTTGCATTTCTTCTGTCGCAGCCCTTCGCCGGCTATCCCGCGGTGGCGCCATCGCTTTGCGGGTACGCGCTGGTCGCGATCTTGCTGGGGCTCGCCCATGCCGGGCGGAATTCGTTCGACCTGGTCTCCCGGTATCTCCGCGGCGCCGCGATGGTGCTGCTCTACTTCGCGAGCCTGCGGCTCTTCTTCTTCGGCGACAAACCCGCGCTGGATCTCGCTTCGCTGGCCGGACGTGGGCTGCTGTTGCTGCCCGTCGCGCTCAACCTTGCGCTGGCGTTGCGCCGTCGGTCGCCCTGGCTCACCGGACTTGGCCTGGTGATGGGTTGTGCGACGGCGCTCGCGGTCGACACGCCCTGGTTCACGCTCGGCCTGCTCTGCTTTCTGGCGGTCGTCGTCGCGGTCGTGCGGGTGCGCTGGGCCTGGCCGGCTCTCGGGCTTGCCGGACTGGCGATGGTCGACGCGGGTTACGTGCTCTGGGCGATCGGCAATCCCGTGCTGGACCACGAACTGCGGGTCGTCAATGCGCCGGCGGCCGCGCCGTTCCTCCTGCTGGCGTGGATCACTCTGTTTGCCTTCGCCGCGCACCTGCGCCGCGAACGCGGGACCGAGGACGCGGCGGCGCAGTTTGGCGCGGTACTCAACTGTGGTCTCGGTTACCTCGCGTTCCTCACCCATCTTCTGCTCGGTTACGAACACCAGTTCCTGGCCGGCAATCTGGTCGCTTTCGTGGTCCTGCTCGGGTTGGCGATCATGTTCTGGGTTCGGGAACACAGCCTTTTTGCAACCTTTGTGTATGCGATGACGGGCTACATGGCGCTGAGCATGGCGATCATCAAGGGAACGACCGCACCGGACGTCTTCGTATGGCTGTCGCTGCAGAGTCTCGTGGTGCTCACGACCGCGATCTGGTTCCGTTCCCGTTTTATCGTCGTCGCAAACTTCCTGATCTTCGTGGCCATCGTCCTCGCCTATGTCGCGGTCGCCCATACGGAAACCGGCATCAGCGTCGGCTTTGGCGTAGTCGCCCTGCTCAGCGCGCGCATCCTGAACTGGCAAAAGGATCGGCTTGAATTGTGTACCGAGGCGATGCGAAGTGCCTATCTCGTGGGCGCCTTTCTGGTGCTCCCGTACGCTTTCTATCACCTGGTGCCGCACGCATACGTTGTCCCCTGCTGGGTGGGACTCGCGGTGTTCTACTACCTCGTAAATCTTGTGATCCGCAACCGCAAGTACCGGTGGATGGGCCATGGCACGTTGTTGCTTTCCGCCGTCTACGTGGTCGTCATCGGCCTCGGGAATCTCGAGGGGATGGAACGAATCATCTCGTTCCTCGTGCTTGGGGCGATCCTGCTGCTGGTCTCGCTGGTTTTCACGCGCATGCGGGCGCGGCGCCGTCCGGACGAGCCCACGGCGCACGCGGTGGAACCGGGGCCGATGTAGCACGCGCGACTCACTCAGGAAGTTTTCAGGGCCGGATCGACGGATCTCCGGAAGGTCAGCGGGCGGACCGCGATGTCCGTTGTGGCGACCACGAGATGATTTCCACCTGCCCGCAGGCGAAACGGACAAAAAAAGTGGCGGCCGCCACATGTTTTGTCGCGCACCCGGGGATCACCGTGTCCCGGCACCTTTCGGTTTCGCTTTTGGCGGGTGGGAGGTCAGGCTTGGTCCTGATGCGAATCGTTACCCATACGTGTTTTCTCAGTTCAATCCTGGTGCTGACCTCGCTGTTTGGCCTTGTGGTTCCCCGAGCGCACGGGGCCGGATCGCCGGCCGCGTTCACCTTCATGCGAGGCGTCAACATCAGTCATTGGCTCGCGCAGCATGGGGGGCCGAGGCCTTACGGTGCCCCCTGGTTCAACGAAGAGGATGTCGCCTGGATTGCGGCGCACCAGTTCGATCATATCCGGATGCCGGTGGACGGTCGCGAGTGGCTGCGGCCGGATGGTGCGCTCGACGAACCCAAGCTGGTGCCGTTTGAACAGGCGATGCATTGGGCGCGTGAGCACGAGCTTGGCATCATTCTCGACATGCATTTTTTGCCGGGCGCGAGTTTCGATCCCGGACACGAGGAAAACGCCGTGTTCACCGACGCGGCGTTGCAGGACAAAGTCGCGGATTTCTGGCGCCGGGTGGCGCAGCGTTATGCCGGCGAGGGCGACTACCTGCGTTTTGAAATCCTGAATGAACCGGTCGCCGCCGAGAATCGTCAACTCAATCCCTTCAATCGCCACATGCTCGCCGCGATCCGCGAATCGAATCCCACGCGGGTGGTCTATCTCTCCACGAATCGCTGGAGTTCGTTCGATACGATCGCGGACCTGGAACTTCCCGACGACCGGCACATCGCGCTTACGCTGCACAACTACGAACCGTTTGTCTTCACGCACCAGCAGGCGAGCTGGGGCGGCATGCCGTCGGACATGCCGGCAGTGTCCTTCCCCGGAGTCGTTCCCGATCTGCACGGGAAGATACCGAACAACCGGGGCATCGAAGCCCAATCGGGGCGCAAGCTTACGGTTGCCGACGTCGAGGCGCGGTTCGACACGGTCGCCGCCTGGATTGCGCAACACGCGCCGGGTCTCGAGGTATATGTCGGCGAGTTCGGTGTGTATCGACCGGCCGATGACGAGTCGAAACGCAACTGGATTCACGCAATCGTGCACGCCTGCGAAAGTCGCGGCTGGGGCTGGGCGGTCTGGGACTACCAGGGCGGTTTTGCAGTACGCGATCGTGACGGAAGGCCGACTGCGATCTGGGAGGGTTTGTTCAAGGAGTAGGGCGGCCACTCCGTTGGGCTCCGTCGCTGCAAGCCCTGCTCCTGCTCTTTGGAACCTGGCCAACAAAGAAAAAGAGTGGGAGGAAGCGCAGGAGAGTCGCCGGCCTTGGGCCGCCGCAGCGGGCGGCGGCACCCGCGATCCGTTGACGGGCCGATCTCGATTTGTGCCGCTTTTGGTCTTCCCGCATGCACACCTCCCGCCAACCTGACGCGATGCGAAAGCGCAAGCGATCGCCCCGGACGTCACCAGCGTCGCATGGCGAGCGGGAGACCGACCTCTATGCGCCGGTGCGGGATTTCCTGAAGGTCCAGGGATTCACCGTGCGCGGGGAGGTGCGCGGTTGTGACGTCACAGGCGTGAAGGGAGAACACCTCGTCGTCGTGGAGCTGAAACTCGGGCTCACGCTTGATCTGCTGCTGCAGGCCGTACGGCGGCAGGCGCTCACCGATTTCGTCTACGTGGCGGTCCGGCGGCCGGTGCAGGCGGCGCACGACGCGCGCCTCCGCGAAGGTGTCGCCCTGCTGCGCCGGCTGGAACTCGGTTTGCTGCTCGTGGACTTCCGCGGGCCCGCCCCTTTCGTGGAAGTTGCACTGCAGCCCGCACCGTTTCAACGACGACGAAAGCCGGCGGAGCTGCGTGCCCTGTTGCGTGAAATCGCGCTGCGATCCGGCGACGACAACGCGGGAGGCAGTCGTCGTCGTCCCCTGGTGACGGCGTACCGCGAAAACGCGCTGTTCATCGCGGCGGCCCTGGCGCGATACGGGCCACAACAACCACGGCAGCTACGAGCGCTGGGAGCGGGGGAAAAGGTGCGGGTGATTCTTTACGACGACGTCTATGGCTGGTTTGAGCGCGTCGACCGCGCATTGTATCGGCTCAAGCCGGCGGGCGAGGCGGCCCTGCGAACCTACGCCCACGTGGTGGAGCGCGTGGCGGCGACGTTGCCGCCAGCGCCGGAGCCTGCTGCAACGTTGACGCGGGAATCGGCGTAAGCGGCAGCCGCGTCCATGCCCGGCGTGGGAGTGCATCCGCGTCGATTATCCATCACTGAAATCTTGCGGATCATGCGCGCGATTGGGGGGGCGGGCCCGGTCGCCTCCGCTTCGGCGCCGACGAAGCGGCACTCCGCTGAACGGTGAGGATTTGCGACCGCCGGTCTAGGGAACCCGCGTCCCCACGATGCGCGGCAGTTTCGGCTCGCCCCAGGCGACATTTCGTTCCGCATCGACCGTCAATTGGCTTCCCGCGAACGCGAATCGCGCGGTGATGGTCAAGGGGGTTTCGACAAAGCAAAGTTTCGCGGTGAACGTCGACGCATCGGTCCACGGGCCGCTGGTGGCGATGCCCTGTTGAGGATTTTCGAAAATATAGCTGATGCGTTTTTGATAATCGGTCTGTCCGCGGACCCAGTGATCTCGCCCGAGGGTGGTGCGGTGTGCGCCATCGGCGTCAGTAATCGTCAAGGCCGGGTTATCCTCCGCAAAATTGATCGCGACCGAGACGACGCCGAGTTCTTTTTCTTCGATGGTGTAAGCCTGGCCCGAAACCGTCGATTCCAGGGCCGCGGGGAGCGCCCGCCACGACGGGGAGCGCCAGCGAGGCGAGCCGGCGTTGCAGTTGTTGTTGACCCGATGGATTTGCCGGCAGCACCTCGTCGTGAAGGGCGGGCAGCCATCACGTGGATGTCGCCGGAAACATAAGGCGCCCACCCGCCCGGGCCTCGGATCTCAACGCGGTTTCAGGCCGACGATCAGATCGGTCTTCGCCAAATCGTCGTAGAGGCGGTGAAGCGCATCGGTCGCCGACTTGTCGAAGGCCTCCGAGGCGCCAAACCCTCCGGGCGCCGTGAGCATGCCGGGCGACGTGCCATCATAGGTGCCAAGGTTCCGCTCCTGCCCATCGGCTTTTAACGTGGCAGAAAAGCGGCAGGTAAAATTGCCCGTGGCATCGCGATCCCACTCGGTCAGGTTTACCCGCAGGACCGCGGCGCCGGATGTCGGCTGGTCGAGTCTTTCGAGGCGCTTCACTTTCCCGTGAAAGCCCCAGTTGCGAAAAGCGTTGGCCATGTCGTCCACGAAGCGCTCGCCGACGTTGAATTCCGCCGTCGGCGACGGGGTGGCGGGAATCGTGACGTAGACCTCGATAACTCCGGCGGGATGGGCCGGTTCCTTGGCCTGAACCGACGACAATGGTGCGATCAGCGTCATGGCCAGGCCGAGTGTACTTGCGGTGAAAACATGCGTCATGTTCATGGCTCCTCCTTGTTGTTGCGATTTTGGTACCGGTACGCCGCAAAAACCGATCGGGCAAGGGAAGCGGATTCTTTCAAGTCTTCCGGTAGCAAACGGCACGGCGTTTCCGGTTGATCATCCCCGTTTTGCATCGGAATGTGACCGGTCCGGCAGGCGCGCGGTGAGCCTGGCAATTCTCCACCGGGGAGGATCCCGCAACCCAAAATTCGCCTCCGAGGCCACCGAACCCGGAGTCGTATTCGTCAGGACTGGGTCGAGGCGACCGCGGGGAAATAGAGCGTGATGCGGGTGCCTGCGCCGGGATTCGACTGGAGATGGATCAGCCCGCGGCAGTTCTTCATCAGACGAGACACGATGGAGAGTCCGAGGCCGGTGCCGTCGACGGCGCCCTTGGTGGTGAAATAAGGCTCAAAAATGCGTGGCAGCACGACGCTGTCGATGCCGCCGCCCTGGTCACTGACCGTAACGGCAACGAGCGGGGCGCGATTGTGAAACGAGCTTTCATTGACCAGGAGAGTGTGTTCGCCGCGTTCAAGGTCGGAGAGCTGCAGCGACTCGTCGTGCCGTCGCGCGGAGACTTCGACCGTCTGTGCCTGCGACGTACTCTGGAAGGCGTTGACCGTAAGGTTGAGCAGAATCTGGATAAGCTCGGTGCAGTTGATGCACGCCATCAGGTCGCGTTCCAAGGGTTGCGTGACCAGCTTGCTCGAGCGGGCGGACGGGTGCGACTTGAGCAGGGAGATGAGATCGGAGAGGACGAGGTTGATCGATACGGTCTGGCTGTCGCTCGGGGCGGATTTCACGAGCTTACGATAGCGGGCGATTATCGCGGTGGTGACACCGATCTGTTTGTTGAGAATCGCAATCTTCGCCCGCGCATCATCGAGCGCAGGACCGGAGAGCGAGGCGCTCCGGCCGACGATCATCTCGAGCATCTCCACGACACCGGAAATGATCGTGAGCGGGTTGTTGATATCGTGGAGCACTCCCGCGTAGATTTCGGTGGCGGCGCGGGCCATTTCCTCGCGGAGGCTGACGTCGCTGAGCTCGTTCGTCAGGCGGTCAAAATGTTCGAAGGTCGCAGCAACATTGTCCGAGATCGCACGCAGACGCATGGCGCGGGCGACCGCATCGCGGATGGTCGGCAGATCGAAGGGTTTGCTGAGGTAGTCACAGGCACCGTGGCGAATCGCCTGGCGGGCGGTCTCGAGCGTCTCGTACGCCGTGAGCATGATCACTTCCGTCTGCGGCGAGAGGGACTTGATCTGACGCAGGACCTCGATGCCGTCGATGCCGGCCATGCGAATGTCGAGGATCGCCGTGTGCACGGGATGGGAGCGGACGAATGCGATGGCCTCGTCGCCGCCGGAGGCCGTGTGCACCCGGTACTCGTTGCGAAAGACCATCTGGAGCGACTGACGGGGCCCCTCCTCGTCGTCGATCACCAGAAGGGATTGCCGGTCATCGTCAGCCATGTCGACGGAAGAGGAGAGCGAGTCGGGGGCGACCATGGGCAACGAGAGAGCACTCATGCGGGATGATAACGTCAAGTAATGGCAACGTGCGGCTCACGCGCATAGAGAAGTGGCAGCGGGGGGCGGGCACAGACAGAAAAGAAACCGGAAGAGGGGCTCCGGACGGCGACAGACCGCCGGTGCATGTGAATACTGTTCCTGGTGCCTTTTCCAACCTCAAATAAAGCGGTCGGCGGAAAATCAAACCGTTGAATTGCGGCTGAACAGCTTTTTCACACGACTTCCGCGCCCGGCAGACGGACTTCGACATCAAAGTCCCGCGAGGGTCCGCGAGGGGCGACCTCAAGCTGGCCGTGGTGGTCTTCCACGATTTTGCGGGCGACAGTCAGACCGAGTCCGATGCCCGTGTTGCGTGTGGTAAAGAAAGGCTCAGTGGCCTGCGCGGCGTTGTCCGGGGAGAAGCCGGGACCGCTGTCGCGCACGCTCAGGCGGATACCCTCCCGCGGGTCGGCGTCGATGGTGACCGTCACAACAATCTCCTCCGCCTGCACCTGGAGGGCATTGGTGAGCAATTCCTGGAGGGCGTGTTCGAGTGCGGGTTGGTGGCAGCGCACCAGCGGGGGAGCGCCGCTTGTCCGGACCTGCAGGCGACCGGCCGGCCCATGGGTGCCGTTGACCCGCCGGAAACAAATCTCGACGAGGTCGCGCAGGTTGACGACATCGGTGGGAGTACGGGCCGGTTGCGCCAGAAACAGCATTTGCTCGGTGAACCGCTGGATGCGGTGCGTTTCGCGGGTAAGCGCGGTCTTGAGCGAGCGCCGGAAGTCGTCGTTTTGATATTCCGACTCAAGCAACTGTTCGTGCGTCGCCAGCGGCACCAGGGAGTTTCGGATTTCGTGCGCGAAGCGTTTCGCGATGAGCGCAATCAATTTGGCCTTCGAGGCCTCGATTTCCAGGCGCTTGGCCGCCTCGATCTGGGTGAAGTCCTCGAGCAGCAGCATGGCGGTTTGCGGCATCGTATCGCCGGAGGCGACGAAGGGTACGATCGACACGTGGTAAAGCCGGTCGCCGCCGGTGAAAAAGAAGGACTGGGGGGGCGCGCCCCGGACCACCGTTTCGTAGAGTGGATTGGCGATCTTGGCGGGCAGGTCGGAAAATTCGAGTCGCGCGCCCAGGCCGGCATCCGGGCCCTTCACGAACGCGATCATGGCGCGGTTTGCATGCAACACGGCGAGATTGCGATCCAGGACGAGGCAGCCGCTGCTGAGCGTGGCGAGCACGTCCGCAAGGAGGCGATGACTGGCCGTCACCTGTTGATGCAGCCACGTGTTCTTCAGTGCCGAGCCGAGTTCCTCCATCAGGAGGAAGAGCAGCTGCAGTTCGTCCGACGTAAACGGTCGGCCGGTGAAGTGTCCGCCGAGCATGGCGACGCCGACCGTGCGGGTGCGATCCGTGATCGGAATCGCGACGTCGCAGCCGAGGATTTCGAACTCGCGCTGGATCTTCTGGTCCGTCGTGCCGAGCAGGCTCGACGGATCGGCGCCGCCCAGCAGGATGCGGGGCGAGTGCACGAGACAACCGCCAATCCCGGCGGTGCGGGAGAGTTCGAAGCACTCGATCACGTCGGCGGGCACGCCGATCGCCGCGGCGCAAGACAGGCGGGGCCCGGGTGTGCTGCCCGCGAGGGTGTCCCGCGGTGATTCGAGAAACACCGCAATGCGAGCGACGCCGACGATGTCCCGCACCTTGAGTACGAACTGTTCGGCAAAGCGTTTGTGATCGAGCGAGTATCCGAGGACGTGCGAAAAATCTCGCAGGATCTCGAGCGGTCCGCGCTGGATGCCGCCCGCCTCCGCCCCGCGATTGCCCAGCGGTGGCGGCGGGCAGAATTCGGGCGTGCTTGCCGCGGGCGACAGGCGACGCAACAATCCTTCCAGGTGGCCGGCGGCAATCGGTTCGCGCAGGACGACGTCGGCCCCGGCGCCGAGCGCGGTTTCCTCCCACGCCAGCGGAGCGCCGTCGACGACGACCGCCACGAATCCGTCGGGTCGGCAACGGCGCAGACTGCGGATCTCATCCACAGCGTGTTCCGAAGCACCCGGCGCAAGAATGACAATCGCATCGAAAAGGCCGCGGTGGACGAGCGCGGTCGCTTCGGTCGCGTCCTTCTTGAAACTGATCTTGTTGCCTCCACTCTCCGACAAAAGGGCGGCGATGCGACGGCGCGCATCTTCCTGCGGAGAAATGACCAAGAGGTTGAGCACGTGCGGGTGTGATTTGCGGTGACGTTGGGTGGCGTGGCAAGTCTGCTGCATGCGAAATCGCAGGCCGGGGGACGCGCGAGAGAAGCCGCTTGAGACTAACATGATGCGCCGGGCGACGTCACCCCGCAGGCACATAGCGGCTTTCCCCCGGGCGAACCCTGCAAAGCACCCTTGGAGGAATCTCGTCATTCGGCAGCCGCCCGTTTCTGCCGCGAGTCGGTCCGAACGGCAAGCAAGGCGGAGCGCCGAACGGCAGGACCCGACGGAACCCGGGGCGGCCAAGTCAGCGCGAACGCGTCGCGGAGTGCGGTGTCCCGGACTGCTTCCGCACCACTCTCTCCCGAACGTGTCCAAACGGAGCGGCAACTCGGCGATGCAACCGGGCGCACTGTCACTCGGAAAACGTGGTTGCCAAGGCCGCTTCGATTTCCGTGCATCGCGCGGCGGAAGAACCCTTCCGCCGCTGTTGCGATCCTGGTCCCCACCGGCGATTGCCACCCCGCTTTTCCCTGTCACCCATGCAGACCGATCGCCCGGCCGCCGCCGCGGATGTCGTATCCGAATCGCTGCTCTATCCGAGCCGGACCGGCTTCAAGATCGCCGCCAGCTGGGATCACCGCACCGCGGGCTATGAGCGCTGTCCCTTCGTCGTGCTTGCGCCGAAATTTGGCGAGTCGAAGAAGAATAATCTGCAACTCGGCTACTTCCTTGCGGCAAACGGGCTTAACGTTCTGCGCTTCGATCACACCTGCCACATCGGCGAGAGTGCCGGCGACCGGTTGAAGTTCACCTTTCCCGGCGCCGTCGAAGACATCGCGGCGACTTTCGATTATCTGCAGGAGCGCTTCGACGCGTCCTCCGTCGGCCTGATCGGCAACAGCCTTTCCGCCCGTCCCGCGCTGCGCGCCGCGGCGCGCGATCCCCGGGTGGCCTTCCTTCTGTGTCCGGTCGGGGTCGTGAATTTTCGTGACTCGATGTTTCAGGTGTATCGCGAGGACGTGATTGCCGCCTACTTTGACGGGCGCAAGTGGGGTGTGAACGACGTGCTTGGCTACGCGATCGATTTCGACCAGTTCCTCGAAGCCGCGGTCTCGACCAACATGCACGACGTCACCGGCGCTGTGGAGGATGCGAAGGCCGTGCGCGTGCCCCTCGTCTTTTTTCCCGCCGAGCACGACGCGTGGGTCAACATTGAGGACGTCCGTCAGGTTGTCAGCGCATCCAGCAGAGGAAGCATGCGACCGGTGTCCGGGGCGATGCACGAGGTGCGGGAAAATGCCGAGGCCGCCGAACGCCTTTTCCGAGACGTCGTCGCTGCTTGCATTGAATTCAGCTACGGGACCGCGGTCAGCGCCGATTCCCTCGTGGCCCCCCGCAAGGCATCGATGCTGCGGCAGAACAAGCTTGAGCGGGAACGGCTGCGGCAAAACGAGGATTTCTCCGCGGAGCGTGATTCGTTCTGGTCCCGCTACCTCGGCAAGTTCGGCTACATCGACCAGGGACGAGCCTATCGCAGCTATCTCGAAACGGTGATCGGTCTCCTGGGTCCGTGCCAGCCGGGGGGGGTCTTTCTGGACGCCGGATGCGGCAACGGCATGATCGGCGTCTGGGCCGCCCGCACGTTTGCCTCCGCCGGCCTTGCGGCCCGGTGGGACGCTGCCACCTGGTTGTCGGTCGATCTGACGGCAACCGGCCTGGCCACCGCCCTTCAGCATCACGTACAGGTCAGTGCGGAAGGCCCCACCCGCGGTTCAGGGGGGCAGGCCGTTGATTTCGCCTATCTGCAGTCCGATCTCGATGGCGATCGTTCCGGCGGCGGTTCCGGAGATGCCCTCGGCTGGCTGGCGGACGACACCGTTGACGGCATCGTGGCGAGCCTGCTCTTATCCTATGTGCAGGATCCCCGGCAGGTCCTGCGGGCGTTCCATCGCGTCATGCGTCCGGGCGGATGCGTGGTGATCTCGAGCATGAAACCCCACTGTGACATGTCCGGCATCTACCGCGATTTCATTGCCGAGGGAGCGAGTGGGACGCGGCTGCAACCCGCTCGTGATCTTTTGTGTGCCGCGGGAGCGATCCGGTTGAAGGAAGAGGTCGGGGTCTTTCAATTCTTTGGCACCGACGATCTCACGGCGATGCTGACGGCCGCGGGCTTTCGCCGTTGCACATCGTTCGTTGGTTTCGGCGATCAGGCGGTCATCCTGCGGGCTGAAAAGTGATCTTCTACTGCGTCGCCACCTCCCTCCTAAACACCATCTGCAGCCTGATCCTGAGCGTGGCGGCGTTCCTGAAGGATCGCCGCAATCCGCTCAATGTGACGTTCGCGATCCTGTCGCTGGCGGTCGCGGTGTGGGCCGGATCCTACTTTTTCTGGCAGGTCGCCACCACGGATTTGGTCGCGCTGGCCTGGTGCCGCGCACTGACGGTGGGTGCGATCTGGATCACGGTTGCCTACTATCATTTCGTTCGCCGGCTGGTCGGGCTGCCGGGGGGGCGGCTGGTCTGGGTGGGTTACGGTCTGGTCGCGGTCTTCACCGCCCTGGTGCCCGACGATCTCCTGGTCGCGGGCGTGCGTCGCAAGTTGATGTTTCCGTTCTGGCCGGAACCCGGCCCGCTCTACCCGTTCTACCTGATCGCGTTCTTCTTCTTCAGCATCGTCACCTGGCGCCTGCTGGTGCGGACCTACCGGCGGGTGACGACGGCGCGGGAACGGATCCAGTTGCGCTGGGTGCTGGGGAGCACGTTCGTCGGGATCGTGGGTGGCGCGACGAATTTCTTCTTGTGGTATGACATCCCGATCCTGCCCTTTGGCAATGTCCTCGTGGCCGTCTATATCGGTGGTGTGGGCTATGCGATCTTCCGGCTGCGACTGATCGAAGTCGATTACGCCCTGGTCAAGTTCGTCAGTTATGCGGTGGCCGTGCTGCCATTCGCCGCCGCCTATCCCCTGTTGTTTCTGACCGCGGAAGAGTTCGTGCCTGATCCCCGGCAGCGTCTTTGGGTGGTTCTGCTCGTCAGCGTCGGCTTCACCCTGGGTCTGTTCTGGCTTTTCCCGCAGTTGCGAAGGCGCGTGGACGCGCTGCTCGCCGTCACGATCCTGCGCGAACGCTTTGAACGTCGGGAGGAACTTGGTACGCTCGCCCGCCGTATCACCTCGATGCGCGACGACGACGCGATCGGGCGCGAAACGGTGCGCGTGGTCCACGAGGTCCTGCAGGCGCCCGCGGTGATCTTCCTGCGCGGCGGGGGCGAGACCCTGTTTGAACAGCGCCTTGCGATGGGCTTCGACAACGGGCGGCTCCCGCCGGCGATGCCCGCGGAGTCGGCGGTGCTTTCCTGGCTCGCCCGCACGCGCAAGCCGATCCTGCTCGACGAAGTCGACCTTGCGCTGCAGGGCGAGCTGCCGCGTGCGGCCGACCGGCGCGGACTGCTGGAGTTTGGTTCCGCGACCGGCATTGCGCTGGCACTGCCGATCATCGGGGATGTCTTTTTCTTCGGAGCCCTGCTCGTCGGCCACCGTCCGCGACGCCAGGGTTTCAGCGATCACGACATCGGCCTGCTCGACACCGTGTGCGGCCACATCGGCCTGAGCCTGCGGGCGCGGCAGCTCGAGCGCCGCGCCAACCAGACGGAGAAGCTCATCTCGCTCGGCACGCTGGCCGCGGGCCTCGCGCACGAATTGCGCAATCCGCTCGTTTCCATCCAGACGTTCGCCTCGCTGCTCGCGGAGATGCCGGACGACGGCGACATCCCGGCGGAATTCAAGGCCACCGTCCTGCGCGACGTGCGCCGGATTGCCGGCATCGTGGAAAACGTATCCGCGTTTGCCGCCAACGATCAGGTCACGTTTGCCTGGGTCGCGCTCGACGAGGTGGTCAAGCAGGCGTACGAGATCGTCGGCGCCGATCTCGCCGGGGCCCGCGTCTCCTATGATTTCGTCAGCGAGTCCCCCCGGCCGGTCTACGCCAATCAGAACCAGTTGCTGCAGGTCGTGATCAACCTCCTCACCAATGCGGCCCAGGCGCTGCGCGGGCGCGAGCGGGCGCGCGTGGTCGTGACGGCGCGTGCGGTCGCGCTCGAGGATGGCCGGCCGGGCATGGAGCTGGCGGTCGCGGACAACGGACCAGGCATCGATGCCGAGATGTTGCCGCGGATGTTCGAGCCGTTCACGACCACGAAGGCCACCGGGGCGCGTTTGGGCAAGGGTGGCATGGGTCTCGGGCTCGCGATCGTGAAGCGGATCATCGACGGGCACAACGGACTGATCGACGTGCGAAGCACCGTCGGTTCCGGTACGACGTTCATCATCACCCTGCCGTGCGAGGCGGCCAGCCCGTGAGCAAGGTCCACGAACCGGCCGTGCCCCGCGCCGGAGTCGTGCTGCCGTTGGTGCGCCGGGCAGCGGCCCAGTTGCGCGGGACCCCGGATCGCGGCGCCCTGGCCGCCACGCTCAACGAGTTCATGCATCTCCTGCCCGCGCTGCGTGCGGCCTGGGTGGAACTGCCGGCGACGGGACGTGCGACGGAAGAAACCCGGCCCCCCCCGGTGTTTTCCGATGATGCGCTCACGCTTCCCTTGCGCACCGGAGGAGAGGTGGCCGGAGTGTTGCGGCACCGCCTCGAGGGACCGGTTGACGGCGATCGCCTGCGCATGCTCGGCGCCATCGCCGACCTTCTGGGGGCGATCCTGGAGCGCACCCACGGTTCAAGCGTCGCGACGGAAGCGCAGGCCTTGCTTTCCCTTCTGGCGGAACACCTGCCCTTTGGCGTCGCGTGTTTTTCGCCGACCGGCGTCGTCCTCGCGGCCAATGCCGCCGCGCGTGAGTTCGCGGGCGGTAGCGATGCGTTGATGCCGGTCCTGGTTCCCGCGCATCTGCGGGCGGCCGGCCCTTCGGGAACTCCCGTGATGCACGTCGCGCGGGTGGGGGATCGCGCGGCGTGGGTGCACGTGCACGCCGGCGCCACCGGCGAAAAGCCGACGGGCGCGGTGGCGCTGGTCTTCGACCTCGGCCAGCGATCGCGTGAGTTCCTCCGCGCCGTCGCGCGGGAAACGTATCGGGCGCTCTGGCTGGGGCGACCACTCTCGCTCGCCGTGCTGTCCGCGCCCGACCATCCTCGTGAATTGCTGGAGGTCGCGGAGGCGATTCGCCTGCGCCTGCCGGCCGCCGCGGAATCCGGTCCGCTCGAGACCGACGCGGTCGCGGTGCTGGCGCCGGAAACGAATCTGGCAGCGCTGCGCACGATCATGCGCGGCACGGCCGGCTTGGACCTGGTCCCGGATCTGCGAATTGGGCTTGCGGAACTCGAGCGCGATCATCGAGCGCCCGAAAACTTCATCACCGCCGCCGTCGGCGCCCTGGGGCCGTATGCCCGCCTGCGGCGTCCCTCGTTGTTGCTGTGCGACACGTCGCCGTCCGTCACGGAGGCGCTGCTCGTCGCACTGCGCGGCGAGTGTGACGCCGTGCGCTGCCACGATCGCTCCGCGGGCTGGCGTCTCCTGGGGAAACAGTCGTTCGACGCGATCTTTTCCAAGATCGAGCTCGACGAATGGGATACCGACATCGGTTTCCTGCGTCGCGCCCTGGAACTGCAGCCAGGCTTGAAAGCGTTCGTGGTCACGGACGTGCCGGGACTTTATTCCGCCACGATTCCGAGCCTGCCGGCGGGCACGCCGGTGTTCCGCAAGCCGTTCCAGGTCGCCGCCGTCCGCCATGCCGTGCGCGAACTCCTTGCGCCGCGTGCCGGCGCGGTGTGAGGTAAGCGCCGCAGCGACGGGAAAACCGATCGGGCCGGGGAGCGCCGCTTTTCCGCGAGATCGGCCGATTCTGCCCCCAGGATTTCACCGAGTTCGGCCACGCTCGTTCCGGTTCGCTTCGCGACCGGTCTTGTCGCCCTTCCGGCGCTCGGAACGCGCCATGCGCTCAGGCGCGGCTACCGGGACAACGCTCCTTAGTGACCGTCGCACCGAGTTCGGCCACGTCGCGCGAGACTCCAACGCGGCCCCGAGCTTCCCTTCGACGCTGAAATCCTCAGACCGGCCGGGTCAGCCGGCGGTGCTGAAGAGCCGGTGGATCAGATCCTCGAACGGCACTTCTTCCACATTGATATCCTGCACGTCGCCTCGCGCCAGGATGTGCTGACAGGCGGGGATCACCCGGTCCGCGTCGACCTTGAGCGAGAACTGTCCGTCATCGATCTTCGTGAGTTCGCCCAGGTGTTCCCAGCCGGCCGTATCCGCCAGGTCGGGAGCACGAAAGCGGATGATCTTGCGCGCCGGTCCGGCGTCGAGCCGGTCGAGATCTCCGTCGTAAATCTTGCGGCCCTTGTGGATCACAATCACGCGCTCGCAGAGTTCCTTGATGTCGGCCATGTAGTGGCTGGTGAGCAGGATCGTCGTGCGGTGCTTGCGATTGTATTCGCGGAGGAACTGCCGCACCGCGCGCTGGCTGACGACGTCGAGACCGATAGTCGGCTCGTCCAGGAAGAGCACCCGCGGCCCGTGCAGCAGGGCCGCGATCAGTTCCATCTTCATGCGCTCGCCGAGCGAGAGTTCCCGCACCTGCACATCGAGCTTCCCGCCGACGCCGAGCAACCTGGTGAATTCCGTGAGCCGCTCGTGAAACGGCGCCTGCGGAATGCCGTAAATATGGCGCAGGAGATTGAATGACTCGCTCGCGGGCAGGTCCCACCAGAGCTGGTTTTTCTGGCCCAGCACGAGGGCAAACAGACGCCGGTATTCGTTGCGGCGTTCCGCCGGAATGAAGCCGGCGACCGTCACGCGTCCCGAGGTCGGGTGGATCAAGCCGGCGAGCATTTTCAGCGTCGTGGTCTTGCCCGCGCCATTGGGGCCGAGGAAACCGACGAACTCGCCTTCGCGAATCGAGAACGTGATGTCCCTCGCCGCGGCCACCTCCTCGAACGTGCGATGGAACAAGCCCCGTACGCCGCCCCAGAATCCGGGTTGCTTCCGGTAGGTTCGGAAAACGCGCGTGAGATTCTCGGCCTCGATCATGATGCGGCGGGGTCGGGCCCGACGGCAGCCTGCATTTCCTCCGGCGCGGTGGCTGCGGGCACGCTGCCAAAGGTCCCGCCGGAAACCCCGAGGCGGCCGAAGTCGAGCACCGTGTGACTGGCGCGCCCGGTCTCCAGGCAGGCCCGATCCGTCAAGAGGGCGGACCGGCGTTCTTCGCCAATCGCAAAGGCCGAGGTGAATACGCCCGGCTCGCTCGACGTTGCATTGAACATCGATCCCGCGCAAACCAACGCCGGCATGGTGCGCAGGAGCGGCGTGTCATCGGTGGTCGCGGTCGGGAAGTTCAGGCTGTGCACGAGAAACGAACGCGGCTTCGGGCGGCGGGCGATCGACTCCACCCGTGCGGCGGTGCGGCGCGCGGCCACGCGGCCCGCGGTGGCCAGGTGGGCGGGAATCGCCGCCCCCGGCTGGCGCAGCAGGTCGAGATCGGCGCGGTCGAGACGCAGCGACGCGGCGATCGCGTGGTGGCCATGCAGCGCGCCCTCGAGCGCGCCGCCCACGGTCCCGGAGGCGAGAATCAGGGGGAGGGCGGCATTGCTGCCGATGTTGATGCCCGAGACGATCGCGTCCACGCGTCTGCCCACGAGATGGGCGAGGGCGAGGTTCACGCAGTCCGCCGGAGTGCCGTTGAGGTCCCAGGCGTCGCAGCCGAACAGGTCGCGCCGGTCCTCGAGATTCGCGGAGGCGTGACGGCTGAGGGCCTTGCCGATCCAACTTTGTTGCGTGCGCGGCGCCACCACGGTCACGCGCCCATGCGCCAGCAAGGCGGCGACCAGCGCGGCCAGCAGCGGCGATTCAATGCCATCATCGTTGGTGACGAGAAAGGACAGCTCGCGCATGAAGCAGCGAAAGATGAGTGCCGCCCGGGAGCGATGCAACGCGCATGTCGGAGTGACAGACTTCCGGACCATCCGAGCGTGCCGGGCTGGACGAACGTGCCCGGACCCACCAACTTCGCCCCTGTCACCTCATGGCTGGCCGACTCAACCCCAACCGACGTTGCCGTTTGCGCGGCGCGTTGCTTTTCGCCGCGGGCGGCGCCGCCCTGATGCTCACGGGATGCGGCGTTCGTTCCCCCGACGGCCGCGTTCACGTCACCTACTGGGAAAAATGGACCGGTGCCGAGGCGGCCGCCATGCAGCGGACGGTCGATGCCTTCAACGCGTCGCAGGACCGGATCTTTGTCGACATGCTCTCCGTGGGAAACCCGGAGCGCAAACTGCTGCTCGCCACCGCGGGCGGCGACCCGCCGGACATCGCGGGCGTGTGGCTGCGACAGATTCCGTCGTGGAGCGATCAGAATGCGCTCACGCCGCTGGAGCAGTTTGTCGAGGAGGATGGCCAGACCGTGGACGAGTTCCTCTCCCGCTATGAGGATGCGTATGCCGACCTCCTGACGTTTGACGGTCACCTCTACGCCACCATCGCCACACCGGCGACGCACGCGCTGCACTGGAACAAGACGCTGTTTCGTGAAGCCGGCCTCGATCCCGAGCGTCCGCCGCGGAACATCGCGGAGCTGATGGACTATTCAAAGAAGCTCACCAAGCGCGACCCGAGGACGGGCGCCCTGCTGCAGGTGGGTTTCCTCCCGCAGGATCCGGGCTGGTGGTCGTGGTCGTTCCCCGCGTATTTCGGCGGCCGCCTCGTCACGCCCGAGGGTGACATCTGCTACGACAAACTTCCGGAGAACATCGAGTCGATGTACTGGGTGCGCAGCTATACCGAGATGTACGGCCTCGATGCGCTGAAAACGTTCGCGACCGGCTTCGGGCAGTTCGGCTCGCCGCAATACCCGTTCTTTGCCGGCAAGGTCGCGATGTGCTTCCAGGGCGTCTGGCTCAACAACTACATGCGCCAGTATGCGCCGGGACTCGACTACGGCGTCGCGGCGTGGCCGGCGACCAAGCCGAACCAGGCGCCGTTCACCAATGTCGAGGCCGATCTTCTGATCGTCCCGCGCGGGGCGAAGCATGCGCGGGAGGCCTGGGCGTTCATGAAGTACGCGAATTCCTGCAACCCGGACGCGAAGTCGTTCAACGCCCTCCGGGGCATCGAGCTGACCTGTTTCCTGCAGGAGAAGAACTCGCCGCTCAAGGTGTGGAGCCCGTACTTCACCAACCACCACCCGCATCCCTACATTACGATCTTCCGCGAACTCGCGCGCAGTCCGCGCGCCTACCATGAGCCGTACATTGCCGTCTGGCAGGAGTACAAACGTGAGATCAGCATTGCGTTCGACCGCGTGCGTTTGCTCGAACAGAAGCCGGAAGCGGCGATGGCCTACGTCCAGCATCGCATGGAGGCGAGCCTGGCGGAATATCGTCGCGAGCGCGCGCGCCGCGAAAATCTCGCGGGGGGCAAACCGTGAGGGGCCGCCCGCGCCGCCGCCGGCGCTTCCCGGTCGGCATCCTCTTTGCGCTGCCCTGGGCCGTCGGCTTTGGCGTCTTCCTGCTCTATCCGATCGCGGCGTCCCTCTATTATAGCTTCTGCGACTATTCGATCCTGAAGGGCGCGGTCTTCATCGGCACGGAAAACTACGCGAAGCTCGCGCACGATGACGTGTTCTGGCGCTCGCTCACCAATACGCTGATCTACGCGGGCTGCGCCGTTCCGCTCGGCATGGTCGTGTCATTGGCGCTCGCGCTGCTGCTCAACGTGGAGACGAAGGGCCGCGCGTTCTTCCGCACGGTTTTCTACCTGCCCTCGATCGTGCCGATCGTCGCGGCCTCGATGCTCTGGTTGTGGATCTTCAACGGCCAGTATGGCGTCCTCAACTGGGTGCTGCGGCCGATCGTGGCGCTTTGGGGGGCCGCGCCGCCGGCCTGGCTGGAGGATCCCAACTGGTCGAAGCCTGCGCTGATTCTCATGACCGTGTGGGGCGTGGGCAACTCCATGGTCATCTTCCTCGCCGGCCTGCAGGACGTGCCCAAGGAACTTTACGAATCGGCGTCCATCGACGGGGCCGGAGCGTGGCGCCGCTTCTGGCACGTCACGCTGCCGATGATCTCGCCCGTCGTGTACTTCAACCTGATCATGGGGATCATCGGCGCGATGCAGATCTTCACCCAGGTGTGGGTGATCGGCAGCGCGATCGGCCCCAATCTCGATCCGCTGGAGGGCTTCCCCGCGCGCTCGACGCTCATGTACACGATTTACCTGTACACGAAGGCATTTTTCGATCTCGAGATGGGCTACGCCTGCGCCATGGCGTGGATTCTCTTCATCATCATCGCGGTCCTTACCTGGCTCGCGACGCGGGCGGCCAACCGGCGGGTGTTCTACTCGTCCTGAACGATGGATCCGGCATGGCAGCCATGAGCGCCCCGGGCAAACGCACGCCGATCGGCCGCTTCGTCGTTTATGCCTGCCTGGGCTTCGGCGCGATCGTCTTCGGGTTTCCGCTCGTCTGGATGGTGGTGACGTCGCTCACCCCGGCGGAACAGACGCTTGCCTATCCCCCGCAATTGTTGCCGGTGGCGCATTATGCCGTGCTCGGTGGCGAGCGCGTGGAGGTCACGAAGGATCTGGAGGTGAAGGTGCCGTCGGTGCTGGTCGAGCAGCTCACCGGCCTGCGCGCGGGCGTGCGGGTGGTGATCCCGCTCAAGAACTTTGATCCCGCCGATCCGAAGGTGAAGTTGATCCATTTCGCGGAGCCGGGCTGGTGGCAGGTCACGCAGCGCTCGGGCATGGCCAAGGCAGTCGAGAAGGACCTGCGCCGCGATGTCGTCCCGCCGACGGCGATCGAGGACCACGTGAAGTTTCGCTGGAAGAACTACCCGCGCGCGCTGGCGGCGATGGGCGGCCGCAGCCTCGAGGAGGTCGAGGGCTTCGTCGGCAACACGACGGCCACGGGCGAGGACGCGCACGTGGGCTTCCCGACCTTCCTGTCGAACACCCTCATCGTGTGCGTGCTCGGGGTGATCGGCACGGTGCTGTCGAATTCAATCATTGCCTACGGCTTTGCCCGCATGCGCTGGCCCGGGCGGGACACGGTCTTCACGCTCACGCTGGCGACGATGATGATTCCATTCCCGGTGCTGATGGTGCCGACCTTCGGCATCTTCAAGAGCCTCGGCTGGATCGGGACGTTGCTGCCGTTGTGGGCGCCGCTGTTTTTCGGCAACGCCTTCCACATTTTTCTCATGCGCCAGTTCTTTCGCACCATCCCGGAGGAGTTGAGCGAAGCCGCCCGCATCGACGGCTGCAGTGAATGGCGGATCTTCTGGCGCGTGATCCTGCCGCTGAGCCGGCCGGTGCTCGCGGTCTCCGCGCTCTTCCATTTCCTTTTTGCGTGGAATGACTTTCTCGCGCCGCTCCTGTACCTGACGCGCAAGCACACCTACACGCTGCCGCTTGCGCTGCAGGCCTATCAGAACACCCACGGCGGCGTGCAATGGAACTTCCTCATGGCCGCCAGTGCCGTGACCGTGATCCCGATCATCGTGCTGTTCTTCTTCGCGCAGAAGACCTTCATCCAGGGCATCGCCACGACGGGGACCAAGAACTGAGGCCGCACCGTGCAGCGCGCGGACGTGCCCGGGTCCGGGCGCGGACGTCACGTTTGTCGTCCCTTCAATAGATCCCGGGAATGACACTGCCCTGCTGGAGGCGGCCCCGCCCTCTGCAGAACCGCCGGCGACACTCAATAGCGGAGCAACGAGGAATCCACTTCCCGTGCCCACGCGTCGATGCCGCCGCCGACGTTGCTGACCCGGGAAATGCCCTGCGAACGCAGCCACTGCGTCACCTGCATGCTGCGCACCCCGGAATGGCACAGCACCAGCAGGCGGCCGGCATCCGCGAGTTCCGCCAGGTGTTCGGGAACCTGGCGCATCGGGATGTGCCGCGCGCCGCCGACCTGGCAGATGTTCAACTCGAATGGTTCACGCACATCCACGATCACCGCGCCGCCTTTCGCCAGCTCGGCGGCCGCGGGCGCGGACACTTCGAGCGGAAAATCATCATCATCCCTGCCGCCGTCGACGGACGCGTCCGCGGCGGCCGGCGAGGCGAGGTCGTCCGGTCGCGGCGCGCAGCCGCCGGCGTACCGTTCGGGTGCGATCGCGCGAATGTGCGCGTGCGGACCGCACAGCGGGCAATCGGGGTCCTTGCGCAACTTGAGCGTGCGGAACTCCATCGTCAGCGCGTCCACCACGAGGAGCCGTCCCGCGAGGCCGGTCGTGATGCCGGCCAGACGCTTCACCGCCTCCATCGCCTGCAGGCTGCCGATCACGCCACACAACGCGCCGAGCACGCCGGCCTCGCCGCAGTTCGGCACGGAACCCGGCGGCGGCGGCTCGGGAAACAAACATCGGTAGCATGGTCCGCCGGCATGCGGATCGAAGACGGTCACCTGGCCCTCGAACTTGAAGATGCTTCCATACACGAGCGGACGATGCGCGAAGAACGCCGCGTCGGTGTTCAGGTAACGCGTGGGAAAATTATCGGAGCCGTCGACGATCAGGTCGTAACTGCCGAACAGCTCGACGGCGTTGTCCGCATGGATGCCCTCGCGATGCTCGACCACGTGGACGTGCGGGTTCAACTCGCGCACACGCGCGGCGCCCGAGGCGGTCTTTGGCTGCCCGACATTCGATGAGCCGTGCAGGACCTGGCGCTGGAGGTTGTGCAGCTCCACCTTGTCGAAGTCGGCGAGGCCGATCGTGCCGACACCGGCGGCGGCGAGATAGAGCGCCACCGGACTGCCGAGGCCGCCCGCACCGACCACGAGGACGCGGGCGGCTTTGAGGCGTTCCTGTCCCGTGACATCGATTTCCGGCAGAAGAATGTGCCGGCTGTAGCGAGCGGTTTCCTCCGGGGAGAGCGTTGTCGTGGCAATCATGTGCGATCAGCAAATCCGTCCCGCCCGGGTTGGCAACTCCGGGAGCGCACCCGGCTCGGGATCGGTGCATCAGCCAGTTGACGAACCAGCGGGCTGCGTCCTGCGTCCGGCTTCGCTACATTTCCGACCGCCAGCGAGCGAGGGCGTCGCGTGCGGTCTGCGCCTCGGGGGCTTTGGCTCCCTCGAGGATGTGGAGGGCGAGTTCGGCGCGGGTCACCGCCTCATTGATCTGGCCGCGTGAATGGATCGCGAGCGCACTGTGCCAGTGCGCCTCGCCCTCGGCCTGGCGGTTGCCCAGCGACCGCGCGAGCTTGAGCTGGCGGTCGAGCCACTCGATGCCCCGGGACGTGTTGCCCGCTTCGAGGTGAGCCTGACCGAGCTGGCCCGCCGCCACGCATTGCACGTTCTCGTCGGCAAGCAACTCGCCCGCGTGAGCCAGTTGTTCGTAGGTGCTGATCGCCTGCTCGAATCGCTGGGCCGCGCGCTGGGCGCGACCGAGATTGGCGAGGCAGGCGGCCTCGGCCGGGAGCTCGCGCGCCATCCGGGCGAGTTCGAGCTGGTGTTCGAAACTCGCGATCGCCTGGGCCGGCTCGTTGAGGCCGAGATGGGCATGGCCGACCGCCGCAAGGGCGAGGATCTCCGCGTTGTGGTCGCCCAGTTCGCGCGCGATCGCCAGGAACTGCTGCCCGTATTCGAGCGACTTCGCGTGGTCCTGGTTGTCCGCATACACCTGGCTCAGGCCCGCGAGCGCGAGTCCTTCGCGGCGCCGGTCGCCGAGTTCGCGCATGATCGAGATCACGGCCTCGTAGTTGGCGTGGGCGCGTGCGGTCTCGCCCATGTGGTGATAGGCGAGGCCCATGTTGCCGAGATTGCGACCTTCGGCGAGCCGGTCGCCCAACTCGCGGGCCACCGCGACGGCGGCCTCGAAACGGGCGATGGCCTCACGCGGGCGGTTGGCCTCGGATTCGGCCTGGCCGAGCAGGCCAAGCGTTTCGCATTCCGCGGTGCGATCCCCAATGGTGCGCGCCGCCGTCAGCCGGGTTTCCAGCCAGTGCAGGTACTGGGCGCCTTCGAGCCGAATGCCGACGTGGTGGGCGAGCGCTCCGACGAAATCGACGATCACGCGTTCCAGGCCCTGATGGCGGACCATGAACTCCAGGGCGGTCGTGAAATGCGGGAGATCCTTCTCGAAACGCTCGAGCGCCTCGAGCGCGAGGGGGTCGCCCGGCGTGTGGTCGGCGGCCTGCTGCAGCTTGTCGATCTGCGCCGCGCGCAACGCGAAGTGCGCAGCGTGACGCAGGCGGGCGGCGTGCGCTTCCTCGGGCGCGAGGTTTTCCTCGGCGACATGGCGCGCGGCGCCGTTGAGCGCATAGGATTGTTGCCCGGCATCGAAGTGCAGGCTGCCGAGGCTGGCGAAAAGCTCGAGATCGGCCTCGGAACATTCCGCGATTGCGCAGCCGGCGTCGCGGTCGAAACGATCCGGCATGATCGTGAGGCAGGCGAGCGCGGCGCGCTGGGCGGGGCCGAGTTCGCTGACACTGCGGGGCGTGGAGGGACGCGCTTCGGCCGCCGCGACGGCCGGCGGTGGCGGTGGAGCCGTCTCTTGAGCGGCCGCCGGCGGTGGCGGTGCTTCCGCCGGTTCCGGAATTTCGGCCGGGCCGGACGGCGGTGGCGGTGGTTCCGCTTCGACGGGCGCACGAGGCGAAGCTGCGGGAGTCGGACGCGACGGGGCGGTCGGCGTGGGGGCGGGGGGGGAAGGCGGCGTGGGGCGCGCCGAGGGGCGGGAGCGGGCCGGACCGCCTTTCTGCATGACCGCGGCCACAATCACCGCGATGATCAGCACGACGGCCAGGATGATCAGGAAGGTCTCCATGAAGGGGCCCGAGTGAACGGAAGCGCGGTGAAGCGGTCAAGGTTCCACCGGTGGGATCCGCCGGCGCGGATGCATGTCCGGGTTTGGCTCCGCTCGGGAATCCGCCCGGTGGGTGCCGGTTCTGGGGTTGACCGGGTGAAAGGGGCGCCGCCAATTTCAGATGATTTCTCAGCCATGCCCGAAATACCCGTCACGTCCCTGCCGATACGCCTGCAACGTCAGGTGGACCAGGCGCGCACGGCGTTCGACCGGGGTAGTACGGAATACGCGATCAACATCTGTCGGGAGATCCTGCGCGCGCATCCCGGCTGCCTCTCGGTGCGGCGCCTCCTGCGGGCGACGCAGCTGAAGGCATTCAAGACGAAGAACCGGCTGGTCGCGAAGGGATTTGGGGCCCTTCGGGTGATTCCGGCCCTGGTGTCCGGCCAGGCGGCGCTGCGGAAGAATCCAGCCGCCGCCATCATGGCCGCGGAGCGGGCGCTCCACGCCGATCCCTCGCACCGGCGGGCGTTGCGCCTGCTGGCCGAGGGGGCGCTCGCGCTCGACCTGCCCGAGACCGCCATCTTCGCGCTCGAGTCGGTGCGGGAACAGAAGCCGGACGACCGCACCACGCTGGTCCGCCTCGCCCAGGCGTGCCTGGCGGCCGGGCGCACGCAGGAGGGCCTGGCGATCGCGGAAGGGCTGACGCGTGAGGCTCCGGACGACGCCCAGGTGCAGGACCTGCTCAAGCATGCGTCGGTCGCCCAGTCGATTCACGCGGGAGGATGGGATTCGGGCTCCGGCACGTTCCGCGACAAGTTGCGCGACGAGCAGGAGGCGATTTCCATCGAACAGGCCGGCAAGGTCGTGCGCAGCGCGGAGATGACGCAGCGCCAGGTCGACGAGGCGATCGCGCGCATCCGGATCGAGCCGGGCAACCTCAACCACTATCGGACGATCGTCGAGGGGTGCCGCGTGCTGGGGAAGCTCGACCAGGCGATCAATTGGCTGGAGCGGGCGCGGAAGTTGCCGACTGGCGCCGGCGACATGACGCTCGAGAAGCTCGCATCCGAACTGCGACTCGAACGCGCGGAACAGTTGGTGAACGCGCGCACGGCGGCCGTGACCGCCGCCGGCGGCAATCCCGCGGAGGACGTCGAAGTCGCGCGGCTGCGGGCCAAACTCACGGAAACCCGCGTCGCGGACCTGCGGGGTTTCGTCGAGAAGTATCCCAACGATTCCGGCTACAAGTTTGAACTCGGGCGGTTTTATGAGGAATCGGGCCAGGTCGACCTCGCCATCCAGCAGTTTCAGGTGGTGCAGCGCAGTCCGCGGTTGCGGCTCGAGGCGCTCATGCACCTCGGCCGTTGTTTCCAGGCGAAGCGGCACCACGACCTGGCAGTGCAGCAGTTTGCGACGGTCAAGGGCGAGATCACCACGTTCAACGAGCAGAAGAAGGAAGCGGTTTACCAGCTCGGGTGTTGTTACGAGGCGATGGGCAACGGCGAACGCGCCGTCGAGGAATTCAAGCTCATCTACTCCGCCGACATCGGGTTTCGCGACGTCGCTGAGAAGATCAACCGGTTCTATGCGGGTTCCTGAGCCGCGTCCGGTGCGGCCGGCTGTCGTTTGGCCGTCCACGTGGCGAGCACGCCGGCCGCGACGACCAGCGCGCCGCCGACCAGGACGCGCCAGGGTTGTGCACTTTCCCCGAACACCCAGAGCGATGCGGCGACGCCGAGCGGAATCTTCAGATTGTTGGCCACGGCCAGCGGCCCCGGGGCGGTGCGCGCGGCGCCGTAGTTCCAGAGAAAGAAACAAAGACCGGAAGCTATCACGCCGAGATAAAGCAGGGCCAGCCACTGGTCCGCAGTGATGGCCGTGACGGTCGGCAACGCCGAGGCGGCGGTCGGCAGGGTGGCCAGGGCGGCGCCGAGGTAAGCCAGCGCGAAAACCCGAGCCTCGGGCACGTCGGGACGCCGCCGCCGCCAGCGGCGATAGGCCACCTGACCGAGCGCAAAGCAGGCGTTCGACGCCTGCATCAACAGGATGCCCGCGAGCGCTCCGGGCGTGAACGGCCGCACGATGCCGGCGCCGACGGTTGCGATGATCGCGGCGACCCACGGCCACACCTGCCAGCGGCGCGCCGCCAGATCTTCGAACAGACATACGAAGATCGGTGTGAAGATCGTCAGCACGACGATCTCGTAGGCCTGCAGGTAGCGAAATGCGCTCAGGTAGGTGATGTACATCACGCCGAACTGCACGGCCCCGATGCCGAGCAGCCAGGCGACGTCCCGCCGGCGCAGCCCGCGAGGACGAAACACCGGCAGGAAAACGAGCAGCGCCAGCGCGATGCGCAGCAGTCCGACCAGCGAAGGATCCACTCCGGTCAGGCGACCCTTGATGAGCCCGAACGAGAACGCCCAGACGAGGGAAACGAGAATCAACCAAAACACGGGAGAAAGGGGAGGGCGGAAGTCGGAGGTCGGATGTCAGAGGTCAGACGTCGGAGGTCAGAGGTCAGATGGCGGAGTTCGGAGGTCAGGAGTCAAAGGACAGAGGTCGGAGGTCGGGGCAGAAACCGGATTCCATATTCCATTGAAGCGCGGAGCGCGGACGTCGTTCGCACTTGTGCGATCTTTCGCGTGGAGAGATTCGATGGTCCTTTCGGTTCACACGCGAAAGATCGCGCCGAGGCGCTTGCCGAGGAGAAGGGAGAGGCCGGCGACGGTGATCGCGAGGAAGGCCATCGCCCAGACCCCGAGGGCGGCGGCAAGGAAGCGGCCGTCGCCCAGCAATTGGAAGAGTTCGAAGATGGCCTTGGTGATCGGATAGTACGCCTGCTTTTGTGCGAGGATCAGGGAGTCCGAGACCTCGAGCATGGCGAAGGAAAAGGCGAGCAGCGCGCCCGCGATCACGTTGGCCATGATCAACGGCAATGTGACCTTGAGCAGCGCGTGCAGGGGTGGCGCGCCGAGATTTTGCGCGGCCTCTTCGAGGGTTTCGCTGGTTTGCTCGAAGCCGGCGACCGCGGCCCGGACCATGTAGGGCAGGCGTCGCACCGCGTAGGCGATGATCAGGAGCGCGGTCGGGTTCTCGACGGGATCGAGCCAGGCGAGCATTCGTCCGGGCTGGCTCATGGCGAGGTAACCGAACGCCAGCACCAGGCCCGGCACGGCCAGCGGCAGCATCGCCACGGCGTCGAGCACCTCGCGGCCGCGGATGTGGGACCGCACGATCACGTAGGCGATCGCGACCCCCGCGACGATGTCGGCCAGCGTGGCCGCGCCGGCGAACTTGAGGCTGTTGCCGATCGCCGGCACGGTGAAGCTGTGGCCGAGCGCGAGCTGGAAATTATGCAGGGTGAAATCCGCCGGCAGCACCGTGCGGTACCAATCGGATGAAAATGCGACCAGGATGACGCCCAGGTGCGGGAGCACGGCCGCGCAGATCACGATCGCGAACAAGCCCGTGCACAGCCACGCGCGCAGTCGTCCGGGATCGCGTGTGCCGCCGGTGCTCGTGGCCTTGGCCATCATGGCGTAGCTCCGCCGTCCGAACAGACCCTTGCCCACGGCGTAGAGGGCGACCGAACAGGCCAGCATCACCGCCACCAGCGCGTACGGGATCGGGCTGCCGCCGATTTCCTTCAGCAGCGAATAGATCTTCACCGACGCCACCCGGTCGTAGTCGAAGATCAACGGCACGCCCAGTTCCGTGAACGACCAGATGAACACGATCGTGCCGCCCGCGAAAATCCCGGGCTTGATCAGCGGCAGCGTAATCCGGCGGAATTTGCGCAGGCCGGTGCAGCCAAGATTGGCGGCCGCCTCCTCGAGCGCCGGATCGACGTTGGCGAGCGCGGCGACGAGGTTGAGGTACATGATCGGATAAAGGCTGAACGCCTGCACGAGCGCGATGCCGAGGAAGCGATTCGTGGCGAACCAGTCGATCGTGCCGCCTTCGGACAACAATCCGGTGTGGATGAGCAGCGCGTTGAACGCGCCATACTGGCCGAAGATCTGGCGCAGCCCGATCGCGCCGACGAACGGCGGCAGGATCATCGGCACGAGCACGAGTGCGCCCAGCAGCGTCTTGCCGGGAAAGCGGAACCGATCCGCGATAAACGCCAGCGGCATCGCGATCAGGAACGCCGTCGTGGTGGTCGTGAACGCGAGCAGGAAGGAGTTGCCCAGGCACCTGAGGTAAAGCGGGTCCGTGAAGATCAAGCCGATGAACGCGAACGTGAACCGGCCATCGGCATCGACAAAACCGCCGCGCAGGATCTCGACGATCGGCCAGAGGAAGAAAACCCCGAAGAAAACGAGGGCCGACACGAAGACAAGACGGGCAAGGCCGCGCGACATCCGCCGCGAGAGCATGCGTGCGCCCGGTCCCGGGCAAGAATGAAGTCCGGCGGCGCGACCCCCGGCGTTCGTCGTGACCTTGGTTCGCGACGTTTTCTCCCCAACGTGCGGCTCAACACAGGGTCGCGTGGCCCCACGCGACCGCGGTCGGTTGGGGACCGCCGACCCTGCCGTTGGTTGCAGCTGCAGGCCGCGGTAGGACTTCTCCCCGCTCCTGCATTTTCCGCAACGCCTGGGGCCGCCCCGGGATTGTCACGTCACGGCCCGTGCGGCGGTGACGATGACTCGGGGCTGGGCGAAGCGGAGGCGCGGGCGTGGCGGGCGATGCTGCTCGCCGCGGGCGACCAGGTGCGCGCGCGTTCGACCGGGGCCGGGGAGGCGGCCAACTCGGCCTTGCGCCGAAACACGTTCTTGAGGAGTTCGCTGATGCGATGCGGATCGATCGGCTTGGAAAGATAGTCGTCCATCCCGGCAGCAAAGCAACGTTCCCGGTCGCCATCCATTGCATCGGCGGTCAGGGCGCAGATGCGTACCCGCGGGGCGCCCGGACACGCGGCCTCGCGGTCGCGGATCTCGCGGGTGGCGCTGTAACCGTCGAGTTCCGGCATCTGCACGTCCATCAGGATGAGATCGAACGAGCCCCGCGCCCAGGCGTCGACCGCCTCGCGCCCGTGGCGGGCGAATTCCGGCGCGTATCCGAGTTTTGAGAGCAGCAACTTGAGCACGCGCTGGTTCACGAAATTGTCCTCGGCGACGAGAATGCTCAACGGCTGCGTTGCGCCGGGCTTCGCCTCGGCCGCGGGAGGCGCCGCTGGCCCGGCTGCGGGAGGCGGGGCCAGCCTGGCCGGCGTTGCCACGGCAGGCCCGGGATCGGGCGCGAGCGCGGGCGCGTCTTCGGTGGCGGTGCGCGTGAGGATCGTGAAGAAGAAGCGCGAGCCGCGTCCGGCTTCGCTCTCCACGCCGATGTCGCCCCCCATGAGCCTGCAGAGGCGCTGGCTGATCGCGAGCCCCAGGCCGGTGCCGCCAAAGCGCCGGGTGGTCGACGAGTCGGCCTGGCTGAAGGGCTTGAACAGGCGCCCGGTTTTTTCGGGCGGGATGCCGATCCCCGTGTCGGTCACGGAGAACTTGACCCGCAGGAGCCGTTCCGGCCCCCGGTCCACGCTGCCGTCGAAATCGGCGGTGATCCGCACCGAGCCTTCGCTGGTGAACTTGACCGCGTTGCCGACGAGGTTGATCAGGATCTGCGTGAGCCGGCCGCTGTCGGCGATGATCGAGGGCGGCAGCCGCGGGTCGATCGTCACGCTCATGTCGATACCCTTCACCGAGGCGGTGTGGCGGTTGATGTAAATGACGTTGTCGAGGCAGTCGGCGATCACCACCGGAAGCTGCTCGAGTTCGACGCGACCGGCCTCGATCTTGGAGAAGTCGAGGATGTCGTTGATCAATGCCACGAGGGTTTCGCCACTGCGGCGGATGGTCTCGACGTATTCGCGCTGGGCGGGGTCGAGCGCGGTGTCGAGCAGCAGCGTCGTGAATCCGATCACGCCGTTCATGGGCGTGCGGATTTCGTGGCTCATGACCGCGAGAAATTCCGTCTTCGCGTGACCGGCGGCCTCGGCGGATTCCTTGGCGCGCACGAGGGCAGTCTCGGCCTCCTTGCGCGCGGTGATGTCGGAAAGGGTCACGACCACGCCGTCACCGAGGCGGACGGCGACGACATTCGCCCACCCCTTGAACAACGTCATCTCCAGGTGCGTCTCGAACCGGGATGGGGTGCCGGTCGCCACGGTCTGTTCGAGCGCCGCGAAGGTGCCTTCGTCACGCGCGGCGGGAAACACGTCGAGGAGTTGCAGGCCACGACAGTTTTCAGGGGACCAGCCGATCAACCGGGCCGCGCGGGGATTCGCCAGTTCGCAGGCGAAGTCGGCGATCTCGCCCGCCGGGTCGCGCACGGAGCGCAGCATCACGACGCCATCCATGGAACTGTCGAGCACACCGCGCAAGAGCGTGCGTTCGTCTGCACGGTCGGCGTCGACCTGGTAGCGCCGCAAGGCGGCGCCAAGATTCGCCGCGATCGGGCGTAGCGCGGCCACCTCCTCCTCGGACCAGGTGATGTTGGATACGCCATTCGCGAGCGCGATCACTCCGGCGAGTCCCGAGTCTTCGTTAACGGGAACCAGCAACAGCGCCCGCACGCCCAGGCGGGACCAGTGGGTGCGGGCGTCGTCCTCGCTGTCATTCAGGCAAACATTGATCTCCTCGCCGTTGGTCAGGCGATCGAGCCAGTGTCCCGCGGTGGTGGAGCCGGTATCGAACACCATCGGCCCATCCGGCTCGGCGTTGGCCACCCAGTCGGCGTGCACCCACTCGTGTCGCAGGACCGCGGTGGGGGCGCTGCCGCAATCGGGCGCGGGGGCGATGGCAAAATAAGCGGCGCGTTGGGCACGCCAGCCCATGCCGACCGCCTCGAGCATCGGTGGCAGGAGTTCGTCCGCATTCTCGTGCCTCAGCAGCGTGTGGTCGATTGTCCCGGTGGATTGCAGGAGATCGAGCTTCCGCCGGAGGGTTTCAATCAGGCCGGCGTTCGCTTCCTCGGCAAGATCCTGGCGTTGCTCCGCGTCGCGGCTGGCGCGGTCGCGGGCGTGTGCGTTGGCGCGAAACCATGCAAGGCCCGCGCCGGCGCCCAACGCGATCAGCAGGGCGACGCCGAGGAAGGCACCCGCGATCCGGTGCAGGCCGGCGAAGCGGTCGAGATACCCGGCGAGATCGAGGTCGACGCCCACGACGGCGACCGCACGGCCGGTCGAGTCGCGCACCGGGGCAAAGCCGCTCATGAACGTGCCAAACTCGTCGGCCACCGGCTCCGTCGTTGAACCCACGCGAAAGGTCTGCAGCGCCGCCATGAAGGCGGGGTCGTCGCCGTCGTATTTGTCCCACAGCGACGAAGCCTGCAGCGGGTGGTCGCGCTGCAGTTGTTCCGGACGATTGGCGGTGTCGAGGACGAAGCGGACCGTGGTCAGGTCGAGGACCGCCGTGTAGACATAGAAAAGCTCGGGGTGCGCCCGGTGAAACTCCACCAGGGGCGCCAGGGCACGCTCATATTCGGCCGATTCCTGTTGCTGCGGATCATGCAGCGTCGAATGCAGGTCGCCATCCACGAGCGCCGCGGCTTCCTGCGCGAGCCGCTCGAGTCGATTGCGGACCGCGTCGACCTGGGCCGCGCGGGCATGGGAATACAGGAAGCCGATGCCCGTCGCCAGGGCGGTGAAAACCACCACGGCGAGCACGAGGCCTTCAAGCCGGGAGCGGGAAACCGACCGGTCCCTGGGCAGACTACTCATGGTTTTTGTCGGATCGGTGTGGCAATGAAGTCTTAATCGACGCTCGCGCGTCCCCCTGAAGCATCTCAAGCTTCGGAAAGGCAGCTGGTTGCGGTTGCCGGCGGACGGCTGGCGGACGGATTGCATCCACGTTTGGACTCCGTGGCCCCGGCCGGGTGGTGATTTCTCCCCAGGCGATGTCTGGTCAGAACACGAAACGGTTGATCGCCGTGACTGACGAAAGCTGCCGGCGGCAACCGGGGTATCCTGCGGATGGCGACCGGGATTTCTTCCCGGCGCGTTCAGCCCAGCAGCAGCAAAACGCCCATGCCGGCGATCGTCGTGAGGACCGTCACCGGAATGCCATACTTCGCGTAATCCCAGAAGCGGACCTCTCCGTGCTGGCGCGCGGATTCCACCACGATGATGTTCGCGACCGAGCCGAGGATCGTGAGGTTGCCGGCAAACGTCGTGGCAAGTGCGAGCACCTTCCACATGAGCGCCGGATCGGCGAAATGCGACAGCCATTTGCCGGCCACGAGCACGAAGGGCACGTTGGAAAACACGTTGGAACCGATTGCGGAAAACCAGGCGAGGTTCCAGCCCTGCGCGGTGGCAGAGGTGCCGAAGCCTTCGCCAAGTTGCGAGTAGATCTGGTCGGGCAGACCGGTGCGGTTCAGGCCCTCGACCACGACAAAGAGCGCGGCGAAGAACACCAGCAGGTGCCAGTCGATGAGCTTGAGCACTTCGTGCGTGTCCCGCCTCGCCAGCACCATCACCAGCGCACCGCCGGACAGCGCGGTCCACGCGAGATTGAACCCGGCGACGAATCCGGTGAACACAAGCACGAGCACAATCCCCGTGACGATTACGAGGCGTCGATCCAGGGGCCGGGCGGTCTCGAGAGCCGGGCTGATCCGCACGCCGCGCAACGTGCCGCGAAAGCCGAGACGGAGCACCGCATACTGGATGGCCATGCCGACGAGCGCCACCGGCAGGAGCGAGGCGGTAAAATCAAGGAACCGCAGTCCCGAGAGGCTGCCGATGATCATGTTCTGCGGATTGCCGACGAGCGTGGCGACGCTGCCGAGATTCGCGCTCATCGCCAGCGCGAGGAGGTAGGGCAGCAGCGGCAGATGTCCCCGCACGATCACGGCCACCACGAGCGGCGTCAGCATCAGACAAACCGTGTCGTTCACGAGCAGCGCCGACAGCGTCCCGGAAACGAGGATCAAATAGAGCAGCAGGCGTTGCGGCGTCTTCGCGATCCGCAGGGTCCACCGCGCGGCCCAGTCAAAGAACCCCGCGAGCGCGAGATACGCCGCGATCAACATCATGCCCAACAGCAGCACGAGGGTGTCGTAGTTCACCGCCGCGTAGGCCTGGGCCGGCGTGAGCACACCGGTCGCCACCATCAGCGCGGCACCCAACAGCGCGGCGGCGGGACGATTCAGTGGCAGCACCTTGAAACGCCGCCCGCTGATCAGCAGGTAGGTGAGGGCAAAGATGGCAACCGCAAGAATCTCACGAGTCACGGAAGGGAAGGATCACGAGCCGGGTGCAGCAGGGGGTTGTGTCGTCCAGCGAACGGAACGCGGTCCCACGTTGCCTTGGCTGTGAAATTCCCGGGCGAGCGGCTGCCGGCGACCGCAATCAGTCGACGTCGAAGCTGAACGCGAACGCCGGCTGGGCGGTCCAGTCGTGCGCACGGGAACGCTGGCGGCGCCGTTTCATGGGGCGTTCCCACGCGGCGATCACGGTTTCGAAATGGCTGAGTTCCCGGCGCAAGACATCGCGCTGCTCCGTGAGTTCGCGGTGGATCCCATCTTGGGATCGTGCGCCGGGCGGCGTCAGCGAAAAACGCCAGGCGGGCGTTTTTCGATACTGGCGCACCTTGCGCTCGGCGTCGCGCCGCGCGGCCTGGATTTCGTTCAGCGCGGCGCGGAGACGGCCCAGCGGGCTGCCGGGACCGAGCGTGTCGGCCGCGATTTCCCACTCGGACTCGAGTCGCGCGAGCATGTCGGCATCGCGGGCCTCCCAGGCCTCCTGCACCTGGTGCCAGAGGGCTGCGCGTTGCGGCGTCCACGCGCCGCCGCGGTCGGGATGCAGTTGCTGCACGAGGCGGCGGTAGATTTCGCGCGCCGGGTTTGGCGCGGAGCGCGTGCCCGCGACGCCGAAGTCGAAGCCGGCCATCCGGGCGGCGCGCTCGCGCATGGCGTTCGCGACGGGATCGTCGGGATCGAGCCCGTTCATCGCGCAGAATTCCTCGAACAATGCGTCGAACGCCTGGCGCTCGGAGTCGATGTCCCGCGTGGTTTCGTCGTCGAAGGGATCGCCGCCGTTCACGTCGAAGCCGTCGGAGTCATCCGAGCCGCCGGCCGGAGGCACGGGATCGGCGTCTTCAGACGCGGGCTGCGCTGCCTCGCGCTGCCAGCGACGCCAGATCGAACGCGGCGTGCGGCCGGAGATCCACGATTCGCTTTCGACCGCCTGCACGATGCGGGATTTCGCGGCGATTTGTTGGGTGAATTCGCGAATCGCGCTGACGAGGTCGGGAAACGTGGAGCCGAGCCACGCGCGAAAGCCGGGTTCATCGATCTGTTCGTGCCGATGCAGGTCGCGCGTGGCCTTCTCCAGGCGGCGACGCGCGTGGCACAGTTCCCGCCAGGCCGCGGCCTGGAGCGGGACATTGTCGATCAGGAGGAGCATGCCGCCATGACGGCGGCGCGGACTGCACTTCACGGGGGAGTTCGTGTTCAGGCGGCGACGGCTTGGCACGAACGGAACGTGGAAAGTCACACGCCGCATGCAATCGCGAATGACATTCTATTCGCGTTCCGCTGGAAGGGACCATGGGTGGACACTGCAAAATGTCGGGTGGCCGGGGAAACCAGGCGGCGCAGAGCGCGCACTCCAGGACCCGCTCGCGCTACCGTGGATACCCCGCCGGCCGGCTGTGGAACAGGACCTTGCGTCCGCGCCGCCTTGCCTCCGCGGCATGGCCCAGTGGGCAAGCCCCAAAGGTTCAAAGAGTGACTATGGCTCAGGATTTGGCGGCTTCGATGATCGCGGAAGCCACGTAGTCACCGGCGTCGCCCCCTTCACTCCAGTCGTTGATCACTTCGCGGGTTTCATTCTTTTGCGTGATCGTGATGCTGGTGAACCCGGCCTCCTGCAGCATGGTGCGCACGTCATTGACGAGGGCCGCGCCGGCGATGCAGCCGGCATAGGCGGCGAGATCGTGGCGCAGTTTGTCCGGGAGCGGCGCGATCGCGACCACATCGGCGATGGCGAGCCGGCCGCCGCGCTTGAGCACGCGCAACGCCTCGCGAAAAACCTGCGGCTTGTCAGGCGAGAGATTGATCACGCAATTCGAGATGATCAGGTCGACCGTGCCGTCGGCAATGGGGAGATGTTCGATTTCACCGAGACGGAATTCGACATTGTCGTGCCCGCTCTTCGCCGCGTTCTGCCGCGCCTTGGTGATCATGGCGGGCGTCATGTCGACGCCGATCACGCGACCGGTGCCGGCGAGCTGGCGGGCGGCGAGGAACGCGTCGAAACCCGCGCCGCTGCCGAGGTCGACCACGATTTCACCGGGCTGGATCGAGGCGATCGCGAAAGGGTTGCCGCAGCCGAGGTTGAGATTGGCGCCGGCGGGGACCGCGGCGAGTTCGTCGGCGGAGTAGCCGATCTGCTCGCCATACTCCGGCGCCGCGGCACCCCCGCAGCAGCTCGTCCCGGTGGCGCAACCGCAGGCCCCCGCGGGCGTCTCGGCGCTTTCGGCGATGGCCCCGTAGTGGGCGCGCACGGCGTTGCGAATGGAATCCTGTTCGATCGTGTTCATGGATGATTTTCTCGAAAGGGAAGACGCGGAGGAGAAGAAAAGGACGCAGCCAACCGGAGCCGGCGCGGCTATTTCCGGAACAGCGGGAGTTCGGCGAGGCCGTTCACGATGAACTGCACGGCAATCGCGGCGAGCAGCAGGCCCATCAGGCGGGTGATCAGTTTCAGGATCAGGGGATTGAGACGTCGCGCGCCATGAGCCCCGATCCGGAGGATCACGTAGCTCCAGAAGCAAACGCCCAGGATGCAGACGAAGAGCGCCACGCGCTGGGGCACGCCCCGGGCCTGGTTGAGCAGGATCAGCGCGGTCGAGATGGCGCCGGGACCGGCGAGCATCGGCACGCCCAGCGGGGTGATCGCGATGTCGTCCATGGCCGCGCCGACCTCGACCTCCTCATCCGTCTGGCGCTCCCGGGTACGCTGGGCATAAAGCATGTCGAGCGCGATCCGGATGAGCAGCAGGCTGCCGGCAATTTGAAACGCCGGCAACGTGATGCCGAGCACGCGAAAGATCCAGGGACCCGCAAACGCGAAAAGCATGAGGACGCCGGAGGCGACGGCACACGCGATCAACGCCATCCGGTTTTGTTGCGCCGGGGTATTCGTCGGCGTCATCGCCAGGAACGCGGGCACGGTCGCGACCGGATCGACGATCACGAACATCGAGGTGAACGCAAAGAGCGTGTATTCGAGCAGGGTCACAAACGAGGCAGCGGCGGCGGCTGCGTCTGGGGCGGCGCGGGCGTCCGCCACACGGGTTGCCGGTCACGCAGCCGCAGGGAATGCACGAGCATCAGCTCACCGACATTCTCGGGCGTGATCAAGCCCGTCAGGCGACCGCTGCCGTCAACCACCGGCAGCGCGGGGCAGCCGCACTCCTGCATCAGGCGGAAGGCGGTGTCGAACGGATCGAGCGGATGCACGACCGGCAGGTTGCGCCGCATCACCCGGGCAACCGGCACGTCGAGGCCGTCCTTCTTGACCGCGGCGATCAAGTCGTCGCGGGTCAGCAGGCCCTGCACGCCGCCGGCGTGGTCAACCACGGGAAACTCGTGCTGCGAGGTCCGCAACAACAGCCCGACGGCATCGTCGAGCACGGCCAGTTCGGACAGCGTGGCGAACCGGGTGATCATTGCGTCCTCCACGCGCAGCCCGGTGGCGAGATCCTTGAGCTGGGCGGCATTGGCCTCCTGGGAACCGGCAAAGAAAATGAAGAACGCGAGCAGCACGAGCATCGGCCGGTTGTTGAGCACGCCGTAGACGGCGAACAGGAAGCAGAACGCCTGGCCCACGTAGGCGGCAAGTTGCGTGGCGCGGCCATGGCGCAAGCGCATCGCCAGCAGGGCCCGGAGCACCCGGCCGCCGTCCATGGGGAAGGCCGGGATCAGGTTGAACGCGACCAGCATGACGTTGAGCCGCGCAATCGCATCGAGGAATCCGACGTCGCCCTCCAGGCCGAACCACGGCGCCAACGGCACCGTCGCCCCAAAGCCGACGATCAACACCGTGGCGATCACGACATTGACCGCCGGGCCGGCGAGCGCGACCACCACTTCCTGGGCGGGTTCGTCCGGCATGCGCTGCATGCGGGCCACGCCGCCGATCGGCAACAAGGTGATGTCGGGCGTGAGGATCCCGTAGCGTTTCGCCGCCAGGGCATGACCAAACTCATGCAGCAGCACGCAGGCAAACAGCGTCACGAGCAGAAGGCCACCGGCCAGCGCCATGGCCATGCCACCCTGCTGGTAGTCGGCGTAGGCGAACCATGCCACCAACAGGAGAAACGTGAAGTGGAGCCGGACATCGATGCCGGCCACGCGGGCGATTTTGAAGGACCAACGCATGTGGATTGAGACTACAGTGTGCGTGGGGTGGGGGCGAAGAGCAAACCCGGGCGGTCATGCCGGTGGGTGCTTCAGCCGGGCCTAGATCAGGAGAGGAGGGGAGTGCGACCGCAAAAGGTGCGGACGCCGGCGCCTGCGGCGCACGAGACCGGGCCAGGACTTCGAAAGGAAGGGGCCGGGCAGGCTTGAGCGAGGGAAAAGCCAGTTTCGCAGCATCCGGGAAAATACCGGCCAATCGACGCTTGACTAGACCGACCGCGGATCGCTTTTCTCGGCCCCTTTCCTACCCGGAAACGGGGTGGTAGCTCAGCTGGTTAGAGCGCCTGCCTGTCACGCAGGAGGTCGCGGGTTCGAGTCCCGTCCATCCCGCCATTTTTTTTGCTGCCCGGCAGCGACGAATGGCACGTCGGCAAGTGACGCTGGCGCTGACCGAAGCGCAGCACGGTAGCATCACATCACCCCGGCAGGTTTGCCGGCCGCGGATCCAGGCGGGGCGGCCCTGACTCGGGCAGAGGGCAAATCCGCCCGGGTTTGTGCAAGATTTGCGCGAGGGACGTCGAGGGACGGCTGCGTTTAAGGGGCTGAACGACGCTCATGCGTCGCGGTAACCCAGCAGCCATGAAAGAAATCAAGGCCTATATCCGGCCTCAGGTTCTCGAGTCGGTCATTCGGGAGCTGGAAAACGCCGGGGCACGAGACCTTACCGTGATCCGCGTCGATGCGATCGGCGCCATGTCCGCCGAGGACGAGGAGCACCGACATTTGATCCGCAAGTACGACACAGAGTACTCGGTCATCCTGTGCGCGCTCGAACAGCGTTCGCAGAAGGAGGCGGCGGAACTGCTCGGCATCACCCCGAAGACGGTCGAGCTGCGCATCTACCGGGCGAAAAAGAAGCTCCGCGACCTCATGGCGAAGTCGCAGAGGCGGAGTGATTGAGCGATCCGAACTACCTCGCGACAAATCGTCGCAGGCGCAGCGCGTTGGCGATCACCGACACGGAGCTGAACGACATGGCGGCACCGGCGATCATCGGGCTCAGCAGGATGCCGAAGAACGGATACAGAATACCCGCGGCGATCGGCACGCCGATCGCATTGTAGACGAACGCGAAGAAGAGATTCTGCCGGATATTGCGCATCACGGCGCGGCTGAGTTGCAGCGCACTGACAATACCCCCGAGATCACCCTTCACGAGCGTCAGTCCGGCGCTTTGGATCGCGACGTCCGTGCCGGTGCCCATGGCAATGCCGACGTCGGCCGCCGCGAGGGCAGGGGCGTCGTTGATACCGTCGCCCGCCATCGCGACCCGCGCGCCCTGACGCTTCAGTTCGCCGACGAGATTGTGTTTGTCCTGTGGTGACACCACCGCGCGAAAATCGTCGATTTCCAGCTCGCGCGCGACCGCCTGAGCGGTCTTCGCGTTGTCACCGGTGGCCATGACGACCTTGATGCCCATTGCATGCAGCGCGCGGATGGCCGCGGGCGTCGTTGGTTTGATGGGATCCGCGATCGCGAGGATGCCCAGGGCCTGGGTGTCACGGGCCACCCACACCACCGTGCGCGCCTGGGTCTGAAGGTCGTCCGCACGTGCCACGAGATCGTCGGGCAGGCGGACGCCGTTTTCGCGCAGGAATGACGGTTTGCCGACGCGGATAACGGCTTCGCTGGCGCGCGCGGATACACCACCCCCCGTCGTGCTTTCGAAGTCGGCGATCGCGGTAAGCTCCACCTGGTCGGCTTCCGCCCGCTTCACGACCGCGCGCGCCAGGGGGTGCTCCGAGTGCGCTTCCACCGCCGCCGCAAGGCCGAGCAGTTCGCCGCCGTCGAAGCCCTTTGCCGGCACGATGTCCACGACCTCCGGGCGCCCGGCCGTGAGCGTGCCCGTCTTGTCCGTGATCAAGTGCGTGATCTTTTCCGCGGTTTCGATCGCCTCGGCGTTCTTGACCAGAATGCCGTGCTGCGCGCCCTTGCCCACGCCGACCATGATGGACATGGGCGTGGCGAGACCGAGCGCGCACGGGCAGGCAATGATCAACACCGCCACGGCATTGACCACGGCAAACGCGAGGGCGGGCGCCGGACCGAAGATCGCCCAGACGATGAATGTGATCACGGAAATCAGAACGACCGTCGGCACGAAATAACCCGCCACCTGGTCGGCCAGCTTCTGGATCGGCGCGCGACTGCGCTGGGCATCGGCGACCATCTGCACGATCTGCGCCAGCATCGTCTCCTCACCGACCGCGTCGACGCGCATCACGAAACTTCCGGTCTGATTGATCGTGGCGCCGATGACCTTCTCGTTCGCCGCCTTTTCCACGGGAACCGGCTCGCCGGTGATCATCGACTCGTCGATCGCACTTTTCCCCTCGGTGATCACGCCGTCGATCGGGATCTTCTCGCCCGGGCGCACGCGCAGGAGGTCGCCTTTCTGCAGATCGTCGACGGAGACCTCCTCCTCGCGTCCATCGACGATGCGATGCGCGGTCTTGGCGGCGAGATTCAACAGGCTCTTGATCGCCTGACCGGTCTGGCTGCGCGCGCGCGCCTCGAGCCATTGGCCGAGCAGAACCAGCGTGGTGATCATCGCGGCTGCCTCGAAGTAGAGACCGACCTCGCCGTGGAGTCGAAAGGACTCGGGGAAGATCCCGGGAACGAGGACGGCGACCACGCTGAACCCATAGGCGGCGCCGACGCCCAGCATGATCAGCGTAAACATGTTTGGGCTGCGATGGACGAGCGAACGCCAGCCCCGCGCGAAGAAAAGACTGCCGGCCCACGACACCACCGGCGTCGCCAGGGCGAATTCGATCCACTTCGAAAGGCTGCGCGACAGCACGGCCTCGACGTTCAGGCCGATCGCCGGGCCCATCGCGATGACCAGCACCGGAATCGTCAGCGCCAGCGAGATCCAGAACTTCCGCGACAGCGAGCGGATTTCCGCGCGCTCCTCGGCTTCGGCTTCCTCGTCGGCCGACGGGGTCATTGGCTCCAGCGCCATGCCGCACTTCGGGCAGGTGCCGGGATGATCCTGTTGGACCTCCGGGTGCATCGGGCAGGTCCAGATCGTCTTGCTCGCCGATGGGCGATACGCGGGGTTGCGTTCCAGCCGCATGCCGCACTTCGGGCAGTCGCCCGGTTGGTCACTCTCGACGCCCTCGCACATCGGGCAGAAATACCTGGCCGAAGCCGGCGGCTTTACTGCAGGTTCGCCGTGATGATGGTGTCCGTTCGGGTGTTCGTGGTGATCCGCCGCATGCGCCGACGCCGTCGGCGTCTCACTTGCGGGTTCCGATGAGGGGATGTTGTGTTTCATGGTTCATCCTTGGCGGTTTCCTCATGTTGTCCTGGTTGCCGTACCCGTCCATCATCAACCCATGGCCGCCAGACATCAGGACGAAGAAGAGCGTGAGCGTGACGCCCGAACCGACGGCCCATACCGGCAGAAGGAACAGCAGCAGGATGGCGGCCCGCAGCCCTCATCGACTACATCACCCACCACCGCGTCTCCCACGCCCAGCGCCTGGTCGCGACCACGGATGAGAAGATCGTCGATGTCGCCTTCAGCTCCGGTTTCAATTCGGTGAATCGCTTCAACGAGGCCTTTCGCGGGGCCTGCTCCTGCACCCCGCGCGCCTATCGCGCCGAACACGTCTTTCCCGATGCGGATGGGAAATAGCCCGCCATCCTCGAGGGTTGCCTGCGTTCGCACCAGCGTGAAGGCTTAGGATAACGAAAGTCTCGGGATACCTTCCAGAATGACTTTGCGGCGCGCATGGACTGGACGACGCAATCCTATGCCGACGCCAATCATCCGCCGGTAGCGGTCCTCGACCAGCCCGACGCCATCACGGTGCATTCAGGCGAGGGCTTTGGTCTGGGCGCCGCAAAGACCTACGACCCCGACGGCGACAGTCTGAGCTTCTATTGGTTTCAGTATCCGGAGGCCGGATCCTTCGAGGGCACGGTGAAGATCGACGGGGCGGAGAACACACGGGGCGCCTGGATTATCGCGCCCAAGGTCGACCAGCCGGCGACCATTCACTTCATCCTGCAGGTCACCGACAAGGGCAGCCCGCCGCTGACGCGCTATAAACGGGTCATCGTCACGGTGACGCCTTGAGGATTGCCGTTTCACGAGATGCGTCAGGCTGAGAAATCCACCTTGCAGGCGTCGGCATGCGACCGCTCCGCGATGGGAGGAACCGTTGTCCACGATCCAGAAAATTCGCCTGGCTTCACGATCGGGCGCTTGCGCCATGACCTGCCGTGCGCATTCGCCGAGTGCCGCCGCTCCGGTGATCGCATCGGCTGCAGGAGTGTCCAAGCCGGGCCGAACCGTGGATCTCCGGTTGCACGACCGGAGAACAAGCCGGAGCGCACGGTCCGGTCCGAACACGTCTGCGGCATCGGAGGCTCCTCCGATATAGCTTCAAACGTCTGGCGACCAACAGGCCACCGACGGCGCACGTCGATTCAACCTGGACGCGGTAAATTCACGGGAATCATCGAAGCGAACAAGCATCCCACCTGATGCACCGGCAGAAATTATGTCCGTCGCGGGGAACCTCCAGTCAACCATGAATCCAGAATCCTCCCATGGTGGGAAGCAGGGCCGACGATGCCATGGCACATCCGCCCCGCCGGTTCGGATATCCGATTGGGTCAATCGCCCGGTAGCCGGTCATCCCTACGGACGTCGCCCGCCAAAGAGGTGGCGATGAAAATGGAGATCCAGAAGCTTGCTGATCCAGGCTGTTTCGAAACTGAATGATCCGGATGTGCGGGGTCTGGTCCAAACCACGATCCCGATTCTGCAGGAACAACACACGGACCCGCTGATTCGTCCCCCCGGAAATATGGCCAATCGTTTTCAAAGCGAACTGGAGCGGCACGGTCTGCATCTGCGCCGGACGCGATCGCGCGTTCTGCAGATCAACGTCGGGAAACGGTGCAATCTCACGTGCGTCCACTGCCACGTTAACGCCGGTCCTGGCCGCAAGGAACTCATGACCCGCGAAACGGCCGACCGCCTCCTCGCCTGGCAGGCACGCGCGCGCCTCCCGGTGGTCGACATCACGGGCGGCGCGCCCGAAATGGTTCCGGAATTCCGCACCTTCGTCCGGCGTTTGCGCGAGATCGATGCGAGCGCGACGATCATTGACCGCTGCAACCTCACGATTCTCCTCGAGGAGGGATACGAAGACCTGCCGGAATTCCTGGCCTCCCAAGGCGTCGAGATCGTTGCCTCGATGCCGTGTTATTCGCCGGACAACGTCAATGCCCAGCGGGGCGAGGGCGTCTTTGACGCCAGTATCGCCGCATTGCAGCGACTCAACGAAATCGGCTACGGCATCGACCCGACCCTGCCGCTCCATCTGGTCTACAATCCAGTCGGCGTCAACCTGCCGCCCCTGCAGGACGAGTTGGAAGCCGACTACAAACGCGAACTGCGCGATCACTTCGGAATCGAATTCAACCAGCTCTACACGATCACGAACCTGCCGGTGTCGCGCTTCGCCTCGTGGCTACGGCGCAATGGTCAATACGAGCGTTACCTCGAGCTGCTCGTTTCCGCCTTCAATCCCGGAACGGTGGACGGCCTGATGTGTCGCGACACGATCAACGTGAGTTGGCGGGGCGAGGTGTTCGACTGCGACTTCAACCAGATGATGAAGCTGCCGATGCCAGGCGGGGCGAATGGCGTCCGCTATCTCTGGGAGATCGAGCCGGATTCCCTGGAGGGTCAAGCGATCCGCACCGCGGAACATTGCTTCGGCTGCACGGCCGGCGCGGGATCAAGTTGCGGCGGCGCCATCGAAACGCCGGCCGTGGTGGCCTGACGAATGGAGCGGCACCTACTCCTGTCGCCGATTGCCTTGTCGGGTGCAGTGGACGGCAATGGAGCGAGTGCCTCCCCATCGGGTTGCGTTCGCCGACAGGAGTGTCGCCGCTCCGAACCTGCGCCCCGGCGATTACGCTTCCTTCGCGATCGACCATGCGCTGGGCCTGGTCGATCGCCACGGGCGAGGTGAGCGAAAAGTCCGCACGCGCCGGGACCGTGCAGAACGATTCCGGGGCTTCCGCACCCACGAGGAGCACCTTCGTTGGCGCCTTGCGCAGGCACTGGACCGCGAGCGTCCCGGCTTCGAGATCGGAGGGAAACGGACCGTTGGCACCGATCACGAGCAGATCGGCAGAGACCGCGTGGACGAGTTTGAGTATCTCCTCGAGGGGTGTGCCGATCTGCACGTGGACTGACGCACTGCCTCCGGCCTCGAGCACGCTGTTTGCCAACTCGTGCTCGGCCGAACACAGCGCCTGGGCCCGCACTTCCGCGGGCGGCGCGTTGATCGCTGCGGTGAGGTCGCTGACAACGAGGCGGTCGATGACATGAATCACATGCAGCCGCGCACCGTTCCGACGCGCGATGCGCACGGCGCGCCGCAGGGCTTTGCGCGAGCAACGCGAGAAATTCACACCGACGACGATGGAGTGCAGTTGGTTCATGGTATCATGGGAGGGTGGTCGGGTTCAGCCTCTTGATCCCACGGTGGAGAGGACCCGGCGATTTTCCGGACCACGCACGAGTTGCTCCCCTTTGTTACGACCCTGCATCCGGGCCTTCCGCTGCACGATCTGTCTCTTCAAGTTCTTGAGCACCTTCAGCCAGACGGTCTGGATCGTGTGATCCCGGGCGGTGGCGTGGATGTCCGGACCGGGCACCGCGAGCTGCACGTATGCCTGCATCGCGGGCGAAGCGCCCGCGGCGCGTACCAGCCGCACGTCGGCCGCTGTGATCACGATCAAGTCCTGCAAGTCGCCCAACCCGGCTTGCAGCCACGCCCGCAGGTCGCGGCGGGCTGCGAAGCCTTTGAACAGGATCTGTGGAGTCGTCATTGGGGTGTGGTGGTCATTGGTCATCGATTTCATCCGGTTGTGGCGGGATTCTACCTCTCATCGATCGTTTGATCCATTACGCGTTTTGCGCCTGACGCTTAGCTTTTATGAAAGTATCTATCCACCCATGGACTGGCTGAACTATCACCATCTCCTCTATTTCTGGACCGTGGCCAGGGAGGGTGGGCTGCGGCAGGCGGCGGCGAAGCTGCACGTCTCCGAGCCATCCATCAGCACCCAGATCCGGCGACTGGAGGACGCGCTGGGCGAAAAGCTCTTTCTCCGCCAGGGACGCTCGCGCGTCCTGACGCTGACGGGGCGGCTGGTCCTGGACTACGCCGAGGGCATCTTCTCGCTTGGTGTCGAGTTGATGAATACCGTCAAACAGCGGGATCCTTCCCGCCGGCGCGCGATCCGGTTGACCGTCGGGATCGAGGACTCATTTCCGAAGCAGTTGAGCTACGACATCCTCAAACCGGTCCTGGGGTTGAATCCGCCCATTCACGTGATCTGTCGGGAAGGCAAGAGCGAGGACTTGCTGGCGCAACTGGCGATCCAGCGACTGGACGCGGTGCTGGCGGATGAGCCGGCCACGGCGGGAATCAAGATCAAGGTGTTCAGTCACCTCCTGGGGGAATGTGGCGTGACCATCTGCGCGACGCGCGCGCTCGCGCGCGGGTTGCGCAAGGGATTCCCGAAATCACTGGACGGAGCGCCCGCCTTGTTACCGACCTCGAACACGACGCTGCGGCGCGCCCTGGACGAGTGGTTTCACACCGTCGGTATTCAACCGCGCATCGTCGCCGAGTTTGAGGACAGCGCCATGATGAAAATCGCTGCGGCCGACAGTCAGGGCTTTGTCCCGGTGTCAACCGTCGCGATCGCCGAGAGCACGACCCGATTCGGCCTCGAACGCATCGGGCAGACTCGCCGGTGTGTCGACCGGTTCTTCCTTATTACCGGTGAACGACGCGCCGCCCATCCCGCCGTAACGCTGATGGCGGAGCACGCCCAATCTCTCGTGTTTTCCTGAAGCACATTCATTCCGCCGTACACCGGTTGACCGTCCCGCACCCATCCCCGATCGCCGGAAGGGGCAGGATGTTCACAAGTTGGGGAATAGAGGAGGTGGCTTCCCCGTCGCATTCTCGCAGCAACAACCATCATTCAGCAGAACCAACCCATGAAATTGTCATCGAGCTTTCGTAGCATCGTCCCGGTTATCGCCTTCATTGCGCTCGTGCCCCTCGCCGCGCTGGCCGCGGTCCGGGACTGGCATGTGGACAAAGACCACTCTTCCGTCTCGTTTGAAATCAACCACTTCTTCACGCCGGTGAAGGGGCGCTTCCTTGATTTCGGCGGCAGCTTCAAACTGGACCCGGACGACCTGACCAACGCCCCGTCCTTTGAATTCACCGTGCAGGTCCCGTCCGTGACAACCGACAATGCCAGGCGCGACAAGGACCTGAAGTCGGGCGCGTTCTTCAACGCTTCGGAGTCGCCGCAAATCCGGTTCGTGGGTGATCGGGTGGAAAAGACGGGCGAGAATGCCTATAAGGCGATCGGCAAGCTGACGATCCGCGACGTGACGAAGGATTTTGAAGTTCCGTTCACGCTGTTGGGGGTGAAGGACGAGAAGATGATGGGGCGGTCGATCCCGACGATGGGCATCCGGGTGAAGGCCGACATCAACCGCAACGACTTTGGCGTCGGCACGGGAAACTGGGTGGCCACGACAATCGTGGGCGGCACGGCGTCGGTCGATATCCTGATGGAGCTGAAGTAGAGCGGCAACGGCCGGCTTCGGGTTTGCGACCCAGCAAGCCAGGCCGTGGCCCAATGCGACTTTGACCGCCCTTCACTTCGCCTCCACTACGGCGCCGTTGCCTTCGTCGACCGTGCCGGATGGTTGAAAGCGCTTCGGTCGCCACCGGCTTCATCGGATCAATGCGCGGGCGGTATTCGACGTTGCCCATCACCCCGCTGTGCGCCGGCCACGCTCCGGTGGCAAGTGCGGTGCCGTTGACCTCGGTCTAGGTGATGAAGACCGAATGGTGATTCTGAAAAAAGACGCCTTGCTCAGCGAGCGCGGCGAGGGTCGGCGCCGCTTGCTTGGTGACGAAATCGGGCCGCATGCCGTCGAACACGACGAGCACGACGTGCCTGGCGCGCCCTGCGGCAACAACGATGGGTGCGCACGCGATCAGCAAAAGGACGCTGAGGAAATGGGATCGATTCATAGTCGAAAGAGATCAGTCGTAGGGCGAACGAGGCGCGACGAGAAGAAGTCGCTGTAACTTGGAATTCACCTGGCGGCCACCGTCAAAGAGGCAGCCGGCAGTGCCGTCGCTCCCAGTCGGACGCTTCAAGCCCAGACACTTTCTGTGGCGGCAAGCATGGTGGCGAGCCGCGAGCTGGCCTGCTGCCAATCGTCTGTCGGGTTCGATCTCTGGCGAAGCAGATTCATCAACATATCGCACTGAGCCGCGGTGTGCTGCCGCGCGCCGGCGGCAGCCTGGGTGATCGATGCCTTCAGCGCGTCGCTCCATTGCGCGGCGAGGCGCGACAGGTTTTTCTCCATTTCCCATGCGAGGCGCCGCCGCACGTGCGCGCGAAAGATCGGCCGCACGCACCACAGCGGCACGACGCTCCACAACCAATCGAAGCCAAACATGAAGGTCGGGGCGACATCGATGTCGGGCCGCTCGGGCGGCGAGACCTCGGCACGCCACCCGGGCGGCGGCATCTCGACCCCGAGCGCGGCGCGCACGGCGTCCGCCAGGTGCAGGTGAAACGAAGCAATGACCCGTTCGCATTCGCCAACGAACTCCGCCAGCGGCGCGTTGACGTCGCGGCCTATCGCCGCGACCGCCGAGTTCAATGTGCTTGGCAGCTTCGCGCGCAACCAGTTCTCGAAACGCCGCGCGGCGGCGGCGATCGTGCCACCTCGGTCGAGCACCTCGCGGCCGAGTTCGCCGCCCAATGTCGTTCGCACCGCGCGTTGCGTCCTTTCGAGAGCGGCCAGCGTTCGCTCGAGGCAGGCGTTGCATGAGTCGCGCTCGAGCCGTGCAAGGTTCGTCCGCACGCTCGCCGGTCCATCGCAGAGCGCATCGAGGCGTTCCTGCAAACGTCGCCGGTCGGTTTCGCTGTGTCGCGCCGCCGCGGCGCCAAGATCGAGGAGCGCGCACGAGTCGCGCACGAGATTGCGCAACTTGTAGCGTCCGATTTCTTGCGCGACTTCGCGTCGCTGAGCCGCCAACCGCGCGAGAAACTCGCACGCGAACGTTTCACGGGCTGGAGTGAAATCGCCGCGTTCCGACCAGACGAAGACTCGCGCCGCCAACGCCTCCGCGCGCAAGCGCTCGTCGACAAAGGCGATGATGGCCGGAAGCCGGCCGGGCGGCACAATATCGGCCTTGGTCAGCACCACGGCGCAGCGGGGCGTCGTCTGCGCGAGGCGTCGGAGGAGCGCGAGATCATCCGCCGAGACCGGTTGCGTGCAACTGATGGTGAGCACGGCGGCTTCGACCTTCGGCACATGTTCGATGCTCGCCGCAGTGTTCCGGGCGAACGCGCTGCCGGTGCCGGGCGTGTCGATGAAATGCAGCCCCGGCCAGCGGCCCAGCCCCGGTGTTTCGATACGCACGGATCGCACGCCTTTGCGATTGTCGGGATTGCGCGCCTGCGTGATCCATTCGGCAATTTCGTCCACCGCCACATCTTGTGCGGCGCCGTCGCGCAACGTGAGCGTCGCCGCGACGTGCGGGCCCGCGGTGACGAGTGTAAGCACCGACGTCGTCGGCAGCACGTCGACCGGCAGCAGCGGCGCGCCGACGAGCGTGTTGATGAACGAACTTTTGCCCGCTTTGAATGCGCCCAGCACGGCCACGCCGATCGACTCGACCGGAGCCAGCAACCGCCGGCACGATTCGATTCCCGGGCGCAGCGCAGCCAGCGAGAATCCGCGTTCGATGTCGGAGACCGCGCCCAACAGGTGCGAGAGCGGCACGGATGCGTCGCATTCGGACGAGAGCGCTTTCGTGGTGTGGGCGCTCATCGCGAGGTGGCAATGCGTGCCGGTCCGGGAAGCGCGAGCGTCTCGCGTGCTGTCTCGGGCGTCTCGCCCGAGTCGTGGGTTCGGCGGGACGCCCGTGCTCCCCGGACCAATTCGTTCGCGGCGCGCTGCGGCAACTCCGCTTTAAGTCGTGATTCGACATTCGTGATACGTGCGTGCAGCGCGAGCAGGCGCAGACCCTCGGTGGATTGCAGGTCGTAGGTTCGGCAGCGCAGTTCGGCGATGAGCGCGGCCAGGGTGCCGGGATGCCCGGCCGCGATACGGTGCAGGCGAAGCGCGGCGGCGAGCAGGTCATCGCGATCGCCCTCGTATTCGACGGCAGCGAGGAAGGCGCGCGTTTCCTCCGCGGAGAAGGGCGGCACGTCGACGCGTTGGAAGAAGAAGAGGATCGGCCAGACGTGGCCGAGGTCGATGGGCGCCACGGAACGCGTCACGAGCCAGACCGGTTGGCGGACGAGGAGGACCCGCACGAAATTGGCCATGCGCGGGGTACTCGCCGGACATTTTCGAGGACGAGAGCGCGACGTGCCTTGGGCAGCGCCGCTGCAGCCCGATGCACCCGCTTCGCCATGGTAAGGCCCTCTGCGTCCAGGCCCATCTGCGGTTCCACTTCGGCAAGAAGATCGCCGAAACAGCCGCAGTGTGGCGCCCGAATCATCGGGTAGCGGCGCGTTACTTGGTCAACCAGCATGCTTTTGCCGACGCCGGCCGGTCCGACCAGCAGCACGTGTTTGCCGGCGCGGACCATGCGCTCGAGGCGTCGCACCAGCGGCGCGCGACCGACGAACGGCGTGTGCGGGGTTTCGGGAATCATGCGGCGGGTTCCCTCGTCTTCGGGTCGCGTATGCCATCAGTCCGGGGAGCGCAGGCGTCCCGCCTGCAGCCTCGGGCGTCTCGCCCGAGGCATGTGTTCGGCGGGACGCCAAGCACGGCACGCTCTGCTGGCCCGCAGAGTGCGCTCCCTGGACCACGTCGCCCGCCCTCGTACCTCATGGGACACACGTGCTCTGAAACCTCGTCGTTCCAGTGCCGCAACATCTCCAGGTCCTCGCCCAGCGCGGCATCGTCGGCCGACGGAATGCGCGGAGCCGGCGCGGTTCGCGCCTCGATGAAGCCCGCTTGGGCGTTGAAGGTGGAGGCGAGGTCGTCGACATAGCGCTCACCCCAGGCCACCAGCCCGCGTGCGTAGGTGCGCATAGCGTCGTCAAGCGCGGCCGCGTAGCGCGTGCGCAGTTGCCGGCGGAGTGCCCCACGCCGTGCCGCGGCCGATGGCCATCGCCGCCACGAGGTCGGTGCAGCGTCCGCGATCAGGACCGCGGTGGGGTCGAAGAGCGGTCGCGAGGCCCGCCGCGGCAAGGTGGAATCAACTCCACGTTCTTCGTCAATTTCGTCGAGCGCCCGCACGGCGGCTTCCCGCGCTTCGTCCAGAAGGGCATCGAAGGCATCGGCAAATCGCGCCGCGATCGTGTTCAGCGATCGCGCGATCACCTGGTCGAACGCGTCCGATGAGTCGCTGTCTCCCGCATCCGTGACGGCGGTGGCGATCTCCACACAAGCTGCATCCGCACGCGGCACCCGCTCAAAGGCGAGATCGAACAGCCGGCGACGATTGCCTTCCATGGTCGCACGGGCGCGGGCGATCGCGGAAGATCGATCGGGAGTGGGCGGCGGACGGATCATCGACCTGTCGCTGCCCGTGCCGTCAGAGGGCAGGGACGCTTCGCCGTGGCGTCCGGCCCGGTTCGTAAGCGCGATGACGACCGCCTCGCGCATCGCGCCGACCTTTCGCCGCGATGCGATTGCAGCCAGCTCGCGATGACGGGCCGCGCGGGACGTCATTTCCGCTTCATACCACGAGGCGGCGAGATGCTCGTGGCCCGACATCACGCTCACCGGCGCAACCGAAACTTCGCGTCCAAGCGCCGCGGCGAATTGCCGCGACACATAGGCCACAGCCTTGGCCCGGTCGGCCGGCGCCAACAGATCGGCCTTGCTCAGCACCACCAGCACCTCCGCGCCGTTTTCCATGAGGGTGCGCGCGACGGCGACATCCTCCTCCGAAGGCGCGACCGCACCATCGATCAGAATCACGCCGAGATCACAACGCGGGAGGAACGCGAGCGTCTGCGCCGCGCCGGCCGTGGCAAGTGAGCCGAGACCCGGCGTGTCCACGAAACACGTGTCGCCCTCCAGTCGGGGCGCCGGAAGTTCGAGCGTGATGTCGGTGACGTGGCGCGCGTTGCCCGGGTTGCCATCTTCGGAGGCGAACTCGCGCAGCTCGGCCAGGGTCGCACGGCGTCGTTTCTCCGTCGCAAAGGAAATGGTCGCGCGAGGTTCGGCGCCCGGCACGATGCGCACCGGGACGGCCGTGACCGGCGTGACCCCGGACGGCAGGCAGTCGGTTCCAAGCAGATGGTTGAGCAGCGAGGATTTTCCCGAGCTGACGCGCCCGACAAATGCGACGGTCCACCAGTTGCGCTCCACGCGCTCGATGAGCTGCGCGAGCGACTGGCGGAACTCGACGAGACCGTGGGCGGTGACGATGCGTTCGAGTTCGCGCAGCAGGCGGACTTCGTTCGTGGTCTGGTCGAGCCGCGCCAGCCGGGCCGACAGATCGCCCCCCAGTCCGGCGTCGATGTAGGTCGTCATTTCCGCGAGCGGGACGCGGATCTGGGCAATCACGGCCGCGATGCGAGCGACGACGGCGTCATCGAGTCCGCCGTAGCCACGCAGTTTCCCCGGCTCGGTGTCTTCGAGCGCGATCTCGACCGTCAACAAATGGGTGCGCACGGCCCACAGCGCGCCGACGTCGGGCTCCGGCGCGGCGATGCCGCAAAGCTCGAGCGCTTCGCCCAAGGCCCGCCTGAGCCGCGCGACCTGATCCGTGATCACCTTGCGCTGGACCGGAGTCGCATCCGGCCGCACCACCGGAAAGACGAGGCCCTCGGTCGGTGGCGCCAGAAAGGCAAGCGCCTCGGACAGCAGGCGATCGACGTATTTGAAACTCGCACGAAGCGAGTTCAGATGCCCGAACCCGAGTTGCAGCGGCGCGTCACTCATCGCAAGCTTGCCGTGGGTGGTCACCCGCAGCGTCGGCGCCCGTTAGAAGGAGGTATGCGAGCTGACGGGCAATCTTTTCTGAAACGTTCGAGGCAAGTTCGTTCACGACAGATTGCACATCGTATGCCGCGCGCCGAGGGTCGATCCGGCCGTCCTCCCACACCGCATAGCAAGCGCGTGGATCACAATCCTTCGGCTGACCAACACTTCCGGGATTGGCGACAGTCGTCGTGCCGACGCGTTTGACGAATTGCAGGTGCGTGTGCCCGAGGAGCAGAAAATCCGGTCGGCCCGCGCGCTCGACCTCGGCTTCCCAGCGCTCGTCCGAAGCATCCGGCGGCACGTAGGCAAACAGCGGATCGGACGGCGCCGCGTGGCAGAGAAAAACCGCGCGCTGCCAAAAGTCAGCGCGAGCGTGCGCGGCAATCCCGCGAGGTAGTGCCTGGCGTCCGGAGTCAGAACACCGGCCGTGTAGCGCTGCATCGCCGCCGCGAGCGAGCGGTATGGAGGGGAGCACCGCGGATCGGCGTCGAGCCCGAGCGCGTGATCGTGGTTGCCCTGCACAATCCGGCCGGACACCGCTGATTGCGCCCACTGGACGCAGGCAACCGGATCAGGCCCGTAATTCACGAGATCGCCAAGGCACAGAAAGCCGTCGCACCAGGATTCAGCGGCGAGCACGGCGAGCAACGCGTGCCGGTTGCCGTGCAGATCAGAAACGATGACGATTTTCATGACTCACTACCGGAAGCATGGATGGGATGTTTCGGTAGGAGTCATCAGCCCCGTGTGAGTGGGACGTTTCACCGCCAAGACGGCCAGGCAAACCCCATTGCCTGTAGGCTGGACAATAGCGGGCGCTTTGTGGGTGGCAAGAGGCGAACTGAGTCCACAATGCTGGCGCACTTCTTGTCGGCTGACGCCCGGGCAGCGCCGCAGTCACGAATGTTGAAGCGGCTGCCGCCACTTAGAGATCGGGCGGCAGCGCTCTCTCGTCCGACGCAACCGGAACCGCTCAGTCGTGGTGATGATCGTCGTCGCCGCCGTCGCGTTTCTTTTCGACGACGATTTTGAACACCGTCGTCGTGCCGCTGACTTCGTTGGCCACGACCAGTAGCGGAGCCTTGATCGGGCTGTCCTCCGCCGCAATAAACTCCAGGCCCTCGGGCCCGAGATCGCCCGCCGTGCCGGCTTCGGCGTCACCGGAAAAATCGCGCGTGTTCGCGTAGTCGATGATCTCCGGTTCGGCTGGATCGGAGAGATCGACGACGACCACGCCGCCGATGCGCTCGAAGCCGACGAAGGCGTAGATCGTGCCATGGACTTGGCCGACGGCCACGCCTTCAGGCTCGGGTCCCTTGTTGTCGCCGCGGCTGTCGAAAGTGCCGTTCTCGTCATTGTTTGAGTTGAAGTTGGCCGGATCGACCGCCGCCGTGAGTTGTTCGAGCTGATCGCCGCTGTCGAAAACGAGCCGGCCTGCGGTGGTCCATATCGAGAACGAGCGTCCGCCGAAGGCGTAGAGTTCGCCAAACGCGCCGGCAGAATTTTTGCCCAGCGTGTTGGTGATCGTCAGGCGGCCAAGTTGCGCGTCGGTGCGCAACACCGCCCAATCCGGGAAGACCACGGGATCGAGGGTGATTTCTTTCACCCGATTTTCCTCGTTGAAGCCGGGCCAGTCCGCGCGCGAGTCGCCCTCGTTGGCGGTGATGAGAAACGTGCGGCCCTTCGCGCGAAATGTCGCGATGCCGTCGGGCAGATACATGCCCTTGACTGGCCAGGTACGGATGTTGATCGCCTTGTCCTTGTCGCTCGCGTCGAGTCCGTTGCCGGGCAGACGGTGATCCTTGTAGCCGAGCGGCACGACGGAGCTCACGATGGCATTGCGGACATCGACGATCGCGAGTGCGTTGTTTTCCTGCAACGTCACGTAGGCCGTGCGCGAATCGTCGCTCACCGCGATGTATTCGGGTTCGAAATCCTGCGCGGGTGTCGCGTTGGGGCCAAAGATCCGGATGCCCTGGTTGCGAAGCGCCTGCGCGTCGGTGAACGCGCCGAAGCCTGCGGTGGCGACGGTGTGGTGTGCCAGATCGATAATCGAAATCGAACCTTCGGGATCGACCGAGTCGGGCTGGTTGTAGCTGTTCGGTTCGCCCTCGTTCGCCACCAGCACATGGCGACCATCCGGCGTGAACGTGAGCATGTCGGGCAGCGCACCGACGGGAACGGAGAACAACGGCGCGTCGCCCACGGCGAGATTGGTCTTGAAGAAGACGACCGTGCCGGGCGCGGTCTTCGAGCTGGCTTCGGTGGCAATGGCCACGAGCCCATGGTGGATGGCCACACTGTTGGGCTTCGCGCCATACGAAGAGAGATCGATGGAGAAAAGCAGCGTCGGATGCGTTGGGTCGGCGATGCTCAGGACATTGACCGCTCCCGTCGCCGCGCTCGTCACGAAAACGCGTTTCGTCTTCGCGTCATAGGCGGGGATTTCTGCGGCGCTGGCGTCGAAGATGCCGGTGGTGTGGGTGCCCAGCGCTTCGAGATGGACGGAGGTCGTGGAACTGGCGAACGCGCCGGCGGCGGGAAGAATGCAGCCGAGCATGGCCGCGAGTGTTTGAACGAACGGGAGGGAGCGGGAACGGTGCAGAGGAGGAATCATACGCGCGCGATTGTTCGCAAGGAATCGCATCTGCAAAGAGCCCGGTGGTTACGTTTGTGTGTACACTTTTACGCGTGCGACGAGCACCCACCGAGCGAAAGGCGCCACCAACAAAGGACGGCTTGCCGCGATCACGCTTTCGTCACGGTGCAATCGAACGCGTCTCCAGTGTGACGGACTGTCGACTTCGCTTCATCCCGGTTCGTCGGAGACTGCAGCGCCCGCGAAGATCTTTTTGTACAGGTCGACGCCGTAGCTCGTTTCGAGCGGTTCGCCGGCGCCAAGTTTGAACGTGCGCGTGCCGTCGGGCTGGCGATCGGCGCGGAGGAAGAGGGCGTCGTCGCGGTGATCGCTCCAGAGGCGATGCGCGAACTCATAGAGGTGCGTCACGTAGAAAACCTTCACGCGCGCGGACAGGAGCGCGGTGACGATCTGCCGCGCGATTTCGGAGCCCTCGCGCTCGTTCGTCGCGGCGAAGGATTCGTTGAAGAGGAGCAGCGAGTCCGGCGTCAACGCGTCGATGATCCCGCTCATGCGACCAAGTTCCTCGTCGAACTTCCCGCTCTTGAGCGCGGCATCTTCCTCGCGCTTGTAGTGCGTGAACAGCCCGCGGCACACGCTGGCGCGAAACGAATCCGCGGCGACGAACATGCCGGCCTGCATCATCAGTTGCGCCACACCCACGCTGCGCAGGAAGGTGGATTTGCCGCCTTGATTCGCGCCGGTGATGACGATGAGTCGCTTGCCGTCGGCGTCCACGTCGTTGACCACGACCGATCGTTCCATGCTCAGCGCCAGGCACGCATCGCTCAATCCTGCGCAGGCGAAACGACTCGCGCCCGCCTGTTCCGGGACGGGAAAACAAACCGGCAAGCCCAATTCCTGCAGCCGCTGGTGGAGGTTCATGCAGCCGAGATAGAACGCCAGCTCCGTCATCAGCATGACGAAGAAACTGAGGATGTGATCGGATGCCTGGGCGGCGGCGTTGGCGGCAAGGTTGATGCCGCGGTCGCGCAACTCGCCGAGGGCGCGCGCGCCGGCATCGTCGCGCTCGGCGATGCGAAACGTGAGACCGCGCGGTGCCGGGACGAGGAAGTCGGGCAGCCACGCGGGTTTTTTCTCGGGAAGCCGGCACAGGACGTGGTGCTTGCCTTCATTGCCGCGGCCCAGTTCCGCGCTGATCAAAACGCCGCGACGAAACTGCAGCTCCTTGAGGTGCGCTTTGACGGTCGTGAAGTAGTCGTCGGACAACTCTCGCTGGAGCATCGCGAAGAACGTCCGAAACCCTTCCGACGTGAATGCGTTCGCGTGCTCGTCGGCGATGCGCCGCAACCGTCCGAGCATCTCGACCATCATTTGGAGGAGTTGCACCGCACCGTACAGAACGCTCCCGGGATGGGTGCCGAAAATGCCGAACCAATGCTGGCGCTTTCGCTCGAGGGTCTCCACCGCGAGCGCATAGATGCTCTCGACGATCGGGTGATTGCGCAGGCAGTCCTGCAGGACCGCCTGGCGGTAGAGGATCGTGTCCACGTCGGCGTGCGCGGCAGCGGAAAGGATGGCCGGTCGCGCCACGTCCAAGAAGAACTGGTTGCCGCCAGCCATCGCGGTGAAGAGTGTTTCCAGCGCGAGGTCCTGGGTCAGAGCCGTGGCGTTTGCCGGTCCCGCCTCGCGGGACTGCGGATCGAAGTCGCGGTCGCGGTAGAGGAGGTGGGCCTTCATGGCGTCGACGGTGATTGTTCCGGTGGCGGACGGGGCATCGACCCATCCCCACCGGGAACCGGTGGAAACGCCTCGCCGAGGCGTTCGCGCCGATGGAGCCGTTCCTTCAACCGTTCGCGCGTCAGCCGGTATTTTTCAGCGATGGCCATCGCGTAGGACAACCCGTTCGCCGGACGGCGCTCGATCTTGAACGTCCGCCGCGTGGGATCGTCCGCTGCCACTGCCGCTACCATGCTCACGACCTTCTCGTTCAGCGCTGCGAGTTCGTCGAGGAACGTGACGCACACGCAGAGCAGGTCGAGCTGCGTGATGCGCGCGAGAATCTTTCCGCCGAGCGCCACCGCGTCCTGCAACGTGGTCGAGGAAAGAATTTCGTTGATGATGACGATGCTGTTCGACGTGGCCTGATCGAGGATGCGATGAATGCGGACGAGATCGTCCTCCAGCTTCCCGCGGTGGTTGGCGATGTCCTCCGCACGCTCGAAGTGCGTGTGGATGCGGTCGCAGGGAAACAGGCGCGCCTCCGTGCCCGGCACCGTCACGCCGAGACTCGCGAGGTAGTGGAGCTGCCCGAACGTGCGCGCGAAGGTGGTCTTCCCGCCCTGGTTCGGGCCGGTGACCACAAAGATCCGTTCAGCGCCGCGCAGGAAGAAATCGTTGGTGACGACGCGTCCTTTCTCGCGCACGAGCTTGTCCGCGAGCCCGAGATCGAAGCCGTCGCGACTGAGCACATCCTTGTTCGTCGCAGAAACGAGCGGGAAACAGAACTTCAGTCCGGCGCGTTCGAGAACGGCCGCGTGCTCCAGCCAGGCGAGATAGAATTGGATCTCGCGGTCGAAGCGCACGATGGTCGGATCGGCGAAACCGTCATGGCGCGCCCGGAACTCAAGGAGCGAGCTGAACACTTCGGGATGCAGTTGGGCCACCCGCTCGAGGATCATGGCCTCGACGTGATTCATCGCGGCGGACGGTAGGTTCGCCCGGTAGTCCTTCGCGTCTGCCTGCCGGAACTTCGCGAAAGTCTCCTCGACGGCGGCGGTGTAGTCGGGCTCGTTCTCGTAAGGGCGCACCGTCACGGAGCTGTCCCGGATCAGCACGCAGTAGCGGATCGCCGCGAGGTCGGACTTCAGCTTGCGCGCGTCCTGCACGAGGGCGCGGCAGCGGCCCGACGCAGCGTAGTGCTCCAGGTAATCGCGGAACGACCGCAAGCCGCGCGATTGCACGTCGCGCTCGCGCAGATCGCGCAGGAGGTTTTCGACGGCATCACCGTAGGTTTCCGCGGCGTCGACGAACCACCATTCCTTTTGGTACTTGTAGTTGAGGTTGTCCGCCGCGGCGAGGTGTTCGCGCATTGTCCGCATCCGACCGGAGAACGATTTCACGCGTTCGAAAAGCGCTTCGTCCCCGAGATCGCGCATGACCTCATGACGGAACGCGATCGCTGCTTCGCGGGTCAGGGGCGCGTGGAAGAATGGCTTCAGGTCGTAATCCGGCCGTCTGGCCACGACCGCGTCGACGATCTGATCGAGACCGAGGTCGTGAAAGAATTCCGGCGACTCGTGCAATTCCGCGGCGGACTCGTCGGCGGGATCCGCGAAAAGAATGGTGCGGAACGTCGACGAGACGACGACCTCTTCCCGAGCCCCGGGATTCTCCAGGTCCGACGGTGCAGGGGGGGCGTGATTTTGCTCTGAGGCCATCATGACGACTTCACTACCAAGGCATTGAGTTGCGACTGGTAGGAGTCATCAGCCCGGACGGCGTTTTCCCGCTCGCGCGGAAGGCAAACTCCATTGCCGACTGAAACTTACAGCGTTGCCAGCGGAACGCAAAGCCTTCTGCGCGCCCGCGGAAAACCAAATCCGAATCAGAGGGGCGCGCACGCCTCGGAGATGGTGGCCGGATTTCTCCCGGTCACGCTCCGGAACAGGCAATGGAATTTCTGCCACGGTATCCAAGACGCGGCGCCCCAAGTAACGTGGATTCATGCACTCGAAGATGTTGCTCCCGTCGGGCGGCGGAAGGTTCTGCCGCCGTACACGGCGCGCGCGCCCAGCTCGCGTTCGATCGCAAGGAGGCGGTTGTATTTGGCGATGCGCTCCGAGCGGCAGAGGGAGCCGGTTTTGATCTGACCGACGCCGGTGCCGACGGCGAGGTCGGCGATGAACGTGTGCTCGGTCTCGCCCGAGCGGTGGGAAATCACGGCGCCGTAACCGGCATCGCGGGCGAGACGGATCGTTTCCAGCGTCTCGGTGAGGGTGCCAATCTGGTTCACCTTGATGAGAATGGCATTCGCGACCTTGTTCTTGATTCCCTCGGCGAAGATCTTCGGGTTGGTGACGAAGTTGTCGTCGCCGACGAGCTGGATGCGGTGGCCGAGGATGCGCGTGATCTCCATCCAGCCCACATCGTCGTTTTCTCCCATCCCGTCCTCGATGGAGACGATGGGGTACTTGTCCACGAGATCGCTGTAGAGTTCGACCATGTTCTCACGGGTGCGATACGCGCCACTGCCTTTCCTAAAGACATATTCTTTTGCAGCCTCGCCGTTCCAGAATTCGCTGGCGGCCGGATCGAGACAGAGCGCGATGTCGCGACCGGGTTCGTAGCCGGCGACGCGGATCGCGGCAACGATGAGGTCGATCGCCTCCTCGTTGCTCTTGAGGTCAGGGGCAAACCCGCCTTCATCGCCGACGCCGGTCGAGAGCTTGCGACCGTGCAGTGTCTTCTTGAGCGCATGGAATGTCTCGGCCGCCCAGCGCAACCCCTCGGCAAAGCTCGGCGCGCCGAGCGGGAAGATCATGAACTCTTGAAAGTCGACGTTGTTCGTCGCGTGGGCACCCCCATTGAGAACGTTCATCATCGGCGCGGGCAGCACGGTGGCCTTGTCGCCGCCCGCGAGTTGGGCGATCCACGCGTAGAGCGGCAGCTTTTGCGCGATCGCCGCGGCGCGCGCGACGGCGAGCGACACCCCGAGGATCGCGTTGGCGCCGAGGCGCGCCTTGTTCGGCGTGCCGTCAAGAGCTTTCATGACCTCGTCGATCTCTCGCTGTTTGGTCGGATCCATGCCCCGCAGTTTCGGCGCGATGACGTCGCGCACGTGGCCGACGGCTTTGAGCACGCCCTTGCCGCCGTAGCGCGCGGGGTCGCCGTCGCGCAGTTCGATGGCTTCGCGCTCGCCGGTGGAGGCGCCGGACGGCACCGCCGCATCCACGGTCGTGCCGTCCGACAAACGCAGGGTGACTCCGAGGGTCGGATTGCCTCGTGAGTCGAGGATTTCGAAAGCATTGATTTCAGTGATGGTGGTCATGGTAAATGAATCGGTGGAAGGAAGAGTTTCAGCGAGGGCAGTGGCGGAGTCCTTGATGGGATCGTCAGGAAAGCGCTCCGAAGAACCAGAGCATGATCACGGCAAAGATCACGCCAGGCATGGTGACGCCGGCGAAGAACAGAAGCGCGCGACGAGCAATTCCCTTGCACTCGGGCCGGAACGGTGGCCACAGCGCGAGCCCGGCGGCCGCGATCAGCGCCATGATCGATGCCTTGAGGAAGATGCTCACGAGGTCGGGCTGCATGGTGTTGGCCGGGCCGGCATCGCCAGCAAATCGCGACAGGGTGGTCATTCCAACGAAGCGGACAGGATCAACGCCACCAGCAGGGCCAGCAGCACGTAGGTGACGTAGGTGTTCAGCCGCCCGCGGTGGATGCGGGCGAGCAGACCGGCGAATGCGAACGCCAGGGCGCGCGTCGGATGCAGCGCCACGCGGTCGATCAGGTGAATATCGTCGCGTTCGCGGCGGATGGCGGCGCGAAAATGCTGCGCCACGGTCTCGCGGGTGTCTTCGACCGTCGTCGGCCGGAACACCGCGTCGAAGATCACGCGCACGGGATTCGAAAAACCCGTGGCCGTGTAGGTCATCTCCGGCAGCAGCCGTCGCAGCGCGCCGTCCCAACAGGGCTGGCGCACGACGGCGCGGCGCCGGGCCACGGCGAAGCGCACGAGCAGCCACGTCACCACGACCAACAGGGCGAAGACGACGGCCAGCCAGAACGGCGCGGAGGCATACACGACGGGATTGCTCGCGCCGCCACGGTGCATGATGACCAGCCCCGATCCGGGCAACGTGTTCTGGCCGACCTGCGCGCCGATCGCGTGGAACTCGTCCACGAAGGCGGGCGACAGCTCGCCGTGGCGCGGGCTCCCGGAGAAAAAGGGCGGAACGATCGCCGCAAGCGTGTCGTGGTGGGTGATCGGTTGCATGGCGCCGTCCAGCACGGGAATCACGTAGGTCGGCGTGACGCCAAGGATGAGGCACCCCGCGGCCAGAAAGATCATCGGCCAGCACGCGGTTCGCGGTGCTTCCGCAGCCGCGGCGGCTTCGTTGGAGCGACTGATTCCGAGAAAGCTCATGGCAAACACCTTCACAAAACAGGTCACCGCGAGCGCAGCGGTGAGCGCCAGGACCGCGCCGCAAAGTGCGAAGACAACCTTGACTGCGGTCGAACCGAGTGCCGCGCTGCCGAGCATCGTTTGCAGCGTCAGCCACTCGCTCACAAAGCCGTTGAACGGCGGCAGCGCGGCGATCGCGAGAGCCCCCCCGAGAAAGCCCAGGGCCGTCCACGGCAATCGGCGGATCAATCCGCCGAGGCGGTTCAGGTCGCGTGTTCCGGTCTGTTGCTCGACCGCTCCCGCTCCGATGAAAAGAAGTGTTTTGTAGAAGGAGTGATTGGCGAGGTGATAGAGCGCGGCGATGAAGGCGATGCCCGCCAGAGCCGGCTGGTCCGCGGCACGGAAGAGCAGACCGGCGCCGATGCCGACGGTGATGATTCCGGCGTTTTCGATCGAGCTGTGCGCGAGCAGCGTCTTCAGGTCGTTTTCGGTCGTCGCGTAAAGGATGCCGACGATCGCGGTGAGCGTCCCCACGATGAGAGCGAGCAGGCCCGGACCGATCGATGAGACCGGCAGCAAGTCCGCATTGACGCGCAGGATCCCATAGAATCCGAGGTTGAGCGTGGCGCCGGCGAGCACGGGAACAAACGCAGCCGGCGCCGCCGCATAGGCGCGGGGAAGCCATGAGTTGACCGGCATCAGTCCCGCCTTCACCCCAAAGCCGAAGAAGGTGAGCAGAAACACGAACCATCGCAGACCGCTTCCGGCGACCGGAGCGCTGGCACGCAACGCCGCGAAATCCAGCGAGTCGGCGTTCGCGGCGACGAGCAGCAGTCCCAGCGCCACCGCCAGAGCCCCGGCCTCACTCAATACGAGAAGCAGATAGCCACCCTGGGTGTTTTCCGCGTTCTCGTGCTCGAAGTTGACGAGCAGGTAGCAGAGCAGCGACATCACCTCCCATGCGACGAGAAACGTGAACACGTCCGCGGCGAGCAACACGAGTGCGACCGATCCCACGAGCCCCAGGTAGCACGCGCCAAAGCCGCGCAGACGATACCTCGCGGCGAGCGCAGGCAGGCTGGCGGCGATAAAAACCGCACCCGGCAGAACGACCAAAGCCGTGATCAAGAGGAACAGGCCCGCCAGTCGATCGATACTCAGGGTCACGGCGCCGAGCGAGGGAATGGTCCAGAGCCGCCACGTGATGGCGGTGGACGTTACAAGTCCGGCCGCGCCGATCCAGGCCAGCGGCAATGCAGCCAGCGCCGCCACCCACGCAAGCACGCGGGCCTGCGCGCGTTCCGGCGTCATGAGGATCACGACGATGCCCGCGCCGCAGCACGCAAAGAAGATCACCGATCCGATTGCGATCGCACTCGTCATGCCGTCACCTCCGGTTGGCTACGTGTCTCGCGCGAAGCGAGCAATGCTGCCGGGCGGCGCCCCACCGCAACCAGGAGGGCGTGGAGGATGGCCAACGGCGGAGGCGGATGGCCTGGCACCTCCACGTCCACGGGGATGATGTCACCGACACCCCCTCCGGTCATGAAGCTGGGGCCGAAAACCGAGCCGGTGAGCGCACACGAGCCCACCGCGATCACTCGCTTCGGCGTCGGCATCGCGCGATAGGTTTTTTCCAGCGCACTGCGCAGATGATCCGCCCCGCATCCAACCACCAGCAACACGTCGGCGTGTCGTGGCGTTGGCGTGATGAAGAAACCGAGGCGATGCATGTTGTAGTAGGGATTGTTGAGCTGCCGCACCTCGTGCAGGCAGGCGCCGCAATCTCCTGCATCCATCACGAGCACGTGAATCGATTTCCCGAATGGCGCCGGCAGGGCGTTCTCGCCGGTCGGCGTTCCAAGCGATTTGATCGTCGCCCACTCGTAGCCCGTCTGCCAGGCGATCGGCGTCTCCGTTTCGCGCGCGCAGCGAAAGCAGTGCATGCAACGACGCGGATCGACGAGCACGCGTCCGTCCACCGCGTGCAGCGCTTCCGTCGGGCAGAGCGCGGCCAGCATCGCGTCACCCGCGGAGTTCGCGGGCATCCCCGGCGACACCCCGGCCGCGGTTTCCTCACGCGTCGGATAGCGCGTAGTTTTCACCGGCGTGCCCAATCCCTTGATGACCCATTGGCTCATGATGTCTCCTCCGGGTGGTCAGCGATCATTCTCGGCCACGGAGAGGCCGAGCGTAGCGAGAATGATGGGGAAGTCCTGGAAGGCAAAGCGCTCGACCGCCAGGTGGAAGCCGTGCCAGTTGGCGAACGACGGCGGCACGACCCGGTAGCGAACGACAAGGCCACCGGCATCCGCCCGCACCCAGTGAAAGGCGGCGCCGCGCGGCGCTTCGATCCAGCCCAGTGCGGCGCCTTCCCGCGGCGGACAGGGAACTCGCACCGGTCCGGCAGGGAGCGTCGCTGCCGCCTGTTCGATCAAACGCGCCGATTGACACGCCTCCGCAAACAGCACACGCAATCGCGCGTATCCGTCGCCCTCGTCTTCAACCGGAACGTCAAACGCAAGGTCTTCGTAGTCCTCATAAGGCTGAATCCGGCGCAGATCGCACGCGACACCCGAGGCGCGAGCGATGGGTCCCACGAGACCGTGGGCTCGAACGTCCGCGGCAGAGATGAAACCGACATCCTCGAGGCGGTCGAGATAACTGCTCGAAACGCGCAGCCGCTGCTCGAGGTCGTCCAGCTTGCGCACGATCTCCGCCGCCGTGCGGGCCGCTTCCGCGCACGCGCGGTTTTCGAAATCGCGCGCGAGTCCGCCCGGAACCGCCAGGCCGAAAAGGTAGCGATGCCCGGTCAGCGCTCCACTGAGCCGAAGCAGTTCCTCTTCGAACATGGCACCCTGGCTTGCGGCCACCGCGAGCCCGGTGGACTCGCAGATGCCCGTGATCGCGCCGGCGTGGTGGCGCAGCCGTTCGAGTTCCGCGAGCAGCACGCGCAGACGCCGCGCACGCGGCGGGACTGCCAGTTCGCCGATGCTTTCGACCGCGCGCGAAAAGCCAAGGGCGTGCGCAAACGCCGTCGTCGCCGCGAAGCGCTCCGCGAGCAACAACGCGTCGCCCGTGGAGCGGCCTTTGGCGATTTTTTCGATGCCCCGGTACTTGAAGAACAGGCGCGGGAACGCCCGGATGACGTCTTCGCCGACGGTCTCGAGCTGAAAATGCACCGATTCGGCGATGCCTCCGAACACCGGTCCGACCGGCATGATGAACGCGCCTTCGGCCTCGACGATTCGCCGCGGCCGCCAGTCGCCGCGCGGCTGGCGTTCCACCACGGGGCGGCCGCCATCGAAGCGATGTCGCATCGGCTCGACGCCTTCGTGCCACACGTCGTCGTGCAGGATGAAGTCGCCCAGACGCGGGTGCCCGGTGAAGACGATGCCGAACAAGTCCTCCGCTTCGCGTTCGTGCCAGTCGGCCGCATGCACCTGCGCGCTGATGCTCGGGAATTCCTTGTTCGCGACTGCCTGCCCGACGAGGACCTGAATCCAGGCGGGCTCGGTGCGGCTGTGAAAGACGTAGCGCAGTTCCCACACATTATCGCGTTCCTCGACCACCAGTCCGGCAAACGCACAGTCCGCGTCGGCGAACAGCCAGGCGGTCAGCTCCGGGAGGAGAGCCGCCTCGGCGTGCAGCGTCGCACGATTCCGGTCGCGCTCCACTCGCAGGCGTTCCGCCCAGCGGTGCGAAATGGCGTTGGTGAGTTGCGCGAGGTTCACGGGTGTCGTCTCACTTGGCCCAACGGGTAGGGATGGGTCGATGACCCGTCCGCTCCGGACGTCAATGCCGCCGGCAGGTTCGATTCAGATTGCGTGCAGTCGGAGCAAGTGGTCTGTCCGCGGACGCCTCCGTCTTCGCTGCGCTCCGGCGAGACAAGTCGGCAGGGCGTCCCTACCGGGGCGTCCAAACATGCGGCCAGTCCTCCGCACGCGTCAGCAAGCCGGCCCGCACGGGATTCATGCGCACGTAGTGAGCCTTTTCGTCGAAACCTTCCTGTCCGCGCAGCCGATGGTCGAAAAAGCCACGCTGCCAGGTGAGTTTCAACGACGTTGCAGTCCACCGCTTCCACGCGGCAACAACCGCCGCCAATCCAACGCCTGAGCGAGGGAACGAGAACAGTCCGTGAACATGGTCCGGCATCACGAGAAACAGATGAGCCCACCAGATGGCAGTCCGGTGACGATGTTCGACCGCTTCGATCAAACCGGCGGCCGTCCGAGGCTGTATCAAGTCGTCTGATCCGCGGACCGCCGCGCAAATCGTGATAAAGAACACGTGCTGATCGTCGCGCACCCAGTCGGGAGTCGCATGTCGCAGCCAGCGCCGATCCGGGAGAGGCATCGGAGCCGGAGGTTGGAACGCAATTCAGGAGAGACAATTCCTTCTTTTCGCGTGCGCGGACGCCTCGGCGAGGCGTCCCTACCTTCGTGTCCGCCCGACAGGGACGGGGCGATGACCCTTCCGTCGTAGGTCCCTGCGCGAGAAGGTTCAAGCGGCGTTTCATGGCGCGAGGGCTTGCGCGGCTTGTTGGACGAGCGTGTACAGCGGCGGGGGCAGCCACACTCCAAGCACCAGCACCGGCATCGCACCGAGGAGCAACGTGAGGCGGCAGGTCAGTGGCAGAGGCGGGCGTTCGTGCGAACTTGCGCCATCCGCGGAAGCGGCATCGACACCGAACACCATGCGATTCACGTGCCGCATGATGCCGAAGAAGGCGACGACGATGAAACTCACCAGCAATGCCGTCGTGACGTAGTGGTGGCCCGTCACTCCGCCACGAAAGATGGAGAATTCGCTCAGGAAAACCGCCATCGGCGGGGCCCCGCCGATGGCCAGCGCGCCGAACATCAGCGCCACGCCTGCAATCGGCGAGCGCCGCAGCACACCGCGCACGGCCGCGATTTCGCGCGTGCCGAATGCGAGTAGAACCGCGCCGGCGGCGAAGAAGCAGAACGACTTCGTCAGCGAGTGGGACACAATCTGCAGCAGGGCGGCCGGATGGGTCGCCGCGCCCAGACCAACCGCCGTGAAGATCACGCCCATGTGCTCGACGGTGGAGAAGGCGAACATGCGCTTGTAGTCGCGCACCTGCAGCAGCAAAAAAGCCGCGACGCCGACCGACAGCAGGCCAACGACCTGCAACCATCCCGCCGCAGCATCCGGCGTGAGGAGCGGCACCAACCGCAGGATGCAGTAAAGCGCGACGGTCGTTTTCACCCCCGACAGCAACGCGCACACGGGCGTCGGCGCCTGGCTGTGCGCATCGGGCAACCACGTGTGCAGCGGTACGAACCCGACCTTCGTGCCGAACCCCACGAGGACGAAAACGAACGCCGCCGTGATCAGCGCCGGAGGCATGCCGGCCGTCGCCCGCAGGCCGTTCCAGGTGAACATCCCTCCGCCGGCCGTCTGTTGTGCCCAAAACAGAATCAGGAAACCGAGCAGCGCAATGGCCGCCCCCATGAACATCAGCGCGATGTATTTCCAGGCCGCCTCGAGCGCTTCATGGGTGTTTTCGATAGGCCACGAGCAGCACCGAGAACAGCGCCGTGAATTCGATGGCGATCCAGGCGAGCGCCGGCTCGGAAGACATCGGCACCGCAAGAAGAGCGAAGATGAAGAGATTCAGGTGCGCATAGTAGAAACGCACCCGGCGCGCTTCCCGCGTGTGTTCGCCTGCTTCGAGGTGGCCGACCGAGTAGAGGGCCGCCAGCAACGCCACCCACGCGACCACGAGCAGGATCAGCGCAGCCGAACGCATCGACCTCCACCCAGCCGTGAATCGCCACGACGCCGGCGCCACCCACGACTGATGCGGTGACCTTAACCGCCAGCGCCAGCACGAGCATGGCCGCGAGCAGCGTCACCGCGGGCGCCACGCGCCGTCCAAGCGGCAGCCAGCTCATGACCATGGCAGCGAGGGGCAGTGCCGCGATGACGAGGAGGCTCACGGTTTGTCGCCCTCCTTCAAGCGCGCCAGTGTGCCCACCTCGGTCGTGCCGATATGCTTGTGGACGGCGCGCGTGAGCACGGCAACGATGAACACCAGCACGAGCACGTCGAAGGCGATCGCCAGTTCGGCGATCAGCGGCAGGTCCGGCGCGATGGCGATTCCTGCAAAGAACGCGGCGTTCTCCATGGCCACGAGGCCCAGGAGCAGCGGCACGGCTTCCCGGCGGACCGAAGCCGTGAAAGCACCGATCAGGAGACCCGCGATGCCGATCGGCAGGTTGAGGCCTACCAGACCATCGCCCGCTTCCAACAACGGCAGAGCAAGAAAGTAGGCGGCGATCGTCAGCGCCAACACGATGAGCAGCGAAGTCGGGATGTTGAGTGCCTGATCGATCTCGCGGCGGACGTAGACCTCGCTGCGCACGATCCGACGCAACAGCCACGGGATCAGAATCGGCTTCGTAATCAGATCGATGACGCCCACCGCGAAGACGTGCCACGAATGCAGGATCGCGCTGAGTAGAAAGGCCGAGATCGCCAGCAGGAGACCGTTGGCCATGAAGAGGCGCAAACAGCCGAGGACCTGACGCGTCGCCACCATGCCAAACGCCGTCAGCAAAAACAGCCCCGCCGCGAGGGCGTTGAGATTCACGAGCCAGGGCTGCAGCACATTCATGACGTTGGAAGCAACGCGTTCAGAAGGCGATCAGCCCGGTAATCATGGCGGCGACCGAAGTGATGAACGCGGCGCCCAGAAACTCCGTGATCCGGAACAGCCGCAGCTTGGCCAGCGACGACTCGATCACGACGAGCACGAGCAGGAACAGGAAGATCTTCAGCAACACGAACGGAATCGCGAGCAGCACAGCGCCGAACGTCCTCCCGTGCGCGAGCCCCCACGGCGTGACCAGCACGTTGAGGAAAATACACATGAGCACGAAGAGCTTCATGGCGCCGCCCCACTTCATCAGGGCAAAGCCCCGGCCGGAGTATTCGAGCGACTTCGACTCGTCGATCATCGCCAGCTCGAAGTGCCCGCTCGGGTTGTCCACCGGGATGCGGCCGCCCTCGGCGAGGATCAACATGAGAAACGCCAGCATCAACAGCACATGCGACGGAGCGAAGAAGTTCGCCTCGGGCGTGACCCACTTCTGCTGCACGATGTAGGGAATCGTCGATCCCGCGACGAACGACACCGTGAAGAATACGATCATGAACACCGGTTCGGCGAGAAAGCCCACCATGCGCGTGCGACTGGCGCCGATCGGCCCGTAGGGATTGCCGGTGTCGACTGCCGCGAGCGTCGCGAAGAAGCCACCCAGCGCCAACACGAACCCGCCACCCAGCATGTCGCCCATGAACGCGAAGAACAGCGGGTAGTCCGTCAGCACCGGTATCAACAGCGTGACGAAAATCGGCGCGACAAACACGACGTAGGGCGTGGCGCGAAAAATCCACGACGACTGCTCCGAGACGACCTCGTCCTTGTGGAACAGCTTCCACAGGTCACGGTAGGGCTGAAAGATGCTCGGCCCGCGACGCGCCTGGACCCGTTCCTTCATCCGTGCCAGCACGCCGGCCGCGAGTGGCGAAAAGACGAGCACCACCAGCACCTGGAGAAGGTTGAACAGAATCGAGCGTGGCATGGGTTGATTCAGGCGACGAAGGTGTCACGCAGGCGCGCTCGCGTCCGGGGGTCGCCCGCGATAGTGGATGACCCTCACTTTCTCGATGGTCACGAGACCGCCCGTCATCATGGAGTCCACGACCGGGAGGAACGCGTTAATCTTCTCCTCGCTGTCGGCGATCTCGATCACGAGCGGCAAGTCGAGCGACAGGCGCAGAATCTTCGCCGTGTGCAGGTGGCTCGATTTGCCGAAGCCCATGATGCCGCGAATCACGGTGGCGCCGCCGAGATGCATTTCGCGCGCCTTGAGCACGATCGCCTCGTAAAGGGGTTGGTGATGCCAACGGTCGGTCTCCCCGAGGAAGATGCGCAGCAAAAGCGAATCGTGGGGTATTTCCATGGTCAGGCTCCTTTCAGGTTGTTGAGGTAAGCGGCCGTGACGTGGCCGAGCCACGCCGCGAACAGACACGAAATCAGCGACAGCACGGCATTGCCGCCGGCGCGGAACCACTCGCCGTTCTGCGCCAGCGCGAGCGTCTGCAGACTGAAGGACGAAAACGTGGTGTAGCCGCCGCACATCCCGGTCATGAACACCTGACGGGCGGTCTGGTTGACCATCAGGCGGCCTTCGGGGTCGGTCAGCGTTCCGAAAAAGGCGATGATGAACGAGCCCGTCACGTTGACGAACATCGTGCCCCACGGAAACGTCGTCCCATAGTGCCGCGCGATCACGCCGGAAAAGAAGAACCGGCCCGCGGTACCCACCGCGCCGCCCAACGCGACCCAAAGGTAGAGAAGCATGATGACTCCGAATTGAGATCCCTAGGAGTCATCAGCACCGACTTGCGTCAGGCGGTTTTCCCCTGAGCGGGGACGGCAGATTCCATTGCCGAGCTATATGGAATGCCAGACGCCCTCAGCCGACAATCTCAAAATCCCGCGGGCTCTGCGAGGTTAGTGTCGTGGCGCCGGCGAACGTAGTGCGCAACGGGCACGTTTCGTAGTGTTTCAGGCGGCGTCGGTCGATATTCTGATGGAGCTGAAGTAGAGCGGCATCGGCCGGCTACGGGTTTGCGGCCCAGCAAGCCAGGCCGTGGCCCAATGCGACTTTGACCGCCCTTCACTTCGCCTCCACTACGGCGCCGTCGCCCTCGTCGAGGTACCGGACATCGTTCACTTCGCTGGTGAGCAGGTACCTGGCGCCAGGTGGTGTGCGTCCCGGTGCGTTGCGCTTCCAGGCGACGAAAGTCGACGTGCGTGACCGGCGGCGCATCGCCGACGATCGCCTCGCCCAGCACCCGGCCGTCCATCGGCTCAGGCGGTGTGACGCCGAGCAGCCACAACACGGTCGGAGCGACATCGACGTTGCCCGTCGGTAACGGGTCGATGATTCCGGCGCGAAAATCCGGGCCGGAGGCGACGAGCGTGTTGTGGACATCGAAGCGGCCGAGGCCTGCGTGGTTTCCCTCCCCGGGTTTGCGGCCGGTGCCCTGCGAGATCGCAAGTCCGTGCGCGCCGGTGGCGCTCTCCTCCGCGCGCCACCGCAACGACACCACCACGTCCGGAGCCTCCGGCGAGTCGAGGTGCGCCTGGGCCAGCGTGAAGGTGCCGTCATGCGGTTCACGCGTGAAAATAACCCCGGTGAAGTCCTGTTGCTGCAACCAGTCGACGAGCCGATCCACGGTTGAGGCGTCGTGATCGACGACGTAGAGATTGCAAGTGTTCCCGAGGCCGACAATGAGCACCGTACCCGGTGCCGGCGATGCGCCGAGCGCGCGCACTACCGTAAAACCGGCGTCACGCAGCGCGGCGGCGAGGTCCACGGTCCGTTCGACGGTCGAGAAGCCGTGATCCGAAACGACCAACACATCCGTTTTGTCGCGCAGCCCGCGCGCGTCGAGCGCGGCCAGCACGCGGGCCAGATTGCCGTCCGAACTCTTGATCGCGGCGAGCGATGTCGCCGAGCCCGGCCCCGTGGCGTGTTGCGAGTAGTCCGGCTCGGCGAGCCACAACAACGTGAAATCCGGCACGCCGTTTTTCCACAGCGTGTCCAACAGTGCCGTCGTCGTCCACGCATCCCGTTCGCGTTTGTTGTCGGCACCGGCGGCGGGAAACGCTCCGGCCCGGGCGGTCGCCTTCGCCGCGACCGATGCGGGCAGCGAATTTCCCTCGAAGAGGATGGCCGATGAGGCGTCATCAGCGCGCTCGGCGCGATCGTGCAACAACGCGACCTGCTTCGATCCGGCGATCGCCGTCGTGCGGTGTTGAGCGTGGAGAATCTCAGCCACGGTGGCGGTGGCGAGATAGTGGCCGTTCGAAACCCGATCACCGCGCCGGATGGTTGAAAGCGCTTCGGTCGCCACCGGCTTCATCGGATCAATCCGTGGGCGAAATTCGACGTTGCCCATCACTCCACTGCGCGCCGGCCATGCCCCGGTGGCAAGAGCGGTCCCGTTCACCTCGGTCGAGGTGATGAAGACCGAATGGTGATTCTGAAAAAAGACGCCTTGCTCAGCGAGCGCGGCGAGGGTCGGCGCCGCTTGCTTGGTGACGAAATCGGGCCGCATGCCGTCGAACACGACGAGGACGACGTGCCTGGCGCGCCCGGCGGCCGAGGCGACCGCTGCGCACCCGAGCGAGAGAGCGAAAGCCCAAAAGTACAGTTTCATGTGGGGTGCAGCTTGAAGCTTCACGGAAGCTGAATGCGACAAGAAGTCGCGCCGTGTCACATGAAGTTCACACGACGTCCGAGGCGGAACAATGCATTGCACCGCGGTTTTGCCGGCAACCACGCGTCACCGAATGGTGGTCACGCACGTCCCCGCCCACGTCGTCTTTGCTCGCCCGGAAAACTGCAGCAGCAAAGCCGAGGCCCAGCCCGGCGACTGCATCGATCCGGCTGAGTGCGGTTGCAGCCGTTCGTAGGTATGGCGCTTTTCCTTCGGCGTCGAGACGGCGGTCGCGCGACGCACGGCTGCCCCGACCGTCATCAGTCTTTGCCGATCACGAGGGATGGTATCCGTTCCGTCTTCGCCATCCGCTTGCGGCGCGACTGCGCCAGATCGCTGGCTCTCCAGGGCCGCGAGGAACTCAGGCCCGCTGGTGCCTCTGCCGTACCGATCGCGAACACCGGAATCGCCGCGAGTTCGAGCACGACGCAAAAGACGATCGTGGCGGTGATGGATCGGTCGTAGAGAAAACCGATGACGGCGCTGCCGAGAAACCAGGCCACGCCGTAGCCCGCGGTGAACAGGCCGTAGGCGGAGGCGCGGCGTTGCGGCGGCACCATCGGCGCGACCGCCGCCGGAATGATCGATTCGTGCACGCCCATGCCGAGACCCCAGACGGCCGCGCCCATCAGGGCGGGCCAGAAGCCACCGAGAAAAACCAGCGGGGCAAACAACGTCGACATGAGGGTCAGGGGAATGAGCACCCCGATGCCGAAGCGGTCGAACAGTCGTCCGAACACGAGGGACCCGGTGCCGCTTACGGCCATGGCGATCGCATACGCGATCGGCACCCAGTCCCGCGAAACCGTCGAGGCCTTTTCGAAGTGATACGCGATGAGCGGAAAATCCGCGAACCCCGCCGCGACCAGCGCCGCTCCCCCGAGGTAAAGCCAGAACATGGGCGGCAATCCTTTGGTCTGCACCGCCGGCACATGTCCTTCCATCTCTTCCGGCCGCGGGTAGAGCCAGCGCGCGACCAGCAGGACCGTGAGACAAACCAGACCGGGCACCAGCAGGGCCGCGAAGGCGAACCGATAGTCGCCGCGCCAAGCCAGGATGGCGGCGACCGCGAGCGGACCGGACAGGGCGCCGAACTGATCGAGCGCCTCGTGCAGGCCGAACGCCCAGCCATAGCCGATCTCCTTCGCCGCGTGCGAAAGCATCGTGTCGCGCGGCGGATTGCGAATGGCCTTGCCCATCCGTTCGAGGATGATGAACGCGGCCGCGGTCGGCCAGTTGCCGGCCAGCGCGAGCGCCGGCACCGCGAACATTTGCACGACGTAGCCAAAGATGGTGATCGGCCAGAACTGACGCGTATGGTCCGCCAGCCGTCCCGACACGAGCCGCAGGCCGTAGCCGAGCAGCTCGCCGAAACCGGTGACGATCCCGACCGCGGTGCCGCTCGCCGCCAGCGCCGCCAGAAAGGGCCCGACGATGCTGCGCGAACCTTCGTAGGTGAAGTCGGCGAAGAAGCTGAGCACGCCGATCATCACGACGAATTTCAGCGCGGATGACTTCCTTGGGGCGGCAGTGTCCATCGGGCCGTCAGCAATTGACGTCGTCAGCAGCGGTCGCGTTGTTTCGCGCCTCGCGCGTCCAGTGAGAATCGACCCGCCCCGACGACCAGCAGGAAGACCGCTCCGAGCAGCATGCAGAAATCGGTCCTCGCCTCGTGCGCCATGTCCAGGAAGCCGTGCTGAAGGAGGATCTGGATCTTGGTCGTGACAATGGCCGCGCCGATGATCGTGATAAGCGGCACCGTTGCAACGCGGGTCCAAAGGCCGAGCAGCAGGAGCGCGCCGCACGCGATCTCGAATCCTCCGACGACAGGCGCGAGGATCTCCGGCGAGGGCAATCCGATCTTCGTGAAACGCCCGACCCCCAATGCGTCCGGCCGGACCAACTTGAGGACGCCTTCGGTTAGAAATACCGCGCCGACCATGATGCGAATAAGCAGCGTGGAGGCCGGCGCGGACGTTGACTGGAGCCTGGAAGGCTTCATGCGGTCGCCTTTCGCGTGAAGACCTCGCTCTCGAGCTCCCGAAGCCGGGCCCGGACCTCGGCCAGTGCAGCCCGGCCGGCGGTCGTGAGACGGTATAGGGTTCCTGCCTTCGCTGCCCGTCTGCGACCTTTCGCCGACAACACCGCAAGCCAGCCGAGCTGCCGCATCCGGCGAAGCATCGGATACAGGGTGCCAGGGCTTACTTTGTAGCCGTGTTCCCGCAGCTCCCCGAGCATCCAGTGACCGACAATCGGCCCCTCTCCAGCGTGATGCAGGATATGAATCTTCCAAAGCGGGCGCAGAATCTCCCGCTCCACCGCCGAGCGCTCTCTTACTTTCATCGTTTACGACCACCGTAATGAGATCTTGACCGACGCAAGCGCCATTCGTTCGCGTCAGCCGCGGCTCGGAACGGAATCAGGCCCGAGTCGATCAAACGGCGCGAGGACCCGCAACGCAAGGAGTGGACACAGAGGTCACGGAGGTTCGAGCCGAGATCACGGAGGGACTACGGCTAAGCCGTAACCATTCAGTCGGACGCCATCTTGTAACTTGCTTGCAAGCGATCCGGTGGCGCAGAGGAGTTCTGTCGCCTGCAAGCAGGCTCCTGCCATCGATCAACGAACGGTGCAGGAACTTCGAGGGCGTCCTCGGTTCGACTGCATCATTTCGGCTAAGGTCTCGCCAGCAGCACCGCTGCTCGAGTGTCCGTACCGAACAAAATCGTCGCGAAAGTGCACGATCCGACGAGACAGTCCCACACGGCGCGAGGCGGCTTCGCCGGGCGCGCGTTGTGGTCCACGCGCCCTCACCCCCGCCTGCGCCGGAACGCGCCCACGCTGGAAGACGAGTGAGACGTTCCGAGCCAGGGGTTGCGTGATTCGCGTCAGCGGCGCATAAGGACTCGTCGAGGCGCGCTCGCGCAGGGAATAACCCTCGCCGCTGGACGGTCCTCAAATGGTGGGCAGTTTAATCAAAGACGAAGATCCCGTGCCGTTGAGAACTTCAGTAGTCATACCCGTGGTCGACGAGGCTGCTTTGTTGGCGCGGACCCTGGCGTCGATCGGCGCGGATACCAAGGACGTCGACGTGATTGTCGTGGATGGCGGCAGCGAGGACGAGTCGCGCGCCGTCGCGTCGCGGTACGGCGCGTTCGTGTTGCCGTCGCCGGTCCGCCAGCGCGCGGCGCAGATGAATCTCGGGGCGCAGCACGCGCAGGGAAGCGTGCTGGTGTTCTTGCACGCCGACACGATCCTGCCACCTTCCTGGCTGGAAACGGTCCGCCGGACTCTGGCGGCCCGCCCCGCCTGCGTCGGGGGTGCGTTTCGCCGTCGATTCGACCTGCCGTCGGCGGTTCTGCGTGCGACCTGTCGTCTTGCCGACTGGCGCGGACGGCGTTTCGGGCTTTTCCTGGGTGATCAAGCGATGTTCGTGCGCCGGGAGGTCTTTGTGGAACTCGGAGGCTTCCGCTTGTTGCGCCAGTTCGAGGACCTCGAATTTTCCCGGCGCCTGATGCAACGGGGTGCGACGGTGTTGCTCGAGCCGGTGGTGCTCAGTTCCGGGCGGCGCTTTGTTCGCCGGGGTCCGGTGCGGCAGACGTTGGCGGATCTGGTATTGACCTGGCATTTTCTCCGCCGCCCCCTGTCGTTTCTGGAAAGTCCGGGCGCGGGATTTGAATGTTCTTCGGGAATACGAACCGGCGTTGATCCGTCCTTCCGGGATACATGCCCACCCAAGGAACCGACTACAACGTCATCGCCATAGGCGCCGGTGCGACCGGACTCGTCACCACCGCGGCCGTTGCCGGCCTGGGCGGGCGAGCGGCGTTGATCGAGCGCAGCAGAATGGGGGGCGATTGCCTCAACTCGGGATGCGTCCCGAGCAAGGGACTGATTTCCTCGGCCCGTCACATCCAGCACATCCGGGAGGCGGAACTGTGGGGTCTCGAGAAACATGAGCCACGGTTCGATCTGCAAAAGATCTTCGCGAGCATGCGCACCAGGCGTGCGGCGATCGAGCCCAACGACTCCCAGGGACGTTACGTGTCACTGGGCGTGGACGTGTTTCGCGGCGAGGCGCGTTTCCGTTCGCCCCACGAAATCGAGGTGGACGGCAAGGTGCTGCGCGGTCGGTTTGTTGTTATTGCCGCGGGCAGCCGCGCGATCATTCCGCCGATCGCGGGACTCGATCAAGTCCGCACGTTCACGAACGAGACGATTTTCGACCAGCTCGACTTCACGCCGAGATCGCTGCTCGTGGTCGGCGGCGGACCGGTGGGGTGCGAACTGGGCCAGGTCTTCCGGCGCCTCGGCGTCAAGGTGACGATCGTGCAGCGTCGCGCCCAGCTCCTTGAACGTGAGGACGCGGACGTCGCCGCCTTGTTGCGATCACGGCTCGAAGCCGAGGGTGTCGCCGTGCGCACGAATCGCACCGTTGGTCGTTTCCTTTCCCGAGACGGCCGGGCGTTCGCCGTGCTGGAACCCACGACCGACGAACCCGGTATTGAAAGCGAAGCGGTCGAGATCGACGCCGTCCTGATCGCGGCGGGTCGAACCCCCAATCTCGAAAGGCTCAACCTGGCGGCGGCGGGGGTGCGCACCAACCGGCGGGGCGTCGAGGTGAATGGGTACCTGCAAACTTCGCAGCGGCACATCTTCGCAGGAGGGGACATCGCGGGCGGTCACCAGTTCACCCATCTCGCCGACCACCATGCACGCGTGATCGTCGAGAATATTGTTCGCAGCATGATCCCGCCGCTGCGCTGGTTGGGAAAGCTCACCAAGGCCGATACGAAAGTCCTGCCCTGGGCGACCTATACCAGTCCGGAGGTTGCCCGCGTCGGCATCAACGAGGGCGAGGCGAGGCGGACGATGATCGAGCACGAGGTTTTTCGTGTCTCGCTCGATCAGGTGGATCGCTACATCCTCGAGCGTGAGGCGGAGGGTTTCGTCAAGGTCATCGCGGCAAGGAAGACGGGCTTGATCCTGGGCGCGACGGTGGTGGGTGAATCAGCCGGCGAACTGATTCACGAATTCGCCCTGGCGATGAAGCACAAGCTATCACTGGGAAAAATCGCGGCCACGATCCACGCCTATCCCTCGCGATCCGAAGCGGTGCGCAAGGCCGGCGACGCCTACAACCGGACGAAACTCACCGCGGGAAGGAAGAAATTCCTGGAGGGGCTGTTCCGCCGGAACCTGCCGTGAAGAACGAGGCCAATGGGAGCGGCGGCACTCCTGCCGCCGAAGGTGTCGATCCGGCGGCAGGAGTGCCGCCGCCGGCCGTGGGCGGCAAGTGGAAACTCGTGATCGGCGTGCTGCTCGTCATCGGACTCATCATCGCCAGCCGCGTATTTCCGGTGGGCGACTGGTTGAAGTCCTTCAACGACTGGATGGCGGGGCTCGGCACGCTCGGGATCGTCATCTTCGTCGCGGTGTATGTCCTCGCCGCGGTCCTGTTTCTGCCCGGGTCGGTGCTCACCCTCGGCGCTGGTTTTGCGTTCGGCGTAGCCAAGGGATTTGTCGCGGTGTCGGTCGGTGCAACGCTCGGAGCGGCGGCGGCATTTCTCATTGCGCGGCACTTTGCCCGCGACTCCGTCAGCCGGAAGTTCGGTGCCAACGCGAGTTTCTCTGCCGTGGATCGCGCGGTCGGCCGCGAAGGTGCGAAGATCGTGTTCCTGCTCCGACTGTCTCCGATTTTTCCCTTCAACGTGCTGAATTACCTGCTCGGACTAACGTCGGTGGGCTTCTGGCCCTATGCATTCGCGAGTTGGGCCGGCATGCTGCCCGGCACGTTGCTCTACGTTTACCTGGGCTACGCGGGCAGGGCCGGCCTTGCCGCGGCTTCGGGCGAGACGGACGGAAGCACGCTCAAATACGTGTATCTCGGCGCCGGTCTGCTGGCCACGCTCGCCGTGACCATCCATGTGACCCGTCTTGCGCGTCGAGCGCTGAAGCAAGCGAACGGCTCTTCCGCCGGGGATCCGTCCACGAATTGAAAACTGCCGCGACCCGGCAGGCAGTGGCGCAAGACAACCGTAGCGGTTCAGTCTGGCCGGATACCGCGGGAGCACTTCTTCCTGCCCCGTCACGGCGGCGGCGTATGGGCGCCGGCCCTGCGCCATCACGCCGGGAAATTCTGTCTGTTTTATCCCGATCCCGACTTTGGTTTGTACGCCATCAACACCGATGATCCGCGTGGCGAATGGTCAGCGCCGGTGATGGTGAAACCCGGCAGGGAGTTGAGTTGCGGACTCAGGGCGCGGGTTTGCTGGCCACGCTGGTCTTGAAAGTTTGTGTTCCGACAGAGACGATCGGATGAGCGATTGAGGCGCGGGCTGAACCGAATGACACACTGACCATGGCCACTCAGGTCTATCTCCTACGCCACGGCGAAACGGCGTGGTCGCTTTCCGGCCAGCACACGGGTCGGACCGATCTGCCGCTCACGAAGAACGGCGAACGTCGCGCATCGCTTTTGCACGAGCATCTCGAGGGAATCCCCTTCGCCCACGTGCTCACGAGTCCGCTGCAACGGGCCCGGCGAACGTGCGAACTTGCCGGCTTCGGCGATGTGGCGCGGGTCGATCCGGATCTGCAGGAATGGGACTACGGGGACTACGAAGGCCGGACCACGGCGGAGATTCGTGCGCAGCGACCGGCGTGGGATGTCTTTGCGGACGGTTGTCCGCACGGTGAATCGGTGGAACAGGTTGCCCGGCGCACGGGGCGGGTGGTCGAGGTTCTCCGCGGTTTGAATGGAACGTTGGCGGTGTTCGCGCACGGTCACTTTCTGCGGGCGCTGGCAATGACCTGGATCAGCCTGCCGGTCCGGGACGGGCGACACTTCGCCTTGGACACCGGTTCCCTGAGCATTCTCGGCTACGAACATCCCGACCAGGCGACACCGGTCATCGCGGTTTGGAATGCCGCCGCGGACCTGGGGTAGCCTGAACATGTCTCACCGCGGGCCGGCGGCCGCAACCCACTCGAACGCGACCACGTGTCGCTGCACTTGAGTCCAGGCGGGCGCGGTTCGTCTTCAAAGTTGTTGTCGGATCGCCAGCAACTCCCGGCGCCGCTTGGCGCTGACCTGCGGATAGGCCATGCCGAGTTGCTTCATGGTCTCGAGCAGGATCTGCGAGATGATCAGTCGTGCGTTCTTCTTGTCGTCGGCGGGGACGACATACCAGGGCGCGTGGTCCGTGCTCGGTCGCACTCAGGCACGCTTCGTAGGCGCGCATGTAGTCGTCCCAGTATTTCCGCTCCTTCACGTCGGCGAGGCTGAACTTCCAGTTCTTGTCCGGCTCGTCGATGCGGGAGAGGAAGCGCTTCCGCTGTTCCTCCTTGGAGACGTGCAGGAAGAACTTGATGATGCGCGTGCCGCTGCGGTGGAGATGCGCCTCGAGGTCCACGATGGAACGATACCGCTCCTTCCAGATCGTCTTCTCGTCGAGCGCCGCGGCGGGCAGGCCCTGGGCGTGCAGCAATTCCGGGTGCACGCGAACGATGAGAACCTCCTCGTAGTAGGAGCGATTGAAAATCCCGATGCGCCCGCGCTCCGGGAGACAGCGGTTGGTCCGCCAAAGAAAGTCGTGTTCGAGTTCCTCCGCGCTCGGTTGCTTGAAGCTGAACACCTGGCAGCCCTGCGGGTTTATCCCGGACATCACGTGCCGGATGGCGCCGTCCTTGCCGGCGGCGTCCATGGCCTGGAAAATCAACAGCAGCGCATGGCGGTTCGACGCGTAGAGCAGGTCTTGCAGCGCGCTCAGTTCGTCGACGTGTTCATGGAGAAGCTTGTGGTAGTGTTTCTTCGACCGGTAGACGGGCCTGACGCGTGTCGGTCGCTTCACGAGGGCGACTTTTCCATCTGCTTCCACCCGGAAGTCCTTGGTCTTGATTTTCATCGTTGCGCCTGGGGTGTTGGGGGACCAGGAGAAGAAACAGGTGACGCGCTCCCGCGGCAACCTGCGAAACGACGAGCACGGAGGTTTTCGCTTCCCCGACCAGGACCTTTTCAGAGGAGGCGAGTCCGGTGATGACCGAGGCGTCGATGAAACCCACGCCGTCGAGCAATACCGCGCCCACGACGTGGCACCCGCCGATGCCGCCGGGCAGCGCGCCCCAACCGGGGCGCACTGATCCCGGCAGGCCGAGGCGGGCCTACATCGGGGGCGTGGCGGAGGAAAGGGTCGCGCCGAGCTGCTTGAACTCCTGCGAAACACTCACCAATGACGCGCGCACGGGGATTCCATTGCGGCTTGCGTCGCGCGCCTGGCCACTGACGGAATCCAGGCCGCCCGCGGTGAGATCCGTCGCCAGCGCCGTGCGAATGTCTTTGAGGTCGGCGAGGAACGGATCGAACTCGGCCGAGGCTTGCACGTAGTCGGAACGTGCCTTCTCAAACTGTGCGGCCACGACGATCTTGCGATCGAGGCTGCGGGTGCGGATCTGGTCGTTCTGGATCGTGGCCAGTTCGTCGTTCCAATTGCGGAAGTAGGCGACGCCTTCATCCTGCATGGCGGTGGCGTGGCCTTTCGTGATGTTGGCCTGGGTTTCCAGGGTGGTCACCGCCGAGCTGTACTTCTGGAACTGCGGCGTGATATCCGGCGCCGGGTTGTTCACCAGGTCGGAGAGCGCGACGAGCACGGCGTCGAACGGAATGAGCGAATCGTCGAGACCTTGCGCGGCCTGCTGGAGCGAAGTCGAAGCCTGGCCGGCCTTCTGGTAGCCGGTGGAGGCGCAGGCGGCGAGGAGGGCGGCGGAAGCGGCGAGCGAGACAAGAGAAATGGTCTTTTGCATGATGAGTTTGGTTGGGTTCCGAGGAAATGGAGTTTGCGACCGACGCTTCACCCGAGGCGTGGGTGAAGGTGGCACAAAGGTTGTGGTTCGCGATGGGTGCCATTGTGGCGGCGGCGGCTCGTCCCGTCGATGGGGTCTTACCCGAACGGACACCACGTGGGGTCACCTCCCGCCCGAGTGCGAGCCGCCATGACAAGGGAGCGGCCGTGAGCCCGACTCTTCAGTGCAGCCGCGCGGCGCGGGCGAATTTCCTACAGTATCGGGTTACACCCCATGGTCTCAGCATCGCGAACCGGCGTACCTTGCATCGATGGAAAAGAATCCGCTGAACAAAGGCGTCTTGTCCGACAACTTCGTGGGCATCGGGCCGGTGACCCGCGGCATGGTGGACGCGCGCGCGGACGAACTTGCCTTGATGGCGGATCGGACGCCGCCGCAGGCGACGCCGGCCGACGTCGACCGCGCGGAACGTGAGCTGGCAGGCGGACCGGACATGGATTCGCAGGCGGCGACGCTGGAATCGTTCCCGGAGACGAAGCGCTGGGACCCCGTTCCCGGCTCCACGGGACATCACGCGCCGGAATCTCCCGACGAAGACGAGGATGACGAAGGGCGCAGTGAAACCGAGCAGCTTGTCGAGGAGGGCGTCGAGGAAGCGGCGCGCGATCGCTCACTCCAGGCCGCGCGGGCGGCGGCCAGGGAAAACCAGGCATCGCGCTGAACACGGCCGTTCAACTTTCAGGAACACCATGACCAAGCAAAACCACGCGACCGGGTCGATGATCTCGCGCCAGGATATGATCCAGTTGTTGAACGAGGATCTGGCCGGCGAATACCAGGCGATCATCGCTTACACGGTCTACAGCCAGGTGCTGAAAGGCGCCGCCTACACGGACATCGCCCGGGAACTGGAGCTGCACGCGGCCGAGGAACTGCAGCATGCCATCAAGATCGCCAAGCAGATCGACTATCTTGGCGGCATGCCCGGGGTGACGCCCAAACCGGTCACGACCTCCAATGACCCGGTCGCCATGCTGCGGGCGGATCTGAAGAACGAACAGGAAACGGTCGGACGCTATCGCGAGCGCATCCGCCAGGCAGAAGCGATGGGCGAATTTGCCCTCAGTGAGACCTTGCGCGCGATCATCGTGCAGGAGCAGGAGCATGAAATCGATCTGGCGGCTGCGCTGGGCATCGACGTGCCGCCGGTCTGAACCAGGAAAACGCAGTTCACAGAAGACAACGAAGCAAACAAAGACCGCCCTCGCACACGGTTGTCCTGCCAAATATGTAGCCTGATCGCTCCCCTTGGGAGGTGAGGGACCGAGATAGAGCGATTCCCCTGCAATATGCTCGGCCTTCGTTCTCTTCGTTACCTTCTGTGCAATTCGTCTGCCGATCTTGGCTGAAAGCAGTTCGGTCCGCAGGACGCCCGAGAGACGGACGCATTCGTGAATCGGTGATTGGTTTCGGTTCTTTCTCCACCAACCAGAAGATCTCCATGTCGAAAATCATCAGCCGGGAGATCCGGCTCGTCTCGCGTCCCACGGGAGTTCCCATCCCGGCCAACTTCGCCCTGGCGCAGACCACGCTCGAGCCGCTGCAGGATCAGCAGGTGCTCGTGCGCAATAGCTTCATGTCGGTCGATCCTTACATGCGCGGACGCATGAACGACGGGAAGTCATACGTTCCGCCGTTTGCGATCGGCCAACCACTCGAGGGCGGCGCCGTCGGCGAGGTCGTCGAGTCGCGCGCCAGCGATTTCAAACCGGGCGACGTCGTCGTTTCCAGTCTCGGCTGGCGCGAATATTTCATCGCCTCGCCGCCGGATCTGCATCGCGTCAGTCGTGACGTCCAGCCGCTCTCGGTTTACCTGGGCGCACTCGGCATGACGGGCATGACCGCGTGGGTGGGATTGAATCTCGTCGACGTGAAAGCCGGCGACGTCGTGTTTGTCTCCGGAGCCGCCGGTGCGGTCGGCCATGTCGCCGGGCAACTCGCGAAGCTGCGCGGATGCCGCGTCATCGGGTCCGCCGGTTCCGCGGAGAAGGTTTTGTTTCTGCGGGAGGAATGCGGCTTCGACGTCGCCTTCAACTACAAGGTCGGCCCGGTCGTCGAGCAACTGAAGGTGGAGGCGCCGGACGGCATCGATGTCTATTTCGACAATGTGGGCGGCGACACGCTCGAGGCGGCGCTCTCCGCCATGCGTCTGCATGGTCGGATCATCGCGTGTGGCAGCATCTCCGGCTACAACGAGGAAAAGCCGCGTCCCGGGCCGGCGAATTTATTCAACGTGATTACGAAACGTCTGACGATGAAGGGACTCATCGTGCGCGACTGGCTGGATCGTCAGGCGGAATTTGAGAAGGAAATGGCCGGCCATTTGCGTGCCGGCCGACTGCGGAGTAAGGAAACGGTCGTGGCGGGAATCGATCACGCGGTGGGCGCGTTCATCGGCCTCTTCGCCGGAAAGAACGTGGGCAAGATGGTCGTGAAGTTGACCTGAATCGACATGCAAAAATCACCTGGGTCCGACGCCACTTTGAGATCCACCGTCGCGGCGCTGCTGGCTCCGGGCAAAGGCATCCTCGCCGCGGACGAAAGCTTCGCGACGATCGGAAAGCGCTTCGCGGCGCTCAAAGTCGCGGGCACGGAAGAGAATCGGCGCGACTACCGCGAACTGCTCTTCACCACGCCCGGATTGGGGGACTACATCAGCGGCGCGATCCTGTTCGATGAAACGATTCGGCAGAAGACGAAGAGCGACATCCCTCTGTCGGAGATGCTCGCGAAGCAAGGGATCATCCCCGGCATCAAGGTGGACGGCGGCACGATGGCGTTGCCCGGCTTCAACGGCGAAAAGGTCACGCAGGGACTCGACGGCCTGCGCGAAAGGCTCGCCACGTATCGGGAGCTCGGCGCGCGCTTCACCAAGTGGCGTGCAGTCATTGCGATCGGCGCAGGTTTGCCGACAACGACCGCCATCAAAGCGAATGCGCACGCGCTCGCGCTTTTCGCGGCGCTGAGCCAGGAGGCCGGACTGGTGCCGATCGTGGAGCCGGAGGTCTTGATGGACGGCGAACACACCCTCGCGCGTTGCGAGGAGGTCACGAGCGCGACGCTGCGTACGGTGTTCGCCGCGATCAATGAGCATCGCGTCGTGCTCGAGACGATGCTGCTCAAGACCGGCATGGTGCTCTCGGGCAAGGACTGCCCGGAGCAGGCTGGGGTGGGGGAGGTGGCCGAGGCGACACTTCGATGTTTGCAGCGGACGGTTCCAGCCGCAGTGCCCGGAATTGTGTTTCTCTCCGGCGGCCAGACGGACGTCGCGGCGACGGAGCGGTTGAATGCGATCTGCCAGCCGCACGGCGCGCCGTGGACGTTGAGTTTCTCCTTCGGACGCGCGCTGCAGGACGCGGCGATGAAAACGTGGCACGGCTCTCCGGCCAACACGGCGGCGGCGCAGGCGGCGTTGCACCACCGCGCCCGCTGCAACGGCCTCGCGGTGCAAGGTAAGTATTCGGACCCGGTGGAACGCGAGAGCACCGCTCGCTAAACGACGAAGGAACGGATGCCCGACTCCAGCACATCGGCAGACACGAAAACGCATCGGATCGGACTCGCCGCGGACCACGGCGGATTTGGGCTGAAGCAATTCCTGGAGGCGAAGCTGCGTGAAGCCGGCCATCAGGTGACTGACTTCGGAGACACCCGTTCACAGCCGGACGATGACTATCCCGATTTTGTCGTTCCGCTGGCGCGGGCCATCGCGCAGGGCGAAGTGAATCGCGGCGTCGCCGTTTGCGGCAGTGGCGTCGGCGCATGTGTGGCCGCCAACAAGGTGGCGGGCGTCCGCGCGTGCCTGATCCATGAAAACTTTTCGGCCCACCAGGGAGTGGAGGACGACGACCTCAACGTGATCTGCCTCGGCGGTCTGGTCGTCGGCCACGCGCTCGCGTGGGAGCTGGTTCAGACCTTTCTCGCAGCGCACTTCATCGGGGCGGAACGGCATCGTCGCCGCCTGATAAAAGTGGCGGCGCTCGAGAGCCACCCAGTGAAAGGCGCGCAGTGAAAACCAGTCCGCTCGCCGGCAAGCCGGCGCCACCTGACCTGCTGGTCGATGTGCCGCGGCTCGTCACCGCCTACTACACGGAAGGACGTGCGGCGCAGCGCGTGGCGTTTGGCACTTCCGGGCATCGCGGTTCGTCTTTTGACCGGGCTTTCAACGAAGGCCACGTCCTCGCGATCTCTCAAGCGATTGGCCTGTATCGCGCGCAGCACAAGATCGACGGCCCGCTGTTCCTCGGCATCGACACGCATGCGCTCTCCGCTCCCGCCTGCGCGACGGCGCTCGAAGTGCTCGCGGCCAACGGAGTCGAGGTGATGATCGCCGCGGGCGACGAATATACGCCGACGCCGGTGATTTCGCACGCGATCCTGACTTACAATCGCGGACGCAAAAGTGGGTTGGCCGACGGGATTGTCCTCACGCCTTCGCACAATCCGCCGCACGACGGTGGCTACAAATACAACCCGCCGCACGGCGGGCCGGCGGAGGCTGCCGTCACGGATTGGATCGAGGCCAGGGCAAACGCGTTGCTCGAAGCCCGACTCGCGGAAGTGAAACGCATTCCCTACGCGCGCGCGTTGCATGCACCGACCACGCACCGGCACGACTACCTCACCACCTATATCAACGATCTACCCAACGTGATCGACCTGGACGTGATTCGCGGGGCGAAGCTTCGACTCGGCGCCGATCCGCTCGGTGGTGCCGGCGTCCACTACTGGGCGCGGATCGCGGAGCGTCACGGCCTGGACCTCACCGTCGTCAACGACGTGGTCGATCCGACTTTTCGGTTCATGACCGTGGATTGGGACGGCCAGATTCGCATGGACCCATCGTCTCCCTACGCGATGGCCCGGCTGATCGGGATGAAGGACCGCTTCGATCTGTCGTTTGCCTGCGACACCGATCACGACCGGCACGGGATCGTGACGAAGAGCGTCGGACTCCTCCCGCCGAATCACTTTTTGTCCGTGGCGATTTCCGAGCTGTTCCAGAGTCGACCGCAGTGGCCCGCGACGGCAGCCGTCGGAAAGACGATGGTGAGCAGCGCGATGATCGAGCGCGTCACCACAAAACGGAGCCGAAAACTTTACGAAGTGCCGGTTGGTTTCAAATGGTTCGTCGACGGCCTGCTTGATGGCTCGCTGGGTTTCGGTGGCGAGGAGAGTGCGGGGGCGTCGTTCCTGCGCAAGGACGGCAGCGTGTGGACGACGGACAAGGATGGCTTCATCCCGTGCCTGCTCGCTGCGGAGATCACCGCGCGGACGGGTCGCGATCCGGGCGAACTCTACCGCGACCTCACGGCGGAATTCGGCGAGCCGTTCTATGATCGCGTGGAAGCGCCCGCCACGCCGCAGGAAAAGGCGGCGCTGGCGAAGCTTTCCCCCGATCAAGTCGACGTCACCGAGCTCGCGGGCGAAAGAATCGAGACCATGCTCACCCGCGCCCCCGGCAACGATGCGGCGCTCGGCGGATTGAAGGTCGTGACGGCGAGCGGCTGGTTTGCGGCCCGTCCCTCCGGCACCGAGGACGTCACCAAGATCTACGCCGAGAGTTTTCGCGACGAGGCTCACTTGCGCCGGATCCTCGAGGAGGCGCAGACGATCGTCAGCGCGGCGCTGCCTGGAACCGTGGCGCCGAAGACGCGCCCGGCGTCACCCGCCCCGCGCCAGAGGACCGACCGCGAAGCGATTGCGGCGCGGCAGCATGAAGGTGATCCCAACTAAAATGGGCCGCATCTGGAAACATCACCATGAATCCAAACACCCCCGGCGATCGTTCAGCTCGCATTCCTCCGGATGGTCTTGGCGCCTTGACGGAACTGGCCATGGATCTGCGCTGGTCGTGGAATCACGGTGCGGACGAGTTGTGCCCTCGGGCAGCGCCGCGGTCGCCAGATCAGCGAGGTGAATTCCCAGTCCGGTATCGCGCTCACCAGCGGCATCGTCGTCTCCTATCTGGTCGACTACGCCTTTGCCGGCGCGGAGGCGTGGCGGTGGATGTTTGCGCTGGCGGTGATTCCGGCCGCGGCGTTTGGCTTCGGTTTGCTTTTCATTCCCGACAGCCCGCGCTGGCTGGCCGCGCGCGGCCACGCGGATCAAGCCCGGGCGGTGCTGAAGCGCATTCGTGCTCCGGACAAAGTCGAGGGTGAGCTCGATCAGATTCAGCAGAGTGTGACCAAGCAAAAGGAGAGCTGGTCCGAATTGTTCAGTCCGCTGTTGCGCATGGCGATGATCGTGGGCGTCGGACTGGCCATCGCGCAGCAGATCACCGGCATCAACACGGTCATCTATTACGCCCCGACGATTTTCAAGTTTGCCGGTTTGTCTTCCGCGTCGGCGGCGATTCTGGCCAGCGTCGGCGTCGGCGTCGTCAACGTCGCGCTGACCCTGGTGGCGATGCAACTGATTGACCGGGTCGGGCGACGGCCGTTGCTGTTGATCAGCCTGGGGGGCATGACGATCAGCCTGGGCGTGCTGGGCCTGGCGTTTTCGCTGCCGCAATTATCCGGCAGTCTGGGCTGGATCGCGGTGACGAGCCTCATGGTGTATGTCGGTTCGTTTGCTGTGGGGCTCGGCCCGGTGTTCTGGCTGATCCTTTCGGAAATTTACCCGCTCGCCATCCGGGGCCGGGCCATGAGCGTCGGCACGATTGCCAACTGGGGCGCGAACCTGATCGTAGCCCTGTCGTTTCTGACGCTCACGCAGGTCCTGGGCAAGGCCGCGACATTCTGGTTATATGGAGCGGTCAGCATCGCGGCCTGGCTGTTCGCATTTTTCCTGGTGCCGGAAACCAAGGGGAAAACGTTGGAACAGATTGAAGAGCACTGGCGGGCAGGAAAACCGGCTCGCGCCTTATGAATCGAGGAAATCCACGCGTCCTGACGGTCAACCACGAGTCGCAGCGGCCGGCGCTTTCGAAACGGGCTCCGACCTGCGGGAACGGTGATACCCTACGGTCCACGAGCCGCCGGAAAAGATCTGGTCGCGTAGGGTAAGGCCCCATGGCCCGCTACGGCCGTTCGTCCGATATTCCCGCTTCCGGAAACGTGCCAGCAGTTCCGGCGTTTGCACCAACATCGCCGGTACAAGAAAATGAGAACGAACAACTCTTTCTCGACGTTGACGGCTCCGAAGCCGGCATCGTCGCCGGCTGAAAATGGGGCTGGGAACAATGCGACCGCAACTGAGGCAACAAAGATATGAAGAAGCAAAACTCCTCCAAAATTCTCGAATCTGCGCCCGCTGCCGCGAAAAAGCCCCGTCCCCCAAGGCCACTCGCTAGCTCGCCGGCCGCAGCCAAGCGGGAGGCGGCGGTGCTCCGCCGCGGGATCGAGCGTCTTAAATCCGCGCCCACCCCAACCGACATGGACGTGCGGGCTACGCTGATTTGACAATCGTCGATGCGGCCCCCGGCAAGGCCGGCGGTGGAGCGACGAGGCCGGCATCCGCGAGAAGGTCATGCACGCGCTCGATTCCTCTCGCTCGAGGACACCGCGCAAAAATCCCCGTCCGATCTTTCGGGCGGCATGAAGAAGCGCACCGCCACCTCCCGCGCGCTCGTGATGGAGTCGCAGCTCGCCGCATGTTTCTGGTCGGGTAAAGCCCCATGTCTTCCCACCGACGATCCGACTAGAATACGCCGTGTCTGATCGGGCGATCGCTTCCCGGGAAGCTTTCGCGGGGCGGGTGGGCGTCGACCGGAGTGAAAATAAAACGAGTCTCCATGCCAGTCCAACCCAACGCAGGAATCGGCATGATCGGTCTGGGCGTCATGGGGCGCAATCTCGTGCTGAACATCGCCGATCACGGTTTCTCCGTGGCGGGCTATGACAAGGATCCCAAACAGGTCACCGCCCTGACAAATGAAACCGCCGATCGGGCGATCGGCTGCGCCGCGGACATCAAGTCGTTTGTCGCCATGCTGCATCGCCCGCGCGCGGTTGTCATGCTGGTACCGGCGGGTGCACCGGTCGATGCCGTCATCCAGGATCTGCTGCCACACCTGGACTCGGGCGACCTGCTCATCGATGCCGGAAACTCGTTTTTCAAGGACACCGTTGTGCGCGCCGGCAGACTGGCCGCGAAAGGGATTCAGTTCCTCGGCGTGGGCGTGTCGGGTGGGGAAGAGGGCGCGCGCCACGGACCGAGCATCATGCCAGGTGGACCGCAAGAGGCCTATGCGCGCATCCGTCCCATCTTCGAAGCGGCGGCCGCCCACGTCGACGGCGAGCCGTGCGTGACCTGGCTCGGCCCGGGAGCGGCCGGACATTTCGTGAAGATGGTTCACAACGGCATCGAGTACGGCGTGATGCAGCTCCTCGCCGAGACCTACGATTTGCTGCGGCGGGGCCTCGGCCAGAGCGACGAGGAAGTGCACGCGATCTTCGCGGGATGGAACCACGGCGCACTCGAAGGCTATCTCGTGGAAATCACCGGCCACATTTTCACCCAGGAGGATGGACAGACGGGCAAGCGACTGATCGATGAAATTCTCGACGTCGCCCGACAGAAAGGCACCGGCCAGTGGACCTCGCAGAGCGCGCTGGATTTGCAGGTGCCGATCCCGACGATCGACGCGGCGGTCACCATGCGAAACCTCTCCGTGCTCGAGAGCGAACGCGCCGCAGCCAGCGCCGCGTTGCCGCGACTGGCGGTCTCGTTTCCCGGGGACCTTTCGGCGTTCCTTCAGCATCTGGAACACGCGCTCTTGGCGGCTACGATCATCACCTACGCCCAGGGCTTCGCGTTGTTGAAAACGGCGTCCGAGAAATTCGGCTATGCCCTCGACCTCGCCGCCGTCGCACGAATCTGGCGGGGCGGCTGCATCATTCGCGCGGCCGTGCTGGAGCCGATCAAGGACGCTTTTCGCCACCAGCCGCAACTGGCCAACCTTCTCCTCGACCCCGCGCTGGCGAAAACGCTGATGGATCATCAGGAGGATCTGCGCGTGGTCGTCCCCGCGGCCGCGCAACTGGGCCTGCCGGCGCCCGGTTTGATGTCGGCATTGAGTTACTTCGACGCCTACCGCAGCGCATGGCTGCCGGCGAACCTGATCCAGGCCCAGCGCGATTACTTCGGCGCGCACACCTACGAACGGATCGACGCCCAGGGCACGTTCCACACAGTATGGGGCGAGACATGAAACCGCGCCATCCCGCCGACCAACTTGATCCCACCATCTTCATCATTTTCGGCGGCGCCGGCGACCTGACGTGGCGCAAGTTGACTCCCGCGCTGTTTGATCTTTCGCAGGACCGCAGCCTGCCCGCGGAGTTTGCGATTATCGTGGTGGATCGCATCAAGCTCGGCGACGACGCGCTGCGCCGACGGCTGCATGAAGGCGTCAAGCGCTTCTCCCGCTTCGGAAAGACGAAGACCGCCGCGTGGAAGCAGTTCGCGCCGCACCTCCACTATCAGCAGGGCGACTTCAAGAAAGCGTCCACTTATGCCGCGCTGGGCCGGCAGTGCGCGAAGCTGGAAAAAGGATGGGGCACCAAGGCGCATCGCATTTTCTACATGGCGACGCCGCCGAGCATGTTTGGCGAAATCCCGAAATATCTCGGGAAGGCCGGCCTTGCGCGCGATCGCGCGTGGACGCGGATCGTGATCGAGAAACCGATCGGCTACGACCTGGAGTCGGCGCGGGCGTTGAACGCCGTCCTCGCCGCCAGTTTCCACGAGTCGCAGATCTTTCGCATCGATCACTACCTCGGCAAGGAAACGGTGCAGAACATCCTGGCGTTCCGTTTTGCCAATCCGCTTTTCGAACCGATCTGGAACCGTCGCTACATCGACTACGTGACCATCACGGTCGCCGAGACCGTGGGCGTCGAACACCGCGGCGGTTACTACGATCACGCCGGCGCGCTCCGCGACATGGTGCAGAATCACCTGATGCAACTGCTCTGTCTCGTGGCGATGGAGCCGATGGTCTCGTTCGACGCCGACGAGATCCGCAACAAGAAGGTGGACGTGTTGCACGCCGCCCGGCCGATCCACCGCGACGAGGTGCCGCAGTGCGCCGTGCGCGGCCAATATGGTCCCGGCACCTTCGGCGGCAAGAAGGTGCCCGGCTATCGCGAGGAGGACGGCGTGGCGCGCGACTCCCAGACGGAAACCTTCGTCGCGTTGAAATTGTTTATCGACAACTGGCGCTGGCAGGACGTGCCGTTTTATCTGCGCACCGGCAAGCGTCTGCCCGCCCAGGCGTCGGAAATCGCCATCCAATTTCGCGCGGTGCCGCACCGGTCGTTTCCGGTGGAAGCCTCGCTCGGCTGGCAGCCGTCGCGGCTCGTGCTGTCGATTCAACCCGAGCAGGGAATCGTGCTCGGTTTTCAGGCCAAGTATCCGGGGCCGAAGATGCAGCTCCGCCCGGTGGACATGCGGTTCGGCTACCGTGAGAGCTTCGATGCGCCGTCGCCCGATGCGTACGAGACGCTGCTGTGGGACGTGATGAAGCGGGACGCCACGCTCTTCATGCGCGCCGATCAGGTGGAAGCAGCGTGGCAACTCCTGATGCCGGTCCTCGAAGCGTGGAGCACGACCCCGCCCAGCGATTTTCCCAACTACGCCGCCGGTGCCTGGGGACCCGAGAACACGCAGGGACTGCTCGCCCCCGGACACCGTTGGCCGGTGCCGACGCAACTGGCCGGAACGGTCAAGAAAACGGGGTGAGCATGGCCGCCGACGTTCGGAGCCGGAAGCGCGCGTGGATGGGTCGTGGCATGTGGCAGCCGCTCGACGCGCTGCTGGTGGCGGTGCCGGTGGCTTTCGCGATCCGTTTTGTTCCGGCGTGGAGGAATGAAACCCTGCTGTTCATCGTCACGGGTATCGCGATCATTCCGCTCGCGGGTTGGATGGGACGGGCGACCGGGCACCTGAGCACGCGGGCCGGTCAGGGCATCGGCGGACTGCTCAACGCCACCTTCGGCAACGCGGCCGAGTTGATCATTGCGCTGATGGCCTTGTCCAAGGGATTGACTGGCGTGGTCAAGGCGTCGATCACCGGTTCGATCATCGGCAACATTCTCCTCGTGGTCGGCGCCTCCATGCTGGCCGGCGGGATGCGCTTCAATCGCCAGACGTTCAACCAGACGGCCGCGCGCATGTCCGCCACGTCGCTCGCGCTCGCGGCGATCGCGCTGATCATCCCGACAATCTTTCATCTGGCGGCCGATCGTCAGCCGGGTGGTTGGTCGCCGCAGGCCGAGCGCAGCCTTTCCCTGGCGATCGCGGTCGTGCTCTTTGTCACCTATGTTCTCTGGCTGGTCTTCACGCTGATCACGCACAAGGGACTCTTCGCCGGAGAGGTTTCCATTCCCGAGAAGGGCGATGACGAGAAGGCACCGGCGTGGTCCGCGACGAAGGCCGTCATCGTCCTGGCTTTGTCGACAATCCTGGTCGCGTTCATGAGCGAGTTTCTTGTCGGCTCGGTGGAGGCCGCCCGCCGGAGTCTCGGGCTGACGGAAGTGTTCGTCGGCGTCATCATCGTGGCGACAATCGGCAACGCGGCCGAACATTCCACGGCCGTGTTATTCGCGCTCCGGAACAAAATGGATTTGAGCCTGGGCATTGCGATCGGCTCGAGCCTGCAGATCGCGCTCTTCGTGACGCCGGTCCTCGTCTTTGCGTCGTATTTGTTCGGCCAGCCGATGAGCCTGGAGTTTTCACTCCCGGAAATCGCCGCCGTCGCGCTGGCCGTCTGGATCGTGGCCGAGATCAGCGGTGACGGGGAATGCAACTGGCTGGAAGGCGTGCAACTTCTCTCGGTCTACGTCATCATCTGCATTCTTTTCTTCTTTCTGCCGGAGCCGATCCACGTGCAAAACGACATCCCGACTCTCGCGAGCCCGAGCGCCGCCAGCCCGTTGCACCCGGTGCCATGAACGCGCCCGATCATCCGACCGGGAACGATGCAGACGGAAATCCAGCAACATTGTAGCGGCCGAGGTAACGAGGCCGTTTGTCGTCGCCCACCGGTCGAGCCCGCCTCGTTACCTCGGCCGGTACATTTCCACTGCATCGTTCCGGCGGAGCTGGATCACCGCATACGCCGATGAGTGACTTCTTCTTCGCCCGCTCGTTAATGGCGATGTCGCTCGCCTTCCACATCGTCTTTGCGGCCCTCGGGATCGGAATGTCGTTGCTCATGGTCATGGCGGAAGGCGCCTGGCTGCGCACGCGGGAACCGGGGTATCTCGAACTCAGCCAGCGGTGGGCGAAGGGCACCGCGATTCTCTTCGCGGTGGGCGCGGTCTCCGGCACGGTCCTGTCCTTCGAACTCGGGCTGCTCTGGCCGGGTTTCATGGCCCGGGCCGGTGCGATCATCGGGATGCCATTTTCCCTCGAGGGCTTCGCCTTCTTCACCGAGGCGATTTTCCTCGGCGTTATCTCTATGGCCGGAACCGTCTGTCTCCGTTGCTGCACTGGCTGGCGGGAGTCGTGGTCGCCATCAGTGGCTTTCTCTCTGGGATCTTTGTCGTGACGGCCAACGCGTGGATGAACGCGCCGGCGGGATTCACGTTTGCCGACGGGCAGTTTTCCGCGATTGACCCGATCGCGGCCATGTTGAACGAAGCGAGCCTGCACGAAGTCCTGCACATGACCCTTGCGGCTTTTGTCGCGACGGGCTTCGCCGTGGCGGCGGTGCACGCGTTTTCTCTGCGACGCAATCCGGGCAGCATTTTTCATCGCCGCGCGCTCGGTCTCGCGCTGGTCGTCGGCGGCATCAGCATCCCGCTGCAGATTGCGAGTGGCGACCTGAGCGCCCGCGCCGTGGCCCGGTTGCAACCGGTCAAACTCGCGGCGATGGAGGCCCACTACCAGACGCAGACGGGAGCGCCGCCGCTCATCGGAGGGATGCCCGATGATGCGACGCAGACAACCCGCTATGCGCTGCCGATTCCGCGCGGCTTGAAAACGCGCGCGCGCCGGACGAGACGTTGCGCCTGCTCGTCATCGCCCTGGGAGTGGGCGCTCTGGTGCTGCTGCCGTCATTGTTCTTCCTGTTCCGCGTGTTCAAAGGCCACAAACGTCGTCGCCCAGGCCGGCTGCCCGCGGGGCGAATCGGTCGAGCAGGTTTCCCAGCATGCCGACCGGGCGATGACGGTGATCCATGCGCTCCCTGGAACCGTGGCCGTGTTTTCGCACGGTCACTTATTGCGCGCGCTTGCCGTGCGCTGGCTCGGGCTTCCCCTCGGCGTCGGCCGGCATCTCGCCCTGGACACGGGTGCCAACAGCATTCTCGGCTACGAACACCCCGACCAGGAGGCTCCGGTGATTTCTTTGTGGAACGAGTGTTCGTCGTGAGCGTGCCGCCACGGGCAGGGCCGCCGTGCGCGGGTCGGCGAGGTCACCGTCGAACAGCTCAGGCTTGATCTCCAGTGCCACCACGAAAAAGAATGCGGCCATCAGGCCGTCGTGGATCCAGTGCTGCAGATCCAGGGCGATGGCGAAGCGGCCGACCTGAATGCTGACCGGCGTGTCGCGAACCCTTCGCGCGAATCTGGCGCATTTCGCGGGTGCGCGCCGGGCCCCCGCGCCGGTGACGATTCGGGTTGGGCCATGGAGAAAGCGTTACGCGGTTGATCCGCGAGGCTTGTTGGCCAGCGCTTCGTAGCCGGAGATCACGTCGAAGAGTTCCTCGTCGATGCCGCTCTGGCGCAGGCGGTGGAAGTTGCCGTGCAGCGTTTCCAGCAGTTCATCGATGTTCTTGTCGGCCCGCTGCATCGCGGCGAGGCGGCTGGCGTTTTCGCTCGCGAGCGATTCGGCGCACGCCCGGAAGAGGGAGATGAAAAGGTATTCGCGGATGAGCGTGCGCACGGTGTCCGTGCCACCGCCCATGACCTCTGGCCGAGTCGCAGTCGGCCACGGGACCTCGGCCAAAGTCTTGGCCCAGGTCGCGTCCAAGGGCAGCAGCTGTTGACTGACCGGCTCGTAGAGCGATCCGGACTGCGGACGATTGTGGAAAACATAAACCCGCCCGTAGTCACCCGGGGTCCGCTGGGCTTCGCTCTCGATTTGAATCTGTGCGACCAGCGGAGTGATCGCCACGACCGACGTGGGCACGGCGAAGAGTCCCACGGGCGGCAGGCCCGCATCCGTCAGGCGCGCATGGACGCGTTCGCCCACCGCCCAGATTTGGGGCTCTCCGGACAGCGCGGCGAGTGTCTTGATCGCATGGTCGGCGACGATGTCGTTGAACTGCCCCACCAGTCCCTGATCGGACCCAAACACGATCGCGCCGATGGTTGCGTCATCGGCTGGCTCCCCATGCTTCGGTGTCACGCCCGCCGGTTGAGCCTCCCGGAAGCAGGCACCCAGCCCCAACTCGACGGTGCGAAAGTAGTCACCCAGGGCGCGCACTGATTGCTCGTATTGTCCGATGCTGGCGGCGGCCACGGCTTTCATCGTGCGCACGACGGATTGAAGATCTCCCGCGCTGCTGATTTTCCGGCTGAGGCTCGCTGTGGTGTCGCTCATGGTTCAGTCGGTGACTTCCGCCGGGGGCCGGGACGGATCGGTGCGATGGCTGCGCTCGTGGTCCTGTCGCCCGACGGTGTTTTCGATCAAGTGAGTCAACTTGTGCGCCGCGCCGGCCACCGCTTGATGCACGTTGGCTGCGTGGTGCGTGACCGCAGCCGGCGGGCGGGCTTCAAGGCGGGCCTCCATCATGCAGCGCGTGTTGAGCTGGCCGTTCTTGTCGCCGTTCTCGTCGGCCAGATGAACCTCCACGCGCGTGATGTGCGAAGCGAGGTGGCCGAGCGCTTTCTCCACGACGCTGCGCACGTGGACGTTGAGCGCCTCACGGCCGGAGATGGTGTGGTCGGTGTTGACTTGAATGTGCATGATGCTGTGCGGTGATTCGGACATGAATGCGGATTCCTAGGTATTGATCTTTGCGACGGTCTTGGAGGCATCGGCGTCTGGCTTGGGTTGGAATGGTGCGAGCGCTGCGCGTGCGAGTGCGATGATCACCTTGCGATCCTCGTCACTCAGCTTGTCCGCGGTCTCGAATCGCGCACTGATCTCCGCTGGAATCTTTGCCGCCGCGTCGTGCACGGCGTGTTGCGCGTCGATCATCCGCTCGAGCGGCACCGGGTCGAAGAGGTTCGCGGTCAAAGCCAGCAGGACCGCGATCTGGGCGGGCACCGGGACCGGAGCGAGCTCCGGTTGCTTGAGACACGCGCGGATGCGGCGACCATGCTCGATGATCGTGCGCGTGTCGTCGTCGAGGCGCGCGCCGAATCGGGCGAAGGTCTCGAGCTCCTCGAACTGCGCGTAGGCGAGCTTGAGGTCGCCCGCCACGGCGCGATAGGCCGCCCGCTGCGCCTTGCCGCCGACGCGCGACACGGACTTGCCGACATCGACCGCGGGCAACACGCCGAGTTCAAACAAGGAGGGCGAAAGGTAGATCTGCCCGTCCGTGATGGAGATCAGGTTGGTCGGAATGTAGGCGGAAATGTTCTGCGCCTCGGTCTCGATGATCGGCAGGGCGGTAAGCGAACCACTGCCGCGTTCCTGGCGCAGATGGGTGGCCCGTTCCAGCATGCGCGAATGAATGTAGAAGATGTCACCGGGAAAAGCTTCGCGACCCGGCGGACGACGGAGCAGAAGCGAAAGCTCACGGTACGCGCGGGCGTGCTGCGTGAGGTCGTCGTAGACGATCAACACATCGCGCCCCGCCTCCATGAAATGCTCCGCGATGCTCGTCGCGGCGTAGGGAGCGATGTAGGCGAGCCCGGGCGCGTCGTTGCCTTCGGCGACCACCACGACGGTGTAATCCATCGCTCCGCTTTCGCGGAGATCCGCGACGACCTTCGCGACGGCGGAAGCACGGCGGTCGATTGCGCAATAGACGCACAGCACATCCTTTCCTTGCTGGTTGCAGATGGTGTCGATCGCGATGGCGGTTTTGCCGGTCTGTCGGTCACCCAGAATCAATTCGCGCTGTCCGCGCCCGACGGGAATCAGGGCGTCGATGACCATGAGGCCGGTCTGCAGCGGCACGTTCACGGGCGCGCGATCCATGATGGCCGCCGCTGGGCGTTCGATCGGCAGGCGCTCGTTGGAAGTCACTGGACCGTTGCCATCGAGCGGACGGCCGAGCGGGTCGATGACGCGCCCCAACAGTCCGTCGCCCACGGCCACGTCCATGACGCGACCCGTGCGCTGGACTTCATCGCCCGCGTGCAGATGCGCGTAGTCGCCGAGCAGGACGACGCCGACCTCGTCTTCGTCCACATTGAACGCGATACCGAACACACCGTTGGGAAATTGGAGCAACTCCTCGAAGCCGACGCCGGGAAGTCCGGAAACCCGGGCGACGCCGGTGGAGACATTCGTGATCGTGCCGACTTCGTGCGGTGTCAGACGCGGCGCGAAGGCATCGCGCCCCTGGCCGATGGCGGCAAACGCGCCGTCGAAAACACTCTGCAAACTTTCGAGGGCCATTGTCATGAGCCGGCGGTGGCGTGCTCGGCCTCGGCTGGCTCGGCTTTCGATGCCGGTTCGGTTTTGGCTTGGGCGTCAGGCGCAGGTTGGGACGTTGCGGTCGTTGCGGGCTTGGACTCCGCCCTGGCTTCACCGTTCGATTGGGACCCAGCCTTGGCTTCAGGCTTGGACTTGGATTCAGGATCAGGCCCGGATTTGGCTTCGGGTTTGGGCGTGGCTCCGACTGCCGACTCGGGGTCAGGCTTGGCTTCGGGCTTCGGCTTGGCTTTCGCCTCGGGCTTGGACTCCGGTTCGCTCTTCGGTTGCGGCTTTGGCTTGGGTTCAGGTTTGTCCTTCGCCTTCAACAGTTCGCCGACTCCCTTTTCCATCGACGCGAGGTAGTCCGCGATGCTCCACGCCACCTTTTGTCCGCTGGCGGTGAGTTCGATTCCGCTGACCAGGTCAGGCGCGGTCTCGAACCGGAGGTGAATGTCCGCCGAAAACGTTTCGTTGAGCGCGTTTTGGATGGCCGCCCGTTGCTCCGCCGGCAGGTCGAACGCACTTCGCACGAGCGCAGGTTCCGATGCCTTCTTGAGGGCGTCGGCCAAGCCGGCTTTGGCGGGATCATCCATCGCGCGCAAACGGCGGGTGAACACTTCGCCCACGCGTTCCTCCAGGCTCGTCGCAGCCAGATCCTTCAGCGCCTTGCGCGTGATGGCGAACACTTCCTCCTGCGTTCGGCGCCGAAGGGCTTGATTCAGATTTTGGGCATCGCCGTTGAGCGCTTCCTGTCGCTTGGCGCTCAGGACATCGGCTGCCTTGCGCGCTTCGTCGAGGAGCCGCTGACGTTCGGCTTTCGCCTCGTCCGTCGCCTTGGCCAGAAGGGCGGCGCGCTGCTGGTCGAACGCCTCGTTCTTGTGTTGGAACTCGTCGTGTTCCTTCTGGGCCTCGGCCTTCCTGGCATCGGCATCCGCGAGTTCCTTGGCGATCCGCTTCTCCCGCGCATCGATCGCGTTGAGGATCGGCTTGTAGAGAAAGCGCTTCATCAGCCAAACCAGGATGAGGAAGTTGAGCGCCTGCGCGCCAACGGTGAACCAGTCGATGAGCATGGCTTACTTGGCCGTCGCCTCGGCCGCGCCGGCGATGACGTGGTTCCAGAACGGATTCGCGAAGATCAGAATCATCGAGACGACGAAGCAATAGATCGCGGTGGACTCGATCATCGCGAGGCCGACGAACAGGGTGCGGGTGATGGTGGCGGAGGCGTCGGGTTGCTGGGCGAGTGAAGTCAGCGCGGTGGCGACCGCCCGGCCTTCCGCCAGCGCCGGCCCCATCGTGCCGAAACCGGTGGTGACGCCGGCGGTGATGATGGAGGCCACGGCAATGATGGTCATGTTATCCATGGTGTGTCCTTTGGTTGATTCTTTATGTTGAAGCGTTCGTCGCGGGCACCGGTTCAGGCTTCGGCTTGGGCTCGCGCGTGCGGATGGCGGCCGCGATATAGACCGCGGCGAGGATGCTGAAGATGTAGGCCTGGACCATGCCGGTGAGCAGACCGAGCACGGTCATGATGATCGGGAAGATGAACGGCGTGATCGTGAGCAGGATCCCGATGATCATCGCCCCGCTCATCATGTTGCCGAAGAGACGCACGGCCAACGCGAGCGTGCGGGAGACCTCGCTGATGAGGTTAAACGGCAGCATGATCACCGTCGGCTCGATGTAGGATTTCAGGTAGCCGCCGATGCCCTGGTCCTCGATGCCGAACAGCGGCACGGCCACCAGCACGCACAGCGCGAGCGCTGCCGTGGTCGAGAGCGAGCCGGTCGGCGGCTCGTAGCCGGGGATGACGGTGCACAGCGCGGCGAGGGCGACGAAGAGGAAGAGCGTGCCGAGAAAACCGATATACTTGTTCGGATTTCGGAGACCGACCTCTTCGATCTGTTTCGCGATTCCGGTGACGACGATTTCCAGGAGGTTCTGCCAGCGGGAACGTTGGTGGTCGGTGGTAAGTTTGCGCGTGATGAGGATGGAACCGACGGTCAGCACGAGCATCAGTCCCCACGTGAACACGATCGTGCCGTTGAGTTTGAGAAACCCATATTGCCAGAAGATCATCTGGTCGGGACTAAGACGCATGGCGGGCCTCCGTTGCTTGGAGGTGGGGCTGGGCAACCGGCGGGCGGGTCAGCCGCGCCACGATGAAACGCGCGACGATGAATCCGAGCAGACAAACCAACAGGCGCTCCCAGTGTCCGCGGCCGACAAAATAGAAACCGGCCAACGCCACGCTCATCCGCAGCAGTCCGCTACCGAGCAGCCAAAGCGCGGGCCGGGGGGACGAAACCGCCTTGCGCACGGTCCACCAAAGGCCGCCGAAGAAGATCGCGCCGAGTATCACGCCGGCCGCCGCCGCCAGCGTCAGCAGCAGAGGTTCATGCATCGTTGTCCTCCGGTTCGTCGCGCATGGCCTTCTCTTCCTTCGCGACCCAGTGCCACGCATTCATGCAACCGAGCGCGAGCCCGGCCACGAGGAGTGCGAGCGTCCAGGAATGGACGCCGGGATGACGGCTGTCCAACCACAGTCCCAGCGCGGCACCGAGCAGCGTTGGCACCGTCACCGACCAGCCGATGAGCCCCATCATTCCGAGCCCGAACCATACGCCGGGCTTCGCGTTGCGCCGGGCCTTGAGCTTGCGCGCCGCCTTCGCGCCGACCTGCGTGGCAAAGGTCGGTGCGCTCTTCCCGAGCTTGCGGATCGGTTCGTCACTCATGTTGAAAGGCGGCGAAGCGACGCAGGAAACCGGTTTCCAATTTCGCCATGACCGTGCGCGCGCTTTGCTCCTGCTCGTCGACGGTCAGAAACTCCTTCTCCACCGCGTCGCGTAGTTGGCCGAGGTCGGTGCCGCCGAGGGCGCGGCGCACGGAAATGAGCACATCCGGTCCGGTCTTGACCAGCACGCCGTCGTCCACCGCCACGAAGACCTCGCCGTCTGTTGGTGTTTCGTAGGTCAGAATGCCGGGGGCGAGCGCCGCGACGCAATCGAGTCGGTGGGGCAGCAGCCCGAACGACCCCTCGTGCGTCTCCGCGACGATGCGCGACACATCGGCTTTCTCCGCGAAGATCTGGAACGGCAGGAGAATCTTAAGATTCATGAGCGGCGGCTGCAGGCTCGGGCTGCGGTTCGGATTTCGGCGCCGGTTTGGGCGGCGGTGCGGGTTTCGCTTTGGGCGGGGAACCGGCGACTGGCGTCGGATCGTCTATGGATTTGGCATCCGAAACGGCCTTCGATTTCGGCGCCGCGGGCGTGTCCGCTTTGGCTTGCCCATCCGCCTCAGGCTGGGCTTTGGCCTTCGGATCGGCGTCAGGCTTCGCCTCGGTCTTCTTTGCCGGCTTGGCTCCGGGTTCGGGCTTGGCTGCCGGCTTGTCGGTCTTCTCCTTTTTCTTCGCTTCGCTGATCGGTCCGATCATGTAGAGCGCGCTCTCCGGATAGTCCTTGAACTCGTCGCGCAGGATGCGCTCACAGCCGTCCAGCGCGTCCTTGAGGCTGACAAGTTTTCCTTTGAGGCCGGTGAACTGCTCGGTCGTGAAGAAGGGCTGGGTGAGAAATCGCTCCAGCCGTCGCGCTCGGGCGACCACGTTGCGGTCCTCCGGCGCAAGCTGCTCGAGGCCGAGCATGGCGATGATGTCCTTGAGGTCCGCGTACTGCGCGAGCGTGCGCCGGATTTCCTGCGCGAGGGCGTAATGTCGTTCGCCGACGATCCCCGGCGTAGCCATCTTGGAACTCGATTGCAGCGGGTCGATCGCCGGGAACAGTCCTTCGCTTGCCCGCTTGCGCGAGAGCACGATCGACGCCGAAAGATGCGAGAACGTGTGCACCGCCGCCGGATCGGTGAAGTCATCCGCCGGCACGTAGACCGCCTGGATGGACGTGATGGCGCCCGTGTCGGTGTTGGCGATGCGCTCCTCCAGGCCCGACAGCTCGGTGCCCATCGTCGGCTGATAGCCCAGGCGGGACGGCATCTGGCCCATCAAGCCGGACACTTCCATGCCGGCCTGGATGAAGCGAAAAATATTGTCGATGAGCAGCAGCACGTCGCGGTGCTCGTCGTCGCGGAAATATTCCGCCATCGTCAGCGCGGCGTGCCCCACGCGAAACCGGCTGCCCGGTGGCTCGTTCATCTGCCCGAAGACCATCACCATGTTGGGCAACACGCCGGCCTCCTTCATGTCGCGGTAGAGCTCCTCGCCTTCGCGACACCGCTCCCCAATCCCGCAGAAGATGCTCACGCCCTCCTGGTGCCCGATCATGTTGTGGATCATTTCGGTGAGGAGGACGGTTTTGCCGACGCCGGCTCCGCCGAACAGACCCGCCTTGCCGCCGCGCTCCAGCGGCACGAGCACATCGATGACCTTGATGCCGGTCTCAAAGATCTCGAACTTGGTGGAACGTCGGTCCAGCGGCGGCGGCGCGCGATGCACCGAACGCCACTCGACATCGGACAAGGGCGCTTCGCGATCGATCACATGACCGAACACGTCGAACATGCGCGAGAGCACGCCCTTGCCCACCGGTGCTTGCAGTGGCCCGCCCGTGTCCTCCACCGCCATGCCGCGCGCGAGACCTTGCGTCGGTGTTAGCGCGATGCCGCGCACATGTCGGGCGTCGCGCTGCGCCAGCACCTCGATGACGATCTTTTTATCGGCTCCCGCACGAAGCACCGAATGGATCGGCGGCAGGCGCGCATCGAAACGAACGTCCACGACGCTGCCGCGCACGGAGACGACCACGCCGCGATTCTGCGGCGCGCTGTCTTCGGCAAGGGAAGTCTGTCGGCAACCCTCGTGGAGTGTGCTCATTCCGACGGATTGCCGTCGAGGCGGCTACGCTGCGTTCAGCCACGTCCGGGCCTCGGCGGCGGCGGCGTGATCGAAATAACGGACGGTTGCCCGGGTGAACGGCTTGGCGAACGTCGCCAGGCCGTGCTGCCACTTCTTTTCCCCGACCACGGCGAGACGCTCGATGTCGGAAAAATGTTTGGTCGCGAACTTGATGTCCGCCCACGCCGCGCCGGCTTCCCAGCCGTGGAATCCGACCATGTCAAAAAGCACGCGCACTTTGCCGTGCGCGTGGGCGAGGCGTTCGAATTCCGGCACGAACTGCGCGTAGTCCGACTTGACCAGTTTCCCGCTGACGTGAACGGCGAGCGTCTTGCCACCGTTTTCTTCGTTGAATTGAATGGGCATGACTTTGGCTCCTTGGAGTGAATGGTGAATCGTTCCCCCTCCGTTTTCAGGGAGGGATGGCGGTGTCTTGCGCCACGACTATACTCCCGTTGCCGACGCGGGCCCATGGGGTGTTGCCCGACCCGGGGAAACGCGTGATCGTGTTCTACGGGACCCGGAAGCCGGTGGAACCGGCGTTGCTGAACCGACGCTTAGCGCGCATCCTTCTTCCCCTGGGCGCGCCTGCCGCGGGCGGAGACGTGACCGCGGGTGCGGTTCGTCAGGCCGGTTTCATCGATGCGTATTCCCGTCACCGCACCTGCGGCTTTTCGCGCCTTCGTGGCAATTTTTCGGCCGCTGGTCGGCGCGGGTTTCATTTTCCTGGATGGTCTTGAGGGCATGTTCGCAGGATAGCGCAGGACACCCGCGAACGAAAGCAACGGAGCTCGCTTTATATTCGTCGGCACTGCGCTCACCCAACCGAGGGTGGTGCCAGTCACGTCCCCGCGATGGGGTGTCTTCTGCTCCACGATTCACCATCAGCGCAAAAGCGCGGCGATATCGATCCCACCATGGACCGCGCCTTGAGCGAGGGACGGGCGCGCCTGCCCCAGCAACGCCTGCCACGTTCATCGAGGAACGCGCCGCCGCGGCTCCCGCGCTCGCAAACGTCCCATCCACCCCGGGCCACCGGTGGGCTCGAAGCGGGATCTTGACGAGGTTCCCGATTTGGGAACCATGGAAACCGGCTCATGCGCGTCATCTCCCGCAAGCAGCTCAGAGTCTTTTGGGAAGAACACGCGGACGCCGAACCGGCGCTCAAGGCCTGGTTTCACGAAGCCAGAAGTTCCACCTGGAAATCATTCACCGACATCAAGGCCCGCTATCGTTCGGCCGATCTCCTGCCCGGCAATCGCGTGGTCTTCAACATCAAGGGCAACACCTACCGTCTGATCGTCCGCATTCACTTCAACACGGGCATCGCCTTCATCCGCTTCGTCGGCACGCATGCCGCCTACAACCGGATCGATGCCGGGACGATCTGAACCCAACGCCATGAAACCCAAAGTAATCAAAACCGACCGGGAGCATCGGGCCGCGCTCGCCCATCTCGAGCGTCTCATGGATCGGCCGCATCCGGACGAGGCCGAACTGGAATTGTGGTCGCTGCTGGTCGAGACGTACGAGGACGAGCATTTCCCCATCGCGGCGCCCGATCCGATCGAGGCGATCCGTTTCCGCATGGAGCAGGGCGGGCTGGCGATGGCCGATCTTCAACCCTACCTTCGGAGCAAGAGCAAGGTTTCCGAAGTGATGAACCGCAAGCGACCCTTGAGCCTCGCCATGATCCGCTCCCTGCATCGCGGACTCCGGATTCCGGCCGAGGTCCTCGTGCAGGAGTCGGCTGCACCCTACGGCCAGCCGCGCCGCCCAGCCAAGCGCCGGCGGAAATCCACTGCGGGATCGGGATGACCGGATCCCGTCACCTGGAAGAACATGCGATGAAGACGAAGAACACCCTTTCCTTTGCCACCCTGCCCAAGGAGTACGGCGCGCTGGTGGCGCTGTTTCCGCCGCGCCCGATCCGCGATCGCATTGCCTACGACAGCACGGTCGAGGTGGTCGACGCGATGGCGAGGCATGCCCTGAACAAGGACCAGGAGGACTATCTCGAAATCCTGTCCCGCACCATCGAGGTCTTCGACGCCGGGATGTCGTCCCATTCCGCGTTGGCTTCCCAGCCGCGGAATCCGGGCAGGTTGACGAGCGTGCGCAGCTTCCGGTGCGATTGGGCGTCCAGCCGGAACCCGGGTGCGCAATGCTCACGGGCCGCCTGGACCCGTTTTTCGCTGAAGTGAACGGCGCGCAGCTTGCCGCCCTTTTCATCATTGAATTGGATGGGCATTGCTTTGGCTCTCCGGTGTGGATTGCGCCTCGTTCCTCTGCATTGGCCGTCTTGCGCCTCCATGATATTCCCGTTTTCGGCGGGGGCACATGGGGTGTTGCCCGACCGCGGGGCGGTGGCGGACGTGGCCCCTCGGCGTCGAACCGTCCGGATCCCGGTGGAAGCAGTGTTCCCCGGTTCGGCCGAGCTCGCCCCCGCGGGCGCTCGTCATCCCAGCCATCCGCCGGTGAAGCCGGCCCGGCGCAAACCCGTGACCAGGTACGGGCACTGCCGCATCAGCGACCACAGGAATCCGGAGCGGTGGTTTTCGATCATGAGCACAATGGGTCCCTGGTTGATGCCGAAGTGATACGGTGACACCCAGCCGTATTCGCGTTTCGGCCGCACCGGATAGGTCGGATTAAAGGTCGCCTTGTAGCCGTACTGCCCGGGTTCCTTCAAATGCATGCGCTCGAAATCCTGGATCGTGGGCAGCACGATCTCCGGCGCGAACGGCAGCGAGGCAACCACCGCCCACGGTGCCAGCGTGCCGTCGTCGGGACCAAAGGGCACGCCGCGCGCGACGTAGTCGTAGAACACGCGTTTGCGACCTTCGACCATGACGGTGCCCGGACCCGGACCGTCGCTGGAGGTGATCCCCCAGCAGCATTCGCCGTAATGCTCGAACCCGCGCGGGTTGCGGATCGCATACTGTTGCTGCACGAGCGTGGCGCGCCGGCTGTTCTCGAAATAATCGAGATCGTGCGCGCGCATGAACGCATCGCGAATGCCGCGGAAATCGATCCACAGATGCGACAATTGGTGGATGAACAACGGTCCGGCGTAGACGAACTCGAAGCCATAGATCGTCTTCCATTTATAGGTCGACGCCCAGGCTTGGTAGCTCTCGGGCGGCAGCGGGTGGGTCGGCGAACCCAGGCCGAGCAGATAGATGATCAGCGCCTCGTCATAGCCCTGCCAGCGGTAGCGCAGGAAGCCCTTTTCCGGCGTCCAGCCGTGGCTCACCGCCGCGGCTCCATGTCTGCATCCATTGCCAGTCGGCCTTGCGATAGAGCGCGTCCGCCAGCCGGCGGATTTCGTCTTCCTCCGCGCAGTGGCGTTGGAAATACGCGGCGGCGCTCAGCATGCCGGCGAGCAGAAAGGCGGTGTCCACACTCGAGAGTTCCGAACGCGCCGCGCGCCGGCCGGTATTCATGTCGAGAAAGTGATAGTAGAAGCCCCGGTGCCCGGTGGCATCGCGTTCGGGACCGTGCGGCGCATGGGCAAAGAACCGCAGCGTCGCCAGCGTGCGCTGCACCGCGTCGTCTCGCGTCATGAAGCCGCGCTCGACGCCCACCGGATAGGCGGCGAGGGCGAGCCCGACCGCGGCGATGCTAGCCGGCCAATCCTTCCCGTGATTTGTCGGGCACCAGTCCGTTGGCGGCATTCGATTTGTGGACGAAATAGCTGAACGAGTCCTGCTGCAGCGATCGCAAGAGTTCGCCCTGGTCGGGAGTCATCACGCGCGGGTTTTTTCCGGCAGTCCGGGGGTGTTCCCGCTGACTTCCGCCTGCGCCGCGCACAGGCAGACGCCGAACACGCACGCGCAGCTCGAGAGGTACATCCACAGCAGGAACGCGACGATGCCACCCAGGGCGCCGTAGAGCGCGTTGAAGCGCGCGAAGTTCGCAGCCTGAAGCAGGAACAACCCTCCGATGGTCCAGATCGAAACCGTCGCGACCATGTCTCCGATCCAGACTTCGGCAAATCGGGTCGGCCGGCTGGGCGCCAGCTTGTAGATCATGCCCAACCCGTAGAAGAGAACGAGCCACGGCACGAACCTGAAGATCAGGCCGAACGCCCAGGAAGGTAGTTCCAGCTCGGGTGTGAGCCACCGTTGAACGAGTCGGGCGACGACGGGAATCAAAATGCCGCCCAACACCGCGCTCACCGTGATCCCGAGCAGCGTCAGGCTCTTCAGCGGCACTTTCCACCACTGGTAGTCCGGCGAGTGCCAGATGCGGTTCGTGCTCCGGATCAGGCCTCGCAGGAAGCGCAGCGCACCCCAAACCAACAGGGGCAGCGCGAACAGACTCACGGTGCCACGCGCTTCCAGCACCCCGCGAATCTGCGTCTCGGCGATACGCTCCTGTTCGCCGGTCAGTGGGGCGTAGCGTTGGACCAATTGCACGAGTTCCTGCGTCGCGACCTCGCGGTCGACGAAGAGTGAACCGGCCGTCACGAGCAGGACGACCAACGGGAAGAGGGACAGCAGCAGATAAAAAGCGAACGCAGCCGAGCGCTGCCCGCCATCCACCTCGGCCCAGCGTTTGCCGGCCCGCTTGATGAGCCGCCAGGCGGGTGACTGTGTTGTCGTGCGCCAGAAGGTTTGCATCACTTTGTCTGCGGCATTCAGGATGACTTTAGGTGGCTCGTCGGCTGGAATCCATGGGGTGTTGCCCGACCGGGCGACGAATGCGCTGGCTCGGGGGCGTGCATGTCGCGATTATATCGCTTTCACCGTTCGTGCAGCACCGTCTCAAACAATCATGGAGGGAGTTCAAGCGAAGCCCGCCCGGACAACGTTTCCAGGATCGGTATCGCCGCCGCCGCACGAACCCGTCCCCGCGCACGTGGTGGCGGACCCTGTTGGTGTGGGGTGGCGGACTCCTGCTGCTGACGATCGGAATCTTCCTGCTGGTGTTCCCGGGACCGGGGATCCCGTTTCTGTTTGTCGGCGGCGGCGTGCTCGCCAGCGAATCGCTGCCTCTCGCGCGATTCCTGGACTGGTCCGAGGTGAGGATCCGGAGTTTGCTCGCGGGGGCGAAACATCTCTGGCAGCGGATGCCCGTCGCGGTGCGCGTGGCGACGGTGCTCGTTGTCGTTACGCTGGCGGGAAGCATCGCCTTCGCCGGCATCCGCTTCTTCTTGGGTCGCGCATCGGTCTAGCGCGGGGTCGAAAGTCGAGATTTGGCGGTGTGATCCGGGCTCGTCCGGGAACACAGTGTGTCGGTCGCGCGGACGACACCGAGATCGTCGCTCCATGAAGTGCCTTTCTGGAGGGACCGGCTCCGTCCGGTCCGTGCGCCCTTGCCGCCACGGAAAACATTGGCACCACACCGATGTTCCATCACCCCAGGGTGGTCTTCGCGCCCAGCTGGCCATTTTGGCCACATGCGGGCTTGACCAACTGGCCATTTTGGCCATATCTTTCCACGTGCGCATCATCAAGACCGTGGCGCTGGACGGCTTCGCCCAAGCGCACCCGAAAGCGGCCGCGGGCCTGACGCACTGGGAAACGATCACGCGAGCGGCGGAGTGGAAGAACCTGGTGGAGGCCCGAGCCAGTTTCCCCCACGCCGATCAAGTGACCGTGCAGAGCGGTCGTACTGTGACCCTATTCAACATCAAGAAGAACGACTATCGCCTCATCACCGCGATTCACTACAACACACGCAAGGTTTTCATCCTCCGGTTCCTGACGCACGCGGAGTACGACAAGGCCACTTGGAAGGACACGCTATGAAGACGAAGAACTCACTTTCCTTTGCCGCCCTGCCCAAGGATTACAGCGCCTTGGTGGCGCTGTTTCCTCCGCGCCCGATCCATGATCGCATAGGCTACGACAACACGGTTGAGGTGGTCGACGCGATGGCGGGGCATGCCCTGAACAAGGATCAGGAGGACTATCTCGAAATCCTGTCCGGCACCATCGAGGTCTACGAAGCCGGGATCCGGCCCGCCGCGACCGTGCGCGGACGCAAGCTGCTCGCCGCCCTGGTCGACGAGCACGAACTCACGGCGGCCGCTCTGGGGAAGATCATCCGCGTCGACAGCTCCCACGCCGCGAAGATCCTCCGGGGCGATCGTGCGATCACCGCGACCCACGCGAAAAAGTTGGCCCGGCATTTTGCCGTCAGCGTCGACTCGCTCCTCGGCTGACGGATGCCGACCCATCGGGTCTCCAACATTCACCATCGAGGCACGGGTAACATTGCGGAGCCTTAACGGGATCATCGGGAACGATTCGCCTCGCCACCGCGCCGATGATCCGGAGTTGGCGATCGTCACGATCCTGGCTGCACGTCAACCACGCTTCGTCCACGATTGCGATCAGAACTCAGGGCTCGACCGTCTGCGACGGCAGTTCGTCACTCGTCGGGCCTCCCGCGCTTTCGGCACCCCGACTAATCTCCGGGCGCCCTTGCCTGAGCATGTTTTCGAGCGACCCTGAAGGATGAGCACGATTTCCCTGCAACGGGCGGCAATCGTGGGCGCGACGGGCCCGACGGGGTGGCATCTCGCCGCCGCCCTGCGAAAAACCGGAGTTGCCGTGCGCGTGATCTCGCGAAGCCGCGACCATTTGCTCCAGCGTTTTCCCGACACCGCCGTCGAGAAGGCCACGGCCGATGTGGTCCAGGGTGGCGCGGACCTGTCGGCCACGCTCGCGGGTTGTGACGTTGTCTTCGATTGCATCGGCCTGCCCCCGGATCGCATGGATCAACATCCCATCGCGGCCCGCCATCTGGTGGCGTCGCTGCGCGAGACGGGCGGTCGCTGCGTAAAGGTCGCGAGTTTCTGGTCTTTTCTTCCCGCGGTGCGGCTGCCGCTGACCGAGTCGCATCCGCGCAGTGGCGGGCCCCTCTGGTCACGATGGCGCCGGGAAGCCGAGGACATCCTGCGCGACGCGGGTGCGGCGATCGTCAACCTGCCGGACTTCTACGGACCGCAGGTCCATACCAGCGTGCTTCAGCAACCGTTGCGCGAAGCGGTCGAGGGGGCGACGATGAACTGGATCGGCGGCCTCGACACGCCACATGAGTTCGCCCTCGTGCCCGATGCGATGACGGCCGTGGCGCGCCTCGCCACCGCTCCCGGGGCGTATGGCCACAACTGGATCTTTCCCGGCGCCGGCGCGATCACGGGTCGCGAAGTTGCCGCCATCGCCCGCCATGTGCTCGAGCGCAATGTCAAGATCCGCGCCGCCGGACCCCTTTTGTTGCGCTTCGCCGGCCTGTTCAACGCGGGTCTCCGCAGTTTCATGCCCATGGTCCCGGACTACGTGAAGCCGATCACCTACGACGCGACGCACCTGATCGACTTGATCGGTGTCACCCCGACCACGCCGTATGACACGGGCATAGCGCAGACCTTGCAATGGCTGAAGGAACAGCCAGCACCGGCGCACTGACGCGGAACGTGTCCCAAGGGGGCATGATTTGGGGCATCGGGTGCGACAGCGCCTTCCCCTTCACCTGCTCATGTTACCTGACCCCGAACTTCGACCCGCGGAACAAGAGCGGACGCTCACGGACTTCGGCAGTGAGTCGTTCGATTTCGTGGTTTTCAGCATGTGCTGGCATGGGTTGGCATCGCCGCTCTTGCGTCGATCCGACCGCTGGTGGCCGCGTCACCGGATGACCCGACCAGCAAGCTGGTCTTGGGTGCCCTGGCGAAGCTGAACGAGACGCCGCATCATCAGCACAGTTCGACCACTGTCGCCGGTGCCGCGGGCGCCGCCCAGGAAGGCGAAATCATCAGCACCGGGGGCATCGTCTACTTCACGTTCCACGGGAAGTGGAAAGCCAGCTCCATGACTCCGAAGATGTGGGCTGACCAGGAACAGGAGAACATCCGGAACGCCACCGTCCTGACGTGCACCTATGAGCTTGACGAAGCCGTGAATGGGGAGGCCACCGCCGTCTATAAGGAGCACAACGAAAGTGATGTGGGCACCGCGGATGCTGAAATCTGGATTTCGAAAACCCGCGGCCTCCCGATCCGCGAGGTCATCGACCTGAATGGAACGAGGCACATGGTGGTGACCATCGACTACGACAACATCCAGGCTCCGCCGACGAAGTGAGCGGCGCCTCGGGACAGGGTGATTGGGGCGGGTGAGGTTTTGAACAGGATGTGCGTGGCCTCGTCGGACAGCGACCGCGCCTTGCGGGCGAGATCGATGAAAACGAGTTGGGTCACATCCCGGGCCAGGTGCGCATCGCCGCCGACGCGGCGGAGCGCCGTGGCGTAGACGAGCCCGGTGCAGCGCTGCACCACCGCGGTGAACGCCGCCTCCGAACCACGATCGACGTAGTCCCGCAGCTGCATCGCAACCGTGGCCTCCGGCATGTCCTCAGGGAAGCCGCCCACGGCCTGGCATCCGACAACAATTTGGATCGACCGCGAAAATAAGGCCCCGGGTGCCGGCGGACCAATCGTCCGGCGATCCCGCCTTTTGGTTTACGCTTTGATCCGAAATGGCGCCGACGCCTCGAGATGGGACGGCAATGAGCAAAGCCTGGTCTCCTTTAGTGCCGTAACGCGGCATGATATCCGACATTCTGGTTTGATCTCCTCGGAGCGTAGTTTACTCTCGATGGCGCGCGTTACGCCGTGGCGATTGACCGCTCCCGCGGGGCGCACGTCCCGGGCGGCGGGTCACGCACCTCATTGATTGCACGCCAAAGCGCCGCGCAGCGCGGTGAACTTGGCGTACACTTCGATCCGCAGTCGTCTGCCGTTGTAATGTTTTTCGGTGTAAAGGGTGGCGTGCACCTCGCCGACGAGAAAATCCTCGGATAGCGGAATGATGCCCAACTTGGCCGAGCCCGGAGAGTCCGGCTTCCAAACAAACAGGACTTTGTCACCGGACCCCTTCGCGCGTCCGCCCGGAGTCACTTGCATCCGGGTTAGGGGCACGTCGATGGTCGCCTTGCTGGCTTTGAATTTGATGCTGCCGGGACCGGCGGCCTCCAGGGTAAACGCACTCATGGCCTCCATGAGTCCGGCGAAGAGGGCTGGCGTCGACGTCGGTCTTTTGATCGATGAGGGTGAGGCCGAACGCTTCCTCACCGCTTTCGCTCATGAAGTCTTCCCATTTCTTCCGGGCGGTGGAGCCGCCCTCTCCGCTACCGGGATCGGCATCATTCCCCTCCATCATCTCCTTGGCCTCGCTCATGCCGTCAATGAGGTCGCCCATCATCTCCTGCATGGCGGGATCGCCGATGCTGCCGGTGGCGCGAGCGGTCGGTTTGTCGAGAGCGTTGAAGTAGGCCACGTCGCCAAACGTCGTGAGGCTGACATCACCCGACAGTCGGGCCCACATGGAGCAGTGATTTACCCTTCGAATGTGCACCACCAGTCCGGATTCCCAGTGGGTGGGCGTATCGATGTCGTGTCGAACCCCGACAAGAACCGTGAAGGTGGTCTCGCGAAGCAACAACTCTCGGTAGACGAGCGGCTCGGTCGAATCCCGCGTGTTCTGTATTTCGACATCATCGCCGACCCGCATCCAATGCTTCCATCGATAGCTTCCCGTCTGGTCATATTCTCCGGTCGTCAGGACAAACTCCACTTCCACGGGCATGACGTCGGCAACTATCTTCACCCGATAGGTGGCCATGTCGTCGACGCCCTCGTGGGTGTGGTTCCACCGCTGCGTTGATTCCTGTTCGCCGGCGGGCAGACGGGCGGTGACAAACTGGTTCTGACCTCGAGTGGCGACCGTGGTCATGACAAACAGCAGGCTGAGGGCAGCCACCGGGATCACCCGGCGGGATTCGGTGGGAAAATCGATAGTGGACATTGCGGGCGCGCGGGTTGGAACAGCCGTCATGGGCGTTTGGAAAGATCCACGTTGGGCATGTCCGGCGTGGCGGGGACAAACGAAACCTCGGTGTAGTCTTCCGGCCAGGTGAAGCGACTGGGCTCAACGTCTTCCTCGCGGAGCAGCGTCACGACGGTCGTGGAGGTGCTTTTCTTGGGCTTGCCCTTCTTTTCGGCGATGTTCGTTTCGGTGACGATCTTGAGTGGGAAGCCCTGAAGTTTACCCATCTCGCCAGCGAAGAGTTTGTCGAGTTTTCGTCGCCGGTCTGCATGCCGCGATCCGGACGCAGCCAGACTCCGAAACCGCGGGCCGCGAGGTCTCCGGTGCACCAGAGGTCCTGGGTGACATTCGTGTCATTGCGCCGTTTCATGCCCATGATGCTCATCGAAATGACATAGTGGCTCTGGTAGCGGTAGTGCGTCGTGGCGTGACCGAGCATGTTGCCGCCGGGTTCTTCCAGCACCTTCTCGGACGAATAGTCAGAGACCTCCAGCTTCATCATGCCGCCCATTTGCTTCATCGCGGCCATCGCGGTGCCAAGTCCCGCGGCGATGTTTTTCAGGCTGAACTCGCCGTAGGTCTTCTTCGTCGGGTTGACGAGATGGACCGTCTCGCCGCCGTCGGTGGTCACGAGATAACAGCCTGGCGTCAGGAACTCGCTTTGTTCGCCCGAGACGATCTCAACGCAACTGCTGTCGCCATGACCCAGGCCCGGATTTTCTTTTCGATGGTGCCGCGCTTTTTCTGCGAGGGTTCGGTGGTGGTGGCTTCGTAGTAGTGGGCGGGCCGGAGAGCCGACGTGGCCAGGAGCAGAGTGCAAACCAGGAAGCGGACGAGCGGGGGGACGAACTTGTTCATGGCACAGGTGGGAGGCTGGTTTCAGGGGAGAATCGCCCCGGCGATCGCGCTTGCCGGCGAATCGGGGTATTCAGATTGGGGGGCGCACCATCGGTGCTGAGGAATTTCGTCCGGGTGGGAACTCTTAAGGACTGGCCGAACGATACAATTCTGCGAGCGATCGGGAGGCTTCGATTCTTGCGGTTCGCGGCCACTTGGGGGTCGATGTCCAGGTCTTCGCAATCGCAGGAGCGCCCTGCAATACCTTCACGTTTTTGACCGGCTGCCGCGCAACCCTGTCCCCGTCATCTCCCATGATGCGTCGTCTGCTATCTCCGCTCGCCATCGCCGCCGACGCGGCGGAGCGCGGTGGCGTAGACGAGCCCGGTGCAGTGCTGCACCACCGCGGTGAACGCCGCCTGCGAACCACGATCGACATAGCCCCCCCTGCATCTCGACCGTGGCCTCCGGCATGACCCCCAGAAAGCCACCCACGGCCTGGCATCCGACAACAATTTGGATCGGCCGCGAAAATGAGGCCCCAGATAGCTGCAATCCGCCTCGACGATGTGCGGTATCAGTCGTTCGTATTGACCCCGATCTGGCGCCCACCGAGCGCTTTCGGCGTGAGAAGTCCAGCCTTGCGGCGGGTTCAGCGTTTTTCAGCATGGGCGACGCGCATGCCCCTGAACGAAGCCAATACCCGGCTGCACCTGATTGACCCTGGACCGATAAATCAGCGTGGGTGGAAGCACGCCGGCTACTACGCCATCCGCGCGGAAGAACGCGACGCTGCGGTCGAGATCATCAACGGCAAAGCCCGCCGCCGTGCGACAAAGCCTAAGGACTACGTGCTTTACTGGGACTGCACGGGTGGCACGACTCCGCGGCCTCTCGCGATTCTTGAAGCGAAAAAGGAAAGTCTTCCGCCCGATCACGGACTCCAGCAGGCGATGGACTACCGCAAAGGCGCGCTGCGGCACGTACCAACCGTATTCTCGTCTAACGGGCACCTGTTTGTCCGCTTCGACGAGAAGACCGGCCAGATTTCCGATCCGCTGCCGATGGCGGATTTTCCACGCCCAGAGGACCTTTGTGGTGAGCAAACACAGTTTCTCGGTTTCTCGCCGACCGAGCCGGCAGCGAAACCTTGGACTGCCCCCGCGGATCTTGGACCGCTTAAACTTCTTTACTATCAGGATGCCGCGGCTCGAGCGACGCTGCAGAAGATCGTCCTCGCCGATAAACAGGGCGCCAACCCACGCGTGCTCCTACCGATGGCCACCGGTTGGAACGACCAGCTCGCCGTTGCGATCCTCAAGCGTCTCGACGCCGCCGGCCGGCTCACACGCGCATTGTTCGTGTGCGACCGCGATCCTCTGCGCTCCAGCGCGCTAGCCGCAATGCAGCAGGTGTTTGGCACGAACGCCGACGAGGTGAGCACGCGCAACGCGCAGCCCAATGCGAAGGTGCTGGTCGCGACTACCAGACGCTCGGCTTCACTCCTGTCACCGAGGAGCCCGAACACCCGGTCGATGACGACGGCGAGCCGTCCCGACCCTACAAGCAATCCACCGGAAAACCCGGCGCGGTCGTAGTCGCCACGCCGCCCGCGGAGGAAGGTTCCTTTTTCGTCCGCAGCTATCCCGAGACCTATTTCGACGTGATCGTGATCGACGAATGCCACCGCTCCGCCTGGGCAAGTGGCGCATGATCCTCGATCGTACCCGCGCGCGATCCACCTCGGCCTCACTGCCACCCCGCGGGAGATCAAGCTGCCCGAGGTCGAGGATGCCGACACCGCCACCCGCATTCAGGACGATGCCCGCCTGATCGCCGACAACTTCAATTACTTTGGCGAACCGGTTTACCAGGTACGACTACCTTCAGGGAGTCGAGGACGGCTACCTCGCGCCGTGCCAGATTCTCACGTTCGATATCTACCACGACGACCACGCGCAGCCCGAGCGCCTGCGCGGCGTGCAGCGGCCCGAGGTTGTGGACAAAGAGGTGACCAACGCGCTCACCGGCCAGAAACTGCCGCCCGAAGCGGTGGAAGAGAAGAACGCGCCCTCACGCATCGACGCCACGATCATTCTCCCCGAGCGCGTCAAGGCTTTCGCGCGCCATTTCTTCGACGAACTGCTCGACCGCCACGAGGGCGACCCGCACCAGAAGACGATCGTCTTCTGCCAGTCGGACCTGCACGCGCGCCGTGTGGCCAAGGAACTGAACAACCTCCATGCCGCGTGGTGCATCGACGAAAGGCACGCAAGGTGCCCAAGTTCGCTTTTCAATGTACTGGCTTCGACCAACGGGCAGGAGTCGATTCCAGATTTCCGCGCCCGTCCGCGTTCGCATTTCGTCGCGACCACGGTCGACCTGCTCAGCACCGGCGTGGATGTGCCCTGCGTGCGAAACATCGTTTTTCTGCGGTTTCTCCAGTCGCCGATTCTCTTCCACCAGATGGTCGGCCGCGGCACGCGGATCGACGAGGGCACGGGCAAGCTGATGTTCACGATCTGGGACTACACGGGCGCGACGTCGCTGTTCGGCGCGGATCTCATCACGCCACCACCACCCCGACCGCCCACGGAACCTCCGCCGGGGCCGCCACCGCCGCCTCCGCCCGGACCTCCGCCAGTGCAGGTGAAGGGCACGGCGATCGACATCCGCGAAGCGGGCGAGTTTCTGACCATGCAGGTGGAGGGCCGGCTGCAACGCGTGACTGTCGAGCAGTACCGTGCGCGTCTCACGGAAAAACTTCTCGCCCTCTCGCCCGATCTCGCGGACTTCCGCCGCCGGTGGCTCGACCGCGAGACGCACCACGAACTCCTGCAAACACTCGAGGATCAGGGGCTCAACATCGCTCGACTGCCGGAAGTGACGCAGGAAGCCGAGTACGATCAATTCGACCTGCTGGCCGCACTCGTCTTCGGCGCGGAGCCGCGCAAACGCAGTGAACGGGCTGCGGCCTTTCTCACCGGCTCACCGGAGTGGCTCGTGCGCCTTCCGCAACCCGCGGCCGAGGTCGTGAAGAAGATCGTGCGCCAGTTCGAAGCCGGCGGCGTCGGCGCACTGGAAACCACGGAGCTGTTTCGCCAGGTCTCCGCGCCCGGGCAGGACGCGCTCACGCTGCTCAAGCAGGCCGGCGCGCCAGCGGAGATTCTCCAGAAAACCAAGGAAGGGTTGTTTGTGGCATGAGTGACGTGCGTCGCTGGCCAGCCCGAAAGTTGGGGGAAATATGCACAATCAACCCGCCCCGCGACCGGAACCTAAGTTTGCCGGGTGACGCGCAGGTGGATTTCATACCGATGCCGGCGATCGATGCCCGATCTGGGCGGGTCACGGCGGCCCAACGGCGTCGATTTGATCAGATATCGTCTGGCTACACTTACTTCCGCGAAGGAGACGTGGTGTTTGCCAAGATCACCCCATGCATGGAGAACGGAAAGCACGCGGTGATTGGACCGATGCAGCACGGCTTCGGATTTGGAACCACCGAGTTTCACGTCTTGCGGCCGACGAATGAAGTGACTGCGGAATAGGTGCATCTGTTCTTGCGGCAGCCAGCACTCGTGCCGTCGCTTTCGGAGGAAATGACTGGCGCTGTCGGACAACAGCGCCTCCCCGCGACCGTGCTCTCGGCTCTGGAAATTCCACTCCCGCCGGTCGACGAACAGCGCCGAATCGCTGACCGCGTGAACACCCAACTCGCCGCCGCCGCGCGGGCGCGCGCCGCAGTCGAGGCGCAGGTGGAGGATGCAGCAAAAATAGCTCAGCATTGGATTGACGACGAGTTCAGCGAAACGAGTTCGGGAACATGGTCTCGCAGTCTGTTGGGCGATGCTTCCGAAATCCAAGCTGGGGTCCCCTCGGGAAGGACTACCCGCGCGACGAGACCGTTTCGGTCCCATATCTCCGCGTGGCGAACGTGAAGGATGGCCGACTTGATCTCCACGAAGTAAAGTCGCTCGCCGTCCCGTCCGACATAGTAGAGCGGCTCCGTCTCAAGCAAGGCGACCTGCTGCTTACTGAAGGTGGCGATCCCGACAAGCTTGGACGAGGCGCGCTCTGGCAGAAGGAGCTTCCTGTCTGCATTCATCAGAACCACATCTTTCGCGTGCGCTTCGATCACGGACGCTTCGACACCGCGTTCCTCGCACTTCAGTTTCGTTCGGCCTACGCGAAGGCCTACTTCCTCGCTCACGCAAAACAGACGACGGGCATCGCCAGCATCAACCAGCAGGTGCTGCGAAACTATCCGTTGTTGTGTCCCGAGCTCAACGTGCAGCGCGGCGTCGTTGCACGATACGAAAGCCTGCGCTCGATCGCGGAGCGCGCTACTCGCGCGCTTGGACAGCAGCTTGCCGACCTCGAAAAACTCCCGGCTGCGCTGTTGCGCACAGCGTTCGCGGATTGAATCCTGATGGCGTGGCAGCCGACAATAATCACGCGCTGGATCAAAGCCCTTGGCACCGGCTCGGGGACGATCGTCATCGAAACCGATGCTGGTGAAGCCTACCTCAAAGGCTTGGGCAATCCGTCGGGGCCTCATGCGTTGGCCCGCGATTGGGTCGGCACGCAGCTCGCGGCGTGGTTGGGACTGCGCACGTTTGCCCATGCGATCATCGACGTCGCGCCGGAGGATGAACTACCGATGCACCGCGGAGGCCGCATCCTGCCGGGGCCGGCGTTCCTGACGCGTAGCGACATGGCTTTTGCCGGCAGCCATACGTGGTCCGGCGCCGCGGATGCGCTTTCGCAGGTGGCAAATCCCACGGATATCGCGCGGTTGGTCGTTTTCGACAATTGGATCCGGAACCACGACCGCCAGCCGCCGGAGGGCGTCACGTGGCGCGTAAATTTCGACAACGTGTTTCTCTCCCGGCGCGACGCGCCTCGCGGCCGGTTCTGGCTTACGGCCTTCGATCACTCCCATTGCTTCGATCTCGCCGCAGAGTTGTCACCGCGACTGGCCCGGATCGATTGTGTGCAAGATACTCGACTTTACGGCCTTTTCCCGGAATTCGTCCCGCTCCTGCGTCCCACTGACGGTGCATCCGAAGCTATGCAGGCGGCTGCCCGCACGGCACTCGCCCGCGTGGCTGAGGCGACGGAAGCCGCCATCCGGCCGATGGTTGCGAGCATCCCTGCTGCATGGGAGGTCGAGGCCCCCGTGCGCGATGCATGGGTGCGCCTGCTTGTGCAACGGGCCTCCTTCCTGCAGAGTTACCTGTTCGACGCCATATTCCCGCAAGGCAATCTGCCGTTAACCTGATCTGTCCCATGAACACTTCCCAAGGTTACTACAGCCTCATCCAATACTGCCCGGATCTGTCGCGGCTGGAAGCGGCCAACATCGGAGTCGTCCTGTTCTGTCCGGCCCGGCGCTTTCTCCGCGCCAAGACCAGCACGAACAACGATCGCATCCGGCGCTTCTTCGGGTCAGAAAACAACGATTGGCCCACGATCCAGACGGTGCGCCAATCCCTGGAGCGCCGGCTGGAGGTCGATGCCGGGGGAATTCAGACGCTCGATGACTTTCAGCGGCTGATCGACACCCGCGGCAACGCCGTCCAACTCTCTGCACCGAGGCCGATGAAGGTCGGTGATCCGGAACGCGACCTATCAGATCTTTTCGAGAAACTCGTCGGTCAGCGGCACCGGCTGGATCGGGCGCGGGTCACGCCAATCAAGAAAGTCCTCGATGAAACCGTCCACCGCGAGCAACTCGACCGTTTCCTCCGACGTGCGATTCGCGTCCCAGTGCCAAACACCGACATGGACATCGAAGTGCCATACGGTTTTCAAAACGGATCGTTCAACCTCATCCAGACCGTCGCGTTTGCGGCCACAAAGCGCGAGCACTTGGAGGAGCAGGCCTCGAAACATTCCATTCGCGGCGAACTGCTGCGGCGGGAGCCGAATGCCACGTTCGGCATGCTCGATCTGATCGTCGTCGCCTCATTCACTCCCGAAGCGGAAAGCCACCGACGAATGGTATCCGAAATTCTCGCAGTGAATCACGTGCCGCTGTTCACTCCGGACACCATGTCCGAACTCGTGACCAAGATTCGGACCACTGCCACACTCGTCACCCCCGAGCCATCGTGAGCGAAAAGAAAGCGTCACGCAAACGCCTCTCCTCCCAGCAATCCGTCAATGGCGCGATCAAGGCGATCTGCGACATCATGCGCCGGTCGAATTGTGCCGGCGCGACGAAGTATGTCGCGGAACTGACATGGATCCTGTTCCTTCGCATCCTTGACGAGATGGAGGAGCGCGAGACGGAGGAGTCGGCGGCAGTGGGCCGACCGTTTCAGCCCGCACTCACCGCGCCTTACCGTTGGCGCGACTGGGCCGCGCCGACGTGCGCCTTGCGCGATGCGAAACAGGGCGGCACGGCGGAGAAGGCCTGGGAATTCGTTCACCGGCCCGGCGACGGATTGCTCGCGCACCTGCGTTCTTTTACGCGCGCAGATGCCGAAGTGACGCCGCGGCAGAGGCTCGTTGGTCAGGTGCTCAGTGCCACGGAAAAGAGCCGGATCGATTCGGCCAAGAACTTCTGCGACGTGCTCGACAAAGTTCACGAGATCAGCGCCGCGAACGTTGACGAGACGCATGTCTTCCCACTCTCGCAAGTGTACGAGGGCCTGTTGCTCAAGATGGGAGAGAAGGCCAACGACGGCGGCCAGTTCTTCACGCCACGCGAAGTGATCCGCGTGATGGTGCGCACGCTCGATCCGAAGATCGGGCAGACCGTGTATGATCCCGGCTGCGGTACCGGCGGATTTCTCGCCGAGGCGTACCGCTGGATGCGCAACAAGGTCCAAATCCCGCAGGATCTCGAAACCCTGACGCACCGAACCTTTTTCGGACGGGAGAAGGAGAACGATACCTACCCGATCGCGCTCGCCAACTTGCTGCTGCACGAGATCGACGAGCCGCACATCTGGCACGGCAACACGCTCACCGAAGTATCCAGCTACGATCAGCTCTTCGTCGGCGCGCCGGCGTTTTTCGATGTCGTGCTGATGAATCCGCCGTTTGGCGCCAAGGAGGGGAAGGCTGCGCAAACACAGTTCGAATACCCGACCAGCGCTACACAGTGCCTGTTTCTCCAGCACGTGCTCAAGGTTATGCGCCCGGAAAGTTCCTGCGGCATCGTGCTCGACGAAGGCCTGTTGTTTCGAGTCACCGACCGCGCGTTCGCCAAGACCAAGCATAAGCTTCTCGAGGAGTGCGACGTATGGTGCATCGTCAGCCTGCCTGCCGGCGTGTTCCTCAGCGCGGGCGCGGGCGTGAAGACCAATCTGGTCTTCTTCACGAAGGGGAAGCCGACCGAGCGCATCTGGTATTTCGACCTCTCGGATGTGAAGGTCACGCGCAAGAGTCCGCTCACCGTTCGACCATTCGCGGAGCGCGGCTTCTTCGACCTTCTGAAGACGAAGGGCGACGGTCCGTTCAGTTGGTCGATTGACTTCGGCGCCCGTCGCGATGCCGCGCTGGCGGCGCGTGAGCCGCTCGATGAACAGGCGGCGACCATCCGTGAACAGCTCGAAGAGGTCGAAACTGAGCTGCGCCAGAAAACGAAGGCGAAAGCGGCGCGCGACGTCACTGATGCCCTACGCGTGCAGATCGCGACCCTGGAAAGACAGGCGCGTGAATTGGAGGCCAAGGCGCAGGCGATCGAGTTTGTGATCTACAACATCAAGGCGGTGAACCCGAACCGGCCGTCCGACGAGGACACGCGCACGCCCACTGAGTTGCTAACGACTATCGAAGCGCGCGGTCTCGAAGCGGAAGCGGCTTTGACGGAACTGAAGGCGCTCCTTGCAGCGGAAGCGTGAAGCGCCAGAAGACGCTGCGCCACCACGATGGGCGATCCCTGGTCACAGGCAGAGCCCCGAATCGAAGCGTGACGTTTGTCATTCCGTTGATTCCGTCACACGTCCGTCGGGCGCGAGATTCGCGACTGGCCGGCGCTGGCTGGAGTTGCGGGCGCCCGGTATCCTGCGTTCGTGCGGGTTCGGGGCTCGAATTCCCGCGCGGAATGGGGGACAAGTCACATCCCCCTTGGATGAGCCGCTGTTTGCCCCGAGCGCCGGAATTCCCGGATTTCTTGTCCGCCCCACGATCGCCATGAAGCGAATGTCCAACCTGATTTTTCTCACCAGTGGTCTCATGGCGCTCGTCCTGGGAGTTCCGTCGCGAGCGGACGCGGCGGAGATTGAGACGACGCCGATCGACGCCCGGGTCGACGCCCTCTTCGAACCTTGGAACCACGCGGACGGTCCGGGGCTGGCCTGCGCGGTGATGCAGGACGGCGCCGTGGTCTATGCGAAAGGTTTCGGCATGGCGGACCTGGAGCATGACGAGGCGATTTCTCCCGACTCGGTCTTCTACATCGCATCGACGTCGAAGCAGTTCACGGCGGCCGCCATCGCGCTGCTGGTCCTCGATGGCCGGGTCTCGCTCGACGCCGGCATCCGGACCTACCTGCCGGAGTTTCAGAGTTTCGGAGACAAGGTCACGGTCGATCACCTCATCCACCACACCAGCGGAATCCGGGACTACTTCTCGCTGCTCTCGCTCACCGGCTGGCGCGACACGGATTACTTCAACAATGACATGGTGGTCAAATTCCTCGCCCGCCAGCGCGACCTGAATTTCGAGCCCGGCACGGAGTTTCTCTACAGCAACTCGAACTACGTGCTGCTGGCGGAGATCGTCAAACGCGTCACCGGGGTCCCGCTGCGGGACTTCGCCGCCGAGCGGATCTTTGCGCCCTTGGGCATGACGCACACCTCGTTCGACGATGACTACCGCCGGATCGTGAAGCACCGCGTGATCAGCTATCAACCCGGGCCGGACGGGGGCTATCAGCAACTGCTCAAGGAGTTCGATGGCCACGGGGACGGGAATCTTCTCACCACCGTCCGCGACCTCGCCCGCTGGGAGGAGAATTTCCATACCGGCACCGTCGGCGGTCAGGCGTTCATCGATCTCATGCTCACCCGGGGCGTCCTGAAGAACGGCACGACGCTCGACTATGCCTTCGGGCTGATGGTGGGCCGGTATCGCGGTCTGCCGACCGTGCGGCACGCCGGCGGTTTCAAGGGGTTTCGCACCGACCTGCTGCGCTTCCCGGAGCAACACTTCTCCGTCGCGGTGCTGGCGAATTTCGCGTCGATCGATCCGTCCGGACTCGCGAACCAGGTGGCGGATCTCTTCCTCGAGGGAAAACTCGAAGGCACGGCGCAACCCGCGACGCCGGCTGCAATCGTGACTCCCGAAGCGAAGGTCATCGATCCGTCGATCTTCGATGCGTACGTCGGTGACTACGCGCTGGAGGAACATCCCACGTTCATCCTTTCCTTCACGCGCGAAGGCGATCGGTTCTTTTCCCAGGCCAGCGATCAACCGAAGGTCGAGATCTTTGCGTCCTCGGAGACGACCTTCTTTCTCAAAGTCGTGGACGCGCAGGTTACGTTCCACCGCGAGGCGGACGGAAGCGTGGAACGCATGACGCTGCATCAACACGGTGATCACCCCGCTCGCCGCGTCGTGCCGTATGCGATGACGGAGGAAGCGTTGCGCGAGTACGCGGGAACCTACCGGAGCGAGGAGTTGAACACGGCCTACCGTCTCGAAGTCGCAGCCGGAAAGCTGAAGGTGACGCACGATCGTCTGCCTGACGTCACCGTCGAGCCTTCCGCACCCGACGCCTTTCGCGGCTCGATGCAGTTGGATTTCATGCGCGACGATCAGGGGAAGATCAGCGGCTTCCGCTTATCGGGACCGCGCGTCCGCAATCTGGTTTTCGAGCGAAGCGCAGCAGACCGGTAGGAGGCGCTGAAAGAGGGTCGGGCTTTGTGGGCCACACGCCCTTGGGGTTGGGGTCAGCGCTCACCGAACTGTCTATTCCCGTTCGCCTCAGGGCTTCGCGCCCCACTTCCAATCCCGGATCTCCGGCAGGTCCTGGCCGTGCTTCTCAATGTAGCGCCGGTGCTCAATCAATCGGGCCTGAAGGCGTGACTTCAGGGCGCGGCCCTTGTCGCCGGTTTGCGGGACGCGATCGATGACGTCCATCACGAGGTGGAAACGGTCGAGGTCGTTCATGACCGTCATGTCGAAGGGCGTGGTGATCGTACCCTCTTCCTTGTAGCCGCGGACGTGAATGTTGTGGTGGTTGGTGCGACGATAGGTGAGCCGGTGGATCAACCAGGGATAGCCGTGAAACGCGAAGATGACATGCTTGTCCTTGGTGAACAGCGCGTCGAAAGCTTCGTCGCTCAAGCCGTGCGGATGCTCGCTCTGCGGCTGCAGCTTCATCAGGTCGACGACGTTGACGACGCGAACTTTCAGGTCGGGCAGATGCTCCCGCATGATCGACACGGCGGCCAGCGTCTCGAGCGTGGGCACATCGCCACAACAGACCATGACCACATCGGGCTCGGCGCCCGCGTCGCTGCTGGCCCAATGCCAGATGCCGATGCCCTCGGTGCAGTGCGCCACGGCGGCGTCCATCGTCAGCCATTGCGGCGCCTGATACTTCCCGGCGATGACGACGTTGACGTAGTGGCGGCTGCGCAAGCAGTGATCCCAGACGGAGAGGAGGCAGTTGGCATCCGGTGGCAGATAGACGCGCACGACGGAGGCCTTCTTGTTCACGACGTGGTCGATGAATCCAGGATCCTGATGCGTGAAACCGTTGTGCATTTGCTGCCAGACATGCGAGGCCAGCAGGTAGTTCAGCGACGCGATCTTCCGCCTCCACGGCAGGCCGGCGGTGACCTTCAACCACTTGGCGTGCTGGTTGAACATCGAGTCGACGATGTGGATGAACGCCTCGTAGCAATTGAAGAGTCCGTGTCGGCCGGTGAGCAGATAACCTTCGAGCCAGCCTTCGCACTGGTGCTCGCTCAACATTTCCATGACGCGACCGTCCAGGGCGAGAAACTCATCGTTGTCCTGCTGGCGGGCATCCCATTGCCGGTTGGTCACCTCAAACACCGCACCCAGGCGATTGGAGAGCGTTTCGTCAGGGCCGAAGATGCGGAAGTTGCGCTGCTCCCGGTTGAGCCTGGCGACATCGCGCAGGAACACGCCGAGCTCATGCGCGTCCGCCGCCTGAACGGATCCGGGTGACGGCACCTTCACCGCGTATTTGCGAAAATCCGGCATGACGAGGTCGCGCAGCAACCTGCCGCCGTTGGCGTGGGGATTTGCGCCCATGCGTCGTTCGCCCTTTGGCGCGAGCTCGGCCAGCTCCGGTTTCAGTTTGCCCTGCTCGTCGAAGAGCTCTTCCGGTCGGTAGCTGCGCAGCCATTCTTCCAACAGCTTGAGGTGCTCGGGATGGGTGGCCGGGTCGGAGAGCGGCACCTGATGCGCCCGGAAGGTGCCTTCGATTTCCAGGCCGTCCACCCACTTGGGCCCGGTCCAGCCTTTCGGCGATTTGAGGACGATCATGGGCCAGCGCGCGCGCATGGTATTCCCGTTCACGCGGGCTTCGTGCTGGATGCGGTTGATCTCCTCCACCGCTTGATCGAGCGTCGCGGCCATCGCCTCGTGCATCAGCGCCGGCTCATGTCCCTCAACGTAGTAAGGCGTCCAACCGTTACCGCGCAGGAACTGATCCAGCTCCTCCGGTTCGATCCGCGCCAGAACGGTCGGGTTGGCGATCTTGTAGCCGTTGAGGTGCAGAATCGGCAGCACCGCGCCATCGTTGATGGGATCGAGAAACTTGGTGGACTGCCATGACGTCGCCAGCGGACCGGTTTCCGCCTCGCCATCGCCGACGACACACGCGACGACGAGATCGGGATTGTCGAAGACCGCGCCGAACGAATGGCTGAGCGAATAGCCCAGTTCGCCACCCTCGTGGATCGAGCCCGGGCACTCCGGCGACGCGTGGCTGGGAATGCCGCCGGGGAATGAAAACTGCAGAAAGAGTTTTCGCAGCCCGGCTTCGTCCCGGCTGATGTCGGGATAGATCTCGCTGTAGGTGCCTTCGAGGTAGGTGTTGGCCACGACCGCCGGACCGCCGTGCCCCGGGCCGGAGACGTAGATCATGTCGAGGTCGTACTTCTTGATGACCCGGTTGAGATGCGCGTAGATGAAGTTCTGTCCCGGCGTCGTGCCCCAGTGTCCCAGCAGCATGTGCTTCACGTCCGCGAGCGCGAGCGGTCGCTTGAGCAGCGGATTGTCGAAGAGATAAATCTGCCCGACCGAAAGATAATTGGCGGCGCGCCAGTAGGCGTCGATCGCGTCGCGAGTGTTTGGTGTCAGCGTCCGTGTCTGTGTGTTTATCATGGGTTTCGCACCTGAATATGGCGGCAGAGACCTGCACCAAGGCTGCGCAGACTATTTCTCGTCCTCCGGAGTCCCTTTCTTTCCTGATGGATCGTCGGCATTCGCTCCGGATTCCGGCGGGCGCTGCCGCACCTTGCCTCGCTCTGGCGTGGAATGCCTGTCCGCCTCAGCGTTGCGGGTTTCTGCGGGCGGATTGCCCCTGTGCGCCCTCGGCGGCACTCGCACGTCAGGCTTTGGGGCCTTCGGCGGCTTGGGCGGGGCCCCGCCTGGTCCCAGCTTGTTGGCCGGCTTTGCCACGATCGGAGATCTGAGCGGTGGGGCCCTGGTCGGCGCGGCAACTCCGCCCGGCCCTCGGGCAGTCGTGCCCTCGGTCCGGGCCTCCAGCGTGCGACGCGCATCGCGGGATTTCCGGACCTCCTGTTCACGCCGGACCAGATCCTGCCGTTGCTCGCGGGTCACCGGTTGGAAGGTCACGGGTCCGTCCTTGTTCCGGGCGAGTCGATCGAGGGTCGTTGCCATGATCGGTCGACCGTCCCTGGACTCCACCGCCCCCTGGGTGGTTCGTCTTTGACCGGTCCAGGTGCGCGGCGGACGCGCACTTTCGTTGTCGCGCCGATGCTGGTAAGACGCTTCCACGCGGTGCTCCCAATCCCGATCCTGTCGATGCTGCCAGCGTTGATGAGCATAGAAGGGATCGTAGCCACGTCGGCTGGATTGAAACGAAAACGATGCGAAGAACCCACGCTCGGCGTAGCTCGCGGCATAATAGTCTCCAAAGTAATAGTGGTGGTCGCGCGGCCGGAGGAAGAGGTCGTCGCTGAAGACCGCCACATTGATCACCACCGTGGGTGAATAGCTGTGGCCTCGTCTCGCATACATGCCCGGTTCAAAATAGACGGGCGCAAAGAGCATGCCCCGCCGGGCAACCGAGTAGTCCCAGAAACCCTCGACAAAGATATATCCCCGGGGAGTCCAGACATAGTTGGCGGGGATCCAAACCCAATCCGCCCGGCCCTCAACCCAGTACCCCGGGCGCCACGCGTAACGCCCCCGATACCAAACCCAGCAACCCGGCGTCCATTCGTAATCCGACGAAGGCGAAGCGACATTGGGACCCGCTTCCTCGGTCGCCGGCGGCGCAGGCAGATAGAGTGTCTCCTGCGCCCGGGAGTCGGCCCAATATCCGGATATCCACTGGTAGCCCTGGGATGTTTCGTTCCAATAGCCGGAAACCCATTCGCGACCCGGTGGCAGAGCGCGCCACGTACCGCTGACCCAGAGAAAGTCGCTCCGCTCGTCATCCCATGCCCAGTAGCCGGGGATCCAGGCGACATTGTCTCCGTCGGGCCTCTCCTCCGGAGGCAGCTCATCGATGGCATCGGGAGGGGCCTTGGACACCAAGATGCCCGGCTCGGGATTGAAGAGGACCACCCCGGCGAAGGCCTCGTGCACGGGTCCGCGTGTGAGCACTTGTTCTCCCTGCTCGTCGTCGGGCTGTTGCGCCCGGCCGAGAGTCGTGTAACCGCTGATGCCGATGAGAACGAATGCCATCGCAGCAAGGCAACCCTTGGTTGCGGGGCGCGCAGGCATGTTCTCACTCCTGTAGGAGACGATCGTGGAGGCTTTCATGGCGGCGTGATTGTTCGCTGGGCCCTGCCAGTCTTGATGTCGCGGCGTGTCGACCGTTTTCGATGGCGTTTTCCCCGCCATTCCTGTCCGGCCAGACTACGTGATCGACCGGCTTTTGCGATGGGGCATTACCCCACTGTCGCCCGGCAGATGGCCACTCCGACACTGGATCCGTGCGCCACCCGCGGCGTCGACGGCAAAGGCATCCGGCTCAGCTCGCGAGGAGCTCACTCACGGCCGACAGCGAGGTTACCCGGTCGCAAACAACCTTGATCGAGACCAGAATCGGCACCGACAGGAGGGCCCCCGGCACACCCCAAACCCAGGTCCAGAAGATCAACGAGACAAAGATGACAACTGGGTTGAGCGTGAACCGGCGCCCCAGCAGCATCGGCGTGACGAAATTGGCCTCCAGGAGGTGGAGCAGCAGGTACCAGGCGGGCGGAAGGAATCCCGCCCAGAACGTGTCGAACGTGAGAAGACCGACGGTGGCCAGAAGGATGATACCCGCGATGGGGCCGAAGTAGGGAACGAAATTCAGAACCGCCACGAGCATGCCCCACATCAGCGGGTTGGGGACACCCAGGAGGTAAAGACCGCCGCCCACGGCGACACCCAACCCGAGATTGATCAGGGACACGGTAAACAAATACCTGGAAATGTTCTGCTGAACTTCGTGGCTGATATCGACGGCCCTTCTCTTGTCGCGCCACGTGGGCATGATGCGAACCAGCTTCTGCAAAAACATGTCGCCCGAGGCGAGCAGCAGGTAAAGCACCACCAGCGTCTCTCCAAATCCGGCAAGGAGACTCCCCGTCCAGTTGATGAGTGCGCTGGTGCCGCGGCTGTCCTTGACCTCCAACGTCGGCGCCTTCCTTTGCTCTTCCCTTTTTTCCGTCTCCGTCGCGCCCAGGCCGCTCACCGCCGCCGTCGCCTCGCTGATCCGGCTGAACTGCGGGAACATTTTCTGAACCCGCTGCCTCAACTCGCTCATGTGTTGCGGTGCATCGTTCATCCACGTCAAGGCCGGGCGGCCCAACTGGAAAAAGCCGAACCCTGCGGCGGTCACGAGAAGGCAAAGCACGACCCCGGCGGAGAGTGCCGCCGGAATGCGAAAAAAGGACAACCAGCGCATGGGCGGTTGCAGAGCCATCCCTGCCACACCGGCGAGGAACAGGGGCAAGACCACGGGGCGCGCAAAGTAGAGAAGGGCGATCGTGCCCAGGATGAGCAGGGCGACCTGCACCGGTGTCGTGTGCGTGGCCGCGGCGGCAACGGGCGGTGGCTCGTCCACGGGCGCGGGTGCAACCGGTCGATCGGGTGTCCCCGCCACGTTGTCCAGAGGCTCGGGCGCGGTTGGCGGTTCAAATGGCACCTTCATGACGATGTCCGGGTCGGTCGATGTTGTGTTGATTCATCATTCGCCGGTCAGCGCGGACTCGACGCACGTGAGCGAGGTGAGAAGAAGCCGACGACGCCCACCGCCAATGTAGAGGCAGCTGGCCAGAAACAGAAAGATCATGAGCGCATGGCAAAACCTTTCCTTTCGATCGCCGAAGAGCATCCGCCATCACCGTTTCGAAGGACCATACCACCTGCGCCCGATTTCAGTAATGGGGTGTACCACCACCGCGCATCGCTGACAACGAGGTGCGCCCACCAACCGATCAAGACCGGCGCCGGATGACCGGAGGTCGATTTGCCGTCAAAGATCGTGGATCACGTTCGGCGGAAACGCGGCCCGCAGGGCGTTGAGCACGGCGAGAACGTCGATGACCTCCTGCAGGATGGCACCATTCACGGGACTCAAGTATCCCGCGGACGCAAAGGCCATGCCGATGACGCTCAGCGCCATGCCCCCGACAGCGCTCTGGAGCGCAATGGTCCGCATCCGGCGGCTGATGTGCATGAACTCGTCGACCTTTTCGAGGGCGTTGTCCATGACCACGACGCCCGCCGCTTCCGCGGTCACGTCGCTGTTCTGCCCGATCGCCATGCCGACCGTGGCGGCCATCATCGCCGGGGCGTCATTGATGCCGTCGCCGACGTAGAGAGTCCTGGCCCTGGTGGTCTCGGCGCGGACGAGTGCGAGTTTTTGCTCCGGGCTTTGCTGGGCGAAGATTTCGGTGATGTCGACCTGCCCGGCAAGGTAGCGAACCTCCGACTCGCGATCGCCCGAGACGAGCATCACGCGCGTGAAGGCATGCTTGGGCCCGAGGTGCTTGATGAAGGAGCGGCTGTCCTCGCGCGGCGCATCCCGAAAGCGCAACGCCGCGGCATAGCGCCCGTCAATGACCACGACGCATTCGAGACCACCGGCGACGGCAGGAAGCTGATCGGCGCCGGCAACATTCTGTGCGAGCAGTTTGTTGCGACTGGTGATCTGCAGCTTTCGTTGGGAAACGCTTCCCCGCAGTCCCTGGCCGGGTCGCTCGCCCACGTCGGTGGCCTCGGGAAGGGTGATCGCTGCCTCCTTCGCCGCCGCGAGAATGGCGCGCGCCAGCGGATGTTTCGAATAGCGCTCCAGGCTGGCGACGAGGGTCAGCACTTCCTTCTGGTCGAAGCCCGGGGCAATGAGTTGTTCAGTGAGCTTGGGCTCGCCATAGGTGAGCGTCCCGGTCTTGTCGAAAATCGCGGTGCGACACGCGGCGATCTGCTCGAGCACGACGGGGCTCTTGACGATGATCGCCCGGCGGGCGCACAGGGAAATCGAGCCGATGATGGCGATCGGGATCCCGATGAGCAGCGGGCAGGGCGTGGCGATCACCAGGACCGCGAGGAAGCGAACCGCCTCGCCACTGATCACCCACGCGAGGAAAGCGACGGCCAGGGCAACCGGAGTATAGATGGCGCCGAGGCGATCGCCGAGGCGCCGCAAATTCGGGCGCTTCGCCTCGGACTCGCGCATGACCTCCATGATCTTCGCGTAGCGCGAATCGGCGGCGCGCTGCGTCGTGCGGATGGTCAGGGCGGATTCGCCGTTGATCGCGCCCGAGATTACGGTCGAGCCGGAGGTCTTGGTGATCTGGAACGGCTCGCCCGTCAGGTAGGATTCATCCATCACGCCGTGGCCCGCGATCACCACGCCGTCCACCGGGCAGATGTCGTGCGGATAAATCACGAGCGTGTCGCCCACGACGACATCCGGCAGTTCCACGTCGACGATTTCCGCATCGCGTTTCCGGTGCGCGACCGAGGGCATGCGTTTGGCCAGCGCGGCCAGCACCGAGGAGGCGCTGCGGAGCGCATAACTTTCCAGCGCTTCGCCGCCCGCGAGCATCAGCACGATGATCGAGCCCGCCAGATATTCGCCGAGCAGGACGGACGTGATGATGGAAATGCCGCCCAGCAGATCGGAGCCGAATTCACGCTTCAGCAGTTTGCGCAACAAATCATAGAGCAGCGGCAGGCCGCCCACCACGAGCGTCGCGAGCAATGGCATCTGGTAGGTGCCCGGTGCGGTGCGGAATCCGAAGCGAAGCACGAGATGCACTGCGATGCCGGCGATGGACAGTGCCGCGATGAGCGTGGTCCTGCGGCGCCAGAGTCCGGAAGGCGGCATCCACGAACGCTCGGGCCGCGAGTCGCGATCCGGCGCTGGCTTCGAGCCGTGGGTGGCACCGCTGGCGGACGGAGGGTCCATGGCGGCTTTCATTCCCTTTGGGTCCGATACTCCGAAGCTTGCTTCGGCTTGGTTGGAATGTAGGAGCCTGCTTGCAGGCGATTCAGCACGGGATCCGTTGGCGTGCGCTCCAGATCGCCTGCAAGCAGGCTCCTACAAGGGCGATACGGTTGGAGGACATTGTGGGTTCGCGGGATCCTTACGGTACTTCGATCGTCTTGCAGCCAGTTGCGGAAGCGGGGATCATTACAACAAATAGGGTTTCTTCGGGGCCACCATCGACACTCCACTCGCGCCAGGCGAAGTGGGCCACCTCTTTCCCCCCTGGGTCTCCGCGTGTGCAATCTCGGCAATCTTTCCCGCGATCTTCTCGGGTGAGAGGACAAAATCGATACAGCCACTGGCGATCGCACTTTCGGGCATGTCCGGCTCCGATGCGGTGTCCGGCTTTTGCGCGATGGTGATGCCACCCACGTCCTTGATGCCGCGCAGCGCCGCGGCCCCATCGCCATCAAGCCCCGAGACGATGACCGCGATCAACTTGCCGTCCCAGTGTTTCGTCAGGGACCGGAGAAAAACCGTGATCACGTCGGGCCATCCCCGCGGCTTGGAGACCGGCTTCAGGCGGAACTCTCCCGCCAAGACGTGCAAGTCGCGCTGCTCCGGGATGATGAACACGTGGTTGGGCCGGATATCGAGTCGCTCTACGATCAGCGAAACCGGCATCGCGGTGAAGCTCGGCAGGATCTCGTGCAGTCGCGTGACAACGGACCGGACGTGATTGACGATGACAATCGCGACTCCCATGTCGGCCGGCAGATGCTGGAGCAACCGCGTGTAAGCGTCGAGTCCACCGGCCGAACCGCCGACGCAGACGACGGGAAAATTCCGGGCAGAACGTGCGGTGGGTTTCACGGGCAATGATTCAATTCGCGATCGAGGTTGTTCTCACGCGGCACGCGCACGCGTGGATTCCGTGGGGTTAAACGAGGCCCAGGCGCGAAACACTCGGGCCGCCATTGGCATCCCCCTGGCGCGGATCTTGTCGTTGGACCTGCCCGAACGATCAGGACAAGCTCCGGCCCGCGCTTCACGCCGCCGCCGCCTCGTGCATGATCTTGACGATCGTGTCCTCCACCTCCTGCGCCACGCCGGCGAGCTTCGGGGTGTGAAACATCGCCAGCATCGCCGTGGGTTTCAGCGTGGCCAGAACGGTCTGGCCGCCCTCCTCGTAGATCGAGATCCGGCAGGGCAGGGCGGTGGAGACGCTCATGTTTTCCTCGAGCACCTTCTTCGCCTGTTGCGGGTTGCAGACCTCGTAGATCAAGCACGCGTGGGCGAACGCCACGCCCTTCTTCACCATCGTTTCTTGCAGGTTGTGCACCTGCATGACGCCAAAGTGATGAGCCGTGACGGCGGCCTGCAGGGCAGTCGCAGTCGCACTCACGGTCCTCTTCGTAGTCAATTGGATTAACATGGATTTGCCTTCCGAGTTGAGAGTTCGCGTGCCGGCTTCGCCGGGCGGGATTATTTCTTCGCAACCTTGACGATTGCGACGACCAGCAGGACCACCACGAGCACGGCGACCACCGGCCAGATCCATGTCCCTCCGCCCATCCAGCCATGCATCCATCCATCTGAGTGATTCATCATACCGCTCCTGGGTTGGTGCTGCCAAACGCCCACCTCGGGTCATTCCGAATCGTGAGCGGAAGCAGCAGTTTCATTTGTCTTGGCCGCCGAAACCCGCAACGGGGATCCTGAGGCCTCGTGGCGTCATCAATTCTGTTTTTCCGCGGTCCCGGCCGATGCGGTGCCCATGCCGGCCATACCTTTCATCATCGGGTGCGACGAAGTCGCATCATGGTTCATCGGCATCTCGTCCATCATGTGATTCATCATCTCACCCATGCGCGCATGCATGGCCGTCCGCTGTTCCACCATGCGGGTGACGACGGCGACCAACAGTTCCACCTTTTGTTTCTCCGGCGCGCCATTGATCCGGGCCAGCTGCGCCGTGAGCTCGGCGTCCTGGGCCTTCATTTCCGCCAGGATCTTTTCCCGCTGTTCCTGCATGGCCTGATGGCGTTCGGCCATGGTATCCGCCGTCATCATCCCGCCATCCGCCGGTGCGGTGGTTTGGGCGCGGACCGGTGACCAGAAGGCCAGGGTCAGAGCCAGGGCGAGAGCGAAGCTGGAGTGGGTGATGAATTTCGAGGCGATGTGATTGTACATGTCTGGGAGTTTCTTTTTTGCTTTTTTCCGCGTGTTGGCGTCTCGGCGGCGGGCGGTGGGGAAACGGGTTTCCCCATGGTCCGGACCAGAAACGCCGCCGGGATGATGCCCTGATCGGGGCGACCACGCCATGGGGTATAGAACTACCTCCGGTCAGCGGCTGCTCGTTCGTGCGGATGACGTGCACCGCGGCCGGCTGCGCGCACTATTCGTGCAAACGGATCTCCCGTCTCGCCAACCAGCGGTAGGCACCCTCCACGATCACGGCCAACGCGACCAATGCCACCAGCACCCACAACTTCATCGGGTCGGTTTGCGCCGTCTGCCAGACCAGCGCGCCCAGCGCCGCCAGGCACGCGACCGCTCCAGTCGCGGAAATCCAACCCTGGCTTTTCGTGTCGGGTGCATGCCGCGCGTTGGCGGCGTTCACGGCCGCGAAGATCAACAGGAATCCGGCGCTGCCCAGCGTCGAGATGCTGGTGAGATCAAAGACGTTGGCCACGACGAGCGTCAGCACGGCGGTGATCAACAGTCCTTCCATCGGTTCACCCCACACCTTCCGCTCCAGCTTGGCCGGCAATTCGCCGTCGCGCGCGATGCAGTAACTCAACCGCGCGGCGCCGTAGAGCGTGGCATTGATCGCGGAGGCGGTGGACAACATCGCCGCGATTGCGATCAGGGTGAATCCGGACTGCCCGAGGAACGGCCGCGCCGCCTCGGCCAGCGCGTAATCCTTCGCGGCGACAATCTTGTCCACCGGCAGGTTGCCCACGGTCACGAGCGCGACCAGCACGTACAACGCGATCACGAACCCGACCGCGAGGTAGTAGGCGCGAGGCAGCGTCCGCGCCACGTTCCGCACGTCGTTCGCCGTGTTGGCGATCAACTCGAACCCTTCGTAGGCGAGAAAGATGATCATGCCGCCCGCCGCCAGTTGCAGCGGCGGCGACCACGAACCGGGCGTGATCTGGGCCGACTTGATGCCGGCGAAGCCGACCCCGACGAACAACAGCAGGATCGCGATCTTCAACCCCACGATCCCGTTCTCCGCCTTGCCGATCACCGCGGCGCTGAGCAGGTTCAGGCCGGTGATCAGAATCACGCTGAGACTGATCAGCACGTGTTTGCCGGTCGCCTGCCACGCCTCCGGCAAGAACGTCGCCCCGTAGCTGCCGAACGCGAGCGCGTAGAGCGACAACATGACCACGTAACTCAGCCACAACAGCACGTTCAGGCTGCCGGTAAACATGCCCGAGCCGAACGCGCGATCGAGAAAGGTGACCGTGCCGCCGCGGCTGGGATAGGCGACGGAAAGTTTCGCGTAGGAATACGTCGTCAGCAGCGCCACCACGCCGGCCAGCGCAAAGGCCACCGGCGTGCCACCGCGCGCGAGTTGCACCGCGAGGCCCAGCACCGCGAAGATCCCGCCTCCGACCATCCCGCCGACGCCGATCGCAACCACGGCCCACAGGCCGATCTTGCTGTCGCCCGCTTTGCTCATGCGGCGGTTGTGCGCCGATTGCTGGAACGAGGCGCTTCCAAAGTGCTTTCGATCCCGAAGTGGGTTGGTGACCGGTCGGGGAGCGCCGGCGTTTGCTGCCGGCTGCAGCACCGGCAGGCCATCACCCCATGGTGGCGGCTCCGCGATCGGCGTAAACTCGTACCATGACAAAACATACGCTCCGCAAAGCGGACAAGGCGGGCATCGTCGCAGGTGCGGCGCTTTTGGCCCTGTTGACCGGATGCATGGCCGGTCGATCGAATCAGCGGGAGGGATACCGGATCCGCCCGGGGGGCCAGGTGCAGGCTTCGGTCGCGATTCAGGATGACTACGATTATTACCCCAGCTACCAGGTCTACTATAACCGCAGCCGGAACGAGTATGTCTATCGCGATGGCTTCGCGTGGGTCACCCGCCCGGAGCCACGGGGCGTCACCGTGGCCGTGCTGTTCGCCTCGCCCTCGGTGCGGCTGGATTTTCACGATGCGCCCTCGCGCCATCACCGCAGCGTGGTCCGCACCTATCCGAAAACCTGGACGTCGGCCAAGCCCCATGACGGTGCGAACGATCGCAACATCGATCGGCGCGACCAACCTCGGAATGATCGCGAGGACAATCGAACGCACGATGGACGGGCCAACGACCGGCGAGACTGAGCCCGAAACGCGTGACTCGAATCGAAGGGGATGAAACGTCCATCGGGCGGCACACCCGGCGCATCGCCGGCTTGCCCCCGTTTTGCCGGCCGCCGCGCTTTCGGAGGGTCATTCCCGACCGGCGTGTACCGGCGAAGGTGCCGTCACTCCACGACCTTTTGTTTTGGCGTCGCATGAACCTCGGACTCAGGTCCCGCCCGCCAGATTGATGATACGGCCGTATCATCAATCTGGCGGGTCATGTGGGAACGCCAAAACGAAAGGCCGTGGCCGTCACTCGGCGAGCGCCGCACTGCATTTGCGGAAATGAAATCCGTAAATCGACAGGGTGACGGCGGTCGTCACGAGCCGGGGCCGGCGGACACACGTCCACGCGAGCAGGCCCCAGTAGTGGAAACGCTCGCGCCCGATGACCCCGAGGCGGATGCTCGCGCGTGCGAAAGCAAGCAGGTTACGCCAGCGCGCTCCGCTCGACGTCCGCGGTGGGTGAAATTCGCGCAGGAACGTGCGAATCCGCCGGTAGTACGGTCCGGGCGCATACAGATGGTCCATCAGTCGCCGGTAACCGTCGCGCAGCAGGTCGCGGTTCATCCGCGAGACAAAGTTCGTCGTGCCGTCGGCGTTGTTCCCGGAGGTGTCGCCGAGCAGGCGGCCCTGCTGGCGCAGTCGCTCGTGTAGTTTCGTGCCGGGGACGGCCTGCAACAGGCCCACCATGGCGGTGACGATTCCGCTCTGCTGGATGAAATCGATCTGGCGCTGAAAGATCGAGGGCGGGTCGTGGTCGAAGCCGACAATGAATCCGCCCTGCACCTGGAGGCCCGCGCGCTGGATGTGCTTCACGTCGGCGAGCAGATCGCGGTTCCGGTTCTGGCGCTTGTTGCACTCGTTCAGACTCGCCTCCTCCGGGGTCTCGATGCCGATGAACACCTGGTCGAAGCCGGCGGCGACCATTTGCTGCATGAGTTCGTCGTCATCGGCGAGGTTGATGGACGCCTCCGTGTAGAGCGCGAAGCCGCGCCGGCCCGCGCGCCAGCGGATCAGCGCCGGAAGCAGTTCCTCGCGCAGCGAGCGCTTGTTGCCGATGAGATTGTCGTCGACGAAAAACACGGGACCGCGCCAGCCCCGCTGCCAGAGGCCGTCGAGTTCGCCGAGCACCTGGGCCGGCGACTTCACGCGCGGCCGGTGTCCGAACATCGCCGTGACACTGCAAAACTCGCAATCGAACGGACAGCCACGCGAGTATTGCACGGACATCGAGGCATAGCGCCGCAGGTCCGCCAGTTCCCAGCGCGGCGCGGGAGTCGTGCGCAGGTCGGGGAGGCCGGCCGACGTGTAGACGCGCCGCGCGCGACCTTGCGCGAAGTCGGGGAGGAACTCGGGCAGCGTGATCTCGGCTTCGTTAAGCACGAAGTGGTCGACGTCGGGAAACTGCTCATACGCGACCGTGAACAACGGCCCGCCCGCCACGATCGTCTTGCCGGCGGCGCGGCAGCGCGCGATCAGCCGGGTCGCCGAGTCGCGCTGCGCGATCATCGCGCTGATCAGCACCACGTCCGCCCAGGCAAGATCCGCGTCGCGCAGCGGACGCACGTTCACATCGACCAGGCGCGTTTCCCAGGCATCGGGCAACATGGCCGCGATCGTGAGCAGGCCCAGCGGCGGGAGCGCCGCGCGCTTGTGAATGAACTTCAGGACGTGCTTGAAACTCCAGAAGGTGTCGGGAAAGCCGGGATAAAGAAGCAAGGCCCGCATTGGTTTGCACTCCAGTACGGTTCGCGCGAGCGGCGCGAACCATCGACCGTCCGTAGTTTATGCGACAGCGAGGACAGCGACAATTGGGGTGTTCCCCTACTCGGCGAGCGTCCTTGATGCGCTCCCGTGCCCGCTTGAACCTCCGTGTCGCTCAGACCAGGGGTCCATAGGTCGCGTGCATCGCGGGAGCCACCGGCGTTGCCGGCGAAACCGCGACGGCGGCAGCTGGCCTCGCGCCAATTTCCGAAGTGTAGATCTCCTGGGCGTTCGATTCCGCGAAGATCGTGCGCGCCCGGAAGATCTTGTACGGGTTGGTCGTCTGGATCGAGATCATGATGGATCCGTCCGACTTGATCCGCCGCTCGTATCGCCCGGCCACGGCCGCGGGAAAGCCCAGGCTGATCAGCCCCTGGGCGATCGCAACGCCAGGCGAACTCCGGCGCGCCTGGTGCAGTGCAGCGATGATCGGGCCTGCCGCAATGAACGAGCCCACGCCGGGAACGACGAGTTGCGCGACGCCATCCACCCAGGCAAGCGCGCCACGAATCGGGTCGGCGCTTCCGGCTGCGGCGGTCGACAGCGTCCGCAGGTCGCGGTCGGCATCCGAACGCCGGTCGAAGAACAACGTCCCGATGTCCGTACCTGGAAAACTCCGCGCCCTTGCAGTCGTGGATGATCCGGTCGGCGCGACCGCGCGACGTGGCGAGGCAGAAAATGGATTTCTTGAACATGATGGTGGAAGGGAAGGGAGCACTGACAGGTGGCTGGGAATGGAGCTGGAACGGTCCGGAGGACGTGCGCCCGGCCTAACCCCGGCGCATCATGGTGCGCCGAATCCACGTCGGCTGACATGGGGTGTTGCCCTACGCGGGAACGATCGAGGGCGGACGAAACGCTCGCGGGTTCACGACCGCCGACCTCAGAGCATCGGCGAAAGCGGGCGCAAGATCGCCTCGGCGAGACGGTGGCGAAATGGCCGGCGGGCGAAGCTCGCGCGATCGATTTCCGCGCTCAACGCGAAGTCCTCGTGCAGGATGTGGGCGAGCTCCGCGTTGTGGTCCGGAGAGTGGACCAGGACGTTCAGCTCGAAATTAAGCCGCATGGAACGGTAGTCGAGATTGGCCGATCCGACCATGGCCCACGAGTCATCCACCACGGCCACCTTCGCATGATTGATGCCGGCGGAGTATTCGAAGATGCGCACCCCGGCGGCGAGCAATTGGTCGTAGTAGGAGCGGCCCACGGTCACCAGCCAGGGATGGACGTTTCCCTTCGCCACGAGCAGCCGCACGTCGACGCCCCGCAGTGCGGAGAGCTCCAGCGCCGCGAGCAGCGCGTCGTCCGGCACGAAGTAACCGGTCGCGATCCAGGCGCGCGCGGTGGCTTCGTGCACGAGACTGACGATGGTCTTGCTCATGGGCTCGTTGGCGTGATCCGCGCCGCCCACGATGACGTGCACCGGATGCACTGCCCGCCCGACCGCGGGGGCTTGCTCGGCGATCTTTTCCCCGGTGGCGAAGAACCAATCGTCCGCGAAAACCTCCTGCAACGTGCAGACGACGGCGCCGGACATCTCCACCTGCACATCCCGCCAGTGGCCGAGCCGGGGATCGAGTCCCTCGTATTCCCGGCCGATGTTCATGCCGCCGACGAAGGCACTCCGGCCGTCGATGATCTGCAGCTTGCGGTGGTTGCGCAGATTCAGGACGAAGCGATTGCGCTTGGGGTCCAGACTCTGGAACCACGCGAACCGGCCGCCCGCCGCACGGAAGGCGTTGAGCTGTGCCCGGCCGAGACCGAATGAACCGACGCCATCCAGGAGCAACCGCACCGTGACCCCGCGCCGGGCGGCGTCGGTCAACAGCGCGAAGAATCGTCGTCCGGTGGCGTCGGACTGCCAGAGGTAGAACTGCAGGTGCACATGATGCGTGGCTTCCCGGATGCGTTGCTCGAGCGCGGGATAGAATGCGGTGGCGTTGCGCAGGATCACGATCCGGTCGGCCGAACTGACGGGCAACTGATTGATGCGCGACAGCAGCTGGAGGTAGCGGCGATCACGTTCCGGTACCCTCTGCAGGAGTCGCGCCGTCGCCCGGTCGGTGGTGTCAGCGGGCGCAAGCCGGGGGGACGGACGGGGCGAGAACGACGTGCGATGCTTGAGCCGTCGGCGCCGGAGTCGGTCGGTGCCAAAGAGGCAGTAGAACAGTGTGCCGAGAAACGGAATGAAGAGGATGGCCCAGAGCCACGCGAGGGTGGCAGCGGGTCGCTTCTTGAGCAGCAGCAGGTGGGGAATCGTTGCCCACGTCGCGAGGTAGCAGCAGGTCAGGACGATGATCATGCGCAGACCCCATCCCCTCCGCTTCGGCAGCGGTCCGGGTGATGGACCGTTAGTCGTTCACGCGACGGGCGCTCGACCTTGGCGTGAGATTCGGGGTATCGAAGGCCAGCAGTGACTGGCCATCGCCACCCCCGTCATGGCGCGGAACGAAGGCGAGCAGGTCGCGCACAGCGATCAGCAAGGCGGCCAACGAAAATGGTTTTTCCAGCGCCACGCCCGGCGGGAGCCAGCGAAAAAGGTCGGGTTCGTCCGCAGGCATCTGTCCGGAGATGAAAAGGACCGGCAGCTGCAACGGGCCGGCTCGCACTCGCCGCAGCAGATCCAGCCCACTCAATCCGGGCATGAGATGGTCCGTAATCAGGAGTTCGAAGCTGTCGGTGCAGAGCGCCTGCCATCCCGCCTCACCGTCCTCGGCACAATCCACGTGGTAACCGGCGTCGGACAACGTGCACGTCAACATATCACGAATGGCCGGATCGTCGTCGACCACGAGCACGCGACCGGGAGACGCGGCGGTCATCGGCGGGGCAGCCACGGGCGCCGGCGTTGGTGAAGACGGTTGCAGATGGGTGGATCGTCTTTCGTCGTTGTCCATGGCTTGCTCGGTTCTTCGCCCGGGCGCGAAGTCTTCGGAACGGGCCGGAAATTGTTCAGGATGGATGGTGAAGGGCAACGGGGCGGGTGTGGTCTATCTGTGGCACGGTTTCGCGGCGTCCGGGTGCGACCAAGATTGGCCAGACGTTACGGGGCTGGCGGGGGTGGACTCGCACGACGGGTTGTGTTGGTGACGTGGTCTAGCATACCGCTGAAGGCGGAAAGCACCATGGGGTGAAATCCCACCGCCCACGAGGCGCCGTCCGGGCGCGGTACTCGACGGTCCTGGGGGGACAGGCGACGGCGCAAAAGTCGACTCTGGTTTGAACATTGCATTGCAGCCTTCAGATTGTTTGTCGGAATCCCCTGGCCGGCCTGCTGCGCGAACAACCGTTCAACATCGAACACCATGGTATCATCTCCCCCGGCCGCGCCCAGGAAGCTCGAGGTATTCTCGCTTCCGCTGTTCATCCTTACCGTCGTCGCCACCCTGGCTGGTCTGTGCGCGGGCCTGCGCCTTTTCCTGCCGGCGGTGTGGGCCGGGCAGTTTCGCAACCCCGGGTGGGCGTGGGGGGCGGCGTTTCTCGTCGTCAGCCTGGTGAACTGCTTCGCCGAGTATTTTTTCCATCGTTATGTGCTCCATACGCCGGCGATCCGCTGGCTGCGGCGACTGTATCGCCAGCACAACCTGCATCACGCGCTCACGCGGATCACGCGCAAGCGGAGCCGCGACGGTCGCGGAATCCTCTTCATCGAAAACCGGTTTCCGATCGTCGAACCCGAGCAGGGTGAGGCGTCATTCTTCCCCTGGTATTCCCTGGCCGTGTTCGCCGTGCTCTTGTCGCCGCTGCTCGCCTTGTGCCAGTGGCTGGTCCCCACGTGGCCCTGGCTGGTGGCCGGTTTCGTCGCGGTGGCGACTTCACTATCGCTCTATGAGATTATCCACGCGATCAACCATTGGCCGTTCGAGCGATGGGAGCCGCTGATCCAGCATCCGCGCTGGGGCCGGTTCTGGCGTCCCGCCTACGGCTTCCACCTGCGGCACCACGCAGTGACCGACTGCAACGAGTCGATTTCCGGCTTTTTCGGGCTGCCGCTGGCCGACTGGGTTTTCGGCACCTGCGTCATCCCGCAGACCGTCTTCGCCCAGGGAGAGACCTGGTCGCCCGAAAAGTTTCGGCGACCCCGGCCCCGCTGGCTGATCCGAACGCTCGACCGCTGGGCGCAGCAGGCCGTGCAACGGCGCCGCGAGCGACCCGGCACGACGGCCGCCGCGGCGGAAGGGGCGCTCGCCCCGGCCCCGGCCGGCCGGGGCTTTACGCGTGGTGAGGAGATCGCGAACTGGCTGACGCACGGCCTGGGGCTGATGTTGAGCATCGTCGGACTCACGTTGCTGATCGTGTTCGCCAGCTTGCGGGGGGATGCCTGGCACGTGGTGAGTTTCACCGTATTCGGATTGACGTTACTGCTCCTTTACGCCACCTCCACGATCTATCATGCACTGCACCACAATCGGGCGAAGGACTTGTTCCGGAAACTTGACCACGCCGCGATCTTCCTGCTGATCGCCGGCACCTACACGCCGTTTCTGCTCAACAATCTGCGCGGCCCGTGGGGGTGGTCCCTGTTCGGGGTCATCTGGGGGCTGTGCGGGGCCGGGGCGGTGTTCCAGGTGTTCTTCGGGAATAGATACCGGTTCGCCACCACGGTGGCCTATCTGTTCGTGGGGTGGCTGATCGTCGTGGCGCTCGGCCCGTTGGTGGAACGGGTGCCCCAGGGCGGGCTTTGGCTGCTGTTCGCCGGCGGACTCTGCTACACGGTCGGCGTGGTCTTCTATCTCTGGCACGGCCTGCGTTACCATCATGCCGTCTGGCACACGTTTGTCCTCGGCGGCAGCACCTGTCATTATCTCGCCGTTTTGCTCTTTCTTCTGCCGCGATCGGGCTGACCTGCAAATTCCACATGTTCGGCCCCGTATGTTCCGGTTCGCTACGCGCCCGGTCATGTCGATGGAAGAACGCGAGACTTCGAAGACGTATGAGATAGAAAGACTCAGTCCAGAATTCTCACGTTCTCGCGTTCATTCCTGTCTCGCGTTCTTCCATCGCACCCCGGTAGCTGCGTTGGAGTGTAACGACAACGTGGCCCGGTTTTCCCCCGGACTGTGGGACTGTCTCTCCGGATCGTGCACTTTCGCGACGATTTTGTTGGGTAGGGACACTCGAGGTGCGGTGCTGCTGGCGAGACCGTAGCCGAAATGATGCAGTCGAACCGAGGACGCCCTCGAAGTTCCTGCACCGTTCGATGATCGATGTAGATGCTTGCAGGCGACAGAACCTCCTGTGCGCCACCGGATCGCTTGCCAGCAAGCTCCTGCTACGGTGTCGCCTTCAACTATCGCCTGCTGCAATCGGGAGCGGCTTCGGGCAGGACGTCGTGGCAGAGCTGCAGGATTTCGATGGTCGTGAGCCCGGTTTGCGCCGCCTCGTTGGTGGACAGGCGGGGATCCTCCTCGACAACGTTCAGGGTGTCGGGACCACGCACGGTGTGCGGGTGGGCGATGCCGCCGTCGAGATTGAGCATGCCCTCGATCGCCTTCTTGGCGAAGGCGCGATTGCCGGTTTGCGCATAGGCATACGCGGCGAGGCGCGGTCCGCTCTGTCCGGTGAGGACATAGCGTGCATCCTTGCCTTCGGTGCCGGTGGACTGGTCGCGGGTGAGCACGTCGGCCGGCGCCTGCCCGATCCGGCAGTATTGCCGCCACGCCTTCGCGAAATCCTCGCGGCCGAGCAGCGGTACGAGTTCGAACATGACTTCGCCGCCGCCCTGGATGGTGGCGAGATTGTAGCTGACGGGCACCGAGCCTTTGGTGAGCGGATCGCGGATTAGCGTGAGTTTCCCGGTCGCCTCATCGAGGGCGACAATCTGTGCGCCGCCGCCCTTGAGCTTGCCGATGCCACCTCCGGGAAGATCAGGATTGAGGCCGTGGAGCTGGCCGGTCTCGAGCCAATAGGGCATCTTCACGATGGAGTCGACGCCGGCGATGATCCGATCGCGCCAGCGCGTGTCGCCGGTGCGCTCCCATTCCGTCATCCAATTGCCGGCTAGCGCGAACCAGTCGGGGCCGATGCGGATGCGGACATCGAACTGCGGTTCACCGGGCACGGGCGGCGCGGCCTCGCGCATGGGATCGTATTTACCGATCGCGATGTCCGCCTGCCGCGCGGTCTCGCGCATGATGTCGCCCGTGCGCTCGTCGGTTGTCAGGTAGTAGTAGGGACGCCAGTGCGCGGCCTGGCTGATGCGCACTTCCTTGGCGCCGTCGCCCCACTTGATCACATTGTGGCGGGAACCGAGGCCGGCCATGTCGCCGATGTGATAGACGTCCGTCTCGCTCGTGTTGCGCGTGTGGGCCTCGGCAAGGCGGAACACGTCGGCCCGGCCCGTGCGCAGGAAGCTGTACCAGAGCCAGAGCGGCGTGCCGAGTTCGGTGTTGTCCCAGGCATGCCCGCCCCAGTCGTAGTGCCACTTGTGCCGGGGCGCCGAGTAGGAATGCATGAAGTCGCCGAACTGCCAGAAGCCATACCAGTTCCGGTCGTCGACCTGTCCCTCATAGTAGTGCAGCACGGAATCGAGGCCGTCTTCGATCGCCCGCCGGAATGGGGTTGAGCGGTCGACCAGGCTCCACACTCCGAATACACCAGTGCCATGGAGGTAGGCGGGATCGCAGGCGAGCAAGGCGCCAAGCGTGCCGGTCGCCGCCTCGGCGACCGTGGCGGCGCGCGAGGGCGTCGCGGCCGTCGGGAACAGGGTGAGTTCGCTGGTGCGCGCGACGCCGTAGGCCGTGCTCATGCCCGGTTGCACATCCTCATACGACGGCCCGAGGCCGTGCGCGACCACGTCGTAGTGGCGCATGTCCATCTGCGGTCCGTCCGGCGACCAGAGCCACGCGATCAATGCCGCGGCCGGGCTGGCGGCGTGGCGTACCTCGAGCGATGCGGGATACGATTGCCAGAAATTCTTCACGCTCACGCCGAGGCCGCCGGTGAGATCGCCCACGAACCCAAAGCCGGCCGCCCGGGTGCCGGCGGCGGAGAACAGCCACGTGCTCTTCGGATTCGTGCGCTTGACGATCGTGAACCCGTCCGGACTTGGCTGCACGAGCTTGAAGTCGTCCCAGATCGCGTTCTGCGCAAAGCCCGGGCGGCCGGTGAAGGCTTGTCCCTCCTCCTGGGAGGTGCTGCCGCCGCCGGGTTGGAGCGGTTCCGACCAGAGGCCGCCGTCGGCGCCGACGAAGCGGACGTATCGATTTCGCGGTTCCTCGCGCAGGGGCACGGTGAAGCGCACGCCGAGCCCGCGGATGAAGTCCTTCTCCTGGTCGCCGTCGAAGATGATCGTGTGCACGAGGCGCACGCGCGTATCGCCGGTGTAGAAATAGAGTCGGACGCTGAACGGCAGCCATTCGCGATCCGAGCCCTCGACCCGGTGGACACCGTCGAGCTTCACCACCGCGCGCACGGGACCGGACTGTTCGACCGTCACCTGGCGGATCACGCTCGTGAACGGGGCCCGCGGGGGCGCGTCCTCGGGATTCGTGGCGGGACCATTCTGGAGGATGCCGATGAGCTGTCCGTCGCGGGCGATCTGTCCTGCCATCGATCGACAACGTTTCGACGAGATTTGGACCGCTGGGCGGGATCACGCACGTGAGCGCGCCGGTATCGACGGTGACCTTTCCGTCGCGATTCGAAACCTGCACGGCACCGGCGGCGGCGGTGGCGCCGGTGGCCTCCGGTGTGAGCGTAAACGTCCCCGTCCTGCCAGCCGGCGCGACGGTGGCGAAACCGCTCCATTTCAGGGAGCCGTCCGGCCAGAACGCGAGAGGCCATGTTTGCAGCGGGAGCGCCTGCCCGTCGGCGTCGGTGAGTTGAAACGCACTGTCACGCTGACGGGCTCCCTGCGGCCAGGGCACACCCCAGCTCACGCCTTGCGGCGCGTCGGCGGGCGGTTGTTCCAGCCAGTGCAGGGGGACGGAAGATCCGGCCGCCGGGGTGGCCGGCGCGGCGATGCATGCACTCATGATGCAGCCAAGGGCAACAAACGGGAAGGGGTTGAAACGAAGACTCACGGCGGTTCCTGGGTTGGGGGACATGGACAGACAGGCGCCGGAGGCAGCCACGTCTCGTCCTCGTGCCGCAGGGTGACCTGGTCCTGGATGTTGGCGAAACTTCGCCTGTCGGAGCGTCAGGTGCGTTCATGTCCAACGAGGCCGCGCGTTCGGACTCGAGCCGCGTTCCACCGCCGCGGGCGGACGACGAGGCACCGCGGGGGAGAGACCCCGCGGTCAACGATAATTCGGCCAGGCGTCTGGACGTGCCAAAGCCGTCGACGGCTTTCCCGGGTACGGGCTCAGTGGACCCCGCGGGCTTCAACGAGAACGCCGTCCTGGAACGCGAGAGACTGGACGACGAACCGGCTGTTCCAGTACTTCCAAAGGTCGCTCTCGAGTGAGGACGTCTCGTGGGCCGGCGGATAACCGCGCGTCATCAGGACCTGGGTCTTGGTCATGCCGAGGCGCAGCGTCCCGGTCTGGATCTCGCGGGCCATCTCGTCGCCGTACTTTTCGATCGCCGTGGGCTGCTCGGCCAGTAGTTCCCGCGCGAGTTGCTCGGTGTTGCGATTGGTGAACTTCGGCACGTTGACCACGGTGATCGTCTTGTCGCCGTCGGTTACGTGGAGGGTCAGTTCGTCGCCGTGCATGCGCGTGAGGGTGACCTTCGTATTGATCGGCACGAGTTCACCGCGCCAGTAGTTCGTCGCCAGGCGTTTGTTTTTCTCGAACTTGATACAGTAGCGCAGGTAGTACTCATTGCCCTCGGTCGGGTCGATCGGGGGCGGCAGGACCTCATCATCCGGCACATTGTTGAAGCTGATATGGGAGGCCGAGGCTCCGGCTCCGCTGCCCGCAGCTCCCTGCCGCTTGCGCTCAAGCATCGCTTGAATGACGGCCTCGCTCACCTGCTGGTTCTTGAGCTCGATCAAGGCCGCCGCCGATGTATCGAACTCTTCGGTATCGGCCGTCTTGACGGCCATGATGATGGTATCCTCGCCCAGGTTGGCATGGACCATCTGGAGCACATCCGCGTTGCCCATGGCGAAGCCCGTGATCGCTCCCCAAAGCGAGAGCAGCGCCCCGAGCGTGAAACGAAAGAATGAGAAACGAGTTTTCATGGTTGGAGGAAGACGGGGGAATTGGAGATGCATCTGCATGACAAAGGCCAGCCGCTAGTGGCGAAAGTCAGCCAGGGGCGAAGGTTGACGGAAGAAGCGCTATCGTTTTTGCAGCACCTGCAGGAGCGCGAAGCTGCGCTGGGGATTGATCAGGTTGATGCGGCCGTCGGTACTGCGGTCCGCGGCCAGCGTGATCAGGCTGACGAGTTGGGAGACCGTGAGGTCCGGTTTCACGGCGAGCAGCTTGCCGGCGAGATTCGCGACGTTGGGCGAGGCCATCGACGTGCCGGAATACTTCATGACTTCGCCGCCCGGTATCTTGCTCGGGACTTCGAAGCCGTCGGCGTGCACGTCGACGTTGGCCCCGAAGGTCGAGAAGGAGGTCTCCTCGCCCGCCTGGTCGACCGCGCCCACCGTGAGAATGTTGGGCAGGTCGATGCCGGAGGGAATGAAGTCGGAGAACTCGGCGTTGTTGTTGCCGTTGCCGGCCGCGACCACGAACAGGATATCGGGTGCACTCTTCAGCGCCTCGGTCAACGCCTCCTTGCCGATGGCGAAGATTTCGCGGGCCTTGGCGTGGCGTTCCTCGGGCGTCCCCCCGGCACCGTTGGCTTCGAATGCTTCCTCGATCCCCTGAGGGGAGCCGCCCCAGCTCATGTTGACCACGCGAACGCCATGCTCGCGGAAATAGGTGACGGTCCGCCGGGCGGCTTCGGCATCCTTCCGCGCCTGTTCCAGCGTCGGGACATCCGGGATGACGCGATAGTCGAAGGTGATGCGCGCCTCGAGGACGCGCGCCGCCGGATTGCCGGCGATGGCGATGCCGGCGACGTGCGTGCCATGCGTGTAGTTTCCGAACATGCTCAGGTGCTCGAGAAACGGCTTCACGTCGGCCGGTTTCAAAGTCGCCATTGTGGCGCGGACCGCGCCGGCCTCGGAACTGTCGATGTTGGCCTGGAGGTCAAGCAGGCCCTTGGTGAGCCCGGCCATGGCGGGATACTCGGCCTGCTGCTCGGGTGAGAGGGGGAACAGAAGGGAGGTCTCGGGGTTGGAATGCAGGTCGAAGGCGATGCCGTGCACGTCGTCCACGAAGCCGTTGCCGTCGTCGTCCTTGCCGTCCCGTTGTTCGCTCGCGTTGGTCCAAAGATGGTCGGGATACACCTGCGCGTCGAGGCCGCTGTCCCAGATGCCGATGATCACGGGGGTGAGGTCGGCCGACGGCTGTAGCGTGACATTGCGCGCGGCCCAGATATCGGACTTGGCCACGGCGTGCGCCTTGAGATACGCGTCCAGCACTGCCGCGCGTTCCGCCTTCAAAGGCACGAACGTCGCATAGTTGACGTGCTGGCCGATGAGGCCCTGGGCAACATCGCCGCTGATCGTGCCGGTCTTGTCGAGGCCGGGCTGGATCCGGCTCTGCACGCCGCCGAGCAGCAAAGGCTGGCTGATGATCTCGGCACTGGCCTTGGCATGCTTCAGGATGTCGCCCACGACATCGTAGGGCAGGGCGTCGATCTTCCCGGCATAGATCTTCGCGAACGCGGCGCGAAAGGCGTCATCACTTCCGGGGTCCTGGCGGCGTGCAGCGATCACACTTTCCAGCAGCACACCCTCGGTGAGCTGGTTGGCGGGTTTGGGTTCGAGCTGACGAATGGTCGCGAGGCGCCGCAGGGCGGCATCGTAGTCGCCGGCCTGAAAATCCATCGCCATCAGGGTCCGGAGGATGTCCTGGAGCGTCGTTGGATCCTCGATATCGTAGTGGTCGAGGAGACCGTCCAGATCCCTGCGCACCTGCGCGGCAAGGGTGGTGTATACCTGCTCGTCGGTCAGCACATCAGTGGCCTTGCCCGCGAGAGGATACTCGAAGCGGGGGAGCTGATCCTGGGACGTGATCTTCGGCTTGTCCGCGGCCAGGAGTGCACTGGCGCTCAAGCAACCGAAGGCAACCGCGGCGGCACACGTCTGTCGGTAACGGGATTTCATAACCGCGGAGGCTGAGCGTTCCGCGGGCGCGCGACAATCCCACAAGACGAAGAACACGTGAGCGCGAACCCGGTGGCCAGGGGTCCGATGCTGCCGACCTGATGGGATTGAAAGGTGCGTGATGCAACCATGGCCGGCCGGGCGGCAAACTTGGTCTTTGCCAGCCGGCGGCCAATCGGACGGACTCCTGCCCCTTTACCCCTTTTCCCAACCCTGACCATGGCTGAAACCACCCCCTTCGCGAACCAGGGCGCCTCGCCTGCCATCGCCGTCGATCCCACCACCGAGCGGTTGTCCTTTCTGGAAAAGTTCGGCTTCGGGGTTGGCGACCTCGCCTCGAACCTCCTGTTCCAGACCTTCAACATGTTCCTGTTGTTCTTTTACACGGACGTGGTGGGCCTGGGCACGATAGCGATCTGGGGCGATCTTCCTCGTCGCCAAAGTCTGGGACATGGTGAACGACCCGATGATGGGGGCGATCGCCGATCGCACGCGGTCGCGGTGGGGCCGCTACCGGCCCTACATCTTCGCGTTGGCGATCCCGTATGGCATCAGCGCCTACCTGCTTTTCACGGTCCCGGACATCTCGCCGACCGCGAAGATCTTCTACTGCGCGCTCACCTACATCATCGCGACCATGGTCTACACGGGAATCAACATCCCGTATTGCGCGTTGATGGGCGTCATCACGCCGAACATCCAGGAGCGCACCGTCGGTCTCGCAATACCGCTTCTTCATGGCATTCGCGGGCCAGTTCCTGATCAGCACCTTCATGGTGCCGCTGGTCCGGCTCTTCGGCAACAAGCCCGACTCGCCCACGTTCAATGTCGACCTTGGGTACGACCCGGTGGCGGGCTACCCGACGGCCATGATCGTGTTCGGCATCCTCGCGGCCGCGTTGTTCTTCCTCACCTTCTTTACCACCAAGGAACGCGTCACGCCGGTGGTGCAGCAGAAGACGCGTTTTCGCGACGACTGGAAGGATCTCATGCACAACCGGCCCTGGTGGGTGTTGTTCATCTCGGCCGTTTTCAATCTCGCCAACGTCGCCGTGCGCAACGGCGCGATGCTCTATTTCCTCACCTACTGCGTGGCGGACAGCAGTCGCACCCTCTTCTCGATCGACTTTGGCTTCTTCACCCTGGATGTCACGCGCACCGTCCTGTTCATGTCCCTGGGCACGCTGATCCAGATCATGGGGGTCTTGCCGACCACGTATCTCACCAAGCGGTTCGACAAGCGCACGCTCTACATTGGCTTCATGGTTGCGCAGGGGTTGAGCTACGCGGCGATCTATTTCGTGCCGGGGACCAACTACGAGCTGATCCTGACCTTCCACCTCCTCGGCATGTTCTTCGGCGCCCCGGGACCGGTGATCGTGTTCGCGATGTACGCGGACGTGGCCGACTACTCGGAATGGAAGAACAACCGGCGGGCGACCGGCCTGATCATCGCCACGATCCTTTTCGCCATCAAGGGCGGCCTCTGGCTCGGCTCGCAATTGAGCGCATTCATGCTCTGGATCATCGGCTACAGCCGCGAGACCGCGACCGATCCGGGCGTGGTCCACGGCCTCTCCGTGCTCTTCACATGGGTACCCGGCGTGCTCGCGGCGGCGGCCGGGTTGATGCTCCTGAAGTATTCGATCACCGACCGGCAGCTCAAGCAGATCGAACACGAACTGGTGGCCCGCAAGCAGGCGGGCGCGGTGGCCTAGCCTAACATTTCCCACCGCGACCGGCGGCCGCGACCAAAGGTAGGGTCGGCTGTCCCAGCCGACCGCGGCAGCGTCGGACACACGACCCTGCCCCGGGTCCTTACGACTCGACTTCGCCCCTTGGTCCGCGCAGTGGCCGTGCGAAAATGAACGGGGATTGTGCTGTCAACCGCTGTGCAGCCGTTAGCCAGCGGCCGGTCAGCAACTTTCCAGACCGAGCGCTTTGACCGATGGGCGCGGCGCGCCGTTGCGCGCGACCGGTGAAGCGCTTACGATCCCCGTGCGGCTTGCGGCATGTCGGGTGCAAGCATCGCGGCGCATCCCATGGGCATTCCTTCCGGAGAACCGGTCATGATATGTGAAATCGCGTGCCGCCATTTGAAATCCGCACGAGAGCGGTCAGCTTTCGCCGCCAATGACGAGGGGCTTCCATGATGCAAGTGCACGTACCGATCTCGGTGGGGGAATTGCTCGACAAGATTTCGATTCTCGAAATCAAGCGGGAGCAGATCACGGACGCCGCCAAGCGGGTGAACGTCGAACGTGAGCTGACGGCGCTCGAGAGGGCGTGGAAGGCGACCGCGCCCTCATCCTTCGACGTGACGAGGCTGCGGGATGCGCTCAAACGCGCCAACGCCGAACTCTGGCGCATCGAGGATGAAATCCGCCGCAAGGAACTGCGGGCGGAATTTGACCAGCAGTTCGTGGGGCTCGCGCGCGCCGTCTACTTCACGAACGACGAACGCGCGCGCCTCAAGCGGGAGATCAATCGGGTGCTGGACTCCGCATTTGTGGAGGAAAAGCAACACGTCGACTACCATTCGCGACGGGAGACGCATCCGGCGGCGTAGCGGTCGAAGGCGGCGATCACGTCGGGAACCGTGATCAGGTCCATGATGCCGGGCCGTTCCAGGCGCGTTCCCCAGCGCAGCGCTTCGGGCGGGCGGCCCTTGCATTGTTGGGCGGCGAGCGCAAAGCGATCGACGCAAAAGCGCCGGTCGGAATAAGGACCGCTGCGCCGGGAATCCGTGCAGGCGTGCAGGCCGATCACCGGCGTGCCCACGGCATTCGCCAGGTGCATGGGGCCCGAGTCGGGCGAGAGCAAGACGTCCGCCCGTTGCAGCAATGCGAGCAGTTGTGGAAATGTGTCGCGGCCGATGAGGTCGCCAACGGGCTGCCGGGTCCGCGCAAGGATCGCGTCGCCCATTGCGCGTTCCGCGGCAGTCCGTCCGCCCACCAGCACCACCCGGTGGTGGTGTTGCCGTACCGCATGTTCCGCGACGGCCGCGTAGCCTTCGGCGCTCCAGTTGCGCAGCCGATGACTGGAACACCCACTGATGACGAGCGTCGGCTGGTCGCCGGGAAGCTGTTCCACGGCCCACGCGTGCGCCGCGGGTGGGATCGGCAGGTTCCACCGAATGTCGGTTTGGCGCAGCCCGATTGGCTCGAGAAAACTGCCGAAGGCATCGAGCACGTGTTGGGGATGCGTGGCCGGTGCGACGATGCGGCGATTGATCATCCAGCGGTGGAATTCGCGCGCCCGTACCCGGTCGTAGCCCACGCGAAGGGGCGCGCGCACGAGCAGGGAAAGCAGGTTGGCCCGCAGCGACACCTGCATGTGCAACAGCACATCGAAGCGCCGACCGTGCAATTGGCCGCGCAACTCCCGCCAGCCGCGCCCGCCGGCGCGCTTGTCGAACGTGATGAATTCGACGCCCTCCAGCGCGCCGACCAGCTTGTGTTCGGTATGGCCGACGATCCAGGTGAGCCGGGTGGCCGGCCAATGCCGCTGCAGCGTCCGGATTACGGGTACGACGTGCGTGACGTCCCCGAGTGCGGATAGCCGCAGGATGCAGATCGAAGCGGGCGGGACCGATGGCGGAGGCATGCAAGCCAACGTCAGTACCGCGGTCCCGTCACGGCGCGAGGAAGATACGGTTTGAACGGCTGGCGCCGGTTTCGGAATCAATGGGATTAAAGAACGCGAGACCGGGGAGAACGCGAGAACGTGAGAATCCTGGACTGAGTTTTTCTATCTCATGCGTCTTCCAAGTCTCGCGTTCTTCCATCGCGCCCGGTCGCTGCGTTGGAGGGTAACGACAACGTGGCCCGGTTTTCCTTCGGACTATGAGACTGTCTCTCCGGATCGTGCACTTTCGCGACGATCTTGTTGGGTACGGGCACTCGAGTAGCGGTGCTGCCGGCGAGACGTTGGCCGAAATGATGCAGTTGAACCGAGGACGCCCTCGAAGTTACTGCACCGTTCGTTGAGCGATGTGGGAACCTGCTTGCAGGCGACCGAACCTCCTGTGCGCCACCGAATCGCTTGCAAGCAAGCTCATGATTCCATGCGAGAAGAGGCGTGCAAAACCCCCGCATAGCCGGTGTCGTGCCTGGTCCGCCGGGTCTCAGGCCGTGAAGGCCGGAACGACAAACGGTGCGCGATAGTCGCGGGTGAGAAGTCGGTTGGCTTCCTCCGCGTTCGCGCCGCTGAAACGCTCCGTCGCCGGGTCCATCGCCAGCGGCAGGCCCAGCGTCGCCCGCGTGCGGGTGAGATCGATGCCGTGGACGGCGAGATGTCCGCTCATGCGACCAAACGCCTCGGTCATCGCGGCGTTGCCCTTGATGTGTTCGCGCACGCGATCGGCACCGAGCTCGTGACCGAGGCGCTGCGAGATCATGCTGGTGTGACAGAGAGCGCTGGAGATGTGGCCCTCCTCGATGGAAATGCGTTGGTGCTTCGGATCGCGGGCGCGCACGCTTTCGATGAAGTTGGCAAAGTGGCTGCGGCCGCCTTCCCAAGTGAGAATCTTCTCACCGTCGGTCGTGAAGGCTTCCGCGCGCGTGTAGGACGGCACGACGACGGTGCCGCCTTCGCAGTGTACCACCACGCCGATACTCGCGCCGTGATACTGGTCCATGGGCTGCGGCTGGGCGTTGGGATCCGCCGGAACCTCGACGACGGGGCCGGCGGGCAGCCCACGGACTTCGAAAATCAGCGGGGCGCCGGGGTAGTCGTGCACCACAACCTGGGTGTTCGGAGTTTCTCCGTCGTCATCGTAGCCGAAGCGGCCGCCGACGCTGAACACGCGCGGCGAAAGCGCGGGTTCGCCAAGGAACCAGCGCGCGATGTCCATCTGATGGATGCCCTGGTTGCCGAGATCACCGTTGCCGTAGGCATTGAACCAATGCCAGTCGTAGTGAAAGCGCTTGCGTCGCGGCGCCGCCTGGGGTGCAGGGCCGAGCCAGAGATCGTAGTTCACGGTCTCCGGCACGGGCTGCGGTCCGGTCGTCTTGCCGATGCTGGCGCGCCGCTTGTAGCAAAGCCCGCGCGCTGCCGTGATCCTGCCGAGGTTGCCGGCGCGCACCCATTCGACCGCAGCGGCGATGCCGTCACTGGAGCGGCACTGCGTGCCCGGCTCGATGATGCGTCCGTATCGCGCGGCGGCGCGGACAAGCTGGCGCCCCTCCCAGACGTTGTGCGATACCGGCTTTTCGATGTAGACGTCCTTGCCCGCCTGCAGGGCCCAGATCGCAAGGAGCGTATGCAGGTGATTGGGCGTGGCGATCGAGACGGCGTCGATGTCCGACCGCCCGATCATGTCGCGGAAGTCGACAAATGTCTCGAAGTCATCCCCGGCCTGATGGGCCTCGGCGGCGACACGGTCGAGCACGGCCGTGTCGACATCGCACAAGGCGGCGATCCGCACGCCCGAAACCTCGCGGAAGCCCTTGAGGTGGTCCCGCCCGCGCCCATTGAGGCCAGCAACACCGACGCGGATGGCGCCGTTCGCACCGGCGACCGCGCCCCACGAGCGGGCGGTGAAGGCGGCGCCCGCGAATGCGAGGGCGGTCTTTTGCAGGAAGGAGCGGCGGGTGATCGAGGGCATCGGGGAGATGATGGGTGTGCGGGCGTTGCCCCCGTTCGGACTTTAAAGCTTCGAGTTCGTGACGAAGGCGATGTGCTTGCTGTCGGGCGACCACCCCGGCGTGTTCATCGAGCCCTGGCCGCCGTAGAGGTAACCGATCGTCCTGGGCACGCCACCGGACGTCGGCATCAGGCGAATGTAGCACAGTCGGTAGAACGGATGCCCCCATGGATCCATGTCCCTTGGAAACGCGATGTAGACGATCCATTTTCCGTCGGGCGAGATGTGCGGGAACCAGTCGTTGTATTCGTCGAACGTGATCTGTTCGGGATGCGCTGCCGTCGGGCCGCATCCGCCAGATTTGCATCGTGCCGGTGCGGACCGAATTGAAGTAGATGTATTGACCGTCGGGGGTGTATTCCGGGCCGTCGTCGAGCGTGCCCGGCGGAGTGATCGCGGTTTCCACCCTGGTGTCGACGTCGACGGACCAGAGATTGCGGAAATTGCCCGTCTCGCCCTTGCGACCGCCGGTGAAGACGAGTTTCTTTCCATCGGGCGACCAGCCGTGCAGATAGGTGTGCCCGACTTCCGGTGACGTGATCTGGATCGGCGCGTCCGATCCCGTCACGGGCATGATGAAGGCGGTCGAGCGGCGCGGATCGCCGGCATAATTGCTCAGCGCGAGCATCCGGCCGTCGAACGACAGAACGTGATCGTTGTTATTCTGCCGACACGGGCCGGTGTTGAGTTCCGCGATGCGGTTCGTTGCCAGATCGTAGGTGTACATCACACCGGCGGCGCTGTTGTAGATGAGCTTGTTGTCGGGCGTCCAGTTGGGCGCCTGGATCGAGCCGGTTTCGGTGTGCAGGATCCTGCGGTGGCCGGTGGTGACGTTCATCACCTCGAGGAGGCTGCCAAGGTAGTCGCGATAGGGACGGAAATCCGGTGCGGCGGGGATGATGACGCGGACGTTGCTGAACACCGCCTGCTCCACGGCGTCCTCCTCGTGGGAGCAGAGAAACAGCCCGACGTAGAGCTCGTCGTTCAAGGCGAGGACCTTGCTGACCGACTTGTAGCACTCGCCGAAGACGGCGGCGGAAAAGGTGAACTGGTTGCCGGTGCGCGCGAACTGGATTTCGGTGGGGTGGAAGGACGAGATCTCGACCTGTTCCGTGGCCGCGGCTTCCTGCGGGCGAAATTGCAACGACGTGAGCGTATCGCCATGCACGCACGCATCGGCGTAGCGGGAGGTGGCCGTGAGGTCATCGCGCGCGATGATGCCGAGCTTGCGGTGCGGGTTCTTGCCCGCGCCGATGAAGCGCACCGTGGCCTGCACGATGAAGTCGCCTTTGATCTTCTTCCACGCGAAGTGGAATTGATCGTGGTCCGTCCACATGTTCACGCCGGCGCCGGACAGCGTGTAGGTCTGGTCGGTCTCATTGTAGGCAGCGTTGCCGGCGATCCTGGCGCCGCCGACGTCCTGATGATGATCAAAAACGCCCAGGGGTTTCATTTGTGCAGCGAGAGGCATGAGGGGAATGGCGACGGCGAGAGCAACGAACGAGATTCGCGCGGGACGGACGGGGAGGAAGAAACGGTTTCGGAACATGGCGGAAGGGGTGGGGTTGCCGTCGCTATGACGCAGGATTGCAGTCCGCGGTTTCCGGGAAGCAGGCATGGACCAGCCTGCCCACGACGGCGGCGGCTCCGTTCAATCCGCCGCTAGAGACGCGCGATGTGGCGATCGCCCTGCGGCGATGTTTGACGCGTCGGGCGCAATCGCGCGATGACGTGTGGGACTGTCTCTCCGGTTCGTGCACTTTCGCGGCGATTCTGTTGGGTAGGGACGCTCGAGTAGCGGTGCTGCTGGCGAGACGTTAGCCGAAATGATGCGGTTTAACCGGGGACGCCCTCGACGTTCCTGCACCGTTGGTTGATCGATGCAGGAGCCTGCTTGCAGGCGACAGAGCCTCCTGTGCGCCACCGGATCGCTTGCCAGCAAGCATCTACAAGATGGCCGGACTGAATGGTTACGGCGTAGAAGGAGTCCCTCCGTGATCTCGGCTCGAATCTCCGTGACCTCTGTGTCCACTCCTGGGGTTGCGGGTCCTCCCGCGGTGGGAGATTTCGTTATAGGCGCGCGGTTCCTGCGCCATCGGCTGGTAGATTTTTAAGGTGACCGGCTGCGACTCGGGAAAGATCGACGTCACGTCTCGCGCCACCCCCACGATCTCGCCCCACTCGAGTGCGCCAGTGCCGGCCTCGGCCAGACGCATGAAGAACGCTTGGTTTGTTTCGGAGAATTCGTGCTCTTTTCATTCCGCCCGCAGCGCGACGATCGGGTCCACGCGGGCGGCGCCCCGCGCGGGCAGCCAGCAGGCCAGCAGCGCGATTCCGATCAAGAGCCCGGTCACAACGCTGATCGCGAGCGGATCACGCACGGGATACTCGGGCAGCAGATTCGCGATGAATTGAACCAGACCGAACGAAGCCAACAGCCCGATCGTCGGTCCCGGCGAACACGAGTCGGGCGCCCGAATGCAGGATCAGCCTCACCACATCGCGCATTTGCGCGCCCAGCGCGAGGCGGATCCCGATCTCCGGCGTGCGCTGCAAGACCAGATGCGCGATCACCGCGTAGAGACCGATGGACGCCAGGAACAGACCGAACAGCGCGAAACAGGCGAGCACGACGTTGGTGACCCGGAGGAGGATCGTCCCCATCTCGAGAGATTGCTCGATGGTGCGAACCTCCTGCATCGGAAGGTTGGGGTCCAGCGCCGCCACCGTCCGGCGCATGGGTTCGGCCAGCAGGTCGGCACGCGCCGCGCGAATCGCGATCGTTTCATAGTGCCACGTCTCCTGCGCCAGCGGGCGGAACAATTGAAACGGCGTCGCGGGCGGGCCCGGTTGCGCCGCGAGTCCAAGGTCCGGCATGACGCCGACGATTTCGAGCCAGTCGCGATCCGCCGGGCCGACGCTGCCGAGACGCTGGCCGATCGGGTCTGCGTCGGGAAAGAGGGCGTGGGCCATTGATTGGTTAATGATCGCCACGTGCGGTGCAGTGGACGTATCGGCTTCGGTGAAGTTGCGGCCAGCGATCAGCTCGATCCCGAGCGTGGGCAGGTAGGATGGCAGGACGGCGTTGACGAACGCAACCGGCTCGCGGCCCGCCGGCGGCGCCTCACGGCCCTCGACCTCGAAGCTGCGCTGGGCGAGGAAGCCAAAGATCGGAAGCGTCCACCCCACCGTGACGTCCTCGACCCCGGGCAGCCCGCGAAGCCGTTCCTGAAGTTGCGTATAGAAGAGGTAGGCCTTGTCTCGCGAGTATCGTGACTCCGGCAGACTGACCACGCCCTGAATCATCGAATGTCGGTTCCAGCCGATGTCGCGGGCGAGCAGGCCGTCGAGTCCGCGGATGAACACGCCGGCGCCCACGAGCAGAACCAGTGCGAGGGCGAACTGGGCGACGGGCAAACTCATGCTTGCGGCCAAGGGCGCGCGCGAGTTGCAGGTTGGCGAGATTGGCGCAGGCGATGAGGAGCACGAATCCGGTGAGCCCCGCCAGCATCCCCGTGAAGCCGGCGAGCGTGGGATTCCGGACCGAGCGCGCGAGCGAAACCGCGCGCAGCCCATCTTCGGCTTGGGCGGGCGGACGGTTCGACGCGAGCCGCTTCCCAATCAGAGCGAGCTGAGCATCGACTTGATTGAGCGACGGGCCGGAGTGAATACGTCCGATGACCTGCATCTTCGCGTCGGTGCGGTCGCGTTTCTCGGCCTCGGTCAACGCGAGCGGACGGAAGGCATCGCCCCGTCCCCAGAGCAGATACGCGTTGGGAATCGCCGGGGCGACCCCGATGACGGTGGTGGGCTCGCCATCGACGCGCACCGTGCGGCCCACCACCTCCGGATCACCGCCGAACTGCGCCTGCCACGTCATTTGACCGAGGACGATGACGCTGCTGCCGGGGCGGTCGTCGTCGGGAGCAAAGAAACGACCGACGGCCGGCCTCACGCCGAGAACGGCAAAGAAGTTTGCGGAAACGCGGAGCGCGTTGAGACTGACAGGCGGGCGATCGTCGCGAGCGAGGTTGAACGTCCATGGGCGAAAACCGGCGACCTCGGCGAACGAGCCCGCCTCGCGCACGAGATCGAGATAGTCGGGCGTGGTGTGATCGGCCGTCTGCGACTGCGGTGTCGTGCGATAGACGCGGACGAGGCGATCCTTGTCCGGGAACGACACGGGATCGAGCAGCAGCGCGTTCATGATGCTGAACATCGAAGTGTTCAGTCCGATGCCGAGCGCGAGCGTGACGAGAGCCGTCACCGTGAAGCCGGGGCTGCGCGCGAGCGAGCGGGCGGCGAAGCGCACACTGCGCCCGAGATCCGCCAGCGACGGCGGCCGCCAGGTATCGCGGGTCTCCTCGCGATAGACGTCCGTCGCGCCGAACTCACGCTGGGCCGCGGCGCGGGCGTCGGGCTCGGCCATGCCTTCGGCACGAAACTCGGCGACGAGCTGGTCGAAGTGAAACTGCATTTCCGCATCGAGCGCAGCCTCCTGCCGGCGGCGCCGAAACAGACGGCTGAGCTTCGTGCGCAGCCAGCGAAGGCGTTCGCGGTTCATGGTGAAAGGGTGCTATTCCGTGCGCAGAGCGGTGGCGGGATCGACCCGGGTCGCGCGTCGCGCGGGGAGGTAACAGGCGATCAGCGCGACGGTCAGGAGCAGGGTCGCGGAGATGACGATGGCGGGCGTCGTGCCGCCACCGAATGTCGCCAGGTGAGACGCGATGAAGCGGCCGAGCCCGGCGGCTCCAAGGATGCCAAGCGTGGCCCCGATGAGGGCGGTCCGCAGCCCCATGGCGACGACGAGCCGCAGGATGTCGGCGGCGCGCGCACCGAGCGCCATGCGGATGCCGATTTCGTTTGTGCGCTGGGCCACGGCGCGGGCGATCACGCCGTAAATGCCGAGGGCGGCAAGGGCGAGTCCGATGCCGGCAAACGCGGACAACAGATGTTGCACCCCATACATCGTTCGCAGGGACGTGGCGACCTGCTCGGTGACCGTCCGCAGCCGCAGGACGGGAAGCTCGGCATCGACTTCGCCCACCGTGCGGCGAATGGGATCGACGAGACTGGCGGGGTCGATTCCCGGCTTCGAACGCACGGCGATCGTGACGTATCCCCACGACTCCTGCGTGTAGGGCTTGTAGACCCGAAACGTGCCCGAATCCGGGTTCATCTGCATCGGACGCGTGTCCGCGACGACGCCGACGATCTCGGCCCAGCCCCGGGCGCCTTCCGCCCCGACCTCGGAGAGGCGCTGGCTGAGCACGTCACCGTCCGGAAAAAGGGCGTGCGCCATGGATTCGTTGATCACGACTTCGGGAGCGGTTCCCGGCTGGGCCGTGGCATCAATCGCACGGCCCTGGAGAATGTGCATGCCCATCGTGGCAAAAAACTCCGAGGTGACACCGTTGGTTTCCGCGATGATCTGCTGCCCGGGCGGAGCAGGCTCGCGTCCGGCGACGACGTAGTTGCGCCGGGTCGGAGAGGGAAACATCGGGACGGTGTAACTGGCCGAGGCACTTTCGACACCCGGGAGGGCGCGCAGGCGTTCGTGAAGGCTGCGATGAAACGTGTTGATCGCTTCCGCCGAGTCGTAGGTCTGGCCGGGCAGATTCACGGTGCCGATTACGACCCGGTCCGGTTCCCAGCCGTGGGCCACATCGGCGAGACGGTCGAGTCCCCGGAGAAAAAGCCCGGCCCCGACCAGGAGTACCATCGAGAAGGCGAATTGAAACGTGATCAGCCAGCGGCGGTAACGTCCCTGCGAACGCGATTCGGTGGCGCGGCGCCCGCCGCCCGCCAGCGCCTGGTTGGCGTCGATGCGCGAAGTCCACCACGCAGGCGCGAGACCGAACAGGAACGCCGCGACCACCGTGACCACCAGGGTGAAGAGAAACACCCGGTGATCGGGCGCGAAAACGGCGGGTAAATTCCCGTCCCCAAAGATCGAGCCGAACCAGCTCGTCGTCCACACCGAGACCAGGGTCGCCGCGAGACCGCCGGCCGTTGCCAGCAGCAGGCATTCCCACGCGACGGGTCCCAGCAGTTGACCGCGCGACGCGCCGAGCGCGGCACGAACGGAAAACTCCCGGCGACGCGAGATCGCCCGGGCAAGAAGAAGGTTGGCGAGATTGACGCAGGCGATCAGCAGCACGAATCCGGACAACCCAACCAACAGGATCGTGATGAAACGTCCGGTGCCTCGCAGGGTGAGGGATTGGAAGGTGCGAACCTCGAAGCCCAGGCCGCCGTCGGCGGCTGGATGGTCGGCCGCCAGGCGTTCCGCAATCGCGTTGAACCGGACGACCGCCTGTTCCGCGTTCACCTGGTCGCGATAGCGGCCGATCACGTTGGCGTCGTTCTCCGTGCGATTGGCGCGCTCGGCCGCGGAGGCGCCGTAGGGACGGTAGACGTCGATTGGGCCAAAGAGGCGGGCGGTGTCGGATTCAGAGGGCAGGACGCCGACGATCTCCACGGGTTCGCCATCGAGTTTGACGGTGTGGCCGATGACCCCGGGATCACCGGCAAACCGCGACTGCCAGTAGCGGTGGCTGATGACGATGACGGCATTGCGCCCGGCGGCATCCTCGGCGGCGAAGAACAAACGGCCGTGCGCGGCCTTCTGACCCATCATGCGAAAGTAGTTGCCCGTCACGCGCACCATGAACGGGGCGTCGGCCGGTTTGCCGGCTTCGGACAGCGTGGAACCCCAGGTGCGGAACGCCGCCATGTCGGCGAATTCGTCGGCCGCCGCGGCGATGTCGAGGTAGTTGCCGAAGGCGATGTTGTCGGCGGGCTGCTGCGTGCGAAAGAGCGCGAAGAGGTTTTCCGGCTCGGGCAACGACAGCGGTCGCAACAGCTGCGTGTTGAGCACGGAAAACATCGCGGTGTTCGCCCCGATCCCGAGCGCAAGCGTGACGATCGCGATCAGCGTGAATCCCGGTGCGCGAGCAAGCGACCGAATCGCAAATCGCACACTGCGCCCCACATCCGCCAGCGCGGGCGGCCGCCATGTGTCGCGGGTTTCCTCGCGATAAACTTCGGTCGCACCGAATTCGCGCTGGGCCGCCCGGCGCGCCGCGGGCTCGGCCAGGCCGTCGGCACGAAACTGCGCGACGAGCTGGTCGAAGTGAAACTGCAGTTCGGCGGCGAGCGCCGCTTCCTGTTTTTTACGCCGGAACAGGCGGCTCAGCTTCGTGCGCAGCCAGCGCAAACGTTCGCGGCTCATCCGAGTTCCTCGAGGTTGAGCACGCTGGCCATGGCGGCCGCGAAGGATTCCCAGTGCGCCTTTTCCGTTTCGAGCTGTTTGCGGCCGGCGCGCGTGAGGCGATAAAACTTCGCGCTGCGGCCGGCGTCGGAAACGCCCCATTCGGCGTCGATCCAGCCGCGTCCCTCCAGGCGATGCAGGGCAGGGTAGAGCGAGCCCTGCTTGAGCGACAGGCGATCCTTCGAGACGACCGCGATGCGCTTGGCGATATCCCAGCCATGCAGCGAGGCGGTCGAGAGAGCCTTGAGGATCAGGAGATCGAGCGTGCCCTGCAGCAGTTCGTTGCGGACCTTGTCCATGCCCGCGGAGCTTAATGTCATGCTTCGACAACAAGCAAGCGTTTTGTTGTAGAAGCATGACAACTAGCCGGGCGTGGCTCCTGGCCGCAGCGAGGTGCGGCAAGCGCCAAGGCGAAGACCGGGCCTGATCGGGCGAGCCTACCGCCCCGTCCCGCAACCGCGCTGCGCATTTCCAGCGCGGTCGCTTGACGATCGTCGGTTTGCCGCCGCGGGGCCGACGCCTGCCTCGCGCCGGAAACTCCCGCAACAGAGCTTGCCCGGGACCGGGACGAACGCACAATGGCGGCATTCGCTGCTGCCCTTACCCGCGATCTTCCGAAACGTGACGGCGGTATCTGTATACAAATGTTTCGACGGTTGTGCGCCTCGCCGGTGCGCGGTGGCGGTGATGGTCGGCTGCCTGTTCGCAGGATCGATCGCGGATGCACAGGCCCCCGCCCGTGACCTCACGGTGTCGAGCCCGGTGGTGAAGGCGCGCACGACCGCCATGTCAGAAGCGGTTCGCGACGTCCGGGCCAATGCCGTGAAGAAGGCGCCGGCGGCGGGGCAGCTTCTGATCGACGCCTCCAAGATCGGGGCGAAGGGGACGGCGGCGGTGCGGGTGGTCGCGAGCGATCTGGCGGGTCGCCCCGTGCCGGTCGAGGCCGGCAGCGACGGGCGCTGGTCACTGCGCCAGGACAACGAGAAATGGATCGTGGTAAAGCCGGCGGAAAGCAGCCCGATACGGATGACCCCGGGACTGCAATGGCTGCCCGGCGTCTGCGTGCCACCCACGTCCAATCCCGGCACGGCGGCGGGCGACACCTTTTCCAGTTATCTTGAATTCGGCACCGTGCCGGTGGCGTGGGACACCGCCCTGGATGCGTACCGGATCATGGGGCACGTGGGCGTGGCGAAGAACAGCGACGAACGACTCGCCGGTGATCTGGGCAAGGCGGCGCTGGTGAAGTTCTCCTTCGAGGGCGTGCGGGATCCGGCGGCCCCCGACTACACCATCACGCGCACGGGCATCGACGGCGAACAGCCCGTGGACCTGAAATTCGCCGGCACGCTGACCACGGCACCGGCGCTGATCGTCCGCTGCAGCCTGGCAGACACGCAAAAATACACGATGGACGTGCAGCCGCGCCTGGCCCTCGAAGCGGTGAGCAATCCGATCCTGGGCCTGGGTCTGGAGAAGACGACGGTCTTTGTCCGGGCGGTGCGGGCGGATCAAGCGACCCTGCCGCTTGGCGGTGTCGTGCCCGTGGCGATCGCGTGTGCGGGCGGACGCAGCGAGGGCGCGGCGTCGCTGGCGATCACGGCACCGGAGGCACGACCGTCATTCCAGGTGCGCTCGATGGGTGTGGGGGATTTGCACATCGTGGCGAACGCGTCGACCGCGGAACAGGCGTTGGCGGGCAGCCTGACCCTTCGCCAGGTGATGCCCTGGGCACAGGTGCTGGCGGCCCTCGTGGGCGGCGCGCTCGGCGGTTATCTCCGGCGCTTCATGAAGGGCGCGCGATCCCGGGTGGCGGGCCGGCGCGTGGCCGAAGGCGTAATGGTCGGACTCGTTGCCTTCGTCGCGGGCGTGCTGGGAGTCGGCTTCTTCTCTTTGCCCGAGATCATCGTGGCGACGGTGGCCGGTGCCTTTCTCACGGGCACCGCTGGAGGTTTCGCGGGTGTGACGTTGCTCGAAACGTTGGCCAAGCCGAAGACGGCGTGAACGGGCCGGGCGGAATCCTCAGCTGGACGCGCCCGGCTGTTCAATCGCCGCCGACGCGGTACAGCTCAACCAGAGCCACGCCGGTGCCACCGTCAGCGCCTGAGACCACGACAGTGTAGGCTCCGGGATTCAAGGCCAGGAGCATGGCGGCATCGGTGCTTCCATCGGCGAGGACAAAGGCGTGGGTGCTCGTGGTGGCCTCGACCAGCGCGGCGGGTGACGCGGAATCCCCCCAGTCGTTGTTGCGGGCGATTTCTTCGCTGCCGCCACCCGGGAGCGAACGATAGACGACGAGCGTGGGATCACGCAGCACTCCTGTCACGTCGCTCGATTCCAATCCGGGGCCCACGGCGCGAACGAGCAGCGTGATCGCGACGTCACCCGCAATGACGAATCCCCCGATCAGGACGCCGGGATCGTCCTGGACCTGCGCGCGGGCCGAGAGATTGACGAGTTGCGCCCCGTGCTCCCCGCCCGGATCCGAGACCTCGTATAGTTCGGCCAACGCGACGCCGGTGTCCGTGCCGGCGTCCGCGACCGGTACGGTGTAGGCGCCAGCCGGCAGCGAAATGAGCATCGCCGCTTCCGTGGCGGAGCCGGTCAAAGGGAATGCCCCCACCTGCAAATGGGCCGCCTCGAGCGCGGCCTGGTCCGGGAAATCCGCCCAGTCGTCGTTGGCCGCGAGCGGGGTTGATCCGCCGGGCGGCACCAACGCGAGGGTGGGATCCGGCAGCAGCCCGGTGACATCGAAGTCCGCGAGCCTCGGTCCCACGGCCCGGACGAGGAGCTGCGCGGATCCGCCCGGGCTGCCCACGACGAATCCGGGGATCATGATGTTGTCCCCCGTGCCCACGAACGCCCGGACCGACAGGTTGACAAGTCGCGCGCTTCCCCCGGTCGCCACCACCAGGCGGCCCGCCGCACTCTCGGCGGTGCCGGAGGCATTCGTGACGCGCACGGTGTAGGCGCCCGCGTCGGCTGCGGTCACACCGGACACGAGAAGGCTCGGCGCCGTCGCGCCCGGCAGGGCGATGCCGTCACGGAACCATTGATACGAGGCACCCGGGTCGTTGACCAGGACCGAAAAGAACCCGTCGTCCCCGGCGCGCACGGTCATGTCGGCCGGTGGGCGCGTGACCACGGGGGGTGGCGGCGGCATCATGCGGGCGACGACGATCTCCTTCACGATCACCGTGCCGGGGTTGAACCCGAGGACGAGCGTGAAGCGATTGTTTCCCGGGACCACGTGCTTCGCCTTGAACATGACGGTCTGTTCCGCGAATTCCGGACCGGCGGAAAAGCCCTGGCCGAGTCCCACCCCCGTATAGCCTGGCTGATCGATGGTCGCGAGCAATTGGACGAAAGCCTGGTCCGGGGAGCGGATCTGGAAGCGGACGACGTAGCTCGCCCCCTCCCCGAAATCGATCCCGGTCTGGTAGGCCTGCACGTGCCAGGAAGTGCCGGTTGTCGCGATGGTGCGAAAAACCAGGACATCGCCTTCCCGCGTCATGGTTCCCTGTCCGCCCGCGGTGAGTTGCAGGGTCCACGAGGCGGGATCGAGCACGGGCTTGAGCACCGATCGCGCGCGGAGTTCCGCGGTGTCGGCGAGAAACACCTCGTCGGGCTGGACGAAATACGTCTCCTGCAGCCAGTCCGCGAACTGCGCCTCGAACGCCGCGGGCGTGACGCCGAGCGCGGACGTGAGATTGCCATCCGCCGTGATCAGGTCGAGCAGCCGGGGCCGGCCCCACGTCGTGATGATGAACTCAGTCAGGACGTAGCCCAGATCGTAGATCTGTCGCGAAGTGCTGGAGACCGCGTCCAGTTGCGCAAGTGTCGGCGGCGCCTGACCGTCGCGCAGGTAGGCCATCTGCCCCGGGTGATAAAAGCTGCCCGCCTCGAACTGGGCGATCGCCTCGGCCAGCCAGCGCGCCCGCAGACCCGCCGGGTGGAAGAGATCCGTGGCGAGGTGCGTAAATTCGTGGACGATGTTCACCGGGAAATTGAGGGATGCGGTCGCGTCGATATAGATTTGGCCGCACCACGCGAACGCATCGAAAAAATCCCGCGCGCCCGTGACGTCCTCCATCACGTCATAAAAATGCGCACGGCTGCCGTAGATCCGCACCGGGACCTGCGGGCTGGACGTGACGCCGAAGTCGTCCAGCACGCGGCGGTAGTTGTCCTCGGCCGCCCGGGCAATCGGCACGGCAAAGTCGGCGGCGAGTCCGTCGTAGAGCGTGAACGTGAAATGTTCGGTGCGGTAGGTTGCGTTCGCGCCCTGCAGAGCGGAGACGGAGAGCCCGGTCCAGGCGCAGGCAATCGCGACGGCGAACCTCCAGCCGGATGCCGGATGGCCGCGGGGATCACGCACGCGCCGCGGCCGATGGAGAATTGGGGCAAGGGAGGAAAACCAGTCCGGGCCATGCATTGCTTCCCCCACGCAACACCACGCCGCCATTTCACCCTTCAGGGCGACCGACGATGTCTCGCCTTTTACCCTTCCGAGGTTGACGCGCCCGGCTCGTGCAGCCAGGCCCGATCCTCCGTTCTCTCCGTTTCCTCCTGCAGGAGCAAGTCCGTCCGATCACCTGCATGTGAACGCAGCGGGATGGGGATCGGGTTCGGGTTCTTCTCGCAAGGTTCGCGCGAAGGCCGCGCGCGTCATGCAGGCGATGCTGCAAACGGGGAGATCGGCATCAAGTAACTCAAGCAAGCCGCCGCCGCCCCTCCGGCGCCGTCGGCCCCGTTCAGAACACCGGCACCCCCGGATCGCTGCCGAGCAGGACACGTCCCGCTTGTTCCCACGTGTACGGCGCCACGCTGAAATGGTGCGTGATCGCCTCCGCATCGCGCGCGTGGCGCTGGAGAGGCGAACGGTGATAGATTGCATTGCCACCGCCCAGCGTGCTCGCGGTCTGCGCCACGGCCGCCGCAGTTTCGACGACATGCGTTGCGGCCATTCGGCCCATTGCAATCTGACGCGGGCTCGGCCTTCCGCGCGCGCCGACCGTTTGCCAGATGTCATCAGCCGCTCCATACAGATGGCTGCGCGCGGCCGCCAACGCCGCCTCGGCGCGCGCCAGCGCGATCTGGACGCCCGGCCGGTGCGACAATGGATCCTGGTAGAACGTCGGCACCTTTTCCTGCGCGATCGTGATCAGCTCGTCCAGCGAACCTCGCGCGATGCCCAGACTCACGGCCGCGAGTTCGAATACATACAATCCGAGGGGTGGCATTTGATACAGCGACTCGCGCCGATGGTGCGTCGGATCGAGCAGCGCAAAGATCCGCGGTGCGGGGACGAAGGCGTCGGATACACTGAAGTCATGGCTTCCGGTTCCGCACAAACCGCTCACGTCCCACGTGTCGTGGATGACGACATCGCGCACGGGTAGGCAGACATGGACGATCTCCGGGCCGTGCGGAGTCATGCGCGGTTGCCCATTTTCCATCACGACGGCGCCGGCCCAGATCCAATTGCAGTGGGTGATGCCGCTGGCGAACGTCCAGCGACCGCTGACGCGGACACCACCGTCGACGCGGAACGCCTGGCCCTGCGGCGCCGCGATGCCCGCCGCCGGTATCGTGGGATCGCCGAATACGTCGCGCGCGCCGGCCTCCGGCATGTAGCCGGCCGCGAGATTGCTGGAGACCGCGGCCATCACGCACCAGCCGGTTGATCCATCCGCCGCCGCCGCGAGCTCGATGGCACTCAAGATTTCGGCGGGGGTGGCCTCGTGACCGCCGAACACTCGCGGGACGCCGAGGGCAAAAACCCCGCTGGCCCGGAGGGCCTCGACCAGCTCGCGGGGTAGACGACGCGCACGTTCGATCTCTTCCCGATGCCCGCGGATCGCAGGCAGCAACGCTTCAATACGATTCAGAACCGGGGAAACATTCATCGTGGCTCCTGGTTTGGGCTCTTCAGGCAGGCGCGGCAGCGGCAGAACGGGGGTCCCGACGATCCACGCATCCGAGGTGCCCGTGGCACCAGAGAGAATCAGGCGTCGCTGATTATTCCCGCGCCGAGGTCGTGGCGAATGTCCAGACCGGATTGGAATCCGCAGTTCCTGCCCGACGAATGACGGCCGCGCACGAAGGACATGCACCAGGCGCCGAAACCTCGCGCCGCCCTCGAGCGTGATGGGGCTGCCCTCGCACACGTTGCGGATGTCCCACGCGCCCGGATGCGACCGCAGGTAGGAAGCACCGCCAAGGCCGACGATCGTTCCGCTCAGGGCGCCGAATAAATCACCCGGCCTTGCCGTATCGTCATGTGCACCTTCGCCAGCCCCGTGATGTCCGCCACGGGATCGGCGTCCAGCACGACGAGATCGGCCTCCATGCCGACCGCGATGCGGCCCGCGTCGGTCGGCGATCCGAACCGGGCCGCCGGGGCGGTCGTAAGCGCGGCGAGGATTTTGGGGAAATCGAGGCCCGCGCGGGCCATCAACCGGAATTCGAGCTCCGTGTTGTAATGATCGATGTAGCCGATGTCGGTGCCGAAAAGGACCTCACCGCCAGCGCCGGAAAACACGCGCAACTCGTCCGTCATCGACTCGAGCCACGACTCGATCGTGGCGTCCGGAAGTCCGTCCTTGCGGCCTTCCGAGTCGAACAACGTCAACGTCGGGATCAACGCCATGTGTGCCCGTCGCATGCGCTCCACCAGTGCGGGTGTCCACGCGGCGGTTTGGGGAGTCACGTGGGCGAGGATGTCGACACCGCCATCCAGTGCGGCCTCCAGTCCCGCGGTATTCTGTGCGTGCGCGAAAACCGGCAGTCCGCGGCGGTGCGCCTCCGCACAGGCGGCGCGCACGAATTCCGCAGACATGTTGGCGACCACGCCACGGGCTTGCACTGAGCCGGTGAACAACTTGATGCCGGCGACGCCACGCCCGGATAGGTGCGCAATCTGCGCCACCGCCTCTTCCGGCGTTTGCACGTCGGGGATGCGAATCTGGTGTTCGGCCAGGAAGTCTTGCACATAGATCGGTGCGTGGGTCCACAATGGTTCACCCACGGTCAGGATGGCGGGCCCGCGCAACTCCCCGGCCTCGATGCGGGAGCGCAACGCCAGCGTGTTGTCGAGACCCGACGCGAGATCAAACACATGCGTGAAGCCCCAACGGTTGAACATCGCATCGAGTTGCTGATTCAGTGTCGCGGCCGGCGCATCGCGCGCCTGCAGGAGACTCGGTGCCAGAATGTGCACGTGGCAGTTCCAGAAGCCCGCGACGATGAATTTCCCGGTGCCGTCGAGCACCGTTGCGTCCGCGTCAACCTCCGTCGATGCACCCGGGCCGATCCGCACGATCCGGCCGTCGCGAACAATCACCGTGGCGTCCCGCACCGGCTCTGCTTCAGGCGCCGGATACACCGTGGCGCCGCGCAGCACCATTTCGGCGCCGTGCAGCGGCACCACGAGCAATACGATCAGAGCGGCGAACAGGACGCGCACGGTCGCAGTGTGAAGGGCGAGTTGCGGGATGCGAGTCCGGGATGCATGTCACGTTTCGGTTCTCGATTGCGGCCGGCGCGGTTCATCGTGAACCGGGCACATTGTCACAGCGATTTCAGGTATTCCACCAGGTCGTTCTTTTCCGCGTCGGTCAAACCGGTATGGAGATAGTCGTCATAGTGATCGACCACGTCCCGGTAGGTGGCGAACCGTCCATCATGATAGAACCCGCCCTGGGCCCGGGCGAACAAGCCGCCGAGCGGCGACGTGCGATAGCGACCTTCCGGTCCGCGATTCGCCTGGAAGGCATCAATGCCAATCTCGTCGGGTGTGTGCAGGTTCCAGCCGGGCTCGGTATACAATGGCGGGACGTGACAGGTCGCGCACTGGGCTTTCCCCGCAAAGAGTTGCTGGCCCCGCCTGGCCGCCCAGCGATTGAAGCTGCCCCGCGGCGGCTTCGGCGCCGGGATGGCCAGCTGGTAGAATTGCAGCGCCCCCAGCTTTGCGGTGACCAGGTCCGGCGTGTTTCGCACATCGAATGAACCGAGGCTGGCCGCGACCGGAAACGTGTCGGCGTCCGCCAGGCGTGGGTCGTAGAATGTCCCCTTTCCCCCCATCTCGAGATTCGCGACGAACGCATTCCAGTGCGTGATCGACCCCCAGCCCGTGTAGGTGTGCAGGTTGACTCCGGCCAGACCGAAGGCGGCCGGAATCAAGGTGGCGGCGGTTTTTCCGTCCGGGCGGAACGCCTTGCCGTCGAGCAGGAGCGCGGCGTCAAATTTCCCCGGTCCCCAGCTTCCCAGTACGGATTTGACGGTGTCCGTGTCCACCTGCAACGCATTGGTGAAGGGCGAAAGATCCGGCGCGAGCGCGATGATCGCGCCGACGTTGAGGTCGCGATTGGGCCAGCCATCAAGGCGCCGGCCGATCCCCGGGGCGAACGAATCATCAACCGTCGAGTGGCACAGCGCACACTGGATGCCCATCGATTTGATTCCACCCGCCTTGTCGAAGAACCCCGTCACCCCCACCACCGCGTTGAGTTTCAGCAGGGCGAGCGTCGTCGCGGGGTTTTTGAGGTCAACCTTGCCGGCCTGCAAATCCCGTCGCAGAGGTCGCGGCAGCGCATCGACGTCCACCTTCAAGCCCACCGCCAGGGCCGTCGTCGGATCCACGCCGCCGCCCACGCCGCCATTGTCCGCCCCCGCCACCGCGAGGTGCAGCTTGAGGGTGTCACCCCAAAAAGCCTCGTCCCCAAAGGTGTCGTAACGGAACACCCACCGGCCTTTTTTGAAGAGTTCGAAACCGTTTTGCACAATGGCGTGATCGAATCCGGGGGCGGATGATACCCCGGCCCCGCGGATCGGAGACCACGCGACGATCGAGGCCAGCACCAGGCAGGGGAAAATCGAGAAACGATGGCTTTTCATGTCGGGATCAAGCTGAGGTTGAGCAGAACTTCGGCCCCTCGAACCACCCTCGCGGGCATGTTGCGCGGAACCATGTGACCATTTGGACCTCGATCCTCGACAGATATTCCAAATACCAAGGCGGAAAATGCGGAAATCCTCACCCGGGAGAATCCGTGCCCGGTCCTCCGGTTGGCATCTTACGCGCCTATCCGGCGGTAGCCTTAGCTCCGGCCATGCAGTTGCACTCGTCTTCGTCGCCTGGGTCGATGCACCCGATCCACGGCCTTTCGTTTTCGCGTTCTAAATAACCCGCCAGATTGATGATACGGCCGTATCATCAATCTGGCGGGCGGGACCTGAGTCCGAGGTTCATGCGACGCCAAAACAAAGGCCGTGGCACACGATCGAGGCGGCGCGGTATCGTCACACCTGATGTTGCCTTTGGCGCCCTCGAATCCTTTTCCTTCCTCGAGCCATGATGCATGCCGATGAGATCGCCGTTAACCGCGAGCTGGTGGCACGGCTCGTCGGCGCGCAATTTCCGCAGTGGCGCGATCTTGCGCTGCGGCCGGTCGTCACGACGGGTACCGTCAATGCGATCTTCCGCCTGGGCGAGACGATGTCGGTCCGCCTTTGCCGCGTCCCGTGGGCCGCGGGCGAGGCCGAGCAGGAGGCGCACCTGCTGGCGCAGATCGCTCCGCTCCTGCCGTTTCGGATTCCGCGGATACTCGGCATCGGGAAACCGCAGGAGACGTATCCGTGGACGTGGCTGGTGACCGACTGGATCGAAGGCGCAACTCCCGAACCCGGGGGACTGTCATCTTCCGACGCGTTCGCCGCCGACCTTGCGGCATTCGTCGCCGCTTTCCGGCGCATCGGGTTCAAGGAAAGCCGCAACGCCTATCGCGGCGGACCACTTGCCGAACGCGATCGCCAGACGCGCGACGCGATTGCGCAACTGGCCGGCACGATCGACACCGCAGCCGTTCTCGCGGTGTGGGAGAACGCCCTGCATACGCCGGTCTGGAAGGGCCCGCCCACCTGGGTGCACGCGGATCTCCTTCCCGGTAATCTGCTGATGCAAGAGGGGCGGCTGAGCGGCGTGCTCGACTTTGCGACCGCGGGGGTGGGCGATCCCGCGTGCGACCTGATTCCCGCCTGGACGCTGTTGCCGGCGGGCGTGCGCGCGACTTTTCGCTCTGCGTTGGCGGCGGACGACGCCATGTGGACGCGGGGCCGCGCCCGCGCCCTCTCGATCGCCCTGATTGCCCTGCCGTACTACCAGGAAAGCCATCCACCGTTCGCCGCCATGGCGCGATGGACGATCGATGAAATCCTCGCCGACCACCGCATGTGCGGGAGGTGATTGCGGTCCCGCAATGGGTGGCTCTTGTCCGACGAACGCCAAAAGGGTCCTCCAGTGCGACCCGGCAATAAGGCGAGTTGTGCTGCTTTACGCCAGACGGCGGATTGTTCGTCGGCCGCGGAGTCGCACCGCGCATTCCTGCGTGTCGGGCAGGTTTCGTCACTCGCTGACTCGCCGACGAACTGCAGGGAAAACCGCGCCACGTTGTCGTTACCCTCCAACGCAGCTACCCGGCCCGTTATCCCCGTAGCCGCGTTTGAGCTCCGCCTTCCGAGCAAAGCGACAAGACCGGTCGCGAAGCGAACCGGAACAAACGTGGCCGAACGTGTGAAATTTTCCGGCTAACGCGGTAGTCGAATTGCTTGCACAAGCGTGCGGCCAATTTGCCGGCGACGCGCGGGCGTCACGCGTCGAAGTAACGCGGTGATCTTCTCGCGGGGAACGCTGAAGACGTGTTCGGAGTTGACTGGCGTCGTTCGTTCGAGGCCATCCGCGCATCCCGCGTGCAGCAACACTTGTTGGGGTTGACCGAGAGAGCGGCGCATGCGGCGTCAGCGAAATCAGGTGAGCAGTTTTTCGGTGTCGGCAAGCGACGGCACCTTGCCGGCGACTTTCACGACGCCATCGACGACGAGCGCCGGGGTGAACATCACGCCGAAGGCGGCGATGTCATTGAGGTCGGTCACCTTCTCGACGACGTAGGACAAGCCGAGCCCCCTGGCGGCGTCTTCCGCCACGGCGGCAAGCTTCTGACACTTGGCACAGCCCGTGCCCAGGATCTGGATCTTTTTCATGGTGATGGTGGGTGGAAATGGATTCACACCAGCGCTCCGTAGCCCCAGCCGACGAAAGTCGAGAGCACGACCACGAGGCCGACGTAGGCGGCGGTTTTTTTCGGGCCGATGACCGAGTTGATCACGATCATGCTCGGCAGGCTCAGCGCCGGTCCGGCGAGCAGCAGCGAGAGCGACGGGCCCGGGCCCATGCCGCTGCCGATCAGGCCCTGGAGAATCGGCACCTCGGTCAGCGTCGCGAAATACATCAGCGCGCCGGCCACGGCGGAGAAGGCATTCGCGGCGAGGGAATTGCCTCCGACGGCCTGCGCCACCCATGCCGACGGCATCAATCCCTCATGTCCCGGCCGGCCAAGCAACAGTCCGGCGACGAGCACGCCGCCAATGAGCAGCGGAAAGATCTGCTTCGCGTAGCCCCAGGACTGGTCGAACCATTCGCCCGCCTCGCCCGCGCGACCCGCTGTAGCCCATGCGAGGCCGGCGACGGCAACAAGCACCGCCGCCTGCGGATGGTCGGGCAGGCCGAGACCGATGCCCGCCGCCGTCGCCGCCGTAAGCGCAAGGCGCGTCCCCGGCAGCTTGAACCAGCGCCAGAGCATCAGGCCGAGCGCGATCGGACGTCGAGGTAAGCCACCACTTGGCTGCAAAGACCGTTGCGAAGAAGCCGGTCGCGGCGTCCGTTCGTCCCCAATTGGCAAAGACGAGCACCGCCACCATTGCCGCAAAGAAGAGCGCCGTCTGCCAGAGCGGACGGGGAGCCGCGGGAACCGGCAGTTCGGCCATCTTCGCGGCCTTGGCCCGCTCCTCGCGACGGAAGAGGAGGTGCATGGCCACGCCGATGACGACCGAGAAGAGGATCGCCCCGACGGCGCGCGCGGCGCCAAGTTGAACACCCAGCACCTTCGCGGTGAGGATGATCGCGAGGGCGTTGATCGCGGGGCCGGAATACAGAAACGCCGCCGCCGGACCGAGTCCCGCACCCATCCGGTAGATACCCGCGAAGAGTGGCAGCACCGTGCAGGAGCACACCGCGAGGATCGTTCCCGAAACCGAAGCGACGCCGTAGCTGAGCGCCTTGGGCGCCTTCGGACCCAGGTATCGCATCACCGACTGCTGGGACACGAAGGCCGCAATCGCACCGGCGATCCAGAACGCCGGCAGCAGGCAAAGAATGACGTGCTCGCGCGCGTACCATTGGGTCAGCGCCAGTGCCTCCCGCACGGCGCCGTCGACGCGCGGATGGCCGAGCGGCGCGAAGTAGAGCACCGCGAACACGGCCGCCAACACGGCGGAAACCCTGAGTTCAGGGTGGGGTTTCATGAGGGATTATTTCGCAATACAGCGAAATATCTGGCGATACTCGGACGCATGGGAAATGTCAGCACGGGGCGTCGCCTCAGGCGTCGTTGGCGTCGGCGCAGCAACCGACGGTAAAGGTGACGTCCTGGCCGTCGGCGGCCGACTCCAGGCACGCGGCAAAGCGGACCACACACGGGAGCCGCAGCCGGTGGAAGACCTGCAGCCCCCGCTTGTCCTCGGCGATCACGCCGACGGACTTGAGGACCGTCAGGTGCCGCGAAACGGTCGACCAGCCTAGTCCGGTGAGATCGACCAGGTCGCACACGCAACGCTCGCCGCTGGCCAGTTCCTTGACAATCTGGAGGCGCGCGGGGTGGCCCAGCGCCTTGAAAACGGCGGCCTGGCGGCGGTTGATGGGTGGCGTGCGCGTGACGGGCATGCGGCAACTATTTGTCGCTTTAGCGAAATAGTCCAACCCCGATTTGCCAACGCGCTGTAAAACCGCCGCATGGTGCGGATGAACCTCTGCCGCCCTGGGGATCCGATCCGTCCTGGCTGACGCGCCGCCACCATCCCCTCGCGCCCGATCGGACCGCTGGGACGTGATTGGCGCATCGATCTGCCTGGCGGGTGCGGCTGTGGTCTTGTTCGGACCGTGAGCCTGAGACGAGCCGTCGACTTCTCGGATTGGTGCTAGCGAACTCGACCTGCGTGCCGCCTTTGCACCCCGCAGCCGCAGCGGGATTCCTTGGGCGTGCAGTCGACGACCTTGCCGTAGCGATCCACCTCGAAGTGACAGCAACGGTCGATCGTCTCGCGGATCATCGCGCGGGCGCGATGGACGCGCGACTTGGCGGCGGAGACGGATAAGCCGAGGCGCCGCGCCAGCTCGACTTGCGAGAGACCGTCAAAGTCGGTCAACACGATCGCTTCGCGGTAGATTGGCGGGAGCTCCTGTACGACGCCACGGATGTAGGCGGCGAGCTCTTCGCGAAGCCGCGTCTCTTCGCGTTCGAAGGATTCGGGCTGCTCGGGCGACTCGGCAAGGTGTTCCTCTTTGAACACCTCGGTGGAACGCGCACTCCGAAAGTAATCAGCCACGGTGTTGCGCGCGATCTGGATCAGCCAGCCCATCAAACGGCGCGGGTCGCGCACCTGGGCGACGCGCTGCTGCACCTTCACAAAGACCTCCTGCGTCAGGTCGTCCGCCGTGGCGGCGTCGGCCACGCGCGAACCGATGAAGCGCCGGACCGCGGCGCGCAGCTCGCCGGCATCGGCGGGAAATACAGCCGGGGACAAGACAGTGGGGGAAGCGGTCATGATCATGGTCGGGATCGTTTATCCCATGGAGACGGACCAGTGCGCCAAAGGACGCAGACTTTCTCACAGAATCAAGTCCGGCCGACTCGTAGCGGGTCGCTTTGCGCGATTTCATGCCCGGCGAACTACAGATGCGCATTCATCTCGCGGAACAGGCGTGGCGCGACTCCGAAACGCCGTTCGAACGCCCCACGCAGCCGGGCCGGAGGCAGCCCGACCTCAGCCGCGACCGTTTTCAGCAGGCGGCCTTGCGCGAGCAGCGTTCGCGCGGCCTCCAGGCGGACGCTTTCGATGAATCGCGCCGGCGACTGGCCGACTGCGGAGGTGAAGTTCCGATAAAAAGTTCGTTCCGTGAGGCCGACGCGCGCAGCAAGGCTCGGCACATCCAGGTTCTTGTCGAGATTCACCTGAATCCAGGCGATGAGCCCGGCAAACGGATCGTCGTCGTTCAACTGGGCTCGCAACAGAGGACTGAACTGCGACTGGTGACCCGGTCGACGCGCGTAAAGCAACAAGCCGCTTGGCGACGCTATTGGTGGTGTGCGCGTCGATGTCGCGGCTGACCATGGCCAGCGCCATGTCGATGCCGGTGGTTACACCCGCCGATGTCCAGGTCTGACCCTCGGCCACATACAGGACATCGCTGTCGACTTTGAGATTGGGATACAACCTGGCGAGGATCGGACACGCCTCCCAATGCGTGGCGACGCGCTTCCCATCCAGCAGGCCCAACGAGGCGAGAACGAACGTGCCGGAGCAAACAGAACCGAACCGCTTCGCCGACTTCGCGCAGCGCGGCACCCAGCGACGCACAGCCGGATCGCGGATCGCTTTCGTCAATGGTTCCTCGTAAGCGCCCGCTACCAGCAGGGTGTCGACTGCGGAAGCCGGCATGCGGGCGAGCGCGCGCGTGCTCAGCTCAATTCCGCTGCTGCTGGCCACGGGTCCTCCCGCCGCGGAAAGCACCACGATGCGATAGAACGGCGCCGCGCCGGCCATGCGCTGGACGTGGTTTGCTTCGTGAAAGACCGCTGCGGGGCCCGTCACGTCGAGTATCTGAAATCCCGGATAGGCGAGAAAGGCGACCGTGTGGCTCATGGCGGAAAATAGCGCCTACTTGTCATTTCCGCCAGAAGCATCGTGGGCTAAACTGCATCAACGGCCGGCCGGGTCACAAGCAATCGAGCACGGACGAGGCGATACGAAGCCATGATGAGACCGAACGATGAGATTTTTCGAAACGAAACCCAATGGCATGCGCCTCCTGCCGCGCGAGTCGCCGCCAGTCGGCCCGCGGAGAAACAGCTTCCGGAGATTGGAAATCGGAAACTGGTCGAGGCCTTCGATGAAACCTGCGCGCAATCGCCAGTCCATACCACCGCCGTCGTTGCGATGCAGCTCGAATACCCGCGGCAGGACTTGCCGCGGCGTCTACAAAGTACAGCTATGGCCCTGCGGCGGAAATTCGCAGCCGGTGAGTCCGGAAGGCGACGCCCCGCACGTCGAAGTTATGAAACGCAAAGAAACTGATGAGGCTGCACTTCAGACCCGAAGCCACCGACCAGAGACACGATACCTCAGTCGATCATCCTCTCGATACGAAACAATCGAAACTGGAAATCAAACGATGAGAAAGATCATTGCAATCACCCAAGTCACGGTCGACGGCGTCATGCAGGGGCCCGGCGGCCCCGAGGAGGATCCGACGAACGGGTTCAACCACGGAGGCTGGTTCATGCCTTTCGTGGACGACGCCCTGGGCCAGGCCATCAACGAGACGATCGCCGGTGAGTTCGACATGCTCCTGGGACGCCGGACCTACGACGTCTTTGCCGCCTACTGGCCGCATCAGGGCGACAACCCAATCGCCTTGGCGTTCAACAAGGCGACGAAATACGTCGCCACGCGCACGCTCGACCACCTCGACTGGAAGAACTCGCAGCGGATCGGTGGTGACCTCGTGGACGAAGTCCGCCGGCTGAAGGCATCGGATGGGCCGGCGTTGCACGTCTGGGGCAGCAGTCGCTTGCTGCAGACGCTGATCGCCGCCGACCTCGTCGACGAATATCACATGTGGATCGCTCCGATCGTGCTCGGCAGAGGAAAGCGGTTGTTCGAAAATGGCGTCCCGCCACGCGCTCTTTCCCTCGTCGCAACGCGGAGCACGCCACGCGGCATCCTCATCAACACCTACCGGCCGGCTGGGCCCCTCCCAGAGGGATCACTTGCTCCGGAAGATCCCGCCAAAGCCGAGGTGGCCCGGCGGAAAAAGCCGGCCTCCGAGGATGCCCACAGCTGACGCAGAGAGGAGGAACGCCATGTCCAGCTCCGTCCTCTACATGTCCATGTCACTTGACGGGTTCATCGCCGGCCCGAACGACGCACCAGGCAAAGCTGGCGGCGACGATTTCATGCGCCTGCACGAGTGGTACGGATTCGAGTCGACACCCCCGAATACAAAGGGGACCAAGTGGGGCGCGCACTTTATGGATGAAATCCATGCAACGGGTGCGGTGCTCGCAGGCAGGCGCACGGCGGAGCAGACCGATCACTGGGAAGGCAATCATCACGGCGTCCCGATTTTCGTGCCGAGTCACCGGCCGCCAGGCGCTTCCGTCGCGCGATTTCCCTTGGTGACGTATGTGCGCGACGGGATCGTCAGTGCGATGGCGCAGGCCAAGGCCGCCGCGGGAGACAAGGACGTCATGGTCCACGGCGCCTACACGGCCCAAAGGGCACTCGAGGCCAGCGTGCTGGACGAACTGCAGATTCATCAGATTCCGGTGCTGTTCGGCGCCGGCCGCCGACTGTTCGAGATACTGCCGTCGCGTATCGAGTTGGCGATCGTCCGGGTGATCGACACGCCGGAGGCCACGCACATTCGCTATCGCGTGGTCAGGAACTGAACCTGGATAAAACTTTGCAGCGCAATCCGCGTTAGCGAGGAGGGAAACGAATGAACAATTTCAGAAACAATGAATGGGTCGTTCAACGCTGCGCCGCTCTGGAACACCGGCGGGGAGAGTCCGGTGAAGCCCGCCACTCCGTGAGAATTTACGCCGGAACGATACTTCGCCTTGTCACTGCGGTTATCGCGCTCGCGTGGGCGGGCACCGCCGCGGTACCGGCAGATCTGGCACCACATTCGTTCACCCGGGCGGAGGTGACGCAGCGAATCGCAGAAGCGCGCCGGATCGTGACGCCAGGCGGCATCGAACGGCACGAAAAAGTCCGAATCGGCGGGATCGAGCAGTGGGTGTCAATCCGCGGCGTCGACCGGCGCAATCCTGTCCTGTTGCTCGTCCACGGAGGACCGGGTTACGTCGAGATGCCGATGAGCTGGTGGTATTCGCGCGGATGGGAGGAGTATTTTACCGTCGTGCAGTGGGACCAGCGCGGCGCGGGGAAGACGTATCTCCTCAATGATCCGGCGAAGGTCGCGCCGACGTTGACCTTGGAACGCATGGTGGCCGACACCGAGGAAATCACCGACTGGCTTCGCCATGAGCTGGGGAAGCAGAAGATTTTCCTGATCGGCCATTCGTGGGGCAGCTATCTCGGATTCGAAATGGCGCGGCGGCATCCTGACTGGCTGCACGCCTACATCGGCGTGGGCCAACTGAGCAACGGCCCCGCAAGCGAGCGCCGCGGCTGGAAGTTGACGCGCGCCGCGGCGCAGCACGCCGGAAACGAAGAGGCTGTTCGCCAGCTCGATGCGATCGCACCTTACTTTACGCCCGGGCATCGGCCGTCACTCGAGGACATTTTCACGCAGCGGAAATGGCTGGGCTTCTATGGGGGCGTGATGGCGCACCGCAGCAGCAATTCCGCCGACAGCGAACTCGCGGATCTTTCCCCCGACTATACCGACGATGAGATCGCACACGTCTGGGACGGCAACGGCTTCACGGAAGAACACCTGCTCGTTGCCGTGCTGAACATCGACCTGACCGGCGTGCGAAAACTCGGCTGTCCATTTCTCGTCTTCGCCGGACGCCACGACATCAACGTGAACTCCGAGGTCGCGGCGGAATGGTTCGAGACTGTCGAGGCGCCGGAGAAGCACTTCGTGTGGTTCGAGCACTCTGCGCACATGCCGATGACCGAAGAGCCGGGCAAGTTCTTCATGTCGCTCATGCGCTACGCGCGACCCCTCGCCGAGCGCGCCGGCGACGCCGCACCATGAGCACGACCATTGCGCTGCCGTTATGAACTCGCCGGGTAACGCGGTGACACGACCGCGCCGTCATTTTCTCAAGCAGTTGGCCGCACTGGTTGGGATCGCGGCGGCCCCTAAGGCAACGGCCGCGGAGGCGGCCATCGAAGGAGCAACCATGAAACCTAGAATCACAGTCATCACCATCGGCGTGGACGATCTGGAGCGATCACTGCGCTTTTACCGCGACGGACTCGGCCTCAAGACCGAGGGGATCATCGGCCAGGAATTTGAATTCGGCGCCGTCGCCTTCTTCGAACTGGAGGGAGGATGGCGACTGGCGCTCTGGCCGCGCCAGAGCATCGCTCATGACTCCGGTGTCGCAGTGAGCGGCCACAGCCCGACGGAATTCACGCTCGGCCACAACGTGCGGTCGACGGCCGAAGTTGATGCGGTGATGACGCAGGCAAAGAAGGCCGGCGCCGTGATCGTCAAGCCGGCGCAGAAGACGTTCTGGGGCGGTTACGCTGGATATTTTCAGGACCCGGATGGTCACCTGTGGGAAGTTTTGTGGAATCCCCAGTTCCTGCCCAAGGAGTGAACCGTGAATACAAGAAGCGAGAAAACGGCAGTTGAGTCATGCGCGGCGTTGGACCATCGGCGCGAAGAGCGCCTCAATTCGAAAAAGCAAACGCACGTGCTTCCTTCGGACGTTGGTCGCCACGTTCGCAATTCTTGCCGCGGCCATCGCGGCGCCAACCCTCAGTCGAGCAGCCCAGGACGAAACCACCAAGCAAACCGACGTGCCCACGCCCGCCCGAAGCGGACATGTTGCAGTCAACGGCGTGAACTACTACTATGCCATTTATGGGAGCGGCGAGCCGCTGCTCCTGTTGCACGGCGGCTTGGGCCAGATCGAGATGTTCGGCCCCAATTTGACCAGGCTGGCGCAAACCCGGCGGGTCATCGGCGTCGATCTGCAGGGTCATGGCCGCACTCCGCTGGGCGATCGCGAGATCAGCCTGGTCGACATGGGCGACGACATGGCCGGCGTGCTGGAGAAACTCGGCTACGAGAAGGTCGACGTGCTCGGGTATTCGATGGGCGGTGGCGTCGGGTTCCAATTGGCCGCGCGCCATCCCGCTATCGTTCGCCGGCTCGTGCTGGTTTCGACGGTGTTTGCCCAGGACGGTTTTTTCCCGGAGATGCTTCCGCAGCAGGCGGCAGTGGGTGCCGCGATGGCGGACATGATGAAGGAAACGCCGTTGTATAAATCCTATGCGGCCGTCGCCCCGCGCCCAGAGGAGTTTCCCAAGCTGCTCGACGCGATGGGCGCGTACATGCGGAAGCCCTACGACTGGTCCACGGACGTCGGGAAACTAACGATGCCCGTGATGCTGATCTACGGCGACGGCGACATGATTCGGCCGGAGCACATCGTGAAGTTCTATCAATTGCTCGGCGGCGGGCTGAAAGATGCGGGGTGGCAACGTGAGCACATGGCGCAAAACCGTTTGGCCATTCTGCCCAATCTCACCCATTACGAAATCGGCCTGGCGCCACCGATGGCCGACACCGCTCTTGCGTTTCTCGACGGAGAGAACCAGACGCGAAGGTGATCGCGAGAAAGACCGGCCAAGCGGTTCATCCTGCTTTGTCTTCGCAGCGACGAACGTGCGGCTCGAGACGGGCCTCCCAGTTCGCCGCGCTCCGTGCGGGATTCTCCCGCGCGAGCCGCGGGCATCTTTCTCTCTGGACGAACGGACATACATGCAGGACGTCTGGCCATGGCTGAACCCCTCCAAAACCCATAGACTCACGATGCGGTCGGCAGCTCGAACCCTTCAACAAATCATCGAAACCTGCCCGCAGGGCAAAACAGACATGACATCAAGGCAAATACTCATCGTGGGCGGTACGGGCAGGGCGTGCCCAACGACGTCGCCTGTCTGTTGAACTACCTCTTCACGACCGTGCTGGACGGTCGCAACGCGCGCCTGGCGGACGGCGTGCAGAAGGCACTGGGCCGGCCACCGCGCGACTTCGCCGACTACGTTCGGCAGACCACCGCCTGCGGAATCTGGAGTCAACCTGCCTGAAAACCAACGCAACTCGTGAGACTCTCCACCATGCTTCCATACCTGCAAACGATTCTGGTCCTGCCATCGATTCTCGGCTGCGGTCTGATGGCGGGAACATTCTTTGCCTTCTCCGTATTCGTCATGCGCGCGCTGGCCAGGTTGCCCGCGCCACAAGGCATCGCTGCGATGCAGTCCATCAACGTCGTTGTCCTCAATCCGATGTTCCTTGGCGTTTTCGTCGGCACGGGAATCTTGTGCGGAGTTCTCGGCATCCATTCGCTTGTGACATGGTCGCAACCCGGCACGTCCTGGTTGCTGGGTGGTTGTCTGCTCTACCTCGTTGGCAACCTCGTCGTGACCGGCATCGGCAACGTTCCGCTCAACAACGCGCTGGCTGTCGTTGATCCGACCAGTCCCGAGGCGCCAAAGTCGTGGGGCGACTTTCTCGCGTCCTGGGGCGCCTGGAACCACGTGCGCACGGCGACCGCGGCGGCGGCAATGGCCTCACTGGTTCTCGGCCTCGTCATTTCCCGTGCCGCGGAAGCCGCCCGGTGACCGCGAACCTTCGCTCGCGTTCGATCGGGCCCATGAAGAGGGATTTGCACGATTGAGATTCCCGACGTGGTGGTGCAAGCGGCTCCCGGTGATTTCGTCGCTGTCGCGATGCTTTGACCTTGTAAGCGCGCTCCTCGCGCAGCTGCTGACCGGAAAATGCCGGCGACCTTGTCCGCCCGCCCCGGTCACATTCGTTGCATTGTGGAACACATCAATGTCCGGCGACTCAAAACACGAAAGAGAAGCATCACGCCGCGAACACCATTCGTCCTCACTGCGTCATGCGATGATTCGAGCGTCGAGTCTACCTTGTTCGATCAGGATTCATGGCGATGAGCGCCGGCCCCAGCGACCCAACGCCCCATGAAAACGGAAAAGGAGGATCAATGAAACTCAACCATGTGGACCTTCAGGTTTCGAGCGTACCGCATGCGCGCACGTTCTTCGAAACGCACTTCGGTTTCCGATGCGCGATGCAGCGCGAGGACAAGATCGCGCTGCTCGAAGACGAGACCGGATTCAGCCTGGGGGTGAGCAACCTGTCTGGCTCGCCGCCTCCGGCTTATCCACCCGACTTCCACATCGGATTCATCCTGGAGAACGAGAGCGAGGTTCGCGCCACCCACCAGCGGCTGAAAACTGCGGGCGTGCGGATAAAGGCCGAACTCGCCCGCGGTGGACCGAACGTCTACTTCATGTGCGTGGGACCGGACGGAATTGCCATCGAAGTGCGCGCACCGGCGGAATAAGCCCGGTCGGGTGCCTGCCACGTGCCGTCCCCGGATTCTCCGTTGGTGCACGTGAGGGGGCGCGATCCGGCGTGATGGGTGACACTTTGACCGGGGTGATGGGTGACACATACCAGGGCCATGCCCTGGAAAACCGTCACACCCATGGACGAGATCACCCGCTTTGTTTTGTTGGCCCGCACCGCCCGTTTCACGCTCACGGATCTGTGCGAGCAGTTCGGCATCAGCCGCAAGACCGGCTACAAGCATCTGGAGCGATTTGCGGCTGATGGGATGAAGGGGCTGCAGCCGCGCAGCCATCGGCCCCACACTTTTCCGCAGCGCACAGACGAGGCGGTGGAGGCGCTGGTGCTGGCGGAACGGCGCCTGCATCGCACGTGGGGCCCGAAGAAGCTGCAAAAGGTGCTGGAGGTGAAGCACGGGATCGAGTCGCCGCCGGCGCGCAGCACGATCGGGGAGATCCTGCGCCGGCACGGGTTGAGTGTGCGGCGGCGCCGGCGGCCGGGGGCGTATCCGTCCGTCGATCACGGCCTGACCGAGCCCACGCAACCCAACCACGTCTGGACGGTGGACTTCAAGGGCTGGTTCATCCTGGACGACGGCCAGCGCTGCGATCCGCTGACGGTGACCGACCTCTACAGCCATTTTGTCCTCGGGTTGAAGGCGCAACCCAACCAGCAGTTCAAGGGCACGCTGCACAGCTTTCGCGGCCTGATGCGCCAGGCGGGCAAGCCGGAGATCATCCGGGTCGATCACGGTGCGCCGTTCGCTTCCGGCGCGCTGGGGCGCCTCTCCAGTCTGAGCGTGTGGTGGATCGAGCAGGGCATCGACGTCGAGTTCACCCGGCCGGCCAAGCCGCAGGACAACGGCTCGCACGAGCGCATGCACCGCGACCTCAAGGCCGAGGCCACGCAGCCCCCCTCGGCCAATCTCGCCGCGCAGCAGCGGCGCTTCGAGCGCTGGCAATACACGTTCAACTACGAGCGACCGCACGAGGCGCTCGCCATGCAGTTTCCCGCGGACTTCTACCAGAAGAGCGAGCGGCGACTCCACGAGGACGACAGACCGCTGGTCTATCCCGCCGATTACGAGGTGAAGGTGATTTCCACCAGCGGCTTTCTGGCGCACGAAGGCCACAACTATCACGTGGGCGAAATCTTCGCCGGCAAGCGCGTCGGCCTGCGCCGCAACGATCAGGGCCAGACCGAACTCCACTTCGCCAACATCTACCTGGGCAACCTCGTCTTCGATCCCGCGGAGCGCTGGGGCCCGGCCGCCAGCATCCGCCCACCCACCGCCACCATGAAGCCCACCGCAAAACGTGAGTCCAACAGGTGGAGGAAGGGGGGCTCAGACCGGCGCCAGAAAAGGCAGGGCGCCTGCCCCCCTTCCTCCACACCTCCTTCCCCCCGCGGCGCTATGCGCCGCACGAAACCTCTCGCTATATCCACCACCACCTGACACCGCTATGTGTAACCCATCACCCCGGATCGTTTGTCACCCATCACCGGATCGCGCCGGGAGATCAAAAATGGGATCAAAAAGGGGTCACTACTTTATTATTGACATTGGAGCGATCCGCCTGTGTGCATGAGGGCATGGCGCGCAAGCTGCGGATGGCGGAGGAGGGCGGGCTGCACCATGTCATCAATCGGGGCAACTACCGGAAGTGGATCTTCGCGTCGGAGAGGGCGAAGATCGGCTTCGAGAAGGCGCTGTTCGAGTGCTGTGATCGCTTCGGCTGGGTGCTGCATGCCCATTGCATCATGGGCAACCATTTTCACCTCGCGGTGGAAACCCCGCGGGGAAACCTGAGCGAGGGCATGCGGTGGCTTCAGGCAACCTTCGCCAACCGCTTCAACCGGCTGCGGAAGGAAACCGGGCGGCTGTTCCAGGGACGATTCAAGAGCCTGGCGGTGGAGGACTCGCAGCGGCTCGGTTGGTTGTGCCACTACCTCCATCTGAATCCGGTTCGCGCCGGGATCTGTGACCTGCAGGGACTGCGGAGCTATCGCTGGTCGAGCTACTGGTATTTGTTCCAGCGCAAACAGCGTCCGAAGTTCCTGGAGCTGTCCACGTGCCTGGAGGAAGCCGGCGGATTGAGCGATCGTCGCGCAGGCTGGGACCGCTATGCACGCTACCTGAACTGGATTGTGGAGGACGAATCCACGCGCAAACACATGGAGTTTGACCGCATGAGCCGGGGCTGGGCGATCGGAACCCGAGCCTTCCGCAAGGGTCTGGTGCAGGAGGAGCGGCAGTTGCGCTCGGTGGTGAAGCGCAACCAGGCGGAAGCGCGCGAAGCGCGCGAACTGGCGTGGGAGGCGCTGCTCGAGAAGGCGCTCGCGGTGATGAAAAAAGGCTCGAAGGAAGTTGCCGCAGAACCCAAGGCGGCGGATTGGAAGGTGGCCGTGGCGGCATTGCTGAAGCAACGACTGGCCTGTGCCAACGCCTGGCTGGGTGTGCACCTGCACATGGGCGTGGAATACGGCGTCAGCCGCTACGTCTCCGAAATGCAAGCCGGCGAACGGCCGAACGCACGGGCCGCCTTCGCGCGCCTAACCGCAAGAATAAAGTAATGACCCCTTTTCCCGGCTCCCCTTTTCGGCGGCGCGATCCGGTGATGGGTGACAAACGATCCGGGGTGATGGGTTACACATAGCGGTGTCAGGTGGTGGTGGATATAGCGAGAGGTTTCGTGCGGCGCATAGCGCCGCGGGCGGAAGGAGGTGTGGAGGAAGGGGGGCAGGCGCCCTGCCTTTTCTGGCGCCGGTCTGAGCCCCCCTTCCTCCACCTGTTGGACTCACGTTTTGCGGTGGGCTTCATGGTGGCGGTGGGTGGGCGGATGCTGGCGGCCGGGCCCCAGCGCTCCGCGGGATCGAAGACGAGGTTGCCCAGGTAGATGTTGGCGAAGTGGAGTTCGGTCTGGCCCTGATCGTTGCGGCGCAGGCCGACGCGCTTGCCGGCGAAGATTTCGCCCACGTGATAGTTGTGGCCTTCGTGCGCCAGAAAGCCGCTGGTGGAAATCACCTTCACCTCGTAATCGGCGGGATAGACCAGCGGTCTGTCGTCCTCGTGGAGTCGCCGCTCGCTCTTCTGGTAGAAGTCCGCGGGAAACTGCATGGCGAGCGCCTCGTGCGGTCGCTCGTAGTTGAACGTGTATTGCCAGCGCTCGAAGCGCCGCTGCTGCGCGGCGAGATTGGCCGAGGGGGGCTGCGTGGCCTCGGCCTTGAGGTCGCGGTGCATGCGCTCGTGCGAGCCGTTGTCCTGCGGCTTGGCCGGCCGGGTGAACTCGACGTCGATGCCCTGCTCGATCCACCACACGCTCAGACTGGAGAGGCGCCCCAGCGCGCCGGAAGCGAACGGCGCACCGTGATCGACCCGGATGATCTCCGGCTTGCCCGCCCTGGCGCATCAGGCCGCGAAAGCTGTGCAGCGTGCCCTTGAACTGCTGGTTGGGTTGCGCCTTCAACCCGAGGACAAAATGGCTGTAGAGGTCGGTCACCGTCAGCGGATCGCAGCGCTGGCCGTCGTCCAGGATGAACCAGCCCTTGAAGTCCACCGTCCAGACGTGGTTGGGTTGCGTGGGCTCGGTCAGGCCGTGATCACGGACGGATACGCCCCCGGCCGCCGGCGCCGCCGCACACTCAACCCGTGCCGGCGCAGGATCTCCCCGATCGTGCTGCGCGCCGGCGGCGACTCGATCCCGTGCTTCACCTCCAGCACCTTTTGCAGCTTCTTCGGGCCCCACGTGCGATGCAGGCGCCGTTCCGCCAGCACCAGCGCCTCCACCGCCTCGTCTGTGCGCTGCGGAAAAGTGTGGGGCCGATGGCTGCGCGGCTGCAGCCCCTTCATCCCATCAGCCGCAAATCGCTCCAGATGCTTGTAGCCGGTCTTGCGGCTAGTGCCGAACTGCTCGCACAGATCCGTGAGCGTGAAACGGGCGGTGCGGGCCAACAAAACAAAGCGGGTGATCTCGTCCATGGGTGTGACGGTTTTCCAGGGCATGGCCCTGGTATGTGTCACCCATCACCCCGGTCAAAGTGTCACCCATCACGCCGGATCGCGCCGGCCCCTTTTCCCGGCCCCCTGTTGCGTCAGCCCGTGCGCTGCTTTCAGCTCTCGCTTTACGTCGCTGATCTTGACCGCAGAACCCTTCTTGCCGCGCGCACTGGTCGCATTCCGGTTCCGCTCGTAGAAATAGTGAAGCATCAATCGCCGAACGTTATCTTCGACGGTCGCGCTTGGGGCAGTTTGCACTTTGCCATGACGAAGGCGCACGCGCAGTCGAGCCTCCGCCAGAAGTAGGGACTAGCGGTTGGGCGCCGCGAGAAAACGGCGGCTTCGAGGTAGTCGCGTCAGAGGCGTTTCTGCTGCTTTTTCACCGCGGGGGCCAGAAAAGACTACCGGAAATGCGCGGGATCAGGGAAACACGGACGAGCGTTGTCCTCTGGGGTACGGGAGAGGCAGCAAGACGCGGTGAAGGACAGATGTCGGCGCGCCAATCTGACTTGGGAATGGTGGGACGACGAGATTGTCGGCCGGATGCTCGTGCGCAAAGCCACCCCTTCATTTAGGGCCAAGTCGCGGAATGCCACGGCCACTTTCTCCGGGGGGCAAATTGGGGGGTAAATTCTCTGACTCCGCTTGACCCCTCCATGGCACCGCTTAGCTCTGGGCCATGCCTACGACTACTGGGGAAAGTGGTGGTGGGAGGTGGATTCGAACCACCGAAGGCATAAGCCATTTGATTTACAGTCAAACCTCGTTGGCCACTTGAGTATCCCACCGACCGAAGCCGGCGAATGTCCCGGCCGGGACGAGGGCGTTCAAGACTTTTTTTGCGGTCGGGGCGGCCAGGGTCAGGGATAGGGCCGCGGCGCGGACACGAGGTCCGGCCCTACAAATCTTCGAGCTGGGCATCATCGCGCTCCTGCCCGAGGCTTGCAGCCTCACGCCTGCATCATCACAGCACACCGGCGTCGCGAAAGCTGTAGTAGCCGCGTCCGATGGGATCGCTGGCCCGGTTGCCGATGATCACGTGGTCGAGCAGGTCGATGTCCACGGCCCGGGAGGCTTCGCGCAACTGACGGGTGACCTGGATGTCCGCCGCGCTCGGCGCCGGATCGCCGCTCGGATGGTTGTGCACGCAGATGACCGCCGACGCCCCGGCGCGAATCGCCTCGCGGAATACCTCGCGCGGATGCACGAGGCTGCTGCTCGCCGTGCCCGACGTGGCTTCGTGCTCACGGATCAATCGATTCTTCCGGTTCAAGCAAAGGACCCAGAACTTTTCCACCCCGAGTCCCTTTGCCCGAAACCCGAAATGCGCGAACACCTCGGCCGCATCCTTGAAAAGATCACTGCGGACTTCGTCTTTGGTGCGCACACGTCGTGCGATCTCGAACACGATGGCGAGTTGCGCAGCCTTGACCCGGCCGATGCCCTTGATCCCCTGCAGGTCGGCTTCCGTCCATTGGAGCAGGGCCTCGAGCGAACTGGCCTGGGCGAGCAGGCGCTGCGATACCGCGAGCACGTCGTCGGTGCGGGTGCCCTTGCGCAGGATCAGCGCGAGCAGCTCGATCTCGCTCAAGGCGGACGGGCCGAGGCGCTCGAAGCGCTCCTGGGGACGTTCACTGACCGCGAGGTCGCGCAAACGCAGCGGCGGTGAGGTGGGGGTGGGGGCGAGGGGCACACCCGCAGTTTCCCGGTCGGGCCCGACGTGAAAAGATTTTTATTCCGCACCGATGGGCCAGCGGGTACCGTGCGGATTCCATGAGCAAACTCCGCGTCGTCGTCTGGGGCGAGAACGTGCATGAGCACCGCAATCCAAAAGTCGGGAGGACCTATCCTCACGGCATGCACGAGGCGATCGCCGAGGGCCTGCGGACGTCGGGCGACGATCTCGACGTGTCGACGGCGACCCTGCAGGAGCGACAGCATGGACTTTCCGAGGCGCGCCTGCGCGAAACCGACGTGCTCACATGGTGGGGACACATGGCCCACGACAAGGTGCGGGACGCGGTCGTGGATCGCGTGCAGAAGCGGGTGCTCGAAGGCATGGGCCTGATCGTCCTGCACTCCGGCCACTACTCCAAGATCTTCAAGCGACTCATGGGCACGACGTGTTCGCTGTGCTGGCGCGAGGCCGACGAGCGTGAACGGCTCTGGGTCTGCAATCCCGGCCATCCCATCGCGGCGGGGATTGATCGTTGTTTCGAACTGCCGGCCGAGGAAATGTATGGCGAACCGTTCGGCATCCCGCCGCCGGACGAGCAGGTGTTCATCTCGTGGTTCGAAGGCGGCGAGGTGTTTCGCAGCGGGAACTGCTGGTTCCGAGGCAACGGCCGCATCTTTTATTTCCGTCCCGGGCACGAGACGTACCCCACCTACTTTGACGCGAACGTCCGCCGCGTTATCGCGAACGCCGTGCGCTGGGCGCGGCCCCAGGGTGTGTGGGTGGACGCGTGTCCGAACGTGAAGCAATCGCCGGAGCCGATCGGGCGGGAACGAAAGTAGCGAACGGGTTTGGATTCGTCCGCATTCGGTTCACCGGATGTTATCAGTCGGTGCGCAGGACTTCGTGGTGCGAAGCAGGAGCCAGCTTGCAGGCGACCATGCCGCGCGGCGACGGACGACGCTTGCATCGCCCGCAAGCAGGTTCCTGCACAGGGATCGGAGGATTTTCGCAATGAAGGTCACGCGAGAATCGCCAATGCGATTCCGCCGCGTGGCGCCAGGTGTCTCTGCCCGTCGGTTGTCCGGGGTGACCGGCGGACACGCCCGTCGCTTCGTTTGACGAAGTCTCCAGTCGGAAACGCGAAATCCAAAGACCGGACCAGCTCCGATTCCGGCGCAAATAAAGCCTTGCGCCTCACGGGTCCAAACCTACGTTGCCGCCCTTTCCACGCTGGGTCCCCATCGTCTAGCCCGGTCCAGGACACCACCCTTTCACGGTGAGAACCGGGGTTCGAATCCCCGTGGGGACGCCAGTGGGATTTTCGATTTTCGATTGCGGATTTTCGAATGGCCGAAGCCCGGAGTGATCGGATTGCGGGGATTTGACGTTGCTCGCGCCCGCAAACGGGATCTCGTCACCTGCGCGAAGCGCGCTGAATAGTTCCCTCTTGGAGGAGGGGGGACCGTGCGCCAGCACGGAGGGAGGTGTCTGCGCGAGGACTGGAGTGTTTGCCCATGTTATCCAATGGCCGGTGACCCGTTCCGCCATCGTCGACATGCATTTTTGGAAGCACGTCGTCCAGGGCATGCGGCCCCGGCATCCCGGCTGGGACGGATCCGGATCCCGAACGAAAGAATTCAGTGGTCGACGTTCGCATCGCGTGGCTAGCGTGGCGCGCGTTTTTCCAACCCATGACTTACTCCGATATTGTTGCCCGTCTGCCGCGCAAGGCGGTGACCAGGATTCCGGATCCACCGTTCCCCCGCGTCGGCTCCGGCAAGGTGCGCGAGATCTTTGATCTCGGCGATCGTTTGTTGCTCGTTGCGTCCGATCGCATCTCGGCGTTCGACGTCGTGCTGCCGGACGGCGTGCCGGGCAAGGGCGCGATCCTGACCCAGATGAGTCACTTTTGGTTCGGACTGACGAAGGACATCGTCGCCGATCATCTCGTGCCGGACCAGGAGCGGGTGCTGCGCGAGGAATTGAAATTGTCCGACGACATGCAACTGCGCAGCATGGTCGTGCGCAAACTGCAGCCGCTGACGATCGAGTGCGTGGCCCGCGGCTACCTTGCCGGCAGCGGATGGTCATCCTACAAGAATACGGGAGAAGTCTGCGGCCACCGCCTGCCACCCGGATTGCAGGAGGCACAGGAGTTGCCGCAGCCGATCTTCACCCCGACCACCAAGGCGACGACCGGTCACGACGAGCCGTTGACCGAAGCCGAGGCGCGCCAGCACGTCGGCGATGCCCTCTTCGAACAAGTGCGCGATCTCACGCTGCGGATCTATTCGCTCGGGTTGGCTCACGCGCGCAAAGCCGGAGTCATCCTGGCGGACACCAAGCTCGAGTTTGGCCGGGATGCGGACGGCAAACTCTACCTGATCGACGAAGTGCTCACGCCTGACTCCTCCCGTTTCTGGGAGGCGGCGACGTGGAAAGTAGGTGGTTCTCCGGCGAGCTACGACAAGCAGTTCGTGCGTGATTACCTGCTCACGCTGTCGTGGGATCGAAAGCCGCCCGGCCCGTCCCTGCCTCCTGAGGTGATCCAGGGCACCCAGCAGCGCTACCTCGAGGCATTGCGGCGGCTGATGGAAGCGTAGCCGCGCGGCGTGCGGGGAAGGGTCGGCTTGTCCTCAGCCGACCGCCGTCGCACGACCTGTATGGTTTTGGTGCGGGGCAATGCATCGCGAATTGAACTGACAGAAACTGTCATCGCGGTAGCCACTGAACGCCCGATATGCCGACGGCCCTCTTTACCGCGGAGGAACGCCCCGTGGCGCAGGCCCTGGCGGCGATTCCATACACCAACCCCTTCCTGCCGGAGCGCGACGAACTGGAGCGGCGAATCCTGGGGGATAAATTCGCGGGTGGCGAACCGCGCTACCTGTTGCCCGGGCAACCGTTGCACCGTCTCGAAGGAAGTCTCGGGGTGATGCTGGAGCGCGGGGAGTCGTTGGTGCGGGTTGCACTTGAGCGTTTGGCGCGGCGGACGGCGCTCACCGAGGCCGACAGCGAGACCTATTTGGGCCTCGTGCATTTCGTGGTCTTCCATCGGCACGCTGCGGCATTCGATGTCCTGAATGCGGCGGCCGGGATGTTACCGGTCGCGGGGAGCGGACCGGCGCGGGTCACCGCGGGAACGTTGTTCGAAAAGTGCCGGCGGGATTTCCTGGCGTTGGCCGGATCAGCGGTGCTCCGATGCGACGTCGGCGCCGAGGGTCCGCGCTGGTTTGCCTACTATTTCCAGGTGCGGCGGGCGTGGGCGAACACCTTCGCCTTCATCCATGGCGGCTCGGAGGCAATGCGGTCGTTGCGGGCACGGATCTGGCAGTCGATCTTCACCCACGACATGCGCCGTTACCTGCGCGGCCTCCATGCGCGCATGGGTGACATCACCACCTTGATCACGGGTCCCTCCGGTTCGGGCAAGGAACTCGTGGCGCGCGCCATCGGGCTGTCGCGATTCATCCCCTACGACGTCGAGGCGCGCCGGTTTGCTGCGGACATCGAAGCGTCGTTTCATCCGCTCAATCTCTCCGCCCTTTCACCGACCCTGATCGAATCTGAACTCTTCGGCCATCGTCGCGGCGCCTACACCGGGGCGCTGGGCGACCGTGCGGGCTACTTCGAGATCTGCGGGGAACACGGCACCGTGTTTCTCGACGAAATCGGGGAAACCGCGCCCGAGATCCAGGTGAAGCTGCTGCGCGTGCTGCAGACCCGGCAGTTTCAGCGACTCGGCGACACGGAATTGCGGCAGTTTCGCGGCCGGGTGGTGGCCGCAACCAATCGCAACCTGCCGGCGGAGATCCGGGACGGGTCGGTTTCGCGAAGACCTGTATTTTCGGATCTGTGCGGACCAGATCGCCACGCCTGCATTGCGCGACGTGCTGGCGGGGGACGCGGAGGAATTGCGCTGCCTCGTGGCGCATGTCTGTACCGCCCAGGCGGGAGCTATCGATGGTCCGGAACTCACGGAAGAGGTCATCCCGCACATTGAGCGCAACCTCGGGCGGGACTACGACTGGCCGGGGAACTTTCGAGAACTGGAGCAGTGTGTCCGAAACATCCTCGTGCATGGGGACTACCGCCCGGCCTTGGGGTCGGTGGGCGAAGGGGCACCCGCGGCGGGCGGCGACTGGCTGGATCTGGCCCGGGCAGGCCGGCTGACGCTGGATGAGCTGCTGCACCACTATTGTAACCAGGTGGTGGGGGAGGCGGGCACGCTGGAAGAAGCGGCGCGGCGGCTCGCGGCGGACCGGCGAACCGTGCGGCGGTATTTTCGGTCGGGCGCGGGAAAAGGAGGCTAGGAGGCGGCCGGATTTTGGATTCCTGCGCCTGAGAGGAGGTGCGCACTTCCGGTCGCGTCGGCGTCGCATTCCAACCTTCGAACCGAGACGAGGAGCAGGAGCGGGAGACGAGGGCGGCAGGTCAACCGCCTTTGAACACCTGACCTCCTGAAATCGGGGATTTCTGGCGTTGACACCCCCCGGGCAAGTCCTACTTGCTCACCGCTTTTCCGCTGATGAAGACGTATCTCGCGAAGAAGGAGGAGGTGCAGCCCAGGTGGTTCGTGGTTGATGCCAAGGACCAGGTGCTCGGGCGCCTCGCCGTCCGCATTGCCAACACCTTGCGCGGCCGCAACAAACCCACCTACACCCCGCATGTCGACACCGGCGATTTCGTCGTGGTCGTGAATGCCGAGAAGGTGGTCCTGACCGGCAACAAGGAGGAGCAGAACCAGTACATGTTCTTCAACGGCTTTGTCGGCCGGGAGCGCTATCGTTCGCTGCCGGAGATGCGGGAACGACACCCCGAGTTTATCGTCGAGCATGCAGTGAAGGGCATGCTGCCGAAGAACCGGCTTGCGCGCCGGATGATCACCAAGCTCAAGGTCTACAAGGGCCCGGGCCATCCCCACGCCGCGCAAAACCCCGAGCCCCTGCCGCTGTAACCGCGCTGCACTCGCGCCGGCTGCGCCGGCATTTTGAAGTTGAAAACCCAAGTTTATGTCCGGAACCGATTCTTCAACTTCAACTTTCCACTTAAACTCCCAGCCTTCGGCCCTCTGATAGCCGACTTCCTTCCTCTGACTTCCGATTTCTGAAATGAGCACCACTGCACAATATCTTCTGGGGAACCGGCCGCCGCAAGACCTCCACCGCCCGCGTGCGGGTGAAGGAAGGCACCGGCATCATCGAGATCAACGGCAAGTCCGCCGAGAAATTCTTCACCCACGAGAACTTCTCCCGCGTGGCCCTTCGTCCGCTGAGCACGGTCGAGCTGAAGGACAAGATCGACGTGTTCGCCAATGTCCAGGGCGGAGGCAACACCGGCCAGGCCGACGCGATCGCCCATGGCATCTCCCGCGCCCTGCTGAAGCTCAACCCCGAGCTGCGTCCAGCGCTCAAGAAGGCCGGCCACCTCACGCGCGACCCGCGCGCCAAGGAACGCAAGAAGCCCGGTCAGCCCGGCGCCCGCAAGCGCTTCCAGTTCTCGAAGCGCTGATCCGGTTCGCATCGACGCGATTTTCGAAGGCCGACTTCTTGCCGAAGTCGGCCTTTTTGCCGTTGGGAGATGCACCGAAGATTCACCACAGAGCCACCCAGCGCGGCTCAGCCGCAACCCAAACTCAGGATAGGAGTTGAACCACAGATTGCACAGATGGACACAGATACCGGAGTGCGGATTATGAACCCTCGAATACAAACGAATGACAGACGCCGGTCATTCGTGTGCATCGGTGTGAATGTCTGATGTCGCTTCGCTCGGTTCGTGATACTTTCTGTCCCCATCCGTGCCATCTGTGCAATCCGTGGTTCAAATCCGGCTCCTTCGCCTTCCGTGCCTCGTCTGTTGCCTCCTGTTCAAGCCTTCCCGTGGATCCCTTCTCGGTTCAAAATCAATGCTTATGAACGCTGCCGTCGTTGGTGCCTCGGGTTATTCTGGTGAAGTCCTGGTGCGGCTGTTGAGTCGGCACCCCAATGTGTCGCTGGCTGCCGTCACGTCGCGCCAGCACGCGGGCAAGAAGATCGCTGCCGTCATCCCGGCGCTGCGCGGCGTCGCGCCGGACCTCGCGTTTGTCGATTCGAAGCCCGAGGAACTCGCCGCCCGCCAGGACCTCGACGTGTTTTTCCTCGCGCTGCCCCATGGCGCCGCCGCGAGCTTTGCCCGTGCGCTTGTGCCGGCCGGCAAACGCGTGATCGACCTGAGCGCGGATTTCCGGATCGCCGACCTCGCCACCTACGAGAAGTACTACGGCCAGCACCACGCGCCCGAGTTGCTGCCGAGCGCGCGGTTCGTGCTGCCGGAAATCACCGCCCCCGCCTGGAAGACCGAGGCGAAACTCGTCGCCGCGCCGGGCTGCTATCCCACCAGCGTGCTCGTCCCGCTCGTGCCGTTGCTCAAGGCCGGCGTCGTGTCGCGCGACCACATCGTTGCGAACGCCTTCAGCGGCGTCAGCGGTGCCGGCAAGAAGGTGGAGGAGTCTTTTTTGTTCTGCGAACGCGCCGAGAGCGCGAAGGCCTACGGTCTGACGAAGCATCGTCACCTCGCGGAAATCGAGGAGCAGTTGACCCTGCATGCCGGCGGCGCGCCGGTCGTCATCCAGTTCAATCCGCATCTCGCGCCGATGCGGCGCGGGATCGCCACGACGATCACGGTGCCGGCGACCCCGGGGGCGACGATCGAGTCGCTCTACGCCGCCTGGGACGCCGCCTACGCCGGCCGGCCATTCGTGCAGATCCTGCCGTCGGGCGAGACCCCCGACACCGCCTACGTGACCGGCACCAACCGGATCGACCTCGTCCGCGGTGTTCGATCCGCGCACGAAGAACTTCGTGATCACCTCCGCCGAGGACAACCTGATCAAGGGCGCCAGCGGCCAGGCCGTGCAGATCATGAATCTCTGGTTCGGTTTCGACGAGACGGCCGGGCTGGTGGGAGGGTGATCGTCCGCGTGGAACGCGCTTGGTCGAAGACCTGCCGTGGACGTGTTCACAGTCAAGTCACCGTTCGACGTAAAACGGCGCGCTCGGCCGAGGATCGGTCCGAACGCGCCGTGAGGCCCGGTGTCAAAGATCTGGATGCCAGCCGGAAGGTCCCGCCCGATGCGTGATCACGTCGTCGGCTGACTTGTGTTCGGCAAGTCGAACAGGATCCGCCACCTGCCGTCGGCACCGCGTTGCCAAAGGTGCACGCCCTTGCCGGCGACCGCCACGGGCACACGGGCGTCGCTCACCGCAAATGTCCAACGAAAGAGGTTCACCACGAGCACATGGTCGGCGTTTCCCTCAACGTATGCGACTTCCCGCTCGATCTTCGTGGCGACCTGGTCGGGTGCGAGTGTTTCGAGGTAGCTGATGATCGCGGTTCGCCCGTGCAACGGCAGATTGCGGGGAGGGATCAACCGGGCGCCTTCGTCGTAGAAAGCGGTCGCCTGCTTCAGGTCACGCACCTCGAACGCATGATGAAACGCGTCCTCCGCAGCGAGCACGTCGCTGAAGTTGCCGCTGCGGGTAAACGGCCCGCGAGCGTCGGGCAGCACGAATGCCTTCGCTTCGGTTTCGTGCGCGAGCGCCTGCGGGTCGGCCAATTTGTTCCAGGCGAGAAGCTTCACCCGAAGTTCGCCGTCGTCGCCCGCCTCCCAGATGGTGAAGGCCTGCCGCGGGTCACGCATGACCGGTGCGTCCGGAGTAAGTCGAAAACGGAAAGCCACCAGGCCGGTATCGATCACCCAGCGATCGAGCTGATAGACCTCCCGGTCCGCCCACACCATTGGTTCATAGACGAGTCCGGTGGGTGCCTGCAGATACATCTGGCGAATGCCATTGAGGCTGGTCGCGAGTCCGCCACCTTCGGGCAGCACCAGGGGATCGGAGGTGAACGCCGCGAGATAGGCATCGCGATCCCGGCGGTTGAAGGCATCCAGGATCGTCGCGGTGGCGTCTTCGATGCGCCGCAAGAGGGGCGCCGCGTCCACTGACTGGAAGCCAGCGGGAGAACGGGCGGCGGGTTCGGCGGATCCCGCGGGCATCATCGGGACGAAGACAAACGCGAGCACGACAAGCGAGAACAGGCCGGGCAGCCCGAGGCGAACCCGGCCGGACCGTGGTTGAACTAGATTCATGGCAATGCGCTTTTGGAGTTGGGACTGCGTTTCAATGACACCGAGCGCAAGAGCGGAGGGCGGCGGGATGTGCGCGATACATGCGGCGGCCTCGACCAGCGCGAGGCTGTAGGCGCGGCGGCCGATATCGCGATGCGCGAGGACGGCGCGATCCGTGGCTTCCTCGCGCAGCCGCGCAAGGTGCCGGTTCACCCACCAGACCGCCGGATGATGGAAAAAGAACACCCGCGCGACCGACTGGACCGCCGCGACCCAGAGATCGCCGCGCTTCACGTGGTACAACTCGTGCACGAGGACCGCGTGCAGCTGGTCCACCGTCAATCGGTCGGCGAGCGCCCGCGGGAGGTGAATGGTCGGATGCCGGCAACCCGTGACCAATGGACCGGTCGAGGCATCGACGACGCGCAGCGCGACCCGCGCGCGCAAGCCGATCCGTTCGGCGGCGCGAACGACCGCGAGCTGCAACGAAGCCGGTGCCGGTTCGCTCCGCCGCAGGGTTCGCGCCAGGCGGCGGTGTCGGATGATTGTGAGTACCGCAATCGTCATCATACCGACCAGCCAGACCAAAACCACGAGCAACGACCAGGAAAGCGAGGCGTTCGGATGAGCTGCGGCATTCGGCGCCGGTTTCGGAACGACGTTTGATGGTTCCGTCAGCCATGGTTCGTTCGCCGGCGCGATGGTCGGCGAACCCGGATCTGCTCCGGTCTCGCCCGCGGTGACCGTATCGCGGTTCGGCCACCAGTAGGCAGGACTGGTCGGCAGGGCGAGCTGGGGCGGCAGGACGAGTTTGATGAAGAACAGGAGCCAGAGCGCGCAGCGCCACGGGTAATCGAGGCGGCGGCCGAAGGCCAGCTCCACCATTGCCAGCACGCCGGCCAGAACCGCGACCTGGATGAACTGCAGCCAGCCCGCCGCCACGATCGACTCGGCGGCACGATTGAGTTGAGTCAGGATTTCCGGGTTCATGGGCTAACGGGTGGCGAGGGCTCGAGCTTGCTTGTGGCCGGAGGGCATGCGGGGGCGCTCGCTCAGGTTGGGTCCGCCTCATCCGGCGGGGATGTTTCAATCAGGTGACGCAGGGCTGCGAGGTCTTGGGCCGAAAGGTTCTCGTGTTCCACGAGGTGGTTCACCATCGGAGCGACAGCGCCATCGAATGCGCGATCGAGCACGCGTCGGATCTCGAGGCGCGCGGCGTCCGTGCGACTGAGGCGCGCGGCAAACAGCTGCACGTTGCGCACCCGGGAGAGTGTGAGGATGCCCTTGCGCACCAGACGGTCCATGGTCGTCTTCACGGTGCTGTAGGCCCAGCCGCGACCGGGCGCGAGCGCCTCCTGGACGTCTCCCGCGGAACACGGCTGTCGTTCCCAGATCACCTTCATCACCTCCCACTCGGCGGCCGTCAGGGCATCCAGGCGGGGCGGATGTTGCTTCCGGCCGGTCTTCATTTTCGACACGCATCGTGTTTATGCGACAAGTGTCGAACGTCAATCAGTCAACTGGCATCACGCCGGGATTGAAGTGCGGATGATTGCGCCGATCAGCTGACGTTGCGGGGGGCGCCGTTTCCGTCTGCCACCGTTGCGACCGGGGAACTTTGTGACCACCGCGAACAGTGCGGGCCATGCCAAAGACCGGGACGGCCGCGACGTCGGGATAACTCGCCGAGGCGCCCTGATGGCAGAATTGGAGGGACGGCCTCAGTGACGTTGAAGGGGCCGTTCCGAGGGAAAATGCGAATACGAACGGGACAGAGGCGGTCCCGCCAGGTTGCGCGCCTGGTTGCGCCGGTTCCTGGTTCGTGGGCCCAAAAGCGGACGGGGTCGGCGGATCGCGGCGCCATCACGTCCGAAGAGGCCACACTTCGGACTCGGCGGTGACAGCGGACCGAACGACGCCTTCTCTCCTTCCGAAAAACTCTTGCGCCGCAGGGCGAAGCCTTCTGCTTTCGCACCCTCATTCTGCGCGCGAGGTGGATGTTATCCGCAGGCTGTTTCTGCGCCGCCGGACCGCAGGCCGAACGTTTGCCCTCCCATGGTTGATTTCAGCAACAAGATCCTCTTCGTCGGTTACGGCGCGGTGGCCGAGTGCACGCTGCCGATCCTCTTCAAGCACATCAACGTGCCGCCGAAGAACGTCACGGTCATGGATTTCGAGGATCGCGCGGCAAAGCTCGACGCCGTGGACGGCGCAGGGCGTGAATTTCGTCCGCGACCGCGTCACGCGCGCAGAATCTCGGCAAGCTGCTCGGCAAATACGTCGGCGCCGGCGACCTGCTCATCGACCTGGCCTGGAACATCGACGCCTGCGAGATCCTCCAGTGGTGCCACGACCACGGCGTGCTCTACATCAACACGTCGGTCGAACTCTGGGATCCCTACGACGGCGCTGCCGAACAAGCAGCCGCACCGAGCGCACGCTCTACTGGCGGCACATGAACGTGCGCCGCATGACCGCGAAGTGGAAGACCCAGGGCGCCGACCGCGGTGATCGAGCACGGCGCCAACCCCGGGCTGATCTCGCACTTCACCAAGCAGGGCCTGATCGACATCGGCAACGCCGTCGATCGCGGACAAGAAGGTCAAGGGCGAAGGACGCCGAGCAGATCACGCAGCTGATCGCGGACCGCACGTTCAACCACCTCGCGCGGAAGCTCGGCGTGAAGGTGATCCACTGCTCCGAGCGCGACACGCAGATCACCGACCAGCCCAAGGAGGTCGACGAGTTCGTCAACACCTGGAGCGATCGAAGGCTTCCGCGAGGAAGGCACGACGACCGCGGAGATGGGCTGGGGCACGCACGAGAAGGAGCTGCCGCCGCTCGCCTACGAGCACACCGAGGGACCGAAGAACCAGATCTGCCTCGCGCGCATGGGCATCAACACCTGGGTGCGTTCCTGGGTGCCGAACTACTCGCATCCACGGCATGGTCGTCCGCCACGGCGAAGCGTTCACGATCTCCGACCGGCTGACCGTGTGGGAGAACGGCAAGGCGGTCTACCGCCCGACGGTGCACTACGCCTACTGCCCCTGCGACGAGGCGATCGCCTCGCTCAACGAGCTGCGCGGCTACCGACTACGAGCTGAACGAGCAGCAGCGCATCATGAACGACGAGATCACCAGCGGCGCGGACATCCTCGGCGCGCTGCTCATGGGCCACGCGTACAAGTCCTGGTGGACCGGCAGCGACCTCTCGATCGAGGAATCGCGCCGCCTCGTGCCGCACCAGAACGCCACCACCATGCAGGTGGCGATCTCGGTCGTGGCGGCCGTCGATGTGGATGATCGAGAATCCCGAGCGCGGCGTGCAGGTGCCCGACGATCTGCCGCACGACTACGTCCTGAAGATCGCGAAACCGTATCTCGGGCAAGTGCATCTCCAAGCCTTCCGACTGGACGCCGCTCAAGGACGTCATCGACGGCTTCGCCGGCTACGGCCAGCCCAGGCTCGATCGCAAGGACCCCTGGCAGTTCAAGAACTTTCTCGATCACGGACAGCAACGAATAGCGTTGTCCAAGGTAGGGCGCGGACTCCGTTCCGCGCCGGGTTTGTCGTCACGCTTGCGGCGTGGAACGGAGTCCACCGCACCGACGCACGTCTCCATGATCTCCAAATCCCGCCTCCAGAAACTCGCCCGCGAACACGGCACGCCGCTGTTCGTCATCGACCACGACGAACTGCGGAAGAACTACCGCATGTTCAAGAAGCACCTGCCGCGCGTGCAGGCGTACTACGCGGTCAAGGCCAACCCCGACCCGGCCATCGTGCGCACGCTGTTCAAGGCAGGGCGCCAGCTTCGACGTGGCCTCGATGCCGGAGTTCAACATCGTCCACGAGAACATCAAGGACCTGCCGGCCAAGGAGCGGCAGGACTGGATCTGGGACAAGATCATCTACGCCAATCCGATCAAGGCCGATCGAGACGCTCGAGGAGCTGAACCAGTACAAGCCGCTGGTCACCTTCGACAACCTCGAGGAGATCCACAAGATCAAGCAAGTATGCGCCCAACGCGGGCCTGGCGCTGCGCCTCAAGGTGCCCAACACCGGCGCGATGGTCGAGCTGTCCTCGAAGTTCGGCGCGCACCCCGGCGAGGCGGTGGACCTGATTCTCGAAGCCGACACGGCTCGGGCTCGACCGTCGAGGGCATCAGCTTCCACGTCGGCAGCCAGACCACGAACTTCGAGAACTACGTGCAGGCGCTCAACCTCGCCGCCAACGTCTTCCAGGAGGCGAAGGACCGCGGCTACACGAAGATGAACCTGCTCGACATCGGCGGCGGGTTCCCCGCGCCCTACGACGCGACGGTGAAGCCGTTCCCGGAACTGGCGGAGGTCATCAACGCCGAGCTCGACGCGCCTGTTCCCGAAGGACATCCAGATCCTCGCCGAGCCCGGCCGGTTCCTGGTCGCGACCGCGGGCTACGCCGTGTCGAAGATCATCGGCAAGGCCGTGCGCGACGGGAAGACGATGCTACTACATCAACGACGGCGTCTACCACACCTACTCCGGCGTGATCTTCGACCACTGCAAGTACCGATCCAAGTCCTTCAAGAACGGCGCCGACGCAGATTTGCGCCGTCTTCGGGCCGACCTGCGACGCGCTCGACGTCGTCTCGATGGCCGAAAACCTGCCCGACCTGCAAGCGCGGCGATTTCGTCTACAGCGTCAACATCGGCGCCTACTGCCACGCGTCGGCCACCTACTTCAACGGCTTCCCGCCGGCGACCGTGGCGCACGTGAACGAGTGAGAGGGCTGGATTCCAATGGGCGAATGTGGATGTCGATTGGCCACGGCGAACTCACGCCGTGGGGATGGGACCGCCCGCCGCGTCTGAGGATCTCTCGCTCGGGACCCGATTTTTGTCATCCCATGAGTTGACAATGAGCGACAGGCCCACGCGCCGGCTGCGCAATCCGACCGACGATTCAAACCCGTCAGCTCCGATAGTCCGCGTTCTCGCTCACGTATTCGTGCGTGAGATCGGCGCCGAGGACGGTGGCGCGTGGCGCTGCCCACGCCGAGATCGACCTCGATCTCCACGCAGCGTTCGTGCGGCGGAAAATCGATCGGCGGCGAGAACACGCCGTCCTTCGGCGGGGCGCTGGCATAGAGTTCGGCGCCGCTTCAGGTGCGCGACCAGGGCGTTTTCCTTCGTCGGGATCGAGAAAGAACTCGCCGTTCTGCACGATGGTGATGCCGCCGAGTTTCGCGCTGCGTGCGGCCGAGGTCGAGGCCGGGTTCGTGCGCGCCGACGTGCTTGCCGATCGCCTGGAGCAGGCGGCCGACGTTCGGATCGTTGCCGGCCACGGCGCACTTGAACAGCGGGGCGTTGACGATCGCCTTGCCGATCGCCCGCGCGGTTTCCTCGGTCGGCGCGCCGCTGATCGTGACGCGGATCACGTGATGCACGCCCTCGCCGTTGCGGACGACGTCCTCGGTCAAGATCGGCGCAGACCGTGGCGAGCGCGGCCTCGAACGCGGCGGGATCGGGGCAGGGGACCTTGCCCGAAGACAGGAGCGACGATCGTGTCCGAGGTGCTCGTGTCGCTGTCGATGCTCATGCAGTTGAAACTGCGGTCGACCGCGCGCGCCAGCATCGCGCGCAACGCGTCGCGCGGCACGGCGAGGTCGGTGAGCACATAGACGAGCATCGTCGCCATGTTGGGTTCGATCATGCCGGCGCCCTTGGCGATGCCGACGATCGAGCCGTCGCCGACGCGAGGCGCGGCGGATCTTCGGGATAGAGGTCGGTGGTCACGATGCCCTCGGCCGCGGGCAGGATCGAACCCGGCGCGAGCGCGGCGACGGCCTCGGGCAGCGCCGCAATCATCGCGTCGACCGGCAGCCGCCAGCCGATCACGCCGGTCGAGCTCGGGCAGCACTTCCGTCGGGCGCGAGGCCGAGCGCCCGGGCGGCGGCCGCGCACAAGCGTTCGCACGTCTCCACGCCGCCGGGGGCGCAGACGTTGGAGATCTTGTTGTTCACGAGAATCGCGCCGAGCCGCGGTTCGCGCGAGGCGGCGGCGGCCGACGATGACCGGCGCGCCGGGAAAGGCGTTGCGCGTGAACATCGCGGCGAAATCCGGCGTCGGCTGGTCGAGTGCGATGAGCGTGAGCGTCATCTTTGCCGGCTTCGGCACTTCGAACGGCGTGAAGTCGAAGCGCGTCGTGCCGACGCGAAAGCCCGCGGGCAGGGCGGCCTGGGTGGCGAGCCAGGCGCGATGTTCGGCGCGTGAGGCGAATGCGAGTTGGGTGCTGGGCACGCCCGAGTGGTGCGAGGCCGGGGCGGGTTAGTGAAGTCGAATCTGCCGGTGCGCGATTCCCGCAATCGCGGTGTTTCCCGGAGTGCAGGCACCCACGCCTGGTTCGGCGAGCAACGCGGGCAACGATGCCGCCGCCACACGCCTTTCAACCGACGTGGGTTTTGGTCGATCAACCCCTGAACCCGACGATGCAACTACCGCATGCCAACCTGGCGATCGGCTGACGCCGGCGTCTCTACCTTTGTCCACGACCGCCTCCGGCAACGCGCCCGGCGCGTTTCCACCAAAAGCGGATTGGCTTCTGCTGGCGAAGCCCTCACAAAGCACGCCTTTCGAGTCGTGCCCATCCTCTATTCCGTTTTCCCGGCCGGTGCGTCACGCCGGCGCTGGCCATGATGCTCCCGGAACTGATCGCGAAGGCCCAGGTGCTGCGGGAGGCGCTGCCCTATCTCCAGAGTTTTCGCGGCTCGACCTTTGTCGTGAAGTACGGCGGCAGCTTCATGGATGATCCGGATCCCGAAGTCCGTTCCCGCCTTGCCGGCGACATCGCGTTTCTTGCCGCAGTCGGCATCAACGTCGTGGTGGTGCACGGCGGCGGCAAGGCGATCTCCCGCGCGATGGAGGCGTCCGGTCTGAAGCCGAACTTCGTGCAGGGGATGCGCGTGACCGACGAGGCGACGATGGCCGTGGTCAAGCGCACTCTCGACGACGATGATCAACCGCGACGTGTGCGACGATGCTCGCGCGCCACAAGGCGGTGCCGCAGGGCACTGCCGGGCGATCAGGTGCTGGTGTGCGAGAAGCTCGAGGAGGACGACAGCGGCCAGAAGGTCGATCTCGGCTTTGTCGGCGAAGTCACCGAGGTGAAGGTGAAGGTGATCAAGAAGGCGATCGCCGACGGTTTCACTCCGGTGATCTCGCCCGTGGCGGAGGGACTCGACGGCAAGCCCTACAACGTGAACGCCGATGTCGCGGCGGCGCGCGTGGCGGCGGAGCTGCGGGCGCGCCGGCTCGTCTATTTGAGCGACGTCCCGGGACTGCTCGCCGACGTGACGGATCCGAATTCGCTGATTCCGACCGTCAAGATCAGCGAGATCGACGGCTTGAAGAAGGGCGGCGTCATCGACAAGGGCATGCGGCCGAAGATCAACAGCGCCGTGCGCGCGCTGGAGGAAGGCGTGCACCGCGTGCACTTCATCGACGGCCGCATGCCGCACAGCCTGCTGCTCGAGATCTTCACCGACAAGGGCATCGGCACCGAAATCGTCCACGGGTGATGTGATGGCGGATGGGGAATGCGGATTGTCGCAATCGCCATTTGCGTGCATTGCGGGTCATTCGCTCGATTGTCGCATCAGGAACGAGTGCGAATGCATCTCGCAGGCATTGGCCGCAATCCAGATTCCGCAAATCCGCACTCGAAATGAATCCGCAATCGAACCTTCGCCCTCCGTCCGTCCGTCGAACAGTCGGCCACCGCCGCGCTCTATGACCAGCATGTGCTGCACAACTACGCCCGCGCCGCGATTACGCTGATGCGCGGACGCGGCGCGCGCGTGTGGGACGATGCGGGCAGCAGCTACCTCGACTTCACCTCGGGCATCGCCGTGACGGCGCTGGGGCATTGCCACCCGAAATGGGTTGAGGCGGTGCAGCGCCAGGCCGGCGAACTCGTGCACGTCAGCAACCTGTTTCGCAATCCGCAACAGGGCGAACTCGCCCGGCGGATCGTGCAGCGGGCCGGTCCCGGTCGCGTGTTCTTCTGCAACAGCGGCGGCCGAGGCGGACGAGGCGCTGCTCAAGCTCGCGCGCCTGCACGGTCGTCGGCTGTGCGGCGGCCAGCGAGGCGGTTCGCTACAAGGTCATCTGCGCGAAGAACGCGTTTCACGGCCGCATGTTCGGCGGCATGAGCGCGACGCCGCAGGAAAAGATCCAGGATGGGTTCCGCCCGCTCGTGCCGGGCTTCGCCTTTGGCGAGCTGAACAACCTCGAGAGCTTTCGCGCGCTCGATCGACGACGAGACGGCGGCGATCTTCGTGGAGACCATCCAGGGCGAAGCCGGCGTGAATCCGTGCACGACGGAGTTCCTGCAGGGACTGCGCAAGCTGTGCGACGAGCGCAACCTGCTGCTGATGCTCGACGAGGTGCAGTGCGGGATTGGCCGCACGGGACGTTTCTATGCCTTCGAGCACCACGGCGTCATGCCCGACGCGATCGCCATGGCGAAGGGGCTGGGCGGCGGATTCCCGATCGGGGCGATCTGGATACGGCGACCGCTCACGCCGACCTGTTCACTCCCGGATCCCACGGCTACGACCTTTGGCGGCACGCCGCTCGCCTGCGCGGCGGCACTGGCGGTGCTCGACGATCATCGAGCGGGAACATCTGCTCGAAAACGTCACGCTCCAATGGGGCCCGCCTGCATTGCGGGACTGGCCGAACTGGCACGCGAATTTCCCGCAAGCGGTGATCGGTGCGCGCGGCCTGGGCTTCATGGCTGGCCTGCAATTGACATCCGATCCGGCCCCGGTGATCGCCCGCCTCCGCGACGCCGGCCTGCTCTGCCCCGGCTTCCGGCAATAACGTCATTCGCCTGCTGCCGCCGTTGGTCGCCACGGTCGCGGAGATCGATGAGGCACTGGACATCCTGCGCCGGGTCTTGGCGGCATAGCGACTGGGCGCACCGGGATTTCCCGCCGGGACGGTGCAGACCGGATGCCTGCGCCACCTCTGCGTGCCAAACGAAAAGCCCTGTTCCCCGGGGCGCGCCGGGATTTTCCTCGCGGTGCGCCCGGCCCATAGCTTTATAGTGATCCTTTTTCCCGGATGAAGCACTTCCTCAAGGAGACCGACTTCACCGCTGCCGAAGTGGCGGAAATCTTCACCCTGGCGCGCGTGCTCAAGCAGGAGCGGGGGCGTCCCGGGCTGGCGCCGCTGGCCGGGCAGAGCTGGGCGATGATCTTTTCGAAATCGAGCACGCGCACCCGGGTTTCCTTCGACGTCGGAATCAGTGAACTCGGCGGGCACGCCGCTCATCCTCAGCCGGAACGACATTCAGCTCGGCCGCGGCGAGACGATCGCGGACACCGCACGCGTGTTGTCGCGCTTCGTCCACGGCCTGATCGTGCGCACCTTTGACCACGCCGATGTCGAGGAACTCGCCCGCTGTGGCAGCGTGCCGGTGGTGAATGCCCTTACGGACTTTCTGCATCCGTGCCAGATCTACACCGATGCCTTCACCGCCGCTGAACGCTGGGCGGGACCGCAGGGCGACCTGCTGGCGGCGCTTGCGCGGACGCAAGATCGCCTTCCTCGGCGACACCTGTTTCAACATGGCCAACTCCTGGATCCTCGGCGCCGCGCATTTCGGCATGCGCATCGCCCTGGCCGGCCCCGCCGGCTACGAGCCGGGTTCGAAGATTTGTGCGACTTTGCGCGAGCTCGGTCTACCGCAGGATTTTCAGTTCACGGTCGATCCCTTTGCCGCCGTGAGCGACGCCGACATCGTCTACACCGATGTCTGGGCCAGCATGGGCCAGGAAGACGAGCTCGAGGAGCGCGAACGGAAGATGCGGCCGTATGCCGTGACCGACAAAGCTGTTCTCCGCGGCCCGGCCCGACGCGTTTTTCATGCACTGCCTGCCGGCGCATCCCGGCGAGGAAGTCGAACCGGCCGTGCTCGAAAATCCGCGATCGATCGTCTTCGACCAGGCGGAAAACCGCCTGCACGTGCAGAAGGCGATCCTGAGTTTTCTCGCGGCCCAACGGCGCGGCTGACGGCGGCACCTGCGAGGACGCCAGATCAGAGCTTGTCGATGTCCGCCAACCGTCGCGCAAAACCAGCGACGGCCCCTCACTCGATGACGAAGATGTAGCCGTTATCGCGTTTCCGGAAACTGCCGGTCGCGAGATTCCCGTCGTCGATCCGGGCGTCGATCTTGGTCATCTCCGCATCGCCGAAGTCCGGCTGATACACGGATACGCCGGCGACGACGCCGAATTTCTGGTAGTCCCAATCCCACTGTCCACCGATCGGGGTCGGCGCCGTCCAATGGACCTTGCTCATTTGATCCTCCGTCATGGGATTTGGAATCTCTCCCGGCAGGCCGTCGTCGGGATAGCCGCCGTATTCGAGGGAATACCCTTCGAAAATCGCGCGCGCCTGGCGCAGGTCATTGATGAAGACGGCGCTCCGGGCGCTGGCGCGGGAGACGAAGATCATGGGAACCGCCAGCGCGGCGAGCAGGCCGATGATGGCGACCACGACCATGATTTCGATCAGGGTGAAACCGCGGCGCTGGGATGGACGGGATGGCGAGTACAACGCGGTTTTCATAGTGGTGGTGTTCCAGAGTGTATCGAGCACACCTGCGCGGGATGCAGCGGAAACCGTTTCAAAAAGTTGTGAATGGCCTGGGAAGGTCCGCAACGTGAGGGGTTTCCTCCGAGACCGGCGCCGGAAACTGCTTGCGCGACCTGCGAAAACCTTCGCTGTTGAACCTCCCCCGCGACGGCCGGATGTGCCGTTGTCCATCTTCGACACTCATGAAGGCAGTCCTCGCATACTCCGGCGGTCTCGACACGTCGGTCATCGTCAAATGGTTCACCGAGCACTTCGACGCCGAGGTGGTCAGCTTCTGTGCCGATATCGGCCAGGAGGAGGAATTGAAGGGCCTCGATCAAAAGGCGCTCGCGACCGGAGCCTCGCGCCACTTCACCCTCGATCTCGTCGAGGAGTTTGCACGCGACTTCATCTTTCCGATGATGCGCGCCAACGCGATCTACGAGGGCCAGTATCTGCTCGGCACCTCGATCGCGCGCCCGCTGATCGCGAAGGCGCAGATCGACATCGCGCGCAAGGTCGGCGCCGATACCGTCGCCCACGGTGCGACGGGCAAGGGCAATGACCAGTGCCGCTTCGAGTTCACCTATGCCGCCCTTGCCCCGGACCTGAACGTCGTCGCGCCCTGGAAGCTCGAGGAGTTTCGCGCGCTCTTTCCCGGCCGGGCGGAGATGATCGCCTATTGCCGGCAGCACCACATTCCGGTCGAGGCCTCCCTGAAGAAGCCCTACTCGATGGACCGGAATCTCCTGCACATTTCCTATGAGGCAGGCGTGCTCGAGGACCCGTGGTTCGACCCGACCACGCCGGAGAATCGGGGCATGTTCAAGCTTTCCGTTTCCCCGGAGGATGCGCCCAACAAGGCGGAGTACGTCGAGCTCGAGTTCGAGCGGGGGGATTGCGTGGCCGTCAATGGGCGCCGACTGACGCCGGCCGGGGTGATGCGCGCGCTCAACCGTCTCGGTGGCAAGCACGGCGTTGGTCGCGTCGACATGGTGGAAAACCGGTTCGTCGGCATGAAGAGCCGCGGAGTCTATGAGACCCCCGGCGGCACGGTCCTGTTGCACGCCCACCGGCAGATCGAATCGCTCACCATGGACCGCGAGGTCATGCATCTGCGCGATTCGCTGATCCCGCAGTATGCCGAACGCGTGTACTACGGTTTCTGGTACGCGCCGGAGCGCGAGGCGCTGCAGGCGCTGGTCGACGAGACGCAGCGTCACGTCACCGGCACGGTGCGGCTGAAGCTCTACAAGGGCAATGTCATCACCTGCGGACGCAAGTCGCGTTTCTCGCTCTACGATCCGCACATCGCCTCGATGGAAGGCGTCAAGAGCGCCTACAATCAGACCGATGCCGGCGGCTTCATCCGGCTGAACAGCCTGCGCCTGAGCGCGCGGCATGCGACCCAAAGCCGCGGCTCAAACGGCGCGGGGCGCAAGCCGGCGAAGCGCAAACCAGGCGCGCGTCGCAAAAAGTAGGGGCGGAAACCTCGTTTTTCCGCTCGTTCCCGCCGGGGGCAGGAGCCGCGGCGGTCGCGAGCGCATCCTCATTCCGGACGGGGATGGGTGGCTGAATCGGCTCCTGGCATTCGGTCCGGATTCGCGGAGGCTCGGAGCGGATCCCCGCCGGCTTCGGTGGACGTCGCGTCACGAAGCATTTGCATCGCGCAGTGGCGGCAAATCTCTAGAGTCGTGCGTCTCCACGGTTACCGATTCCTTTCCGCTTATGTGCGCCGCCGCCTTTCTTCCCGAGGACTATCTCCTGACCAACCGCCGGGCCCGGCGGCTCTATGAACGCCATGCGGCGCCGCAGCCGATTTTCGACTACCACTGCCATCTGCCGCCGGTGGAGATCGCGGAAAATCGCCGGTTTGCCAACCTCACGGAAATCTGGCTCGGCGGTGATCACTACAAATGGCGGGCGATGCGCGCCAACGGCGTACCCGAAGAGCTGATCACCGGCGCCGCCACCAGTGATTACGACAAGTTTCTCGCCTTCGCGCGCAGCGTACCGGCCCTCGTGCGCAACCCCCTGCACCATTGGTCCCATCTGGAACTACGCCGCTACCTCGGCATCGATCTCCTCATCAACGAGGCCAACGCACCGAAAATCTGGGCCCGTGCCAATGCGAAGCTGGCCACGCCGGAGCTCTCCGTCCACGGCATCCTGCGGAAGTTTGACGTCCGGGTCGTCTGCACGACGGATGACCCCACCGAGTCGCTCGAACATCATGTGGCGATTGCCCGCCTCGGCCTGTCCACGCGCGTGTATCCGGCATTTCGTCCGGACAAGGCGTTGCTCGTCGATGAACCCGCTGTCTTCAACGACTGGTGCGACGCGCTCGCGGCCTGCGCCAATATCGAGGTCAACAACCTTGCCGCGCTGCAGGATGCCCTGGCGCACCGCCACGACTATTTCCATTCGCTGGGCGGCCGCGTGTCCGATCACGGCCTGGAGTACATGCCCTTCGCCGAGTGCACCGAGACCGAGGCGGCGCGCATCTTTGCCGCGGCCCGCTCCGGCCGCGCGGCCAACCCGGAGGATTGGGCCAGATACGCGACACACCTGATGCTGTTCTTCGGCCGGCTGGACGCGGCCCGCGGTTGGACCAAGCAATTGCATCTCGGCGCCCTCCGGAACACCAATCAGCGTTTGCTCCGCCTGCTTGGTTCCGACGCCGGGGTCGACTCGATCGGCGATTTTCCGCAGGCCCGGACGCTGTCGCGCTATCTCGACGCGCTCGATGCCGCCGGCGAGCTGCCGCGCATCGTCCTCTACAACGTCAACCCGGCTGACAACTACGTCTTCGCGACAATGTGCGGCAACTTCGGCGACGGCGCCATCGCGGGCAAGCTCCAGTTCGGCTCGGGATGGTGGTTCCTCGACCAACGCGAAGGCATGGAATGGCAGCTCAACGCGCTTTCCAACCTTGGCCTGCTGTCGCGTTTCGTCGGCATGCTTACGGATTCGCGCAGCTTCATGAGCTATGTGCGGCACGAATACTTTCGTCGCCTGCTCTGCAACCTGATCGGGATCGACGTCGAGCGTGGGCTGATTCCCGACGATCCCGCGGCCCTCGGGGAATTGGTGGAAGCCATTTGCTTTGGCAATGCCGCCGGCTTCTTCGGTCTGGAGGTGGGCGCGCCGGGCCGGGCGCCGGCCGCCGCGCGTCGCGCGTCGAAACCCGGTCGCTCGACTCGAGGGCGCCCGGCCCGGAAGCGCTAACTCCGTTGCGATTCTGCGCCGCCTCCGGGGCCGCGCCGGCGTAGTGCACCGCCCTCGTCCGCCTTGCGAACGCTTGATACCGCCGGCCGTCTGGCGGCGTCTCCCCCGCACCTCCTATGCTGCTTCGCTGGTATCGATCTGCTCTGTTGGCAGGCGTGATCGGGCTGACGCTTGCCGGATGCGCCAAGTCCGGACCGGCCTCGACCCCGGCGGCGGCCGGCGCAAACGCCGAAAACCGTAAACAGGTTGTCGAGATCACGCCTGTCACCCGGCGCGACCTGATCGACACGCTCACGGTCGTGGGCTCTTTGGCGGCCAACGAATCCGCCGAGATTCGTCCGGAAACCACGGGCTTGGTGCAGGAGATCCGGTTCGAGGAGGGTCAGACCGTGCGCCGGGGCGATGCGCTGGTAAAGATCGAGGATGCGGAACTGCGCGCACAATATGCGCAGGTGGAAGCCCGCTTTCACCTGGCCGAGCTGAACGTCAAACGCAGCGAAAACCTGAGCCAGACCCGCACCATCTCGCAGTCGGAAACCGACCGTGCGCAATCCGAGTTTGCCGTCGCCAAGGCGGAACTCGCACTGCTGCGCACCCGTCTGGACAAGACCAGCATCAAGGCCCCGTTCGATGGCGTGGTGGGCGGTCGGGTCGTTTCGCCGGGAGACTACGTCACGACCGATACGGTGGTGACCACGCTCGACGATCTTTCGCGGCTCAAGGTGGAGTTCCAGGTGCCGGAACGCTACCTCGACAAGGTGGCGCGCGGTACGGGTTTCAAGGTCTCCTCCAGTTCGCTCGCGGACGGAGCGGACGTCCGGGGCGACGTCTATTTCGTCAGCGCCGTGATCGACCGCAACACGCGTTCGAGCGAAGTGAAGGGCATGCTGACCGACCCGCCGCCGGTGCTGCGGCCGGGCATGTTCGCGACCATCGAGATCGTGCTCGAGGTGCGCAAGGCCGCGCTGACCGTGCCGGAAGGTTCCATTCTCGTCTCCTCCACGGGCCCGCAGGTGATCGCGGTGCGGGGCGCGCAAGGCGAGGAAGTGGCCGACTTCGTGCCCGTGCAGCTCGGCATGCGCAGCAAGGGGCTGGTCGAACTCACGGCGGTGCAGGGCACCCTGGCGGAGGACCAGCCGATCGTGGCCTCGGGCGTGGGCGCGCTCATTCTCTATCCCGGCGCGCGCCTCGAACCGCGGCCGCTTCGCCGGGAATTCCAACTGGGGCGGTAGCCGATGCTGCTTTCCGACCTTTCCATCAAGCGGCCGGTGGTCGGCCTGGTTGCATCGATCTTTGTCGTTCTGATCGGTGCGTTGAGTTTTTCGCGGCTGCCGGTGCGGGAATATCCGAGCATCGACACGCCGGTCGTCTCGGTGAACACCGACTACCGCGGCGCCTCCGCCGAGGTGGTGGAAAGCCGCATTACCGAACCGCTGGAAAAGGAACTCGCGGCGATCGATGGCATCCGCGTCATCCGCTCGTTTTCCGAGGAGGAGGAATCAAACATCTCGGTCGAGTTCACGCTCGACCGCGACATGGATGAGGCGGCCAACGACGTGCGTGAGAAGGTGAGCCGCGCCCGCCGGCAACTACCGGACGAGATCAACGAGCCGCGGGTGACGAAGTCCGACGCCGACGCCTTTCCCGTGATGGGACTGTCGTTCAATTCGGACAAATACTCGCGCGCCGAGTTGGTGGAGATGATCGAGCGCGTGGCGTTGCAGCGCCTGCAGACAATCCCGGGCGTGGGGGCCGTGAACGTCCGCGGACCGCGCTACGCCATGCGGCTGTGGATCGACAGCAACCGCCTCGCCGCCTACGAGCTCACGGTGGCCGACGTCGAGAACGCCCTGCGACAGCAGAACGTCGAGATCCCCGGCGGCCGGATCGAGTCATCGGCCCGCGAGTTTCCCGTGCGGTTCGAGGGACGCATGGTGGAGGCATCCGACTTCCAGAATCTCGTGCTTGCGACCCGCGGCGATTACCAGGTGAAATTCTCCGACGTCGGCCGGGTGGAACTCGGCGCGGAGGAATACCGTTCGGAAACCTATTTCAAGGGGCGGCCCACCGTGGGCGTGCAGATCATCCGCCAGTCGCAGTCCAACCTGATCGACGTCGCCAACGGCGTGAAGGCGGCGCTTCCGTTGATCAAGGCCGACCTGCCGCCGGAAGTGAATGTGGAGATCGGATTCGACAGCTCGGTCTTCGTCGAGCGGTCGGTTCATGAAGTCTACAAGACGCTGGGCGAGGCGTCGGTGCTCGTCGTCCTGATGATCTTCCTGTTCCTCCGCGACTGGCGGGCGACGATGATTCCGTTGATCGCGATCCCGGTGTCGGTGATCGGCTCGCTGTCATTGATGACGGTCCTGGGGTTTTCGATCAACGTCCTCACGCTGCTCGCACTGGTGCTCGCCGTGGGCCTCGTGGTGGACGACGCGATCGTGATGCTCGAGAACATCTACCGACGGATCGAAACGGGCGAGAACCCGATTCACGCGGCGATCTTCGGGGCGCGCCAGGTGGCCTTTGCGATCATCGCCACGACGTTGACCCTGGCCGCCGTGTTTCTCCCGGTTGCGTTTCAGTCGGGGCAGACCGGACGACTGTTCTACGAGTTCGGCATCACGCTGGCGATCTCGGTCGTCGTTTCTTCGTTCGTTGCCCTCACGCTCACGCCGATGCTCTGCTCGCGCTTGCTGCGCGCGAAAATCGTCGCGGGCCACGCGAAGCACGGCTGGTTCTACGAGAAGACCGAGCCGTTCTTCATCTGGCTCAACCGCGGCTATGCACGGCTGCTGCGGACGACCTTCCGCTGGCGTGGCACCACGCTGCTGGCGGCGCTCGCGTTCGCCGTCGTCGGCTTTCTGCTCTACGGGCGCCTGCAGCGCGAGCTCACGCCGCAGGAGGATCGCGGTTTCTTTACCTGCAACCTGATCGCACCGGTCGGGTCGACGCCGGAATACCTGCGACTCTATTCCTACGACATGGAGCAGATGCTCCTGCAGGTTCCGGAAATGGAGCGCACCTTTCATCGCACCGGCGATGGCGGCCGCGCGTTCATCTTCGCGACCCTGAAGCTCTGGGAGGAGCGCGATCGCAAGACGCAGGCGATCGTGGCGGAGATGCGGCGAAAGTTTCAGGACGAGATCACCGGGGGCCAGCCGTTCGCGAATCCCGTGCGTCCGTTTGGCCAGCGCGGCCGCGGATCCGGCGTCCAGATGGTGCTGCAGGGAAGCAATTTCGAGGAACTGCAGAAACTCGGGGCGGAGTTTCTTGTCGCGATGCGCGAGAGCGGGCATTTCGTGCAGCCCCGCGTCGACCCCTCGCCGACCAAGCCGCAGCTCGACGTACGGCTCGACCGGGCGCGGGCGGCCGACCTGCGCGTGCGGGTGAACGACGTGGCGACCACGCTGGAATCGCTCCTGGGCGGACGGCGCGTGACCGAGTTTCAGCGGGGCAATCAGCAATATTACGTGATCGTGCAGGTCGAGGACGAGGATCGCGTGACGCCCAACGACCTCGCGCGGCTCTACGTGCGTTCGCTCGATGACCACCTGGTCCAGCTCAGCAACGTGGTGACGTGGAGCGAAAACGCCGTGCCCGAGAGTTTCCCGCACTTCAACCGGCTGCGGGCAATCACGGTATCGGCGCAGATGGAGGAGGGTTACACGATCGGTGACGGGGTCGATTTCCTGCAGGCGCAGGCCGCGACCATCCTGCCGGCAGGATATACGATCGCCTGGGACGGCGAAACCCGGGAATACGTCGAGAGCGGCAACGACACCTTCATGCTGTTCGGCCTCGCGCTGTTGTTCACCTTTCTGATCCTGGCCGCGCAGTTCGAATCCTGGATCCATCCCGTGACGATTTTCAGCGGCGTGGTGCTGGCCCTGGCGGGCGGACTGCTCGTCCTTTGGAGCACCCGGTTTTGGTGGGGTTCGGCGATGACCGACAACCTGTTTTCGCGTTTCGGCCTGATCATGCTGATCGGCCTCGTGGCCAAGAACGGCATCCTCATTGTCGAATTCGCGAACCAGTTGCGCGTGGCGGGCCAGAGTGCATTCGACGCCGCCTTTGGCGCGGCCACGCTGCGCTTCCGTCCGATCCTGATGACGTCGATCTCGACCGTCCTCGGCGCGGCGCCGATCGCGTTCGCGCAGGGCGCCGGAGCCGAGACCCGCAATCCCATGGGTATCGTCGTCGTCGGCGGCCTCACCATCGCGACCGTGATGACGTTGTTTGTCATCCCGATCATCTACGTCCTGTTTGACCGTATCTGCGTGCGCGTGACCGGCAAGTCGAGCGCCCACGGCCTGATCCAGGCCGATGAAATCGACCGGGAGGTCCATGCCGCCGAACACACGACGGCGAAGGCAATGATCGAGGCGGGGAAGTAACCCGCGCACGATCGCGGCCCCGGCGGATTGAGCGAAACGCGGTCGAGCTTCGCCTTACGTCCCGTCCGTCACTTCGCGGGTACGGTCGCGGCGCTCAGGGCGGTTGCCGACGGCCCTGCATATTCTCCCTGGAGATCGTGTTCGAACAGATAGCCGGCGGATTCGTAGTAGGCGATCGCATCATGCAACATCGCCGGGTCTGGCGGGAGCGCGGAGAGCTCGTTGGTGGTTTTGTCGTAGGCGTAGGTTCCGGTGCGACGAACAGGTTCGAGCACGGTGAGCTTGCCCGGTGTGTAGAGGCCAAGCTTCTGGTAGTTGGCGATGAGCGCCCGGCCGGGCGTGCCGGGAGCGAGCGCCAGCAGGTCGCATCCGTAGAACCGACTTGCATACGTCCAGTGCAGCAGGCCCAGCAGGGTGGGAGCGAAGTCCATCTGGCTGCACAGGGTGGATACGACGCCCGGCGCGACCTGACCGCCCGGTGCGTAGATGATGAGCGGAATGTGATAATTCTGCACCGGCAGCTCGGTCTTGCCCGCGCTCGACGCGCAATGGTCGGCGACGATCACGAAGATGGTGTGCTTGTACCACGGTTTTTCCGCCGCATCGCGCAGGAACTTGCCGATCGCGTAGTCGGTGTATTTCACGCCGCCGCGACGGTGCGAATCCTTCGAGGGCAGGTCGATCCGGCCGTCCGGGAAGGTGAACGGCCGGTGATTCGACGTCGTCATCAGGAAATAATGGAAGGGCTTTCCGGCGGCCGTGTCGGTGTCGGCTTCACGAAGCGTGCGATGGTACAGGTCCTCATCGCACGCGCCCCAGGCGTTCGCGAAGGTGATCTCGTCCTTGTCCCAGGTCGCGCGGTCCACGATGCGATAGCCATTGTGCCCGAAAAAGTAGTTCATGTTGTCGAAGTAGCCATAGCCGCCGTAAAGGAAGGCCGTGGCGTAGTCGCGCTCGCGGAAGATCGAGCCGAGAGTGAAGAGGTTTTCGTTGTGCGGGCGCTTGACCAGCGACCGGCCGGGCGTGGGCGGGACGCTGAGCGTGAGGGCTTCCATGCCCCGCACGGTCCGGTTGCCGGTGGCATAAAAGTTGTCGAACACCAGCGCGTGCGGAATCAGCGCATCGAGATTCGGCGTGAGGTTTTCCTGGCCGCCGTAGCGCGTGAGGAACTTCGCGCTCAGGCTCTCCACCGTGATCTGCACGACGTTGAGGTGCCGTTCGGGCCCGGGATTCCGGATCAGTCGTGTGAGCTCGTGCCGGTCGCGGCCCAATGCGTGGAAGTCGTCCTGCGCGATGATCTCCCTCACGCGCTGGAATGCCTCGTCCATCGGGATCGTGGTGTAGAACTGCTCGAAATCGAGCTGGTTGGCACGGAACGCCGCAAAGAACGACCAGGGTCCGTTCTTGGCCAGCTCGCGATTGTAGTTGTTCTGAAACGTCGGCAGCCACTCCTGATTCGGTAGCAGGCCGATCCCGAGCGCGATCGCGAGGCAGGCGGCACCGGGTCCGAGCCGCGCCCGCAGCGGAGCGTCCGCGTGCTCGAACCACCGCCGGGGCCACCCGGTGCGCCACACGAGGACGTGAATCAACAACGCGCCGGTGAAGATGCCGGTGAACACGAGCGGCATCGGGTACGATTCCCGGATGTTGCCGATCACTTCGCTGGTGTAGACGAGATAGTCGACCGCGATGAAGTTGAACCGCGCGCCAAACTCGTCCCAGAAGAACCATTCGGCCACGCAGCCGAACATGATCAGCGCGATCATCGCGAAGGCGGCCACATGGATGAAGCCCCGGCCCCAGCGCCAGTGGAAGAAACGCCGGGGCAACACCAGGAGCACCAGCGTCAGCGGCAGCGACCAGAGCGCAGTGCCGGCGACATCGAACAGCGTGCCCCACGCGGCGACGGCGGCAAGGCTGGCATCCCACGAGACCTGTCCGCCGGCCTTCTCCAGGAGCACCAGGCGCATTGCCCACGAAAGCGACACAAAAACCAGGAACAGCAGCAGCACGCCGCCAAACCGGTTCTCCAGCAGCCGCGCCCACCAGCGGGAGTTGGATTGACGTGCGGAGCGGGTGGGCGAGGAGGCTTTGGACGAACTCATGCTTTGATTGGGGAGCGGGAGCGCCCTAACAGGGTGTCGGCGCCTCCCGCACACTTATGCGGCGGCCGGGGGCGGCGTGTCGAGGATACATGCGGGATCTCGTCGCCTGCGGACCGTCCCCGGAGTCAGCCACCAAAGAGCTGACGCCACGCGTCGGGGCCGTTTTGCACGAAGATCAGGAGCACGCCCATCAGCGAACCGCCGGCGATCACGCCGGAGGCGACGGGAAAATTGTAGCGTTCGGCCTGCTCGGGAAAGCGGCGCTCCATCGACCAGCCGATCAGGGCCCCGATGAAAAACAGGAGTCCGTAGTACCAATGAAACGTCCACGACAGGCCGATCGCCGGCGGCGGACGGAAACCACTTTGCCCGGCGGGGGAACCAGCGGGGCAACAGCGTGAGCACGATGCCGACGATGCCGCCGATCACGATCGACCAGATCTTCACCGGTTCCAGCGTCTCAAATCCGCGGCTCAGGGTGAGTGCGACCGCCTTCCACGTTTGCGCGGCCGGCGCCGGAAACTGATCCGAACCGAGAACCGATGCCGTGGGCACGAGCACCTGATACGCAAGGACGGTCACCGCGGTGCCCGTGAAGATGCCGCAGAACTGCGCGAGGAACTGCCGCCGCGGATTGGCGCCGAGCAGATAGCCGCTCTTGAGGTCGGACAGCAGGTCCGCGGACGCGATCGCCGCGCCGGCCGTGATGTTCGCGCTCATCAGGTTCACGTTCACATTGCCCGGGCTCAGGCCGCCGAAGATCAATTGCGTGATCTTGCCCATCGAGCCGGTTGGCGTGGTGTCGGTTTCGCCGGTGACGCGACAGGCGACCAGCGCCAGGAAGAACGTTATCAGCACCGCGACCACGCTCTGCCAGATGGGCATGTCGAAACTTACCTTCGCCAGCCAGGCCAGTGCCACCAGCGAAACCACCTGCCCGGCGAGGAACCACGACAACGGCGTCTCGATGGCAGCCATCGCTCCCGGGGTTCCGGTGGCGGCACGACCGAGACTGCCGAGCTTGCGAAACGCGCCCGCGATCAAGCGCCACTGCATCGCGAACGACAGCAGGCCCGACGCGACCATGCACGATGTGCCGCCCCACAGGGTCCATTGCACGAGATTGCGAAACCCGTCACCGACGATGATGCCGCGCGCCTGCATGATCGGCACGAAAACCGCCCAGCACAGCGTGCCGCCGAGCAGCACGCTCCAGGCGGCCCGCAGGCCCATCAACGTGCCGCCGGCGATGAAGATCGGGTCCCACAGGAATGACACCGTGCGTCCCGTCCACACGGGTCCGAACACCATGGCGTTGAATCGGTCCACGATCCGGCCGAGGCCAAACGGCTCCAGTCGCGTGCTGATGAGGCCGAGCCCGTCGACCCAGAACTGGTTGACCGCCGCGGCGATGGCGGCCCACGTGAGGGCGCGGGCGGATTGCACGGCGCGCGTGCCGCGCGAATACAGGGCGCGCAACGTCTCCGCCGACGCGATACCGGTGGGGAACCGCAGTTGTTCGATGTTGATCATCTGCCGTTTCATCGGGATCGCCATCGTGACGCCAAGGACCGCGATGAAGAACACCCATGCGAGCGTGAGCCCGAGCGGCAGCCCATGATTGTTGATCATGAAGTAGGCGGGGAACGCCGAGACCAGGGTCGAGCCGGTCGAGAACCCGGCGGCACTCGAGGTCGACTGCATGCAATTGTTCTCCAGGATCGTCATCGGCGTCTTCGCGAGGTGCAGGCGGAGCAAGGCCGACCAGATGCCGTAGGAGAGAATGCACGCGGTGATCGTGACGCCGAAGCCCCAGCCAGCCTTCAGGCCGATGTAGAGATTCGTGAGCGAAAGGATGCCGCCGAGGACGGAACCCATCAGCACCGCGCGCCAGGTGAGCTGGGCCATGCTGTCGCCGCGACCCCGGTAGACTTCTTCGAACCACTGGCGTTCTATCTCCTCGGGCGTCCCCTGAAAACCATCGACCCGCAGGGGGGCATCATCCGGTGAAGAAACATCCGCAGTAACGTGGTCGTCAGGCATGGCTTCGCAGGCGGGACGTGTTTCTCGCCCGGAGGTGGTCGCATGGCGAGGCTCTTTGCCGCCGTGACTTGGGCACGCAGTGCCTTCAGCCGCGAAGCGGTGGACCGGCATCGTGTCGGCATGGCTTCGGATGCAGGCAGGATGCCTGCGTTGCGCGACGGAACCGTTCACCGGCCCGCCGTGGCTGCTGACCGCCAAAAACCGACGGGCAGGCGTCTTCCGCTTTACTTGGCCCGGCGAACCGCTTCCCTTGAGGGCGAATTGCGGACTATCGCGACGCGCGCCCTCACCAGACCCGTGCCCCCGACCATGGCGGCTGACAAGCAAACCCTCGAGCAACTCAAGATCCACCGGCCGGCCCGCCCGGCGCGTGGCTCGCGCGGTTCGGTAACCGCCGCCATAGTCATCCTCGTCGTAGGAGCGCTGGCGATTGCGTGGTGGGTGCGGCGTCCCAAGGGCGTCGAGGTGGAGACCGCCGTCGCCCAGCGTGTGGCAGCGACAGAAAACCGGACCCTGCTCAACGCCTCGGGTTACGTGACCGCGCGGCGTGAATCAACGGCGTCGTCGAAAGTCACGGCGCGCGTCACGGAGGTGCTGGTGGAGGAGGGGATGCACGTTGCCGAGGGGCAGATCCTCGCCCGCGTTGATTCCAGCAATGTGGAGAAGAATCTGCACCTGGCCGAGGCCCAACTCGTCGCCCAGCGCGCCGCCCTCGGCGAGACGAAGGCGAGCCTGGAATTTGCCGAGCATGAGTTCGAGCGGACGACCAATTTGGCGAAGTCGAAGGTGGTGAGTGACTCGGATCTCGATCGCGCCCGGTCCGATGTCGCCACCCTGCGTGCCCGCCTTGTCCGGCAGGACGCTGAAATCGACGTCGCGGAAAAGCAGGTGGCCTTGTGGAAGCAGCAACTCGACGACACCATCATCCGCGCGCCGTACGACGGCGTGGTGGTGTCGAAAAACGCCCAGCCCGGCGAGATGATCTCGCCCATGTCGGCCGGCGGAGGCTTCACGCGCACGGGCATTTGCACGATCGTCGACATGAACTCCCTCGAAGTGGAGGTCGACGTCAACGAAAGTTATATCAACCGGGTGACGGCCGGCCAGCCCGTGGTCGTCATGCTCGATTCGTACCCGGATTGGAAGATCCCCGCGAAGGTGATCGCCATCATCCCGACCGCGGATCGCGAGAAGGCCACGGTGAAGGTGCGCGTCGGCTTCGACAAACTCGACCCGCGGATCCTCCCCGACATGAGCGTGAAGGTGGCCTTTCAGAGCGCAGCCAGCGCGGGAGATGAGCAGGCGGCGCCCCGCCTGTTGGTGACGGTGCCGCAGGATGCGGTGCGTCACGCCGACGACCGCGACGTGGTGTGGCTCGTGCGTGACGGTCGCCTTGAACGCCGTGCCGTCACGGTTGAATCCACTCAAGGCAACATCACCACGCTCGCCGCCGGCCTCGAAGGCGGCGAGGCGGTGGTCACCCAGGGACCGGACAATCTAATCGAGGGTACTCCGGCAAACGTGAAATCACCATGACCCGACTCAGTGACAATCTCGCATCCCCTGCCGTGGCCGCGCGTGGCGGCGATGGCGTCCTCGTCCGGATTACCGACGTGGAGAAAATTTTCCATCGCGGCTCGGAAGACATCCACGTCCTCAGCGGACTCAACCTCCAGGTGAAGCAGGGCGAGTTTCTCGCGCTCATGGGACCGTCGGGTTCGGGCAAGTCGACGATGCTCAACCTCATTGGCGGTCTCGACCGGGCGACCCGGGGCGTGGTCGAAATCGGCGGGGAACGCGTCGACGCCATGTCCGACGGCGAACTGGCCGGCTGGCGCGCGCGCCACATCGGGCTGGTGTTCCAGTTCTACAACCTGCTCCCGGTGCTCAACGCGGAAAAGAACGTCGAGTTGCCCCTGCTGCTCACGCACCTTTCCAAATCCGAACGCCGCAGGCACGTCGCCACCGCGCTCAATGCCGTCGGGCTGAGCCATCGCGCGAAGCACTACCCGCGCACGCTGTCGGGCGGCGAACAACAGCGCGTCGGCATCGCGCGCGCCATCGTCACCGATCCGACGATCTTGCTGTGCGACGAGCCCACCGGCGACCTCGACCGCAAGTCCGGCGACGAGATCCTCAGTCTGCTGCAGGCGCTCAACCAGGAACAGGGCAAGACCATCGTCATGGTGACGCATGACCCGCATGCCTCGCACCGCGCGAGCCGCACGGTCTACCTCAACAAGGGACAAATCTTCGCGGAACCGCCGGAATGAAATTCATCTATCTCGTCTGGCGGAATCTCATGCGCAAGAAATTGCGCGCGACGCTCACGGTGCTGTCGATCCTCGTGGCGTTTGTGCTTTTCGGTGTCTTGAGCGCGCTGAAACTGGCCTTTGGCGCCGGCGTGAGCCTGGCCGCCGCCGACCGCATGGTCGTGCGGCATCGCGTGTCGTTCATCCAGCCGCTGCCCGCATCCTACCAGCAGCGCATCGCGCGCATTCCGGGAGTGAAGGCGGTCAGCCACCAGACCTGGTTCGGCGGTTATTACCAGGATCCCAAGAACCAGATTGGCAGCTTTGCCGTCGAACCGGACGGCTTCTTCGAGTTGAATCCCGAAATCCTCCTGCCCGACCCGGAGAAGAAGGCTTGGCGGGAAGACCGGACGGGCGCAATCATCGGCCGGAAGCTCGCCGCCCGCTACAACTGGAAGATCGGCGATCACATCACGCTGCTTTCGATGTTGCCGACGAAATCGGGCGGCAACTGGGAGTTCGACATTGTCGGGATCTACGACGGCGCGAAGAAGTCGACCGACACCACCGGATTCTTTTTTCGCTACGACTATTTCGACGAAGCCCGTTCCTGGGGGAACGGCACGGTCGGCTGGTACCAGGTGAAGGTGACGGACCCGAAGAGGATCGCGGGAGTGGCCCAGGCGATCGATAGCGAGTTCGCCAACTCGCCGGCCGAGGTGAAGGCCGAATCCGAGGCGGCCATGATCCAGGGCTTCGCGAAGCAGATTGGTGACATCGGCCTGATCGTCATGGGAATTCTGGGCGCGGTGTTCTTCACGATCCTGCTCGTCGCGGCCAACACCATGGCCCAATCGGTCCGGGAACGCATTCCGGAGCTGGGCCTGCTCAAGGCCCTCGGCTTTACGAGCCGGATGGTGCTCGGCATCGTGCTCGCCGAGTCGGTCGTGATCGCCGTTCTTGGCGGCCTGGTCGGTCTCGGTGATCGGCTGGTTCATCGTTGCGGCCATTGGAGCGGTGCCACAGATCCAGCAATACTTTCCCGTCTTCTATGTGTCGGGTCAGGATTTCCTCATCGGCGTCGCCTGCGCGATCGCGCTCGGCCTGGTTGCCGGAATCTTTCCGGCCCTGCAGGCCATGCGACTGCAGCTCGCCGCGGCGTTGCGGCGGGAGGGGTAGCTGCCTGTCAACTCGCGCTTGAATTATTTCCGGCATGACCACTTGGATTTCCCAGATTGCCTCCGTCACGATGTTCGGCCTGCGGTCGATTCCGCAGCGCCTGGGCGCCACGCTGGTGGCCGTCCTCGGCATCGCGGGCGTGGTCACCGTCTTTGTCGGCGTGTTGTCGATTGCGCAGGGTTTTCGCAGTGCGCTGACGTCCACCGGACGCGATGATACCGTGATCGTGATGCGCGCGAGCGCGACCAACGAGATGTCCAGTGGCCTCGGCCGGGACGAGGTGAGGACCATCGCTGACGCTCCGGGCATCGCCCGAGGAGCCGGGGGACCGCTGGCGTCGGCGGAGTTGCTCGCGATCATCGACGTTCCCAAGCGCTCGACGGGCACCGATGCGAACGTGCCGTTCCGCGGCGTCGGGGGCAGCGCGCCGGAGGTTCGCAGCGACTTCGCGATCGTTTCCGGGAAAATGTTTCAGCCCGGTCGCAATGAAGTGATCGCGGGGGTGGGCGCGGCGCGGGAATTCGCCGGGCTCGACGTGGGGCATACGATCAAGCTCGGCAAGACGGAGTGGAACGTGGTCGGGACGTTCAAGTGCGGCGGCGGCCCTTCGGAGTCGGAATTGTGGACGGACGCCTCCGTGCTCCAGCAGGCCTACCAGCGGGGCGATTCCTTCCAGTCCGTGCATGTGCGCCTGGCGTCAGCCGGATCGTTCCAGGACTTCAAGGACTCATTGACGAAGAATCCGCAATTGCACGCGAAGGTCGTGCGGGAAAAGGAATACTTCTCCGAGCAGTCGGAGGCCACGTCGGGTTTCATCACGGTCCTCGGCACGGCGATCGCGGTGATGATGGCGGTGGGGGCATTGTTCGGGGCGCTCAACACGATGTACAATACCGTCGCCTCGCGGGGCCGCGAAATCGCGACGTTGCGGGCGCTCGGGTTCGGGGCGTTGCCGGTGGTCGTCTCGGTGTTGATGGAATCGTTCGTCCTCGCGCTGGCCGGCGGCGCGGTGGGAAGCGCGCTGGCCTACCTGGCGTTCGACGGCTATGGCGCGGCGACGATGAACTTCCAGACCTTCAGCCAGGTGGCATTCGCATTCCGCGTGACGGGCGGGCTGCTGGTGCGGGCGGCGGTGCTTGCGGCGGTCATCGGCTTCTTCGGCGGCCTCTTCCCCGCGATCCGCGCCGCCCGGCTGCCGATCGCGACCGGTCTGCGCGAGAGTTGAACTGTTGTTACGATCCAGTCTCCGACAAAAAATGTGGCGGCCGCCACACGGTTTGTCGGAAAGGAATGCCAACATGAGACCAGCGAGCTGGACCATAAGTCGGACAAAACTTGTGGCGGCCGCCACAAGTTTTGTCCGACTTACAGTTCGCGCGGTGCGGATACAGGACCCGGCGACCTTTCGCACGCTGTGATGGGTGGGCTGGCCCGCAGGGGGATTAATCGCGTTTGGTGACTTCTCGCGGGGCGGTTTCCACGACGGTGGGCAACGCGAGATCCTTGGTGCCCTTGGCGCCGAGTTCGGCGAAGCGGCGGGCACCGGGCAACAGGCCGGAGGCAAACGAACCGACGGCTTGATTGTAGCCCTTGCTCGCGGCCTCGAGTCCGCGACCGACCTTGTCGAGATGCTCGGCGAAGATCGCGATGCGGTCAAAGAGCTGGCGGCCGAGCGCACTGATTTCCTCGGCGTTTTGCGAAAGGGCTTCCTGCCGCCAGCCGTAGGCCGACGCCTTGAGCAATGCGATCAATGTCGTCGGTGTCGCGAGCAGGACGCGGCGCGCGAGTGCGCGTTCGAGCAGCGTGGGATCGCTTTGCAGCGCGGCGGCGAGGAAGTGGTCGCCAGGGAGAAACAGCACGACGAACTCCGGCGCGGGCTGGAATTGTTCCCAATAATTTTTCGCGCCGAGGGCGTCGATGTGGCCGCGGATCTTCTGCGCATGTTCCGCGAGTCGCACCGCGCGCGTTGCCTCGTCGGTGGCCTCGATCGCGTCGCGATAGCTTTGCACGGGCGATTTCGCGTCGACCACGATGCGCTGACGTCCGGGCATACGGATGACCATGTCGGCGCGCAGCGCGCCGGAAGTTTCCTGCTCCAGGAAATCCACGTAGGGCAGCATGTCCGCCATTTCCACGACCCGGCGCAGTTGCAGTTCGCCCCAGCTGCCGGCGTAGCTGGTGGAGCGCAGTGCGGTGGACAGGCGCGCGGCTTCGGCCTGAAGGCGCAATTGGGCGCCACTGAGCTGCTCGAGATGCTGGCTGAGCTGGCCGTAGGCCCGGGCGCGCGCCGTCTCGAGGTCCTGGATCTTGCCGTCGACCTTCTGGAGCGATTCCTTCAGCGGCTGGACGAGCGCATCGATGGCCTGCTGGCGTTTTTCGAGATCGCCGGCGGACTGCTGATGCAGGGAGGCGAGGCGTTCCTGGGCGAGCTTGAGAAACTCCTCGTTGTTGTGCGCGAGGGCGTCGGCGGAGAGGGCCTTGAATTCCGTGAGCAGCCGCGCGTGGGCGTCGTTGAGCGCGGCAAGCTTTTCCGCGGCGGCGGTACGTTCGTGCCCGAGCGTGGTCTCGACCTGGGTGAGCCGCCTTTGCGCCTCCGCCAGCGCATCGCGGGCGGAATCCCGCGCGGCCTCCGCGGTGCGCAGGCGCTCGTCGAGTTCGCGCACGCGTTGGGCATCGGCGTCGGCGCGAGCGCGGACGCCCTGTTGGGTGCCCCACCAGCCGAGGGTGATGCCAGCGGCAAGGGCGGTCAGCGTCGCGAGTGCGAGGATGAGGGTGTCAGGCACGAATGGGAACGAGAGGGAAGACGGAAGTCGCCGACGGGCGACACCGCAGATCTTGGGCGGCTTTCAGGGATGAGGCGAGCGTTCCGGCCGACAACCGGAAAGTGACGGCGGATGTGGGGCTGTCCAACCGCGCCATGCCGTTTCTCCAGGGGACGGACAGAGCAAGGCGCGCGGTGCGAGCTGCAAGCCAGGTCGGGCGCTGTGTTCCAGCCGTCCGTTGCGGAGCGGCACAACCAGGACGTGGGCTCGCGGCCGGGCAAGCCGTTTCAGAATGGCAGAAACCTCAGATCGAGGCGGATGCCGAACCCGCTCTCGCGACGGGTGCCTTCACGATGATGTACGCTGGTGGCGATCTCCCAGTTCTGGTGCAGGCGATGGGCAAAGCCGACCTCGATGTCGTTCAACCGATGCTCCCGCGCATCGTAACGGAGACTGGCGAGCACGTGGTTCGTTTCGCTCAGGGCGTAGCGGCCGAAGACCAGGTATTGGGAGAGGCTGTCGCGGAGGAAGTCGACTCCCAGGCCGGCCGACCATGCGGTGCTGTTGACGAGCGTGAACCGGGAATTGAACTCGTCGACTCCGGGGCGGTCGGGATCGACCCGCAGGAAGAACCACCATTCGAGCCAGTCGGCCGGGGTCAGCAGGAGCTCGGTGAACAGCGCGGGGATGCGGTCGCCGGAATGGCTGTCGTCGAAGTGAACGTCGGCCCCGAGATCCAGCCGCACCAACCGGCGTGACCCATAGTCGGGGCGGCGCGTTTCGAGCAGGTTGGTGACGCCGATGCGCAGGGTGTCGATCTCGCCCAAGCTGTCGATGTCGCGCCGTCCGGCGAGGCCGAGCGGCTGTAGTTGAGGAAGGAAGACGTCGCCGTCGAGATCGGGAATAAACTGGCGGCCGCGGTCCGCCTGCGGAACGTAGCGATAGGAAACATAGGGTTCGATGATGTGCCGGATGCCGTTGATGCCCCACAGCGGCCGATCGAGGTTCCAGGAACGGAATGCGCGCATGCGGGCATCGAAACCAACTTCGCCGAGCCAGCGTGTGTAGGTGTCGCGGCCACCCTCGGCGTCATGGTAGTAGGTGACGCGGCCGCCGAGGACCGGCGTCAGGGTGGTGGCGCGGGCAACGGAGAACGTCCGGCTCACGCCCAGGTAGGTGTCAAAACGATTGCTGCGGCGACCCGGCGCATCATTGTTGCCAAGCGGCTTTTCCCGCAGGGCGGCGGCACTGGTTTGGCCTTCGAGCAGGAAGCCGGTTTGCGCCACCGGAACCGGCAGCAGGTCGAGGCGAACCTCCGGCAGCCGTTCGGTTACGATATGAAAATCGTTGAGGCGGGCCCGGGTGAAGAAGGACAGGATCGTGTTCGCGCCATACCAGGAAGCCTCGAGGAAGTTGTCGGGTTCCTGGTTGCGTTCGAAATCACGGGAACGGAGATCGCGGATCACGTCGGAGTCAGACCACCAGTCCATGGATCCATTGAGGGTCCAGTGCCCGCCGCGCTGCTGGTGGCGCCAGGTCGCGAAACTGCGATCGCGCTCGATCGGACGGCCCAGGAGGTCGACACCGGTGTGGCCGCGGTCGCTGATGTAGGCGACGTCGAAGGCGCCGTGCAGCGCGGGTTTGCCGTCGGCGTCGCGGGCGTCGTAGCGGGCGCCGGGACCAAACAACACGCCGCGCTTGGTATATAGATCAAGACTGCCGCCCGGGCTGAAGTTCGGCCGCCACGGCACGTAGGCGCCGGCGCCCAGTTGCAGACCGATGGTGTTGTCGAATCCCGTGCGCGTCTCCCAGTTGAGGTTGGGTGCGGTGAAGGATCGCGAAAGACCAGTGAACGCCAGCAAGGGAAAACGGCCGACGGCGAAATGCAGTCGGTCGGCCGAAAACGTCTTGTCGCCGTGCAGCGTCAGGATCTTCGCGGTCGCCCGGGGCGTGAGCGGCGCGGGCTCGCCGTAGAAGATCTCGACCTGTTCGCAGATCAGCGCCTGTTCGTCTCCATAGGCGCGCTGACCGGAAATCACGTAGGGCGGCCGCCCCAGGCGGAAGTTCTCAATGTCGATCCGCCGTTCGCGAGTCCAGTAGTGGGCCTTCTCAGCAATCACGCGCAAGCCCGGCCGGGTGATGATCACGTGTCCCGTGGCGACGGCCTCGTTGGTGTCGTAGTTGTATTCGATCTCGTCCCCGGTCAGCGTCCATTCCCCGGAGATCAACCGCGCATGGCCTCGTGCGGTGGCGAGGGGGGCGCGCGCTTTCATCTCCTCGGCAGTGAGCCGGAATTGGTCGGGCGCGCCGTCCGTCGCGGAAGCGGACGTTGACGCGGTGGCTGCCGCCTCCGCCTCCGTCTTCTTCGGGTTATCCGCGGCACGGACGACACCGGCCAGCGCCACGCCACAGGAGGCGACGACGACAATGTCACGAAGTCGGCGAATGGAGAGGACGAACGTCAAAGCAAAGGAAGGTGGCGGCGCGGAGTTTCGAGGCGGGCCCGGCGCCTGTCGAGTGATGAGTGGTTGCGGTGGCAGGTCGGTGGACACGCGAAACTCGACTCGGTCGTCGTGAAAACTGCATGGGGAGCGATGATGTCGACCCACAGGGACTGGCATTTCTTCCGACTGCGCATTCGCACCTTGAAAGGGCAGGCGTTCCTTTGCCTCCATCGCCGTCGGGTGCTTCTGCCAGCGAAAACCCGGCACGGCAGCTTTCGGTGGCGCAGACGGTGTTACGTACGTAACGTTGTTTGAGCCATTGCCCGAAGGGTGCGCAGCGTATCGCTCCGCCGACGGAGGCACGGGGGACCGTGGCTACGGTCCGATCGCGTGCGTGGGCGACGTTGGCACCCCTTTGACGGGTTGCCTGGAAAAACACCACGGGCGGATCGCGACTGGCGATCCGCCCGTGGAAAAAAAGGGTCAGTGGCGCGTGCTCAGGCTGCGTTTGGATTGACGCATTTCGGACCCTTGAGGGGATCCTTCGCCTCCGTGATCTGCGGATAGTTGGGGGCGTCGTTCTTGTTCCATTCGATGGCGTCCTTCCATTGCTCCGGCACGTCATAGTCCGGATAGATCGCATCAACCGGGCACTCGGGGACGCATGCATTGCAGTCGATGCAGGTCTCCGCGTTGATCAGGAGCCGGTCCGGGGCCTCGTGAAATGCTTCCACGGGGCAGACAGAGGCGCAGCTCGTGTATTTGCAGTCGATGCAGTTGTCGGTGACGACGTAGGCCATAGCGAGTGCTTGCGATGATGGTAAGGTGTACGGGTGCGAGGTAGTGTGGAAGCTTTGTTCGGACTGACAAGTCCCGACCTGAAGCGGGTTTGACGAAATTGGTTAGACCGCGGGCGGGGTCGCGTTTACGGTCCCGCCGTTGCCCGCCTGACCCGGGTGCCTCGACCCACCGATTCCGCCGTGATCATAAGCAAAACCGAACTCAAGGCATTCCTGCAGGCCGGCGTCGCCACGCCCCACGACTTCCTGGGGATGCATCCAAGTGAGCAAAAGGGCCGGCGCGGACTGGTCGTGCGGGCTTTCCTGCAGGGGGTTGAATCCTGCGAGGTGTTCGACGTCGAAAGTGCCGAACGCCGAACCTACCCGTTGAAGCGCATCGCGCCGGAAGGATTTTTCGAGGGCTTCATCGCCGACCGGCGCGAATCGTTTCCCTACCGCCTGCGCGTGGAGACCCCGGCACGGGAGGTCCGGCAGTTCTTCGATCCCTATTCGTTCGCGCCGACCCTCTCCGACCACGACCTCTACCTGTTCAACGAGGGCAACGAGAACTACCTCTACCGGAAATTCGGTGCCCACGCGCGGCTGATCAATGGCGTCCCCGGCGTGGCCTTCGCGGTCTGGGCGCCCAATGCGCGCCGCGTGTCGGTGGTCGGCAACTTCAACCAGTGGGACGGTCGCTATCATCCGATGCGCACCCTCGGCTCCTCCGGCGTCTGGGAGTTGTTCATCCCGGGCCTGGCCGTCGGTGAACTCTACAAGTTCGAACTCGCCGCCGCGGATGGATCGATCCGGCTGAAGACCGATCCCTTCGGCACCTATTTCGAGTCCCCGCCCAACAACGCGTCGATCGTGTGCACGGTCGATACGGGTTTCACGTGGCGCGACGGGGATTGGATGGATCAGCGCGCCAGGCACGCGCCCAAACTCGACCGCACGATCTCGATCTACGAGTTGCATTTCGGCTCCTGGCGCCGCCTGCCCGAGGACAACAACCGTCCGCTCAGCTATCGCGAGATGGCGCCGCTGCTGGCCGACCACGTGATCGAAATGGGGTTCACCCACGTGGAGGTGATGCCGCTCGCGGAGTACCCGTTCGATGGGTCGTGGGGCTATCAGGTCACCGGCTTCTTCGCGCCCACCCATCGCTACGGCACGCCGGACGACTTCAAGTACTTCGTCGACTACCTGCACCAACGGGGCATCGGCGTGATCCTGGACTGGGTGCCCGCGCATTTTCCGCGCGACAGCTTTGCGCTCGAACACTTCGACGGCACGCATCTCTACGAGCACGCGGATCCCCGTCAGGGTGCGCATCAGGATTGGGGCACGCTGATTTTCAACTATGGGCGCAGCGAAGTACGCGGTTTCCTCGTCGCGAACGCGATCGCATGGCTCGACCGCTACCACATCGACGGCCTGCGGGTCGACGCCGTCGCGTCCATGCTCTATCTCGACTACTCACGCAAGCAAGGCGAGTGGATCCCCAACCGGTTCGGTGGACGTGAGAACCTCGAGGCGATCGATTTCCTGCGCCAGGTTAACGAACTGGTGCACCGCCTGTATCCCGGTGTGCTGACGATCGCGGAGGAGTCGACCGCGTGGGGCGGGGTGTCGCAGCCCGTCAGCTCCGGGGGCCTGGGCTTCGACCTGAAATGGAACATGGGGTGGATGCACGACAGCTTGCGGTATTTTTCCAAGGACCCGATCCACCGCCGGTGGCACCACAACGATCTCACCTTCGGCATGCTCTACCAGTATGCCGAGAAGTTCGTGCTCGTGTACTCTCACGACGAAGTCACGCACGGCAAGGCGTCCATGCTGCTCAAGATGGCCGCCCCCACCATCTCGGAAAAGGCGCAACACCTGCGCGCGCTCTACGGCTTCATGTGGGCGTGGCCCGGCAAGAAACTCCTCTTCATGGGTTCGGAGTTCGGGCAATCCTCGGAGTGGCAGCATGACAAGAGCCTCGACTGGCACTTGCTGCAATACCTCGACCACGAGGGCGTGCGCCGCCTCGTGCGCGATCTCAACCGGGTTTATCGCGATTCGCCCGCCCTGCACGCCAACGACTTCAACCCGCAGAATTTCCGCTGGCTCAACTGCACGGACGCGGAGGCAAGCGTGATTTCGTTCACGCGCCACGACGCCGTGGCGGACGACTCGGTGGTCGTGGTCGGCAGCTACACGCCCGTGGTGCGGGAGGGCTACCGGGTGGGCTTCCCCCGCGAGGGCTTCTGGCGCGAGGTCGTCAACACCGACTCCGAGTTCTACGGCGGTCATAACCGGGGCAACGCCGGTGGTGTCTCCGTGGAGGCGATACACTGCGATGGTTGTCCGTTCTCGGCCCTGCTGACTCTTCCCGGCGTGAGCACGCTGGTGTTCCGCTGGACGGGTGCGCCTGAAGCGGAATTGGCTGCGCCGGAGGCCGGGCCGACCGAAGCAACCGCGGAACCGGCAGTCGAAGGCGCGCCGCCGCCAGCGCCCGCGAAAGAAGCCGGCGCCTCGCCGGCGGAGTAAGCGGTCAGTCTCTGTGCTCACGCGTCGGACTGCGCGAAAACGCGTGGGGCGCGCTCTCTGTGTGCGCCGCGTTGAAGAATCGGTGTCCACGGCGGGTTCGAACACCCGCGTGCACCAGCCCGCATCGTTCGGCCGATCGCACGCGGCCCGCGCATGCGCACCGGACAAAAAAAGTGGCGGCCGCCACTTTTTTTGTCGGGACCGAACGAGGCCTGGGGATTCACATCGAGGGTAGGGGACGGCGCAGGTGGGGGAAGCAAACTCGTTGGCTGTTGTTGATCACGGGGAGGGTCGTGCAGCCGCGTGGGGGGCCGGGCGATCTTGCGTTCGATGCGCGACCGCGGGATGGCTTCCCCGCGGCAGCGATGGCAGCAAGGCGCCCAGACCGGGGGTGTTCGGCGCTCGTTACGGCGCCGTGCCGGAGGCTGTCCCGCCCGCCGCCCGCGAAGGTGTGCTGGAAGGGCTGGCTTTTGCCGCAGCAGGCATTCCTGCCTTCGCGGTATCGAGCAGGTGATAGGCGCGTTCGATGTCGGCGAAACTGCGGTGCACCCAGGCGGCACCCCAGTAGAAGTTGCAGCTCGTTTCCGCGCGGAGCACGCAGTCGTAGGCCTCGGTGATCAACTGGCGGACGTCCCCGGCGTCGGCGAGTTGCTCCTGGCACGTGTCGAAGACGCGCTGCACCTCGCGGTGGTAGCGGCTCACGCTGCGGATCTCGTCGAAACCGCGCTTCTGCAGCAGCGAGCCGGTCCATTGGGTGAAGTCACCGCCCCAATGGTTCTCCGTATTCCAGGCACCGCGATGGACCTCGACTTCGTCCGTCGGCGGAAACCGGTCGAGGAACTCCGGAATGTGGATCGGTTGGTAGGCGAGTTCGCCGGCGCGCGCCTTCTGCAGCGTCGGGTGAAAGAAATGTCCCCAAAAGCTGCCTGACAGGGTCGGGTTGCGGAACCAGCCGCCGTTATCGCCATCCGTCCATGTGGTGACGAGCGCGGGGAAGTCGCACCACTTCGTCCGCTGCACGAGTTCGTTCTCGAACCACCAGGGATCGAGTCCGGACAACTGGGCGTCGGAGAGCTCGCGGTCGCGTGGGATCACGATCATTTCCGCGCCGCCGTACCGGACGCGGTGCGGCCGGTACCGGATCTCCTCCCAGCGCATCTCCGGCCGGGGCTTGATGTAGTAACAGTCGACGATCACGTAGCGGAAGCCATGGCGCGCCAGCATGGGAATCATTTCCATGCAGAACCCGAGCTCGGGCGGCCAGAAGCCCTGGAACCAATCGCGCCCGAAAAGATGTTTCGCGAGGTTCAGGCTCCAACCGGTCTGCGCATCCCAGTCACTCTCGGGAATGAGCGGATAGACGGGATGGAACAGTCCGCTCGCGAGGATCTCGAAGGGACCACGCCGGTAGCGGTCGAGAAAGTCCGCGATGTCGACGATGTCCGCGAAGCGCTCGCGCAGGCGCGCATCCTCGAACTGCTTGAGCAGCGTGCCGGAAAAGCTGCAATGGAGGCGGGCGACATCCTCCCAGCCCTCGACCATGCGCGTCGCCCGGTCGTAGCACCAAAGGATCTGTTGCGCCTCCCAACGCTGTTTCTCGTCCTGGTGCAGGGCCTCGAGGTTGCCCAGCGGTTGATGGAAATGAAGTCCGAGCGCGTGGAAGATCTGGGCCATGGCAACGAAGATCGCGAAGGCGGGAGAGGAACGCGCGGGCGTTCCGCGGGAACGAAGGTATGCGCGCCGATCCGCCCGCTCAACCGGAATGCACCCAAATCCCACAATCGAGGGGGCCGAGGCGGACGAATTGTCCGGCGGAGTCGAACCGATCGTCGAAGATCCCGTGCGGGTTCACGTTTTCGCGATCGGCGATTCCAAGCCAGCCGTCGCGACGCAGGTCCGGCACGGGGATGATGACGGCATGCTCGTGGGGATTGATGGCAAACAACAGCTGGCGGGGACCGCGCGAAGCATCGGCATTGAACAGGATCGCCGCGCTGGAGCGGTCATGGTCGGCATGCAGTCGCACATAGCCGGGGCCGGGGCGCTCGACCAGGCGCACCAACTCCCCCCACGACGAAAGGCGAAACGCGATCAGACTCCGGTAATACTCGTGCGTGCGCCCGAAATGGCGGCAGCGGCCGTAGTCGAGGGCGTTGAGGTCACCGCGCTGGTAGGTGTTGCTCATGCCGTCCTTCGAATGCAGGAAGTCCTGCCCGGCGGCGAACATGGGGATGCCGATCGAGCAAAACAGGATCGCGGAGACCAGGTGGGTGCGGTGAATGTCGTTCGCGGTCGGGTTGCGTCCGTCGTGGCCGGGATTTTCGGTGATCCGGTCGAGCCAGCAGCGGTCATCGTGCGATGCGACGTAGTTCACGCTTTGCGCCGGCCATGCGGCGAGGTGGTCAAGGCTGCCGTGCATGAAGTAACGCAGGCCCTCGGCATTGCCGCGGCCGAGGACATAATCGGCCATGAACTCGCGATAGCCATCGTTCCAGAACGAGATGCGAGTTGGCCGCAGGCCCCACGCGATGTGACCGCGGAAACTCCAGGGTTCGGCGATGACAATGATCGACGGTTTCACCTCCCGCAGCGTGAGCTCGAGTGCGTGCAGGGCTTCGACCGTGAGCAGCTGGCCGAGATCGAAACGAAATCCGTCGACATCGAAGGTCTTCACCAGGTGCAGCAAACTGTCGCGGATGAGGCGTTGCACCATCGCCGATTCGGCCTTGAGGGTGTTGCCGCAACCGCTCCAGTTGGCCAGCGAGCCGTCAGGTTCGAGCTGGAAGTAGATCGCCTTGTCGAGGAACAGCAGGAACGCAGGTTCGCCCACGTGGTTGTAGACGACGTCGAGAATCACGGCGAGCTGGTGCCGGTGGCATTCCGCCACGAGTTCGCGAAACTCCGCGATCGCGGAAGCGCATTCCGGCGCCCCGGCATAGTAGGCGCATGGCGAGAAATAATTCGTCGTCATGTAGCCCCAGTGGTACTCGCGGCGGTCACGGGCGTCGGACTGCTGGATCGGCAACAGTTCGAGCGCGTTGGCGCCGAGTTGTCGCAGGTAGCTGCCGTCGGTGGCGAGCCAGCGCATCAACCCGCGAAAGCCCAGTCTTTCTTCACCGGTGAGCGGGATCGGCGCCAGTTCGATCAGGTCGCGCACGTGCGCCTCCACGATCACGAGATCCTCGCGTCGGGGCGGGGTGAACGCCGCGGCGGGCGCCGTGCCCGGGAGTTTCTCGCGGTCGATCACGATGCCCGGTCCGGTCGAGCTCACGACCGCGAGCGCCCACGGATCGACGATCGGCTGCGCGGCATTGAAATGCGTGGTCACGCCGTCGTTCTCCCCGTCGACGCGGAACGTGTAATACCACCCGTGAAGATTGCCGGGCACGCGAACCTCCCAGGTGAGTCCGTCCTCGAGCAGTTGCAATGGACAGGTTCGTGGCTTCAGCGTTGCCAGCCCGGCAAAGAACTCCACCGACGCGGCACGCGCACGGGGCGCGAACAGGCGGAAGATCGTGCTCTCCCTTTGATTGAAGAACGGGAAAGCGGAGCGCTTGCGTTCGATGATCGCCCCGAGGCGGTATTGCGAAACGAGCCGGTAGTAGGACAACCCGGGCCGGACCGGTACGCCCGCGGCGCGGGCCGTCGTGAGACGCAGCCGATGCTGGCCGGTGAGCGCCCGTCCGCCAGTGACCCGGAAGCAAAACACATGCGCACCGGTGCGTCGGGGATCAAAGTGATGGTTGAGATTGCACGCTTCGTCGGTCACGAGATTCGGGGCGCAATGCAGCAGCGTGAGCCACGACCAGTCAGCCGAGACGAATTTGAAGGTCGTGCCTTCCGGTCCGCAGTGGAGCCGCTCCCGCGGCACGGCGCATTCCCAGAGGCTGAGGCCGTCGCCGATTGCCCGCGGGGCGAGCTGCCAATCCTCCATGCGTCCGGATCGGCCCCAGTCGTTGAACGGCCCCGCCACGCGCACGGGATTACGTTTGAAGTCGATCTGCGGATGCCGCTCCGCCTCCTGACAAAACACGATCCATCCGTCCGCCCGTTCGTAGTAGCCGAAGAACTGGCCCACGAATTCCCGGGCGGCCCGGCGCACGTCCGTAACCCGCAGTTGCTTCGCCTCGAGCGCCAGCGCAGGCGGCGATGACCCGCCACAGTTGGCGGTAAGCAGGACACATCCCGACCCGGGGCCGAGCCAGAATGCGCGGTCGATGTCCACGGGCGTGCTCGCCATGCGCCGGAAGAACAGGGGGCGTTGGGCAGATTGCCGAGCCCGAAATCCCGCAACCGCGCGCCTTGCGGGAGCCACATCGACTCGCGGCATCGTCCGGTTGCGAACAAATCTTTTCCCCGTGAATATCGGCGGGAAACTTTGCCTGCTTCCCAAAACTCCCCAAGCTCTCCGAGCGGCCATCGGGCCCTCACCATCTCCCGTCACCCACGCAACCCATTTCCGTCATGAGCATCACCATCGAGGAATACGTCGGCGAACTTCCGAACATCAGCGGCAACGAATCGGTGATCGCGAAGCGTCTCGCCCGGGCGGCGGACCGTCCGGTCTTTCGCGATCGCAGCAGCGTCGATTTCGGCCAGATTCGCAGCGCCTTCGCGGTCGCGCTGCATATGCACCAGCCGCTGATCCCGGCCGGCGGCGGCGACCTGCACACCGCCGCGCTGATCAGCAATCTCCAATACATGATGGAAAACCAGCAGATCGGGGACAACCACAACGCCCCGGTTTTCCACTGGTGTTACAAACGCATCGGCGAATTCATTCCCGAACTCGTGCACGCCGGCCAGGAACCGCGCGCCATGCTCGAATATTCCGGCACGCTCCTGCACGGGCTGCGCCGGATGGGCCTGCACGACGTCATCGACACCCTCCGCACCGTCACCTGCAATCCCGACTACAACCGATGCGTCGAATGGCTCGGCATGCCCTGGGGCCACGCGGTCGCACCGTCGACTCCCGTCCAGGATTATGCCCTGCACGTGCGGGCCTTTCAGAATCATTTCGCCGCGATCTTCGGGCTCGAGGCGCTGGAACGCGTCCGGGGCTTTTCTCCCGCGGAGATGGCGCTGCCGAACCAGCCCGACGTCGCCTTTGCGTTTGTGAAGACCCTGCGCGATTGCGGATACCAGTGGGTGCTCGTGCAGGAACATACCGTTGAACTTGCCGATACCGGCGGCGGTCTGGAAAAGAAACACCTGCCCCACCGCCTGGTTTGCACGAACGCCGACGGCGAGACGGCCGAAATCACCGCGATCATCAAGACCCAGGGCAGCGACACAAAGCTGGTCGCGCAGATGCAGCCCTACTACGAGGCGCAAAGCCTCTCGCGCTGGGAACTCGCCGGCCGCAGCGTGCCGCCGCTCGTCACCCAGATCGCCGATGGCGAAAACGGCGGCGTGATGATGAACGAGTTTCCGCCCAAGTACAAGGAGGTCATGCATGCCTGCTCGCATTCCGACACGCCGGCGATGAACGCCACGGAATACCTCGAGCACCTTGCCGCCGCCGGCGTGAAGCCGACGGACTTTCCGCGAATCCAGCCCGTGATGCAGAAACGCATCTGGGATCGCTTTCCCAAAGGAGGCGGGAGCGAAAAACTCGCCAAGGTGATCGCGGAACTGAGCAAGGAGGACAATCGCTTCCACGTGGAGGGAGGCTCCTGGACGAACAACATCTCCTGGGTCCGCGGCTATGCCGACGTGATCGGCCCGATGGAGCAGGCGTCATCGCTCTTCAATGAAAAGGTGCTGAAGCCCGGGGTGCGCGGCGATGATCCGCGCTTTCGCAACGCGCTGTTCCATCTGCTCTGTTCGCAGACGAGCTGCTACCGTTACTGGGGTCAGGGCCAGTGGACGGACTATGGCCGCGAGATCTGTCGGCGCACGATCGCCATTCTCGAGCACGACTTTTGATTCCGCGATCGTTTCGGCGTGGATCGTTGTTGATGGGCCCGGACGCAGGGTCCGGCTCTAGGTGCGCAGTTGAGCTTCTTGCGAGCTCCCGAACCATTTGAGGTCGAGCCGGGGAAACGCGGCGTCCTTCCGCTCGCAATCGCGCAGCGTCGTCTCGTCGATCGTTTGGTTTTCCAGCCCGTCGCATAGCGTGGCGAAGCGCGCCAGCAGACCGCCGAGATGCTCCCGAGCCGCGGCCGCGGCGGTATCGGCCCGCAGGAGAAAGGCCCAGTCGGACGCCTGGGCGAGCAACAGGGTGCGGGCGGCCTGGCGCAGGGCGCGCCCGACGATCGATACCGGATCGGCCGGGGCCAGTCGCGGGAGCAATGCCTGCAGGCGAGTGAGCGCCTGTGCCAGTTGGGGGTAGATCCAGGCGTTGTCCGGATTCACCCAGAACGAGTAGTCTCCGTCGTGTCCCCAGCTCGAGGCGGCCGGCCGCGCGTCGTGCGGATGCGGATGACGCGTCAGTGCCGGCGTCGCGCTGGTGGCCACGACCGTCGTGTCCGCCAATTGTCGATACACGTGTTCAAGCCAATAGGGCCCTTCGAACCACCAGTGCCCGAAGAGTTCCGCATCGAACGGCGCAAATCGCAGCCCGGCTCCGGCCTTCGCCGCGGTCAACCGGGTGACAAAGTCCCGGGCATGCTCGCGGGCACGGTCTCTCGCCACCGCGGGATCATACCAGCCCTTCTCGTCATCCCGACCCGTGACCCGATGATACTTCAGTCCACTCGGCAAACGTGCGGTCGAGCCCCCGAGCCAATTCGCGACCGCCTCATCACTCAATTCGTGGACACGGTCCCGGTGAAACTCGCGATAGTTCGGATCGCCGGGGTAACCCTGAGCCGCGCTCCAGACCACGCGCGACAATTCAGCGTCGCGCCCGACCGCAAGCACGCCGTTGGGACACCGCACGGGCGCCCGCAGGTCGGATGGCGGCGGCCGGGCTCCCGTGATGCCGTGCGTCTCCAAGGCAAAGGCGCGCACGCCAAACTCGCCGAGGACATCCTCGACGCCGGGAAAATAGCCGCATTCGGGCAGCCAGAAGAAGGACGGCCGGAAGCCAAACGCGTCCTGGAATGTGTCCAGACCTGCAGCGACCTGGCTGCGCACGACGACATCGTGCGCCTGAAAACCGGGCAGAAACGCGTGCGTCGCCGCGGTCGTCGCGAGTTCGAGCAGGCCGCGTTCAGCCTGGCCGCGCCACGCCCGCAGCACGTCACCGCCACACCGCTCGTCGAAGAGTCGCCGGGTGCGTCCGAAAAACCGGGCATGCCAGGCACTGACCTCCCGGTGCCGGCCCACGTTCGTGCGCGCATCCTCCCAGGCGAGTTGCTCGGTCGCGACGATGCGTCGGCGAAAGCGATCCCCCAACGCCGGATCTTTCAGCATGCCGATCAGTGTCGGCGACAAGCTTAGGGTCAGCCGCACCGGCACGCCATCCGCGTCCAACCGGTCGAGCATGCGGACAAGCGGCAGATAGCACTCGGCCAGCGCTTCGAAAAACCAGGTTTCCTCCAGGCTCGCCGGCTGATCCGGCGTGCGGCAGTCGGGCAGGTGCGCATGCAACAGGACGGCCAGCGAACGCCCGGGTGGGTGCGGTGATTCAGCCATGCCGCCGCAGCATCGGCCCCACTCCCGCGCGCGTCCATCGGCAAGCGCGGACGGCGGGCAGGCGACGTCATTCCGGAGGGTCCACCGCCGGGGGGACCTATGACCACGCGCCGACGTCTTCCGCTTCCCCGCGCCGCGTTACGCCGGATCCGCGACGAGCACGAGGTGGGGGAGCATCAATGCTCCGAACGGCAATGCATGCACGACACGAAACCTTCCCGCGGCATCCACCGTGATCCCGCCGGGGAGGCGTGCGAGGTATCCGGGGTCCCGCAACTCACCCTCAATCGAGACGTAAGCATGCAAGGTTGCCGCCGCCGCGGCATCGGGGATCGCGGAGAGCAGTTCGAGCGAGGGGCCTTCCGAGGCCGCCAGGCGGGAAGCGGCATACAACAGGAGCGCCCACGCACCGTCGAACGACATCAGGCGTTGCTGCACGGAAAACGTGCCGCCGGGTTGCAGCGCGATTTCGCGATCGCCGAGCCGCAATCGGTGACCCGGTTGCACCCTCCCCGTGATGACCAATGTCGCTTCGAGACGAATCGGCGCCTGTTCACCGGTGGGATCGAAATTGCTCGCGAACCGATGGGAGGACGCGTCGTTGGCCGGCGCCGGCGGTGGAGTCGCCTGGGCCCGGACGGCGGGCGAGGGTTCGCCAGCGGGACCGGCTTCCGGCGCCGCGGCCTCGGCCACCACGTTCGCGTCGGTCGGCGCGGACACTTGTGCCGGATGTGCAGGTGAACCCGGAAGCGTTGCTGCAATGCCAGCAGCTTCCAGCGCAGTGGCCACGACGTCTCGTTCGTTGAGGACGGGCGTCTCCGGCAGCGAAAGGGGGAAAGGCTTTCCGCGGAGCGGCTCGTACTCCGCCGCAAGCACCGCGGCGGCAGCCTCGTCGTCCGGCAACTTCTTCAATTCCGCCGGCAATTCCGCCAGCCGCGGCGTGCGGGCCAGGATCGCGGCTTCGTCCAGCACCTGCGGTTTCGCCGGCGAGGGCGGGGGGGGCGCGGGTGCGGGTTTCGCGGACGCCGGCGGGATGGGCGGTGGCGGTGCAAATGCGCCGGGCATGGCTTCCGGCAGCGTGACCGCCCGGGACATCATCAGCACGCGGAAACTCTCATCCGCTTGCTTGACCCCGATGCCTGCGGTGATCGTCCCGCCAGGCTCACGCAGGGAAAAGAATCCCTCGTGCCAGCCGGCCGCGGCGGGAAATTCCTCCACGGGTTGAGGTTCGCGCGCGCCGGTCTCGTCCTCACCAAGCCGGTACAGCCGCAGCGTCAAGCCGGCATTCTGCCCGGCCGCGCCCGCCTCGTCGCGGGCATTTCGCAGCGTTTCCGGCGCGATATGCCAGTGCGCAAAGACGCGATGGGGATCGACCGGCACCAGGTGCACGTCTCCCGGGACGCCGGTGCCCGGAGCGGGCGGAGGCGATGCCGGGGCGGCGGTCTCTGCGCGGGCGGCCTCCGGAGCCGGCGTCGACGGGCGGTGGTCGTCGGCGTCACTTGTTCCGGATGAAATCATACACGTTGAGGTAGTGCTGACCGGGTATGTTCCACGAGTAGTCGCTGCGCATGGCGTTCAGCATGAGGTGACGGAAATGTTCGGGAAACATGTAGAAACAGGCGATCGCGCGTCCCAGGGCCGCCTCCAGGCCGCGGTTGTCGTCCTGGTGAAAGACATAGCCGTTGCGCCGGTCGAGCGGACGTTCCGAATGGTCCTTGTCGAAGACGGTGTCGGCCAGGCCGCCGACCGATCGCACGATGGGGATCGTGCCGTAGCGCATGGCGATCATTTGCGTCAGCCCGCACGGTTCAAAGCGGCTGGGCACGATGAGCATGTCGGCACCCGCGTAGATAAGGTGCGAAAGCTCCTCGTTGAATCCGATCTCGAGGTGCGAATCGGGGTTGTCATTGATCTGCTCCTTGATCTGGCGGAAGTGATCATCGATGCCGGGTTCGGCGCCGCTTCCCAGAAGCACGAACTGCGCCCCGTGGTTCACGCAGTAGAAGATCGCGTGCCGCACAAGATCGAGACCCTTCTGGGGATCGAGCCGGCCGACGAACGCGACGATCGGCTTGGCGTTGTCCGCCAGCAGCAGACGATGCCGCAGGGCCTGCTTGTTCGCGTACTTGTCGTGAATGGTGGCGGCGGAGTAGGCGGTGGGGATGTACGGATCCTTTTGCGGGTTCCACACCTCGTAGTCGATGCCGTTGAGGATGCCCCCGTATTTGACGTGGTGGGCGTGCAACACGGACTCGAGACCGAAGGCGTTGTAACGGTCCTTCGCCTCGCCCGCATAGGTGGGCGACACGGTGTTTACGAAATTGCTGTAGACCACGCCACCTTTCATCAGGTTGAGGGCGCCACGCTGGAGGGCGCCGAGGCGGTCATGATGATGGAAATATGGCGGGCGGTTCAGCCCGGTCGCATAGAGCACATTGTCGCCGCAGATCCCCTGGTGCCGGAAGTTGTGAATCGTGAAACAAACGCGGGGATGCGTCAGGCCGAGGGCCTGATACGTCTCGTAGAGAAACACGGGCACGAGCGCGGTCTGCCAGTCGTGACAGTGGATGATGTCGGGTTGCTTCCCGGACTTGAAGATGAACTCCATCGCCGCCTGGGAGAAAAACGCAAAACGAAGCACGTCGTCCGGGTCGCCATATACCTTGCGGCGTTCAAAAAAACGATCCCGCGAATGGGGTTCGATGAAGAAACACTTTCGCCCGTGCACGAATCCAAAATACACGGTGCAGTGCACGGCACCGCCCTGCCAGGGGACCCAGAGATCGTGAAAGGTTGGCGCCAGTCCCCAGATATGATCGGCGCGCAGATTGTCGTATTTCGGCAGGACGATCTCGACGGCGTTGCCGCGGATCTCGAGTTCCCGACTCAGCCCGAAAACGACGTCCGCCAGGCCCCCGACCTTCGCCACCGGCGACATTTCCGGGGCGATCATCATGATGTACATCGGCGGGATATCCGGGTGGAGAAACTGGTCATGCTTCACCGGTTCGACCATCCGATCGGCGGGTATCGGCGCGGGCTCCTGTTCCCGGGCCCGGTTTTCGTCGGCGTAAGTTTCCTCGGTCAGGCGCTCGAGTTCGCGCAGTTCGGTCGCGCCATATTCACCAGGCGCGGACGGCATTTCCGGCTGCGGCGCGACAAATGGGGACGAACCACCCCCGGCTTTGGTTGACGCCGGAGTCGGGCCGGAAGCGGGTGTTCCTGGCGCGGGTTGGGATGCCGTAGCCGCCGGCGGAGCTTCTTTCGCTGGCGGCGTGGCGACAGGATCCGGAGCTGCAGGGGCCGCCGGTGGCGGCGATTCCGGCTGCGACACCGATCGCGCCGCTTCGCCCGGCGGCACCATCGGCGGAGGCGGGGCGGCTGCCTTCTTGCGCCGACGCCCGGGCGAGTGCTCGTGTTTCAAGCCGGAGGGCGAGTCCGACGTGGCTGCCGGTGGTGGCGGCGGATTCGGCAGAGGTTCCCGCCCAGCGGGCTTTGCCGACTCCGCCGGCGCCGCTTTCGTGGTACGCGCGCGGGAAGGATCTTCTGGCATGGGAACGAGTGCCGATCTAAACGCCGCGACGCCGACGGTGTAAAGTGTTTTGCCCCCGGGGCGTGGTGCCGCATTCCCGGTGGCGAGACGGATCCTGGGAGGCGTCAGCCGCGCGCGGAGCCTAATTGAAAATCGCCTCCGGGAGATAACCGGAAACAGTTGTCACCGGTTGATTGACCAACTGGCTGATTTTCAGGTCGAGGACGACGCTGCACAACGTGTATGCCAATTCGCGGGAAATGCGGAGTCGTTGGGTCAGGAAGTTGATCGCGCGCCGCACGACCCGCTCGCAGGCGCGGCGCGGGTCCTCGTCGGATTCGATGAAAATAATCCATGGTTTCGTGCAATATCGTGACGGTACAAGATTGCCGCCTGTGATTGCGACCGGCGCGTCGAGGGGTGCGTGCTTGATCAGGTTGACCTGCATCGTCACCGACATGGGGGCCTCCATGCCATTGATGCACACTTCGCCGTCACCCTGTGCGGCATGCGCATCGCCGGCGCACAGACCCGCTCCCGGCGTCAGGACGGGCAGCAGGAGGGTCGAGCCGGCGGTCAGGTGCCTGACGTCCATGTTTCCGCCGAACGGACCGGGCGCGCGGGTGCGGAACTCCCCCGTCTCGGCCCGCTGCACGCCGATCACGCCGCAAAACGGATGGAGATCGAGCGTGACGCCGGGCAGCGAGCGGGTCTGATCCCCGACGAGCTTCCAGATAAATAAATGGTGCTCGGGAAAGTCTTCCGGCAGCAGGCCCAGTCCGGGAATCAGGGCGGTCCACGCCCAACCGGCGTGCACATAGCGTTCGATCTTCAATTCGAGCCGGTCACCGGGCATCGCTCCGGCCACCGCCACGGGACCGACCAGGGAGTGGACCCGGAGGGGATCAAAGTTCGCGCGGAAATCCGCCGCCGTCCAGGCGGGCTGGACCTGGCCGCCGCTGGAATCGGGCAGATCGAGGGTCAACCGGTCACCGCTGGCAATCGTGATCCGGGCGGGGTGGTCCCGATTCCAACGATTCACCGTCGCCGTTGCATCGAGGAAATGGTCGGCCATGTCGGCTAAAGGTCACTACGAACCGCCGGGTGACGCAATGTACATCCGATCGGCGTTAATTTCACCTCCCGGCACGCGAAATGATAATGTTCGATTGATATTGCCACCGCCGGCGTATTCACGATCCTGTCCGTCGATATGCTTACTCCCAAGCTGCAACAACTGGCCGACTACAAGGCCAAGGTCGAGAAACTGGAAAAGAGCGTGATGGAGGAACGTGACGGTATGTTGCGCCGCCTCCACACTGAAGTCGGCTTTGCCACGCGCGAAGAATTGATTGCCGCCCTGCGGGGCCTCAAGGGCGGCGGCGCCAGGCGCGGACGCAAGCCGGGGCGTCCCGCCGGCACGGGCAAAGGCGGTCGCAAGAAGCGCGTCACCATCACGCCGCAGATGCGCGAGTCGATCGTGGCCGCGGCCAAGGCCGGCGAAACCGGCGCGGCGATCGCCAAGAAATTCGGTATTTCGCTCCCGTCGGTGCAGAACATCAAGCGGGACGCCGGGCTGACCAAGAAACGCAAGGGGAAGTAGGCGTCCGCCGCAGCATTTTACTTTTGAGCCCCGCCGTCGCTGGCGGGGCTTTTTGTGCTTGGCACTGGCGCCGGCGCGGTCGATGGCCATTGTGGCGAGGCATCGCGCTGCAATCTCCGCATGTCGACGTATATTCAGGCCAATACGGATGGACATCTCCACGATGCCACCGTGCCTTCGATTCCGCCGCTGAATCGTGGCTTTCTCTACGGCGATGCCGTCTACGAGGTCTGGCGCACGTATCACGGCGTGTTGTTCGCGTTCGCAGAGCATTGGGAACGACTCGGTCGATCGGCGGCGGCGCTGCATCTGTCGATTCCTTTTTCGGCCGAGGTGTTAATTGCGGAAATCCGGCGAACCGCGACGGCGTTTCGCGAACGCGAGGACTACGGGGGGGAACTGTATGTGCGCCTGCAACTCACGCGGGGCGGCGGGGTCATCGGTCTCGATCCCGCACTTGCCGATCGCGCATCCTGGGTTCTGCTCGTGCAAAGCCTGAAGGTGCCGGGTGCGGCGGAGGGGCGCGCCGGGTTGCATCTGACGGTCGCCCGTGGTTTGCGCCGCAATTCGCCGGCGGCACTCAATCCCGCGTGGAAGACCGGCAATTATCTCAACAATCTGCTCTGTCTGCGGGAGGCGAAGGCACGGCAGGCCGACGAGGTGGTGATCCTCAACGAGCACGGCGCGGTGAGCGAAGCCGCCGTCTGCAATATCTTTTTCGGGCGCGGCACCGAAGTCGTGACGCCACCCCTTGAGGCGGGCATCCTCGAGGGCATCACGCGACACCTGATCGTGACCAGACTGGCGGCGTGCGCCGGCTTCACCGTCCGCGAGGAAACGGTGCGGCCGGAGAAACTTGAGCAATACGACGAATGTTTTCTGACCTCCAGCACGCGTGATATCGCCCCGGTGGAGAAGATCGACCAACACCGCTTCACCCTCGGGGAGACGACCATCGGCGCGCGTCTGAAACAGGCATTTGGTGACTACACGGATCAGTACTCCCGGCGGCACGCGGACCTGCGCATGTAGTCGGCGATCGTGGCCCGCCCCGTGAGGAGTCGTCCAGCGTCGGCGCGCTCACGCCAGGCGGCCGGCGTATAGATTCAGCCGACCGCTGCGCACGAAACCGAGCAGCGTCTGTCCGCTCGCCCGGGCAAAATCGACCGCCAGCGAGGTCGGCGCGGATACGCCGGCGACGATGGCGATGCGCGCGGCCAGAGCCTTTTGGACGATCTCGAACGAGATGCGACCGCTGACGAACAACAGCCGGTCCGTGAGCGGCAGTGCGCCATCGAGCAACGCGCGACCCAGGAGCTTGTCGACCGCGTTGTGGCGGCCGACGTCCTCGCGCACGTCACGCATGCCGCCATCCGCATCCACCAGGGCCGCGGCATGCACTCCGCCGGTCGCACGAAACGACTCCTGTCGGGCCAGCAATGCCGCTGGTATTCGCTGGATCACTTCAGCGGAGATGGCCGGACCCGGAGCCGCCAGGGGAGGGAAATGCTGGTGCACGCTGGCGATCGTGGCCTTGCCGCAGATGCCGCAGCTGCTCCCACTGAAGACATGCCGGGTGAGCGCGGCGATCCGTGCGGCGTCCGGCCGGGCGAGAAGGACTTCGATGATATTCTCGGGAGTAACCCCGGCGACCGCGGGGCAGCGGTGAATCTCAAACACGTCACCGCGCGACCCGATCAAGCCCTCGGAGAGAAGGAAACCCGCCGCCAGCTCCTCGTCGTGCCCCGGAGTCCTCATGAGCACGGCAACGGGCTGGCCTTCGACGCGCAGCTCGAGCGGTTCCTCCACCGCGACCTGATCGCGCGCGGGCGGCGTTGCGCGCGCGCCGGTTTGCCGGACGACGTCAACCGACATGGTGGGCCCGGCGGCGGGAAGTTGGTCGGTGATCATCTTTGTTTCAGTGCACATTCCGGAACCAAGGACTGCGACCATCGCGCCCCGGAGGCATGACCATAGTCGCACAACTACGGAAATCCGCCAGTTCCCGGCGCGCCTCGCGTCGCAATCCGCCCGCTGCCATTGCGAATAGCAGCTCGATCATTTTGGGACGGCCAGGCGTAGGCCCGGGCCGGCACGCGGCACCGGTTCGATCCGGACCAGGGCGTTGTAATCCGGCACTTTGCCACCGGCATCGTAGACTCCGCGACGGATGATGACGTTGCCTTCGGGCCAGTGCACCTGGAGATTTCTCGGGGCGAGCGGTGCGATCTGGACGACGCATCCGAGCCGCCCGAGTTCGTTGACCAGGACGACACGATCGCCGGAGCGGAGATGCAGGCCGGCGGCATCGTTGGCGTTCATCAGGACAGCGTCACGGGGGGCGCCGTTCAGCGGATCCACCTCGGCATAGATGAGGGTGTTGAACTGCTTGCCGCGCCGCGTGCTGACGTGAAACACCCCCGCTTCGCGCCGGGTGTTCGGCAACACCACGGGCACGAAACACCCGCGACCGTCCGGGGTCGGGCACATGCCGCCGGCACAAAGATGCGGCCCGCCATATTGAAACGCCTCGCCGGACTTCCCCAATTTTTCGACGCCCGCATAGGTCGGGATCACCCGCGCGATTTCCTCGCGCATGGCCTGACCGCTTTCGCAGCGGAGCGCCGCGCGGGCACCCGGGCGAGCGGCTTCCGCGACGTCGAACAGGATCTTCCATTCCGCGCGTGCCTCGCCGACCTGGCGGGGAATTTCCGGCGTGAACATCACCCGGCGTTCGGTGCTGGTTTCGGTGCCGCCGCCGTCCTGCTCGTACCGGGTCTTGGCCGGCAGCAGGATCACTTCATTGGCGGGATCAATCAGCATCTGGTCGGTGATAATGATATCCTGGTGGACGCGCAGGGGCACGCGGCCGAGGGCGGCGCGAACATATTCGGGATCGGGCAGCGTGCGCAGGAAGTTCCCGCCAATCGCGTAGAGCACGTCGAGTTCGCCGCGAGCGGCGGCTTCGATCATTTCCGTCGCGGCGAGACCGGGCCGGTCGGGTACGGCGAAACCATAATGCCCGGCGAGCGCGGCCGCGTTCGGCGGGTTGATCGCCTTGCCTCCGGGGAAGGCGGTGGCATAGGCGCCCATCTCGGCGCCGCCCTGCACCGAGCTATGCCCCCGGATCGGCATGACGCCGCATTGCTCGCGCCCGAGGAAACCGCGCAGCAAGGCAAGGTTGATCACCATGCGGACGTTGTCCGCGCCCCACGGATGCTGGGTCAGGCCCATGCTCCAGACGAACACGGCCGTGCGTGCCTCCGCGACCAGATCACCGAAGGCTTGCATCGTTGCGCGGGTTACGCCGGCCGCGGCCTCCAGCTCGGGCCAGGGCAACGCCGACACCTGGGTCGCGAGCGCCTCGAATCCCACCGTATGCCCGCTGATGAATGCGTGGTCGACCGCTCCGCGTTCGAGCACGCGCTTGATCGCTCCGTAGAGGAAGGCGATGTCGCCGCCCTGCGCGACGGGAAACCAATAGTCGGCGATAGCGGTGCCGAAGAGGGCGCTCGTCGTCGTCGACGGCACCCAATATCGTTTCATGCCCGGTTCGAGGTATGGGTTCACCAGTGCGACCGTGGTGCCGCGTGCCTTCGCAAGGTGCAGGTATTTGGTCGAAACCGGCTGGTCGTTGGCGGGGTTCGAACCGAAGAACACCAACAGATCGGTGCCGATCCAGTCGGCGTAGCTGCAGGTCGACGCCGCGACGCCGAGCATCTGTTTCATCGCGGCGGTCGAGGGCGAATGGCAGAGCCGCGCGGCATTGTCGACATTGTTGGTGCCGAGGAAACGCGCGACCTTTTGCGCGGCGTAGTAGACTTCGTTGGTCACGCCGCGCGAGGTCACGAAAAACGCGAGTCGGCGCGGATCTGTCGCGCGGACGCGGTTGCCAATGCGGTCGAGGGCTTCCGGCCAGGTGATACGGGTGAAGCCGCGTTCGCCGCGCCAGCGTCGCATCGGGTGGGCGAGACGCCCGAGTTGGCGCAGCTCGCGGTTGTCGCGGGCGTGGAGCGCGGTGCAGTCCGCGAGCGTGTCCGGATTCAGGGCCGGCATCGTATTCAGCCGGAGCAGATTCAGTCGCGTCATGCACAGATGGATGCCGGGCATGGTCCAGTCGTGAAACCCGGCCACACCGAGGGCGCACCCGTCGCAGACGCCGCGGCTCAGGACCTTCCAGGCATAACCGAGATTGTCGCGATTGTCCCACGCGGCGCGCAGCATGTCGCGAAAGTGCTTGGGTTTGGTCTGGCCGAGGCCAAAGGGGCTGAAACGGGCGGCGCCGGAGGCGCGCGGCACCTGGTGCGAATTCATGGGGGAGACGCGAGTGTGGGACCGCGGGTGATCGGGGCAAGCCGCTCCCACGACACGTTGCCTGGCGCGGGGCCGCGATGGTCTGGCGGAATCGCGGCGTAAAGCCACTCCTGCGGTTTGTCGGCAATGCCTCGTTTTTCGTCGCGACTCGTGGGAGGGCGGGTTCCATGGTGCTTCGAGACATGCGGATCTATTTCCTGGGGATCGCCGGCACGGCGATGGGCAACGCGGCGCTGCTCCTGCGGGCCGCCGGGCATGACGTCAGCGGCGTCGACGAGAACGTATACCCGCCGATGAGCGACGTGCTCGACCGCGCCGGCATCACCTTTCGTCATGGCTATGATGCCGCCGTATTGCACCGGCACGCACCGGACCTCGTGGTGATCGGCAACGCCCTTTCGCGCGGCAATCCGGAGATCGAATGGCTGCTGGAGACGCGGGCGATTCCATTCCGGTCGCTTCCCGAAGTGCTGCGCGAGTTCGTGCTCGCCCGACGGCGCAACCTGGTGGTCGCGGGCACGCATGGGAAAACGACCACCACGGCGCTGACCGCCTTCCTCATGCACGCGAACGGCATCGACCCCGGCTACCTGATCGGCGGCGTGCCGCAGGATCCACCGAGCGGCACGCACCTGGGTGCCGCATGCGATCCGTTTGTGATCGAGGGCGACGAATACGACAGCGCGTTCTTCGACAAGCGCAGCAAGTTCATCCACTACGCGCCGCAGATCGTCGTGCTCAACAACCTGGAGTTCGATCACGCCGATATCTTTCGCGACCTGGCGGACATCCAGCGGACGTTCTCACATCTCCTGCGCATCGTGCCGCGCAACGGGTACGTCGTCTGGAACGCGGACGACGAGAATCTGGCGCCCCTGTTGCCGGTGCCATGGACGCGCACGATCGCGGTGAGCTCGAACCTTCCGCAGGCGCCCGTGTTGATCGAGGGGTTTGCCGAGGGTCCCGAGGGGAGTCGGTTCTCACTGCGGTGGCAGGGTCGTCCGTGGGCGCAAGTGCACTGGGCGCTGCCGGGCTTTTTCAACGCCCGCAACGCCGCGATGGCGGCGACCGCGGCCGGTCTTGCCCTGTATCCGGACGATCCCACGCGGCTCGACCTGAGTGCGCTGGCGGGGTTTCGCGGGGTGCGGCGCCGCCAGGATATACTGGTGCAGCGCGAGGCGATCATCGTCGTCGAGGATTTCGGCCACCATCCCACGGCGATCCGGGAAACAATCCGCTCCCTGCGCGCGCGATACCCCGATCGCGAACTCACGGCGGCGTTTGAGCCGCGCAGCAATACGGCGCGCACCAGCGTGCTGCAGGCGGATTTTCAGTCCGCGCTCGCGGAAGCTGACCGTGTGTTGCTCGGCGCCGTCAATCGTGCGGAAAAACTGAAGGTGGGACAACGATTCAACGCCGATGAGGTTGTCGCCGGGATCCGGGCGACGGGCCGGGAGGCGTGTGCTTATGCGTCGAATGCCGGGTTGTTGGCAGCGCTCGAATCAGGGCAGGCCGCGGCGACCAGGCCGCAGTTGGTGGTCTTTTTCAGCAACGGCTCGTTCGACGGCATCATCGCGAAGTTCGCCGCCCGGGCGCGCGGGGACTAACCTGAAAATTCACACGTTCGGCCACGTTTTCGCGGAGCTCAAACGCAGCTACGGAGACAACGCACCCGGCAGCTGCGTTGGAGTGTAACGACAACGTGGCCCGGTTTTCCCCCGGACGGTGGAATTTCCAGGCTAAGTGGCGACGGAAGTCGACGGGGCCCCAGGATGCGACGAAGCACGACGGAGGCCTGGCGAAATCGGGGAGCGCGGCGTCCGGGCTCGCTGGTTTTGGGGAAGTTATCTACAGCTCCTTGACCAACACGCGCGGGTTGCGGCCGCTCTGGTCATAAAGCTGACGGCGCGCTTCGGGCAGGGCATCCTTGCTGGACTCGACGAAGCCGGCGATCGCGGTGAAGAAGGTGAAGGCTTGCGTGCTGAGGGCGAAGACCTGTCGGGCTCCGCGCCTTTTCGCTTCGAGGCAGGCAAACTCGACCATCTTCCGGCCGATGCCGCGACGATGATAAAACGGTAGCACGTAGACGGATCCCACCTCGGCCACGTCGGGTTTGTCGGGATAGAACGACAGGGAGACGCAGGCGATGAGGTTCTCGTCGATCTCGTAGACGAAGAAGTTGTCGATGTTCTTTTCGACCGCCTGCAACGTGCGGTAGATCAGTTCCTCCCGGCGGACGGCGTTGCGCGTGAGATTGTAGATCAGGCGCGTGTCGCGGCGGGTGGCCTGGCGGATCTGCTGGTATTCGTTGCCGTAGATGAGGGTGCCGACGCCTTCGTTGGAGAAGATCTCATTGAGCAAGGCGTCGTGGACGCGGCCGTCGACGAGGTGCACGCGCGGGACGCCGGCCTGGATCGCCTTCACGGCATGGGCGGCCTTGCTGTGCTGCCGGGGTTCGAGGCCATCGGGCGGCTGCTGCAGCAGCGTTTCGAGTTGCTCGACGGAAATCTGGCGGCGCACTTCGCCGCGCACCTCGAGCCCGGGGTGGGGGGCGAAGAAAATGATCTTCGTGGCCTGCATGTCGGTGGCGAGTTCCGAGGCGAGCAGGTCGCTGTTGATGCGCAGGGAATGGCCGTCGCGGTCGAAACCGATCGGCTGGATGATCGGAATCACCCCTTCATGGATCAGGTGCCGCAGCAACTCGCAGTCGATGCGGTCGACCTTGCCGCTGAACTGATGGTCGACGCCCTTGACGATGCCGACCGGTGCGGCGCGCACGGAGTTGGTGATCGCGCATTTCAGGCCGCATTGGGTCAGCCCCTCGAGGATCTGGTGCGACACGCGCGAGGACGCGCGGATCGCCAGGTCGAGAGTCGCGGCATCCGTCACCCCCGCGCCGTCGGTGTCGCTGATCGGTATCTGGCGCACCGCCGAGAGTTCGCGAAGTTGGTGGCCGATGCCGTGCACGAGCACGACCTGGATCTGGAGGCTGCGCAGGACGGCAATGTCGAGCAGGAGATTGGAGAGGTTCTCGTCGGCGACGATGACGCCGTCCAGTGCGATGATGAACACCTGCCCTTGAAAACGCGGGACGTAGTTGAGGATGCCGCGCAGGTCGGTGGGCTTGATGGCGGTGACTTGCGCCCCGGGGACATTCATGAGTGCCGGCGATTAGTGAGAGATGGTGACCGATTCGTCAACGGACTCCGCGGCGCCGGCGTCAAGGCGCGGGTGTCTCCGCCGCGGTTGGGGTGGCGGCAAGCGCGGCCGGCACGACGAAGCCCCAGTTGAAGATCACATCCTTCGTATAAAGGGTGACCTGCCAGTCGCCGGCGGCCAGGACCCGGGCCGGCAGGTGGATTTCCATCTCGGGGGCGGCCGGCACCGGGTCTTCATCCACGGGGGTGCGTTCCTCGTCCTGCAGGAACAAGCGCAGGTGCTGGTCCCTGGCGTAGGCCAGGGCCTCGCCAAAGCTTGCCGGGCTCGACAAATCGCCAAAATGCAGTTGCACCCGCAGGACGCCGTCCGCCGGCAAGACCGCTGGTGCGCGGATCGAGGCTGGTGCGGCGTGCATGCTCGGTTTGCCCGGGAAGATCATGGTGAGATCGACGGGCACCGCCTCGGCGAGATTCTCCGGGGTTGCCTGACGGCTGATCTCGGCATCGGCGCCCGGTTCGGGAGCGGGCATGCCAAAGTGCACGCCGTAGCGCGTCCAACCGCTCATCGAGGCCTGGATGAAATGCCGGCGGTGCGCTCGGGCTTCGGCCGCCGGTTCATGTCCCGGCCCGGGTTTGCGGAAGCCGAGATTGATGGACGTGTAGATTACGATGTAGGCGACGATCGCGATCACGACCCAGCTCATGGGCCAGGGCTTGCGTTCGGGCGGTGGGACGGGATCGGTTTCCGGCATCAGTACAGGGAACAACTAGAGTCGGGTGAAGCCGCGCACGCAAGGCGGAGTCGCGGCGGCAACACGGCAGGTTGGGCCGGTGCCGACCGGTGGATGGGCAGCCGGCCGACCGGTGGATGGGCAGCCGGCCGACCGGGGGGGAAACGAACCGCCTTGCGGTGGGGTGGCGCGGCTGACAGACCCGGACCTTTTCCTCCCGGATGAAACGCTGGTCGCAAACCTACATTCCCACGCTCAAGGAAAGCCCCGCCGAGGCTGAGATCGCCTCCCATCAGCTGCTGCTGCGGGCCGGGCTCGTGCGCAAGCTGGCGGGCGGCATCTACACGTTCCTGCCGCTGGGGCTGCGCGTGCTTGAAAAGGTGAAGCAGATTTGCCGCGAGGAAATGGAGGTCGCGGGCGCGATCGAAATCGCGATGCCGCACATCCATCCCGCGGAAACCTGGGAAAGAGGGCCGCGCTGGGCGGCCGTGCGCGAGGTGATGTTCTCCGCCGCCGGTGCCGGCGCGGACGCCAAACCCCCGGCCGAACCCCAATACGTGCTCGGCCCGACGCACGAGGAGGTCATCACGCCGCTGGTTGCCGCGGAGATCTCCAGCTATCGCGATTTGCCAAAGAACTTCTTCCAGATCGGCACGAAGTTTCGCAATGAGATCCGCCCTCGGTTCGGACTGATGCGGGCGCGCGAGTTCATCATGATGGACGCGTACAGTTTCGATACCACGGACGAGACTTCCATCGAGAGCTACGGCCGGATGGAGGCGGCCTACCGGCGCTTCTTCACGCGATGCGGATTAAGCTTCATCGCGGTCGAGGCCGACACGGGCGTGATGGGCGGCAGTTACTCGCACGAGTTCATGGTGACTGCCGAGGTGGGCGACGACGATGTCGTGTATTGCGAAGGGAGCGGCTATGCGGCCAATCGCGAAAAGGCGACCAGCGGCATTGTGCCGGTCGATCTGGCGGACGCGGCGCCGGCGGGGGCGATTGAAGAGTTCGCCACGCCGGGGGTCGTCACGATCGCCGCGCTTGAGAAGCCTCCCTACGGCGTGGCGGCGAACCAGCAGTTCAAGACGCTCGTGTTTGTCGGCGACGGCAGACTGTTCGCCGTCGTGCTGCGCGGGTGTGATGAACTCGAGGAGGCGAAGCTCGGTTCACTCGGCTTCCAGGTGTTCCGGCCCGCGGCCCCCGAGGAAATCGAGCCGGTCCTGGGCGCGAGGCCCGGCAGCCTGGGTGTCGTCCGGGGCACGATCAAACAGCCGGATGCGCTGGCCGGGGTTTTCGCGGACCATGCGGTGCGGTTGGTGGGCAATGGCGTCACGGGGGCAAATCGCGACGGGTTTCACCTGCGCCATGTCAACGTGGTGCGCGATCTCGCGATCACGCGCTTTGGTGATTTCCGCCGGGTGCGCGGCGGCGAGCCCTGTCCCCGGTCGGGCAAACCGCTGCAGATCGCACGCGGGATCGAAGTCGGACACGTGTTCAAGCTCGGCAGCAAATACAGCGACTGTTACGGCGCGACCTATACCGACGACAAAAAGGAAAAGCATGCCTTGATGATGGGATGCTATGGGATCGGTATCAGCCGCACCTTGCAGGCGATCATAGAGCAATCCCACGACACGGACGGCATCATCTGGCCGTGGACTGTGGCGCCTTTTCACGTATTGATCTGCGTGCTGGACCCGCAACTCCCGGCGGCTCAGGAGGTCGTCGGAAACCTGGTGGCCGCAGCCGAGGCGGCGGGGGCTGACGTGCTGGTCGACGATCGGGCCGAACGCCCGGGGGTGAAGTTCAAGGATGCGGACCTGATCGGGATACCCTTGCGCGTGACCGTCAGCAACCGTGGCTTGAACGACGGCGTGGTGGAGTTAAAGTGGAGGGCGGAAAAACAGTTTGCCAAGGTGCCGCTGGCGGAGGCCGCAGCGCAGTTGCGCGAGGCGATCGCGCGGGGCGCCGCGGCGACCCGTCCTGCATGATCGTCTTCTCCGAGACCCGCACGGGCGCCCTGCCCGAGACCCAAGCCCGACCCGTTCTCGCGCTCGAGCGGTTGTGGCGGGTCATCATGCTCGACGATCCCGTGAACCTTCAGGGCTATGTCGTGCTGGTGTTGCGGCGGATCTTCGGCTTCGACGAAAATCGCGCCCGCCGGCACATGAGCGAGGCCCATCAGACCGGCCGCTCCGTGTTGTGGATCGGTGCGCGAGAGCAGGCTGAGGCCTATGTCTATTCGCTGCAGGAGTGGCATCTGTCGGCGATTCTCGAAAAGGATGAAGCGCGTTGACGTCAGCCTGAACGTGGGGGTGATCGCACCGTTGCTCGATTTCCTGAAGCCGATGCTGCGGGAACTCGAGCACGAGACGGCGTTCGCACCCGAGATGGCACAGGCCGACCGGGAGCTCGCGGGGTTGTGGCGCGAAGGCTTGATTCACACGCAGGTCGACGACTGTCGCAGCTTTCTCGCGTTGTTCGGCTCGGAATTTCTCAATTCGGGGCAGATCGGCTTGACCGAGGAGAATGCTGACGCGGTCTTGCGGGCCACATCGGCCGTGCGGATCAAGCTGCGCACCGATGTGCTCAAGGCCGTGCCGGAGGGGGATGTCCGCAGCCGCACCATCAACCTCGGCGTGCTTTCCGAGGGCGAACGATCGGGTTACGCCGCGTTGCGTCTCATGGATGAAATCCAGGACATCATCCTGACGCACCTTGCGAGCTGACCGGTGATGCCGCGGGTGACCTGCGCGTTTTGTGGGCTGCCGTTCTCCGTGCGCGCGCTGCGCAACGGCGCGGAATACTTCTGTTGTTCGGGTTGCGCGCTGGCGAGCCGGATTCCGGTGCATGGGGATGCGCTGCCGGTGAGTCGCGGACTCGTGATTGCGCTGGCGCTCGGTTTCGGGTTGTTCAACGAGATCCTCTTTGGCGTGCTCGGCGCCGCGCTGGCGGCGGAGGGACGAGCCGGGATGGGGGGGCGCTGGTTGATCGTTTCAGGAGTGATCGGACTCCTGCTGTTTCTCACCAACCTCCTGTTTCTGACGAGCACGCATCCGCGGCGGTGGACTGATGCGACCGCCGGTGTGATCACGGCCGGGATCGCGGGGTGGGGGATCGCGCGTGGCATCGCCCTTGCGTGGGGCGCGGCCGCGTGGCCGATCCTGGGCGCCAACGCCGTGATGGCGGCGTGGTGGTCACGCGGGTGGTTGCGTCGGGCATTTGCCCGACGGCGCAGTCGTGGTGGTTGAGCCGGGAGATTGGGCCTTCAGATTTGACCGGGCCCGACCGATGGGTAGAGTTCATACGCGCCCTGCAGTGTTCGAGGTGCAATCAAACCGCTCTTTGCCTACTGATCTTTAAGGGAGCCAACCCAGGCTGGCCGCTGTTATGCCGTCGATCGGAAAACAAAGGCTTTTTTGGGCGTTCCCACTTTAACAAAAACAGGACAAGAGCCTGTGCGCATACGGCACAACGTGGGGTGCGAATTCACTTTGGCGACGGCGCCGGTCAAACGACCGGCGCCGATTGCTTTTTTGGCCCCGGGATCGGGGCCGGTTTGCCATTGAGGCCGGGGTCAACGGTCGCCAACTTTCGCCTCGATGTCGAAGCTCCAGATCTACCAGCTCCTGCACGTGGGCAGCGTGATCACGTTGATCGCGGTCGTGTTTTCCGCCTTTGCCGCGCCCCGGCCCGAGCGCAAGAAGTTCGTGATGATTCTCTCGGGGATCGCCGCGCTGGTGGCTTTCGTCGCCGCCTTCGGCCTGATCGCGACCAAGTATGGAAATCACTTCACCACCTGGATGATCGTCAAGATCGGGGCCTGGCTGGGACTGGCTGCGCTGCCCGGAATTGTCTTTCGGCGCCCCGAGCTGGCGAAGGTGTTGGGGTGGGTGGCGGCGCTGTTGGTGCTCGTGGCCTTGCTGATGGTCTACGTCGTGGCGCAGAACGGCTGACGCCGCCGCCCTCTCAGTGGCCGCCGGGCAGGAGCAGTCCTTCGACGTTGAGTGAACGCAGGATCGACGTGAGGAACGGCAGGAGCTGCTTCTTGCGGCTGACGATGCCGGGCAGGTCGAACAATTCGCTGTGCTCGGTCGACTGATAAGTGATGCGCGAGAGAAATTCGCGATCCGCCTTCACGAGCAGGAGTGAGTTCTGGCTGTTGATGTCGGTCACGAGCAGTGCCGCGAAATACAGGCCTTCGACGGTACGAACCTTGGCGAGCGCCGCCGAAAGCTGTTCCTCGTGGGCGCGAAAGTTGGTGAAGCCGAGTTCCTCGACCTGCGAGACGGAAAAGCGCACGCCTTCCTCCTCGTAGATCTTGAAATCGGCGCGGATCACCGCGTCCGGCGTGGAGGAAAGGATCACCGAGCCGCTGCGGAAGATCGTTTCCGCAAGGTCGGCGGCGCCCACGCCGGCGGTCTCCTCCAGCCAGCGTAGAATAATGGCGTCCTTCTCGGTCGAGGTGGGGCTGTTCAGGTTGAGCGTATCCGAAATGATGCCGCCCATCATCACGCCGGCGATTTCCGGGGACGGTGTGAGCCCGTGGCGCCGGTACTGATCCGCCACGATCGTGCAGGTGGAGCCGACGGGTTCATTGATGAACAGGATCGGCTGCTGCGTGTTGAGTGAACCCAGGCGGTGGTGGTCGATGATCTCGAGAATGTTCACATCGGCGGCGCCGGGCACGGCCTGGCTCATTTCATTGTGATCGACCAGCACGAGGCGCGTCTGGGCCGGCTGGAGCAGGTCCGTCTTCGAGAAAATGCCGACCAGGCGGCCGGCATCGTCGTTGACGGCAAAGGCCGGGGCATTGTGGGTGGCCACCTTGCGCCGGATGTCGTGGAGGCGTTCCTCGGTACCGAAGGTGTAAAACGTGCGGTCCAGCATCCGGTCGATCCGCGAGGCGGTGCGAATGATCCACGCGGAGGTCGCGGAATCGAACGGGCTCACGACCAGACTGATGCCGTGCGCCCGGGCCTGTTCGATCACCTCGGGATCGACGTCGAGGCCACCGGTGATCACGAGCAGCCGCACGCCGATCTGGATGGAGCGCTGCTGAATGTCCCAGCGATCGCCCACCACGATGATCGTCTGTGATGCGGGGATCGATTCCTGGTCGGCGGCCCGGCCGAACGAGCGGATGTCCATCGCGCCGATTTTCACGAAGAGATCCTCGAAGCGGTCGCCGTCGCGCAGGTGCAGCACGCGAGCCTTCAAGGCACGGACCACGGAGTTGATGCTCGAATACACGTGTCGCATCGCCCGCGGGTCGCTGATCTTCGGCGTGAAGTAGCCGCCGAGCTGAAACACCGAAACAAAGCCGAGCAGGTGCCGGTCGTCACCGATGATTGGCAGGCTGCGCACATCGTGCTGGTCAATCAATTCCAGGCATTCCGCACAGGTCGAGGACGGGCTGGCGGAAATGATGTCGGTGACCATGACGTCGCGGACCCGTGGGGTGACATCGGCCAGGAACAGCGGCACCGGCTGATGGAAGCGCTGCAGGATGGCATCGATCCGCTCGTTGGTGTTGCCACACCGTGCGGCGGCAAATCCGGACTGACCGGCGGCGACCTTGAAGGCGGCGTAGGCGATCGCCGAACAGACCGCGTCGGCGTCGGGGTTACGGTGACCGATGATGTAGGCGGGGGCGCTGGACGACGGCATGAGTGGTCAGGATGGCGACGGACACGAAATCAAGGAGGGGAGCATACTGGCGATCCCCGTCTGCGGCTCCAGACCAGACCGTCGGGACACGGGCAGCAGGGGCGCCTGGGACGTGTGGGTTTCACGGCTGTGGCCGGGGCCGTCATCCCGGACCGGCCTCACCGGGGCCGGTGCCTTCGAGGCATTCGTCCACCGGATCAACGTCCACCCTCAATATCAGGCGGCGCGCACGTGTCCGTTGAGTCGGAAGCGCGCGACTTGCCGCCCGAGATGAAAGCGGCCGCGGCGGAACACCACCTTGCGCACGGTCACCACGTCGTCGACAAAGTCGACCGCCAGCCGGCCGAGCATGGGCAGGTAGGAGCCGGTGTTGATCACGTGACAGCCGCGGCGCTGCCAGATCCCCGGGAAATGCGTGTGGCCCACGATGACGCAGCGCGCCCCCGGGCGATACAGCCGGATGAGGTCGATGGCATGCACGGGCGTATCCTTCCAACTCGAGACCATGTGAACGAGCCGGCGCGGCGGCCAGGTCTGGCGCATGAACGTCGTGAATTGACCCCACGTCCCATTCGGGATCGTGAAGTCATCCAGCGTGATGACCGGCGAGACGCGTTTGTTCGTGGAAAGGATTTCTTCCAGTGTCGTGCGCTCGTTCTCGTCCAATTGCCGCAATAATTTCGCCCGGACGGCGCGTCGCGCGCGGCCTCCCGACGCGCGCCGGGTCGACTCGTGAAAGAGGACGTCACCATGGGTCACAAGCAGGCTGCCCGCGCCGAGCTCGACATGGTTCGTCGTCGAGATGATCGGATCGTGGTTGCCGTTGATGAAACACGTCGCCGCCGACTGACCTGCGCAAAACAGTTCGATTTCGCGCAGGATCGAACCCGCCTGCTCGCGATTGCGCTCGGAGCGCATCTCGACCGTGTCTCCATTGAAGATCACCGACCGGATGTCCCGGAACAGCGGCTCCACTTGCGCAATCTCACGGGCCAGACTCGCGGAGTGGCCTAAGTGAAGGTCGGAGATGATGCGAACGGGTTCTTCCACAAGAATGTGTTAACCATCGGCGTCGCGGCGCTGCCCTTTTGCCCAAACCATAGCAGATTTGAATCGAAAATAAACCCGCGTGGCGAGGTGCATACGCACACACATGGAGCCGACGGCCGGACTCGAACCGGCGACCCGCGCTTTACGAAAGCGCTGCTCTACCAACTGAGCTACGTCGGCTTTGGCCAGAAAGTTCGCGTAGTTCGGGCACAGCCGCACTGCTTGGCAAGAGTGAATTCGCACGATGGATCGAGCGGAGCGCTCTCCGGTTGTCGGTGACGGGAAGGAATAAAAGCGGCCCAAAGCACCGCAATCCCAGGTGCCGTCGCGGTGCTCCCGAACCCGGGTTTCGTCAGGGCTTCGAAGGCGGTGTTCGGCACCGCCCTTTCCTGAAGGCGCCGCTCCGTCGGCGTCGAAACGGGCATGGCGGAGCCAGTAAACGGGCATGGCGGAGCCAGTCCCTCCCGATCATCAATCAGGCAGTTGAGGTGGTTTGGTGGGTACCGAGCGAGGGTCTTCGCTGCGTTTTGACGTCACGCCGATGTTGACGGGGAGGTGTGACATCCGAGACACGAATCGTGAGCCGCGCGGGCAAGAGTGTGCCAGTTTGACAGGCTTTTGGGGGTGACGAGGGGTCTTCCGAATTCGCTGCAAATAAATAAGTGAGTGCTCTAAAACGGGTAAGGAATGTAAAGTCGCTCGGTGGCACCTGCGTTGCTTTATGCGACCCATGAGCCGAGTCATCGGAATCGACCTGGGCACAACCAATTCATGCATGTCGGTCATGGAAGGTGGCGAACCTGTCGTCATCCCGAATGCGGAAGGCGCGCGGACCACGCCGTCGGTTGTTGCCTTTACGAAAACGGGCGAACGTCTCGTCGGTCAGGCAGCCAAGCGCCAGGCGGTCACGAACCCGCACAACACGATCTTCTCCGCCAAGCGCCTTATCGGGCGCAAGTTCAGCGAGGTCCGTGAAGAGGCCGCCGGGATGCCATTCAAGGTGGTCGAGGCTTCGAATGGCGACGCCTGGATCGAGGTTCGCGTCGGCGACAAGATCGCAGCAGTTCTCCCCGCAGCAAATCTCGTCATTCGTCCTGGCCAAGCTGAAGGCCGATGCGGAGAAATACTTCGGCGAAACGATCACGCAGGCGGTCATCACCGTCCCCGCCTACTTCAATGATTCGCAGCGCCAGGCCACGAAGGACGCGGGCAAGATCGCCGGCCTCGAGGTCCTGCGTATCATCAACGAACCGACCGCCGCGTCGCTCGCCTACGGTCTCGACAAGAAGAAGGACGAGAAGATCGCCGTGTTCGACCTGGGCGGCGGCACGTTCGACGTCTCGATTCTCGAGATCGGTGACGGCGTCTTTGAAGTCAAGGCCACCAACGGCGACACGCACCTTGGCGGCGACAACTGGGACGACGCCATCATCATCGTGGCTGGTCGATGACTTCAAACGCGAGCACGGCATCGACCTGCGCAAGGATGCCGATGGCGCTCCAGCGCCTGAAGGAAGAGGCGGAAAAGGCCAAGATCGCGCTGTCCTCCGCCCAATCCTACGACATCAACCTTCCGTTCATCACCGCGGATGCGACCGGGCCCGAAGCACCTGAATGTGCAGCTCTCGCGCGCGAAGATGGAGCAGATCTGCGATCACCTTTTCCAGCGTTGCGTGCCGCCGTTCAAAAGCTGCCTCAAGGACGCCGGTCTCAGTTCCTCTGAAATCGACGAACTGGTTCTCGTTGGCGGCATGACGCGCATGCCCAAGGTCGTCGAGATCGCCAAGGGTCTATGCGGCAAGGCACCTCACCAGGGCGTCAACCCGGACGAGGTGGTCGCGGTGGGCGCCGCCATCCAGGGTGCGGTGTTGAAGGGCGACGTGCGCGACGTGCTCTTGCTCGACGTGACCCCGCTCACGCTCGGTATCGAGACCGCTGGCGGGGTGTCCACGCCGATGATCACGCGCAACACCACGATCCCGACCCGCAAGAGCCAGGTGTTTTCCACCTACAGCGACAACCAGCCGTCCGTCGAGATCAAGGTGCTCCAGGGCGAACGCCCGATGTCGCGCGATAACAAGACGCTGGGCACTTTCCACCTCGATGGCATCCCGCCCGCCCCGCGCGGCGTGCCGCAAATCGAGGTCACCTTCGACATCGATGCGAACGGCATCCTCAACGTCTCCGCCAAGGACATGGGCACCGGCCGCGACCAAAAGATCACGATCACCGGCTCATCCGGCCTCTCCAAGGATGAGGTCGAACGGATGACCAAGGAGGCCGAAGCCCATGCCGAGGAAGACCGCAAACAGCGCGAGTCGGTGGAGACCAAGAATCAGCTCGATTCGAACATCTACCAGCTCGAAAAGCTGCTCCGCGAAACCGGCGACAAGCTCCCGGCCGACAAGAAGAGCAAGGCCGAAGCTGCGGTCGCCGACGCGAAGAAGGATCTCGAGAGCAACGATCCGGCCCGCATGAAGGAGGCGCTCGAGAAGCTGCAAAAGCTCGGCTCGAGTTCTATGCCGAGGCCGCAGCACGCGGCGGAAGCCCACGGCGCCGCCGGCGGTCCGCAGGCAGGCGAAGCCGGTCCGTCCGAGGGCGGTGCGGCCCAGTCCGGTCCGAAGAAGGCCGACGTGGTCGACGCGGATTTCGAGGTCGTCGACGACGACAAGAAGAAGTAAACTGATCCCTTTTTCCGGACCGGAACGCGCGGTTGCGTCTCCGGCGGATATACAACCCTGATTCCAATCCTACCACAACGTATGAGCGTAAAGATCAAACCCATCGGTGATCGTGTCCTCGTGAAGCACATCGAGGAAAAAGAACAGACCCGGGGCGGGATTATCATTCCCGACTCGGCCAAGGAAAAGCCCCAGGAGGCCGAGGTCATCGCCCTCGGCACCGGCAAGAAGGACGACGAAGGCAAGGTCCGTCCGTTCGAAGTCGCCGTCGGCGACCGCGTCTTGATCAGCAAGTACGGCGGGACCGAGGTGAAGATCGACGAGACCAAGTACATCCTCGTCCGCGAGGATGACATCCTTGGCGTGATCGCGAAGTAACCCACGGCAGTCTCATCAACCACCTTCAATCCCAGCATCACACACACTATGCCCGCTAAACAACTCCTGTTTGACGAGTCCGCGCGCCAGAAGATCCTGCGCGGTGTCGAGGTCCTCGCCAAGGCGGTGACTGTCACCCTCGGCCCGAAGGGCCGGAATGTCGTCATCGACAAGAAATTCGGTTCACCGACCGTCACCAAGGACGGTGTCACCGTCGCGAAGGAAATCGAGCTGCCCGATCCCTATGAGAACATGGGCGCGCAGATGGTGAAGGAAGTCGCTTCGAAGACTTCCGACAACGCCGGCGACGGCACCACCACCGCCACCGTGCTCGCCGAGGCCATTTACCGTGAAGGCCTGAAGAACGTCACCGCGGGTTCCAACCCGGTCTACCTGAAGCGTGGCATCGACAAGGCCGTCGAGGCCGTTGTCGCCAACCTCCAGAAGATCACCAAGAAGGTCGAAGACCGCGAAGAGATCCGCCAGGTGGCGACGGTATCCGCCAACTGGGACAGCGCCATCGGCGACATCATCGCCGACGCGATGGACAAGGTCGGCAAGGACGGCACCATCACGGTCGAGGAAGCCAAGTCGATTGAAACCACGCTCGACGTCGTCGAAGGCATGCAGTTCGACAAGGGCTACCAGAGCCCGTACTTCTCGACGAACGCCGAGACGATGGAGGCCGTGCTCGAGGATCCCTACATTCTCATTCATGAGAAGAAGATCTCCTCGCTCAACGACCTCCTCCCGATCCTCCAATCGGTCGCGAAGACCGGCAAGCCGTTCCTGATCATCTCCGAGGAGGTCGAGGGTGAAGCCCTGGCCGCGCTCGTGGTGAACAAGATTCGCGGCACGCTCAATGCCTGCGCCGTGAAGGCTCCGGGATTCGGCGATCGTCGCAAGGCCATGCTCGAGGACATCGCGATCCTCACCGGTGGTCGCTGCATCACCGAGGATCTCGGCATCAAGCTCGAAAACGTGCAGATGTCCGACCTCGGCCGCGCCAAGCGCGTGACCATCGACAAGGAGAACACGACGATCGTCGAAGGATCCGGTTCCGCGAACGACATCCAGGGGCGCGTGAAGCAGATCCGCCGGCAGATCGACGAAACCACGTCCGACTACGACCGCGAGAAGCTCCAGGAGCGCCTCGCGAAGCTCGCCGGCGGCGTGGCCGTGATCAACGTTGGCGCCGCGACCGAGCCCGACATGAAGGAGAAGAAGGCCCGCGTGGAAGACGCGCTGCACGCCACCCGCGCCGCCGTCGAAGAGGGTATCGTGGCCGGCGGTGGCGTGGCCCTGCTGCGCTGCGTCGGGGCGATTGACGCCCTCAAGCTCGAAGGTGACGAGAAGATCGGCGCTGCGATCGTTCGCAAGGCCATCGAGTTCCCGCTGCGCCATCTCTGCGCCAACGCCGGAGTCGAGGGTTCGGTCGTCGTGCAGGAAGTCGCTCAGGCGCAAGGGCAACGAAGGCTACAATGTCGCGAGCGACAAGTACGAGGACCTCGTCAAGGCCGGCGTGGTCGATCCGACGAAGGTCACCCGTTCCGCGCTGCAGAACGCGTCGTCCATCGCTGGTCTGCTCCTCACGACGGAGTGCATGATCACCGAGATTCCCGAGAAGAAGGAAGCTCATGCTCCGGCCGGCGGTCCCGGCGGCATGGGCGGCATGGACTACTGAGTCCGGCTTCTCCAGTCATCTAGCGCAACACTCCCTTACAGCGGCGCACCCCGGCGGGTGCGCCGCTTTCCTTTTCTGGAATCGCGGTCCTTCAGCGCGCGTCCCCACGCGGGCCGTCCGCTCGCCCGGGCTGAAGCACCGCCTTCCTTTCCCCAGCAACGTCGGCCCGGGTTCCTCGCACAACCGACTTGGCACGTGCGCCAACTCGCGTCCCGATGTTATCCGCGATGGAAATCCTCTTCCTCGGCACCGGCACGTCCCAGGGTGTGCCCATGATCGCCTGCGATTGCGCCGTCTGCCACTCGACGGATCCGCGCAATCGCCGCACGCGAACCAGCATTCACGTGGTCATGGGCGGCCTCCACATTCAGGTGGATGCTGCGCCCGAGTTTCGCGAGCAGTGCGTGCGCTTCGATGTGCGCAAGGTCGACCTCTTTGTGCTCACGCACCCGCATGCCGACCATATCCTCGGTATGGATGACCTGCGCCGGTTTTGCGACCTGCGCGACTCCGAAGGCATTCCAGTCTTTGGTTCTGCCGACGGGATCGCACGCGTCCGCGAGATCTATCCCTATGCGATCGGAGAACGTCCGATCTTCCGGGGATATCCGGCCTTTGCGCTGCACGAGTTGATCGGTTTGCTTGATCTGGGAGTCGGCACGATCCGCTCGGTCGTGCTGCCGCACGGTCGCATGCGCGTGCTGGGTCTCGTGTTCGAGGAAAAGGCCACGGGGGCAAAATTCGCCTACTACACCGACTGCAAGGAAGTGGGAGAGGATGCGCGGGCGCTGGCGCGCGGTTCCCAGGTGGTGGTGTTGGACGGACTCCGGCAGGAGCCCCATCCCACTCACATGTCGATCGGCGAAGCGATCGCCACTGCTCACGCCATCGGGGCACCACGAAACTTCCTCACCCATATGACCCACTCCGTGGATCACGGTCCGGCCGAGGCGGAACTGCCGGCGGACGTGAGGCTCGCTTACGACGGCCTTAAGCTGACCCTGTAAGTGACGGCGGGTCTCGGGCGGAGGGTCGATTTCCGATTGCTTAATCCAGATGGAATCTATCTAGATTAAATCAATCTGGAATGAAGCTATCGAAAAAAGGCGAATACGGCCTGCGGGCCCTCATTGATCTCGGCATCGCGCGCGAGGTCGAGCGCGAGGTCGTCCAGCTCACCGAGCTGGCGGCGAACCAACAGATCCCGCTGAAGTTTCTCGAGCAGATCATGCTCGAGCTGCGCCGTGGCGGTTTTGTGGAAAGCCGCCGCGGCAGGTTCGGCGGCTACCGGCTTGCCCAGGCGCCGGACCGCCTGACGATCGGCGAGGTGGTGCGCGTCATCGAAGGGCCGCTTGCGCCGATTCCCTGTGTGAGCCAGACCGCCTATGAACCCTGCACCTGCCCGGACGAGGTGCACTGCGGATTGCGCATGCTGATGATGGACGTGCGCAACGCGATCACGGCGATCCTCGACCGCTACACGCTCGCCGATGTCGTCGGTGTGACGCTGCGCAAGATGCGCCGGGATGGAATGGCACTGCCCTTTTCCACCCCGATCGGCAACGGCCGCCGCCCGGGCAAACGGAGGACCGGTAAGCGTCCGCCTCCGCCGGATCCGAGTGTGAGCATCATCAACAACCTGCTGAAGGATGCCTAAGCCATGATGACCAGGAAACACCGCCGCTGCTTCTACCTTGGCCTCGCGATGACGCTCCTCGTTCCGGGGCGACTCGCGGCCGATGCGCGCGACGACGAGATCAAAGCCCTGCGCGAACTCGTCAATTCCCTCGATCAGCGTTTGCGCGCGCTCGAACAGGAGCGTGAAGCCGAGCGTGTCGCTGCCGCGAAGCCGGCTCCAACTCCCGCGGCCAAGACCGGCAGCGATTTCCGAGTCGTCGCCAACGATCGGGGATTTGCCCTGGCTTCCGGTGACGACGCAAACGTCATCCGGCTGCACGGCTTGATGCAGGCGGATTATCGTCGCTACCTGAACGGCGGCCATTCGGCGAATGACACATTCCTGATTCGCCGCGGGCGCATCATGCTCGACGGTCGGTTCAATCGGCTGGTCGAATTTCAGGTGACGCCCGAGTTTGCCGGCAGTGCCGCCACGCTGCTCGATGCGAACGCCAATCTTGTGTTGAGCCCGGCCGTGCAGGTCAGGGTCGGACGTTTCAAGGCGCCGATCGGGCTCGAACAGATGCAGTCGGATTCGTGCGCGCTGTTTGTCGAGCGGGCGTTCCCCTCGCAACTCACGACCAGTCGCGACCTCGGCGTGCTTGTTTCCGGAGACCTCGCCGGAGGCCGCGCGAACTACGCGGCGGGCATTTTCAACGGCGTGGGTGACGGTGGCAGTGCGGCCACGACGGATGGGGACGAACACAAGGATTGGCTCGCACGGGTGATCCTGCAGCCGTTCAAGAACCAGGCCGACTCGCCGCTGGCGGGATTGGGTTTCGGCTTGGGCGCGAGCACCGGCACGCAGAGTGGTGCGACCGGGATTACCGGCGGGTATCGTACCGACGGTCAACAAACGATCTTCCGTTTCCGCAGCGGGGTCGTCGCAGATGGCCGCATCGACCGGCTCTCACCCCAGGCGTTCTGGTATGACGGCCCGATTGGGGTGTTCGGCGAGTTCGTGCAATCGCGCGCGGGTGTCCGTCTGACCGCAACCGGCGAAACCGCGACGTTGTCGCAGCGCGCCTGGCAACTGGCCGGCGGTTGCGTGCTCACCGGAGAAAATGCCTCCTACCGGGGCGTCGTGCCGCGATCGGATTTCGCTCCCGCAGACGGAACGTGGGGCGCCTGTGAAGTCACGGCGCGGTTCAGTCGCCTGGATCTCGACGATGACACGTTCCCGCGGTTCGCGGATCCCGCGGCGAGCGTCGTCGGTGCCACATCGGTCGGCGTGGGCATCAACTGGTACCTCACGAAGACGCTGCGGGCGACGCTTGACTACTTCCACACCGACTTTGATCGCGCGCCGGCGACGCCGGCCACCCTCACCAATCCTGCCATCCGGCAGGATGAAGATGCGCTGATCTCGCGCGTGCAGGTGAGCTTCTGATCAATCAATCCCAATACGAAAATCTTGGAGGCGTATGATGAAAGCAGCCGTTCGATTTGTTGCCGCGTTCGTGGGCACCGTCGCATCCGCTCCGGGCGGCGAAGTGCTCCGTATCGGCTATTTTCCGAATGTTACGCATGCACAAGGCGTGATCGGGGCGCAGACCACGCGCGACGGTCAGGGCTGGTTTGAGCAACGTCTCGGCGGCGATGTCACGGTGCAATGGTTCGCGTTTAACGCCGGTCCGAGCGCGATGGAGGCGATCTTTGCGGGCTCCATCGATGCGACGTATGTCGGTCCGAACCCCGCGCTCAATGCGTACGTGCGCTCGCGCGGGGACGAGATCCGGGTCCTCGCGGGAGCCGCCGAGGGCGGGGCGGCGCTGGTCGTGCCGGGCGATGGTCGCATCGCCGCAGTCGAGGATTTTCGCGGCAAGCGCGTCGGCACGCCGCAACTCGGCAACACCCAGGACGTGGCGGCGCGGGCGTGGTTCAAGGCGCATGGATTCAAGGTCACCTTGACCGGCGGCGACGTGTTGATCGTGCCGACGACCAATCCCGATCAACTGCCGCTCTTTCAGCAGGGCAAACTCGACGCCGTGTGGACGGTCGAGCCCTGGGTCTCGCGGCTCGTGCTCGACGCCGGCGGCAAGATCTATCTCGAGCAACCTGACGCGCTGACGACGCTGCTCGTCGCGAGCGTCAAGCTCGTGCGCGAGCGACCGGCGCTCGCCGAAAAGCTCCGCGGGGCCCACGTCGAGTTGACGGCGTGGATCAACTCTCACCCGGATGAGGCCCGGGCGACCGTACGGGGCGGCCTCGGCGCCGACGCCCGCCGGGAGTTTCCCGCCGCCTTGATCGCGGCCGCCTGGGGACACTTGCGTTTCACCGACCATATCGAACCCGCGGCGATGTCGTCGTTCGTTCGGGACGCGCAGTCCGCAGGTTTCCTCCGCGACGCGATTCCGCTGGATCGCCTCTTTTCGCAAAAACCATGACCGTTCAAACCGAGCTCGACCCGATCACGCCGGCCAAGCTCGCGGTCGAGCAGGTCTCGAAAACCTTCCGCTCGAAGAGCGGTGTGGTGCACGCGCTCGACGGCGTGTCGCTCAAGGTTTCCGAGGGCGAGTTCGTCTGCCTCGTCGGCCCCAGTGGCTGCGGCAAGTCAACCCTGTTGAACATCGTCGCGGGTCTCGAACAGCCCGACTCCGGACGCGTGCTGGCTGATGGTCAGCCCGTCTCGCAGCCCGGTCGCGATCGCATGGTGATGTTTCAGGAACACGCGCTGTTCCCCTGGCTCGACGTATTCGGGAACCTGATGTTTGGCCTGCGCCTGAAGCCCGGCCTGAAGGATGCGGAACGTCGCGCGGTCGCGCGCTACTACCTGAAGCTGGTCGGCCTCGAGAGATTCGAACGGGCAAGCGTGCACGAGCTTTCCGGCGGCATGAAGCAACGCCTGGCGCTTGCCCGGGCGCTGGCGCCGAACCCGCGCGTGCTGCTGATGGACGAACCGTTCGCTGCCCTCGATGCCCTGACCCGCGAACAGCTCTACGGCGACATCCAGCGGATCTGGCAGGAACGTCGCAAGACGATCATCTTCGTTACGCACAACGTGCGCGAAGCCGCGTGCCTGGGGGATCGCGTCGTCCTTTTCTCGCCGCACCCGGGACGCATCCAGGAACAGTTCCGCGTCGATCTGCCGCGGCCGCGCGATATCAACTCCGTGGACCTGGCCGGTTACGCCACGCGCATCATGCAGGCCCTCAAGGGGCATCTCGAGCTTGCAGAGGTGGGAGAATGAAACCGATCACGCAACGACGTTCCGGTGGCTCGTTTCCCATGAAGCGTCTCCTGACCGCGTTCGCATTCTTTGCCGCGCTCATTGGCATTTGGCAGGCGCTTTACCGCCTCCACCTCTGGTCGCCCGTGCTGGTGCCGCCACCGTTCGCCGTGGCCGCCTACCTGCGCGACATCGCGTTCGACGGCACGCTCGCGTCGAGCGTTTTGGTGACGCTCAAGCGCCTGCTCGCCGGCTACGTGCTCGGGCTGCTTGCGGGCGTGCCGCTCGGTCTTCTGACGGCGCGCGTGCAGGGTGTGCGCGACACCCTGGGCGTGCTCGCGCTCGGGTTGCAGGGGCTGCCGAGTGTGTGCTGGGTGCCGCTGGCGTTGCTTTGGTTCGGACAGACGGAAAGCGCGATGCTCTTCGTCGTGATCATGGGCACCCTGTGGTCCGTAATCCTCGCCACCGAGACGGGCGTGCGCAACGTGAACCCCATCTTCGTGCGGGTTGCACGGACCATGGGCTCGGGGCGATTGCGTACGCTGACGCACGTCGTGCTGCCCGCTTCGCTGCCGTTCATCGTCAGCGGCATGAAGCAGGGCTGGGCCTTCGCCTGGCGCTCGCTGATGGCCGCGGAAATCTACGTGACGATCCTCACCGGATTCGGTCTCGGTCACCTGCTGCACTACGGTCGGGAGTTGAACGCGATGGAACAGGTCATCGGCATCATGTTCGTCATCGTCCTGATCGGCCTGCTGGCGGACAAAGTCCTGTTCTCGCCGTGGGAGCGTTTCCTGCACCGGCGCTGGGGTACGAGTGGGTAGGTTCTCGGGCGCGGCTGCGCGGTAGCCGCACAGGAGTGGGAGACGACAACGTGGTGCGAGTTGCCACCCCATAGACGACCGGATCTTTTCTCAGCCACGGCGACCTGTCCACCGGTGCCAGATGGAGCGGATGCGGTATTCGAGGCGGTCGAGCAGTCGCGCGATCGCCAGGGATTCGCTGGCGAACAGCGCGCCGGACACGGCAAGTGCAAGCACGCCGGGACCGGGGAGCACCAACATGAGCAGACCGATCACGCCGACCAGCGCACCGAGCGCGAGCAGCGCGAGACGCACGATCATGGGGCGGCTATGCCGGCTGCTCCGATGGCGCCAGTAGCGATGCTGGAAGCGCTGGCCGGGCGGCGCGTGCCAGAACGAAGTGGCTTTTGCCTCTGATGGACCCATCGGACTCCAATACACGCAGTCTACGGAACCGGTTGCATCGTTCGATCAGAATCGTGGATCGGGATCGACGGGTAGCTGCTGTCCGCCGCGGTGCCTGGGCCACGCATTCGCGCTCAATGACGCGGTGGAACGGGCGGCTGCTTATGCCACGAACCCGCGCGTCGCGCGTTTCCGTCGTAACGGACGAGGCGAGCGGCCCCTTGCGCCGTAGACCGATCGTGCCTTCTTCGGTTCGACGATCTCATGGAAACCGTCCGCGTCCTCGAAGCCGCGCGGGGCGCGTTGGGCGCTGACTGCGAAGATCACCAAGCCCGGGATCCAAAGGATGGCGGCAACGCAGATGACGGCGGAAATCATGGGTGAGCCTGTTTATGTTTATCGGCCCGTTTGGCGGAGTGCTGAACCCTTGGACCCAACGGAAAGGGGCGTGGTTCCCCATCGGTCCGCACCGGGGGCGGCAGGCATTTTTCCGGACAGCGGTGGCCGTCCCGACGCCGGAAATGGGGGTGGCAACCCCGCCGACTCTCCTCCTTGCTCCCGGCAGCACGATGGACGAAGTCGGCTCGCATGCGCTCCTGGTCAACCTTTGCCTCGCGGTTGCCGCGGGCACGTTTCTGGTGGTCCTGGCGCGACGGTTGAAGCTGCCGACGATTGTCCTTCTGTTGTTGGGCGGAATCAGCCTGGGGCCGCAGGGTTTCGGGCTGATCCATCCGGATGCCCTAGGCGATGCCTTGCGACCGATCGTCTCGCTTTCGGTGGCACTGATCCTGTTCGAGGGCGGGCTGACACTCGACCTGCACGGTTTCACCCAGGCCTCCCGGGTGATCCAGCGGTTGTTGACCTTGGGGGTGGTCGTGACGTGGCTGGGGACCGCCGGAGCGATCTGGTTGATCTTTGGATACGATCTCCTGTTCTGCGTTTTCGTGGCGAGCCTGGTGATCGTCACCGGCCCCACGGTGATCCTGCCGTTGTTGCGCCGGATCCACGTGCAACCGCGGCTCAATGGGATCCTGCATTGGGAGGGTGTCTTGATCGATGCGATCGGCGTGTTCATCGCGATCCTATCCTTCGAGTGGATCGTCGCCGGGGAAGGTGGCGCTGCGGCCTGGCATTTCGTCGTGCGGGTGCTCGCCGGCACGGTCCTTGGCGTGGGCGGCGGATTCTTCATCGATGTGGCCATCCGCCGCCACATCGTGCCGGAGGCGCTGGTCAACAGTTTCGCGCTTGCCGCGGCCGTGCTCGGTTTCGGCCTCACGGAATGGATCATGCCTGAAGCCGGACTGCTCGCGGTGACGCTCGCCGGCCTGGTCGTCGGCTGGCGGCATCCCGTCGAACTGAAGCAGATCCAGCAATTCAAGGCCGAGATCACGGACCTGCTCATCGGGACGCTGTTCATCGTGCTCGCCGGCCGGCTCGAGCTCGCGCGCTTCGTGACGTTTGGCAAGCCGATGGCGTGGCTGCTGGCGGCGATCATCTTTGTCGTGCGGCCACTCAACGTGCTGGTGTCCACGGTGGGCTCGACCCTGCCGTGGCGCGAACGCGCCTTTCTCGCGTGGATCGCGCCCCGCGGCATCGTGGCGGCCTCGATGGCGTCGCTGTTCGCCCTCGATCTCGTACAACAGGGTTCAACGTTCGACGCCTCTTTCATCGAGCCGTTCGTATATTCCGTGATCGGGGCCACCGTGATCCTGCAGGGATTCAGCGCCGGTATCGTCGCGCGGCTTCTCCGGGTCCGGCAGCCCGAGCCGACGGGGTGGTTGATTGTCGGCGCACACCAGCTCGGCGCGCGCTTGGCGCGTTTCATCACCCGTGCCACCGGCCACGATGTGCTGGTGCTGGACAGCAACCCGCGATTGGTGGCGGAGGCGGCGGCGCTCGATGTGCGGGCGCAGCGGGCGGACGCGCTCGACGTCGTCGGAATGCAGCGCGACGATCGATTTCAAAACCTCGGTCACATTGTCGCGCTCACCGACAACAGCGAACTCAATGAACTCGTCTGCCACCGCTGGCACGAGGTGCTCGATCGCGCGACCCTGCAACGTTGGGGCGGCGGCCGCATTGCCAATCCGGCGACGTCGTCAAGGCGGGCACACCTCCGACGTGCCGGTTCCGTCGTATGGGAGCGGTTGCCGCGTCCCGGTTTGCTCAGCGCGGAGTTGCAGCGGGGAGAGGCCGTTATCTCGGAAGTCGTCCTGGGCGAGGAGCCCAGGCCTCCGGAAGGCATGATCATCGCGGTGGCGCGCAAGGACGGTGTTACGCTCGATCCGGCCGCGGCGGGCGACTTCGCGGGGCGCGAGGGCGACCATCTGCTCGTGTTGCGCCGTAGTGGCGGGTTCCTGGCGCGCGGGCTCGACAACGGCGCGATTGAGGACATCGCCGTGACCAGTGCCGACGACCTCTTCGCGCAACTTGCGGGGATCGTCACGCGCTGTCGTCCGGACGTGACGGCGGATGCTTTGCTCGCCGACATCATGGAGCGCGAGCGCCTGATGCCGACCTGGCTCGGTCACGGGCTGGGCGTGCCGCACGCGTTTGTGCGCGGGTTGACGGATCGCATCGTCGTGCTCGGGCGCCTCCAGCCACCTCTCCGAGTCGATGGGCAGCCCGAACCAGTTTCCCTCGTGTTTCTCGTGGTGAGCCCTTCAGGTGATGCCGAGGGTCACCTCGCCACCCTCGCCGACATCGCACATCTTGCGGCTGATCCGGAAAACCGTGCCCGGATCCTTTCCGCCAATGATCGTGACGCCGTGGTCGGGATGGCCCGCGCGCTTGCGGAGTAGCGACAGCGGCGCCGGCGCTGCTCGGTTCCTCGCTTGCTCGCGGGTGTTCAGTCCCGGCCAACCAGTCAGTCTCAGTCCAGCTCCCGCGGTCGCAGCTCGAAATCGGGAATGCGCACATGCACACGCTGGCCATGCTCGTCCACGCCATGAAAGCTGCCGCGCGCCGTAGCGGGGCCAGCGGTGAGATGAAAGCTGTTGTAGGAAAAACTTTCGCCCGGACGCAGGTCCGGCGTTTCTCCAACAATCTTGTCGCCTTCGATCACCCGCCGGGGTGCGTCCGCTTCGTCGACGATCCATTTGCGGCCGAGCAACAGGACGCGCCGGTCGGAACGGTTGCGGATCGTGAGGAAGTAGATGAAGACATGGGGCGTTTCCGCCGGCGCCTGGGGGCCGCCGGTGCGGTATTCGAGCCGGTCGAGGACGACCTCGAGGCCCGGAAGTTCGACGCTTGTGGCCGGCTCGCTCATGACAGGGTGGGCAGCAATGGAACTGGAACGCGTGGGGCACCGGGGCGGTTATCCGCCGGCGACGATCCGGACGATTTCGAGCACATCGCCGTCTTTGAGCACCGCCTGCCGGGCCTCGCCGGGTGTCAGCGCCTGCCCGTTCCGTTCGATGACGACCTGCTTCGGTTCCTGGCCGACGGATTCGAGGAACGCATCGAGCGTCTGGCCCGTCGGCACATGATAGCGGTTGCCGTTCGCACGTATGGCAATCGTCGCGGACATCGGCAGGGTTTTCACCACGGAGAGCATGGAGGGCACGAAGAAAAGCAATGGCATCCAGCTTCTGTGGCCTCGGTGCCCCGGCTGGTTCAATTCACCTCCACCGGGTCCGGTGCCACCACCAGCGCCTGGTCGAAATCCTTCCAGACGGGTTCGTAACCCTGGGTCCGGATCATGTCGGCCACGACTTGCGGGGGACGTTCGTCGGCGATGTGAAACTGCTCGCCCGGCTGATCGTCCTTCGGCGTCCAGGAGTTTTCGTCGAAATGGTTGGAATAGCCGCCCGGTTCCGTGCTGGAGCCCGCGCTCATCGTGGTGATTCCCAGCGTGACGAGGCCGTCGCGCAACCGTGCGGGCTCGCGCGTGGACAGCACGAGTCCGCAATGCGGCAGCAGCAGGCGCAGGGCGCAGATCGCCTGCACGAACTCGCGATCGCCGATGAAATGACCCGCTTGTGGCTGCCAGCCTCCCGCGGCCGGTCGCATTCGCGGCAGGCTGATGTTGACCTGCGCCTTCCAACACGTGCGCAGGAGGTGCTGGGCGTGCGCCGCCACGCTGATCGCCTCGTACCGCCAGTCGTGGAGGCCGAACAGCGCGCCGATGCCGAGGCGACGAAAACCCGCGGCATATCCGCGCTCGGCCGTGTCCATCCGCCAGCCGTAGTGTTTCTTGGGCCCCGCGACGTGCAGTTCCCGGTAGGTGGGCTCGTGATAGGTTTCCTGGTACACGACGAGTCCTTCGGCACCGGCGCGAACCATGGGGAGGTACTTCGAGGTCTCGAGCGGACCGAGTTCCAGCGCGACGCTGGGCATCACCGGCAGGATGCGGCGGATCACATCCTCCACATAGCCGTTGGAGACGTACTTGGGATGCTCGCCTGCGACGAGCAGCAGCGAACGAAATCCCTGACCCGCGATCATGTGCACCTCGCGCTCGACCTGGTCAATCGGCAGCGTGATGCGGGGGATCGGATTGTTGCGCGAGAAACCGCAATACTTGCAGATGTTCACGCACTCGTTCGACAGGTAAATCGGGGCAAACAGCCGGATGACCCGCCCGAAATACCGCTGCGTCGTCGCCTGCGAAAGCCGGCCCAACGTTTCGAGGTGGGTGCTCGCGGCGGGCGACAGCAGCACCGCAAAGTCCTCAAGCGACGTTGCCCGTCCCCGGTCCAACACGCGACGCACCTCGGGATCGGTGGCGAGCAACGATCGCTCGCGCAACGCATCGATGGCCAGCTGCGGGTATCGTTGGGAGAAGGTCGTCATGGCGCCGGCACCCGGCTCATCCGGGGCGTTGCCGCACGAAGACGATTTCGTGCCGCTCCGTCACGTCGATTCATTCGTTCATTCAACCCTGGGTTGATGCCGCGCCTTGCGCATACGCCGCTCCCCGCCGTTTCGCCGCCAGCACCGGGTCGATGACCGAGTGGATGAACGGCTGCTTGCCCGCCGTATAGGCGTCGCGGTCGTCCGGGTATTTGGCGGCGAGGTGCCGCTTGATCCGGAGATACCGGCGCCGCAGCGCAGGCGAACGCCGCATCCGGTTGCGGAAAACGAGATGCGCCAACCAGTCGTCGCTGTCGTGCTCGAGGAAATGAAGGTGAACGGTCCGCGGCTCCCCCAGGACAAAGTAGTGACGGCGCGGAGTCCCGTTTTCGCCCCGATAGACATACCCGAGCTTCTCGATCACCGGAATGTATGGAAAGAAATCGTCGTAGGATTTGATCGCCACCGCGACGTCGACGATCGGCTTCGCCGGGAGCCCCGGGATCGACGTGCTGCCGACGTGCTGGATGTCGAGGGCGACGGGCCCGAGCGCCTCCTGAATGCGATCGCGTTCGCGGGCGAAAAGCTCGCGCCAACGTGCATCGGGCCGGGAAATGCTGACCGTTCCAGGTTCGAGTCCGAGCATGGTACCTCCTCCGGTACCGTTCGCTCACCCGAGGAAGGCTGTCAACGGGCTCGTGGCAATTGCCTGCCGCGAGGTTGTTCCCAAGCCGAGTTCGCGGGCGAGGCGTCCTGCATGGGTGGCGGCGGCAAAGGCTTGCGCGGCTGCGACCGGGTCGCTGGCGATCGCGATGGCGGTGTTGACGAATACGGCGTCCGCGCCGAGTTCCATCGCGGCCGCGGCCTGGGAGGGCTGCCCGATGCCCGCATCGACGACGACCGGGACGGTGGCCTGCTCGATGATGATCTCTATCTGGGCGCGCGTCTCCAATCCCCGGTTGCTGCCAATCGGCGAACCGAGGGGCATGACGGTCGCGCAGCCGACGTCCTGCAGGCGACGGGCGAGGACAGGATCGGCGTTGATGTAGGGCATGACGACGAATCCGTCGCGCACGAGCACCTCCGCCGCCTTGAGCGTCTCGATCGGGTCCGGCAGCAGGTAGTTTGGATCAGGATGAATTTCGAGCTTCACCCATTTCGGAAGGCCGGCGGCGGCCGCGAGCCTGGCGAGACGCACCGCCTCCTCGGCATTCATCGCGCCGGCGGTGTTGGGCAGCACGAGGTAGCGATCGGACTCGAGATACTCGAGGATGTTGGCGAACGGATCGCGGCCTCCGGAGAGGTCCGCGCGCTTGCAGGGCGACCGTGACCAGCTCGGTGCCGCTCGCGCGCAAGGCATCGCGCATGCGTTCATTGCTGCTGAACTTGCCCGTGCCCACAAACAGCCGTGAAGAAAACGTGCGGTCGGCGATCCGAAGCGGTTCGGTGCGGGGAAGGGACATCGGTGCAAAGGTTGGATGAACAGACCGGCTTACGGAACAGGTAAGTGCGGGAAAATACAAACCTGCCGGAGCCCGATGGAGTTGTCTCCCATCGGTCTCGCGCCTACCGCTGGAACCGATTTTACCTTCGCTTTCGGCGCGGGCTTGGCGTGACAACTCTTGCTTCATGAATTGGTCCGGGATCACCGAGGTGGTCGTACTCGGGTTGGGCGGCTCCTTCGGGCACTGCATCGGCATGTGCGGCGGTTTCGCGCTTGCCGTGAGCCGCGACACCCGGGGGCCCGGGGGCATGCTGGCGCGGCATCTTGCCTACCAGGCGGGCAAGGCACTTACGTATGTCTTTCTCGCGGTGCTGCTGGTGGCGGGCCTCGGCCTGGTCGGCCGCGCGGGGTGGTTCGCCTCGGGTCAGATGGCGATGTCGATCATCGCCGGGAGCGTGATGTTGCTTTACGGAACGATGCAGATCACCGAGTGGCGACCGTCCGCGGGCTGGCGGCGGGTGCTTGAACCGTTTCCCGGCTGCCGTGCTTTGGCCGCGGTGGTCGGCCGGCCGGGGATGCTGTCGGCCCTGCTCACTGGGTGGTTGAACGGCTTTCTCCCGTGCGGCCTCGTTTTGGGTGCACTCTCGCGCCTTGCGGCGACCGGTGATGTCGCGACCGCGGCCGTGGGGGCGGCGGCGTTTGGAGCGGCGACCTTTCCCGGGCTTTTTGCACTCGGGCTCGCCTCGCACGCCTGGAATCCGCACTGGCGTCGTCTGCTGGTGCGCGTCACCGGCGGACTGCTGGTGTTGTTCGGCGGGTTGACGATTGTTCGAGCGTTTCCCGAGGGCCGCGCCTGGCTGATGCACCACGTGTTACCGCACGTGAGCTGGGGCGCGATCCGGGACTGGTGTGGGTTTTGAGCGTAACGCATCCATCTCTGCCTGCCCGCATTGGATGGCCTGGATCCTGCGCCACCGTTGCTGGATACGGCGCCGGGTGGCTGCGCTGTTTGCGATATACCGCGTTTGGCGTTGCCGCTCGTCCGCGGTTACCTCGTGCTGGACCGCTTTCATGAAGCTGACCGACCTCAACCGCTTTGGCGGCATTGGTGCCAACGGCCATCTGGTTGAGATCGGTGGCGTGCGCCTGCTGATCGACTGCGGGATTCATCCCAAGCGCTGTGGTCGCGAAGCGGTGCCGGATCACAGCCGGTTGCTGGCCGAACCGCCCGATGCCGTGATCGTCACGCACTGCCATCTCGACCATCTCGGTTCGCTGCCGCTGGTGGTGCGTCTGTGTCCCACCGTGCCCGTGCTCATGTCGCTGCCGAGCACGATGCTGGCGGAGCGCCTGCTGCGAAATTCCGTGAACGTGATGAAGCGCGAGCGCGAGGAAAAGAACATCACGGAATATCCGCTCTACTCGATGGCGGACATCGATGCGGTGGTCTCGCAATACGTGCCGATGCTATTCGGTCAGCCGCGCAAGATCGCCGGGACGCACGACGACGTGGAGGTGACGTTCTTCGCGGCCGGTCACGTACCGGGAGCGGCTGGCGTGCAACTCGTGCATAAACATCGCGCGGTGTTCTTCACCGGCGACGTCCAGTTTGACCCTCAGCGCCTGGTGGGAGGCGCGCAGTTTCCGCAAAAGCCCTTCGATACGCTCGTGATGGAGACGACGCGCGGCGCGACCGACCGGCCATCGGGCCACGACCGCGCCAGCGAGATCGCGCGACTCATCGCCACGGTCAATCACGTGCTCGACCGCGACGGCTCCGTCTTGATCCCGGTCTTTGCGCTGGGGCGGATGCAGGAAGTCTTTCTGCTGCTGCACGAGGCGCGTCGCACCGGTGCCTTGCGCCCCTCGCCGATCTACGCCGCCGGTCTCGGCATGGATCTGGGCGACTACATGGATGACATCTCCAGGAAAACCGGCCTCGCGAATTTCAGTCGGGCGATACCCCGGGAACTCGGCGTGAAGCGGCCCGCGCGCAACCTCCAGGCCGGCCGGGAACCGAAAGAGAAGGGCATCTTCGTCGTCAGCAGCGGCATGATGGTCGAGAACACGCCGTCGTATCTGCTGGCTTCCTGCCTCGTGGGACAACCGCACAACGGCATCTGTTTCGTGGGTTATTGCGACCCGGAGACTCCCGGCGGACGCCTGCTGGCGGCGCGCCGCGGCGAGACGTTCGTCTTCGAGGCGTTGAACTTCCAGACCTCCGTGCGCGCTTCGATTGATCGCTTCGAATTGACCGGGCACGCCGACCGCGAGGAGTTGCTGGGTTTCGCTCTCCGCGCCGAACCCCGGTCGATCGTGCTCACCCATGGTGACCCGCCCGCGCGCACCTGGTTTCGTGAGCAGTTCTCAGAGCTGGCGCCGAAGGCCACGGTTTTCGATCCCGAACCCCTGCGGACCTATGAAGTCTGAACCCGCCGTCGGCTTGCTGGTCAAAACGTTCGCAGTCCCGGGAGCCCGTCGATGCTTCGGGCGTTTTTCTGCCGCCGATAGGCGGCGATGGTATCGTCGGTGCGACCTTCCTCGAGGCGTGCGAGGGTGTCGCGCTCGCGGATGAATCCATAGATGGGGACGCCAAAACCGCACGAATCAGCGATCCGGTCGACCTGCACGATCACGAACGCCCGTCGCCCGGGATGCGGCGGAAATCGTCCCGCAATTTCCGCGAATCGGGGATCATCGCGCTCGACCACGGTACCGCGACCATGCAGCCGGATGATTTTCGGCGCCTCATCGAACGAACAGAACATCAACAAGGGTAAGCTTGACCGCTTCAGTCGGATCAACATCCTTCGGGCCACGAGTGAATTTCTCCGCCTCCATGCTCTGCACCCGGATTGGCATGATGATTATCATGATTCATCGTGCCGGCAGGGGTGCCTAGGCGGATCGCGCGTCAATCCAACTTTCCACACCCACGACCGGCAACGGCCGTGGGTTTTCTGTTTCTTGCGGTCGTTGCCGGTGGCTCAAAACAAATGAACACCATCGGCACCACCGACTCCTCCGACTCAAGCACCGCGACCGGGACATCCGGCAGCGAGCCAACCTCGGCCCCTGTCCGGATCGAGGCGGCCGACATCCTGGCAGCGCAGCGGCGATTGCACGGCGTCGTGGGCGAGACGCCGTGCCTGGCCGCGAGGTCGCTCGGCGCTGAAGCAGGCGCGCGCGTTTTCTTGAAACGCGAGGACTTGCAACCCACCGGCAGTTTCAAAGAGCGCGGCGCCGCCCATGCTCTTGCGCGTCTCACGCCGGCGCAGCGTCGCCGGGGCGTGGTCGCCGCCTCGGCGGGCAATCACGCGCTCGGACTCGCCCGGCATGGACCCCGCCTCGGCGTGCCCGTGACGCTGGTGATGCCCGAACGTGCGGCGCGCGTGAAGGTCGAGCGATGTCGCGGGCTTGGCGCCACCGTCGTGCTTGTGGGGGACTCGTTTGCCGAGGCGGATGTCGTCGCGCGGGAGTGCGCAGACCGCGGCGGAGCGTGCTACGTGCACCCGTTTGATGATCCCGCCGTCATCGCCGGCCAGGGAACGCTTGGTCTCGAGATCCTGCGCCAGGTTCCCCAATTGGATGCCATCCTCGTGCCGGTCGGAGGTGGCGGGTTGTTGGCCGGGGTGGCGACCGCAGTGAAATCGGTGCGGCCGGATGTCGTCGTGATCGCCGTCGAACCTGCGGCTGCGGCGAAATTAAGTGCGGCTCGGGATTGCGGCAGGCCCACCGACATCGCGGTGGCGCCGACCTTTGCCGACGGCCTGGCGGTGTCACGGATCGGGAGGCACACGTTTGCCTCCTCGCAAGGCCGGGTGGATCAGGTCGTGGTGGTTTCGGAAAGCGAGATCGCCTATGCGATGTTGCGCCTGTTCGACGCCGAGCGCACCGCCGTGGAAGGTGCCGGTGCGGTAACCGTCGCGGCGCTCCTCGCCGGACGGATCCCCGGTCTTGCGGGCAAACGCGTGGTCGCGCTCGTGGGCGGTGCGAATGTCGATGCCCGCACGTTCGCCCGGGCACTGGAGCTCGGCTTCGCGACGACTCCGTTCAGCTGAGGTAGGGACAAGCCGACAGGGAGCGATCGCCATCTGTCCGGGTCGGCGAGTCGAGTCACGGCGCGCTTCAAGAACACGCCCTACGCACGTCACCATATTGTCACGACTACGGCGGCGCCGCGGTGAAATCGCGCAGCCAGTCGTTGTTCGTGCGCGTGTATTTGCCGCGCTGGCGTTCGAAGGCCCGCAGGTACACGCGTTCGCCACCGAGTGCGGTGAACGCTGTCCTGGGTGCCGGGGCATCCGTGGTCGCCGGGGCCTCGACGGCGGCGGGATCGGCTGTCTGGTGGAGCGATGCGATCTCGGCGGGCAGCCAGGAACCATGTTGCCATGACCGCGGCCTGCTCGGGTCGATGGTCGCATCCGAAAGGAGTTCGGAAATCGACCGTAGTTCCTCGTACGAGGCGCGCGCGTCTTTCAGAGAGAGTTCGTGCAACAACAAGATGGTCCATCGGCCGGGCGTCTTGTCACTTTCCGGGCCGGTGACCTCGAACCACAGATCGCCGATCGCGAATTGATCTCCGTTCAGATCAAGGCCATCGAAGCGGTTGTCGACAGCCAGCCCCGGAACAAGGCTGAGCATGTATTCGAGCAGGTGGCGCTTCTGTTCCCACGCGGTCGGGGCAGGATGTTGCAGGCTCACCTCTATCGCCGAAGGGCGGCCGGGATCGCCATAGATGCTGAGTTGGAAAAAGTCCGCGACCCAAAACGAAATGCACGGGAGGAATTGCCAGCGCCCTTGATCGGTGACCAGCACCGGCACTTGGTGAAGGTCGGTCACCCACGGAAACGCGTGCAGCTTGTGCAGGGCATCCGTCACCCCGGGCAACCGGTTTGCCGCTGGTTCGTCGGGTGGTGCGGCGGTCGCGTCCTTCGGCGTGCCGGAGTCGGGTGTGGCCGTACCGAGGTAGGGTGGGGAGGCCACGATCGAGCGCGGGAACTCAACGGTGCCGCCATCAATCGACAAAACGATCGTGTCCGGCGTGCTGCTGACGATGGTGCCCAGGTAACGGCGCCCGTTCTTGAGTACGACCTCGTCGAGGGCGCCAGCCGTTGCGACGAGCGTCGACGCCAGCAGGGCGGCGAAACCTACGCGCATTGCCCTCCGGAATCGCCCCCGCGCGCGTGTCAAACCCGACGCCGCCGCCCCACTACGCCTGGGGAGGGAGCGACGTCTGGCAAATGGGGCAGGGAGCAGCGCAAACATCTCGGACTGCAGGATCGGCCGAACGACGCGAGAATGAAATCGACGTCGTGCCACCGCTTGTCGACGCCGACTCGCTCGAGCATTGGCGGCCGGAGGCTGAATTCCGGCGCTGCCGCTCGATGCAGGCAAGTCCGGATCATGGGCAATCAAGCCGGAAGTTTCGGTCGAAAGATTTCGGCTACGGGCTTGTTGGCGCTGGTGGCGTCGCGGGATTGGCTGGAGCCGAAGCGGGAGGTTCGGCGGGTTTTGTTTCCGGAGGTTCGGGGCTTTCAGACGGCGGCGGCGCGGGCTTCGATTTGGGTGGCGGCGTGACTGCGGCGTCCGACGGAGGCGCGAAATTGAATTTCGGCGTCGGGGTCCGGAAGATGGATTTGGGAAACTTTTCGTTGACCTTGATCTCGTCGAAGGCGACGCGGCTGGTTTTGCCGCTCGTAGGTTTGCTGCAATTCCTTCGGAAAGCGGATTCCGGCAACGTGCATCTCGCCGAGCTCACGCAGTTCGGCGCCCTCGTCGGTCCGCGTGAGCACCAACCGTCCCGTGGCCTTGTCGAAGAAGCGCTCGAAGATGAATCCGCCCATGTGGTGGAACACCGCCTTTACGCAGGGCACGTTGTCGATGGTCTCGTCACCCTCGACCGTGACGTAGCCGCCGTCGGCTTCGATGTTGTGGTAGTAATAAAGCACCTGCCAAGTCCGCGCCCGCATCAGCCGGATTTCCGGCGCACTCATCAGGGCGACGTGTCCGACTTCGGGACGGTTGAGCGGGCCTTCGCGCCGCCAGCCGTCGTAATCGTCGAGGCCGGTCACGATGCGGGTGTCCGGCGTCGTTTCCGTGATGAGCTGCTGCATCGGCTTTTGGGCGATCATCTCGAGCTCGTGCGTCTTTCCGTCCTGGTCGGTGACGCTGCCCTTGAAATGCAGGGAGTGAACGGCGTCGAGCGCCTCGTCCGTGCCGAGGAATGCCCGGGCCCGGGCGATCACGATGGCGACGTCCTCGGGACCGGCGGCGGCGGGCGCGTTGATCGTCGGCCGTGGGGGTGGTGACATCGGCGGCGGGTGCGGTGTCGTCGGCGGCGAGCGCGCCCCACGGCAGCAAGGCCACGCACCCGGCGACCAGGCCGATCCAGCGCGGGAGGAGAGAGCCGAACGTTTTTCATGATGGAGGCAAGGGAGCGGCAAACGAGTCCGGGATGCGCGCGAGTGCAAGCGCCGGTGCGCTCATTCCCATTCAATGGTGCTCGGCGGCTTCGAACTGATATCGAGGACGACGCGGTTGGCGCCCTTGACCTCGTTGATGATGCGACTGGAGATCACCCGCAACAGGTCGTAGGGCAGCCGGGCCCAGTCGGCCGTCATCGCGTCCTGGCTTTCGACCACGCGCAGCGCGATGACGTAGTCGTAGGTGCGCTCGTCGCCCATCACGCCGACCGTTTTCACCGGCACGAGCACGGCGAACGACTGCCAGACTTTGTAGTACCAGCCCGCGCGGACCATTTCGTCGTGCAGGATCGCGTCGGCCTCGCGCAGGATGCGCAGGCGTTCCCCGGTGATCGCCCCGGCTACGCGCACGCCGAGACCCGGACCAGGAAACGGCTGGCGCCAGACGACCTCCTTGGGCAGCCCCAGCGCGGTGCCGACCGCGCGCACCTCGTCCTTGAACAACTCGCGCAGCGGCTCGAGCAGCTTCAGCTTCATGCGCTTCGGCAGGCCGCCGACGTTGTGGTGGCTCTTGATCAACGCGGCGGGATTGCCCGCGATCGCCACGCTCTCGATCACATCCGGATACAGCGTACCCTTGGGCGAGAAATTCGGCGCGACCGACGGACTTGAGCGATTGATCGAAGACCTGCACGAAAATGCGACCGATGATCTTTCGCTTCCGTTCGGGGTCCGTGACGTCCCGGAGCGCGCGCAGGAAAAGCGGCCCGGCATTCACGACCTTCAGCCGCATGCGAAAGTTCCGGTGAAAGAGGTCACGAACGTATTCACGCTCGCCGAGGCGGAGCAGGCCGTTGTCGACGAACACGCAGGTAAGCTGAGCGTCCGATCGCGCGGTGAATCAGCGCCGCCGCGACGGAGGAGTCGACGCCGCCGCTCAGACCGAGGATCACGCGGCCGTCGCCGACCTGTTCGCGAATCCGCCGCACGGATTCCGCGATGAAATCCGCCATCGACCAGTCGCCGGTGCAGCCGCAGATGCGCTTGAGAAAGTTGTCGACGATGCGCACGCCCTGGTCGGTGTGGTGGACCTCGGGGTGGAACTGGATCGCGACCAGGCGGCGCTTGGGGTCCTCGATGGCCGCGAACGGCGCATTTTCGGTGTGCGCAATCGCGCGAAAGCCGCGCGGCACCTTGGTGAGGTGGTCGCCATGTGAGTTCCACACGCGCAGTTCGTTCGGCAGGCCGTGGAAGAGCGTGTGTTTCGAATCGATGTGCAGCGTGCCGTGGCCATATTCGCGGCGGGTGCTGCGCTCAACCTTGCCGCCGAGCAGGTGGCCCATGAGCTGAAGGCCATAGCAAATGCCGAGCACGGGCACGCCGAGCTTGAAGATGTCGCGGTCGGGCAGCGGCGCCGTTTCCGCATAAACGCTCGACGGTCCGCCGGAAAGAATGAGCCCCACCACGCCATCCGCCCGAAGCTGGGCGGCGGGAGTGGCAAAGTGATAGATCCGCGAATAGACCGAGCACTCACGGATGCGGCGCGCGATGACCTGGGTGTATTGGGAGCCGAAGTCGAGGACCCCAACGACTTGATGCATGGGGTGAGAAAAAGTTTCCGCCCCCGCTTGGCAAGAGGGTACGCCGCGCGTCGGCGTTCGTGTTCCGGCGGTTAACGGATCGCGAACGGCACCGTTACCCGCGCCTTCACCGGACGGCCGTCCCGGGTGGCCGGCTGGAACCGCCACTTCGCCACGGCGTCGCAACAGAGGCGGGCGACGCGCGGGTCCTCGTCGCGGGCCACGGAGGCGTTGCGGGGAACGCCCTGCTCATCGACCAGGACCGTGACATCGATCCGGCTGCCGGAAAACCGATGCAGCCCAGCGAGGCGAGGCAGGACGGTATGGACGGGCGTCGGTGCGCGGTCCCATCCGCTCGTGCTGGAGATCTCCTTCGGCGCTTCGCCGGGTGGCGTCGTGACCGGTGCCGGCGCGGCGGGGGCCGCCGGGGTGGCCGGAGCATTCCGCGCCGCCAGCTGCTGTGATCTGCCGGTGGAACAGGACCACGTCGCCCTCTGCCCGGAGGGTCACATAGTGGACGACGTCCGGGGCGCCCGCGGAATGCAGAACGACGGCGTAATCCCCGGCCGGCAGCGCCTCGAGGGTGACGGGAGTCTTGCCTTCCAGCATCGTCGGACTGGGACCGTCACCCGGCGAACCCGTTGGGTGTAGTTCGAATGCAAGTCCCGCTGGGGTGGAATGGATCTGGAGCCGATTGCCGTGCGACGCCTGCCGCCTCGCCGCCATGGCGGCCGCGGCTTCACCAGCTGCGCGGGCTTGTTCCGCGCGGGCAAGCAGGCCGCGAAGCTCCGTCCGTTCCTTTGCGGCTTGGTCCAGGGTCTGTTCAATTGCGGATACCCGTGTCTCCACGCGCTTGAGCACCGCGCTCTCCGGCGAACCCTCGCCCGGCGCCCGCGGCTTGAAATGTGCCGCAACCCCGACCAGTCCCGAAATGTTTGCCAGACGCAAATTCGTGAAACTGGCGGTCTGCATGCTCGGATGCCCGTCGCGAACCACGATCCGGTCGAGACAGTCGGAATCGGGACGGTCCACGTTGGTCCAGAGAATACCGTCCGCCGTGCGTGCACCCACGAAATTGTGGGGCATGTCTTCCGGTCCGGTAACGACGGCTTTGAGCCGGCCATTTTCGACCCACTGCATGGCACGAGTGGTGTACGCTTCCGTGCCGGCGTGGAAATGGGTCTCGACAATCTGCCTGCCGCCCACCCAGAGGTAGCGGCGCGTGACCGGGAGGGATGCCAGGATCGCTCCATTGGAACCTTCGATGCTGGCCTCGCCCGTCCAGTCACCGGTGAACGCGTCGAGCGCGCCGATCAATTCCGCAGTGTTGTGCGGCGTGTGCTTCCACCAGAACGCCGCTCCGGTGATGACGGATGCGAGCATCGCCGCTGCTATCAGGATGCGGACCGGCCGCTGCAAGAAGGTGGTGAGGGACATGGTGGGATCAACGGGACAAATGGATCCTAGCGTTTGCGGGGGCTGACGTCTGCCGGTGGCGTCCCGGCTGCATGAGTCGGAATTCCCATTGCGAACCGGTATGGGAACCCTAGAGTGATGGACTCATGGCGACTTATGTTTACGAGACCGTGCCGGCCGATCCCGCGCAGCCGCGGCGGCGTTTTGAAGTGCAGCAAAGCATGAAGGACGCACCGCTTACGCGTGACCCGCAAACCGGTGAAGCCGTGCGTCGGGTGATTTCCGGCGGCTACGGCTTTATCGGCACCTCCAAGTCAGATGCGCCCGCCGCTCCGGCGCACAGCCACGGCGGCGGTTGCGGTCACGGAGGTTGCGGCTGCGGTCACGGGCACTGAATCAGCTTCCGCCTGCCGTCGCTCCACCGCTCCGCCCTCGTTTCCCCGGACCGCCGTCCCGCGCCGCCATGCCGAACCGCCGTACGCTCGCCTGGGGAATTCTCGGCACGGGCAATATCGCGAAAAAACTCGCCGGCGGTATCAAGGACTCGGGGACGGGGCATCTCGCCGCCGTCGGCAGCCGTTCGCTCGAACCGGCCCGGGCCTTTGCGAAGCAGTTCGGCGTGCCGCGCGCCTTTGGCTCGTACGAAGACGTCGTCAACTCGGACGAGGTCGACGCGGTTTATATCTCGCTGCCGAATCACCTGCACGAGGAATGGACCGTGCGCGCGGCATCCGCCGGCAAGCACATCCTCTGCGAAAAGCCGTTCACCGTGAACCGGGCGCAGGCGGAACGGGCGATCGCCGCCGTGCGCGCCGCCCGGGTCTTCCTGATGGAAGCGTTCATGTATCGCTGCCATCCGCTGACCACGCGACTCGTGGAAATCGTCGGCGCGGGCGACCTCGGCGAGGTTCGCCTGATCCAGGGCAACTTTTCCTATAATATGGGTCTCGATCTCGGAAACATCCGGTTGAGCAATCCGGCCGCGGGCGGCGGCATCATGGACGTCGGCTGCTACCCGCTTTCGCTGGCGCGGCTCGTGGCCGGCGCAGCGCGCGGCAATCCCTTCCTCAATCCCGTCGACGTACGCGGCGTGGCCCACATCGGCGAGCGCAGCCGCGTCGATCAGCAGGCGACCGCGGCGCTCAAGTTTCCCGGCGGCTGTGTGGCGGCGCTTTCGTGCGGCACGCAGGTGCAGGTCGATAATACGTTTCGCATCTGGGGCTCCGAGGGAAACATCAGCATTCCGGTTCCCTGGCACATTCCCGCGAAGGACGCGCGGCTGCTCGTGCAGCGCAAGGGCGAGAACACGCCCACGGAACTGTTGATCGACAGTCCCGCGCCGCTCTATACCCAACAGGTCGATCTGGTCGCCAACGCGGTCCAGAACCGCGACGTCGAGGCGAAGCATCCGGCCATGACCTGGGCGGACACCCTCGGCAACATGGCCGCACTCGACGCCTGGCGCGCGGACGTGGGCCTGTCGTTCGACTGCGAGCGGGAGTAAAGCGAAACCAGCCTCCTGACGTCGGCTGCCATTGACGCTACCTTGTCGCAGCCGACGTCAGGAGGCTGGGCCCGGTTTTCTCCTCGGCTCACCCCAGATCGACGATTGACGCGAAGTCCGGGTCAAAGAGCCGCTTCCAGGTGCGGCGGGCGTGGCCGTCGGTCATGCTCGCGATGTGGTCGCAGATGCGGCGGATCTTGCCCGCCTCGGTCGGTTCCTGCGCAATCAGGCCGGCCACGCTCGGCGGCAGGACGCGGACCGGATGCGGATTTCCCGGGAGATAGTTGTCGAGAAACGTCTCGAACAACTCCTGCAGGATGGCGCGGCCCTTGTGCTCCATCTGGTAGAGTTGGGGCGAGCAGAAGATGATGTCGTAGGCCATCGTCTTGTAGAAGCCGATCTCGGCAGCGACGTCCTCCGCGATTTCGAGGCGAAAGGCATAGCGGTTGGTGCGGGCCGCCATCGCGTTTTCCCACGGCACCAACCGACAGGCGCGCACGCAATCGCCGATTTTCGCCCCGACCATCTGGTCGAGGCCATCGCGTTTGATCGCCTCCTCCAACGCGCGAATCCAGCGCTGCGCGTCCCCGCGTGGGTCCTCGCGCCAGCCCGGATGGTGTTCGTCGGCCCACCGCTCGATCTTTTCAAAGGTGAGGAAGCCCGCGCGCACGCCGTCGCTGATGTCGTGCAGCGAATACGCGGTATCGTCCGACCAGTCCATGATCTGACACTCGATGCTGCGAAACTTGTTGAGCGCGGTACCGGGCGCGAGCCCCGCCGGCAGGCCTTCCTCATCGAAAACGAACGCGCGATACCGGACCTGGTCCGCGTAGATGAAGTGGTGATCCGCAGTCGTATCCTCGGTGAACAGAGTCTTGTATTTGAGAATCCCGTCGAGAAACGCGCGGGTCGGCGCCATGCCGACGCTGCCGCGCGCGTCGGAGGTCCAGAGAATCTCCGTGAGCAGGCGCAGGGTCTGTGCGTTTCCCTCGAACCCGCCATGCTGGCGCATCAACTCGTGCAGCTTGCGTTCGCCGCCGTGGCCAAAGGGCGGGTGGCCCAGGTCATGGGAGAGGCACACCGCCTCGACAAGATCCGCGTCGAGGTGGAAGTCCTCCCGCAGCGGACTGCCCTCGCGGGCCTGAACGAAATGGCAGATCGAGCGCCCGATTTGTGCGACTTCCAGCGAGTGGGTGAGGCGAGTGCGGTAGAAGTCGAATTCGCCGGAAATGAAGACCTGCGTCTTGGACTGCAGCTTGCGAAACGCCGCCGAATGGATGATGCGATCGCGATCGATCTGGAACGGGGTGCGGTAGTCGGACTTGCGCGCGCGCCCGCACACCTCGGTGTCGAACGCGCCGTAGAACTCGTTTTTCACAGCTCGGTGTATTTGTCGGATCGTCCGCGCGCCTTTTCCACGGGATACTTCAATGCGTTCTTGGCCATCTTTGCCGCGATGGCGGCGGCGACGTCGATGCCGGTCTGGTTCGCGAACTGCAACGCGTAGATCACGACGTCGGCCAGTTCGTCCTCGATCATCTCGCGCCGGCGTGCGTCCGCCCCGACGGCCGAGCGCGAATCCTCCGGCGACATCCACAGAAAGTTTTCCATCAGCTCGGCGGCCTCGGCGGCGAGGGCCATGGAGAGATTCTTCGGACTGTGGAATTGTTCCCAGTCGCGCGCATGGGCAAAGGCGAGCACGCGTTGCTTGAGCTCGGCGATCCGCGCGTCGCGGTCGGTTGGCGCTGGGTCGTCCATGCGCGTCAACGTAGGTTGCCGTTGGGCGCGGGCAACGGTGAAACATGCCGCAAACCGCTTGCGGACGCGTGCAGCGCAGGGGATCGTGCCGCTCGTGGACGGGCTCGAGACCCAACGCTTGTTTGTCGCGATTGATCCACCGGAGCCGGTGCGAGCCGCGCTCGCGGCGCAGGCGCGGCCGATCCGCGGAGTGAACTGGACCGCGCCGCACCAGTATCATCTGACGCTGCGATTCCTCGGAGACGTGCCGACGGAACAGCGCGACAGCATCGAGCGGTCGCTCGCGACGGTGCGGGTCGAGTCCTTCATTCTGCCCATCGAAGGGGCGGGTGCCTTTCCGCCGAAACGCCCGCCGGCGGTGTTGTGGATCGGCGTCGGACACGGACATCCGCACCTCTTCCAATTGCGGCAGCGGGTGGATGACGCGCTCCTCGCCGCCGGGCTCACGGGGCTCGACGTCCGAACCTTTCACCCGCACTTCACGCTGGCGCGTTGCAGCCGAGGCCTGTCCACCGGTGGCGTGAATCAGTGGCTGCACGACCTGCGCGACTACGCCGGGCCGCTCTTTCGGGTGGACGCCTTTGTGTTGTACCAAAGCGACCTGCGTCCCGGTGGCGCCGTGCACACGCCGCTGCTGCGGGTCCCCCTCGGCGACGCCACATTGTAGATCCTGCTCGCAGGTGACGGGACGAGCGGCGCAGGCATTCCTGCCTGCTTTTCCTTACTGATGGCAGGCAGGATGCCTGCGCGACGTCGCCTGCGTGAAGGCCACGGGCGCCGCCCGCGGGGCTGCATCACTTTCTGTATTTTGGGGAGAAGAGCTCCGTCTCGCCCATGGTCGACAAAGAGGTGGACCCTCAAGAATGAATCCGGCCAGGCGCCGTGCGAGACCCGGTCCATCTTTGCCTTGGCGGTCCGGGCGGCGCCTGCTTGGCTCGCCGGCCTTGTCCACGCCGTCCTCATCCTCCACTGTCGCGGGAGCTTCCGCGCCGCGCCCGCTCAAGCTGGGCGTGATCTTTCTCACGCTCTACATCGATCTGGTCGGGTTCTCCATCATCTTCCCGCTGTTCCCGTCGATGCTCGAATACTACATCGGCAAGGAAGGAAACGCGGGCTTTCTCGGTGCGGTGCTGGGCAGCCTGGATCACGTCGCGGCCTGGATGGGCGGCGGCGACCACTACACGCCGGTCTTGTTCGGCGGGTTTCTCGGCTCCCTGTATTCGGTACTGCAGTTCATTTTCGCACCGATTTGGGGTGGTCTCTCCGATAAGCACGGTCGCCGGCGGGTGCTGCTGATCACCTGCGCCGGGACGGTGTTCAGCTACTTCCTGTGGATTTTCAGCGGCAGCTTTCTGCTGCTGGTGCTCGCACGTTTATTTGGCGGCGCAATGAGCGGCAACCTGTCGGTCGCCACTGCGGCGGTGGCCGACGTAACCACGCGAGAGAGCCGGGCCAAGGGCATGGGAATGGTGGGCGCGGCGTTTGGGCTGGGCTTCGTCACGGGTCCGGCGATCGGCGGCATCACGGCCCATTTCAACCTGCTCCCAGGTCACCCGGGATGGTCGGCCTGGGGAATCAATCCATTTTCAGTGCCGGCGCTGATCGCGATGCTCCTCGCCGTGCTCAATCTCGTCTGGATCGCCGCCCGTTTTCGCGAGTCCCTGCCGGCGACGGCACGGGCCAAACTGCATCCTGTGCGCGATCGCAATCCGCTCCGGATGTTGCGCACGCACCTCGATGCTGCGGCCCAGCGCACCAATCTCGTCTATTTCCTGTTCATTCTCGCCTTCAGCGGCATGGAATTCTCCCTGGCTTTCTTCGCCGCGGACCGCTTCGCATTCAATACGACGCAGATCACCCAGATGATGGTGTTCATCGGCCTGGTTTTGATCGTGACCCAAGGGGCGATCGTGCGGCGGCTCGTGCCAAAGCTGGGTGAAAAGGTCGTGGCGTTTGGCGGCCTGATCCTCGTCGGCGCCGGTTTCCTGCTGCTGAGCATGGCGAGCACCGTCACGTTCCTCTACACCGCGCTCGGGTGTCTCGCGCTCGGTTCGGGTTGTGCCACGCCGGCATTGACCGCGTTGGTGTCGCTTGCCGCGAGCCCGGAAAAGCAGGGACAGACGCTGGGCGCTTTTCGCGCCCTCGGGTCGCTCGCGCGCGCCCTGGGCCCCTTCCTCGCTGCCGCCATCTACTGGTCGCAGAGCCCGGCGTTCGCCTATCGCGCCGGAGCCGTCCTCCTCATCATCGCCCTCGCAATGACCTTTGGTCTTCCGGGAGGTCCGATGGGTGGGGAACGCCCCGGCTGAAATCCGGAGGCGGGGCGGTTCCCCGAACTCCCTCCGAACGGGGGCCAGTCAATTAACGCGGCGCGTTCGGCGAGGTCTCGTCTCACCGGCACCGTGGGCCCGAGCTTCCCCGGATCGTGAAATCTTCGGGCTTTCAACCGCCGCTGGATCTCCCGGGAGGACGTGACGCAGGGGGGCCTCAGATGCTGGCCGCGGAACCTTCGGTCGTTTCGACGATCGGCACGCCCCACGATTGCATCTTCACGGTGATGAATTGCACGACTGCGGCCTGGGTTTCCCGCCCGTTGCCCTGGACGACCAGCGGTTCGCCGAAACTGAGCCGTACCGGTAGCGCCGGCCGAATCGGGCCCATGTCCTTGATGAGGCGACCGATCCCCCAGAAATCCGTGCGCACGGCGAGGGGAACGACGGGTGCGCCCGCACGTTTCGCGAGCTTCACGGCGATGGAATTGAATTCGCCCGGTCGCCACTCGGTGGCGCGCGTGCGTTGTGGAAACACGACGACGCTCAATCCGGACCGCAGCCGGGCTTCGCCTTCCTCCAACATGACGCGCAGGTCTTCACGCGGATGCGCCCGGCCGACCACGATGGGATTGCGCGAACGCATCACGTGTCCGAAAAGCGGTGTGTCCACGAGCTGCCGCTTCACCACGAACGTGAGCTGACGGTGCGGATTGATCACGCTGGCCAGCAGAAACGTTTCCAGCGTGCTCATGTGGTTGCCCACAATCACGGCCGGTCCCGTGAGGTCGGAGATGGCAGCCGTATTCTCAATGGTGATCGTCGCCCCCATGCGCTCGACCAGCCGTCCCGTCTCCACACTCGAGGCGATCCAGCTCACGTCGGTGTAATCGCCCCGCTTCGCAATTCGGGAGGCGCGAAAAATGATGCCGCCGAGCTTTAGGTAGAATACAAGACTGGGAAAAACGCGGGCCCACCATCCCGGCTGCGACGGTGGCGAAACGTAATCAGACGCAAACGGCGAATCGTGCTTCATCGCAGGACCGCCTGAAACCATGCGTCCCGTCGACCGAGGCGAGACGAAAGCAGTCCCGCGCTCATCCCTGCGCGACAAATCCTGTGGCGCCCGCCACAAAGTTTGTCGCGCACGCGCATAGCGGTCCCGGTTTTTAGCTCCATGCAGTCGGACAAAAAAAGTGGCGGCCGCCACACGTTTTGTCCGACCGGGACGCGGGAGATGACGTCCCCACGGGGTGGCGGCCGGCCAGGGGACAGTCGACCCCCTTGCGGTTGCGGACACGGCTTGCGCTGGAAAGGAACGGCTAGGCTAGAGGCCGTCGGACTTTGTGAGAAGAAAAGCGCCTGCGCCGTCGCACTGGCTTTCCCAAGGCAGGCTCGCGACGGCGTTTTCGAGCCGGAAGGTGTTGCCGTGCGTTTCAAGAAAGCGCTGGATCACGTCGCCATTTTCCTCCGGTTCAAGGCTGCAGGTGCTGTAGACCAGGCGGCCGCCGGGGCGGAGGAGATCGGCGGCCCGGTGCAACATGGTGAGCTGAAGCACGGGGAGTGCCGCAAGATCGTCAGGTCGCAGCCGCCATTTCACGTCGACGCGGTGACGCAGGACGCCCGTATTCGAACACGGCACGTCGAGCAGGATCGCATCGACCGCTGCCGGGGTGACACCGGTTTTGTGCAGGGATCCAGGGGTCAGCGTGGTGACATCGGCACCGCATATGTCGATCGGCAGGTCGGAGTAGCGGCGCAGATTTTCGCGCAAACGACGGAGCCGCGGTCCCGGCAGGTCGACGGCGAGCACACGCCCGGAGCCTGATCCCGGCTGGCGGACACGGGCCGCCAACTGAAGGGTCTTGCCGCCGGGCGCCGCGCAGAGGTCGAGCACGGTTTCGCCCATCGTGGGGGCGAGCAAGTCCGGGGCGAGGGACGTTGCCGGATCCTGCAGATAGATGGTCCCGTCGGCGAGGAGCCGTTCGACCTCGTTCCAATCGGGGCGTTCGAGTCGATGGAAGCCCGACCAGACGGTGGGCTCGAACCCTGGCGGCAGGGGGACAGCGCGAAGGGCGCGGGCGTAAACGGTCCCGGGTTGCTGGTCCCATTCCAGGAGGCGGCGGGTCTTGTCCTCTCCCCAGCGTGCGAGCCAGCGCTCGACCAGCCATTCGGGATGACTGAAACGTAGTGCGAGTTCCGCGGCCGATTGCGCAGGCTGGGCGAGGTGCGCGGGGAGCGTGTCGGCGGCGTGTCGGAGGATCGCGTTCACCACGCGGGCTTCGGCGGGGCTGGCCCAAGCGCGGGTGCACGCGACCGCATGGTGGACGATCACCGGCGCGTCTTCCGGATGCTCGAGCAGTTCGAAAGCGCCGGTGAGCAGCGCCGCGTGCAGTTTCGCGCGCGGGGGACGGCGCAGATGCGCGTGCAAGGCATGATCGAGCAGCGCGCGATGGCGGATCACGCCGTAGACGAGATGGCGGCAGCGGCGTCGCTCGACCGCAGTCGACTGCGAGGGAAGAGCTTCCAGCAACGCCTCGAGCCGGGGTGCCGAGGTGAGATGGCGTCGCACGATCTCGGCGGCCGATTCCCAGACGTTCATTGACATTGCCGACACTTCAGCCCTCTACTGGGCCTTTTCACCACTGCAATCCACTATGAACGAGGACGCCGTCCAAGAGCTCATCACTCGCAAACCCGAGTTGAAAAGCGCGCGCGCCAAGCTGGCCGCGATGCAGCCGGGCGCCTATTGTATACACCGGAGTTGGGGTTTCGGTCAGATTCGGGACTTTGATGCGGCCGATGGCAAACTGGTCATTGATTTCGACGGCAAGACGAATCACCGCATGGATCCGTCGTTTTGCGCGACGACTCTCGAAGTGCTTGCCCCCGATCACATTCTTGTTCGCAAGCAGACCGACGCCGCGGCGATCACGGACCTGATCGAGAACAAGCCCGCCGACCTGGTGGTCGAGCTGTTGAAACAGTACCCGAACAACGCCGCGACGGGCATCGAAATCGAATCCATGCTGACGCGTGTGGTCGGCGAGGGCGAATTCAAGCGCTGGTGGAGCAAGGCCAAGCGCGAAGTCGGTCGCGATCCGCGCATTGCTTCGCCGGCGAAGAAGACCGAGTGCTTCGTGCTCCGGGCGGAGCCAGTGAGCGTGGAGGACGAAATCGTGGAGGAATTCAACTCCACCCGCTCTGCGCGCCGGCGCATCCTGCTGGCGGAAAAGCTCTCGCATGCGGCCGAGTCCCACGCCGATCTGAAATCCTCCCTTGCCGAGGTGCTCGAAGCGGTGACCGCGGCAGTCAGGGACAGCAAGCAGCTCACACCGGCCGAGCGGCTGCACGGAGCGTTTGTGCGCAATGATCTCGCGAAGATCCTCGAGCGGGACCTCGCCGATTTCGAGCCGTCGATCGAGTCGATGATCGCCGAACCGCGTGACCTGCCGGAGATCGCGGAAAAGCTCCCCGCCAACCTGCAGAGCCGGCTGCTCGGGCTCGTCGTGCAGGCGCACCCGGCGGACTGGAAGGAAATCGTCTTTAATCTCCTGAAGTCGAGCCACGGCAAGTTCACGACCGACTGCATCAGCTTCCTCATCGAGCACGAATGTGGTGAAGAGCTCGCCGGCACCCTCGCGCGGTGGCAGACCGAACAGAACCTCCGCGCGCCCGTGCTGCTGTGGATCGTGAAGAACCGCAATTCGAAGCGATTCCGCAACATCGTCTCCGATCTCATCGCGCCGCGCCTGCTCAGTTCGATCTTCTTCGCGATCGATTACGAGGCCCTGCAGACAGCGGGCAGCCGGCGCATTCCGCTGGCCGAGGAACTGAGCGACGATCCCGAGCTGATCACGGACCTGCTCGCCGCCTCCGACGCTGAGACTGCGCGCGATCTCGCGAACACGCTCCTGCTCAATCAGGGATTCGAGGAACTCACCAAGAAATCCCTGCTCGCCCGCTTCATCCGGCATTTTCCGACGATCCAGAGTCTGGTGGCGGGAGAGTCGGACGAACGCGAGGAGCGCCTGCTGGTTTCCAGCGAGAGCTACGAGCGCCGGCACCAGGAACTGCAGGACATCATCCTGAAGCGCATCCCGGAAAACAGTCGCGCGATCGCCGCGGCCCGCGAGCACGGGGACTTGCGGGAGAATTCCGAGTTCAAGATGGCGAAACAGGATCAACAGGTCCTCTTCGCCCAACGAGCGAAGCTGGAGAGCGAACTGGCGCGTGCGCAGGTTGCCGATTTTGCCAACGCCTCGACCGAACAGGTCGGCGTGGGCAGCGTCGTCCTGCTCCAGGATCTTACGACCAACCAGGACGTGACCTATACGATCCTCGGCGCGTGGGACAGTGAACCGGAACGGCACGTCATTTCCTACAAGACGCCGCTCGGTGCCACGCTCATGTCCCGCAAGGTCGGCGAGACCGTGGCGGTGCGAATCGGTGATCACGACGACACGGTCATGATCAAGGAAATCCGCCGCTACGTCGACGTGCCGCGCTGAAACGGACGGAGTTGACCGTAGCGGGGCGATCCGCGCGAAGATTCGCGTCAAGGCCAAAACCCTGACGTTGGCGCGCGGGGCCAGCCCGCGGGTCCAGGAACGGCGGGTGTTCACGCGTGGACTGAAGCATGGTGACGATCGCGGACCGCCGTGAAACGCCGGATCCCCACGTCTGAAAGGGGCGCCACGGTGTCGCCTGCCGTAACCGATGAATCCGCCGGCGGCGTCGGAGCTGGTGAGTTACGGAGTCGCGCCTGACATGCGCCAGCCGATCCGTCTCCCCGCCGGCCTGACTCAGGTTTTGCCTCTCGACTCGCCGGGCTCTCCCCGGTTCATCTTCGCCGGCGCGATGACGCCGCTCCGATGAACGAACCCTGGGACACGCTCAAGCTCCTCGCGGATGCGACCCGGCTGCGCCTGTTGATCCTGCTTGGTGACGAGGAACTGGCGGTTGCCGAGCTCCAGGAGATCCTGGGCATGGGCCAGAGCCGGATCTCGTCCCAACTCGCCCTCTTGCGTCAGGCCGGACTTGTTATCGACCGGCGCGAGGGCAAGAAAGCCTACTATTCCCTGCATACCGGGATCGATGCCCCGACTCGCACCCTCGTGGATGCCGCGCGAGCGGCCGCCGGGGACCGGCCGGAAGTTACCGAGGATCGGGCCGCGCTCGAGCACGTGCTCAACCGGCGCCGCCAGATCGCGGAACAGTACTTCAATGCCGTCGCCGGTCGTCTCGGGCGAAACTACTGCCCGGGGAGGTCTTGGGAGGGAATCGGCCATTTCCTCCTGCGAATGTTTCCGCAGATCGTCGTGGCCGATCTCGGGGCAGGTGAAGGCATGATCTCCCAATTGCTCGCCCGGCGCGCGGAGAAGGTCTGGTGCATTGACAACTCGCCGCGGATGGTCGAGGTCGGTCGCGAGTTCGCGGCGAGGCACAACCTCGCGAACCTCGAATACAAACTGGGCGATATTGAGGAAGTGCCGCTGCCCGATCGTTCAGTCGACCTCGCACTGCTCAGTCAGGCGCTCCATCACGCCCGTCGTCCGCAGGTGGCCGTCCGGGAGGCGTTCCGCATCCTCAAACCCGGCGGGCAGATCGTCGTGCTCGACCTGAAGGAGCATGCGTTTGAAAAGGCCCGCGAGCTCTATGCCGATGTCTGGCTAGGCTTTCCCGAGCGCTCCCTCCAGGGATTCCTGAAGAAGGCCGGCTTTCAGCAGATCGAGATAAATACGGTCGCCCGTGAGGACCGGGAGCCGTTTTTCGAAACGCTGCTCGCCTCCGGAACGAAGCCATGAGCGGTTCATGGCAGCCGGGCCGCGCGTCCGGTCCCACGAAAGCGACGCAGGGGATCCCCGGGACTCTGAGTTTCCCCAGGTCACCGGGGTGAACTGCGGGACAGGTGACCCTACCGTTCGTTGCGTCCGTGCGCCGCAGTGGATTAGGATCAGCCGGGGTGGCTTCAGGCCGGGGCGCACTGCCCTCTGTCGGTGTTGGCTGCGGAGGAGCTGATCCAAAAGTTCAATGCGTGACCGCGACCGCGACGGCGGAAAGCGCAAGCAACGTAAGCAGGCTGGCGACGCCGATCATGCCGATCCAGGCGCCGCGAGTACGACGTGCGCCAGCCGGCACTGCGTAAGGCAATATCCGGGGGCGCTTCGGTTCGTCGGAACCGGGAGCGATTACCGATGAAGGGGATGTCGACGGAGTCGAGGGTGCTGGTCCTGGTTCGTTGGTCATCGCGAGTAGCTGAAAAGGCACTGCACGGACAAATGGCTGCATCCGGACTCTTGTTGCGCCGGGACGAGCTGGATCGGCCCAATGTCCAGATCGGCTGCAGGCGCGAGGTCTTCAGGCGGATTTTACGGAATCGAACCGACCGCCCAACTTGCCCCATAACGTTGAAACAACGCCGATCTTGCCGGACTTGTTGATGGAGTCGGAGGCGCACGGAACGGCAGCGAGAGTGGTGCAGGCAGTTTGCAATGCAAGAAGATCCGTGCGGATGTTTCCCTAGTTTCCATCCATGGGTTCCCGCCCTGACCCCGTGCGGCGCTGCCACGTTCACCGGGGTCACCTGCTCGATACGGCCATGATCGGAATCTGAATCCACGCGCCGACCGATGGTCGCGTGTTCCGGCGCTTCGTTGCCGCATCGCCAGCGAGAACCGCAAAGGGTCGTTGCGGCTCAGTCCATCTCGCCGACGCAGTTCTTGTAGAAGGCAAGCGCCCGATTCGCAATCTCCTTGGGGTCATTTAGCCGCAGCGCTTCCTTCGCGAGCTTCGCCGCATCGCTGGCCTTCATGTGCTGAATCAGGTATTTGATTCCCGGCAGGCTGGCGGGGGCGGCGCTCAGCTCGTCGACGCCCAAGCCCAGCAGCAACGGCACGCAAATGGGATCGCCGGCCATTTCGCCGCAGACGGAAACAGTGATCCGCGCGGCATGCGCCGCCCGGCAGACCTGCTGGATGCAGCGCAGGACCGCGGGATGAGTCGGCTCGTAGAGATGGGCCGTGCGTGGATTGATGCGGTCGACCGCGAGCAGGTACTGAATGAGGTCGTTGGTGCCGACGCTGAAGAAGTCGCAGTGACGGGCCAGGATGTCGCTGGTCAGCGCTGCACTCGGGATTTCGATCATGCTGCCGACGTCCAGATCGGAGTTGAAGGCGACCCCGCGGGCGCGCAGTTCCTCCTTCGCCTCCTCCAGGACGGCGCGGGCGCGCACCAGCTCCTCGGTCCCGCTGATCATCGGAAACATCATGCGCACGTTGCCGTGGGCGCTCGCCCGCAGGATTGCGCGCATCTGATCCTTGAACAGTTCCGGGTGCTCCAGGCAGAAGCGGATCGCCCGAAAGCCGAGGAACGGGTTGGACTCGGGCTCACCCGGAATGTTGGCCCAGCGGAGCGGCTTGTCACCGCCGAGGTCAAGGGTGCGAATCACCACCTGCTGGGACCCGAAAAACTCCGCCACCTGCCGGTAGGCCTGGTACTGCACCTCCTCGGTCGGCGCGACTTCGTTTTGGAGAAACAGGTATTCGGTGCGGAACAGGCCCACGCCGTCCGCGCCGGAATCGCGTGCCCGCCCGACGTCGTCTGCACTGTCGATGTTCGCGAGCAGCTTGATCTTGCGCTTGTCGAGCGTCTCCGACGGCTGTCGGGCGCTGGCGAGGATCTTTTTCTCGAAGGTCTTGCGCTTGAGCTGAAGCTTGCCGTAGCGGAACAGCGTTTGTTCCGAGGGATTGATGACGACCATCCCGTCGTAGCCGTCGACGATCACCCAGTCATTGTGCGTGATCTTGCTGGTCGCGTCGTGCGCGCCCACCACGGCGGGCAGCTTCATGGACCGCGCCATGATCACGGCGTGGCTGGTGCGGCTGCCTGCATCCGTGACCAGGCCGAGGATGCGGCCTTGATCGAGCGCCGCCGATTCCGACGGGCTGATGTCCTGGGTGATGAGCACGCGATCCTCGGTGAGCTGCGAAAGAATACTGAGGGCGCGGCCGGTGAGGTTGTGCAGCACGCGCTCCACGACGTCCCGGATGTCGGCCGAGCGCTCGCGCAGATACTCGTCGGGCATCTGGTCGAACGCTGCGACGTAGCGCATGCCGACATCACGGAAGCACGCCTCGATGTTGCGCGATGTCTTGTCGAGTTCCCGGATGGTCTCGGAGATCAGCGCGGGATCCTGCAACACCAGGAAATGGGCGTCGAAGATGCGCGCCTCATCCGCGCCCAGCGTCTTTTCCACCTCCTGCTGCATGCGCGTGACCTGCTGGCGCGTGCTCACGAGCGCCTGCTCCAGCCGCGCAATCTCGGCCGGACGCTGGGCCGCGTCGATCGGGTAGACCGGAATCTGCAGCTCCGAACGCTGCACGACGAAGGCGCGCCCATGCGCAATTCCCGGCGAGGCCGGGATCGCTTCGAGGATGATTTCCGGTTTGTGAGACCCTTCCATGGATCAAGGTTCGAGCCGCTGAATACGAACCGACGCTAGAAACCGCAAGTGGCGGCACAAGGGCAATTTGGGGTGTGGCCTGTTATGTTCGAGCGACAACGCTGGTCAATGGCGATCTACCCCAGGTCCGTCTCCTGCACGAACACGTCGGCGCCGAGAGTTTCACGGAGTTTCCCGACCAGCGCTCCGGGGTCGAGATCGGCCTCGAGCAGCGCGAAGCTGGCGCTGCCGCTTCCGGACAACATCACGCCAGTGACGCCCGGCTCGCGGCGCACGCGATCGCTGACCTCCGCGAGCGCAAGGAATTTGCGGTGGACAACCGGCTCAAAGCTGTTGCCCAGCAATTCCGCCACCGGCGCGTCCCCCGCAAGCCATGCTGCGAGCTTCTCCTCGACGTTGTCGGCATCGGCGTATGCACCCCGAGTCGCCGCAAGCATCGCGTAGGCCCACGCCGTTCCGATGCCGAAGTCGGGTTTGAACAACAGCACGCGTATGCCGCTGAATCGCTGACGCGCGGCTCGGCCGAGCGGCGAGATGCGTTCGCCGCGCCCGCGCATGATGCACCCGCTGCCCGCCAGAAAGAGCGGACAATCGGAACCGAGGGTGGCGGCAGTGGCGGCCAGCTGTTCAGGCGACAGCGGCTCCCCATGCATGAGATTCAACCCGCGCAACACCGCCACCGCGTTGCTGCTGCCCCCACCCAGGCCGGCGCCCAGGGGAATTCGCTTCGTGAGGTCGATCGCCACACCCTCGTGGATTCTCGTCGACGGCGCGGAACGCGGCCACCGCCCGCACCGCGAGATTTTCCGGGCCGGTCGGAACATCCGGCTGATCGCAGGTGAGGCTCACCGTCGGTCGTCGCCGGTCGCCGCCGCAAGCGAACCGTGTCTCCAAACGACAGCGGTGCCGACGACCGAAACCAGCTCGTGAAATCCGTCGGGCCGACGCCCGGTCACCGCGAGCAGCAGGTTGATTTTTGCCGGGCTGAAAACAACAAGGGAATCCATGCGGACCACACGACAGGCGCCGACCGGCGCGACAACGAGCGTGGCCGGCGTTCGGCCGCGGCTGAAGCCCGAACTGCCGCGTACATGCCGGCAACGGCTTCAATCGACCCGTTTTGTCGTGCTCCCGTCCCCTTCATGTCCGTAAATCGCGCACGTGAAATGCGACCTCATCCTCGCCTTGGATGTGCCGGACGAGAAGCAGGCGATGAGCATGCTGGACCGTGTCGGCGCCGAGCTGCGCTGGATCAAGATCGGCCTGCAGCTCTTCACCCGCCACGGACCGGAGTTGGTCGAACGGGTCGCTGCGCGCGGATACCGGATCTTTCTCGATCTCAAGCTGCACGACATCCCCAACACGGTCGCATCCGCGGTCGAATCGCTTGCCCACCTGCCGATTGACCTGCTCACGATCCACGCCTCCGGCGGCAGTGAGATGTGTCGCGCCGCCGAGGAGGCGCGCCGCAAACGCCGGCCCGCGCTCACGTTGCTTGCGGTCACGGTGCTGACGTCGCTTGACGAAATGGGGCTGCGTGAAACGGGCGTCGCCGCCGCACCGCAGCAGCAGGTGCTCCGCCTGGCGCGACTCGCGACCGAGGCGGGTGTCGGTGGACTCGTTTGTTCGCCGCTCGAACTCGCGATGTTGCGCCGCGAGCTCGGGCCGATGCCGGTCATCGTGACCCCGGGCGTGCGCCCAGGCGGCGCGTCCGCCGACGAACAGAAGCGCGTCCTTACGCCGGACGAGGCGGCGCGCGCCGGCGCTTCCTACGTGGTCGTGGGCCGGCCGATCCTGAACGCCGCGGATCCGGCCGGCGCCGCGCGGGCCGTGCGTCGTGACCTCGCGGCCGCTCCGGCCTGACGATGCGCGGGATCGAAACCGCGGCCATCCTGCTCGCCGCCGGGCGCGGCACGCGGATGGATGGCTTCGTGGAGGACAAAATCCTTGCGCCTCTTGCGGGCCGGCCGGTGTTCGTGCATGCGATGGCCCCGCTGACGCAATGTGGTTTTATCTCGCGATTCGTGGTCGTCTATCGGGACGCCGCCCAACGCGCCCGCCTTGCGCGTCTGCTGGAACACGGACCGGCTCGCGAATGGCCCGTCTCGTGGGTGCGCGGGGGGCGCGAACGCCGCGACAGTGTCGCCCAGGCGCTCCACGTGCTGGCGCGGCGGCGCGGCGTTGGATTCGTCTTCATCCACGATTGTGCGCGTCCCCTGCTGCGCGTCGACGCACTGCTCGCCCTGCACGCCGCCGTCCGTCGCGACGGCGCGGCCTGTCTGGCGCATCGCGTGACCGATACGATCAAGCAACGTCCGGCCGGCGCGCACGACGAGCGCCGTCGCCGCTGGAAGACCATCGATCGCACCCGGCTGTGGGCGATGGAGACGCCGCAGGCGTTCGCGTTCGCACCGATCGCGGCGGCGTATCGCGAAGTGCAGCGCCGCCGTCTTCCGATCACGGACGACGCGGCCGCGCTCGAGGCCGTCACTCGCCGCGGCGTGACCCTGGTCGAGAATCCGCACCCAAACCCAAAGATCACGGTGCCCGCTGACCTTGCCTACGCTGAGTTCCTGCTCGCGCCGCGCGGCCGGGAAGACTGAAAACTACGTCATGCCGCCAGAGTCATCAGGACCACGCTTGCGCATCGGCCACGGATACGACATCCACCGCACGAAAGCGGGGCGCCGGCTCGTGCTTGGGGGCGTGGAATTTGACGCGCCGTTTGGCCTCGAGGGCCACTCCGACGCGGACTGCCTCACGCACGCGATCTGCGATTCATTGCTCGGTGCCGCCGGCCTGCCGGATATCGGTCACTTTTTTCCCAATACCGATCCTGCCTATCGCGACATCGACTCGCTGGTGCTGCTCGCCCGTACCTGTGGCCGCGGTGCGCGAGCGGGGCTGGCGCGTAAACAATGTCGATGCGACGCTGGTCGCCGAACAGCCGAAGATCGCGCCGCAACTCGAGGCGATGCGCACACGCCTGGCGACATCCCTGGGAGTCACGCCCGGACAGGTCGGGGTGAAGGCGACCACCAACGAGGGCTCCGATGACGTCGGGGCCGGTCGCGCGATCGCCGCCCACGCCGTATGTCTGCTGGAGCTGGCTTGAATTCAGGATCGATGGCTGTGGTGACGAAACACCTCCTGCTTTCGGGATTCTGCGCGCTGGTGTTCGCGGGTTGCGGCCGGCGGGAGGCCCAGGTCGACCGGGCGATGCAGGACGGCATTCTGCGTCAGGGGCTGGGCGCATCCGAGGTCGAGCTTGATCCGCATCGCGCGTCCACGCTCGCGGACGGTACTGTCCTCCGCGACCTGCTGGAGGGCCTCGTTGTGCCGGATCCAAAGACGCTCGAGCCGCGGCCCGGCGTGGCCGAAAGCTGGGAGGTTTCGCCGGATGGCCTCACCTATACGTTTCACCTGCGTGCCAACGCCCGCTGGTCGAACGGCGATGCCGTCACCGCGCAGGATTTCGTGAATTCGATCCGGCGCGCGCTGACCCCGGAAATGGGCACGCCCAACGTTTACCTGATGTTTCCCCTGCGCGACGCGCAGGCGTACTGGTCGGGCTCGACCACGGACTTCACGCAAGTTGGTGTCGCCGCGCCGGACCCGCGGACCTTGCGTTTGACGCTCGGGCAACCGACGCCGCATTTTCTCGCAACCCTGGTCCATTTCGTGTGGCTGCCGGTGCATCTTCCGACGATTCGTGCGACCGGCGGCGAGACCGCGCCGGACAATCCCTGGACCACGCCGGAGCATTTTGTCGGCAACGGGGCGTTTCGACTCGTCGAAAACATCCGGCAGCAGTTCATCCGCCTCGAGGCGAGTCCGACCTACTGGAACGCGTCGGCCGTGCGCCTGCGTGGCGTGACGCTGCTCGCGTTCGACAGTGTCCAGGCGGAAGAGCGCAACTTCCGCGCCGGCGAACTGCACATCACTGACGCGCTGCCGGTCGGCAAGATTCGCAGCTACCAGGAAAGCAAGCCGCGCTTCCTGCACATCACACCGTCCTATGCGCTCTACTTCTACCGGTTGAACGTGACACGTCCGCCGCTCGACAACGTGAAGGTCCGCCGCGCGCTGTCGGCCGCGATTGACCGGCGCGCGCTCGTGAGCGGGCCCTTTGCCGACGCGCATCCGCCGGCGCATGCGTTCACGCCGCCGGGTCCCGGCGGCTATGCACCCCCTCCGCTCGCGATCGAGGATCCGGACGAGGCGCGCCGCCTCCTGGCCGAGGCGGGCTTTCCCGAGGGAAAGGGGATGCGTCACCTGGAGATCCTCTACAATCGCTCGGAAAACCATCAGCTCGTCGCCGAGATCGTGCAGGAGGACTGGCGTCGCGTGCTTGGTTTCCAGGCCGCACTTGCCAACCAGGAACTGAACGTTTTTCTCACCAACCGCCGCCAGCTCAATTACGACATCTGCCGCGCCTCGTGGTTTGCCGATTATCTGGACCCGCTGGCGTTTCTCGAAATTCTCACCACCGGCAACGCCAACAACCAGACGGGCTGGAGCAATCCCGGGTATGACCGGCTCGTGGCGGAGGCGGCCCGCACGCTGGATCGGACGCGCCGCCTGCGATTGTTGCGGGAGGCGGAGACGATCCTGCTGGAGGAGATGCCCGTGATTCCCCTTTTTGTGCAATCCACCGTGCGGCTGGTCGACCCGCGCGTCGAGGGGTGGTATGATAACCCCATGGACCTGCATCTGCACAAGGACCTGGGTTTCGCGCGGTGACCTGCGCACCCTTCTCATGAAACGCTCTCTTCGTATCCGTCTGCTCGTCGCTGGCCTCGCGCTGCTGGCCGCTGGTTGCGGCCGGCGGGAGGCGCCGCGCATCGAGGCGGCCCGGCGCGGCATCCTGCTTTGGGGCAACGGCACCGAGGTGCAGGGCATCGATCCGCAGATCGTCACCGGCGTGCCGGAACACCACGTCATCACCGCGCTGTGTGAAGGACTCCTGGCGGAGGATCCCCATGATCTCCACCCCGTGCCGGGCGTCGCGGAAAGCTACACGGTGTCCGACGACAAACGCGTCTACACGTTTCACCTGCGTTCCGACGCGCGCTGGAGCAATGGCGACCCGCTCACGGCACAGGATTTCCTCCGCTCCTACCAGCGCATTCTCACGCGGTCATTCGCCGCCGAATACGCGAACATGATCTATGATTTCGTGGAAAACGCGCACGAGTACTTCGACGGCACCATCACGGATTTCTCGAAGGTCGGCTTCAGCGCGCCGGACGAGCACACGCTGGTGGTCCGCCTGAAATACCCGACGCCCTTTTTCCCCAAGATCCTCGCGAGCCACTACTCGTGGTTTCCCGTGCCCGTGAAGGTGATCGCGAAATATGGCGACATCACGCAGCGCAGCAACGACTGGGCCCGCCCGGAAAACTTCGTGGGCAACGGACCATTTCGCATCAAGGACTGGCGCTACAAGCAGGTGTTCAAGGTCGAGCGCAATCCCTACTACTGGGACCACGAGCATGTGCGGCTGAACGAAATCTGGTTCTATCCCACCGAGGACATTCCCGGGGAGGAACGGCGGTTTCGCGCGGGCGAACTGCACCACACCAACGAGGTGCCGCTCACCAAAATCGACGTGTACCGCAAGGAGAACTCTCCCGCGCTGCACATCGAGCCTTTCCTTGGCGCCTATTTCTACCGGTTCAATGTCACCCGGCGACCTTTCGACGACGTGCGGGTGCGGCGCGCCTTCGCCATCTCGATTGATCGCGAGGCGCTGGTGAAGGATGTCACGCGCGGTGGTCAGGCGCCCGCCTACCGGTTCACCCCCGCGGGGTTTCCGGGCTACCATCCGACCGCGCGCCTGCGTCCAGGCACGCTCGCGGAGGCGCGCCAGTTGCTCGTTGATGCCGGCTATCCTGGCGGCCAGGGCATGCCGGAGGTCGAGCTGCTCTACAACACCAGCGCATCGCACAAGCAGATCGCGGAAGCCCTGCAGGAGATGTGGCGCAAGAACCTCGGTGTGACCGTGCGGCTGCGCAACGAGGAATGGGCCACCTACCTGGATTCCCAGGACCACCTGAACTACAGCATGAGCCGCAGCGGCTGGATCGCGGACTACGTGCATCCGCACACGTTTCTCGAGATCTTCGTGACCAACGGCGGCAATAACGACACCGGCTGGTCGAATGCGGAATACGATGCGCTGCGGGCGAAGGCGCTGGCGTCCGCGACCGACGAGGAGCGCTTCGCGATCTACAATCGCATGGAGCAGATCCTGATGGACGAGCTTCCGATCCTGCCGATCTACGACTACACCCGCGTCTATCTCCAGGACCCCGCCGTGCAGGGTTTCTATCCGACCCCACTCGACAATCACCCCTGGAAATACATCTGGATCGAGCCGCCGGCCGAACCCGACGCGAAGCCCTAGCCAGCCTACTCGAACCCGAACCAGCGCGGCACCATCAGCGAGAGGTCCGGCCAGTAGCTGATCACGAGCACGACCACCAACTGGATCCAGAAATAGGGCATCGATCCGCGCAGCACTTCGCCCATCGACTTCTTGAAGCGCAGGGAGGAAATGAAGAGATTCATGCCAACGGGTGGCGTGAGGAATCCCAGGCCGAGATTGGCCAGGAACAAGACGCCGAGGTGAATCGGGTTCAGGCCGTACTGCGCGCTGACCGCCGTGATCAACGGCACCACCACGATGATCGCGGAGAACACATCCATGAGGCAGCCGACGATCAGCAGCACGACGTTGAGCAGCGCGATGAACGCCAGCTTCGAGGTGATATGCGTCGTGACAATCCGCACGAGCGTTTCCGGCACCTGGTCGAGGATCAGGTACTCGGTGAGCCCCTTGGCCACACCGAGGATCAGGAGCACGCCGCCGATCAACAAGCCGCATTCCAGCGTCGCGTGCAGCAGCTTCGCGAACTTCAGCTCGCGATAGATCAAGCTCTCGATGAGCAGCGTGTAGAGCGCCGTGATCGCCGCCGCCTCGACCGGCGTCGCGAGCCCGGAAAAGATCGCTCCGAGGCTGACCACCGGAATCAGGAGTTCCGGGATCGCCACGATGACCGCCTGTCGCAGCTCACCGAAGTTGAATCTCCACGGCTTCGCCTCGGTTGCCGCCGGGCGGATCCAGGCTCCCCCAGATCACGCACACCGCGACGAGCAGAAGGCCGGGCAGGATGCCGGCCAGGAACATCGCCTTGATCTCCACCTCCGCGATGATCGCGAAAAGGATCAACGGCAGGCAGGGCGCGAACAACAGGCCGATCGAGCCGACGCCGGTGAGCATGCCGATGCCCTGTCGTTCGCCGTAACGTGATTCGAGCAGGAAGGGCACGAGCAATCCGCCGAGGGCGAGAATCGTGACGCCCGACGCACCGGTCAGCGACGTGAAGAACGCGCACGAAAGCACCGTGACGATGGTCGGCCCGGCCCGCAGGTCTCCGACGATCGCGCGCAACAGGCGCACCATGCGCAGGGACGTATGGCTCTCCGCGAGGAAGTAACCGGCCAGGGTGAAAAGCGGCAGCGCCGGGATCAGCGCGTTCGTCGACAATCCATAGTAAGCGTCGGCGACCGAAAAGGTGCCAAAGCCATCGCCCCAGAAAAGCAACGCCGCCGTTCCTCCCAGCAGGACAAAGATCGGCGCGCCCAGCACGACGCCCGACGCCCATCACCGCAAGCAGCGTCCAGGTCCAGCCGGGTCCCTCCGGTTCGACGAACCACACGACACCCGCGATCGCCGCGGCAAGCACGAGCGCACCGAGGCGCCGGTTCCAGTCGCCCGCCTGGTGCAGCAGGCGCAGCGCAATCACCGCGAGGCCGAACGCGAGCAACAGCAGCGGTATCCAGCCGGGAATGCCGAAGGCGATGACGCGGCCGCCTTCCCGTTCGTTTTCATAGAAGGTCCACGCCCCCCGGGCCAGCACCGCCGTGACGCCGGCCGCCACGCCGGCCCGCCCGATCTCGAACATCGCGCCCCACGGCGCACGCGCTTGCGCAAATCCCGGCGAAATCGTCAACAGCCGGCCGGCGCGTGCCGCGACCATCGCACCGACGATGCTGACGAGCAGGGTGCAGTGCTGGGTGAGCGCGTTGCCGCCGACAAATGTCGAATTGAACAGCGGGCTGCGCAGCACAAGTTCGATCAGTGGAAAAACGACGATGCCGGCGAGTGAGAGCGCGAGTGCCGTGTCCTCGATGCGGTGCAGCACGCGCCAGAACCGCGCCGGGCGCGGGGATGATGAATCTGAAACGGGTTCGTCCACAGTTTTTTGTCGGCCCGGACCTCGCGTCCGGGGCGGCTCTGGAGCCGGCCTCGTCGAGGCCGGCCCGGGATCCGCGACTCCGTCCACAGCTCGAGCGCTCCCGGACGGGAGGTCCGCCCCCACAACAGGAAACCTTTGCGGTCGCGGCGAGTACCCAACCGGGCCGTCGTGTAGCGCAGGCATCCCTGCCTGCTTGAGTGACGATGCCGGCAAGGATGCCTGCGCTACGGCGACGCGCGGTATTGCTTCAGCAACGCCATGATCTCGTCGTACGACGCCTCCGGCACGATCGTGCCGCGCGCCTGTGCCTTCACGTTTTCGAAGAAATCGATCCACTTCTGCTCCGTTTCGCCGCTGAACTTGTTCACGTGCAGCCCGCGTTTCTCCATCGCGGTGATCGATTCCGTCATTTCGCGCCGGCCGGCTTCGGTAATCTTCTGCATCGCCGCCTCCGCGCTCGTGCGCACGACCTCCTGCTGGGCCGGCGTGAACTTCTCCCAGACGTCGCGCTTGAGCACGAGTCCGCCGACCAGCGGCAGCCAGTTCAACTCGAGCATGTAGGGCGCCGGCTGGAAGAACTGCCCCTGCAGCGCATAGATCGGCGGCGACGGGGCCACGGTGATCAAGCCGGTCTGCAGGCTCACGAGGATGTCGGTCGGATTCAGCTCGACCGGCTGCATGCCCAGTGCGCTGACGAGCTTCGCCAGGCCCGCGCTACCCGAGCTGATGATCATCTTCTCGCCTTTCAAGTCGTCGGGCACGCGCACGTCCTTTTTCGTGAAGAGGCGCCACCAGCCCGAGTCGCACCAACCGAGCATGATGAATCCCTTGTCCGCCATTTCGGCCTCGAGCTTCGGCGCAAGTTTGCCGCGCACATAAGCGGCTTCCTCGAGCGAGTGGTAGGCCATCGGAATGTTCTGCAGGCCGGAAACGTTAAGATCGATCGCCGTCAGGCCGGCGATCGTAAGCAAGCCGGCCTGCAGCTGTCCGTTCGCGGGTCGCATCTTGCGCACCATGTCACCCTCGTCGCCCATGCGGCCGTCTGGATAGGTCACGAGCTTCACGCCGCCATCGGGCGCGTTCTTCCAGGCCTGTCCCATTTCCTGCAGGGCGATGTGAAACGAGGTGCCCGTGGGCGCAAGCGTGGCAAGATTGACCCGCAATGGCCGCGCGGCGGCCGGCGGAACGAGTGCGGCACCCAGGAGGACACCCATGATCAGTCGATGGACGGCGGACCCCGGCGGCGCTGGCGTCCGGCCGGCATCCGAAGATCCAGCAGGCGGACAAACCTGCGCAATATCCGTACCGGCGAGCGGCCGGATGACGCGGCGGGTAGGCGAGTGGTGGTGTTGGCAGGGCGTTGGTCGCGGCTTGATGATCATGACGAAAGAGACGGATGCGACGGCGACGGGGGAGCGTTTATTCGAGGAAAAGTTCATCCACCCGGCCGAGCAGCCAGCGCGCGCGTTGCTGCATCGCGACGTTGGCCAGGCGCGAATCCGGCGTGGCGGCGGGGTCGATGGCGAGCGCCCGGTTGCACAGCGAGACGAACTCGGCCTTGTTCTGCTCCTGCACGCAGACGCTTTCCGCAAGCGAGAGAAACGCCGACGCGCGCTGGCCGTGCTCGAGCTCCACCGCCCTCGCGAAATGTTCGCGCGCGAGCTTGAGGCCGTTCTCGCCGGCGCCGGGGCGCGCGGGTTCGTAGGCGATGTGCATTTCGTGCAACGATCCCATGCCCCAGTCCGGGTCCAGCGCGGAAGCCCGGTCCAGCAAGGCCTCGATCTGCGGTTGCCGCGCGATCATGTCGGGATCGTTCTTGCTCAGCGACACGGCTCCTCCGAGCGACGCGGCCGCCCAATAAAGCAGCGGCAGGTCTTTCCTTTCCACCAGCCGGGCGCCCGCGACGGGATCCCGCTGAAACGTCGTGACAAATTCCGGATACTTCGCCGCCAGCCCGCGCTGGGCATAGCCGAAGGCGCGCAGGTAAAAAGCGCGTGCCCGACCGCGCTGCAGCTGGGCACCGGCAAAGTCGTCTTCCTCCATGAAGTCCGCGCGCTGCTGCACCCACACGTAGGAGTATTGCGTGAAACCGGAGGCCGCGCTGAGCAACAGGTCGGGATCGGCGGGTTGCTCCACGATCAACGATTCGACCAGTTTCAAACTGAACGGAATTGCCTGCCCGGCGAACTCGACGTCGCTCTCTTCCGCGAACGCCTCGCTCGTGCCCTGGGATAAGGCCTGCCCCAATTGCCGGATGGCGATGCCCTTGACCGAACATCCGGCAGCGAGAAGAGCCGCCGTGATGACGACGCCGGCAAGGCCGACAAGGTGTCGACTCGGAAAATTCATCGTCAGGGCGTCACCCCAAAATCAATCCGGCAGGGAAGCGAGATCGTTCTGGCCGGGCGGCAAGTCGCGCGGCTGTGCCCAAGGATCTGACGACATGAATTCGGCCTCGCCTGGAAATGTCAGTCCGAGGGAAAACCGGGCCACCTTGTCGTGACCCTCCAACGCGGCTACCGGGCTCTATAGAAGAACGCGAGACCTGGAAGACGTATGCGATAGAAAGACTCAGTCCGGCATTCTCACGTTCTGGCGTTCTTCCCTGTCTTGCGTTCTTCAATCCCGGCAGCCGCGTTGAGCTCCGCGTTCCGAACGAAATGACATGACCGGGCGCGAAGCGAACCGGAACAAACGTGGCCGAACGTGGGAAATTTGCAGGGCTCCTAATTCGAGGCTGCCGCCACAGCCCGCACGAAATCCCGGGCGCGGGCGGTGATCGTTGCCCAGTCCTTCTCCTTGAGCGACTTCGTGTCCACCAGCGCGCTGCCCGCACCCGTGGCCCATGCACCAGCCTTGAGAAACTCGCCGACAGTGGCCGGAGTCACGCCGCCGGTCGGCATGAGGTCGATGTGCGGCAGCGGCCCCTTGATCGATTTGATGTAGGCGGGCCCGAAAAACTCCGCGGGAAAGATCTTTACGACGTCGGCGCCGGCCTCGGCCGCGTGGACGATCTCGGTGGGGGTGAACGCCCCGGAGAAGACGGGCACGGCATAGCGCTGGCAAAGCGTGATCACGTCCGGGCGCACCGCCGGGGTGACAATAAAGCGGGCGCCCGCGAGGATGCCCGCGCGTGCTGTCTCGGCATCCAGGACCGTCCCCAGGCCAAAGAGAAAGTCGGGCAGGGCGGCACTCACGGATTCGAGCAGCTTGATCGCTCCGGGTGTGGTCATGGTCAGCTCGATGCTGGTGAGACCGCCGGCCGCAAGTGCATTGGCACAATCGAGCAGCCCGTCGGCGTTGGGGGCGCGGATAATGCCGACGACCTTTTCGCGATGCAGTTTGGCGAGGATGGAGGCCTTGCTCATGGTGCGGGAAGTTGCACTGAGGATGCGGTCGAGGCGCCGGATCCGGCAAACCCAAACGCGACTGGACCTTGCGCCGGTTCTGGATGTCTTGAACGGCAGATGAGCCAGCACCCATGCGCCGCATCGGCGGGAATCCAGGACACGATGAACGCCGAAGTGGATATTGCGCCCGGTGCTGGCGTGGTTTCGCCTGGCCGTGTTGGAAGGCCTTTCCGCCGGCTTGGATGCGCGGTTCTGGCAGCGACGGCGCTGCTGCTGGGCGGGTGCGCGTCGTCCGGTCCGACGCCGCAGTTGGATGACGATCCGACCGCATTCTCGGCGGGAATCGACGAGGTGTTGAAAATCGGCATGTCGATCAAGGACGCGCGGGCGGCCTTGCGCGCGAAGCTGCCTCCGCCGTCGATGAACACGCAAGTCGCGGCGCCGGTGCCAAACAACCGGGCCATGCAGGCGAAGCGTTACATGATGGCGTGGCCGACACTCAATCTCGGTACCACGCTCGTCGTGACGATCTTCTGCGATCGCGACGGCAGGGTTGTTCGCTGGACCACCGGCACGCTGGTGGAGAAGAAGTGAACCAGCGACCCCTCTCGATCTCTGGGGGTGTCGACGTCAGAAATTCCTGCACCGCTCGTCGACGGCAGAGGGGGAGGCCGACAGCGTCGGCGTCACGCGCTCACTTTGGCGCGTATGCCGAGATGATCTTCACGACGTGGGCGTTGAAACCGCCCCCGACCGCCAGGCCAGTCGCCACCAGCGCGGCGGGATCCGGCTCGAGCACGAGTTCGAGTTTGCCGTGGCCCGCGGCGGTGTCCTGCAGGGCCTGCGGCAGGCGGTCCGGCTTCACCCCGGGAACTCCGAAAGTGCCGCTGGGATCGACTGACGTCTCCGGAACCTTGGCTCGGATGGAGCCGCCCACCAGACCGGGCGTGCGAAAATCAAAATCCACGCCGACCAGTTGCAGGCGCGGGGCGACAGGAGCGCCGCCCGCGGCAGCGTCGCCGGACACGAACGGAATCACGTCGAATGTGTAGGTGGGCACGAGCACCGTCGCGTTCATCGCGTCGACCAGCTCCTTCATCGTCCAGGCCGGCCCGGTGGCGCCGGCCGCGATCACGGGAAGATCACCAGGGGTGACGACCAGGTAGCGCCGCGGGTTGCCGTTGACGTTACCCTGTTCGAAAGGCACGCCGAAGCGCTTGTCCGGCTTTACGTGATCCAGCTTCGTCCAGGCGGCGTTGTCTTTGATGTCCGCTTCGGTCAGGACGTCCCAGCCGGCATTCTTGAACTGATTGGTGAGGTCCTCCTGCAGCTTGGTGGCGAGTTCGCGCACGCTGTCCACCGACACGGGCGCGTCGAGGTCGATGAGGGCGCCGGCCGAGGCGGTGTCCCCGAGGGCCAGGGGAACCCGTCCCCAACGCGCAAACTTCACGTAGAGCGTCGGCATCAAGATGCGCGGTGAACGTCCGAGATGCTGGACGTTGGAGAATTCGACGTCGCGGGCGGGATTGCTGTAATAGTCCGCGGCGGGGGTGGCGGACGCGGTCATCAAGCTAACCGCGAACAAAGCACCGAAGGATAGACTCGCCCTGGGCATGATTCGAAGTGGTGGTCCGTTTACGAGTTTTTTGAATTCCCGTGAATTCGCGACGTAGGGAATCTAGTCCCGAGCTTCGGCGCCACGCGAGACGAGTTAAGGATTACCTGCGGAATTTCCCCCGCACGCGGGCGGGAAAACCTCCCGTCCCCGACCGGGCGTATTCGGGAGGAGCGTCCTCGTCTTTGATTCCGGGTGGGGCAGAGAGAGTGGTGGCGGCACTCGCACGCGATTCAGGGGTCTGAGAACCAACCGATTCGTGTTCTGCAACCGACCGATCCTTATCATGAAACGAACCATCCTTTGCCTGGCATCCGCCGCCTTGTTCGCCGCGGCCAGCATGCACGCCGAGTCCGCGGGCACGCCCGAACCCACCTCGTCCGGAACTCCCTCGTTGGCGCTCAGCCTCGAAGGCGGCACCACCGGGCTGGGCGGCTCGATATGGATCACCGCTTCCGACCAGGTTACGATCACCCTCGGCTACGGGGCCCTGGATGTGAGCAACACCTACACGACGGATGAGTCGGACTACGACGGCACGGTCAAACTCTCCAATGGACACGCGATCCTCAACTGGCATCCACTGAAGGGCCATTTCATCGTCAGTGGCGGCGTGATCGTGGCCGACGACAAGTACGACGCCATCGGTGTGCCCGCCGCGGGTACGGTGTACACCTTCAACGGCGTCGACTATCCGTCGGTGCAAGTCGGTAATCTGCGAGCCCATGCCGACGTCGCCAAAGGAACCTCCGGCTATGTGGGCGTGGGCTGGGCCTCGCGACCGCGGCAGCGCGGCTTCGGATTCTTCGTGAATCTCGGCGCGATGTTTTCGGGGTCGGCAAAGGTCACCCTGTCCGCCGATGGTCCGATCGCGAGCGACCCGACGTTCCAGGCCAACCTTGATCAGGAACGGCGGGACATCCAAAGGAAGCTCGACCGCTACAAGGTCTACCCCGTGGTTCGCGCGGGCGTGTTGTATCGCTTCTGACGGACGCGGGCCGGGGCGCGGCGCCCTCCGCCCGCGCCGTCGCGATGCGAGCGTCAAACGCGCGGGGCTGAAGTGCCGCCGGGCGGGATTGGCTCCGCCAGATGATTCCCCGGCGGGCGCCAAAGCTTGGGGCTCGTGCCGCCGTCGATTCTGCGACGGATTCCCGCATACGTGAGTTCCTCGCCGCCGCCGCTTCAGCCACCTTCACCCGCCGCCCCGCGCGACGCCGACGCAATCCTTGCGCGCTTCATCGATGCGATGGCGGCGCGTGGCCTCGAACTCTATGGCGAACAGGAGGAGGCGATCCTCGAGCTGTTTGCGGGCAACCACGTCGTCCTCAACACGCCGACGGGCTCGGGCAAGTCGCTCGTCGCGCTTGCGCTGCATTACCGCGCCCTCTGCCTCGGCGAACGTTCGGTCTACACCTGCCCGATCAAGGCGCTCGTGAACGAGAAGTTTCTCGCCCTTTGCCGCGATTTCGGCCCGGAAAACGTCGGCATGATGACCGGGGACGCGACCGTGAACCGCGGTGCGCCCATTCTCTGCTGCACCGCGGAGATCCTCGCCAACCATGCGCTCAGCCACGGCGCCGACGGCGACTTTCGCGCCGTGATCATGGACGAGTTTCACTACTACGGCGACGCCGACCGCGGCTACGCCTGGCAGGTGCCGCTGCTCACGCTCGCGCATGCGCAGTTTCTCCTCATGTCCGCCACGCTGCCGGGCACCGACTTTTTCGAAGAGAAGCTCACGCAGCTCACCGGCAGGCCCAGCGTCACCGTGCGCAGCGAGCGCCGACCCGTGCCGCTCGAGTTCGAGTATTCCGAGACGCCGCTCGCGGAGAAGATCCAGGCGCTGCTCGACGCGCAACGGGCGCCGATCTATCTCGTGCATTTCACGCAGCGCGCCGCATCGGAGGCGGCCCAGGACCTGATGAGCCTGGCGATCGGCACGCGCGAGGAACGCGCGATGCGGGGAAGCGAACTCGAGGAATTTCGCTTCAACAGCCCCTACGGCCGCGAAATGAAACGCTGGTTGCGTCACGGCATCGGCGTGCACCACGCGGGGCTGTTGCCGAAGTACCGCGTGCTCGTCGAGAAGCTCGCGCAGCGCGGACTCCTCCAGGTGATCTCCGGCACGGACACGCTCGGCATGGGCATCAATGTGCCGATCCGCACGGTCCTGTTCACGCAGCTTTGGAAGTACGACGGCACGAAGGCCGCCGTGCTGCGGGTGCGGGATTTCAAGCAGATCGCCGGGCGCGCGGGACGGAAGGGCTTCGACGACACCGGCTACGTCGTCGCGCAGGCGCCGGAGCACGTCATTACGAACAAACGCGCCGCGGAAAAGACGGCCGGCGATGCCCGGAAGGCGCGCAAGCTCACCAAGGCACGGCCGCCGGACGGCTTTGTGAGTTGGGACGAAAAGACGTTTGCGCGCCTGCAATCCGCCCCGCCGGAGGCACTGCCGTCGAGCTTCGACGTAAACCACGGGATGCTGCTGCAGGTGCTCAGCCGCGATGGCGACGGCTGCCGGGCGATGCAGCGACTGATCCGCGACTGCCATGAAACCGACCACCGCAAGGCGCAGCTGCGGCGCAAGGCCTGGCAGTTGTTTCGTGCGCTGCTCGAGCGCAAGATCGTGGAGTTCATCCTGCCGACGCCATCCGGTCGCAAACTGCGGGTGAACGTCGAACTCCAGGATGACTTTTCCCTCCACCAGACGCTGTCGCTGTTCCTGCTCGACGCGCTGCCGCTGTTGCCGAGCGCACGCAAGTCCTCGGACGACAACAAGGGAGAGACGCGCTTCATTGCGTCCGTCAATGCCGCGCCTGATCCCGGGTCCAGCCCGTTGCCGACCGAAACCGCCGCGCCCCGGACGGAAGGTCCGGCCCGGCAGCTGGCGTCGCCCGCTTACGCCCTCGATGTCCTCACGCTTTGCGAGGCCATCGTCGAGGATCCTGACACGATCCTGCGGCGCCAGGTGGACAGGCTGAAGTCCGAGAAGTTCGCGGAGATGAAGGCCGCGGGCGTCGAGTACGAGGAGCGCATCGCGAAGCTGGAGGAGATCGAACATCCGAAACCACTGCGCGAGTTTCTCTACGAGACCTTCAACCGGTTCGCCGCGGCGCACCCGTGGGTGGAACAGGAGAACGTGCGGCCGAAGTCCATCGCGCGAGAGATGTACGAGCGCTATTTGTCATTCAGCGCCTACGTGCGCGAATACGGGCTCGAGCGTTCCGAAGGCCTGCTGTTGCGCCATCTCTCGCAGGTGTGGAAGGTGCTCGCGCAAACCGTCCCCGACGGCGCGAAGACCGAGCCGGTGCGCGAAATGGAGGTCTACTTCCGCGAACTGATCCGCGGCATCGATTCGAGCCTGCTCGAGGAATGGGAACGCCTGCGCGATCCCAACCAGGTCGCCCCGGCCGACGCACCAGGGCAACCGGCGCGTCCGGCGTCGTACGACATCACCCGCGACGTCGTGGCGTTCCGCCGTCTCGTGCGCACGACAATCTTCGGTTTCCTGCAGGACGTCGTCCTGCGCGACTGGATCGCCGCGGCCGAGCGCCTCAGTGAATCCACCGGCATCGGCGTCCCGAGCGAAGCCCAGCGCATCGAGGAGGCGTTCCGTCCCTACTTCGAAACCCGCGGTCGCTTTCGCCTCGATCCCGCCGGTCGGGCCGCCGTGAATACGCACTGGAGTGAAGACCGCGAAGCTGGCGAGTGGACCGTCACGCAGGTGCTCGTCGACACCGATGATGCCAACGACTGGGAGGCCGTGTTCACGGTGTCACTGGCGCGCTCACGGGCGGAGAACCTCGCGGTGGTGGAATTTGTTGCCGTGCACACGATCGGTTCGACGTGAAGGCGAGCTCCCCCGCGAAACCCGTGGTCGCGACCAGGTGCGGACCAGTTGATCCAGAGGAGCAAGGCCGGCTGGGCCGGTGGCGATGCCGGCAACGGAACGTCACGCCAGTTTGATCAACTCCGCGGTCGGCGGCAGGTCCTTGATGATTTGAGAGGGCTCGGGGCCGACGCCGAGGTAACGCAGGTTCGGGAGCTTCGCCGGCCATGGCTCGCCGAAGTAGGCGGCCTCGACGATGCCGCGCATCATGCCGGCGACGTAGACGCGGGCGTTTTTCGGCAGGTCGGCGAATGAACGGACGCGGGAGATGTCCTCGGTCCAGCCGGGGTAGCCGCGATAGACCGGTTGCACGGTCCGCCGGATCGCGTCGTTGCGGGGCACGTGGTGATACATCACGCCGTTCGCGTCGCGATAGGCTTCGCAGATCAGCAATTCGCCCTTCCAATCGCCGCGGTGCGTGAGCGCGTCGATCTTGTTGATCATGAGGTCCTGGAAACCGCCATAACGCAGGGCGTCGCCTTTTTCCACCGCGTCGAACCAGCCGACCATGCGTTGACGGCCGGTGGTGGCGCCGAACTCGAGTTGCTTGAGCAACGCGGCCAACGGCTGCGCGTCCTCCATCTGCGTGAGAAAGACGTGCGTGCCGACCTTGGTGTCGTAGGCCTTGGCGACACCGAACGTGTGGATCGGCTGGTTGGGGATGCCGGCGGAAAGGAAGAACTCCGGCGTGACCGTATGCGAGGCGGTGACGTTGGGTGGAAAGCCGAACCGTTTGTCCAGCCAGTAGGCCTGGCCGAATTCGCCGATGATCGTGCGGCCGGCGGCGAGTTCGCGCAGGATGATCTCCCGCACGTCGCCGATGTTCCTGGCGAGCTGCCGTCCCGCCTGCCAATAGGTCTCGACCAGCGCGGCGACATCGAGCGTGAATGCCCTGGGCCCGCGGAAGCGCGTGAAGTCGAACTCGTCCTTCGCGAACACCCCCAGCGCAATCGCCTCGGCGTTGGCGCGCAGCTCCGCCTGGGTCAGCGTGGTGAAAAAGCCGTCCCAGTCCGTCTCGGTCGCCCGGCAGACGTGCTGGATCGTGCGCGCGGCACGGTCGATGCGCTGGGCGAATTTGCGCGCGAAAACGTCGCGCGGCCCGAGAAAATCGGCGAACCAGTAGGGGAGGTGGTTCGTTTCCTCGGTGAACGCCGGCGAGATACCGCGGCCGGTCGAGCCGCGCGACTCCTCCTTGAGGACATTGACGCGATAGTTCTCCCACGCGAGGTCGAGCAGGCGGTGTGTCAGGTCGGAGACCATCGTGCGCTCGTCGATCACGAGGCGGGCGAAGATTGCGTGCCCCTTGCGTTCGAGTGGCGTGCCTTCCCAGAGAAACTTGCGCGGATCAGCGACGACACCGCTGCCGATGCACAGGTGCGCGATCTCCGTCTCGACCACGCCAGCCGGCAGGAGGTTGAGCTTGATGCCGGCGGCGGTGTGCCCGGAGTTCGCGCCGCCATTGACCTTCAGCACGACGCTCACGGGCGTGGCGGTGCCGATGGTCTGTTTGAGTTCGCGGACAATTTCCGGGATCAGCCGGCCTTTGCCTTCGTCGCCCATGCTGATGCCGACGTCGGCAATCAACTGACTGGTGAACGGAATCAGGGACATGGAAAGGGTTGCTGCGTTTATACGGCAACCGGGAGCGCGCGACCCCTGTTGCCGGGAAGGTGAAAGACAGGGGCGGGGGGCCGGGCAACGAAAAATCTGCTCAATCGTCTTTTCGCGTCGATACCTCGATCACGTCGTGCGGAGCGGCTTCCTTCATCCCGGCGGCGGTGACGCGCACGAAACGGGCCCGCGTCTTCACCTCGGCGAGCGAGGGCGCGCCGAGATAGCCCATGCCGGATTGCACGCCCCCGATCAGATCGGCGAGCACGTTGTCGACGCTGCCGGAAACCTCCTTCAAGGCCTCGATGCCCTCCGCGGTGAGCTTGCGCGTGGTGTCGGTCTTGTCCTGGCCGTAGCGCGCGGCGGACCCCGCCTTCATGGCGCTTACACTGCCCATGCCGCGATACTGTTTATAGAGCTTGCCGCGAATCTCGATGATCTCGCCGGGCGCTTCGCGGCAACCGGCCAAAAGGCCGCCGAGGATGACGGCGTCGGCGAGGGCGAGTGCCTTGACGATGTCGCCGGATTTCGTGATGCCGCCGTCGCCGATGATGCGGGTGCCGGCGCGCGCGGCAACGCGCGAGGCGACGAAAAGGGCGGTGAGCTGGGGCACGCCGACGCCCGCGACCATGCGCGTCGTGCAGATCGAACCGGGTCCCTGGCCAACCTTCACCGCATCGGCGCCGCACTGGGCGAGGTACTCGACGCCTTCGCCGCTCGTGACGTTGCCCGCGATGATCGTGAGCGCGGGAAACGCCGCCCGGATCAGCTTTACGATGTCGCCGACGCCGGCGGTGTGGCCGTGCGCCGTGGACACCGCGACGGCGTCGACCGATTCCGCGACGAGTTCCGCGACATGGGCGGTGATGCGCTCGCGGTCGAGTTCACCCGCGGCGGTGCGCAAGGGGGAGATCGCCGCGCCGACGACGAGGCGGAAGGACGAGTCGCGGCTCGCCTTCCGGCGCGACTTCGACTCGGTCATGATCTTCTCGATATCGGAGATCGTGATCAGCCCGCGGAGGTGGTCGTTGTCATCGACGATCAGCATCTTTGTGATGCCCACGTTTTCGCCGAAGAACTTCTCGGCCTGCCGGATCGGGTCGTGCGAGACATTGCGCTGGTTCACGGTGAGCAACAGGCGGCGCGGCGTCATCGCCTCGGTGACCGTGCGATTGCGATAAACCTCCTTCACCGCACTGCCGGTGAGCAGGCCGGCGAGGCGTCCGTCGCTTTCGACGACCGGGAACGACCGGAAATCGAATTTCTTGTGCTCGATCATCGAGAGCACGTCCGCCACGCGCATGTCCGGCCGTACCGTGATCGGATCCTGGATCAGCCCCTGGATATGGCGCTTCACGCGGGCGACCTCCTTTACCTGCGCGTGCAGCGGCATGTTGTAATGAATCAGCCCCATGCCGCCGTTGAGCGCCATGGCGATGGCCATGCGCGACTCCGTGACCGTGTCCATGTCGCTCGACAGGATCGGCACCTGCAGGCGCAACGAGTCGGACAAGCCCGTGGAGAGGTCGGCGTCCTTCGGGAGGATGTCGGAGAAGTTCGTGGCGAGCGAAACGTCGTCGTAGGTGAGGGCGGCGCCGCGTTGGGCCCGGAAGAATTCGTCCACCGTCAGGTAGAACAGCGCGTCTTCGGCAGCCTGGGCAACTGATTCATGCTCGTGAATCATATTGCCGTGCGACCGTGAGTCCCGGGGCCGGGGAATGCAAGCGGCGATTTTGACGGGCCGGTGCGTCTGGGTGTGCGGAGCTCCGCGTCGCCTGGTTCCGCGCCGTCACCGGGACGAGGCATGCGCCCCCGCCGCCACGCACCAAGACGCGAAACCCGCTGATCCCGGCGACGTTTCACGACGGCTCGCGGCATGATTGCCGCTTTACTCGGGGAAGCTGCGGAGAATTCTTCCGGGGCGCGGGTGTCCCAACCGATGATCAAACGCTGGCTGGCGCAAAACTGGTTTCTGGCAGGCATGGCCGCGAGCGTCGTGCTCGCCGGGGTTTTTCCCCGACCCGGTGCCGCCGGAGGCGTCCTTCATCCCGCGGTTCTGACGAAGGCCGGCGTGGCCCTGATCTTCTTTTTGCACGGGGCGACGCTCTCGTTCGCCTCGTTCAAGGCGGGGGCGATGCGTTGGCCGCTGCACGTGCTGGTGCAGGCCACGACCTTCCTGTTGTTTCCCCTGATCGGGCTCGGGGTGATCGCCGCCCTCGACGGACGCGTGTCCGCGGACCTGCGACTGGGGATCTTCTATCTCTGTGCCCTACCTTCCACGGTCTCCTCGTCCGTGGCGATGACGGCGGCCGCCCGGGGCAACGTGGCGGCGGCGGTTTTCAACGCCACTCTCTCCAGTTTGCTCGGCATCTTCCTTACGCCGATGTGGGTGGGGGCGGTGGCGTCCGTAAGCGGCGCCGCACTGCCGATCGGGTCGGTCATGCTGGATCTGTTGCGCTGGCTGGTTCTGCCGCTGGTGTTCGGACATCTCAGTCGGCCCTGGACTGGCAGGTGGATGGAACGACACCAGGTTGGCGTGCACGTCGCCGACCGCGTGACGATCCTGCTGCTCGTCTATACGTCCTTCTGCGACTCCTTTGTCGGCGGTGTCTGGTCTGACAACAGCGGCATGATTCTCGTTGCGCTCGTCGGCTTCGCCGGTCTGCTCTTCACGACCGTGATGCTGTTCACGGCTTTGGCCGCGACCGCGTTGCGCTTCCCGACCGAGGACAAGATCGCCGCGATGTTCTGCGGTTCAAAAAAGACCCTGGCTTCTGGCGTGCCGATGGCGAAGCTGATGTTCGGCGGAAATCCGGGGCTTGGTCTGATTCTGCTGCCGATCATGATCTACCACCCGTTGCAGTTGATTCTTTGCGGCGTGCTGGTGAATTGGTGGAAACGTAAAGACCATGCCGAATCCGTCCGCTCGCCGGCCTAACGCTCGGACCACTCGCAAACCGAGGGCCGCAAAATCCCGCACGTCCGACTTCGCGGCTGCCACCGCTTCCTTGCGGCGCCGGCTCGGATCGCGCGTGCAAACCTCGGAAGGCGCGCGGTTTCGTGCCTCATTCGACGGCCTGAAGCTCTCATTCCTGCCGGACGCGGTGGTGGTCGCGCGCACGGAACGCGATATCGGAGTCGTGCTCGCATTCGCGAATCGCCACCGCGTGCCCGTCACCGTCCGCGGCGGCGGCACGTCTCTCACCGGGTCGGCCGCACCGGTGCGCGGCGGTTGGGTGCTGGATGTATCACGCCTCGATGAGATCGTGGTCCATGCGGAAGAGGGTCTTGCCGAAGTCGGCGTGGGCGCGAAGGTCGCCGCGGTGCAACAGGCCGCCGAGGCAGCGGGTTGGTTTTATCCTCCCGATCCGGCGTCGCGGAACTACTCAACCATCGGCGGCAACATCGCCTGCAACGCCGGCGGTATGCACGGGGCGAAATACGGCGTGACGCGTGACTTCGTGCTCGGTTTGCGCGGATTCCTCCCGACCGGCGAGAAGGTGAAGTGGGGCGGCCGCTTCAAGAAATTCGCCTGCGGGTACAATGTGCGCGACCTCTGGATCGGCAGCGAAGGCACGCTTGGCGTGGTCACTTCGGCCGTGCTGCGTCTGGTCCCGAGACCGGAAACACGGTGGACAATGGTCGCGGCATTTGCCGACGAGGCCGCCGCGCTGGCCGCGGTGCAATCCCTGATCGGCCGTCGCATCCTGCCATCGATCCTGGAATTCCTCGACCGCCACAGCGTCCGGTGCGCCGAGCGCGCCACCGGCGGCTCACTGTTCCCCGAGCAGCCGGGGCGTCCGCTCCTGCTGGTCGAAATCGACGGGGCGTCCGCCGAGGTCGCCGCGACGCACGCGCGCGTTCTGGAGTGGGCGGGGGAGACGGCCGTCGCCTCGTCCGTGGCGGGCACGCAGGAGGAAGCCGAGCGGCTGTGGGAGGTGCGCCGCAAATGCTCCGGTGCGATGTTTGAACTGGGCGATGCGAAGCTCAACGAGGACGTCGTGGTGCCAATGTCGCGGCAGGTCGATTTTGCGCATTTCCTGGATGACTTGCGGCGTTCGGCGCGCCTGCCGATCGCGACGTTTGGTCACGCGGCGGATGGCAACTTCCACGTCAACATCATGAGTCATCGTGCCGACGCCGGGGAGCAAAAGCGGGCCCAGCGGGCGGTGGTGCGCCTCATGCGAAAGGTCGTGGCGCTAGGTGGCACGATTTCTGGCGAGCACGGCATTGGGCTGGCCAAGACACCGTTCCTGAGAATTGACCGCTCCGCCGCCGAGGTTCGCGCGATGCTCGCGGTGAAGCATGCCCTTGATCCGCGCGGCATCCTCAACCCGGGCAAGATCTTCAACCATTTCGAGGTTTGGAAACACCGTCCGCTCCAGATTCATCTGCCCTGGGATCACAAGTGAGCGTGCGGTCATTCGGGCATGGGTAGCGGCCGCGCTTTCGTTGGCAGACCCTGCACGGATCTTGCTGATCCGCCCCGTCGGCGCCGGCTCAATGATATTTCAGGTTGCCGGATTCCCGACGATCCGTTTCCTTCCTTTCCGACGTATGAACGAAAACTATCGCACAGGGGTAACCTAATCACACATGCCGCCAACGGGTTTTTTGCCTGAGATCAAAAACCCCAACTACCCCTGCGATACCGACCGACCGAAAGCCGTCGGCGAGTATCTGGCCACGCGTAATTTTCTCGAGCGCGACGAGTCCGTCCGCCGCCTCACACCATCCGATACACCCGGGCGCAACGCCACCTGGCGCGTCGAGACGACCGCCCGGTCGTTCGTTGTGAAGCAATTCCGTCCCTGGCCGGCCAACGGTCGGACCGCGCCGGCGCCCGACGAACGCTTCCGTGCCGAATGCCAGTTCTATCGCACCGCACGCATCACGGACGCGGTGGGCCGCGCCCTGCCGGCGCTGCTGCATCACGACTGTCGCTTCGGCTGCGCCATCTTCGAAGACGTCGGCCAGGTGGACGCCACGCACCTGACGCTCACTCGGGATGACGCCGAATCCCTCGCGTGGTTCCTGGTTTCCCTGCATCATCACAGCCAGAGCGTCCCCGCCACCGCGCGCTATCACAACAGTGACGTCGTCGGCTGGCAGATGGCGCATTTGTTCCAACAGCGCCGCGATGCGCGCCGGGGTGCGTGCGGGCGCTGGCTCGCGCGGTTTGCCGCGATCAGCGAAAAGACCCGTCACTCGCTCGAGGACGCCCGGGCAGCGCTCGACAAGGAAGGCGCAAGTCTCGTGCACGGTCATTTCACCGCGTCGAACTGGGTGCGTGCAGACGACGGCACCTTGCGGGTGGTCGATGCGGAGTTCTCCTTCTTCGGACCGCCGGAGTTTGATGCTGGCGCGTTTCTCGCCTCCCTGCTGTACGGCGCGCAGCGTCCGGAAGTGATCGCGGCGGGATTGCATGTGCTTACCTCCGGATGCGTGCGCTACCATGGTCGACTGACGGCAGCGTTCGCGGCGGCTCATTTCTGTGACCTGCTGGAGAACGGCGCCGGCAATTCGCGGACCCCGCGCGGCTCCCAGGCAGGTGCGATCCTGCGTCGTCTTGCCCGCGCGACCGAATCCGAATCACTCGAGGTGCTCCTCGCATAGGCCGGTTGCAGCACAGGTTTCCCACCTGCACTCAACAAGGACGCCGGGCGGCGTTGCCTGCGCTACGATGCGCATGCGTCCCGGCCTTGCAGAGGTCGCCGGCGATTCCCATCGTAGACGGGAATGCATTCGGGGCGGGGTTGTCTGATCGCACTTTTGCTGGTGGCTGGTGTCGGGTCGCTGCGCGGCGCCGGGCACGAAGCCAGGGACTGGCGTGATGTGCTGGCCTTGCCGCCGGCCCGTCTGAACGCCCAAAATGCTTTCGTGCGTTGGCTGGCTGCGGTGTCGACGATGCCGGAACTCACGTCCCTCGACGAGGCGATCCTCGCCCAGGTGCCGAATGAACCGCCCGGAGACGACACGCTGGCCCAGTTGCGCAAGCTCACCCAACGCTGCGCACCCGCGCTGGCCGCTTTCACGGTACAACCGGGCGAATACGCCCAACTGCCGTCCGGTTATCGGATGGGACAAGGCGTCCCCGGCCCCGAAGTCTGGCGCTCGCTCGCCCAATTGAAAGCGCTCCACGTCCGCCTCGCCTGGTGGGCGGGACTGCGAGCGAGCGCGGCCGCCGCCACGGTCGATCTCATCCGTGCGGGCGTGACCGCCACCCGCGATGCCACCGATCTGCATGCCTGGATTACATGGATGCAGGTCGCCGCGACCGGCTTCGACAGCGCACTGTGGATCGCGCGGCAGGTCGACGTGACGGATGATGAACTGGCACCGCTCGCCCGCGCCCTGGCCGCGGAAAGCACCTGGCCTGACGGTGCGGTCAATGCCCTTCGAGGGGAATTCGCCGGCGGATTCGCGAATGCGCTGGATCACCTGCCGGACACGCGTGACATCACCACGATGCTCGATGCGCTGGCCGATTTCGGCCTGCCCCGTCCGGCGGCGGGCGCAGCCGGGAAACTCGGAGAGGCGACGAAACCATTGCTCGATCGCGATGCGACGCTGGCGTTGTATGGCGAGCCGACTGCGACGTTCATCCAGACGATCACGCGCAACCCGGTCTGGCAGTACGGCGTGTTTCAAGCCGACTTCGACCGGCGCAGCGACGCCTGGATCGCCGAACTCGGAGTCTGGGGGGAACTGGCCCTGAGCCGTCGTTCCGCCGAATATCCCGCGGACAAACTCGGCGCGATCAAGGCCGTGCTTAACCAGGTCGAGAATCCGATCGGCAAGCTTTTCGTCGCCTATGCCGCCACCAACTTTGACGGGGTCGCGTTCGAGGGCCTGCGGGTCGAGGCGCATCGCCGCTGCGTCCGCCTGTTGATTGAATGGCGCCGGCGCATCCTGCGCAGCGCCGATCTGCCGGCGGATGTCGCTTCCTGGATGGCCGCCGGATTTGATGCGTCCGCCATCGAGGATCCGTTCACCGGCCGGCCGCTGTCCTTCGATCCCGACAAGCTGAAGGTGTGGAGCGTCGGCGTCGACGGTATCGACAATCATGGCACGGGGGACCCGCAGGCGAAGCAGGACGGGACGGATTTCTGGTGGTCGCTGCAGACGCCGTGACCTCTGGCCTCGGTCCAGGCGCGCCCACCCCGGCCCGCTTGCGCCTGGTCCGCAGTCCTCAGGGAGACAGTTGATCAGGTCCCTTTTCGAGAGGATCGGCGCGTCGCGCCGGGGTGTGTCCCCCCAACAGGGCGGCAACTTCCGGATCGTCGTGCAACGACGCCATCCGCGGATCGATTCGCAACGCAATCCGCAACTGCCCCCGTCCTTCAGGGTTGAGCGCGGCCTCGCGCAGGAGCTGCAGGGCGGCAGCTCGGTCGCCCAGGGCCACGGCGGAAGGGATCTCGCTGAACCACCAGTTGGTAAAGAAGCCGAGGCGGTACGGCCGTTGCAGTTTCGTCAGGTGGATCATCAACGCAGCGCGGGCCTCGTCCCTTCGGTCCAGCCCGATCAGGGACCACAGCTCGCCGACGCGCAGGTTCGGATCGGCGCCGTCCAGCGGACGACGGCGGGCGACCTCGGCGTAGGCATTCTGGTATTCGAGACGGGCCTCCTCCTTCCGGCCCTGAATCGCCAGCAGTTCGCCAACGAGCAGGCTCTTGGGACCGACAAAGTCGTAGTCGTCGATCCATCCGCTCGGCAGCGCCCGCAGCACCGTGAGCGCCTCATCGGGCTGGCCGGTGACACAGGCGTAGATGAAGAGGTTCACCGCCGCGCGCTCACTGATGCGCATCGGCCCGGGCACGCGATCGAGGGAGGCCTTCATGCCCGCGCTGTCGCCGTGCGCCCAGAGTTGGATGCGCGCCTTCCAGAGCAGTGCATTGGCGATTGGTTGCATTGCAATCACGGCGTCGAGTTCTCGTTCCAGGTCCTCGAGCCGGCCAACATCGCGATAGTGGCGGGCGAGATTGTAGCGAATCAATGGATCGCGCGGGAAACGCCCGGCCGCGTCCTGGAGCACGGCGAGCCCGGCGGCCGGATCGCTGATCCGGAGGGCCTCGGCGAGCGAGCTGTACCAACGCGGCACCTCGGGCTTGAGCGCGATCGCGCGACGCAGCAGTGCCGCCGCACCGGGCAGGTCGACCTCGCGGGCAAGCTGGTATTCGCCCATGGCGGCGATCGCCTCGGGTTGGTCCGGCGCAAGTTGCAGCGCGCGTCGGGCGAGGGTGCCCATGTCCCACACTCGCGACTCACGCCGGTCGAATCCGCGCAGGTAATACCAGTTGCTCACTTCGGACGCCACGATCGCCACCTCGGGATCGTCGGGGCGTTGGGCCAGGAACGCGCGCACGGTTCCCTCGGCGTTGGCATAGTCGGAAACCGTGGCATCGAGCCCGAAGATCACGGCGCGCACGTGTGCGAGTTGCCCGTCGCGCGGCCACGATTGACCGGCGGATAACCCGCGGTGGTGCTGCCACCACCAGCTCAATCCCGCTCCCACCAGCACGAGCGCCGCCGACGCCAGCCAGAGGCCGTGCCGGGACGCGGGCCGGGGGGCAGGAGGGAGACCGTCCGGAGAAACGGAAGTGGCCATCGGAGAGCGATTGGAGGTTCGCCGGTTTCCTGCGGGACCTCACGCAAAAAAACATTCCCGCGCGTTCCGACGTCCGTTCGATGGGTTCCCGTGGATGCCGGTGGACCGCACGAAGATCGGCGATGGCGGGGTTTTCCGTTCCATCCCGCCGTCTGGTGGCGGCCAAAACGCGGGCGCCGGCCATCGCGAGACAACCGGCGCCCGGGAACATCAACCGTGAACCAACCGGAAAGCCACTTTCGCGGACCGGCTTTCCTACGCCGGCACGGTAACACGACCGGGGGCGGCCACCAATCGGGTGCGGCCTGCTCGCCCGTTAGGTGTTTCTCGTAACCAGCGAAAAGGAAACCGGCTGCCCGACGGCAGGGTGAAGACGCGGCGGGCGCCGGCCTGCGTCTTGATTCTAACGGTGCGGGAGGCGCGCGCGCCTGTGTAATCTGGCCACGAACATTGGAGGAAAACCTCCACCGGGCGTCAAAAGAGGCGCGCTTTGGCAGGAGTTTAGCGAGCCCCAAGCTTCGTTGCGGGACGCGTGGGCCGATGGTGCTGCCTAACGAATCGAGCGACCCTCCGCCTCATTGAGCCCTTCAACCTCTGTCCGCCCGTCATGATCTTCCACTTCCTCGACCAGCACCGTTGGTGGTTCATCGCCACCATGTCCGCCATCGCCGCGATCGCGACCGCCGCCGTGATCATCGCGATTTCGCCGGACGGCGTGCAATATACCCGCGATGCCTCGATCGCCTCCAGCATCGCCGCCCTCGCCACGGCGGTCTATTTTCTGGCTTCGTCGCATGCGACGCGGATCTGGCAGCTCTTCCGTTTGCGCTGGCAGATCAACCGTCGCGAAGGCCTGCTCGAGGAAGTCGCGCAGAAGCTCGAACAGTGCGAGCGGGACAGCATCCGCTGGCGTGATGCGCAGCCGGTGAATCTCGAGCTCAAGGAAATCCTCGAGATGGGTACGGAGCAGGAGCGTACCGCGCTGCAGACGCTGACGCTCGCTCGCTCGACCCAGCCGAAGGATCTCGAGCAACGCGTCCGCCAGCTCGGCACCCCGATCGGCGAAGAGTGGGTGCGGCGCTTTCGCGGCGTCATTGCGTTTCGCGACTATGATGTCGTCGTGCGCACCGCGGCGTCCGGCATGGATGTCGCGACGGACAAGGGCTACTCGTCGGCCGAACTCGAGGCGGCAGTGATGCGTCGCATCTTCGCGAGCCGCCTGGCCATTCTGGCGCCGGATGAACGCGACCGCGTGTTGACCGCGTGGCGTCACTTTGCCGAAGAGCACCGCGACAGCCTTTCGGACAACCTTCCCGCCGAATCACCGGACCTCGAGGCGGAACTCGCGGGAGCCGGCACCTATTGCATGGCCACGGTCGTGGCCGGGGCGGTCGTGCATGAGCGCGGCCTCACGCTGCCGACGGCGTTCTTCCAGGGAGTTTCCGGCCTGTTGCCGCCGCTGATCGGCGCCCTGGGCTGGCGCATCACGGCCACGGCCACGGTCCGCTTCATTCGATACCTGCGCGTGCGCCGCGTGCTGCCGGCGATCGTCCTCGTCTCGCGCATGCGGGCCGGGACGCGCGTCCGCCGCATCTCGCATCTCGAAAAGCTCGAGGTCGACCGTGCGAACCTGAAGCGCACGTCGGAGTTCGTGCAGGGACAACTCGCCGAATTGAAGGAGCAACAGGCGCACTTGAACCAGTTGAAGTTCTCGATGCGCCGTCTGCGCATGGTGTTGCCGTTGGCCTGAGGAGAGGGGAGAAGGTCCGGACCCGCGTTCCGGCCCAAGCCAGCAAGAAGGGCGGTCCCAACGGGCCGCCTTTCTTGCGGGCCCGCTCAGACTCCGGCGATCGGAGTGTCTGGAAACCAGCGATAGAGGAAAAAGTAGACGAGCACGCCGGTGACAGACACGTAGAGCCAGATGGGAAAGGTCCACCGGGCCCAGGCACGATGCACGAGAAACCGGCCTTTCCATGCGAGGTAAATCGTCCGCAGGACCAGGGGCACGATCACCATCGCCAGGAAGCTGTGCGAGATCAGCATGACGTAGTAGATCGTGCTGATGGCGCCATGGCCGCCAAAATGGTGGACGCCTCCGACCAGAATCTTGTGCGTCACGTAGCCAACGAGGAAGAGAGTCGAGACGACGAACGCACCAATCATGCACGCACGATGCGCCGCGATCCGGCGGGTGCGGATGAAGGCGAAACCGGCGAGCAACAGGATGGTGGATGTCGCGTTGAGCGCAGCGTCAATTGCCGGGATATCCTGAACCTGCATGTCGGGATGGGCGGGCGGATGGCGTGCGGCGGGCCCGGCCGGCCTACCACCGATCCAGCACCAACACCGCAAGCAGCGCCGGCAGGTAGAGAATACTGTAGAAGAATACGCGCCGGGCGGCCGATTCGCGGTTTCCGGCGGCCAGCAGGCGAAACGCGAGCGCCACGAATGCCGCGCCGAGCACGAGCGCCACGGCGCCATAGACCCATCCGCTGAACGCGAGCACAACCGGCGCAAACGAAGCCGCCACGAGCGCCCCGGTGTTCACGAGCGTCCAGCGGGCGGTGAAGCGGCCGTTCGTGTCCACCACCGGAAGCATCGGAAAATCGGCCGCCGCGTAGTCACGACGATAGATCCATGCGATCGCCATGAAGTGCGGGATCTGCCAGAAGTACAGCACCGCAAACAACACCCAGCCGAGCCCGTCGATGGTCCCGCGCGCCGCGGCCCAACCGATCAACGGGGGCAGGGCGCCGCTGATCGCTCCGACTTCGGTGTTCCAGTGCGTGCGACGCTTGAGCGGCGTGTAAACCAGCAGGTAGCTCCCGACGGTCGCGAGGGCCAGGGCGGCGGCGAGAGCGTTTGCTCCGAAAAGGATCTGCACGATCCCCGCCGTGGCGAGAAACACGCCCCACGCGAAGGCCTGAGTGGGATTCACGACCCCGCTGGGCAGCGGACGATCCTTCGTGCGTCGCATCAGGGCGTCGGTCCGCCGTTCCATCCACTGGTTCAGGGTCGCCGCACCTCCGGCGGCGAGCGCCGTGCCACAAAGAAAGTGAAACAAGAGCCAGAAATCGCGGTCCGGCCGGGCCGTCAGGTAACCCACGAGGGCCGTCACGACCGACAGGAAACTCAAGCGCGGCTTGGTCAGCTCCCACAGACCCCAAACAATGCCGCGACGATCGGCGGCGGACATGTCAAGGGCTCCCACGTTGGTGGGAGCTAGGTCGAAATTCTGGCGTGCTTCTGGCGGCATCTGGGGGGACGGTCAGGCCCGGGCCGGAGCAGTGGTCGACGACGTGGCGCTCACTGTTGAGGCGGGCGCTTCCTCGGGCGTTTCGGCCAGCCGGAAGCGGTGGCACAGGAATGTGAGGCCCCAACACGTGGCAAGGAGAAAAGCCCCGGTGAGCATGTGCATGGTGGCGGCTTCCGGGTTACGCCGAGTCCAGATCACGAGGGCGCCAAGGTAGACCTGAATTGCCAGCAGCGCCATCAGTGCCGTGCCGCCAATCGGAAGGACCCGCCCCAGCGGGCGCTCGCCCCACAGGCGGCCGGCGAAATAGATCAGCGCGCCGGCCACCACCAGCGCCCAGGCTCGATGCGCGAAATGGATGCCCACGCGAAAGTCCCAGGCGGCCGGCAACAGCGAACCGGGTGCGGCGAGCGGAAACGTCGGAATCGCGAGCCCCGCATGATTGTGCCGCATGATCGCTCCGATGACGAGTTGCACGATCACGGCCACACACGCGAAAATGCCCGCCCGGCGCAGGCCCGGCGACGGTTCGGATCGCAGACCGCCGGTGCGCTCGATCCACCGGCGTGTCTCACCCATTGCCAGGGCGACGAGCACGCAGAGATAAACCTGCGCCGTCACCCCATGAGCGACCCGCAAGGTGGTGGCGACGACGTTGCTCGAACTCATGGTGTTCTGCTGATCGAGCAATACCCGCAGTCCACCGAGCAGTCCCTGCACGAGCACGAGGCCCACGGCGACCAGCGCAAGCCGGCGCAGCCACCGACGACGCTCTTTCACCAGCAATGCTGTCGCCAGGGCGAGGGTCAACAAACCCTGGATCGACGCGAGCAGGCGGTGCGTGTGCTCGGCGAACTTGTCGCTTTCCGTCAGCCAGCCGTCAGGATTGAGCGAGCCGTTCGACAGCGGCCAGTCGAGAAAAGCCATTCCCGCATTGATGCTGGTCGTGAAGCCACCAGCCTGGAAAACCAACACCGTCCACGCGACCGCCACCCAGCAAAACGTGGCCAGCCACGGCTTGTGGATTGAGGTGGAAGCGGGGGGATCAACGCGGCCCATGTGCAAAGCGAAAGGGTCGATTTACCTGCTTCGTTGGCTTTGACAAACGAAAGTTCAGACTAATCAGTGAGTGGCGTGATTTTCTTCCCCGATCCCGCCGGCCTCCACGGATTACGTCCCGCCGTCGTCCGGGCGCTCACGGGACTGGTGGTGGCGGCCGTCCTGGGTACCGCTGGCTGCGCCCCAAAGCAGAAGACCGAGGCGGCGTCGGCTGGCACGGAGGCGACCATTCCCGAGGGCCAGCACCGGCTCATCGGCACGATTGTGTCCGCCAATGCCGAGCGCGGCACGCTGCTCGTCCAGCACGAGGATATTCCCGGCCTGATGCCGGCGATGACCATGGAATTCAAAGCCAGTGCAGGCGATGTTGCGAATGCCCGGCCCGGCCAGCGGATCCGCGGGCGGGTCTACCAGGCCGAGGACGGCTATCATCTCGAAGGAATCTGGCCCGACGACGAAAAGAGCGGCGACACCGTAAGCCAGGCTGCTCGCTCGCTGCGCCAGGATACCGTCGCGCGGGGGACCGGCGTGTACCGGGAAGTGGGCGAAAACCTGCCCGATTTCACCCTCTACGACCAGGACGGAGACGTGGTGCAGGCCGCCCGCTTCCGCGGGCGGCAGATCGTGCTCAACTTCATCTATACGCGTTGTCCGGATCCGAACATGTGTCCCGCTGCGACCGCGCGCATGGTCGGCCTGCAAAAGCTCGCGCGCGACGCCGGGGTGAGCAACCTCGAGCTGGTTTCGATAACGTTGGATCCCGAGTTCGATACGCCCGGTGTGTTGCACGACTACGCGAAGGATCGGGGCATCGACACCAGCAATTTCAGTTTCCTTACCGGACCCGAGGGCGCGATCAAGGATCTGCTCACCCAGCTCGGCGTGCAGTCTTTTCAAAATGGTCCCCTGGTTTCCCACACGCTTGCCACCGTCCTGATCAATGAAACCGGCAAGATTGTCTACCGGGTCGACGGCAGCCACTGGGAGGCATCGGATTTCGTCACGCGCATGCAGCGGACACCGGCCGCGGCCGCCGGGAAATCGGACACCTGAATCGATCACTGATTGGGCCGTGACGGGCAGCCTCGGCTGCAGAGCGCGTTTGCAGTGGGACGGGAACGAACCGAGCTCCGGGAGAACGCCGCTCCGTCGGCGCCGCGACAGCTCTCACCACGGCTCCGATGCGACCAGCGTCGAGGGATCGGCGAATTCCCGGAGGATCTCGCCGTTGCGCAGCACGCGCACCCAGATGCCGGCGAGCTTGTCTTCGACCCGGCGCTTCGACGTGCCGATGTAGCGGTAGCCGGGCTTGAGTTGGATGATTTGGAGCGCCACGCCCGTGGTCTGCACCTCGGCGTCGGCGCCGGCGGCCAGACGGCGAAGCGTAGCCCGTCCCCGTTTTCGCTCGAGAGGCAGTTCGTCGTGCTCGGCCTTTGCGGAATCCGCGACGTAGAACACACGGTATTCGATCGTCAGCCCGCTGAGATCAGCCTGGGAGTGATTTGCGATCGTGACCTTGTAACACCAGTTCTCGGTCTTCCTGGTCCGGGGTCGGATCTGCTTGCGATCGGAGTCGAGTCGCACGCGATGAGTCGTGACCTCGAGGCCACCCATGGCAAATGCGCGCCGGTGGCGCCATGCCTCGACGAATGTCCGGTCGTCCGCGGAAAGATTTTCCAGCGCAATCGCAAAGACTCGTCCATCCTCGCGCCGGACTCGCACGGTGTCGTCCGAGGCTTCCATGATCTCGGCGACGATGGTCCGGCCCGTGGTGTCGGTAAAGGTACGCCATTCCGCGGCAAGGCTCCGCCGTGGGAGGCTCAGGCCGGCGAATACCAGAGCGAATACGACGAGCAACCTGCCGCGGTCCGGCAGGGCGTTTCGGCTGGCGGAGGGCGCAGGCATGTTTCCGCGGATCACGGCAACTTCGCTTCAAGGACCTTCCGGGTCTGGGCGGCGCGGTAGGCCGTGAGCTTCTCGGCGAGCCCGGGGTCGCCGAGGGCGAGCATCGCCACCGCGAACAGTGCGGCATTCACGGCGCCGGCTTTGCCGATCGCGAACGTGGCCACCGGTATGCCGCCCGGCATTTGCACGATGGAAAGGAGGGAGTCCAGGCCCTTGAGGGCGGGCGATTCGATCGGCACACCGAGCACCGGCAGTTCGGTCATGGCCGCCGTGACTCCGGCCAGATGAGCCGCGCCACCGGCGGCGGCGATGATGCACTGCAAACCGCGCGACCGGGCCGATTGCGCGTATTCGCGCAGGCGTTCCGGAGCACGGTGAGCGCTGATGACGTGTCGTTCGCACGGCAGGTCGAACTTGCCGAGCGTCTCGACGGTGTGCTGCATCGTGTCCCAATCGGACGTGCTGCCCATGATGACGCCGACGCGGGCTGCGGATGAGGCGGGAGTTGAAGCCATGAGGTCAGGTTTTTCGTCTGCCGGCCCTGGTCGAGCCGAAAGCCGCTCGCGGGACGACGAATCGCACCGTCAGCAAGCGTCGGCTCGGCAAATGGTGGACGGGACCCAGGTGGAAAGGACGGCGATCACTTCTTCGAATACCGGCGTATCCGGATCCGGGCCTTCCGGCTTGCCGGTGGCGGAACCGGGAAACAACCTCCGATCGCACGCATGGAACGCCAGGTTGTTTCGTTTCACTACATCCTTCGCAACGAGTCCGGTGAGGTCATCGATTCTTCCGGTCGCGAACATCCGGTCGCGTACCTGGAAGGGTCCGGCGCGATCATCGACGGCCTCGAACGTGCTTTGCGGTCCTTCGATGTTGGCCAGCGACGCTTGGTCTCGCTAGCACCGGAGCAGGCGTACGGCGGGCGGGACGAGGCACAGGTGCAGACGGTTGATCGAAAGGCGCTGCCGGTTGGGGAGCTCAAGGTCGGCGACATGTTCCAGACCGGTGACGATCGCCATGCGCCCGTCGTGCGGGTGCTGTCAATTGATGGCGATCAGGTGAAACTCGATGCCAATCACCCGCTCGCGGGGCAACGATTGCATTTCGAGGTGCAGGTCCTCGAGCGACGCCCGGCGACGCCCGAGGAGATTGCGCACGGCCACGTGCACGGCCCGGGCGGTCACCATCACCACTGAGTCGCGCCGCTTTGCGCGCAATAGTGCGAAGGGACAGGTTTCCCGGGTCAGGACGGCAAGCCAGTCAGCCATCTCACGGGAGGCAAATCGAACGAACGCCCGCCAAAGCAGGAGGCGTCAATCAGCCTGGCCGTGGGGGCCCGGCACTTCCGCGCAGCGCGGCTACATGCCTTCCTTGACGAACTTCACGCGCTCGTCGTCCTGCGTGAGCACGATTTCCTTCTGTGAACTCGTATTTTCGTCCATCGAGTCCATGGCCGCGGAAACCATCAGCGGCACATACTTGCGGATGTCGTCGCTTTCGTCCTCGTTGGTCACGTAGACGCTCCACAGCTCCCGAGGCGGGTGATCTCCTGCTTCCTCCGGGGTCTGGCGGGAGGTGATTCGGATGTACTTCTCGTAGACGGTAACGGTCACGACGCGGTCCTGAAAACCCACCAATTCGCGTTGCGGTGGATCGTAGACGACCTGAGGGACGTACCTGACGCGCTTGGTCGTCGGATCGATGACCGGGACCAGGATCGTTCGCGTGCCACCCCCAACCGTCGCATAGACCGGTTCGCTCACCGTGTAGAACTTGGTGCGGGGTTCCTCCATCCCAAAGTCGACCTCGACGACCATGTCGGCTTCCGTTCCCGGCGGCGCCTCATACAGCCCCTTGCTGGAGAGGGCGGTCTTCACGTACTGCTTGGCTTCCTGGAAGCGAAGGTCGTCCTCGTCCATCTCGGGATTGGCGCTGACGACGCGGAAGGACTTCTTTTCCTCGGTGATTTGCGACTCCTGATTCTTGACCGCGTCGACCTTGAACTTGTAGTGCGTGGCACAACCACTGAACAGGGCGGTGAGGCCCAGCAGGAGAAACGCGGGACGCGCGATCAGCGAGGCGGCATGCATAAGAACGGGTGGAGTATGGGGGAACAGGGGTAGGAAAGCACGTTCGGGGCCGTCAATGCGCGGCGGAGGCGGAAACCGCGGGAACCGGTATGCGAATGGTCTGGCCGGGCGTGAGCTTGTTGAAATCAACATCCGAGTTCGCGGCGCGGATCTCGGCGGCGGAGACCTTGTAGCGGGCGGCGATCGAGTCGAGACTTTCGCCTTGGGCGACGCGATGCTCCACAAACGGCGCGGCGGAATCGGCGGCGGACTGCCCCTTGAGTTCGGCGAGTTCCGCTTCGAGGCGCTCGATTTCCTGCTGGGCCGCCACGATGCGATTCTGCGCCTGGTCGAGTTGCTGTTTCTTGGCGAGCGCGGCCTGGCGTTCCTCCTGCAGCTTCTTGAGCCGCGCTTCCAGGTCGTTCGCCTGATTGGTCACCTGGGTGAGTTCCTGATCGCTGATGCGGAAGCCCTCGGCGACCGCAAGCTCTTCATCGATCTGGGCGCGGAACTTGGCTTCGGTCGCCCGCTTCTTCGCCAGTTCCTGCTGATAGGCGCGCTCCTGGGCGAGGCGGTCCTGCTCGTTGCGTTCCTTGGCTTCACCGATCGCGCCGACAATCGCGCCGACCGCGGCACCGGCGGCACCGCCGACCACGGCGCCGGCAGCACCATTGCCGGCTCCGGTATTATTTCCGAGCACGCCGCCGGCGATGGCGCCGCCGATCGCTCCGGTTTGGGCGCCTTTGGCGGTCTTGCTTTGGGTCGGACTGGAACAGCCGGTGGCCAGGATCAAACAGGTGGCAGTTACACTGCCGGTGAGGAACGGAATTGCTTTCGCCATATGGGTCACGTGAGTTGCCCTCGCCCCGATTGTGCTTCAATGGATTGCGGACTGGCTCGACACCATATAAAGTCGGTTTCGTTTTTCAACCGCACTTTGATGCGAGTTTGACCTTAATTATCCGGTATTCTGGTTGCTTACCCTATGCCTATCACGTCATCGCCCGCGTCCGGGCCCATCGAGCAATTCCGCCGTCCTCGCCTGCTGAACGCGGATTTCTTCATCAAGGTTGGATCGCTCATCGTCTCGTTCCTGATCGTTTGGATGGTTTACGAACGCTTCGTGTGGCCGGAGGTGGAGCGCGTCCGGGCGCAGGCGCGCGTCGTTTCCCAGCAGACCGACTACGTCGCCCAGCGTTCGATTCCGGTGATCGTCAAAGACCCGGAGCAGCAGTCCGAGATCACGATCTGGGTCTGGGCGTTGATCCTCCTCGCCCTCAAGCTGCGCCGCATTTCGCAGGAAAACGAACTTCTCGGCCTGGATTTCCTCCGCCTCGAACCCGGTGAGCGCATTTTGCCCGAAGATGCGCTGGGCTACTTCAAGGATCTGAAATCGACGACGGATGCGCGACCTACCTGGCAATGGCGGATCCTGCCCAACGTGGTGCTTGCCGCGTTGCAGCGTTTCCATGCCACCCATTCCATCATGGACGCGTCGCAGTCAATCAAGGAGCGCGCCGAGATCGCCGGCAACGAGATGGAGGCGGACCTGTCGCTGGTGAAGTACATCGCATGGGCGATCCCGGCCCTCGGGTTCATTGGCACGGTGCGCGGCATCGGTGAGGCGCTCGCCCAGGCGGGCAAGGCGATCACGGGCGACATCGGTGGCGTTGTCGATGCGCTGGGCCTGGCCTTCAACTCGACGCTCGTCGCGCTGCTGCTTTCGATGGTCTTGATGTTCATCCTGCACCTCCTCCAGGGACGGCAGGACAAGCTGATCCTCGATCTGCAGAACTACTGCGATGAACACGTCGTGGGGCAGATGAAGGTTCCCGCCCAGGAAACCGGCGCCCCGGTCTTTCAGGCCTGAAGCCGTGCTTCCGGCAACACTTGCTGATCCTTACTTCCCTGCATGAAAACACTGGGATTGGAGATGGTGGACGCGGGCTTCGAGGTCGCGGTGGGGCGCGCGGGCCCGGAGGGTGAACGTGCGCAGGCGGAACGCCTGGTGCCTCCGGGCACCGAGCCGATGGTCGCCTTGGTGGAGGAAAACAACCTGCACCTCGGATTGGAGGCGGAGGCGCGGCGGTTTCTGTTTCCGCGGCAGATCAACGACGCGTTCTGGGAGGAACTCTCCCTGCTGCCGTCGAACCTCCGCCGCGCCGGACGCGCCCTCACGTTTTCCGAACTTTCGTATCATTTTCTCCGGCACCTGGTCGACGGCCTGCCCGGCGTGGCCACGGAACACGAATCGCTCGTGCTGGCGCTGCCGGCGACATTCACCGACGGCAGTGAGCGGGCCGAGGAACGGGTCGGCATCCTGCTGGGGATCTGCCACGACCTCGAGTTGCGCCTCGGCGCGATCGTCGACGCCGCCGCTGCGGCGATGCTGGACCCTGATGCGCCGGCGCCTTCCCGCGGGCGCGCCATGGTGATCGATTTCTGCCAGCAGGCCGCGATGCTGACCCTGCTCGAGATTGACGGCTCCGTGACCCGGCGGGCGTTCGTGCGGATTCCCGGTGCCGGCTGGCTGGCGTTGGTGGAGACGGCGCGCCGCTCGCTCGGCGAGCGTTTCCTCCGGCAGACGTCGTTCGATGTTTCCGCGGATCGACGCACCGAGCAGGAGTTTCACGACGAGACGCTGGACGCGCTCGGCACGTTCACCACGCAGCCGGAAGCCTGGCTGCGCATCACCTCCGCGGCACGGGAGCGTGCGATCCAGGTGCCCCGCGACGCCCTTGCGGCCGACTTTCGGTCGCTGGCCGAGACGGTCGCGCAGGCGGTGACGGAGTTGCTGCAGCGCAGCGGCCTGGCCGCGTCCGGCGTGCAGATGTACCTGACGGCGCGCGCTCGCCACCTGTGCGGACTCGGCACCGCCCTCCGGGCGCCGGCGCGCCTTGTCCGTGACGGTGCTGGGGGCGGGAGCGGCGGCGCGCGGAGCCGCGGTCCTGGCCTGTCAACGACCGGCGGTCGGCGATGTGGCCGATGTGCCCGTGGAGATCCGTCGTGGCGCTTCCTGGCGCCGCGGCGGATGAAGCGCTGGCGCTGCGCGCGGCCTTCAGTTTCCACCGGTACGGCGGCCGGCGCGACACCGGTCCCACGCACGTGGTTTGCGACGGCATTGCCCACGCGTTGCGTGCGACCGGACTGCGCATCGCCGCGGGGCGCAACGGGCAGTCGGGGGATGTCGCGGTCGCCGTGGCTCCCACCGGCGTGGGCCCCTGCGAAATCGTCATCGAAGCGCAAGAGGGCAACTGGCACGCATTTGCCCTGCTGGGCGACAACCGTGTTTCTTTGCCGGGCGGCGAAGCGCCGCTCGTGGCGGGCGACGTGCTGGAGGTCCACGGGACTCCGGGGGCGGCGCGCCTGCTTTTCGTCCGGGTGAGCGGTTGATGCCCGGTTCCTGCTATTCCGGCCATGGCCCGCAAACGTCGCTCGTTCGAACTCTTCAGTCTCTCGTTCCTCGACTGCATCTGCTGCGGCTTCGGGGCGATGTTGCTGCTCTTCGTGCTGTTGATCGGCCGGCATGCCCGGCGAGGCGCGCGAGGAACTGATCTCGAGCCTGCTCAAGGAAATCGTCTCGATCCAGGCCAAGACCGCGCAGGAGAAGAAGGAAAGCGGCGAGATTCGCGACAAGTTGCAGATCACCGAGCAGCGTCTCGCGCTCGAGGTCTCGAACCGCGACGTGAAGAAGCACGACCTGACCGAACTGCAGGACGAATTCGCGCTGATGCTGCAACAGCGCTCCAGTCTCAAGGACGAGATCGACCGTCTGCTCGGGCAGAAGAAGAACCTGCCCAAGCAGGACGAGAAGCCGCCGATCCCGATCCCGAATGCCCAGCGGCGTCAGTACCTCACGGGCATGAATTTCGAGGGCAGCTACATCGTGATCCTGATCGAAACCTCGGGCGGCATGCTCGGCTACACCGTGGACGATGCGCTCTCGAAGCAGGCCTTGACGCCGGAGAACAAGAAGAAGTGCGAGAAATGGCGGCGGGTGATCCGGTCGGTCCACTGGATCGTCGCCAACCTCGGGGAGCGGCAGAATTACCAGATCATGACGTTCAACAAGGAGGCCAAGCCGCTGCTGCCCGATCACGAGAGCGGCTGGCTCGAGCCATTGAACCGCGACACCACGGTGGAGGTGATCAAGCAGATGGATGAGATCGTGCCGCAGGGGGGCGCGAATCTGGAACGCGCATTTGTCGAAGCGCGCTCGACGTTCCCCTCCGTCGACACGATCGTTCTGATCACCGACGGGCTGCCCACCCAGAGCGACTCCGTGCCCGTGGGCAGTTCCACCGACGACCGCGACCGCGAACGGTTTTTCCGCGCGGCGATCAAGGAGGTTCCCCGGCAGACGCCGATCAATACGATCCTCTTCCCCATGTCCGGCGATCCGGCGGCGCCGTATTTGTTCTGGCAGCTGGCCGATGCCACCAAGGGTTCGCTCATCAGCCCGGCCCGCAGCTGGCCGGACATCTGACCATGGCCATCAAACGTCGCGAATTCGAAGTCTTCAGCCTGTCGTTCCTCGACTGCATCTGTTGCGGTTTCGGCGCGATCATCCTGCTGTTCATTCTGTCGATGGGCGTGACGCGCATCCACATTCCGCAGGAAAAGCAGAAGCTGGAGCATCGCCGCACCGAGGTGCGCACGCTCTACGCGCATGGCGGTCAGAACGAGCACACCCGCCTCTCCGGCGAACTCGCGGCGAAGGAAAGATCGCTCGCAGGACGTGATCACCGAAATCGCGGACATGAGTGCGCTCCTCGCGAAACTGCACGAGCAACGCCAGAACGAGGCCGGCGGCGAAAAGTCCCTGCTGAGCGAGATCGAGGACCTGAAGAAGGAACTTGCCGTGATGCAGAAGGAGATTCCCGACATTCCGCAGGTCGATACGTCGAAACCGATCGGCATTCCGGTCGAGAGCAACTACGTCGCCTTCGTCATCGACACCTCGGGGAGCATGCGCGACCCGAACACCGATCTCCTGCTCGGGTACGTCACGCGCAAGTTCCAGGAGGTGCTCGAAGCCTATCCGCAGGTGAAGGGCGTGCAGTTTCTCGACGCCGACGGGCGGTTCATCCTCGGCCGGGGTGACGGCTGGATCCCGGATTCGCCCGACGTTCGCGACGGCGATCATCAACGCGGTGCGGCGCTACGGCATCGCCAGCAATTCCAATCCGGTGCCGGGCATCGTGCGCGCGATCCGCGCGCTCTACGACGACCAGAACAAGGAAATGAAGATGGGCATCTACGTGTTCGGCGACGAATTCACCGAGACGTCCGAAACCGTGCTCGAACGGATCGACCGCATGAATCCCCCGGGACCGAACGGCAGGCGCCCGGTCACGATAAACGCCGTCGGTTTCCCCAATCTGTTGCGCGCGGGCTTTTCGCTCGGCCAGAGCGGCGTGAAATTCGCCAACCTGATGCGCGAACTGACGCAGGAGCACGGCGGCGCCTTCGTGGCCGTGACGGGTCCGTCCGATTGACGGACCCGGTCGGGCGGCGTCTCCGACCCGCCTTGGTGGCGCGCCCCGCGGCGAGCGGATCTTTTGACAACCTGGGCGCGACCGCAGCCGGCGCGCAGCTCACCCCTCGCGTCGCGACCAGGCGCGCAGGGTGGTGAGCAGAAACAATTCGAGCGCGCCGCCCTCGTTGAAGTTGACGCGCAACAGTCCCGCGGCGCGCTCGAGTTCGCGCACGGCGGCGGGCGCGGCGGCCGCGCCCGCCGCGCTCTCGCGGGCCACCGCGCAGGTCACGCTTTCGAGCGTGGCCAGAAAACGGTGACGCACGCCGACGGACGTGCTCGCCTTCAGCGCCTCGATTTCGTCGTCGTCGAGTTGTTCGAGCGCGCCCTGTGATTTGAGCTGCGCCAACGGCACGCGCGCCGGCGCCTTCGAGCCAGCGGGAAAAACGCGCGATCAGGCCGTAGACCGCAATCACCTGCCGGCTGGCCGCGGCCTTGTCTCCCGCGGCCGCGCCGAGACCGCGCAGCCAGTTGCGATAGTCACCGAGCCAGCCCTGCATCTCCGCGTCGTCCGCCGCGACGTCGGGCGCCGCGGGGAGGCGAAAGTTGAGGCAGCGGCTGCGAATCGTCGTGAGCAGCGCATATGGCTGCGTCGTCAGCAACAGGATGGTCGTGTCCGCGGGCGGTTCTTCCAGGGTCTTGAGAAACGCATTGGCCGAACTCGGGTTCATGCGCTCGGCTTCCACGACCACGCCCACCTTGCGGGCGCCGGAGAGCGGAGACTGGGCGAGTTGGCGGACGAAGTGCCGCATGGTATTCGGAGCCGCGTTGTCCTCGCCGATGCGAATCTGTCGCGCCCGACCGGAGGGGCGCAGGACATTGAAGTCCGGATGCACGGCGTGCGAGGCAGGCCAGTCCGGTGGGAGGCCGAGCAGGCGGGCGGCGACGTGGCGCGCGAACAGCGTGAGTGAGTCCACATCGCCACCATGAAGCAGCAGCGCGTGGGCGAGGCGGCCGCGCGCCAGGGCGCGTTCGATCACGCGACCCGCCACGGACTCGGTGAAGACGGCGTCCGGGCCAGACATCGAGGCAGAGGGCGGGCCGGGAGGCACGCGCTCAGGCGGAGTCGCCCGCGGTGTCGACCAGCTTCTTTACCGTCTTCCAGATGTCCTTCTCAATCGTGGCGGCAGGCTTGGTGCCGTCGACCACGTGAAACCGGCCGGGCATCTGGCCGGCGAGCAACAGGTAGCCTTCCCGCACGATCCGGTAGAATTCGATGTTTTCCTGTTCGATGCGGTCGGGCAGGTCGCTCGCGCGATGTTTCACCCGCTGCAGGCTGGTCTCGGCGGGCACGTCGAGGACGATGGTGAGATTCGGCAGCACGTCGCCCACGGCGAACTGGTTGATCTGGTTGACCGGGTCGGGCGACAGGGACCGCGCCGCCCCCTGGTAGACCGTGGTCGAATCGAGGAAGCGGTCGCAGAGCACGACCTTGCCCGCCTTCAGCGCCGGCAGCAGCACCTCGCGGACAAGTTGCGCGCGACTGGCGGCGAACAGCAGCAATTCCGTCTCCGGGTGCATCGCCTCGCTGCCGTTGGCGCGGATCAGCAGATGGCGGATGTCCTCGCCGATCGGCGTGCCGCCCGGCTCGCGCGTGACCACGACCTCGCGGCCGAGTTTCTCGAGGTGGGGGACAAGCAGTTCGATCTGCGTCGTCTTGCCGCTGCCCTCGGGGCCTTCGAAGGAGATCAACAAACCGGGATGTTTTCCGCTCATAGATTTAAAGGCAGGGCTACCAATCGCGCAGGAACCCATCAACATCATTGAGCGACGGGCTCTGGGCGGTGCGCACGTAGTAGCCGGAGAAGCATACGCCGACCGTCAGGCAGGCCTCGGGGGAAAGGCCCAGCAACTGGGCGCTGACAAAGCCGGCGTTGAAATGGTCGCCCGCCCCGGTCGTGATCTTCGGGGTCGGGCAATAGGGCCCCGGCACCCACCAGGTGCCGGAACGGGTGGCGCACGCGGCCGACTCTTTCGGATGCACCACCACCGTGCCGACGCCGAGACGGTCGCGAATCGAGCGCGCCAGCGCCTGGAGACTGGCGGGATCAACGCCGCCCGGCACGATGTCCAGCGCCGCTGCGACCTGTTGTGATTCCTTGAGGTTGAGCCCGAGGGTGACCGTGCCGTGCGGTTGGAAGCGACCGATCGTGTGCAGCGCCGCCACCAGGTCGCCGCGGGATCGTTTTTCCGGGTCGGCCAGGTCGAAGAACCACACCCGGGAATCACGCGGCGGCAGGCCGGGCACGATGTGCGTGAGCAGCGCCTGGAAGAACGCCGTCATGTTTGGAATCATCGTCCAGTTCACCAGCGCGATCAGATCGGCGCGGGACAGCCAGTCTCGAAAGAGGCCTTCGCCGACCGCAGCCACCACGCTGTCGTAGGTGATCGAATCGAGGCTCACGGTGTTGCCGAACATGATCTTGCCGTCCGCGAACTCGGCGGCCGTGGTCTCGCTCGGTTCCGCGACGGAGACGGCGCCTGCGCGCGTCGCGAACTCGGAGAACACGCCGTGGATCGCCGGTTTGCCGAGCGCGCCGATGTAATGCAGGCGGACCCCCGCGGCCAGGAGCGCGTGCGCCATGATCGGCCCGTTCCCGCCGAGTTTCTGCATCACGGGAAAAAGCTCGATGTTCGTGCTCTTGCCCGCGGCGGCCGTGATGCGTTCACCGAATTCCGCGATGGTCTTCATTGGCGTGAATTGATCGCCCTGGCCGTGCCGCTGGGCGACGGGATGCACGATGGTGTCCACGAAGCCGTCCAGCCCGGCCACGGCGAACTTGTCGCCGATGCGGGCGGCATGCGTAGCGAGTTCCTGCAGCGTGCGGTGACGGTGATCCATGCCGGCGTGATGAAATCAGCAGGGTCCGACCCGCCCGCGACTCCGGCAACCCGATAATGTCACGCGGGACGGCTCCCGGAGATTGCTCACCGCGGCTTGCCGCCGCAACCAAAGGTAGGGTGGGCTGTCCGCAGCCGACTGCGGTCGCAAGGGGACAAGCGATCCCTTGGGTCACCGATTCGGGAGGAATCGCCGCGAGCATGCAGAAACCGGGCGGGGCATCGTCCGGGCGGGGGCAGTTCGAGCCGGCGGCGGGCAGGACGATTGTATTGGCGTGATGCCAGACAGACGTGGATGGACACGAGTGCGACCCGGGTCTTGTGCGATGCACTGCGGGAAATTCTTGGCAGACGGTGCGTTTCGCTTCACATCCTGCACGCATGGTTCCCGCGCTGTTCGCGCCGATTCTGGCCCAGGCGACGCCGCCGACCTCGTTTCACGGCGGACTAATCTCGTTCTTCTCGCACGCCAACCTGGCGGAGCAGGTGATCATCGCGGCGCTGGCGATGTTCAGTCTCTTCGCGTGGACCGTGATGTTCGGAAAACACTTCGAGCTGCGCCGGCTGCGGCTCTACAACCTCGGCTTTCAAGAGAAACTCAACGAACAGCCGACGCTGATCAACCTGCCCGAAGGATTTCGCGTGCCCGATCGCGTGCCCTACGGGGCTCTGTTTCGGGAGGCGCTCGAGGCGTACTGGCGTGTCGATGCCCGGCATGGCGAGATGGAGGATCGCCTGATCACCGCCCGGCTCGAACATGCGGAAAACGCGCTGCAGCGCGCCGTGGCCGCGCAGATACTGCGCTACGAGGCCAACATGGTGTTTCTGGCCTCGATCGTTTCGAGTGCGCCGTTCTTCGGCCTGCTCGGTACCGTGTGGGGAGTGATGGAGGCCTTTGGCGCCGTGGCACTGCAGCCGGTCGCCACGGTGCAAACCCTGGCACCGGGCGTATCCGGCGCGCTCCTGTCCACCGTCGCCGGGCTCCTCGTCGCGATCCCATCGCTGATGGGTTACAACTTCCTCTTCTCGCGCGTGCGACAGCTCAACACCGAGTTGGAGAACTTCGCCAGCTCCCTGGCCGACCGCATCGAACTCGAGAGTCGCTGAACCCGCTGCTCCGGTCATGGCCCGCACGTTTCGCCGCCCGCATGCATCGCATCCGATCTCGGAGCTGAATGTCATTCCGTTGATCGACCTCGCGTTCTCGCTCCTGATCATCTTCATGATCAGCACGCCGCTGATCACGAAAAACGAGCAGACCATTCCGGTCGATCTGCCCGTTTCCGTTCAATCGCAGACCCCGCGGCCCGATGTAAAGTTTGTCCGCATCGTGATCGTGCCCGGCGGCTACAATGTCGACGGCACCGCCATGACCTCGGCCCAGTTGGACAACTATCTCCACACCTTCGCCAGTGTGCCCAATCCTCCGGTCTTCAGTATTCGGGCGGATCGCAACATCCCGTATCAGGAAGTGGTCACGTTGCTCGACTTGCTCAGTCGCAACAATCTCAACAAGATCAGTCTCGATACGCAGTCGCGGGGACCTTGATTGCTCCACACCCGCGCGCACCTGCCCTCTGCAGCGATGTCATCCGGCTTTTCCCAGGAAGGGTTCACCCTTGCGCTCGGCTTGCACCTGGGCGTGGCCGCGCTCGTCGGCTTGCTGACCTGGTTCAAGCCTTTCGAGCGAAAGCACGAAACCGTCTTTGAAATCGTCCAGCTGCCGCTGGGAACGCCGGATGCGCCGGACAACGGGCGGACGAAGGCCGTCGTGTTCGATCTGCCGGACGCGGCGCCGCCGCGGCCCGAGCCGCCCGCGCCGCGCCGAGCCGCCCGCGCCCCGGCCGGAGCCTCAGCGCACGACGCCGGCCCCCGTTCGCCAACCGCAACGGCCGCCGCCTCCGGCTCCCCGGCAAAGCGTGGCGCCGCCTCCTCCGAAATCGACGCCGGCGGCTCCCCCGCGTCAACTCAGCTACGACGAGTTCATCCAGCAACACGGTCCGCCGAAAACCCACGCGCCCCGGCCAAGGACCAGCACGGCGCCGCGGCGCAGCGCTCCGCGGATCGACACGCACTTCAATGTCGATCTCACCGATGCGATCCGGACGCGCGGCAGCGTAAGCGGTTCGTCCGAGGCCGCGCGCACCGCCGTTAACCTTTACGTCGCCGCACTCAACGACCAGTTGAAGTCCGCCTGGCAAAACCCGCAGCTGGAGTTGACGACCGTGGTCGAATTCGAAGTCGCCGGCAACGGCCGGATTTCCCGTGTACGCATCACAAAAGGCTCCGGCAACGCGTCGTTCGACGACAGCGTCCTGGCGGCGTTTCAGGAAGTCGGATCGGCTGGTCCCACTCCCGATGGCGAGCCGCTCGAGCTACGGTTCCGTTTCAACGGAATCAGCCCGTAACGCGGGCCTGCCGCCGGCTTCTTCGGTGGAGGCTGGCGACAAGACCGCGCCACCTGTTCAGGGGACGATCAGTAACAATGGCTGCGCATGCAAAGCGGAGCTCCGGCAACCGACGTTTCTCAACGCGAAAAAGCACTTGCCATCCCGGAGAAAATGCCGCGTTTTCGGCGTTTCTGACCTCCTTGGTAGATGGGGACGTAGCTCAGTTGGAAGAGCACCACAATGGCATTGTGGGGGTCGTCGGTTCGAGCCCGATCGTCTCCACCATCACCGCGCTGCGCCTGGAAGTGCGAGGCAACCGTTTTCACGTGCCAAGGGCGTCTGGTGCTTCGTCTTCTTCCAGCTCCCTCCTCGAGGGGGACCGCGCGCTAACTAGCACGGTGGCAGGTGTCCTCCCGGCGCTATTCTTTGCCCGCATCGGCACGGCACGCCGCCCCTCATCGATTCCCGCATGTCGCGCCAGACCCGCACCATCGCCCTCACGATCATCGTGACCCTGTTCGTCGTGTTCGCGCTGCAGAACCTGCGGGACGTGTATGTGCACGTGATCGTGTGGACGCCCTCGATCCCGCTCGTTGCGCTGCTCGCCCTCGTCTTCCTGGCCGGCGGCATCGCGAGTTGGTTCTGGAGACGGCGATAATGCGGGTGCCGGGGGCGTGATCCCTTGCGAAACGGGTCCCGCCATGCCGGCGTCTTGTCTGCCATGCGTTTCTCCGCTTTCACTCTCGGTCTGGCGGCGGTCGGCCTCGCGGCGGGTGCCGCTGTCAGTGCCCATGCCTCGGACCATCCCACGCTCACCATTGGCTCACCCGCGCCGGACTTCCGCCTGCCGGGCGTGGACGGCAAGGAATACACCCTCGCCAGCTTCGCCCAGGCGAAGGTCCTGGCGGTGGTTTTCACCTGCGACCATTGCCCGACCGCCCAGGCCTATGAAGAACGCATCAAGCAACTGGTGACCGACTACACGCCTCGTGGCGTGGCGTTCGTGGCGATCAATCCCAATCATGCCGACGCCGTGCGGCTCGACGAGATGGGCTACACCGATCTCGGCGACACGTTCGAGGAGATGAAAATCCGCGCGCAGCATCATCACTTCAACTTCCCGTTTCTCGACGACGGTCCGGAGGAAAGGACCGCCGAGGCCTACGGTCCGATCGCCACGCCGCACGTATTCATCTTTGATGCTTCGCGTCACCTGCGCTTTGAGGGTCGCGTGGATGACTCGGAAAACGAAACCCGCGTGGAATCGCGCGACACCCGCAACGCGCTCGATGCGGTGCTCGCCGGCAAGGAACCGCCCGTAACGACCACGAAGGTCTTCGGCTGCTCGGTGAAGTGGAAGGAAAAGGCCGACGGCAACGCCCGCTGGATGGAAAAGGTGAAGCAGGAACCCGTGTCGGTCGAGGCGGCCGACGCCGCCACGCTCGCGTCGCTGCGGAAAAACGAAGGCACCAACAAGGTGCGCATGATCAATGTCTGGGCGACTTGGTGCGGACCATGCGTCGCCGAGTTTGATGAGCTCGTTGAAACCAACCTGCGCTTTCGCGGGCGTGATTTCGAACTCGTCACCGTGGCGGCGGAATCACCGGACGTGCAGCCCAAGGTGCTCGCGTTCCTGCAGAAACACCACGCGTCGACGCGCAACCTGATCTTCGCCGACGCCGACAAGTACAAGATGATCGATGCGGTCGATCCCGAGTGGCAGGGCGCCTTGCCTTACACGCTGGTGGTCGGTCCGAACGGTGAAGTGCTGTATCGCGAATCTGGTTCCATCGACTTCCTCGCGCTGCGCCGCGCGATCGTTCCCGCGCTGAACAAGATCACCCCCTGGCCGGGTCTCAGCGGCCCGGGTTGAGCGATCGGGAAAGCGGTCGCGACCACCCCGCGCGCATTTCTCCGGTAGCCGCGTTTGAGCCCGGCGAAAACGTGGCCGGGCAGGTGTGTGAATGACCGCGTGGCGGTCTCTCCAGATCGCGCGCCTTTTCGCGACGATTTTTCCAAAATCAGGGCCTCCGGGTCGGGTCGCGTAGCTTGCCCGCCGAAGCGTTCCGCGAAGGCTGGGTCTCAGGTGACCGCGGTAGGCTGGGGACCGCCGACCTTGCCTCTGCTTGCGGCCGCAGGCCGCGGAGGAAGATTCCCGGGCTAGATTTTGTCCGCCGCCAACGTGGCTCCGAGTTTTGCCTGGAAACCCTTCGCGTCGACGTAGCCCACCAACCGCGTGACCTCCGTTCCATCCGGACGGAAAACGAGCAGCGTCGGGAGCGCTTCGATGTCGTGATCCGTGGCGAACTTCGAGTTCTCGTCCGCATTTACTTTGATGGCGACAGTGTGCTGCTTGAGCAGGTCGACGACCGAGCCGTCCTTCCAGGTGGTGGCGTCGAGCATGCGGCAGGGACCACACCACGATGCCCAGACGTCGACGAAGACGAGCTTGCCTTCCGCCTGCGCTTTCTGCTGTGCCTCGGCGAACTTCAGCGAATGGAACGGGCCTTCGTTGCCCTTGGTTTCAGCGCCGGTCACCGGACTCGAGGCGAGCAACGTGCCGGCGGCGAGCGCGGCGAAAACCGTAAGGGAGCGGAGGAGGGTTGAGCGATGTTTCATGGTGGATGCGGCAGTCAACGTGTGGGATTGACGGCGAAGCTCAAGCCGATGCGGCATTTGCCCTCTGGCGTCCCGCGTGATGGGCGCAGCCGGTCCGTTGGTCCGGCGGTTGCACGAAATTTCGCCATTGCTTCGACGTGAACGCGATGCATTACGCCGTGACCGCGTCGCTGGAAGCATCAATGCTAGAGACGTCAACCCCACTGATGTCCACCCCCCTTTCTGAAGAGACTCCCGTTTCGCCCGCACCGGATGACGGCGTCACCTATGGCTACGAGCGTGGTGCGGCGTCCGGAATCCCGTTTCTTTGGGACGACGCGAGCGGCATGCTGACCAGCGGTGACCGCGAAGGAACGTTTCCCGGAATGCTCGTCGAGCGAACCTTCGCAATCGTGTGGGTGTCGAGGGAGTCGCCGGTTGGCTTTACGTTCGCGCCGCCGGCGGCCTGTTCCGTTGAATACCGCGGGACGGAGATCCGCGTCCGCCGGTAGCGCAGATTGAAGCGGTGATCCACCGACCCTCTGGCGCGTGCAAGGTCGCAACACCAAACATGACGGATCATCTTCGCTGGGAAAAGGACGACTACGTGATCAGCACGGATCGGGAATGGCTGGATCGCGACTTCATCTATACCTCGCTGCATTCGACCTATTGGGCCAACGAATGGCCGCGCGAGACGATCGCAGCCGGGTTTGCCCGTTCGCTGGTGTTCGGCGTCTACACGCGCAAGCCGCGCCGCCAGGTTGGCTTTGCACGCGTCGTCACCGATCGGGCGACATTTTCCTGGGTGTGTGACGTCTTCATTGCCGAGGAGCACCGCCGGCGCGGGTTGGGAAAATGGCTGGTCAGTTGCGTCGTGTCGCATCCCTGGGTGAAATACACCCGCAGCACCCTGGGCACGCGCGACGCCCACGGGTTGTACGAGCGCTTTGGCTACGTGCGCCACGAGCGCCTGGTGCGACCGGCGGATCCGCGCGAATAGAGTCTCGCGGGTTTTCCATTGCTCCGCGCCTGGGAGGGCGGCGTCAGCGCGGTTTCGCCAGCGGCTGACCGCCCGGTGCCCCAAAAGCGAAGGCCGCCCATGACGGCGGCCCTGCGCGAACTGACAGACGATTGCGGTCGACGGCTCAGCCCATCGCCGCGACGTAGTTGCCCTCGACGGCATCCCAGTCGACGACGTTCCAGAACGCCGCGATGTAATCGGGACGCCGATTCTGGTAGTTGCAGGTAATACGCGTGCTCCCACACATCGAGACCGAGCACCGGCGTGCCTTCGAATCCGGCGACCGCCTTGCCCATGAGGGGGCTGTCCTGGTTGGCGGTGGAGCCAACGGCGAGTTTCTTGTCGGGCGTCACGACCAGCCACGCCCAGCCGGAGCCGAAGCGGGTCGCCGCGGCCTTGCCAAACGTCTCCTTGAACTTGTCGAAACCGCCGAAGGTCGAATTGATCGCGTCGCCAAGCTTCCCTTTCGGCGTCGCCGCCTTTGCCCGGGCCGAGAATCGTCCAGAAAAAGCTGTGGTTGCTGTGGCCGCCGGCGTTGTTGCGAATGGCGGTGCGGATTGCCTTCAGGCACGCTGCCGAGGTCGGCGACGACCGCATTGACGGCCCGATCGGCAAGCGCGGGATGATCCTTCAGCGCGTTGTTCGCGTTGTTGACGTACGCCTGATGGTGCTTCGTGTAATGAATCTCCATCGTGCGGGCGTCGATGTGGGGCTCGAGCGCGTTGTAGGCGTAGGGAAGCTTTGGCAGTTCAAAGGCCATGGTCTTGGTTGGTTGTGGTGTTCGAGGAATGGTTGGAGCGGTCACCGAAAGCCAAAAGTCGCAGAGCGTCAAATACCGACCCGTTGCCCGTTTACCCAGAACTCACCCGGAATCTTCATTCCGCTTCAGCTTGAAGTAGGCCTGGAGCAACGCCCGACATTCCGGTTCCAGCACGCCACGGTCCACGACACAATGGTGGTTCACGCGCGGCAGGGCGTTGAGATCCGTGGCACCGCCGAGGCAGCCCATCTTCGGATCAGCCACCGCGTATACGACCCGCCCGAGTCGCGCCATCAGCATCGCACCCGAACACATCGGGCACGGTTCCTTGGTGACGTAAAGCGTCGCGGCGTTGAGGCGCCAGTCGCCGATCGCCCGCGCGGCCTGCGTGATCGCGAGCAACTCCGCATGGGCGGTCGGATCACGCAACGAATCCACCTGGTTGTGCGCCGAACCGATGACCTCGTCGTCGAGCACGACCACCGCGCCGATCGGTACTTCATCGCTCCGCCAGGCATCGATCGCCTGGTTGAAGGCGAGCGCCATGAAGTGGGCGTCGTCACGCACCAGTTGCGACGGGAAGCGCTTTTCGAACGGGCAGGGCAGGGGAGGGCGGTGCATGCGTTGGGAAGGGCGCCGGTGACGTGGAAGCGACGCCCGGCAATAAACCTTGATTCCCTCCGGGACTTCGGCGACACACAATCTTTCAAAAACCACGGCGCCACCCGCTCTCCCCCGCGCCGATCCAGGAATGACATGGCTGATGATCAAACGATAGAGGTTGAAGGCAAAATCGTCGCGGTGCTGCCCGGCACGATGTTCCGCGTCGAATTGGGCAATGGCAGCGGGCACGTGGTGCTTGCGCACATTTCTGGCAAACTGCGCAAGCACTTCATCAAGATCACCACTGGGGACATGGTGAAGATGGAGATGAGCCCCTACGACCTCGACAAGGCCCGGATCACCTATCGGCTCAAGGGACCCGAGGCGGCCCGTCCGGGAGGCGCCCGGCGTCGTCCTCCCCCGCGGCGGCGCTGAGCGCGGGTCGGTCGGGAAGCCCAACACGCATGGGCGCAATCTGCACCGGACGAATTGCGTGGCGCCGTCGGCCTGGTCTCAGCGGTGCTTCCGCCCGCGCGAATGTTACACGATGCGGTCAGCTCGAGGGCCAAGGCAGCGCGTTACTCCCACGGCCGTGTTGCGAAGGTTCCGTGACGCTTCGTTGGGCACCCTTTCCCCATGCCTTCCCGTCGCGGATTGAAGACCGGTTTGAGAGCGGCGGACCCGCTCCCTTCGCCGGGCGGCGGCAAGGATGACGTTCCCGCCGGTCTCGCCGAGGACCTCGACGCCTTTCTCGCCTTTCTCGAACTCGAGAAGGGATCCTCGCCGAACACGGTCGCGGCGTATGCGCGCGACTTGCGGCAATGCGCCGTCTTTCTGGCCGGGCGCGGAACGGACGATTGGACGAAGGTCGACGCGGGCCGGTTGTCGGACTGGGTGTATGATCTGAGCGCGCACGAGTTTGCGGTCTCCAGCCTGGCGCGGAAGCTTTCGGCCCTGCGCATGTTTTTCCGCCATCTGGTGCGCGAGCGCCGGCGCGCGGACGATCCGACGGAACTGCTCGCCGGTCCGCGCCTTACCCGCCGGGCGCCCGATACCCTCAACGTGCGCGACGTCACCCGTCTTTTGGAGGCACCGCCCGCGACCGATCACTACGGCGTGCGCGACCGGGCGATCCTCGAACTCGCCTATTCGAGCGGACTCCGGGCATCGGAGCTTTCCTCGCTCACGCTGACGCAGGTGGATCTTGATCGTGGCTTTGTCCGGGTCTTCGGCAAGGGCGGCAAGGAGCGGATCGTGCCGTTGGGTGATGCCGCGCGAGACGCGATACTCGCCTATCTGGGGTCAGCCCGTCCGCGCCTGGTGAAGCCGCGCACCGGCAGCGAACTTTTCCTGAGCGAGCGCGGCCGGGCGATCTCGCGCAAGACCATCTGGTTGCTCGTGAAGACGCACGCGAAACGCGCCGGCCTGCAACAACCGGTCAAGACACACCTTCTCCGGCACTCGTTCGCGACCCATCTGCTCAACGGCGGCGCCGACCTTCGCGCGATTCAGGAGATGCTCGGCCACGCCAGCATCACCACCACGCAGATCTACACGGCGGTGGAATCGAAACGCCTGATTTCCGAGCACGCCAAGTTTCACCCGCGCAACCGGGCGAAGTGACGCGAGGCGAAGGTCCGGCGGCGCCGGCGTCAAACCGGCACGCGCTGTTTCTCGCCGCTTGGGAGCAGCGTCAGCACCCAGGTCTCATCGACGTAGTCGAGCGAGAATCTGGTGGCGGTGGCGCCCGTGGTGAAACCGAGCGCAACGAGCTGCGTCGGTTCCAGGACGCGTCCCGCGATATGGTCGGGTGGTTCGCCGTCTTCAAGCTCCGGTTCCGGCTGCAGCCCGAAGCGCACGCGCCAGGCGAGGGCGATCTTGATGTGTTGTCCGCTGCGTTGGTCGGTCACCGTCCAATAACCGTTCTCATGGCTGTGCAGGCGGACGGGATCGCCGGCTGAAACCGTAACCAGGCCGAACGCCACCAGAAGCTTCGGGTGCGTGGCGATCGCGTCGAAGTCGTCCGCGTATTCGCCTTCTCCGGGCAGGTCGGGACCTTCGATGCCCAGTGCGATGGCGTAACTGCCGTTCCAGGCGCCGAGACTTTCGGGATTGGCGTGGGCCAGCGTCGGCCACCCCCACGGACCGGCCGCGAGGACGGCAACCACGAGCAGAAACCCGCGATGATGTGACACGACAAGAACCCCATGCTGCGTTCAGCAGCTCGACGCACATCGTGTCTGAAAAAGGCGTGTGCGCAACTTCGGCATGGCGTCGACGGGTTTCATTTGTCCCTGACAGTCGGGCGAGCGATGGAATTTAGTGCGGAATGCGGGCCGGACACCGGGCCACGGCCGGATTGTCACCGGCTTTTCCCTTGACCGGGTTGGACTGGTCACCGGTATCAGATGACTTTAACCGCGTGAAAGACGTCCACTCGATCTCCCGGCCGCACCTCCCCGGCCAGATCCCGTTTGGCATCCGATCCCGCCCGGTGGGAACCTGGCGCACGCCTCATGAGTGACACCATCGGCCACGAATGCGGCATTGCCCTCGTGCGGCTGAAGAAGCCGCTGGAACATTTCTTCCTCGCGCACGGCACGCCGCTTTACGGCCTGCTCAAGCTGTTTCTCCTGATGGAAAAACAGCACAACCGCGGCCAGGACGGCGCGGGGGTCGCGGCGGTGAAGCTCGGCATGCCGCCGGGCGAGCCCTACATGTTTCGCGAGCGCGAGCTCAAGGCCAACCCGATCGACCGGATCTTTCGCGAACTGCTGAAGAAGTACAACCGGCTCGTCGACGACGGCATCGTGCACCCGGAATTTCCGGCGACCGTCAAGCAACACTTCGATTTCGGCGCCGAACTTTATCTCGGGCACCTGCGCTACGGCACGTTCGGCGGCTACGGCATGGGCTCGCTCCATCCGTATTTTCGCCGCAGCAGCTGGCCGACCCGCAACCTGATGCTCGCGGGGAATTTCAACATGACGAACACGGCCGAGCTCAACGCCAGCCTGATCGCCATGGGGCAACACCCGATCTTTTCCTCCGACACGCAGGCGCTGCTGGAAAAGGTGGGCTTCTTCCTCGATGAGGAACACCAGCAGCTCTACCTCAGGCTGCGCGCCCGCGGCCTGTCCGGCGCCGAGTTGTCCGAGGCGATGTACGAGGAACTCGACGTCGCGGAGGTGATCCGGCAGGCGTCGGAGAAATGGGACGGCGGCTACGCGATCATCGGCGCAGTGGGCAACGGGGACGCGTTCGTGATTCGCGATCCCAACGGCATCCGGCCCGTGTTCTGGTTCGAGAATGAGGAGGTGATCGCGGTCGCCTCCGAGCGGCCGGCCCTGATGACCATTTTCGACCAGGATATCGATGCCGTTCGCGAAGTCGACCCGGGCCACGTGCTCGTGATCAAGCGCAACGGCCAGGTCGCGTCGCGTCAGTTCGCCCCCGTCCGGCCGCGCACCTCGTGCTCGTTCGAGCGGATCTATTTCTCCCGCGGCAACGACAAGGACATCTATCGCGAGCGCAAGGCGCTCGGCGCCGGGCTGGCCGACCAGATCCTGAACGTCATCGACCACGACCTGGCGGGGACGGTCTTCAGCTACATTCCGAACACCGCGGAGACCGCCTTCGAGGGCCTGCTTGACGAGTTGCGCCTGCGCCGTCGCCAGCAGGTGAAGGACGAACTGCTGCAGGCCCTGCGGGAAGGCCGGCTCGACGAGAACGTGATCGACGACCTCGTGCTGCGCAACTGGCCCCGGGCCGAGAAGGTCGCCCACAAGGACGTGAAGCTGCGCACGTTCATTTCCCAGGAGAAGACGCGCACCAACATGGCCTCGCACGTCTACGACATCACCTACGATTCCGTGCGGCCCGGGGACAACCTCGTCTGCGTCGACGACTCGATCGTGCGCGGGACGACGCTGCGCCGGTCGATCCTGAAGATCCTCACCCGCCTGCAGCCGAAGCGCATCGTCATCGCCTCGACCGCGCCGCAGATCCGCTATCCCGATTGCTACGGCATCGACATGTCGCAGCTCGGCAAGTTCATCGCCTTCGAGGCCACGGTCGAACTGCTCAAGGAACACGGCCGCGAGGAGCTGTTGCGCGATGTCTATCTGCGCTGCATCGAGCAGGCGGAATTCCCGGCCTCGGAGGTGACAAACGAGGTGCGCGTGCTCTACGACCAGTTCACCGCGGACGAAATCTCGGCACGCATCGCGCAGCTTGTCCGTCCCCGCGACGTGGACTGGAAGGGGGAGGTCATGGTGATCTACCAGAAGATCGAAAACCTGCATGCCGCCGTCCCGGGCCACCGGGGCGACTGGTACTTCACCGGCCACTATCCCACGCCGGGTGGCAATCGCGTCGTGAATCAGGCGTTCATCAACTACTACGAGAAGAACGAGGGACGGAGTTACTGAGTATCGTAACTCGTCACTTGCCATGTCTCTTTCCTACGATTCCTCCGGCGTCCGCTACGATCAGCTCGATGCGTTCAAACGCGCGTGTCAGCAGGCGGCGCGGGCCACGGCACCGTTGCTCGCCGGGCACGGCTATCGGGAGCCGGCGGAAACCCGCGGGGAGAGCGCCTACCTGATCGAGGCCGAGGACCACTACCTCGCGCATGTCGAGGAGGGGCTGGGAACGAAGAACCTCGTCGCAGATTCCGTCTACGCGGAGACCGGCAAGTGCTTCTATCGGGAGATCGGCATCGATACGGTGGCGACGATCGTCAACGACCTGATCACCTGCGGCGCGCTGCCGGTCTCCGTCGCAATGCACGCCGCCGTTGGCGATTCGAACTGGTTTGCGGACGAAACCCGCGCGAACGCGCTGGTTGCCGGGTTTGCGGAGGGTTGTCGCCAGGCGGGTGCGGTTTGGGGCGGCGGCGAAACGCCGACGCTGCGCGGCCTGGTCGATTCCAAGACGATCGTGCTCGCCGGTTCGGCCATGGGTCGCATCGCGCCCAAATCGCTGCGCATCACCGGCGACGTTGCCGAGGGCGATGCCATCATCTTTCTCGCATCATCCGGCGTGCAGACCAACGGCCTGACATTGTGTCGCCGCCTGGCCGAGCGCCTGCCCGAAGGATACGAGACACCGATTGGGGATGGACGTAGCTTCGGCGAGGCGCTGCTCGCGCCGTCGGTCATTTACGTCGCATTCGTGCGCGAATGCCAGCGCCTCGGTCTCACGCTCAATTATGTCGCGCACGTCACCGGCCACGGCTGGCGCAAACTGATGCGGCTCGATGCGCCGTTCGTCTACGAGATCAGCCAGCCGCGGCTGCCCGGCACCTTGTTCGAGTTTCTCATGCGCACGGGACCGGTCGACCGCCGCGAAGCCTACGCAACGTTCAACATGGGCGTGGGTTTCGCCGCATTCGTCGCTGCGCGCGATGCCGATGCGGTCCTCGCCGCGGCAAAGGCGACCCACTACACCGCCTGGCTCGCCGGTCACGTGCGCCGCGAGGGCAAGCGCAAGGCGGTGATCGTACCCTCGCTCGAACTGACCTTCGAGGGCGACACGCTGCAGTTGCGCTGAGGTGGCCTCATGGGTCGCAGGCATCCTGCCTGGGTCCGTGCCCAAGCCTTCGTGAACGTTTCCCCCGACAGCCATAGCGCCGAAGACGTGATCCGGCTCCTCGGCCTCGAACCGATACCGCGGGAAGGTGGTTGGTTTCGCCGGCTCGGCGCGGGCGGAGAAACCCGACGGGATGGCCGGCAGGCATGGTCGTGCATCCAGGCATTGTTTACGCCCGCAGGATTCTCCGCGCTGCACCGCCTCGCGGCGGATGAGTTGTGGAGTTTTCACGCCGGCGACGCACTCGAAACCATGCACCTGTTTCCCGACGGGAGCGGTAGACGCGGAACCCTGGGCCTGGCTTTGGCCGAGAGTGAACAGCCACAGGTTGTCGTGCCGGCGGGTGTGTGGCAGGGCGCGCGTCTACACGACGGCGGACGCTGGGCCCTGGTCAGCTGTGTTGTCGTGCCGGAGTTTCGCTGGGAGGATTTCACGCTGGGCGACCGCGCGAGCCTGTCGGCCAGCCATCCCCGGTGGGTGGACGCGGTTCGCCGATTCACGCGGGACTGATCCGCAAAAGGGGCGGTTCCCCTATACTGCCTCCCGGGGAGGCCGATGGTTGAATTGCGCCCGGAGTGAGCGACATTTCGGACGCTGCGGTGACTGATGCTGCCCAGTTTCGTCGAGTCGGTCTCTCGCGCCGGTCAGTGCGCTCGGCGCTGGTGGCACTTGCGTGCCTCGCGCTCGGCCTCGGGGCGGTCGCGGTCGCGCAGTCGTTCAGCCGGCCCAGCTTGTCCTCACTCGAGGCGCATCTGGTCGGGCGGTGGTTCACCGGCCATGGCAATGTGGATACCATCGTGGAGCTGCACCCGGATCATACCGTCACCGTCTCGCAGCAAATCCGGCTCGCGTTGTCGGGAAACGATGTCCGGACGGTCGGCCCGACCGTGACGAACGGAAGCTGGCACGTGGTCGATGGTCATCTCTTGTTGCAGACATCATCGCCGAACCTCGGCTTGTCGCCGTGGCGAAAGGTGCAGGTGCTGGTTCGCGCGCATCGCTGGCCCGCCAGGGGAGCGTTGCGGCGCGATTGGCGACTCGAGTCGTTCGACCCCGGGCGTTTCAGTTTTCTCGATGCGGGCAGCGGGAGACTCGGATATGCGGTCAGAACCTTCGCGGTCGCGGATCTGGCGGACGCCACCGCACCGAGCCCGGGCCCGTAGGAGCCGTGGGGACTTTTCGTAGCCCCCGCGTGAGCGCAGGACCCTGCCGCTCACGCGGGACAGCCGACCCTGCCCGTGGTCCCTTGGCCGGCCAGTCCTTGACACTTGCGCGAGCCGCCCGCCGTCCGTTTAGTGCGCCGCCTTTGCATCAATCACCATGATCCTTCCCGAAACCCGTTCCCAACTCGACGAAATCAAGAAGCGCGCCGGACAGTTATGGAGGTTTCTTTGACGTCGATCGCAAACGACACGAGATCGAGGCCCTCGACGCCCAGATGGCACAGGAGGGCTTCTGGAACAACCAAAACCAGGCCCGCGCAACCATCGGGCGCGTCAACCACCTGAAGAAGACGGTGGGCGCGGTCGTCGAATACTCGAAGAAGTGTGACGACGCCGAAGTGATGGCGGGGCTGATCGAGGAGAGCGGCGCCGACCAGAATTCCGCCGAGGTGCGTGAATTTGCCGACTCGGTCACGGCGTTGCGCGCGGAACTCGACCAGCTGGAAATCAGCAGCTTTCTCAGTGGGGATCATGACGGGAGCAACGCCTTCCTGACGATCCACGCCGGCGCGGGCGGCACCGAGTCCTGCGACTGGGCGGACATGCTCCTGCGGATGTACTCCCGCTGGGCGGAGCGCCACGGCTATACACTTTCGCTCGATGCCGTGCCGGGCGAAGAGGCCGGCATCACCCGGGCGACCCTGCACCTCAAGGGCGACAACGCCTTTGGTTTCGCCAAGGCCGAACGCGGCGTGCACCGGCTCGTGCGCATCAGTCCGTTCGACGCGAACAAACGCCGGCACACGTCATTTTGCGCGGTCGACGTCGTGCCCGAGCTCGAGGACGACGCCGAGATCGAGATCAAGGACGAGGAAATCCGGATCGACACCTATCGCTCTTCCGGCAAAGGCGGCCAGCACACCCAGAAGAACGACACCGCCGTGCGCATCACCCACCTGCCGACCGGAATCGTTTCCTCCTGTGAAAACGAGCGTTCCCAGGGCAAGAACAAGGAGCAGGCCTTCAAGATCCTGCGCGCGCGCCTCTATGAGAAGCGCGAGGATGAGAAGCGCGCGGAACAGGAGAAGTACTACGGCGAGAAGGGCGACATCGGCTGGGGCAACCAGATCCGCAGCTACGTCTTTCAACCCTACCAGTTGGTGAAAGACCTGCGCACGGGCGTGGAAACGGGAAACATCCAGGCGGTGATGGACGGGGATCTCGACCGGTTCATCAACGCCTGGCTGCGCGCCGGCAGCCCGCGCCATCGTAACAAGGACATCAAGATGGAGGACTGAACGAATTTTCGATTTTCGATTTTGAATTCTCGATTGCCAATTCGAGTTCCGCGGACCGTCGACGGCCATCGCTTCCAAATCGAGAATCGAGAATCGAGAATCGAGAATTCCCCGATGCCTGACTTTGCCACGCTTCGCTCCGCGCTCGATGCGCAACCGCTGTTCGAGGACAAGACGTGGCGGTTGTCGCCGGAGGCGTGGCCGCTCACGGCGGAACAGGTGGCCGATCTCGAACGCATCGGGCGCGCCTGTCTCGAGTTCTACCAGGCGCTGGAAACCTTGTATCTGCGCAGCGCGAACGGCCGCAATCTCCTGCGCAACCGTCAGCTCCTTGCCCCCTGGGCGGCCGAATACCTCGATCGCGGCAAGCCCGGCTGGCTGACGAATCTTTCCCGCCTGCCGCGCCTGCGCGGCATCGTCCCGCCCGTGATCCGGCCGGACTTGTTGTGGACCGGGGACGGCTTCGCGTTGACGGAACTCGATGCTGTCCCGGGCGGCATCGGGTTGACGGCGTTTCTCAACCGGCTCTACAGCGACGCTGCGATTCTCGGCGGCGGGGACGCCATGGTGACCAACTTCCACGACGCGATCACTGCCGCCCGGCCGGATACTCGCGCGCCGGTCGTGGCGATCCTGGTCAGCGCCGAGGCTGCCACCTACCTGCCTGAGATGCGCTGGCTCGCCGGCGAACTGCAGCGCCTCGGCCGGCGGGTGCACTGTCTCACGCCCGCGGAGGTGTTCCCGCTTGGAGGCGTGCTGCATTGCGACATCGACGGCACGCCCGAGAAAATCGACGTGCTCTATCGGTTCTTCGAGCTGTTCGATCTGCCGAACATCCCGACCTGGCAGTACATGCTCGAGGCCTGGCAGCAGGACGAACTCGTGATCACGCCGGCGCCGCGACCCTTCCTCGAGGAGAAGCTCGGGCTGGCGTTGTTCCACCATCATCTCCTGGGCGATTTCTGGAAGGAGCATCTCTCGCGCGAGGCGCACCGGCTGCTGCAGAAACTCATCCCGCAGTCGTGGGTCGTCGATCCCGCGCCCCTGCCGCCGAGTGCGGTGCTCGACGGACCGCTGGTCGGCGGCCGGCCGATGAACGACTGGCGCGATCTCGCCAACGCCTCCCAGAAGGAACGCGACCTGATCATGAAGATCTCGGGCTTCCACGAGACGGCCTGGGGCGCACGCAGTGTCCTGCTGGGCAGCGACAGCTCGCGCGATGAATGGCAACAGGGGGTCGAGGCGGCTCTCGCCCTCGGCGCGAACAACCTCCATGTGCTCCAGGAATACCGGAAACCGATTCGCCTGCAGCACCCGCTGTTCGCGGCCGACGGTTCGGCCTCGTATGAAGCCCAGGGCCGGTTGCGCCTGTGTCCCTATTATTTCGTCGTCAACGAAGAGGCCCGGCTATCGGGCGCACTGGCCACGTTTTGCCCGCCGGACAAGAAGATCATCCATGGCATGGTCGACGCCGCACTCCTGCCCTGCGTGCGCACGGGGTAAGGGTCCAGCTCGCACCGAAGCCGGCACGGTGCGTGGAGCGGCCACTCCGCCGGCCGCCGCTTGCTCGGTAGGGCGGGTTTCCGACCTGCTCGGGCGGGTCGAATTCCCGCCCCCGCCTCGTCACAGCTCACTCTCGTCGAGCCCTTCCGACACTTGCGCTTGCCCGGATTCGCATTTCCCTTCGGCTGGTTTCGCACCAGCCTCGTCCCGTGAATCCTCGATTGCTTTCGGTTGGCCTCCTGTCCGCCTTCGTCGTCGCCACCCTGCCGGCCTCTGAATTGACCGAGCGCGTGCGCGCGGAGGCGCAGCAATGCGCGGACGCCCTGCTTACGGGCGATTATGCCGCGTTGATTGCACGCACCCATCCGCGAATCGTCGACGAAATGGGCGGTCCCGAAAGAGCGGTCGCGGAGGTCGCGGACGGGGTCAAGAACATGAAGGCGGACGGCATCACCATGGAGCGCGTCGAGATCGGCACGCCGTCCGAACCCGTGGCCAAGGGAGCCATCGTCGGGGTGATTGTCCCGCAAAACGTCTTCCTGAACACGCCCAAGGGGCACTTCCGGCAGGCCGGTCACATGCTCGCCGTCTCCGAAGATGGCGGAACCCACTGGAAGTTCATGGACACGAGCTCGCTCACCGACGAGTCGTTGCGCGAGTATTTCCCGGCGCTGGCCGGCCTGATCAAACTGCCTCCGAAGGCGAAACTCGAGCAGGTGGGTGGGTGAGGCGTGCGGTCGGGAAGCACCCGGCTTCCACTACATTTTTCCCGCCCTTGATCCCGGGGACGTTGCGGGCGGGCCGGAATTGCCCTGCTTTCCAACTGTCTGTCGACAATTGCAGCGCGGTTGACACTCGTCGCCGCCATCTGGCGTCAATACGCAATCCCACATGAAGTCCCTGCTCACCGGTCTGGTCCTGCTCGTCGTCGCGGCGGCGAGTGTTTTGTGGTGGAGGGGGCGCGAAAAAGCCGCCGACGCCGTGCCCCTCTATCGAACCATGGCGGTCAGCCGCGGCGAGATCGTCCAGATCGTGACGGCGACGGGGCAGCTGAGCCCGCTCACGACCGTCGAGATCGGGTCCCAGGTTTCCGGTCGCATCGCCCAGCGTTACGTGGATTTCAACGATCCCGTGAAGACCGGGCAGCTTCTCGCCGAGATCGATCCCGCCAGTTACGAGGCGCGCGTCATCCAGGCTCAGGCGCAACTCGACAGTGCCCGGGCCAATTACGACCTCAAGAAGGTCACCGCCGACCGTTCCTCCGAACTCCGCAAGAACAACCTCGTCGCCCAATCCGACTACGACCAGGCGATGGCCGAACTCCGGCAACAGGAGGCCGCCGTGCGCATCGCCGAGGCCTCGCTCCAAAACGCGCGGCTCGACTTCGATCGGTGCAAGATTTATTCGCCCATCGACGGCGTGGTGATTTCGCGCGACATCGACGTCGGTCAGACGGTGCAGGCGAGCTTTTCCGCGCCCAAGCTCTTCTCCATTGCCCAGGATCTGCGCCAGATGGAGATTTCGGCGGCCGTATCCGAGGCGGACATTGGCGGGGTGGAACCCGGACAGCCGGTGTCGTTTGAGGTCGACGCGTTTCCCGATCGCAAGTTCAACGGCACGGTGCGGCAGGTGCGGGCCAACTCCACCGTGACCCAGAATGTCGTGTCCTATCCCACGATCATTTCCGTCGACAACGAGGACATGAAACTGCTGCCCGGCATGACGGCGACCGTCGAGATCACGACGGCACGCCATTCCGGCATCCTGCAGGTCTCAAATGCCGCCCTGCGGTTCAAGCCGCCGGAGGGAGCGGTCGTCCGTACGGCAGCGGCGGCGCCGGGAGACGACAAGGCCGCGGCGGAAGGAATGACCATCGATCAGGTGCCCGGCCTGGAACGGGTGCCCGAGGAATTTCGCAAGCGCATCTTTGATCGCCACGATACCGATCATAACGGGCGCCTCGACGCCACGGAGCTCGCCGCTCTCGAGGAGGCGCGCAAGCGTTTCGCTGCCGGAGGTGGCGCGCGAGCTGGTGGCAACGGCCGCGGAAACGGCGGGAATGGCGCAGGGCCCGCGCGGGCGATACGTCCGCCCCCGGACGTCACCCGCACGGTCTACGTGCTTGCGAGCCCGCCGGAAAACGGCGCGCCGGGCATGGGGGATCTCGTGGCCACCTCGGTGAAGATCGGCATCACCGATGGCGCCAGCACGGAGATCCTTTCCGGCCTCAAGGAAGGTGACGTGGTCGCAGTCGGCATTATCGATCCCGGGAGTGCCGAGGCCGCGAATGCCCAGCCGCGCAATCCGTTCATGCCTCAATTCGGTCGGCGGCGGCGGTAGGGCCCATCCATGGAAGCAAACCCTGCGATATCCGTAGGCGCCGACATCAGGCGGGCGGGCGGGACGGCTCGTTTGCGGACGACCTCCTGACGTCGCCTGCAACCCGCGACCGCAAGACCGTGATCCATCCCGCATGAAACGACTTTTCGTCATCCTGCTCGTGTCCGTCCGCGCGTTGCGGCGCAATGTGCTGCGCACGTTGCTCACGATGCTCGGCATCATCATTGGCGTCGCGGCAGTGATCGCGACCGTGAGCATAGGCACGGGCGCGCGGCTGATGATGGAAACGCAAATGGCGGCTCTCGGTCAGAACGTCGTGATGGTGATGTCCGGCAGTGGTTTTCGCGGGGGCGTGCACAGCGGCATGGGCGGGGCGGGGACCCTGTCGCTGGAGGATGCGACCGCGATCACGCGCGAGGTGGACGGCGCCCGCTACGTGAGTCCAGAGGTTCGCGGCGGCGCCCAGATCAGTTCCGGTTTGGCGAACTGGAACTGCCAGGTGATGGGCCAGAATTTCGACTACCTCGAATTGCGGGCCTGGCCGCTCCAGGATGGCTCATTCTTTGGGCCGGCCGAGGTGCGTTCGGCGGCGCGCGTCGCCATCCTTGGACAAACCACGGCCAAGAACCTCTTCGAGGATGCGTCGGCCATCGGGCAGACCATCCGCATCAAGGACGTCCCCTTCAAGGTGATCGGCCTGTTGACGGCCAAGGGGGCGAACATGTTCGGCTCCGATCAGGACGATATCGTCATCATCCCCTACACCACCGCCATGCGCCGGTTGTTCGGCCAGACGACGCTGCGGCAAATCAACGTCAGTGCGTCTTCGCCCGCCGCAATCCAGCGCGTGGTCGATCAGACCACCAACCTCCTCCGGCAACGTCACCGCATCACTCCGGAGAAGGAGGACGACTTCAACATTCGCACGCAGCAGGAGATCACTGACTTCTTCACGTCCACCTCGAAGATCATGACGCTCCTGCTGGGCTCGGTTGCGGGGGTTTCGCTGCTCGTCGGCGGCATCGGCATCATGAACATCATGATGGTGTCGGTGACTGAACGGACGCGTGAGATCGGCATCCGGCTCGCGGTGGGCGCAAAACGCCGTGACGTCCTGCGGCAGTTTCTCGCCGAGGCGGTCATCGTCACGGTGATCGGCGGCGCCTTGGGCATTCTCTTCGGCGTCGGCGGTTCCACCGTGCTCGCGAGCCAGATGAACTGGCCCACCGTGACCCCGCTCGCCTGGATCGGCGTCGCCTTCGCCGGCAGCGCCGGCATCGGCATCATCTTTGGATTCTATCCCGCATTCAAAGCATCCGGCCTCGATCCGATCGAGGCGTTACGCTACGAGTGACGCGGTCGCGGCGCCCTGTTCCATGCGTGTCCTGTTCCATGCGGGAAACGAGGCGATGACGACTGAACCTCGCAAAATAACGACGAGGTAGGGCGGGGACTCCGTTCCCCGCCGCGGCGGCCAGCGGAGTGGCCGCCCTACCTTTGAGGACTCATCAGGAAAGGAAGTTCCAGCCGGCTAACAGCCGTGCGTGGGCTCCACGTTCTGCCGCCGCCACTCGGATCCCGCAATCTCGCATCCCCCGAAAAATCCGTCCTCTCCGCGGAAGGATCGGGATCGGAGCCGGAGAGAGGGCGAACGTTGCGGCGAACGGCCGGGGCGACCCGAGCCCAGGCTCAGGCCGAGGGTCCGCCGGTGATGTAGTCGATCAGTTGCTGCGCTTGCGTCTGATGGGCGTGCACCAGCCAGCGCGTGATGTCACCCTGTGAGATCAGTCCGAGCATGCGGCCATTTTCGATGACCGGCAGATGACGGCACCGTTTTTCACTGATCAACGCCAGGGCGTCGTCCACCGTGATGTCGGGGCTGATCACCTTCGGGTTCGCAGTCATGACCTGGGTCACAGGTGTGGTCGCGGGGGGCAGGCCGTTGGCCACCACCCGATAGAGCACGTCGCGCTCGGTGAAGATGCCGGCGAGGCGGTCGCCGTCCATGATGACGACGGAACCGACCTTGTGCTGGTTCATCACCCGCACGGCGTCCTCGACAGTGGCGGTGATCGGCGCCGCATGCACGGCACCGCCCTTGTCCGCCAGGAGGGTAGAGACGGGAGGGTTCATTAGAAAGCAGGGGTGCAGATACTCCCGATCCGGAAGCCCCGCAACCCTTCATTTTCCACGAGCGCGGCTTTTTTCCCAAGCGTCGCATCATCGTGCACGGTGGTGCACAGCTTGTGAACATCTCGGGGATTTTTGCAGTTGATCGCGCCAACCGCCGCCCCTCTGATGCGCCGCTTCATGCATCTGCGGGCGCTTAAGCTGAATGGGTTCAAAAGCTTTGCCGACGCCACCGAACTGAGGTTCGACCGCGGCGTCACCGCGGTGGTCGGGCCCAACGGCTGCGGCAAGAGCAACATCGCCGACGCCATCCGCTGGGTGCTCGGCGAGCAGAGCGCCAAGGCCCTGCGCGGCGGCAAGATGCAGGACGTGATTTTCGAGGGCACCGATGCCCGCAAACCGCTGCCGCTTTGCGAGGTGTCGCTGCTGCTGACGGACTGCGAGGAACAGCTCGGCACCGCCTTCAATGAAGTCGAGATCACGCGCCGCGTGTCGCGCGACGGCTCCAGCGACTATCTGCTCAACGGCCGCTCGGTCCGCCTCAAGGACATCCAGAAGCTGTTCATGGACACCGGCGTCGGCCGGACGTCCTACTCGATCATGGCGCAGGGCCAGATCGACCAGGTCCTGTGTTCAAAACCCGAGGAACGCCGGGCGATCTTCGAGGAGGCCGCCGGCATCACGAAATACAAGAGCCAGCGACGCGAGGCCCTCAACAAGCTTGCGCTCGTCGACCAGAACCTCGCCCGCGTCACCGATGTGATCGCCGAGGTCGGGCGCCAGATCGGCACCCTCAAGCGGCAGGCCTCGAAGGCGCTGCGCTACCGTCGCCTCAGCCATCGGCTGCGTCACCTCGACCTCGCGCAGTGCGGCCACACGTTTGAAGTCCTGGGCACCACGATCTCCGGGCTCGAGGCGGGGCTCGCGGCGCGCAGCGACGAACTCGCGAACCTTCAACAGGACCTCGCGCAGAAGGAGACCGATGTTCCGCACGCAAGGCCAGCCGGGCCCAACTGCTGCAGCGCGTGCAGGAGGCGCAACAGGCCGTCTTCGACCTCCGCAGCCAGCGCGAGCAGGCCTCGAACCAGGCGCACCTCGCCGACATCCGCCGCACCGGTCTCGAGGAACGCATCACCCAGGCGCGCGACGAGGCGGCCTCCACCGAGGCGCAGCTCGCCGAACTCACCGAACGCGCCGACCTGAGCGCGCAGGACAAGCAGCTCCAGCTCGACGTCCTGGTGACTCCGACGCCGTCTTCCAGGCGCGCAACCGCGAGCTCACCGAAGCCGAGGAGCGCCTCACCCGTGCGGAGGGCCTGTTGCAGCAGTTGAAGTATCGCGCCCTCGAGGCCGAAAGCGCGCTCGTCCGCCTGCGCAACGACTGCGCCAATCTCGAGGTCGAGGATCGCACCGGCCCAGGCGCGCAGCGAGCGCCTGCAGGAGGAATTCACCGAGCACGTCGCCGCCGAGGCCGCGGCGCGCGACGCGTGGCAGGCCGCCCAGTCGGCATCCGAGGTCGCCCGCCAGAAACAGGCGGCCGCGCAGGAGGCCGTCACCACCGCGCAACAGGAGCTCTCCCGCCTCGGCGCCGAGTTCAAGGACGCGCAGCGCCGTATCCAGGAGATGGATCGCGCGATCGCGCAAAAGACCGCGCGCCTGAAGCTCCTGCAGCAGCTGCAGGAAAAACTCGAAGGTTTCGGCGAGGGCGCGAAGGCGCTGATGCAGGGCCGGCTCGGCGGCGATTTTGCCGGGCCGCCAGTTCATTGCGCTGAGCGACGGCCTGAAGGTGAAGGCGAAGTACGCCCGCGCGATCGAGACGCTGCTCGGCGCCGCGGTCGAAGCGGTGCTGGTCGACGACTCCGCCTCCGCCCGCGCGATCTTCGACCAGATCGCCGCCCAGAAACTCGGCCGCGCCTGCCTCAAGTTTCCCGTGCCGCCAACCGCGTCCGGCGCCGCCGCGCCGGCGGAGCTGCCGGAAACGATCCAGCCCGCAGGCGCCGCGCTGAACGTCGCCGGGGACGGCGGTGACAATGCCGCACCGCATCCGGTGGCGGGTCTGCTCGCCGGCTGTTACGTCGCGGACACGGCCGCCGACTTTCTCGCGTTCTGGGCACGCGAATCCCGGAACTCGATTTTCACTTCGCCGCTACCGTGAATGGCGAACTGATCGACCGTCGCGGCCTCGTGTTCGGCGGCCAGAGGAAAGGCGGCGCCGGCATCCTGCAGCGCGCCGCCGAATCCAAGGAGATCGCGGCCGAGATCGAGCACGACCAGGCCGCTCTCGCGACCGCGCGCACCGCCGTCGAAGCGCTCAACGCAAGACTCGTCGCTGCCGAGGGCGCCCTCGACGAACGCCGCCGCGAGCACGTCGAGACGAGCAAGCAGGTCGCCACCTGCACGACCGAAGAACGCAACGCCCAGCGCGCCGTGCAGGAGGCGGAGAACCGCCGCGGCCGCCTCGAGCGCGAACGCGAGTCCATCGTGGAGACCCATCGCCGCGCGACCGAGCGCCTGGAAAAGGCGCGCGTGCAGTTCACGGCGGGCGAGACAACGCTCAACGATCTCCGTGGCGAGATGGAGCAGACCGAACGCGCAATCACCGCGCATCGCACGCGAACGCGACGTCAAGCGCGAGGGCGTGAACCAGGCGCGCTTCGACCTCGCCGAGAAACGCCAGCGGCTCGAGGTCCTCAATCGCGGCCTCTCCGAAATCGAAGCCCGGCGCAGCGCCCTCGAGGAAATGCGCAGCACCCGCGAACACGAGATCGAGTTGTGGTCGCAGCAGATCGAGGAGTTGAGCGCCGAGGCGGCGCAGCAGCGCGCCCGCGCGGACGAGTCGGGCAGGACGCTCACGGTCGCGCAGGAATCGGTGGAAAAGACCCGCGCCGAGCTCGTGCAACTCGAGGAGGTGCTTGCCGTGCTCGAGCGCGAGCAGGCGTTTGTGCGCGAGCAGGCCGACGGACACCGGGGCGAGGTTTCCCGGCAACAGGTCGACCTCGCGGAAAAGCGCGCGCGCCTGCAGTTCCTCCAGGAGGAGGCAAGCCGCGAGCACGGGGTCGAGCTGCGCGATGTCGACTGGCGCTACGACTTGTGGATGTCCGGCCAGCAGCCCGAGGGCGTTCGCCCGCTCGATCTCGACGAAGAAGCCGATGAAGTCGCCGCCAACCGGCCGGGTGAAAGCGCCGCGCACGCGGAGGACGCCGCTCCGTCAGCGCCGCCCGCCGACGCTCCTCCCGCCGCCGACGGCAAGGCCACGGCATCCCAGCGCCAGCCGACGCCCGAGGAACTCGCCGCGCTCGAATCGCCCGATTGGGAGGCGATCAAGCATGAGGTCTCCGCGCTGCGGCAGCGCCTGCAAACGATGGGGCCGGTCAACCTCGTGGCGATCGAGGAATACGGCGAGTTGAAGCAGCGCTTCGAATTCCTGAAGGCGCAGAGCGACGACCTGGTCAATTCCAAGAACGAACTGCTCAAGGCGATCGACGAGATCAACCGCACGTCGGAAAAGCAGTTCTCCGACACGTTTCAGCAGATCCGGAAGAACTTCGCGCAGACGTTCAACACGCTCTTCGGCGGCGGCCATGTCGACCTTGTGCTCGTCGAGAGCCAGGACGTGCTCGAAAGCGGCATTGACATCGTCGCGCAGCCGCCCGGCACGCGGCTCAAGAGCATCACGCTGCTGTCCGGCGGCCAGAAGACGATGACGGCCGTCGCGCTGCTCTTCGCGATCTACCTGGTGAAACCGAGCCCGTTCTGTGTGCTCGACGAACTCGATGCGCCGCTCGACGAATCGAACATCGGGCGCTTCACCAGCCTGCTGAAGCAGTTCACCGAGAGCTCGCAGTTCATCATCATCACGCACAACAAGCGCACGATCTCCGCCTCGCAGGCGATCTACGGCGTGACGATGGAAGAGCGCGGTGTCTCGAAGATCGTGTCGCTGCGGTTCCACACCGAGCACCACGAGCCCGACCTGGCGCAACTGCAGCTCGCGCTCACGCCCACCGGCGCCGAAATGCCGGCCGCACCCGCGAAGGTGTCGGAGCCCCCCGTCGCCGTCACCGCCGACACTCCGGGAGCAGACTGACTGTGGACCCGTGGCCGTGCTCGGGGTTGCCTTGACGACGTGGTGGGCCCGGCAGTGGCCCCAGTCCGGGCGCTGGTATCTTGCGGCCGCGTGGGTCGTCGTGTGGCTCAATCTCGGGTTGATCCACGCCGACCCCGGCTTCGCATGGTGAGACACGAACGGATCCGACCGCGACGTCGGGTGTGTAGCCGATGGGCGCGGCCGCGCCGCCGGGATGGGCGATGGCGACACCGCCGCGGGCGCCGTATATCGGGCTGGCCTCGCTGGAGACGTCGAACACGATGTGCCCGTGACCTCCGAGATGGATCCCGATCTCCCCGCGCGCGAACTCGCCCGGGTGCGCAAGGCGCACGCCATGGGTGCGTTCAAATACATCCTCCTGCGCGGGATCGGAGGGTGGGGCCTCCCGACGTTTGTCATTTTCACGGTCCTGCCCGCCTTTCGGGCGGTGCCGTGGTTTCCGATGGTCGCGACCCGGCCGTCGATCTTTGTGCCGATCGGTGCCGTGATCTGGTTTGGCGGTGGCTTTGCCCTGGGGCTTTGGATGTGGAAGTCGGTTTCGAAACGATTCGCCGAGCTGGCGGCTGAAGAGGAGGCGTGAACCCGTCGTTCGCCGCAGGGCGGCGCCATCGTCGTTGGCGCACGGAGGCCGCGCCGGCAAAGAGACATGCTCGCGTGGCTCGATAAGGTCGTGGCGTGGCTTGCGCCCAGGGGAGCGGGCGATGGCGCGGGAGCTGGCGCCGACGCTGAACGCCGGGCTGCCGCGTGGCTCGAACGCGAACGTAAATTCCGCATCCTGGCGCGCAACTGGCGTTCCCCGCGCGACCGACGTGATGAACTCGATCTCGTCGCCCGCGACGCGGACGTGCTCGTGTTCATCGAGGTCAAGTCGCGTCCAACCCACGCGCTCGTTCCCGGCTATTACGCCGCGATCAAGCCGCGCAAGAAGCAGGCGCTCCTGCGCGCTGCGCGTGACTATGTCCGCCGCCTCCGCGAGAAACCGCGCACGATTCGCTACGACGTCGTCGAGATCGCGACACGGCCCGACGGTTCCGAACCCGAGGTGCGGCACTTCGAAAACGTCCCGCTCTTCTCAAAGGCCTTCTTCCGCGGCCGCTGAGTCCGGGCCCGGTTCGGCCGACAACTACGCCACCGCACCCACCGTCCCGCCAGCCCGCGAGCCGATCGAGCCGCCCATGGCTCAAACCATGTTACGTACGTATCATGACTTGAGCCACGCGCTCCCGGTCGGTGCTGGAGGAATACCACCGAGGTGAGGCCGAGCTGGCTCAAACCGTGTTACGTACGTAACATGGTTGGATCCAGCGTTGGGGCGGTGCGAAGAGCGTGGGCCATGGGAGGTGCGGTGGTGATTCGGCGAACAGGAAAAGGGGCGAACAGGAGTCGGCTGCTCGCGCCTTGTCATCCCGAGGGCGGCCCGCGAGGCTGCGCGCGTTCGATCCACGACATGGACACCTCCAATCGACATCCCTTCCTGGAAGGCTTGAGCAAACACCGCGGCGCTCCTCCGACCGTCGTCGTGATCTTCGGCGCCTCGGGCGATCTCACGGCGCGCAAGCTCATCCCGGCGATCTACAATCTCGCTTCCGACAACCTGCTTCCCTCGGATTTCTTTCTCATCGGGTACGGACGCACGCCGGTGCCGGACGACGAATTTCGGAAACTCGCGGTCGACGCGATCACGCAACACTCGCGGCGGCCCTACCAGGAGGACGTGTGGCGGCGGGTGGCGGAGCGCACGACCTATGAGGCCGGCGGCTATGATGAAACGGCGGCCTTCAACCGTCTGCGCGAAAGCATTGCCGACATCGAAAGGTCAGTGGGGCACGACGTCCAGAGCCTCTTCTACATTTCGACGCCGCCCTCCGTCTTCAAGCCGATCCTCCAGGCGCTCGGTGCCTGTGGTCTCGCGGCCCGGCACGTGGACACGCCGCTCGCGTCGAAGGTGATCATCGAGAAACCCTTCGGCCGGGATCTGGCGTCGGCCCGCGACCTCAACCACGTCGTCAGTTCCGTGTTCCAGGAGCAGCAGGTCTTTCGCATCGATCACTACCTCGGGAAGGAAACCGTGCAGGATCTCCTCGTGCAGCGGTTCGCCAACTCGATCTTCGAACCGATCTGGAACCGCCGCTATGTTGAGTGCGTACAGATCACGGTCGCGGAGGATCTCGGCGTCGGCACGCGCGGCGGATACTACGAGCAAAGTGGTGCGCTGCGGGACATGATCCAGAACCACACCATGCAGCTGCTCGCCCTCACCGCGATGGAGCCGCCGGTGTCGCTCGATGCCGAATCCGTCCGCGACGAGAAGGTAAAGGTGTTGCGGGCGATCCAGCCGCTCGACCTGTCTCCAGATGAAGGTGACGTCGTCCGGGCGCAGTACGCCGAGGGCCTCATCGGCGGGGAAAAGGTGCCCGCCTACGCGGCGGAGCACGGCGTCTCGCCGGAGTCCACCACGGAAACCTATGCCGCCCTGCGCCTGACCATCGCCAACTGGCGGTGGGAGGGGGTGCCGTTTTACCTGCGATCGGGCAAGCGCATGGCGCGGCGCGTCAGCGAAATCGCGATCCAGTTCCGGCGGCCGCCGGGCAACCTGTTCAGTGATGCGCATTTCATCAATCACATGGCGAACACGCTGGCGTTTCAGATCCAGCCCGACGAGGGCTCGACCGTTCTGCTCAACGCCAAGATTCCGGGCCTCGAAACGCGCGTGCAGCCGGTGAAGATGCATTTCCGTTACAAGACGACCTTCGGCTCGAACACGCCGGAGGCCTACGAGCGGCTCGTGCTCGATGCGATGATCAGCGACGGGACGCTGTTCATTCGCGGCGACGAAACGGAGGCGTCGTGGAAACTCATCACGCCCGTGCACGAGTCGTGGGCGGCCCTCGGTGGGCGGGGCATCGAGAGTTACGCCGCCGGATCGTGGGGGCCACTGGCTGCCGAACGCCTGCTGTGGAAGAACCGGCATCAATGGAGGCGCCCCTAACATGAGCAGCGCAGTCTTTGCCGCTCTGCCAGGCGTGGAAACTCCGGTCGCCGACCTGCGGCAGGCGTTGGCGGCGGTCTGGGACAACGCACCTGGCCCCGGACGTCCGAAAGGTGAGCCCTCCGAATTCCGCGCCTCCCAGATGAATCTGGTCGTGCACTTCGGTCTCGATGCGACCCCGGACCAGGCGCGGGCGGGTTTCGAGACGGCCATCGGCTTTTCCCGCCGCTATCCGTGTCGGATCATCGCACTTTGTCCGCGGGCCAGCGGCAACGGGGGCGACATCGCGGCCAAGATCTTTGGCGAGTGCTTCGTCGGCCAGTCGCATCATGACCTGACGTGTACCGAAGCGATCATCATGACGTATCCGCTGGAGCAGCGAGCCTATCTCGAAGACCAGGCCTCGATCCTCCTGGAAAGTGATCTGCCGATCTTTTACTGGCCGCAGCACATCAGTCGCGCGGGTCGGCTGCTCGACTATCGTTACTTCCTGAAACACTCGCAGCGGATCGTGTTTGATTCCGCGGTCGAAAAGCCGGAAGTCGCGGCCTTCGCCTGGCCACGGCCGGAGATTGTGCACGACCTGGCCTGGGGGCGGATCCTGCCGGTGCGCCAGAACATGGGGCACTTCCTCAGCTACATCGAGCCCGCCCGGCTCGTGCGGGGGTTGCGACGGATCGAACTGCGGCATCGTCCCGGGTTCGCCGCCGAGGGGGGGGCGCTGGATCGCTGGATGCGTCATGGCCTGGCCGGTTGCGCGCGGCAGGCCGGCGTCGCGGTGACACCGGAGCAGGTCGTGCGGGCGGACGGCGGCCTCGAGGGATCGCTCGAAGTAACCTGGTCCTACGCGAGTGACGGCGGCCTTTCCTTCCGGTTCGATTTCGAGCACGGCACCGCGTCGCTGGAATCGACTTTGGACGGTGAACAGAACCGGGTCGGTGCGACCGTGCACCTGCTCTCCCCGGAAAAGGCCCTGGCCGAAGTCCTGTTCTTCTGAAGGGGTGGAGGGCCCCATCCGCGGACCCAAGGCATCGATTGCAATTCCCCGGGGGCTGCGTTTTCGGAAAGTTACCCGCGGGAACTCGGCTTCGCTTGACCGCGACGGCGGGTGCGGCAGAATCCCCGCCGAATTCCAGCTTCGGCCACTTTCTGTCGAAACCCCAAACTTGGAGGGACACCCCAATGCACTGGAAAATTGAAATCCTCGAGGACCACTCGGGGGAATTGGGCGAGGCGATCCACCATGAGGATCACCTTTTTGAGTCGGAGGAGTATCATTACGACAAGGGGCAGGTGCTCGAGGTCGCCGTGCACGACAAGGAAAGCGGCCACTGGCACATTTTTACCGACTTGGATTCCGGCCATCGCTTCAAGATTCAGCCGACCAAGTACCGCCAGTTGAACTAGGCCGCAACGATCCAGCCCCGGCTGCAAAGCTCGTCCTGCGGTGGATGGGAAAAGACGAGTTTCCGGGAAGGCGGCGTTTCGTCCGCGCCGAAGCAGGCCTGACGGACCACGACACGCGCTTCAGCGACCCGCGCCGGCGTTGGGCAACGCCTGGTTTACGGCGTCGACCAGCTTCCTCCAGCGTGAACGGCCTGCGCAGGGTGGTGGGCTACCCCCGTTCCTTGCGACATGGCCAGGCAGGCCTCCGCGTTGACGGTGACCTGCCGGACATCGTGTGTAAGCCGACAGCTCGCGAGGCGGACTTATGACCGGCTGCCCGGGAGCCGGAACGCGGATCGCCAACCCACCCGCATCGATCCGCAAGAAACGCGGAGAACATCTCGGACAATCCGCCGTTAAATGAAGGTGTCGCGCGCCGTCACGGGCTGTCGCGCCCCCCGCTGTGCATTCCGCCACGATGGCTCCGTCGGGCCCGGGACCAGTTGCCGAACGCACCTGGCCGGCAAAGCTTTCCTGGTTGATGATCCACCGGGAGGCGCCGTCGAAGCGGCCGGTGGAGGAGCGGAAGCGCGACTTCGCGGAAATCTACTCGCTCTACGACGAAACGGAGCTGCGCGCCCAGGCGAGTCGCTGCATCCAGTGCGCGGTGCCCTCGTGCCGCACCGGCTGTCCGCTCGCGAATCGCATTCCCGAGTGGCTGGCGCTGGCCGCGGAAGGGCGCTTCCTGGAGGCGGCCGCCGTTTCGCAGGCGACGAGCAACTTTCCGGAAATCTGTTCGCGCGTGTGTCCGCAGGAGCGGTTGTGCGAGCAGCGGTGCATCCTCAATTCGCGTTCGGATCCCGTGAGCATCGGAGCCGTGGAGAAGTTCATCAACGAATACGCCTTCGCCCACGGCGGGGTCGAGATCGCCACCGCACCCGCGAATGGCCGCTCGGTCGCCGTGGTCGGTGCCGGGCCCGGCGGCCTCGCCTGTGCCGATGAACTGGCAAAACGCGGGTTTGGCGTGACGGTGTTGGAGTCGCTGCCGATGGCCGGCGGATTGCTGGTCTACGGGATTCCCGCCTTCAAGCTGGCCAAGTCCGTGGTCGCGCGCCGAGTCGACGTGCTGCGACGTCGCGGGGTGCATTTCCAGTTCGGCCAGCGCCTCGGCTCGAACGTTGCGCTGGATGATTTGCGCGGCGCCTTCGATGCGGTGTTTCTCGGCTTCGGCGCCCAGCAGGCGAAGGCGATCGGCGTTCCGGGCGGCGATCTGGCCGGCGTGCATCAGGCGATTCCGTTCCTCGTGCAAAAAAACGTGAGTGCTCCCTTTGATGGTCCGGTCATCGATGTCGCGAATCGGCGCGTGGTCGTGTTGGGCGGGGGCGACTCGGCGATGGATTGTCTGCGCACCGCGATCCGCTGCGGTGCCCGCGAGGTCACCTGCGTGTACCGGCGCGACCTCGACAACATGCCGGGCAGTCGCAAGGAATACGACAACGCCATCGAGGAGGGTGCGGAGTTTCGCTTTCTCACCAACCCCATTGCCGTGCTTGGCGACGCCGACGGCCACGTCTGCGCCGTGCGCTGTGTGCGCATGGAACTGGGCGCGCCCGACGCTTCCGGCCGGCGCAAGCCCCGACCCGTGCCCGGTTCCGAATGCGATGTGCCGGCTGACGTCGTTCTCGCGGCCTACGGCTTCGATCCCGTCCCTTTCCCCGTCGGAAGCGACTTGCAGCAAATCGCCACGAACGACTGGGGCGGCGTCATCACCGACGTGAACCTCATGACCAGCGTGCCGGGCGTCTTTGCCGGCGGCGACGCCGTGCGCGGCGCAAACCTCGTCGTCAATGCCGTGCGTGACGGTCGCCGGGCCGCCCTCGCGATCGAGCGGTGGCTCGAGGCACGCGCGACAAGCTGATTCGAGATTAGAAGCGAACGAAACTGAACCTCGTGGCCGCGACAACGTGGCACTGGACGTTGACGGCCACGTTGTCGCAAGACCCCAACGCGGCTACCGGCGGCATGTTTCTGGGCGGTCACGAGGCTGATTCCTGAGATCGCCCCGATAAAAGCTTCCGAACGTCAGCTGCGGTACGCGATCAATGTCATTTGCCCGCGGCGGCCGTTCGTACGGCCTCGAGTTCCTCCCAGCGTGCGAATGCGGCGGCGGTCTCCTGCTCGAGCACGTCCAGTCGGGCGCGCACGGCCGGAACGGCCGCGGCGTCCTGCTGATAGAAGTCCGGGGTCGCGAGTTGCGTGGTGAGGGTGGTTTGTTCCGACTCGAGCTGCTCAATGCGCGCGGGCAGGGCCTCGAGTTCGCGCCTTTCCGCGGCGGTAAGCTTGCGTGGTGCCCTTCGTCGAGGCGGGACCTGCCTTCTTCGGCGGCGGGGCCGACGGCGCTGGAGTGGCCCGGGCGTCGGCGGCTTGCTTTTCCCGCTGCCAGTCGCTGTAGCCGCCCACGTATTCGCCGATGTGTCCGTCGCCCTCGAAGACCAGGGTGCTCGTGACGACTTCGTCGAGGAACGCGCGGTCGTGACTGACGAGCAGCAGGGTACCGGGAAACTCGACCAGCAGATCTTCGAGCAGGTCGAGGGTTTCGAGATCGAGATCGTTGGTCGGCTCGTCGAGGACGAGCACGTTGGCGGGTTTGGTGAACAGGCGGGCGAGCAGGAGACGGTTGCGCTCACCGCCCGAGAGCACGCGGGCGGGCGTGCGGGCGCGCGAGGGTTCGAACAGGAAGTCCTGCAGGTAACTGATCACATGACGGGAGCGGCCGCCGATCGTCACCGTGGTCGCGCCGTCGTTGATGTTGTCGGCGACAGTCTTGCTGTCGTCGATCTGCGCGCGCAACTGGTCGAGGTACACGATCTCGAGATTCGTGCCGTGTTTGATCGAACCACCGGTCGGAGCAAGATCGCCAAGCAGGAGCTTGATCAAGGTCGTCTTGCCCGCGCCGTTCGGGCCGATGATGCCGATCTTGTCGCCGCGCAGGATCGTGGTCGTGAAATCGCGAATCAGCGGGGCGCCGCCGGGATAGGCAAATGACGCCACCTCGGCCTCGACCACCTTCATGCCGGACCGGGCGGCGTCCGCCAGCTTCAACGTGGCATCGCCGGTGCGCGCGCGCCGTTCGCGTCGTTCGGCGCGCATGCGTTCGAGCGCCTGGATGCGAGCCGACGCGCGCGAGCGTTGGGCGCGGACGCCGCGGCGAATCCATTCCTCCTCCTGCGCGAGTTTCTTGTCGAACGCCGCCTGCTGTTTCTCCTCGGCTTCGAGCATCTCCTGCTTGCGCGAGACGTAGGCATCGTAGTCACAGGCCCAGCTCGACAGCCGGCCGCGGTCGAGATCCACGATGCGGGTCGCCAGGCGCCGCAGGAAAGCGCGATCGTGGGTGACGAAGAACAGGGAAAGCCTTTCGTTGAGCAGGAAGTCCTCGAGCCACGAGATCGCGCCGACGTCGAGGTGGTTGGTCGGCTCGTCGAGCAGCAGGAGGTCCGGCTGGCTGGCAACGGCGCGGGCCAGCAGCACCCGGCGTTTCAGGCCACCGGAAAGGGCAGTGACATCCGTCCCGCCGGCCAGGCCCAAGCGGTCAAGCAGGTTGTCGATGCGGAGGTCGATTGACCACTCCTCCTCGTGGGTTTCCGCAGCGCGGGCGTGGCCGGCCGCGGACACGATCTCGTGCACGGTTCCGGTGAGGTCGTCCGGTATTTCCTGGCTGAGCCGGGCAAAGTGGGCGCCGGGCTGGCGGTAGATGTCGCCAGCATCCGGCTTCACTTCGCCGCTGATGAGTTTCATCAGCGTGGATTTGCCCGCGCCATTGCGGCCGAGCAGGCAGACCCGTTCGCCAGGGTCGACCTGCAGGTTCACGTGGTCGAGCACCGGCGGGCCGCCGAAGGCATGGGAAACATCGAGCAAGCTGAAGAGCGCCATGGGCGAAACGGGTCAGCCTGCGTCTCGCCCCCGGCCGGCGCAAGCGCGGGCTCAACTCTCCGCAGGATCGGAAATGGCTTCCCACGCGCTGCACGTTGGGTTGGGAACACTGCTGTCATGAGCGTGCACGAGATCCGGGATTGCGTGGTCATGCTCGGCCCGGAACTGGAGCCGTGGCGGTGCGCTCGTTTCGCGTGGGACCTTGACACGATCACGGCGGTGGAGCGGGTCGCGCCGGAACTGGCGCTGGAGCACGATTCACTGGTGATCATTCCCGGCCTCTACAACAGCCACACCCACGTCGGTGATGCCGCGCTGCCGGATGGTGCCACGGGCTTGACGCTGGAACAGGGCTTCTTCCGGCCCGATGGCTTCAAATATCGCGAGCTGGCGAAGCTCGATCCAGCGCAACACCTGAAGCAGGTGGAGGCGCACCTGCGTTATATCGCGCGTACGGGCACGGTGTGTCACCTCGACTTTCGCGAGCAGGGCGTCGCGGGTGCGCAACTCCTGCGCGCGGCCAGCGCGGCCACCGGCGTAGAGTCGATCATCCTCAGTCAGTTTTCCGACATCCCCTTCGACCAGGCGGCGCTGGCGGCGAACACGGATTCATTGCCGGACGCGGCGCGCGGCGAACTGGAGGCGATGCTCGAGGTCGCCGACGGCTTCAGCGAGAGCACCATGAACGACCTCACCGACGCCGCGTGGCGCGAGATTCGCGACGTCACGCGGCACCGCGGCAAACTGCGCGCGATCCACTGCCTCGAACATGCGGACTATCGCAACGTGAGCCTGGCGCGCACGGGCCGCGGTGACCTGGCGCGCGCGATCGACCTGTTCGATCCCGATCTGATCGTGCACCTGACCGTCGCGACCGCTGACGAGATTGCCATGCTCGTCGCGGCCCGCAAGACCGCCGTGCTGAATCCGCGCGCGAACGCCAATCTCGGCCTGCCGCTGCCGCCGATCGGCGCGCTGCTTCAGAGCGGGGCAAATCTTCTGCTCGGCACCGACAACGGCATGCTCAACAGCCCGAACCTTTTCGCCGAACTCGACTTCACCTACAAGGTGGCGAAAAGCCAGTGCGGTGATGCCGCGCATCCCGATCCCCGGGCGATCCTGCGGCTGGCGACGACCAATGTCCACGCCGTGCTCGGCGGCGATCATCATGGCTGCCTGGACGTCGGCCGGCCCGCGACGTTCGTGGTGTTAGATTTCCATCAACCGCACCTTCGTGCAACCCGCCATGTGCCGGCGTCGGTCGTGACTCGCGTTACGCCGGAGGATGTCCTGGCAACCTATCGTCACGGTCGCGCGCTGCACGAGGCGGGCGGCCCCCCGGAGTAGTCCCGGTCCGCTGACATCAGGCACGATGCAGCGTCCGGTGACCGGCTGCCGTTCTTTCTCCGGTCGGTGTCGAACGCGGGCTTGTATCCGTCCGGAATTCGTCGTGCAATCCCTGCCGGCCGTTAACCCCAACCCCTTGAACCGACGCGGCGAGCGTGAAGAATCGCCGAGCGGGCCCCATGAAAGACGCCTCAGCTACACAACCGAACACTGCACACCTGCCGCGGCGTGCGCTGCGGGCGTACGCGCTGGGCGCGGTTGGCCTGGTCGTGCTGGCAACGAGTTTTGTGGTGCGCGCCCAATGGCCTGCGCTTACGCCGGAGGAGCGGGGACACATCGGCACCTGGTACGGCTACATCAACGAAGGCGACCTGCATTATTGCTGGGTGACGCAATTCCGCCGCGATCTGACCTGCCGGACGAGCTTTCGGTCTTTCCCTTCGACTGAATTCCTGGTGAACGGCCCGCTGAACCCCGCGAGCGATCCGGTGATCGAACGTGACGAATCCGTGGGTACATGGCGCATGCAGGGCGCGGAGTACGAGACCCAAACCTGGTACCCGGCGCGGGAGCCCGGTACCTGGGACCGGCTGCTGACGCTGGCTTCCGAGAATCGCTGGCCCGCTCGCGAAGTGAAAACGAACGGCTATCGCGTCGTAAGGATTTCCGCAAACCGGCTCGATTACACGCTGAGCTCATCGCGCCAGGGCCTGTATCACGCTGTGCGGGTCGGGGATGATTTCGTATTGCCGGAAGCACCCTTGACGCCCGACGAAGCAATTGCCCGGACGGCAACGAAGGTGGGTGACGCGCGATCGCCGTAGGGTGATGGCGCCTTCCGGGTCTGACCAGCGTTGGCATCGGTTGGGTGCACTTCCGGCCCGATCACACCATGCGGATTCAGGCATTCTTCCGTCGGGAGCAGGTCGGAAGTTCCAACGGGGACCCCGGGGCCGTGCTGCCGTCGCTGGTTTCCCCTGGGGCTGCCGCTTGACAGGGACACCGGGCCCCGCTACCGGAGAAGCCCGTCATGGACGCCGTGCTTGCACAGCCGGTCTTGGTGCTCAACCGCCTCTGGCAGGCAGTGAATGTCGTGGGGGCGCGCCGGGCATTTTCGCTCGTCGCCCGGGACCATGCCCAGATCGTGCATCAATCCGAGGACGACTTCCGCACGTTCTCGTTGATGGACTGGATTGATTTCTCGATCTCCAATCCACCGCTCGAGGAAATGGAGGCCGTGCACACGGTGAGGCATCGCATCCGCATCCCCCGGGTGATCCTGCTCACGGTCTTCGACAAGCTGCCCCGCAAGGAGCTGAAGCTCACGCGCAACAACGTCTTCGAACGGGACAAGAACCGCTGCCAGTATTGCGGCCAGGTGTTCGACCGGCGCGAACTCAACCTCGACCACGTGATTCCACGGCACTACGGCGGCAAGACGACCTGGGAGAACGTCGTGTGCTCCTGCATACGCTGCAACACGCGCAAGGCGAACCGGCTGCCGCACGAGGCGCACATGCGCCTGATCCGGAAGCCGCTCCGTCCGAAATGGCGCCCGGTCATCAGCCTCGTCGTCGGCAAACCCGGGTGCGAGCACTGGAAGCACTTTCTCGATCTCGCTTATTGGAACGTCGAGCTCGACGAGTGAAGCGGAACACGCTTCGCGAAAACTGCGCACGTATGCAGGTCTGGCCCTCCCGGGCCACGCCGCCGGCGGAGCTGGAATGTAGGAGCGGGTTTACCCCGCGATTCCTCGGAGCCGGATCGTGGGGTAAACCCACTCCTACATTTCCTTTGAGTTGTGCAGTGCTCCGTTGCGCGGTCACGTCGTTGGAACCGGCTCCAACTCCAGCTGCCAGCGCTCCCGCCGCCGGTGCAGCCGCAGCGGCACGCCGAAAGCCCTGGCAAGGTTCGTCGTCTTGAGCGTCGTCTCCAGCGGGCCGGCGGCGACCACCGAGCCTGCGCGCATCAGCAGGACGTGCGTGAATCCCGGCGTGATTTCCTCGACGTGGTGCGTGATCAGGACCACGGCGGGTCCGCTGCTTTGGGTCTGCCGCTCGATGAGCGCGAGCAACTGCGCGCGCGCCACGGGATCGAGTCCGGCGCACGGTTCGTCGAGCAGCAGCAGGGGAGGGCGCGCCAACAAAGCCCGCGCGATCAATGCCCGTTGTCGCTCGCCCTGTGACATCACGCCCCACGGCCGATCCGCGAGCCCGGCGCAGCGCCATGTACGCAGCAAGCTTCGCGCGGCCGCCCGGCGTGCCGGGGTGGGCGGACGCCAGAGATTGAGCGCGGCCGCGGGACCGCTGGCCACGACATGCAGCGCGGGTTCATCCGGTTCGATCTGACGCGTCAGGGCGTTGGAGACAAAACCGACGTGTTTGCGCAGTTCACGCCAGTCCGTGCGTCCGTACGTGGCGCCGAGCACATTGACCGCGCCGGCGGTGGGCGTGAGATAGCCGGTGAGCGCAGCGAGCAGGCTCGTCTTGCCGCAGCCGTTGGGGCCGAGGATCACCCAATGCTCACCGCGCCGTACCGACCAGTCGAGCCCGCGCAAGATCGGATGGTCGCGGCGGACGACCAGGCCGCGAACCTCGAGCACCGCGCCGGTCTTCATGACGCGACCGGCAGGGTCAGCCGCATCACGGTGCCGGCTGGTCCGGTCGTGGCGACAATGATGTCGCCGTGGTGGCTGCGCATGATGCGCTTGGCGATCGGCAAGCCCGAGGCCGGTGCCGCCCGGCCGCCCCGACAGGAACGAGTCGAAGATGCGATCGAGCAACTCGACCTTGATGCCCGGGCCGGTGTCACGGATGTCGATGTGCACGGCATCGTGATGATCGACAGCCTCGCGGTTGCAGGTGATCGTAATGGAACCGCCGTCGGGCATCGCATGGGTCGCGTTGAGGATCACATTGAGCAGGACCTGCTGGATCTGACCCTTGTGGCAGTCTACGACGACGGGCTGCGCCGGCGGTTCGTAATCCATATGGATGCGCGCCTGGCTGAGCTTGAGCCGCAGCAGCACGCACGTCTCGCGAATGATGTCGTCGAGCGCGATGCGGGCGTGCAGGCTCTCCGGTGCCTTGCCGACATTGAGCACGCGGGTGACGAAGGTCTCCAACTGGTCGAGTTTTTCGCGGATGATTGCGACATCGGTGGCGCGCGGGTCGTCGGCGGGAAACTGGAGGTTGAGCGCACCGAACAGGAGGCGGATCACGGTGAGCGGATTGCGCGTCTCGTGGGCGATCTCCGCCGCCAGTAGCCCGAGGGTCGTCAATCGCTCGCTGTTGCGCAGGTGTTCCTCGCTTTCGAAAACCCGCTGGTAGAGACGCGCGTTTTGCAGGGCCACGGCGGCGAGGTTCGCCAGCGCGCGCATGAGGCGCCGTTCGTCGTTGTCGAAGCGTCGCGGTTGCTCGGTGAAGATCGTGAGCACGCCGATCACCTCGTCTTCCGCCAGCAAGGGGGTCGCCAGCACGGAGACCACCGGCACGTGTATGGGAATGTCGACGACCTCGAACGTCTGGTCCCGGCGCAGGTTGGAACGCTCAACCTGCTTGCGGGTGGTGATGGCGGCGCCGGCGAGACAGTCCTCGATCGGCCAATCCCGTTCCCGGGAGGCGAAATGATCACCGTCGGGATGCATCGCCTGCAGGCGCACCCGCCGGCGCCCGGCGTCGAACAGCACCAGGGTGGCGAGACGGCAGTGCGCCAGCCGGTGGGACTCGCGCGTGACGATGTCCATCAACTCTTCCGGTTGCAGCTTCCCGGCGATTTCCTGGGCCACCGTGCCGAGGACCTCGAGCTGGCCGGCCTTGCGCTGCAGGTGCTCGATGGTCCAGAGCCGCCGCAAGACGCTCGCGGATTCGCGCGTGAGCTGCACGAGCATGTCGAGGTGCGCGGCGGCGTAGGTGTTCTCGTGATCGCTCTCCAGTCCGATCACGCCGTGCAACTGGCCGTCGACTTCGAGGGGGGCGACCATTTGCGCGCGCGTGGCGGCCCGCAGGGGCAGGTAGCGCGACTCCTGCCGGACGTCGGCCGCGAGGACCGGTCGCGCGTGCAGGGCGGACCAACCGAGGAGGCCGACGCCCGGCGGAATTGGCGCATCGCGATGTTCCGCGGGGTAGCCGCGACTGCATTCAACCACCAGCGACCCGGTGTCCGGATCGACCAAGGCAAGCGTCGCGGCATCAGCCCGGAACACCTGCACGAGTTCGTCGACGATGTGCTTCACCGCGGCGGCCGGCGTATCCACGGCGCCGACCATCGAGCTGATACGATACAAGGCCGCCGAAATCCCGGGTTCGAGTTTGGTGTCCGGGAACAGCGGCGGAGAAGGTGCGGATGGATCGGACATCGTCCGGTCGAGACAAGACAGCCGGTCTCCGCGCGGCCAACCAAAACGGGGGTCGGCGGGAAAGGGTGCCGGCGGGCGAGGGTGGGGTCGGCTGTCCTCCGCCGACCGCAGTCGCGTGGGGACAATCCGTCTGCTTCAGGCTATAGTTAACCCGCATCGATGCAGTTGAACTGCATTATGCTCGTAGTCCACCGGTCGAATGTAGGGCCGGACCTTGCGTCCGTGCCGCTCTGCTTCCGCGGCATGGCAGAGGGTCAGCCCTACGAATTGAATTGGATGGGCACCGCTATCCTTCCCCGGACGCCGATCTCGCTTCGAAACCGAACGGCGTGAGGTCGAATTCCGCCACATCGGGCGAGGCGGCGTTGGCGGCGCCGAGGGGCAGGGAAAATGCGACGGCATCGGCGAGTTCGTTTCCACGCACGAAAAGCGCGTGCAGCAGGCCGGCGAGAAAGACATCACCACTCCCGGTGGGTGAGACCTCCGCGATCGGCGGCGGCGGTGCGCATGCGATGGTTCCGTCGCGATCGCGCGACCAGACGAGATGCGGCCCGTCCGTGATCACCCAGCGTTCGACGCGCGCGGCCGCGCCGACGCGAGCGAGCAGGTCCGGCAGCTGTGCGTCGGTCGCCTCACGGGGGTCGACGCCGGCGAGACCGGCGAACTCTTTGCGGTTGATCTTCACCAGCGCGGCCGCTCGGGCGGCAAACCAAGCCAGCGGCGGTCCGTAGGTGTCCACGACCAGTGGGCCGCGCGCGATCCACCGATCGACGCTGATGCGCAGCGGTTCCCATTTCTCATCAGCCCACGCCGGTATGCTGCCGCCGATGGAGAGCAGGTCACCCGCGGGTTGGGCGTCGAGCCAGGCGGCGCATCCGGCGATCGCCGCGGCATCGACGATGTTTTCGGTCCCGAGAAACGTCGTCTCCGCGCGTCCCGGCGCGCGGACGACGGCACCCGTGCGCGTGCCGGTCGAAACCATGAAGGCCTGATGGGGAACCCCGCGGTCCTCGAGCCAGGCGACGCATTGCGCGCCGGTCGGGCCGCCCGGAAAACATAACGCGATCGAATCGAGGCCCAGGCGACGCACCATGCGCGTGACATTGATGCCCTTGCCGCCGACCTGGAAGGTCGCGGCGCGCGCGCGGTGGGTCGCGCCTTCGGACCAGCTTTCATAGGTGTAGGTCGTCTCGGCGAGCAGGTTGGCGGTAAGCGTGACAACGCGCATGGGGTGGTCCTACTTCATTCGGCCGGTCTTGCGATCGTGGGTGAAGACGTAGTTCACGAGGAAAGTCATGCCCATGAGCGCGACGAGCTGGCGGGTCGACCGCATGGCGCCGACCACCTGGCTGAGCGCCGCGGCCCGCGGTTCGGCCACGCGCAACAGGACCAGCGGCGAGAGCAACACCAGCGCGTGATGCACGACGGACATCGCGTGATAGACGGTCAGGTCCCTGTATCCGGCGTTCAACGCCCGGTCGAGCACGATGCCCCCGACGATCGGCGCCACCGCGGTGGCCAACGAGGTGGCCGCGACATTCAAGCTGATGGCGGCCGTCTTGGCCGCGGGGGGGACCAGCTTGAGGAGCATGTTGAACTGCCCGAGCAGGAAACCCGCCTGGAAGATTCCGCCCGACGCATAGAGGAGTTTCAACAACCAGGTATTGCCGGGATGCAGGAGGGCCCACGCAAACCCGGGCAAGGTCCACATGATCAGCGCAAAGGCCATGGTGGGCCGGTTGCCGTAGCGGTCGAGAAACTGTCCCCAGGCCGGCAGCGCGAGCGCACCCATGGTGTTGCTGATCACCAGCAGCATGGTGACGTCGGCGACCGTCATGTGCAGGCCGTCGTACATGTAGACATTGAAGAACGGCCCGAAGAGATTCATCAACAGGCCGAACGTGGCGCCGAACGCACAAAACCAAACCAGCGGCCGGTTCTGGACGATCATCCTGAGCTGGGCCCGCATGCCGGTGTTTCCTTCGCGTGGCGGCGTGCGACTGGTGGAGAGGATCCGATACTGGGCAGTGATCGACAGCGAACGCAGGACGACCGCCAGGCCGATGACAAACTGGTAGCCCGCCACGGACCCGACGGCGTTCAGGCGGGTGATGGTGTGGCCGGCCACGATCAGGAAGAGAACGGTGGACAACTGCAGCAGCCGGTTGCGTCGCCCGAAATACTTTTGCCGGAGCCGATCCGGCACCCATTCCTGCACCCAGGAGGTCCAGGCCACGCCGACAAGCGACTGCGAAAGTGCGGAGAGCGCGAAGATTGCGAAGAAAAACGGACCGGCCTTGCCGAGGTCATCGTGCGGCACATATGGCAGCAGCAATCCCAGCGCGATCCACACCGCCAGGTGCATCCAGGAGAATGTCAGCGTGACCGCCTTCTGCGACCAGCGTCGCCCAAAGACGGGGGTCAACACGAGCTGCACGACATTGCACCAGTGCGGCAGCGACGCCACCACGCCGAACAGCGTCTCGCCGATCGGAAACGTCTTCGTGAGCAGGGCCGCGACGATGAAGTTGCCCGGCAGCGTCAGGAAGACGATCGGCATCGCCACCAGTCCCTCGCCCGTGCAAAAGGCGAGGTTCCGGCGCAGGACGCTGGGCGCCGGCCGGGATGACGCCGATTTCGCGGTGGCGGACACGGTGGCGATGCTCCGGACCATGCGGCCTAAACTCAATGTGCTTCTGGGGCAGGTCGGGGTGAAAGCTGACGTCGGCAGGCGGGCGGACGAAGCGACGGGGGCGCAGCCACGCATGGTGTTCCCGTGGTCCAACGTCGGTGTTGGCTGCGACCAGGAAGCTTCGACTTGGCGACGGCACGACTGCGGCCCACGCTTTGCCCATGTCCCGCATCGTCCGCGTCGCCGAGGTTCGACACCACGACACCGTGGCGATCGCACGCTGGTTGATCGGCAAGCTGCTCGTCGTGCGCGACGCGGAAGGTCGCCGGGAGGCGCACCGGATCACGGAAACGGAAGCGTACGACGGGCCCGAGGATCGCGCGTGCCATGCGAGCCGGGGACGGACGCATCGCACCGCCGTGATGTACGAGCCGGGCGGCGTCTGGTATGTGTATCTCGTCTACGGCATGCACGAAATGCTCAACCTGGTCACCGGCCCGCGTGACTATCCCGCGGCAATCCTCGTGCGTGGCCTCGACGGCGTCAGTGGTCCCGGTCGCGTCACGCGTGCGCTGGCGATCAATCGTCGGTTCAATGGCACGCCGTGCACGCGTGCGACCGGGCTTTGGATCGAAGACGATGCGACGACGCCGCCGGCCGCGGACGTGCGGGCGACGCCGCGCATCGGGATCGACTACGCGGGCTCGCCATGGATCGAAAAGCCGTGGCGCTTCGTCTGGTCGCCGCGCCCATAGGCGCGGTGGGCGTCGGAACGGAATGGATTTAACAGGAGGCAACGGAGCGAACGGAGACGGGGATCGGGCCGGAATCGAAACACGGAGGACACGGAGGTCGGAGGGGTCCAGGAATGTGGATCTGGGTTTCTGCGATTCGTGTGGATTCGTGTTATTCGTGGATGAGTTCGATCAGGAAATCCATTTAACAGAAGGGAACGAAGGTAAGGAAGGCCGCGCCGGGTTTTGGGGTCTTGTCGAAGGTTCAGGCGGTGGGAGGTAAGGACATTCGGCTTGATGGCCGAGTTGCTGACTTGGCCTTCGTTAGCTTCTGTGCAGTTTTGCCGCAAAGAGGCGCAAAGGGCGTGGTTGGATTCGATGGCGCGTCCCGCTTCGCCGGCGTCCTGACGACCTTCACCGACGGGTGCCATCGGCCCGCAATCGGCTCGTGACCGCGGCGGCCACCTGGAAGTTTCACAGTCCGTGGGAAAACCGGGCCACGTTGTCGTTCCACTCCAACGCAGCTACCGCCTGCGCTGTCCCTGTAGCCGCGTTTGAGCTCCGCGTTCCGAGCGAAGCGACAAGACCGGTCGCGAAGCGAACCGGAACAAACGCGGCAGAACGTGTGTAATTTGCCGGGCCATCCGGTTACGGGGCGGTCGGTCGCGCGTCAGTGCACGGGGGCGGCGGCCGGTTCGCCCGTGGTTTCCTCGGGCGGTTCCTCGATTTTTTCGAGCTGCATCACAAACGTGCCGGCCTTGGCGCGAAGTTCGATGCGCACGATCTGCGGGTGTTCGCCCTTCGAGATGAAGAAGTGCACCTTCCCGCCCTTCTTGAAGAATCCCTTCAGGTCCCCGAGCTGCTTGAGCTCGATTTCGACGGTGTCGAACTTTCCGGCCGGGACCCGGATCGTATCCTCGTCAATCGCGGTGGCCTCGAGTTCATAGATGTCATCCTCGAAGCTGCTGAGGACGCGGTGCGATTCGCCCACCTTGAGATGCCAGGAACGTGCGAGCATCATCACGACAAACGTGTCGTAGGCGGGCTCGTCCGGCAGTTCGGCTTCACCGCTTTTCTTCGGGCGGTTGTAGTCCGTGTGGACGACGCGATGGTTCTTGTAGTCGTAGACGGTCGAGGCATGCGCCTCGCGGTCGCCTTCCCGGCCGCTGCGCTCGACCAGCAAAGGCAGGCCGGTCACGGGGTCGATCCACGAATCCGCCACCGAATCAACGGGGAAAAAGACGCTGATCAGCCCCTTGGACTTGGTGAGGATATGCACGCGGAAACGCCGGCCGTTTTCCGTCGTGTTTTCCTCCGTGGTTTCGATGCGCAATTCTCCGGCATGGGAGAAGATTCCCCAGGACAAACGGAAGACGAGCACTTCGCCGGGATGGAGAAATCGGGCACGAGGTTCGTCTTTCACGGTGGCGTCATGATCCGGTGCGGGTGTCTCGTCGGTGGTGGGTTTCGCGGGCGAGTCCTTCGAGGCGGCAGTCGGGGCATCGTCGCCGGTTGCCCCGGCCGATGCGGCGGCCCCGCGGGTCGCAATAGCGAGGCCGCCGGTGATCAACAGGAGGAGAATGAGTTGACGCACGTGCACGATGGGAAGCGGTGCCTGCTGGAATGGCCACACCGTCAGCAAGGTTCCCTCGGGATTCCGGAGTGGCAAGCGGGAAGCCAAAGTCGTCTCGTGGCGCAGCCGATGCGGCTGCGGTTCCACTTCCCTGGTGGCGCTGCCCGTCCGGCCCACAAACACGAGCTCAGCCGACGGGATCGAGCGCAAGGGGCAGATCGAGCTGGTTCGCCCGGCCGAGCGCCCACGCCTCGATGCCGCGGGCGCGCAGCGCAGCGGCGAACTCCTCCGCAAAACCATGCACGGTGAATACGCGCTTCGGCTGCACGCGCTCGACGAAGAGCAACAGGTCGTCAAAGCCGGCGTGATCCGACAGCGGAAAGGCCGCGTCGCACCGCGAACGGTAGAGCGTCGCCCGGTCCATTGCCCAGCCGGTGACGACGGCGGTGCGGCGGCGTTCGATTCGCTGGATGGAGGGCGACCGCGTCTGGTGCGGCGGGTAGATCACGACATGGCCGGCGGCATTTTCGGGATCAAACTCCTCGTGGGGATCGAACGTCATGCCGAACTCCTCGTAGATGCGCGTGAGGTGACGGGCGTCCCGTTCGAGCATCACGGGCAGGCCGGCGCCGCGCAACATCGCGAGCAGTTCCTGGGTTTTGCCCAGGGCATAGGCGAGAAAGACGGGCACGGCGTCGTCGTCCAGCGCACGCCGGCAGAATTGGATGATCGCCTCGCGCACTTCCTCGTGCGGCGGAAACACGTAACGAGGCCGCCCAAACGTGGTCTCCATGATCAATGTGTCGGCCGCGGGTGCGGTACAGAACTCGGCCGCACCTCCGCGACGCAGCTTGAAGTCCCCGGTGTAGAGGATCGTGCCGTGCTCGCTCTCGGCCCAAAACTGCGCCGAGCCGAGAATGTGGCCGGCGGGGTGCAGGACGACCCGGGTGCCGTCGACGAAGCGGTGCTCGGTGCCGAACGGCAGCACGATCGCCTCGCGCTTGCGGCCGCGGAGCCGCGCCTGCATCAGGCGGGCGGTGGCGGGCGTGCACAATGCGAGACGATGTCGCGCAATGTGGTCGGAATGGGCATGCGACACGAAGGAACGTTCGGCCGAACGGGCGCCGTCGAGATGCCAGCCGATTTGCGGGAGATGAATGCCATTCGCGGCTTTGACTTCCCAGGCCATGCTGAAGGTGCGGGGGTCGGTCGGCGACGCTTGCGATTGCGGCGGGCTCACTGCCGGTCGCCGAACGTCGCGCGAAAGTGAGACGACGCGATGTTCATACCAGCTTGCGAATGTATTTCCGTTTCGCGAGGCGCCACACCGTGACCATGAACGCAGTCAGCGGGATCGCGAGAATCATGCCGAGCACGCCATTGAGGGCGGTGCCCCAGAAGAAAATCGCGATCATGATCGTGACGGGATGCAGGCCGGTCCGCTCGCCCATGATGCGGGGCGTGAGCAGATAACCTTCGATCATTTGCACCGCGATGAAGACGCCGAGGCAGATCGCGACGAGCCCGAAACCGCCCTCATGCTGGAGATAGGCGGTCGGCAGCACGGCCGACAGACCGATGATCGTGCCGAGGTACGGGACGACGTTGAGCATGCCCGCCAGCAGGCCGAACACCACGCCGAACTGCAGCCCGGCGATCGAAAAGCCGATGGCCAGCAGCACGCCCATGATCAGGCCGATCAGCAACTGACCGCGGAAGAACGCGACGACGATGCCGAGGAATTCGTGGACGAGAAACACGACGTCCTCACGTTTCTCGTCCGTGAGGAACGGCAGGTAATCGTGCAGGCGCCCGGAGGGATCCTCATCGGACTGGAGGAAGAAAAACAGGAACACCGGCACCATCGCGAGACTCGCGACAAAACCGAACAGCCCGAGCACGGTGCCGCCGGCGGCCTTGAGGTTCGGCAGCGCGGCGAGCGCCAGGGCGCGCAACTGCGCGATGACGCCGTCGACAATCTTCGCGATCGTTTCGTTCGCGATGGCGCGATTGTAGAGGTCGACCCAATCCGGCCACGACTGTTGCAGCGCGATGCTCGCCCGCTCCCAGAGTTGGGGCGCGGTGTTCACCAGCTCGACGGTCTGGCCGACGATCTTTGGCAGGAAGAGCAGCAGCACGCCCGTGCACAGCACCAGCACGAATCCATAGAGCACGAGCACGCTGGGCACCCGCGACATGTGCAGGCGCCGTTCGAAGACCCCGACCACCGGCCGTAGCATCAACGCCAGGATGCCGGCCGCGGCGAGCGGCCAGATCACGTTGGAAAACATGCCGAGCACAAGCCCGAGCACCCAGATCACGACGGCGATCAGGACCAGCGAAACGAGGAACGCAAAGAAGGCCGCGGCAAATCCGATGACCCGACGCTGCAGCGGAGAGAAGAGAGGGGCAGGGGCCTCAACCATCATGCGCCGGCGAGTCTCTGGAACGCCGCGGAATCTTCAATCCAACTCTTCACCTGCCCCGGGCGAAGGGCGCATCCATGACAGCAGCTACGCCAGGCCCCGCCCCACCGTTCCACGAGTGGTCACGGCTCACGCGATCGGGCTGTCGTCGGTGATGCCGAGTCGAAATTGCACGTCGGGCCGCTCGTGCAGCTCATCGAGCAACTCATCCACGCTGAAATCCGAGACAATGAAATCGCCGAACTCGAATGTCGGCGTGCTCGACTGTCCGCTGACTTCGATCAGGCGTTTGAGATGACCATAGTCGCGATCGACCTGGCGCACTTCCAACGACACGCCCTGGGTGGAAAAAAACGCGAGTGCTTCTCGACACCAGTGGCAGCCGCGCCGCACATACAGGATCGGATCGCCTCTCATGGCTGCAAGCATAACGCCCGCGCCCGTGCGCTCAAGCGCGGACCGGGAAAAGTGTTGGCAGGGAGCGGGTCGGCTTTGTGTTACTCTTCAGCCACCGGTCTGGCCAGCACCGTTATCGCCTCGCGGTGCCGCGGGCGGATGACGACCTTTTCCGGCGACTCTTCGACGACCTCGGCGTTGATGGTTTCCCGCTGCAGGCGCACGTCTGGAAGAGCCGTGAACGTTACGGTGAAATCGTCGGGCTTGATCGGAACCGCGGCTCGCAGCTGCTCGAGGTCGGGGAGCAAGGGTACGTAAACGGAGAGCTCCCCGCCCGACGGTCCGGGCACATGCGGCTGGTCGTACGCCAGCCGGGCCAGGAAGTGCGGCTTCAAACCGCGACGCGGGATGTTGAACGAGACGAGAGCGATGCGGGTGCCGTCGGGAATGTCGGGCACCGGCGCAAAGGCGTCGTGTGCGAGCAACAGAACGGTCTGCGGACGGTAGATCGCATGCCCGATTTCAAAACGTGCGTTGGCCAGTTTAAGGATGCGTCCAGGATCGGTGTCGTCGCTGCGCACGATGACGGGCACATCGACGATGAACGGGTTCAGATGGTCCGCCGCGTCGTAGTCGCGAACATAGAGATATTCAAGCTGGGCGGCCACGAGCGAGACGGTCTTGCCGACCGTCACGTTGACGTCTTCGCGGATGCGCGCGAAGGCCGATCGCGTCGTCGTCGGAACTTCCACGATGGGATTGCTGGCCGCCGCAGCCGCAGCCGTGCCGACGATGAGGAAAAGCAGGAGCCAGGGACGGGTCATGATGCGAAGTTGCGGTGGGTGGGCGAAAACATACTACTCGAGGCCTTCGACGGCCAGGTCGGCCGGATGTTCAACGGAGAATTTGAAGGGCAACTCGCGTTTGGCGCCGGGCGCCAGATCGAAGGTCCACGTGAGGGTTCCGTCGTCGTCCTCTTTCACCTCGCGCAGCGGCGGCTGCACGAGTTCAACCTCGATGCGCTCGTACTGGGAGACGGGCAACTGGTCCTTCACCACCATCTTGATCGGGTGGGCGCGGTTGTTCTGGACGGTCGTGAGGATGTTGTAGGTGAGCTTTAGTCGCCGCGAGACCAGGCCGGTGTCTTCGGTGAGACGGTTGATAAGCTTGCGCTTCACGGTCACGCCGTCGTCGACGCCGAGATCAAGCTCGAATTTCTCGCCTGGCATCACCGTGCGCAGCGTCGAGCGCGCGACGAACGTGCGGTCAAGGTAGAGGTTCACGGGTCCGGCGATCAGCGGATAGGCCGAGGTATTCTGGACTGACGCCTGAAGGTAGGCATACTCCGCGAGCTTGGGAACGGCGAGGTGCGTGAGTTCCGCCTGAAGATCCACCGACGCAACCGGTACCTTGTGCGGCGCGTTGTCCGCCGGGATGTCGGTCGGGTGCGCGACCGTGAACGTGGCGGCGGTGAGCCCGGCTTCAACCAGGGCTTCGGGAACGGCGAACGCATTGACTTTCGCCTGTTCCCTGACCGCGTCCGCCGCGGCTCCGGCCATCGCCGTGGGCGCATTGCGCGCCGCCTTGAAGAGGGGATGCGGTTGTTCCTGTCGCACATACCACGGCGACAATTCCGGTGGCGTGCCCCCAATCGCCGGACGGGCGGTGGAGAGGGTGAGTTTCACCGCATGCCAGTCCTCACCGGTGGATTGGTGAACCATCGCGGCGTACCCGAGGTTGACGGTTTTCGTGTCGCCCGCCACGCGTACATCGTAGGTCGGCGCCCACGAGGCTGCGGCGACGGTGTAGGCAAGCGTCAGGTCGAGCGGGCCGGGCTTCGTCACATCGACCCGGACAAACACGTCGTTCACGGATCGCGCGGACTGCGGTTGCAGTGATGCAATCTCACGCTGCACCGCGTTCAGGCGACCCTGCACCTCCTCCTTTCGCTGATCGAGTTCCTGCATTTGCGGGCCGAGCTTGCCAATCCCGTCACTATAAAAAGTCATCAGCCGCTCCCACTGGTCGATGGTCGGCAACGGACCGGCGTCCTTCCCGGGCGCAGTGGTGGCGGCCACCTTCATCCGATCAAGAAAATCGCGCTGCGCCTGCAACACGCCAGCCTTGTCCGTCAGCGTCCGCATTTCCGCCTGGATGCCGTGCAATTGCTTTTGCAGTTCCTGGTGGCGTGCATTTGCCGGCACGGGCACCTGCGCGGCGACGGCGCGCACCTCCAGGATCATCGCCTCGGCCGCGCCCGTTCCAGACACCTGGATCAGGTCCGGATTCAACGACGCTGGCAGCGCGGCGAATTGAATCTCCTGCGTTCCCTCCGGCAATTCCACGTGCGCGGTCCGGGTTACGATGGCGCGGTCCACGTACACCGTTACGGCAGTGATGTCCGACTCCGCCTTGATCGCGTCGGCCGCGGATGCGGCGACGAGCGGAATCAGGGCGGCAGGCAGGGCGAACCATGACAGGCGGCGGAGGTGCATCATCGGGAAACGCATGGAGAGGGGCTTTCTTCGACCGGTATCGTCGGACTATGGGCGCGAACGACCGCCGGGGGAACTGCAAAGAGGCGCTTCTGGATGGCCGGTGGGGCGTAGGACCGGACCTGGAGGTCGAATCGCGAGCCGGTGGCAAGATGACGAAGCTAAGAAAACGGCGATCTCTGCGTCATCAGGTGTGGTGTCCCTGACCCTCCTTAACCATGTCGGAAGGTGGCTGCGCTTGAGCGCGTGTCGCGGAAGCGTGGCCGTCCCGCAGTCCGTCCACGTTGTCGCTGCGCTCCAACGCAGCCACGAGCGAACCGCATCGCTGCAACGACATTGTGGAACCTCACACCAGTACTGCATTAGCAAGCCCTTAAAACCTCCATCATGCAATCCTGTGAAAAGTGCGGTGGCTTTCGTCGCCGAAACCTGACCGCGGCGCTGATCGTCGTCGCGTTTTCATCGAGTTGGTTTGTGCAAGAGACACGGGCTGCTTCCGTTGCCGGGGAGCCGCCCCAGTTGTCGGAACGTGCTGCGCAAGCCGTGACCGAGATCAACCGGCTGCTCGCGCTCGAGGAATGGAGCGCGGCGATGGCGGCGGCCGACCACCTGCTCGCGTCCGTGCGATCCGGGACGTTCGACGCTGACGTGGCCCACTTGTTTCGAGCGCAGATCTTCCTGTCACGCAACGACGCCGCGCGGGGTGATCCCGCGGCAGCCATTCCCGAACTGGAGCGGGTGATCGCCGGTGGTTTCTGGCCGCGGGAGCGTGTCCTCGAGTGGACATTCACCCTGGCGCAGCTTTATGCGCAGCAAGCGCAGCCGGAGAAAACCGAGAAACTGATGCTCGCCTGGCTGGCGGAATCATCCGCACCCACACCGGCCGCGTATGTGTTGCTGGTCGGGGCGATGTTCGAACGCGCGCAGCGTGACTCCGCCCACCCGGATCGATCGCTCCTCGAAGATGCGCTGACCCGAGTGGACGAGGGGCTGCTCCTCGGCATTCATCCGGATGAGACACTGCTTTATCTCCAGGCCGCGTGTTTGCAGGCGTTGCAGCGCTGGGACGAGGCGGCGGAGACACTCGAGTTCATCCTCAGCCGAAACCCGAAACAGCGGGAACGCTGGGAACAACTCTACGGCATGTATGCGAGCAGCGGGCGCAACCTGGACGCGTTGCTGACCATCGAACGGGCGCGGGCATTTGGCGCGCTCACGTCGCCGCAAAGCGATCTCGTGCGCGGACAGCTTTACCACAGCCTCGACCAGGATCGCCGGGCGATCGCTGCGCTTGAAGCCGGCCTGCATCGGGGTGTTGCGGAGCCCGCGCCCCACTGGATTTTTGCCGCGTTTCTGGCCTACCAGGTCCACGACTTCGCGGGCGCCTCGCGACTGCTGGCGGAAGCGAAGCCGCATCTCACGGACGACGCCCAGCGGCGGGATTGGGAGAATCTGCGGGAAGCCCTCGCGGCTCTTCCGGGACGTTGAAAATCCCTCCTCCGCTCGCGATACGGCCGAAACCAGGCGCGACAAAAAAATCTCCGGCCGCCACATTTTTTGTCCGCTTTCGAATGGTGGCTGCATTTCAACGGGGCGGCGCACGGGAGAGGCTGCCCCGGGAAATCCTCGCGGTCGGCAGCAAGTCGGAGTGCGGGAGCGACCCGGGCAGGTGTCGCCGCCGGAACCGGCTGCGGACGGCAGGACACGATGCGGGCGCGATCGGGGCTCACGCAGGGCGGAGAGTTCGCCGGCCTATTGCTGGCTTTCGGCGGCGACGCGGACGCGGTTGTAGAGGGCCTCGACTTCCGCGCTTGGATTCAGGCGGTAGGCGGCGCGCAGGGCGGTCAGGGCGTCCTGGAAACGGCTTTCACCCACGTCCAGCTTCGCGAGGTAGAGTTGCGCGCCGTACTCGTAACTCGAGTCCCCGTGAATCTTCTCGAGGTAATAGCGGGCCTTGTCCGCGCCGCCCTGCTCGGCCTGGAGGACAGCCAGGCGGTAGAGGCATTCGGAATTCGTCGGATCGAGCTCGAGGGCCTTGCCAAAGGATTCCATCGCGGCGTCGGCCTTTTCATCATGCACGGCTATGCGTCCCGTGATCATCATGCGCTCCAACTCGTCCTTTGGCGTCCAGCTGCCGCCGTCGGTCTGCAACGTCGCGAGCAGGCGCCGGGCGAGATCGAACTGGTTCTGGCCGATCAGGCTTTGCGCGACGCGCAACAGATTGCCCGGTGCGGTCTGGGGCTGGAGATCGATTGCGGCGAGGTAGGCGTCAAGGGCGTGTTCGGCCATGCCTTCCTTCAGATAAATGTTGCCGAGGAGGAAGAGCGCCCCGCCGTCGAGGGGGCCGAGCGACCGGGCGATCTCGAGACTGCGGGCGGCTTCCAGCGGTCGGTCGAGGGCGATCTGGGCATTGGCCTGCAACCGCCAGTACTCCAGGTTCTCGGGATCCTTGCGGAGCAACTCATCCGTGGCGGCGAGCGTTTCGGCGTGGCGGCCGATTTCGGAAAGGATCCGGGCCTTGCCCTCGAGCCAGCGCACGCCGGTGGGATCGCGCAACAACGCCAGGTTGTAGGCGACCTCGGACGCGACGTAGCGTTTCAACTGCAGCAAGGCAAAGCCGAGCATGCCGTAGGTCTGGGCGTCGTTGGAACCGAGTTCGACGGCGTGGGCGAGTGATTCCGCCGCCGCTTCGTAGTCGTCGCGCTCCATCTGGAGCGTGCCGAGACTGTTCCATGCCCGCTGGAAGTCGGGGAATTTTCGGATGGCCTCGCGGTACTGCGTCTCCGCGTTCTTCCAGTCGTGCTGGGTGAAGTAAAGATTCCCGAGCACGTGATTGAAGGCCGCGCTCACGGGTTTGCCGTCGGCGAGCACCGATTCGAGCGCGGACTGCGCCTGATCCGGGCTCGACGCAATCATGGGCGCGAGCTTCTGCAGGACGGCTGATTCCAGATCGCTGATCTGCGGTTCGCGTGACGAGAGCACGCCGTAGCTCGCAGCAAAACGCCGGGCAAACTCCGCACTGTGCAGGTCGGGCTTGCCGAGTTCGGCGGCGACCAGGCCGGCGGGCACGGCGAGCAGGGTGATCAGGACGGCGACACGTTTCATGGCGGAACGGGGAAATCAAAGTGTGAACGGGCTCTTGTTATCCGGGATGAACTTCACGGGTTGTTGCACCCAGATCTTGACGGATTTGCCGGCCTTGCGCGCCGGCCGGAAATGCCAATCGGCGATGGCTTCCTTGACCGGCTTGACCAGCGCGGGGTCGGTGGCGTCGAGAATGTAGATGTTGTCGGGCACTCCCTTCTCGGAAACGGAGTAGAGGACGAGCACGGTCCAGTCGGTACGGTCGAGGCGGCTGGGGGTGCGGGGCTGCGGGCCGAACAACCAGACCGGCAACTCGTCGACCTGGTCGCGATTGAAGATCACCAGGCGGTCGGACGGTTCCGGCTTCTGCACCTCGAACGTGCGCTGCATATCGAGCTCGATGGCGGTGCCGGGATCCACGGAGGGGTTCAGGTTGATCGTCAGCATCTCGAGTGGAATGTCGGGTGGCGGTCCCGCGGTGGACGGATCGAACTTGAAGGATTCCTTGAGGCTCGAGGCGACCGGGGGCCGGGATTTCTGCTTCACCTCCGGGCGGGGGGGCGGCGCGAAAGCGTAGGTCAGGGGCGGCTCTTCCGGCCGGTGCCGGGGATGAATCACGATGCTGCTCGAGGCCATCGCGACGAACAGCAGCGCCGACGTGCACGCCGCGCCGACGAGCGCCGGCCAGGAGCGGGTGTAGCGACGAAGCTGGATTTCGAGCGGGTCCATTGGACGGGGCTAAAGCTGCCGATCGGTCTTGTCCGGTGTGGTGGAAAAATGGATCTTGGTGGCCCCCGCGGCGCGGGCCTCGCCGTAGGCCTTGGCGAAGGTGCCGTGGCTGCAATGCTTGTCCGCCTGAATGATGACCGAGACATCGGCGGTTTGCAGGATGCGCTGCACGGTCGGGCGGATGCCGAACATGCCGATCTCCTGGCCACCATAAAAGATGCGCTCGTCGCCGGTGATCGCGATGACGACGCTTTCCTCTTCGATGGGCGTGGAGGTGGCGGCCTCGGGCTTGTCGACCAGAATGCCGGTGTTCTCCACGAACTCCGTCGTCAGGATGAAGAAGATCAACAGCAGGAAGACGCAGTCGATCATCGGCGACAGGTTGATGTCGATCGACTCGTCGGTTTCCTCGCGCAGGCGTTCCTTCAGCATGGCTCAGGCCTCCGGCCCGGCGAGCAGCCGGACCTTTTTCTCCAGGATGCGCAACTCGTGGCGTTGTAGTTCGCGTTTGATCCAGTTGATCAGGAAGAGCGCCGGAATCGCGACGAACAGTCCGGTTTCGGTCGTGATCAACGCCCGCGAGATGCCGTCGGCGACCGTGCGCGTGATCTCGTGACTGAGCTGCAGGGAAAGGCCGCGAAAGGTCGCCAGCATGCCCTCGACCGTGCCCAGCAAGCCGAACAGCGGGGCGGCGATGATCAGCGCCTGCGAGTACTTCAGCCGGCCGCGGATGAGCTGCCGGAACCGCCACATCGTCTCGTCGATGATCTTGATCTGGAGGTCGGTCGCGCGGCGACCGGCCTCGGAGCTGGCCGAACGTTGGTGAGTGCGCCAGCGCTCGTCGGCCAGCTCGTCGAACCGCACGCGCCGCACAAAGACGAGCAGGCCGATGATCGTCTTGTAGAGCAGCAGCGACGTGACCGCCAGTGCGACCATCACCGGGCCGCCGCTGACCATGACGTGAAATGCGTTCTGCAGCATCGAGCGGTTCCCGTTCAGGTCACTTGCGTGGGGGCGGGCGCCGTGCCGTTCTCGTCGAGCGAGATGTTCTTCACGAACTCGAACGCCACGCGTTCCATGTCGCCGGACCGGCTCCGGATCATGCGCGTGAAGACGCTGTGCACGATCAGGATCGGGATCGCGACCATCAGGCCGAACTCCGTGGTGATCAGCGCTTCCGAGATGCCCGATGACAACGCGCGCGGGTCGCCCGTGCCGTAGATTGTGATCAGCGCAAACGTCCGGATCATGCCGACCACGGTGCCGAGCAGGCCGAGCAACGGCGACGCCACCACCGTGATGGCGAGGAACGGCAGGAAACGCTCCGCCTCCGGGCGTCGTCGCAGGATGACGCTGAGCATGAGCTCCTCCAGCAGCACCACGTTCGCTCGCACATTGCGCACGCCGAGTTCCAGCATTTCGCCGGCCGGCCCGGGGATCTTGCGCACCAGGGCGAGCGCACCGGCCTCGTCGCGGGCACGGGCGGCGTGCACGATCCGGTGCAGTTCCTCGGAACCGATGGACCGGAATCGTCCGAGGTCGAAGAACTTGACCACGGTGAGTACCGACCGCGATCGCGCCCAGCACGAGGATGGTATAGCCGACGACCCCGCCCCGGGCAATGTGGGCGCTGAGCCGGACGTTGGTGCCTTCGAGCTCGATCGCATTGCCGAGCGACGCGTCCAGCGGCAGGGCCCCGCCTTTGTTGCGAATAAACGCCTGGATCGCGGTCACGTAGGTCTCGTCCGGCACGACGACGGCAGGCTCAATCGTGCCGGTGTGAAACTTCAGGAGCCCGGCCAGGCTTCCGCCGGTCTTCGCGTCGGCGAACACCGCGGTCGGCCCCAGCACATGAACAATGCCCGGCACCAGCACGCCGTTCGGCGCAATCGCCTGGCCTTCGAACTGATAGCCGCCCACCGCCACCTCGGCACGCTTCAGGCCGAGTTCGAGCGCGGCAAGTTCCTGCACGAATTCCTGGTCGAGGCCGCTCGCCGCTTGGTCAAGTGCCACCCGGACCTTCGTCAGCGGCTCCTTGTAGTGCTGATCCTCGGCGGTATTGAGCCGGCTTTCGAACGAGTCGAGATACTCGCGCAGGAAACGCTGGGCGAACTCGCTTTGCGCCTTCAGTCCCTCGAGTTCATTTCTCAACGCGTCCAGGCTGGTGTTGCTGTCGGCGGTGGCCTGCTGCGCATGGGAAACTTTTTCGCGCAAGGCGAGGTTCTCGTCCTCGAGCGCGCTGATCTCCCGCAGGAGCGGGATTTTCTCCTCCGCGATCCTGGCCGTCTGGTCCTTGTATGCCTGCAGGCTGGTCTCCAGTCGCTTGGAAAAATCGGCCGTGACTCCGGATACATCCGTGGCGAGGCCGATGACATCGGCCGCCGGTGCGGTGAGGGCGGGGCCGGTCAGCGCCGTCACGGCGAGGCCGAGACGGAAGGCGCCCCTGGCGAAACCTGCGGCAACCCGCGGGCGTTTCATTGCGGGCCTCCTTCCTGTCCGGCGGCCAGGACCACGAACTGTGGCTTGTCCTGCTTTTCGTAGACGCCGACCAATGTCTTGATCGCCGCCGCGCCGTCGGGTGATTCGGTCCACTGCCAACCCTCGGGACCAGGTCGCAGCACCCACGCATGCCGTCCCTCGGTGTCGATGCCATACCCCATGGCCAGGCCCCAATACAGCACCTTTACATCGAGCATCTCGCCGTTGCCGTTCGGCCGGAGCTGATGGGTAAGGGTGAGCGTGTTGTTGAACTGGTCGATCGCGGTCAGGATGCCGACCACGAGTTGCGTGCGTTCCGAGGTCGCGACCGGCGCATCGCCGTCAGATCGGGCGAGCTTGTCGAACATCGGCTGTAGCCTGACCTGCAGGGGATCGGGCAGGCGCACGAGCAGCGCGCGCGCTCGCCTTTCAATCGCGAGGCATCCCTCCGTGAGGGCGGCGTGGGCCTTCTTCTGCGCGTCGAGTTCGAGCTGGCTGCTCTCGAACCGGGTGCGGAACAAACCGGCGGCGAGGTCGTTGGCCGACACCTTCGCCTGCAGTTCCTCGCGTTCCTTCTTCAGGACCTCGACACTCGTGGTCATGACTTCCTTTTGCGCACGCCAGTCGTTGCCCTCCTTCGCCACCCGCGCCTCGAGGTCGATCCAGCGATCGGTCGCTTGCTTGAGCTCGTCGACGCTGTGGTCGTCGGCCGCGCGGAGCGGCTTCGCCAGCAGCGCGCAAAACCCGAGGGTAAACAGGGCCGTCGAGACGGCCGGAAACGGGGAGGAGCGGGCGCGAAGAAACATCGGGGAAAGGGTAAGACCGCGAACGCAGCCGATTATTCGCGGCCGGGGAGAAAATTCTGCCGGAAGACGCCTCCAGAAGAACCACGAACGCACGGAGTGCAAGACTTCCCCCACTAACATATGGGAGCCGGCATCCGGTAGAAGGAAAGGTACCACGGGACCCGCCCCGGCGTGGAGCCCGCCTGCGATCAGCGCGCGTTCTGGTTGGAGGTCTCGCCGAGCATGGCTTCCTCGAAGTCGAGCAGCTGCTGGAGCGGGCGGTGGGTTTCGTCGGTAATCCGGTCCCGTCGCCAGAGGTCGTCGATCGCGCGCCGCTCGGCCCGCAAGGCGGCGAGGCGAAGGCGCCGGGCGGTCGCGCGGCGGCGTTGCGCGCTCGAACGCGTTTCACCTTCCGCCACCAGTTCCGCGAGGCGGTATTCATATTCGGCGACGACTTCACCGAGCGCCGCGCTTTCTTCGGCGGCCGCGGTCGGTGACCCGGCCGCGCGCAGGACTTTCAGGCCGGCCTCGACCGCGGCGATCCGCGCCAGGCGATCCTCCTGCACGCGAGTTTCGTCCGCCCGCAAGCCGAGGCGGCAGATAAGGGCTTCAAGGGTCGTGCCCTGCAGCAGAAGCGTCACCATGATCACCGCGACGGCGAGAAAGATGACAATGTGACGCGCGGGAAACGGCCGTCCGTCCGCCTGCAGCAGTGGAATCGAGAGCGCAGCGGCGAGCGTGACCGTGCCGCGCATGCCGGCCCAGCCCGCGACCAGCACGATCGGCCACGATGGCCGTCGTTCCCGGCGACGGATGTGGGGGAAGAGCAGGAACGGCAGGTAGGCTCCGGGGAAGATCCAGAGCAACCGGGCCGCAACGGCAGTGCCGGCGACCGCACCGGCGAACGCCGCGAGCTGCCGCGGCGTATACTCGTCGCTCACGGCTCCGAGGATCGAGGGTAGTTGCAGGCCGAGCAGGACGAACGCAAGACCGTTGAGCCAGAACAGCAGCACGGACCACACCGCCCCGGAGATCTGTCGTGTTTGCACATCGGTTTGCAGGGGATCGCGCCACCCGGAGTAGAGGCCGGACGCGACCACGGCGAGGATGGCGGAACACCCGAGCGCACTGGCGGCGAGATAGGCGGCGTAGGGAGTCATCAAGGACAGGGTCACCTCGATGAATTCGTCGGAACCGCGGACGTGACGGAGCACGTCGCGCATCCGCCCCACGGCAAAGGCGATCGCCAGGCCGAGCAGGGTTCCGCCGATCGCCAGGATGGCAAAGTTGGCGGCCGCCGAGCGCAGGGAAAACGTTCCGACGATCATCGCGCCGAGGGCGAACCGGAACGCGACCAGGCCGGTGGCGTCGTTCATCAGGCTTTCCCCCTGGAGCACCGCCGTGAGTCGGGCCGGCACCTTGAGCCGCTGGGTGATCGCGGTGACGGCCACCGCGTCGGTTGGTGAGACCACGGCGCCAAGGGCGAACGCCATCGCCAGGGGCAGGCCGGGCACGACGGCATGCGCCACGAGCCCGACGAGCACGGTGGTAAAGATCACCAGTCCGATCGCGAGCAGCAGGATGGGACGCCGTGCCGCCACGAAGTCGCGCAACGGCATGAGCCAGCCGTCGGAAAACAGCAGGGGCGGCACGAAGAAGAGAAAGAAGAATTCGGGATCCAGCTTCGCTTGCGGGAACGCCGGCCAGAGGGCGACGAGACCGGCGCCGACCACGTAGGTGATCGCGGCCGGCCACGGCAGCCAGCGCGCGACCACACTCAGGGCCGTCGTGAGGAGGACGAGAAGCAGGGCATGTTCGAATCCGGCCATGATGCGGGGACGTGCGGTGCGGGTCCACGAGGGCAGAGCCGCTTCGCGGGCTCCAGCCAAACCGGCGGGGGTGCCCCGGACGTCGACCCCGTCGATCGTGACCGCGTCCGGGCAAGCGCTGCTTCAGGGGTGCGATTCCGGCAGCTCCGCCAGCCAGCGGGCGCAGAGGTGCGTCCAGTCCTGCAGCCGGCCCTGCTTGAGCGCGAGGGAGAAACCATGACCGCCGTGCGGATACACATGCAGCTCCCCGGGAATGTGGTGGGCGAGCAGGGCCTCGTAAAACCGGAGACTGTTCTGGACCGGCACGGCATCGTCGTCCCCGGCGTGCAGGAGGAACGTGGGCGGGGTTTGGTCCGTGACCTGGAACTCATTGGAATACCGGCGCACGAGGTCGTCGGAGGGATTTTCGCCGAGCAGGTTGAGACGCGAGCCCGCGTGGGTGGTCGGTTTCATCATGCTGATCACGGGGTAGATCAGGATCAGGAAATCGGGCCGCGAGCTGAGGCGGTCGACCGGATCGGCGGCCTGGGCGTTACCCCCGTCGAAATGCGTGCCTGCCGTCGAGGCGAGGTGGCCGCCGGCGGAGAATCCCATGATGCCCACTTTGGCGGGATCGATGGCCCAATCCGCGGCGTGCGCGCGGGTCATGCGAATGGCTCGCTGCGCATCGAGCAGGGGACAAAGCCATTTCTCGTGGGCGACGTCGCCATCGACGGGCAGCCGGTAGGTAAGGACGATCGCGGCGACCCCGCGGCTGTTGAGCCAGCCTGCGATATCGGTCCCCTCCCAGTCGTACGCCAGGCCTCCATATCCACCGCCCGGGCACACGACCACGGCCTGGCCGGTGGCGTTGCCGCGTGCGGGCAGGCGCACCTCGATTCGGGGCGTCTGCACATGGCGAACCCAGAGAATGTTCCCTTCCGGGACGCGCTGCTCGGGCTGCCCCGCGGGCTGGCTGTTGGGGGGCGAACCTTGCCAGAGGGGAACGACGAGCGGGTTGGCATCGGGCATGGCGGCAAACATGACGGGAGCGGCGATGGTCGCCAAGAGGGAGATGACGGTGCATTTCACGCGGCGGATCTTGGTGGGGACGATCACGAGGGCGACTCTCGAATACGTGACGCCATTTCTCGGATTGCCCTCCGGTGGCGCGCGGGTTTCCTCGGAGACTGTGATCGACCCTGCCCGTGATCGTGAAATCCAGGCGCTCGACCGTCCGGACAAGTCGCTTTGGACTTACTACCTGCTTACGGCCGCGGCCTTTCCGCCGCTGTTCCCGATTCTGGTCCTGCCGCTTTACTTCCGCTATCACACCATGCGGTATCGGTTCAGCGACGACGGCATCTCGATGAGCTGGGGCATCCTTTTCCGCCGCGAGATCATCGTGCAGTACGCGCGGATCCAGGACATTCACTTGAAGTCCAATCTCGTCGAACGCTGGCTTGGGCTCGCCCGCATCCTTATCCAGACCGCCTCGGGCAGCTCGTCGGCGGAGATGACGATCGAAGGAATCCGGCAATTCGAGGCGCTGCGGGACTTCCTCTACGCCCGCATGCGCGGCGTGAAGGATGGCAACGCCCATCCGGCCACTCCGGCGGTCGGGCCGGCGACGCCGCCGACATCGCCACCGGACGACGAACTGGCGTCGGCGTTGCACGATGTCGCGCGGGAGCTGCGCGCCGTCCGCATCGCGCTGGAGAAACGGGAATCCAATCCTCCGGGGGATGCGCGACATGTATGATCTCGTGCGCCGGCGCGTGCTCGCGCTCCTGAAAGTACCGCCGGAACCACAACCGCCGTTCGGCAATCCCGCGTCCTTGCGCGTGTTTCGCGCGGGCCGGAACTACTATCGGCTGCGCATGTTCACCTGGGCGGTGGCCCAGGTGCTCGCGCTCGGCGCGCTGCTCTTCTGGACCGCCATCCTTCTCGCCGTCGAAAGCCAGATCCGAGATCCCCAGGACGCGCCGGCGACGGTGACCAGCTCGGCCGCGGCACCGGCGGCGCCGTCTCCGGGCGCCGCGCCGGCAAATGAGTCGACCCAGCCCGATGCACCGGGGAAGAACTGGGTGGAGCGAGCCGCCGACCGCATCAAGGCGGCGGCCGAGGACGTGCCGGGCAAAGATCCGACCACGCGACCGAGGGGCATCGGCGGTTGGTTGGAGGGCTACAAAAGGTTCTTTGTGGAACTCTTTCTCATGCTTCCCCCGTGGGTTTTGCCGCTCGTCTGGGCATTGAAGATCGTCAGCTACATCGTCTACTTTGTGCAGCTCCCCATCACCTACGCCGTTCGGCGGCTCGACTACGAAATGCGCTGGTACATGGTCACCGATCGCAGCCTGCGCCTCCGCCACGGCGTCTGGAAGGTGACGGAATCAACGATGAGTTTCGCCAACGTCCAGCAGGTGATGATGACGCGTGGACCCGTGCAGCGGCTGTTGGGCCTGGCCGATGTGAAGGTGCAGTCCGCCGGCGGCGGTCGCAGCGCGCGTCACGAGCTCCCGAAGGGCGATGATGACATGCATCTCGGAATGTTCCGCCACGTCACCAACGCCCTCGAAATCCGCGACCTGATCCTCGAGCGCTTGCGACGCTACCGTGAAAGCGGCTTGGGCGATCCCGACGACCAGCCGGTCGCGAACGACCTCCCGGTGGCCCCATCCGCGTCCCCTGCGCTCGTCGCCGCCCAGGATCTACTCGCCGAAGCCCGGGCCCTGCGGGAGGTATTGGACTGACGAGATACAAGACCGCGTGGTGGGGCGGCCACTCCGTTGGCGGCCGCGGCGGGGAACGGAGTCTCCGGCCCTACCTTGTGGCGAAACTTCGGTGCCACCGCGTTAGAGCGGTGGAAGCGGTTCCACTTGCCGCACCTCCACCGTTGTCTCGGCGTGCAAGCCCGGGCAGCCCCGCGCGATCTCGACGGCCTCGTCGAGGCTGGCCGCCGCGATTAGCACGTAGCCCCCCACGACCTCCTTGGCCTCGGCATACGGGCCGTCGGAGAGGCGGATGCCGCCCGTCGGGTGCAGGACCTTGCCAGCTTCCTGAAGACGGTTCGTGCCGCGCAACTGGCCCTTGGCCTTCATGCCTCTGATCCAATCCATCCACTGGCCGAGGATCCGCTCCATTTCCTCGGACGAGGGATCGGGGCCTTCCTGGGGGTGACGGAACAAGAGAAGGAATTGTGGTTTTTCGTTGGTTGTCATGTTGGATTGATTGGCTCCCAAACTATGACGGACAACCCGCGACATCGAGGACACCATGCGTTGCGTTTTCGCGCATGGGCCCGGTGCCGACCTTGGCGATCCCGGCAGATTGCGCTGCCCGGGCAATCAACCGGGAAGACACAGTTCTCAGAAGGTAACTCGGCCTTCGTTCTCTTCGTTACCTTCTGTGCAATTCATCCGCGGTATTTGAGATCAGGGCCTTCCGCCATGTGCGAACGTGCGCTCAAGAGCCGCCCGCTGGGGCTGCCCCGGACCGCGCGAGCGCGGTGGCGCGATCAAGCCCGGCGCGGAAGCGATCGAGGGCGGCGGCGATTGCGGGCACGTAGACGTCGACTTCCGCCCAACGGCGTTCCTCGATCGCCTCCCGCACGCCGGGCATTGTCTTCACTTCGTAACCCGTCTTCATGCCGGGCGCGTAAATCATGTGTTGAAACCAGGTTCGTCCCGGCAGACCGCGCGCATCCATCAAGGTATGTTCCAACGCGCCGAGGATGGCGTTGAGTTGCTCCAGCCTGGTCGCGTCGAGCACGGAGCCTGCCTTCAGCGTACCGTTGATCGCCTCGTCGCAGTCCTTCGCGCTTTCCTTGAGGCGCGATACGGCGTTGTCGAGCGGCGCGAAATTGAGAAACGGCACGGCATCTTCCCGCTCCGGGGGCAGCCATGTCTCCGTCGGGTCGGCAGCCAGCGTGTAGGCGTGCTCGTCGAGCAGCTTGTGCTGCGCCTCCGTGCTCTTGCGCATGCCGTCGGCAAGCTGGTGCAGTTCGTCGACATAACGCTCGATGCTGGTGGCGAAATCGCCGAACCGCATGGGCAAGGCATCCGCGTCGGCCGCGCGCAGCACGATCCGGCCGGCCGTTCCCGCAAGCGCGACCCCGTAGGCGAAACCGGGGTCGCCAAAGCGGGCATAGTGGTCGAACGAGTCGTAGGCGGAATGGTAGACACCGTCGACCTTGTCCTCGCCGCCAAATCCGAGATCGAGCGAAGCGACGCCGAGATGTTGCAGGAACGGGGTGTAATCAGAACCGGAACCCAGCGCGTCGATCGGCACGCCGTTTCCCTCGGCGAGCCTTTGCGCCAGGCGCTTTGCCTCTTCCTTCGCTCCTTTCGCTGCGCCGGCCACCGCCAGCTGCGCACGTTGGCGCGCGAGGACGCTGACTTTGGTTTCCGGATCCGTGACGTCCGCGGCGGCTTCGTTGACGAGCACCTGCAGCGCCTGGCTGCCGCCGGACCATAGAAAGCCCCGTCCGCTCGCGTCGGAGTTGACATAGAGCACGGCCTTCTGCCGCAACTCCGCCAAATGTTGTTCCACCCACTCGGTCGAGCCGAGCAGGCCGGGCTCTTCGCCGTCCCAACTGCAATAGACCAGCGTGCGCCGCGGCCGCCAACCTTGCCGCACCAGGCCGCCAATGGCCTTGGCCTCGGCCAGCATGGCCACGTTTGCGGAGAGCGGATCCCATGCGCCAAAGACCCAGCCGTCATGGTGATTGCCGCGGATCACCCATGCATCGGGAAAATCGCGGCCGGGTAACGTGGCGATGACATCGTAGATCGGTTTCAGGCTCCAGTCCGAGGCGATCGCCAGGTGCACCTTCGCCGGCCCGGGCCCGATGTGGTAGGTGAGGGGAAGGCCACCGCGCCACCCGTCCGGCGCCACCGGCCCACCGAGGGCGGCCAGCAGGGGTTGGGCATCGCCATACGAAATCGGCATCACGGGAATCTTCAGAATGGTTGGGGCATCGGCGATCGCGAGACGCCTGGCGTCGGCGGTGGCGCCGGCGTCGGGAGTGAGCGGATCGCCGGCGCGAACCTGCATGTCCTGGACCGACCCGCGTTGCACCCCGTCGGCCGGGCGCCAGCCGCCTTTGGGATAGGTGTCACCCGCACCGTAGCCGTCGCCCGCTGGATCCGAATAGATGATGCAGCCGATCGCACCATGTTCGTAGGCGAGCTTCGGCTTGAGTCCGCGCCATCCGCCGCCATAGCGGGCGATCACGATGCGGCCTTTCACGTCGATGCCGCGCCGCGCGAGTTGCCGGTAGTCATCCGGCATGCCGTGATTCACGTAGACCAGTTCCGCGGTCACGTCGCCGTCGGCACCATAAACATTGTAGGGGGGCAGCTCGTCCGCGATCTGGGTCGAGGTTCGGTCCCCCGCCACGGCCGGCTCGACCAGTTGCGCGGTGAAGCGGGTCGGCGCGACCAGTTCGAGCACGTGCGACTTCGGCGTCGGGTAGAGGACCTGGAACGTCTCGATCCGCGCGTCCCAGCCCCACTCGCGAAACTTCGCGAGCGTGAAATCGGCGTTGGCCTTGTCGTGGGGCGATCCCACGTGGTTGGGCGCGGAGGCCATCTGCTCGAGCCAGCCACGAATCTCGTCGGCGCTGAGGTCGGCGTCGAACTTCCGTTCGAGCTCGCGTTGCGCAGCGGCATGCTCGGGCGTGAAGCCGTGCAGCGGAACGTTGGCCGCGCTGTCGGCCGCGAACGTTCCGGCCGATGAGGAAAGCAACAGCCAGGCGGCGAACGCACCGGCGAGGGAGGACCGCCGCGCTCGCGACGGAAAGGTGGAAACATTCATGGGGCTGCCGGGTTCGCTCCGGGCCCTGTGCCCGAAGTGCGCATCACGAAACACGAATCCATCACCCGTGCACGTCGGAACGACGGAAGCAACCGGGCGAGCGGGTAGGGTCGGCAGTCTCCCACGGCCTTTGGTTTCGGCGTTCTCAATGGCCCGCCAGATTGATGATACGGCCGTATCATCAATCTGGCGGGCCGGACCTGAGTCCGAGAGTCATGCGACGCCAAAACCAAAGACCGTCGGATGTCTCCAGCCGGCCGCGGTCGCGCGGAGACGCGCGACCTGCCTTGGGGCGACTTCAGTTCTCCGCCACGCGGAAGCGCGCCGCAAGGTGATCCGCGGAATTGGCGCCGACGTACACCTTGAACCAGCCCGGTTCGACCACGCGGTGCATGCCCTGGTCATACATCGCAAGATCGTCCGGCCGGAGCGTGAAGGCGACGGATTTTGTCTCGCCGGCATTCAGGTGCACCTTGCGGAATCCACGCAGCTCCTCAACCGGCCGCGTCACCGTCGCGACCTCGTCCTGGAGGTAGAGTTGCACCACTTCGTCGCCGGCGATCCGCCCCGTGTTCGTGACGTCGACCGAGACATCGACACTGTCGGACGGGGCAATCACGTCCCGGGCCACGCGCAGCCCGTGGTAGTTGAAGGTCGTGTAACTCAGTCCGTAGCCGAAGGGGTAGAGCGGCGTCCACGGCGCATCGAGATACTTGGAGGTGAACCTGTCGGTCGCGCTTGGCGGACGGCCGGTGTTCTTGTGATTATAATAGAGCGGGACCTGGCCGACGGTGCGCGGAAAGGTCACGGTGAGGCGGCCGCTTGGATTGTAATCCCCGAACAGGACATCCGCGATGGCGTGTCCCGCTTCGGTACCGGGCTGCCAGGCTTCGACGACCGCCGCGGCGTGGGCCGCCAGGTCACCGATGGTGAGGGGACGTCCGTTGATCAGGACCACCACCGTTGGCGTGCCCGTGGCGATCACGGCGTCCGCGAGCTCCCCCTGCACACCGGGCAGATCCAGGGACGTGCGGCTGGCGGCTTCGCCGCTCATGCGCTCGTCCTCGCCGAGCACGAGGATGACGGCGTCGGCCTGTTTGGCCAACTGCACGGCCTGCGCGATGCCGCGCCGTTTGTCGCTGTTCACGTCGCAGCCTTTGGCATCCAGGACCCGGGTGTCCGGCGTGACCGCCTGCCGGATGCCGGCAAGCAGGCTGATTGCTTCGGTGGCCCGGCCGACGGCCGACCAGGAGCCGAGCATGGCCGCGCGATTGTCCGCGAGCGGTCCAATCACCGCGAGCGTGCCCGGGTCTTTCGTCAGCGGCAGGGTCCGCCGTTCGTTCTTCAAGAGCACGATGGATTTTCGCGCGGCTTCACGGGCCAGGGCCCGGTGGTCTTCCGCGAGCAGCAGGGTTCGTTCACGCTCGGGATCGGAGTAACGATAGGGATCATCGAAGAGGCCAAGACGATACTTGGCACGCAGGACGCGCCGCACCGCCGTGTCGACGACGTTCTCCGGCAGGCGGCCGTCGCGCACGAGCGCGGGCAGATCCTCGCTGTAGATGCCGCTCACCATGTCCATGTCGGTGCCGGCGGTCAGCGCGACGCGACCGGCTTCCGCGGGGCTGTCCGCGATCCCATGCCGGACAAGTTCGAGCACGGCGGTGTAGTCGCTGACGACCATGCCGTCGAACCCCCATTGGTCGCGCAGGACATCCGTGAGCAGGTGGTGGTTCGCGGTGGAGGGGACACCCGAGATTTCGTTGAAAGCCGACATGAAACTACCAACCCCTGCGTCGACCGTCGCGCGAAACGGCGGCAGATAGACCTCCCACAGCGTGCGTGGGGAAATGTCCACCGTGTTGTAGTCGCGCCCGGCTTCGGCGGCGCCGTAGGCCGCGAAATGTTTCGCGCACGCCATCACCGTATCCGGCGCTGCCAGGCTCTCGCCCTGAAATCCGTGCACGCGGGCAGCCGCCAACACGGAGCCAAGATATGGATCCTCACCGGCGCCCTCGACGATGCGGCCCCACCGCGCATCGCGCGAGATGTCGACCATCGGCGCGAACGTCCAGTGCAACCCGGCGGCGCTGGCCTCGATCGCCGCCACGCGGGCCGTGCGGCGGGCGAGTTCGGGATCCCAACTGCAGGATTCCGCCAGCGGCACGGGAAAGATCGTGCGAAAGCCGTGCACGACGTCGTAGCCGAACAGCAGGGGAATGCCGAGTCGGCTTTCCCTTGCCGCAACCTGCTGCAGGGTGCGGGTGGCGTCGGCACCGTAGACATTGAGAAACGAGCCGACCGTGCCGCGCTTGATCTCCGGGTCGCTTCCCGCGCGGACGAGCGTGCCGGTGAGGGCGCCGTGACCGGTGTATTGGGTGAGCTGGCCCAGTTTCTCCTCCAACGTCATCCGCGCCACGAGGGTGTCGATGAATTCCGCCCCCTTCAGGTGAGCAACGGACGCCAGCTCCGGCGCCGTCAGGGTGGCGACCTCCGGGTGGGACTGGGCGGCGGCGGAAAGCGGTGACAGTCCCACCATGACCGGGAGCGCGGAAAACGAGGCGAAACGGAAAGCGGACGAGACGATCGATGGCTCCATGGTGCGGCAGCGGATGATGGGAAGATGGGGATGGAAAAGAATCCAACCTCCTCCCGCCAATGGTGGAGGCAAGGCGGAAAACCGGAATAAACCGCCTCGCGCCCCGGACCGATCGCGAACTTGCAGAGTGCCCGGGACGGCGCGTGTATCCGGATTTGAATATCCTGTGAAGGACCACGCGCGGCGCCCCGTCCACCCCCATCGCGGGCACGTTCGATCGCGCGTTGTGCACGATCGCGCCCGGATCGGGCCAACAAATTACGCGCACGAATGAACAGGTCTTGCGGTGCGTCATCACGCCCGCCGATGGTTTACTTACAGCGTTTGCTTCCCCTTACGCTATCCGTGCCGATACGAACGGTGCGCGGCTCTCCGCGCGCGCGTGTTTCGGCTCCAGCCTTCCTACCCGTCGAGCGTTCGTGATGCTGCCGCAGATTGTTGTCGTCATCTCCCGTTTCGTAGATCGCCGCTGCCGGCGGGCTCCGGCGCGCCTGCAGCCTCGCTTCCGGGGCGCGCCATCGCGACCGCAGCAACCACAGACACGCCGGCGGCAGGTAATGTTCCCAGGCATCGGCGCCCTGTTGGTTTGCCTCACGCTCGCCGGGGAAACGCCGGTGCGCGCGGAATCGTTCGCTCCGCGCGATGAGCAACTCCTCGAGGACCTGGAGCAGACGGCCTGGCGCTACTTTGACGAACAGGCAGACGCCCGCACCGGCCTCGTGCGCGATCGGGCGTTGGCCGACGGTTCCCCGAGCGAGGGGCGTTCCAGCATCGCGGCCTGCGGCTTTGCGCTCGATGCGTGGGTGATCGCCGTCGAGCGCGGCTGGGTGACGCGCGATGTGGCGCTGCCGCGGGTCCGGCTGCTGTTGCACTTCCTCGCCGAGACGGCCCCGCGGCAACACGGCTTCTACTATCACTTCATGGACCTCGAGACCGGTGCGCGCTCCCGCGGATCCGAGGTGTCCTGCATCGACACGAGCCTCTTCCTGGCCGGAGCGATCGTTGCACGGGAGTATTTTCGCGACGATGACGTGACTGCGCTGGTGAACCGGATCTACCGCGGCATCGACTGGCAGTGGTTTCTCAATGGCGGCCAGTGCCTCGCCCTGGGGTGGGACGACGAGCAGGGATTCCTGCGCTACCGGTGGCGGGATTTTTCCGAGCATCTTCTGATGAACCTGCTCGCGCTCGGCGCACCGGCGCAGGCGATCGGTCCGGAAAACTGGCGGGCCTGGGCCCGCGCGCCCGTCGGCAACTATGGTGGCTATACCTATCTGCAGCAGGCGCCGCTGTTCATCTACCAGTTTACCGAGGCCTATTTCGACCTGCGGGGGCGGCGCGACGCCTGGGCCGACTATTTTCACAATTCCGAACTCGCCACGCTCGCGCAGCGCCAGTTTTGCATCAGTCTGAAGAGCGAATTCTCGACGTGGGGGCCACAGCTCTGGGGCGTCACCGCGAGTGACTCCGCGACCGGCTACAAGGCCTGGGGCGGACCGCCACGGACCGCCGGGGAGTCAGGCCCTGGACGGCACCATTGCCCCCTGCGCCTCGGCGGGCTCCCTGCCGTTTGCGCCGGCAGAATGCATGGAGGCATTGCGCAACATGCGCGACCGCTTTGGCGACCAGGTGTGGCGGCGGTACGGATTTGTCGACGCGTTCAATCCCCAGACCGGCTGGTTTGATTCCGAGGTGATCGGCATCGACGTTGGCATCTCGATGATCATGGCGGAAAACGTACGCACCGGCTTGATCTGGCAGTACTTCAACCAGGCCTCCGAAGCGCGCCGGGGCCTGGCGCAGGCGGGGTTGTATTCGACCCGGCGGGTATTGACCGAAGACGAGACGACGCATCTGGTGGCCGCGGGACGCGAGGTGTGGCAGCACATCAGCGGCGGGACGTCCGGGACGGCTGACGTGGGCTTGCACCTCACGTCGCTGGTCGCCGCCAGCTCACTCGGCTGGCTGGATCAGCACGATGCCGCCACGCAGGCCCTGCGCCTGCTCGCGACACCGCCGTTGCCCAACGCCCGCAGTCTCGCCGAATACGCAGCTGCTCTCGTGGTCGTGCGGCAGGCGTGGCCGGACCTCGCCGCGGCCGCCACCCAACACCTGCAAAGCATCGCCTGGGCAGGGATCCCCTCCATCTCGGGCGAACTGGGCTCGGCGGATCGACTCGCCGTCTTCTTTCAAATCGCCTCCGGCGCCCGACCCGCCACGACCTGGACCAGGCTGGATCGCAAGGCGACAGCGACCGGCGGGCTGTATGTGCTCACACCAGCGTCGGCGTCGGACCAGTATCTGCCCGGATTGTGGCTGGATGAGAGCAATGTCATCACGGGCGCATCCGCCTCCCAAATGGCCTATGCCGCACTCGCCGCCTGGCGCGGGACCACCGGGGTGGAGGCGATGCCGGACGCGACGACCCTGGCCTTGATGCTCGATTGTTTTCCCACCGAGGTGATCTACGGCTGGAAGGCGACGCCGCCAACCGACGCGTGGTGGGCGGCGGCACATCCTGCCGACCTGGCAGCGATGCTGATCACCACGGCCAATCTCCTGAACCGCGACTGCGTGCGGCAATGGTTCCAGCAGGATCCGCTTGTCACCGCCGCTCGCGCGACGCTGACGGATTTCACCACTGCTGCCTTCGGACCGAACACTTCGCTGTATCAGCAGGTACGAACTGGCCGGACCGTAACTGCGGTCATCGCGCAACGGCGCACCACAACTCTCTCCTCGAGGAGAGGGGACCGCGCGTCAGCGTGGTGAGAGGTGTTACTCGCGCGCGGCTGCGCGGGTAGGGTTGCGTGTCTCACGCGACCGTTATCGACGGCGGACTCTACGCGACCGCGTTGGAGGCGACTTCCCGTCGTGGAACGACCGAGGCAAGCGCGTCGGCGAGGGCTCCCGGCGAGATTGGTTTCGTGACGTAGTCGTCCATGCCGGCGGCGAGGCAGCGCTCACGGTCACCGCGCATGGCGTGCGCGGTCATGGCAATGATCGGGATGTGTCCGCCCGTGGCGTCCTCGCGGACGCGAATGGCTGCCGTGGCAGCAAAGCCGTCCATCACCGGCATCTGCACATCCATGAACACGGCGTCGAACGATTCGCGTTCGAGGCACCGTAAGGTTTCTTCGCCGTCGGCGGCGGTGATCACGCGATGTCCCATTTTGCGCAGGAATGCCGTGGCGACGCGCTGATTGACGATATTGTCCTCGGCCAGCAAGAGATGCAGGCACCTCTGCGCCGTCGGAGCGGGCGCGGGCAGGGGAGCTCTTTCGGCGGGGTGGGGTGTGGCGGTGAAGACTTCCAACATCGCCCTGAGCAGCTCGGTTTCGTGCAGGGGCTTCACCAGGCACCGTGATACACCGAGGGTCCGGTAGCGCTCGACCTCGGAGTTCAATGAGGGGCATGACATCAGGACGACGGGCGTGCGCGCGAGCGCGGGATCATGGCGCAGGTGTTCAATGAACCCAAAGCCGTCCATTCCCGGCATGTTGCGATCGGCAAGGATGACGTCGAAAGGCTCGTCGCGGGCGAGCGCCTGCGCGACGGCGACGAGGCCGTCGGCGCCGCTCGCCGCCAATTCGCACCGCATGTGCCAGCCGCCGAGGGTATCCTGCAGGATGCGCCGGCTGGTCGGGTTGTCGTCCACCACCAGCGCGGAGAGCTGGCGTAACGCCGTGACGCGGCCCGGGTCGACCGGGGAACCCGTATCGTCGCCGCGCCGCAGATTTGCGGTGAAGTGAAACGCGCTTCCGGTCCCGGGCTTACTCTCCACCCAGATTCGTCCCTCCATCATCTCGACGATGCGCTTGCTGATGGCGAGCCCCAGCCCGGTGCCGCCGTATTTGCGGGTGGTCGACGTATCCGCTTGTTCAAACGAATTGAAGATGCGGGCCTGTTTTTCCGCCGGGATGCCGATTCCGGTGTCGCGCACCGTCACATGCAGACAGGCGACGCCCGGATCGGCGCCCGGCTCGAGCGCGACGGAAAGCAGGATGTCGCCCTCGCTCGTGAACTTGACCGCGTTGCCGAGGAGATTGATCAGCACCTGACGCAGGCGACCGGGGTCACCCACCAACTGGTCAGGTACGTCACGGTCGACCGCACAGAGGAGCTCGAGTCCTTTTTCCACGGCGCGAAAGGCGAGGCTCTTGGTGGCGCTGGCGAGCATGTCGCGCAGGCTGAATGCCACGTGGTCGAGATCGAGACGCCCGGCCTCGATCTTCGAAAAATCAAGCACGTCGTTGATGACGCTAAGGAGGGCGTCGGCGGAGGATTTCACGACGGCCAGACACTCGCGCTGTTCCGCCGTCATCTCGGTGGCGAGCACGAGTTCGGTCATGCCGATGACGCCGTTCATCGGCGTGCGGATCTCATGGCTCATGTGCGCGACGAATTCGCTCTTCGCGAGGTTGGCGGCGTCGGCCTGTTCACGGGCTTCCTGGAGTTGGGCGTTGGTGGAGCGCAGTTGCTCGTTCGTGGCGTTCAGTTCCGCGTTGGCCCGAAACAGATCGCGGGAACTGAGCTCGAGCGCCCGTTCAAGCATATGCCGGCCGGCATCGAATTCCTGATACGCGTCACTGACCGCGCGCAGGAACGGCTGCCAATTCCCCGGTACCGGCGTGGTGACGCCAAGATGCCGCTTCAATTGCCGTTCGAGCAGGACGTGAAACGCCGGTGCATCGTTCATGCCTCGGCGAAGCAGGTTATCGCCATGCTCTCGTTGTGCAGTTCCGGCCCCTCGCCTGGGCCGATGGGCGCGATCTCCCCGCAACAATAGAAACCGGACAACACCGCCTGGTCGCCGACGACCTCGTGCACCGCCTCGATCTCCTCCTCGATGCGTTGCTTCAGGACATGACGACGACCGTTGCAGCTGACGATGATCGACAGCGTCGGCGGCGTGGCGTCCAGCGCTTGCAGGCTCGCCCGGGCCGCCGTGCGCGTGTCCTCGATGAGCGTTTCGATCCGGCCCATCATCATGCGCACCTGTGAACCTTCCGGCATGTGACCGGCGAACCGCATGGATTGCGTCGCCTCGTCCACCGAGAGGAGCCCGCGCAACACGTTGCGCCCCGTGTCGCGCACGGAAAGTGCGAGCGGGAAAAGCAGTCCGGTGGCCGGCAGGCCGGAGGCGAGGTCGCCCAGGTATTCCTTGTAGAGCCCAAGGACGGAGCGACCATCGAGTTCGCGCAACACGCTGCCGTTCGACTTCGTGATCGTGCGCAGCGGTCCGAACTGGCCCCAGAGGCCGGTGGCCGCGGCACCGACGCGGATGTGGTCACCATAGAGACCCAGCGCCGCGATGGACGACTCGGCCGGATCGCCATCGCACCAGATGTAGGAGACTTCCTGCTTGTCCCCATCGGCGGAAAACCCGCCCGATACGCCGACGCCGGGCGGCAGCGCGGAATTGATGCCGCGTATGACATCACTGGCGTCGAGCTTCAGCACTTCGGAAAGCACGAACAGATGCTTCAGACCCGCGGGATCGAAAGAACCGATCAACTTGGCCCCGGCCTCGAAACTTTCCCGTTCATCCCGCACGCCGACGCGCGCGACCGCCACCGGCGTGTGGGCGAACCCGATGGCCGTGATGGCGACCGTGTCGAGGCGCACGTCGGTCCCGTGAATTTCCCCCGCGGTGGAGCTGCCGAGGACGTGGGCCCGCGGGTACGCTTTCCGACAGACCTCGAAGGCGCCGCTCGCCTTGATCAGGGCCGCCGAGCCGAACAGAAACACCACCTGGGCGGCACGGCCCAGGCCCAGGCTGTCTGGAACCCGCCAGCCTTCAGAAGGTGCCCACTGCATTTGTTCGATTCTCAAAGGATGTCCCTCGTTTGCAGGACGATCCATCTGCGTACGGGGAGTGCGCCGGCGCAGACGTCGTGCTAATGCTCAGATCGGTGGGCATCAGACACCCTTGAGCGGGTGATCAAGAATTCGTCAAAGGCCGCGCGGAGATTAGCGGCCTTCGGCGGCTTTATCAGCGCAGGCGATGCCTTCCGCAATTCGTTCGCAGGCCACGTTCAGATCCGCCGGCGGCTGCGCTGTTCTCATCGGTTCCCAGGCCGGAGGCCGACAGCCCTGGCCGGAGCGCGAGTCACCATTCAGACCAACGGTGGACCGCAGAACTCAATCTCATGTGCCAGGGCGATCTTTGCGAGCTCCGCCATGGCTTCCGCAGAAGGCGGCGGTGATGGCGGTGGGAGGTCGTGGCGCAAGGCCGGACGTCCCACCGCCCGAACGAACTTCTCGAAATCTCCACGACGTGTGACCGTCAGCCACCGGGCGCCGCCCGCGGACTCCACACGATACGTGTGGGGTACCCCCTTGGGAGCCAACATCGCGATACGCGCTCCTGCTCGCCTCACGGTCCCTCCCACGTGAAAGCGGAAATCGCCCTCCAAGGTGTAAAAGAGCTCGTCCTCAGTTCGGTGGATGTGCATCGGGGGCGAATCGCCGAACGGCGCACGATGCTCGATTGTCGATAGACCATCGGCACCATCGCCGCAACGCGTCCATATATGCACGAGCGTATTGAAGAACCAGAAGTAGTCTCCGTCTGTGCGAGGCGTGTTCATAGGTGGAATTTCCTCAGTTGCGCAACGACACGCTGCTTGGATCTTTCCGCTTTTGTTGACCGAAAACGCGAACTTGGTTGGCGAACATTTGGCGGTGAACCCACCGGCTCATGCGACGCGATATCTCGATGGGTTTTTCGCGGTGGCCAAGCCTCCGCGTCCCTGGCACCTGCGTAGTTCAACGAAGGTCGTGAGACGGCTGGCGCATTACACAACCTTCAGGGTTCGCCGCTTTATCTTCTCTCTGGCCTTCCAGAATTTCTCGGGGCTAAATCCTCCAGAACATGATCGGCACCGGCATCTCGCAGCTTTTCGCGCCGATGCCCGACTCCCAGAAACGAGATACCAAGCGCCCTGCACGCCCGAAGATCCCCAAGACCATCACCCACATAGATCGCATTGACCAGCGATTGCCCAGCCGCCGAAACAGCCGCGCCAATAATATCCGCACGCCCATAGTGCTCTGACGAAGTAACCATCGGGATCGTCTCAAACGGAACTCCTGCGGCCGAAAGTTTGAACGAAATCGTCTCCCGCCAATCACCAGTGGCAATCGCCATTGGAATCGCAGCTTCGCTGATCTCTCGTAGCAATTCGAGAGCGCCTTGGGTGGGAGCAAATGTAGCCGGATCTTCCGCGTGGGCACTTCTCAGGCGTCGCAGGAAGTCCTGACGCACGGCGCGCTCCGTTGCCTTTCGTTCCTTGATCGGGCGATCCGCCAAAGCCTGATGCACGATCGCCTGCGCGGTGACCTCCTCGATCGCGGCGAAGGCTCCTACATCGATCAACCAACGGTGCAGGGCCTTCGAGGGCGTCCTCGACTCAACTGCATCATTTCGGCTAAGCTCTCGCCAGCAGCACCGCTACTCGCGTGTCCGTACCCAACAAAATCGTCGCGAAAGTGCGCGATCCGGAGAGGCAGTCACATAATCCCGGGGGAAAACCGGGCCACGTTGTCGTTACACTCCAACGCAGCTACCAGGTGCGTTGGAAGAACGCGAGACTTGGAAGACGTACGAGATGGAAAGACTCAGTCCGGCATTCTCACGTTCTTGCGTTCTTCCCTGTCTCGCGTTTTTCAATCGCCGTAGCTGCTCCGTGGGTTGCGGGTCCTCCCGCGGTGGGAAATTTGCAGGCTACGCGCTGAACTCCGGACCCTGTTCCTGCTTGATCGTGTGGAACACCTCGCACCTCGCGCAGTTGATGACCTTGGAGGCAAACGTCCCCTGGACGACACCGCCACAAAAGGTTCCCGCGACTTTCCAGCAATAGCGTCCCCGATGCACGCCGGCGTTGCGGCCGTCGTAGTTTCCCGGTTGCGCCGCCGGACACACGCCGAGTTCGGCAACCTTGGCTCCTTTGGGTTGGCGGCCGCAGTTCTTGAATTGCCAGCAGTTGAGGACCATGGGGATTCGGTGACGGCTCGGGAAGGCGCGTCATTCCCGAGCAACGGGAAAGTGGCGGCGGACTTGAGCCGTTCACCGATGCACAAACAGACCTCATGCGTGCCAGTAGAGCGAATACTGGCATCGACGGTTGATGGTGCGATCGATCCTGTCTCGCGGCCGAGGATCCGCGAACGGCAGCGGCCACGAGCTGTGATGACGCGAACAGCCAGGTCTGCCTTTGCCGGTCGCGCTCGCACGTTCGCTTCCCGGATGAACGGGCGGTCCGGGGCGATGTCGGCGGCCCATTCGCCGATGATGCGGTGGCCGTGCTCGAGGCGGATTCTCGCCTGATGATGGCGCGCCGGGGTGGCCACACCGATCCGGATGCATCCGTTCGCGACCTGCAGGCTGACCGCGGCGTCGACATTCGCGGCCTGCGCCGGACCGATGGCACGGTACGGGTACCAGAACTGGCTCCACGTTTTCGTCTCCCCGGGTTGGAGGAAGGAAAAGTCGGGCTGGTTGTCGGTGAAGACGCCGGCCATCAGCTCGATGTAGGGCGGATATTCGCCGGTGATCGGATCGGCGTCAGTGAGGTTGCGGTCTCAGGCGTAGCCAAATTCGTGGTTGCCCCAGGTCCACTGTTTCTTGCCGGGGCGATGTGATGATCGGCGACGTGCACGAGCCCCCCGCGCCTTGAAGTCGTAGCCGCCGAAGAAGTCGCCGACGCTGTCGAGACACATTAACGACGTCGGAACCGGAATGTTGGTGTACCAGGAAAGATCGTCCAGTCGATATGAGGGCGATGCGGTCCCTCGTGTCGCGCGCGCCGAATGCGCGGGCACGAAACACCGCGGAACTTCCGTGGCCGGCACGCCGCGGCGCGCGCGAGCGGCATGGTCGATCCCGTAGTAGTTGCCCGCGCAGGGGTCCGGCCAGTGGGGTTCGTAGGTCGGCAACACCACCTTGTCGCGGTGGACGGTCATGGAATGGGGCGGCCACATGGGCGGCACGAAGGAACAAACGACTATGCGGAACGAACGCCAGTCCGGCAGATTCCCGCGCCATGACAGTCCGCAGGGCCGGACCCACGGGCGGCGGACGAAACCGGCGCGATCGCGCGTTACGCCCGTGACAACGGTACCGATGGGTCGAACAGTCTTACCGTTCACGCATGTCACTTACCGACCAGGCTCAGGATCTGTTTCGCAGGACATTTGGCGGCGAACCTGCCGTGCTCGCCACCGCCCCGGGGCGGATCGAGTTCATCGGCAATCACACGGACTACAACGCCGGCACCGTGCTGGGCGCATCGATTGATCGGACGATCAGCGTCTCCGCGCGCGGCCGGGCGGACGGTGCGGCGCATCTGGTCAGCGGCGAAAGCAAGAATCTGGTGATCGTGCGCGACAATCCGCCGCCGCGCCAGTCCGGCCGGGCCGCCTGGGCCAATTACGCGCTGGGCGTGCTGGTCGCACTCGAGGCGCGCGGTCTGCCGCGCAGCGGCGGCCTGGAGTTGGCGGTCGTCTCGGACCTGCCGGTGGGCGCGGGCCTGAGCAGCAGTGCGGCGTTGGAACTCGCCACGGCACTCGCGCTTGGCCGCGCTGCGCGGATTCGACCTGCCGCGGACCGAACTCGTGCAGGCGTGCCGCGAGGCCGAGAACAAATTCGTGGGGATGCCGTGCGGCATTCTCGACCAGGGTGTGTCCGGGTTCGGCGAGCGGGATCGGCTCGTGCACATCGATTGCCGCGGGCCGACCTTTGCCACCGTGCCGCTGCCGGCGGGCGTGCATTTCTGGATTTTCAACACGCACACCAAGCATGCGCTGGTCGATTCCTTGTATGCGACGCGCCACCACGAGTGCATGGATGCCGCCGAGATCCTCAAAGTCGCCTGGCTGGCCGATCTCACGCCGGAGCAGGTTCACGCAGCGCGAGCGCGGCTGCCGGAAAAGACCTGGAAACGCGCCCGCCATGTGGTCGAGGAAATCGCGCGGGTGGCGGCCATGCGCGACGTGCTGGCGCGCGGCGATCTCACGGCGGCGGGGCGCCTCTTGTTCGAGTCCCATGAGAGTTCCCGCACGTTGTTTGAGAACAGCACACCGGAACTCGACTTTCTCGTGGATGCGCTGCGGGCGCAAGCGGGCGTGTTCGGTGCCCGCCTGACCGGCGGAGGATTCGGCGGCGCCGTGATGGCGATGACCGGTGCATCTTTCGACCAGGCCGGCGCGGCGGTCGTGGCGGAAGCCTATGCGGCCAAGTTCGGCTCACGGCCGGACGTGCTGAGTTGCGCCACGGCGGACGGGGCGCGGTTGGTGAACGTCTGAACCTGGACGGAGCAGTTCCCGCCGCGGGAGGACCCGCAACAAAGAGTGACACGGAGGTCACGGAGATTCGAGCCGAGATCACGGAGGGACTACTCTATAAGGTTTTGCCAGCAGCACCGCTACCCGAGTGCCCGTACACAGCAAAATCGTCGCGAAAGTGCACGAACCCCAGAGACAGTCCACAGAAGGAAACGAAGAGCACGAAGGCAGCGCCGCCATACGGTCGCTCGACAAGGAGTGGAACCCCTCACCTTAGTGGTGATCGAATCTTGAGGCCCGGTCTCGCTGCGAACTGTTCGACCTTCGTTTCCTTCGTTATCTTCTGTGCAATCCCGCCTTCTTTTGTGGGCGTCGGTTGCCGGGGACGTGGCGGCAGGTTTCGGTCACGGTTGCAGTGACCGGGCGCGCTCCAGCCCGGATCGAGCGGGGCCATAGTCGGGTCTCAGCCGCAGGGCCGTCTGGAAGTGTTCCGCGGCGCGGCTTGCATCGCCCGTCATCAAGAAAGCCTGAGCCAGATTGGTCTCGGTGACGGCGTCCGGTTTCAGTCGCAATGCCGCCTCGTAGTGCGGAATCGCGTCGTGCGGTCGTCCGGACATAAGCAACGTATTGCCGAGATTGTTGTGGGCGGCGAGGTAGTCGGGACGTGCGCGAAGTGCCGCCTCGAAGTGCGACACGGCCTCGGGATAGTGGCGACTCATGGCCAAGAGATTGGCCAGGTTGTAGTGGGCTTCGGCGTCGTCCGGATTGAGATGGATGGCTTCGCGGAAGTGAGCCATGGCTTCGTCCGTCCGTCCGGTCTTCGCGAGCGCGACGCCGAGGCGCACCTGTAGCCCCGGCCACGCGGGATCCCGGGCGAGACCGGCGACATAGTGAGGAATGGCGTCAGCGGCGAGGCCGGCCTCCAGCAGCGCGTTGGCCAGGCTGGCTTGTGCGGGCACGGAGGCGGGATCGAGGCTCACCGCGGTTTCGTAGTGTTGCAGGGCGTCGAGGTGCCGGCCGCCTTGTTCGAGCGCGCTGCCGAGGTTCACCTCGGTTTCGCTCCGGTCGGGTGACAATTGCAGGGCGTGCTGGAATTGCTCGATGGCTTCCTTGGTGCGTCCCGCGCGCGCGAGGGCACGACCATAGCTGTCCCGCGCGCGGGGATTGTCAGGCCGTTGCCTCACGGTGTCGCCCCATAGCGAGAGCTCGCTGCGGTAGTCGACGTTGCGCCGCGCCGTGAGCACACCGAGGACCGGAATCAAGGCGAACAGGAGAACCCAGGCGCGTCGTCCCCCTGCATGGGTGAGGCCGACGACCGCCGCCGGAACCAACGCCGCCAGCGGAAGGTACATTCGATGTTCCGCGATGGTTTGCGTGGCCACCGGGATGATGCTGGAGCTCGGTGCCAGCAGGAGGAAGAAACACGCTCCCAGGAATCCCGCTTGTGGTCGTTTGACGCAGACCCAGACCGTGGCCCCGGCCAGCGAGATCAACAGTAGCGCCCGTCCCCAGACCTGACCTGGTGCCGTGAGCAACGTCGTGCCGTAGTCGAACACGAGCGGGTGGGGCCAGAGGACGAGCCGCAGGTAATGCGGGATCGCCCAGACTTGCGTGAGCGCGTAGTGCCACCACGAAATGCCGGTGCCGAAACCAGCCGTGCCTCCGCGATTCGCGCTGCCGCTCAACAACCAGAGCAACGGCAGCCACGTCGCCACCAAGGCGGCATGGATGCGCCAGTGGCGTTGCAGCGCGACGCGAAATGAACCGCTGATGAACGCGCGATCGTAGAGAAGAACCACGAGCGGCGCGAGGGCCACCACCTCCTTGGTTCCCACGCCCAGCACGCCACTGACGATCGCGACCGCAAACCAGTGCCAGTCACGCGGCGGGCCGGCGCCACGGATGAAGGCGTAGACAGTGAGGAGCAGAAACAATCCCGAGAGCACATCCGCCCGGCGCGAGACGTAGGTGACCGCGCCCGTCTGTAAGGGATGCAGGGCCCACAGGGCTGCGATGACAAAGGCGACCACGGTTGCGTGAGCGTTGCCGCGGAGGTCAGCCCAGGCGCGGCTCCGGTTTCCCGTGCCGGGAGATGGCGCGGCGATTCCCTTCGACGTTTCCTTCGGCGGGGAACGGAGTCCCCGACCTGCCTCTGGTTGGCGCCGCCCGTCAGTGACGAAGGCCATTGTTCGTCGGGCGATTCCGAACAGTGTCAGCGCGGCAAGCGTGTGGATGGCGAGGTTCAACGCGTGATAGCTCCACACCTCCGTCCCACTGACCGCGTAGTTGACCGCGAACGAGAGATTGAGGATGGGCCGGGCCTCGACGGTTTCTCCCGTGCCGCGGGGTGGCTGCAGGGGGCCGGTCAGTGGCCAGAGTCGGCGGATCGTGCGGTTTCCCTGGATCGAGGTGAGGTCGTCAAAGACAAACGGAACCGAAAACGTGTTGGTGTACGCCAGGACGCACAGGACGACGAGCACCGCCGGGGGCAGCCAGGCCAGGTGTCGCGCTCCGGCGGTATCTGCAGGGGCGCGGGATGCCTTCGGTGCAGCCTTATGCCGCGGATGGGGCAGGGCGTTCATCGACTCCAATCCTGCATCGGGAGCGGGGCGATTTCGAGGCTTTCGCGAATGAGTCGTAGCGCGGGCTGGGGGCAAGGCCGCGTATCGGCGCCTCGGAAAAGCAGTGCAGAGCGCCGCACTCCAAGACGCGGTCGCGCCATTGAAGACTCTTCGTTTTTCGACCGGTCTTGGAGTGCGGGGCTCCGCACCGCTTTTGTGTGCGGGTTGCCCACCATTTCAAATTGCCCTCGGCGATTGCGGTCGGCCGGGGACAGCCGACCCGACCTCGAAACACCCGAGGTTTCATGCCCCGAAGGCGCGTCGACTTGTTTGGTCGGAGGAGCGGGTTTATCCCGCGATTCCTCCGAACCATCGCGGGGTAAACCCGCTTCTACAGTTTTGCAGCGAGGATTGTGACGCTGCACCTCCCGCCGCATATGGGGGAAGTGCAGCGTAGACTCGTGCCGGAACGCCGGGGGGCAGACGGCGATCCGAACCGGGTCTCAGAAGTCGAACGTGGCAGTCAGGTACCAGGTACGGCCATCATCAATACGATAGACCACGGGGTTGCCGTCCGGATTGATGGCGATCGGCTGGAGCTCACCGCCATCGAGAGCGTCGCGGACGTTGAACTGCAGTTTCGTGCGCAGGTTGTCGCCAAACGGAGACTTGTTAATGGTGTACGACAGCCACAGGTCCAGGTGCGTCTGCGAATCGTCGAACACCGGCTGGTCGACGTCGAGGTCACGGATCACGCCGTCGGCTTCCGGGGGCGCGGCGAGATAGCCGATGGCCGCCTTGTCCTCCCACCGGACCGCGCCGCCCAGGCCGAGCCCATTGAGGGGTCCCTCCATGAACTGGTAGTTCGTGATGTAGTTGAAGCGCCACTTCCGCTGATCCTGCGTCACCTTGCCCTCGTTCTTTTTTGCGGGTGACGCGACGGCCGCCACGTTCGAGTTCCACCAATCCTCGACCGTCTGGGTGGCACCCAGGCCGACACCGCCCAGGCCGGAGTTCTGGAGGTCCTGTCCGGTGGTGTGCCAGAAGTCGGTGAAGGTCGCGCCGGTGAGCGGATTGACGTTGGTCGTCGTGGTTGACGTCCAGATCGGCATGCGGGTCGCGACCCAGGAGTCCCATTCCGGAATGATGTTCGTATAGGTCGTTTCCTGCCTGGCGGCGTTGAACTTCATCGTCCAGTTGCGCCGGGGGTTGTAGGTGAGCTGGAACTCGAGTCCCTTGGCCTCGACCGTGCTGGTGCCAGCCACGGGAATCCCGAAGAACGTCCCGGGGGTGGCGGACTCCAGGACGTCGGGCAGTTGCAGGATCGCATTCACCTCGGGGGAGTTGTTGGACGCGCTGCCGGTGACCCATTGCGCCCACGTGCGCAGGAACGTATCGTCGACCGTGATCGTGCGCGAGAACACCTGGCCGGGCACGCCGGTGCTGCGGGACTGGTCCTGCGTGGTCTTGAACCAGTTGAGGTTGGCCGTGAGTTTGTTTTCCCCGAGGAGCGCGACGCCGATCCCGTAGTCCCTGCCTTCACCGGTGGGCAGCGGCAGCGGATTGTTGAAGAAATCGGTGCTGAAGCCGGCGGGTTGGAAATTGTCGGACCGGTTGTAGTGGAAACTCAGCCACGGCAGCGGCTTGGCCACGACGCCGTAGGTCTTGGTGTTGCCGGTGACCACCTGCGGATCGGTGAAGACATCGAACGTGCTGCGGTCGGTGCGGCCATCGGAACGGATGCCGAGGAAATTGGAATTCGCGGCGCTGCTTTCGTCGCGCCGCCAGCCCACCGTGGCAATCACGCGGTCGTCGAGGAAGTAGCTCTGCAGGGCGACCGCGCGCGAGCTGATGCCCTGGCGCGTCTGGTTGGAGACGAAATGCAGATCGGTGTCGACCGTGACGGAGGTGTCCGTCCAGGTATCGGTCGCGGGGTTCAGCCAGTGCAGCGTGTTCTCGCGGGTACCGTTGGGGTAGAGCCCGGGATCCTCGGTGACGTGGCCGGTGCTGTCCCCGACGTAGAAGCGGCGTTCGATGGCGTTTTGCACCGTGTTGCCGCTCCAGACATTCGCCACCACCGGAGTGAACAGGGTGTTGGTCGTGATCAACGGACGGTAACGGAGCTGCTGGCGCCGGATCTGTTGCCGCTGCAACAGGCCCATGATGCGGTGATGGCCCAACCACTTGCTCCAGCCGTCGTTCTTGGTGAAGTCCAGCTCGTAGGCCAGGGTGCCGCGAGTGGTGCTGTTCTTCTCCGGCTGGAGGAAACCGTCCGGCTGCGTGATCTCGATGAATGGCCGGCCCAGGTTCGGATTGGGCGAGCCGTCCAGGTTCACCTCGTTGGTGTCAACGTAGAGCGTCACGCCGGTCTGCTGCGAGATGTAGTACTCGTCGTCCGACTTGAAGTCTTCGAGATACCAGCCCAGTTGCAGGTCGAGGTGCGGAATGATCTCCTGTTCGAACTCGGCGTTGTAGGTGTAGGCGCGATCCTTGCCGAAATTGCCGGAGATGATGTTGATCTTGTCCCAGTCGTAGATCGATTTGTCGATCACGCCCGGCTGCTGGTAGAGAATGCCCGCCGGACGCCCGGTGATGATGTTCTGGCGCGTGAGGGGACCCAGCGACTTGGTGGTGCGCTCCGGCCGGTTGAAGGTGAACTGCGCCGGAACGTTCGGATCGGTCGGCGTGCTCGACAACTGGCGCATCACGTAGGCGAGTTCCTGGCCCTGCTCGATCTCGAGAACGGGCCGCGTGTTGCCGTCAAAGGACAGCGTGTTCTCGCTGGCCGCCATCAAGGCGTCGCCGGAGGCTCCGACACTGCCATCATAGGGGCCGCTGGTCGTGCCGTTCTTGGTGAGGATGCCGGTGACGGGATTGTAGGTCGGACGACCGGCGGCGATCCACGGACTCACAAAGTCGCGGGGCGTGAGGGAATTGGGGCGGCGGTTGTAGTTCGAGTAGTGCTCGACGTTGGCCCGCAACGTGGTCTTTGGCCACGGCTTGTAGGTGAAGGCCAGGAATTGACGTCGCGTGATGTCCTGCGATGGCTTGCGGGGATAACCCTTGTCCTCGTAGAGCGCCGCGGCAAAGAAGCCGAGCTTGTCCGCGATCAGGGGTTGGTTGAGACTCACGCTGGCCCGATGGGAACCCCAACTGCCGGCGCGAAGCTGCAGTTCGGCCGAGCGGTTTCCCAAGGAGGCGCGAGTGGTCGACTGATTGACCAGGCCGGAGGGGCTGCCCAGGCCGAAGAGGATCGAATTGGGCCCGCGGTTTATCTCCACGGAATCGGTGTTGTACGAGTCCCAGGGCAGACGGGTGCTGCCCGAGTAGTAGTCGCGCAGCTTGTCCACCGACCCGGGAATGCCGCGGACGCGGTTCGCGGTGTACGGGGTCGATGGGAGCGAGGGGGCGCCGCCCTGAAACCCGGCGACGCGATCCTGCGCCGCGCCGCGCGTATCGACGGAAAAATCGGTATAGTTACCCGTGCCTTCCGTGTTTGCTTCGTAGAGGAAGACGTCGTTGATGTCGACGGAGGCGGTGTCCTGGAGTTGTTGCTTGGTGACGACCGTGATCGACGCAGCGAGATCGCCCAGGTTCGTGTTCAGGCGGCTGCCCGCCAGCGTGCTCTCGGCATAGTAGCCGATGTCCTTGGAGGCATCGACTTCAAAGGGCGAGAGCACGACCGTTTCCTCGCCATTGGCCGGTGCCGGGGAAGGGGTGGACGTGGTGGTGGGTTGCGCCGAAGCGGGATAGGTGGCGAGTAGCGAGCCAGTCACGACAAGCACCAGCTTGACGTGGAGCGAGGGGACTTCGCGTGGTGAGTTCATGGTCGGTGGAAGAGGATTGGATTCCAATCAAGGAGACCGGTGGGACCGCTTGCGTGGCTGCATCAGCGGGGGCCGGCCTGACTGCTCGTCGAAGGGGGAACACGGGCCGGGGGCCGTGCGGGAAAAAGTCGTCGACGGTGACATGGGGGAATCGACGTTATTCTGCTGGGAACCGGACGGCTTCTGGTCCGGTGTATTGGAAAAGTCGAATGCGGGCCGGTCGGACAGTTGGAGGCTGCCCGTGTATTCACGTAATAGATGCAGGCCGCGGTCCGCCACCGGCATCCGCCTGGTGAAGCGGTCGCGCTAGACCGGCTTCCTGGCATTAGGAGAAGTGGTGCGCCGTCGGGCATTTCGAGCGAAGTAGAGCGTTTTCTGCGAGGCGGCGTCCCGCACCCATGCGCCGGGGACGCGACATCAAGGTGCGCAGATGGCCGGCGATGCGTCCGGCGAGCCGTGGATGCCTGCGGCGAAGGCAGGCCACGAAGCCATTCGATTGATTTGCCCTGGGGCCGGGGACGCATCCGGGTTACCTTTCGCCGGCGCCGTCGCAGGTGGGCCCGGAGCCTGTCTCCGCGCCGTCCGACGCCAGCCGGAACAGCGCGGCCCGGACACGAGGTCCGGCCCTACGGTGTTTTTCGGATCCGGTTAAGGCGAGCCCGTCGCGCGCGCATGCTGGACTTGGCGTGCGATCCGGAGGTTTTCGCGCACCTGTGCATCATCGGGCTTGTGGTGCAGCACTTCCTCATAGTTCGCGATCGCCGCATCGACGTCACCGGTCACGAGCTGGCAGTTGGCGAGGTTGTTGCGAGCCTGGAGATGCGTCGGGTCCAGCGCGAGCGCCTCCCGAAAAGCCTGAATGGCTTCCCCGAGCCGGCGGTGACTGGCGAGGAGGTTCCCCCAAGCGTAACGAGCCTCCGCCGAGCGGGGATCGAGCCGCATGGCCTCGCGATAGCAGGCCGTGGCGCCGGCCTCATCTTCACGCGCGGCGAGGGCATTGCCCAAGGCCAGTTGCGCGTCGGCAAACGTCGGCTTCAGTTTCACCGCCACGCGAAACTGCTGTTCGGCGTCGGCGGCCTGGCCGCGCTTGTCGAGCAGGATGCCGAGGTGGTAACGCGCCTGGGCCAGGTTCGGCGCGGCGGCCAGGACCTCGTGCAGCAGCTTCTCCGCTTCATCGAGAAGCCCCTGGTCGATGAGGAGGCCGGCGAGGTTGGTGCGGGCGTCCTGAGCCTCGGGATCGTCCGCGAGTGCGGCGCGGTAGTGCTTGACGGCATCCTCCTTGCGGCCGAGTTGCGCCAGCGCATTGCCAAGGTTCACGCGCGCCGCGACATAGTGTGGATCAGCCGAAAGAGCGGCTTCGAACTCCGCGACCGCTTCCGGCCATGCCCGCTTTCTCAGGAGAATGCCGCCGAGTTGGAAGTGCGCGAAGGCGTGGTTCGGGCGCAGTGCAATCGCGCGGTGAAATTCCGCGGCGGCGGCGTCGAGCTGTCCGGCTGCAAGCAGCGCGAGGCCAAGGTTGTGATGTGCCCGCGGGTTGTCCGGGCGTCTGGCCGCGGTGTCCGTCCACAAGGCCAGTTCCGAGCGGTAAACCTGGTTGCGCGCGAATGTGGCGGCGCCCAGCGAGCCGATGGCGACGGTCGCCAGGATCGGCGGCAGCCAGCCAGCGGGGACGAGGCGCAGCAGCTTCCTCGCAGCCGCGACGGCCAGCACCACGATGGACGCCAACGCGACATACATGCGATGTTCCGCGATCGTTTGGGTGGCGACGGGTACGAAGCTCGAGCTCGGAGCCAGCGCAAGAAAGCCCCACGCGCCCACGAACCCCGCGGGCCGGTTGCGTGCGAGTGCCCACCCCGTGGCGACAGCGAACGCCAGCAACAACAGAGCCTGCGGCAGCACGGCCGTCACGCCGGGAGCCGTCGGCACGCCATAGTCGAACACCTGGTGGACGGGCCACAAGGCGAGGCCGAGATAGCGCACGAGCGCCTCGCACTGGGTCAAGGCGTAGTTCCAGGGCCCGATCGACGCCTGCAGGCCGGCCGAGCCGCCCCGGCCGTGATTGGCAACCACGAGCACCGCCAGGACGAGCCACGTGGCCATGAGCGACAGGTGCGCGCGCCGATGCGCACGCCAGGCGCCAGCCAGGGAAGCGGAAATAAACGCGCGGTCGTAGAGCAGCACGATGATGGGTGCGACTGCGGCCGTTTCCTTGGTGCCGACCCCGAGCAAGCATGCGCCGACGCTGAGCATGGCCCAGCGCACGCGGTCCGGGCGGGATTCCGTCGAACGGATGAAGGCGTACAGCGTCAGCAGGAGAAAGCAGCCGGCGAGCGATTCGGCGCGTTGGACGACGTAGGTGACGGCCTCGGTCTGCAGCGGATGCACGGCCCAAAGCAGCGCCACGACGATGGCCGGCCAGTCGCTCCGGGTCGGTCCCGCCAGCCGGAAAAGCGTACGACGCACGATGCCGAACAGAAGCAGGGCCGCGCTCACGTGGATGAGCAGATTCGTGATGTGGTACCCCCGCACGTCCAGTCCGCCGAGGGCGTAATCGATGGCGAATGACAGGTTCAGCACCGGACGCCCGCTGACGGTCTCGCCGGCGGTGGCCGGGGGCTGGAGCCAGGCGGGGGGCCAGAGGTGGAGGATCGTCGCGTTGTCGATGATGGAATTATGATCATCGAGTTCGAAGGGCGCGGAGAAGCTGCCCGACCATGCGGCCACGACGACCACCAGGACCAGCAGCGCGGCGAGGGCCGGATGCGGGGAACGCGCGGCATGCGGCGGTGCGATGGGGCGGGGGGCGGCGTGGGCCATCGAGGTTTCAGGCAATGCCGTTAAGCTAAAATCGACGAGGGAGAAGACACCACCCACCACGCTGGCGCGAGGTCCCCCCGCCTCAAGAGTCGATCGGCGGCTGGCCCGCCGGCGGATCGCACTCGCACGCGCGCACCAGCGTCGCGTCCACCGGCGGCAGAGGTGCGGCCGTGCGCTCGCCCGCTTTCGCCCGCGGCGGCTGCAAGCCCACCCGCGCCACGTGCAACTGCAGCGTAGCGATGCGGGCGGGTCGACCGGCACGCGCGGGCACCGGCACCTGCATCGTCCCACATGCGGGGGTCGCGGCAGCGTGTTCGCTCAACAAGCGCAAAGTCGCCCGCTCGCCGCGGGCGAGCCGATCATGGTGCACGCGCACCAACCAGTGGCCATTGTCCGGCCGCGGCTGCGCGAACAGCGGATAGAGATCCCCTTCACGATCCTGCACGCTGATCCAGGTCACGTGCGGCTGCGCGCCGGCGGCGCGCATCGCCACCTCGTGCGCCCGCGTCCAGCGATGCGATTGGCGCTGCTCGCGCGGTCGCTGCCGCCGTGGCGCCGTGTCCGCCGGCAAGCGCCCATGCAGCAACGTAGCGGGACCTTGTCGAGCGAGACATCAGGAGATGAAAGAGTCCTCATGCCAGGACAGGGAGGACGCCGGGTTGGGTACAAAAAAGCTCCCGCGCGCACGCGGGAGCTCGTAATCCGGAACGGACGGCAACTCAGAAGTCGAACGACGTGGTGAGGATGAACTGCCGCGGATCGACGATGCGGTAGGCATAGGGCGATCCGTCGTAATTCACCGCGACCGTCTGCAGCCCGCCGCCCTCGAACACATTTGTGACGTTGAGCTGGATCTTCATGTTCACCTGATCGTTCATGACCTTGCGCCGGTAGCCGACCCACAGGTCGGTGTAGGAGTTGGCGCTGTCGTAGATCGGCCGGGAGACGTCCGACACATCCAGCGACGTGCCGTTGGCCCCGCTGGCCCGGCCGTAGTAGCCGATCACGGAGCGGTCTTCCCAGCGCTCGCTGCCGCCGACGAAGAAGTTCTTGAAGCGGCCCTCCTCGAAGTTGTAGCTCGTCAGCAGCGACCAGCGGTACTTGCGCTGACCGGGGGCGGACTGTCCGTCGAGGTCACGGGCAAGCAGATACTGCGGCGTGACGTTGATATTGTAGTAATTCGCGACGTTCGTGTTGCCGAACTGGTCCGTGAGCGAGACCGCGGAATTGAAACCGTAGCTCGTCCAGAAGTTCGTGAGATCGACTTCCCGGCCACCCGACGTCGTGTAGGTGGTGAGGTCGGCGTACTGCGGGAGCAGATAGTCCGTGGCCTTGGCCGCCTGCCAGACGGGATTGCGCACGGCAAACCAGTCGTCGAACTCCTTCAGGACGTTGCTATATTTCGTGTCCTGCTTGCCGAACGTGAACTTCATCGTCCAGTTGCGCGCGGGGTTGTAACTTACCTCGGCCTCGACGCCCTTGGCCTCGGCATTGCGCGTGGCGTAAATCTGCCCCGGCAGATTGTCGTAATAGGTGTAGGGGAGCTGCCAGATCGGTTCGGCCGCGGCCTGCACCTGATCCTCCTCCGCCGGCGTGAGGTTCGTGCCGAAACCGGAATCGGTGGGATCCATCCCCATGTTGATCATCGCAATCGTGCGCGCCCAGTTCCGGAACAGGGTCTGGTCGACGTTGATGGTGAGGCGACTGATCGATGTGCCGGGGTTGGTGCGCTCATTCTGGTTGCTCGCCTCGAACCAGGTGACCCGCGCAAAGAGCTTGCTGTCGAACAGGCTGAACTGGAAGCCGTAGTCCTTGCCCTCGCCGACGGGCTTGGGCAGCGGCGTGCCAAACGCGTCGACCTGCGCCGCGCTCGGGGCATTGAAGTTGTCCGACTTGTTGTAGCTCACGCCGAAGTCGCGCACGAACTGCCAGAGCAGCGAACCGGAGTTTGCCCGGTCCTCGATCGTCGTCCAGTTGCGGAACGGACGGAACACGCCTCCGTAGGTTCGCGTGGTGCCGGTGAGTTCATCCCACAGGTTCCAGCGGTTGAGGATGAGGTCGGTCTGATAGAGGCCGTTCACCCACTTTTCGGCGTTGGTCAGCGCCGGTTCGACCTCGTTGCCGTCGCGGTCGAGGATCGCGGCGTCGGTCGTTGAGCGCGCGCGGTACTTGTCGCGGCGAACGCCGAACGTGGTCGTGAGGCGATCGTTCCACAGGTAGTTCGTCATGCCGGCGCTCAGCGAGTCAATCTGCCGCTGGTTGCGGACCGTGCTGGCGTTGAAGGTGTTGAACGTCGTCGTCACCCCGATGTCATCGAACTGGCTGTTGGCGTAGTCGTAGACCCGGATGTCGCCGGCATAGAGGGGAGTGTCCCACCGTCCGGAGGCCTGGGTGACGACGCCGTCGGGATCGCCGGGCGACGCGAGATAGTAGGCGCGGCGCAGGGAGGTCGTCTGGAAGTTCCAGCCCGTCGGGGTGCCGTCGGCGTTGTTGTTGTGGTTGGACAGGTAACGGAAGCGGCCCGCGTCGCTCGAGCTGTCGACGTATTCGAGACGCTGACGCAGCGAGCGATTGTCGTATTCGTCGCGCGACCACAGGCCCAGAATCTGGTGATGCCCGAGCCACCGCAGCCATCCGTCCTGCTTGGTGAAGTCGGGCGTCCATGCGAGCATCGCCCGGAAGTGATCGTCCTTCTCCGAATTGTCGTAGCGGTCGGGATCGAAGTCCTCGACGTAGGGCTTGCCGAAGAACGGATTGGCGGTGCCGTCGGGCAGATACTTGTTCGTATCGACGCGCAGGGTGGCCACGTTCAACTGCGCCACCGTGTAGTTGGTGACCGAATGGAAATTCTGCCGGAACCAGCCGGCGTTGAGGTAAAGGTTGTCGAGGATCTCCTGCTCGACCTCGAGATTCAGGTTCGTGTTCGTGTCGTGACCGAAGTTCATCTGGTTGATGTTGACGTTCTTCCAGTCGTAGATCGAACGATCCGTCACTCCCGGATACTTGTAGCCGATGATGCCGTTGTTGATGCCGGTCCAGCCGTCGGACTGGGTGTAGTCACGATTATAGACGTCGGCCCAGGTCGGGTTTGCCCAGATGTCCGCTTCGGCCGGATACAGGTCGGCGTTGGCCGCCGGATTGTCACCCTTGCCCCAGGTCGGGCGGTAACGCTGGCCGTACAATGGCTGGAACCAGTTCACCAGGCCGCCATCGGCGATCTGCATGGTGGTGCGAGCCTGATTGACCTGACTGAGGCCGGGGACGAAGAGAGGATTGCCCGACGGCGTCGAGTTGGCAACGAAGCCGGCATTGGCGGTCATCGCGCCCGCGCCGAAGATGGAGACGTCATTGTACTTGGTCTGGTCCGCGTTCCAGAGCGCCGGATCGAAATCCGGCAGCGACTCGATGTAGGCGCGCGTCTGGTCCGCGTAGGGCGAGCTGGCGTTGATGATGTAGGGCCCCATGACCTCGCCGGTGGCGAGCCTGGTCACCAGATGCGTCTGGGAATCGTAGGTCGGCTGCCCCGCGAGGTTCCACTGCGTGATGTAATCGCGCGGCGTGAGCGAATTCGGCCGGCGGTTCTCGTTGCGGTAGCTCTCGACGTTGAAACGCAGCGTCGTCTTCGCAATCGGCTTGTAGGTGATGGCACCGTAGGCGCGCCGCGTGCGATCATACGACGGCTTCCGCTCAAAACGACGGCCGTCGTAGAGGACGGCGCCGTAGACGGCCAGCTTGTCCTCGATCACGGGACGGTTGAAGGCAAACGTGCCGCGCCGGGAGCCGTTCTGGTCGAAGCGGAAGCTCAGGCTGTTGGTGCTGCGGTCGAGCACGGCCTGGGAGGTGCTCTGGTTGACGATGCCCGCCGGGCTGCCCATGCCGAACAACATCGAATTGGGACCGCGGCTGATCTCGATGGACTGGATGTTATACGCATCAAACGGCACCGCCGCGATCGCCGGGTAATAGTTGATGGCGGCGCTCGGGACGCCGAGGCCGCGCACGCGATTGGCGGTGGCGTTGGTGAAGGGCGTCGTCGAGCTGCCGACGGTCGCACCGGAAACGGCGTCGAGCACGCCGTCGGAGCGCATGGTCAGGTAACCGGAGCCGGAAGGCGTATAGGTGGACGAGCCCTCGGTGTTCACCTCGTAGCGGAAGACGTCATTGATGTCCAATGAGGCCGTATCCTCCATCTGCTGCTTGGTGATGACGCTGATGGAAGAGCCGAGGTCGGCAATGTTCGTGCTGAGCCGGCTGCCGGCGAGGGTGTTCTGCGCGTAGTAACCGATGTCCTTCGAGGCATCCACCTGGAAGGGCGACAGGATCACGGTCTCCTCGTCGGTCTCCGCGGTGGTGCTGGAAGGGTTCGGTGTGGTCGTCGGTGTCGACTGCGCCCCGGTGGTCAGGGCGCCGATCAGCAGGCCGGCCGCCACAAAGCCAAGGTAGTGGCGGGGCTGAAGGGTTTTCGCACTTTGGTTCATTGTCTGACTGGTTGTGGTTGGTAGAGATTGCAAAACAGCGACGGCATGCCGCCGGTCCGAGGGGAGTGGCGACACGCTCCAAGAGGTATCCAGAAATCAGCCCCGCGGCGGGGTCGTCTGGGCGGGATTCATGGTATTGGGGAAGCTCGCGGCACGGAGTGATGCCCGTCGCATCGAAACGAATCCCTCCCGCCCATGAAGTCGATGAAGGCGCCTGTCTGACAGTAAGACCTGAATCACCGATCCTGCACCGGGGAAGCGGCGAACCGGCTCGCGGCGACCGGAACCGGTCTAGTCGCGCCGGTGCCCGCGCGATTACACGCGACTGCCGCGATGGCGCAGACGATCGACCAGCGCGGCGGCAATGATGATCGCGCCGGTGACGATTTCCTGCACCCAGTTGGAGAGGCCGACCTTGGTGCAGCCGTTGGCGACCACGCTCATGAACAGAGCGCCGACCAGCGTCCCCGCGATGCTGCCCTGGCCGCCGGCAAGGCTCGCGCCGCCGATCACGACGGCGGCGATGACGTTCAGTTCGAGACCGACCGCCGTGGTGGGATCGCCGCCGGTGAGGTAGGCAAACTGAAGCACCCCGCCGAGTCCCGCGAAGGCGGCGCCGAGAATGTAGACCCACAGCTTCACCCGCTCGACGGACACGCCGCACAACCGCGCGGTCAGTTCATTGGAACCCACTGCAAACACATGCCGGCCGAAACGGGTGTAACGCAGCACCGCCGCCACCACGGCGGCCAGTCCCAGCATCAACCACACGCCGGCGGGCAGCGTGCCGCGACCGCCGAGCTGCATCAGCGAATTCAACCAGGTCTCGTCGGGATAGATCGGTTGCTGGCCCGAAAGTCCGGTCGCTGCTCCGCGCACGATCCCCATCATGCCCAGCGTCACGACAAACGGCAGGAGGCGAAGATAGGAGATCAGCGCGCCCGACAGCGCACCGCAGGCGGCGGACACGCCGACGCCGCCGACCAGCGCCGCCGCGACCGACCAGCCGTCCTGCAGGAGCAGGGCAATCACGATCGTGGCGAGCGCGATGATCGAACCGACGGAGAGATCGATGCCGCCGATGATGATGACCAGCGTCATGCCCAGCGCGGATACGCCGATCACCGCCGTCTGTTGCAACACGATCGCGAAATTGTCCCAGGTGACGAACGTCGCAAACCGGAGGCTGGCAAAGAACACGCACACGAGCACGAGGCCGATCAGCGGCCCGAAGGCGCCAAGTGCGTCACGCCAGCGTTGCGAGCGATCACTCATTTGGGGTGCGGGAGCGCCTCGACCGAGCTCGCCGATGCCTTGACCCCGCCTTCGAAAGCGGCGGCAAGCCGCCGCACTCCAAGACGGCCCCCGATTGTGCGCCCGAAGCAAACGCGTTTCGACGCTGCGGCTGCATGATGACAGCTCATGCGGCGGTTCCCGTCGCGGCCAGCATGATCTCGTGCTCCGTCCACGCTTGAGCCGCTCGCGCCGGGCCGAGGACGCCGCGGCACATCACCGCGATCCGGTCACAGGTGCCGACAAGTTCGGGCAGATAACTGCTGACCATCAGGACCGCCTTGCCGGCGAGCGCGAGTTCATCGACCAGGCGATAGATGTTTTGCTTCGCGCCGATGTCGACGCCGCGCGTGGGTTCATCGAGGAGGAGCACGTCGGCGTGATTCTGCAGCAGACGGCCGAGCGCGACCTTCTGCTGGTTCCCTCCGGAAAGATTCCCGACCGGCTGGCGGGGACCGGCACAACGCACGCCGAGCTGCTCGATCCAGGTGGCGGCCTGCGTGGCGAGCGTCGCGGGGCGCGCCCACCACGGCAGGCCGGGGAGGGCGAGGTTTTCCGCGATGCTGAGGTTGAGGGCGAGCCCTTCGCTCTTGCGATCCTCGCTCAACATGCCGGCGCCTTCCCGCCAGCGCAGCAAGGGCGACGCCGGCCCCGCATGCACGCCCACGCGCACGCGCCCGGACCGCACGGGGTCGAGCGCGAAGATCGCGCGCAGCAGTTCGCTGCGCCCGGCGCCCACGAGCCCGGCGATGCCGAGGACTTCGCCGCGGTGCAGTTGCAGGGAGGCCCGGACGGGTTTGGTCGTGCCCGCAAGTTCCTCGACCTCGAGCACGACGTCGCCCGGCGTGCGGGAGGATCGAGTATACAGCTCCTCGACTTGGCGGCCGACCATCAACTCCGCCAGGCGGGCGGACGGGGTATCGGCGGTCGCGCCGGAGTACACGCTGACACCGTCGCGCAGGACGGTGCAGCGATCGGAGAGTTCCTGGACCTCCTCGAGAAAATGGGAGATGTAGATGACCGACTGGCCCTGGGCGCGCAGCCGGCGCACCAGCGCGAAAAGTCTTTCCGTATCCGCCTGCGTGAGACTGCTGGTCGGCTCGTCGAGCACGAGCACGCGACAGCCCAGCGCGACGGCTCGGGCGATTTCGATCAACTGCTGTTCGGCGATGCTCAGCGTGCCCGCGCGGGCCTCGACGGAGATATCGGGACGCCCGAGCTCCCGCAGGGCGGTGGCCGCGCGTTCCCGTGCGGTCGCGCGGCGCACGAACGGACCCGCGCGTGGTTCGGCGCCGAGCACGATGTTTTCCGCGACCGTGAGGTGGGGCGCGATCGCGAGTTCCTGGTTGACCATGCCGATGCCGGCGGTGCGGGCATCGTGCGGATCGCGGGGCCGGAAGGGACGACCTTCCAGGAACATCTCACCGGCGTCAGGTTCGTGCACGCCGGAGAGGATCTTCATCAACGTACTCTTGCCCGCGCCGTTCTCGCCGACGAGCGCATGCACCTCGCCCGGCAGGATTTCCAGATCGACCCCGGCGAGCGCAATGGTGGCGCCGAAACGCTTCTGGATGCCGGAAAGGCGAAGCCTGGGGGGGGAATCGTGAAATCGGGCATCGGTCATCGGGAATCAGGAATCAGGAATCTTGAAATCGAGGATCGGTCATTTGGATCAGAAATCTTGAAATTGAAAATCGAGAATCTGAAATCGTAAATCTGCGGAGGTGCTTTGATCGGCGTCGGTTCAATTGGTCGCTTCACGCGGAGGGCGGGAGCGGGACTGTTTCGATGACAGATAATAGATGCCCGATGCCCGATTCCAGATTCTGGTTGTTTCACGTGGGTCGCCTGGTGCGACGCAATCGTGCCGTAGACGGCCAAGCCTGGTGTCGGGCAGCGCGTCGACGATCTTTCCCACCCGCGCCGCAAAGCTCCACCGTCGATCCGACAGCTCGTCCTGATCCATGAAGTGAGCAATTGCGGTGGATGGCGATTGTGCGATGACAGATTTCCGATGCCCGATTATCCGTTTTCAAGATTCCCTATTTTCCCAACACCGCCTTCACCTCCGGCGTGTCCTGATTGTCCTTCGTGACGAGGACGCAGCCGGTGTCGATGTGGGTATCCACTTTTTCACCGCGCAGGTGCTTCACCGCCGTGGCGACGCCGAGATAACCCATGCGGGTCGGATTTTGCGCCACAAGCGCCTGGACGTCCCCCTGGTCCAGCGCGTGCAACAGGAACGGAGACGTGTCGAAGCCGACGAACTTCTTCTGGCCGGTGAGCCGGGTCTGCCGCAGCGCCAGCAACATGCCCTGCGTGGTGGATTCGTTGGGACAAAAGATGCCGTCGGCGTCGCGAATCTTGTCGATCAAGTTCATCGCCGCATCCTGCGAGGAACTGACCGTGGCCCCACCGTACCGATTGGTGACCGTGACGGTGATGCCGGGATTCTTCGCCATGACCTCGAGGAAGCCGGCTTCGCGCTCCGACGTGCTGGCGGAGCCCTCCGCGTAGCGCAGGAGCACGACCTTGCCCTTGCCGCCGAGCAGGCGCGCAAGTTCGGTGCCGCCGATTTCGCCGCCGCGGTGATTGTTCGTCGCGACAAAACTGATGAAGTCTTCCGGGGCCTCGCCCTTCAGCGCGGAGTCGATGATCACCACCGGAATCTTGCGCTCCATCGCGCTCTTCACGGGCGTGCGCAGAGCCATGTCGTCCAGGGGGGCGAGCACGATGGCATCGACGCCGGAGGAAACAAACTGCTGCACGACGGCGATCTGTTGGGCCCGGTCGTCCTCCTTGAGCGGTCCCTTCCAGATGATCTCCACCCCGAGCTCCTCGCCGGCCTGGCGCGCGCCGGCCTCGACCGATTTCCAGTAACTGTGCGTCGTGCCCTTGGGGATGACGGCGATCTTTTCGGCGGCGGCCGCCAGCGGCACGAGCGCGAGACTGAGGAGGACGAGGAGTTTCTTCATGGTTAAAGCGATGAGGAGGGGGAGGAAAACACGGGGCCGGTCTGCCCGCAAACGCCGGCATCGGGAGGCTGGTCTCAACGTGAATGGCGTCCTGCGGCCTGCCAACGTTTTTGGATCGAAATCATCCCGCGATGCCCGGTTCACTTCCCGGCGCTCCACCCGCCATCGATCAGCAGGGTGCTGCCCGTGATCATCGCCGATTCGTCGGCGGCGAGGTAAAGGGCGGCGGCGGCAATCTCCTCCGGCCGGGCCATCCGACCGGTGAGCTGCGAGGCGGACATGTCGCGGTACGCCTGTTCCGGATCGGGGTATTCGGCGAGACGCGCCTTCACAAACGGCGTCTCGACGCGGCCCGGGCAGATCGCGTTGATCCGCACGCCGGTGTGCGAATGGTCGAGCGCGAGCGCCCGGGTCAGGCCGACGAGGGCATGTTTGCTGATGGTGTAGGCGAGCCGGTCGCGCACCGCGATGACGCCTGCCACGGACGCCAGGTTGATCACGCAGCCACGTCCGCGTTCCAGCATCGCGGGCACGAAGGCCTTGCAGAGATTGAACGCGCCACGGACGTTTACCCCGTAGAGACGGTCGAGGTCGGCGGCCGTGGTTTCCAGCAAACTGCCGACATGACCCACGCCCGCGTTGTTCACGAGGATCTCGAGGGTCGGCACGTGCGGCGCCCGTTCGTGAACCGCGGCGGGATCACTCACGTCAAGTTCGCAAAATTCTGCAGCGCCCCCGGCGGCACGGATCGCATCGACCGTCGACCGGCCCGCGAATGCGCTGCAATCGACGACCCAGACGACTGCGCCTTGTCTCGCGAAAAGCTGCGCGATGGCCTGACCGATTCCCGAACCGGCACCAGTGACGAGAGCGGTCTTGTGATCGAGGCGGAACATTTGCAGGTGAATGGTTGGAGCTGCTTCAGCTACGAACTATCTCCCCGCACTTGATGATTCACGGCTGAAGCCGCGCGTTCCCTGGATTTCCAGCATCGATCTCACTTTAGCCGATACACCCGCCGGGCGTTGTCATGGAAGATCGCGTTGCGTTCGGTGGGAGACAGCGACGCCGTCAAGGCCTGCGCGGTCTCCAGCCAGCGCGGGTACGAAGCCGCCAGTTTGACGACCGGCCAGTCGCTGCCGAACATCAGGCGCGCCGGACCAAAAGCGTGCAGGAGATGGTCAACATAGGGTCTCAGGTCGTGCGGTTGCCAGTTGGCGTGGTCGGCTTCGGTCACGAGCCCGGAGAACTTGCATACGACGTTCGGGAGGCGCGCGAGCGTCGCGACGTCCTCGCGCCAGGGATCCAGCAAACCCGTCCGGATGTCCGGTTTGCCCGCGTGGTCGAGGATGACCTGCGTACCGGGGCACTGGCGGACGAGCTCGATCGTGGCCGTGAGCTGGTGGTGTTTGCAGCAGTGGTCAAAGGAAAGACCGCGCCGGCCGAGTTCGCGGACGCCGTCCGCAAACGGCCCCGTCGCGATGGCGGAAACATCGGCGAGGCTTTCGATGTTGTGCCGCACGCCGCGCACGAGCGGCAGCTCGGCCAGCCGCGCGATGGCGTCGACGGTCGCCGCGTCCGCATCCATCGGCGCAAACGCAACCATGCCGCCAATCCGTGGTTCCCGGGCCGCGAGCGAAGTCACCCACTGGGCCTCCGCGAAACCCTGCGCGCCGTGGCTGCCCGCCTGGACGAAGACGATGCGCGCGGGCATCGAGCTCCCGGCCTCGCCCTGCAGAGTCGCGGGAACGTGCGGCGCTGAAATCGCGTTCAGCGGTTCGAGCCACGAGTACTCGTGGCGCGCGCGATCCCAGAAGTGAACGTGGGTGTCGATGAACGTCATGGCGGGGGTGGTCGATCATGCGCGATTGTCGCGCGAGGCTGCAACCCGTTACCGTCTCACCCTTGAGATGCACGATGGTCGGCGGCGATGTGCCTTGGGGATACGTCCGATAGTCCAGCTGTTCGCCGCGCAGATTGTCGATCCGGCCGGTCGGGGAGGATGACGCATGACTGAAAGGCCGATCTCCACGATCGCACGTCGCAAGGCCGGTTTTTAAAGGAGCCCGATCTTTCCCGCTATTCAGGCTGGAAACGGAGTCCGGCGATTTTTCCGTCGGTGTTGTAGCTGCACGTGACGACGATGCCCGCGTGTTCAAAGACGAGGTGGTAACGATAGGTCCGAAAGCCCTGCTCGTTGCTGCGGCCGACGAGCTGGATTGACTGGAACGCGCCGAACGTGCGCAACTGCCGGGCCGCCCCGCCATTGGGAATCTCCCGGGCGAGGATCGCGCCCAGCTCCGGGGTGTAGAGGTCCGGTTCAAACGTGCCGGCCTGCGCGTGTTCGAAGATCGTCTTCACCTGGTCCGTTACCGCGGGTTCCTTGTCCTCGATCGGCGTGAGCGGATGGTAGGGCTCGAAGTCGGGCCAGCCGTACGCCTTCACGATCGCGCCCAGGACCTGGTCCATGAAACTCGAATTGTCATTCGCGTTGATCATGATCACGGCCCCCTGACCGGTGTCCCGGTAGGCCATGAGCTGCGTGTCGAAACCCTCGTCACGTCCGCCATGGAAGAATCGCCGGGACGTCCCGCTGCCAGCCAGGGAAAACCCCAGGCCGTAGTTGTCCTTGACCGACGTGACCATCGACTCCGCGGTGGCGGATGCGATCACCGCTTCGGGCCGGCCGGCGAGCGCCGCCTGGATGCCGATGATGAACCGGGCGAGATCCGAAGGCGTGGTCCACAAACCCGCCGCCGCCATTTCCGGGTAGACATGCCAGCGACCCGGGATCGCGCTTCCGTCCGGGGTGTGTCCGGTGGCGGTTCGCGCGGCGAGCGTCGCCGGCAGCGGTTGGGCAAACGTGCTCGCCCGCATGCCGAGCGGCTCCAGCACGGTGGTGCGCATAAGATCGGGAAACGACTGCCCCGAGACGTCCAGCATCAGTTGCTGCACGACCGTGTAGCCGCCGCCGGCGTAGCGCCAGATGGATCCCGGGACGACGTCGACTCGGATGGGCGGCGTGTTGGCCGGCTTCTCCCCGTCGAGCACCTGGACCAGCGTGGGAACCGGCGCATCGACGGCGTATCCGGGAAAGCCATGCACGGTCATGCCCGCGGTATGGCTGAGCAGACGGCGCAACGTGACCTTTTCCGTCGCCGTGAACTCATTCTCGGGCACGTGCCAACTTCGCAACGCCGCGTTCACATCCGTGTCGAGGTCAAGTTTGCCGGCCTCGACCAGGCGCATTGCGCCGAGCGCCGTCACCGGTTTGCTAACCGAACCCGCCTGGAACAGGGTGTCCGCGGTCACGGGAGCGGAACCATCGCCATCGATCAACCCGTAGCCGCGCGCGCGGACAATCTCGCCGTCCTGAACGACCGCCAGTGACATGCCCGGGATGTGCTTTTGCTGCATCAGGGCGATCACCGCGTCGTCGAAAGCATCGGCCTGCATGCACAAGGGAGCGACGACGAGAAAACCTGCCAGGGCGAAAGAAGGTTTAAGACGTGGGGTCATGAGAATGACATTGGGTCCTGCATCAATCGTCATCGATGAGCGGCGCGTCGACCAGGTCCTCGATGACGGAGGAGTCAGTCACCTCGAACCCGAGGTGGGCGGTGGTGGCCACGCCGATGTGGTGATACTTGCGGGTGGGGCACGCAACGGAGTGCTTATGCTTTCGCAGAAGACGCGAGGAACCTGCCGGCGGATAATGTCAGACATTTGGGTGTGACCCGTTCCGGGCCCGGCTCTCGATGTAGCGCATGAGCGATTTGAACCCGTCCCGGTTCATGTCGGGGAACATCTTGCTGATGCGCCCGTAGGTATCGCGACAGATGGCGCCAGCGTAGCGCGCATCGGGAGCAAATAGAACGACGCCGACGTTGGCGAACTCGCCGGACGCGACATCGTGGACGTAGCGGAGAAGCGTGTAGGTGTAGGCGGTTTTCATGGGACGATAGATCCGGTCTTGGGATCGAGCACGACGACATCGACCCAGTCCGTGCCGCGCAGCGGAAGAAACGCCGCGCGATCGGACGAGAGCAGCCGCAGTCCCGCCACGTGGGCCGTTGCCGCAATCCAGATGTCGTTGTGACCATGCTGGATCGCCAGACCGTTGGCTCTCGCATGCGAATACAATTCGGCCCAGCGCTGGTGGATCGATGGTCGCGAGATCGGAATGACGACCATCTGATTGATCACGTGCTTGAGCAGCGCCTTGCGTTTGTCGCCCCACGCTTGCGCGAATGCCCACAACTCGCCGATGGTAACCTCGCAGATGGCCGGCCGAAATGAGGATTGGCGCAGCTGGAACTGGGCGTCGACGGCCGTCGAGAACGGACTGGCCTGCCGCGTGGCATGAAGGACGACGTTGGTGTCCAGTAGATAGACCGTCGCCGGGCTCATGCCAGTGGCGTCAGCTCAAGGCTTCAACTGCGGCGGCAAACTCCTCGTCCGACTCTTCGGCGGGAATGGAGCCGAGAATGGCGGCGTAGACCGACGGCTCACCCGGTCGCAGCCGCGTGCTCCGCGAAAAATCTTGAACCACCGGAGCGGTGGGAACTTCGCGAAAAAACTCGTCTTGCTGCGATGCGGGCGCGATGGCGTCGGCATCGATGCGAAGCAAGCCGCCCGAGGGACGGAACACCCCGGCACCTTCGACCACCACGTCGCGGTTGAAGAATTCCTTGAGTGCGTCGACCGGTCCGGCGCCTTCCCACAACGCCGTGACAATGACGCCGGGGCGGAGTTCAAGCTTCAGCACGCACTGGCTCGCCCCCATCACATCCAGCCGACCGACCACGCGTACCCGGCGCGTCTCGGGAATACGGGCGGCAAGTTCGCTGGCCGCCGCCACGCTGGCGGAGTCGATTCGACCGGCGTGCGTCACCTGCGCGTCCGGCAGCGCAATCCGCGTCAGCCCGTGTTTGACGATGCGGCCATAGCTGCGCACGCGACTGAGCAGTCCGGGATCGAAGCGGTTGCTTTCCGTCCGCCGCGCCGTGATGTCGTCTAGGGAAGCGGCGAGAAGCTCGAAAGCAGTCTGTTCGGCCTGGGGGCCATCGTCCCAGAGTAATTGCTGCCGGAACAATTCGCCAGCGACCTCGCCAAACGGGGCCACCTCAAAGTGGAGGAGGGTAACATTCGATCCGTCGGCCGAATGCCCGGTATAGAAGACCTCGGCAGCGTTCTTCAAGACATTGGGAATCCGGCCGCGCGCGCGACTGGAATGGAGGAAGCCCATGCGGACGGCGTCCTGCAGCGTGCCGTGCAGGTGCGTGAGGACAGGGCCGATCAATTCGGGTCGCGGCTTGCGGCCGAGTCCTTCGGGCGCCTCGAGGCGGAATGTGCGTTCAACGAGTCTTACGGCGGGCCTCCTTTTCGATTCAGACGTGCGGGAGTCCAGCAGGTTCCGGTCAGCGTCCAAGGCTAATGTCCGCGTCGGAGCAAAGCGAGCCGTCGGGCGCAATGGTAGGCAGGTCGAGGCGTCGTGAGAGCGGCGTGATTTCCTGCCGGCCGATGGACTCCCCCTCCGCGGAGATAATGCGCGGAACGCTGTCGATCATGCATTCCAACTGCTGCTTGCTCGACAGGGGCCTGCTATCGCTCGTCGTCTTCTTCGATCGCTTCATAGGTGAACATGAAACGGACGATTTCCATGATCTTCGTCCGGCTTGGCCCGTTCAGGCTGTTGCCATGCCGTGAGTCATGGTGCTGGCAGAAGTCGGCGGCCAGTTTGTAGCCGTCGGCTGGTGAGTCTGCCTCGCCAAGATAGAGCGCCAATCCATGCTCGACCAGCAGGAGCGACCAGCAATGGATGATTCGCACCGGCCCCCACTGCTGGTTCTGGAACTCGTTCTGAAAGGCCCGCGCCCGGTCACGCAGGAGTTTCGCCGCACCCGGATCCACGAGCCGCAGGAAGTCCTCGCGCGTCGCCGTGGTTCCGAGCAGGGCGCGCGCTTCGTCCAGCAAACCACCCGCCGCACCCTTGGTCTTGCCCTTGCGGCCGGCCGCGCGTTTCGCGATCCACAAACCGAAGGCGGGCAACCGGCCGGGGTGCTCAAACCACTTCTTCAACACGGTCAGGCGGGTGAGGCTGGCGGACCCGTGGGCGTCGATCCCTTCGACGATGGTGAGCAGTTTTTCCGGAAGGTTGGTCCGCATCGGGTCGAGTCACTTTCCTGGCGGCAGGAGCGGTGGGGACGTGTCGTCGCCGCCGAGCTCTTCTTCCAACTGCCCGACGACATCGCCGATGTAGTCGTGGAAGCCCCAGCCGACGCCCTCGGTCATCTGCTCCACTTTCGCCAGCCGGTCCGCGAACCCGGGGTAACATTCCCTGGCATCACCGCGCAACAAGGCGGCCAGTTCCTTCAGGGCCGATTCGATGCTGTCGTAGAACCGCTCGTCGATGTCTCCGAACTGGCGCGTGAAGTCGGCGCCATTTTCGACGTAGGTCAGCAGCAGTTCCGCCGTGCCGGAGGCGTTGGCGGTGGCCTTGCGGTAGTCGCGGATGGCCTGGCGCGCCTCGCCGAGCTTAAGTTTGCCATAGCCCCGCGCGGGGAAGAACTCCTCCACGATTCTACGCCGGTATTTCTCCAGGGTGGCTTTCGTGGACTCCATCGGCTGGCAGCGGGCGATCACCAGGTCACGGCCCACTTCGGAAGCGGCGTAGAGATCTTTCACCAACGCGAGCAACGCAGGCTTGTCCCACGTGGTGAGTTGCTGGCGAACGGCGCTCCAGCCGCCGGGTTTCTTGGGGGCTTTGGTCATGGCTTCCAGCCTCAGCGTTGAACGCGTTGCAGCGCAGGCAACGATGCCGGAGGCACCGCCAGCGTGATGCTGCGCGCCTGGCCCGGCACGCGACGGATGAAGCCCCGTCGCTCCAGGGTAAGCACCATCGAATGCACGCTCGGCGGCGTGATCTGGAAGAATCGCTGCATGTCCGCTTCCGCTGGCGCGCAACCGTTGATCATGTCGTAGTGGTAAATGTAGGCGAGGAGCTGGCCCTGTCGGGCGGTCGGGGCGGTGTTCATGAATACCGGGCGGATTCCACCGCATCGAAGACCTTTCGAACCGTTGCTAACTTGTCCGCGGGGGTGGTAGGAATCCGTATCGGGAATGTACGGTTCTTGAATGCCCGCCAGAAATCGCAGTTAAACCAGCGATTGAAATCCTGCCACGTCATGCTTGTGCGGTGAGTTCGGCGACTAGGGCGGAGAGGAGTTGGTCGGCGGTGGCGCGGGAGGCGGTGAGCTGCGCCTCGAGTTTGTCCACCAAGGCCATCAGTTGATCGACTTTGGCGACGATCCGGCGTTGTTCGGCGAACGTTATTTCCCGGGACAAGGACGCCATCCGAGATCGTGTTCTCCGGATCTACGAGATTGGCAAATCGCTCAATGCACCACGACGAGGGCAAGTCCTCGCGAGCAAACAAATCTGCGGATTCATCGAGTTCCTTCTTCCGAAGGCTCTTCGTTCGAATGGTCTGCCGCCGCCGCTCCATCGCACGATCCACCATTTCCCGCGCATCGTTGTCGGCCGAGTCTTGCGGAACGAGGCGGCCTTGGACGGCGAGTGTGAGGATGGTCTTGCGGAGGTCGGTGGGGGAGATGGCGTCGGCGTCGGTGGCCCAGGCCGACCAGCGCAGGCGCGCGGGGATGGGCGAGCGGTAGTCGTCCTTCGTGATCGCGAATTCCTTTTCGCGGTCGTCGAAGATCTTCAGGAAAAACATCCAGCCGAGCTGCTCGAGGCGCTGCGCGTCGCCGTAGGTGCCGGCGTCCTTGCGCATGATGTCCTGGATGGTTTTGACGAGATTGGAGACATGGGGCATGGAAGGGCGGAGATTTGAGATCTCAGATTTGAGATTTGAGATGCCGAGAGCGCGTCAGCGCTTCGGCCGGCGGGCGGGGTGATCGGGAGGGAGGTTGGCTTCGATCATGGCCTGGAACTCGGCGGCGCCCTTCTGGCGGGCGGAGCGTTTCTGGTAGTCGGCGCGGGATTTGTCGTTGAGGTGGCGCGGGCCGGTGATCTCGGAGTTTTGCAGGGAATCGGCCCAGGCGCGGAGCTGGCGCGAGCAACTCTCGGCCAGGCTGGTGAGATTTGAGATCTCAGATTTGAGATTTGAGATGGCCGGACGCCTGGCGAGGAGGCGGAGCATGGAGCGGACTTCGCCGGCGGAGCCGCGGGCGATGTAGAGGAACATCAGCAGTTCACTGGTGGTGCCGCGCTCGAAGCCTTCGGCGATATTGTTCGAGACGGAGAGCGCGGCGCGTTCGAGCTGGTCGCGGAACGAGTGGCTTACGGTCGCCTTTACCTCGCCAAGGAACGCGTCGACCTGCTCGTAGAGCGAGGCGGCCGCCTGCCAGACGGGGAGATCTTCGAAGCGCTCGTAGGTGGGCATAGGGCTTGGGGGGATTTGGGATCTGAAATCTGAAATCGCAGATCGTCAGGCGGAATCCCGGTAGAGCACGGAAGATACGCCAAGGCTAGAACAATGGAAATCGGAGGTATGTTGCCTCGGATTTGCCCCAGGGCGCGACGGAACCAAAGTGCCAGGCGGTAGGCGCAGGCCGTAGGTTATATCCTGAGCGACTTCTCGAAACTCTACGCTTCTCCGTGCGCTCTGTGGTCCACCTCAACCTGTGGTCTCCCGCTTACCACCTTTCTCAGAACCGGCTCCCGTTCGCCTTCGTGCCGCAGAGGGCGACCTGCAGGCCGAGTTCCTGGGCGAGCGCCGCCTTGGTGTAGAGCGCGAGGTCGGCCTCGCGGGCGGAATTCGCATAGGCGACCTGGATGTGATTCGCCTTGTGCCGCGCCATCATCTGGTCGCGGGAAACGCCATACGTGACCGCGTGCATGATCGGCCATTGCGGGGTGGTCTCGCGCCAACGGCGTTCGGTTTCCGACTCCGGCAGGCTGACGACCCTGGCGCGGCCCAGGTCCATCTTGAGTTTGCCTTTCTCGATGAAGACGCGGCTCCAGACGATCTCGCCGGATTTCGCGATGCCGCGCAGCGTCCCGCCGCCGAGCCGGAAATACATCGGCGGCTGGCGGTGCGAGTCCGAGCCCGCCCAGCCGTTGCGGTGATGGTCCGGCGGGAGCACTGCCGGAGATCAGGAACACCCAGACGTACTCGTCGGTCGAACCGCTGCGGTCCCAATCCCCCCAGCGCAAATCGTGCAGGGTCGTCGCGGGAGGCTGGCCGAGCGCGCGGTGCACGCGGTTGGTCAGGATGCCGTCGAGGCCGGAGCACTCGTCGACTTCGTTGAAGTGCGGGATCGGCTCGCCGGGGCGAATCACCGAGCCGTCGGCTCGCGTGACCGGCGGGCGATCGGTGGAGTTGAGCGTGCCCTCGACGAGGTCCGATGCCGGCAGGAGATCCTTCAAGCCCTGCTGGTACTGGATGCCGATGGTTTCGCAGCCGAACTCGTCGGCGATGCGCACGGCGGCGAGATAGGTCTTGCACTGCCACAACACCTGGGCGCGCGGTGAGTTCGGTCGCTTCGTCCGTGCCGAAGTGGAATTGCAGGCCCTTGTCGATGTACCAATCAAACACGGCCTGGGCTTCGGCGTCACTGACCTGCGTGGCGGCGTAATAGAGCGCGGATTGCGACAGTCGCTCCTTGTAGACGCCGGTCGGGAACAGCAGTTCGTCCGGGATGATCGCGTTGTACATGCCCATGCAACCCTCGTCGAACACGCCCAGGATCGCCTTGCGGCGGCGCAGGTCGTCCGCGATGCGCCGGGCGGTGGTCCGCGCCTTCGCCGGCACCGTGCAGCGTCCGAGCGGTCGCACGTGCCTGGTGGCGTGAACGGCGTGGCCGGTCTTCAACCAGGCGGCGAGGCGCATGCGGAAATACGCGTCGGTGAAGTCCTCGCTCCACAGCGTCGAGTAGGTCACGCCGGCCTTGGTGAGCGATCCGTTGAGATTGAGCATGCCGACGAGGCCGGGCCAGGTGCCGGACCAGTTCGCCACCGTCAGGATCGGGCGCCTCGTGCGAGATGAGACCGGGCAGGAGGTGGTGCGAATATTGCCAGACGGACTCGGCGACGATCAACGGCGTGCGTCGATCGATATGGGCGAAGACCTCCATGCCTTCTTTTTGCGATGCGATGAAGCCGTGGCCCTGCGACTCCTTGAAGGGATGTGCGCGCACGAGCTGGTACCCGAAGTGCGCCACCGCGGCGGTGAGTTGCTGTTCCATCGCGGCCTGGGCCGGCCAGCATTTCTGGTTGGCGGAGAGGCGCAGGTCGCCATTGGCGACGAGCAGGATGGATTTCCGGTTCCGGGTGGATTGCTTCTTCATGGGAATCGATGCGGTGGGAGCAACCTGACCCTGTCAGGTCCGGGAGGGGAATAAAGCATGTAGCAGCGGGGAGCTTCGTTCTGGGGGGGCGCCTCAGAGTGGACGGCGGACACCAATCGACCGCGATTCGCGAGTCAGCCGCTTTCCGTTCGCCTCCGGAGCGGCGTCCGATTCCATTGTCGGATCCCATGCTTCAGGTCGTTCTCGAGAAACCAGGCCATTTCCTCGCTCGCGACGTCGCGGACCCCGCGCCGGTTTCCGGTCACGCGTTGGTGCGGGTGCGGCGCATCGGCGTGTGTGGAACGGATCTGCACGCCTTTGCCGGCAACCAGCCGTTCTTCACCTATCCGCGCGTGCTCGGGCACGAACTCGGGGTCGAGGTCATCGACCCGGGCGACGAAGCGAACGATCTGCAGCCGGGCGACCGGTGTGCCGTGGAACCGTATTTGAACTGTGGCCACTGCATCGCCTGCCGCCGCGGCAAGCCGAACTGCTGCACGCAACTGGCGGTGCTGGGCGTGCACATCGACGGTGGCATGCAGCCCTTGCTGCGCGTGCCCGGCCGCAAGTTGCATCGTTCCCGGCAGCTCGATTTCGATCAACTCGCGCTCGTCGAGACCCTGGGCATCGGCGCGCATGCGGTCGAGCGGGCGCGGCTTGCCGCCGATGAATTCGTGCTGGTCATCGGCGCCGGCCCGATCGGGCTCGGGGTGATTCAGTTTGCCCGTGCCGCGGGTGCGCGCGTGGCCGTGATGGACGTCAGCGAGACGCGACGGGATTTCTGCCGGAGGCAGCTCGGCGTGTCCCACACGCTGGGACCAGCGGAGGATGCGGCGGCCCAACTGGAGGCGATCGGCGACGGCGACTTGCCGACGTGTGTCTTCGACGCCACGGGCAACGCGAAATCGATGATGTCCGCGTTCGCGCTGCCGGCGCACGGGGGCCGCATCGTCTTCGTCGGTCTCTTTCAAGGTGACGTGACGTTCAACGATCCGGCCTTCCATCGCCGCGAATTGACGATCCTCGCGAGCCGCAACGCGACCCCGGAGACCTTTCGCAACGTGATCGAATTGGTTGAAGCCGGACGCATTGATACGCGCCCCTGGATCACGCACCGGCTGGCGTTGCGTGACGTCCCGGAGAAGTTCCCCCGCGAAATCGCCGGCAATCCCGCGGTGCTGAAGGCGATGATCGAAGTCGAGGCGTAGGGCGGATCTCTGATCCGCTCCGGGTCAGGGCCGATGTCATTGGATACGTTCGCGAGGGGGAACGAGAGTGCACGGCCGGCCGGAGAGCGAACCAACACACCCCGTCGCTGCGCGCCACCCGTTCGGCTGAGCTCACGGCCGAAGCCCTCTCAAGAGGGGATCTGTTTAGCGCGCTGCGCGCCACTCGCCAGATCCCTCCTTGAGGAGGGGGGACCGTGCGCCAGCCCTTCGACAGGCTCAGGGCTCCGAGCCCGCCGAGACGGCAAGGTGGGAGGTGTTTGGTATTACCTTACACGACCGAGACCCGAGCAGGTCGGAGACCTGCCCTACGGAAGAAGCAACGCCACCTGCACCCCGGGACCGTGCACGCCTTCGATCAGGATGCCTTCGACATCCGCGGTCTTGGACGGGCCGGTGACGAAGATGGTGTTGGGATCGTCGTCGAACGCTTCGAGTGCGTCGGTCACGGTGCGGTGAATCTGTTCCCGGCGGACGACGGCCACGTGCACCCACGGCGCCAGCGCGCCGAGTCGATTGCTGGTCGCGCGATCGCGCAGGATGATCGTGCCGGTTTCCGCGATCACCCCGCTGGCGGCCGTGATCCGAAATCGATCGTGTCCACGTCTTCGCGCGGAAATGCGTTCACGATATCAAAATGCGCCGCAAGCGGGTCGCCCACGACGCTTCGCAGTGCCGGATCACAGTAACCGCGTTTCGCGCCTTGCTGCTGCAGGAGTTCGACGACCTCGGTGATCGAACGACACAGGTTGCCACGCACGCTTGCCAGATTACGGGCGAACGCTTCCCAGAGATCATCACCGGCAAGGCGGCGCGTGGCGACGAGTTGCGCGGGATCGATTTCCGGGCGCGGCGTCCGGTTCGGGCGCTGGGTGAGCGCGGCGCGGATACGGTCGAATACCTGGGTCCGGTCGTCGGTGTTCATGGCTGAGATTTGGCGGCGGGGAGCGGAGTCCCCGCCCTACCTTTGAGCCAGCGGCGAAAGGCGCCGCCCTGCCAGCGAGGCAGGGTGCGGTCGCGCAGCCACGCTTGCATCGCGGGATGCGGAATCAGGCTGGATGGCAGGACGTTCATGAGACGACCTCCCAGCAGAGCGGTCCTCCACATCGCGGGATGGGACGCGAGCGTGGCCCACGCGCCCATGCCGGGCGCAGCGATCGTCGCCTTCGGCGCGTGCGCCTGCTTGCCGCGATTGCGCAGGCGCAGCAACAGGTCCGGGATCGGAATGTTGACGGGGCAGACTTCATTGCACGCGCCGCACAGGCTCGACGCCTTCGGCAGGTCGGCGAGTTCGGGAAACTCCGCCTTGCCGACGAGGTTGGGTGCCAGCACGGCACCGATCGGGCCGGGATACGTGTGGCGATAGGCATGGCCCGACGCCTGGCGAAACACCGGGCAGACGTTGAGGCACGCACCGCAACGGATGCAGCGCAGCGCCTCCGCGCAATCGGAGCCGAGCGTCTCGGTGCGTCCGTTGTCGATGAAGACGACGTGCATCGCCGCGGGGCCCTCCGGCTGTCCGGCGGCGCGGGGGCCGCCGACGAATTCGGTGTAGACCGTGAAGTGCTGACCGGTCGACGAGCGCGCGAGCAGGTTGAGATAGAGCGCGAGGTCGCGATCCGTCGGCACGAGCTTCTCGATCCCGACGACGGCGACGTGCACCTTCGCCGCGGCGAGGCCGAAGCGCGCATTGCCTTCGTTGGTTACGACGACGATGCGTCCCGATTCCGCCGAGACGAAATTCGCCCCGGTGATCGTGCCGGTCGACGTGAGATACTTGTGCCGGAGGTGGCGGCGGGCGCGGCGCGTGATGGTCTCGGGATCGTCGTTGTAGGCACCCAGCCCGTGCTGTTCGAAGGTGCGCGCGATCTGCCGCCGGTTCTTGTGGATGATCGGCGTGACGATGTGGCTGGGGGTGTCGTTGTCGAGCTGGACGATAAACTCGCCGAGATCGGTCTCAATCGTCTCGATACCGTGCTGCTCCAGGTGCGGACGCAGGTGAATCTCCTCCGTCACCATGCTCTTCGACTTGCAGACGCGCGTGACGCCGGCGGCCTGGAAGATCGCGAGGATCTGGCGGCGCGCCGATTCCGCATCGGTGGCGAAGTGCACCTGCACACCGTGCGACTCCATGGCGTTCGCGGTCTGTTCGAGGTAGGTGTCGAGGTGATCAAGCGTGTGCTGCTTGAGCAGTCCGGCCAGGCGCCGGAGTTCGTCAGCATGCGGATAGTCGGGGAACAACGCGCCCGAGCGGCTGATGATCTTCTTGCGGCTGGCGTTGAGGACGGATTCGCGCACCTCGGGATCGAGGTGGCGGGCGTATTCGTCGATGGGTTGCGTGGGCATGTACTTTCCGTTCAGGCTCATCGATTGCGCAGCGCCGCGGCGAGGACCTGGGCGGCGTGCCACACCTGCATCGGGCGGGCGGCTTTCTCCGCGAGCCCCTTTTGGTGCATGAGGCAGCTCAGGTCCGCCGACACGACGTAGTCGGGTTCGTTCGCCAGCAGCCGGTCGATCTTGATCCGGCCCATCGCCGTCGAGATGTGGGGAAACGTGACCGAGAAGGTGCCGCCGAAGCCGCAGCACTGATCACGCTCCGTCACCTCGACGAGCTGCACGCCGGCGATGGAACCCAGGAGTTGTTCGATCGCGTCGCCCGTGCCCGTGCCGCGCGAATGGCAGGAATGGTGAATCGCAAGCCTGGCGTCGAAGCGACCTGGCCACGCGGAAACGTCGAGGCCGTTGACGAGAAAGTCGAACAACTCCCATGTGCGACCGGCCATCTGTTGCACGGCCGGAAGATCCGGTTCCGTTTCGAACTCGAGCGGCGAACCGTGAAACACCATCGCCGCGCACGAACCCGAAGGCACGATCACCGGCAGGTCGCCACGAAAGACCTCGAGGGTATGTCGGACCACCTTGCGTGAGTTCGGCCAGTCGCCGCCATTGAACGCCGGTTGCCCGCAGCAGGTCTGTCCCGGCGGAAACTCGACCACGCAGCCGGCGTGTTCCAACACCTCGACGGTCGCCTGTGCCGCCTCGGCGAAGAAGGCATCGCACAGGCACGTCGCCATGAGTTGCACGCGCTTGTCGGGACCGGGAAGAATCCGCTGGGAGGTCATGGGTTCGGATGAAATGCAAAACTGGATCTCATGGCCGTTTCGACAGCATGTTCTTTTCGTACCTCGCCACCTCCGCCAGCCAGTCGGAGCCGGCGGGCACACCCGCGCGCTGACATAACTCGTCCCAGACCGCGCCCCACGGCAATGCCTTGGCGTGTTCCATCAGTGCGAGCCGTTCGTGGCCGCGCCCCGCCAGGTCGGCCGCCTGGATCGATGCGGTTGGATCCAACAGGCCGCAGAGAATCGCCTGGCGGGTGGCGCGCGCGCCGATGACATAGGCGCCGATCCGGTTGATCGAGGCGTCGAAGAAATCGAGCGCGACGAACACGCGATCCCAGGCATTGCCGCGCGCGATTTCCAGGAAGAGTGAACGCACGGGGTCGTCGAGGATGACCACGTGATCGCTGTCCCAGCGCACCGGTCGCGACGTGTGCAACAGGAGGCGCGGATGAAACTGCATCAGTGCGGAGACTTTGTCGGCGACCGACTCGGTCGGGTGATAGTGGCCGAGGTCGAGGCACAACACGAGGCCGCGGCTTTGCGCGTAGCTGGAATAGAACTCCTGCGAGCCGACGACGTAGTCCTCGCTGCCGAGCCCGAAGAGTTTTCCCTCCACCGCATCGATACAGAGCTTCCGGTTGACCGACTTGTCGGCGAAGATCGCATCGTAGGATTGCACGAGACGCGCGCGCGGGCCCCAGCGATCAGCGGGACAGTCCTTCGTGCCGTCGGGAATCCAGTGGTTGTTCACGCACGGCGATCCCAGTTGCTTCGCGAAATGCTGCGCGATGCGACGGCTGGCGCGGCCATGCGCGATCCAGAACTTGCGCACGGCCGCATCCGGATGCGCGAGCGTGTAGCCCGATGCCGCGAGGGGATGCGCAAAATACGTGGGATTAAAGTCGAGTCCGACGCGGCGGCTTTTCGCCCAATCGAGCCAGCGTGCGAAATGCGCGGGTTCGAGCGCGTCGCGATCGACGGTGTCGGTCACCGGTCTCCGCGTAGAACGCGTGGAGATTGAGGCGCTGCACGCCGGGAAGCAGGCGCAGGACCTGGTGAGATCGGCGCGCATCTCGTCGCCGTTGCGCGCGCGCCCGGGATAGCCGCCGGTGGCCATGATCCCGCCGGAGTCGACCGCACCTTGTCGGCGTTTCGAGTCCGCGGACATCGTCGGCCTGCCAGCAATGGACGGATATCGGGAGCGCCTGCGCGCGCTGGATTGCCTTTTCGGTGTCGACGCCCAACGTCGGCGTAGACTTCACGGGCGAGGCGGTAGGCGGCGGAGATTTTCTTGGCGGAAGGCATGGGGAGGAAGGGGAGGGAAAAGGGGGAATCGTGAAATCGAGAATCGTGAAATCGAGAACCTGGAAATTGGAATCAGCGGCAGGAGGAGCTGAGATTTGAGATTCTCGATGCCCGATTTTCAGTTTTCACGATTTCCGCTCTGGGGGTAGTACACCGTCTGCTTGAGTTCGCGGCTCAACAATTCGCGGAACGTCCGAAGATCCTTCACCGCCCGTAACGCGATCAACTGGCTCGCGAGATTGCCGACGGCCGTGCCTTCAAGCGCGAAGGAGACGACCGGCAAACCGGTGGCGTCGGCGGTCGCCTGGCAGAGCAGCTTGTTCTTCGAACCGCCGCCGACGATGAGCACGCGCTTGAACGTGCGTCCGGCGAGTTGCTCGAACTTGCGCACGGCATCGGCGTGGCCGCGAGCAAGCGAATCACAGATCAGGCGCGCGTAACCCGCGAGGTCACGCGGGGGTTTCGCGCGGTGCTTTTTCAATTGCGCGTCGATCGCCTTGCGCATCGACGGGGGATTGGCGAAGGCGGGATCGCGCACGTCGAGCAGCCGGTCGCGGGGGCGGCCGTTTCGCTGCGGTTTGGAGGAGCGCGGCCCAGGCGCGGTCGGACGCTGGCTTCGCCGAGAAGTCGTGGCAGATGCGTTCCATCAGCCAAAGGCCGATCACGTTGGTCAACGGACGATAGCGACCGTCGCCGGTGCGTTCATTGGAAATCCGGGCCGCCAGCGCCCCGGCGCCGAGCACGGGCGTGTCGCTTTCGAAACCGACCAGCGACCACGTGCCGGAGCTGATGTAGATGTCGCCACCATCCGGCGCCGCGGGCATCGCATCGTAGGCGCAGGCCGTGTCATGACCGGGCACCGCGATCGTCTGGACGCCCTTGAGTTCGGCAATCCCCTTGACCGGGCCGAGCCGCGTGCCGGCGCGCACGGGTTTGGAAAACCAGATGGCCGGGATATGGAAATGATCGAGCGCCGCGCGCGACCAATCCGCCGCGTGGACGTCGAGCAACTGCGAGGTGCTCGCGATGGAGAGTTCGTTCTCCATGTGCCCCGAGAGAAGATAATTGAAGTAGTCGGGCAGGAAGAGGCAGCGCGATGCCAGATCCTCGACCGCCGGGCAACTGGCGACGACCTCCTCGAGTTGCAGGCTCGTGTTGTAGAAAACATTCGGCACGCCGGTCGCGGCGTAGATGCGGTCGAGGGCCGCGCGGGTGTTGCCGAGTCGCGTAAGGCCGGGTTGGGTTCGCGCGTCCCGGTAGGCATGCGCGGGAAACACGAGGCGCCCCGCGTCGTTGACCAGCGCGTAGTCGACGCCCCAGGTGTCGACACCGACCGAGGCGAGTTTCGGAAACTGTTGTTTCGCGGCGCGCAATCCCGTCTGCACCTCGTGCCAAAGTCCGGGCAGATCCCAATAGTCGTGCGCCCCGAGCGAGCGAAAGGTGTTGGCGAAGCGATGGACCTCCGTGAGCGCGAGCCGGCCCTTCGCCCACGTCCCCACGATCACGCGACCACTGGTCGCACCCAGGTCAACGGCGGCACAATGGAGTGGGGAGGGCATGGAAGAAGGCGGAAGTCAGAGGTCGGAGGTCGGAGGCAACCATGCAGTCGGATGTAGCAGCCGACGTCAGGAGGCTGTTTTCAAGTGAATCACGGGGCCCGGCCTCGTGACCTCGGCTGCTACGGGTTTCGTCGGTTCCGGCTGAATGGTTACGGCTTGGAGACGACGAAACACAATGGAAGGGTGGATCAAATACGAGACGTAAGGGATCACGGCGCGATGATGCGACCCGAGACTTTGTCCACTGATTTCCGATCTCGGATCTCCGACTTCTGATCGCCGATCTCTGACCTCTCTCGTTGGTTACCCCGCCGGTTTGACTTTCGCCCACGTCGCCTGGAGGGCACTCGCGCTCGCGAGCAGCGCCTGCTGTTCCTTGGGCCAGAGGGCGATCTCGAGCTGCTCGAGCACGCCGGCGCGGCCGACGACGGTGGGCACGCTGAGCGAGACATCGCGCAGGCCATACCGACCCTGCTGCAAGGAAGACACCGGCAGGATCTGTCGCTTGTCGTGCGCGATGCAGTGCACGACCTCCGCGATCGTGACCGCGACGGCCCAACCCGCGCCGCCCTTGCGGCGGATCACCTCGGCGCCGCTGCCCTTGGTGCGATCAAAGAGCTGCGTCTGAAAGCTTGGCGTGACGCCGGGCATTTTGTCGAGCGGGAGTCCGGCGGCGGTGGCGCTGGACCAGATCGGCACCATCGTGTCGCCGTGTTCGCCGAGGATGAGCGCCTTCACCTGCGTTGGCGGGAGGTGCAAGGCTTCCGCGATCAACGAGCGAAAGCGCGCGGTATCGAGCATCGTGCCGAGTCCGAGGACCTGCTGCCACGGCAGGCCGAGGCGGACGACGGCGAGCTGCGTGAGGATGTCGACGGGATTTGACACCACGAACACGAGCGCGTCCTTCCGAAAGCCCGCGGACTTGATCGAGGCGAGGATCTGGTCGAAGAGCGCGACGTTGCGGTTGATCAGGTCGAGTCGTGACTCGTCGGGTTTGCGGCGCAGGCCGGCGGTGATGAGAAACACGTCGCTGTCCGCGGCGCGCGCGTAATCGCCGGCGTAGATCCGCTGGTCGGCGGAGGCGGAGGATCCGTGCAGGAGGTCGAGCGCTTCGCCGGCCGCGAGATCCGTGTTGGCATCGAGCAATTGAATCTCCGCCACGACGCCCGCGCATTGCAGGGCGAAGGCGGCATTTGATCCCACGCGGCCACCGCCGCCGATTATGGTGACTTTCATTTTGAAGCGGAAGGGAGGTGCGAACGGCCTCGATGACTCGTCCGAATGAATCGTCTCACCCGCCGGGGGCGATTTGCCGTAGAATCTCGTCGGTGAGTTTTTGCACGAGCGCCTCGATCTCGTCGCTGGGGGCCGGGTCGGAGGGCGTTTCAATGACCGTGTGCTCCGGCACCGGCGACACGGCGCCGGGGCGAAAATCGGCGATGTCGCAGAGTTCGCATTCGCGCAAGGTCGCGCGCGGGTCGGGCATGCCGAGCTTCTGGCGCAGGCTGATCAGGTCCTTGAGTTTATCAGGACCGAACTGATGCAGGCCGCTGCCGAGACCGGCGGCGATCCACACGGTGCGGCAGTAGGAGTCGATGTTTTCCATCTTCCAGTAGGCGTCCTCGACATCCTTGCCCCAGACGATGACGCCGTGGTTCTGCATCAGGATCGCCTGGTGATCGACGCCGACTTCGCCGACCTCGTCGGCGTTCTCGGGCGTGCCGGGCGTCTGATACCGGGCGACGCCGATCTTGCCGAGGAACACCTCGGCCTCGGGAATGAGGCAGGACGGAATCGAGGCGTTGGCGATTGCAAATGCCGTGGCGTGCGGCGGGTGGGCGTGCACGCAGGCCTTGGCCGCCGGCTGGCGTTTCATGATACCGAGATGTGTCATGGCTTCGCTGGTACGCTTGCGGGAGCCGGCGAGCTGGTTGCCGTCGAGGTCAATCAGGCAGAGATCCTCGGGATTCATGAAACCCTTGCAGATGAGCGTGGGCGTGCAGAGGACGAGGTTGTCGCCGACGCGCACGGTGATGTTGCCGCCGTTGCCATCGGTGTAGTCCTTGACCCAGAGCCGGCGACCCATGTCGCAGACGCGGCGCTTCAGATCCTCGACCGGCGCGGAGTTGAAGAACCGCTCGATCCCGGCGGGCGTCTGCGGATCGGTGCCCTGCACCCATTTGAATTCGCAATCCGGGATCGTCGGTGTGACCGGGCCGGAACCGTTGCGGGTCGTCTTCCGTTCGGCGGCAAGTTCGAGCGCGGCACTGCCGGCGGCGGTCTGCTGGCTGGCGCGCCGGAAATCCTGGACGAAGTCACGCGCCGAGGGCGTGAGCAACACCCCTTCGGGCACGGCCTGGCCGGCGCGGAGGAGTCCTTCAACTTCACGGGCGGTGAGAATCTGTGGCATGACGGAAATGGCGGTAAGCTGTAGGCGGTAAGCGATAGGCTGAAGCCGGGTCTTCGGCGCCTCACCGCGGCGGTTGGCGGTCGATAGCGGTAGGGCCGGACCTCGCGTCCGGGCCGCTTCGACCCAAAGTCGGCCTGAATACGACGGTCCGGACGCGAGGTCCGGCCCTACATGCCGCGAAGGGATTTCGGTCGGGCGCGGAGAGAGTGTGATGAGAGATCTCGATCATGACTCGCGCGGCGGGTGATAGTCGAGGTGCTGGACGATGCACGCGGCGTAGGCGTCGACGGGGGCGTCGCCCGGGAACGGCTGCGAAGCTTCGGCGCCTTCCGTGAAACCAATGATGCAACCATCGCCGGCACCGAGTTGATCGTAGACGACCAGACTCGAGCCCTTCGCGAGCGGTTGCACGGGCGCGCCCGCGAACTGCTCGCGCGACAGTGGCTGCACGATCAGCAGGCGGCCGCCGTGGTAGACGGGTTCCTGTTGCGTGAGCGTGACGCGGCCGATGACAGTGCCCAGGCGCATCAGAACAAGGGAGCAAGGAAGTGGGTGAGCGAGGGAATGGTCATGCCGGGTCGGGGTCGATCACGCCAATGATGAGGTTGCGCAGCGGTGATTTCGGATCGCCGACGCGTTCGCGCGTGGTGGCGCCGTCGGTGGAGAGGATCACGCGCTGGTGCAGGCCGGCGCCGAACGGGTCGATCGCGAGCAGCGGCGTGCCCTCGGCGTTGCCCTGCTCGTCGAGCGGCTGACAGATCACCGTTCGCCAGCCTTCCATGCTCGGATGGCAGGCCGCGGAAACGATCGAACCGTCGACGCGTGCGTAGGTCATGGCCGGACATGAGGGGGCATCGACCTCACAGAAGGTAACGAGGGAAACGAAGGCGTTGTCCGCATCATGTTCGTTTTCAGAAAGGGGAGGCGCATGGATGGATGTCCCGGCAGATGGCCAACCAGCCGGGTTTCACGGCGGCCTTTGTTTCCTTCGGTGAAAAACACTTTCATTTTCAATAGATCCGCAGGTTGTCGACCATCACGCAGCGGCGCGTGCGCGTGAACGTGCGAGGGTTGGTGATCCCTTCCCCGGTTGTCGTGGCCACGGAGTAGCTGAGGTAGCCCTCGCCGCCGAGACCGAGGCCGGCGACGCAGGCGCCGTTCTTGATGAACAGCGTCGTGTCGAGCGCACGCGCCATCTGCGTCATGTGGTCGACGTTCAGCGAGTGGATGATCGACGAGTGCTTGTAGCCGTGTTCGGCACGCACGGCGGCCGCGATCCCTTCCTCCACCGACTTGACGCGCACGATCGGCAGCATGGGCATCATCTGCTCCTCGATGACGAACGCGTGATTGGCGTCGGTCTCGGCGAACAGCAGGGGCGTGTCGGCGGGCACGTCGGTGCCGGCGTGCCGGGCGAGGACGGCTGCATCGACGCCCACGAAGCTGCGGTTGAGCACCGGATGCGAACAACCGGCCGCGTCCGGCTTGTTCGAGAACGCCACGGCGGTGAGCCTGTCGAGTTGCGGACGCGTGAGGGCGCGGGCGCCGTGCTTGGCCAGCGCGGCGAGGAATTTCTCGAACACGTGTTCGAGGACAAACACCTCCTTTTCGCCGATGCAAAGCAGGTTGTTGTCGTAGGCGGCGCCATGGATGATGTTGCGCGCGGCGCGGTCGAGGCAACCGGTGCCGTCGACCAGCACGGGCGGATTTCCCGGGCCCGCACAGATCGCACGTTTGCCCGATTTCATCGCGGCGGCCACGACGGCGGGGCCACCGGTCACGCAGAGCACGCGCACCTCGGGTGCCTTGCAGAGCGCATCGAAGGATTCGAGGGTGGGTTGCTCGATCGTGCAGACGAGATTTTCGATGCCAATCTCCGCGCGGATCGCCTCGTTGAACGCGGCGACGGCGAGCGCGGCCGAGCGGGCGCCGCCCGGGTGCGGGTTGAACACCACGCTGTTGCCCGCGGCGACGATGTTGATGACGTTGCCGGCCAGGGTGGGAATCGAGTGGGTCATCGGCAGGATCGCCGCGATGACGCCGAAGGGCGTGTATTCCTCGAGCGTGATGCCGTGATCACCGCTGCGCGCGTCGGGATGCAACCACTCGACGCCGGGGACGAGCTTCACGATCTCGAGCTTTTCGACCTTGTGCGCGAGACGGCCGATCTTCGTTTCGTCGAATTCGAACTTGCCCCAGGACGGGGCGTTTTGCGTGCAGAGGCCCTTGACGATCGCGACGACCTTGGCGCGTGCGGCCACGCCCTGGGCGGCGAGCTGTTCCTGCGCGGCCGCGGCTGCCGTAACCGCGGCGGCGGCGTCGGTGAAGACGCCGGGGCGACGACGTTGGCCGGAGACAACGGCGGGCGCGGCATGGCAGGTCGTCGGTTCGTCGCCGTTTGCCGGCCGAACGTCCTTCACGACCTGCGCGACCACGCTGCGGACGAGCGCCTCATCAATCACAGGGGGGTTGGCCATGGGTCAGAATCGAGAAGGAAGGTTGGAGCTACGCAGGAACATTCGCACTGTAGGGCCGGACCTGGCGTCCTCAGGCCGGCTCTAACGGTGCATCCGCGCGCCCGGAACAGTTCCGGCCCTACAGGCGGGCGCCAAGAACCAGCGTGTTCGGGTCGGTCCTCGAAATCGGGAATCATCATCACACAATGCGTTTCCCGAGGACCTCGACCGTGTCGACGAGTCCGACGACGGCGGCGTCGATCGGCAGGGACTTCATGCCGGTGGCCTGCCGCGCGGAACTTCCCTGGCAGAACAACACGAGATCGCCGCTGCCGGCGCCGAGCGTGTCGACGGCGACGATCGTGTTTGCGCCGGGGCGGAACTGCGCGGGATCGGCCTCGTCGACCAGCATCGGGCGCAGGAGGAGCAATTTGCGGCCGCGCATGGCCTCGTCCTTCTTGGTCGAGACCACGGCGCCGATCACGCGGGCGAGAAACATGGCGGGCGGGAGTTAAGGTCTGAAAGTCGGAAGGTCGGAAGGTCCGGTGGACGGAAGAGCTACGTGGGTTCGGTCGGTTGGCGTGGTAACCGCGGTACTCAGCATCCACGCTTCAGCCTTCAGTCTTTTTCTTCTTCGGCAGCACGGCGGCGACATCTTCGTGCGGGCGGGCGATCACCTGCACGCTGACGACTTCGCCATAGATGCGGGCGGCGGCCGCGCCGGATTCGGTGGCGGCCTTGACGGCGGCGACGTCGCCGGTGACGACGGCGGTCACGAGCGCATTGCCGACCTGTTTCATCGGGCCGACGAGCGAAACGTTGGCGGATTTCAACATGGCATCCGTGCCGGCGACGAGCGCCGTGATGCCGCGGGTTTCAAGCAAACCGAGTGCGAGTTGAGCCATGATCGGATGGAGTTGGGATGAATGATTGGAGTTTCGAGAAAATGTCCGGGGTCACGCCGCCGCCGGACGGCGACGGGCGAGAAGCCGCGCCGTTTCGCGGGCGACGACGAGCTCTTCGTTCGCAGGAATCACCAAGAGCCGCGTGCGCGAGTTCGCTGAAGCAAGGTCCTGCTCGGTCAGGTTGGCGGAGTTGCGGGACGGATCGAGCGTGAGGCCGAATGCTTCGAGCCCGTCGCACACCGCGGCGCGCAGCCACGGGTTGTGCTCGCCGATGCCCGCGGTGAAGACGAGCCCATCGCAGCCGCCAAGCTCCAGCCAGAATGCGCCGACCCAATGGCGGATCGCATGCACCAGGGTGGCGATCGCGAGTCGGGCGCGGGCATGGCCCTTGTCCGCGGCCGCCTTGATGTCACGCAGGTCGTTGCTGACGCCGGAAAGACCGAGGAGGCCGCTTTTCCGGATCAGTTGTTTCTCCGCCTGTTCGAGCGTGAGTCCAAGTCGACGCATCGCGCAGGGCAGCGCGGCGGAATCGAGATCGCCCACGCGGTTGTTCTGCGGCAATCCCGACTGCGGACTCAGGCCCATGCTGGTGCCAATCGCAATGCCGTCACGGATGGCGGTCACGGAACTCGAGCCGCCGAGATGACAACTGATGACGCGGAGGGGTCGGGTGGAGGACGGCTGTCCCGGCCCGTCGACGTAGAGCCGGCGCACCCGTTCCGCGATGTCGGCGCGGCCGAGCAGTTCCGCGGAGCGTTCGGCGACGAACTTGTGACTGGCGCCGTGGAACCCGTGACGACGGACGCCGACGCGATACCATTCCTCCGGCACGGCGTAGCGCCGTGCGTGTTCGGGGACCCACTGATAGAACGCGGTCTCGAAAAGGGCGACCCGCGGCACGTCGGGCAGGCGCTGGCGGAAGATCCGGAGGCCTTCGGCGTAGGGTGGGTTGTGCGCGGGCGCGAGGTCGGCGGTATTATAGAGAGCCTGTTCAACCGATTCGTCGGCCAACACACACCCCGTGAGTTCGCCGCCGAAGACGGTCTTGAAGCCGATGCCGTCGAGATCGTCGGCGGCGCGGACGTGTCCGCCCTCCGCGAGTTCGTGCAGCGCCTGCTCGATCGCCCCGCCACAATCGGTCACGCGCTCGGTGCCGCCCTTCGACACGAGGTGCGCGGCCGCACCGTCGATGGCGAACAGACGGTACTTGAACGAGGTGGAGCCGAGATTGGCGACGAGGATATTCACACGACGAACGGGCGGCGCTTGCCCGACCGGCCCCTGGTCCGCGGGATCCCTGCGCCCACGCGCAGGGGCACGAGACGGGGGGCTGGGGTTACGCGATCCACTTGCCGAGGCCGGCCAGCTCCTCGTGGGGACGCGGGATCACCTGGATGGCGATCACCTCGCCGACGCGCTTGGCCGCGTCCGCTCCGGCGTCGACCGCCGCCTTGAGGGCCGCGACGTCGCCGCGGAAAAACGCCGCGACGTGGCCGGAGCCGATTGCCTCGTAACCGGTCATCGTGACGTTGGCCGCCTTGAGGGCGGCATCCGACGCCTCGATGAGCGCGCAGAGGCCTTTGGTTTCAATCATGCCGAGTGCTTCTTGAGCCATGGCGAAAACAGTGGGTTAAAGGGAAACGAGCGGAGGAGCGGGGAGGGCGGTTCAGAGGCCGAACTGCTTGAGCAGTTCCACATGCGGTCGGGCGATCACGTGCGAGCAGATGAGCTCGCCCACGCGCTTGGCCGCTTCGGAACCGGCTTCGACGGCCGCCTTCACGGAGCCGACATCGCCCTTGACGATGACGGTGACCAGACCGCCGCCGATCTGGATCTGTCGGGCGAGCGAAACGCCCGCCGCCTTGACCATGGCATCGCTGGCTTCAACGGAGCCGACGTAGCCCTTGGTTTCTATCATGCCGAGTGAATCACTCATGGAGCACTGGGATTGAGGTTGGGATGATGATTGCTGGACCGGAAAACTCTTCGCGAGAGAACACCTCCCACCGTGCTCGCGCACGGTCCCCCCTCCTCGACGGAGGGATCTGGCCAGTGCGCTTCGCAGGCTGAATAGATCCCGCCTCGCCAACCTCCGCCAAGGCGCCGGCTCGGTCCGTCGGGATGGTGCCGTCGCGCCGTAGCTCGGAGAGCGAAGGCGGAAGGCGGGGGGACCACGCGCCAGCGTGGTGGGTGGTGTTGCAGTTCATGTCAGCAACTCGCAAGGCACGCCGGGGCGCAGGCCGCAGGCGTTGCCCTCGTCGGTGTCGATATGCACCTCGAGCTTGAAATCCGGCGAAATGCGCACGAGCACGCGGTCGAACGTCATCGCGCAGGCTCCGCTGATGCGCAGCCGCGCGTGATCGCCCGCCTTGACGCCATAGAAGGCCGCGTCGTCGGGATGCATGTGCACGTGCGGCGCCGCGCGGATCACGCCCTCGGACAGCTCGAGAAATCCCGCGGGACCCATCAGCATGCAACCGGGGGTGCCGGCGATGTTGCCCGACAGGCGGACCGGCACGTCGAACCCGAGCGAGATCGCATCCGTGAACGCCAGTTCGACCTGGTTGAGTTCGCGGCACGGGCCAAGGATGCGGAGGTTCGAAATCACGCGGCTGCGTGGCCCGATCAACGTCACCGATTCCTGCGCGGCGAACTGGCCGTCCTGGTACAGCCACTTCATCGGCGTGAGCTGATGGCCGGCGCCAAACAGCGTCTCCACCGCCTGCGGCGTGAGGTGACAATGCCGCGCACTCACGTTGACGACGAGCGGCCGGGGCGCGCGGACCGAACGCGGCATCGGCCGGCCCAGGCGCTCGTAGAGCTGGCGCCGCACGGCGTGCTCAATCTCGGCGCGATGAGGGAGGGACGGGGCGGGCGTCATGACACAGGTCGGCAAGGCTGTCTCGGAAATGAGCACTTTCAATCATATAATTCGGCCGCGTTCCGAAAAGCTGGAGCGCAGGGGGGCGGGTGCTGGTGGAACCTGGATTCCGCGGACGAAATGCACGGAAGGGAACGACGAAAACGAAGGCTGAAGCCGCTTTCTCACTCCATCCCGAACGCCCGCCGCAGTTCCTCCAGGGCTTCGTCGGGCATCTGCACCAGCGGGCCGAGCGATCGCGCGAAAAGGACCGCCTCCGCCGTCGCCTCAAGCACCTCGAGCCGGTCGAAGGCCTCGAGCAGTGTGCGCCCGACCGCAACGGCGCCCTCGTTGGCAATCAGCAATGCCGGCACCTTCACCGGGTCCACGGCGGCGGCAATCACCGGCGCATCCTCGACGATCCGGCGGAACGGCAGCCGCGGCACGTCGCGCAGCACGACATAACTTTCCGGGATGGTGTGCGTGACCAGCGATGCGTCGGTCATGCAGAACGCCGAGGCGTGGGCGGGTTGGGCATTGATCACGGCGCCGACTTCCGGATGGCGTGCATAGATTTCCGCGTGCAGCCGCGCCGCCCGGCTCGGTGTCTGTTCCGGGGAAATCGCGTGCTCGTGAACGCTCACGAGGCCGTCGGGCTGAAGCTCCAGGCGGTCGCGCCGGCGCGGCGTGATCACGAACCCGTCTGCGGTTCGGGCGGAAAAGGCCCCCGCGGTGCTGATCAGGAGCCGCTGTTGATAGGCGCGGTGCAGGAAGTCGCAGATCTGCCGGCGCAGCCGGGCTTCGGTCCTGTCGACCGGTCGGCGTTCGCCACGGGCGAACTGCGGCATCGTGTCGACTCCGAGTTCCGCCGCGGAAAGGATCTTCAGCGCACCGAGACGGGCGGCACGGATCAACGTTTGCGCGGCAAACTCCAGCGTTTCGAAACGTTGAAACGCATCGCGCAGGTCGCTCCCGCCGACGACGACGCCATGATTTTCCAGCAGCACGCAGTTCGCGCCGGCTGCAAATGTGTGCGCGATGCTTTCCCCCAGCGCCTGCGTGCCGGGGCAGGCATAGGGCGCGAGCGCAACACGTCCGCACACTTCATGCACGTGGGATTGCATGCGGGTGTCAGGCAGCAGGCGACAGATGGAAAACGCAACCAGCGCCCCGGGATGCGCGTGCACGATCGCACCCAGGTCGGCCCGCCGTCGATAGATTTCCCGATGGAACGGGAACTCGGACGAAGGCGGATGTCGCCCTTCGCGACGATCGTCGGACTGGACGTGAACGATGTCATCCGGCGTCAGCGTGCCCTTGTCGACTCGTGCCGGCGTGATCCAGATTCCGCCGTCCGGTTCGCGGATCGACAGATTGCCGCCCGAGGTCGTGGTCATGCGGTAGCGGTAGATCCGCTGCATGGTGGCGACGAGTTCGTCGCGCGGGTGGACGGGTGGTTCTGAAATCCTGGATTCGGGCATCATGTTCCGAAGCGACATCTGACATTCTGTTCCGCCAGCGAAGCCGCCCCATCCGTGGGGCGCAGCGCCTCTGTGATATCTCAGATTCTCGATGCCCGATCTTTGGTTTTCAAGATTCCCCCTTCCGTCAACTCACCCTGCATGGACCCGCTGCGTTGCCGGCAAATCGACGCCCGCCGCGGCGAGCTGCGCCGGTTTGGCGTCGGTGATCAGGCGCACTCCGCCTGTCCAGGCGGTCACGCGATGCGGCGTGGCGCGGCCGAGCTTGGACGAATCGAGGCAGAAGAAACTCGTGCTGGCGCGCGCCAGCACCGCGCGTTGAAACGCCGCCAGTTCAGCATGGGAATTGGTGACGCCTTCGGCATTGAATCCCTCCGCGCCGAGAAACGCGGCATCGAAATGCCAGTCGCCGAGCGCGCGCACCGCGTCGCGCCCGAGCAAGGCGGACTGGCGATCAAGAAACGTGCCGCCGAGCACGTGCAATTCGAGTCCGCGTGCGCCCCCGAGCATGGTGGCGACCGAAAGGCTGTTGGTGACGATGCGCACGCGGTCGAACGTGGAACGATCCAACAGCAGCCGGGCGATCGCCTGGACGGTCGTGCCGGCATCGAGAAAAACCAGGCCCTTGGGCGGGAAAATCCTCAACGCGGCGCGCGCGATCCGGCCCTTGGCCGTGCGGGCGCGGGTGGCGCGTTCCCCATGCGAAGCGAACGAGGCGTTGTAGTCCGCGAGCGCGCCGCCGCGCGTGCGGGTGATGTGCCCGTGGGCGGCGACACTGGCGAGATCGCGCCGGGCGGTCGCCTCGGAGACGCCGAGCCGCCGGCAGATCTCCGCGATCGGCAGAAACCCGTCCGTGCGAATCAGGTCGCGCAGCCGGGCGTGGCGCTGGTCGACAATGTGCCGGGGAACCCGCATGGGATCGAGACGGAGTTCCGTCGATTATATGAGCGAGGGCAATCATATACCGTCCACGGTGATTCAGGAATGTGACTGTGCCCGAACGGTTGGGGCGAATGCCGTTTAGAGCCTATGCGAAAAACGCTGTAGGGCCGGACCTCGCGTCCGCGCCGCGTTGATCTGGTGAACGCACGGCCCGGAGGCGAGCTCCGGCCCTACATGGGTGGGCAACGACAAACTGAAGTCGGCCGGTCGAGTTCTGCTTGTCGCCCGGCCCTACATGGGACCGGTTCCCCCTCGACTGGCTCGGGGCCCTGAGCCTGCCGAACGGGCAGGCGATAGAACCTCATCTGCGCCAGCGGGTCGCTTGCAAGCAAGCCCCTACAAGAGGACGTCCAACTGAATGGTTGCGGCTCAGACCAGTTCGCTCAGGTGGCGCGCCTCGGGGCGCAGCGGCGCGAGGTCGAGAATGTTCACCGGCTGATTGCGTGCGATCGACTCCACGCCGGCAATGCCGACGAGGATCGACGCGGCGCCCTGCTCGTGGCCGGCAAAGCGGTTCCAGGTGTCCGTTGTCGCGGCGCCGGGGGCGTAGAAGCTGCGGCAGAGGATGGCGTCGGCACCGCCATGGGCACCGGTCGCCGGCGGCACGGCTACCGGGTAACTCGGCTGGAAGTGGGGGAAGACCCGGATCCATTCGCCCTCGGCCTCGGCGCCGGGTTTCTCGTCGAGCTTGAAGTCCTTCGGTCGCACGGCGCGGTTCATATGCGTGCCGATGAACTCGTGGTACTCGATGCGCCCGCGATCGCCATTGAACGTGACCCGCATCCCTTCGCGGGGTGAATAGCAGGTCAGCGAGTAAGTGAGCACCTCGCCGGTGCGGTAGCGCACGTTGACCGACATCTGGTCGTAGATCGTGATGTCGTCGCGAAACACGTTGCGATCGCGCACGTAGCCCGAGTCCGCCTCGCCGGCCAGGTAGAGTTTCCGGAAGGGCTCGCTCTCCTCGAGATCGAGGCAAAACGGATCGTCCTTCGCTTCCGGATATCCGGTGTACCGCGGGTAGCGCGTGAGCTTTTCATCGCCGCGCGCGAGCGCGTTGGCCTTGCCGTAGAAGACGAGATCCCCGTAGGCGAACACCTGCTGCGGAATCGCGTCGAGCCACCAGTTGACGAGGTCGAAATGATGCGTGCCCTTGTGCACCAGCAGCGTGCCGGATTCCTCGGCATGCGCATGCCAGCGACGGAAATAGTCGGCGCCGTGGTTGGTATCGAGCAGGTATTCAAGGTTCACTGCGCGCACGCGGCCGATCGTGCCGGCGGCGAGGAGTTCCTTCACCTTCGTGCGAAAGGGCGCCCAGCGGTAGTTGAAGGCGACGCGCACGCGTCGGCCCGTGGCCTTGACGGCGTCGAGGATCGCGCGGCACTTCTCCGCATCGATGGTCATCGGCTTTTCCGTGATCACATCGCAGCCGGCCTGCAGGGCGCGCACGATGTAGTCATGATGCGTCGAATCCTTCGAACACACGAGGACGACGTCCGGCTTTCGTTCGCGCAGGAGGTCGTTGAACCGATCCGCGGAGTAGGTCGGCACGGCGCCGTAACCCCAGTCGCCGGCGAGCAGCTCGTTGTAGTAGGCCAGGCGCGCCGGGCTAAGGTCGCACAGGCCCACGAGTTCATTGGACTCGCGGTAGGTCGTAACCAGCGGCTCGACGAAACTGATGGCTCGCCCTCCCGTGCCGACAAACGCGTAACGATGCTTCTTCATGGCGCGAAGTGGAGCGCCATTCGGCGCCGCGTTGTTCCGGAGGTCAATCGGGCAATCGATGCTTCGTCTCGGACGGTCGGAACTTCGCCGAAGGCAACCCCGGCGGGGGTCGGGCCGCTGCGGCCACGGCCCGGTTACGGGACCTCATACACCTCGACCAGGGCACTGCCCGCCGGTCCGGAGGGATCGGATACGACGACGGTGTAGATTCCCGGTGCAAGCGTGGTGACCATGGCCGCGTCCGCGGAATCAACTGGCCAGGCGAAGGCGCTGGTCGTGGCCCCGGTCCGCTGAACGCGAGCTTCCATGGCCGCGTCGAAGCACCAGTCGTCATTGCCGAAAAGCTCCGCGTTGTCCGCCAGCGCGTCGTGCACCACAAACCGCGGGTTGCGCAGGAGAGGTGGGGAAACGAGGCCGGTGAGCGCCGGACCGGCCGCCCGAATGAGGACGGTCTTGGGCTGCGCGCCGCCAATTACGAACCCGGCGATCATCACCTGCGCGCCGGCGCGCACGCTGGCCCGCGTCGATATGTTGACCAACTGCGAGGTCGTTGGGGTTGCGTCCGCGTCGTAGACTTCGATCAAAGCGACGCCGGTGCCGCCATCGGCCCCCTCCACGATCGCGGTGTAGGCGCCCGGCGCGAGCGTGGCGAGGATGGCGGCATCCCTGGTGTCACGATCCCAGGTGAAGGCGCCGGTGCGTTGCGCCGCCCGTTCAATTTCGTCAACCGGCGTTGCGCCGTCGCACCAGTCGTCATTGGTGGCGATGACGGGTTTGTCGTTGCCGACGATATGGTGGAGGCGAACGCGAGGATTGCCCAGGGTGTCGGGAACGCCGAGCAAGCCGAGTGCCGGTCCGGCCGCACGAATGAGGACCTGCTTGGGCGCCGTACCGGAAATCACGAAACCAGCGATCTGGACATCGTCCCCCGTGCCCACCCACGATCGCGTCGAGATGTTCGCAACGCGGGCATCGGAATGGACTTCGACCACCGAGTCCGTGCTGGTGACGCTGCCGTTGGGACCGTTCACCACCACGGTGTAGGTTCCCGCCTGGTCGCTTCCAACCTGGGGCAGGTAAAGTGAGTTTTCCGTGGCGCCGGGGATATCGACGCCGTCATGCTGCCACTGATAAGTCAGGGTTTGGTGGTGGCCGAGCGCCCATTTCTCGGCGGCAACCGACAACCATGCGGAAGCGCCGGCCGTGAGGATTTGCCGATGGGGTGGTTGGGCGACGATCAGCGGTGCCGGATCCTCCGTGATGGTGACCGCATCGGAGATGACGGTGCCCGACGCGTTCGAAACGACGACTTCGTAGGAGCCGTTGTAGCTGGGCGAAATGGTGCTGATCCCGAGACTGGGTGTGGTGACGCCGGAGAAGTCATTGCCGTCGACCAGCGCCTGGCCATCCCGTTTCCATTGGTAGGTGAGGTTGTCTCCCGATGCGGTGACCTGCAGGTAGGTGAAGGGCAGCGGGTAGGCGCGCGCGGATGCGTCGTGACGTTGCGGTTGGGTGATGATCTGCGGCGGGCCGGCGTCCGTGATCGTCAGCGTCAGTTGCATCGTGTCCATGCCGAGCACGTTGCTGCCGGATACGATGACATCGAAGACACCCTTCTGCGTCGGCACTCCGGAAATCTCCCCGCTCGCCCGGTTAAGGCTTAACCCCGGGGGCAGTCCCGTCGCGGCAAACGGAGACGTGAAGTCGTCGCTGTTCGCTCCTTGGTCGTAGTTGATGGCGGTGATCGTATAGGCAAACGGCTGGCCCACGACCCCGGCGGCGGTGGACGGACACGTCAATGTCGGGTTCGTGATCACGGTCAGCAGGGCTCCGCCTTCCACCGTTCCTCCCGGGCCTGTCACCTGGATCCAGTGGGCTCCGAGATCCGCTGGCCTGACAGACTCGATACGGTACGTGGGTGCCGTGGCTCCGGGAATTGCGACGTGGTTCGAGTCAAACCATTGATAGGTCAGTGGACCGGTTCCCGATGCCGCCACGGTGAAGCTGGCACTTCTCCCGGCCAGGATCCAGGCAAAGCTGGGCGGCCGCGTGATCACCGGCTTGATCGCCGGCTGCAACGCGTCCACCCGGATGATGGCGGGAATCGTCAGGGTGATGCCATAGGAATTGGCGACCTGGCATTGATACATGTTCCGATCCAGGCCGGCGGACGCGGCTGCGATGGTGAGCGCCGCGGTATGAGTACCTGAATACACGGCGTCGTCGCTCAGGTTGGTCCACGGGGCGCCGTCGATCTCGCCCCAGTTTTGATCGGCCGGTTCGAGCACCATCCACTGATAGGTGATCGCGGATTCGCTCGTGGCCGCCACGGTCAGCGTGAGGTTCGTACCGGGGGCCACGGATTGACTCCCCGGCTGCGCCGTGATCAACGGCGCCACCGGAACGGAAACGGTGTCGGGTCGCACCAGCGCAGCGGCCAGGTTTTCGATGTTGGGCGTGCCGACGCCGGAACACAGGTCATAGCCCGCACCCGCGTTGTAGGCTCCGTTCGTGCCGACCGTGACATCATTGAATGCGTTGGTGCCGAGCAACGGATAGATGCGCGGTCCCAGCAGCCCCACCGGCGCCAGGCCGGCGGCACTCCGCGCCTGGTTGAGCAACGCACAAAGCCCGCCCCAGACGGGAGAACTCAGGCTGGTGCCACCGAACCCGCCGGGTTGACCACGGAAGACCACGTAGACATCAGCCAGCGTCGTCGTCCACACCGCCGACACGTCCGGCACGCACCGTTGGGTGCCAGCGGGAACACCGGGACCCGTTTGCCAGGCCGGACGCTGAAAGGTCGCGCTCAGCCCTCCACCGGAAGCGGGAGAGCCGGGCAGCAGTTTGCCGTCTGCGACCCATCCGGAATAGGATGACTCCGACTCAATCATGGTGCCGGTCGAGTTGAATTCCAACAACGTGCCACCGACGGCGGTGACGCACGGATCGGACGCCGGATGCAGGACCGAAAGGGGCGCATCAGGATCGTAGAACCCACCCGGCGTCGTGCTGCCGTCGTTCGATCCGCCATCTCCGGAGGACGCGAAGATGCTAACACCCTCCGCGGCCAGGGCGACGTAGTACTGGGACTCCGCGCGCATGATCCCGGGCCTGTTGGCGGCCTCCGCCAGACCAAAGCTCAAGGAGATCTGCCGCAGGTTCGGATGGGCCGGAAGATCGTCGAGCACCGCGGCGGCAAACTGGCGCGGATCGACGGTATGGTAGATCCGGATCTTCGCCGCGGGCGCGATTGCACCGGCCCATTCGACATCGCCGGTGGTCTCGAAGGAATCGATGATGCCGGTGGCATAGGTGGGCGTCCAACCGACGTTCACGACGGTGATGCGGTCGGACGATTGAGGTACGCCGCACTGCGTCCAGAACGTGTCGAGGTCGCCGGGGTCCACGCCGCCTCCCATGATTGCGATCTCCTGTCCCCGGCCGTCGAGCTTTCCCGTGCGATAGGTGTCGCGAATCACTTGCGGAGCGACCTGCCCGCCGACCAACATGGGGCCGTTGACCTCCCGGGGCCGGGCGCGAAGGTGCGGTTGCAGGCCGCCGATCGCCACGACGTTGCCGGCGAGTTCCGCCGGCAGAACCGGGGCGCTGAGCGCGGACGTGACCTCCTCGCCATCCGCGCCGCGCACGCGAGCAAAACGGACGTCGAGAGTGACTGCGATGCCACTGATGCGGTTCCGCGCCTCGACTGCCAGGTGAGGCGTGTCCGTGCGCCTCACCTCGAACCCTTGACTTGTCAGCCAATGCGCCACCGCCGCATGGGTGGCCGGCGAGGGATAGTAACGCTCGAGCATCTCGGCCCGCGACAGGATTTCGCCGCGCTCGACGCGCCGCCGCAATTCCGGAAGATTGCGCAACGCAAGCTCGACCGTGATCGTCAGCGGCTGCTCCGCTTCCGCGGCGGTGAGCGAGGTGCGCACGACCACGGCACCGCCTTCCGGTCGTGCGACCGCGGCCACGGGTGCAATGCTTTCGCTCAGTCGATGTCGCTGAGGCGAGGCTTCGACGCAAGCGGACGATATTGCGAGGAAAGTGGCAACCGTCGCGGCCAGGTGACGTTGCGCAGTGAAAGGGACGATTCGATTCATGTGCGGGTAGTCGGGACAAGATGACCGATCCGCGCCGGGGGGAAAACCGTGACCTTGCGGTGTGACAGCGGCGGTCGGGAATGGGAAAACAAGAGCGCTGAAGTCACTATAGCATCGGCAGGGCGAAGGGTCGGTCAATGAGTCGGCACTAAGGGTCTCCCTGATTGCTGGCGCGGCGCGGTGGTCTTCTAATCGGACGCATAAGTGGACGAGGACGAAGCACCGTCCAGGGGAAACGTTTTCGCCAGGTTCCCGGCGTCTCGGACGGTCCGACTCACAAAGCCGGTGGAAGTGGTGCGCCGGTCGAAACACTGGTCTACCGCCGGCGTCCCCAGCCTCACCCCCAGCCATGAACTTCCGCCTGATCATTCCCGTCTCGAGCTTCCTTGTCTTCGCAGGTGCGGCGGCGATCACAGCCGCGGCCGCGGCCGAACCTCCGCGCGAGTGGGTCGATCCCGACACCGGGCACCGCATCGTGCGGCTGTCCGACGAGCCGGGCACGGCCAGTCTCTACTTCAATCAAAACGGCTACACGCCGGATGGGCGCAAGCTCGTCGTCACGACTCCGCATGGCATCGCGACGATCACGCTCGCCAGCCGGAAAATCGAGCCCGTGGTCGAGGGCCGCGTGCGCGTGATCATGGTCGGCCACAAGACCGGGGACGTCTACTACACGAGGCGCGTCGACGGAAAGAACGTCATCCTCGCGACGAACCTTGATACCAAGGCGACGCGCACCATCGGCGAAATGCCGCGCGGCGGGGTGGCCTCGGTCAACGCCGACGAGACCTTGATGGTCGGGAGTTTTTCCGAAGTTCCGGAAACCCGCGACTGGCAACGGGGCGCGCCCGCGCAGGGGAGCGAACGCAGCCCCGACACCAAGCCGAACATGGGCAACACCTCCGCCGGCCAGCCGGCCGCGGGTGCCGGGGCGCGGCCCACCTTTCAAGCCGAGTACCAGGCGAAGTGGCCGGACGGCACGCCGATGACGTTTGCCGAAGCGAAGGAATTGCGCCTGCACGAGCAACTCGCGCGCATCCGGCAGGAACCGCCGCGCTCGCTCTTCACGCTCAACATCGCGACGGGAGCGATCAAGGTGATCCACCGCGAGGCCGAGTGGTTGAACCACCTGCAGTTTTCGCCGACGGATCCGGAGCAGATCATGTTCTGCCACGAGGGTCCATGGCATGAGGTCAACCGGTTGTGGCTGATCCGTGCCGACGGCACCGGTCTCGCGAAAGTGCGCGAGCGCACGATGAACATGGAGATCTGGGGCCACGAGTTCTTCTCCGCTGATGGCAAGACCGTCTGGTTCGATCTGCAGCGTCCGCGCGGCGAGGTCTTCTGGCTGGCCGGTTATGAAATCGCGACCGGCCGCCGCACCTGGTACGCGCTGGACCGCAACGAGTGGTCAGTGCACTTCAACGTCTCGCCCGACGGCACGATGTTCGCGGGTGATGGCGGCGACAGCGAGATGGTCGCCCACGCGCCGGATGGAAAATGGATCTATCTTTTCCGTCCGCACGGGGTGCCGGACGTCGCCGGCATCAAGGCGCCGAACGCGGACAATCTGATCCACCCGGGTCGTCTGGTCAGCGAGAAACTCGTGAACATGAGCAGGCACGACTACCGGCTCGAGCCCAACGTGTCGTTCACGCCCGATCAGAAGTGGGTCGTCTTCCGTTCCAACATGTCCGGCGGGACGCAGGTCTACGCGGTCGAGATCGCCCGCGCCAGGTAGACGGCGGCGGTGCGCAAGCCGCACGGTCACCTGTCCCCAGCCGGGCTGGGGAGCGGCTTTTCAACCCCGGCCCGTGCTTGCGATCCGGTGACGCATCGACCAGCCTCCGGGCCCGATGAAAGCTCGATGGATCATCTCCGCATTCTGCGTGATCCTGGCGGCGGGTGCCGGCTATCTTTCCTGGCTCCTGGGGCAGGCGGGTGATGACGGACGCTGGCTGTTCCTGGTTTTTGCCGCCTTCTTCCTGATCCTGTCCATCGCCTCCCTGCGACCGGTCGGCCGCCGGCCCGCGGGTCCAAACCGACCCGCGTCGATCCGGTTTGTCGCCTCGTGGGTCCTGCCGTTCTATCTCCTGCTCTTCGGCGGGCTGCTCATCCTGTCTATTTTGGTCGGGATCTTTCATACCCACGGCAGGTAGGCGCCGGAAGTCCTGCCCCATCGCCGGGTGCGAACCGGAAGGAACGTCGCGAGTCACCCGCGTGCCGGTCCGTCGATGAGCACGAACGCAGCCGCGTAACAGACGAAAATCGCCGCGCCCCCCGCGACACCGCGCAGCAGTGCGCCGACCATTGCGCCACGTCGGATCGGCCGCGCGAGCAGCGCCAGCGCGATCGCAATCCCGAATTCGCCCAGGATGATGTAGTAGGGTGTCCCGGAGAGCATGCGACAGCCGCTGTAACGCCACCAGTGAATCAAGACGCGCCATCTCCTCGTAGAAAGGAATGTTGATCGCCCCCAGCACGCCATTCGCGAGCAGTCCCGCGAGACCCCAACGCTCCGCCAGGCGCAAACCAACGTAACCGAACTGGACCGCGACGACCTCCCACGCGAACGGCATCCAGATCGGCGATCGCCAAAGCATGGGACCACCGCCGACCGAATAGTCGAGCGTGCGCGTGGCCTCCACCAGCCAGGCGTCCGCGGCGAGTTCGGTGAAGCCGACGGCGAGGCCGAACAGCATGAGTCGGCCGAGAAACGCATCCCCGCGCCGGACCACGAAGGTGAACAGGACCGCGTTGTCGATCAGGTTGAGCGCAAGCCCGGTGCGCCAGTCGGACCAGGGGGCCAGGGTCAGCAGGGAAACGCCAACGATGCTGATGACAATCGTCGCCAGCACCGCGCGGAGGCGGCCGGATTCCAGCGGGTCGGGGTGGGTCATGGGGAAGGATCGGCCCATGCGTTAACGATGCCGCCGCCCATTGTCACGCCGGCTTGTCGAGTGGTGGCAGTTGCGACGCGAGCGGGCGCAGCCCGGGGAATATGGCGATGTCGTCGCCCGGACGACCACCGCGGTCTTTCACGTCAGCGGCGACGACGTCCGGCAAGCGGGTCGCTTGCGGGCCGAGATGATGGCATATCGGGACGATCGCCGTGACGGCCGGATGAAGCCGGAGGACTGGCAGCACATCGAACACGGCCTGGTCAGCTCCTATACGCTCCTGCATGACGCCCTCGCGCGGGCTCCGGAAAACGCGACGATGCCGTGAGGCGATCGATGGGATGCGCCGCCGGGTGGCTTCACCCCTCGCGATGACCGCTCTATCCTGGAAATTTCACAGTCCGGGGGAAAACCGGGCCACGTTGTCGTTACACTCCAACGCAGCTACCGGGTGCGATGGAAGAACGCAAACTTGGAAGACGTCTGAGATAAAGACTCAGTCAGGATTTCACGTTCTCGCGTTCTTTCCTGTCACGGCTCCGCGTTCCGAGCGAAGCGACAAGACCGGGCGCGAAGCGAACCGGAACAAGCGTGGCCGAACGTGTGAAATTTGCAGGCTATCCCGTCGTCGCCCTTGAGGACCGGGCTGAAGGAGGAGCGGTTGCCGCGGCGACGCTCGACCACGTGCACCGACCGGTGGGGTCGGATCCCGGATCCGCGCCGCTGCATCGGGAAGTGGCGGTGGCGAGGCGAACTCCGGTCCTGCCGGTAGTCGCCGCCCGGAGCTTAGCTGCCGCGATGAATGCCTTCGCGGTGGCCGGGACTCGGTGGAAACGTGAACGTATCCGGGTTATCAGGATGGGCGGGATCGAACCCCGCAAAGTCTTCGCGGAGGTGCGATGCCAGGGAAAGTCCCGCGTCGCGGATACCCTGGAGCACACATTGCGCGAGTTCGTAGGCGCCGTAGTTGTCGGTATGCGTGGCATCCTTGCCGCCGTTGCTGAAGGCGAGGGGCGCCTTGTCCGGACCGAGCGCCTCGTAGAAGGCGACACTCATGCGTTCGAGGTCGATGAGCGCGACCTTTTGTTCGGTCGCGACATCGCGCACGGCCTGCGGGTAGTCGCCGTGTGTGTTGCGGATCTGGCCGTGCGCGTCGAACACGCGGCGCTGCATCGGCGTCACGAGCACCGGCGTCGCCCCGCGCAGGCGGATCTCGGCGATGAACACCCGCAGGTAGGCAGAGTAGGTCGTGTGCGCCTCGACGTAGGTCTGCGGCCACTGCTTCTTCTCGTCGTTGTGGGCGAACTGGAGGAACACCCAGTCGCCGGCCCGGAGCTGGCTGAGGACTTTGGCGAGCCGCAGCCCGGAAATGAACGACTTCAACGTTTCACCGGATTCCGCGTGATTCGCCACGGCGATGTCCGGTCGGAAGAATCGCGGCAGCATCTGGCCCCAGCTCGCGCCGGGTTCGTAGGGCTGGTCGGTCACGGTCGAGTCGCCGAGCAGGAAGATCGTCGGGCAGTCGAGGGGCTCGATGCTCACCGGTGCGCACGTGCGGTGCCGATCCGTTGAACTCGAGCGTCAGCTTTTCATCCCAGCGCAGGATTCCCTGCTCGCGATCATTGAGCACGACGGTGGATCCGCCGGGCGCGTTCTTCTCCGGCGGCGGGATGCCCGCGTTGCGCACGTTGACGACGAAACGGCGCGTGACGAACTCGCCTGGCTTGGTGACGACGTGCTCGAGCATAAGCTGGCGCGACTCCGCCTTGACCGTGTTGTCGGACACGCGTGCCGGGTCGCCGAATGTCACGGTGACGCGGTAATTCCCCTCGGATTCGGCGACGGAGAAGAAGAACGGGCGGTCGTCCGGTGTGGGCGCGGTTCCGAGATCAAAGCCATAGCCGCGTTCGGCGCTGAACGCATCCGTGGTGGCGACGAGGGGTCGGTCGGCGTTCGCAGCATCGGCCGCAAAGGCGAAACTGCGAGCAGCCGCGGGCGCGGCCTGGCTGAAGGTCAGGCCGGGAACAAGGGCCGCAAGGAGGCGCAGAAGGCGCAAAAAGGAATGGGGAGCGGGCGACGTCATGGTTTCCTCATTGCGCCTCTTGCGCCTTTTTTGCGGCGAAATCCAAGACCCGGGTTTTCGGACAGTGATGCGCATGACCATGACATTTGTCGTGGTCCTGTAGGAGGGGCTTTACGCCCCGATGAATCGCGGCGTAAAGCCGCTCCTACTCTCGGAACGGTCGTTACCGCCTTTCGTCTACCGCTTTCTTTCAGTTTTCCGACACATCCGTGCGGAACGGGGACGCGGGCAGTCCCGCCTTGTTGTAGAGATTGCCACTGGCGACGTTGGCCCAGGCGTAACGGACCGCCGTCGGATGCGGAACTTCCGGGGAGGTGACGATGACGGTGTCGTGTTCGATCTTCGCCTGCGCATCGTGCCATGTGCCGTCGGCGCCGGCGATCGTGAAGCCGTGCAGCGGTCCGTCCTTCGCAACGAGAGCGCGGCGGACGTGCGTGAAGGTGACGATGGCGCGATCACCATCGATGCGTAGCGAATCGTACAGCGGCCCGGAGTATTCAAGCTTCTCGCCATACGCGAGGGCCTGGGCGGCGCGGGCGAGGCGTTCGCCGACGGGTTCCTTGTTCGCGGGATGGATATCGCCGGCATCGCCGACATCGAGCGTCACCACCATCGCCGTGTTCTTCGTTGCCTGCAGTGCGAGCAACTGCGCCTCCCGGATTTCGGGCGGCTGATCCTTGAACGGCGCGATTTGCACAAACAGGAACGGGAAGTCGCCTTCGCCCCAGGCTTTGCGCCAGTCGGCGATCAGCGCGGGGAAGAGCGTGCGATACTGCGTGGGGCGGGTGGCGTTGGACTCGCCCTGGTAGAACGTGACGCCGCGGATGGCGTAGGGTACGAGCGGGGCGATCATGGCGTTGTAGAGGACCGTTGGCACGTTCGGGCCGTTGGCGCTGAAGTCCTGCGGCGGGGGCGGGGTGTCGGCGAGCGACACGGAAAAACGCACCTTCCAGGATCCCGCGAGCGGCAGTGGAGCGTCGTTGCCCTTCGCCGGCACGAGGTCCAGCCGCATGCGTGAATCCCAGATGCCGCCGCCGCCGCCCGTATCGAGCACGCGCACCATGATCTCGTTGCCGCGCGCCTTGAGCAGGTCCGCGGGAATCGCATAGCTGCGTTGGGCGTTGTAGACGGTCGTGCTGCCGATCTCCTGGCCGTTGACCCAGGTGGTATCGATATCGTCGACGGCACTCAGGTGCAGCACGAGTGGGCGACCGGCCCAACCGGCGGGGAGATCAAACGTCTTGTGAAACCACGCCACGCCGTCCCAGTCGGGATGACCCGCATCCTCCCAAAGCGCGGGCACGCGCATCGATTCCCAGTTCGAGGTGTCATGGCCGGGTGCGGACCAGGGATTCTTGCCGCTGCCGGGATCGTTATCTCGATACCAGGCGTCCAGCTTTTGGACAAACTCCTGATGCGTACGCTCGGGATTCGCCGTCGCCTCGCGCGCCGCCGCCGCCGCGCCGGCGAACTCGGGAAAATCCGCGAGGCCTTCCTGACTGGTCCACGCTTCGGCAACCGTGCCGCCGTAGGCGCTGTGAATGATGCCGACCGGCACCTTTCGTTCCTTGAAGAGCGCGCGCGCGAAGAAGAAACCCACGGCGCTGAAATCGGCCGCGGTCTGCGGCGAACACACCGTCCACGAGCCGTCCGTGGTGGCCTGGGGCGTGTCGGCGGTGTGTTCAGGAACGTAGAACTCGCGGATCCGCGGCAGGTCGGCTTTGCGCACCGCTTCCTCCCAGCCGATGATCGGCTTCTGGCCCGGGCGCGGACCAAGCTGCCGTTCCATGTTGGATTGTCCGCCGCAGATCCAGACTTCGCCGACGAGCACGTCGGAAAACCCCATGGGCTTCGGCGTCTGGTCGCCGCTTACCGTGAACGTTTGCGATTTCGCGGAGCGCCGCAACGGATCCAGCGTGACGCGCCAGCGCCCATCGGCCGCGGTCGTGCCGGACTTCTCCTGTCCGGCGAATTGCACCGTGACCTGCTCGCCGGGCGCGGCGGTGCCCCAGACCGGCACGGGCATGTCCTGCTGGAGGACCATGTGATCACCGAACGGGCTGCCCAGAGTCATGGCGGCCCCGGCGATCCCGTTGAACCCGGCGAGGCACGCCAGGAGCGCGACGCTTCGTCGAACGAAAGGCGTGGAGAGTGGAAAACGAGAAGACATCGCGAACACGGTTAAGGAATCGCCGCCCGAAGCTCGAAGCAATTCTGCCGGCCGGCCGCTCGCGCCATTCAGGACGCAGGGCGGCTGATCCACTCGCGTCGAGACTCTCATGCTACAGCGTCGCGCAGGCATTTCTGCCTGCCGTTGGTTTTGTCGGATGCAGGCAGGCAGCCTGCGCTACCGGTAGCGATAGAGTTTCACCCGCTGCACGTCCGGGCCATCCGGACCAAAACGCAGGCCACTGCCGGATTGATCGGCGGCGGCGGCGTCTGCGAGGTGGTAGTCGAGCAGGATGTCGTCGCCGCTCATCTTGCGGCCCGGAATCCAACGCCCGTCGCGCATGATTCCCGTTTCCGCCTCGGCAATGCCGGCAATCGGTGCGCCCGGGGTGCGCGGCGAGAACGTGACCTGCACGTCCGTGCCGGCGACGAGGAATTCGTCGGGCCCAAGGGCGACGGCGAGCGCGTAGCCGAGCGGCGCAATCTCCGCGGGGTTGCGGCGGTTGCGCCGGAGGTCGAAGTGAAGCGTGTAGTCGCCCAGGGCGACGTCCTGCTGCTGCGGTTGGAACCGTGAATGGTCCGTTGATTGATTGGGCGGACCGGCGTGCAGCCACGCGGCGCCAATCGTGCCGGCGGCCTGGTGTTCGAGTATCAGCGGGGCAAGATCGCGCAGCAGCGCATAACCGCGCGCCAGCGGAAGCGATTCCAGCTCGGACGGCCCGGCGGTGCCGGGTGCGGGGCGCAACGCGACGAGCCGGCCGGGGTTGTCGATGCCGAACGGCGAATAACCGAGCGAGGCATGCGCGCCGATTGCGTAGAACGCGTTGGCGATCCCGCGGCATCGCCGCGCGACTCCGGCACGAACAGGGGATTGTCGGCGCGATGAAACGCGGCAAAATGCACGTCGAAATCGGGCAGGTAGATGTCGGGACAACGAGGGAGAAATCGTATTTCCCCTCCTCGGGTTCGACCCAGGCCCAGGCGACCGCCACGAGCACGGTATTGAGATTCAGGCGCGCGAGCCTCGGCCACACCTCGTGCATGTAAGGCAGCGACGACGAGGCGGTGTTGGCGACCTCGCCGCCGCGAATCAGCCACGGCCGCCCGTCAACGATCAGCTGCGTCGCCGCGCCGCGCTTTTCCAGGTGCGGGAGCTCCGCGGCCGGAGCCCCGGTCGCGAGCATCAGACCCGTGAGGACGATCAGGACGAAGGCTTTCATGGGTGGGCGAGAGCGCGCTTCGCGCGGGTTCATTTCAGTTGCACATCCCAGACTTTCGCGCGGCGTGCCCGGCCATCCGGGCCGGCGACGTCGAGAATCACGACGTAGTTGCCGGGCTTCGCGTAGTGGTGTTGCGGGTGGGGTGCATCCGACGTGGCGCCGTCGCCAAAATCCCAATGCCACGAGGAGATCCGGCCGATGGACTCGTCCTTGAATGCGACCAGCCGGCGGTCCATGTCCACGATGGTCCACGACCACCGGGCCGCGATTTTCGGCAGCAGCGCGGTCTCGAGCGGCATCAGGCGAAAGGCGCACAACTGCGCGGCATCGCCATACATCGTGTGGGCCGGCGAAAGGTTCCAGAAGCCGTTGTTGCCGCGGGCGTGCCCATCGTCGTAGTCGATGATCGCCCAGGCCAGGCCGAGACGGGATAGGTGATGTTGGGCTTGTCGAGCGCGTGCATCGTTGGGGCGCAGGCGACGATGACGGTGAGCACAAGCAAGCCGAGACATGCAGGGCCGGACCGTGTGTCCAAGCTGTGCAGAACCCGGCCGACATCATGGCAGGGTTGCGTGTCCCCACGCGACCGCGGTCGGCTGGGGACAGCCGACCCTGCCGTTAGAGGCGGCCGCCGGCCGCGGCGGGAATGATGCGGTTTCGTCGGCGTCATCTCCATCAATGCCGCGACGGCGAGGCCTGCATGTGTACGGCGCCGCCGTTGATCTGCGCCTGCGCGCCCGCGCCCTGGCGAAACGCGATCATTTCCGCGCCCGCGAGCAGCACGGGCCCGTAACCATGCGCGGCGCGCGTGCTGGTGGGACGATAATAGTAGAACGCCGGATCGAAACCCATGCCCGTGCCGACGCAGGTGCCCTCGACTGCGCCCTGGGCATTGACCTGCTGCGCGACCGCGTTCCAACCGAGCGAGAGCATGGGTCCGTAGGCCTTCCCATCGAGCCAGCCGCGATTCACGCCGCGCGCGATGGCGTAGACGAACATCGCCGAGGCCGAAGTCTCGAGGTAGGAGTCGCTCCGGTCGAGCAACTGGTGCCAGAGCCCGGCGCCCCCTTGCAGTGCCGCCAGGCCCCGGGCGTGGGCGCGGTAGAGTTCAAGCACGGCGGCGCGACCGGGATGATCTTCCGGCAGCACGGACAACAGTTCCGCCATCGCGACGATCGCCCAGCCGTTCGCGCGGCCCCAGAAGAAATGTGGATGCGGATCCATCTCCTGGATCCACCCGTGCATGAACAGGCCCTGGTCGCGCACGAACATCCGGGCGGCAAACTGCGTGACCTGGCGCACGGCGTCGTCGAAGTATCTGGTTTCGCCGGTGAGCGCGCCCATCTGCGCAAGCGCGGGTACGCTCATGTAGAGGTCGTCGAGCCAGAGGGCATTCGCCAGCGGCCGATTCCGCGCCAGCGTCCCGTCGGGGAGACGGAACTGCTCGTCGCGGATCCAGTGCATGTAGTTGTCGATCCATGGCCGCACCGCCGCGGGCTCGAGGCCGGCGCGGGCGCTCTTGATCATCGCCGCGCACATCGAGCCGGAGTCGTCGAGCGAGCGCGGCTGCACGACCGGACGCAGACTGAGGATTCGCGGGGGACCGAAGGCCGTGTCGGCCGCTGCATCCTGGCGTTCCCGCTGCCGCGCGGCGATCGCGGCAATCGCCGCCATCCGCTCGCTCACGTAATCAGCGTAGCGCTGGTCACCCGTGGCCTCGGCGACGCTCAACATGCCCGAGTAGGTCACGCCCCATTCATAGCTCGTGAGGTAGAAATCGGTCCGGTCGAGGCCGGGGTTGGCCGGCAGGTGTGCCAGGTCGGTCGCCGGTTGACCCGTGTCGCGGTCGATGACCCGGACGGGTGTGGCGGTCCAAAGATAATCGAACACGCGGTCCAGCACACCCTTGATCTCGTCGACAGACGCAGGCGCGTAGGACATCGGATAGGCAGGCGGCGTCAGGTGCGGCCAGACGGAGGTGGCCGCGGCCTGAGGCCCTGAGACCGCAGGCGGCGTCTGTCCGTGGAGCAGCAGGGAGGGGCAGAGGCCAAGAACCAGGAGGGCGAGGTGATGGTGCATGGGCGGATGCGGTTGGGGATGGCTGGCTCGAGGGCGCTTGTGATCCTGCTCGAGTGTCGAAGCGCCGGCGACCTCCATGGGCGACTCCAACACGACTGACCTCTGGTGGGCACTCGAAATCCGCAGGACAGTTTGACCGGCCCCACGCAATGCGGTTGCAGCCCAAAGCGCGGCCGATACGTTTCGCGATCCGCGGTGGCGCCGGCCTCACGTTCGCCCCCCAACTCCGTTCATCCCCAACCTCGCTCCGGTTACCATGGGTGCATTCAAGGAACCTCACGGCGGCGTCTTAAAGGAACTCTATCTCGGCGAATCGGCGGCCGAGGAGGAAAAGGCCCGGGCGCGGGAATACCAATCGTGGGATCTCACGGAGCGCCAGCTTTGTGATCTGGAGTTGATCCTGAACGGCGCCTTTTCCCCGCTCGACGGGTTTCTCAACCGCGACGACTACCAGCGCGTCCTGGGTGAGATGCGGCTCGGGTCCGGGCTGCTTTGGCCGATTCCCGTCACTCTCGATGTGACCGAAGGCTTTGCGGATGGCGTCAAACGGGGCGAATGGATCGCGCTGCGGGACCGCGAAGGACTGCTCGTCGCGACGATGGAGATCCAGGACCTTTGGCAGCCCGACAAGTTGGAGGAAGCGCGCGCGGTCTACCACTGCGAGACCGAGGCCCATCCCGGCGTCGATTATCTGTTGCATCACGCGCACAGCGTCTATCTCGGGGGAACGCTTCGCGGCGTCGAACCGCCGGTGCACTACGATTTCAAGCTCCTGCGCGACTCGCCCTCGGAACTGCGCGGCCGCTTCCGCAAGCTGGGCTGGCGAAAGGTCGTGGCGTTTCAAACCCGCAACCCGATGCACCGCGCACACCAGGAACTCACCTTCCGGGCGGCGCGCGAACAAGAGGCCAACCTGCTCATCCATCCGGTGGTGGGGCTGACCCGCAGCGGCGACGTCGATCACTACACCCGGGTGCGCTGCTACGAGCGGATACTCGAGAAGTATCCCGAGCAGACGACGACGCTCAGTATCCTGAATCTGGCGATGCGAATGGCGGGACCGCGGGAGGCGCTCTGGCACGGTCTGATCCGGAAGAATTTCGGATGCACCCACTTCATCGTCGGCCGCGACCACGCCGGCCCGGGCAAGAAACCTGACGGGCAGCCGTTCTACGGTCCCTACGAAGCGCAGGACCTTTTCCGGAAGCATGAAAAGGAAATGGACATCTCCCTCGTGCCTTTCCAGCAGATGGTTTACGTGGAGGACAAGGCCCAGTACCTGCCGGTGGACGAGACCACGCCGGATATGCGGATCAAGACGATCACGGGCACGGAAGTCCGCCGCCGCCTCGGCGAGGGACTCGAGATTCCGGAATGGTTTTCCTACCCCGAGATCATCGAGGAGCTGCGCAAGATGTATCCGCCGCGGCACCGCCAGGGCTTCACCGTCTTCTTCACGGGCCTTTCCGGCTCGGGCAAGTCGACCATCGCGAACGCCCTCCTCGTGAAACTGCTCGAGATCGGCGGACGACGGATCACGCTGCTCGACGGCGATGTCGTGCGGAAGAACCTTTCCAGCGAGCTCGGGTTTTCCAAGGCGCACCGGGACCTGAACATTCTGCGGATCGGCTATGTCGCTTCGGAGATCACCAAGAACGGCGGCGTGGCGATCTGCGCGCCGATCGCGCCCTACGAGGCAACCCGGCGCAAGGTGCGGGAAGCGGTCGTGGCGGTGGGCGGCTTCATCCTCATCCACGTCGCCACGCCGCTGGAGGTTTGCGAGAAGCGCGACCGCAAAGGACTCTACGCGAAAGCGCGGGCCGGATTGATCAAGGAGTTCACCGGCATCGATGATCCCTACGAGGCGCCGGAGCATGCCGACATGGTGATCGATACGCAGACCCTGTCGGCCGATCTCGCCGCCCACCGGATCGTCGTCACGCTCCAGCGCATGGGCTATATCCGCTGAATCGTGGTTCGGCGGGCGGATCCCAGCGGCGCGATACGTTTGAACTGATGGACTCCTCGAGCTTCAATCCACGTTTTCTCGCACGCCAACGGTGGCACCGCCGCAGGCGCCGGGGCAACCCTCATCGACGCGCTCAACACCGGTCGGGCCTAACTGAACATCCATACCAACACGCGATCCAGCACACCTTTGATCTCGTCGACAGACGCGGGCGCGTAGGACATCGGATAGGCAGGCGGCGTCAGGTGCGGCCGGACGGGGGTGGCGGCGTCCTGAGGACCTGAGACCGCAGGCGGAGTCTATCCGTGGAGCAGCAAAGGCGGGGCAGAGGCCAGCGGCCAGGAAAGCGAGTTGATGGTGCACGGTGGGGATCGCGGGAGTGACTGGACATGCGACGGCAGCGGCTGCCGGCATCGCGAAGGAGGAAGCGCCCGCGGCGGGCGACGACTACACGACCAGGGCCCGCGGATACCTGAATTCCGCAGGACAGTCTGACCGCCCGAAACCGCGGAAAGGACGGTCTTGCGGCGGACCGGAAGACCGGATACTGCATGGGTTGATGAAATCCCCCCTCTACGCGTTGACCAGCGCGCTGGTCCTCGCGGCCGTCGCCCCCCAGGCGGCGTCCGCTGCCTCCGGCGATGAAGCCGCGATTCGTCAGGTATGTTCCGAGTTTGTATCCGCCTGGAACAAGCATGATCCCAAGGCGATGGCCGCCACCTGGGCGGAGGACGGGGATCTCATCAATCCCTTTGGGGCCTCCGCGAAGGGGCGCACCGAGATAGAATCGTTCTTCGCGAAGGAGCACGGTGCCGCGATGCGCGGCACCACCTACGACTCGCAACAGATCGATATACGCATGCTGTCACCGACAATTGCCGTGACTGACTGGACGAGCGAAGTGACCGGCATGCACGATCCCAAGGGAGCCGAGCTGCCGCCGTTCAAGCACCACGTTTTCGGTGTCTTTGAGAAGAAGCACGGGCAATGGCTGGCTGCGAGCATCCGGGCCTTCGCCTTTCCGCCCCAGCCCCCGCCGCCCGCACCCTAGTGTAGTGTTCGCGATATGGGTGGTCACAACGCGGGTCCTTGGGTGGCGAGGCGGGCGCGGTGGATTTTGTCGAGGATGGCCTGTCCTTGGGCCTTCCAGACGTAGCGTTTGGGGTGGAGATCGCGCTCGGCGAGGTAGTGCTCGATGGCCGCAGTGAGCTCACGCACGTGCTGGAAGCTGCCTTCGCGCACCACGTCCTCGGTCAGGTCACGAAAGAAACGCTCGACCAGGTTCATCCACGACGACGAAGTCGGGGTGAAGTGCAGGACCAGGCGCGCGAGGCCGTGAGTCTTCTCGTGGCGTTGATTGCGCCAGCGAATCCAGCTTTTGACCTTCGGGTGTTTGTGGGTGGCGTAGTTGTCGATGATCAGGTGCAGCGTCAGCGCGTCGGGAGCCTCGTGATCGATTTTCTTCAGAAAGGCGAGCCACTCGACGTGGGTGTGCCTGGCCCCGACCTGGCGAAACACATGGCCGTCGAGATAGTTGAGCGCCGCGAACAGCGTCACCGTGCCATGCCGCGTATAATCATGGGTGCGCGTGCGGATGTGCCCGACGCCCAGAGGCAGGCCGGGTTGCGTCCGCTCCAGCGCCTGGCACTGGCTTTTCTCGTCGCAGCAAAGCACCAGGGCGCGGTCGGGAGGATTCAGATACAGACCGATCACGTCCCAAAACTTCGGCTCGAACTGCGGGTCTTTCGACAACTTGAACGTGCGGGTCAGATGCGGCTTGATGTCGTTCGCCTGCCACAGTTTCTGCACGGTGGAGTTGGAGACGCCTTGGACGCGCGCCATCGCGCGGGTGCTCCAACGCGTGCGCCCCGGCGGCGGGCGCGTGGCGGCGGTGATGATCTGCTCCCGGGTTTGCTCGGACAACCGCGGCTTGCGCCCACTGCGACGCAATTCCTGCAACCCGGCCAAACCTTCCTGCACAAAGCGCTTCTCCCAATGGCTCACGATCCGGCGCCGCACGCCCACACGCGTCGCGGTGGCCGCCTGACTCAGCCCCTCCGCTCGATTCAGGATGATCCATGCCCGGCGCACATCGCGCTGCGGTGCCGAGGGGGAATTAACGATCTGACGCAACGCGCGCCGCTGTTCCGCGCTTACTGCCAAGGGTTGGATCGGACGGGCCATGTCGCCACTCTGCCAGACTTCGCTGTTATGTCCACCTAATTAGAGAACACAACACTAGTTGCACGCCCGCGGTCGTTTGCTTGGGCGGCGCAACGTAGCGCAGGCGTCCTGCCTGCTTATTCCCTCGGAGCCGGCTGGAAGCCTGCGCTACGTTGCGCCGCCGCCAGCCGAACAGAGTTCACGAGTTGGCGCGCCAAAACAAGAGTGACTAATCGCACTCGCACGCCGCTGCCGGGCGATTACAATCCTGGACTTGAACAGCTCGTCCTTATCGACCCGACCGGCTGGTTCGCGACATGGTCCGATCAGGGCGGGTATTGCCGCTTTGGTTCTGACGTCGGCGGTTCTCTGGCTGATGCTCGGTTATGTCATTACTCCCGAGGACTGGCCCGCCGTGTCAAAACCGGAGCAGTGCGAATGCCTGGATGAAGCACGGGGGCCGGATGCGGCGCCATCGTACGATGCCGAGGCTCTTGCGCGGACGGTCCGCGAGCCGCAAAATGCGTGGAGCAATCTCGGCTACCTCGCTGTCGCCATATGGATTTTCTGCAGTTTTCGCACCCCGGAGATGCGTTGGCTGGCCGGGTCAGTGGCGGCACTCGGTATCGGTTCGCTGCTGTATCACGCTTCGGGCTCCCGCGCGCTGCGTCACTTCGACATCGCGGGGATGTATTGGGTTTATGAGACGATCTTGCTCCTGTCGCTCGTCAGTTGGCGTCACGAAGTCAGGCAGCGGGTGACCAGTGTCCGCGTCCTGCGCATATCCGCTGCGCTCCTGCCATTTGAAGCGACCGCCCTGACGGTGTTCAGGAACATCCGGGTTTTCGGATTCAAACCGCTGCATATCTCCGTCGGCACGGGCGTCACGTCCGGACTCGCGGCAGCGCTCCTGTTCCAGATTTGCATCCATCGCCGAGACGTGCGGAGCTGGATCCTCCTCGGCGCCGCCCTGACCCTGCTTACAGTTGGACTGGTTCTCCAGATCGGCGACCGGCCGGGCGGGTGGTGGTGCCTGCCAGGCGCCCCGATTCAGCCGCACGCGCTCTGGCACCTTGCCGGTGCCGGATGCCTGGCCTTTTCCGCCTCGCTGCTCTCGGGGCCGGATCGGCATCGGCGGGGACGGACCCGGTGAGGGCACCGGCAAAACAGAGAGCCGGGACCTTCCCACTCGGCGGTCCCCTCCGCAACGGCGGTCAAAACGACCCCATCGCCCTTTCTTCCCGCCCCCCGCAAAATGCGTTTCCCGCCGCGGCTGAATCGTCACGGATGAGCGGCGAGCTTCCGGTCGTACGTGCGCGCGAGCCAGTCGGGAGGCACCGGAACGATGCAGATGTTCAACTGACGTCCGTCGGGAGAGAGCATGGCGGACTGGATCTCGATCGCGGTGCCGGCGGCATTGAACGTCGGGTGCTGGTGATCGCGCGCGGTGGTCTTGTGGCCGTTGTCCGCCAGCAGGACCATTTCGCCGTTGTGGCGGTCGATCAGCCAGAGCCGGTAGAGGAAATCATCCGCGGCCGCCCAGCGGCCGTCGGCTGAACCGTTCACGTGCCAGACCGAGCGGCCGGGATCGCCGAACGGCACCTGGCCGACGATGCGCATCTCGTGCGTGCGCAGGTTGACAATTCCCACGCCGGTCGGGTGCTCGGCGGTGCCGGACGGACCCCACGGATCCGGCTGGTCAACGCCGGTGCCGGGCCGGCGATGGGCCAGGATCGCGAGCGCGACTTCATCCTTCGTGATGACGGCCTCGTGCGTGACCCACTCGAAGGGCTGTTCCGGATACACCGGGCGCAAGCCCGTGCCGTCGGCCTTGACCGTCCAGGTGCGTTGCGGGGCCTTGCCGCCGGTCTCCCAACAGAACACGATCTCACCGGGCACCCACGGATTGGTCTGCACGTGGCCGATCTGGAAAGGCACGGCGACGATGAACTCGATGTCGCCGGTGTGCAGATCCATCGCGGCGAGCGCGGCCGGACCGGCGCCCATGCCGCGCGGGCCGTAGGGTTCGGCAATTTTCGTGCCGGGGGGTAGCCGCGATGCGAGGTCCCCGCCACTGTAGCGGAAGTAGGCGACGTCCTCCTTCGCATCGAGCGCCATGTCGCCGCCGGCGTTCATCTCCGCCGCAATGATGCCGCATACCCTCTGGTAGACGGACGCGGGTTGCAGCGTGCCGGCGGCACTGTCGGCGAAGAGTCGTGCGAGGTCCACCGCGACGATTTGCAAGGGACCCGGCGGCGGCCGCGGCCGTGCCCCGGGCGCCGGCGGACCCGCATGGGTGGGACGGTTCACCGGGCGCATGCAATACAGCTGCATCGACAATCGCGCGACACACAGCATCCCGACATAACCGCCTTCGGTTACCTGGACGATGGTCCCATCATCTTCGTTGACGGCCATCGCCTCACCGGGCACGCGGTTCGAGCGGAAGATCACCCACTTGCCGTCCGACGTCCATTGCGGATGCGTCTGGTAGATCTTGGAGTCACCGGCCGGCTGGCTGGTGAGAAACGTCAGCGGTACGCCCGTGACCGGGTCGGGGACGACTTTCTTTTCGGAGGGAAAGCGCCGGCCGATCTGCGCACTGCCAATGGCGGGCAGGAGGAGGGAGGAAAGGAGAAGGGTGACGACGAGACGCGATTTCATGAGGTGAGGGGGATTGGGAACGTGACGTCATCGCCGCGGCCGTGAGATCACGCGCCGGCATTTGACAGTATGACGACTGACGACCGAGCGACGCCGACTTCCGCCTGCAAGCAGGCCACACGAGTCGACGCAGCCGGGAACATGCTTACGGAGTGGCGGCGGGAGTGAACGTTTGCAGCGGCACGAGTCGAACGGGACCGAGCAGCCCGGAGGGCGTGAGGTCCCAGTCCGAGGCGTCAAAGGGCCGATAGTTGATGTTCACAAAATTGATCTCGCGCATGATCTTCCAGTTCACGCCGCGACGATCGAGATCGCGGATACGATTCGCGGCGAGATTCGTGACGTCGAGTTCGAGCACGTTGGTGCCGGGGTGGAGATACCGGCCGACGCGCGCGCGAAACGGGAGGCTCCACAATGTCCCAACCTCTGCGCCGTTCACGCGCACCCGTGCGCTCTCGCGCATGTCGCCAAGGTCGAGCAGCCAGTCATCGGCCGACGCATCGTCCGGCAGCGTGAAGGCGAGACGATAGCGGGCCGTGCCGGCGAAACGCCGCGCCGCTTCACCGCCGGGATCGGTCCAGGATTTCAGGACGCTCGTTTTGACGGGGCCGGGAAGTTCGGGACCACCGCGGAGAAATGTGATGTTCCAGTCGCCCTCGATTGCGACCGCCCGGCCGGCGGGTTTTGCGTAAGCCCAGGCAGACCCGGGGGCGACGGCTTCATGCCGGCCGGTGATCGCGAGCAACATTGATTCGCCCGGGGCGAGTTGAAGATACACCCGCGCCTGGCCCCGATCGCCGGGTTGGAGCGCCGCCTGACCGACTTCGCCATTCAGCGGATCGATCAAGGTGGCACGGGACGCGGGTGGGCCGAGGGTCACCCACTGGTCGACGGCGTGATCCGTCAGGTTGGCGAGAAAATACGTGTGACCGTCGGCGGCGTCGGCGCGACGAATGAATCGCAGGCCGGTCGCGACGACGGCTTCGCGCCAGGCGCCGCTTCGTTGCAGCGCGGCGGTGACCTCCCCGTCGGTCTCGCCGCTCTGCGCCATCGCTTCGCGGGTCTCGCGAAATTGCGCGCGCCGTTCCTCCAGGCGCCCGAGCCCGGGCACGTCTTCGGGCAACGCTTCAAAGATGACCGCGGCTTTCTGCTGCTGCATTTCCCGCAACCGCCGCAGGGTTGCGACCGGCATGCGGCGGGTCGTGGGGACGACGAGGGCGCGGTAGCGGTTGCCGCCAGGTGTGACCATGGCACCGTCGGCAACGTGGGATTGCTGCAGTTGCGCGTCCGAGATGTAGTCCCAGCCATAACCCTCCGTCGTCAGCAGCGTGGCCAGTTTCCCGCACGGCGAATCGCGCAACCAACCGATGTTGTGGACGCCATATTGCTGCATGAGACCCGCGGGATCATCGATCACATCGTGGAACGGGAAGTAGAGCAGGACGTCGTTGTCGGGCCGGCCCGCTTGCAGGACCGTTTGCACCCGCGCCACGTAGGCGTTGAGCGCGGGAAAATCCTGCCACCAGGTGTTCCGGTCATTGAACTGCGTCGCGGCATAAAACAGCCAGCCGGGCCACGGCGCGTCGTCGGGTGAATAACAGGTGCCGTGGTAGAAGATGTGGTTGATGCCGTCGGTGAACAGGCGGTCGATTTCCGGCTTGGTGAACGCTAGCGCCACCTTCCAGTGCTCGCGCAACCACGTGCAGGTCTCGCTCGAGGCGAGCGGCCGGCCCATGACGTGCGCGGCCGACGAGGCCATGCGGATCATCAGCGAATCCGGGAGATCCTGACCGGTGCGGACATCGGCGGGATCGCGCCGCAGCCCGGGAATCGGAAACGGCGTGGAGCCGAACGTCTCGGTCTCGGGGATGTCGACCGCACCGTAGAGATCGAGGAGATTGGCGGGCGCGCCGTGCGATTGGTTGCGCACGATGAAGCCATGGGCGTGCGACCAGGCCGCCCAGGTGCGCAGGTAATCGAGGTGGAGTTGAGCGAGCGTTTCCCGGTAGTCGCTCTTCAGGCGGCGCAGGGTGTCGTCGCCGACGCTCGCCTGGCCGAGGAGCGCCGCGGTGAAATCCTGAATGTCGTATCCGTGCAGCTCGCGGAATTTCGCCGGCAGCGCCGGCGTCCAGCTCGCGTCGTAGTACTCGAACGAATCATGGAACTGCGCCCGCACGCGACCGGCGGGAAAATCGGAGAACGCCCGGGTGAAGCGCGCGAGATAGTCACTCATCGCCTGCGGCGAATACGGGTCGAGCACGAGGCCTTCGCCGCCGGGCGCGGCGCGCTTCACCTCCATGTTGGTGGGACCACCGCCAGGGCGTCCGTCCCGGAGCTGGATTTTTTCGCTCGCGTCGGCGGGCGTGACCCACGGTCCGCCGAACGGCCAGCCGGTGCCGGTGGCCATGTCGACGCCGAGACCCAGTCGTTTTGCTTCCCGCGTGGTGTACTCGAGCAACTCCATCCAGCGCGGCGACAGATACTCGACGTAGCGATCCTCGTATCCCTTCGCGCCATAGATTGGCGTGATCTCCACGCCGCCCAGCCCGGCGGCGGCGAATGCCTCGAGTTCGCGCGTGAGGTTCCGCTCGTCAACCGCGCTGCCCGGCCACCACCACCGGGTCCAGGGTTTCGCGGTAGTGATCGGGGCGACATCGGCCGCGGCCGCGCCGGATGCGACAACCAGCGCCACACCGACGAGGGGCAGGCACGCGCGATGCATCACCCACCCGTTACGAAGCCGGCCGGGGATTGCGAACCCGGCGAGAGTTGACAGTCCTGTGGGGCCCGATGAACCGGACTGTCCGGCGGAGCCGGGGTGGCCGCTGGTGTTGCGTGTCCGTACACGTGTGCCGCTCAATCCGCCCTGCCTCCATCGTGGCGGTGAGTGGCGCCCCGAAAAAAACCTTTCCGTCCACCTGCAATGTCCAGGAGCGTATCCAATCTGCGCTTCCGGCCGCTTCTTTTCCCCTTGGAATGCCCGCCGAAAATCAAATCCCGCGAGTCGGTCTGATTGGCATCTCCGGCTACGGTCGCATTTATCTCCAGCTTGCGCTCGACTACCACCGCCGCGGCGAATTGCGGCTGGTGGCGGCGGTCGTGATCAATCCGGAAGAGGAAAGTGCGGCGGTGACGGACCTGCAGCGGCTTGGGTGCGAGATTTTTGCCGATTACCCGTCGATGCTCGCACGCCATCGTGGCGAACTGGAACTGTGCCTGATCCCCACGGGCATCGGGTGGCACACGCGCATGACGCTGGCTGCGCTGGGGGCCGGCTCGCATGTGCTGGTGGAAAAACCGCTCGCCTCGTCGCTGGCGGAAGTGCGGGACATCGAGCAAGCCGCGACCGCGGCCGGGCGCTTTGTCGCCGTGGGCTTCCAGGATTTCTACGAACCCGCCACCGGGTGGCTCAAGCAGCAGCTGCTCGACGGCGTGATCGGGCCGCTGCAATCGGTGCGCTTCCTGGGGCAGTGGCCGCGGCCGCGCGCCTACTTCACTCGCAACAACTGGGCGGGACGGCTCGCGGTCGACGGCGTGCCGGTGCTCGACTCGCCCCTCAACAACGCGTTCGCGCATTTCGTGAACCTCAGTCTGTTCTTTGCCTCGCATCGGGCGGAGGACGCGGCCGAGGCACGCGTCGAGAGTGCGGAACTCTTCCGCGCCCACGCGATCGAGAGTTTTGATACGGCGGTGGTGCGGTTGCGCACCGCGGAAAAAGTTGCCCTCTGGCTCGGGGTCACCCATGCGTGCGAACGCGTGCGGGAACCGGAAATCATCGTCAACGGTGCCACCGGCAGCGTGATCTGGCGCCACGAGCACGACGTGCGCATCATGACTGGTGGCCGGTTGGTCAACCAGCACAAGGTCGCGGATGCGTTCACGGCGCGGCACGCCATGATGGTCGCGGTGCTGCAGCGCCTGCGCGATCCCGCCACCACCATTTGTGGTCCGCGGATCGCGAGTCGACATACCGCCCTGATCGAGCAGATCGCCGGCCTCAACCGGATTCATACCGTCCCGGAAAACCTGATCGACTGGCAGACCCAGGATGGGCCGGCCGGATCCGTCCCCGTGATCCGTGGATTGGAACCCGCCCTGCAGCGCGCATTCGCTTCCGGGGACACGTTGTGGGCGTCCGGATTTCGGCTGGGGATCGCGACGGAACCGGCGGTGGAGCACTGAGCCGCAGATCCGCGGCATTACTCCGCCCGGAGTGCGTCCAGCGGATCGACCTTGGTGGCCCGCCGCGCCGGCATGTAGCAGGCAAAGAGCGCGACGAAAAGCAGCAGCGTCGCCACGCCGAAAAGGACGAATGGGTCCGGCTGCGCAAGGCGGGGCATGATCGCCCCGAGATAGCGCGCGAGCAGGTAGGCGCCGCCGGTCCCGATCCCAAGGCCGATCAACGAAAGCGCCATGCCGTGCCGCAGCACCAGCGTGAGTACATCGCGCGGGCGGGCGCCCAGTGCGAGGCGGATGCCAAACTCCGTCGTGCGTTGCGCGACCACGTTCGAGATCACGCCGTAAATCCCGACCGCCGCGAGCAGCAGTCCGAGCGCGGCAAAACCCACGAGGATTTTCCCGGCCAGCCGGAGGTTGTGTTGGTTGCGGTCGACGGTCTGCCGCACGGTGCCGATGCCGTCCGCCGGCAGGTCCGGGTCCACCTCGGCGACGGCCTTGCGCACGGCGTCAATGAGCGTTTCCGGGGCCGGACTGCGCACGACCAGCGCCACCCACGACCAGGGCTCGTGGACCAGCGGCTTGTAGACAGTGTAGCGCGTCGACGGCGGCGCGAGGCTCGCGGCCGATTCGACATCGCGCACGACGCCGATCACTTCCGCCCAGTAGGCCTTGCCGCTGTCCATGCTGCCGAGCCGCTTGCCGAGCGCGCTTTCACCGGGCCAGACCTGTTGGGCGAGGGCTTCGTTGACGACGATCACGCGCGGGCTCTTGACGGAAATATCCGCGTCGAACAGCCGTCCGGCCACGAGCGGAATGCCCAGCGTGGCGAAATAATCCGGCGTCACCATCACGTGGTAGGCGTTCGGCAACTGCCCCGGCGCGCCCGGGGACTGGCCTTCGGTAAGGATCTGGCGTTCGCCCGTGTAGTTGAAAATCGGCAGCGAGGTCGCGAGCGCGGCATGCTCGACGCCCGGCAGTTGCTTCAGGCGCGCCTCCAGCTTCCGGTAGAGCTCATTGCGCTGGGCGTCATTCACGAATCGTGTCTCGGGCACGGGCAGTCCGGCGGTGAGCAAGCGCGTCGTGTCCCAGCCCGTTTCGCGATCCAGCAGGTGGGCAAAACCCTGCTGCATCGTGGCGGCACCGCCGAGCAGCACCAGCGCGAGCATGACCTCGAAAACGATCAACGCCTGGCGCAATAAATGACTGCCGCGACCGGCGGTCGATCCGCGCGATTGCGCCTTGAGGGCGGCGTTCATGTCCGTGCGCGACGCAAGCCATGCCGGCACGATGCCAAAAACCACGCCCGTGAGCAGGGCGACACCGACGGTGATCAACAGGATCGGCGCATCGATGCGGATGTCCAATCCGGCCGCGCCGCCCACGAGGGCGTTGCGCCCCAGAATCTGATTCAGCGCCCAGGCGAAACCCAGGCCGATCGCGCCGCCGCCAAGGGCCAGCAGGAGGCTTTCGCCAAGCTGGAGCCGGATCAGGCGCCAGCGCGACGCCCCCAGGGCGGAACGGATCGCGAGGTCGCGCACGCCGGCGGTGGCGCGCGCGAGCTGCAGGTTCGCGAGATTGGCGCACGCGATCAACAGCACGAACGCGGAAAGGCCGAGCAGCATCCAGGAGATGTTGCGACCAAGCGTGTCGATCAGCGCGTCGTGCAGGGCCAGCACGCGATAGCGCAAACCGGCGTAGCTTTCCGGATACTCCTTCTCCTGCGTCGCGGCGACCGGGGCGAGTTCGCTCGCGGCCTGGGTGACGGCGACGCCCGGCTTGAGGCGGCCGATGAGACTGAACGTCCGGTAGTCGCGCCACTCGATCTGGTCCTTCGTGAAGTTGATCGGTCGCCAGAACTGGGCGTCGCCCCATAGCATCCGGTAATCGAAGCTTTCCGGCATCACGCCGATCACCGTCACGGTCTGGCCGTCGAGCCGCAGCGTGCGACCAAGGATGTTCGGATCCCCGCCGAAACGCTGCTGCCATAACCCGTGGCTGAGCACGATGACGTTGTTGCGGCCCGGGAGCGTCTCCTCCTCGGTGAACGCCCGGCCGAGCATCGGCTGGACGCCAAACGTGGCGAAGAAATCCGCCGAAGCCTGGATGGCCCGCATCCGTTCCGCCGGCTGGCCGGGTTCGGTCAGCGCGAAGTTCGTGAAGTGAACCGTCGTCAGGGAGGTGAACGACGTGACGCGCGCGCGGATCTCGCGCATTTCCACGACCGAGAACGTCCGCGACTGGCCGTGCGGGGTCGCCGCGACCAGTTGCGCGATTTCCTCGGCATGGGGAAAGGGGCCGTCGCGAAACAACAAGGTTTCAACCACGCTGAACATCGAGGTGTTCACGCCGATCCCGAGTGCCAGCGTGGCGAGGGCCACCACGGTGTAGCCGGGAGAGCGGGCGAGGGCGCGCAGCGAGATGTTAAGCGACATGGGAAACGCGGGGTGAGGAAAGCCCGGGCGGGTCGTCCGAGTCAGGCTCGTCCGGCGAACGTGATCGTCCGGCCGGAGGTTGCGATGGGTTGACCGGCCATGGCGGCTTTGGTTTTGAAGTAAGCTCGCATGGATTCAACCACCGAACCGCCTCCGTCGAAGCGACGGGATTTCCACAACTTCGTCAGTTCCGTCCGCTTTGCCGTGGAAGGATTCCTCGCCGCCTTCCGCCACGAACCGTCCTTTCGGGAGGACCTGTTCTTTGTCCTCATCCTCACCCCGCTCGCGATCATCCTGCCGGTGAACGCCGTGTCGACGGCGGTGATGCTGGGCTCGCTATTCCTCATCATCATCGTCGAACTCCTCAATTCGGCCATCGAATGGACCATCGACTACATCTCGCGGGAACACCACGTGATGGCCAAGCGAGCGAAGGACATGGCCAGCGCGGCGGTCTTTCTCAGCTACGTGAATTGCGTGATCCTGTGGGGTGTCATCCTGATCGCGAACTGGCACCGCATCCGGGCCCTCGAGTTCCTCCACTGGCCGCCGCACCTGCTGCCTTAGGAAGAACGCGAGACAGGGAAGAACGCGAGAACGCTAGACTGGGGAGAACGCGAGACGTTGGGGGGATTCTGGAGCGTGTCATGCGCCCTGGCGGACGAAACACCTGTCACCACGCTGGCGCGCGGTCCGCTCAGGCCTGCCGTGCAGCACGTCGTGTAGTGGCCGCGACGCGCGAAGTGGCGCGGCATCCGACCTCAAGGAGAGAACTGATCAGTTCCCTTCTTGAGAGGGGGGGACCCGCCCGCCGGGGCGGTGGGGTGTGTTTATCGCGCATGACACGCTCCAGGGACTGAGGCGACGAAAGAGACAGGCGTGGATCTGCCTTGGTGTCTCGCGTTCTCCAGCGTCTCGCGTTCTTCCTCTCTCGCGTTCTTCGTTCGGCGCCTCTACTCAGCGCGCAGCGCGTCGAGTGGATTCACCTTCGTCGCCCGCCGCGCCGGCAGATAGCAAGCGAGCATGGCCACGATAAGCAGCAGGGCCGTCACCCCGAGAAGCCCCACGAAGTCGACGCTGCCTTTGCCGCCGAAGAACGCGCTTAGGAGAAACGCCATTCCCGCGGACAGGACGAATCCAATGGCCGCGCCGATCGTCGTGAGGCGCAGGCCGGAACCGAGCACGAGCCAGAGGACGTCGCGCAGTTGCGCACCGAGCGCGAGCCGCACACCAATTTCGGGCGTGCGCTGCACTACGAGGCGGGCGATGACGCCGTAGAGACCCAGCGACGCGAGGAACAAGCCCAGGGCGCCGAAGGCGGTGAGGAGGGTCGAAACGATTCCCATTTGCTTCAAGAAGGTGGCCGCGGCTTCTTCCGTCGTCGTCAGCGCCTGCACCGGCAGAGCGGGATCGAGTTCGGCGATCACCTGGCGGAACGGTTCCACCAGCGCGGCGGGACGCGACGAGCGTATCGAGATCGTGACGTAGTTCCAGCACTCCTGGGCAAGCGGCACGAAAACCTGGAACGAGGTCGCCTGCGGCGCCGGGTTGCCCGCCATGCCCACGTCGGAGAACACCCCGACGATCTCGAGTGGAACGGGGGTTTCCGAGCCGGGCACGATAAGGCGCTGTCCGATGGGATCGCCGTCGGGGAACAGGGCCGTGGCCATCGACTGGTTGATCATGATCACGGGCGGAGCGCCGAGCCCGTCGCTTTCGGCGAAGTCGCGGCCGGCGGTGAGCTTGATCCCGAGCGTGGCGCGAAACGTGGGATTCACACCATTGACGAATGCGAGTGGTTCGCGTCCCGGGGCCGGGGGCTCGCGTCCGGCGACGACGTATTTGCGGGTGGGGATCAACGTGTAGATCGGGTTGATCCAGGCGACCGATACGCTTTCCGCGCCGGGCAGCGCGGCGAGGCGCTCCTCGATCCGGGTGTAGAGGTTGTACGTCTCCTGCGGGGTGGCGTAGCGCGCCTGCGACGGATTCAGCGTGCCTTGGACGAGGTGGTGAGTGTCCCAACCCGGGTCGCGGTTGCTCAGGAACGCCAGGCCCTGGAGGAAGAACGTGGCGCACGCGAGTTGCACCAGCGCCGCGGCGAACTGCATCACGATCATGCCCTGGCGAAAGCGACTTTGCGTCTGGTCGCCGGACGCGCCCCGGCCACCACTCTTGAGGCTGTCGTTGACCTTCACGCGCGAAGCCAGCCACGCGGGAATCAGTCCGAACATGACACCGGCCACCAGCGAAACGCCGACGGCGAACGTCAACACGCGCCAGTCGAGATGAAGATCAAAATTGAGGTCGATTGGCAGGCTGCTCGTGAACTTGTAGGCGATCCAGTCGTTGGTCCAGAGGGCCACGAGGATGCCGAGGCCACCGCCGACCAGGGCGAGGATGATGCTTTCGGCCAGGAGCGGACGCACGAGGTGCGACCGCGACGCTCCAAGAGCTGCCCGAATCGCGAACTCCCGCGATCGCGCGGCGCCACGGGCAAGCTGAAGATTGGAAAGATTGCTGCAGACGATTATCAACACACCAACCGCAAGCCCGAGCATCATCACGGATATCGTCACGGCCTGCGGGGAGCGCATGGACGTCTCCAGCGATTCGGCCCAGAGGCCGTCCTGGCTCTGTTCGCGGGGCCGCGTTTCCGCCAAACGCCGCGCCAGCGTGGCGAGCCGGGCGTTGACTTGGTCCCTCTCGAGATTTGGTTTGAACCGGCCGATCAGCGCGAAGCCGTTGTCGCTCCGGTTCATCTTTTCCATATTCGAAAGGGCCAGCGGCATGAGCACGTCGCTGGGCCCTCCCCACAGGAAGATTGAGGAGAAGCGGTCCGGCAACACGCCGACGACCGTCGTTGCCTGGCCGTCGATCCGGACGGTGCGGTCGATGACGTCCGGATCGCCGGCGAACTGCGACATCCAGGTGTCGTAGCTGAGCAGGACGACCGCGTGCCCGGGTTTGTCCTCCTCGGCGGTGAACGTCCGCCCGTGCAGCGGTTGCACGCCGAGCACGTTCAGGAGTTCGGCCGACGCGCGCAGGCCATTCAAGCTGACGGGGGAGCGACCTGGTTCATCGAGCGTGAAGCCCCACTGGCGGTAGGCGCCGAGTTGCAGAAAGTCGGAGGCCTCGCGTTGCAGCTCGAGATAATCGGCGGCGGAATGGGTGGTCTTTGCTTCCTGCGGCGTGGTGCGATGGACGCGGACGAGCCGGTCCTTATCCGGAAACGGCACCGGCTGGAGGATCAGCTCGGCCATGAAGCTGAACATGGAGGTGTTCAGGCCGATCCCGAGCGCGAGAGTCACGATGGCGATGAGCGAGAACCCACCAGACTTCATGAGTTGGCGGAGGGCGAAGCGGAGGTCGTTCACAGAAGGAAGGGGAAGAACGCTAGGGGGGAAGAACGCGAGACGCTCAAGAACGCGAGAACGCGAGAGGGGAAGAACGCGAGACGGTGGGGCGGCGCAATCTGAGAAACCGAGATGAGAAACAGACAGCCGTAAATCCGCCTTGGTGGTCTCGCGTTCTCGCGTTCTTTAGCGTCTCGCGTTCTTCCATGCTACTCGGCTCGCAACGCCGTCAGTGGATTCACGCGGGTCGCGCGGAGCGCGGGCAGGTAGGTCGCCAGCAGGGCCACCGCGATCAACAAACCGGTCGCCACCGGCAGCGTGACGTAATCGACGCCGCCCTGACCACCGGCCAGCGTGGCCTTGAGTCCCATGCCGATGAGGAGGGAACCCGCGAATCCGATGGCGGTTCCGATCAAGGTGAGGCGGAAACCCGAGCCCACCATGAGCCAGAGCACACTGCGCGTGCCCGCGCCCAGCGCGAGACGGATGCCGATCTCGGGCGTGCGCTGGACGACGAGGCGCGCGATCACGCCATACAAACCGAGCGCCGAGAGGAACAGGCCGAGGGTGCTGAAGCTCGCGAGGATGGTCGTGATCAGGTTCATGCCCCGCCGGCCGAGGGCGACGTGCTCGGCGGCCGTGTTCAACATCGTCACGGGAACATTCGCGTCGAGCGCCCCAACCACCTTGCGCATCGGCTCGGTCAGGGCCACCGGTCGGTTCGACCGCACCATCACCGTGACGTAGCCCCAGGTTTCCTGGGCGAGGGGACAAAAGACCTGGAACGGAATCTTCGGGGGCGCCGGGTTGGCCGCCAGCCCGATGTCAGGGAATACGCCGACGATCTCCGCCCAGTCCGGGTTCTTCGGGTCCGTGCTGCCGATGCGCTGACCCAGCGCCTGCTGCGTGGGATGTTCCCCGGGAAACAGGGCCTTGGCCATCGATTCGTTGATCATGACGACGCGTGGAGACTTGAGACCGTCCGTCTCGGAAAACGGGCGTCCAGCCATCAGCTTCACCTTCATCGTGTCGAGGAAGGTCGGCGTCACGCCGTTGACCATCGCCTGCGGCTCATGTCCCGGCGGGGGCGGCTCCCGTCCTTCCACGGCATAGCTGCGCGTGGCGAGGAACTGGAACATGGGCGACGTCCAGCCGATCCCGACGTCCTGCACCCCGGGCAGGGCGTGGAGGTTTTCCTCGAGCTGGGTATAGAAGCCGTACTTGGAATCCGGAGTCGGATAGCGGGCATCCGGCAGGTTGATGATCCCCTCGGTGATGCCCGCGGTCGTCCAGCCCGGATCGCGGTTCACCATGAAGCGCAGGCCGCGAATGAAGAATCCCGTGCAACTCAGCAGCATCAGGGCGGCGGCAAACTGGAGCACGATCAGCGCGTTGCGAAAACGGTGCTGCGAGCGGTCGCCGGTGGAACCGCGGGCGCTGCCTTTGAGGACTTCGTTCACGTTGACGTGGGACGCCAGCAACGCCGGCACGATGCCGAAGACCAGGCCGGCGAGCAGTGACGCGACGAGGGCGAAGGTGAGGACGCGCCAGTCGATGTTCAGGTCGAGGTGCAGGTTGTAGGGCAGGTCCGCCGTCAGTCGCTTGATCATCCACTGGTTCGACCAGACGGTCACGAGCACGCCGCCGACGCCGCCCGCGAGCGCCAGCAGGATGCTTTCGGTCAGCAGCGGGCGCAAGAGATGCCGCCGCGTCGCCCCGAGCGCGGCCCGAATCGCAAACTCGCGCGACCGGATCGCCGCGCGCACGAGTTGCAGGTTGGCGAGATTGCCGCAGACGATCAGCAGGACGAAGCCCGCCAGCCCCAGCAGCATGCCCGTAATGATGCCGGTTTGCGGGGCCACCGTGCTGGACTGCAATGTGACGGCCCGCAGCCCGTCCTCGCTCTGTTCCCGTGCACGGGTCTCCGCCAGGCGCCGGGCGACGGTCGCCAGGCGGGTGTTCAGTTGGGCGAGTGAGGTCGCGCCCTCGTACCGGCCGAGCAGTTGCAGGCTGTTGTCGTTGTGGTCGGCGCGTTCCCGATCCGTCAGTGCCATCGGCCGAAACACGTCGCCCGGGCCCCAGAGAGCCAGGGACGAGAACTTGTCCGGCATCACCCCGACGACCGTCGTCGCCTCCCCGTCGATCGACACCGTGTGATTGATGATGCTGGGATCGCCGCCGAACTGCGACTGCCAGGCGGCGTGGCTCAGGATGAGGACGTGGTTGCCCGGTTGGTCGTCATCCGGCGTGAACAGCCGGCCCAGTTCGGGCTGCAGGCCGAGCACGGGAAAGAAATCCGCGGACACGCGCAGCGCCGCCAGGCTCAGCGGCGTGCGGCCGGGTTCCGTGAGCGTGAAGCCCCATTGGCGATAGGCGGCGAGCTTGACGAAGTCCGCGGTGGCCCGCTTGAGCTCGATGAAATCGGCCGCGTTGTGACCCGCGCTCTGGTCCTGCGGCGTCGTGCGATAGACCTTTACGAGGTGGTCGCGATCCGGATACGGAATTGGCTTCAGGACCAGCAGGTTCATCAGGCTGAACATGGACGTGTTCAGCCCGATGCCGATGGCGAGGGTGATGATCGCGATGAGCGAAAACCCACCGGACTTGAGCAGTTGGCGAAGGGCGAAGCGGAGGTCGTTCATGGGAGGAAAGGGAAGAACGCGAGACCGGAAAGAACGCGAGAACGCGAGACACGGAAGAATGCGAGACAGGAAAGAACGCGAGAACGCGAGACACGGAGGAACGCGAGACCGGAAGGAACGCGAGAACGCGAGACACGGAAGAACGCGAGACAGGAAGATCGCGAGACCGTGGGGCGGGGAGTTCTGAGAGACTGAGATGATGAAAATAACACGCGTGGAGTCTGCCTTGGTGTCTTGCGTTCTCGCGTTCTTTTGCGTCTCGCGTTCTTCAGTGCTACTCGGCGCGCAGCGCCGTCAGCGGATCCACCCGCGTCGCGCGCCGCGCGGGCAGGTAGCAGGCCAACATCGCCACCGCAAGCAGCAGCATCGTCACGCCGGGCAGACTCACGAAATCGATGCTGCCCTGGTCGCCGACGATCGCGCTCAAGAGAAGGCCAAGGATCGTGGACAGAACAAATCCGATGGCGGCGCCGATGGCGGTAAGGCGCAGACCCGAGCCGAGCACGAGCCAGAGGACATCGCGCACCTGCGCACCCAGGGCGAGCCGCACGCCGATTTCCGGAGTACGCTGCACGACCAGTCGGGCGATGACGCCGTAGAGACCGATCGCCGCGAGGAACAAACCCAACCCGCCGAACGCGCTCAGGATTTGGGTCATGACCTGCATGACGGCGAGGCCCGATTCGGCGAGCTTGTCGGCGGTGTTCAGCATCTGGAAAGGAACCGTGGGATCGAGTTCGCCCAGCGTCTGCCGCATGGGCTCAACCATTGCGGCCGGGTGGGTCGACCTGATCGATACGGTGACATACGTCCAGCATTCCTGGGCCAGGGGCATGAACACCTGGAAGGGCGTGGACTGCGGCGTCGGATTGGCCGCGAGGCCGACGTCGGCGAAAACGCCGACAATCTCCATCGGTTCACGCGTGGCCGCATGGGCGGGGATGAGATGGCGTCCGACCGGATCCTCCCCGGGGAACAACGCCTGGGCCATCGCCTGGTTGATCATCACGACCAGTGGCGCGCCGCGGCGATCCGTCTCCGCGAAATTGCGGCCCCCGACCAGCTTGATGCCAAGGGTGTCGAGGAAGGTCGGATTGATGCCATTCATATACGCGAGCGGCTCGCGGCCGGGTTCAGGCGGAGCTTGGCCCGCGACGACGAAGCTGCGGGTCTGGATCAGTTGATACATCGGGTTGGTCCAGCCAACCGAGGCACTTTCCACGCCCGGCAGCGCGCGCAAGCGCTCCTGCAACTGCGTGTAGAAGCCGTAGATCTGTTCCGGCGTCGCATACCGGCTTTCCGGCAGTTTCAAGGTCCCCTGCGTGATCTCGTGCGTGTCCCAGCCGGGATCGCGCGCGGCGAGGGACTTAAGCCCGTTCATGAAGAAACCCGCGCACGCCAGCAGCACGAGGGCGGCCGCGAACTGCAGCACGACCAGCGTGTGCCTGAAGCGATGTTGGGAACGATCGCCGGCGGCGCCGCGGCCGCCGCTCTTGAGCTGTTCGTTCACCCGCACGCGCGACGCCAGCCAGGCGGGCACGATGCCAAATGCGATGCCGGTGGCGAGCGAGATGCCGGTGGCGAAGACGAGCACCCGCCAGTCGAGGGAGATCTGGAAATGGACCTCGACGGGCAGGCGGTGCGCGAGGTTGTAGGCGATCCATTCATTGGACCACAAAGCCACCAGGACGCCCAGGCCGCCGCCGGCGACGGCAAGGATCAGGCTCTCGGCGAGCAGTGGTCGCAACAAATGGGCGCGCGACGCGCCCAAGGCGGCACGAATGGCGAATTCCCGGGCCCGGGTCGAGGCTCGCGCGAGCTGGAGATTGGCGAGATTGCCGCAGACGATCATCAGCACACCTCCGGCGAGCCCGAGCATCATCGTCGCCAGCAGCACCGTCTCGGGGGAATGGACCGCCTCTTGCAGCGCGCGCGCTTTCACGCCGTCCTGGCTTTGTTCCCGACTGCGGGTCTCGGCCAGGCGACGGGCCAGCGTTTCAAACCGCGCGTTGACTTGGGCGAGCGTGAGCTCGGGCCGGAAGCGGCCGACGAGGCCGAAGCCCGCGTCGCCCCGGTTGGCCTTTTCAATGTCTGTCATGGCCAGCGGACTGAAGACGTCACCCGGTCCCCACAGGAACAGCGACGAGAACCTTTCCGGCATCACGCCGATGATCGTGTTCGTTTCGCCGTCGAATTGCACCTCGCGGTCGATCACGTGCGGATCGCCGCCAAACTGTGACATCCACGTGGCGTGGCTCAGGACCATCACACGGTGCCCGGGCTGATTCTCCTCGGGCGTGAAGGTACGACCGAGTTCAGCCTTCATTCCGAGGACGGAGAAGAATTCCGACGAAGCGCGCAGGCCGACGAGGCTGATCGGCGGCCGACCCGGTTCGACCATCGTGTAGGCCCACCGGCGGAACGCACCGAGCTGGATGAAGCCTGCGGCTTCGCGCTGCAGGTCGAGGACATCCGCGCCGTTCTGCAGCGCCTGCGGCTCCTGCGGGGTCGTCCGGTTCACCAGCACGAGATGGTCCTTGTCCGGGTACGCCAATGGCTGGATGATCAGCTTGTTCATCAGCGTGAACATGGAGGTGTTCAGCCCGATGCCGATGGCGAGCGTGACGATCGCGATGAGCGAAAACCCACCGGACTTGAGCAGTTGGCGAAGGGCGAAGCGGAGGTCGTTCATGGGGGGAAAGGGAAGAACGCGAGACAGGAAAGAACGCGAGAACGCGAGACACGCGAGAACGCGAGAGAGGAGGATCGCGAGACCGTGGGGCGGGGAAATCTGAGAGACTGGGATGATGAAAGTGACACGCGTGGAGTCTGCCTTCGTGTCTTGCGTTCTCGCGTTCTTTTGCGTCTCGCGTTCTTCAGTGCTACTCGGCGCGCAGCGCCGTCAGCGGATCCACCCGCGTCGCGCGCCGCGCGGGCCACCAGCAGGCGAAGAGGGCGACGAGGAAAAGTGCGACGGCCACGCCGCCGAGCGTCACCGGATCAAAGCCGGCCATGCGCGGCATGGAGGCATTGAGCACGCGGATGAGCAGGTAACCGACGCCCGCGCCCAGCACGAGGCCCAGCACGGTGAGTTTCACCCCCGTGCCGAGCACCAGCCCGAGCACGCTGCCGGGCCGGGCGCCGAGCGCGATGCGAATGCCGAATTCGGACGTGCGTTGCGCAACGAGGTTCGAGATCACGCCATAGAGTCCGACCGCCGCGAGGACGAGCCCGAGCAGGGCAAACCCGCCGAGGGTGTGGTTGATCACGACAAGATTGTGCTGAAAGCGATCGGCGGCCTCGGGGACGGTGTACATTTCCTGCACGGCGACGTCGGGATCGATATCGGCGACCGCCCGCTGCATGTCGTTCTTGAACGCCGCCGGCGCCGGGCCGCGGGCGAGCAGGAACATGTAACCCCAGGGCTCGTGGACCAGGGGCTTGTAGACCTGCAACATGGTGCGCGGCTCGGAGATGTTCAGGGCGAACTGGATGTCCCGGACGACGCCCACCACCTCGCGCCAGATGAGCTCGTCGCCGTGACGCTCACCGATCCGCTTGCCGAGCGCACTCTCGCCCGGCCAGAAGTGTCGTGCCATCGCCTGGTTGATGATCACCACCGGCGGGCTGTCCGCCTTCAGGTCCGGCGAAAAGTTGCGACCTTCCAGAAACGGCACGCCGATCGTCGCGAAGTAGTCCGAGGCAATCATCGTGAAGCCCGCGATCGGTTGCTTCGTCGGGTCATCGGAGGTCTTGCCCTCCACTTCGACCGGGATCTCCTTGGAATATCCGAAAAGCGGCGCGGACGTGGCGATGGCGGTGTGTTCGACCCCGGGGATCTGCGCGATGCGCTGTACCAGCTTTTCCGTGACGACGCGCCGCTTGTCCTCGCTGTTGTAGGTCGACTGCTCCGGCAGGTGGATGTTGGCCGCGAGCACCCGGTCGGTGTCCCAACCCTTCGGCTGCTCGAGCATGGCGCCCAGTCCGCGAATCATCACGCCGGCGACGGCCAGGAGCGCCAGCGCCAGCGCGACTTCGCCGACGATCAAGGCGTGGCGCAGGAAACGCGCGCCGCTGCCGGAGGTCGAGCCGCGCGTTTGTTGCTTGAGCGTTGCCACCATGTCGCTGCGCGACGCGATCCACGCCGGCACCAGGCCGAAGAGCAGACCCGTGACCAACGAGACGAGAAAGGCGCCGAAAAGGATGCGGCCGTTCATGGGCAGATCCAGCGTGTTCCCGGCGGTGCCGCCCAGGCGAATGGCGCGCCCGAAAAGCGCATTCACCCAGGCCGCGAGAATCACGCCGCACCCGCCGCCAGCGATCGCGAGCACCATGCACTCGGTCAACTGGTGCAGGATCAGACGAAAACGCGAGGCGCCGAGCGCGGACCGGATCGCGAGGTCCTTCGCGTTGGCGGTGGCGCGCGCGAGCTGCAGGTTCGCGATATTGGCGCACGCGATCAGCAGCACCACCACGCCCACCAGCAACATGAACAGGACAATGAACCGACTGGTGTCGTCCATCGCCGCCTGGTGCGGCGGCAGCAGCTTGAACCCGCGATCCTTGCTGGTCTGCGGGTGGTCCTGCGCCCAATGCGCGGCGAGCGGGGTGAGTTGGGCGAGCGCCTGCGCCGGCGAGACCCCGGGATTGAGGCGGGCGACGCAGGTGAAGAACCGGCTGCTGCGATCCTCCACGATGTGCCGCGGCACCGTGATCGGTCGCCAGAGATCGACCGGACCGAAGAACAGCGGCGCCACGAACGACTCCGGCATCACGCCGATCACCGTCACCTGTTCCGCGTTGAGCCGGATCGAGCGACCGATGACCGAGGGATCGCCCGCGAACCGCGACTGCCACAATGCGTAACTGAGGATCGCGACCTGGTTCCGGCCTGGCACCTCCTCGTCCGCGGTGTAGGCGCGGCCGAGCGCGGGCTGCACCCGGAAGGTCGTGAAGAAATCCGCGGTCGCATCGACCGACAGGAGTCGCTCCGCCGTGCGGCCGGGCTCGGCGATCGTGTTGTTCCAGTACGCGACGGTCGTCAGCGACTCGAACGCCTTGTCCGCACCGACGGTCTGCGCGCGCATTTCCTTGAGTTCATCGAAGGAGAAATTCTCTCGCGGGTTTTGTGGAGTGGTGCCGAGCACGCTCAACATCCGTTCGGGCTCCGTGAACGGCACGCTGCGCATCAAGAGCACGTCGACCAGGGTGAACATGGAGGTATTCACGCCGATCCCGAGCGCGAGCGTCAGCAACGCGATGAGCGTGAAACCGGGAGTCTTGACCAGGGTGCGAAACGCGATGCGAATCGAGCTCATGGTGATGGGGCGGATGAGGGAAGGATGGACAGTGGGTGAAAGCCGGCACCGGGGGTAGTGCAGCCCGGGTGCCAGAATGGGAGCGGCTGCATTAACTACACACCATCAGGCGCATCGGGTTACCGTTCGTTTCGGCGAAGCTGCGAACGATCCGGAAGCGAGATCAGCGCGTCCCGAAAGCGGGACGTAGGCGGGAGATTTCCCACCGCGGCCGGCGGCCGCCAAGGCAGGGTCGGCTGTCCCCCAGCCGACCGCGGTCGCTACTGCGAAAACCAATAGCTGACCTTGAGCAGCAGCGTGTTCTCCGCCGGCGTCCCGAGCAGGCGCCGATACTCCTCGGTGGCGGAAAAACCGCGCCGGCGATCGGTGTTCACCCGATACTGGGTCCAGACGAGGTAAAGGGTGGAACCTTCCCGGTATTCCCAGCGCAACACGAGGTTCGACTTGAGTTCGCGCAGATCAAAGTCCGGATTCGCCCACGAATAGATCGTGCCGCCCTCGTTCACGACGAGCTGGTCCCCGGTCGCATCCGGCGTCACGAAACCGTCGAGACGCGTGAAGCGATCACCGTAGCGGGCGGCGAGTGGATCCGTCACGCGCTTGAACCGGGCGAAGTCGCCGGACGAGGCGAACAGGCTGCCGTACCATGAAAGCGACACGGTGGGCGAGACGTTCGCGTCGACCTGCAGCGTCGACGCGAGCGTGTGCTGGTGCATCCGGCCGAGCAGATACCGCGCGGCGTTGCCAGGCGCGGCCACGGACGTTCCGGCGTACTGATGATCGATGTGGCCGCGTTCGTAGGTGAGTTCGGGTTCCACGCTGAGCATCCCGAGGGCGCGCCAGGTGAAGCCCGCCTTGATGACGTGGCGATGCGAGCCACCGGCATGGAAGGCGTGCCCCTCCACCAGTGCGTGCCAGCGCCAGGTTTCCGTCCCGGGGGACTCGACGCGCAGATTCGCGATGGTTTCCGACGGAACCAGAAACGACGGGCCGCCGCGCAGCATGTGGGTGTCGCGCATGCCGTGGTCGGCGGAGATCCCGGGCTCGAACGTCCAGTCGTTGTTGAGCCGCACCTGTCCCCACAGCTCCGTCCGGCGGCCGAGGTGCGTACCACCAAAGTCGTAGTCCTCATGCTGCGCGGCGTGTGCCTCGTAACTGCGCACGACCGGACCGGGCTGGGTGACGACGTAGTCGATCCCGCCCACGAACTGCTGCCGGTCGGCTTCCGCGAGGTAGCCGAGGTCGTTCAATTCGAAACCCGGCGAGCGCCAGTCGTAGTTGCCGTAGTAGCGCCAGCGGCCACCGCCGACGCGGCCGAGGCGCATGCGCCCGCCGTGACCACTCAACGACGTCGCATCCGTGCGCACCGCAAGATGGCGGGCGTCGCTGCGTTCAAAGTCGTGCACGGGATCCTTCATCAACCGCTGGATCGCCGCCGACGTCCCTTCCACCCGGCTCCCGGTTGCCTTCACCAGGAGTTCGAAGTCGCGCCGGTCCCAGAAATGATGCAGGTCGATCCCGCCGGTAAGCGCGCGCTCGGGCAACACCGCCGCGGCGGGTTCGGTGGCGGCGAGCGAACGCAGTGTCCCCGTGGCGACGCCACCCAGGGTGGTGCGGCCGCCCGCGAATTCCTGCTGCAGGCGGGCGACCATGAATTGCGTGGCCGGCTCGACCAGCTCGGTGCGTTCCCCGTCGTTTTCGATGATGCGCGCCTTCGCGCCGGCGGATTGCGCGTAGAGCGCGCCGATCGCGAGACCGCGGCTGGTCTTGCCCGCGAACTTCGCGGCTCCCCGGATCCGCGTCGCCGCCGGCAACTCGAGCTGGCCGCTGGTCGCCGGCGTGAACGACGGCGCCTGGCCGACGCGCCTGGAATAGAACAATTGGTCGTCACCGATTTCCCACGCGAAGACGTCCTTGCCTTCGACGAAGAACGGCCGCCGTTCCTCGAAGAAGGTTTCGTAGGTGGTGAGGTTGATCTCGGACGGGTCGAGCTCGACCTGGCCGAAATCGGGGTTGATCGTGAGGTCGAGCGTGAAGTCGCTGGCGATGCCCAGCTTCGCATCGAGCCCCGCATCGAGCGAGCTGTCGCGACGGGTTCGGCCGGGCGTCGTCGCCGCGCGCGGCGTGGTGGTGGTCCGGGCGACGACGTAGGGCAGCAGTTCGATCCGCCGCGCCCGCGGCAGCTCCTCGATGCCGCGCAACTCGCCGAATTCATAGACCATGCCCGAGTTGTCGATCGGAATCGGATTCCAGTCGCTCTCCTCCTGGCGGCGTTTGATCCACCGCCAGCTGTGCAGCCCCCAGACCTGCCCGGGCTGCCGTGCGTAGCGGAGCTGGCTGAACGGGATGCGATATTCCGCCGTCCACGCGCCGTCCTCGAAGCCCACCCGCACGTCCCAGACCGCGTTCCAGGTCGTGTCGACCATCAGGTCCCGGATCTGCAGGTCGATCTTGGAACCCCCGGATGTCACATCGAATTCGAACGCCGTGCGCCGGTCATGGTAACTGTCGAACGTGATGCCGACCATGTCGCCGGTGAACTCGTCGCGTTTGCCGCGCAGGTGGGGCACGGCGGCGAGATCCGAGTCGAACGCCCGGATGGCGACGTAGAGGTAGTGATCGTCGTAGACGATCTTCAGTTGCGTTGCCTGCGACGCGGGCTCGCCCTCGTCCGGCTCCTGTTGCGTGTAATCGCCCGACCATTCGCCCGCGCCCGTCCAGCAGGCATCATCGAGCCGGCCGTCGATCACGGGTGACGCGTCGGCCAGGCGGGTGGCGTGGTAGACCCGCTTGGCCTGCCCGGCGATCGCCTCGCGCGTATCGGCGGCCTCGGCACGCAGGGCGACGAGCGCGAGCAACCCCGCGGTGATCGCGCAGAGCACGGGGGACGGCGAGGGCGGGCCGCCTGCAGGAGTGCCTGCGGCGACGAGCGGTTCTCTCGGGGATGGGCGCAAGGGGGCTCGCCGAACCGCGCGGTGAAACAGCGCGCAGCCGGCGGTGAAATTGAGACAGGGGCACAGTTCGGCTCCCGCAAGGCAAAACCCACCTGACCCTTGCGTTTGAGAATTGAGAAATTTGTCCGCCTGCCCCCGAACGGGCTTTATGCAGGGACCGTGGGTTGGGGAGTTCCCGAGTCCCAGCTTTCGAGCCCGCAAACCAAGTACCCTGAACCCCGACAAAAAAATCTCCGGCCGCCACAAGATTTGTCCGGCTTGCGGGATTTCCAAACGGGTTCGCCGGAAACATGACGTTCCCTGTAACCTCTCATGCCGAAACCCGGTTAGCAGATGGGAGATGACCCTCGCCTTTCGACAGCTGCGCAAGTCGCCGGGATTTGCGTCGATGGCAGTCGCGACGCTGGCGCTTGGGATCGGCGCGTGCACCGCGATGTTCAGCATCGTTTGGGCGGTGATCCTGAAAACGCTGCCGTTTGGCGAGCCTGACCGGCTCGTCTGGATCGAGAACATCGGCACCGGTGGTTTGTCCGCGCGGACGTCGCGGGCGGATGTCTTCTCGGGCTGGCGTGACCAGAACCACAGCTTCGCGGCGCTCGGTGCCTATTTCGCGTTCTCGGACTACGGCACGAAGGTCATGGCGGGAGCAGGCGAGCCCGAGCGCGTGCGCGACGTCGGCATCTCCGACAACTTCCTCGACGTATTGGGTGTCCGGCCGCTTCACGGCCGCAACTTCACGGCGCAGGAATGCACGTCGGTGGAACCGGTCGTGGTGATCCTGAGCCACGCGTTCTGGCAGCGGCGCTTTGGCGGCGATCCCGGCGTGATCGGTCGGGCCATCACCATCAATCAGCGCGCCGTGAGCATCGTCGGCGTGCTGCCGGAGAGCTTTGATTTTGATGCGATCTTCACCCCGGGCAGCGAGGTCGACCTGCTCACGCCATTTCCGCTCACGGCGGAAACGGCGCGCTGGGGCAACACCGTTTTCGGGATCGGCCGGCTGCGTCACGGCGTTACGCCTGCCGCGGCCCAGGCGGAACTGGAAGTGATCAACGACCGGCTCAGCCCGACGCTTCCCCAGGCCCCGCGCCAGTCGTTCGGCGCGCGGGTGTCCCGGCTCGACGATGCGCTACGCGGACGGTTCCGGGGCGCGTTTTATCTGCTGACCGCGGCGGTCGGCTGCATCCTCGCGATCGCCTGCGTCAATCTCTCGAACCTGATGCTCGCGCGCTTTAACGTCCGCCGTCAGGAATTCGCGGTGCGCGTGTCGCTCGGCGCACGGCGCGGACACCTTCTCCGGCAGACGCTCGCGGAAACGCTCCTGTTGGCGTCCGGCGGTGCATTGGTCGGGCTGCCCGTGGCGGTGGCAGCCACGGCGGTGCTGGCGCGGTTGGAGACGTTCGGCGTGCCGATGTTGCAGGATGCGCACGTCGGCGCCGTGTCGTTTGCGATCGCGATCGGACTCACGATGCTCGCGGGCCTCGCCTGCGCGTTGCTCCCGGCGCTGTACCTGTCGCGTCTCAGCGGGAGTTCGGTAATGCAGGGAGCCACGCACCAGCGCACGGCGGGCCGTTCCGCCGTTCACGCCCGTCACGCGCTCGTGGTCGCCGAGGTGGCCCTGGCCTTCACGCTCCTCGTCGGCGCGGGGCTGCTGTTGCGCAGTTTCAATTCGGTGCTGCAGGTGAAGCTCGGATTCCAGCCCGAACATGCGTTGTCCTGGCGCCTGGCGGCGGTGCGTCCGTTTGCGAGCAACGCCGAGCACACCGCGTATTTCGACGAGTTGGTGACCCGCATCGCCCGGCTGCCGGGAGTGTCGTCGGTCGGACTCACCGACACGCTGCCGCTCAGCCGCAACCGGACCTGGGGGGCGGGCCTGACCGGCGAGTCGTATGCGCCCGGCGAGTACCCGATTGCCTTCCCGCGGATGATTGACCGCCACTACCTGCAGGCGATGGGGATCACCGTGCGGCGTGGCCGCGGGTTCGATGAGCGCGACGCCGCCGATGGACCGAAGGCGATCCTGGTCAATGAAAACCTGGCCCGGCGCCTGGTGCCGAACGGCGATGCCCTGGGCCGGATGATCAACGTGAATGACGGCAGCACGATCGTCGGCATCGTGGCCAACGTCCGGCACCGTTCGCTCGAGGAGGGCGCCGGATATGAGATGTACCTCGACTATCACCAGACGGAGGACTGGGGCGCGCTGGACCTGGTGGTGCGCAGCAGCCGGCCGGCCGCGTCGCTCGTGCCGGAGGTGCGCGCGGTGCTTGCGGCCTTCGACCCGTCGCTGCCGAACGGCGAGTTTCAACCGCTGGATCACCTCGTCGACAACGCGGTGGCGCCGCGCCGGCTGATCGCGCGACTGCTGGCGGTCTTCTCCTTCCTCGCCCTGACGCTCGCCGCGCTCGGGCTGTTCGGCGTGATCAGTTATTCCATGGCGCAGCGCACGCCGGAGTTCGGCATCCGCATGGCGGTGGGGGCACAGCGCGGCCAGATCCTGTGGCTGGTATTGCGAGGCGTCTTCACGCTGGTCGGCGTCGGCATCATCCTGGGCGCGGCCGGTGCCGTGGTGCTCGCGCGTTTCCTGCAAAGCCAGCTGTATGGCGTAAGTGGGCACGATCCGCTCACGTTGGGCGGCGTCGCCGCCATCCTCCTCGCGGCCGCGGCCGCCGCGAGCCTCCTGCCGGCGCTGCGTGCCACGCGGGTCGATCCGCTGGTGGCGTTGCGGGGGGATTGACCCGGGGAAACAGCAGCCGGCGAGGGGGCCTTCCCCCGCGGCCCGGCGTCGGCAATTCATTCCGCCCGCAGCGCCACGACTCGGCAGAACGCGAGACTGGGAAGAACGCGAGACGCAGGACCCCGGAGTTTGGCGTTCTTCCGGTCTCCCGGCCTCGCGTTCTTCCTTACTCGGTCCGCAGCGCGACCATCGGATCGACCCGCGTCGCGCGCAGGGCGGGGACCATGGTGGCGAAGAACGCGACGAGGACCAGCAGCAGCGCGACCGCGGCATAGGTCGGCGGATCGTAAGGGCTGATATCGAAGAGCTGGCTCGCGATGCCGTCACGAAAGAGCACGGCGATCGTGGTCGCAAATCCCAGCCCCGACAGCAGGCCGATGCCGAGCTGAAGTCCTCCTTGGGAGAGCACCATCCGCAACACCCGACCCCGGCCGGCCCCCAACGCCATGCGGATCCCGAACTCGAGTGTGCGCTGATTTACGGAGAACGACATGACTCCGTAGAGACCCACGGCCGCGAGGATGACGGCCACGACGCCGAACAGCGTGAACATTGAGGCGATGATGCGATTTACGGCAACGAAGGTATCCTGATTGTCCTTCGCCGTGCCCACGAAATAGAGCGGCAGGTCGGGATCGACCTGGTTGACTTCATGTTGCAGGGCCGGGGCGAGCGCATTTGCGTGGGCGGTGCGGTCCCGTGGTCGCACCAGCACGGTGGCAAATTGCTGCGTGACCGGTCCAGCCTGCGCCGGGCCGAACACCGAGGAGAAATACGGGAGGTAGAATCCGGTTTCGTCCACCTGCGGATTGTTGAAGGGACCGAGCATACGCACGTCGCTCACGACGCCGACGATGGTGCGCCAGGGTCCGAAGAGCTGGCCGTTGTTGGCCACGGTGCGAAAACGGCGCCCCACGGCACCTTCCCGTCCAAAATGCTTCCGGGCGAACCCCGCGTTCACGATCGCGACGGGCCGTCGGGCGTCGTTGTCGTCGAGCGAGAAGTCGCGGCCCTCGAGCAACGGCGCCCCCAGCGTCGCGAAGTAGCCGTCGGTGACCTGTTCGAAGTTGGTGTTGGGGCGATCCTCATCGGTCGGGTAGGTCCGACCCTCGATCTCGATCCGGGCATTGCCGGAAAACGTCATGCGAAATCGGTTCGTGAGGGCGGCTTTGGAGAATTCGGGGTCCGCACGCAGCTCGCGCAAAAGGCGATCGAAGAACTGCTGGCGCGCTTCGGCCGTCGGATACACGCCTTCCATCAGGGCCATGCGCGCGGTCAGCACCGCGGTGTTGTCGTAGCCCCAGTCGATGCGGTTGCGGCGCAGGATGGACTGCAGTTGCAGCAGGGCACCGACGAGGAGGACGGACGTGACCAGGATCTGGAAGACGACAAGACCGTGTGCGAGGATCGTGGTGGCGCGGTTGGTGTTGCCGCGTCCGGCCTCCTTGAGGGCGGCGGCGGCATTGGTGCGCGAGGCCATCCACGCGGGGATGAAGCCGGACCCGACGGCCGCCAGCAGCGTGGCCAGGACCACGACCATGAGCACGCGCGGATCGAGATCGAACGTGATGTAGGCGGGGATCGGATTCGCCGAATTGTGCGTGGCTTTCGTAAGGGCGTCCGTCGCCCACGACGCGAGCGGAATCCCGACGGCGGCGCCGCCCACGGCCACCAGCAGGCTTTCCGTCAGCATCTGCCGGATCAGCCGGATGCGGGTGGCGCCGAGCGAGGAACGCACGGCGAGTTCCTTGGTGCGCAGCGTCGCGCGCGCGAACTGCATGTTCATGACGTTGACGCACGCGATCAGCAGGATGCCCACGCAGAACGCCAGCATGGTCCAGATCAGCCCCCGGATATTGGGCGGCGTGAAGGTCTGGATCAGCGGCTGAACAAGCGCGGTGTCGAATTTCTTGTTCGTGTCGGGAAACGCCGCGGCAAGCTGCCGGGCGATGCCGGTGAATTCGGTGGTGGCCTGGTCGAAGGGCACACCGGGCTTGAGCAGGCCGAGCACCGCCGGCGTGTTGCCCTGGGCGTCCACGTCGTTGCGCGGCTTGGGGGGATACTCGCTGTAGAGGGGCAACCACAGTTGCTCGTTCACCGGGAAGGCGAATCCCGCCGGCATCACTCCGATCACCGTCGCCGGCTGGCCGTTGATGCGAACGTTCTTCCCCACGACGTCCGCGGCACCACCGAAATCGCGCTGCCAGAGCAGTTGGCTGATGAGCGCAACCCTGGCGGCTCCGGGTCGGTCGTCGGCGGCGGTGAAATCGTGTCCGAGGACGGGCGCCACGCCGAGCAGCCGCATGAAGTCCGCGGAAACGTAGGCGCCGGTGTAGCGGCTGGGATGGCCGTCACTCGTGACATTGACCGTGGCACCCGAGATATACGCGGCGAGGCAGGCGAACGAGTGCTGCTGCTCGCGCATCGCCTCGTAATCGAGCGAAAAGATCTGGCTCCCGAAGCCGTTGGTGTTGGCGTTGTGCTGGGTGACGTCGATCACCTGGATTCCGGCGAGACGGTCGGCGTGGGGAAACGAAAAACCACGGATCAGCGTGCCGTTGACGACGCTGAACATCGTCGTGACGGCCCCGATCCCGAGACCGAGCACGAGGATGGCGAGGGCGCAGAAGCCGCGTTCCTTGGACAAAACCCGTGCGCCGACGCGCACATCCTGGCGAAACGTGTCGAACATGGGGGGAGCGGGACGGTCGAGTGCCGAACGCCGACTGCGTTTCCGGAGACGGAGGCTCGGCGTTTGTTCCTCGGTGCGGGATAAGCTGTAGGCGGCAAGCGGTAGAATGCAAACGATGGGCGGTGGGGGCGTGGTCAGGGCTTGGTTTGATGCTTTTCGCTTACCGCTTATCGCCTTTTCCACCTACTCCGCGCGCAGCGCCACGACGGGGTCCACCCGCGTGGCACGCCGTGCCGGCCACCAACAGGCAAACCCGGCAACGCCGACGAGCAGGAGCGTAACCCCGCCGAGGACCACCGGGTCGATCGCGCCCAATCCGTAAAGGGCGCGGGACATGCCGAAGCCGGCAGCGGTCGCGATCAGCAGGCCGATGACCACGCCGATGAACGTCAGGCGCACGCTTTCGGCGAGGACGGCGCCCACCACGCGTCGCGGTTCCGCGCCGAGCGCCATGCGGATGCCGATCTCGCGCGTGCGGCGCGCCACGCCAAACGACACCACGGCATACAGCCCCATCACCGCCAGCAGCAGTCCGATCACGCCTTGCACGGTGGCGAGCGTGACGCCCATGCGAAACGGCAGCAGGGCGAAGACGCTGGTGTTCATCAGATCCTCCATCGTGCGCACATCGAAGACCGGCAGATGGGGATCGAGATCATGGACGACCGCCCGCACGGCATGGGCATGGGCGGCGGGTTCGGCGGTCGTGCGAACCATCAGCGTGAGCGGCGCGAGATAGTCCTGCGCCAGCGATTCGTAATAGAAGGGCCGGCCCGACTCCGCGAGCATCACGTATTTCGCGTTCTCGGTCACGCCGACCACTTCGATCCACGGGCCGTCCTTCCAGGGCTGAAAGCGTTTGCCGACTGCGTCCTGAGCGGGCCAGCACAGGTCGGCGAGCGCCTGGTTCACCACGGCGACACGCGGCGTCGATGCCGAGTCCGTGGCGGCGAGAGCGCGGCCGTGCCGCAGGGGCACCCCGAGCATTTCCGGGAACCCCGGCTCCACGATCGCCGTGCTCACGTTCGTGCTGCCGTCCTTCATGGTCGGAGGCGGGTTCTCCGGCCGGATGTCGCGGCCGAGCATCCCGTAGGAAAAGGGCACGTGGGACGTCAGCGAGGCGTCCACCACGCCGGGGAGCGCGCGCACGCGGTCGAGCAGCTGCCGGTTGAAGTTCGTCCCGCGGTCCTGCGCGTAACCCTGGAGGCCGAGATCGTACGACACCATCAGGAGGTGATCGGGGCGGAAGCCGAGTTCCACGGAACGGATGCGATGCAGGCTGCGCAGAAACAGGCCGGCGCACACCAGGACGACGAGGGAGAACGTCACCTGGCTCACGACAAACAGGTTTCGCAGGCGATGGTGCCCGCGGGACACGCGCGATCCCGAACCCTGCTGCAGTTGCTCGTTGAGATTGATGCGGGAGGCGCGCCACGCCGAGGGCAGGGCGCTGGCGAGTCCCGCGATCAACGAAATCACCGCGGTGAACACATAGAACGGCCACTGCGGTCCGAAGTCGGTATTCACGGGGATGTCGCCCTGGGTCTGGAACCGCTGGAGCAGGACGCCGGAGGCCTGGCCGAGCAACCATCCCACCACGCCGGCGATCGCGGCCAGCACGAGACTCTCGACGAGCAACTGTCGCATGATGCGCCACCGCGATGCGCCGAGCGCGGCCCGCATGGTCAGTTCCCGGTCGCGCGTCACGGCGCGCGCGAGCATCAGGTTGGCGACGTTGGCGCACGCGATGAACAGAACCAGCCCGACCAGACCCACGAAAAGGGCCGCAAACAGGGGCAGAAAATCCGCGAAGGTCGGGTCCGGGCGCGCAAGCCGTTCCGGGATCACGACCGACCTGACACCGTGATGATCCTCCGGGTACTCCTGCACGAGCTGGCTCGTGACCACGGCCGCGTCGGCGCGAGCCTCGGCCAGCGACACCCCGGGCTGGAGGCGCGCGAGCATCCGCCAGGCACCGGCGGCACCACGCCACTCGAGCATGCCTTCCGCGCCCTCCCGCAGCGAACCAAGGGCGCCGGACGGTACCCACGCACTCAATGCGAGCGAATAGGTGAATCCGTGGAAACCCTTCCGGGCCACGCCCACCACGGTGAAGGGACGGCCGTTCAGCACCACGGACCGGCCGACGATGGCGGGATCACCGCCGAAGCGTTGCTGCCAGCAATCGTACGACAGCACGGTCACCGGCGGCGCGCCTTTCGCTTCGCCGTCACTCGGCACGAGCACGCGTCCGAGCCCGGGCTCGGCCCGCACGCCGAGGGCGCTGAATCCATTCGGCGTCACCACCTCGACCCAGGCGCGCTCGGGGGACTTGCCCTCCGCGCTCAGGTGCGCGGGATTGGGAAAATACGCGATCACGTCGCGCAGCGTATGCATGCGGTCGCGGTAGTCCTTGAAGTCGGGAAACGATGGACCGTGCGGCATGTTCCACGCCTCGCTCTTCTGCAGCACCAGCACGAGCTTGTCCGCCTCGGGCACGGGCATCTTCCGCAACAGGAACACGTCCACCATGGCGAAAATGTTCGAGTTCACGGCAATGCCGAACGCGAGCGTGAGCACGACGACCGCGGCATATCCGGGAGACTTGGCGATCTGGCGCAGGGCGAATCTAAGATCGGTGAACATGGCGGGGAGGGGAAGAACGCGAGAGGGGAAAGAACGCGAGAACGCGAGAGGATGAAGGCGGTAGGCTGTAGGCGGTAGGGGTGGATTGAGGTAGTCCCATTGAACTCAAGGCTCATCGCTTACGGCCTATCGCCTACTCCGTCCGCAGCGCTGCGATCGGATCGACGCGCGTGGCGCGGCGGGCGGGCAACCAGCAGGCGATCAGGGCGATCGCGCCGAGAACGAGTGCCACCGCGGCAAAACTCAACGGATCGAACGGCGACACTTGGTAGAGCAGGTTTCGCAGCAGTTGCGTGAGGCCGGCAGCGGCGGCCAGGCCGACACCCAGCCCGACACTCGCGAGGCGCAAACCGTGTCGTATGACGAGGGCGACAACCGAGCGAGCGGTCGCGCCCAAGGCCATGCGCACACCGATCTCGTGTGTGCGCTGCCCGATCGCGTAGGTCAGCACGCCGTAAAGACCGACTGCGGCGAGCATCAGCGCGAGCGCGGCGAAGACGCCCAGCAGGAGCGAAATCGTGCGCTCGGTGGCGATCCATCCGGCGAACAGGCTTTGCATGGTTTCCGCCGAAAAGACCGGCCGGTCCCGGGAGACTTCGTGCATCGCGGCGCGCAACTCCGGCGCGAGCGACGCTGGCGTCCGCGCGGTCTGCAAAACGAATGTCACCCATGTCGGTGGTTCTTGGGTGAACGGTGACGTACGTCTGTTCGGGCATTTCCAGCCGCGGGCCGCGACTGCGAACGTGCGCGACCACGCCGACGATTTGCCGCCAATCGGTCGCATCATGCGGCGGGCGGTTGCCATAGGCGAAACGCCGTCCCAGGGGATTCTGCCCGGGGAAATTTCGTTCTACAAACGTGGTGTCCACGATCGCCACGCAGGGCGATTGCGTCTGGTCGCGCGCATCGAATGCGCGACCGGCGACGAGCGTGATTCCTAGCGTCGCGAAATAGTCGCCGTTGACCACGAAGCAGTCGGCCATCGGCCCGTCCGGCCGCGACACGACGGAAACCGTGCCCTCAACATGGTAGCCGTTGCGCGTGCGTCCGCTGGTGAGGGGAAGCTGGTCGCAGAGCCCGATCTCGGTCACGCCGGGCACGTGGGCCAATCGCGTCCGGGCTTGTTCGATCAACCGAAGGCGCGCCGGCTTCTGATCGAGTTCGCCCCCGGTGAGTTGCCAGTCGAACGTGACCAGGTTCGCGGTTGCGTAACCTAATTCCGAGCGATGCAGTCCACCGAGAGTGCGCAGCATCAATCCCGTTCCGGTCAGCAATACGCACGTCAGAGCGAATTGACCGACAATCAGTGATGCACGCAGTCGGCGGCCACCGCCGCGCGCGCTTGACGCAAGGGCCGGTTGCAAGTGCCGCCGCGACGCGTAGAGCGCCGGGATCAGGCCGAAAACGATACTTGTCAATCCGCTCGCACCGATCGCGAAGAGGAGCCCGTCGCGGCTGAGACCAATTTCCTGCAAGCGCGGAAGGTCGGCCGGCAGCAGCCATTTTAGCCCGACAACGAACCACGTGGCTGCGACCAGGCCGGCCGCGCAGCCGAGCGAACCGAGCAACAGGCTTTCCACGAGCTGTTGTCGTACGAGGCGGCACCGACTCGCGCCCAACGCGGCGCGGATGCCGAACTCGTGCGCCCGGGCGTGGACGCGAGCAAGCTGCAGGTTCGCGACATTGGCACACGCGATCAACAGGACGAAGCCGGCGGCGGCGAGGAGCAGGCAAAGATTCCGCGACACATCGCCGAAGAGATCGTCGGTGAACTTCTCCAATGCGGCCGAATGTCCGCGATTGGGCGCAGGATATTCCGCCGCAAGTTGCCCCGTGATCATGCCGAGGTCGGCGCGGGCCATCGCGAGCGTCACGCCCGGCTTGAGCCGCGCGACGCCATACAATCCGAACCGGTGGGCGCGATTCTGGTGTTGGTCGCTCCACAAGCCGAGCGGAACCCACAGTTCCTTTTGCGGATTTGGAAACTGGAACGCATCGGGCAGCACGCCGATGATCGTGTAGAATTCGCCGGCGAGCTGGATCTTTTCGCCGATCGCCGAATCGCGGCCATCGAAGAGGCGTCGCCAAAGGCTCGCGCGAATCACCACCGTGCGCGCGGCGCCGGGCTCGTCATCCGCCGCATCGAAGAGGCGCCCGCGAATTGCCGGCACGCCAAGCGCGGCAAAGACGTCGTGGCTGGCCTGCGCGCCGGAGAGATGTTCCGTGACGTCGGCTCCGACGTAGTTGGCGCCCCAGGGACACGCCACGCCGAGGGCGGTGAAGCTGGACTGACGCGCACGCCAATCGAGATAGTTGGGATAGCTGATCGATTGAAAGGGCTCTTGCTCGCACCGTTCGCTCAGCACGACCAACCGGTCCTGGTCCGGATACGCGAGCGGTCGCCACAACATGCCATGCGTCACCGAAAAGAACGCGGTGCTCGCTCCAATCCCGAGCGCAAGCGTGAGCACCGCGACGCCGGCATATCCGGGGGACTTGGCGATCTGGCGCAGGGCGAATCTTAGGTCAGTGAACATGGCGGGGAAGGGAAGAACGCGAGATGAGGGCGGGAAGAACGCGAGAGAGGAGAAAGAACGCGAGAACGCGAGAACGCGGGACGAGGGTGGGAAGAACGCGAGACGGGAGAACAGGAAGAACGACGTGGGGAAGCGTGGCTGGGTGCGTCTTGCGTTTTCGCGTTCTCGAGCGTCTTGCGTTCTCCTTTTATTCGGCGCGGAGCGCGTCGATGGGATTGACTCGCGTGGCGCGCCGGGCCGGGAGCCAGCAGGCGAGCACGGCGGTGACCAGGAGCGCGAGGGAGACGACGAGAAATACGACGGGATCGCGCGTGGTGACGTCGTAGAGCTGGTTGGCGACGACCCGGTTGGTCCCGAACAACGCGACCAGCACCCCCAGGACGACCCCGAGCAGCACGAGTCGCATGCCATCCCGCAGGACGAGCGAAATCACCCGGGGGGCGGCCGCGCCGAGCGCGATCCGTATGCCCATTTCACGGGTACGCTGTTCGACCGTGTAGGCCATCACCCCGTAGATGCCGATGCAGGCGAGGAGGAGGGCGACGACCGCGAACAGGCCGAGCAGCGAGAGCATGACCGTGCGACCCTGCAGCGAACGATCGACGTTGGCGGCGAGCGTCGTGAGGTTGGCGATCGGCTGGTCGGGATCGACCGCCTGCACGGCGTGGCGCACGTCGTCGGCCAGCGTCAGCGGCGGCACCTTGGTGCGCACCGCAATCGTCTTGTACCACGGGAAGAAGACCTCGGCATGGTAGCACTCCGGCACCGGCGAGAAATCGAGTTGGAACTGACGGACATTGCCAACCACGCCGACGATTTCCCACGTCGCCTCCTTGAAATGCAACTGGCGTCCCAGCGGATCCTCGTCACCGAAAAGCAACCGCGCGAGCGCCTGGTTGACCAGCATCACCTTCGGCGAGGCCTCCCGATTGTCCGCCGGGGTGAGGTAGCGGCCGCGCAGCAGGGGAATGCCGAGGGTTTGAAAATAGTCTCCGGCCACGGCGTTGAAGCCGGCGCGCGTGTCGTCATGTTTTTCCGGCTGGTCCGTGCGATTGATCAGGTCGCCGTAGTAGTTGCGACCGTTCATCGGCAACGCGGCGGTCATGCCGACGCTCGCCACGCCGGGAATCTGCCCGACCTTCTCCATCACCGCCTCGACGAAGCGCGCGTGGTCGTCCGCGGTCGGCGACTTCGTGTTGGGTCGCGACAGGTCAAATACCAGGACGTGGTCGCGCTTGAAGCCGGCGTCCGCGCCCAGCGCCTTCATGAAGCTGCGCAACAGCAGGCCCGCGGTCACCAGGAGGACGACGGTGAGGGCGGTCTCCGCCACGATCAGGAGCGACTGCAGGCGGCGCCGGGAACCGGCGGAGGACCCGCGGGTGCCTTCCTTGAGGTATTCGTTGAGGTTGGGCCGCGCCACGCGCAGCGCGGGGAAGATGCCGAACAACAGCCCCGTCGCGACGGTCGCGGCGAGCGCAAATCCCAGCACGCGCAGGTCGACATCGAACGGCATTCCCGGGATCGCCGGAATGTTCGCGAACACCAGCAGCGGCTGGATCGACAGCGAACCGGCCAACACGCCAACCGCGCCGCCGATCAAGGCGAGCAGCAGGCTTTCCGTGAGCAGTTGCTGGAGGACGTGACGCGTCGTGGCGCCGAGCGCGACCCGCACGGCGATTTCGCCCTCGCGCGTGGCGGCCTTGGCGAGAAGCAGATTGGCGACGTTGGCGCACGCGATCAGCAACACGGCCCCCACGGCCGCGAGCAGCGTGAGCACGTAGGGCCGCGAGTTGCCGAAGGTGGCCTCGTGGAGCGAAGTGACGCTGACGGTCCAGGGTTGCTTGAACGTGGGATATTGTGAATTCAGCGCCTCCTTGGCCGCGCGCAGTTCCGCCTGCGCCTGCAGCGCGGTGGCACCGGGCTTGAGGCGGCCGATCACCGAGAGGACGTAGTTGTAATCGCGCGACTGCTTCCACTGATCCGCGCGAATCGTCGCGGGCGAAAGGAAGTCGAGGTTCGGTTGCAGCAGGACGTGCGGCGACAGCACGCCGATCACGGTGTAGCTTTGCGTGTCGAACTGCACGCTGGTGTCGATCACGTTGGGATCCGCGCCAAAGCGATTCCGCCACAGGGCGTCGCTCAGGATGACGACAAAGCGGTTGCCGCCCGGCGCGTCCTCCGCCGGCAGGAAATCACGCCCGAGCGCCGGCCGGATGCCGAGGACCTTCAGGTAGTCAGCGGTAACGTCGGCACCGCTCACGCGCATCGGTTCGCCGCCGCCCGACAGGTTCTTGTCGATCGTATGCATCGCGGCGATGGCCTCGAGCCGGGTGGTGTGATCCTGCCAGTCCAGGAAGACCCCGCCGCAACTCCCGGCGTTGCCGCCGGCAGGCACGAACTCGTTGACCTGGACGATGCGCTCCGAATCGGGGTAGGGCAGCGGTTCGAGCAGCAGCGTGTTGACGATGCTGAAAATCGCCGTGTTCGCGCCGATGCCGAGCGCCAGCGTGAGCACGGCGACCAGGGTGAAACCGGGCGACCGGGTGAGCTGGCGAAAGGCGAAGCGGAGGTCGGGGATCATTTTCGATTTTCGATGGGAGATTCGCGAATGCTTCGATCAGCGACGCGCAGCGGGGATTCACTCGGTCCGAAGCGCGACCAGGGGATCGATGCGCGTGGCGCGGCGCGCGGGCACGTAACCGGCGAGCAGCGCGGTGAGCGCGAGAAAGATGGTCACCCCGCCAAGCAACACGGGGTCGGTCGCGCTGGTCTCATAGAGCAGCGACGACAGGACGCGATTGCAGGCGAGGGCGGCGCCGATCCCACCCACCAGGCCGAGTCCGACGGGCATCATGCCCTGGCGGAGAACGGTCCGGCGCAGTACGCCCGGACCCGCGCCGAACGCCGCGCGAATACCGAGCTCCCGGGTGCGGCGCGTGACGGCATACGCGACCACGCCATAAATGCCGAAGGCGGTCAGGAGGACAGCGGCTCCGGCAAACACGCCGGCCAGCAGCAGCTGGAATCGCTGCTGCGCGACCGATTGATCCAGGATCTCGCTCATCGTGCGCAACGCAGGCAAAGGTATGTCCGGGTCCACGGCGCGAAGCGCCGCGCGCAATGCATCGGCGGCCGCGCGCGGATCGGCCGACAAATGGTTCCCGGTGCCGGGCGCCGCGCGCGCCACGATGATCGCGCGGAGCGGCGGCCAGTCCCAGTGCGGCCGATACATGGTCGGAACGGGCGCCCGGTTGGCGGCGGGGCGGACGTCGCCGGCGACTCCGATCACGACATACTCGTCGTTCTTCCAGCGCTCGAGGCGCCGGCCGATGGGATCCTGTCCGGGCCACAACAGGTGCGCCAGGCGCTCGGAAATGATGACCACCTTGCGCGACCGGTCGCCGTCGTGGAAGACGCGACCCGAGCGCAGCGGGATGCCCATCGTCGTAAAGTAGCTTCCCGTGATGAAGCGAACGTTGGTATTGACCTTCTCGTTCAGAGGCCGCGGATCGCCCGCGACCGCGGCCTTGTCGATCCAGTTTTCGCCCTGGAGGGGCAGGGTGTTGATCATCGCGGTCGACGCGATCCCCGGTGCGGCGGACACGTGTTCGATGACCCGCTCGAAAAACGCGAGTCGCTGTTCGGGCCGGCGGTACTTGGTGAACGGAATGGTCACCTCGGCACTCAGCACGGTGGGCGCGCTGAACCCCTTTTCGGCGCGGAGGATCTTCACGAAACTGCCGGCGAGCAGCGCCGCCGCGGCGAGCAGGACAACGCTCAGGCCGACTTCGGTCGCGACGAGTGCGTTGCTCATGCGGCGCGAGCGGTGGCCGCCCGTCACCGTGCGGTTGCCGGCCGCCAGCGCGTCCTGCGGATCGCCGTTGGCGCGGCGCCACGCGGGCAGCAGGCCAAACAGCAGCCCGGTGCCGACCGTCGCGCCAAGGGCAAATGCCAGGACGGCGCCGTCGACGCGCACCTCACTCAGCCGGGGAAGATCGGCCGGTGCATAGCGGACCAGAATCGCCACGCCCACGTCGGCGAGCAGGACGCCGAGCGCGCCGCCGCTCAGGGCGACGGCCATGGATTCGGCGAGGGCCTGGCGCAGCAACTGTCCGCGGCTGGCACCCAACGCGAGGCGTACGGCCGCTTCCTGCCGGCACTGTTCGGCCTGGGCCAGCAGGAAGTTCATCAAGTTTACGCAGGCGATCAGCAGCACGGCGGTGACGGCGGCGAACAGCACGAGCAGGCCGCGCCGGGAGTGGCCGACGACGGCCTCGTGCAGCGGAACGACGATCGCGCGCAGCACCGTGCCTTCGGGGACACGCGCTTCCGCCAGGATCTGGGTGGCGAGTCCGTTCAATTCGGTCGCGGCCTCCGCCGGATTGATGCCGGGACGGAGCCGCGCGATGGTGCCGTAGTTGTGCCGCCCGAAGAGTTCGCGCAGCTCGTCGGCCGAAAAGACCTTGGGCCGGTAGAGATCGGGTTGGGCCGCGCCGGATCTTCCGATCTGGCGCCCTCTCATCAGTGGATATTGGAAGTCCGCCGGCAACACCCCGATGACCGTGTGGGGTTCGTCATCGAGCAGGATCGTCCGGCCGACGATCGCGGGATCGGCCGCATAGGCGCGATGCCAGAACGAATCGCTGATGACCACGACCCGATGCCGGCCATCGATCTCCTCCTCGCTGACAAACGACCGCCCCAGCGCGGGAGTCGTGCCGAGCACGGCAAAGAAGTCTGGCGACACTCCGGCGGCGGCCAGTCGCTCGGGCTGGTTGACACCGGTGAGATTGACGGAGCCCGGGTCGACGATCGTCAGTCCCTCGAACGACCGGGCGTGCTCCCGCCAGAAAAGGAAGTGCCGGGCGTTCACAGGCAAAGGATCCAAGCCAAACGACGGGGTGGATTCCCGGATCCACACAAGTTGTCCGGGTTCGGGGAAGGCGAGCGGGCGCAACAGCACACCATCGACAATCGAGAAGATCGCCGTGCACGCGCCGATGCCCAGCGCAAGCGTCAGCACCGCGACCGCCGTGAAACCGGGCGATTTCGTGAGCTGGCGGACGGCGAAGCGGAGGGCGGTCATGGGAGGACAGGGAAGAACGCGAGACCGGAAAGAACGCGAGAACGCGAGACACGGAAGAAGCGAGAATGCGAGAGAGGAGAACGCGAGACAGGAAGATCGCGAGACCATGGGGCGGGGAAATCTGAGAGACTGAGATGATGAAAGTAACACGCGTGGAGTCTGTCTTGGTGTGTCTTGCGTTCTCGCGTTCTTTGGCGTCTCGCGTTCTTCCTCCGCCTTGGTGTCTTGCGTTCTCGCGTTCTTTTGCGTCTCGCGTTCTTCCTCCGCCTTGGTGTCTTGCGTTCTCGCGTTCTTTTGCGTCTCGCGTTCTTCAGTGCTACTCCGCGCGCAACGCATCCAGCGGGTTCACCCGCGCCGCGCGCCGCGCGGGTAACCACGAGGCAAGTACGGCGACGCCCGTGAGCAGGACGGCGACGCCGACGAACGCGGGAAGATCGTGATCCGACACGCCGGGAAGCGCGTGGGCGAGCCCGATGCCCGTGAGCCACGCTCCCCCCGCGCCGAGCCCGAGGCCGATGCCCAACAGCCGCAGGCCGTCGCGGATCACCATGCGGGCGACGGCCCCGGGCTGCGCGCCAAGCGCCATGCGCACGCCGATCTCCGGCACCCGCTGGCCCACCGTGTAGGCCATCACGCCATAGATGCCCATCGCGGCGAGGACGAGCGCGAGGACGCCGAGCGCGGCGAGCAGCGTGGTGGCGATGTTGTTCACCAGGTAGGCCGCCTCCACGTATTCGGCCATGGGCAGCGTCACCCACAACGCGACGGATGGATCCAGCGCCTGCAGTTCCTGGCGCAGGACCGGGGCGAGGGCCCGCGGGTCACCGCTCGCCGTTCGCAGGACGACGCCGAGATTCAGGTCCCAGACGCCCTGTTGATAGGCGAGATAAAGGTAGGGTTCCGGCGCTTCGTTCAGCGAGCGATACTTCCCGGTCTTCACGACACCGACGACTTCGGCCGTGCCCCGCCAGGTATGCAGCTTGTGCCCGAGCGGGCTTTGTCCCGGCCAGTAGCGCCGGGCCATGGCTTCGTTGATGATCACGACGGGAGCGGCCTTGCCGTCGTCCTGGTCGGTGAAGTCGCGTCCCGCGAGCAGCGGGATCCGCATCGCGTCAAGATAGCCGGGCGAGATGATGCTGAACGCGATGCTCATGTCCTCGTTCGGGGCGGGGGTGTAGCCCTCGATGGTCGTACCGATGCTCGGGCCGCCTTCGAACCCGAGCGGAAACCAGTTGGACAAGCCCACCGATGCGACCCCGGGCGCATGAGCGAGTCGCTCCCGCAACTGACGGTAGAACACCAGGCCGCGCGCCTCGTCATAGCCGTTCATGCCGATCCGCATTCCGGCGACGAGGGTGTGCGTGGGATCGAAGCCGGGATCGACCCGGCGCACCTGTCCGGAGCCGCGGATGCACAGGCCGGCGCCGACCAGCAGCACGAGAGCGAGGGCGACCTCGCCGATGACGAGCGCACCCCGCAAACGCCGGGATGACGCTCCGGTACTGCCGGAGCGTCCGCCTTGCTTGAGCACGTCGTTGAGGTTGGCGCGCGCGGCGTGCAAGGCCGGTGCGAGGCCGAAGAGCAGGCCGGTCAACACCGTCAGGAGCGTCGTGAAAGCGAGCACGCGGGCGTCGAGCCGGAAATCGTAGCCGGCCGGCAACGGAGTTTCCGGCATGAAGACCTGGAACAGCGTCGCCGCCCACATCGTGAGCAGCAAACCGAGCGCACCGCCCACGGCGGCAAGCAACAGGCTTTCCGCGATCCACTGGCGAATCAGGTGGGAACGCCCGGCGCCGACCGCGAGCCGGATCGCGGTCTCGCGCTGCCGCGCGGTCGCGCGCGCGAGCAGCAGGTTGGCGACGTTGGCCGCGACGATCAGCAGGATCACGAGACCGACGACCGCCAGCACCCGCAAGGCGGGAAGGAACACCGCCTGGCCTCCGTAGGGGGTGGCCCACATCGGCACAATCGCGATTTCCATTTCCCGGTTTTCCGGATACGTTTCCGCGAGTTGGTGGGCGCGCACGTCGATGGCGACCTGCGCCTGGGCGAGGGTGACGCCCGGCCGCAGCCGCGCCTGCGTGTGCAGCCACCGGTCGTTGCGATGATTCAGCGAACCAAAATTCGCAACTTCCCGATGCATCGTCACCGGAGCCCAGAAGTCGGCGGTCAACCCGCTCATGGTGCCGCGGAACGCGGCGGGGACGACGCCGATGATCGTGAAGCTGTGCTCGTTCAGCCGGACCTCGCGTCCGATGATCGCAGGATCCGCTCCGAAGCGTTTGCGCCAGCAGCTCTCACTCAGCACCAGGACGGGATTGCCGCCGGGTTTGTCGCCGTCGCCGGGCAGGAAGGTGCGGCCGAGTCCTGGCCGTGCCTTTACGCCGAGGACGTCGAAGAAATTGGCGGTCGCGATCTGCCCGTAGACCCACTGGGGCTCGCGGTCGATGGTCAGGCACGCCGGCGTGATCTGGGAGCCGATGACGCCCGCGAACACGTCCGTCATCGCGTTGTAGTCGGCGATGTCCGGAGGCGACACGCAGTGCTCAATGGTGGCACCATGGCGCGAGAGCAATGCGACGATCCGGTCCGCATCCTTCACGCCGGGCAGCGGGTGCAACAGGATCGCCTCGATCCAGCAGAACACGACGGCGTTGGCGCCGATGCCGAGGGCGAGCGAGAGCACCGCGACCGCGGTCACACCCGGAGCGCGGACGAACTGTCGATAGGCGGAACGAAGCAGATTCATGGGAATCGTGAAAACTGAAAATCGGGCATCGAGAATCGTGAAAGTGTGAGAGGTCCGGTTGGTTTGGAAATTTCAAGATGTCCGATGACCGATGCCCGCTTTCAAGATCTCCTATTCAGTGCGCAGCGCCTCGATCGGGTTCACGCGCGTGGCGCGGCGCGCGGGGATCGCGCAGGCGAACACCGCGGCGAGCAACAGCACGACGGCGCCGATGGCGTAGGTCGGCGGGTCCGTCACGCCGACGCCGAAGACCTGGCTTTCCAGCAGGCGGCTGCCGGCCCACGCACCCGCGAGTCCGATCGCCGTGCCGAGGACGGCGAGCAGCAGGCCGCGGGCGAGCACGGCGCGCAGGACGGCACTGCGGGGTGCGCCGAGCGCCATGCGAATGCCAACCTCACGCGTGCGCTGGCCCACGATGAAGGAAAGCACGCCGTAGATGCCGATCACCGACAACGCGAGTGCGGTGGCGGCGAAGAAGACAAAGATGCTCATGTTGAAGCGGCGTCCGGAAACGGTGTCGGCGATGCGATCGGCCATGACCTTCACGTCGAAAATCGGTTCGCCCGGCGCGACCGTCTGCAACGCGGTGCGAATCGGCGCCACCAGCGTGGCGGGATCGAGGCGGGTGCGGGCGACGAGGTGCAGTTGCATCGGTGCGGGAAACTGCCGGAGGGTGAGGTAGAATTCCGCGGGTTCCCCTTGGTCGAGGCCAAGCTGGGTCGTCGAGCCGACGACACCGATGACGCGTGACTTGGGAAAATGCATGTCGGGCATCCCAAGCTGGAATTCGCGGCCGATCGGATCCTCGCCGGACCACAGCTCGTCGGCCATCCGCTGGCTGATCACGCAGTCGAGGGTCATCCCCTGGTAGATCTCGGCGACGTTTTCCTGCGTGATGACCTTGCCCGGCGGCAGGGTCGGCGGGGATTCGTGTCCGTCGAACGTCCGCCCGCGCCGCAGCGGAATCCCCATCGTGCGAAAATAGTCGGGCGTGATGACGTGCGTGTTGGACATCGGGAACTGTCCCGGCTCCGGGGTTGGCCGGTCCGTGCGGAAGATCGGCATGGTCGAGGTCATGTAGGAAAACGGCAGCGCCGAGCCGAACGCCACCGCCTCGACCCCGGGCACCGCGCCGACGGCCGCGAGAATGTCCTCATGGAATCGCACGTAGCCCGTGGGATCGCGGCGGTACTGTTCCATGCCGGGCGGCGCGACGCGCAGCGAAATCACTCGTTCGGGCTGGATGCCCGTGGGCACCGCGGTCAACTCGCTGCAGGCTGCGAAACATCAGCCCGGCAAAGATCAGCAGCATCAACGCGAGCGCCACCTGGGCGACGACCAGGATGTCTCCCAAATGCAACCGACCGATCAATCGGCGGGGTGCCCCGCGCTGGTTCTTGATCGCGGCGATCGGATTCGACTGCGAGGCCTGCCAGGCGGGCGCGAGGCCGAAGCCGATGCCGGTCAGCAGCGTGACGCCGACGACGAAGGCGAGCACCCGGAGGTCGATGCCGCTCCCGGCCGGCATCACGTTGCGCACCTCCCAGGGCACGAGCTGCATGCCATATTGATAGCCCCACATCCCGAGGGTAATGCCGACGAGGGCCGCGGCGATCGCCAGCACGAGGCTCTCGACGAGCAGCTGGCGCACGAGATGAAGCCGCGTGGCGCCGAGCGCCGTGCGCACCGCCATCTCGCGTTCCCGGGCGAAGGAGCGGGCGAGCAGCATGTTCGCGACGTTGACACAGGCGATGAGCAGCAACATGCCGACGGCGCCCAACAACAGGAACAGGCTGGTCCGCGCCCAGCCCGCGATCTTCTCGCGCAACGGCCGCACGAATACGGAAATGCCGGCGTTGGCCTTGGGGTATTCCTTTTCGAGCTGCTGGCCGATTGCGATCATTTCCGCACGGGCCGCCGCCATCGTCACGCCGGGCTTGAGGCGGCCGATCGCCGAGGTGCCGTTGTGGTTGCCGCGATCGAGCATGAACATCTGCTCCGCGTAGGGGGCGAGCGGCACGAGCACCTCGAGGGCCCGGTGGAAACGGAAGTCCGCGGGCAGGATTCCCGCGATGCTGACGGGTTCACCGTCGAACAACACCGTGCGACCGACCGTGTCGGGCGCAGCGGCGAAATAGCGCTGCCACGCTTCCTGGCTCAGCCACGCCACCGGCGCGGCTCCCACCCGGTCGTCCTCCGGGCTGCAGGTCGCGGCCCTGGGCGGCGTGCAGGCCGAGGACGGCGAAGAAATCGCCCGACACGTGCGCCATCGACACCTGTTCCGCGCCCTCCGGGGTCTGGAGCTTGCGGCCATCGGAGTGATAGAGGGCCAGCGCGGAAAACACGTCCTGGCGCTCGAGCCAGTCGAGAAAGTTCGGGTACGAGATCGACATGTCGTCCCAGCGGCCGCCGCGCTCGGAGACGTACATGACCCGGTCGGGCTCGGGATAGGGCAGGGCGCGCAGGAAGGTCGTGTTGACCAGGCTGAAGATCGCGGTGTTGGCGCCGATCCCGAGCGCGAGCGTCAGGACGACAATCGTCGTGAACCCGGGTGACTTGGCGAGCAGGCGGAGGGCGAAGCGCAGGTCTTTCATGACGGAAGGGTGAAGTCCAATCCTCTTCAAGAACCGCGTGGGGGCGCAGCCGGACTCTTCTGGTTATTCAATCATGGATACAAACTGGTCCTGGGGATTGTCGGCGCGGTGGCGAAGGAGCTGAATTGACGAGGGAGAAAACACCACCCACCACGTGGCCCATTCGACAAGCTCAGGGTAGACGCGTGGTCCCCGCGCCTCGAGGCGGGATCTTGTCAACCGCGCGCAGCGCGCTGAATTGTTCCCTCCTTGAGAGGGGGACCGTGCGCCCGCACGCTGGGAGGGGTGGCGTCTTGCCTCGCAGGCATGGGTTTCAAGGCTGGGCGGCGAGGTTGATCCGGTAGGTTTCGAGCGTGCGGCCGAGCTGGCGGTCGTATTCGGCGAGCGCGTTGCGGTAGTCGGACAACGCCTGGGCCTCGTTGACCTCGTCACGAGTCAGGATTTCCTGGTACTGCAGCACCTGGAACGTGCTGCCCTTGCCCGCGCGCAGGCGTTTCTCCTCGGCATCGAGGGTTTGCTGGCTGAGGTCGCGGGACGCGCGGCTGGCCTGGACGCGCTTCCACGTCGTGTCGATGCGCCCGGCGGCGTTGCCCACCGCGACGACGATTTCCTGCTCGAGCTGCTGCAGCAACATCTCGGCCTGGTCGCGCAGGTAACGGGCCGTGTGATAGCGGGCGCGTTCCGCCCGCGAGGTGATCGGCAGGCTGATGGACACGCCGGCGGAATAGGCGGGAAAGTCACCATTGGTGATCGGCTTCCGACTCGACGGGAAATCGGGCCCGATGCCGCTGTATCCATAACTGCCGACCAGGTCCACCGCGGGCAGCAGCAGGTTGCGCATGAGCTTCACGTTGTAGTCGCTGCGCTGCAGCGCCAGTTTCGCCTGCTGGTAGTCGGGCCGTTGTTCCAGCGCCATGGCGAGACCCGCCTGCAGGTCGACCTTCACTTCCGTGGGCTCCGGCATCGGCGCCAGCTCCAACGTGCGGGTCAGCAGGTTCGAGGTCGTGTCGTCGGAGATCAGTTGCTTGAGACTGTTCTCGGCCTCGCTCACGATGCGCTCGGCAATGAAGATGCCCTCTTCGCGTGTCGCGGTGCGCGCGCGCGCGGAAAGGACGTCGTACTCGGAACCCGAGCCGACATCGCGTCGGCGGACGTTTTCCTCGAAGAGGCCGTTGGCCAGTTCGCGGGAGCGGTGCGCGCTGCGCAGGTAGGCCTGGGCGAACAGCAACTGGTCGTAGGCGTAGATGACGTTCGTGACCGTGTTGATGACCGTGGCCCGGAAGTCCCACTCGGAGATGTGGAGGTTGGCGCGCGCGACCCGGATCTCGTTCACCGTCGTGGCGCCGCCGAGCCCGCGCAACAGCGGCAGGCGCGCGCTGGCGCCGGCGAAGGTGGTGAAGTAGTCGTAGTCGGGATTGTTCGGGTCGTTGAACGTGCCCTGGGCGCGGTCGGCCGATCCGCCGATGCGATAGGTGAGGCCGAGCGGCAGTTCGCCCGTGACGCCGAGATCGTAGTGCGTGCTGTCCAACTCGGCCGGCGGCAGCGGCAGTCCGGTCTGCTGGTCGAAGCCCTGGGGCTGGTTGGTGGTGCCGTCGGAAAAGTTGAAGGCGACCCGGGGATCGAAGGGGCCGAAGGTCTCGCTCAGGTTGGCCTGGGCCACCGGCACCCGGAAGGATTCCACCTTGATCGTGAAGTTGTGCGCGAGCGCCTGTTCGACGGCGCCGTCGATCGTGAGGGGCTCCGCGGAGCGGGCCGGGAGGACCAGGAAGCTCGCGAACGCCAGGGCGGCCGCGAGCCCTACCTGTAGGAGCGTGCGTGCACGCGACCGCGCGGTCGCGTGCGGAGCAGATCCGGAATCGCCTGCAAGCAGGCTCCTACAAGACGACCGTGCGGTCGTCCGCGGACCAGGTTCGGAATCGCCTGCAAGCAGGCTCCTACAAGACGGTCGGATTCCTCTCATCGTGGATACGCAGGGCTCGGATCGCCGCGTTTGGCGGCGGCGACCATGCAAGGGCTGGCTGGGACGTGGTGGGGGCGAAAGTCGGTGTGATCGGCTCACACCGAGGTCTCCGCCGCCTTGACCAGCTCATTCTCGTCGACCACGCGTCCGTCGAAGAGGTGGACGGTGCGGCCGGCGTGCCGGGCAAAACGGGAATCGTGCGTGACCATCACGATGGTCGCGCCGTTCTTGTGCAGCGAATCGAGCAACTGCATGACGGATTCGCCGTTCTTCGAATCGAGGTTTCCGGTGGGCTCGTCCGCGAGCAACACGGCCGGGCTGCCGGCGAGGGCGCGGGCGACCGCGACGCGCTGTTGTTGACCGCCGGAGAGCTGCGAGGGCAGGTGCTTCGCGCGGTGGGCCATGCCGACCTTCTCCAGCGCCTCGAGCACGCGCTGCTTGCGTTCCGCGGAGGGCATGCCGCGATAGGTGAGCGGCAGCTCGACGTTCTCATAGACGTTGAGGTCGCCGATCAGGTTGAACGCCTGGAAAATGAACCCGATCTCGCGATTGCGCACGCGGGCGCGCTCGGCGAGCGACAGGCCCTGGGCGGGCTGGCCATTGAGCAGGTAGATGCCGTCGGTCGGCGTGTCGAGCAGGCCGAGGATCGAGAGCAGCGTGGACTTGCCGCAACCCGACGGACCCGCGATCGACATGTACTCGCCCTTCGTGATCGACAGGTGGATGCCGGAGAGGGCGTGGGTCTCGACTTCGTCGGTGAGAAACACCTTGGTCACGCCTTCGAGTTTGATGAGAACTTCAGGATTCATGGTGAGCGGATGGGACGGGTTGGAAACAGATGGGTTGGGTGGAGGTAAAGCGGCGGCACAACGATCGGCGCAACCCGGCAGGCGCGACCTCCGCGTCGTCCCCGGACCGAACGGACCGGGTGCCTCCAGGATCAGCAAGGACTGTTGACGTCGGGAATAACACGGATGGTGGCGAAACGGTTGCGGAAAAGTTCCGGTCAGTTGAGCCGCAGACGCGGGGAATCGTATTGCGACATGTCCGACAGGATCACGCGGTCCCCCGGCACCAGGCCGGAGACAATCTCGATGGAATTGACCGAGGCGCGGCCCAGCTTGACCTGCACGCGGTCGGCGCGGTCGCCGTCGGGCGAAAGCTTGTAGATGCCGACGGTGGTGAGTTCCTGGCCGAACGCCGGGCGGCCGACGTAGACGACGTCCTCGAGGCGATCGAGTTCGATCACGCCGTCGACGCTCAGGTCGGGACGCGCACCCTTGGGCAGTTTGCCCGTGAGTTTCACGTCGACCGTGACGGTGCCGTTTTGCACGGCGGGATCGATGCGCGAGACCTCGCCCTCGACGACACCGTTGCGGGTGTCGATCGAGGCGTTCTGGCGGAGCATGATGTCCTTGGCCTGGGTTTCCGCGATGCGCACCTCGGCCTTGAGTAACGTGGGATCCGCGACGCGGGCGAGATTCGTGCCGGGTTGCACCTGCTGGCCGACCTCGACGGGAAGCTGTTGCAGCTGGCCGGTGATGCCGGCGCGCACGTGGAGCGCGTCGAACTCCGCCCGGCGCAATTTCGCCTGCGCCTCGAGTCGGTTGACCTCGGCCTCCTTCACGGCGAGCTGCGGCTCGATGGAGTCCTTCGAGAAATCGTAGCGCTTCTTCTCGATATCATAACGCGTGGCGGCCTCCTCCGCGGAAACCTGTGCGCTCTTGAGCTCGAGTTGCGAAACGAGGCCGTCCTTGAAGAGTTCGCCGTTCACCTCGGCCTGCAGGCGCGACGTCTCGAAATTCGATTTTGCCCCGGCGAGCGTGGACTCCATGGCGAGCAGGTTGCTTTGGAGTTCGATGCGCAATCGTGTCAGTTCGGCCTGGGCGGCGCCAAGCTGGGAATCGGCGGCGATCGCGTCCTGTTCGACGTCGGGATTCGAGAGTTCGAGAATCACGGAGTCGGGCGTGACCTCCGCGCCGGGGCGCAGGATGATGCGGTCGACGCGGCCGGACGTGCGGGCGGCGATCCAGCGAATTTCCACCGGGACCAGCGTGCCGAGTCCGCGGACCTGACGGACCATCGGACCGCGCTTCACCGTGTCGACCCAGACGAGCTGCTTGTCGAGCGTCGGGGCGGCCGGTTCGAGCCGGGACAGGAAGTAGGAGATGCCAGCGACCGCGACGACAATACCGGAGATGATCAGGATGCGTTTGCGCCGTTTGGCCTTGGCTTGGGAGGGACGAGGAATGTCCATGCGGGATAGGTTACCGGGGCTAATTGCAGCGGCCGTGCCAGCAAGCGGGCTACTGCCTAAGCGCTTGGCCTCCAGAGAGTCTTTTTTCCGACCGGCGCCGGGCGGAAACCGCGTGCATCGGTGGTGGGATCGAAGCGTCCCAAAACTGGGACGGCGGGAACCTGCGGAGTGGCGATTGCGGATGGCGGAGCTGACGCCGTAACGGCGCGGACAATGGAGCTCCCGAAAGCATCCAATCCCCATTCCGAAATCCCCAATCCAAAATCCCCAATCCGCATTCCCCTACAGCGGCAACCGCAGTCGCGCGACGCAGCCGCTGTGGCCGTCGCTGCGGTTCTCGAGGCTGATCGAGCCGTCGTGGTTTTCGACGATCTGACGGCACAGCACGAGGCCGATGCCCGGAGCCCTTTTCCTTCGTCGTGAAGAACGGCACGAAGAGATTGGACGGGTTGGCGATGCCCGGCCCGTCGTCGACGATGTCGATCTCGAGCGCGCCCAGGCTTTCGGTCCAGGTCACGCGCACGCCACCCTCGTTTTCGCGCGCGGCGTCGACCGCGTTCACGATCAGGTTGATCAGCACCTGTTCGATCTGCGCGGAATCGAGGTTCACGGTCACGTCCGGACCGTCGTCGACCTCGACCGTCTGGCGAATCTCGAGTTGCGCGACGCGGTGAATCAGCGCCTTGACCTCGACCGGCGCCAGCGTCGGCGGCGGCAGGCGCGTGAGCCGGGCGTAGGCCTGCATGAAACGACTGAGGCCATCGGCGCGGGCCGCGATGATGCCGAGTCCCGAGCGCATGTCGTCCTCCCAATCGTCGGCGCGTTCCGGACGCTCGAGCATCGTGCCGAGGCTGCCCGCGATCGACTTGATCGGCGCGAGCGAGTTGTTCAGTTCGTGCCCGAGCACGCGCACGAGCCGTTGCCAGGCCTTGATCTCCTCCTCGCGCAACGCCTGGCTGACATCCGAGACGACGACGAGCGTGTGGGGGCGTCCGCCTTCGCGAAAGATGGAGCGACGCAGGCTCCAGCGTCCCTTGGCCCCCGCGCCGGGGAAACGAATCGCGTCGAGCACGCGCTCGTCCTCGCCCTCGAGCAGTTCATCGAGCCCGATCTCCGGGGCGGTCCGTTCGAGCAGGCGTTCGGCGGGAATCTTCAGCAACTGCTGGCCGGCGGGATTGACGAGGCGCAGGCGGTTGTCCGCATCGAAGGCGAAGATCGCGACGTCGATTTCCGCCATGACCGTGCGCAACAGCGCCGTGGCCTCGAGCGCGCCGAGCCGTTGCTCCCGCAGCGTGGCGCCGAGGGTGTTGATCTCCGCCATCACGTCGCCGAGGGGATCCTCGAGCGACGCGCCGCGACCACGGATGGAAAAATCCCCTTCGCGCAGCGCGGACAGCAAATTGGCAATCGTCTGGAGCGGGCGAACGACGCGCGTGTGCACGGCCGCGGCAAACCCCAGCCAGCAGCCGATCGCCACGAGTGTCAGCGTGAGCTTGAGCTGCGGCGACGAGTCGTGCGTCCAGAGGAACGCCATGGCGACGATCGCCGCCGGCGTCCCCCCCGCGAGGGTGAACCAGAACACCTGGCGATCGTGGGAAAGGCGGCGGTGGGATTTGGGCACGGAAGGATGGGCCGCAAAGAGGCGCAAAAGGCGCAAAAATCAGAATGCGTCGGACCGGGCGAATTTGCGGGTCTGCTGATCGGCGGAACCGAAGATCGAGGTCGATCGTCGAAGCGCGGAGGTATGGTTGTTTCGGGGAAGGATGTCGTCTTTCATGCGCCTTCCTTTTTGCGCCTTCTGCGCCTTTTTGCGGCCAAAATCAGGGTCTGCATTTCTCGAGGCACCGGTGGAAACCCGGCGCCCCCCCGCGAGGGTGAACCAGAACAACTGGCGATCGTGGGAGAGGCGGCGGTGGGCCATAGGCGATAAGCTCTAGGCTTTAAGCTTCTCCAGCGTGAGCGCGTGACTCCGCGCCCACACTTTCAAGCTGCGATAATCCTTCATATGTCGAGGACTCGAGGCTTTGCGCCTACAGCTTATCGCTTACCGCGCTTCAGAGCCCGTATTTCTCGAGTCGGCGGTAAAACGCGCTGCGGCTGAGGCCGAGTTCGTCGGCGGCGCGGCGGGCGTTGCCGTCGCAGCGGGCGAGCGTGCGCTTGATCAGGTGCGCCTCGACCTCCTCCAGGCTCATGTCCTCGAGGCGCGGCGTCGCCTGGCCGGCGTTGAGCCCGAGATCGACCGCGCGGATCACCTTCCCCTGGCTCATGAGCACGCCGCGCTCGACCGCATGGTCGAGCTCGCGGACGTTACCGGGCCATGGATACGTGCGCAGCAACTGCAGCGCGCCCTCGTCGAACCCGGTCACGCCCTTGCGGTAGCGGTCGACGTGCTGCTTCAGGAAATGCTGCGCGAGCAGGGAAATGTCCTCCAGCCGCTCCCGCAGCGGGGGCAGGTGAATCTGGATGGTGTTGAGGCGAAACAGCAGGTCCTGCCGGAACTTGCCGGAGGCGACCTCGGCCGCGAGATCGGCGTTGGTCGCGGAAATCAGGCGCACGTTGACGCGATAGGTTTTCGACGAACCGACCCGCTCGTACTCGCCGCGCTCGAGCGTGCGCAGGATCTTGGCCTGCTGGCTGAGCGGGATGTTGCCGATCTCGTCCATGAACAGCGTGCCCCCGTCCGCGAGTTCGAAGCGGCCGGCGCGGTCGCTCTTCGCGTCGGTGAAGGCGCCGCGCACGTGGCCGAAGAGCTCGCTCTCGAACACGCCCTCGGGGATGCCGCCCATGTTCACGGAAATCAGCGAGTGGTCGGCGCGCGGCGAGACCCCGTGCAGCGCCTGCGCAACCAGGCCCTTGCCCGTGCCGTTTTCGCCGGTGATGAGGATGTTCGCGTCCGACGGACCGACGCGCGCAATGATCTCGAGGACGGGTCGCATCGCGGCGGACTGCGCAATCAGCGTCGGTCCGCCGCCTTTACTTCGCAACAGGCGGTTTTCCTCCTCGAGCCGGCGGTAGCCACGCACCGCAGCTGGAAAATCCGATCTGGGTGCGCACGGTGGCGAGCAACCGCGCGTTGTCCCAGGGTTTGGTGACGAAATCCTTCGCGCCACGCCGCATCGCCTCGACGGCGACGTCGACGCTGCCCCAGGCCGTCATGACGACCACGGCGAGGGTGGGATCGAGCGTCTCGAGTTTGCCGAGCAGGTCGAGCCCCTCCTGGCCGGAGGTCGTGTCCCGCGCGTAGTTGAGATCGACCAGGGCGAGGGCATAATCGCGCGATTCCACGGCCTTGATCACGGCGGCGGGCGACTTGGCGGTGTCGATCGCGTAACCCTCGGGCTTGAGCAAAAGGCGCAGGGCCTCGAGCACGTCGGGCTGGTCGTCCGCGATCAGGATACGGTAAGAGGAGTTCGGGTGGGCGGCCATCGGGTGGTAGTGGGGACCGCGGCAAGTTGCGCTGGGGTGGGGTGGTTGTCAGTGCCGAACCTGCGGCTTGCGGCTATTTGCACGGCCTGTGCCAGCCCGCGTGCGACATGGTTGCAGAGTGAGACGCCCGGGGGCGCGGGCAATCGTCGTCGCGAAAGCGGGACCGGAGACTCCCGGGATCGGGACGGCCCCTCCGGACTCGCCCGTGAAAACGGATCACGTTTACGACACAGGGCTCCAAGAGCAGGCAGGCGAGTTTCACCGAGGCACCTTCCTCCCTGCGCACAATTCAGCCTAAATTCCGCGACAATTGCACAGAAGGTAACGAAGAGTTCCGAGCGGAGCGACAAGACCGGTCGCGCAGTGAACCGGACCACGAAGGCCGAGCCTATGGCAGGAAAACCGGGCCACGTTGTCGTTACCCTCCAACGCAGCCGCGGGCCCAAGGCGGTCGCTACCGAGCGCCGCCGGTCAAGCGTGCGTAGGTGCCGAAGAAGGGGAAGGAAGACCGGCCGATCGGGTTGCCGACGGTGGAGGACAAGATGCTCCAGCGTGCGGTGACCATGGTGCTCGAGCCCATCGATGAGCGCGCTCCAATGCCGTTACGATAAAACCGAGGAGGGAGAAACCCCACCCACCACGCTGGCGCGTGGTCCCCCGCCTTGAGGCGGGACCTATTCAGCGCGCAGCGTACCCTCCAGATACCGCCGCGCGCTACCCGCCGACGAGGAGCGTGTAGGCGACCAGCCCGCCGGTGGCGATGGTCAGCAGCATGGCCACGACTTCGACCAGGCCGTCGTGGGTGATGAGGGCCACGCCGAATGCCAGGAGTGCGGCGCCGACGCCATGCGACGAGAAAGGGATGAACTCCATCGGCGGCAGCGCTGCGGCGATGATCAGGCAGAGCACTGCGATCGCGTGTCTGCCCGTTTTCTGGGTCAGGGCGGTCCAGCGAGGACGCAGCCACTTGTCCACCCAGCGGGCCGGACGTTCGAAGTAATGCAGCATCTTCTGCATGTGCTCGCGCGAGATCGAGCGCCGCGTCATCCAATGCGGCAGCCAGAACGATTCGCGGTGCATCAAGAGCTGACCGGCGGTCAACGCGACGAGCACGCCCACCAGCGTGGGCACGCCGGGAATGCCGCCCAGGGCGGTCGCGAGCAATCCCGCCAGCAGGAGCAGCGGGGCGAACGACCGCCGTCCAAGCGCGTCAACCACCATGCCGAGCGTGATGCGGTCGTCCTTTTCGGCCGTGTCTTCCAGGCGATCGATCATCTCGTGCAGGCTTTTGGGTGGTCGCGTGGGCATCGGGTCGTGGAGCACCTTTCCGTCCCGGAGGTCCGGCCGGTGCGGGCGCGTGAAGCATACGCAGACGATACATTTCGGCCGTCGGGTCCGTCCCGGAGATCAGCGTCGGGAATCGGACAGGTCTTCTGGCCGCGACTGAACTCGCATGGGGCGGTCACCGGACGTCGGACGCGGTGAGGGACCCGCTGTCGACCGTCCGGGAACCGGTTAACCTAGCGGCGCATCGACCGCCCGGCGAACCGACAGCACGGGAGTCCCTGCTTCCATAACACACAACCGCAGTCATCTTTTTTCGCGTCATGAGCGATACCTTGAACGGCAAAAGCGTCGCCATCCTGGTGACGGACGGCTTTGAACAAAGTGAACTCGAGAAGCCTCGGAAGGCGCTCGACGAGGCGGGGGCAATCACGCGCATCGTCTCGCCGAAGACGAACAAAGTCCGGGCGTGGGACGGAGACGCGTTTGGCGACGACTTCGACGTCGACGTCCGGATGCAGGAGGCGGACCCCGAGGCGTTCGACGCACTTCTATTGCCGGGCGGCGTGATGAATCCGGATCACCTGCGCATGAACCCCGACGCCGTCGCGTTCGTGCGCAGTTTCTTTGCCGCGGGCAAGCCGGTGGCGGCGATCTGCCATGGCCCCTGGATGCTGGTGGAGGCGGACGTCGTCGAGGGCCGCAAGGTGACGTCGTGGCCTTCCCTGCGTCGGGACTTGATCAATGCCGGGGCGAACTGGGTCGACGAGCCGGTGGTCACGGATCGCGGCCTGGTGACGAGTCGCAAGCCGGCCGACATTCCGCGCTTCAACTCCAAGATGATCGAGGAATTTGCCGAGGGGATTCACGCGCAGGGCATCGACGAGCGTCTGCGCGAAGGCGGTGACCTCGCGGCGGGCGCGCGACCGATGCAACCCGAGGTGCCGCGGCGGCATTCTCCGACCTGACCCGGGCGCCCTGTCGCCACCCCGGCGTGCCCCGAAGATGGACTTGCGGCAAAACGTCGTTCGCCGCGCACCCGCGGCGAGGCCGGTCGACGTGAAGGTGGCGGCGACGGTTGCCCCGCCCGCGCTTCCGCCCGGTCGCGTGCGGGTGGTCTTTGGCGGGCTGGTGCTCGCCATGATGCTGGCGGCGCTCGACGCGACGATCGTCGCCACGGCCTTGCCGACGATCGTTGGTGAGTTCGGCCAGCTCGAGCGCTTGTCGTGGGTCGTCACCGCCTATCTGCTCGCGCAAACGGTCGTCACGCCGATCTACGGCAAACTGGGCGACCAGTTCGGGCGTCGCAATGTCCTGCAGGGCGCGATCGGCATCTTCCTGGCCGGTTCCGCGCTATGCGGGCTGAGCAGGTCGATGCTGCAGTTGATCCTGTTTCGCGCCGTGCAGGGCGTGGGCGGAGGTGGCTTGATGGTCACGACTCAGGCCGTGATCGGCGACATCGTGCCGCCGCGTGAACGCGGGCGGTACCAGGGCATCATCGGTGCGGTGTTTGGGCTGGCGAGCGTCGCCGGTCCGCTGATCGGCGGGTACTTCACGACGGCGTGGTCATGGCGGTGGATCTTCTACATCAATCTACCGGTGGGAATCGTGGCGCTGGTCGTGCTTGCGTTCACGATGCCGCGAGCGGCAGTGCCGGTGCGGCACCGGATCGACTTCGCGGGCGCGGGCGTGCTGGCGGTCTTTCTCGCGATCGTCGTCCTTGTGTGCGATTTCGGCGGCAGCGTGGTGCCATGGGTTTCGGGTCCAATGTTCGCCACGGTGGCGGTGGCGCTCATCGCCTTGGGCGTGTTCTTCCGGCTGGAGCGACGCGCGGCGGAGCCCGTGCTGCCGCTGCGTCTGTTTCGCAACGGCGCGTTCACGGTGGCGGCCGGACTCGGCCTGATCGTCGGCGTGGCGTTGTTCGGTTCCGTGACGTTCGTCCCGCTTTATCTGCAACTGGCCAAAGGTGCGACTCCGACCGCCTCGGGGCTGCATCTCGTCCCCATGATGGCGGGCATGGTGGCAACCTCGGTGATCTCGGGTCATCTCATCAGTCACTGGGGCCGGTACAAGATCTTCCCGATCGTTGGCATGACGATCGCGGCGGCCGGCTTGCTCCTGCTCTCCCAACTGCACGCCGAAACGACGGCGAGCGGGGTGTCGGCGCGACTGCTGGTGCTCGGGCTCGGCCTCGGGCTGGTCACGCAAGTGGTCGTGATCGCGGTGCAAAACGCGGTGGACTATCGCGACCTCGGCGTGGCGACTTCGGGCGCGACCCTGTTCCGCCTCGTCGGCGGTTCGCTGGGCACGGCGATCATGGGGGCGATCTTCGCGAGCGGACTGACGGCGCACCTGCGACAGTTGTTGCCCGCGGACGTTGCGGCGCAGCTTGGCACGCGCCTGGATCCCGCGGCGCTCGGGCAGCTGCCGGGAGCGGTGCGCCAGGCGTATGACGTGTCGTTGTCGGCCGCCCTGGACACTGTGTTCTGGGTCGCGCTCGGTGTGGCGCTGCTGGGTATCGTCCTGGCATTGATCATGCCCGAACGACCGTTGCGGCGGACGATCGCCGCAACGGCAGGTGAAGAGTCGGGTGGGGCGCTGGGCCTGCCGATGCCGGACGACGCGCTGACCGAACTCGTCCGTGGCGTCGCGGCGTTTGCCGACCGCGACCGGCGCCACGAGTACATCAGCAGCATCGTGCGCCGGGCGCATCTCGATCTGGATCCGACCGCGGCCTGGTTGCTCGTGCGCTACGATCTGTGAGCCCACGCTCGACCTGGTTCGGCTCGCGACCGCCTACGGGCTGACGGCGGACGCACTTGAAACCGCACGCGAGACGTTGGTCGCGCGCGAGTTGCTCTGGCACGATGTCCCCGCGGCGCGCTGGCGACTCACGGCCACGGGATGTGGACTGTTGCGTCGTCTGCTTGCCGCGCGCCGGGAGCGCATCCGGGACCTGATTGGCGAATGGTCGCCGGAACGCAGGGAACAACTTTCCAGCCTGCTGCAGCGGCTTTCCCAGGATCTCGTGGCGCCGGTGCGCACGTCCGACGGATAATACTTACCGGCGTGATTAGTTGGCCGCCTAATTCCCCATGTCAGGAGACTGCCTGCAGGCGATCTTGTCTCCGCAAGACCCTCGCTTTACCGTCCGCAAGCAGGCTCCCTCCCGCGGCGTTGCGCCGCCAAGCCTGAATGCGAACCCATTCCTCAAGACACTGCCGCGACCCGTGGACGACCTACAAAATGCATGGCATATTTCCCTCCTGATGCGTTTTGCATCTCGCACGGCCGGTGAATTTAGGAGCAATTGCAGGGAACGCACTGCTCTCCACTGCCGTCGACACGGTTGGGTCTGCTGCATGCTTTACCACCCGGGAACATGCCATTTCTTTCTCCATTGATCCGCCCGCGGTGCCTGGCGCGGCCGAAGCGCGCATCCCGGGAAAGCACTCACGCATGACGACCATTCAGAAGATACTGTCGAAAGAGCGGCAGGAAACGCCGATGCCTGCAACGTTTGCCGACCGCTACCTCGTCGAGCGCGCAGCCTCGACGGGAACGGCTTCGTTTGTCTGGCGTGCCAAGGATCTTTCGAGCAGCGCGCCCGTGGCCCTGAAGTTCTTTTCCGAGCACTGGGTGCGCAACCCCGCGGCTTTCGGGGCCGCCCAGCAGGTCGTCGCGCGTCTCCAGCGGGTCCAGCATCCCGGTCTCATCACCGCGCAGGAAGTCGTCGTGGGCACCAAATACGCCGCCTTCGTCACGCCCTGGATCGAGGGCCCGTCGTTGCGCCAGATGATGTACGCGCGACCGACACGCTTTTTCGAGGTGGAGGACTTTCGCCGCTGGCTGAGTGGCCTGCTGCACGTGCTGGAAGCTGCTCACGCGCATGGGCTCGTGCATGGCGCGCTCGATCCCGATGTCGTGCTGCAGAACGGCGGCGACATCTATGTGGTCGGCAGCGGAATCAACGCCTGGATCCACGATGCCGCCCGGAGGCACGGCGTGCGGGCGGTTTACAAGAGTCCCCCTGCCGGCATGAGCCCGAGTCGCCTGCGGGGCGAACCTCCGCGTGCCTCCGACGACATTTACGCGGTGGGAGCACTCATCTATGAGATGTTGGTGGGTGCGCCTCCGCGCCGTGGTCGCTGGGGTGGCCTGTCGAGCCGGCCCTTGGAGATGGCACGGCAACGGCGCCGCAACGGTGATCGGGGGGATGCCATTCCCATTCCTTGGGAGCGCACGGTTTTGCGCTGCCTTGAGCCGCGGGAACGTGATCGGCCGGGCAGCGCCCGGGAACTGCGTTTGCGCCTGGACCTTCCCGAACCTGTTAAGGCGTGGCGCAAGTCACCCGCGGTCGCGCCCCCGCCGCAGTCATCATCAGCAGCGGAGTCGCCGCCGTCTTCTGCACCATCGCAACATTCCTCGCCGCCGGAATCGCCGCCGCCCGCCAGGCAATCGCCCCCTCCGCAACCGGCGGCATCCCCACCGCCCCGGCCGCAACCGGCGGCATCGCCACCGCCTCGGCCGCCCGCGGCAACCGGCCGTCCCGCGCCGCCGGGTCCGGCCGCAGTGCATGCGAAGGCGCCGCGCGTCAGCCGCCTGCCCGAACCCCAGACCGCCGCCGGCGTGTTCTGGCTGCGCGTTTTGTTCGTGGCCGTGGTTCTGGCGACGATCGGCGTGGCTGGCTGGCTGGCCTGGAAGGTCTCCGAGCAGCGGGCACAAACCCGGGAGGCATCGACTACTCCGGTCGATCAACCACCGGCTGCAACGCCGGATTCGCGTCCGACTTCGACGGTCGACCAGCCTTCCGCTGACACGACGCAGGCAAAGGAGGCGATGGAAACGCCACCGGCTCCGATCGCCGAAGCGACGACCGAGCCGCCCGCCGAAGTGACGACTCCGACAAAACCGCCCCCGCCGGCCGAAAGCGCCGCATCTTCCTCCGAGGAGCCCGCGCCGTCCGCGCCCTCGGCCGACGAAACGACATCGGCCACTCCGACGGAGACGAGCCCACCGCCGCCGCCGCCGGCACCCGCGACCGGCAGCATAGACGTGCAGAGCGAACCCGCCGGCGCTGCCGTCCGCATCGGTGACCGACCTGCGGATCACACGCCATTTCATGTCGATGATCTCGCACCCGGGCAATATCCCGTTCTCGTCACGCATCCCGGTTACGCGCCTTTCCAGACGTCGGTGACGGTGACAGCCGACGGCGTCAGCCACGTCGAGGCCCCGTTACAGCGGCTCACCGGAAGGTTGCACGTCGCGTCGAATCCCGCGGGCGTAGGCTTTGTCGCGCGCAGCGTGAGCAACGAAGGCGAGCCCAGGGAAGGTGTCACCCCAGCGGAACTGCAACTGCCGACCGGTCGGTACGTCGTGGTCTTTCACCGCGACGGCTTTACGCCGCGCACGCTCGTGGTCGATGTGAACGACCGTCGCGTGGCCTCTGCGAACACCACGTTTCCGAAGCCGGAGCCGGCGGTCGTCCCCGCCGCGGTCGCCGCCGCCAGTCTCCCGCCGGAAAAAGCGCCGGGTTCCACGCCCGCGCTCGAGAACGACGTCGCCCGGGCGATTGCGGAGGACACGGCCCGGCAGGCAGCGCGCGCGGTAACATCACCCGTGGCTGCCGCCACCGGGGCTGAAGCCGCCGCGGCGCCGCATGCGGCGCTCGCCCTGCACCCGCCGCCCCCGGCGCTCGGCGCGAGCGTTGCGACCACTGCGAATCCGGTGCCCGAATCCGGCACCAGTCCACTTCCATCCAGGGTCGTACCCACAAGCCAGGCACCGACGTTGCAGCCCTCGGAAGTGCAGCCGGCCCAGACGCCGGCCTCCGCCAGGCCGGCTCCCGCAACGCCGCCGCCCGGCGGCGAATCGCCGGAGATGGGCTCGATCGAACGAGCTCCCACGCCGGAGGTGGCCGAAAGTGCCGCGCCGCCACCGGCGGCGGCCCTGCCGGATCACGGCATCTACGAAATGAGCGACGTCGATGTCGCGCCGCGACTGTTGCAGCGCGTGGATCCGGAAGTGCGAAACCTGCGCTTCCGGCGGGGCAACGCGCGCGTCGAAATCGTGGTGGTGATTGATCGCACCGGTCGCGTGGCCGTGGCCCGCGTGCACTCGGCCACCGTGCGAAGCCTGATCGAGCCCAGCCTGCAGGCGGTGCGCTCGTGGCGTTTCAGCCCGGCCCAGAAGGATGGCCGCAATGTCTCCGTGCGAGTGCTGCTGCCGCTCGTTTTTTCCAACCCCTGACAGGAACTTTTCTGTGATGACCTTACGCCGGCTGGTTTGCTTTCGTCCGCTGTCCATTTTCCTGGCGATGTTAATGGTCGCGGGTTGTGCGTCGGTGAAGACCGTCCGCGAGGAACCGGGCACGGTTCCGACCCGACTGCGCCGCCCCACCGAAATCTGGGTGCGCCCGTTCAACACGGAGGATGGCATGTGGCAGGCGTCCGCAAACACACCCGAGACGCGGGCCAAGATCCGCGATTGGCTCACCAGCCGCTTGTTGCTCAGGTTGGAGACGGTCGCGCCGACGCACCTGCTCACGGAAGACGCCCATCCAAACCACGGCTGGCTGGTCACCGGGCGCTTTCTGCGCGTGAATCCCGGCAGCCGGCTCGAGCGCCTGTTCCTCGGTGGCGTCGGGGGCGGTGCGTCGCGTTTGGAAACCCATGTTGACGTCTACGATCTCGCCGTGTCGTCCATGGAACCGATCCTCAGCTTCACGACGACGGGCGGTTCCAATCTCGCCGGGGGCGTGCCGGGCGCAATGACCGGCGCGGATGACGACGTCGATCGCACCGCGCGCGAAGTTCGCGATTTCGTCGAGGCGCACCTGTGGCCGGCCGACACGGAACCCGGCCGCACGCCGGCCCCGGAAGCGATGGAGGAGATCCAGGTCGGACCGCGCGCAGCGCCCTGATCACCGCGGCGTCTTCACTCGCATCTCGAACGCCGGCGCAGTTCGCAGCGGAAAAACGGAAGCGTACGAGCCGCTGCCGAACACAGCCAGGCGAACCGAACCCCGCCCCCGCACCCGGACAAAAAAAGTGGCGGCCGCCACTTTTTTTGTCCGGGTGCGGAAGAGAGTCGCAGCCTTGCCGTCACCATGCTGGCCGCACCGCTGCAGCAGGGCTGGCATGGTTATCCACTGGCGGCTCCCACAGCGCGGGGTCGTCCCATGCGTGATTCCGGCGCAAGCCCGATGGCCAGCAGATCATTTTGCGACCAAGCTGCCGCTGCCGAACGGAAAGCCAGGGCTGAGCGATGAGACGTGGATTACGACGGGAGATCTCGACATTGTGCGCGTTGGGCGCCGTGGGCGCGGCCTGGCTGCGGCGGCGCGACTGCGCCTGGAGTCTTGCGGCCGCCGCGGCAGCGTTGCGCTTCTGGCCGGGGTCGGGCCGCAGCCTCCGCGACAAGGTGGTCGTGATTGCGGGCGGATCCCGCGGACTCGGCCTCGCCCTCGCGGATCGAGCCCTGCGGGAAGGTGCGCGGGTGGCGCTGCTCGCGCGAGACGGCGCGGAGTTGAGCCGTGCGAAGGACCTGCTCGGGCCGCGGGCGCTCGGTCACACGCTGCTGCTGCGCTGCGACGTCACCGATAAAGCGGACGTCGACGACGCGGTTTCCCGCGTGCGCGAAGCCTGGAACCGGCTCGATGTCTGGATCAACAATGCCGGCACCATCACCGTGGGGCCGTTCGTGGCGATGGGACGGGCGGAGTTCGACGCGATGCTGGATCTGAGTGTGCATGCGATCGTGCTGTCGACCAAGGCACTGCTGCCGGTCTTCCGGCGCCAGCGCCGCGGACACATCGTCAATATCTGTTCCGTCGGCGGAAAATTTGGAGTGCCGCACCTGAGTGCCTACACCACCGGCAAGTTCGCGCTGGCGGGGCTGTCGCAGGTGCTTGGCGCCGAACTCGCGCGCGATCGCATCGAGGTCACGACCGTCTATCCGGCGGTGATGCGAGTCGGGTCGACGGTCCAGGGAACCTTCAAGGGGAACGCCGAGAAGGAATACGCATGGTTCACGACCACCTCCACGCTGCCCGGGCTTTCAGTGAACGCCGAACGGGCGGCGGCGCGCATCATCGAGGCCGTGCGCCAGCGCGAGGTCGAGGTTGTCTTCCCGGCCGTGGCACGCTGCGCAGTGCTCGGCAGCGGAGTTTTTCCAGAGTTGGCGGCACTGGTGCGCCGCGTCGTCGCGCGCTTCCTTCCCGTGGGAGACTCACGGGTCGGCCAGTCGGGTGGAGCGAGCCGCCACTGGCTCGAGTCGCGCTTGTGGTTCCGTCCGCTGCGGGCGGTCGCGCGCGGTGATCGCGCGCGCTGGAACCAGTGGGAAGCCGCGGACGACGACGAGACGCGGCGGCAGGATTGAAACGCGCGAGCTTTGGGACCCCACCCACGGCCCCTTTGCTTTGGCGCCGCATGAAGCTCGGACTCAGGTCCGGTCCGCCAGATTGATGATACGGCCGTATCATCAATCTGGCGGACCACTTGGAGCGCCAAGACAAAAGGCCGTGGAGTCCACTAGCCTGGAATTTCACAGTCCCGGGAGAAACCGGGCCACGTTGTGGTTACACTCCAACGCAGCTACGGGGGTGCGATGGAAGAACGCGAGACAGGAAAGAACGCGAGAACGTGAGAATTCTGGACTGAGTCTTTCTATCTCATACATTTTCGAAGTCTCGCGTTCTTCCATCGACATGACCGGGCGCGAAGCGAAATGGAACAAGCGTGCCCGAACGTGTGGAATTTCCAGGCTAGGATTTGTTCCCGCCGGAGCTGGAATCGACGCCAGCGGATGATCCGGCGGCATGCAGGCTGAAATACACGCGACCCTTGTCGGTCGCGGGTTCCGCGCCTTGCGGGGCGCCGGGATTTGCGGCGACGTCGATGCGGTCCGCGGCGATACCATCGACGATGAGCTGTTGCCGGACGTGTTCGGCGCGTGACTTCGCGAGTTGGGCAATGTCGTCGTCGGTAACCTGAATCGATTGGCGCAACCGTTTTCGCATCGTGTCGAGATCGGGAGCGGTGGGTTGCGTCGCGTTGGCGGAAGTTGCGCCGGAGGAGGGCGGGGCCGGCGCGGTCCCGGACCGCGATGTTTGCTTCGACTTCTTTTCGCCGCCAAACAACCAGTCCCAGATGGCCTCGCCGAGCGACTTTCCACCCGACTTTGAATCTGGTTTCGTGTCTTTCGCCTGGTCCGATTCCGGCGGGTTGGGTGACACGCCAGCGGGTTCCGCCGGCACCTGATCGGGAAAGCGACGCGCGAACAGGGCGCGTATGGCGGTGTCGTCGTTGCGGTCGGCGGGGGCGGAGGACCGGGTTTGCTGAGTGCCTTGTCCTTCGTTGCCGGAAGCGGAAGCGAGACGGGATTTCTCCTGTTTGATGAGCTGATCGAGGCGTTGGTCCCGCAACGCTGACTCGTCAACCTGACGATTGGGAGCCCAGTGGATCGTCAGCGCGAGTCCGGGACGATCGTCGAGGATCTTCCCGAGCGTGCCGACGCTGGTCTTGTCCTGGTCGTCGAGCTCGGCGCGACCTCCGGGAAAATCAAGGTGCTGCAACTGTCCTTCGTCGGCTCCGAACAACGACGCGAGCAGCGAAAATGGAGCGGTGGCCGCCCGGAGGACGAGGTTCCGAAACGCGCCCTCGATGGCGCCGGCGAAGCTGAATTCCGGCGAGCCAAGGTCGCCATTGACGGGCAGCGTGAGTTCGATCTTTCCCTGGCGGTCGCGCAGCACGGCGAGGGCAAACGGCAGCGGCACATTGATCGCATCCGGGCCCTGCACCTGTGCGCCGAGGTCGAGGTTGTTGAGGACGAAATGGTTTTTCCCGTGCAGCCTGGATTGCGTGAGCTGGTACTCCAGGTTCGCCTGCGCGGAGCCCTGCTTGATGCGGTAACCGAGAAAGTGCACGGCGTAGGGCTCGAGCAACTGCAGGCGCAGGTTGTGAAGGTCGAGCGTGAGTTTGCTCGGCCGGGGCACGCGGGCGGCGACGAGATTGATCGTGCCATCGAGCCTGACCGGGGTGGATTGCGCGAGCGTCCCGGCGAGATGCACCTGGGTCGTGTGGCCGGCGACGGGCGACAGATCCTTGAGGGATCCGTTTACGTCGGTGATCTTTGTCTCCACTTCCGGCGTGATGGACTGGTCGTGGTACGTCACGGTGCCGGCAGATACCGCGAGGTCGTCGACCGTGAGATCGAGCGGACCGTTCGCCCTGGCGCCACTGGATCGCGGGGTGGACGGCCGCGTATCGGAAAAGCTCTGCTTGGCCGAAGTCGTCGAACCTTGTCGGTTTTCACCGTTGGCCGTGCCGAAGGCCGTTGCCATGTTGAAGGTTCCGTCCGGGCCGCGCAGCAAATGGACCTTTGGCCCGCGCAGCGCGACCTGGTGAAAATGAAGGCCGAGCGGCGCCGTCGAGATTTCCGCGGACCCGGTCTGGAGCTGCGTCCAGCTCGCGAGCGCCTGGTGGAAATGCGCATCGCGTGTGGCAAGGTCGTCGATCGTCACGGTTCCTTTCCAGGCGAACTGCGCCGGGGCATCGGCGTGCGTCCGGCCCTCGATCTGCCCGTCGCATTGTAACCGCCCATCGGAGACGGTCGCGCCGGCGACCGATTGCAGATAGGGGCCGAGGGCGGCGAGGGCGAGATTCGTGCCCTTGACATCGAGCTTCATCTGGAACGGCAGCGGTTGCACCGTCCCGGCGGCATGCAGCGTCCCGGGGCCGTCTTGCCAGCGCAGATCGAGTGTCGTTTTGACTGGTTCATCGAGGTGGCTGCTCGCGTCCTGCGCGGTGAGCGTGATGGCATCGACGTGCAACTCCGCCGGTTCCGGCGTGGTCCGGTCGATGAACACCGCCCGGCCATTGGTGATGTTGAGTTCGCCGATCTTGATGTCGGGTTTCGGCGCCGGGGATTTCGTGGGTGCCGAGGATCTCTGCGGGTCCTGGTTCGACGCGAAAAGGCTCGCGAGGTCCAGGCTACCGTCGGGTTGGCGGACCGCTTTCACCGACAGGCCGTCGAACGTCACGTGATCGACCTCGGCCGAGCGCGCGAGAAGGTCGATCCGGGGAGCGCCCGCCTCGCCATGGGTGAGTTCCAAGGCCGGTTGGTCCCGGTCGGGCAGGGCCAGGGCAAGCTGGTTGAGGTCGAGCGTGAAGCCGGCGAGAGTGGCCTGCCGTTTGGCCCCGAACGCCAGGGTGTAGTCGCTCGCGATCGCGGCGCGACCCGACTGGACCTTGCCGTGCATCAAGGAGTCGAGAAAAGGTCCGTAGGCGGCGAGCGCGACATCCTGGAAGGAGAAATGTCCGTGAGAGGAAAAGGGCGCGACCTGCAAGGTTCCGACCCAAGTGAAGGATTCGCCCCGGGTCGTCTTTCCGCTGAGCCGATAGCTCCCCTTGCCATCCGGCGCCGTGGAGAAATCCGTCAGCGTGAAGCTCAGGGGTTCGATCGCGGTGGTGAACGCTGGCTGCCGCGAGCGATCGACGAAGTCGAGTTGCGCATCCTCGACGTCAAACCTCCCGACCGCCAACGAGGGCGGACCCTGCCGTTTCGCTGCGGCAGGTTGCGCAAAGATGTCCGCGACGTTGAGCCGGCCCTGCTCGTCCACCGCCAGGTGGACACGTGGCGAAATGAGGACCACGTCGCCAAAGCTCCAGCGCCAGCGGAAGAGCGAGATCAACGGATTGAAGTTGGCCCGTGCCTCCCGCCAGGTGGCCAGCGTCCCGCCATCGCTTCCCGCCACCTGCAGCGTCCGCAGCGAACCGGCGAACGTAAACGGATTGAACGTCACCCGGTCGAGCGTGACCTGGCGATGAAGCGCCGCCGAAGCCTGTTTCGTGATCCGGTTGCGCGCGATCGGCGGCACCACAAGAAAACCCACGATCGCGTAGATGACGAGAACCGCCACCACCACCACCACCGTGACAAGCACAGGATTCTTGCGTCGCGCCATCCCGGCCGAGCATAGCTGGCCTCACCTTCCGCGCCATCGATGGCACCCCCGAACATGGCGTGGGGCAGACGCGATGCCCTCCGGTCCGACCACCAGCGCAAATCCGGGCGCCCGCCCGATGCGGGCCGACCGACCCGTGCGGCATCATTGGAGAACGACGCTCCCATCAGCCAACCTGCCTTTCCCGACACCCCACCGTGGCCGTTCGCACCAAAAGACCGCCGTCGCAAGTCAACCTGTCCAATCAGGAAAAGATCTTTTATCCGGGCTCGCGATTCACCAAGGGCGACGTGGTGGCGTATTATCGCGACGTTGGCACCTACATCCTGCCGCACCTCGTCGACCGGCCGGTGACGTTGATTCGTTTTCCCGACGGCGTGCGCGGCAAGAGCTTCTATGAGAAGAACTCGCCCCGGTTCACGCCGGACTGGGTGACAACATTTCCCGTCGCGCGGCGGCGTTCGGGTGGAAGGATCAACTACATTCTCGTCAACAACCTCGCCACGCTTTTGTGGTGCGCGAATCTCGCCGCGATCGAGTTGCACCCGTTTCTGCACCGCGCCCCCGCCATCGACCGACCGACGAGCGTGGCGTTCGACTTCGATCCCGGCGAGGGCGCCGACCTGCTCACGTGCATCGAGGTCGCGTTCCGGGTGAAGGAAATTCTCGATACGCTCGGCCTCCAGGCGTTTGCCAAGGTCACCGGCTCGAAGGGCCTTCAGGTCTACGTGCCGCTCAATACGCCGGTCACTTACGACGTCACCGGTTCGTTCGCCAAGGCCGTGGCCACCCTGCTCGAACAGCGTCATCCCGACCTCGTCGTCAGCAAGATGTCGAAGCTTCTGCGCAAGCAGCGCGTGATGATTGACTGGAGCCAGAACAACGCCGCCAAGACGACGGTATGCGCGTATTCGCTGCGGGCGAAGCGCGACGAGCCCTTTGTTTCGATGCCGGTGGACTGGAAGGAACTGACGCTGGCGCGGCGGCGCGGGAAGGTCGACGCGCTCTTCTTCAGTCCCGCCGCGGCGCTCGCGCGTCTGCGGAAAAGGGGTGACCTGTTCGCGCCCGTGTTGAAGCTCAAGCAACGCCTGCCAAAACATTTCGCACCGGAGGCCGGGGAGGGAAGGTCGGCACCGTCCAGACGCGCCAATCTGCGCGCCTACGAGCGCAAACGCGACTTTGCCCGCACTGCGGAACCGCCGCCCCGGAGCCCGCGGTCCGCGCGGGCGCGCCGATCCCGCAAGGCCACGGCGGGCGGCGACAATGGCCGGCCGCGCTTCGTCATCCAAAAGCACGCCGCGCGCAACCTGCACTACGACTTCCGCCTCGAGTTCGACGGCGCGTTGAAGTCATGGGCGGTGCCGAAGGGCCTGCCTTACAAGTTGCACGTGAAACGCTCGGGTTTCGAGGTCGAGGATCATCCTCTCGAGGTACATGTCGTTCGAAGGCACAATCCCCAAGGGACAGTACGGCGGTGGCACGGTCATGGTGTGGGATGCCGGGACCTACGAGCTCCTGTCGGGGAATCCTGGGCACGGCAGCATGCGGGTGCGCCTGCGCGGCAAGAAACTCAAGGGGGAATGGCGGCTCTACCGGATTCGCAGTGAGAACGGCAAGAACGTCTGGCTGATCGAAAAGGGCGACAAGCCGATGAAGCCCTTGACGGAGCGGCAGGACGACATGTCTGCGCTCACCCGGCGCTCGATGGCCCGCATCGCAAAGGACAACGACGCGCAGTGGGAGAGCAAGGAAGCGTGAGCGCGGAAAGATTCCCGTCGGCGTTCGCCGCTTCGACCATCCCAGCGTAACGACGCCTGCTACTCCGACCACGGCGTGCCGCGCCAGGAGGCGGGCGTCAGCCTCGGTGGCCGGACACCGCGCCTGATCGCACCGAGGACGGGTTGGTAGGCCAGCTCGCGGGCGTCCCGGACGCAGCGCAAAAGCAGGCCGCCACGGCTCATGTCGCCACGGCCGACGAAGTCGGTGGGAAACAGCAATCGCTCGCCGAACACCGCCAGGAGAGGCTCGACGTACTTCGGGGTGCTGATGCTGCCGAGCAGCACGACCTCGCCGGAACCGGCGGCGGCCAGGCGGCGGGCGGTCTGACGCAGGGGCGCGAGGTATCGCCGTTCGTCCGCCGCGATCGGAACGGTGCGGAACCGGCGCAGGTCGTCCAGCGTGGCTGGCGTGTGCACGGGCAGCAGTCCGCGGTTGGACGTGATGATGAACGCGCCGCCCTTCGCCGCGAAGGTCGTGGCATACGCGAGCTTTCCGCGAAAGTAGAGGCCGCTGAGAAAGCGGAAGATCTCGCCCAACGGCAGCGCCTCGCCGCGTCGCAGTGCCAGGGCGAGGGGAAAGGTGGCGCGTGGGTTGAAGATCAACTCCGCGCGCCGTCCGCCGGTGTGGGCCGGCGAGAGGAGAAAAATGCGATCCACGGTGGTACGCTAAAACATCCCCGGACCCTCGCAAGTGAAGCAGTCCGGCGCCCCCCTTTCCGGAGGACGGACCACCGCTCGGGCCTCCCGCGCCGATCATGAATCGCTCGGGTTCCGGCCCCATGGCGGCGCCCCCCGGTGTGTTGCTATACTGCGACCATGCAAGACACGGCCCATGCTGAACGAGTCCATGAACTCGCCCGCCTGCAGGGGGACGCCTATTCACAGGCGCTGGGAGAAATGATGCGCGAGGCGGTGCACGTCGAGGCGGAGGCAGGTGACTACCTGGTCACAGTCGCGTGCGAGGAGGCGGAAGGATTGTTTCTGCCCGACGGCGATCACCTCCTGCAATGGCAGACCCCCGCGGTGGACGAGAACCAGCACGTGGAGGTGGCGGTGCGCGACCGCGACGATCATCGGTTCGTGCCCGGCCTGCACGTGACCGCGCGGTTGATCGATGCGGCGACGGGCCGGCACCTCGGCCAAAAGCACCTGCCGTTTCTGTGGCATTCGTTTCTCTGGCACTATGGCGCGAACTGGCACCTTCCGGAGGAGGGGGATTACCACATCGAGGTGAGCATCGCCGCGGCGTCGTTCGCGCGCCACGACGAGCTGCGCGGTCGCCGCTACGAGAAGCCGGTCACGATCACCCTGGGTCCGCTGCACCTTTGCCCCGGACGCAAGCCGTTTGGCCCGGAGTAGGGTCGGCCAGCTGCAGGAAAAGTCCGCGCTTCGTATCGGTCCGCGCGGCGAAGAAACTTGGGGCGCTGACCTGATGGCGAAGCGAGCACGCCGCCCGGATACTGGAACGCCGACGTGCAGATAAACGCGGGAAACCTCGAGTCCGAATCGTGAACCGAACCTTTCGCACCGCCCTCATCAGCATCATCGGAACCGTCGTGGCGCTCGCCGTGGCGGGGCTGATCGTGGTGTATTCCGGAACCTATGACGTCAATGCGGACGAGGCCCATTCGCCGTTCGTGCGATGGGCGCTGCGCACCACCACCGTGCACGCGGTGCGCGCCCATGCCGCGGACGTCGACGTGCCGGCCGACGTGAATCTACAGGATCCCCAGTTCGCCGCCAAGGCGGCGGGCCACTATGACGAAATGTGCAGCGCCTGCCACGGCGCGCCGGGCAAGGAACCAGCTCACTGGGTGGCGTTGTATCCGGACCCGCCCGAGTTCGAGCATCCCGAGATGATGCACGCCTCGTGGAAGGACACCGAACTGTTCTGGATCATCAAGCATGGCATCAAGGACACCGGCATGAGCGCGTTCGGCGAACACGAGGAGGACGAGGACCTGTGGGCCCTGACCGCCTTCCTGCGCCAGATCCCTGACCTGTCTCCCGCGAAATACCAGACGCTCGTGAAGCAGAACCCCGCGCCCGATGAACACGAGAACGGCGGAGATGAACACGAGGAGAGCGCCCGCGGCGGCGCCCGATCCAAGCCGGGCGAGTCAGGCGGCGGATGATGTGTTTTGCGTTCCGCAGGTGGTTGCCCCGGTCGCACCGGCATCAGCCGCGGCTGCTCTTTCCGCGGTTCCAGGCCGTGTCAAACCCGCGCCGGTGGTCCGAAAGTTGAATGCGTTACCCCAGTCATGAAGGCCCCGGAACGAGTCGAGCAGGTGGGCGAGCTCCAGATCACTGAAGACGTCGGAGCCCAGCGGCGGGCCTGGCGCATGCAAGGGTGGGGGCAGCTGGCCGTCCTGTTGTTTGTCGTCGCGGGCGCATTCGGCGTCTTTGGTGGTGGTCTGCTGGGCGATGGCACGGCGAGCGATCCGACGGGACGCGTTCGCCTCCAATACGCACGCTTCGCCCGGTTGGAGTCGCCTGCGGCGCTCCGCTTCGTCATCGCACCGGAGCTGGTGCACCAGGGGGAAATCACCCTCTGGATCGAAGCTCCATATATGCACGCCAACGCGGTGCAAAATGTTTCGCCCCGCCCGGCCCGGGAGGAGACGGCAGGTGAGCGGATCGTCTACCATTTTGCCGCTTCGGAGGCCGGTGCACCGGTCGCCGTTGTTTTTCGCCTGAAACCCCAGTCGGTCGGGCGGCGGTCCGGAAGGGCCGGCGTGTCGGATGGGGCCGAGGTTTCGTTCGCTGATTTTGTATACCCCTGAATCGAATCATGCATGCGGTGCTCCGTGCCTTCGTCGTCTATTTCTTCCTGCTCGTCATCTTTCGCGCGTTCGGCAAACGCTCACTTGCTCAGATCACCACCTTCGACTTTGTCATGTTGTTGATCATCGCGGAGACGACTCAACAGGCGCTGTTGGGCGACGACTTCTCGATCACGAACTGCTTCCTGTTGACTGCAACCCTGGTGGTCCTGGATACGGCACTTTCCCTGGCCAAGCGGCGCTGGCCCTGGTTCGATCGCGTGGCCGAGGGCACGCCGCTCGTGATTCTGGAGAACGGCAAACCCTTCACGGACCGGATGACGAAATCGCGCGTCGACATCTCGGATATCCTTGCCGCCGCGCGCGAACTTCAGGGGCTCGAGCGACTCGATCAGATTCGCTACGCCGTGCTGGAAAGGAACGGTGCGATCACGATCATCCCGGCCAGCCAATAGCGGGATTCCCGGTTCCAATCTCGGGGAATGGCCGGATCGCGGAAGGCGGGCGGGACGCGTACTGGTTCACGCATGAGTGCAACTGTGACCACGAACGGCGCGGAACCCGATCGGGTGCGGCGTCATACCACGCCCGCGGTAAACCGGCGCATCGACCATTCGCTGGAGCGAAACATCCACTATTTCGCGGTGCAGCCCCCCGCGCTGCTCGACGAGCGGATCCGCGCCCTCGACGAAGAGTGGGACATCGAGCGGGCGCTGGAAACCAATGCCGCCAGCTTCGCGTTGGCCGGTCTGCTGGCGGGCCTGGTGTTCACGCGCAAGTGGTTGCTTTTGCCCGCCGTCGTCGCAGGCTTCCTGCTGATGCACGGGGTCAAGGGATGGTGCCCGCCCCTGCCGCTCTTCCGGCGCGCCGGCGTGCGCACCCGCCGGGAAATCGAGCGGGAGAAATTTGCACTGAAGTTTCTGCGCGGCGATTTCGAAAATCTCGAGGCGGACAGCGAACTTCAACAGGCGCGGAAACTCAGGCGGGCCGTGGAGCGTTGATCACGCCGGTGCGGGTTATGCGCTGGCGGACTCGTGCGCGCCGCTGGCCGGCCGGCTGAGAGCGGCCTCGCGGGACGCTTCCCCGTGGCGGTTCCCATTCCACCCATGGGGCGAAATTCCTATGCGGATACACCGAGGTGCGGGCTGGACCGACACCGAGGGCTTCTTCGGCGAGGCGTCCGTCGGTTGGGGACGACGAGGATAACAAAGCCTACTACGGCGAAGGAGTGACGACCGAGGCGATCTTGCGCGGCGACCTCAAAAATCCGCACCCCAAGCCGCTGCACGCTGAATGGGAGAAGGTGACGTGAGTCAAACCGGAGTTTGACCTCTGAGCTTTTGCCGGGCACGCGACCGTGGAAGCCGCGGGTCCGGTTTTTTTGTTGCCGGTGCGGATGGGGAGCGCGACCGAATCTGGGTACTCAACGGGCCGCGGCCGGGGGTCTGCGCAGCAGCGCAAGTGGCCGTGCGATCTTTTGTTGCAGTTGGCCCATGCCGCATTGCCGCGGCGCCTTGTCCACCCGCCAGCGTACAAAGCGCGTGCCGTGGCGAAAGCGCTCGCCAGTGACTTGGTCGTACCCCACCTCCACGACGAGCTTCGGTCGCAGGGGCTGCCAGTCAGCGGAGCGTTTCGTGCTCCAGCGACTGGGGCCGCCCGGTGCCCGCCCGTCAAATCCCGGTGGCGACACGAGGCGTTCGAGTCTGCGCGTCAACCCCGGCTTGTCCGTCTCTTTCAGGGCCGAACAGAATCCGACGTGGTTCGAGCCGGCCGTCCCGATCGTACAAGCCGAGCAACAGGGAACCGACCACGCGGGCGCGTTCGGCGTAACGGAACCCGCCGACGACGCAATCGGCGGTGCGTTGCGGTTTGATCTTTTGCATGCCGTCGCGCGCACCCGTCCGGTAGGGGGCGTCGAGCCGTTTCGCAATCACGCCGTCCAGGCTGCCCTGGCCCGCGGAACGAAACCAGCGCAGGGCCGTGGCCGTGGTCGACGTGGCGGGCGACAGCCGCACCCGCCTGCAATCCTTGAGGCGAGCGCGGGCGAATGCCTCCAGCGCCGCGCGTCGCTCCCGCAGCGAAGTCGCCAGCAACGGATGTCCGCGGGCGTCTGCCAGCAGGTCGAACGCGATGAACAGCGCCGGCGTCTCGGTCGCCAGTCGACGGACCCGCGAGGCCGCGGGATGCAGGCGCTGCTGCAGGGCATCGAATGATGTCGTGTCACCCACCGGGACGACAATTTCCCCATCGAGGACAAAGCGGGGTGCGCGGATTGAGCGTATCGCCTCGACGATTTCCGGGAAGTAGCGGTCGAGTGATCGGCCGGATTTCGACTGCAGGCGCACGTGTTCACCGTCGCGAAACGCGAGGCAACGAAAGCCGTCCCATTTCGGTTCGTACCTGCCAGCCGGCGCCGCGCGGCAGGTCTTCCACGGACTCCGCTTCCATCGGCTCGATCTCGGGGAACCGGCTCCGCTTGGGGGCCGCGCGGGATTGGTGGGAACGCTTCATTCGATTGAGTTCCATCGTAGCGCGCGTTTCGGTGACGCACCATCGAGGTGACACCGGGTGGCGGCGTCCGGACCGAATCACGCGGGCCGTCCGCGGCGCGGACCCGGCCGCTCAGACGTGGAGCCCGGCACACAGTTGCAGGAACTCCTGCCTCAGTTCGAACTGCTCTGGCACCGCGAGCGGCGGCAACTCGATGGCGGGCTGGCCATCGTTGGCCGCGTCAAGCGCACGGAGGAACTCTGCCTTGATCTCGCTGGGACTCCGAACCGGATCATGAAAATACGAACGGGCGAGTGCGGCGCGACGACGGTCGGGTTCGTCAACCGGTTCTTCGGTGGCGCGGGAGGTCGCGCCGTCGGGACCGAGGCGCAGGATCGGATCGAACAGGCGGTGATCGAGGAAGCGAAGGAGCTGACCGCGGACCGTCGTGTCGACGATTTCATCGGGATAGCGCGGAACCGGCTCGCGACCGCCGACGCCGAGTCCGGCGTGAAGGTTCGTTTCCGCATCGCCTTCACGACCAGGTTTCCGGCTGGCGCGCTGATGGAGCGATTCTCGCATCAATCCAACGGATCCTAGCGGTTCAGACATTTTCGTCCATCGGGCCGGCGACGGGAGCCGGCATCGGTGGACCCGCGGGGTCTCGCGTCGCGCGGCGAACCGATCCGTCGCGGTGCGGGGACGCCGCCAATGAGTTGCGGCGGTTCGGCCCGGGAATCGCATGGGCATTCTGAGCCCCCGACAGGGCTTCGGGTGGCGTATTGCACGGTGGATTACAGGGTGCCGGCGGGCGTCTCCGGGTCCGCAGCGAAACAAGGGCCGTGCTTTACGCATGTTCGCCCGTCCGTAACCCGGACACTTTCCACTCTTCGGCAAGCGCACCCCGCACTGTACCTGCCTGTCATTGCGAGGAGCACAGCGACGCGGCTGCCGAGCGCAGCGACATCGGACATCCATCTGGCTGGATCACCGCGCCCTCGTTCCTCGGGCTCGCGATGACAATCGAGAATATGAAATGTCCAGGTTGCATGCGGGTGGCTCGGTTCCTGATGGGAAAGGCCCGATGGCTTTGAACAACCCGACCGCTCCGGACGCTTTTGCTTCGCCTGGTCGGAGCATCGCCGTGTTCGGAGCAGGCATCGCCGGCCTCACCGTCGCCCATGAGCTGGTGCGTCGCGGATATCGGGTGGCCGTGTATGAAGCGGCGGAGGAAGCGGGCGGGTTCTTCCGGAGCGCCCGGCGGGCGAAGCCGGCCAATCTGCCGACGGAGTATTCCTGGCACGGGATGGGACCGTGGTACCACAATGTATACGACCTCCTGCAACAAATCCCTTTCGACGATTCGGGCAGCGTCTATGCCCGGGCGCTGTCGCGGCCGATCGATTTTGGGATTTTTCCCGACCATGCCGGCGCCGAGTTCTACGACCGCGGCTTGCGCAGTATTCCGCGGATGTTCGGGATGTCGCGGTGGGAATGGGTGCGATGGTCATGGCTCATGTTGAAAACCTGGTGTGCGAACGCACGGACAGAGGAGGCCTATTCCCGACGCAACGCCGCTGCGGCCTGGAGTTCCCGACTGGGAGCGTGCGCGCAGCGCCGATGGCGGGCGTGCTTCGGGCCATGGATCGGGTCCGACTGGACCAAGGTCTCCCTGCATCACGCCGGGCAGTTCTTTCGCAAGCAACTCATCACGCGCCCGAGTCACGTGCACCCGGCCGACGAGGACGGCGGCGCCTGGACCCACGGGGCGGGTGACGGTTGGTTGTTGTTCCGGGGTCCAAGCAGCGAGTTCTGGTTCGATCGCTGGATCCGCGACCTGCAGGCGCACGACGTCGCCTTCACCTGGTGCGAACCTTTGCAGCGACTGAAGTTTGACGGTGACATGATCGTCGGTGCGGAACTGCGGTCCGGAGCCCTGGTGAAGGCCGACCATTATGTGCTGGCCACGACTCCGTTCGCGGCGGCGGAGATACTCGCGCGGACACCGGAGCTGGAACGACTGCCGGAGTTGTGCCAATTCAAGCCGCTCGTCCAGGACGGGCCACACGTGCAGGTGTCGTTTCGCATCGGCTTTCGCGAACCCATCCGCTTTCCGCGCGCGCGGACGGCGGTCGTCGTCGCGGATTCGGAATTCAACCTTACCCTGTTCGCGGAGGAACAGGTCTGGCGGCCGCGAGTCCCGCTCGGTGACGGCATCAAGTCGCTGTGGACCGGAACCAGTTGTGTCGGCACGGTGCCGGGGCGCCTCTTTCACGTGCCGGTGATTCATTGCACGCGGGAGCAATTCATCGCGGAGGTGCAGGCGCAGGTCCTGGGCTGCGGTGCGCTCAACCAAATGATTCAGGAAGCCAACGACGGACGCTCCCTTGCGGATTTTCCAATGGCCGTCGTCGAGGTCTGGCCCGAGTGGGAGTTCTCACCGGCCGGCATCCGTGGACCGCAACCCAAATGGGTGACGACGACCAAAACGCAGCCGTACCTGCCGAACCAGCACACACCCGTGCGCAACCTTTTCCTCGCCGGAGCGCATACCCGCACCGAAGTCGATGTGTGGAGCATCGAGGGCGCCGTGGAGAGCGGCCGCCGCGCCGCGCGCGCAATCGATCCGCGAGTCAAGGTTCTGGGTCAGGTACAAGCCTGCGGGTTTCCGCTGGCTGGCCGCGGCTGACGATCTCCTCTTCCGCCTGCGCGCACCGCACGTGCTGGACGTGCTCGCGGCGGGACTCGGCATCACGGCGATGCTGCTCGTCCTGATCCGGTTGCTCAAGTCTGAGCTCAGTCGCGATCCGTCCGGCAGCCGCCCGTTCCCGCATGACCGCCCACGAGTTTCACCCACGCGCAGCCCTTACCCGGGCGCTTCCCGGGTGCGAGGTCCGGTGCCCCATCCGATGGCCCGGCTTGATCGCCAATCGGAAGATTGAGCATGGGCATCGAAACACTGCTGTTCGTCTTCCTCTTCATCATCGTCATGGCCGTCGCGGTCGGCGTCGTGCGAATGCGACGGCGGTTTGCCAACCGCGTCAAGCCCCCCACGGAAAACTCGTCCGCGAAGCAACCGTGAACGAATGGCCCGGCCTGCGGTGAAGCGGCCTGTTGACGGGCTCGTCAAGCCCAGGGAAGTTCAATCTCGGCACGTCCGGCGTTTCGTCTGTATCGTCGCGCTTCGTGCCCTTTCGCAAGAACGACGTGACCTCCGGGCGGCTCGCGGGTGACGCGGACGTGGCGCGAGTTGCAACGGCAAACGACTTCCTCGTGAAAAGGAGACTCTCATGAAGGCAAAAGGGAAAAGCGATCCGCTTGCCGCGGATGACGTTCAGCGGATCGACGCCTACTGGCGCGCCGCCAACTATCTTTCCGTCGGCCAGATCTACCTGCGGGGCAACCCGCTGCTGCGCGAGCCGCTGAAGCTCGCACACGTAAAACGCATGTTGCTCGGCCACTGGGGCACGACTCCGGGGCAGAACTTCATCTACGCGCATTTGAACCGCGTGATCAAGCAGCGCGACCTCGACATGATCTACATCTCGGGTCCGGGACATGGCGGTCCCGCGCTGGTCGCGAACACGTATCTGGAAGGCACGTACAGTGAGATCTACCCGAACATCACGCAGGACGAGGAGGGGCTGAAGCGGCTCTTCGTCCAGTTCTCCTGGCCCGGCGGCATTCCCAGCCACGTTTCGCCGGAGTGTCCGGGTTCCATGCACGAGGGTGGGGAACTCGGCTATTCCCTGAGTCACGCCTTTGGCGCGGCGTTCGACAATCCCGACTTGATCGTCGCGTGCATCGTCGGCGACGGGGAAGCCGAGACCGGACCGCTGGCGACGGCCTGGCACTCGAACAAGTTTCTCAACCCCGTCACCGATGGCGCGGTGCTGCCGATCCTGCATCTCAACGGCTACAAGATCGCAAACCCGACGGTGCTGGCGCGCATCAGCCACGAGGAACTCGAACAGCTCCTGCGCGGCTATGGCTGGGAACCCATCTTCGTCGAGGGGACCGAACCCGCCGCGATGCACCAGGCGATGGCGGCAGCGCTCGACCGCGCGGTCAACGAAATCGAATCCATCCGGGCACGCGCCCGCCGCGACCAGGATGCGACGCGACCGCGCTGGCCGATGATCGTGTTGCGGTCCCCGAAGGGCTGGACGGGTCCGAAGCAGGTGGACGGTGTTCCCGTGGAGGGAACGTTTCACTCGCACCAGGTGCCGCTCTCCGATCCCGCCGCCAAGCCGGAACACCTGCAGCAGCTCGAGCAATGGCTGGGCAGCTATCGGCCGGAGGAGCTCTTCGACGACCAAGGACGACTCCAGCCCGAGTTGGCGGCACTCGCGCCCACCGGGGAGCGACGCATGGGGGCGAATCCGCACGCAAACGGCGGCATCCTGCTGCGCGACCTGCGCATGCCGGAGTGGCGCGACTACGCGGTGGACGTGAAGGAGCCCGGCGGGGTCGAGGCGAGTGACACGACCGTGCTCGGCTCGTTCCTGCGCGACGTCATCAAGTTGAACCAGTCCACGCGCAACTTCCGCATCTTCGGTCCGGACGAGACGATCTCGAACCGACTCCAGGCGGTGTTCGCCGCGACCGAGCGTCAATGGGAGGGGGAGGTCGTGCCGGGCGATGAACATCTCGCCCCGGATGGCCGCGTGGTCGAGATGTTGAGCGAGCACCAGTGCGAAGGCTGGCTCGAGGGTTACCTGCTCACCGGGCGCCACGGGCTGTTCAACTGCTACGAGGCGTTTATCCACATCGTGGATTCGATGTTCAACCAGCATGCGAAGTGGCTGAAGGTTACCGCCGAGCTGCCGTGGCGGCCGAGGCTCGCCTCGCTCAACTACCTGCTCGCGTCGCATGTCTGGCGTCAGGATCACAACGGCTTCACGCACCAGGATCCCGGGTTCATCGATCACGTCGTGAACAAGAAGGCGGCCATCGTCCGCGTCTACCTGCCGCCCGATGCCAATTGCCTGTTGTCCGTCATGGACCACTGCCTGCGCAGCCGGCATTACGTGAACGTCGTCGTCGCCGGCAAGCATCCCGCGCCGCAGTGGCTGGCCATGGACGAGGCGGTCACCCACTGCACGAAGGGCATCGGCCTGTGGTCGTGGGCGAGCAACGACCAGGGCACCGAGCCGGACGTCGTCATGGCATGTGCGGGCGACGTGCCCACGCTCGAGACGCTCGCGGCCGTGTCGATCCTGCGGCGCGAGCTGCCGGACCTGAAGATTCGGGTGATCAATATCGTCGACCTGATGAAGCTGCAACCGAACACGGAGCACCCGCACGGGCTGAGCGACCGCGACTTCGACTCGCTGTTCACGACGAACAAGCCCGTGATCTTTGCCTACCACGGCTATCCCTGGCTGATCCACCGCCTCACCTACCGGCGCACCAACCACCGCAACCTGCACGTGCGCGGCTACAAGGAGGAGGGCACGATCACGACCGCGTTCGACATGACGGTGCTCAACGACATGGACCGGTTCCATCTCGTGCAGGACGTGATCGAGCGCCTGCCGCAGCTCGGCGCCCAGGCCGCCTACCTGAAGCAAAGCCTGCAGGACAAGCTGATCGAACACCGCGCCCATATTCACGAGCACGGGGAGGACCTGCCGGAAATCCGCAACTGGCGGTGGCCCTCCACCAGGCCCAAGCCATGACGCCCCGGCCGGCGCCGGCCTCACGAGCGCCGAGGCGCATGACGCACTGGAGTGAAACGACAACGTGACCCGGAGCCTGCTGCAGGCAATTCCTCGGACCGTTGCGAGCAAGCTCGCTCGTGCCGCGACAACCGAGAGATGCACCCTCCCGGACTGCGCCAGCCTGGAAATTTCCCACCGCGGGAGGACCCGCACCCAAGGAGTGGACACAGAGGTCACGGAGATTCGATCCGAGATCACGGAGGCACGACTTCTAAGCCGTAACCATTCAGTCGGGCCATGTTGTAGGAGCTTGCGTGCAAGCGATCCGGTGGCGCACAGGAGGTTCTCTCGCCTGCCCGTTCGGCAGGCTCAGGGCCCCGAGCCTGTCGAGGGGCAAGCAGGCTCCGACATCGATCAACCAAACGTGCAGGAACCTCGAGGGCGTCCTCGGTTCAACTGCATCATTTCGGCTAAGCTCTCGCCAGCAGCACCGCTACTCGAGTGTCCCTACCCAACAAATTGTCCCGAAAGTGCACGATCAGCGCGTCAGGCGTTCCGCCACCGCCTTCCCACGGCCACCGTGACGCAAACGATTCCTCCGTGAACTCCGTGCCCTCTGCGCTCACTGTGTTAATTACCCTGGGTTGCGGGTCCTCCCGCGGTGGGAAACTTGCAGGCTAGGCGATCGGGCTTCCCGTCGGCGCCGGGCGTGCCGTAGGGTGGGCCGGATGGATTGGCTCCTCGAAGTTGTCGCCGCGGCGATCAGTCTGCGCCTGCTCGCTCAGCTCGTGCTGGCGCGGCTCAACGCCGCGGAAGTGCAGCGCAACCGCGACGCGATTCCGCCGGCCTTTCGGGGCGTGATGGATGCGGCGGCCTATCGGAAGTCGGTCGACTACACACTGGCCAAAAACCGCTTCGGCATGGTCGATCACGCCTACGACGCACTGGTGCTGGCGGTGGTGATTTTCAGCGGCGTGCTGCCCGCGACGTGGCACGCCTGGCAGGAGGCCATGCCGCAAGGGGGCGGCGCATGGTCGGACGCGTTGTTCCTGATCGTCGTGTCGATGGTGCTGACGATTCCCGGACTGCCCTTCGAGTGGTGGGCGCAATTCCGGCTCGAGCAGCGCTTTGGCTTCAACCGCATGACGCAGAGGTTGTGGGTGATCGATCATCTGAAGGGTCTCGCGCTGAGCGTGGTGATCGGTTTTCCGCTGCTCTGGTTGTTGTTGAAGCTCGTGTCGTGGATCGGCCCATGGTGGTGGCTGTGCGGCTGGGCGGTGTTCTTCGGGTTTCAACTCGTGATGATCGTGGTCTATCCCATGTGGATCCTGCCCTGGTTCAACAAGCTCACGCCGCTGCCCGAGGGAGAACTGCGCAACCGCCTGCTGGCGCTGGCGGATCGCGCGCGGTTTCATGCCCGGACGATCTTTGAGATGGACGGCAGCAAGCGGTCGAGCCACTCCAACGCGTTCTTCACGGGCTTCGGGCGCTGGCGGCGAATCGTTTTGTTCGACACGCTCGTGCAACAGCTCGAGCCGGCGGAACTCGAGGCGGTGCTCGCGCACGAGATCGGCCATTACAAGCTTGGGCACATCCCACGCATGCTGGCGGTGTCGGCAGGGATGACGCTCGTGGGATTTTGGATCGTCGGATGGGTCGCGAACACGCCGGAAATCTTCACGGCCTTTGGTTTCACCGCGCCGAACGTGGCCGTGGCGCTGTTGTTGCTGGGGCTCGTGGGCGGCGTCTTTGGCTTCTGGTTTGCGCCGGTGACGAACCTTTTTTCGCGCCGCCACGAATACCAGGCCGACGCCTTCGCGCGGGAAGCGATCGGCGCCGCCGAGCCGATGATCGGCGCGCTGCACAAACTCAGCCGCGAGAATCTCTCCAACCTCACGCCACACCGGATCTTCAGCGCATTCTACTATTCGCACCCCACGCTGGCGGAACGGGAACGGGCGTTGCGGCGCGCGGCATGACCGCGGTCCACGGTCCGGGTTCTGGACTGCCAAGGCTGCCGCGCGATCCACGCGGGGAGGACGATCATCTCGACGGGTCAACGGTGGGGCTTGCGCTTGCGCGTTTCGCTACGAATGCGGCGATGCGGATTGCGGGATGCGGCGGGGAGCGGATGATCGCGAGGCATGTTGGGAGTCCGTGTTGCGATCACGCTGGTGATCTTGTTCGCCACAACCACCGTGCGGGCGGCGGCGCCGGTGCGCGTGGCGACCTTCAATGTCTACAACTATCTCGTGATGGACCGGCGCGTCGACGGACACTTTCGGCCCCACTATCCAAAGCCGGAGAAAGAGAAGACGGCGGTCCGCACCGTTATTCGCGAGTTCCGGCCGGATGTGCTCGCGCTGCAGGAGATCGGTCCTGCGTCGTACCTCGAGGAGTTGCGTCGCGACCTGGCCGACGAAGGCTGCATATACCCCTACGGCCAGGTACTCGAGGCGGCTGATCCCGAACGACACGTGGCGGTATTGTCGCGCCTGCCGTTCGCGCGCGTTAATCCGCATCCCGAAATCACGTTCAAGTACTTCGGCGAGCCGGAACCCGTGAAACGCGGGCTCCTGGAGGTGACATTTGCGTCGCCGTCGGGGAATTGGACGCTGTTCATCGTGCACCTGAAAAGTCGGTACACGGACCGCGTTGACGATCCGATGTCCGCCGACCGGCGGGTCCGCGAGGCGCGAGCCGTGCGTGACGTGATCCTCGAGGAGTTTCCGCGGCCCACGAGCGCCCGCTTCATCATCGCGGGTGATCTCAACGACACGACGGGCTCAAAGGCACTCATCGCCCTGCGCCAGCGCGGTGGGACGAAGATCAGCGAGCTCCTGCCGACGATGGATTCGCGCGGTGAAACCTGGACCCACCGGTACGAAAAGGAAGACACCTACTCGCGAGTCGATTTTCTGCTGGTTTCCCCGGGTCTGCTGCCGTCGATCGTGCGACGACAGGCGACCATCGATGATGGAGCCGCATCACTGGACGGTTCGGATCATCGCCTCGTTTATCTTGATCTCGAAGTGGGACGATCGGCGCCAACCCGAGCGGCTGCTCCGGAGCCGCGATCCAAGGGAGGAGGCGCGAGGTAAGGGGCGGCGAAGGAAAATCCGGTCAGCGCGCCGAGACGTTGACCTGCACCGTCGATTCGCCGTAGCCGGGCGCGGAGATGTAGATCGTACCGGAGCCGGGACGACCGCCCTGCACCACGACATTCACCGAGCGCGCGCCCCCGGGAATCGCGACCTCGGGCATGATGACGCTGGCCGGCGCGTCGGTCGTGATGTCGAGCGCAAGGCCTCCGGCGGGCGCCTCGGCCGGCAGGCGAAATACGAGCGGCGCCTTTTGCCCAGAGACCAGGGACAGGGAACCTGGCGTGACGCTGAGGACTCCCGGGTCGACGCGAATCGTGCCGACATCGAGTCCGGTTCCGGGAGCACCGACCGACACGTTGTAATTCTGGCCGGCGGCGACGGACGGAACCAGGAAGGCGAGAGAATTCTCCGACTTGAAGATCGTCTGGGCCGGCGTGTCGCCGACGTAGATCGAGTCACTCGGCGTGAAGCCACGACCGAGGACGGTGATCTGCGCACCGACGGGTGCACGGTTTGCGTCGAGGGAGAGACTGTAGCGGTTGGCGACGGAGATGTGGGTGAGCCCGGTGTAAACCTCGTGCATGCGCGGGCTCTCGGTGGAGCCGCCTTCATAGGTCACGATGATGTAGTAAGCCGCCTCGGTCTGGTTGGGCGGCATGTGGTAGTCGAACTCCCAGAGATTGGAGCCGAGATCGCTCCGCCGCATGGGGAACAGCTTGCCGTCGATCACGACGTTGGCCTTGATCGAATCCTGATGCACCACGGGACGCGCCTTGATCTCGGCGGTGATCGAGTAGACGCCGGACGGATTGGCCGAAAAAGTCGTGGGCGTGAGGTCCTTGACCTTCAGGTCGCAACCGGCCAGCAGCAGGCCGGCGAGCGCGACGACGACGAAGCGTGGGAATATGCTCGCGAAGCGGGAGGAACGGGCGTCCATTTCGGAACTAGTTGATGGCGTTGGGCGCATGGGATTGGCAAACAAAATCACGACCTCTGACCACGGGTCGGCTTCCGGGTTTCCCGATGCGGACGCATTTGGCGTTTATGTGCACGTTCCGTTTTGCGCGCACACGTGCGAATTCTGCGCATTCTATCAGGTGGAACCGCGCCGGGGCGACATCGAACATTATCTCGAAACCATCGCGCGGGAGTTTGCGATCGCCGAAGGACCGGCTCATTGCGATACGGCGTTCTGGGGTGGAGGCACACCGGGGCTGCTTCCGCCGCGGGACCTCGAGCGACTCGGTGGCGCGCAACTCGCGCGTTTTGGCCGGCCCGCGCGCGAATGGACCGTCGAACTGGCGCCGGGTTCGGTGAAACGGGAGAAGCTGTCGGTGTTGCGTGATCTCGGCGTCACGCGCGTATCTCTGGGCGTGCAGAGTTTCTCACCGCGCTTGCTCGAGGCCCTGGGCCGCCGGCATTCGCTCGAGCAGGTGCGTCGCGCGTGGCGCCTTGTGCGCGATACCGGTTTTCGCAGCACAAATCTCGACCTGATCTTCGCGGTGCCCGGCCAGACGGAGGCCGACTGGCGGGCGGACTTGCAGGACGCAATCGCCTGCGGTCCCGATCACATTTCGACCTACTGCCTGACGTTCGAGGAGGACACGGGGCTCTTCGTCCGCCTTGCAGAAGGCCGGGTTGCCCTTGACCCCGAGCGTGAGCGAGCGTTCTACGAAATCGCGTGGGATGAACTCGGAGCCGCGGGTTTTTCCCAGTACCGAAATTTCGAATCATGCCCGCCCGGGACATGCCTGCCTGCACAACGTCAACACGTGGCGCATGCAGGCGTGGGCGGGGTTCGGTCCTTCCGCCGCGAGCCAGCAGGGCGGCTGGCGCAGCTCGAATCCCGCGGATCTGGCGGCGTGGAGCGAGGACGTGGCGCATGGCCGCCGCGGCACGGTCGACCGCAGCGCCCTCACGCCGGGCCAGCTGGTCGAGGATTCGTTGATCTTCGGCCTGCGGATGAACGACGGCGTGGATTTGCACGAACTCGCCGGACGCTGGGGCGACGACGCCGTGCGCCCGTTTCGACCGGTGCTACATGCGCTGGTGGACGAGGGCCTCGCGACATGGCTTTCGACGGACGAACCCGACGACCGTATCGCCTTGACGCGGGCGGGCCGGTTGGTGGCGGACGGAATCGGCGGCGAATTGATTGGTGCCGCGCGGTAGGCGTCCGTTGCACGGTGGCGTCTCCCGCGTCTGTAATTTCGGACTGGCGGGTTGCCGGGGGTGGGCGTTGGATGCGGGCACATGCCTGATTCAGTCACCCCTGCCCGCCTGGTCGGTCACTGTGGGGATCGCATCTGGAGCCTCGTGGTCGTGACCCTTGCCGGCGGACTGTGGTCGGGTTGCGAGACGCCACCCAGGGCGCTTGATTTCGATCCGCTGGTACCGCGCTTCTATATGGAAGCCCCGGTGCAGGCGCCCGCCACGCGGATGGTGGCACTGCCCGTCAGCAAGGTGGAGATTCCCGTCTACGAACGGCCGGTCTTGACCGAACTCGACATCGCGAACGCGGAACTGGTCCACGTGGATCTGGGGCTATGTCTCATGTTCGACTGCACGCGCGAAGGAACCAGGCAACTGCTGCGCTTGTCGGCCGCCAATCTGGGACGCCGACTCGTGATGACATTGAACAACGTGCCGTACGGTGCGCGATTGTTGGAGGGGCCGATCCAGGACGGCCGGCTGTTCATCTTTGTTGAAATGAATGACGAGCAGATCACGGCCGCCGCCGTCGACCTCAAGCGTACCGTGCACGAAGTCCAGGCGGCGCGGGCGCGGGGCGAGGGGAAGGACAGCACGTCGTAACGTGAGGCGAGGAATGATGCGGATTCTCTGGCGCGGCGCGTTCGCGCTGTTGACCTTCGTGTTGACGGGCCGGGCAGCCGGTGGCGACCTGGTCTGGCCCACGCCGAATCATGCGCAGGAACGGGGCGGCAATTACGCGGATTTCGTGCAGCCGACCGAGTCCGGTCTGGTCGAATCCGGGATGTTCGGGTGCGTCCGGACCAACCGGCGGCAGTTCCACGAGGGGCTGGATCTCCGCTCGATCCAGCGGGACAAACGCGGTGAACCGACCGATCCAGTGTTTGCCATGTGGCCGGGCGTCGTGCGTTACGCCAACCACCTGCCCGGAGCGAGCAACTACGGTCGATACATCATCCTTGAACACGAAGACGACGGCCTGAAATTCATCAGCCTCTACGCCCATCTGCTCTCCGTCGCGCCGGATGTGCGGCCGGACGCGCGGGTGCAGGCGGGACGGACCATCGGGACCATGGGGCGTTCCGCGAACACGCCGATCCCGCGCGAACGGGCGCACGTGCATGTCGAGACCGGTTTCTGGCTGAGCGATCAATTTCAACGCTGGTACGACACGCAGCGGTTTCCTAACCGGAACGAGCACGGCGCGTTCAACGGCATGAATGTCGCGGGCTTCGATTTCCTCGACTACGTTGAACGCCGGCGATCCGGCGAAGTGCGCAGCGTGCGCGACTACGTCACGCGCCTGCCGGTCGCGGTCACGGTGATCGTCCGCACGGGACGCATCCCGGATTTCGTGACGCGTTATCCCGCGCTGATGATCGGCGGGCCGCCGGCGGACGACCTTGCCGGCTGGCAGATCGACTTCACCTGGTTCGCGCTGCCAAAAGCCTGGCGGCCATTGCGAGCGGACGACGCTCAACTGCAGAAGGTGGCCGGGCGCGAGATCGTCTTCGCGGACGCCGACCTGCTGGAGCATCATCCATGTCAGAAAGTCGCCCGGACAAGCGGTGGCCGCTACCTCTTTGGGGGAAGGCTCGAGGAAGCGTTGGACATCCTTTTCGCTGGTCGGTGACCGCGAACGTTCGGCGCGGTGGTTTGAAGCTCCAGGCTGCACCAACGCGGTTCTGGAGCCCAGCAGCAAAACGGTCAGGTCGCCCACTCGAAGGAGGTATTGCTCTCGATCTCGTCGATCGTGGTAAGGCCGAGGAGCACCTTCTTCAAGCCATCGTAGCGCAGCGGACGATAGCCGACTTTCTTGGCCGCCTTCGAAAGCTCGTCGACGCTGCCGTTGCGATTGATGATCGTGCGCATCTCCTCGGTCACGAGCACGAGTTCGTGGAAGGAAATGCGTCCGCGGTAGCCGGTGAACCCGCATTCGTTGCAGCCGCGGCCGCGATAAAACGGCACTTCGGTGAGTCCCTCGTCCTGGAAGTATTTGCGCAGCACTTTTTCCGGAGGGTAGTACGGCTCCTTGCAGCGCTGGCAGATGCGCGCGGCGAGACGCTGGGCGATGACGCCGATGACCGACGGCGCCACCTGGTAGGGTTCGACACCGAGATCGATGAGCCGCGTGATCGCCTGCAGCGCATTGTTCGTATGCAGCGTGGCGAAGACGAGGTGACCCGTCAGCGCGGATTCGGTGGCGATTTTGGCGGTCTCGAGGTCGCGAATTTCACCGACCAGGATCACGTCGGGGTCCTGGCGCAGGATGGCGCGCAGCAGCAGGCCGAACGTCAGGTCGATGTGGCTGTTCACCTGCGACTGGTTGAGACCCTCCATCTGGACTTCGACCGGATCCTCGATCGTCACGATGTTCACGCCCGCCCGATTGATCTCGGCGAGCGCCGCGTACAGCGTGGTCGTCTTGCCGGAGCCGGTGGGGCCGGTGACGAACATGATGCCGTTCGGATTCTCGATCAGCCGTCTCATCGGTTGCAGGATCGTCTGCGAGATGAGCATCTGGTCGAGGCGCAGCAGGTCGCGCTTGCTGCCCGAGGCGAGGATGCGTAACACGATCTTTTCGCCGTGGACCGTCGGCATGAACGAGAGACGGAAGTCCGCCTTGTTCGAACCGAGGGCGAGGGAGAAGCGGCCGTCCTGGGGGAAGCGGCTTTCGGTGATGTTGAGGTTACAGAGGATCTTCAGGCGCGAAACGATCGCCACCTGGACCTTGCGCGGGAACGTGATCATCTCGCGCAGGATGCCGTCGACGCGGAAGCGGACCTTCGTGTAAGTCTCGCGCGGCTCGATGTGGATGTCGGAGGCGCGTTCGCGCAGCGCGAAGTAGAGCAGGGAATTGACGACCTGGATGAGCGACGCGTTCTCGGTGAGTTCGGCGACCTTTTCCGCCGTCATCTCCTCATTGAGCCGCAGGTCGATTGAGCGCAGCTCGGAGAGGCTCTCGCGGATCGACTTCTCCGTCTGGTAGTGAATCGTGATCGCCGCGTCGATTTCGCTCGGGAGACTGAAGACCGCGCTGACCGGGTGCTTCGCGATCTGACTGAGCTTCTGCACCATCTCCTTGTCGGCCGGATCGGCCATGGCGACGGTGAGCAGCGTGTCGAACAGGTAGAGGGGGAGGGCGTGGGCCTTGGTCGCGATCTCGACCGGGATCAATTCCATCGCGTCGCGGTTGATGATCGTCGTGATCGGCTCGACATAGGCGACGCCGATGGAATCGCCCCAGATCTTGCAGGCGGTCTCGCGGGGCAGCACCCGTTTCTCGACGATCGCCTCCAACAGCTCGACCGAGCCGGACTCGTGTTCCTCCAGCAGCGGTTCCAGCACATCCTCCGTAATGCTGTACGGGGCCTGCTGGATCAGCTCCATGAACTTAAGATTTCTTTCTTTTGGCACGGTCTCTCCTCGCTTGGGCGAAAATTTTGCTGATCTCGACCTGATCGATGATCTCCTTGGCGAAATAGGACTGCGTCCGCTCGAGCTGAAGTTCGCGCAGCATCAGGGGCAGCGAATAACGAACCTCCTGGATTTCGAACGTGACCTCGGCCGCCGCGGCAATCGGGTCGGGCGCGGATTCACCGGGGTCGCCGGAATCTTCGTTGCTCATGGTGAGGGCGGGAGAGTGGGCAGGGCACGCGAACCGCGGTCACTCCGCGGCTTCGTCCTCGACTTCGATTTCCTCGTCTTCCTCGGACACCAGGTAGTTGGAGATGGTCTCCTTGATGATCTCCACCATCTGTGCCTTGGGTGTGTCCTTGCGGATGAAGTTCAGGGCGCCGGCGGCCAGTGCATCTTCCACCACGCGGCGCATCGCGAGGGAGGTGATCATGATGACCACGGCGTCCGGATTGATCTCGCGCATCTTCGCGAGGGACTCGAGGCCGTCCATCATCGGCATGTTCACGTCGAGCAGCGTGATGTCCGGACGTTCAGCTTCATAGACCTCGACCGCCTCGAGGCCGTTGCGGGCTTCAAACACGGTCCCGGAAACGAGCTTGCGGACCAGCACGACAAGAAACGTCCGCACGTGATCGTCGTCGTCCACCACCATTGCTTTGAGGTCGAATGCCATGGTTCAGGAGTGCGCTGGACGGTGGTAAAGGGCCGCCTCGCAGCGAAAGTCGTCGGTATTCGTGTGGGGATCTGCCCGGAACATCGTCAGGTAAAGTACCTATCGGACCAATCGCTCTGCCATTGAACGGATTTTGGGCCGGCAAAGCCTCCCGGGGCGCCGGCCCCCTTGGCTCAGGGGGAGCGGGTTTTCCCCTACCCATCAAACAATCCAGATGTGTTGATTATTAGGCTTGAGGCCGGCGGGAATTCGACGATGGTGCCGGCAGTATCCTTATGTCTTCCTCCTTCGTTTTTTCCTCCGAATCCGTGGGCGAGGGCCACCCCGACAAGGTGGCCGATTTCATTTCCGACAGCGTGCTTGACGCCTGTCTGGAGCAGGACCCGAAGAGCCGGGTGGCGTGTGAGACCCTGGTGAAGTCCAACCATGTCGTGCTGGCGGGTGAGATCACCACCCAGGCCCGCGTCAATTACGAGGCCGTCGTGCGCGAGGCCGTGCGCGAGATCGGCTACGTGAACGACGACGACGTCTTCCACGCAAACAAGCTCTTCTTCACGAACCTCCTCACGCGCCAGTCGCCCGACATCGCGCAGGGGGTTGACGAGTGCGCTGCCGACGGCAAGGAAACCGCGGAACAGGGTGCGGGCGACCAGGGCCTGATGTTCGGCTATGCCTGCAACGAGACGCCGGAGATGATGCCCACCGCGATCATCTTTGCGCACCGACTCGGGCGCGAGCTCACGAAGCTGCGCAAGTCCGGCGTCGTGAACTGGCTTCGGCCGGACGCCAAATCGCAGGTCTCGATTCGCTACGACGACGACAAGCCGGTGCGCGTCGAAAACGTCGTCATCTCGACCCAGCACACCCCCCACGTCCAGAACAGCGCCATTCGCGAGTTTCTCGTCGAGAACGTCATCAAGAAGGTGATTCCGACTGAGCTCATGGACGCCTCGACGAAGTTCCTGATCAATCCCACCGGACGGTTTGTGATCGGCGGCCCGGAAGGCGATTCCGGGCTCACCGGCCGCAAGATCATCGTCGACACCTACGGCGGCTGGGGGCGCCACGGTGGCGGCGCGTTTTCGGGCAAGGATCCGTCGAAGGTTGATCGCTCGGCGGCCTACATGTGTCGCTGGGTCGCGAAGAACATCGTCGCCTCCGGTCTCGCCGACATCTGCGAACTTCAGGTGGCTTACGCAATTGGCTATCCCGAGCCGGTGAGCATCTGGGTCGATGCAATGGGAACCGCCCGGGTGCCCGAGGAAAAGATTTCCGAGGCCGTCCGGAAGGTTTTCAGCTTCAAGCCCGCGAACATCGTCCGCGAGCTCGACCTGCTCCGGCCGATCTATCGCCAGACGACGAACTACGGTCACTTCGGCAAAGCCGAGCTGCCGTGGGAACAGACCAATCGTGTCGACCAACTGCGGGCCGCCGTCGGCTGAGCCCCGCGTTCCATCTCAACCACATCGCACCAAGACCATGAGTTCCACCACCTCCGTTTCCCGTCAGCCGGCCACCGGCGACTACCTCGTCAAGGACATCACCCTGGCCGACTGGGGCCGCAAGGAAATCAGCATCGCCGAACACGAGATGCCCGGCCTGATGGCCGTGCGGAAGAAATTCGGTCCGCAGCGACCACTCGCCGGCGTGCGTGTCACCGGATCGCTGCACATGACGATCCAGACCGCGGTGCTGATCGAGACCCTGCGCGAACTCGGCGCCTCGATTCGCTGGGCCTCCTGCAACATTTTTTCCACCCAGGATCACGCCGCGGCCGCGATTGCCAAGGCCGGCGTGCCGGTGTTCGCCTGGAAGGGTGAAAACCTCGAGGAATACTGGGACTGCACCTGGAAGGCCGTGGTGCACCCGGACGGCAAGGGCCCGCAACTCGTCGTCGATGATGGCGGCGACGTCACGCTGCTCCTGCACAAGGGCTACGACATGGAGGACGGGGACGACTGGGTGAACTCGCCATCGAACTCGCACGAGGAGGACGTGATCAAGCAACTCCTCAAGCGTATCCACGCCGAGACGCCGTTCATCTTCCACGAGATCGCCAAGGAATGGCGCGGTGTTTCCGAGGAAACCACCACCGGCGTGCATCGCCTCTACCAGTTGCACGAGGCGGGCAAGCTCCTCGTGCCCGCGATCAACGTCAACGACTCCGTCACGAAGTCGAAGTTCGACAATCTCTACGGCTGCCGCGAATCGCTCGCCGACGGACTCAAGCGCGCGACCGACGTGATGATCGCCGGCAAGGTCGCCGTCGTCTGCGGTTACGGCGATGTTGGCAAGGGCTGCGCGCACTCCCTCCGTGGGTTCGGCGCGCGCGTGATCATCACGGAAGTGGATCCCATCAATGCGCTGCAGGCGGCGATGGAAGGCTTCGAGGTGAACACCGTCGAAAGCACGCTCGGCGTCGGCGACATCTACGTCACGACCACGGGCAACTGCGACGTGCTCACGATCGATCACCTGCTGGGCCTGCGGGACCAGGCGATTGTCTGCAACATCGGCCACTTCGACAACGAGATCCAGGTCGAACGCCTCATCAAGACGCCCGGGGTCAGGCACACGAACATCAAGCCGCAGTACGACATGTACACGCTCCCGAACGGCCGCAGCATTTACCTGCTTGCGGAGGGCCGGCTCGTGAATCTCGGGTGCGCCACCGGTCACCCGTCGTTCGTCATGTCGAACAGCTTCACCAACCAGACGCTCGCGGCGCTCGACCTCTGGGAAAAGCGTGAAGAGTATGCGGTCGGGGTCTATCGCCTGCCCAAGCGCCTCGACGAGGAAGTCGCCCGCCTGCACCTGGAAAAGATCGGGGCGAAGCTCACGAAGCTGACGGAAAAACAGGCGAAGTACCTCGGGGTTCCGGTTGACGGCCCCTACAAACCGGAGCATTACCGTTACTAAGTAAGCGCAAGCTGCTTTCTACTCTGCAAACCAGGGCCGGGGTGCGATCAGCGCCCCGGCCCTCGTTTTTGGCGGGGTTTTTCGCACGCCTGGTCGACAACCGGGAGATGCGCCCGTCCTCGCCGCAGCATGGCCTTTCTTCTTGCGGCACCGCGCCAACCCCCGGGAAATCTCCCGGGTGAACAAGCTCGCGCTCCTCTCGGTCAGCGACAAGTCCGGCCTCGTCGAATTCGCCACCGCGCTCGTGCAGCGCCACGGCTTCACGCTGCTCTCGACCGGCGGCACCGCCCGGCAGCTTCGCGAAGCGGGTCTCCCCGTCACCGACGTGAGCGAACACACCGGCTCGCCGGAAATCATGGAAGGCCGCGTGAAGACGCTGCATCCGAAGATCCACGGTGGCCTGCTGTGCCGCCGCGACAGCGACGAACACCTCGCCCAGGCGAAGCAGCACGGCATTGCGCTGATCGACCTGGTGGTGGTGAACCTGTATCCGTTCGAGCAGACGGTCGCAAAAGCCGACGTCACCCGGGAGGACGCGATCGAGAACATCGACATCGGCGGACCGAGCATGCTGCGCAGCGCGGCCAAGAATCACGATGCGGTCACGGTCGTCTGCGATCCCGCGGATTACGCCGCCGTGCTGGCAGCGTTCGATCAACCGGACGAACTGCCGGCGCTGCGGCGCAAACTTGCGCTGAAGGTCTTTCAGCGCACCTCGAGTTATGACGCCGCCATCGCGCGTTTTCTCGAGACGCAGCTCCTCGAACCCGACCTCGACGCGATCAGCGGGTTCCCCGCCGTGCTCACGCTCAGCTGGAAAAAGGCCCAGGCACTCCGCTACGGCGAAAACCCGCACCAGAAGGCCGCCCTCTATGGCACGTTCCACGACCACTTCGCGCAGCTCCAGGGCAAGGAACTCAGCTATAACAACATTCTCGATATCTCCTCGGCGACGCACCTCATCGGCGAGTTCGAGGCGCCGACCGTCGCGATCCTGAAGCACACGAATCCCTGCGGGGTCGCCAGCGCGGCCACGCTCAAGGAGGCGTGGGAACAGGCGTTCGCCACCGACCGGCAGGCGCCCTATGGGGGAATCGTGGTCGTCAACCACACCCTCGACGCCGACCTCGCCGGCGAGATCAAGGAGATCTTCACGGAGGTCATCATCGCACCGCGCTTTACGGATTCCGCCCGCGAGCTCTTCGCGAAAAGGAAGAATTTGCGCCTGATGGTCGCGCGAGAGCGGCTCGGCGCGGGCGAACTGCGCGAGCTGCGTTCCGTGGTCGGCGGCGTCCTCGTGCAGGACCGCGACGTCACGCTCGGCAATGTGAAGGCGTTCAAGGTCGTGACGAAACGGCAGCCCACGCCCGAGGAATGGGCGTCATTGCTTTTTGGCTGGAAGGTGGGCAAGCACGTGAAGTCGAACTCGATCGTCTATTGCCGTGGCGAACGCACCCTCGGCATCGGGGCGGGACAGATGGCGCGCGTCGACAGCTCCCGCATCGCGGTGTGGAAGGCAAAGGAAGCCGGTCTCGACCTCGCGGGTTCAGTCGTGGCCTCGGAGGCCCTGTTTCCCTTTCCGGATGGCCTCATCGCCGCCGCCGATGCCGGCGCGACCGCGGCGATCCAGCCGGGCGGCTCCGTCCGGGACCAGGAAGTGATCGCGGCCGCGGATGCACGAGACATGACGATGGTCTTCACGGGCATCCGGCATTTCCGTCATTAGGACGTCCGGTGCGAACAACCCCTGCCGGTTCGTGGACGACGACGGGGCCTGCCTCCATATTCCCGCTCACCCGGACTGGCTGGTGGCGGAGATGGCGGACGACATGCGCAGCATCAGGGGCAGGCTTCCACAAGTTGGACATCGTCGACTAGCCGACCGCCCCGGCTTGCCCGGTCGTCGAGGCCCGGTTTTTGTCACCTCGTGCTCGGGCGATGAATCCCGCCAACCCTTTGCTGGCGTCGGCCCGCGCTGCGCGGCTGGCCGTGGCGTGCCCGAGGACCTGCTGCACATGCACCTCCCCCTGGCGCAGGACCGCGGGAGAGACGGCGTAACCATCGCTTTCGTAACTGAGCATCTGCGCCTTTTCCAGGAGGGCGACGACTTTGTTCGCCGTGCTGTCGTGCAGCCTGTGCAGGATGTCGGCGGGCGTGGCTTCGTGGCGGTTGAGCTTATGCGTGATGTCCGACTTGAAGTGCACCGAGCAGCGTCCGGCCGGCGGCGCACTTGTTGTGCGACAGCACGTGGGCGAGATGTCCGTCCGCGACCAGATAGACGAGAAACGATTCTCCGCCGAGCGACACGACGGCGTCGAACGGGCTTCCCGCTTCCTCCAGTGCGCGCTGGATGGTGGCCGCCTCGGTTAGATGCCCGCAATGGCCACACACGCCGAGGGCTTCCGATTCCCGGAACTCGCGCCCGGCCAACAGGGCATCCAGCACGGCCAGCGGCCGCCCTTGATGCGCCGCGATACAGGCAGTCCGTTCGTCCGGCTCACGTCGCTTTCCATGCCGTAGCCGCTGATGGCGTTGCCGGGCAACGCGCCATCCTCCCGGCGCAATTCGCTCATGAGATGACAACCGTCGCCGTCGGGCAGGCCGAGATCCGAAATGAGAACGTCGAACCTCGTTTGCTTCGCTTCGTCCAGCGCGTCCCGCATGGTATGGGTGGCCGTCACATGATAACTCCGGCGCTGCAGCAGGCGCGTGAGCGTCGCCCGCGTGGCTTCGTGGTCCTCGACCTACAACACGCGCGGTGCGGAAACCGGTGGAGCGGTCGGGTCCGCTCGCGTCCGGTCGGCGGGGACGGCCGGCCTCGAAGGAGGAACGCTGCCGCGGGAAGCGCACGCCCGGGGCAGGCGGACGACCAGGGTCGATCCCGCGCCCGGCCCGGGGCTCTCGGCGTGAACTTGATGGCGTTCTTGATGATGTTCCAGAACCCTTGGCGCAGGCGCACGGGATCGCCACGGACGATGGACGTCGTCGCCTGCAGGTCGAAGGTCAGGCTGATTTCCTTGGCCTCGATTGTTTCCCGGATCGTCGCACTGGCGTCGCGCAGCACGGCGTGCAAATCCAATGGGGAGAATTCCAGGGCGATCTTGCCGTGCGTGATCCGGTTGAGGTCGGGGAGGTCGTCAATGAGTCGTGCCTGCAGGGATACGCTGTCGGCGATCATCTTGAAATCCGCGCGAAACGCCTCGGGGACGGTGGGGTCCCGGGCGGCCTCGCTCGCGAGAAGCAGCACGGGATTGAGCGGCGGGCGCAGTTCGTGCGAAAGGGTGGCAAGCAAATCGTCCTTGGCGCGATTGGCGGCCAGGGCATCGTCCCGCGCACGCTTGAGTTGCTCCTCCGCGCGGATGTGCTCCTCGGTGGCGCGCGCCACCTCATTCGTGCCGACATTCGCGATGCGCCGGAGTTTCCCGCCGGACCGGCTCATGATCGAAGCGCGGGGCGGACGAGACCAACCGGAACATCGCGGGTTCACGCCGTCCAAAATCCGGAGAGGCCACCGCGGGCTTGAGTTCCTGTCAGCGTCGGTCAGCTATATCGTCGTTTGATTGATTCGACCCATGTCAGCAAATCCGACATCACTTGCCGGGACGCCAGAACCGCCCTATTTCGCCGTGATTTTCTCCTCGCAGCGCACCGGCGGCGACCGTGGTTATGAGCAGATGGCCAAGCGCATGATCGAGCTTGCAGCCAAGCAGCCCGGATTCCTGGGCGCGGAGAGTGTCCGGGGCGCGGACGGTTTCGGCATCACCGTTTCCTATTGGGCGAACGAGGACGCGATAGCCGCATGGAAGGCGCACCCGGAGCATAAACCAGCACAAGACGCTGGCGCACGCATCTGGTATGCCGACTATCAGCTCCGCATCGCCAAAGTTGAACGAGCCTATGGCAAGATACCTACTGCCTGACGAGGCACTCGCGGCGTCGGTCGCGGATGGACCGGCCTCGGGCCCTCATCTCACGGTGTCGGGCCCGGTGGTGAGGGGCGCGCACCACGGCCATGTTGGCGGAGATTCGCGACGTCCGCGCCAGCGCCGTGTGGAAGGCGCCGCGGATCGGATCATCGGGGGCGAACTCCTCCAGGGTCCGCCGCAGGGGTTGATTCCGACCGCGCGAGGCAGCCGTTGCGCACCCAAGTCGGCCAGGCGTGGTGGCGCTGGAGCGATTGCCCGGAGGGACGCGATCTACTCCGCCACCGGCAGGGTCAGCACGAAGGTGGCGCCGCGACCGGACCCATCGCTGGATGCCGTGAGCGAACCCTTCATCTCCTGGGCGGCGGTCGCGGCGGAGTGCAAGCCGAAGCCGTGCCCGTCCTTGCGCGTGGTGAAGCCGTGGTTGAAGACGCGTTCGAGGTTCTCCGGCGGGATGCCAATGCCATTGTCCTGAACGATGATCCGCACCTTGCGGTCCGCGGCGTCGTGCGTGACGCGCAGCGTGATTTGCTTGTCCGGGCCGCCGCGTTCATCGAGGGCATACTTGGCGTTGCGAATGAGATTGATCAGGATCTGGAGCACGCGGGGCTTTTCGCACAAGGCCCGGGGCACCGTCTGATAATCACGCACGACCTGCACGTCGTGGCGAAGCAGGGCCGCTCCGTTCATGCGCAGCGCGTCCTCGGCGAGGTCGGCGGGGGCATGGGCTTCCACGAGTCCCGAGACCATGGCGTAGGATTGCTGCATGCTCACGATGTCCTTGATATGTTCGACATTCCGGCGCAGCGACTCCACTTCCTGCATGAGTCGGTCGTGTTCCGCCGCCAGGTGACCGGTTAGCGAGTCGAGATAGTCGGGCAGGCGCTGTCCGCGGGGATCATCGCGGAAGAAAGCCCCAAGATCCCCAACATGTTCGCGAACGAGGGCGGCCACCTTGCCGATGCTGGTGAGCTTCGACTGCCGCAACGTGTCACCGATCTGGGTGGTGGACACGTTGACGCTGTTGAGGACGTTACCGACATTGTGCAGCACGCCGGTTGCGACCTCCGCCATCCCGGCGATGCGGGAGGCATCGAGCAACTGCTTGTGCGTCGTCTCGAGTTCGCCCTCGATGCGCTTCTGTTCGGTGACGTCCTGGCTGATGCCAAACGTGCCGACGATCGCGCCGGACTCGTCGCGCAGCGGCATCTTGCTGGTCAAGGCCCACGTGATGCTGCCGTCGGGCCAGGTTTCCTTCTCCAGCTTGCCGATGATCGGATCGCCCGTGCGAATGATGGTCTGTTCGTCGTCGAAGGCATGTTGCGCATGCTCATGCGAGAACGTGTCGAAATCGGTCTTGCCAATCAGGTTGTCCGGATGTCCGGCGCCGTGTTTGACGGCGAGCGACACACTGGCGGCAATGAAGCGTGATTGCACGTCCTTGAAGTAGACCTTGTCGGGCACGTGCTGGAGAAAGGAGCGCACGAGGGTGCGCTCGAGCTGTTCATCACCACTGCGGGGCGAAGCATTTCCGGCGTCGCCAGGCCGGGGCGCGGTATAGAAGCCGTGGAAGCCGGGATCATCCGGCCGGGCGGCTCCGGGCGATGGGAAACGACGAAGGGACGAGGACTTGGAGGTGTTCATGAGGGACAGGGCAGGGCAGAACCGGACGATGCGATCGGAATCTCGGGACGGAGGGCGCGTTCCAACGCGGCCTTGAGAAATTCGAGGCGCACGGGCTTGGCGACGTAATCGTCCATGCCCGCGGCGAGACAGGCTTCGCGATCGCCCTGCATGGCATTTGCCGTCATGGCAATGATGCGCAGGTCGACGGGAAACGCGGGATCGCCAGCAGCCTGTTCCTCGCGGATTTGGCGCGTCGCGGTCAGGCCATCCATGTGCGGCATCTGCGAATCCATGAGCACGATCCGATAGCGCTTCTGGCGCAGGGCGGCGATCGCCTGGGCGCCATCCTGGGCGACGTCCGCGGTGTAGCCGAGGCGGCGCAACTGCAGCAGCGCGATCTTCTGATTCACCGGGTGGTCCTCCACGAGGAGAATGGGCACGTCCCGGGCGGGTCCGGGCACGGGAATCGGCGTATCCATCCTGGTCGGACGCTGGTGCATGAGGACCGAAGTGAGGCACTGACGCATCAGGTGCGCCTGCACCGGCTTGGCCTGGTGGCCGTCGAATCCCCATGCGCGAAGTTGTTCGGAAGTCGGGGCCGGTCCCGCGGTGGTGACGAGAAGGAGCCGGGAGGGAGGAAGGGACTGGTCGGCGCGGATGGCGGCGGCGAGTTCAGGCCCCGACATGTCGCTGACTTCCTGATCGATCACGACCAGATCATAGGGTTGGCCGAGCACGGCCGCCTTTTCGAGCATGGCGACGGCATCCGTGCCACTCGCGACGGCGTGGCTCTGCAGGAGGGAGCCCCGCAGGATGTGCTGGACGAGCTTTCGCTCGCCGGCCGATCGTCCGACGACGAGCGCGCGATAACGGGCCAGGTCGACCTGGATGACCGGGGCTTCGACCTGGGGAGCGGCGACCGGCAGCGGCAGCTTGAACCAGAAGGTGGAGCCCTGGCCGAGCATGCTGTCCACGCCAATCTCACCTCCCATGAGTTCGATGAGGCGCTTGACGATCGCGAGACCGAGGCCGGTGCCGCCAAACCGGCGGGTCGTCGACGTGTCGGCCTGGGTGAACGGCTGAAACAGGCGTTTCTGGACCTCGGGCGCGATCCCGATTCCCTGGTCGATCACTTCAAAGCGAACGGTCGGGAGGTCCGCGTCCGCGGCCGGGGAGCGATCACCGCGCACGCGAATCACCACGTCGCCCTCCGGCGTGAACTTGATGGCGTTGCCCACGAGGTTGAGGAGAATCTGGCGCAGGCGGACGGGATCTCCGCGTACCCAGGCCGGAACTTCGGCGCTGACATCATGGGACAGCCGCACGCTCTTGCGGGACGCGGGTTCCTGCTGGATCTCGAGCGCGCCCTTCACGACGTCGACGAGATTGAAGTCGACGGATTCGAGGGTAAGCTTGCCGGCCTCGATCTTGGAGAGGTCGAGAATATCGTTGATGATCGCGAGCAGGATCTCGCCGCTCTGGCAAAGCATGCGGGCGAGTTCACGCTGTTCCGGCGCGAGATCGGAACCGAGAAGGAGGTTGGCCATCCCGATCACGCCATTCATCGGCGTGCGGATCTCATGGCTCATATTCGCGAGAAAGGCGCTCTTGGCGCGGGTCGCGCTCTCCGCGGCCTCCTTGGCGCGCACAAGTTCGGTCTCGGCGCGGCTTCGTTCCGCGACCTCGGCGCGCAATTGCCGGTTGGCTTGCTCGAGTTCCTCCGTGCGGACCTGCACGGCGGAAGCGAGATCATCCATGTGCAGGCGGGCGGCCTGCAGCAGATTCCATTTTTCCGTCAGGGAGTTGGCGAGCTGAAGGACCTCGATCGTGTCGAAGGGTTTCTTCAACACCACCAACTGGTCCGAAGCGCCCAGGCGGGAAAGCAGTTCCTCCCAGGTGTAGTCGGAGTACGCGGTACAGATCACCACCTGCAGGTCCGGTGCGGCCTTCCAAAGCTCCAGCGTGGTCTGCAAGCCATCCCAGCCCGGCGGCATGCGCATGTCGACAAACGCCATCGCATAAGGTCGGCCTTCCGCGCCCGCGGCCTTGACCAGGCCGAGACCATCCGCGCCCTGATAGGCGGAGTCGATTTCGAAGGGTCGGGCTACACCCGCCGCGGCTGACGGGGCGGCGCCAAACAGTTCGGATTCCAGGTCGTCGAGTGAAGAGGCCGGCGCGCGCGGCGTGAGGATCTTTCGGAAGTCCTCGTGAATCGCTCGGTTGTCATCGATCACCAGCACGCGGCGATTGTCCTGACGCGTCGCGAGACTCATGTGTGCGGGTGGTTCAAGGTGGTGAACGATACATGCGCCACGCTCCGGAACCCGTAGTGGGCGCGATCATGAATTGGAGGGGTTACGATTTCGGGTAGGTATGAATCGTCATGATGGAAGTGCGCTTGAGCGCTCGATCTTGAAGGCCAGCGGGATGCCAAAGCCGCGGCGTTCCCGGGCGGCTGGCACGATCTGGCACCATCCGGCCCGGGATCGCGCGTCGTCGTGCCTCGCCCCGCGCGTTTGCCGGTGGCTTAACTGCCAACGCGACTTGCCCTAAGCCGCTGAAGGCAAAAGCTATCAGTCAGGCCACCACGGTTCGCCGGCGCGCGGGCGCCGCGGAACGATCCCTGCGAGGTGGATCCGGAACAACAACGCACACTCATGGACCTCAATCGACTGACCGAAATGTCCGCGGCGGCGCTGCGCGAAGCGCAGACCGTCGCCCGCCGGCGCAATCACAACGAGGTCGACACTCTGCACCTGCTGGCGGCTTTGCTGGATCAGGAGGGCGGCATCGTCGAGGGCGTGCTGCGCAAGCTCGATGTCACGCCCAACGCCGTCCGCCTGTCGCTCGATCGCGAACTCGATCGTCTGCCGCGCGTTAGCGGCAGTGTCGACACGTCGAAGCTCTACGTCACCCAGGCCGTCAACGACACCCTGACCCGCGCCGAAGACGAGGCCGCGAAACTGAAGGACGAGTATGTGAGCGTGGAGCACCTGTTCCTCGGTCTGCTCGACGTGGCCCGGCCGGAAGCGCTGAACAAACTCCTGACCAGTTTCGGCCTCGACCGCGCCAAGGTCCTGAACGTCCTGCGTGAGGTGCGGGGCAACCAACGCGTGACATCGCAGAACCCCGAGGTCACCTACCAGGCGCTGGAAAAGTACGGCCTCGATCTGGTCGCCCAGGCGCGCAAGGGGAAGCTCGACCCGGTCATCGGTCGCGACGCCGAGATCCGGCGGGTGATCCGCATCCTTTCCCGCAAGACGAAGAACAACCCCGTCCTGATCGGCGAGCCGGGCGTCGGCAAGACCGCGATCGTCGAGGGCCTCGCCCAGCGCATCCTGCGCGGCGACGTGCCCGAGGGACTCAAGGAAAAGACGGTCTTCTCTCTCGACATGGGCTCGCTGCTCGCCGGCGCGAAGTTCCGCGGCGAGTTCGAGGAACGCCTCAAGGCCGTGCTGCAGGAAGTGAAGGCGAGCGAAGGCCGCATCATCCTCTTCATCGACGAGCTGCATACGATCGTCGGCGCCGGCAAAGCCGAGGGCGCCATCGACGCCGGGCAACATGCTCAAGCCAATGCTCGCCCGCGGCGAACTCCACTGTATCGGCGCCACCACGCTCGACGAATACCGCAAGCACGTGGAAAAGGACGCGGCGCTCGAGCGTCGCTTCCAGACCGTGCTGGTCGACCAGCCGACGGTCGAGGACACGATCTCGATCCTGCGCGGCCTGCGCGAACGCTTCGAGGTCCACCACGGCGTGCGCATCCAGGACAACGCGCTGGTCAGCGCGGCCCTGCTTTCCAATCGCTACATTTCCGATCGTTTCCTGCCCGACAAGGCGATCGACCTGATCGACGAGGCCTGCGCGATGATCCGCACGGAAATGGACAGCATGCCGACCGAGCTCGACGACTTCTCGCGGCGCATCATGCAGCTCGAGATCGAGGAGACGGCGCTCGCCAAGGAAAAGGACGCCGCCAGCAAGGAGCGTCTCGCCGCGCTCCGCAAGGAACTCGCCGACTTGCGCGAGAAGTCCGCGGGCCTGCGCACGCAATGGGAGCACGAGAAGGAATCCATCGGGCGCGTGCAAAAGGTGCGCGAGGCGATCGATCAGACCAAGACCGACCTCGAGCGCGCGGAACGCGCTTCCGACCTCAATCAGCGCCGCCGAGCTCAAGTACGGGCGGCTTGCGCAACTCGAAAAGGAACTGGCCGCGCTCGAGGCCAAGGGTCGCGAGGCCAGCCTGCTGAAGGAGGAGGTTTCGCAGGAGGAGATCGCCGAGATCGTCTCCAAGTGGTCGGGCGTTCCCGTCACGCGCCTGCTCGAGGGCGAGAAGCAGAAACTCCTGCGCCTGCCCGAGCAGTTGCACCATCGGGTCGTCGGGTCAGGACGAGGCGGTCAACCTCGTCGCCGATTCCATCCTGCGCGCGCGTGCCGGGATCAAGGACCCGCGCCGGCCGATCGGCAGCTTCATCTTCCTCGGTCCGACGGGCGTCGGCAAAACCGAACTGGCGAAGACGCTGGCCGAAACGCTTTTCGACTCGGAGCACAACCTCGTGCGCATCGACATGTCCGAATACATGGAGAAGCACGCGGTCGCGCGCATGATCGGCGCGCCCCCGGGTTACATCGGCTACGACGAGGGCGGGCAACTCACGGAGGCGATTCGCCGCAAACCCTATGCGGTCGTGCTCTTCGACGAGATCGAAAAGGCGCATCCGGACGTCTTCAACGTCCTGCTCCAGGTGCTCGACGACGGTCGCATCACCGACGCACAGGGGCGCACGGTGGATTTCAAGAACACGGTCGTGATCATGACGTCGAACATCGGCAGCCGCCACCTCGTCGAACGCGTCACGGGCGACACGATCCCGGACGGCGTGCGCGAAAGCGTGTTCGCCGAACTGCGGCAGGCGTTCCGACCGGAGTTCCTCAACCGCGTCGACGACATCATCCTGTTCAAGCCGCTCACGCTCGAGGAGATCGGCCGCATCGTGGATCTGTTGCTGGCCGACCTGAACCAACGGCTGTCCGACCGCCGCGTCACCGTGGTGTTCGACCCGAAGGCGAAGACCTGGGTGGCCGACCGCGGCTTCGACCCGGTCTACGGCGCGCGTCCTTTGCGGCGCTTCCTGCAGCGGCACGTCGAGACGCGGCTCGCCCGTGCCCTGATCGCCGGCGAGTTCGCGGAAGGCAGCACGATCGAGTTCTCCATCGAGAACGACGACCTCGTGATGCGTCCGGCGAAAGCGGCAAAACCCGCCAAGGTCGCGGGGCGGTAGTCGGGCCGGCGACCTGGGTTTCACGGATCAAGGGCAAGGTCGTGGGTCGTCCGCGACCGCGGTCGGCAGGGGACAGCCGACCCTGCCCCTATCGCCGGTACGATTGGTTGGCCGAGGGAGAGCTACACCGCTCACCACGCGGGCACGTGGCACCGAAGGGTCGCAACATGGTAGGGCGGGGACTCCGTTCCCCGCCGCGGCGGCCAGCGAAGTGGCCGCCCTACCATACGGGCGGTGGCATTCTGGACGATTTTTCCGTAACCTTCGCGTTCGCGGTTGTGTTTAGTCCAAGGATGAACTCTGCACACCGCCAGGGTCGTGGACCAGACCGTCATGGATCTGCCGCGAACGCCGCGCCGGAAGGGCCTGATTTCCGTCGCTGGCTTGCGCAGGTCCAGGAAGGCCTGCCTTCGCCGGCCGGGGTCGAGTCCGAAGGACGCCCTGCGTCCGCCCATGACCATTCACCGCCCCGCGATGGCATCCCGGCGGAATTTGCTGCCCCCGCACAGGTTCGACGCTCACGCTGCTGAGCCATGGCGCTTTTGCAGACGGATGGCTTGTCCAAGCGATTCGGCGACATCCAGGCCGTCGATCGGGTGTCGTTCGAAGTTCGCGACGGTGAGATCTACGGCCTCCTCGGCCCGAATGGCGCGGGCAAGACGACGACGATCTCGCTGATCTGCGGTTTGCTCAAGCCGGACGGCGGAGAGGTCCGTATCGCGGGAAAAAACCTGTGGCAGGCCCCGCAGGAAGCGCGTCGCATCATGGGCGTCGTGCCACAGGAGATCGCCCTCTACGAAGAACTGAACGGCCGCGAAAATCTCGAGTTCTGGGGCCGCCTCGCCGGGCTTTCGACCGCGGACGCACGCACGCGCGCCGGAGAGTTGCTCGAAGCGCTGTCTCTCGTGGATCGCGCGAAGGACGCGTTGAAGAAGTATTCCGGGGGCATGAAGCGCCGGATCAATCTCGGTTGCGCACTCATGCATCGGCCCAAGCTGTTGTTGCTCGACGAGCCCACGGTCGGCATCGATCCGCAGGCGCGCGCCAACCTGATCGAGTTCATTCGCCAACTGGTCGCCGAAGGGATGGGCCTGCTCTACACCACGCATTATCTCGAGGAGGCGGAGTCGATCTGTGATCGCATCGGCATCATCGACCACGGCAGGATTCTCGCGGAAGGCACGCTGCCGGAGCTGCGGCGCCGCCTGGGTGACGCCCAGCTGTTTGTCCTCGAGGCCGATCTGGCCGAAGCGCAGCCCGACACCTGGCCGGGCTTTCGCGATCGCTTTCGGGTCGTGCAAAAATCCGATCGGCAGCTCATGGTCACCGCCAACGCCGAGGGTGATCCCGCCGATGCTCTCCGAGCTCTGCTCGCCGCGCCGGTGCACGTGGAAAACGTGACGATCAAGCGTCCGAGCCTGAACGACGTGTTCCTGCAACTCACCGGCCGCGCCCTGCGGGAGTAAACCGCCATGTTGCGCACCCTGCTGGCCAAGGACCTGCGTCGCGCGCGGCGCAATCCGCTGCCTTGGGTCATCCAGCTCGCGGTGCCGCTGGTGATCACCGGCATCATCGGCCTGATCTTCAGCCCGAAGTCGAATCCCGGCGGGCTCGGTCAGATCGACATCGCTTTCGTCGACCAGGACAACACGTGGCTGACGCACGCGTTGCAGCAATCGATGGGACCGGAAAAGCGCGGCGGGGGCCTGAACCTGAAGGTCGAAGCCTTGGATCGCGGTGCCGCCCTGGCGCGGATCGGAGCGAACAAACTCGCCGCGGTCGTGATCGTGCCCAAGGGATTCACCGACGACTTCATCGCTTTGCGGCCGACGTCGATCGAACTCGTCAAGAATCCCGCTGAAGTCGTGCATCCGACGATCGTGGAGGAGTACCTCGCGACGTTGGGCACGGGGTTGAACGCCCTCGCACGCACGGTCGGACCGGAATTCGCCACGTGGCGGCAGGAAATCGAGGGGGACGACGATTTCGACCTGATGACGGGACTCCTGTTGGCCAGCGACTCCGCTCGTCGTCTCCTGCCGGTGAGGGAATTCGTGCGCCCTCCGCTGGTGTGGCTGCGCACCGAAGAGCCGCCGGCGCCGGCGACCGGCTCGGAATCAAAGGCGAAGCCGGGAGCGGGGATGGTGTTCCGTTATGTCCTCGTCGGCATGGTCGCGATGTTCCTGCTCTTTACCGCCGATCTCGCCATGCGCGACCTCTATCGCGAGAATACGGCCCGGACCCTCGCGCGTTATCGCACCGTGCACCACGGGCTGATCGGGTTTGTTGCGGCCAAGGTGGTTTTTGCCACCGTGATGGTGCTGGTCGCTGCGGTGATCCTGCTCGGTGGCGGTGCGCTGGCGTTTCAGTTCCGGTGGGAACACCTGCCGAGCCTGGTTGCGCTGACGATCGCTTATGCCGTGTTCGCGACCGGATTCATGGCCTTGTTTGCGAGTGTGGCCGGCAACGAACGCCGCGCAGGCATGTTCAACAACGTGGTCGCGATGTTCCTCGTGATCGTCGGCGGCTGCATGTTTCCGCTCGAGGACAATGCGTTCTGGCGTGACCACATCGGCCCGTGGGTGCCGACGAACTGGTTCGCGGGCACCGTGCGCCATCTGCAGGAGGGCCGGGTGGAACTCTGGCTCGATGACGTCGGCAAGCTGGTCGTCGTCGGCGTGCTCGGCGTGATCCTCGCGGCTCGGATCTTCCGGCGCCGCCTCGAACAGGGGGTGCGGGCATGAGAAACATCGTCGCGCTCGCCACCAACGATCTGCGCCTGTTCGTCCGCGACCGCGGGGCGTTTGTCTGGCTCATTGTGATGCCCCTGATGTTCATCGTGGTCATGGGCAAATTCGGAGGTGACGACAACGGTGCGCCGGCGAACATGCAGGCGCCCGTGATCCTCGAAAATAATGACGAAGGTTTTCTCGGTGCGATGGTCGTCACCGAGATTCGCAAGACGGGCCTGTGGGTCGTGTCCGACAAGGACCGGGACCGCGCCCGCTTCACCCTGCGCATTCCGGCGGACTTCACGGCGATGGTGCATGCGCGCAAGCGTACGAACGTGGAGATCGAGCCGACCGGGCAGGGCGACGAGAGCCAGAGGATGGCCGTCAATCTCAAGGTCGCGCGGGCGGTGGTGGCGATGAACGCCTACCTAATTCAGAACGCCATCGCCAACGGGGCCACCAACGGACCGACGGAAGAACAACTGCGAGCGGTGATCGCGCAACCGGATGCGGTCACGATCGCCGCCAAGTACGCCGGGAGGCGGCCGATCCCGACCGGCTTCAACCAGTCGCTTCCCGGCATGCTGGTCATGTACCTGTTCATGAACCTCCTGATCTTCGGCGGCACCCGCGTGGCCGAGGAACGCCAGCTCGGTGTCCTGCGCCGCATCACGACGCATCCGGTGCGGCCGCATGAGCTGGTGTTGGGGAAGATCGGGGGCCTGTTGCTCCTGAGCCTGATCCCCACGGTCGTCCTGCTTGTGCTCGGGCAGGTCGCCTTCGGCGTGAATGTGGTCGGTCAGCTGCCCGGCATTCTGCTCGCCCTCCTGTTGCTCTCCTGGGTGTCGGCCTCGCTGGGCGTGTTGATCGGCTTCGTCGTGAAGGCGCACGAGAAGATCATCGGACTTTGTCTCCTCGTCGCCCTGCCCGCGGCGGCGCTGGGTGGATGTTGGTTCCCGATTGAGTTCATGCCACGCTGGATGCATCCGATCTGCTACGCCTTTCCCACCGCGTGGTCGATGGACGCACTGCATCAGTTCATCACGTTCGGCGCGGGCATCGGCGCGGCCGCCGGCGCGCTCGGCGTCCTGGCGTTCTTCGGCCTCGTGGCGAATCTCGCGGCGATGAAGTTCTTCCGGGTGTAGCTCCCCGTAGCGGAGGCATCCCTGCCTGTATCCGGGAAAGCAGGCAGGGATGCCTGCGCTACACCCGTAGAAAGATCCTGCGCCGATACAGAAAGCGCGCCAACAGCACGAGCAGGGTCAGCGACCCGAGCGCGATCACCAGTTCGCCAAATCCGGTTGCCACCCTTGCATCGAAAAAGCGCTGTACGCTGCCGCCGACGAGGCGTCGGGCGATGCCGTCGAAGGCGACGACACTCGTGAGCAAATAGAGCGTGATCGGATTCATGCCGATCCACACGAACGGCTGACACCACCGGCGCCAGCCGCGGATGTCGACGACGTAGTAAAATCCGGCGAGCAACAGGAGGCTCCATCCGCCCGCGACGAGCACGAATGTCGACGTCCAGAGTTTCTTCACCACGGGGAATTGCAGTCCCCAGAGCGATCCCGCCGCGACCGCGAGGACTCCACTGGCCGCGAGCCAGATCGCCTTCTGCCGATCGTCACAGTCGGTCCACCGCAGCAACAGCCCGGCGAACACGCCGAGCAGGCAGGTGACGATTGCCGGGATCGTGCTCAGGATGCCCTCGGGATCGAAGAATACGTCGTACATCCGCCCGGGCAGGTATGCAAAATCGAGGTGGTTCGCGAGGTTGCGGCCGGGTTCGTAACCGCCACCCACGTACGCCGTCGCGGCGGCGAACCGGTCCTCGACCTGCGCCCGGTAGGCATCGGACGGGCGCCCATGGTGCGGGTCGTTCGTCTGCGTATCCGGTCCGAGCTGGGCCGCAACAGCGGCCGGATCGATCGAAACGTCACGGATCGGCACGAACGTCAGCAACGCCCAATAGCCCAACAGAAGCGCCGCGCTGATGCCGGCCAGCACCCGCGGCCGCAGGAAAACGAAACCCAACCCCGCGGCCGCGTAGCACAGCGCGATGCGCTGCAGCACGCCCGCCAGGCGCACATCGGGCCAGGGTTCGCTGAGTCCGCCATTGTAGAAGATGCCGAACAGGAAGAGCAGCGCGGCCCGGACGAGGATGCGTCGCACCGCCGCGCCGCGTCCATGCTGCGCGACGATTTTCGTTAGCGAGAAGACCAGCGAGACCCCGACGATGAAAACGAACAGGGGAAAGATGAGGTCGTAGAAGTGAAACCCCGCCCATTCCGCGTGATCCAGTTGCGTGGCGAGAAAACGCGTGACCGGGGTGTCGTCCATGGCGCGCAAGGCGTAGGCGACACCATCCGCGCCGAGAATCCAGAACATGTCAAAGCCGCGGAGCGCATCGAGCGAGACGAGACGGGTGGCCGGCGCGGGTCGGGCGGGCGGGGACTCCGCTTCCCGCCGTGCGGTTGTGGCGGGGAGCGGAGTCCCCGCCCCATCTTGTGCGTCCGTTGCCATGGCCATGCTATTCCCGTCCCACGCGATGTCCCTTGGTTGCGTAGTAGAAAATATAGAGGTAACCTGGCAGCACGCACCAGAAGAATGCGGCTTGGTGATCGATCACCTGCGCGAGGTGCGCGTAGGCCTGCGGGATGATCGCGCCGCCGGCGATCCCCATGATCAGGAGGGCGGAACCGATCTTCGTGAAGCGCCCGAGCCCGTCGATCGCCAGCGGGAAGATCGCCGGCCACATCATGGCGTTCGCCAGCCCGAGCAGGGCGATGAATGTGATCGAGACCTTGCCCTTCGTCGCGAACGCCGCGGCGGCGAAGATGATGCCGGTGACCGCGGACCACCGCAGTGCGGTTTGCTGCCGCATCAGCCGCGGGATCGTGAAGATGCCGATCAGGTAACCCACGACCATCGAGAGCAGGGTATAGGTGGTGAGGCTTTTCGTTTGATCGAGACTCAATCCCAGTGCCTTGCCGTACGGACTGATCACGTCACCCGCCATCACTTCGACGCCGACATAAACGAAGATGCAGAGCACACCGAGCAACAGATGCGGAAACTGGAAGACGGAGGTCCTGGGCGACGCGACCGCACCGCCACCGCCGTTCGACCCGTCGGTGTCGATGTCGGGCAACGGTGACCACCGGATCATCAGCGCGAGCAGCACGAGGATGATCGCCATGACGACGTAGGGCACGATCACGCGGTGCGAGAGCTCATTCAACAAGGTCAGCCTCTGGTTCGCGTCGGTCGCCGTCCGGATGCGGGTTTCGATCGTGCTGGCATCTCCGAGGACAATGGCGCCGAGGATCAACGGACTCAGCGCCCCCGCCACCTTGTTGCAGATCCCCATGATACTGATCCGGCTGGCAGCACTTTCAATCGGACCGATCACCGAAATGTAGGGATTTGATGCGGTCTGCAGCAGCGCGAGCCCCATGCCCTGCACGAACAGCCCGGCAAGGAAGAGACCGAAGCTGCGACTGGTTGCCGCCGGGATGAAAAGCAGAGCGCCCGCGGCCATGATGAGCAGCCCCAGTGACATGCCATTTTTGAAGCCGGTTCGTTGCAGGATCGCGGACGCCGGCAGCGCCAGACAGAAGTACGACATGTAGAACGCAAACGTGACCAGCAGCGCCTGTGCATCAGTCTGCAGGTCGCACGCGAGCTTGAGAAACGGGATGAGCGTTCCATTCAGCCACGTGACAAAGCCAAAGATGAAGAACAGGCCGCCGATGATGGCGATGGACAGCGCATAGTTGCCCCGCCGCGGCGGAACGTCAGTCAGGGTCGTTGTGGACATGGTGGGCAGGGCAAAGGGGGGAGGAATGGTTGATCCAGACGAGGGGGACAGGTGTCACTCCGGGGAGTGGATTGGCGCGACTTCGCCTGCTGTGATGGCACCCTGCCGCGACGAACACCGCACGTCCGGGAAAGGCAGCCGGGTCCGGGACGGCATTGTCCCCCTCGCTGGATCAAAGTGGTGGGCTCTGACATGCAGGGCCGGACCTTGTGTCCGGGCCGTCATCGGCGGATCGGGCGGCCGAGGCACAAGATCCGGCCCCACATGATTGCTCCCAGAATCGGTTGGGGAAGGGTTCATTCCTTCGCGGGAGCGGTCGCTTCCGTCAATCGCCTCAGCGCGGGGATGAATGGAAGCTCGCACGCGTCGTACGGCCGGGCCGCGGCATCGAGTGCGGCGAGTTTCTCGTCGCGCCAGGCCTCATCGACGGCCGTCGCGGCGAGGAGACGGTCGCAAACCTCGATTCCTGCCGTGCATCCATCGCTCAGTCGCGAGAGCAGCGGAGTCAGGGCGCGAATTCGCGGAGAACGAAGCGCGGCGTCGCTGCGCAAGTGTTCGGCAGCCCTGTTCCATTGTTGGAGGCGGCGTTTCAGTTCGTTCAGGGTCGCCGGGTTGGCGGGCCGGGGCGGAATACGCATCGAGCTGGCGGCCGCCACGCCGGGGCCGTCGTGGTCCGGAATGAGCAGGGTGTCGACGAGACTCGCAAATTCCCGCGCCGCGGCGCTTTCCGGCTGGGCGCAATCCACGAGGCCGGCAAGGGGAGTGAACTGTGTCGCTCCCGGTTGTTCCTGTCCCCGTTCGTAACCTTTCACCGGCTCGACGATACCGGCCAGTAGGCGCAATGCTGCAAGGTCGTCAGGTGTCGCCGCGTCGCCGGCCAGACGCCGCAGCATGACATCCCGATTTCGGTGGATGGAAAGTCCGAGTTCCTCCAGGCGACTGGCCACATTCGCCAACCGCCGGTACATGTCGTCGACATCCCGCACGCTCCGCGGAGACCACAGTCGTTCGGCGATCGCCGCGGTGCGCGGCCAGATGCGGGAGTCAATCGTCTCCGGCGTCACCCACTCGGACCACATCGTCGCTTCGCCGCCGAGCACGTGGGCCTGTTGGTCGGGGGTCAGCGTCGTAACCGCCGGCAGCGGGTCGACCAGGTAGTGTTCCCGCGCGGGGTGACAGAGATCGATGTAGTATCCGTTGGAGAGGATGCCGTCGTAGCCTTGCCGCGCGGCTTCCGCGAGCGAGTCGGGTCCGCGCCAGGACTGGATCACCACGTCGTTCGGCAGATCGGGATGAAAAATCTCGTCCCAGCCGATCATGCGCTTGCCGTGTTTGGTCAGGATCGCGAGCACGCGCCGGTTGAAGTAGGCCTGCAGTCCGTGGTTGTCCTTCAGTCCGTGCTCCCGGATGAAGGTCTGGATGCGCGGATTCGCGTCCCATTGCCTGCCGTTGTTTTCGTCGCCACCGATGTGGATATAGGGATCGGGGAACAGCGCCGCCATCTCGCCGAGAAAGCCATCGAGCAGTTCGTAGGTTTTCTCGTTGGTCGGATCGAGGGTCGGATCAAAGACGCCCCAGTGCCGTTCGATCGCATAGGGACCGGGCGCGCTGGCGATTTCCGGATGTCCGACCAGCCAGCTCGTGGCGTGTCCCGGCATGTCGAACTCCGGCACTACGCGGATGCCGCGTGCCGCGGCGTAGTCGATGATTTCGCGAATCTCGTCTTGCGTGAAGAAGTTCCCGTCCGACCCGAGTTCGTGCAGTCGCGGATAGCGCTTGCTCTCGACCCGGAAACCCTGGTCCTCGGTGAGGTGCAGGTGCAGGACGTTGAGTTTCACGAGGGCCATGCCGTCGAGCGTGCGCTTGATCACCGGCAGCGACTGCCAGTGGCGGCATACGTCAACGAGCAACCCACGCCAGGGGAAACGCGGGGCATCACGCACGCTCACGGCGGGCACGAAGAATCCGTCCGCGTTCGCTTCGAGCAACTGCAGCAGCGTTTCCAGACCGTGCAGGACCCCGGTGGTGTTCGGCGCACGCAGCGTTACTCGTTCCGGTGTGACCTCGAGCGTGTAGGACTCGTCGTCACCGATACCGGGCAGGCCGACATTTCCGTCCGCGCACGCAATCACGAGCTTCGCGGAGCCGGCGTCGGCCGCGAGCGCGCGCGGAAACGTGAAACCCGTGCGATCCTGCCACCGGTTCAGCGCGCGCCAGAGACCGCGGGCAAGCCGTTCGTTTCTCCCGCTGGAAACGAACACGGAAAAACCGGCATCGATCGGCAGGCGTCCGTCGTGCACCTGGAATTCCGCGGGCGCCGGCATCACTTCATGCGGCAGGCGGGCGGCACGCGCGGACGGCATGATGACCATCAGTAGCAGGAAGGAGCAACAAACGGAGGAGAGCATGGCTTCATGGAGCTGAGAATCTACAACCAGGCATCGTCGATGAATTCCTGCGGCGTGAACCGCTTGAATGCCTCGATCGCCTCGTATTCCGCGAGGCCGAGTGCGTTGTAGGCCTCGGCCAGGTGGCGGGCGCGTTCCTCGCTGCGCTGCCAGAATTCACGGCGTTCCTCGCCGAGGAACAACGCCTGATCCTTCTGGCTTTCATGCCGGAAGATCGCGCGGCGCCGGCGCAGCACTTCCTGCGGGCTCAAGGGCACGGCGAGGTCGATCTCATCCAGCTCCCAAGCCGCCCACGCGCCGCGATAGAGCCACAGTTCCGCCTCGTGCAACCACGGTTCGGCCGCGGCCCCGGCGAGCGTTTCCCGCAGCGCCCGCAAGCACAGGCGGTGCGTGCCGTGGGGATCATCCAGATCGCCGGCCGCATAGATCAGATGCGGGCGCACGGCGGTGAAGACGTCGCGCATCATTCCGATGTCGGCATCGCTCAGCTGGCGCCGGCGTGGCACCTGGCTGTCATGGAAAGGCAGGTTCAGAAAATGCAGCCGGGCGGGAGACACGCCGCACACCCGGGCGGCCGCGATCGCTTCCTGGCGTCGGATCAAGGCGCGCCATCGGACGATCTCCGGCGAGTCGGGAGGTGGGCTCCCGGCTTCGTACTGGTCGCACCATGCTGACGCGGCGGCGTTCACCCCGCCGGGAAGTTCGCGCGCAAAGGTCAACGCCCGCCAGAGGGCGTCGTCCGAAACGGCGTTCGCGCCCGACACCTGGTAGGCGACATGCACCTCGTGCCCCTGGTCGACCAGCCGGCAGAGCGTGCCGCCCATGCCGATCACGTCGTCGTCGGGATGTGGTGACAGCACGAGCACGCGCTTGGGAAAAACCTCGGCCGCCCGCCCGCGCAACGGCCGCACCGGGGCATCACCGGGGCGCATGCGTTGCGGATCGCGCCCGCCCGGCCAACCCGTGATCGTGTGCTGCAATTGATAAAAGCCCTCGAGGTTGGCCTCATAGGCGGAACCGTACACGCGCAACAAATCCTGCAGGCCGGCATCGTTGTAGTCGTCATCCGTCAGCTTGAGGATCGCCCTTTGGTGTTGCCGGGAGAGCCACAGGATGGCGCGTCGGGTCATGCGCCGGTCCCACGCCAGGCCCTGATCCTCGAGCGGGCCGAGCCGCCAGGGGGTGCGGTGGCGGGTGAGGGCCGACGCGGCCGCCGGGTCGAGGATGAATCGCGCGTGTTCGTGCTCCTGGAGAAACGAGGCGGTGACGCGCGGGGTCGGCTCGTCCTCGAGCGCGGTGCGGACGATGTCGGCCTTGTGCCGGCCCCACGCCATCAGCATCACGCGGCGCGCATCGAGGATGGTGCCGACACCCATCGTGATCGCCTGCCGCGGCGTGTGCTCCTCGCCGCCAAAGTCGCCGGCGGCATCCCGCCGGGTGAGGGGATCGAGCGAGACCAGGCGCGTGCGCGAACGCCGCAGGCTGCCGGGCTCGTTGAACCCGATGTGTCCGGTGCGGCCGATGCCGAGGATTTGCAGGTCGATGCCGCCGACCTCGCCGATTCGGCGTTCGTAGTCGGCGCAATGCGCATCGACCTCCGGCTTCGGCACCGTACCCGACGGCACATGGGTGTTCTCCGGCGGAATGTCCACGTGATCGAACAGATGGACCTGCATGAACCGCCGGTAGCTCTGCGGATGCTCGGGCGGCAGCCCGTAGTACTCGTCGAGGTTGAAGGTGACGACACGCCGGAAGCTCAATCCTGCTTCGCGATGCAGGCGCACCAGCTCGGCGTACACGCTGACCGGCGTGGAACCGGTGGCGAGGCCGAGCACGATCGGGCGGTCGTCTTTTTCCCGGGCGCGAATCAATGCCGAGATTTCCCCGGCCACCGCCCGCGATGCCTCCTCGCTGCCGGGAAACAGCGCCACGGCCGTCCGTTCGAAACGACTCGGAGGTAGCAAGTGCGGGTCGATCATCGGCAGGACGGCCGGGGGGGCCGGCCCCAACGCTCGCGCGAGCCGCCGGGAAACCGCGGCGCGGCACGGGACCGTGTGGAAGGCGGCGGAGAACCTTTGGGCACGCTGCAATGATAGTCCTCGCCCCCGTCACGAGAAATGGCAAAAACGACGATGTTTTTAACTCAAACGACAATGCGGTCCTCCGTCTCTCCGAAGGTCCTCGAACGCGCGGCGGCCCGCGTGCGCCAACCGCGGGATCCGTTGCTCGGCCGGCGGGCGACGACGTTGGCCCTGCCCGACAACGTGATTTGCTTCCAGCACGCAAGCGCGGCCCGGCTCAATCAGCCGCAGCACGGACGCGCGTTGCATCACCGGTTCGTCCTGATGGCGGCATTGCGCACCGCTGCCACGGTCTGCGTCGACGATCGCGCTGTGCGGTTGGGAGCGGGGGAGGGACTGCTCATCCATCCTTTTCAGTTCCATCATTACATCAATGCCGGTGCCAGGAGTCTGCGCTGGCTGTTCGTGACCTTCGAACTGACGGAAGCCGCCTCCCTCGAATCGCTGCGTTACCAGCCCTTCACACTCACGCTGGAATTGCGGGGCTGGCTCCTGGAACTGATCCGTGCGTATCAGGCACCGGATCAGGACGACCGTGTCGTGTTGATGCTCGGCCTGATTCTCGCGCGGCTGCGCCGGCTCGATCCCGCGCATCATCGGCCGATGCCGGCGCCCGGCTCGCCGGAACTCGCGACGCAGATCAACCTCCTGGCGCAGCGCCCGGGGGAAACGCCCCGCGTCCGCGAACTCGCCGGCACGCTGGGCATCAGCACGAGTCACCTGCGGGCGCGATTTCGCGCGTCCTGCGGCGTGAGCCTTGGGCGCCACCTCCGGCGGCTGCGTCTCGAGAAGGCCTGCGGATTGTTACGGATCTCCCGCGACCGCGTTTCGGAGATAGCGGAACAATGCGGATTCAATTCCGTTTACGCCTTCAGCCGCGCTTTTCGGGCGGCCTTCGGGCAGTCCCCCCTGGCGTACCGGCGCGGGGGCGTGTCGACTTTGTGATGACAAGATGGCGGCGACGCCACCGGGCCGAATAAACCGTGATTCGTCGGACTATTCTGCGAACCCCCGGGTCGGGGGGCTTTCCCGGTTGCAAAGTGCACAAAACCGCGTGACTTCCCGGGAGGCCGGCCGCTGCGCCGCTTTCCGAAAAACCCGTTGATGCCCGTCCTGATTGTGCCTTGCGCATGCGCCCGGCCGATCGCGCGCGGATGGCTCGATGAAAATCCCCGATCCCCTCAACTCCGTCCTGCCCGGAAAACCGGTGCGTCAGCGTGAGCGGGCGGAAATGCGCGCCGTGCTCGAGCGCGCGATTCAGCGCGTCGAGCGGCAGCAGCTTCGCCTGCGCATCCCGCGCGAGGAGGGGCTGATGGAAAAACACAAGGGCATGCACTTTCATTTCCAGCCGGAAATCTTCCTGCAGCTATCCGGCTACACCGAGTTCCGCTGCCCGAAGGAATCCCTGCGGTTGCGGGCGGACGAGCTTGGCGTCCTGCCGGCCGGCGTGCCGCATGGCGAGTCGGTCGGCCGCGGCGAGGACGGCGCGCCCTTTCGCAACCTCGTGGTCGGTTTCTACAGTCATACGCTGAGCCTGCACTTCGCATCCGAAGTGGAGCCGGGCCGGCCGGACATCGAGGTGATCGAGTTTTTTGATGCGCCGAACCTGGATGTGTTCGTCACCCTGACCCACACCCTCGTGCACACCTATCACATGCAGGCGCCGGCCCGCGACCACGTGCTCAAGGGGCTGTTGATTTCGCTGCTCGGCATGTTTCTCAACCTGGTGGACACGGGCTCGGGCGGACTCAACGCGGACCAGGGCAAGGTTTTTCAGGTGAAGTGGCTGGTGCGGGAACAGTTCTCCAATCCCGAGCTCAACGTGAAGACCCTTGCGGAAAGGCTGCACTGCTCGCCCGATTACCTCTCGCACCTGTTCCACCAGGAGACCGGCGAAAAACTGATTCCCTACATCCAGCGGGTGCGCATCGAGGGTGCCGTGCTTGCGCTCGAAACGACACCGCTGTACGTCTCGGAGATTGCCTATGCGAGTGGCTTCGCCGATCCCGCCTACTTCGCGCGCGTGTTCAAGAAGCTGAAAGGTGAGACGCCGCAGGAATATCGCGCCCGCCTCGACGCCCAGCGTGGGATCAGCGAGGCGAAACCGAAGACGATCTACTTCGACCGGGAGGACTATTCACCGGGCGCACCGGTGCGCGGCGCCGACATCGCGCCGCTGGATAATGCCGGGTGATACCGGCGCCGCCGGCGGTGCCTGGCGTCGGCAGGATGTGTCGTGTGCATCGCGCTACGTCCTGAGGCCCGGCGCCGTGCCGTCTCGCCTGCCCCTTTTCACCGCGGCGATTTTGCCGGTCGCACGAACACCCGGTAATCCCACGGCTCGAGACTCAGGCGGGTGGACGCATCCACCGAGATCGAATCGCCGGTGAAGTAGTTCGAATACCTTCCGTGGCACAGATCCTCGCTGAAGGTCACCGTCTGCGGGTCCTTGGAGAAGTTCAGGACCGCGAAGACCTTGTCGCGCTCGTTTTGCCGCACGAAGCTGAAAACGGCCTTGGATTCGCTGTTGGGCACGCGGATCATCTGCGCGCCCCAATGTGCGTTCCACAGCGCCGTGTTCGCATGCTTGAGCGCAAACAGCCTTCGGTAGAGGTCGCCGATCGGATGGCTCCGCCAGGCGATCGGGTCCTTCTCGAAAAACGCGAGGCGCTTGGGATTGCCCGCCTCCTGGCCGTTGTAGATGAGCGGCAGGCCGTCGCTGACGACGGAAAACACGATGACGGCGTCAAGTGCGTCGCCGAACTGTTCGAACTGGGTGCCGTCCCACGCGTTCTTGTCGTGATTGCTCACGAACGTCAGCCGCATGCAGTCCGGCGGGTAGAAGCTTTCGTCCCACGCGTAGTAATTGAAGAGTGCGCCGGTGTCGGCCCTGCCCTGGGCGATGTTGTGCAGGTCCTCGTACCAACTCCACGCATACGTGGCATCGAACGCCTCCGCGTGCAGGTCGCGCGATTCCCATTCCCCCAGCATGAACACCGGCTTGATCGCATCGAGTTCGCGACGCACCTCGTTCCAGAAATCCAGCGGGACCAGTCCGGCGGCGTCGCAGCGGTAGCCGTCGACGTCCGCCTCGGTGACCCAGTACTTCATCGCGTCGGTCATGTAGCGGCGCAGCCCCGGCTGGTCGTAATCCAGATCAATGATATCCGACCAGTCCCACCACGGCGTCGGTCGGAAATTTCCCTGTCCGTCGTGATCGTACCACTCCGGGTGGGGGGCGACGATCACGTTGTCCCACGCGGTGTGATTGGCGACCCAGTCAAGGATCACGTGCAGGCCGAGTCGGTGCGCGGTGGCGACGAAATGTCTGAGATCGTCGAGCGTGCCGAACTCGGGATTCACCGCGAAGTAGTCGCGCACGGAGTAGGGACTGCCCAGCGTGCCCTTGCGGTTCTTCTCCCCGATCGGGTGGATCGGCATCAGCCAGACGATGTCGACATTGAGCGCCTGGAGGCGCGGCAACTGCAACTCCGCGGCTCGCAACGTTCCCTCGGGCGTGAACTGCCGGAGGTTGATCTGATAGAGCGCGGCGTTCTTCGACCACTCCGGATGATGGAGTTTGACGTAGGGAACGGGTTCGTAGGGATCCCGGGCGCCGGCGTCACGGGTGCTGGTTGTCGGCGCTGCACCGGACAGCGCCGGGAGAAGCAGGAGAGTAAGCAGCGGAGCCAGCGGGTGGCGCATGGAACGCGGGCGGAGGAGGGTGACGGTGGACAGGAGAATTCGGCCGGCCCGTTCACGTGCTCGGTTCGAGCACGGGCTTCTGACCGACCACGACGGGGGGATGCACGAAAGAGAGGGCGCCGGCGGCGAGCAGCAGCGAGACGCCTCCGAGCATGACCACCGGCATGCCGCGCCCATCGAACACGTGCTCGACGAGCCGGCCCAACACCGCCGCGGCGGCAATCTGGGGCAGCACGATGAAGAAATTGAACACGCCCATGTAGAAACCCATGCGCTCCGGCGGAATGCCGTTCGCGAGCAGCGCGTAGGGCATCGACAGGATGCTGGCCCAGCCGACGCCGACACCGGCCATCGAAATCAGCAGTCCGTAGGACGAATGCCACCAACCGACCGACAACAGGCCGATACCGGCGACGCCGAGGCAGAATTGATGCAGGGTCTTCGGCGACTGCGTGCGCACCAGCCGCACGAGCAGGAAGGAAAAGGCAAAGGCGACGCCGTTGTAGGTTGCGAAACAAATGCCGCCCCATTCCACGCCGCGCAGGTATTCGGGCGAACCGGGCACACCGCCGAAGATTTCGCGCGCAATCGCCGGAGCAAAGTAGAGCCACATGCAAAAGAGGCCGAGCCAGGTGAAGAACTGCACGACGGCGAGCTGCCGCATGATGCGGGGCATCCCGGCGATGCCGCCGAAGATTTCGGTCAGGGCATGGATCGCACCCGACGTGGCCGCCTTGTGCTCCTGAAACGCTGCCAGGTCGCGCGGGGGATTTTCCGGGGTCGTGACGATCGTATACAGGACGGCGCTGATAAAGACCGCACCGCCGATGTAGAACGCGAGATGCACGCTCGCGGGGATGCGACCGGCGCCGCCGTCCGCCGCCATGCCGAAGACATTCGTCAGCAGCCAGGGCAGCGCGGAGGACAACACCGCGCCAAAACAAATGACGAGTCCCTGCATCGCATAGCCGACCTTGCGCTGCTGTTCCGGCAGCAGGTCGCCGACGAACGCACGAAACGGTTCCATGCTGATGTTGACCGAGGCGTCAAGCACCCAGAGCAGACCGGCCGCCATCCACAGCGTGGAGGAATTCGGCATGACGACGAGCGCGATACTTGCCAGGATCGCACCGGTGAGAAAGTAGGGGCGCCGGCGGCCGAGCCGCGTCCAGGTGCGATCGCTGTAATAGCCGATCACCGGTTGGACCAGCAGTCCGGTGACGGGAGCTGCCAGCCAGAGCAACGGTATGTCACTGTCGTTCGCGCCGAGGTACTGATAGATGGCGCTCATGTTCGCCATCTGCAGGCCCCATCCGAACTGGATGCCGAAGAAGCCGAACGTGAGATTCCAGATATCGAGCAGGGTGAAGACGCGTTGCTTCATGGGCGGCCGATCCGAAGGGCAGCGCCGACATCCCGATCCGCATGACGGGGAAAAGCAGGCAGGGATGGCTGCGCCGGTGGCAACGCGCCGACGGGCGAGATCACCCAAGAACGGGGAACCGTCGTGGTGCCGGTGATCGGAGCGTTGTTCATTGCGGCAGGGAAAGGGATTCGTGCCGGGCGGCGACCCGCACCACGATCTCCGGCGGCGCGCTGTAGTCGCGCTGACGTGTATCCCCGGTTCGGTCGAAGATCGTCTGCCAGGCCCGCAAGATCGCCAGCTTTTCCCGGGCGAGGGTTTGCATTTGCTCGTGGGTGAACCGCCAGCGCCAGTTGCCGTCGGCAATGCCTGGGTGGTTCATCCGGGCGGAAGCCGGCAGGTCGAGCAGGTCCTGCATCGGGATGATCGCGAGTCTGGCCACGCTGGCGAACGCGGCCCGGATGATGGGCCAGGCCGAATGTTCGCCGCCAAGATTGAAGTAGGTGTCGACCTGCGCAAAAGCTTCCGGGCCCAGATCCTCGAGCCAGCCCCGCACGGTGTTGTTGTCATGTGTCCCCGTGTACGCGACGCAATCGCGCGGATAGAAATGAGGCAGATTGACGTTGTTGTCATCGTGGCCGTAGCCGAACTGCAGCACCTTCATGCCCGGCAGGCCGGCGGCCCGGCGCAACTCGACCACGCCTTGCGTCACGTACCCGAGATCCTCGGCGATGATCCGCGCCTGGGGCAGCGCGAAACGGACCGCGGCGAAAAAGGCTTCGCCAGGTCCCGGTCGCCAGGTCCCGGTGCGCGCATCGGCGGAACCCGCGGGAATTTCCCAGAAGCTGTCGAACCCGCGGAAATGGTCGAGCCGCACGAGGTCGAAAAGCTGAAACGCAGCGCGCAGCCGCGTGATCCACCAGGTGAAGCCGGTGCGCCGCAGCGCATCCCAATCATAGAGCGGATTGCCCCAGTACTGTCCGCGCTCGGAAAAGTAGTCGGGCGGCACGCCCGCGGAAACCCCCGGCCGGCCGCTCTCATCGAGGCGGAACACCGACCGGCTGTGCCAGGTGTCCGCGCTGTCGAGCGCGACGAAGATCGGCACGTCGCCGATGATATTCACGCCCTTGCCGTGGGCGTAGTCACGCAAGCGGTGCCACTGGCCGAAGAACACGTACTGGTAAAACTCGTGGCGGCGGGCGACGAGCTGCGTGGCGGCCGGCAGCGTCTCGCGCAGCTCCTTGTGCCACCCTCGAAACTCGGGCGGCCAGTGGATCCATGCGCGTTCGCCAAAGCGCGCCTTGAGTGCCATGAAATCGGTGAACGGGCGCAGCCACTTTTCGTGATCCCGGCAGAATTCCGGAAACGATCCGTAGCCGGGCAGCGCGCGTTCGCCCTTGCCGACAAAGCGGTCGTGCGCGATCGCCAGCGCCTCCCAGAACAGGGCGTAGAGCCCCGCGTAATCCACCTCCTCGGTGGTGAGCGCCCGCAGCGAGGCCACCTCGGCCTCGGTGATCAGGCCGGCGGCGACAAGTTCCCCGAGATCGATAAGGTAGGGATTGCCGGCGAAGCTCGAGAACGACTGATAGGGCGAATCGCCGTAGCCCGTCGGGCCGACCGGGCAGATCTGCCAATAGTGAAACCCGGCGGCGGCCAGGAAATCGACGAACCCGCGGGCGCCCGGCCCGAGATTGCCAATGCCGAACGCGCCGGGAAGCGAGGAGACGTGCGCGAGGACGCCGGAGGAACGTTCATGCAGCCAGGTCGGGGCAGGGAGTTGCACGGGAGATGGAAGGTGAGCGTGAGGATGCTGGAATCCGCCCGGGCCAATGTTCGGGTAGGGCGGGGACTCCGCTCCCCGTCCGCGGCAGCGTGGTGCCGGCCGCGGCGCGGACGAAGTCCGCGCCCTGCCCTGCGATCACCGTTCAGAACTTGTACGACACGCCCGCGGAATAGGAGGCGCCGTACTTCTGATAGTTGATCACCTGCCGCGGATCATTGTTGTTGTAGGTGACCAGCGGCTCGTTGTTCAGATTGTAGGCCTGCAGGAACAGGGTCATGCCCTTGAGGGCCTCCACGTTGTTCTGGAACGTGTAGCTGACCTGCGCATCGATCACGTTTTCCGGCTGGGCCACGGAAAAGCCGCCGTTGGGATTCACGTCACCGCCCGGATTGGGCACGCCAAAGGTCGTGATGTATTGGCGGTTCGACGACCGATAGCGGTCGCTCACCCGGGCGGAGAAACCCTTGCGCTCGAAGTAGACCGTGATGTTCGCCACCCGCTTCGAGAGCCCCGCGATGGGCGCGTCGCCGCCGTCCGGACCCCACGGCTTGACGCTGCTGTCGGTATAGGCACCACCGAGGACGACGCCGAAGCCGCGCACGTTCCTGCTGATGATTTCACTGGGCAGCGACAGCGTGAACTCGAGGCCCTTGAGCGTGCCGCCCTGGCCGTTGACCGGTGTCGAGATGATGCCCTGCTGGAGGGCGGGTTCACTGCCCGCGGGGACGGGATAGTCGGAGAAGTCTCCGACGATGTTTTGCTGATAGATATAGTTGCGCAGGTCCTTGTAGAATCCAGCGAGCGAGACGTAGCCGCGATTGTCACTGAAGTAACGCTCGATGGAGATATCGGCGGAATCGGACACCCAGGGCCGGAGCGTGCCGTTGCCACCGCCACCACTCCACGGGCTCTGGGAAGGATCGGTATTGTTGGCCTTGGCAGCGTCGAAACCCCAGGAGCGGGAGGCACGCATGTCATACATGCGCGGCCGGGCGATCTGGCGGGCCAGGCTGAAGCGGATGAAGGTCTGCTCCGCGGCCTTGAAGGTGAGGTTCAGGTCGGGTGCAAACTGGGTGTATTTTTCCCCGGCGCTGACCGGAGTGAGGACATTGCCGTTGGCGGAAAGACCCTTCGAGGACTGATCCACGTTGATGATCCGGAAGCCCACATTGCCCGAGACAGGCAGGTCCCCCCACTGGCCGTTCATGTCGAGCTGGGTGTAGAACTGACTGATCTTCTCCCGCACTTCGTAGCGATTGGCGATGATGCCGGTGTCGTTATTGGGCGTGAAACCCCACGTGCCGGAATTGAAGGCCTTCAGGGGATCGTAGGCGTAGATTTCCCCGAGTCCGAGATAGCTCATGTCGGTCGTGCCGATCTGCTCGGGGAGCGGCTGGGTCTTCTCGACGCCGGGCTGGGCATCGGCGGCGGTGATGAAGCCGGACGGGCCTTCGCCATCGCGCTTGTAGCGATCCGTGTAGCTCGTCCCGACTTCGACCTTGCTGAAGAATCCATCCAGGCGGTGCTCGGTGGACAGCTTGAACTGCCCCAACTCGTCCTTGGCGCGGAAATACTTGAGGTAACCTTCCATGCCGCCGCCGGGGAGGTTGTTCCCGCCCCAACCCTGCGGGTCGGTCAGCCGCAGGAGGCTGCCATCGGCGTAGTCCAGCGTCGTGGTGACGACCGGGATGTTGCCGGGGATCAGCTGCACGTTTACCGTGTCGGGCGTATTCGGCGCCGCCACCGCGCCGCGGAAGCCGAGGCCGGAATAGGTTTCGAGATTCTGGTCCTTGCGGGAGACCCGCGAGTAACCGACGTCGAAGGTCACCGGCCATTCGGATTGCTCGCCGATCTTGAGATTCCAGCCGACCGCAATCGGCGTGTCGTTGCGGAGGAACGCGTCGTTGCGCACCACCGGCTGCACGTTGGTGAGCGTGGCGTTGGTGATGAGGCCATCCGTCACGGTGTAACCGGGCTGCAATGACGCGCTGCTCCAGAACGCGAGCGGGATTTCCATCCCGCGCAGGTATTGCTTCTCCTCGAAACCGGAAGCGTAGACGTCGATCGTGCTGTGGATCTGTTCGTTCGGCCTGAACTCCAGCACCGCCATCAATCCGTCGCGGTCGAGGTTGCTCGTGCGCACGTAGGACTTCGTGCCGCCCAGGGCGAAGTTGCCGTCGGCGTCCGTGGGATAACCCCACGCCTGAAACTGCTGGCCCTCGAACGGCTTGCTGGAATGGGAATAGCCGAGCGCAAAGCCGACCTTGCCGTCGGCGAACTGGTCGACGTAGGAGAAATTGAAGCGGTTGCCCTTCCCGCTGACTCCCGGGGTGAGCCGGCTCAACTGCGTCCATTCGTAGTAGGCGTTCACGGCCACCACCCGCCCCGATTTGCTCAGGGGCTTCACGGTCTCCAGGTCGATGGTACCCGCCAGTCCCTGGCTGGTGAGATCGGCCGACGCCGTCTTGTAGACCACGACCTGGTTGAGCAGCTCGGCAGGATACTGGTCGAACTCCACGGCGCGGTTGAGGCTGGTGGACACCTGCTCACGACCGTTGAGCATGCCGGTGCTGAAGTCGCCGGTGAGGCCGCGGATGCTGATCTGCTGGCTGCGACCGTTGGTGCGCTGCGTGGTCAGGCCGGTCAGGCGCGTCAGCGAATCCGCGATACTCACGTCCGGCAGCTTGCCGATGTCCTCGGCGGCGATGACTTCGGTGATCGACTGGGACTGTTGCTTGAGTTGGGTGGCCGCGGCCAGGCTGCCGCTGAAGGAGCCGTTGACCTCGAGTGTCTCGAGGGTGACGACCGCATCCGAATCGGACGTGGTCGAGGTGCCGGCATTCGAGTTGGTGGTCACCGGTGCGGCCTGGCCATGGATGAAGGCGGTGACGGAGACGGACAACAGGCCGACGGCGAACAGGCGCCGGAGACCGCGTCGATGCAGGGACATGGATCGCGTTGAGTTCATGGGTGTACCGGACCGAGGTATGGGCGACTCGAGCGGAACGCCGGCGGGTGAGGCGCCGGGAAGGTCCACAGGGGTCAGGGTCAGACGAACGGGGTGGATGGTTTGCAGAGAAGGCAACCGTGGCTCGGTTGCCCGTTGGTATGCCGGGAATCTCGTCCGTCGGGCCGGCGGGCGCGAATCGCATTGCTTTGCGAAAACCGAGATGAAGCGGATAAAACCTGAATATGCGGTGGGTGATTGTTTCGCACGTGACACGTGCCCGCAGATTAATCACATGCCGGGTTCGCCATGTCCCCGATGCTCCGCCCGTTGTTCGCGTACGTATCCGGCTGCGTGTTGGGCTTGAGCCTGGGCGTCGCCGCCGTCGCGCCGATCAGCGTCCCCCGCTTCACGCACCCCGGGGCCGGACGGGTCTTCTACTTCGTGCTTACCGATCGGTTCGCGAACGGTTCCACCGCGAACGATACGGGCGGCATTCCCGGAGGCCGCGACGAAAACGGCTTCGATCCGACCGTGATCTCCCATTACCACGGCGGCGACCTTGCCGGGCTTACGCAGCATCTTGACTATATCAAGCAACTCGGCGCCACCGCGATCTGGCTGACGCCACCGTTCGTGAACAAACCGGTGCAAGGTGGCTCCGCCGGCTACCATGGTTACTGGATTCTCGATTTCCTGCACATCGATCCGCATCTCGGTAGCGACGCGGAGTTTCGCGAACTCGTTGCGCAGGCGCACGCGCGCGGCTTGAAGGTGTTTCTCGACATCATCGTCAACCATACCGCTGACGTCATCCGCTACCGCGACGGCAACACCGGCTACATCTCGAAGGCCCTCGTGCCGAATCGGAACGCCCGCGGCCGGCCGTTCGATGCCTCCTCGGTCGCCTTCAACGGCGTGAATTCCCCGGCGATATTTCCTGCCCTGGCAGCCGACCGCAGCTTTCCGCACAATCCCTTCGTCCCGCCCGCGGAAGCGCAGGCCAAAAACCCCGCGTGGCTCAACGATGTGACGCTCTACCACAACCGGGGCAACAGCACGTTCCAGGGCGAAAGCTCGCTCGACGGCGACTTCTCCGGACTCGACGACACATTCACGGAAAACCCGGCCGTCGTGCGTGGCTTCATCGACATCTATCGTCACTGGATCGAGGCCTACGGCGTGGATGGCTTCCGCATCGATACCGTCCGGCACGTCAACCTGGAGTTCTGGCAGGCATTCGCGCCCGCCATCCGCGCCGAAGCCCGTCGGGCCCGCCGGCCGGATTTCCTGCAGTTCGGCGAGGTCGCCAACGACACGGGAGACATCCCGTTGCTCAGCGCGTTTTCCACGACCACACCGCTCGATACGACCCTCGATTTCGGGTTCTTCCGCGCGGCCGAAGCCTACGTGGCCAAAGGCGGCCGCGCCGTGGACCTGGCGCGCCTCTTTGCGGAGGACGACTACTACACCGACCACGACAGCAATGTCCACAGCACCGTGACGTTCCTCGGCAATCACGACGCGGGTCGCTTCGCGTATTTTCTCGAGCACGACGATCCTGCTGCGACCCGCGAGCAATTGGCCAGGCTCGTTAAGCTCGGCGACGCGCTGCTGTTCCTTGTCCGGGGTCAACCGGTCATCTACTACGGAGACGAGCAGGGCATGATCGGCCGGGGCGGGGGCGACATGCAGGCGCGCGAGGACATGTTCGCGGCGCAGGCGCCGGAATTCCGCAATGCCGCGCTGCTCGGCACCACGCGCACCGGTGCCGACGAGAAGTTTGATCCCCGACATCCGTTCTATCGTTTCATTCAGGCGCTGGCCGCACTGCGGGAAGGGAATCCGGCGCTCACGCGAGGCGCCATGATCGCACGATCGACGGATCAGCCGAACATCTTTGCGTTCTCGCGCATCGAGCGTGGGGAACTCGTCGAATGGCTTGCCGTTTTCAACAACTCCCGCACGGACGAGATCACCGCAGCCATCCCCACGAGCCAGCCGGAGGGTGCCGAACTCCGGCGCGTGAATGTGGGCGATGGGCCGGTGGACGGTCGTGAGCTCTCGCTCAGGGTCGACGCTCATGGAACCGTGACCGTGACCTTGCCGCCGTTGCAGTTCTCGGTGTGGCGCGCCGGGGCCCCTCTGCCGAACCCGACGGGGCCCCTGACGGTCGCGTTCGCCACCCCGGCGAGCGGTGCGGTGCTCCGATTTGCCACGCGGGATGTTGATGGCGACAAACTCGCGGTCAGGCAGGAGCTGCGAGCAGACGTGAGCGGGGGCGACGGCGTGGCGGAGGTGACGTTCGTGATGCGGCGCCGCTCGCGTCCCGGTCAATACGAGTGGCTCGGCACGGACGATGCGCCGCCTTACCGCGTGTTCTGGCAACCTCCGCCCGATCTCGCGGCGGATGATGAACTGGAATTGGTCGCCTCGGTCGACGACCTCCGGGGACACCGCGCGGCGACGCGGATCGACGGCATCAAGGTTGATTCAGGCAACCAGGTCTTCGGGATCAAGGAGGCGGGCGTTCCGCGGCTGACGGACGTGCCGCGCCCGGCGCTCGAGGTCCGCAGCGGAAGGTCCATTCGCCTGTCCGTCACTGCGCACGGCACGCCGCCGCTCGGGTATCAGTGGATCAAGGACGGGAACGAGATTGCGGGTGCGGATGGTCCCACGCTCACGATCGCCGCCGCAAGCGCGACCGATGCCGGTCGTTACCGCGTGCTCGTGCGCAACCGCGCCGGAACTGCCGTTTCCGCCGGGACCGACGTGTCGGTGACGCCGGCGCCATAAGGCGCGTTGGCGCCAGCCCGACCGGGCATCGGCTTACCGCTACACTCCGGTATGTCCGAAACCGCCACCGCCGCGTATCGTTGACTCGAGTTCCGCCACTTCGACGGCCGGACACATCTCGACGCGATAGACCCCGATCTGCGCGATGCGGTCGCCGGGCTTGAAGGAATACGGCTCGCTGCCGTGATTGATGAGAATCACGCCGACCTCGCCGCGGTAGTCGGCATCCACCGTACCGGGAGCGTTGAGCACGGAGATGCCGTGCTTGACCGCAAGACCGCTGCGACTGCGCACCTGCACCTCGAAACCCGGGGGCACGGCCACGGCGAAGCCCGTCTTCACGAGCAACCGCGCGCCCGGTTGTATCGTGCCTTCCATGTCGGCATGGACGTCGAAGCAGCTCGCGTGTTCGGTGGCGCGAACCGGCAATCTGGCGGTGGCGGTGAGGCGTTTGACTTGGAGGTCCATCGAAAGGGTGGAGGGGAAGAATGAGTCGGCGCCGACCATAGGCGGGCATGGTCTCGTGCCAAGCCCTTGTCGTCGGGGGGATTTCCTCCCGTCACTCCGCGCGCAGGGCGATCATGGGTTCGACGCGCGCCGCGCGGCGGGCTGGCCGCCAGGCGGAGCCGAGCGCAGTCAGCACCAGCGTAGGAATGGCGGTCGCCAAAGTGAGTGGATTTTGCCTTGGCGTTCTAAATGGCCCCGCCAGATTGATGATACGGCCGTATCATCAATCTGGCGGGCGGGATCTGAGTCCGAGATTCATGCGACGCCAAAACAAAGCCCGTGGTGCCAGGCCCGCGAGCGCGCCATGTCGGCTGGCGAGCAAACGTTCCTGCGAGATGTTCTGATCGAACTTTGTCTGTTGGGTGGAGACATCGGCCAACGGCACGTTCGCATCGATCTCGGCCGCGCAGTCGACCACGGCAGGTCTCTCCAGGTTGGTGAGGCCCGCATCGGACCCCGGAAACCCCCAGGGGCGAGATTGAAACACCGCACCGCACGCTCGCGAATCAACGAGCCGGGTGCCGGACCCGATGTCGATCAGAGCGAGAACCAGTAGCTGGCCTTGAGCAGGATGGTGTTGTCGGGATGCGCGCGAAACAGCGCACGATACTCGTCGGGCGCGGAGAATTCCGCGGCGCGCGCGGCGCTGTTCCGGTTCTGGGTCCAGACGAGGTAAAGCGTCGAACCGGGGCGGTACTCCCAGCGCAGCACGAGATTGGAGCGCAGGGCGCGCCAGTTGAAATCGGGATTGGAGAACGTGAAGTCGCCGGCGGGATCCGACACGAGATAGGTGTCGAGCACGGGATCGAGGACCGCGGCACCAGCAACGCGCACAAACCGGTCTGCATAGTGATCGGCGCGAGGGGCGGTGATGCGCTTGAAATCCGAGAAGCGGCCGGACGTCAGGTAGACGTCGCCGTACCAGGCCAGCGAGAGTTGCGGAGTGAAGTTGGCCTCGACACGCAGGGTTGTGTCGAGCGTGCGCTGGTCCATTCGTCCCATCATATAGCGGGCAGCGGGATCGGGCGCGGACTCCGCCCGGGCGGTCGCGGCATACTGCAGGTCATCGTGAAGGATCTCGTAGGAAACGTCGACTGAGGTTCTGAGCATCCCCAGCGCGCGCAGCGAAAAGCCCGTATGCAGTTCGGAACGGGTGACGTCCCCATCGGTGGCGACGGTGCGCTCGAGGCCGGCGTACCATTGTTGATCACGTGAGGAATCGGAATTGAGGCGGACTTCCTGGCTCCACCAGCCCGGCTCGCGCAAGCCCGGACCGCCCCGCAGGACTCGCGTGTCGAGGTGCTCGGCGCCCCAGCCGAGGAAGCCCGTGACGCTCCAGTTGTTGCGGAAAACAAGTTCGCCGCTCGCGTGGGCGTCGTCCTGCAGCCGGCTGCCGGCAAAATCAAAGGTGCGATTCTGGTGGAGGTGCAGGTTGTAGCGACGGTGAAACGAGTCGGGCTCGGTGTCGACATAGTCCAGGGTCGCGGACTGGCGAATACGGTCCGCGACATAAAGGTAGCCAAGGTCGTTCAATTCGAGACCGGGCGAACGCCAGTCGACCATGCCGGCATAGCGCCACTTGCCGCCGCTGTTCTTCCCGAGACGCACCGTGCCGCCGTGGCCGGAGAGCGAGCGGGCATCGTCGTCGACCCCGAGGTGGTCCGTGTCCGGTCGCTGGAAGTTGTGCACCGGATTGAGCTGGAGTCGGCGCAGTGCCTCGGCCGAGCCTTCGACCCGGCTGCCGATGAGTTTGAGGTCGAGCTGGTAGGCGCGATCATCCCAGTAGTGCTGCAGGTCGAATGCCGCGGTGTAGGCGGTGTCGGGCAGGATGTCCGGCAGCGTGGGATCGTCGAAGCTGCGAACCGTGGCCGTCGCCATGCCGCCCACGATCGTCCGGCCTTCCGCGAAATCCCGCTGGGCGCGACCAACGACATAGTGCGTGAGCGGTTCCACCGTCACGGTTTCTCTGGTCCCGTCGGGGTTCGTGACCCGGGCGGTTTCCCGGCGGGTCACACCGTAGAGGGCGCCGAGCGACAGGCCTTCCGTGGTTTTTCCCGTGAGCTTGGCGGCACCGAGGATGCGTGTGCCGGTCGGCACGTTTTTGGGTCCGGCGGACGGCGGATCGTAGGAAGGCGGATGCCCGATGCGGCGCGAATAAAAGAGCAGGTCGTCTTCGGTCTCCCAGTCGAGGATGTTTTTTCCCTCCAGGAAGAAGGGGCGTTTCTCGGAGTAGAAGGTTTCGTAGGTGGTCAGGTTGATCTCGGAAGGATCGGCTTCGACCTGGCCAAAATCGGGATTGAGTGTGGCCGTGAGCGTGAGGTTGCTGGTCAGGCCGATTTTCGCATCGAGTCCGGCGTCGACACCAGACGCGGAGCCGGTGCGAAAGGGATCGCCCGGTTCCCGCGCGGTCGTGGCGTGCCGTGCGAGCGAATACGGCAGCAACTCGACGTGGCGGCTGCGCGGCAGGTCGCGGATCCCGCGCAATTCGCCGAAACAGTAGACCATTCCCGGATTGTCCATCGGCAGGAGCTGCCAGTTGCTCTCCTCCTGATAGCGGTTGATCCAGCGCCAGCTATGCATGCCCCACACCTGGTCCGGCGCGTTCGCGTAACGAAGTTGACTCAGCGGTATGCGAAATTCCGCCGTCCACGCCCCCGATTCGCGGCCGACGCGGCCGTCCCAGACGGCGTTCCAGCTCGTGTCCCACCCGTCGTTGCGCAACAGGAGATCGAGCTGGGATCCGCCCGACGTCAGGTCGAACTCGAAGGCGGTGCGCCGGTCGAAGTAGCTGTCGAAGGCCACGCCGACAATGTCACCCGTGAACTCGTCGCGGCGGCCGCGCAGCGGCTGAATGCGATCGATCTCCGTGTCATGGCAGCGAAGCGCGACGTAGACGTTGCGATCGTCGTAGAGCACCTTGATTTCTGTCGGCTGCGATCCGGGCTGACCCTCATTGGGCTCCCGCTGCAAGTAGTCTCCGGCCCAGGCACCGAGTTCGCGCCAGCACGGATCATCAAGTTGCCCGTCGATTCGCGGCGGCGCTCCCTCAATGCGGGTGGCAACATAGGTGCGCTTGGGCGGGAGCGCCTTGCGGTCCGGGGCCGTCGCGGCGCGCGCGGAAACCGCCGCGCCGGCGACGGCCAGGGCCAGCAAACCCATCATCGCGTAGGGCGACCTGCATGCGTTGAATCTCATATCCGATCGCCCTCCGGTCCTGGGGTGGCTGACGGCATGGTTGTTCCCGGTATGCCGACCAGAACCGCGCCTGCGCCGCATTCGGTCCTGCGGCGAGCCGGTGGCGCCAGGATGGAAGATCGAGTGGTGAATTCGTGCCCGTACATCAAAAAATTTACCGACAGTCGCGGCCGGCGGCTGCGCTTGATTGTCAGGAAACCGCACGCGGGCGCGATCCGACTCGATGCCCATGGTGTTCACGGCTGCAGGTTGAAGGTCGGCGCATGTTGCCCATAAGTTTGCGGAGACGACGCCGTCGATGCCGGTCCCCTCACATCGATGGCCGGAAAACCCGTTCTGAATTCGCAAGGCGATCGAAAACGTCCGGATTCTTGCGCCCGGCGCGATCGAGCGCTTGCTTCATCACCTGGCAATCGTCGCAGGGGCGGCTGCACCATGCGCGGAGCTATCGTCGAACCACCCATGACCGGCGAAGACCGGAAAGATTTCCGGCACGGCATCGCCTTGTTCAATGCCGGCCGGTTCTGGCATGCGCATGAAGCCTGGGAAGCGGTATGGCGGCGCCAGCGAGCCCACCCGGCCCAGCTGTTCTTCAAGGGCCTGATCCAGCTCGCCGCCGCTCATCACCAGCGCGAGCGAGGCCGCTTCGACGGCATGCTGATTCACTTCGGCCGCGCCCGCGCGAAACTCATACCGTTTGCGCCGGAATTCCTGGGGGTCGACGTGGCATCATTGCTTTCGTCGATCGCCGCTGGTGAAGCGGAGGCGAGGCGCGTGGGGCCAGAATGCCTGGCTGATTTTGCGCGGACGCTGGTCCCGCGGTGAGGCGGTCGAACGCGAGGGGCCGGATCTTGAGTCCGGGCCGCTCTTCGCGTGGCGAAACGTAACCGTCCGGCGAGCCGATCCGATTCAACCGGTTCGTCTACGGACAGACGGCTGAAAAATCGCAGTCGAAGCTTGGTTGTCGTGTCGGCTTGGCGCATGTTGCGCCCGGCCGCGGCAGCGGCGGCGTCATGCGTGATCTCATCCTTCGTTTTGCCGGCCGGTTGCGGTTCCCGTGGTTGTTCCTCGTGACCGCGGCGCTCTTCGCGCTCGATGTGATCGTGCCGGATTTCATCCCGTTCGCGGACGAGATCCTCCTGGGTCTGCTCACGCTCCTGTTCGGCATGTGGCGCAAGCGCAAGCTCGGGCGAACCGCATCGCGCGAGTAGGAACAGACGTCCAGCAAACCCATCCTGGAGGAACCGTCGGCGCGTAGGTTGTTACGGACGTAACTTCACACTGGCCGACCGGCGCCACATCGTGATCCTGGCGAATGCGCAGCAGCCCGCCCCGGATGCGACGGTGGCGCCCGCCGGGTGCGGGAAGGCGCGGATAGTCTGCGCTGGTTACTTGACCAGCATGCCGTCGGCGAGGCGCACGATGTGCGAGCCGTAGGCAGCGTTGGTCTCGGAATGGGTCACCTGCACGATGGTGACGCCGTCCTCGGTGTTAAGCTTCTTGAAGAGTTCCATGATCTCGCGACCCTGGTCGCTGTGCAGGTTGCCGGTGGGTTCATCGGCAAGGATAACGGCGGGATTGGCCACCAGGGCGCGGGCGACGCCGACAAGCTGCTGCTGACCACCCGAGAGCTGGCTGGGATAGAGGTCGCGTTTCCCGACGATGTGGAAGCGGTCGAGCGTGTCGCACACGATGCTCTCGCGTTCCTTTTTCGGCACGTCGCGATAGCTGAGCGGAATCTCCAGGTTTTCGTAGACCGTAAGGTCGTCGAGCAGATGATAGCTCTGGAAGACGAAGCCGGTCGTGCGCTTCTGCAGGTCGAAGCGCTTCTTCTTGTCCATGCGGTGCACGGGCTCGTCGCGAAACCAGTATTCGCCGTCCCAGCCGCCGTCATGCAGGCCGAGGATGTGCAGCAGCGTCGACTTGCCGGAGCCCGACGGGCCCATGATCGAGATAAAGTCACCCTCGTTGATCACGAGGTCGACATTGCGCAGGGCGTAAAAAGGCCCGCCCTTGAGTGGGTAGACGCGGTTGATTGACTTGAGGGTGATCATGGGTGCCGACAGTGGAGGGAGGAAGGGTTGGCTGGGACGGTCGCGGTTCCGTCGGAGTGCGTCATGGGGACGGAAAACTCCAAAGGCCCCGTGGCGCAGCGCCAGCTTCGGACGCGGGCAGGATCCCGTCTTCGGAGAGGAGTTCGAGCGAGAAAGCTCGATTCGCCCGAGAGGAAATCGGGCGGACGTTGTCGGCGGGGCATTCGAGGCATCGCGAGGGCTTTGCAGGCGTTGTGCCACGGTTGGCGTGCCAAGGCCAAGCTCCTATGAGACAGCGGCCTTTTGCTTGCGGGCCCGCGAGGCGGTGTGTCCTTTGCTTCGCAATCGAAACACCGATTTCCCAAAAGCGGGACGCAGGCCCCGCGCCTGCGCGTTGACGCGCAGGCCGGAAATTTCCCGCTCCCCGGGGATCTTGAGACCACGTTTTCGTTAGACGCCAACCCGGCTCCGCGGTAGAGAAAAATCGGCTCTGTCGCCGCCGACGCACTCCCAGCTGTGCCCTTGACTTGCCGCGGTCCCTCAAAACACTGCGGCCGATTGCTGATTTCGCCAGGGTAGCTCAGTGGTAGAGCAGAGGACTCATAAGCCTTTGGTCGCCGGTTCAATCCCGGCCCCTGGCACCAGCCTTCGCTCGCAAATATCAGCCTCAGCGTGTAGGCGGCTGCCTCGATCGCCTTGTAGAGATCGGTGTCGTCGAACGGATAGATCGTCGGCGGTGTGATCTGAAAACCGGGCTGGCCCCGCCGCGGCGCCGCATCACTTCGGCGGCAAGATCGAAATTCTTGATGCGTCCGCTCGCGTCACATTGCTCGAACGCAAAGGGCACGGTCACCCGCCGATTCGTCTCCTGCCGGGTGTGCCAGAACCCGCCGGTGATGTGAACCGCCACAAAGCTCCTTGCAGCAGTCTCGTAACGTAATCTGGGATCGTCGTCGCACCCGAAACGTGCCTGACTGCGGGATCGCATGAGCTCATCCAGGACAATGGTACCATGATCGCCGGTATTCGGATCAAGGTCTGTGGACTGACCACGCTTGTGGATGCCGAGGCGGCGGATGCCGCGGGAGCAGACTATCTCGGGTTTATCTTCTATCCGAAATCCCCGCGCTATGTTTCGCTTGCGCAGTTCCAGGCGATGGCTCCCCGACTGCCGCCGCGCCAGAAGATCGCGGTATCCGTCGCCCCCTCGGTCGACGAACTGCGAGCCTGGGCGGATGCCGGTTTCGATGCGTTCCAGGTCCACTTTCCCGTCGCGACGCCGATGGCGGTGCTCGGCAAATGGGCCGAGGCCGTCGGGCGCGGGCGCCTGTGGATCGCACCGAAGATGCCCCCCGGCACGGCATTTCCTTTCGAGGTCGCCCTGCATGCGGACACGATCCTGTGGGATACGTTTTCAGCCGACGGCTATGGCGGAACGGGAAAGACCGGCGACTGGGCCGGCTTCCGCGCGGCGAACGACGAGCATCCGAAAGTGACCTGGATCCTCGCTGGGGGACTCTCGCCCGGGAACGTCGGCGCAGCCCTCTCGGCCACCGGCGCGAAGGTGCTCGATGTAAACACCGGCGTCGAGGCTGCGCCCGGCGTCAAGGATCCGGGCAAGCTGACGGCGTTTTTTGATGCGGTACGCGCGGCGGTCACGCCGTCGGCGGGCGGACGCTCCGGTTCTGCCTGAGCGGGCGGCCGACGCGCGGTTTCCGGGCCTGGAAATTTCCCGTGCTCGAGCCCCTTTGGGTGAGCTTCATTCAGGCTGGCGGATGCCTGCGACACCTCGACTTGCGTCCGGGCGGGAACTGAGTTGCGAGTTTGCGCCTCTCAAGGCCGGACGACAGACTGGTCTTTCCGTCGGCGCGGCGGCCGCCTCCCCATCGATCCCCCTTGCATCATGATTACTCGCAAAATCGGCAAACTCATCCGCGGAAGCGCGACGCCGTTCCAGATCGTGGCGGCGTGCCTGCTCGGTTCGTTGCTCGCCTTCCTGCCTGGCTTCAAGCAGGCGCCCGGGCTGTTTCTCACGTGGCTGGCGATCCTCGTGATCCTGAACGCGAATCTGTTTGTCGCGGGCATCGTCGGAGTGGCGGCGAAACTGGTCGCCCTGCTGATCGCACCGGTATCGTTTGCGATCGGCCGGTTTCTGCTCGAAGGACCGTTGCGCGGCTTGTTCGAGGCCATCGTCAACGCGCCCGTGCTGGCCTGGTTCGGATTCGAATATCCTCTCGTGACCGGCGGGCAGGCGATGGCGTTGATCTTCGGACTCGTGACCGGCGTCCTCCTGGTGCGGGCGGCACGCAGCACCTGGCGCAGGCTCGCGGCACTGGAAAGCGATTCCGCGGCCTATCAGAAATGGATGAGCAAACGCTGGGTGAAAATCGCCTCGTTCCTTTTTGTCGGCGGCCTCAAGGGAAAGAAATCCTACGAGCAGTTGCTCGCCCGCCGGTTTGGCAACCCGGTGCGCGTGGTCGGCCTGGTGCTGGTGGTCGCGCTCGGCGTGTTGGGCTATATCGGCGCAAAGTTTTTCGACGACGCCATCGTCACGTCGATGATCCGGTCCGGGCTCGAGAGTGCGAACGGGGCCACGGTCGATCTTGAACGCGCCTCGCTCGATCCGACCGCAGGTTCGCTCACGCTCACCAACCTCGCGCTCTGCGATCCCGACCATCTCGCCACGAATCTTTTTGCGGCCAAGAGCGTCGAGGCAAAGCTCAGTACCTCGGACCTGCTCCGCAAACGCGCCACGGTCGATCTCGTGACGGTGGTCGGCGCGACCCAGGGGGACAAGCGCGCGGTTCCAGGCAAGCGGTTGAGTCCCGAACCCGAGGCGAACGAAGACAAATGGAAGCTGCCCAATACCCAGTCGTTGGGCGACCTGCTCAAGAATGCCCAGGTCTGGCGGGAACGCCTCGCCACCCTGCGCCGCTGGATCGAGAAGTTCTCCGGTTCGCCCAAGGAAGCTCAGCCGCCGCCCGGAGAGACCGGTCCGAGCTACGAAGACGTGCTGCGGGAGCGCATCCGGGTCGCGGGCTACGCGAATTACCAGGATGTTGGCTTGATCCAAAAGGCGCCGAGGCTCCTGATCCGCAAAATCGAGGCGGACGAAGTGCAAAGCGCGTCGCTGCCGGACGAGAAACTTGCGCTCGTGGCGGAGAACATCTCCACGCAGCCGGGTCTGGTCGATCAGCCGCCGCGGGTGAGCATCCATTCGGCCTCCGGCACCCTGGCGGCCAGCCTCGCCCTTGATCCCACCGCGGGTGCGGCCATGCAGGCGCAACTCGAGTTTTTGTGGAAGGGATTGCCGGTCGACGACCTTGCGAGCCAGGTCAAGACAGAGTCGGAAAAGCCGCCGGTGAGCGGCGGCACGGCGGACGTCTCGACGAAGGGGGTGTTGAGTTTCGTGGACTCCAACCTGCCGCTGGTATTGACGCTGCATCACACCAACGTGCAACTCGGCGGCGGCGAACCGAAGGCGGTCGCGGAACTCACTTTGCCGACCATCGTCGTGCGGGGTCCGATCGATCACCCGTCACTGCAGATTCCGCAGGACGCTTTTCAGAAGGTGTTCTCGAATCTGGTTAAGGGTGAACTCCGCAATCGCGCGGAGGAGGAGATTCAGAAACGCACGGGCGCCGATGCGAAGGGCTTGCTCGATCTGCTGAAGGGCAAGAAATCGAAAGACGACGAAAAGCAGACGCCGCCTCCGCCGCAGCCGTAAAGGGACCTTGCGCCTTACTTGTAGCCTTCGAGCGTCTCGACGAGGATGCCGAGTTTTTCGCGGGCGTCGAAGTAGGTGAACTGGCCGGTCTTCGGGTCTCCGCCCTGGTGCAGGATTGGAATGCCGCCCGCCGCCAGCGTCCGGGCCTTGCCCGCGACGTCGGTCACCTGAAAGGCAATGTGGTGAATGCACTCGCCCTTCCGGTCGAGGACCTGTTGCCAGCTCGAGTCGCCCCCCAGCGGTTGAATCAATTCCAGCACGGTGTTTTCCAGGTTCAGAAACGCGAGCAGGCATTGCGCGTCGGTCGGTCGTCCCTCGAAGGTGTGATTCACCATGTGATTCGCATTCGTCTGCTTGATCTCGGGGACCGGCAGGCCGAAAAACTCGGCATAGGCCTGCGCGGCCTTCCGGATGTCGCGCACGACGACAGCGATCTGGCAAACGCGCCGCGTGCCAAGCACGGGCGTCGACGAGGGGGAGGGCGTTTCGCTCATGGCCTTTCAGCCGAGGCCAACACCGACCCGCCGGCAAACCGAAAAGAAGAACGCGAGAACGGGAAGAACGCGAGAACGCAAGACGGGGAAGAACGTGAGAACGCGAGACGGGGAAGAACGCGAGACACGTGAGAATCCGGGACTGAGTCTTTCTCTCACATCCGTCTTCCAGTCTCGCGTTCTCGCGTTCTTCCCGTTCTCGCGTTCTTCATCCATGGTTCAACCTAACGGCCGAGAGTGGCCGTTTGGTCGAGCAACTGCTGTTGTCGCTCCGGCGGCAGGTCGGTCCGGCGCAACCAGGCGGTCGCGGCCTGCCGATCGCGCGCCAGCCATTGCGCCGCCACCTGCGTGATCATGTTCTGGCGCTGCCCATGATCGGCGATGCGGTTCACCCAGGTCGCGGCGGTCTCGGGCGAATCGTAACTCACCCGGGCCACGTAGCTCGCGACGGCCGCATCACGCGTCGCATCGGGTGGCAGGCTTTGCAACCAGCGACCCGCGCCTTCGCGATCGGTGTTCGCCCAATTGGCCGCGATCGTGGGAATCATCTGACTGCGCAGGTTGGCATCACTCGCCCGGCTGGCCCACGCGGCGGCCGCGGAGGGATCCTGTAACGCCCATGTCGATACGACAGTCTGCAAGGCCTGCTGTCGTTGGTTCCCCGACGGCAACGCGGCGGCGTAATCGAGCGCCGCCGCCGGTGAGCTGCGCGCCATTCCCTGGGCGACCCCGGCCTGAATGGTATCGCGATCCGGTCCGGCCGGCTGGCGCGCGGTCCAGGCGGCGGCCGCGGACGGATCCCGCGCCGCCCATTGCATGGCGATGCTTGACATCGCGGACGTGCGGTTCCCGTCGGATCCGATCACAGCAGCAAGTTCCAGCGCCCGGGGCGCATCCGCCTGAGCGAGCTGCATCGAAAGTTGCGTGAGGGTTTGCACCCTCGCGTTACCCTCCGGGAGTTGACGGGCCCAGGCGATCGCGGCGTCCGCGTCGCGCTGGGCCCAGCGGCTGGCGAGCCCTCCCAGGGCGGCATCCCGCTCCTGACCCGCCGGCAACGTGGCGGCGACGTCGATCGCCTGACCGGGATCGGTCTCGACGAGGCTGAAGGCGAGCGCGCTGACCGCCTGACGACGCGCGGCACCGTCGGGCAGTTGCTCGACCCAGGTACGCGCCGCCGCCGGGTCGTTGCGGGCAAATCCCTGGACGATTGCGCCCACGACGCCGCCCTGCGCTTCGCCCTCCGGCAACGCGAGGTAGAATGCCGCCGCCAGGCCCGGATCCTGGAATGCGGAGCGCATCACGACCTGCCGGATCATGGAAGTGCGTTCACCGTTGTCGGGCAGTTGCTGCAGGATGTGCAAGGCGCGTTCGGCGTCGTGTCCGGCGATCTGTCCGAGGACATTGCCGAGGATGTTCGTGCGGTTGGCGCCCGCGGGCAGGCTATCGGCCAGCGCGAAGGCGGCTTCCGGGTCGGAGTCGGCGATTCGGGTGGCGATACCTTGCACCGCCCGGTCGTGGATCGGGCCGGCGGGAAGATCGCGCGCCCACGCGAGGGCACGCGCGGAATCCTGTTCCGCCATCATGCCCGCGATGGTCCCGTAGGCCTGGGCTCGCGGTTCGCCGGCCGGTAGTTGATCGGCGAACTCAATCGCCACTTCCGGAGGGCCGGAGCCCAGATTCATCACGACGGTTTGCAGGAGTATATTGCGATCCTCCCCGACGGGCATGTGCGCGAGAAAATCACGTACCGCGGACAGGTTGTGCTGCGCGAGCTGGGCGATCACCTGGGGCAGGGCGCTTTCGTGGATGTTGCCGTAGGGCTGGCCGGCGGCGTAGGCGAGGGCGGCTTGCGGATCGCTTTGGACCAACTGAGACAGCGCGGCGGACTCCAGGCTGCGGCGCTCGGCCCCGGGCGGAAGCGACGCCGCGTATTCAAGCGCGGCCTGCGGATCCTGTTCGCCGCGTCGATACGCCACTGCACTCAGCATCATTTGCCGAGCCGGGCCCCCAGGCATCGCCCGAACCCACGCCAGCGCCGCGTCAGGATCGGTCGCCGCCCAATTCGAAACCAGACCCGGGAGCAACGTCCTGCGCTGGCGCTCGGAAAGATGCTGCGAACCGTACGCGACAGCGGCGGCGGGATCGTCCTGTCCCCACCGCATGAGCACGCTGGCCAGCAATCCGCGACGGTGATCATCCTCCGGTTGCGCGAGGACCCACGCCAGGGCGGCGGCCGGGTCCTGTCCCGCCCATGCGGAAATGACGCTGCCTTCGGCCAAATCCCGCATCCGGGAATTCTGGATCTTCGCGACGGCGGTCATGGCGGCTGTGGGATCGCTCTCACCCCACGCGCCGAACATCCGGCCATACCAGCCGCCTGCTTGCGCGGGCGGCAGGATCGTGTTCAACAGCGCCACCGCGCGGTCGAGATCGGTGGCGGCGACGTGAGGCAGAATCGCAAACAGCGCCGTCCGACGCCGGGGGCCGGGTTCCTGCTTTTCGACCCACGCCAGGGCCGCCCCGAGGTCGGCATAAGCCCAACCGCCGCAAGCGGCCGCGAGGGCCCGATCGCGCTGATCGTCCGCCTTCAATGCATTCGCCCACGCGATTGCGGCGGCGGGGTCGCATTCGCCCCAGCGACTGAGGAACGCATTCAACAAGTCTCTGCGGACGGGGCCCTCGTCGAGTTCGGCAATCACCGCCACCATCCCCGGCAAGTCTTCCGGTCCCGCCGCGTTGACGTCGTTTTCCCAGGCCTTTGTCATATTCCACCGGTGGTCGCGGCCGGCCGCCCGGATGCGAGCGGCAACCCCCGCGGCCGAAAAACCGTCCGGTCGCCGGGCCCCCGCAGCGGAGGACACGCCAGGGGGAATGATCTTCGGCGCCGTGGCCCGGCCGAGCCAGAACGCGGCGGCACCGGTGGCACCGGCAAGGCCGAGGGTGGCAAGCCATTTGACGGTTCGAGAGGTCAGGGACATGGGCTGAAACTGAAAGAAACAGTGCCCGGTGCAACCTGGGCTTGCACTTGGCTACCACGGTCTCCGCGCAGGCGCCATGTCCGCGGAATGAAAGGAAGACCCCGGTTCACCGAGGTCGGTTGATTGGAAACGGTCGCGCGAATCTACGCAGGGCCGCTGAGTTTTACTGTCTGTTTAACGTGCCAACCTCGGCCTCATCTCGGCGGATTTTGATGAACCCTGAGCGGACAATGTCGATCCGGAGCCTATGCCCCGGTTGCGCGCACCGCAAATTCACAAAGGCTTCACGCTCGTCGAGCTCGTGCTGGCGGTGGCGATCGTCGCGCTCGTTTTCGCCAGTGCGATGACCCTCATGGGTCGCGGCTTTCAGGTGCTCGATGACGCGCGGCTCGATACGCTTGCCTCGCAGGTTCTGCAGAGCGAAATGGAGGATCTCCGCCTGAAGAACTGGTCCGAGATCACGGCGCTGCTCTCCAGCGAGGATTTCACTCCGGACAATGGCTTCGCGACGACAAGCTTCAGCCGGTTCACCTGCACGCGGACGGTGGAAACGGTCGTCGACAACGACCACCTGAGGAAGATCACGCTGGTTGCGACGTGGCATACCACGAGCGGACGCGCCCGGGAATGCCGGTACCTCACTTTCATCGGGGAGGAAGGGCTGAATGATTACTACTATCGTTCGTTCTAGCAGAGCGGGCGAACCGCCCTCCCGGTGGAGCGACCCTGGGGATTGTCACGGAACCGGTGAGCCTTTCGTCGATCTGCGAACGGCTCAGGCATTCCCACCGCACGGGCGCATTCGACCGCGCCGGACGCGTGCCCGTCGCCACGCCGGATTCTCGCTGATCGAAGTGCTGATGGTGGTCGTGCTGGGCTCAATGGTCATGGGCGCCGCGATCTCCGCATTCCTCCTCATCGGCCGCAATTCGGTTTCGACGTCCGACTACGTGAAGTTCGACGAGGAAGCCCGTCGCGGACTCGAACTCTTCGGCCGCGACGTCCGGATGGCGGAAAATGTATCCGGATTCAGTGCCGATGGTGTCACCTTGACCGTGCGGTCATCGGCGAGCTCCACCTACGACGTGACGTACGCGTATTCGTCCGGCACGCATGCGTTTTATCGGACCTTCGAAGCGGAGGAGCCAGTGGTGCTGATCCGCAACATCCAGGACTTCGAACTCAAGCGGTATGAACTGACCAAGGGCGTTGCCAAAAACGATCTCGGAACCAAGCAACTGCAACTTCAGTTGCGAGCCGTCCACTCCGGTGGGGCCCGGGCGCTGGCGACAAACAACGTCGTCTCGGCCCGCTACATTCTGCGCAACAAAAGCGTGAGCCACTGATATGAATCGCCCATCCATTCCCGTCGTCCGTTTGCGCCGCGGCTCGATCCTCTTCGTCACCCTGCTGCTGGCCACCGCCATGGGGATCGCCCTCGGGTCCTACACGATGCTTGCAGTGCAGTCGGTCAAGCTGTCGAGCCGTTCCTTCCATGCCAACAGTGCCCTCAATCTCGCCGAGGCCGGCCTGGAGTTCGGGCTTGATGCCCTGAACCACGACAACCTGAGCGACGGCACCTGGACCGAACATAAATCCGGATCCGACAACCAGGTTAAGACGGTCGGTTCGTTGAATCTCGGCGGCGGCGTGGTCGGCGAGATCAAGGTGGTGATCTTCGGCGTCAGCGATCCGGAGACAGCGCGTATCGTGGCACTGGGTACCATCAAGCCGGCTGCGGGCATGCCGATCACGAAGGAAATCGAGATCGGGCTGGAACGGCGCTCCCTGTTCAATGCCGGCCCCGGCGCCCGGGAAAGCGTGACCGTCTCCGGCGGCAACGCCGTGTTCGACGCCTTCGACTCCGGTGATCCACTCCACTCCACCAATGGGCTCTACGATAAGGCAAAGCGCATCGACGCAGGCAACGTCGTCAGCGCCTCGGTGAAAACGGACGCCGTTGATCTGTCGAACTCGGAGGTGTGGGGCTACGTCGCCACCGGCGGCTCGGAGCCCAACGTCGGTCCGAAGGGCACAATTCAGGGCGAGGACTCGAAAGTGAAAAAGGATCCGGACCGGATCACGACGGACTTCAAAGCGAACTTCATACCCAAGTCGGCACCGTCGGGATTGGTCACGATGGACCCGGTCACGGGCACCCAATCAATCGGCACGACGGCAGGATCGACTGCGGTCATGACAAAGAGCCTGACCAATGCCCACGGAGAAACCACCACCATCGTGGGTGACGTGGTCCTCTACGTCACGGGTGACATCTCCATTTCCGGCGCGCTGGAAATCGCGGACGGCTCCTCGTTGACCCTCTTTGTCGCCGGGAATATGACCGTCGGTGGCAATGGCCTGGCCAACAAGACCGGACTGGCCTCGAACCTGATCATTTACGGCACCGCGGATACGGTGGGCGGACAGTCAATCGACCTGCACGGCAACGCCAGCATGTCCGCGGCGATCTACGCGCCCAACGCGCATCTCACGTTCAAAGGCGGCGGCAACGACGGCGAGATGTCCGGTTCGGCAATCGCCAACGACGTCAAGGTAACCGGTAACTACCAGTTTCATCTCGATCAGGCGCTGCGAAAAGTGTTCGGAAGCGAGACCTACACGACGCGTTACTGGTGCGAATTCAAGCCCGGGTCGGCCAACTGGGTCGATCTCTGAAGTCCCGGGCTGGCAACGGGGGTTCAAGCCGCAGCCGTCGACGGTCGATGCAGTGGGGAGTCCTGGCAACGGTTTCCCCAGACCGCGTCCCCGGCGGCACGAGTGCGATCGACTCCCTGTTTCATTACGGGGTCGCGTCGGCGTCACGTGCACTCATGAATGCAACCAGCCTCACCAACCATACGGCGAACCCGCCGGCTTCGGACCCGGTTCTGAAGCGGGTCCGACGCCACCAGTTGCCCCGGCTTCAATGAACGTCATGCCAAACCAACCGCGCGCGGGGCCGAGCCGGTTTGCATTCCGACTTCTGCTCGCCTTTGCCGCCGGTCTGGTGGTTCAGGACACGCGCGTCGTCGCGCTCGACGCGGCTCGAACCGTCTTCCAGTACAACTGCCGGACGTGGCGCAGGGACAACGGCCTGCCGGCCAACGGCGTCAACGCCATCGCCCAGGACCGGGATGGCCACCTGTGGCTGGGTACGTCAAAAGGCATCGTCCACTTCGACGGCCTGGTGTTTCGCGTGGTCGATCCCGCCGACGAGAACGGTGGTGGCACCGAAGGCAAGGTGATCACCTGCCTGGCACCGCGTTCCGCCGGCGGATTGTGGTTCGGACTCGATCGCGGCGGCTGCGGGTTTTTCGACGGCCGGGCATTCACCGCCATCGAAAATGCCGAATGGGTGGGTCCGTCCACGATCGTCCGTTCCGTGGGCGAAGACCGGGAAGGCGCCCTGGTTCTGGCCACGAACTTCGGAGCCGGTCGCATGAAGGACGGCGGTCACCTGGAGGGGTTGATGCAGGGTCCCGCCCTCGACGTGTTTTGTGCCCGGGTGGATGCCCGCAACCGCGTGTGGTTTGGCACCACGGAAAAGGGCGTCTGGTGCTGGGATGCGGGAAAGCTCACGCCGCTGCCGGACGACTCGTTGCGCAACGTCATCATCACGGCGGTCGCCGTCGATCACGCTGGTCGATTTTGGGTCGGGACGGTCGACGGCCTGCGCTGTTACGACGCCGACCTTCAGCCGTTGCCGGTGGATGAGCCGTTCACCCAGCCCAACGCCATGCTCGTGGACAGCCAGGGCGTGCTGTGGATTGGTACGATCGGCGGTGGACTCGCGCGCTATGTCGACGGCCGTTTCACCTGGTTTCGCAAGGCCGACGGACTGGCCAGCGACCAGGTGCTTTCCCTCGCCCAATCGCGCGATGGCAGCCTGTGGATCGGCACGGCCGACGGGCTCACCCAGCTTTCGGACGTCAAGTTCCCGACCGTTTCGACCTCCGAGGGACTCGTCGCTCCGGCGTGTCTGGGGGTGGCGGCAGCGGCGGACGGTGGCATCTGGGTGGGCACCCCCAATGGTGTGTCGCATCTGCACGACGAACGCATCGACAACTTCGGCAACAACAACGCAGACGGTCTGAGCTCCGTCTGGGTGAAACGGATCTACGCCGCGCGCAACGGCGATGTTTTCTTCAACGGCGGACGCAAGAACATCGACCTGTTTCGCGACGGTCGCGTGATCAAGACCTGGACCTTCGACGGCTGGCCGCGTGCCGTGGCGGAGGACGCGAACGGGGTGATCGCGGCGGTCGCGGGAAACTTGTACCGCCTCGAGCAGGGGGATTTCATTCCCTACCGCCTCGCCGATGGCCGCGCCGTCTCCCTCTACTGGATCAACGACGTGCTCGTCGCGCCCGACGCCTCGATCTGGCTCGCCCACGATACGGGCGTCGTGCGGATCCAGAACGGGGTGATGCACGACGTGTGGCGGGAAAACAACGGCGGCAACGCGCGATTCTTCTATCTTTGCCAGGGTGACGACGGAGCGATCTGGGCGGCGCAGAACGGCGGCATCGTGCGGTTTCGTGATGGCACCTGGAAGTTGATCAACCACCAACAGGGCCTGCACGAGGACTTCGTCTATGCCATCGTCGCCGACCGCCTCGGCAGCTTCTGGATGGATTCGAATCGCGGCATCTTCCGCGTGTCGCAGCGCGACTTGAATGCCGCCGCCGACGGCCGGGTTGCGCGCGTGCACTGCACGGTCTTCGATGGCTCGGACGCGGTGAAAACCACCGACAAGATGGCGCAGGAATATTCCGGCTGCCGGTCCGCCGACGGGCGGATCTGGTTCCCGAGCTCGAAGGGAGTCATCATGATCGATCCCGCGCACGTGCCGGCGAATCCGCAACCGCCGCCCGTGACCATCGATGCGGTGCGCATCAACGGCGAACGCTACGATCCGCGCCGGGTTCCCGAAGTGCGCCCCGGGCCGGGCAACGTCGAATTCGATTACTCCGCGCTCGACTACGTCGCACCGCAGAAGATCCAGTACCGCTACCGGTTGCACGGGTTCGACGAGCGCTGGACCGACGCGGGTGCACGACGTTCCGCCTTTTATACCAACCTGCAGCCGGGACCCTACCGTTTTGAAGTGCAGGCCTGCAACGCCGACGAGGTCTGGAACACCGACGGCGCCGTGTTTGCGTTGAGCGTACCCCGGCGCTTCTACGAGACGCCGTTGTTCCGGGTCGGCTGCCTGCTCGCGTTCGCCGGTCTCATGGCCTTCGGGTGGCGGGTGCGTCACGTGCGGGGACGTCAACGCGAGCTCCAGCGTTCGCACGAGCGGATGGAAGCGGCGGTGCGCGAGCGCACCGCGGAACTGGCGGCGGCAAACACCACCCTGCGCAGCGAAATCGAAGAGCGCAAACGGGCGCAGGCGGAAACCGAGCGACTGCACGACGAATTGCGCGCGTCCGTGGTCGAGGCGCGGCAGGCCGCGGAAGCGAAGAGCCGCTTTCTCGCCAACATGTCGCACGAGATCCGGACGCCGATGAACGGCGTGATCGGCATGAGCAACCTGCTGCTCGACACGCGACTGGATCCGCAACAGCACGAGTTCGCCGAGACCGTCCGCAACAGCGCCGAGGCGCTTCTCAATGTGCTCAACGACATCCTCGACTTCTCGAAGATCGAGGCCGGGAAACTTCAGCTTGAGCAACTGGAATTCGCCGTGCGCGATGCGGTCGAGGAGTCGCTCGATCTCCTCGCTTTGCGCGCCGCCGCCAAGCAGGTCCAGGTCGCCTCGTTCATCGAGCCGGGACTGCCCGCCCGGATCGGCGGCGATCCCGGTCGGCTGCGCCAGGTGTTGCTCAACCTGATCGGCAACGCCGTGAAATTCACGGACCACGGCGAGATCACCGTTTCCGTCACGCGCGACGCCGCCAAACCGGCGCCCGAGGGCGGCGTGCGTCTGCGATTCTCCGTTCGCGACACGGGCATGGGCATCGCGCCCCATGTGCGCGAGAAGCTCTTCCAGCCGTTCTCACAGGCCGACACGTCGACCACGCGCCGCTTCGGAGGAACCGGGCTCGGCCTCGCCATCAGCCGCCAGATTGTCGAACTGATGGGTGGCGAGATCGGCGTCGACAGCGAGCCGGGGCGCGGATCGACGTTCTGGTTTTCGCTGCCGTTCAGCCTCGTGGCCGGCGACGACGCGCGCGGTGCCGCCGGTGCCGCGTCCCGCCTCTGCGGCGTGCACGTGCTGGCGGTCTCCCCGCAGGACCTGACCGTCCGGGTGCTCAGACACCTCGCCGCCGTCTGGGGATTCCGCATGTCCACGGCGCCGACTCCGGCGGACGTGCCTGTCCGTCTCGCGGCTGCTCAGGCGGAGGGCGATCCCATCCGGCTGGTGATCGGCGAGTTCTTCGAACCCGCCATCGATGGGCAGGCGTTCTTCCGCACCGTCACCACCGGTCCATCTCGCGCCAAAGTCGGCGTCCTGGTTCTATTGTCGCCGTTGCAACGGCTCGGGGTCGCGGCTCACGGTGACGAACTTCTCTTCATCGTGAACAAGCCCCTCCGAGAGGAGGCTTTCCTGCGTGCGAGCCTGGATGCACTGGCGCCGGTCGCCGTCGCCGGAACCGATACCACCGCCCGGGCGGCGAGCGCGCCGTCGGAGCGCGTGGGCCCACCCGGTGCGGCGCGCCTGCGCATCCTGGTGGCGGAGGACAATCCCGTGAACCAGCGGGTCGTGCAGTTGCAGCTGAAAAAGCTCGGGTACCGGGCGGACGTCGTCGCGAACGGCCTCGAAGTCCTGCATGCCGTGGAGCAGATCCGGTACGATTTGATCCTGATGGATTGCCAGATGCCGGAAATGGACGGCTACGAGGCGACCGGGCGGCTGCGCGGCGACGAGCGCCAAGCCGGACTCTATATCATTGCGATGACCGCAAACTCGATGGCCGGAGACCGGGATAAATGCCTTGCCGCCGGAATGAATGACTACCTGGCGAAACCGACCCGCGAAAGCGGGTTGCAGGCGGCGATCGAGCGGGCGGCGGCGGCGCGCGCGGGTGTCGCCACCCCGGCCGGGAGCGCGACGTCGTAGGCGCCGGCGGGCGAGCGCGGGTTTTCTTTTTGCGGCAACCGGATGGGGCTTGGGTGACGTCTTTCCAGCGTTACGCTGCCTCCATCCGTCATGACCACGTTCACCAGGTTCCTCTCCGTCTCGTTCATCGCCTTGCTCGCGGCCGGCGCCGTGCGAGCCGAACAGTTCAGCGCGTTGCTTTTCTCCAAGACCGCGGGCTGGCATCACGAATCGATCAACGACGGCGTCATCGCGATCCGCCATCTCGGCGAACTGCATGATTTCAAGGTGTTCTGGACCGAAGACGCCAATCGCGTCTTCAAGGACGAGGAACTGAAGAAGTACAAGGTCGTGATCTTCCTGTGCACGACCGGGGACATCCTCAACGACGAGCAGCAGGCGGCCTTCGAACGCTTCATCCGCGCCGGCGGCGGGTTTGTCGGCATTCACAGCGCCACGGACACGGAATACGACTGGCCATGGTACACGAAGATGGTCGGTCACATGTTCCATATTCATCCACCGGTGCAGACGGCGACGGTGCAGGTCGAGGACTACAATTTCCCCGGCATGGATCGGTTTCCCAAGCGTTTCCTGACCACCGACGAGTGGTACCAGTTCGACGCCTCGCGTTCGGACAAGCTGCACTACCTGCTCAGCGTCGATGAGAAAACCTACAACACCCACGCCGACTGGGGTGCGCGCGGCAAGGGTGAGGGCATGGGCGACTTCCACCCGATCGCCTGGTACCAGGAATACGATGGAGGTCGCGCGTTCTACACCGCCTTGGGGCATCTGCCCGCGACCTATTCGGACCAGAACTTCATGCACCACGTCTACGGCGGCATCTATTGGGCGGCCACGGGCAACGGTTTTCGCGCGCAATAACGCGGTGCTTTCGTCGCTCGACGCAACCGGCGGGTGTCGCCACGCGCCGGCGCGTTGAATCTCGTCCGAACCAGCAAAGTCAACCCGACGGGAAGGGACTGGACTCGTTCCAATGAAAACCCCGGCACACAAGGTCGTCTTCCTCGCTTGCAGCGGCCTGGCCCTGTCGCTGGCGGGCGCGAAAATCGCGACGGCCGCTCCGCCGACCATCAGCGGCGAACAGAAGACCTGGCACAAGATCACGCTCACGCTCGACGGGCCGGAGGCGCGGGAGGGCGATTCCGATCCCAATCCGTTTCTCGACTACCGCATGGAGGTCGTGTTTACGCCCGCGTCCGGCGCGCCGGCTTATCGGGTGCCGGGTTATTTTGCGGTGGATGGCGACGCAGCCAATTCCTCCGCGACGGCGGGCAACAAATGGCGGGTCCATTTCGCTCCCGACCAGCCGGGGCGCTGGCGCTACGTCATTTTCTTCCGCCGCGGCCCGCATGTGGCCGTCGATTCCGCGGTGGTCGGCGAACCGGTCGCAGGTTGTGACGGCGTTCACGGCACGTTTGTGGTCGCTCCCACGGACAAGAGCGGTCGCGACTTTCGCGCGCGGGGACGACTCGAGTACGTGGGCGAACGCTATCTGCGTTTCGCCGGCACCGGGGAATACTTCCTGAAGGTCGGCGCCGACGCCCCCGAAAACCTGCTGGGCTATGCCGACTTTGACGGCACGCGTTCCAATCGTCCGGGTGACCCCGCGCGCCCGGGCGAGGCGGCGCCTCCCGTCGCGCTCAAGACCTGGGCGCCACATGTGCGCGACTGGCGGGACGGCGACCCGACCTGGGGGAACGGCAAGGGCCGCGGGCTCATTGGTGCGCTCAACTATCTCGCGGGCACGGGATGCAATGCGTTTTCTTTTCTCACCTACAATGCGGGTGGCGACGGAGACGACGTCTGGCCGTTCGTGGAGCGTGACGACCCGCTGCACTTCGACGGTTCCAAGCTCGACCAATGGCAGATCGTGTTTGATCACGCCACGCGCCTCGGCCTGCACCTGCATTTCAAGCTCGAGGAGACGGAAAACGACGACAACCGGGTGGGAGCCTCCGATGAGCCGGGCAGCGTGCCGACCGCGCTCGACGGAGGTGACACCGGCGTCGAGCGGCGGTTGTATCTCAGGGAGCTGATCGCGCGGTTCGGCCATGAACTCGCGCTCGACTGGAATCTCGGGGAGGAGAACACGCTGTCCACCGCGCAACAGCGGGCCATGGCGAAGTTCATTCGCGAGACCGATGCCTACCATCACCCCATCGTGGTGCACACGTTTCCCGACTGGCAGGAACGTGTCTACCGGCCGCTGCTGGGCGATCCCACCGCGCTCACGGGCGTCTCGCTGCAGAACAACTGGGATGTCGTCCATCAGCGGGTCGTCCAGTGGATCGATGAATCGACCGCCGCCGGGCATCCCTGGGTCGTGGCAAACGACGAGCAGGGGCCGCACTACACCGGTGTGCCACCGGACCCTGGATACGAAAGTTTCGCCGGGGTCGCGCGGCCGGAACACGGCAATCCCGCCTATACGCCCGACGACATTCGCAAGTACACCCTCTGGGGCGCGCTGCTCGCCGGGGGTGATGGCGTCGAGTACTACTTCGGCTACACCCTGCCGGAAAATGACCTCGACTGCGAGGACTGGCGCAGCCGCGACCAATCCTGGCACTGGGGCGCGCTCGCCCTGGGTTTTTTCAGCGAGCAACAGGTGCCGTTCTGGCGGATGCGGAATGCCGACCGACTCGTCGGCAACCCCGCGCACGACAACTCGCGCTACTGCCTGGCGCAGCCGGGCGAGTTGTATGTCGTCTACCTGCCCAACGGGGGCACGACAACGCTGGACCTTCGCGAAACCGAAGGTGCATTTTCAGTGGGCTGGTTCGACCCGCGATCGGGAGGACCGTTGCAGACCGGCAGTGTTACGACGGTGCAGGGCGCGGAAGCAGTTGGGCTGGGCAGTCCGCCGTCCGAACCGGACGCGGACTGGGTGATATTGATTCGACGCCGGGACCGATAGCTCGCGGCGCGGGCAATGCCGGAACCGTGATGGCCAAGCCGCCACGATGCCGTTGTCCCGCAATTGCACTCGTCACCGAATCCACCAACCGCACGCTGTAGCCATCAACGATGTCGCGTACGCGACATCGTTGATGGCTACAGCCTGATAGTTTCGCACGATCGGCCACGCATTCGCCTGAACTCACGCGCAGCTACATGTGGCCGCGTTGGTGGGCAGCCAAAAACGGAGCCCGCTGTTGTCCCGATGATGCGATTGCCAGGCCTCCAGGGAATGGCGCAGGGGGCCGGCGCTACAGGTATGAAGGGAAGGGTCACGCGCGGACTACACGGCGTCGATCCATGCCAGGACCAGCTTCACCGTGTCGTCGTTGATCACGCCGTCCCGTGCGAACGATTGCCAGGTCACGAATTTCGTGGCGTGCCGCAGGACGTGCGAACGATTGGCCGTCGCGCGATCGCGCCGCCACGCGCGGGCGAGATCCTCACCGAGCTGGCCGAGATAGGCATCGAATCCATCCATGATCTCGCGCAACGCGGGATAGTCATCCGCGTCGCGATAGATCTTGTTGAGCATCTCGGCCGTGCGACCGAAGTAGGCGTAGAGCTGCGTGAGCGCGCGCCGCGCGCGCTCGCGCGGATCGGTGACATCCGCCCAGGCGGCCGGGTCGGGTGGGGGATTGAGCGTCGTGTAGTGCTGGGAACAGGCCGCGAACACCGCCGCCTCGTCGGGAAAATGCCGGTAGACGGTGAGACGCTCCACGCCCGCTCGCTTCGCGATCGCGCTGATGTTCGTGTGGCGCGGCCCGACCTCCTGGTGCAACTGCATCGTCGCCTCCACGATCCGGGCGCGCGTCTCCGCGAGCTTCTCTCCCCGGGCCTTCAGGGTGTACCGGCGTTTCTTTGCTTTTCTCATTTAGGTAAACAAAAATGTACAACGAAAGTGTTGACAAGGCGAATGCGCGGTGTCGTTCTTCGTTTCCGTTAACCATAATTGTTTACTGAAATGAAAACGCATCCATCCCTTCTTGATGATCCTTCCCGGGGCGCCGCGACCGCGCGCATCCGTTTTTCCGCGGGCGAGCGTCCCGCGCGCGGTCCGGTGGCCGTCGGCCGATCCGACGGCGCAACGTTCGACTTCGGCGGCCTGGGCGTCGCGTGGAAACTGGACGCGGCCGACTCCGACGGTCGCTTCTCGATCGTGCATCACCCGATGGCGCCGCATGCGCTGGCCGCTCCGCTGCATCGGCACCACCGCGAGGACGAGTATTCCTACGTGTTGACGGGCACGCTCGGCGCGTTGCTCGGCGACGACGTGGTGACGGCCGGCCCCGGCACGTGGGTGTTCAAGCCGCGTGAGCAATGGCATACGTTTTGGAACGCGGGCGACACGCCGTGTGAGATCATCGAGGTGATCTCTCCCGGCGGTTTTGAGGATTTCTTCCGGGAAATCGCGGCGGCCTGGGGCGATGTCGCGGCGTTTGCCGCCATCAGCGAACGCTACTCCCTCGACATGGACTTCGCCAGCGTGCCGGGGCTGTGCGAACGCTTCGGCCTCACGTTCCCGCAACTCTGAAGGGAGCGATTCGCGTCACCGTACACCTCGCGAGCCATGGCTGCGCACGCCGGCGATGGCAGGCGGGTGTGCATCGAAGCACCCATCCCGCTGCCCCCGCACGATCGTTGTCGAGTTTCCCGATCGTGAAACGTCCCAAGAATGTCACGTCATGCGTGACATTCTTGTGGGCGTCCCCGGGATGGCAGGACGCGTCGGAAGTCGCCGGAACACGCCGGGATGCCGGCGCGAGGGGAGGGCGGGGCTCACGCTCAGTTTGGTGCCGGAGACGGGTCCGCCGACGGCGGTGACGGACTGCGTTCGGATGCAGCCGGAGGCGCGTCAGGAGCATTCACCGGGGAATCGGCGGACGGCGGTGGTGGATTACGAGATGACTGCCAGGCGAGGAATCGCCAGCGACCGCCCTCCTCGCGCCAGACCGCCAGGAAATTGAGGTCGATCGGTGCGGGTTGCTTGTCCCCGCCCAGGCCGATGATCACCCGGCCCGTCATCAACACCACACCCGGTGCGATCACCTTGAACTCGCGGGTCTGGTAGTCGTAGCTCTCGTAAACGGAACGGCCGGTCATGATGGCATCGAGGTACGACTCCTTGGAGTCGACGTGCCCGTTCGAGTGCGCATACCGCAATTGATCGGAAAGCACAGCCTCGAGCCGGGTTCGGTCTCGCGTCATCGAGGCGGCAACTCGTTCCTCGTCGGCAGCCCTGACGTCGGCGAACCCGGCATCCCGGCTTTCATAGGAAAACGTCGCAGACGAATCAGCCGCGTGGAGCCTGGCGGCGACCACCATCAGGACGAACGTGCGGGAAACCAAGGGCGCGACATTCATCGTGTCGTGGGCATCAATCCATCGTCACGTTTCAGATCTGCGAATACGCCGTCGGGACGAGGAAGCGGCTGATCACGCGGGAAACGTTGTCAGCGTACCGGGGGTCATCCTTCAGCTTCAACCAGGTGGGATGGGCGAAGAATGCCTTCCACGAGGCGTCGTGCGTCGCGCGATCACGACTGCAGAGCATATAGGTCAGCCGCGGCAAACCCGGACCGACGAGGCCGGCGCCCATGAACACGGGGGTGAACCCGACCTGGCGGAAGAGCTCGACCTCGCCCGCGTTGAACATGTCGACCTTGTTGCGCGCCTTCGCCTCGCTATAGCTTTCGTACACCCGCAGCTCGAAAATCCGTGATTGGTTGTCGCGCGTGAGTGCGGGCACGGTGTGCCGGGGCAGACCCGAAAAGGCCAGTGACAGCCAGCTGTCGATCCGGTCGAACGCGGGACGTGATTTGGTGGGAACAGCCAGGTAATCCCCGGCCGCGTTCACCACCACCGGCTCGCCGGTCAACGCCGCGACGCGTGCCACGGAGTCGAGTGACGGATGGGGAATGAAGACCCAGACCGCCGGTCCGTCCTCCGGTTCGGGTTCAGTGAATACGCCGACGTTTGCGATGCCATTGGCGTTGAGCGCGGGGATCAGCGCCTTGGCGAGATAGCCATCGAGCAACGTGTGGTCCGGGGCATCGGGTCGGAGTCGATAGGCGCGCAGTTCGTGGTATTCGCGCGACGCCGCGGACGGGGCGGCCGGATCGGCTGCCGTCGCGTCGAGGACGCCAAATGCGGCTGCAGCTGACGCCGCGAGGCCAGTGGTGAGGAATTCCCGTCGAGGTAGGGGCATGAGGATTTTCTTGAATGCTTAGGTCAAGGTGCGGTGCCCTGCCATCGGAAAGTGGCGACGACGAGCAAGGCATGCAAACCTCCGGTTTCAGCGATGGGTGTTCGGGTGGCGCGGACCGCGTCGGGCCGGTAGCATGTGCGGCTCAGTCGTCCATCCGGCTGGCGGGAAGATCCGCGGGCACGGCGGCCGGGCGCTCACAGGTGGAGGTGATCTCAACATGGCGGCCCTCGACGGGGGAGCGGGCGGCGGCCTCCATGACCTCGACCACGTGGTGGGCGAGCGTGCCGCTGGCGCGATGGGGACGGCCACTGCGGAGCGCATGGGCGAGGTCGGCGACGCCAGAGCCGCGTCCGCGACCCAGCGAATGACGCACCTCGACATCTTTGTAGTCACCGGCGTCGGTGGCACCGGCGAGGGCGAGCTGGACCGTGCCGTCGAAGAGGTTCGGGTCGGGCACGCGCAGGTTGCCGTCCGTACCGAAGATCACGAGGTTTGGCAGGGGAAAGCGGTGCGTGTCGAAACTCATCACCAGTGTGACCACGGCGCCGGCGGCGAACTCGAGCGTGGTGGAATAGTGGGTGGGCGTTTTCACCCCGATCTTCTGGCCGCGCCGCGCTGCACTCGTGATGGTACGTTCGGCGAACGTGGTGCTGGCGGATCCGCTCACGCGTGCGACGGGACCCAGCAGGTTGACGAGTGCCGTGATATAGTAGGGGCCCATGTCGAACATCGGACCTCCGCCCGCCTGGTAGTAGAACGCGGGGTTCGGGTGCCAGGACTCGTGCCCGGGGCAAAGCATGAAGCCGAGCGCCGCCACCGGCCGGCCGATCACGCCTTCATCGATCAGGCGTCGGGCCGTCTGAATGCCGGCGCCGAGAAACGTGTCGGGTGCGCTCCCGACGCGGAGCTTGCGTTGGCCGGCCTCGGCGACCACGGCATGCGTGTCGGCCGCCGAGAGCGCGAAAGGTTTCTCGCAATACGCGTGCTTGCCGGCGGCGAGAATCGCCCGATTCACCGCGGCATGGGCGGCGGGAATCGTGAGATTGACGACAATGGAAATATCCGTCCGTGCGAGCAGGTCTTCGACCGAACCGCCGAATGCAAGTCCCTGGTCGCGCGCGGTGCGCTCGGCGAGCGCGAGGTCGAGATCCGCGCAGGCGACGATGTCGAGGATTTCATAGGCCTTGCAGCCCGCGAAATACGCGGCGCTGATCTTGCCGCAGCCAATGATGCCAATCTTCGCGGTCGACGCGGATGGGGAGGGGCTCATGGGAAAGGACAAACGTAGGGAAGGTCGATAGGGGCATGCAACGGACGAACTCCCCGGGCAAAAGGTTTCGGCGTCCGGGCCACACTCGTATGTTGTAGCGAGAACATCCTCCGGCTTTGGAGGCCAACCCGAAGATTCCACCGCCCGGCGAAGCTCGGGTCGACGTTGTCGCAAGGCTCCGACGCGGCTACGCCGTCCGGGTAGCCGCGCGTGAGCGCGTCGCGCGTTCCGAGCGCCGGAGGCGCGACGAGACCGGTCGTGAAGCGAAGCGGAACAAGCGTGGCCGAACGCGGTGGACTTCCCGGCCAGGCACGCCGTGCGGCGTGGGACTGCTTCGCTGCGGCGGAACGAAAAACCGCTCGCGTTGCATTAGCGCGAGCGCGCCCGTGCGGCTGGGTTGCTAATGGGATTGCGCAAAATTTGTCCTGCCCGGTTTTTGATTTGCGTCGGCCAAACCCAGAATCTTGTGTCGGCCGAAATTTTTCCTACCGCATCCATCCTTGGAGAAGACAGTGGCATCTGGTTGTTTCCGAAAGTTTTTCCAGCATTCATCCCCCCTTATACCCGGCCCCGCCGGTGTAGCCGAGGTGGGCTTCACGCTGTGCGCTGTTCTGCGCACCTGTCTGACCCGCTGAGTCTCCGCAGCGCGTCACTTTCGTCCCCTCCGGCATGTCGAAACTTTTTCCGAAGTCGGTCAACAAGCTGCCCCTGCAGATCGTCCTTTTCCTCGGTGCCTTCGCGACCGTGGCGCTGGCGGGGATCACTTACTACGTCACGCCCAAGTACACGCGCGTCGGGTACGCCCCGGTCCAGCCGGTGCCGTTCGATCACAGCCTGCATGCCGGGCAACTCGGGCTCGACTGTCGCTACTGCCACACGAACGTCGAGAAGTCGGAGCACTCCAACGTGCCCGCGACGGCGACGTGCATGACGTGTCACAGCCTGGTCAAGACGCAGAGCCCGCTGCTGCAGCCGGTGCGCGACAGCGAGGCGACCGGCGACCCGGTGCCGTGGGTGCGCATCCACAAGCTGCCGGACTATGTCTACTTCAACCACGCCGTGCACGTGAACCGGGGCGTCAGTTGCGTCGAGTGCCATGGCAAGGTCAATGAAATGAAGGTCGTGTTCCAGGATCAGCCGCAAAGCATGAGCTGGTGCCTCGACTGCCACCGCAACCCCGCGCTGCAGATCCGTGATTCGAAGGACGTCTTCAATCTCGATTCGAAGACGCTCGCCGCGCAGGGCAGGCTGGAGGAGGCGGTGGCCCGCATCCACGACTGGAAGATCAATCCGCCGCAGAGCTGCTCCGGTTGCCATCGATGAAACGCGTTTTTCAGCATCCCCCCCGCGACCGGTCCGAGGAAAACGGTCCCCGTTACTGGCGCAGCCTCGACGAACTGGCGGACACGCCGGAGTTTCGCGAGCGCGTCGAGCGTGAATTTCCCGCGGGTGCCGCGGAGATGAGCGAATTCGACCGCCGCCATTTCATGAAGATCATGGCGTCGTCGTTTGCCCTCGGGCGGACTGACGCTCGCCGGCTGCCGGCGGCCGGAGGCCAAGATCCTGCCGTACGCCAAGACGCCGGAAGACACGATTCCCGGGCTGCCGCTGTACTTTCGCCTCCGCCTTTCCGCTGCGCCGTCACGCCATCCCGGTCGTCGTCGAGACCCACCAGGGGCGCCCGACCAAGATCGAGGGCAATCCGTCGTATGCGCCCTACGGCGGCGCAACCAATGTCATCACGCAGGCGAGCGTGCTCGACCTCTATGACGTCGATCGCGCGACCGCGCACCGCAAGGGCGACCGGGCGGCCCCCGTGGGCGAGGTGCATGACCTCCTGCAGGGCGTCCTGCCGCGCTTTGCCGCGAAGGGCGGGGCCGGACTCGCATTTCTCGCCGAGCAATCGAGTTCACCCACCCGCCGCCGCCTCGTTCGCGCGCTCAAGCAGAAGCTGCCGCAGGCGCGCTGGGCGGAATACGAGCCGGTCGATCAAACCACACCCGAGCGCGTCGCCACGCGCCTCGCAGGTCGGCCGGCCAAGCCGCACTACGACTTCGCCAAGGCCGCAGCGCATCGTCGCCGTCGATGCCGACTTCATCGGCACCGAGGACGACCAGCTGCGCTACGCGCGCGATTTCGCCGCCGGCCGCCGCGTGCAAAAACCGGATGACCACGATGAACCGCCTCTATGTCGTCGAGAGCGGGATGACGCTCACCGGCGGCATGGCGGACCATCGCCTGCGCATGGCGACCAGCCAGATGACGTCCGTGCTCGCCCAGCTCGCACTTGCGGCGGGCGTGCCGGCGTTCGCGGGACTGACGCGCTGGCCGGCGCACGGCAAGGCGAGCGCCGACTGGATCAAGGCCTGTGCCGACGACCTGCGGGCGCATCGTGGTCGCTCGCTCGTCATGGCGGGCAGCCACCTTCCCGAAGAGGCCCACGCGCTCGCGCTGCTGATCAACCAGGCGCTGGGGAATGTCGGCGAGACGGTGTTCCCTGCTGGAAATCGAGGCGACCACCGCGGACGGCATCGGTGAGCTTGCCGCCGCAATCTCGGCCGGCGCGGTGAAGACCCTGTTCATGCTCGGCGGCAATCCCGCCTACAACGCACCGGCCGATCTGGACTGGACCGCGCTGCAGAGCAAGGTCGGCGAAGTCGTCCGCTTCGGTTACCACGAGGACGAAACCGCCGAGGGTCGGCCTGGCATCTCGCGGCGACCCACTATCTCGAGTCGTGGGGCGATGCACGCACGGTCGACGGCACGGTGTTCCCGTGCAGCCGATGATCGAGCCGCTGTTCAATGGCCTGACGGAAATCGAGGTCCTCGGCCCGCATCGTCGCGGGAGGCGACGCCCGATGCGTACGCTCAGGTCGTCGCGACGCTTCAGCACGTTCGTCGAATGGCGACGTCGAAAAAGCGTTTCGCGAATTTCTGTTCGACGGCCTGCTCGCCGGTTCCGCGTGGGCAAGGCGGCGCGGCCGCGATCGACACCGACGTCGCACGCCAGTTTGGTCGAAAGCGCGCAAGTCGTGGCCGCAGCCGGGCGAGCAGCAATCTCGAAGTGCGCTTCGTCACCGACCACAAGGTCGATGACGGCCGATTCGTGAACAACGGCTGGCTGCAGGAATGCCCGGACCCGATCACGAAGCTCACCTGGGACAATGCGATCTTGCATCAGCCCGCGCCTGGCGACGTCGCTCGGCATCGTCGCGGGCGGTTCCGCGCTGCAGATCATTCGCAAGAACCCGAACGAAATCCAGAACGGCCGCGAGATCCTCGCCGTGGGCGCGGTGACGATCGGCAGCGACAGTGATCGCGGGTCCCGTGCACATCCAGCCCGGCCTGGATGCACTACACGGTTCTGTTGCCGCTGGGCTATGGGCGCACGGCGCACGGGCCGCGTTGGTACCGACGCGGGTTTCAATGCCTATGCCTTGCGCAAGGGCGGCGCGACCTTGGCTGCCGGCGCGAAGCTCACGCTGGTCGAAGACAAGTCGTACGTGCTCGCAAACACGCAGGAGCACTGGTCGATGGAAGGCCGCGCCATCGTGCGCGAGGCGAACCTCGAGGGCGAGGACGGCTTCAAGGAAAAGCCCGGGTTCGCCCGGCACATCGGCATGGAGGCGGAAACGCCGCCGATCTTCGGCGTGTCCTCGGACATGCCGCTGACAAAGCGCGCCGGGGAAACCCCGCGCGGCAATTCGCTCTACGGACATCCGGACCTGACGGCTCCGCAGCAGTGGGGCATGTCGATCGACCTCAACACCTGCACGGGCTGCAATGCCTGCGTCGTCGCGTGCCAGGCCGAGAACAACATCCCGATCGTCGGCCGCGACCAGGTGCGGCGCGGGCGCGAGATGCAGTGGATCCGGCTCGACCGGTATTACTCCGACGGGCGCACCGACGGCGCGCGCGTTCGGTGGCCCGGACAATGCCATCATACCCGAGGACCCGCAGGTTTCGCTGCAGCCGTTGCCGTGCATGCAGTGCGAGACCGCGCCGTGCGAGATGGTCTGCCCGGTCAACGCCACCGTGCATGACGAGCAGGGCATCAACGTGATGGCCTACAACCGTTGCGTCGGCACGCGCTATTGCGCGAACAACTGTCCCTACAAGGTGCGGCGATTCAATTTCTTCGATTTCAACCAGCGCCCGATCGACAGCCTCTACCTGGGCCCGCTCGGCCCGCAAGGGCATGCCGGAGCTCGTGCAAATGGTGAAGAATCCGGACGTCACGCGTCCGCATGCGCGGCGTGATGGAAAAGTGCACCTACTGCGTCCAGCGCATCCAGGAGGCCAAGATCCAGCAGCGCGTGAAGGCCGGCGACTCCGGCGACGTGCTCGGTGCCGGACGGCACGATCAAGACCGCGTGCCAGCAGGTGTGCCCGACGTCGAGGCGATCGTCTTTGGCGACATCGCCGACGCCGACAGCGCGGTCTCCCAGGCCAAGCGCAACCCGCGCGATTATTCGTTGCTCGGCTATCTCAACACGCGACCGCGCACGACCTATCTGGCGCGCGTGCGCAACCCCAACTCCGCCATGCCGGAGTATGCGAACAAGTCGCCGGAGGAACGGGAACCGTTCTCCCGGCAGGAATACAACGCGAAGAACGAGCGCCACGGAGCGACCGCCGAACCGGCGGCAGCGGATGAAGCGACGGCGCCCGGGGGAGGATCGCACTGATGGCGCAGGCGGAATCCCTCCCGGTGACTGCCGACGTCGGCACACCCCGTACGCGACCGGCCCGGAACTGCTGCGCGAGGTCGCAGCCGGCGGACCTGCCGCGGCCGCCGCTGGTCGCGCACGGCCACAGACTTCAGCTGGATCACCGACAAGGTCTGCGGGATCATCGAGGCGCCCGACGCCGCGGTGGTGGTGGTGCTGCTTCGTCGTCGGCGGCGTTCGTCGCCAGCGTTCACCGTCGCCGGCCTCACCTACGAGGTTTCAACCGGCATCGGCATCTGGGGCCTCGCCAATCCGATCAACTGGGGCTGGGCCATCGTCAACTTCGTGTTCTGGATCGGTATCGGCCACGCCGGCACGCTGATCTCGGCGATTCTCTGCCTGCTGCGCCAGAAGTGGCGGACGGCGGTCAACCGCGCCGCCGAGGCGATGACGATCTTCGCGGTCGTCTGCGCGGTGTATCTTCCCGGTGTTCCACATCGGCCGCGTCTGGTTCGCGGTTTATCCCGGCTTCCTCGTGCCGTTCCCGAACTCGAACGGCATCTGGCCGAACTTCAAGAGCCCGCTGGAGTGGGACGTGTTCGCGGTCTCGACCTACGGCACGGTCTCGGTGCTGTTCTGGTATGTCGGCCTGATTCCCGACCTGGCCACGGTGCGCGACCGCTTCTTCGCCGCCGGGCGGACCATGCGTTCCCGGATCTACGGGATCTTCGCCATGGGCTGGCGCGGCAGCAACCGGCACTGGAGCAACTACGAGATGGCCTACCTGATGCTGGCCGGGCTCGCCACGCCGCTCGTGCTCTCGGTGCACACCATCGTGTCCTTCGACTTCGCGGTCTCGCTGCTGCCGGGCTGGCACACGACGATCTTCCCGCCGTACTTCGTCGCCGGCGCGATCTTCTCGGGCTTCGGCATGGTGCTCACGCTGATGCTGCCGCTGCGCAGCGTCTACCGCCTCGACGACCTGATCACGCAGTACCACATCGACTGCATGTGCAAGATCACGTTGGCGACCGGCAGCATGGTCGGCTACGCCTACGCGATGGAGTTCTTCATCGCGTGGTATGGCGCGAACCCCTACGAGGGCTTCGCGTTCATCAACCGCGCGTTCGGCCACTACTGGCTGGGCCTACTGGATCATGGTCAGCTGCAATGTCATCTGGCCGCAGCTTTTCTGGTTCAGGGCGATCCGGCGAGAACACCTCGCTGGTCTGGATCATCTCCATCTTCGTGAACGTCGGCATGTGGTTCGAGCGCTTCGTGATCACGGTCACCTCGCTCGCGCGGGACTTCGTGCCGTCGAGCTGGGGCTACTACTCGCCGACCATCGTCGACATCTTCACCTACTTCGGGACGTTGGGCGTGTTTTCCGTGCTGTTCCTGCTGTTCGTCCGTTTCCTGCCGCTGATGGCCTTCGCGGAAATCAAGGCCGTGACGCCGCAGGCCAGCGCCCATGCGCATCCGCCGGGCCAGCCGGCGCCGTTCACCAAGCCGCATTCCTGAGGCGCGCCATGACCAAGAATCTCTTTGGCTACATCGCGAAGTTCGACACGCCGACGGCCGTGCTCCATGCGGCGGAACAGGTGCGCGACGCGGGTTATCGCAAGTGGGATGTCATGACGCCGTTCCCGATCCATGGACTCGACGCCGCCATGGGCATCCGGCGCTCCAAGGTGCCGCGCTTCACCCTGACCGGCGGCGTCACCGGCATTCACCTGCGGCATGCTCGGCATCTGGGCGATGAACGCCTGGAACTATCCGCTGGTGGTCGGGGGCAAGCCGTTCTTCAGCCCGATGTATGCGTTTCCCGTCTCCTACGAGCTGACGATCCTGCTGGCCGTCGTTCGGCACGATCATCGGCATGTTCCTGCTCAACCGCCTGCCGATGCACTACCATCCGGTGCTCAAGTACGACCAGGTGCATCGCGCGACGGACGACGCCTTCTTCATCGTGCTCGAGGCGATGGACCCGAAGTTCACCCAGGAGCACGCCCGCCGCCTGTTGCAGGAGGCCGGGGCCACCACCATCGACGAACTGGAGAACTGATGGCTCGCCACACTCGCAAGTTCCAAGTGACAGGTGCCAGGCTCCAGGAGGAGAACGGGCGGTCAGCGTTCCCTCTCCGAGCCCGCGAGCTGCGGCCAGCCACCGCCGATCCTCCGACGTCCGAGCCGCTGATGACCTTCCGACTTTCCGACCTTTGACCTTTCGACCCCGCGACCTCTGACTTCTGAAATGCGCTACGTCTGGCTCGCTTTTCTCTTCGCTGTGGTCGGTGCCGTTTCCGTGCTCGGTTTCCGCGGTTCGCATTCCACGCGTCCCCCGCTGGAAGTCTATCCCGACATGGACCGCCAGCCGAAATACAAGCCGCAGGCGGAAAGTGATTTCTTTCCGAACGGGATGACCGACCGTCCCCTCCCGGCGCACGTCGTGCCGCGCGGCCGCTCCGTGGGCGAGGATCCAACCTACCTCGCGGCCGACGACCACATGTACCGGGGGTATCGCGGCGCCCTGCTCCCGCAGGACACGGACTGGTATCGCGGCTTCCCGGACGGCGTGACCGTCGACATGGACCTGCTGGATCGCGGCCAGAAGCGGTTCACGCTGTTCTGCTCGCCCTGTCACGGCCAGTTGGGCGACGGCAATGGGATCACGCGCCAGTACCTGATGAACCCGGCGAACCTGACGGACGAGCGCATCGTCGCGATGTCGGAGGGTGAGATCTTCAACACCATCACCAACGGCAAGGCCACCATGCGCGGCTACGGCGACCGGGTGCCCGTCGCGGATCGCTGGGCGATCATCGCCTATGTCCGCGCGCTGCAACGCGCCGCCCACGGTACCATCGAAGACGTGCCCGCGGCCGACCGCGCCGGGCTCGGTCAGCAAGCCTCCACGCCATGAATCATGTCAGATGTCGGAAGTCAGCCATCAGGCGTCAGATGTCGGCGATCGGCCGATTTCCTGCCTCCAGCCTTCGCCTTGCGACCTCTGACCTCTGATCTCTGACCTCAGACTTCTCCAATGACATCCGCCCACGCTGCGACTTCTTCCGCGGTTCCCGTCGATCCGCCCCGGTTGATCAAGCCGGGCACGTGGCTGGCTTCCGGCCTCGTGTTTATCGCGCTCACCGTCGTTGGCCTGTTCGTCGACTCGACCGACAATGTCGCCTTCTCCTGGCTGGTTGCGCTCGCCTTCTGGCTGGCGATCAGCATCGGCACGCTGATCTTTGTGATGATCCATCACGTCTTCGACGCAGGGTGGGGCATCGTGCCGCGGCGCACCATGGAGCACTGGCTCGCGGTCTTCGTGCCGCTGGCAGTGCTGTTTGCGCCGCTGGCGATCGCGGCGGTTTTCATTGAGCCGGGCCTGGTGTGGCGCTGGCTCAACCCCCAGGATCCGGCCATCGCCAACGACGTGCTGTGGGTGAAGAAGTCCGGCTTTCTGAACCCGCGGGCGTTCCTCATCGCCGCCACCGGTTTCTTTGCGATCTGGATCTGGTTCGCCCACAAGCTGCGCAAGAACTCCTTTGCGCAGGACGAGGACGGCTCACCCGCGCACACGCTTTCGAACCGCTTCGTCTCCGCCGCGGGCGTGCCGATCACCGCGCTGTCGCTGACCTTCGCCGCGTTCTACTGGTTCATGAGCCTGGAGTACCACTGGTTCACGACCATGTATGGCGTGTGGTTCTTCGCCAGCTCGATCCGGGCGATGCTGGCGTTCATGACGCTGCTGTGCATCTACCTCGCGACCCGCGGCGTGCTCCGGGGCATCTTCCAGACCTCGCACCTGCTCAACTTCGGCAACCTCATGCTGGCGTTCACGGTGTTCTGGGCCTACATCGTGTTCTCCCAGGTACTTCCTGATCTGGAACGCCAACGTGCCGGAGGAAACCTTCTGGTTCAACGTGCGCGAATTCAACCCCAGCACCGGCGACTTCAATTCGTGGCGCTGGATCGGCTTCATTCTCGTGTTCGGCCATTTCGTCGTGCCGTTCCTCTACCTGCTGCAGCATCCGCTGAAGAAGAAATACGGCACGATGATCTTCATCTGCGTCTGGATCCTGGCCACGCAGCTGCTCGACCTCACCTTCAACATCCTGCCCGCGCACAAGCTGCCCAATGGCGATCCCGTGCCGTTCGGCACCGGTGCCGCCTGGTTCCTGACCGCGTTCCTCGGCATCGGCGGCGTTTGCATGTGGGCGTTTTCCAACAGCCTGACCAAGGCGCGCGCGATCCCGATCCGGGACCCGCGCATCATCGAATCCCTGCAACTCCATGAATGACGTCACTCCCGAACCGTCGCGCACGTCGCTCTGGCTGGCGGCCATCGGCGTCATCGCCGGATTCCTGCTGTTCGCGGTGCTGCTCTACGTGAGCTACCTGCCGGGGCACGAGCATCAGGATACGACGCCCGTGTTTTCCGCGGCCGACATGAAGGAACTCGACCAGCTCGCGCCGGCCGAGCGGGCCGCCCGCATGCGCGAGCTGCGTTGGGAGCGCCATATTCCGACGCCGGAGGATCGCAGGGACAAGCTGATCGAGATCCGCGATCACGAGGCGGCGGCGCTCACGAATTATTCCTGGATCGATCGCGACAAGGGTGTCGTTCGCCTGCCGATCGAGCGGGCCAAGCAACTCGCGCTGCAGGAGCTGACCCACGGCGCGGCCGCTCAACCATGAATTACTGGCTCGCCTACCTGCCGCTCGTGTTGCTGGCGGCCCTGATTCTCGGCTCCGCCGTCTACGCGTTCTTCTGGGCCTCGAAGCACGGCGAATTTCGCGATTTCGAGGCGCAATCGCGCTCGATCTTCGACGCGTCCGAGCCGGAGGGCGTGCAGACCGACTATTTTCCCGGCAAGGCGCCGCGTGCGCCTCAAGCCTCTCCGAACGCGCCGGCGGCGCGCCCCCATTCATGAGTTCTGCGCAGAGTCTCGTCGCGTCCATCGACCCGCGCTCCCGATTCACCGAGGAGCGGGCGGAGCTTTACCAGATCGACCAGAGCACCCGCGTGCTCGCGCTGATCTTCCTCGGCACCGCCGTCGGCTGGCTCCTGCTCGGCACGATCTTCGGCCTGATCTCGTCGATGAAGCTGCACACGCCCGGCTTCCTCTCGCAGTACGAGTGGCTGACGTTCGGCATCATGCGGACGGCGCATCTCAACTCAGTGATCTACGGTTGGTCGACCAACTCCGCGATCGGCGTCTCCTTCTGGCTGATGGCGCGGCTCTGTCGCACGAAACTGCGGCACGCCGGCATCCTCTATGTCTCCGGCGCGGCCTGGAACCTCGCCGTCCTGGTCGGCATCATCGGCATCTGCAAGGGCGACATGGAGCCGGTGGAGTGGCTGGAGATGCCGCGGTATGTCACGCCGCTGCTGTTCCTCAGCTACGCGCTGGTCGGGGTGTGGGGCATCGTGACCTTTCGCTTCCGTCGCGGTGAACACACCTATGTCTCGCAGTGGTACATCCTCGCGGCGCTCTTCTGGTTTCCGTGGCTGTATTCCGTGGCCCAGATCATGTTGATCTGGGCGCCGGCGACCGGCGTGGTGCAGCCGCTGGCGAACTGGTGGTTTGCACACAACGTGCTCGGGCTCTGGTTCACGCCGATCGGCCTCGCCGCCGCGTATTACTTCATCCCGAAGGTGCTGGGGAGACCCATTCACAGCTACCATCTCTCGGTCCTCGGTTTCTGGACGCTCGCGTTCTTCTACAATTGGGCCGGCGTGCATCACCTGATCGGTGGCCCGGTGCCGCTCTGGGTGCAGTCCGCCGGCATCGTCGCGAGCTTGATGATGGTGATCCCGGTGGTCGTCACCGCCATCAACCACCACTTCACCGTGGCCGGGTGCGCCCGCCAGGTGTGGAGCAGCCCGACGCTGCGTTTCATCGTCTTTGGCGCCGTCAACTACACGCTGACGAGCCTGATCGGCTCGACCATGGCGCTGCGCACGGTGAACCAGATCACGCACTTCACCCAGTTCACGATCGGCCACGCCCACCAGGGCATGTATGCGTTCTTCACCATGGTGATGTTTGGCAGCATCTATTACATGATGCCGCGCCTGCTGCAGAAGGAATGGCCGTCGGCCTCGCTGATCAGTGTGCATTTCTGGGCCACGACCATCGGCATCCTGGTCTACGTGCTGGCCCTCTCCATCGGTGGCTGGATCCAGGGCACGCAGATGCTCGATGTGGAAGGGCATCCCGACTTCCTCCAGATCGTGCAGAACACGATTCCCTATCTTTTCTCACGCACGGTCGGCGGCATCCTCATCGCGGTCGGGCACATCGCCTTTGCCATTAGTTTCGGCTGGATGCTCCTCAAGCCCCGCACCGCCACGGACACCTCGCCGACGCTCTTCAACACGCCGCCGGCGCTCAAGCTGAAGACTCCATGAACAACGGCCCGCTGCTGTTTCTCGGCATTTTCCTGGCCATCGCGTTTTCCTGGAGCGGGATCGTGCTCACGAATCTCGTCCAGCAAAAGGACGCCGGCGCCGACCGGCCCTACTACGACGCCCAGAACGAGGCCGTCGTCCCGGCCACGCCCTCGGGCGAGGCGCGCCAGGGCGCGCTGGTCTACCAGGAACTCGGGTGCCTCTATTGCCATTCCCAGCAGGTGCGCAATCCGCTCACCGGCGGTAGCGACGCCGTTTCGCCGGACGTCGCGCGGGGGTGGGGGGACCGGCCGAATGTCGCGCGCGATTACGTGCAGGACACGCGCGTCATGCTCGGCACGATGCGCACCGGTCCCGACCTGCGCAACATCGGCGCCCGCCAGGGCGATCCAATGTGGCACTACAAGCACCTCTTCAACCCGGCGATCACCTCCAACGGACGATCGATCATGCCTCCGTTTCCCTTCCTCTTCGAGGTGCGCAAGATCAACGGGCATCCCTCGAAGGATGCGCTGACCGGGCTGCCGCCGGAATATGCGCCGCCCGAAGGTTATGAGGTCGTGCCCACCGACCGGGCAAAATCGCTGGTCGCGTACCTGACGAGCCTGCGCACCGCGGATGCCGCCTCCCTTCCCGAAACCGCCGCCGCCGCGAAATGAGCGCTCCCGAGTCCGATCCCGCCTCCAACCGCGCCTCGAGCACGAGACTCGAACAGGCCGCCGTCTCCGACGCCAGCCTCACGTCCGTCCACCACCAGTTGCTGCGCGAAAAGCCGGAACCCACCGAGGGTTTCTCGCCAATCCCGATCTTCATCCTGTTCGTGTTCTCCGCGCTGATCTTTTCCGGCGGCATCTACATTGGCACCCAGTCGGGCAACTTCAGCCCGATGGCTTTCGACATCACGCGGCAAAACGTCGTGGCGACCAACGCCGCCCCGCAGCCGGTTGACATGATGAAGCTCGGTGCTCGCGCCTACAACACGACCTGCGTCGCCTGCCACCAACAGAACGGGCAGGGGGTGCCCAATGCCTTTCCTCCGCTCGCCGGTTCGCCCTTCGTCCAGGGCGACGAGGAGCGCATGATCAAGATCGTCTCCTATGGGCTGACGGGACCCCTCGAGGTGGAAGGGCACACGTTCAATGGCGTGATGCCGGCCCACCACGGCCCGACCTCGGCGGCGCGCTTCAACGAACAGAAGATCGCGGCGGTGTTGACCTATGTTCGTGCGTCCTTCGGCAACAACGCGCCGCCCGTGACCGAGGACAAGGTCAAGGAAGTGCTCAGTGCCGTGGGCAACCGCTCGACGCCGTGGACCGTGCAGGAGCTCGGCGGCAACTGAACGACCGCCGCGGTGTTCCGGGCTGCCTTCGCGGCCCTCAGGGTCCATGTCGGTCTGCGTAGTATTCGCGGCGCGCATCCGTGTTTTCTCCCGCACCCGGTGAAACGATCGTAAGCAGACGGCGGCTGCGGAAGCTCGGACGATCGCATTCGCTTCACTCGCGGGCTCCCTGGTTGCGCGGAATCCAGGTCCCGGTGCACGGTCAAGAAACTCCGTCAATCAAAGCGGTAAGGCGGTTGGCCACGCCGTCGATATTCCCGAAAAAGGGACACGGTTGCAGTACCGTGGTATTTCAAGGATGGTCTACGCGCTTCTTACCGACACGACGGGAACGGTCATGCTTGTGCGCCGACGTGGTTCGGCGCTCTGGACTTTGCCCTCCGGGGAAATCCGACCGGGAACGGCCACGGACGACTTGCTGACGTCGGTACTGCCAGCGACAGACCGGCGTGGCCCCCGAATCTTTCGGACCACTGCAGGCCTTTGCCCTGGCGGGCGCGCCGCACCTGGTGGCGACGGGCGAAGTCCTGCGCCCAAGGGCGGGCGCGCGCGGCCGCATCGAGGCGATCGCCTGGGTGGCCGCCGACGCAATGCCGACCGACATGGATCCCGTCGCCCGCGTGGCCGTCGCGACGCTGTTGCGGGAGCTACAGGCGCGGCACCCGGAAGCGGGCGTGTCGTCGAGTCTGGTGCATCTTCCGGCCTGACGTTTACGTCCTCCTCGGGTTTCGTTGCTCGCTGCGACAGCAAGAGGGTGGACTTGATCCATGGGCCGGAAATCCAGTTTCACAACATTAGACATAATGTTTATTGTGCGTGTTTGGTCTCGGCGGGATACATGGCATTTGCTCCGCGCGGGAAAGCGTCCTTGTTGACTCCGGTCCGTTTTCCAGTGGTCGTTTTCGGTTCAATCCGTGGTACGGCCGCGTTGGCATTCACCCGTGCCCGCCGCGTGCTCGACCGGACGCGGTCCAGTTTTTCATGAATCTGTCAGCCAAGAAAGCCTTGCGCACCTCATTCCTGCTGATCGCAATTTCGTTGTTTTCCTTCACGTGTTCCGGCTGCAAACCCCACGCAAAGCAGGCCTGGTCGCTGACCGACGTCCAGGGCTACCTGCCCGATCTCGAATTCCGTCTCACGACCCGCCCTGACAGCAAGCCCGTGACCGCAACCGGGTTTCGCGGCAAGCTCGTGTTGCTTTACTTTGGCTATCTCCACTGTCCGGATGTTTGTCCGATGACGATGTCCCGCCTTGGCGGCGTGTTGCGCCAGCTCGGCCCGACCGCTAATGACGTCCGCATCCTGTTCGTCAGCGTCGATCCCAGCCGTGATACGACGCCGATGCTGCAAACCTACGCCCAGGCATTCAGTCCCGAGGCCGTCGGGCTCACCGGGACGCCCCGTCAGATCGAGGCGATGGCGAAACGATATCGCGTCGCCTACCAGGCGGAACCCGCCGACGCGGGCGAAAACTACGAGGTCACCCACAGCAAGGCGGTGTATGTGTTCGACCGGGACGGTCACGCCCGACTCATGATTCGCGAATCCGATCAACCCGACGCCATCGTCCACGACCTCCGGCAGCTGGCCGCGTCCGCCCCATGAAATTGAGTTCACGACACCCGTGCACCGGCTCCGTTCGATTTCCCGGGCTGAATCACCGGTTCCTCCGGCTGGCGATTCTCCTGGGCGCCATGAGCGGGCTGGCGCTCTCCGGCGTGGCCGCCGCACCGGTTTCTGCAGACCTCCGCGCCACTGCGGCGTGGGTTCGCTGGATGCCTGCCGGCCTGCCGGCCGCGGGTTACGTGCGGCTGCAGAACCCGTCCAGCCATGACCTCCGCGTCACCGGCGCGTCCAGCCCGGACTATGCCTCGGTCGAACTCCACGAATCGATCACCACCGCCGACGGCAATGCGACCATGCGCCGTATTGACGTCCTCGATATCCCCGCCGGCGCCAGGGCGGAGTTCAAACCTGGTGGCCATCACTTGATGTTGAAAGGCGCCCGCCGGGCCCTTCAGCCCGGCGATACGGTCATGGTCGACTTCACGCTCGCCGATGGCGCGCACCTCCGGGTTGCCTTTGCAGTCAAGCCCGCGGACTACCCGGGTTCAGCCCCATGAGCGTGCTCCCCATCGCCACCTCCGCTGGCCGTGCCCGGTCGCGCCGGCCCCGGAACGCCGCACGCGGGCCCGCAACGAGATGAACTGGGTCGAGTTGCTTTATCCCTGGCAGCCTTCACCGACGGTCGTGATCGCCACCGTGGGATGCGCGTGGCTTTATCTCCGGGGGCGGCGACGGCGGCCCGTCTCCTGGGGCGCGGCGTTGTCGTTTTGGGTCGGCCTGCTGCTCACCTATGCCGCCTTGCATACGCGTTGGGACTACTACGCCGAGCGCGAGTTCTTCCTCCACCGCCTCCAGCATCTCGTGCTGCATCATCTCGGGCCGTTTTTCATCGCCCTCGCCCAGCCGGGGCCGGTCCTGCTGGCCGGGCTCCCGGAGACCTGGCGACGCCGGCTGGTCGAACCGGTCCTCAAGTCCTGGCCGGTACGCAAGTTCACGGATCTCGTCATGCAGCCGGTCGTAGCGGGAGTGCTTTTCGTGGGCCTGATCTGGTGGTGGCTGCTGCCGGGCGTGCATTTCTACGCCATGCTCGATGTGGATCTCTATCGCGTGATGAACTGGAGCATGACGGTGGACGGACTGTTCTTCTGGTTCCTGGTGCTCGACCGTCGTGCTTCGCCGCCGGCGCGCCTGTCGCCACCGCTGCGCATCGTCCTGCTGGCGGCGGTGATTCCGCCGCAGCTGTTGTCGGGAGCGCTGGTGACGCTGGCGCCCGACGAACTGTATCCGCTTTATGAGCTCTGCGGCCGCGCCTTCGCGAGCATCAGCGCGCACAATGATCAGGTGCTCGGCGGCCTGATCCTGTGGATCCCGGGGACCATGATGAGCCTGGTGGGCGTGCTGCTCGCCATGTACGATTGGTATGCGAATTCACGAGACGGGCAGCTGGCGGAGACCGGCGCCCGCCCGCCGGGCGTCCCCTCCGGCCAATCGGACATCATGGGTGCACGAGGCCTGGCTGGCGAAGCCAGTCCGCTGCAGTGAGAAGTTTCGACCGCCGCGTCAGCGGCGGGTCCCTGCGCTCACGCGGGCTACACAGGTCTGTGACGTCGACCCGCGAAGGCTTTTCCAGCCCTTCTTAATGAACCGCCCCCGAACGTCCGACTTTCGACCTCTGATATCCGACCTCCGCCCTCCGGCCTCTGACTTCCGCCCTCCCCCCTACCGTGCCGGGCCCCAACGCCGCGTGAACGGGTAGTAGATGAACAGCGGCCGCCCCACGACGTCGGGAGCCGGCACGAATCCCCAGTAGCGGCTGTCGGCACTATCGGGCGAGTTGTCACCCATTGCGAAAAAACGATGCGGCGGCACGGTGATCGTCTCGCCCGGATGCATGAAGTATTGGGGATTGGTCGGACCGGCCGTGTAACCGGGAAACATGCCCACCTCGTGCGCGTTCTTCTCGAACGCCGCCGCCCCCGTGATCGGTTTGCCGTTGCGATAGACCACGGGCGGATGGATCTCGATCTTGTCCCCGGGCACGCCGACCAGTCGCTTGATGTAGTACTTGTCGGAAAACTCCCGGCCCGGCTCGATGTTCGGGATGTGCAGCGTCCGAAACACGAATCCGTCACCGACCGAGGGACGGACGAAGTTGTAACTGACCCGGTCGACAAAGAGCTGGTCGCCGGTCATCACGTCGAACGACAGGACCCGGTCGCCGCGCTGGACATGATGGCCGGTCGCAACGAGGACGGCGGTTTCACGATGCGGCTGTCCGCGATAGGTAACCGTCACTTCCGCATAGTGACGCAGATTCTCCGCATCCCGGATCGCCACCCGAAGTTGGTCCTCGTCCGGGAAAAACAACTTCTGCATCAGCAGGTCGAAGCGGAAGTCCGTGGGCACGGTGGCATCCACCGGCGTGGAACCGACAAACAGCTTGTAGCGCACCGCCTGATCCGGGAACACGAACCACTTCCGCGCCGGGACGATCTCGGCGGCAAAACCGCGCCCGTCGCCATTCGCCATGGCCACGTAGATTTCGCCGCTCACGGGCGCGTCCACCCGACGCGGCGAGGCCCCGTACAAAACCAGACGCGCCGCCTCCGCCACCTTGTTCGGCTCCTGCGCGGCGGGCACCAGCGTGATCGTTCCGGCCGCCTTGTTCGACCTGCCGGCGGCGATCTGGTCCGCGTCGGCGTAGGCTTCGGCGGTGAGGCCGTTGTAGGTCGGCCACATCGAATTCGTGGGGATCTTGAATGGCTGGATGATGAACGCGCGGATGCCCAGGAACAGGATCAGGGCGACGAGGAAGAACTCGACATTGTCGACCAGCGACGACTTCGGGTAGTACGCCCCACCCGACTGGCGCAGGCAGCCCTCGAGGCGTTCCATGCCCATCTTGAGCTTGGCGGCGTCGGCCCGCTCCTTCAGGCGCGTGCGCAATTCATACATCGCCTGCTGCAACCCCTCGACTTCCTTGACCGGGAGCTGGTCGCGCCGGAAGTGATAGACCTTGCGGGCGAGATGCAGCCAGTTATGGGCGTCGTGACGCGCCCGTTTTTGCTCCGAGGTGAGAAATCCAAACATGCGGCGGCGGGGGGTGGCTCAACCGTTCTTAAGGACTTTGATGAACGCGTCAGGCGGAATCGAGACCCGGCCGATCTGCTTCATCTTCTTTTTGCCCTCCTTCTGCTTCTCGAGCAGCTTGCGCTTGCGGGTGATGTCGCCGCCATAGCATTTCGCGGTGACGTCCTTGCGCATGGCCGAGACGGTTTCGCGTGCGATCACCTTGCCGCCCACGGCGGCCTGGATCGGCACCGCGAACAGGTGCGGCGGGATGATCTGCTTGAGTTTCTCGCACAACTCGCGCCCGCGCTGCTCCGCCTTTTGCCGGTGCACGATCGTGGAGAACGCATCCACGGGATCGCCGTGCACGAGGATGTCCATCTTCACCAGGTCGGAGGCCACGTACGCGCCGAGTTCATAGTCCATCGAGCCGTAACCATGCGTGACCGACTTCAGCTTGTCGTTGAAGTCGACCAGTACTTCGTTGAGCGGCAGCGTGCACGTGAGCATCAGTCGCCCCTGGTCGAGCGTGTCGGTATGGTCGACCGTGCCGCGCTTTTCCATGATCAATGCCATCAGGTCCCCGAGCGAGGTGTTCGGCACCAGGATGCGCGCCTGGATCGTCGGTTCGAGGATCTCGCTGTAGTGCGAGGGATCCGGCAGGTTGACGGGATTGTCGACGTCGATCTCGTCGCCGTTTTGCAGGCGCACCTTGTAGACGACCGAGGGATGCGTGTTGATGATGTCGACGTCGTATTCCCGGCGAATCCGCTCCTGGACGATCTCCATGTGCAGCAACCCGAGGAAGCCGCACCGAAAACCGAATCCCAGCGCGAGGGAACTCTCCGCGGAATACACCAGCGCGGAGTCGTTGAGCCGCAGCTTGGACAGCGCCGTCTTCAGGCGTTCGTGATCGTTGGTGTCGATGGGATACAGGCCGCTGAACACCATCGGGTGCACTTCCTTGAAGCCCGGCACCATCTCCGCGGCCGGCTTCTGAGCCGAGGTGATGGTGTCGCCGATCTTGATGTCGGTGACGTCCCGGATCTTGGTGACGATGTAGCCCACCTGCCCGGCGGTGAGTTCCTCGATTTCCGTCATTTTCGGCGTGAAGAAACCGACTTCCATCACTTCGGTCTTTCGGCCGTCGCTCATGAGCATGACGGTGTCGCCCTTGCGCAAGGCGCCGGAAAACACCCGCACGTGCGTGATCACGCCGCGGTAGGTGTCGTAGACGCAGTCGAAAATCAGCACGCGCAACGCCGGATAATCGCTCCAGCGGGGCGGAGGGATGCGCGCGACGATGGCCTCCAGGATCTCCTCGATGCCGATCCCGGACTTGCCGCTGGCGAGGATCGCCTCCTCCGCATGGATCTGCAGGACGTCCTCGAGCTGGCGGGTGACGAGGTCGAGATCGGCGGTCGGCAGATCGATCTTGTTGATCACCGGGATCACGGCGAGTTTCTGCTGGGTGGCGAGCAAGGCGTTGGCCACGGTCTGCGCCTCGACGCCCTGCGAGGCGTCGATCAGCAGGCAGGCGCCTTCACAGGCGGCCAGGGAACGCGACACCTCGTAGGAGAAGTCGACGTGTCCCGGCGTATCCATGAGGTTGAGCCGGTAGGTCTTTCCGTCCCGCGCCGTGTACAGCATCGTGACCGGGTGCGACTTGATGGTGATGCCGCGCTCCCGCTCGAGATCCATCGAATCGAGATGCTGCTCCTGCAACACGCGGTTCTCGACCGTGGCGGTGAGTTGCAGCAACCGGTCGGACAGCGTCGTCTTGCCGTGGTCGACGTGGGCGATGATGCAGAAGTTGCGGATGAGCTCGACGGACATGCGGCGGCGAAAAAGGAGCGGCGGTTACAACGCGAGATCGACGAATTCCGCGGCGCTTTTCGACGGCCACGACCGGTCGGTGCGGCGCGCCAGCCCGGCCAGCACGCCCCCTGCCCCCAGTTCGAGAAAGTCCGAGGCGCCCTGGGCGATCGCGGTGCGCATGCAATCCTCCCAAAGGACGGGTGACACGATCTGACGCACCAGCGCCTCGCGGATTTCATCGGGTTCGCGCACGGGTTGGGCCGTCGTGTTCGAGATGGTGATCAGCCGCGGCCGCGCGAAGGTCACGCCGGCCAGGAACGCCGCGAACCCGGCGCGCGCCGGTTCCATCAGGCGGCTGTGATACGCCCCGGCCACCTTCAGCGGCATCACGCGGCGGAAGCCGCGCTCCCTGGCGGCGGCGAGCGCGGCGTCGACCGTGCCCGTCTCGCCGGAGATGACGATCTGGCCCGGGCAATTGCGGTTGGCCACCTCGATGTCGAATTCGCGGCACAGCGCTTCGACCTTGGCCGGCTCCTCGCCGATCACGGAGGCCATCGTGCCGGTGGTTTGCTCGCAGGCCGCCTGCATCAGGCGGGCGCGTTCCGCGACCACCCGTAGCCCGGTTTCAAAATCAAACACGCCGGCCGCGGTCAGCGCCGTCACTTCGCCCAGGCTCAGGCCCAGGGCCACCGTGAAGCCCGCCGTCTTGCCCGCCCGTTCAAGCAGGTGAAAAAGCGCGTACCCGTGCACGAACAGTGCCGGCTGGCAGATGCGGGTCTGCACCAACTCTTCCGCCGGCCCGTCGAACGAGACCTTCGACAACGACCAGCCGAGGATGGCGTCGGCGCGCTCATAAAGGGCGCGGGCGGTCGGCGCCTGCGCGAAAAGGCTGCGCCCCATCCCGACTTGCTGGGCACCCTGCCCGGAAAACATGACGGCGGTTGGCATGAGAAGAATCATGCACCATGCGGTCGGGCTTCCGACGGGTCCAGCCGGAAAACCCCGCCGTTTTGCCGTGCGGAAAACCTTCCCGTTGACATGCCCGGCGGCGTCGTTGATCTAGGCCGTTTGTCGCACTGCCGACGGCACGGGTCGATAGCTCAACGGTAGAGCAGTTGCCTTTTAATTGGCCAAGGGTATTTTTCAGGTTGTGCCAATTGGATTCAATCCGCTGATAAAAAGAGACTTCCGGGCAAAACGTGTTTCACGAGGTTTCTCGTTTTTCCACGATTTTAGGGTCAGACCGTAGAACGAGACCGTAGAACGCTGTATTCATTTTCCGCGCACGTCGTCACGGTTGCCTGCAACGAAAGGCCAACCGATTCGAAGCCGTCACACGGACGGGCCGTGCGTCACCGGCGCGCGATCTCGCCCGGGTGCGATAGACGACAGCCGTCTAGGTGGCGTTTGTCCGCCATGGCGGACATTGGTCGGACGCGCCGGCGCACGACGGCTTGCCGCCCGAGGACTTCGCCACCGCGATGCGCTCCCGGAGCCGGAGTCTCCGGGAGCGCCTTGACTACGCGCCGGAGAGAGCGGCCGGGAACGCAATGAGGTTGCTGGATACATTGCGGCCCGTCGACGAGCGCCATCGCAGTTCCATGGGTGGCACGTCCCACCCGAGGTTTTCACCTATGGCCTTGATCGCCTCGATGCCACGGACGATTTCAAGTGCCAAGGCCCGTAGGCGCTCAACATCGGTTTCGGCCGCGATAGCGTCACGCAGCTCGTGTTCGATCGGAAGGTATTGGGTAAGCATTCTGTTTGGCACTCCGCGGGTCTCGGGCTGATGCTCAGCTTGGGACTTCATGGGGTAGCGTTGGGAGCCCCGGCCGCGACCGTGGTTGCGCTGACACTACAGGAACGGGCCTGAGACCGCCTCCTGGTGCCACACGTCGGGGCCAGAGCAAATCTGTCGGTAGGTAGGCATAGCTCCGGGGCGCAACTCCCGGGGCGCAACACTTCCAACCAATCAGCTTGCGGCCCCTAGACAGGTGCGGCGATCGGTGGATTCGCGTGTTCCCGTGCTGGGAACAGCCGCGGCTTCCATGGGTTCGCGCTCGGCAGCAAGCTCCGCGTTCCGCGCCATGACAAATTCGCGAAGACTCGCGGCCGGCTTGCCGTTGAGGTAGCAAATCTCCTCGCCCCGAAAACGAAGCTCAATGTGGCAATCCCTGTCGATCATCGAAATGCGCTTTGCGATCCGCACGTAGTTCGCGCGCGTTCCGTGGTCCCACTGTTGCGCAAAGTTCATCGCCGGCATCCACAAGCCATCGCGGTCCATCACCGCGCCAGCAGCCTCCTTCCTGATCAGGTGCCAGACATCGCTCATGTGCACGTCGCAGGCTTTTGCGAGAAGCTTGAGGCGCGCGACGGTTGCGGCCGGGATAGTGAAGGTGATTCGCTTGGACGAAGCGGCAGCCGTGGCTCCCGCGTTGTTGTTTCTCTTGGAGGGCATGGGATATATCTGAAAGCGCCCCAGCCCGAGCGTGGTTACGCTGGCGCGCAGGAACGGCCTATGGCCGTCTCCGGGGGCCACACGACGGGCCGGGGCAAATCCGGTAGGGCAGGCATCTCTCTTGGGCGTAACTCCAGCGAGGCACGCCATCCTGCGTGCGCGCCGATTATATCACGGGTTTCGCGACGAAGCCTCGAACCGGAAAAAGTTCGGGCCGGTGAACCCCACTACACCAAGAGGCGCGCGTTCGGGTGGGCGCCACGGTGGGCGCTCAAATACTCAAAAAACACGCTTGACGGCTGTTTGCCCGGGGCGCCGTCGCGGAGATGGTCGCCATGATCTAGCCATCGCGATGTTGGCCGAAGCGTAACCACGAAAGGCAGCATCACCAAGCATACCCACGAGAAAACGGAGTGGCTTCATTGAGGCGTGAGGGCGCAGACGAACTCTTGCGCGTTCGCTCCGTTCGCCAGGTCGCCCCCCATCGCTGCAGCACCCGCTGTCGCCAAGATTCGGTCCCCGACCTTGAGCTGCTCGAATGTGGAGCTATTGATGCCGGCGGGAGTCGTGTCCGAGTCCAGACGCTCGTCTATACCGGCGCCCCAGGTGAAGGTGTTCGAGAACGTGAGATCGACGCCGAAGACGCAGACGATCATAGCTGCATTAGTCAGCGAAGTGGTGCTGATGTCCTTGGCGGTGCCGAAGGATGATGTGCCCACGGCAAACGCCTCGATTGGGTTGCCCGAAGTGACGCAGCCGCGATAGACCATGACGGAAGCAACGCCGGTCTCGGATGCATCGAATATCGAGGTCCACGCCTCGCTTCCACCTTCGGACCCCGTAGCCCGCTTCCAGAAAACGGACATCGACTCAAAGCTACCATCAATGTCACTGCCGACCTTCGTCCAGCCGGTTGGCGGCGTCCCCGACGAGTTGTGCGCGCTGTCCGTCTGCCAGAAAAGCAACCAGACGTCATTGGCTACAGCTGATGGATAGTTGACCGTCGGTCCGGTGCTCCCACCGTGAGAGGTGACGGTGACGCCAACGAATGTGATCGGACCAGCAGATGCCGCCGGTGGGCTGCCCGCGAGCAACAACAACGGATTTGCCGGTGCGGTGTGAGCAGCGAACAGCGAGAGGAAGGATACGAACAGGGATGATATTTTGCTGGATGGTTTCATGGGAAAGGTAGAGCGCCGCTCGGCGGGTCATTCGTCTTCGAGGAACATGCCCTCATCCGCTCCAACTGGTGCGGCGAACCAGAATACCGACAGCCCGGCTTCGCGCAGTTGCTGTCTACATCTTTCGATGTTTGGACGGACTTCGGGAGGAAGCGCCGCATCATTGTTGTTGGAGTCTCGATATACGGTTGCGCCGTCTCCAACGAGTTCGTATGGCAAGCGTTCGACGATCGCGATGGCTCGATCAGCGGCGTCATCGTCTGAGGAGGCAAACAGCCATACGCAGAGTCGGCCGTATTGAGTCTCGAAGAACAGCGGATGCTGCACCGCGGGCCGCACCTTCATCACGATCATGAAAGGCTCCCACTTTTCCGGAAGCTCGGTCACGTCGGTATCCCCATGTCGCGACGATTCCGCCCGCCAATATCAACGAGCGTCTTTTGCCCTTCGCGTGAGCGCGCCCACCGTTCGGCTTCGTCCCTCAGTCCGAACAGGCCGATGACAATCTGGGGACGCTCCGACGACCCGCCCGAAGTGGCGTTCGAAGCAGAGCCGCCGACGAGTCCGCCGGTCGCATAACTGCCGCGACGTGCGGCGTTGTGGACCGCTGCCAGGTTCTCGGCGCCGATCGCGTTGACGGCTGGTGCACTGAACACGAACTCGCCGCGGTGCACGGCTCCGGCGATGTCGCCGGGGTGACCGGCGCCGGTGAACCCGCCCTCGGCGAATCCGCCGAATGCGGCGAGTGCGGCGAGTGCCGCGGCGACACCGACGACCGCGGCGATACCAAACGACGAGATGGCCGCGGCGATTGCAGCCGGAATCCACGCGACAAGAGACTTGGCGGCGTTCGCGACGGTCAGCGCAAGGCCGCGCGCCGCGTAAACCTTGTCGATCAGGAACATCGTCGCCTTGCTGACGGCGTATTGCGCGACCATATCGGAAAACGACTTGATGATCGATTGGCCGAAGGTGACGCCGATGTTTCGGATCGCGTCTCCCCACGTCATCGTGCCCTTGAGTAGACCTTGGAGCGATGTCGAGATACCGCCGGCCATCTCGGTGCCGATCGCTTTAACCGCGTCGAATACGCGGGTCGCGGCCGTGCCCATCTGCAACCACACGTCCTGCAGGCCGGCGAGTGCCGCGGCTTTGACGCCGACGCCGAAGTCTCCTCTATCGCCCTTGCCGTCTTCGCCGCCGCGCGCCGTCAGATAGTCTTTGGCGATCCGCTCCGCGAAGTTAGGTGCGGTGGCGACGGGAGGGGGTGCACCGGCTCGAGCCGAAGCGGGCACACCGGCGGTCAATGCCGCTTCCTTCTCGCGCTTGTCGAGTCGATCCTGGATCAGTTGCCCGAGACGCTCAGCGGCAGAAATCCGCTGTTTGTCGCCTGTCGACTCGACGCCGATGATCTCGCGCGTGAGCCTCAGTTGCTCGGTCAGAAAGTCGCTGACCTGCGTGTTTGCCGCGCTGACCTTCTGGCGGTTCTCGTCCCAGATTGTGCCGAAGTCGCGGGACGCCGGCTTGAGCTGTTCGGCGAGCGCAGCCAGGAACGCGAACTGCTTCCCGGTTTCTCCGGGGAGCGCGGCCATCGCGGAGAAAACGGCGACCTGAATATCGGAGACGATGCGAAGCGACTCCTCCTTGAGGAACACGAACGTCGCGCGCAGCAATGCCACCGGTTCGACCAGCGCCGTCAGAAATGCTTTTCCGACAGCCACGCCGAACGAGGCGATGATATTCGTGAGCGATGACCAGAAGCCGGGACCAGAGACTTGATCGACGAAGCTGGTGAACAGTCCTTTCGCCGATGCGGTTCCCGCCTCGATGCCCGCTTCGATGGACAGCGCAAGGAACTCGGGGAACTTACCCTCGCGCCACGCATCAATCGCGATTCCGGCGAACGCTCCGAGCTTCTGGCCGATGCGCGTGAAATCGATGTCGTCAAGCGCCTCAAGTGGCTGACGGATATATTGCTCGGTCTCGTCGAAAAATCCGGTGAAGAACTGGCGCGAGTGGTTGCGCATCCGCCCGATCAGCGTGTCGATGCGCTCAAATGATTTAGCGTTGCGCTCGATGATTCCCGGGAGTTGACCGAGCGATGCGGCAGCGTCATCGATTCCCCCGACGAAGACCGGCAGGAGTTCGGCGCCAGACTTGCCGAAAATCTGCATCGCTGTGGCAGAGCGGACCGCCGGATCCTGGATCGCGCTGATCGCGGCACCGATCGCGTTGAACTGCTCGGCTGGCTTAAGCTTCAGCAGCTCGTTTACATCGAGGTTGAGCTGCCGAAACGGAATCAGCCGTTCGAGCGTCGGTTGCTGCGCGGCATCGACAATCGTCCGCTGCATTTTCGCGACGGACGTCCCCGCCTTTTCGGCGGCCACGCCGTTGTCCTCGAACGCCTGCTGAAGAATCGCCAGGCTCCCGACCGCAACGCCAGTCTGTTGGCTCGTGTGTTGGAGGTCGGCGCCGAACTTGATGACGTCGGAGCCGCCACGCAGCACGGCGCGAAACGACAAATACGCGGCGGCGGCACCGGCCAGAGTCTTGACCATATTGGTCAAACCCTGCGTCGCCCCCTGGATGCCTTGGAGGCGGCTTTGGAAATCGAGAAGAACTGATACGCGGGAATCGGCCATGGGGAAAATGTCGTTGGGGTGTGGTTACGGCTTGCGTGAAGCACTCGCCAGTATCCGACAGGCGCGGACAAGGACCGGAGTGTCCTCGGCGCGGACAACCAAGTCCTCTGCCTGCTGGATCATCGCGTCAGCAATCAGACGGTCGCGGCTCGCTGGCGTAAGATCATCGAGTTGCGCGGCGGTCAAACCGGTCGCGGTCGGACCGATGGTTGCCACGTCGGCCTTGCTCATCGCGTCCACCAGCGCGCACAAGCCGGCGTCCGACAACCGCGGTAAGGTGACCGTCGTGCGCCTTCCGTTGAGGCGAGTGGCTTCGATGCGAGTTGTCATTTCAGGAAAACCCCAGCGCCCGCGGGCGGCGCCGGGGGAGAACCAATACGGCATGAAAGCTAGGCGGCTTTTCGCGGCTTCGCCGGAGCCTCCTTGAGGCATTCCCGCGGCGCGAACCAGAGCTGCGCTGAGATCGGGGCGCCGATGCCGGACATCGGATGTGCATATCGCGAGACCTCGTCGAGCCGGAGATACGCCGCTGCGATCGTGCGCAGGGTAAGACTCGGTTCGAACTCGACACCGATTTCCGTCGCCCGGGCCGCCTCTTCGATTTCGCGGAGTTTCGCGAATTCGAGAACGCCCGCGGCCGCCTCCTTGGCCAGAATTTTGGCCGGGTCAATCACGCAGCCGTTCAGGGATGCGCGCTCGTCGTCGATCGCTTCCCGTGCAATCCGGAGCTCGATCGCGAGAGCATCGAGCTTCGCCTCGTATGTCGCGGCCGGAGACAACTCGCCCGAGATGATCTTGCGCAAATGCGCCGTGACCTTTTCCCGATAGCTCGCGGTAACCGTGCGACCGTTCATCGCCTCGGCTTGCTCCTCAAGCATCGAGTCTTTGTCGGCAATCGTCCAAGCTTCGGCGAGTGCGGACGGCGTGAAGGCCGGTCGCGCCAGGCTGACGATCTTTTCGATTTGCTGGCGGTCGACTACGGCCGGCGGTTGATTGCTGCGCTCGTTGCCGAGCTGGAGAGCGGGATGATGCTTCATTGTGTGTCAGTTGCGGTGGATGGATTTCAAGTATGCGGCCACGTCTTTGGGCGCGTCGCCGCGGAGAATCATATCGCGGACACGCTGCGCCAGGCCAAGGGGCCCGCCTGCTCGCAGCATCGTGTCGAAGACCAGCCGTGCCGCTGCGGCCGATCCGCCTTGAGGTTGCGGAGCCTGTCGCGCGGCGATAAGCGCCGGCATGGCCGCAAACGCGGGTGCGTTCACCAGGCCGCCGGAGGCATGGCGCGTGACCATGCCCTCTACCCGACCGGTTTCCCGGTTGGCGTAGAAGGCGGGTGAGAACGAGTTGAACTGTTTTTCGCGCAGGAGGTTTTCGCCGTATGGCGTCCACGTAACCGCCGCGACAATACCCGCTCCCGGAACCCACCCGATTCCCTGGATGTCTCCGACAGCGGCTGAATCGTCGTGGCCCGCGTCCAGCCACACGCGCTCGCCGCGGGCCTTCGCCTCTGCAAAATCGCGCTGGACGTTCAGCGCGCCGGCCTCGTCGCAAACCACGGTCCCATACCACGGTTCGCCGTTGCCGTGGGCACTGATGGCGTGCGTGCCCGCCGGCATCCAAACGATGTGCTCCGGAATTGTGGTGCCGGTCGCGGTTGCCCCACGTAGCATGATCGGTAGCGCGCGTGCGGCGACGCTATGGCCTGACTCGATCAACGTGTGTGCAACGATCTTTGCCGCGGCTGGATCGCTACGCGGTGGTTGCGGGTCGTAAAGGTATGCGGCCAATGGATTCAAAGTGTGCCTCTCTACCTATTGGCGGTTTGGGTAACACTTTCGCGAAATCGCTTTCTGATCCGGCCCACGCGCATCTTCAGCGCGGCCTCCGTCGTGCCCGATTCGAGCGCCGCGGCCTCGAGCGTCTCGTCGCCGCCACAGACCGCGATCTCCAGCGCCTTTGCGGCCGGTGAACGGCCGAGGCTCCGGATGATGAATCCCACCGCATCGGCGGCGAGCCGGAGGCTTTCCGTCGTGACAACGTGCTCGACCTCGGCTGCGCGGTGCTCCGGGACGCCGGCCTCAACGAGCCGATCGCGGAGCGAATGCGAGCGGCCGGGGACCGCGCTGGTGTCGGCGACCTCGACCTCGAAGCTTCCCTTTTCGCCATCGCAGGTCATGCGGCGCCGATTCCCTTCAGCATCGCGTCAAGCTCACGCGCGATGCGGGTCAACGCGGCGGCCGTGGTCTCGACTTGCGCGAGGCCCGCGGCGTCGCCGTATGCGGAGCGTTCGACGAGCCCGCCGACGTCCCCACTGGCGACGAGCCCGATCACGCGCCCGGTCGACGGGTCCGACGCAAATGTCGGGCTGAGTCGATAGCTTTTCTCCTGCAGCAGCGCCAGGCCGAGCGGTGTCCACGTGAGATCGGCCAAAATCCCCTGCGCGGCATCCCAGCGAAAGCCGGTCACAAATGCGGCGGTCAAGCTCGGGCCGACGTGCCCGAAATCGATCCAGAGCTTCTGTCCCCGTGAAGCGAGTGCGGCTCGCGCGCGAAGCACGGCCGCGAAACTCTCTGCATCGCACTGGTGGACTTCCTGCGGGATCGCCTTGCCGTTCCGCAGGCCGAACTCGGATCGCACACAGCCGACGGGATGCCAAAGGATTTCAGTCGGAAGGGTTCTCATGGCCTCCTCCTATGCGCGCTTCGCGTCGACGACGTCCTCGACCGCGAACATGAGCCGCATCCAATCATCGTTTGGGGGGCGACGATCGGGCGGCATCTTGATGAGCCAATCGTCCATCGCTTGCTGCACCGCGCGGAGTCGCGGCGATCGCGGGGCGAAGGCTTTTCGCCAGACAGCGGCGAGGTCTATCGGCTTCGACGTTTTTCGACGCCGCGGCGCCGGTGATCGCTTTGGCTGTGCGTGTTGCTTTTTCATGGTGGAAAAAATTGTTGTCATGGGCGCGAGTCGGGTTCGTCGCGCAGGTGTTCGCCCGCACGATTGGCGGCCTCGAGAACGTCGTGCCAGATTACTTTTAGCACCGTGCGGCACTTCGCGGGATCGCCTTGTGCAGCCGCGAATCGCATTGCGTCGGATTGCACTGATCGGTCGAGGATGCTGCGGAGTTCGCCTCCCAAAACCTGGAACCGCTCGACAACCCACGCGCGGCGCACGAGCAGTCCGGCCTCGAGGTCGTTGCGCATCTTAAGGCGACGCGCGGTCTCACACGCGATGGCCAGCCGAGCGGCCTCGAGGGAGTGCGGGTTTTCCATTTCGCGCGCGATCACGTCGGCGTTGGCGACGAGCCACTGGCGCAGTTCGTCGACGTAGATACGACTCCCGCGGAACGCCGGGCAGTTGAGTCGCTTCGAAAGGCGGACAGCCTCAACCGAGTGAGCTACGGCGGCCGCGGCGGCGCGGAATGAGGTCACGGTCCTAACTGTGCGGTTTTTTTCATTTTGGCGGTCTCACGGAAATGGGGCGGGGCTGCGCGGACCCGGCGGGCTGTAGTTTTCACGAAAAGATTCCTTGCCGGGGGTGAACGACCGCCTGCATCCCCGCTCAGACCGCGCCACACTGGCGCAGCGTTGCGCCACGACGCGATATGTCGGGCAGGTGCACGTAGTCATGTCCGCCCCCCGGCCGGCCGGTGCCATGCGCAGCCTGCGCGGTCATCGCGGGCGCGAGCGTGCTCGCGTATCGCGGCGACAATCTCGCGTCCGGGCGCACCGTGGCGACGAATGAGGACGCGCCTGAGCTTGAGCAACGCGCGCTCTTGAAGCTGATGAACGCGAGCCTTCGACAGGTCGGTGAAGGCAGCAATCGTCGCGCAACTGACCGGCTCGCCCCACTGTGCCCGCGATTCCAGGAGGGCGATGCCTATGGCGAATCGCTCGCGGGTGCTGAGCGGTCGATCTTCGGCGTCGCCGGGACTGAATGCGTCGGCGTCCATCGTCAGCAGTAGTGGATCTTGAGCTCGCTCGGATCGGTGCCGCGGATGCCGCCGGACGTGCGAAGAAAGGCTTGGTCGGATCGAAAGCTCGAAGGCGGGTTGCCGGCAGTGGCCCAATGCCGCGCCAATGCCGACGGCGTGATGGCTGCACCAGTGAAATGTTGTCGATAGTTGGCGGCCCGACGGTCGATTTCAGTCGGCGTCACATCCGGCGAGACCCGTCTGATGTCCGCCAGGGCAACGCCACAAGCGCGGGCGGCCGGCCGCGTGAGTTCTGTCGGGGTTGAGCCGTCGATGGCGGCCAAAGCGTCGAAAAGAGGGTCTCGGGGACGGGGCCGATCTACACGTCTCGGGCGCACGGGCGCACCGCGCCCCGTGCTTTCAGGAGATTCTTCAGGAGATTCTTCAGGAGATTCTTCTGATGTAGCTCGTGGACGGAAATTCGGGCCATGAGCTAACGCTAGCTCAAGGTGACCCTTCGTTAGCTCATGGTGAGCTATCAGGGAGTATTTGACAGGGGCACGAAGGGCGGGCGTCTCGACATGGACGAGACCCACCTCGGCCAGCACGGCAAGGTGACGTTTTACCGTTGGAACTGATGCCCCGCTCATACGTGCGATCCACGCGTGCGTTGTGCGAAATGCCTCGGCCTGTTCGTCGCTCGCGATCTCGGTCAGCGCATCGTAAACCGCGAGGGCGCTGGAGACGTTGTTCGTGGCGTCGAAAGCTTCGCGGATCCGCCGACGTGCCGCCTTGTTTTGCCAGCAAAAGGGACCGTCCCCGACTTTGCGTAAATCACTCATCGGACGGACAGACTGGAGCGGCAGCGTTCTCAGCAAGAACGAGTGCGGCTTCCAGCCGGGCAAGCGCCGCGCGGCGCGGTTCAATGGCTTTTTCGATACGGCGCAGCTTGTCCTCCGTGACGGTGACCTCTGCGCGGAGAGAGGCGATCCGTTGACGGAGGCGAACGACGTCGAGGTAGGTGATGGCGGTCATGGCGCGGATCCCGAGTTGATTTCATCGTCGCACCAGTCTCGCATAAATCTGAGCGCGTCCACGCGCTCGCCTTTCGGGCACCCGCGTAGCCACATGGTCATTACGCTTTCGGCATGACGCCTCCATGCCGGCATGCTGAAAGCCGCTGGCTGGTGTTTCGGTCCTTGACGCACCTCGGCCTGAGTCCCGGCTGCGGTTGCGGTCCATTCGTGAACCAATTCCAAGGCCGCGACCCGTTCCTTGTCGTTGCGGAAATCTTTTCGAGCTGCGCGATCGCAGAGCGCGCATACATCAGCCCGAGCGTGGGCGTCATCGGTGGCGTGCGTGAAGTGCGCGGCGTCCGCACCTCGTCCACGGCCATCTCGACGTGCCGCGCGGCGACCGGCTTGCCCTCGTCGCGCGCGATCTCCTGGGCCTTCGACCATGCCTCGCGCTGTTGCTCGGGCTCCTTGAGTTTGGTCAGCGGGCGGGCTTGCGACTCGGTCTTGGGCGTTTGAGAACAATTGTTCTCATTCTGAAGCCGTAGCGCGGTCTCAGCCCCTTCGATCAGCAGGTCGGCGCGCCGACGCGTAAACCCCCACCGGGATCGGCAGTAGTCCTCGAACGTGCCGTGCTCCTGCCGATACAGCCGCGAGTCCCGGATTTCGGCGAGTGCGCGCCCGACCTCGACAAAGGTCTGTTGGCCGCGTTCGACGACTGTCTCCAGTTCGCGGAGACGGCCGGATTCGGTTGTCGTGAGCGCGGTCATGATCCCTCGCCCTCGTGGACGCGCTCGCGGGACCACTGCCGCGCCATGTGCATCGTCGTCGAGATGTCGCGCACGATGCTATTCCGGCGCCGCCGGAGGCGAGCGGTCAGGATCGCCGACTTGCGCCTCGCGTGTCGCGACGGTTGGGACGATCTCGACCAGGGTTTCACGCGGCACCTCGCTCGGCAAATCTGCGTAACGCGGCGACGGCGTAGAGCTTGACGCCCGTGGTAGCGATTGGCCGGATGAGCCCTCGGGCCTCCCAGCGCCAAAGTGTTGTGCGGGATACGCCGCCGAGCATGGCGCGGGCCTCATGCTCGCGGACGGCGAGTCGTTCAATGGCCGGTGTCGTCTCGGTGCTGCCGTGTGAATCTGTTGGTGACATGGTCGTGCAATTTGGAACGCCACGACCATACCAGAGACCTTTTGGCCGCGGAAGTTGGCCACTCGGCTCGGTGCCGAGTTGCCAATCCCCTTCCGCGTCTGCGAAACGATCAGGTTCGCTTAATGTCTCTGTCGATCGCTTCGAGCCGCTTCACGACTGCTTTCGGCGCTCGCACATCAGATTTCTTCACCCATTCGATGACGCGTCGCGCGTTCCGCTCATCGCGCCGAAGATCGGAGGCTGAATCGACGTAATGCCCGTAGTCATTCCCGAATCCCTTCGGCCTCACGCCTGCCCGGCGAAGGCGCATCACGCCCAGCGCGTGGAGCGCCGCAAGGTAGCGCACCGGTGCGTTCCCGATGCGCGGGTGTGGTGGTCGGAATGGGCGACGCGGCTCAGGCCATTCCTTCGGCCGGTGTTTTCTTAACTGTTCGGCAAAAGCGGCGCCGATCTGCGCGTCGGAAAACCGCCAGTTGATCTTAACGCCTCTGACGAAAGCTGCCGGGTCGGCCGCATACGCGACCGCCTCGGGCCCTGACCTGTAGGCACCTTCCTCGACGCGCAGGTGAAACGGCCAGGTCGCAACGTCGGCAAGCGTTCCGTCCCAATTTGGAAGACCCGGGTGTTTGCGGATTCCTTGTTGCCATGGGGTTCTTGGAAAATCATCCGGTGCTTCGAGTGCGAAAAACCGTAAGAGACTTGGGAACTTTGCCATCCATGCGAAGATCGCGCCAGCCCCGCCCGCATGGTCTGCTTCAATCTTTCGATATTCCTCGCGGCAGTATTCAGCTTCGTCGCCGAATGCCTCTCGAGCGAACTCCCACCAGAAGCACGCGGCCTCCATGTTGGGCGGCAGGTCGTCGAAGTCCCACTCTGCCCGAGGAAGAACGGGCGTGAAGCCCTTTGAGAGCCCCCAGCGTCGAATCGGGTTTTTTCTTTTCACGCCGCACCTCCGCGCGCCAGCTTCTTCGCCTGTTCCTGCGAGTGATCGTCGCGAAGATGGGAATACGTCTTCATCAACAGCGCGCCGCCGTCCGCGTGTCCGAGCCAGCGCGCCACGGTCGGAATATCCACGCCGCTTTCAATCGCGATGGTCGCGAACGCGTGCCGGAAATCGTGATGCGTGATCCGCGGCAGTTTCAGCTTGGCGCACGCGCGATCGATCGACTTTTGCGCCTCGCCCACGCGCAGGATTTTTTCGTGTGGCGGAACGTGGGGAGTTCCGCCGATGGCGAATTCGGCTGCAACCGCGCGACGATCATGGATCTTGCGCAACAAATCGGCGAGTTCGGGGAAGATCGGCACAATTCGCTGCGAGGATTCGCTTTTGGTGCCCGGTATCGTGATCTGGTTTTTTGCCCAGTCGACGTGCGACCACGTCACGGCGGCCGCCTCCGACTTTCGTGCACCGCTGAACACGAGGAACCGGCAAAAGTCGGCGCACTCCATCCCCCACCCGGCTTGCCCGGAGCCGGTTTCCACCTCGTCGAACAGGGCGAGGAACTCCGCGAGCCGGGGCAGTTGCACGAGCTTGGGCGCGATCTTCTTTTTGAGCCGGCCTTCCGGTGGCTTTGCCCGTGCGGCGTTCGCGTAGATCAGTCCGCGCTCAACGGCAACGTCGAGGATGCGCCGAAGTCCGTCGACGGCCGTGTTGATGCTCGTCGCGGAGTTGCCCCGCAGCGACCGCCTCGCACCGGGAGGCGTGAAATCGGTCCCCTCGCGCTTCAACCGGATCGTCCAGTCGATCACGGCATGCAGGGTGATTTGCTTGGGCGTCAGGTCATCGAAGCCGGGCCAGGTCCGACGGACTCGCGCGACGGCATGGCGCCGTGCCGCCTTGCTGGTCACCTTCAGGTCCTCGTTGGCATCGACTCGGGCCAAGTAGGCGTCGGCCAGTTGCCCCATCGTGGCCTTGCCCGATTCGACGGCCTCACTGGCGTTGCGGTTCTTTGTGGCCTCGCGCTTGTGCTCGCCCATCCGCAATTGCGCGACGGTGAACACATCGGTCTTGAGGGCTTTCCACTTTTCCTTGCCCGACACGTAAACGCGCACGTAATAACGGCCGCTTGGCGCATGGCGGTAAAGCCCGCTGACTCTCGTTCTTTCCCACCTCGTGGGTTTCGATTTGTTTCTCGTGGTTTTCACTACACCGTAGAAACAGACCGTAGAACGGGGGTCAATAGCGGTGTCCTAAGCGCCTGTGCGCCAAGCGAATCGGGTCGATAGCTCAACGGTAGAGCAGTTGCCTTTTAAGCAATTGGTTCAGGGTTCGAATCCCTGTCGACCCAATCCCCCGCATGGCGGACGCGGGAGGTCGGAGGTCGGACTTCAGAGGTCAGACATCGGAGGCCGGAGTCTCGGCCGTAAAGAGACGCAGAGAGGCGCAAGAAAGCTTTTCCACGCCAGACGTCACCCACCCCGCCGCCACGCCCGCCCCGGCGGTAAAACGAACGTGAACCTCGGTCGAAGGTGCGCACCCGGGGGCCCACGCGAGTTTCATCTCCCTGCACGACGGGCGGTGAGCGGGACAAATCCCCGGGCGCATTGTTGGTCTTTTTGCCCCGCAAGACCCTAAGGAATTCCGCCCACCTGCCGAACAAGGGTATGTCCGCCCCACGGACTCGATATCGTAGCCCTGTCCGTTCCGGTTGCATGAAACGCGTCGTTATCGTCGAAGATCAGACCGCCATCCGCGAGATGCTGGCGGAAATCCTGCGCCATGATCCCAACTTCACGATCGTGGGTCAGGCGGGCGACGGCCAGACGGGTTACGACATGATCATCGAGACGCGGCCGGACGTCCTCGTGCTCGATGCGCGCCTGCCCGTGCTCAACGGACTCGAGTTGCTGCGCCGCGTCACGAAACAGGTGCGCAACCTGCGGGTATTGGTTTTTTCCGGCTACGAAAACCCGGTGTTGATTCGCGACATGCTCGAGGCCGGCGCTCACGGCTTCGTGGAAAAGACCGCCGGGCTCAACGAACTGAAAAAGGGCCTCGATTCGATCGCGAACGGCGGCACTTACTTTGGCCCGGGCGTGAGCGGGTTGCTCCGCAACGTCGTCGCCAACCCGTCCGTCACGACGTCGAGCAAGGATTTCCTCACCCCGCGCGAGCGTGAGATCCTGCAGCTGGTCGCCGAAAGCTTTTCCACCAAGGAAATCGCGCAGAAACTGAACATCAGCGTGAAGACGGTGGACAACCACCGCACGAACCTGATGCGCAAGCTCGACCTGCACAACGTCGCCTCGATCACGCGCTACGCGATGCAGATCGGCCTGATCGAGAACGAGCCCTCGGTTTAGCCGGGAAATCTCCCGCGTTCGGCCAGATCTTCGCGGAGCTCAAACGCGGCAGCCAGCGAGAGCGCACGTCGTAGCTGCGTTGGAGTGTAACGACAACGTGGCCCGACTTTCCCTGCGCTCGAGTCTGGGCGAAACCGTCGCCGATCCTGTGTGACGGTCACTTCGGATCGTGCATTTTTCGACGATCTCCATCGAGGCAGGGTTGCATAGCTTGCCCGCCGAAGCGTTCCGCGAAGGCTGGGTCCCCACGCGGCCGCAACCCAGCAGGCTGCGGTGGGACAACCAGAAGCCGCCCCCTCCAAATCGGCACGGCTGCCTGACCTGCCGTTGAGCAATCGCGGCGCAGGCACCTGCCCCCGGGGACCGGAGTTGCGTTTCGCCCGTGCTTTGGTTTGTTCGGTCTTCCCACCTGCATGAGTCACCTTACGCCTGGACAGATGCCCTCCGATCCCGGAGCCGCGGCCGGCCCGATCCGACGGCCGGTCGCCTCGCCATTGGCGCGTCCAGGGAATGAACACGCCAGCGACGGCAGGTTCGGTCGGCCCCGGGTCAAGATGATGGCCACTGATGGCGACGTCACGCCGGCCGGGGCCACCCACATGCCACCGACGCCGGCGCCCCTGCCCGAGCGCGGCTCCGGGGTGCATTTGTTTCTCAGTGTGCTTGCAGCGTTCGTCGCCGTCCTCTTTCTCGTGCTTCTGCTGCAGAAGCTCTGAACCCGCTTTTCGTCATGGCCGCCAACATCGAAAACCTCACCAACTCTAATTTCAAGGCGACGATCGACGCCGCGACCACACCTGTCCTGGTGGACTTCTGGGCCCAGTGGTGCGGACCCTGCAAGCAGATCGCGCCCGCGCTCGAGGAACTCGCCGGGGAGCTCAACGGGCAGCTGAAGATCTGCAAGGTGGACGTGGATGACAACTCCGAGCTCGCCGCCCAATACGGCGTGCGGGCGATTCCCACCCTGCTCGTCTTCAAGGGCGGTTCGGTGGTCGAGCAGGTCGTCGGCCTCGTCAGCAAGTCCGATCTCAAGAATCGCGTTTCAAAGCACATCGGCTGAGCGAAGCAGCGCCGGCGCGGTTGCCTGCTTTTAGCGTGGAGAACAAACAAGGCAGGCAAGGATGCCTGCGCTACGAGCCTGGAAATTTCACACGTTCGACCACGCTTGTTCCGGTTCGCTTCGCGCCCGGTCATGTCACTTCGTTCGAAACGCGAAGCTCAATCGCGGCTGCAGGGATTGAAGAACGCGGGACAGGGAAGAACGCGAGAACGCGAGACAGGGAAAGCACGGAGAACGCGAGGATGCCGGACTGAGTCTTTCCATCTCATACGTCTTCCAAGTCTCGCGTTCTTCCCTCGCACCCGGTCCCGCCAGCGGTCCACGGCGGGGTGAAGCCTCCAGGGCGTAGTCACCCGGGCTGCGCTTTCGATTTCCGCGGCTTCGGCCTTTCCGTGGGGAACGCATTCGTATCAAGTGGCCGGCGCTGAAAGGTTCATCCCGTTCGCAACCATGCGCGTCCTCAAATACTCATCGCCCAGCTTCTGGTCCGCCCTGGAGCGCTTTTGCGGCACGGCCGACACCGTGGTCGATCCGGCCGTGCGCGATGCGGTCGCGGCCATCCTGACCGATGTCACCCGCGATGGCGATCGCGCCATCAGCCACCATATCGCCCGCCTCGACGGCGCTTCGCTCACTCCGCCGAAGTTTCGCGTTTCCGCCGGCGAACTCGACGCGGCTTTGGAGCGCCTGCCGGCGGTCGACACCGACGCCATTCGCGAGGCGATCAAGTGCGTGCACGCGTTCAACTCGCGCGGGCTGCCCAAGGCCTGGCGCGCGCGCAATCCCCACGGCGCGACGATCGGCGAGGATTTTCACCCGCTGGGCCGGGTCGGCCTGTACATTCCCCGGGGCCTGGCCTCGACGGTGGTAATGACCGCGGTACTCGCGCGCATCGCCCGCGTGCGCGAAATCGCCCTCTTCACCCCCTGCGACCGCGACGGTCGGGTTTCCGATGCCGTGCTGGCCGCGGCGAAGCTGTGCACAATCGACGAGGTCTATCGGATCGGCGGTGTGCCGGCGGTCGGCGCAATGGCCTACGGCACGAAAACCATGCCGGCCGTGGCCAAGATCTTCGGTCCGGGCAATGCCTACGTCGTCGAGGCCAAGCGCCAGGTGTTCGGGCACGTCGGCATCGACCTGCTGCCCGGTCCGAGCGAGGTCATGATCGTGGCCGACGAAACCGCGGACGCGGAGTTCGTCGCCGCCGACCTCCTTGCCCAGGCGGAACACGGTTCCGGCCGCGAACACGTGTTTCTCGTCTCGACTTCCACCGAACGAATCGAACAGGTGCACGACATCCTGCGGATCGAATCGAAGCGCCTGGGTCGCGACGCTCCCGAGAGCCGCGTGATCGCCAACGGCTTCATCACCGCGCTCGTTCCCGATCTCGAAACGGCGGCGAAGGTGGCGGATTGGATCGCCCCTGAACACCTCGAACTCGAAGTCGCGCCCGCCGCCCGGGCCCGCCTCCTCGAACTCGTCACCACGGCCGGTGCCGTGATGCTCGGCGGCTGGTCCGCCACGGCGCTCGGCGATTTCACCGCCGGCCCGAGTCACGAACTGCCGACCGGCCGCGCGGGTCGATTTTCGAGTGGACTGCGGGTCGCGGATTTTCTCCGACGCACCAGCGTGGTCGACTACGACGAGCGCGCATTGCGCCGCGCCGCGCCGGTCGTGGAGGCTTTCGCCCGGATGGAAAAACTCGAGGCGCACGGGCATTCGATCGCGGTGCGCCTCGCGCCGCGACCGAGCGAAGGATCAAGTGCGGGATAACAACTGCCAACGGAGTCCGCGCAGAGCGAATGCGGGCATGCACGGGCGGCCCTGGCCCTTGGAACTTGATCCGTGTCCCTTCCGCGCGTAGCGCGGCCGTCATGCCCTCCGACTCTCCCGCCGATCTCGCTCCCGCACACGTGCGCGCGTTGCAGGCGTATGTACCCGGACTGCAACCCACCGGCGGGGGCTGGGTGAAACTCAACACCAACGAGAATCCGTATCCGCCGAGCCCGCGGGTGGCCGAAGCGATCACCGCGGCCCTGGCCGATGGCGCGCTTCGCCTTTACCCCGACCCGCCGAGCACCGAATTGCGACGGGCCTTCGCCCAGCTATACGGGCACGGCCTGCAGCCGGAAAACGTCCTCGTCGGCAATGGCTCCGATGACGTGCTCAACCTCCTGGTGCGGGCGTTCTGCGGCGGCAGCAATCGCGTCGGTTTCATGCTGCCGAGCTATTCGCTGTATCCGGTCCTGGTGGCGATTGCGCATGGCGAGTCCCGGCCGATCGAGTTTGCGCGCGACATGCGCCTGCCCGTCGCCGCGGTGGCGGAGAGCAACGCGCGCCTCGTCTTCCTGACCTCGCCGAATGCGCCGACCGGCGTGGGTTTTCGCGCCGCGGAAATCGACAAACTCGCACGCGCATTCAGCGGCCTGCTGGTGGTGGACGAGGCTTACGCCGATTTCGCGGAGGAAAACGCGCTCGGTCTCCTCGCGAAACACCCGCGACTCGTGATCACGCGCACGCTGTCGAAATCGCATGGCCTGGCCGGCCTCCGCGTCGGTTGTGCCGTCGCCCATCCCGAGGTGATCAGCCTGCTCGACCGCGTGCGCGACAGCTACAACGTCAACCGCCTTTCCCAGGCCGGCGGCCTCGCGGCGATTCGCGACCCCGCCTACACCGCCGCAATCGTCGCGCGCATCCGGGCCACGCGCGCCCGGACCGAAGCCGGGTTCGCGCAGCTCGGCTGGTTCACCTATCCTTCGCAGGCGAACTTCCTGTTCACCGAACCGCGCACCCGCGCCGGCGGCACCGGTCCGGAGGTCGCGCGGTCATGTTACGACCACCTGGTCTCACGTCGCGTGCTGGTGCGCTACTTCGGGAGTCATGCCTTGACCAACAGTTTTCTGCGAATCACCGTCGGTACCGACCCCCAGATGGAGACCCTCGCCGAGGGGATACACGCATGGCTGCAAACCGCGTAGCGGAAATCAAACGCAAGACCGCCGAGACGGATATCACCCTGCGCCTCGTCGTCGATGGCCGCGGGCAGTCCACCGTGTCGACCGGCGTGCCGTTCTTCGACCACCTCCTGACGTTGCTGGCCCGGCACGCGATGTTCGATCTCGACGTGACGGTTCAGGGCGACGTGGCGGTGGATTATCACCACACCGTCGAGGATGTCGGCCTCGTGCTCGGTGATGCGCTCAAGCAGGCGCTCGGCGAGAAGAAGGGTCTCGTGCGCTACGGGTTCTTCATCCTGCCGATGGACGAGTGTCTCGGGCGCGTCGCGCTGGACCTCGGCGGACGGCCGTTTCTCGCCTACGAATGTGCGCCGGCCAGCCTGTATGTGCGCGATTTCAACATCCTGCTCGTGAAGGAATTTTTCCGCGCCTTCGCCAACGCCACGGGAGCCAACCTGCACGCAAAACTCGAATACGGCGAGGAGCCGCACCACGCCGCCGAATGCCTGGTGAAGTGCCTCGCGCGGGCGCTCGACCAGGCCTGCCGCCTCGATCCCCGGGCCGCCGACAGCGTGCCCTCGACGAAAGGGGTGCTGTGATTTTGGATTTTAGATCGTTGATTTTGGATTGCGGTCAGGTCAGTTGACCAATCCGAGAGCTTCAGGGTAATTGGACTTTTTCGCATCGAGGACCGTTGCTTTACGGCGTCGGACCAATCCAAAATCCTCAATCCAAAATCGAAAATGCGTCCCGCCATCGCCGTCATCAACTATGGCATGGGAAACCTGCGCAGCGTTTCCCAGGCGCTCCAGGCGGCCGGCGCCGAGGTTTGCCTCTGCACGAGGCCGGAGGAGATCAGCGACGCGGCCGGCCTGGTGCTTCCGGGGGTCGGTGCGCTCGGGGATTGCGTGGCGGCGCTCGAGCAAACCGGTTTTGCCCAGGCGGTCCGCGCCTGGATTGCGGCCGACCGGCCGTTCCTCGGGGTGTGCCTCGGGCTGCAGGCGCTGTTCGATCATTCGGAGGAAGGCAACGTCGCCGGACTCGGCATCTTTCCCGGACGCGTGGTCCGCTTCCATTCGGGCGGCGGTTTGAAGATCCCGCACATGGGCTGGAACACGGTCGACTTTCGCCAGCCCGACGCGCCGTTGCTCGACGGGATCGCATCGAGCGGAGAATCGTTTTATTTCGTGCACAGCTATCACGTGGTGCCCGAAGACCCGGCACTCGTGTTCGGAACCTGCGACTACGGCGGACCATTCGTCGCCGCCATCCGCCGGGGGAATTGTTACGCCACGCAATTCCATCCGGAAAAGAGCCAGGGCAAGGGCCTGCAGGTGTACCCGAAACTTCATCGATCTGGCCGCAGCGACCGCATCCCGATAGGGACGAGCCGCTGAATTTTTCCCGGCGCGCGAAGCGCTCTCTTTAAATCTCTCCTCAGAGGAGGGAGACCCTGCACCAGTCCTTCGACAGGATCAGGGCCTCGAGCCCCCAAGACGGCACGTTGCGCGGTGTCCTGCTTTTCTGTCCGGCCAGAACCCGACAGAATGAGTCAGCCCGTTGGCGCAAAAAGTAGCGCAGGCTTCCAGCCTGCTCCGACGGAATAAGCAGGCAGGATGCCTGCGCTACTTTGTGCCGCCGCAAGCGGAACCCGGTTCGCGAGTTCGCGTGCCAGAACAAAGGACCTTGGTGCCCCCGTGGTTTCGCGCCTTCAGCCCTTTACAAGGGAACCGGAAAATTACACGGTTTCTGTTCGCGCTCGAGGGAGCGGATAACGGCCGGCATGCAACACGTTCGGCCGCGCTTCCCCCGCGATTTCCTCCGATTTACCATGCCGAAACAAGCCGTCCTGAAGATTGAAGATAAGGAGCTGACGTATCCCGTTTTCGTCGGTTCCGAAGGCGAGCGGGCGATCGACTTTCGCAACCTGCGAAACGATTCCGGCTACATCACCTACGATGAGGGTTACGGCAGCACGGGCTCCTGCGAGAGTGAGATCACTTACATCGATGGCGAAGTCGGCATTCTCCGCTACCGCGGCTATCCCATCGAGCAACTGGCCGAGCATTCCGACTTCATCGAGACCGCCTACCTCGTGATCTACGGCGAGCTGCCGACGCCCGACCAGCGCCGCCGGTTCTCCGCCCTCTTGAGCGAACATGCGGGCATCCACGAGCGCATGGTTTACCTGTTCGAGAGTTATCCGCGCGACGCCCACCCCATGGCGCTGCTCGGCGCGATGATGAATGCGCTCTCGTGCTACTATCCGCACCTCGCCACCAACGATCACCAGCAGGACCTCGAGAACTTCGATGAGGCTGCCACCACTGCCATTTCCAAGGTGCGCACGATCACGGCCATGGCCTACCGCATGAGCCGCGGCCTGCCGATCATCTACCCGAAGCGCACCCTCAAGTACTGCGAGAACTTCATGCACATGTTGTTCTCCGACCCTTACGAGCCCTACGCATGCCCGCCGGTGGTCGCGCGCGCGCTCAACCTCATCCTGCTGCTGCACGCCGATCATGAGCAGAACTGCTCCACCTCGACCGTGCGCATGGTCGCCTCATCCGGCGCCAACCTTTTCGCCTCCTGCGCGGCCGGCATTTGCGCGCTGTGGGGTCCCCTCCACGGCGGCGCCAACATGGCCGTCATCCAGATGCTGGAGGAAATCCACGCCCGCGGTGACGACGGCTCGCGTTTCATCGTCGAGGCCAAGTCGGGCAAGAGCCGCCTGATGGGCTTCGGCCACCGCGTCTACAAGAACTACGACCCCCGCGCCAAGATCATCGGCAAGGCGTGTGAGGACCTCTTCAGCACGCTCGGCGTCAAGGACCCGCTGCTCGACATCGCCCGCCACCTCGAGAAGGCCGCGTTGCAGGACGACTACTTCGTCGAGCGCAAGCTCTACCCCAACGTCGACTTCTACAGCGGCATCATGATGCGCGCGATTGGCATTCCGCTGAACATGTTCACGGTCATGTTCGCGATCGGCCGCATGCCGGGCTGGATCGCCAACTGGCGGGAGGTCGCGGGCAATCCCAAGGGGCGCATTTACCGCCCGCGCCAGATCTACACGGGCAAGACTCAGCGCACCTACCTGCCGCCATCCCAGCGGGCGTAGCGTAACCGGTCAAGTGAACCCGTCGGGCCGGCCCGCCTGACCTGAGCTCGTCGAAGTTCCGGTCCATGCCGCGAAGACAAAGCCGCACGGACGCAGGCCTCGGCCAAACCCCCAAGAAAACGCCCCACCCGTCCCGGACAAACCATGTGGCGGCCGCCACATGGTTTGTCCGGGAGTTTATCGGGGGACTCGGACGGGGGCCACACCGGAGCCGACAAAACTTGTGGCGGCCGCCACACCGTTTGTCCGGCACGTTCCGCTCAAGTCACGATAGCACTTTGTCCCGCGCACGACAAAATCTGTGGCGGCCGCCACAGGGTTTGTCCGGAATGCGTCGACACGGCGGCGACGCCCTCCCTGGGACCCCGCACGACAAAAAAAGTGGCGGCCGCCACTACTTTTGTCCGGGAGTTTATCGGCGGACTCGGACGGGGGCCACATGGGAGCCGACAAAACTTGTGGCGGCCGCCACACCGTTTGTCCGGGACGTTCGGCTCAAGTCACGAAAGTACTTTGTGCCGTGCACGACAAAACGTGTGGCGGCCGCCACATGGTTTGTCCGGCTCGCGTCGACACGGCGGCGACGACCTCTCTGGGATCACGCACGACAAAAAAAGTGGCGGCCGCCACACCGTTTGTCCGGGACGTTCCGCCCAAGTCACGAGAGCACTCTGTCCCACGCCGCCCGCACGATGTCGGCATCGCTCTCTCCGGCGGCCGCCACAGGGTTTGTCCGGAATGCGTCGACACCGCGGCGAAGCCGTCTCTGGACCCCGCACGACAAAAAAAGTGGCGGCCGCCACTTCTTTTGTCCGGGAGTTTATCGTGGGACTCGGACGGGGGCCACACGGGGTCCGACAAAACTTGTGGCGGCCGCCACTTTTTTTGTCGTGCACGATGGGGTCAGGCGCAACCTCGGGGAAATGCAGGCGAAGACGGAGCTGTTCCTCCATATCCTGGGTGAGTTCTTCGACGGGGTCTTCGACCGCCCGTGGCATTCGGGGTATCGGCCCTTCGAGGCGTGGGGTTACGCCGATGCGTTTGACCGGCAGGTTCTGCGCCTGCAGGAGCGCGCAATTCTCGAGGCCGCGGAGGCGCACGAGTCCAAGGACCGCACGTATCGGCTCACCGCGCTGGGACGGGTGGCCGCGCAGGGCGGCACGGATCCGCGGTCCCGGTGGTCGCGCCGGTGGGACGGCCAATGGCGCCTGGTCGCGTTCGACATCCCGGAGGAGCGGCACGCCGTCCGGGAGAAATGGCGCCGGGAATTGCGTCGCCTGAAGTTCGGATGCCTCCAGGGAAGCGTCTGGGTGTCACCGGATCCCGTGGACGAACTCCGCGCCGCCTTCGCCGGCGCCGTCGTGCGGACCCAGCGCCTGATCTTCATTGAGGGACGTCCCGCCGCCGGAGAGAGCGATGCCGACATCGTGCGGGCGGCGTGGGACTTCGAGCCGATCAACCGGCTTTATGCGGAGCATCGCCGCATTCTTGATGCACTGCCAAACCCGAAGCGACGGTCGCCGAAGTGCGCGCGAGACTCCCGGCGTGGGCGAAACGCGAATTCTTCGCGTGGAAGGAAATCCTCGCCCGCGATCCCTTCCTGCCGAACGCCCTGCTTCCGGCCGACTATCCCGGTCGCGCCGCGCTGGACGCGCGGGAAGCGGCCCTGCGCCGCGCCCGCGCCCTCGCGGGCAAATTGGCTCCGGACTGAGTCGCAAGAGCTGGCGGCCGCCACAGATTGTGTCGCGGTTCGCGTCTTCCGGCGGCGGAGAACGGGCATGACCGGAATGGCGGTGAGTTGTGGCTGCCATTCAGAGTGGCAGCGGCGTCCCGCCGCTGATTGTCAGAGGGAGCAGAGCCGGGACGGCTGCGCCACTTTGGCTTTGGCTCAGTGCCATTCGGGTTCGATCGCCGGGGTGTGGAATCGGACAAAAAAAGTGGCGGCCGCCACACGTTTTGTCGGACACGGACCCGCGGGATGCGGAGCTGTTCGCCGTGATGTTTGAGGTCGGCGGCATGCCGGGCCGGTTTGCGAACTGGCAGTAAGCCGCGGCCAAGTTGGCACCAAACCTAACTGCCCTTCCCTTCCGGCGGGCGCTTGATCGTGGGGAGGCGGTCGGGGTCGTAGAGGAGACGGCGGCGGATATGGATGTTCTCGGCACCCACGGGCGGAAACAGCACCACGGTCACCCGTTGATTCGGTCCGAGCGCGATCACGTCGCCATAGACAGGCAGCAACTTCGCGTCGACGTTTACCTTCAGGAGGACGGGCCAGGCGCCGGCGCCCATCCGTATCGGTTGCGACATGCCGACCGGTAATTGGATTTCACGGTCGCCGAACGTTCCGAAGAGAGGCCGTCCCGTCGCGTTGATAAATGCCGCGCAATCCAGAGGCATCGCCGTCCGGCTGTCGTCGAATACCTGGACCACGTAGTGCGGCACGGGCTGGTGTTCCCAACCCGATTCGACGGAGAACAACAGGAGGCATTGCTTCATCCCGTAGGGAATGGCCACGCGGGCGACGGTGACCCGGCCGACCTGTGGCGCGCCCGGATGGCCTGGGTCGGGTGGCGCCGGGACCTCGGTGAAAAACTCGATCGGATTCGATCCGAGATAATCGTACACGGCCGAGCGCTGGGTGCTGAGAAAATGCAGTTCCCGCGGCTTCTCTCGTCGTGCCGGCAGGAACTTCAGGCCTTTCGGGAGACCGTCGGCGAAGACCGTGAACTGCACATCGATCACTGGGCCGCCGGATGCCTCCTGCGCAGCCGCAGTCGCTGCGCCACCCAGCAGCAAGACCAGTAGCCCGGCTAAATATCGCTGGGCGACAGCCAGCGGAACTGCACGATCTTGAAGCGACGGCCGAACCTAGCGTTTATACCGGTCGGTTCGTCCCACGGATAGTTGCCACTCGTGAGATTTCCGGTGCTATCGACCGAGTAGTCGACATAGTCCGGCACGCGCTGCACCACCGCCTCACACCATGCACGGGACTCGATCGCTTTCTGCGGGATACTCCCGTCTGCATTCACGAGCGTTGGATTCACGGATTCTCCGTAAGCACGGATCAAGAACGTATCGGAGCGCACGGTCAGGATCGGTCCAAGGGCGGTAAGCAGGCCGGCCTGAGTAAGCATGCCAGGGACGCTTGCCGCAGCAGTCGTCGGCGACGACTGCGGAACGTTTGTCAGTTTCGCGTTCAATCCCGCAGTATCGATTGCTGCCTGTAGAATCCCACTGTTGACAAACTCTGCCATGGAATGGAACGGCGTTCCTCGGGCTGCAACTTGGTCGCGTATTTCCTGCGCCAGAGTTTGGAGCTGCGAATCACTCACTCGTCGATAGCCGCGCCAAACGCTGGGCTCCGCGCTGTCATCAGGATTCGTCGTCGGTCCCATATAACTACGCGCAAGCGGAAACGCGATTGGATTCACAATGCTACCGTCTGACTCCAACTCCACACTCAAGGACCCATCCACATATGCCACGGGAACGCCCGCGTAGCTTGCCAACACAGCCTTCCAAGCCTCAACGGAGGTTGAATTCACGTTGAAGGCGCCGTCCACGAGCAGGTGCGCGCTAGATCGGTTGATCGGATCGGACCCGTTCTCGGTGAACCGCAAATCGTCCAGCGGTGGACTTGACCCGCCCAACCGAAGGAATCTCAACCTGCCATCCGGGAGATTGTAGCCCGGATTGGAGGTGTCATCCGAAGTAAGCGTAATGGGAACTCCCGAAAAGAAGTAGCGATCCCAGAGCGAATCACCGTCGGACCATGGTTGTTGCATAGCTGGAAAGGCGTCAAAAAAATCGTGCGGAAGCCACGCCGGGTTGTCCGGGTCCTGCTCGACCTGCACCTGGTTGAGTCGTCCAAGAGAAAGGATCGGACTATCCTGACGGGGCAGGTCAAAAAGGATGTTGGACGTCTGACCGCCCTCTGTCGGTCGCCAGGAAAATCCGGTGTACGTCTGATACCGGGTATTGTCCTCGGGATCCACGACGGGATTGATCCATTCATTGAATGGTACGGGTGCAGCAGAGCCACCAATATGATCGATAGCGTTCCAGCTGCCAGTTCCGCTATTTGCAGGGCTCACGCACCATCCGTGGGCCACCATCTCCGGGTACAAAATCGGATCCGGTGGGTCTGTGGACGAATTTGCCACCGGTGCCTCCGGTCGGTCCTGCGGATTATATCCTTCTGGGAGATTTGTACCAATCGCCTTCGTCTGCAACGCGACATTACTGCTCAACGTTCCCAGCCCTAGTGTGGCAGTGGGGCCCGACGCAGTCGGTTCCGCCTGCAAGAGGCCGATTGCCGGGGCCGGCTCTGTCAGAGAGAATTCGCTCTCGGTATCGAAATAGTAGCCGGTATTGAGTGGATCGTTCCAGGCTCCACCGAGCTGGTTATTTCCACTAGCATCGTACGCGGCCCAATTCGCCGGACAAAAAATGCGACATTCCCCCGGTCGAAAATTCACCTGCGCTAGGACAAACTGCAACGGGCCTCCAGGTTCGCATGGAGAATATCGGATTTGTGATAAACGTTTCGTTCGAAGACGTGAACGCGAAGGTCGCAGGGAAATCAACAGTGAGCACGTAGTCCGCAGCTTGGATCCAAATCGAATAAGGATTCCACAACACAAATACCGGAAACGTGTGCAGTCGAATACGCTCATCCGTCGCGTCATCAAAATACGACGCACCAAAGAACAGATGAAACCGGACGAGCACGGGATGAATGCCATGCTGTTCCTCGGAAACCAACGACGTTCCCGGATCATCTGGAAGGTACAGCACGTGGCGTCACCACGTCAGCAAACCCTGCGGTCTGCCCCCGCCCGATTTCGGCCCAGGAACGCAACAAACTGAACCGGGGAGGGACTCCCGGCACCATTGGGGCGGCGAGCCACGTGGAGAGATACTTTTCCAGCGCCGTCTCTTCTGGCGAAGCGGGTTCAAAGAAGGAAACGATCGGGGTAAGATCTTGTTTCAATCCTCCCGTCGCCACGTCAGCCAGCACACCTAGGCTGTTGCTGGTGACGTCGTGAAAACGGCCGCGTACGTTTGCGGGCGAAGGCGGTGTAGAGCCGGCAAACATGAATTGGTTCAATGTGAGAACTCGAGGAAGCGAGGAATCATTGGGTGCAATGTCGACGAATCCCGGGCGCGTCAGGTCTACTTTCGAAATGAGTTCCGTCCCGGTGCGCTGCGGCGCCAGATGACGCAATCGTCCCCCCAGCAGAATCCGCAGCCAACCCGCCCGTGCCATCGTTCGTGAAATACGCGTCCCCGCTTTCGAGCCGCGGATCTCTCAAATTGACCCGCGCCTTGACGCCCTCGTCGCCGACCCACCAGGCGTAGCGTCCGATAGCGACGTCGTCGCTCGTATCGGCAGGATTTCCTCCAGGTGCATCCCCTTTGAGGTCCATGAGCGGGGCGGCTACGTATTTGGTCCAGTCGGTCCCCGCGGCTTTTGGGCCCACCAAAAGTGCCGCGGGTCCTACCTCTCCCGATGTCTGGGCAATGGTGACTGCCGCGGTTGCACTCATCCCGCTAGCCAGTCCGGTTACCTCGCCGGAGGGATCGAACGAAAACGTGCCGGATGCCTCGTCCTCATTACCGCTGATCAACCACGTTTGCTCCGAACCGCCGCTGCTATTCCAAACTCCCGTCCAATTTGGGCTCTGAAGGCTTGACGACGCTATGTTTGCTTGTGCCGTGCTTTTTTGATCTGGCCCTACCTGACGCTGTAGTTCACCCAGGGCACGATTGAGCGCAAAGAGAGCATTCTGCTTTGCCTGGCTGTCCCGGCGGGAGTTGTAGCCGATGCTGGCTTCGATGTGGGTAAGTGTGGCGGTCGAAACGAGAGCCAGCATCAACAGAGCGAGCAGAATCACGGTGATGACGAGGGCAAAGCCGCGTCGAGCTTTACGTGGTCTTCGCTTCGTCATTGCAGAAATACTGCCGCACTTTGCACTTCTACGCGGCGACTGTAAACGGATGAGTGCGCCTCGGCGACCTGCCACCAATAGTCATCGTAGTTTGCTGCACCACCGGGCGGCGTGATCTTTCCAGTCTCGAGGCCGAGGATTTGTCGCGCTCCCTCATCGGAAAGCACTCGGACCATGACTTCGATAACCGCAGGAAAAGCATTAACCACCGCTGTTTCCGATACGCCCGCAGGCGGAGCACCTGTGCCCGAAATGACCGCTGGAGCGGTCGATGCCGCCACGAAGGTCGAAACCGGCGGATTTGTGCTCCCGCTCCGATCGACTGGGAATCGCTCGATGAGATTGGCGTTCGCGTCACGGGTGAAGATGCGTACGCCCAGATCGATCACATCGCTGCCAATGATGTGACTGCGGTCCGGCTTGCGGATAGATCCTGGCTCTGTGTTGCCCGAACCGCCGGAGGCGGGGTTATTGTAACCGTTGTTTGCGGCTAAATCGTAGCCTAAGGAAAAGGTGGATGGGTTGCCGCCGGAGTCCCAACTTCGCACTGACGACCGAAACAGGAAATATCGGGCTTCGGACGAGGTCGAGCTGATCGGTAGGCGCGCAATCTGGTACGAAATTGCTCGCGGGGCCGACATGTTCTCGTTGTCCGCATTGCTGTCCGGTTCGTTGGCAAAAACCGCAACCAGACACCGACGTGGCCAAAACGCATGTCTTCAATCCTCCCACTTGCAGGCACTACGATATAGCTGCTGATCGAAGGCTTACTGTTGTTGCCGGTGGCCGTCGGGTAAGCTGCATCTGAAATTCCCGCGTCCCCGTTACCGGTTTGGGTTCCCGTGACCGTGGCGGCGAGCCAGACATTGCCGTCGGCGCGCGTTACGAGACTCTGAAGATCGGCGGCGATCTGATCGAGCGCAAGTTTGGCCTGGTTCGAAGTGGTGAGATCGCCCCGCGAACGGTTCCAGGCCGACATGATGCCGGCGGTCACGCTGAGCAGCAAGGTTGCCAGCAGCAATGTGATGCCAGTTGCCACGATCAACTCCACGAGCGTAAAGCCGGCTCTCTTCTGCAGACGCGGCTTCACGAATGAGTGCCCCGTGCTATTCATGGCGGCAGGGAATAGAAGAACACGAGTTGCTGCCGATTCTGTTCCTGGGTTCGCCGCGAAGGATCCTCCCAGGGAACGGTAGAGTTGGACGCCGGGCCCTCTGGAAGTCGATATGGCCAGGAAACCGTCGTGCGCACGGGAACCGATCCGGCAACGGACGAATCATAGTCGGTGGCATTTATCTTTGCATCCTCGACCGCAATTACGAATTACCGATCGCGCTTAGCGATGCCTGGAATCCCTGGACTCTCGATCTTAAGGTCGTTGTTCACGACCATGGTGGTTGAGATGTCCTCGTCTCCTTCCGGAGATGGCTCTGGCCCCCGGAGGACTCGTCGACCGTCTGGGGTGGCGTAAAGGTACAGCGTATCTTGGTCCGCGATCACGGAATTGACCGTGTCGTAGCCCACTCGCTTGAGTTCAGCTTGGATACTGCCGGCGAGACGCGCGGCGGTTTCCGAATCGATCACGTCCTCGACCCGCCGGGACAGCGGGCTCATCAAGCCGATGATCGCGACGATCGCCGTCGCGAAGACCGCCGTAGCGATCAGCACTTCGATCAACGAAAACGCGGTGGTTCCACGATGCTTACTTGAATCCCTCATAGTCGTTGACGAGACGGGTGAGTCCGTAGTTGGAGACAATCAGGCCTCGCACGTTGTCGGGGTTCAAATAGATGACCGGAGACGAATCTACAGAAGGATTTCGCCGTCCACTTGCCAGCACGATCTGGTTCCCAACGCTCACCGCAGGCGTTGGCGTACCCCGCGGTGTGAACTCTATGCCGATCCACTTCTCTGGATAGGAAGAAAGGAGCTTCAAATCAGACTCGGATGTTGCGAGGCGGGATGAGTTCAGGCCCGACCAATCTGCAGAAGCCTCAACGACAAAGTCACTGGACATGTCATCTGGTACCACATAGCACCCGGACGGAAGCAGGATCCCGTCGGAAAATGGAATCCACGCGTTTGTATCGTCCCTGACAACCGGCACCAGATAGCGACGGAATCGCTCGCGCACTATCGTCGGAGTTGATGCATTCCATACTCCGGAACTTGGGCCATCAGCCACGAGCAAAGCCGAATTATGGCCTGAAATCGCCGCTTGTCCGCGTACCAGCGTGAACAGATCCGGAAAGTGAAGATTGCGCACCTTGCAGGCCAATGGAGCCTGTGCCGCCCCGCAAGAATGCATAGCCGATCACGCCGGCAAAGAGTCCGATCAGGCTCATCACTGCGAGGAGCTCGACCAGCGTGAACGCCCGTTGTCGCCGCCGCGGATGTCCGGGCGGAGGTTGGGCCTGAACGTCGCGTCCTGTTGGATCAATCACGACCGAAATAGATGTTGTCCGCGTTTTCGGGATCGTCCGGCACCTCGGAAAGCAAGCCGCTGTTCTCCTCCTCGCCCGGCACGCACTTGCCGTCCGGTCCGTGCGAATACAGGACAAAGGACGGACTCACCCACGTCGCGTCCGAAAGATTCTTTTTGTAGCAGTACCAATATGGGTTTCCCCACGGATCTTCGAACCAGTTGTTGACGGGTGTCGGGTCGCCCGGCTGCGGCAAGTCCGACTTCGGATGCCAGAGGCGGAAGTGGGCGAGTTCCAGAAATGTACGTCCCTTCGTGGCATCGCCATCTTTGTCCTTCAACGGGTTTCCGTTCGGAGCCGCATTGCCGCAAAGGGCGTTGAAATCACCACATACCCTTCAGATGAACCTGCGTCTTCCGGTGTCCACGGATACTCCCCATACTGCGCCTTGTATTGGTCGAGCGCGGCGGCAATGACCGCCATGTCGGCCTTGGCGTGGGCGATCCTGCTGCGCTCCTGGATGCCGCGACCGGCGGTGATGGCGATTGAGGCGAGGAGGCCGATGATCGCGATCACGGTGAGCATCTCGATCAGGGTGAAGCCGGAGGAAGAACGCGAGAGGTGGAGAACGCGAGAACGCGAGAGAAAGGCAGAGGCCGGAAAACGAGGGAGCGGCAGGCGGCGCGAACGCCAAAGACACACCCCACCGCGCTGGCGCGCGACGGAGAGGCCTGCGGCCCCATCTCCCGTGGTTTTGCCCAGGCTCAAAACCACTGGCGAGGCAGCCGCGCACGCGCGGCGGGTGCCCCCCTCTCGAGAGGGGATCTTTGCAGATGGCGAGGTGGCGGCAGGCCGTGCCTGGGCGGGTTCGTCGGTCATCGGAGCGTAGGTGGCTTCCAAGGAAGGGATATCACGTTCGGCGGCAAGCCGCACCCGCCTTCGCACGAGGCCATCGGAGGACGGCAAGGCTTCCGCGCGCCGAGCGAGTTCCGGCCCGACAGACCCCGCGGGGCGCGGGGCACCTGGCAGCGCAGCCGCAGGTGCTGGAGCGCGTCATGCGCTATAAACACACCCCACCACCCTGGCCCATTCGACAAGCTCAGGGTAGACGGGCGGTCCCCCCTCTCAAGAGGGGAACTGATCAGCCGCGCTCTTGGCACGTGAGACTTGGCCCTTGGTACTTCCCCGCCACGGGTCCCTTTACCCCTTGCCGACGCCGAGGCGGCGCCTACTTTTGCCACGATGCGCAGCGCGCCCCCCAGACCGCACCGTTGGACCCGTGAGCGTTACGATGCCTGCATCGCGGCGGGCATCTTTCGCCCGGATGACAAGGTGCAGTTGATCGACGGCGAACTCATCGAGATGTCACCCCAAAACAGCCCCCACGCCACGGCCGTTTCCCTCACGCTGGCCACATTGCAGCCGCTGCTGGCCAACGGTTGCTTCGCCAGGATTCAAATGCCGCTGGCGCTGACGCCCGGATCGGAACCAGAGCCGGACTTTGCGGTGGTGCGAGGGCACCCGCGACAGTATGCCGCCCAGCACCCCCAGGATTCGTCGCTGGTGGTCGAGGTGGCCGACACGAGCCTGGAGTTCGATCGGTCGCGCAAGCGCGCGCTGTATGCGCAGAGCGGAATTCCAGAATACTGGATCGTGAATCTGATCGACCGGCAGATCGAGGTGCATCGCGGCCCGGAGGGTGACGTTTATCGACAGGTCCAGGTGCTTCATTCCGGTGAGAGGATTTCAGGGACGGTGGTGCTGACGGCCGCCGTGGCGGTCGACGATCTGCTGCCCTGAAGGACGAGGCTGGAAATCAGGGAAGAGGCGCGGGGTTTTGGGCGCGGGGAGATGATCGTCAAGGGGCCAGGCGGCAGGGCTGAAACCGACGCGGCCCTACATTGGGGCGGCCCGGACACGAGGTCCGGCCCTACATTGGGGTGGCCCGGACACGAGGTCCGGCGCTACATTGGGGCGGCCCGGACGCGAGGTCCGGCCCTACATTGGGGCGGCCCGGACGCGAGGTCCGGCTCTACAGCTCCGCCCAGAGACGCCGCTTCCTCGTTGCAGCGGCATGGAACGCGCTTACGGTTCCGCGCCGCATGGGTATTGACGACCTGGCCCGCCAGTTTGCCGCGCTTCCAGCCCAGGAACGCGCACTGTTCGCCGCGATGGTGCGAGCGCAGGCGGTGTTCAACAGTCCCCACTGGCGAACGGAGATCGCGCGTCGCAATCGGGCGATCGAGGCCGGCAAGGCCGTGCGGGTGGTCAATGTGACGGAGGTGCTCGCGCAGAAAACCGCCGCCGCCGAGGAGGCGCGGGCCCGGGAGGAAAGTGCCAACCCGTGAAACGGCTGACGCAGCCTCCTTCGGATCGTGCAGTTTCGCGACGATGTCTCTGGAGTTCGGGAGTCGAGGTAGGGCCGCATGTCTCCGTGCGACCGCGGTCGGCTGGGGACCATCCGTCGCTGAAGCTATGGATGGTGGACAGCCGACCCCACCTTTGGTTGCGGGCACAGGTCGCGGGATGATGTGATGTATTCTCTCGTGTTCAGTGAGGAAGCGCTGGCGGAGATGCGGGCGATCGAGCCGCCGGCGGCGCGGCGCAAGGTTGCGTCGGTGCTGCAGCGCATCGCGCTTGAACCCGAGACCCGGGGGCTCGCGGAGGCGGTGGACGACGAGGGACGAATCAACCGCATCGGCGTGCTGGACACGACCGCCTTCGTGTTCTGGACCGACCACGCGATGCGCCGCGTGCGCGTGCTGGCGATCCGGGAGATGGCGGAGTGAGCCGGAGTTGGTTTTGCCGCAAAAAGGCGCAAGAGGCGCAAACCGGATTCAGCGCCCGACCCATGGGCACCATGGCAGTGAACCGTCGCCGCCGCTTCGCTACCTCCGTTCCCGCCGGCTAATCCCGTTTCGTTCCGACGCCCACCGCGCCTATAGGCGCGCGGAAATCGTCCGGTCGAAACCGACCACACCCTTTGCGCCTCTTTGCGGCAAAATACTGCACAGAAGCCAACGAAGGTAACGAAGGCCGTGTCCGTTATTCGGCCATCAAGCCGAACGTCCTTACCGTCCACCGCCTGAAGCTTCGAAGAGATCCCAATGACCCGGAGCGGCCTTGGTTCCCTTCGTTGCCTTCTGTTAAATATTTTTCCCGATCGAAATCATCCCCGGCACGCCTCGGACAACTCATCCACGAATAGCACGAATCCACACGAATAGCGGAATCCCAGATCCACATTCGTGCCTTTTCGTGTAATTCGTGGACCGCTCTGACTTCCGTGTTTTCCGTGTCCTTGGTCGTACAAACCCGGCCCGATCGCCTCCCCGTCTCCGTTTCCTCCGTTGCCTCCTGTTAATCCCGTTCCGTCCCGACGCCACCGCGCCTGTAGGCGCGCGGAAACGTCCCGTTGAAGCCGATTACGCCCTTTGCGCCTCTTTGCGGCTAAAGGTTCTTAACAGATGAAAACGGGCACAAACACACCTCCCACCGTGCTGGCGCACGGTCCCCCCTCCTGAAGGAGGGATCTGGTGTGCGAGCGGCTCGGAGGCGAGCTCCGGCCCTACAGCGGCAGATCTCGATCTATTATTCTTCCTTCTGCAGCGTGGCGAGGACGCTGAAGTCTTCGAGCGTCGTGGTGTCGCCTTTCACGGTCGCCGCCGGCGGCGAGTTCCTTGAGCAGGCGGCGCATGATTTTTCCGGAACGCGTCTTCGGCAGGGCGGCGGCGAAACGTACGTCGTCCGGGCGCGCGAGGGCGCCGATCTCGCGGCGCGACGTGCTGGCGCAGCGTCTCCTTGAGTTCGTCGCTGGCCTCGACGCCGTTCTTGAGCGTGACGAAGACGACGAGGGCCTGGCCCTTTCAAGTCGTCGGGCCGGCCGACCGCGGCGGCCTCGGCCACCTTGGGATGACTCACAAGCGCGCTTTCGACCTCGGCGGTGCCGATGCGGTGGCCCGAGACGTTGAGCACGTCGTCGATGCGTCCGACGATCCAGAAGTATCCGTCCTTGTCCTGCCGGCAGCCGTCGCCGGTGAAGTAGATGTCGGGTCGGCCGGCGAACTCGGACCAGTACTGGCGCTTGAAACGATCGTCGTCGCCCCAGAGCGTGCGCAGCATCGAGGGCCACGGGCGGGTGAGGACGAGCTTGCCGCCCGATGTTGCGCGGCACCTCCTCGCCGAGGTCGTCCACGACCTTGGGCACGACCCCGAAGAACGGCAGGGTTGCGGAACCGGGTTTCTGCGGAATCGCGCCGGCGAGCGGCGTGATCATGATGCCGCCGGTCTCCGTCTGCCACCACGTGTCGACGATCGGGCAGCGTTTGCCGCCGATCACCCGGTAATACCACATCCAGGCCTCGGGATTGATCGGCTCGCCGACCGTGCCGAGCAGGCGGAGCGATTTCAGGTTGTGCTTCTTCGGATGGGCTTCGCCCCAGCGCATGAACGCGCGGATCGCGGTGGGCGCGGTGTAGAAAATCGTGACGGCGTGCCGGTCGATGATCGACCAGAAGCGGTCGGGTCCCGGGTAATTGGGCGCGCCCTCGTACATGAGGCTCGTCGCGCCGTTGGCGAGGATGCCGTAGACGACATAACTGTGGCCGGTGATCCAGCCGACGTCGGCGGTGCACCAGTAGGTGTCGGACTCCTTGAGATCGAAGACGTACTTCGAGGTGAGCGTCGTGCCGAGCAGGTAACCGGCGGACGTGTGGAGGACGCCCTTGGGTTTGCCGGTGCTGCCGCTCGTGTAGAGGATGAAGAGCGGGTGTCTCGGCGTCGAACGCCTTCGCCGTATGCCGGTGGGAGGCGACGGCCGTGAGCTCGTGCCACCAGAGATCGCGACCGGGCTGCATGGCGACCTCGTTCCCGGTGCGGCGCAGGACGATCACGTTCTTCACCGACGGCGTGCCCTCGAGGGCGCGGTCGACGTTGGCTCTTCGAGTTCGACGATCTTGCCGCGGCGCCAGCCGCCATCGGCCGTGATGACGAGGGTGGCCTGGCAATCGTTGACGCGATCCTTGATCGCCTCGGCGCTGAAACCGCCGAAAATCACGGTGTGGATGGCGCCGATACGCGCGCATGCCAGCATGGCGATCGCGGCCTTCGGATGTCATCGGGCAGGTAAATCGCGACGCGGTCGCCGGCCTTCAGGCCCAGGGCCTCGAGGACATTGGCGAAGCGGCAGACCTCGGCATGGAGCTGGCGAAAGGTGAGGGTGCGGATATCGCCGGGCTCGCCCTCGAAGATGATCGCGGCCTTGTTTTCGCGCGGGGTGCCGAGGTGGCGGTCGAGGCAGTTTTCCGCGACATTGAGCCGGCCGCCGACGAACCACTTCGCGTGGGGCGGCTTCCAATCGAGGACACGTCGCCAGGTTTTCCGCCACTGGAGGAGCTCGGAAGCCTGCCGGGCCCAGAACCTGTCAGGGTGATTGACAGACTCCGCATAAAGTCTACGGTAGGCGGCGAAACTTCCGATATTGGCCTTGGCCTGGAAGTCACGCGACGCGGCAAATTTGCGGCCCTCGCGGGCAACCGAAGTAATGTTCTCGCTGGACACCTGATACCTTTTTTGGGCAGTTGTTTAGCCAGGGTGGGAAACGGGGACGCTCTTTTTGGGCGTTTAGCCAGGCTGGTCAATCCTGGAAGTCTCACGTCGCTCGCGCGCGCCTCTCGGATTGCTGCCGTTTTCCGAATCTGCGCGCGACCGATGCCCCCGGCAAGCTCGCCTCGAGCGATCGCGCCCGATCCCTGGCGATAATCCGCCGCCGCCCTCAGGAACAGAATGGAAAATCCCAACACCACCAACACCGCCGAAGCCCAGTCGACTCCCCCGGATTCGATCCAGGTCGAAGGCGTGCTCGATATCACGAACAACAAGACCGGGGTCCTGCTCGAAGCGACCCGTGGGGGCAAGACCCGGCCCACCGATCCGTTCGTGCCCCGTGAACTGATCCGGCGCTTCAAGCTCAAGCAGGGCAGCCTGATCACGGCTTCCGCAACGCCGGACAATCGCTTTCCCAACCCCAAGGTTCGTTATATCGAAAAGGTCGACGGCCTCGATCTCGAGGAGCGCCGGCGCGTGCCGGATTTCCTGCAGCTCACGACCATCACGCCGGACGAGCAGCTCGTCCTCGAGAGCAAGAAGGAGCAGCGGCATGACCACGCGCATGATGGACCTGTTCTCGCCGATCGGCAAAGGCCAGCGCGGCCTGATCGTCGCGCCGCCGCGCACGGGCAAGACCACGCTGCTGCGCGACATCGCGCTCGGCGTGCTGGAGAATCATCCCGAGTGCCACGTGATGATGTTGCTCGTCGATGAGCGCCCGGAGGAAGTCACCGACATGCAGCGCAGCGTGCCCGCGGAAGTCTGGGCGTCGTCCAACGACGAGGACATCGCCAACCACATCCGCGTGGCCGATCTTTGCATCGAGCGCGCGAAGCGCCTGGTCGAGGCCGGCCGCGACGTCGTGATCCTGCTCGATTCCATCACGCGCCTCGCCCGCGCCCACAACACGCAGCGCAATTCGGGCCGCACGGGTTCGGGCGGCCTCGACGTGCGCGCGATGGAAAAGCCGCGCCAGTTGTTCGCCGCCGCGCGCAACACCGAGGAGGCCGGCAGCCTCACCATCATCGCCTCGGCGCTGGTCGACACCGGCAGCCGGATGGACGAAGTCATCTTCCAGGAGTTCAAGGGCACGGGCAACATGGAGATGGTGCTCGACCGCAAGTGCGCGGACATGCGGATCTGGCCGGCGATGAACATCGCCGCCTCCGGCACGCGCCGCGAGGAGTTGTTGATCGACGCGAAGCGGCTCGAGGGGATCCATTTCTTCCGCCGCGCGCTGGTCGGCGCCAAGATCGAGGACGCGACGGAGACGGCGGTCACCCGCCTGTCGAAGACCGCGAACAACGACGAGTTCCTGAAGCTGATTGCGCGGTAGGGGTTGGGGTTGATCATGTAGGGCCGGAGCTTGCCTCCGGGCCGCCGACGGTGTCGGCGCATCGGTGAACGGCGGCCGCTATCTCGTGGTCCGCGGCCGATCGCGGCCCGGAGGCAAGCTCCGGCCCTACACGGTTTGGCCTTGCGCGAAGCGGGCGGCCCGGACGCGAGGTCCGGCCCTACAGTAAAACCGGCTTGATCGACTCGGGCGGTCTTGTGACTACAGGAATGTGCTTCCCGACCGGAAAACGGCTCGTCTTCGCTTTGGGCGAGTATCGGTCGCGGGCTCGCGGTAACTTTGTCACTTTTTGCGTAAAGGATCGGCAGGCCGTTCTCATGGATCCCGGGAACCTGGCCACCGTGCGAGAAGCCCTGCTCTCCGTGAACCGCGACACAGATGTCAAGCTGCTGGCGTCATGCGTCATGCCAGATCACGTCCACGTGCTGTTCACACTTGGTGATCGGCTGCCCCTCGGTCGCGTGCTTGCGAAAGTAAAGTCGCTCGCGCGTGCAAACGGTCGGGCGGAATGGCGCTGGCTCGATGATGCCTTCGAACGGCGTCTGCGTCCGGACGAAGATACGGAGGACTATGGTTTCTACGTGTTCATGAATCCATATCAGGCCGGTCTGATCCCGCCGAACGCCCCTTGGCCGGGATGGATTTGTCCCGATGTGAAAGCGTTCCGGTTTTGCGCCAAATTGCGCCCCGGCGGATTGCCCCAGCCGGAGTGGCTGTCGATCGTCGAGGTGGTCGAACGACGGATCGTCGTGCAGAAGCGGGTGTAGCTTTCCGCATGTAGGGCCGGAGCTTGCCTCCGGGCCGCCGACGGTGTCGACGCATCCGTGAACAGCGGCCACTATCTCGTGATCCGCGGCCGATCGCGGCCCGGACGCAAGGTCCGGCCATACATGTGTGGTCTTTGCGCGAAACGGCGGCGCGGACGCAAGGTCCGGCCCTACATGTGTGGCCCTTGCGCGAAGCGGCGGCGCGGACGCGAGGTCCGGCCCTACATGTGTGGCCTTTGCGCGAAGCGGCGGCGCGGACGCGAGGTCCGGCCCTACATGGCTGGGCCTTGCGCGAAGCGGCGGCGCGGACGCAAGGTCCGGCCCTACATGTGTGGTCTTTGCGCGAAGCGGCGGCGCGGACGCGAGGTCCGGCCCTACATGTGTGGAGTGTGGTGGGCAGCGCGGACAGGATCGGCAGCCCTCGGCCCCGCAACTTTCAGTGTTCCGGGAACTTCGCGCTTGATCCGATCCCGGGAAATCGGAAAAACCTCTCCTCTTTTGGCGGCACCCGGTCATGGCGACCGATCCGCGCCCGCATTCAGGTTTTTCATGCAAAGCTTTTCGGCTCAATGTCTTGATATGGCTAGGTCGATGCTTGGCCACAATTTGTCGGCCATCAACCCGGATGGGAGCATCACCCCGGTAACAGGCGAAGAGCCGCGCCCTGACGAACCTGGCCACGCCGCCCTGGCGATTGGCGAGTATTTCCGCGCGACCGGCGAGAACACCCTCGCGGGTCTCGACCTCATCGACCTCTCGGCGCGCTGCATCACGGCACAGGCCTTCTCCGAGCATTCCGGCGAGAACGGCCTGGCCTATGCCGCGCTCGGTCTGCTCTCGTGGGGTCCGTCAAAGGAGCGCAATCCCGTCTGGGAGCGCCTGGTCGACGAGACCCGGCAGCGCCTCGACCGGGCGCTGCTCCATCGCAGCGACTACGACAACCACTGGCAGGCGTTCAATATCGCGAAGGCCGTCGCCCGCGTGAGCCTCGGGCTCTCGAAAAAGGACGAGACCGGCCGCCTCATCGAGCGTTTCCTCGACCGCATCCAGCAGACCAGCTCGGCGGGATTCTTCGACGACACGACGAACGGTTTCGGCGGCAACTACAACATCTACGGCCCGATGGCATTCGTGTTCATCCGGCAGGCGCTGCAGTTGCACAACAACGCCGGCCTCCGCGAGCGCAAGCTGCCCAGCCTGCGCACGTTTGCCGAGAAGTACGTCAAGATGCTGCCCGACCTCGTGCGCTACGACGGCCTGGGCTGGGCCTATGGGCGCGCCGCCGGCGCCTACGGTCAGATGCATTGCATCAGCCTGCTGCTGCAAAGCATGCGCGACCAGTGGATCCCCGACGAGCAAAAGCTCCGCTATTACGACATCCTGCGGCGCCTGTTCTATTTCTTCTACGTCACGTTTCTCGACCAGGAGCACGGTTTCCTGGTGATCCGCGACGAGGAGCGCACGACGGTGCCGCGGCACACCACGCGGATGGCGAATTTCGACGGCGCGCGCTACCTCTGCCAGTGGTCGCGTCTCGCGAAGCTCATCAACACCCCGGACAACCCCCGCGCGGAGGGCGTGCGCACCAGCGGCCGGTTCGTCATTTTCGACAAGTCCAATCGCAAGGAACAGGGCCTGTTCCTGTATCGGGACTCTGAATCCGGCCTGCACATCCAGCTCCCCCTGGTCGGCTGCGGCGGCAAGGCGACGGCTGACGGGCTCGCGTTCCCCCACTCGCCCGGCGTGTTCGACTGGCCGTGCAATGTCTACCTGCCGATCATGCTGCCGGAGCTCACGATCAACGGTCAGCAGTTCGTCCCTTCGTTCTACGGCAAGCGCTGCACGACGGGACTCGGCATCCGCAACTCCTACTACTTCCGCTACGAGCAGCCCGAGTTGATCAACACCCGCGAGGAAATCGTCAACGGCCTCGGCTCCTGCAAGGTCAACTGGACGTTTTCCGGCAACAAGGTGACCAGCGAGTTCAGCTATACCGTGAAGAACCAGGTGCAGCTCGACCGCTTCCGCTACATGCTGGCGATCGGGGCGACGCACACGCGCTATCGGACGGACAACTCCCCCGCCCTGGGACAGGCGGGCCTGCGTTGTTCCGTGCAGAAGGACGACTTTCAGGGCATCTGGGCCGAGACGGATGTCGTGTCGAACGACCCGACCTACCGCTCGAACTACGGCAAGATCCATTATCTGCAGACGCTCGTGCGCGACCACCCGCTGATCATGCGCCCGGGGCAGACCTACCGGTTGATCGTCTCGTTCGAACCGGATATCGCGATGGTTTCGGGCTAACCTGCAAATTTCCCACGTTCGGCCACGTTTTCGCGGAGCTCAAACGCAGCTACGGAGACAACGCAGCCGGTAGCTTCGCTGGAGTGTAACGACAACGTGGCTCGTTCTTCCCCCGGACTGGGAAATTTCCAGGCTGAGGCCCGGAGGATCGAGTAGCGCAGGCATCCCTGCCTGCTTCTTCATCGATGGCAGGCAGGATGCCTGCGCTACGTCGCCTGCAAGCGGGCTCCTGCACGGGCGTATGCGCGCGCGGCGCGGGACGCCCCTGGTCCTTGGCACTTGGAACTTTCACGCGTCCTCCCCCCCCGCTATTAGCCGCGTGCCCTCATGCTAGCCAAACGCATCATCCCCTGTCTCGACGTCACCGGCGGCCGCGTGGTCAAGGGGGTGAAGTTCGTCGAATTGCGCGATGCCGGCGATCCCGTCGAGTGTGCGAAGGCCTACGACGCCCAGGGCGCGGACGAACTCGTGTTCCTCGACATCACCGCCTCCAGCGACCAGCGCAACATCATGCGCGACGTCGTCGAGGCGACCGCGTCGCAGTGCTTCATGCCGCTCACGGTGGGCGGCGGCCTGCGCACGGTCGAGGACATCACGCGCATGCTGCATTCGGGCGCGGACAAGGTCAGCCTGAACACCGCCGCCATCGCGAATCCGGACCTCGTGCGCGACGCCGCGCGGCGGTTCGGCAACCAATGCATCGTGCTCGCGATCGACGCCCGGCGCGTGGCCGGCGAGGAACGCTGGGAGGTCTTCTCCCACGGCGGCCGCAAGCCCACCGGACTCGATGCGATCGCCTGGGCCCGGCGCGGCGTGGAACTCGGCGCCGGTGAGATCCTGCTGACGAGCATGGACCGCGACGGCACGCAGGCGGGTTACGATATCGAGCTCAACCGTCGCGTGAGCGACGCCGTCGAGGTCCCGGTCATCGCCTCCGGCGGTGCGGGCACGCTGGACCATCTCGCCGACGTGCTCGAACGCGGCGGAGCGAGCGCGGTGTTGGCGGCCTCGATCTTCCATTTCGGAACCTTCACCGTGCCGCAGGCGAAGGCGCATCTCGCCGCCCGCGGGATTCCGGTGCGGCGGTAGCGTGCGGTTCGCTCTGGTGGCATTGCACTTCCAACAAAGCGGGAGCCGGTACCGGTAGGGCCGGACCTCATGTCCGGGCCGCGTTTGCCTCCTGGTAGGAGCGGGTTTACGCCGCGATGGCTCGGCGGAATCGCGGGGTAAACCCGCTCCTGCACGGGCAAACGCACGTCTCGGATCCGACAACCGCAGATTTCGCAGATAAAGGCAGAGTCACTTTCGATCATCTGCGCCATCTGCGGTTGATCCATGGTTGGCTTGATCGCTTGCGGCTATGCCGCGCTGGGTGATCCGTGGTTGAACTGCGTGGTAGGGCAGCCGCTCCGGTCGCCGCGGCGGGGAACGGAGTCCCCGCCCTACCCGGTCGACGGCTATGTTTGCGTCGGAGGCGCAGATGACGTTTCACCGCCATCGCCGGCCGGAGCGCCGAGCAGCATGCCAAGCTTGTCACGCATCTGCATGAAAAACGTGTCGTCCATCTCGCCGGCGGGCACCTCGATCATGCGCTTGGTCCGTCCATGTTCGTAGACGCGCCGCGTGCCATCAGCCGAAAGCCCGCGCGCGCGCACGAGGCGCTTGCGCTCGAGCATCAGCGCGAGGAATTGCTTGAGCGGGCCGTTTTCCTCGACCGGGGCATCGGGATCCTCGGTCAGGGCCAGCAGCAGGTTGTCGGCGGAGAGGCGCAGCATGCGATCCGCGTTCACCTGCGCCACGGCCGGCCGGTAGGTGCGCGTCCAGCGACACAACACTTCGCCCGAAAACGTCGCGGCGGATTCGTGCGCCGCCAGGCAGTCGGACCGGAGAAATTCTCCCGTCGTCGCATCGCGCACGAGAAAACTCACCACGCGATCGCCATCCTGAAAAGCGGCCTGCGTGACGCAACAGATGTCCGCCGGCGGTTTGAGTTGCAGTTCCATCCCGAAAAAACTCCGAAATTTCTCTCGCGGTTGCGAGCGCGCGGAGCAAAACCCTCGGCGCGCGCATGATCAAGGGCCGAGTAATCGCCATCGGCGACGTCCACGGCTGCCACGCCGAACTCAAGGAATTGATCGGACAAATCGCTCCGACCGACGAGGATCTCGTTGTGTTTCTCGGCGATCTCGTCAACCGCGGACCCGACAGTCATGCCGTGATCGAGCAGGCGCGCGGGGTGCGCGCGCGGGCATTGCTCGGCAATCATGAGTTGCGGCTGCTCACCGCGCGCCAGACCGGCGACGAAAGCAGCCTCAAGGACGACGATCGCCGCACGATCAAGCAGCTCACCAACGCGGACTGGAGCTATCTCGAGGGCATGGTGCTCTTTCATCACCTGCCGGAGCTGGACACGGTGCTCGTGCACGGCGGGTTCCTGCCCGGGCAGGCCTGGCAAACCCAGCCGGCGGCGGTCGTCACGCGCATCCAGGTCATCGACCGCGACGGTCGTCCGCGCAAGCGCACGGACGCGCCCAACGCGCCGTTTTGGGCGGACCTCTGGAAGGGGCCGCCGTTCGTGATCTACGGCCACACGCCGCGTCACGAAGTCTACGAAAAGCCGGGATCGCTCGGCATCGACACGGGGTGTCTCTACGGCGGTCTGCTCACCGCCTGCGTGCTGCCCGAAAGGAAACTCGTGCAGGTGAAGGCACGGGAGAAGTACGCGTAAGAGCCGGGGAGCTTCACACCTCCCACCGTGCTGGCGCATGGTCTCCCCTCCTGAAGGAGGGATCTGGTGTGCGGCGCGTAGCGCTCTGAACAGGTCCCCCCTTGAGAGAACTTCGGTCGTGAGCGCAGCCGAACGGCCTTGGTCGTGAGTTGCCATTGAGTCCGGAGACCTGCGCTCCTCACGTCGGAGACGCCCTCCCCTACTCCCTTTCCACTTGTGCACCCATGCCCCCCTCGCATGCTGCGCGGGATGGCTGCCAAGCCGGGGAAATCCGCTGATATTCTCGACGCCGTTGCGTTGCTCGTCGTCGACATGCAAAGTTCGTTTCTCGATATCATCGAGGGCGCGGCGATGGTCGTGGAGCGCTGTGGCTTCGCCATCGAAGCGGCGCGCGCGCTGGGCCTGCGCGTGCTTTTCACCGAACAGGTGCCGGCGAAACTCGGGCCGACGGAGCCGCGCCTGCGCGCCCTCGTGCCCAACGCCCGCGTATTTGCCAAGTCGACATTCTCTGCGCTCCAGGCGGAGGGGCTGCTCGAATACCTGCGGCGCCAGGGGATTTATCATCTCGTCGTGGCCGGCATCGAAGTGCCCGTATGCATTTACCAGACGGCACTGCATGCGGTCGATTCCGACCTCGATGTGACGGTGCTCTCCGACTGTGTCACCGGCCGCCGGCTCGATGACTGCCTGGTCACGCTCGAGGCCCTGACGCGGGCGCATTGCCACCTGCTCCCGGCTGAAGCCGTGTTCTACAGCATGCTTGGAAACGCCGGGCACCCGCTGTTTCCCGCGTTCAACGCCCTCGTCAAACGATACGCGGAACCCGGCGCCCTCGACGCGGCACCACCGCCGCCCCACGGCGGACGTGAGCGCGAACCGGAACGTCGCCCGGCCCCGCAACCGGACGATCGCCGTGCGGAGATCGAGCCGGATTTGGCGGAACCAGAGGAGGGCGCCGAGGAGCAGCCTTACATTGGCCGTGACGCCGATGGCGCTCCCGCGGTCCGCGGGGCCGCGGCGGGCGAACGTGACGAGAACGAGAGCGAACGCACCGACGATGCCGGGGAAGCGGAAGGCGAGGACGCCGCCGCGAGCGCACCGACCACGAACGATGAAGGTGCGGCGGGCGAAGAAGGGGGCGGTCGCCGCCGGCGTGGACGGAGGCGGCGCGGGGGTGCTCGCCGGCGCCGCGGTCGCGAACGTGCCGGAACTCCGGCCGGCCCGGCGGATGGGGGAAGCGGTGGTGGAGACACGCCGTCCGAGGCGGAGGTGCCGTCGGCGGGAATCAGTTCAGAAGGTCCGGATGATTCGACCGGGGGCGACGAGGCGCCGGCGGATGAACCCGATCGCGGCAGGGAGTGATGCCAGCCCGCCGCTACACCGTCGCCGAGCTGCGTTCCACGGATCGTTCGCCGAACGAGGACTTCGAAATCATCGCGGTGCTGCGCAAGTGCACCGAACGCACGGCGAAGACAGGCACGCCGTTTCTGGTCGTCGAATTCGGTGACCGGTCGGGCTCGTTTGCCGCGAATGTTTTTTCCGACAACGCAATCGCCGAGACCATGCGAACGGTGGCCGAGGGCTCGGTCTTGCGCGTGCTCGGCCGCATCGATTCCTATCAGGGTCGTTTCTCGCCAAGGCTCCAGCAGGCCCACCCCGTGGAGGACGCCGAGTTGATCGCGATGGGCGGGCTGGAGTCGCTGGTCGAATCTGCGCCGGTCGCCGTGGACGCGCTGCGCGCGCAGTTGGCCAAACTGGTGGCGCGGATCGGTGACGCGGGGTTGCGCCGCACGGTTGAACTCGCGATCGAATCCGTCGGGGAGGCGTTCTTCACCGCGCCGGCGGCGGTCGCGATGCACCACGCCTATCGCAGCGGCCTGCTCGAACACACCGTGCACGTCGGGCAGGCGGCGGTCGCGTTGTTTCCCCTGTACCCGGAAGTGCCGGCCGATCTCGCGCTCGCCGGCCTGCTCGTGCACGACATCGGCAAGGCTGTCGAATACGAGGGGGCACTTGTCTCGCGCAAGACGCGAAGCGGGCTGTTGCAGGGTCACGTCGTGCTCGGCTACCGGATCGTGCGCAAGGCGGCGCTCACGGCGCGCCTGGATCCCGACCTGCTCGAACGGCTCGAACACATCGTGCTCAGCCACCAGGGTGAACTCGAGTGGGGCGCTGCCGTGATGGCTGCGACTCCCGAAGCCGTTTTTGCTTCGATGGTCGACAATCTCGACGCCCGCATGGGCATGGTGCAGCGTGCGCTGCGCACGACACCCGTGGAAACGGAGTTCTCGGACTACCTTCCCGGCCTGAAAGCCGCGCTCCTGCGCACCCCACCGCATGCGCCCGGGGATGCCGGGCAAGCGGGCACGGGCGGTTAACGGGAAAGTTTCCACTGCGGCTGCGCAAAGGTAGGTCGGCTGTCCCAGCCGACCACGGTCGTCGGGGGATGCACAACGGTCTCGAAACCGCACGATCTCGAGAGACCGTCGCCCACCGAGGTCACGGAGAGACGAGCCGATATCACGGAGCGGTTCTCTGGAAATCGCGTTGCATCCGGGGAGGTCACGCGGCTGAAGTCGAAGGTGAGCCCAGCCGGTGGTCTGCGCTCTTCGCTCTTGTTTCGCCATGGGGCGGCTCTAGCCTGCGAGCCACCCTGGGCTTAGGAAGGGTGGCAGAGTGGTCGATTGCGGCGGTCTTGAAAACCGCTGAACCCGCAAGGGTTCCGGGGGTTCGAATCCCTCCCCTTCCGCCAATAACGCGCCGGCCAAGGAAAATGATCGAAATGCTCCGGGTTGAAGGGATTTTGTCGGAATCAACCGGAACGCGTTCGGCGCGTGAGCAGGTCCGGGGCGCCGAACCCGTATACCACATCGAAGCGTGGACATCAGACTGCGAATCGATCGACCGTCTTGTGTCATCCTCTGCCGGTCGTTGAAATCACCCCATGATCCGCTTCATGTGCATCGTCGCGATTTTCGCTTCCTTGGGTTGGCGGGCTCTCGGCTCCGGCGTGCTGCGCCCACATCCCATCAACTCGCGCTACTTCACCGACGACACGGGCGCGGTCATATACCTTACGGGATCCCACAACTGGTTCAATGTGCACAAGACGGCCGCTGTAAACTACGACTTCGGCGCGGATCTCGCTGCCAACGTTGCGCAAGGCCACAATTTCATGCGCGGCTGGCAACTGGACGAGCCGCAGTGCGACGAGCGTTTCTTCGCCGCGAACAGTCTGGACGGCGACCTGACACCGTTCCCCTGGGCACGCACCGGGCCGGGCAACGCAGCCGACGGGGGTCGCAAGTTTGACCTGTCCGTGTTCAATCAAACCTACTTCGACACGCTGCGGGCGCACGTGATCGAGGCCGGAGACGCGGGCGTTTATTTCTCGGTCATGTTGACGAGCGGATACTTCGTGGACAGCTCTTCGTCCGGCATCTGGGCGAACTGCCAGTACAACGCGGCGAACAACGTGAACGGCGTCCTCAGCTCCATCGACGACGTTTACACGCTCAACGACAGCACCTGGGTCGCGCTCATGTATGCCTACGCGGACAAGGTCGTGGATACGGTCAACGATCTCGACAATGTCCTCTACGAGATCTCCTGCGAGGGTCCGGTGCAGTCGATCGCGTGGCAGTACGACCTGATCGACCACATCCACACCTACGAAGCCGGCAAGGCGAAGCAGCATCCCGTGGGGATGACGATGCTCTTTGCCGCCGCGCAGCCCAACACCGTGCTCACGGACCCGGCTTGCCACGCCGACTGGGTCTCCTTCGCCCATCACCGCCCGGACAACTACAAGACTGACGTGCCCGATGCACCCGGCGGCAAAGTTTCGATCCTCGACACAGACCACATCTGGGGGGCGACCGATGCCGGCGCAGACGGCGCGCCTTGGGTCTGGCGCAGTCTCACGCGAGGCCACAACCCGATCTACATGGACCCGCTGAATCAGATCGCTGGACTGGCCTCGGACGCTGATATACGCGCCTCAATGGGCTATGCCCGCGCCGTAGCAGACACGTGCGACCTCGCACACATGATTCCGAGCGACGCTTCGGCGTCAACCCGCTACTGCCTGGCCTACACCGGGCACGAGTACCTGGTCTATCAACCTGCGAAGACGTCGTTCACCGTCGCACTTGCGGCCAACAGCTATCGGGCCACCTGGATAAAACCTGAAGATGGCAACACTCTGGATGGCGGAGTCGTCACGCTGGCAACAGCCGGGAACCAGACGTTCGCGCTGCCGGCCGGCTTCTCGTCGGGCGTGCTGCACCTGAAAACTGCAGCGGGACGCACAGCGGTCCTTTCCTCGCCGTGAGGCAAGATTACGTAATGATCCTGGCACCCGCTGAGTTCGTCCTCGGGCTGGCCCCGAGGCCTGCTCCCATTCGCCGGACTTTCCGTCCTCCTCCTGGCCCGGTGCGGCACCGGCCCGCTGGTGGGCGCCCTTCTCAAGAGGGATAGTGCGATGCGGGACGCCATAGGATCCCAACACCACCGGCCCAAAGGAATGCTCGGTCCGCAGCGGTGCTGCACCTTCACATGAACATGGATTCATCCACGGTTCAGTTCGGTTTCATGTCCCGGTGCGATGCTTTCCCGCACACAACCACGATGAACGAATCCCCTCCGGAGGCGACGCGCTACGAACACGATGGAATCGTGATGGACCGGCTGCGTCGCAAAGTCACCGTCGGCGGCATACCGCTCGAACTCACCGTCCGCGAATTCGCCCTGCTCGAGATGTTTCTCGCCCAGCGCAGCCAGGTGCTCGCTCGCGAGCGCATCGCGGAGGCGATCTGGGAATCGCCGGTGCAGCTCGAGACCAACCTGATCGACGTCTACGTGCTGCGGCTGCGCAAGAAGCTCGGTCCGTCGACCATCGGCCACCCGCGCATTCATACAGTGCGCGGGGTCGGCTACATGCTGGACTGAGGCGGGCAGCGTTCAGCGGGAAAGTTTTCCACGGCGGCCTGCGGCCGCAACCAAGGTAAGGTCGGCTGTCCGCCGTCCATAGCTTCAGCGACGGATGGTCCCCAGCCGACCGCGGTCGCACGAGGACACGTGACCCTGCCTCACTTGAAAACAACCTCCTGACGTCGGCTGCTGCATCCAACCCAATGGTTAAGGCTGATTCCGGCTGCAGGGCCGGAGTTCGTGTCCGGGTCGATCCTGGGGCGGGCGATTTCAACGTTTACGGCGCTCGGAGATTGGCGCGTGACACGAGGAGTGTTTTTGTCCGCGCTTTTTCGCGGAGCCACCGGCCACCCCACGGGCGCTTCGCGTGCCGGCCTTTTCGAAAATGACACGAATTCCCTCCTTCCCGTGGCGCCACGTTGCGTTGACCGTCGCGGCGACGGTCGTCTTTGCCTGCCCGGCGAGGGCGCAGTCGACCGGCGCGCCCGCGAGTTTGCCCCCGCCGTCCGAACCCGCCACCGAGCTCGAGACCTTCATTGTCTCGGAGTCGGCCGGCGCCAATGGCGGCAACGTGCTGCCGACGTCGCGGCCGTTCTTTTCCGTGTTTGGCACCCAGCAAATCCTCGACGTGCCGCGGTCGGTCACGGTGGTCACGCCCGAACTGCTTGACCAGCTCGACATCGAGAATTTTGCGGACCTCGGCCGCATCGGTCCGGGCACGCAACAGATCAACTACTACGGCGTGCCCGGGACGCCCGCGTTGCGCGGTGCGCGCGGCGCCGTCTATTTCGACGGCATGCAGCGTGCGTTTCAACGCAACGAAATGCCGCTGTCGTTCGGCTCGCTCGACGCGATGGACATCGTGCGCGGCCCGGCGCCGGCGCAATTCGGGGCGAGCCTGGTCGGCGGCTATGTGAACCTCATCCCGAAGTCGCCCTACTTCGACAAGACGCGCGGCTCCTTGCGCCTGGAACTGGGTTCGTTCGACACCCGCCGGGCCCAACTCGACGTCGGCGGCCCCACCCTGCTCGCCGGACGACCGGCGGCCTGGCGCGTTTCGCTCACGGCGCAGGATGCCGGCTCGTATTACGATCGCATCGACAACAATTTCGTTTCCCTCTACGCGGCGCTGAAGTCGCGCGTGACGCCGCATGTTTCGGTGTTCACCGGCGGGGAGTATTTCCGGTTCCGGTCGAACGAGAACGCAGGCTGGAATCGCCCGACGCAGGCGCTCATCGATCATGGCGACTACATCATCGGCGAGCCGCTGAGCATCGTCAGTCCCGCGTGGGGCGGCGTCGCGGATCGCGATCTCCTGCGGAAGAACCCGGCGCTCGTCGTGCCGGCGGACGTGGTGGACGCCGCCGTGAGTTCGGGAAAAGTCACGGCGGCGCAACGCAGTGCGATGCTCAACCTCGCGGATCCCGCCGACCGCGCCCAGGCGTACCAGGCCTTCACCCCGGAGCAAATGGCCGCGATCGTGCCGTCGACTTCCGGTTACCAATACACCCAGGACTATTTTGGCGCGGGCGGCCCGGTATTCACCCAGCGGATCAAGGGCAGCACCGTGCTCTCGGACGATCGCGACTACGCGAATTCGGAAAACCTGCTCTACTTCCTCGACGTGGAAAACACGGCGAGCCCCGGGCGGACGATCAAGGGCCAGTTCCTGATCGACGCCATCGCGACGGACAAGCTTTCGACCTACGGCTACGCGATCTCCACCCGGCAACGCGTGGGTGAAGCCAAGCTCTCGGTGCGCGAGCCCCACCCGTCGCTCGCCGGCCTCGATCTCACCTACGGTCTCTCCGCCCGCTACACGGATGCGAAGATGTTGCAGGATTTCTCCGTCGAACCGTTCAGTCGGCGAGACATCTCGCGCCCCGAGCCTTCGCCCAACTCCGTCATCCTCTCGGGGCCGCAAACCGATCCCTCGGGGACGAACTTCTGGTCCGCGACCGCGCAGGGTGGCGCCAATGCGCATTCGGAACTCTGGCAACTCAGCGCCTTCGCCTATGCCGCGAACAAGCTCAGCGAAACCATCCACACCTACACCTCCCTGCTCCTTGCGCACGCGCCCTACACCACCGAATATCCGCCCGAGGTCGACCGCGTGCCTCCCGGCGATGCGCGACGGGCCCGGGTGTCGGACCATCGCAACTACTACAGCGCGAGCTTCAGCCCGACCTGGACGGTCGTGCCCAACGTCAATCTCTACGTCACGCTCCAGTATGGCACCGCCCTCGATCCGTTACAGGGCGGCGCGATCGTCGGCCGCGGAAACTTCGCGCACAACCAGCTCCAGGAAGCGGGCGCGAAGGCATCCCTGCTCGACGGTCGACTGTACGCAAGCGTCGCGGGTTACCGCTGGCGCCAGTCGCAGTTCGACGATCGCGCGAACCATGCCGAGTTGCTCGAAGGCCAGGGCGTGGAATTCGAGTTCACCTGGGCGCCGAACGACACGTTCACGCTGCTCGGATCCGCCGGCCATCAGCGCGTGCGCCGCCTCGGCGACCTTGGCTTTCGGTCGATTCCGCTGACGGATGAGCAGATCGCGCTGCACGCCGGCGTGTTGAACTCCAACTTCTCGGGCATTGCGCCCGCGCCCGGCACGGGCACCTATGCGCGTCCGACGACGAATCCGCAGCTCGTATATCCCGGCACGCCGGAAGACCAGGTGAAGTTGTTTGCCATCGTGCACCTCGGGCATGGCCTCGGCATCTCCGCCGGTCCGGTTTACAGTGCAGCCAGCTGGCAGAACTTCGATCACACGTTGCGCCTGCCCGCCTCCGTGGTGTGGAACGGCAGCTTGTTCTATCGCGCGGAGAAATGGGAAAGCACGCTCAGCTTCGAGAACTTCACCAACGAGGACTCCTTTCTCGGCGCGGAACCGGTCTTCGGCGCAAACACGCTCATTACGAAGGCGCCCGGCGCGAGCATGCGCTGGTCCGTGACCTGGCGGTTCTGAGCCGTCCCGTTGCAGTTGAATCAGGGAATCCTTCGAAATTCACTGGCGCCAAGCGGCGAAGCCGCACCCAAAATCAGGCTAACCATGGATTCAACCGCAGATTACGCAGATGGCCACAGATGATCGAAAGTACCTCTGCCTTTATCCGCGAAATCTGCGAAATCTGCGGTGGTCAGTTCTGGGGCTTGCGCTTGTCCACGACCCGTCGGGATCTTCCGGCTTGCCGGTGTTCCGGCGGCCGCGCACCGTCGCGGATCGAACCCGTGGCCGACCCATCGTCCGCGCTCCCGCCTCCTGATGCATCGCGGCCGTCTGGTGCCAGCGCGGCGACCATCGTGCACCACGTGTCCGGCTGGAACGTCGCCGTACCTCTGGTGCCTGGGCATGCTTTTGCGGGTGTGGGGCCGGACCTTGCGCCTGCGCTGCGACGAGGTCGAACTCGCCCACGCGACCCGGCGGGGCACGCCGGTGGTCTTTGTTCTCTGGCACAACCGTCTGTTCTTCGTGCGCCGGTTGCAGCGACTTTTCTGCAAGAACCGCCCGCTGACTGCGCTGGTGAGCGCCAGTCGCGACGGTGCGCCACTCGCGAAATTCCTCTCGTTTATCGGCATGCGCTCGGTCCGCGGGTCGAGCAGCCGGTTCGGGCGCGAAGCGGTCCACGGCCTGATCCAGGAACTGCATGCCGGCTATGACGTGGCGGTGACACCGGACGGGCCGCGCGGTCCGATGTACGAGATGAAAGCCGGTGCCCTGCTGGCGGCCCGGCGGGCGAACGCGCCCATCGTGCTTATCGGCGTGGAGTGCCGGCCGTGCCTGCGCCTGCGCAGTTGGGATCGGTTTCGAGTCCCGCTGCCCGGCGCGCGCATGTTCGTGCGCTGTGAACGCATCGAACCCGACCAGCTCGGCCACGGCAACGAAGCGCTCGCCCGGCTGCGCGCGCGGCTGATTGCGCTCAACGGAGAGGAAGCCTGAAACCGGGAACGGCTTCAGCCGGATCCGCGTCGTCAGACTTGTAGGGCCGGACCTCGCGTCCGTGCCGCTTGCACAAGGTGACGGCACGGACACGCCTTCGACTCGCTCAGCCAGGTCCGGCCCTACAATTGCCAGGATGCGTGGCACCACCCCTCCGCCTACCGCCCGCGCGGGCGCGAGACGACCTCGTTGAGGAAGCGCTCGACCCGGCCTGCCACGATCAACGCGGAATAGTTGTCGAGCACCTCGCGATACGCGCGCTCGGTCATCGCGTCGACCAGGTCGCGTTCGGACGCAGCCTGATAAACCTTGCGCGCGCAATCCACGGGATCGCCGGTGCGGAACGTCAGGGCGTTTTCCCCGTTGCGCACGACGTCGGCGCAACTGCCCTCCACCGTCGTCACGATCGGAAGTCGCGCCGCCATCGCGCGCAGCAGGACGAGCGGAAAGGGATCGGGATGACGCGGCGTGAACACGAAGATGTCGTAGGTCGGAAACAGCTGGACGAGTTCCTCGACACTCGTGTGCCGGATCGTGACGGCGCCGGCGAGCTGCGCATCACGCAGGTAGTCGTGCAGCCGGCCTTCAAACGACACATCGCCGCGGCCGAAGATATCCAAACTGAAGCGCATCTCGCCGTTGTGGCGCAGTTCCTGGATCGCCTGGATCGCGGTCATCGGATCGCGATCCGCATCGAGCGGGCCGATCCAGAGCAGGCGCCGCAGTTCCTCCCGGCGCTGGGATTGGGCGGGAAACTCGTCGCGCCCGATACAGCACGGCAGGACCCCGCTGCCGTTGACGTGATAACCGGCGCTGCGAATGGATTCACGCAGGGAGCGCGAGGAAAAGAAGGCGTTGCCGAGCCCGAGTTCCGTGGGCCGGCGCACGGGCAGGCGTCGCTGCAGCAAGCGGGACAATCGCGTGTCGTAGAGAAACCGGCGGATCACCCGCGGACCGAACGGGAGCGGTGCCGACCACCATTGATACCAGGGATCCTCGCGCTCGCGATGGCGCGGCCACTGGTCGAGCACGGCAAACGCCGTGCGGACCCGCCGGCGTTCAAGTTCCCACAGCAGGCAGCTCGACAATCCGGACATGCCCCAGACCAGCACGATATCCGGGTGGATTTGTTCCAGTTCCTCCCGCAGGACGTCCACGTTGCGCCGCTCGTTCCGCACCAGCTTCAAGAATGCCATGGCGCTGTCCTTTTCGTAGGTCGCCAGGACGAGCCGCCGCAATGCGACCGCCTCGCGGTCCGGCACGTTCGGCACCGTCTGGTCGCTCGTGAGCACGCGATTGAGGTGACCGCGATTGGACAGCTCGTTCACGATCAGCCGGCACTGTCGCTCGGCCGTGCCAGTGGCGAAGGGCGGATAGCGGTTGGAGAGATGAAGCAGCTTCACCAGGAGCTGGCGGGCAGGGTGCCGCGAGGGTCGAGGCGGGTTAAAATCTCTTGCTTCGGCAATGCAGCGTCGGGGTTTGGTTTTGGTTTGGCGAAGTTCACGACCAACCGCGGCCGGCCTCCGCGCGAACATCCCCACCGTGGAGGCCCGAGTGTAAAATGCCAGCCCCCAATCCGGCGCTGGCGGGACAGCGTCGCGGGGAATTCGTGTGCGACACCAAAAAGCCGTGCAAAGCAGTCGCACTGCACCACCCGCACCATTCCGATCGTCACATCTTGCGGCTTGCACGCATTCGGGCGAAAACCTCACGATGGCCGACGCGACGGTGCCTGACGCACGCAGTTGCACGCCCCCGCGGATGGTCGCCTCCCGCGCCGGCGTTTTGTCTTCCCCGTTTCCCCGAGTCGTGACTGAAGCATGGATCCCGTGAAAGCGCCCCCGCCGGCGTCCGAGTCTCCGGCTTCCTCGGCGGCGAACCCCGCCGCAACGCCGCCGTCACGCAGCTTTTCGGTGGCGCAAATGGTCGGCGCGGCGTTTCTGGCGGCGCAGGTGCTCTTTGTCGTGCAGGCATGGCTGTGGCAGGACAACCCGCGCCTGTTGACACCGGTCGAAGGACTGACGCGCTACGAATTGCACGCCACGATGGACGACCGCGCCCTGGACCCGGCCCAGATCTACGACCGGTACGGCATTCCGGCGAGCGGGCGCGTGGCGCTCAAAGCCGCGGCACTCCAGCAAATCATCGCCAACCGCGAACGTCCGATTCCGCTCTCGCGCGCGCTCTTCGTGCGCCTCCACACGAGACAACCCAACGGTACCGAGGAGTTCTGGCTATGGCCACAGGAATGACGGCCGCCCCGCTGCCCGCCCCGCCGCTCCGCCTGGTGTGGAATCCCCTCGCGTGTTCCGACACGCTGATACGGCCCAACACGCTGCTCATGGCGAAGCTGTCGTGGTTGCTGCTGGTCGTCAGCGGATTTGGCCGCGACTTGCTTGCCCCCTACACGCCGGCGGTCGGCCTGTTCCAGACGATTCCCGGCGAAAGCACGTGGTTCGCGATCGCGTTCTGGCTCGGAGGGCTGTGTCTCCTGTTCAATCGCTTCGCGCGATTCTCCGCCGTGCTGGTGGGCGCCGTGGCCCTGCTCGCGCCGTTCGAGTCCGTGCCCGCATGGCATCCTCATGCCTGGGTGTGCGGCTGCGTGCTCACGCTCGCCGCGCTGCAGGGACCGGCGGAGAACCCACGGTTCCTGCGGGCGCTGCTCGTCGTCGTGCACGGTGCGGCGCTGACGGGCGCCATCAAGGGCTCCCTCTGGGTGCACGCTGCACTGGCCAAACCCTGGTCGTCCGAAGACTATGCGGGAACGGTGGCGCGCGCACTGGCGGCGCATCTCCCGCCCGGGAGTCTCGAACCCGTCCTCCGCGAAGCCACGCTCGTCATTTGTGCCGCAGTGACGTTGGGCATGCTCGTTCCCCGGCTGCGACGCGCGGCGGCCTGGCTGGCACTATTCTTCTACACCGCGCTTTACCTGATGCAGGGCAGTCGCGAGATCGCGCTGTTTGCCGGCGCCGTGGCGATCGCCCAGATCGCCGTGCTGGACTGGCCGCGCTTTGTGATCGTGGTGTGGCCGCGCTCCTGCGGCTGGCCGTTGTGGCTGCGCGTCGCGCTTGATCGATACGACTTTGAGCGGCGCACGGACTGGCCGCGGCCGGCGGATCCGGATGCGCACCTGGAAGCATGGTTCGACGTGCGCCCGGTGGCGGGAGCACGGGCCGTGGCAAACCTGATGCTCTTTTTCCCGACCTTCTACTTCGTGCTCCTGTTCGTGTTGGTCGCCATCCACGCGATCCTGCCGCGCTTCGTGGCCGTTCCGATGAACGCGGCGATCGTGGCCGGACTCCTCGGGTTCAGCGCGTTCTCGCACCTCGGGAGGCTGCGGGCCCGGCTGACGAAGCGGCCGCCCCCGCCGGCACCGAGCGAAGGTGCGAAACCGGCGACAGAGCAGTCCGATGCCGAAGAGCCCCGTCCTGAGCACCCGAAAGGGATGGCCGAACGCGGAGCCGATCAGGCGACCTCGGGGCCGAAGCCCCCCGAGGCGACCCCTGCGGAAGCGGACGAATTCATAATTGATATCGATACTCGGCCCCCGTCGGACCCGTGAATACGATCGCGTCGGGCTCGATGCGCGCAAAGCGCAAGCCGCGAGGTGCGTCGACCACCTCACCCATCCGGAACGGACGGCCGCCGATGATCACCATGCTGTTCGCGCCCGCGCTGCGGTAGCCGTTGATCGAAAGCCCGAGCGCTTCCGGCGAATTGCGGTTGCTGGCTGGCCGGGGTGCGGCCGGTGCAACGAGGCCGCGTGCCTCACTCGGACGCGTCGGGGGATAACGCACCGCGCCACCCGTGGAACGCGCCGGAGCCGGCGAAAGTTGGAACGGCACCGGTTCCGGGGATGCCGGCGGGGCGACGTCGGCGTGCGGCGCCACATTCGCGGGCGGAGCCGTCACGGCGTCGCGTGAGTTGGCAACGCGCAGGCGCTCCTCCAGTTCGCGATTGTGCTGCGCGAGTCGCTGCCGGGCCACTTCGGCATCGGCAAGTCGACGCCGGATTTCCGCATCGTCGGCCGGGCTTGCGGATTCCCTCGCCGGGGCCGCCGGGGCCAGCGAGAAACGGGGCGCGGCAACAGGCGCCGATGTGGAAACGGCAGCGGGTGCGCCGGTCGACGCTGACTCCAGTTCGTGGATGCGTGCATTGAGGCGATCAATTTCGTCCTGTCGCTCCTGGGCGTGCGCGAACGTCGCCGCCAGGCGATCCTCGAGTTCGCGAATACGACCATCCGCCGGCTGCGACGAGTCCCCGGGCGCCGGCTGCGGATGTTCGCGCTCCAATTGGGCGACCTGGGTGCGGGCATCAGCGAGTTCGCCCTCCAATTCGGAAATGCGCTGGCGGGCGGCGCCAAGGTCGGCGTCGGACTGCTGGCCGAGCTGCGTGGCGTTGTCCGAGGCCTCCCGGGCTTCACTGAGGGTGTGCTCGAGCTCCGTCTGCTTGTCCTGGGCAAGGGCGGTCTCGGCCCGCGCGGCTTTCAGCTCCGTTTCAAGGCCGGCGATGCGTTCCGTCTCCACCGCCGCCGGGCCGGCGTTTCGGTTTGCATCCGCGAGCTGCGCTTCCAACGCGGCCGCCCGGTCGTGTTCGTCGGCCGCGCTTTGCCGGGCGGTGGCGAGATCGTGCTCCAGCCGGGTCTGCGCTTCGGTGGCCGCCTTCAGCTGATCCTCCCGTGCACCCGACTGCGTGGCAAGGTTGGCGAGCTGGCTGCGCGCGCCGGCGAGTTCCTGTTCCAGCTTCGCGACCTGCGCAGCCTGGTCTGCTCCTGCGGGCGGTGCGCCCCCGGTCAGTTTCCCGACCTGTGCCTGCAATGTGGAGACCGAGCTGCGCGCCGCGTCACGATCGGCGGTGGCGGACGCCAGCCGGGCCTCGGCTTCCTTTTGCGCCTTCGTGGCCTCTTCGAGCTTCTGCTCGAGGTCGGTCCGTTGCTGATCGCCCGCCGCAAGCTGCGCACGCGCCGTGGCGAGGTCCTTTTCCAGGGCGGCGATGCGCGCGTCGGTTGCGTCGGCCGTGGATGCGCCGGCTTGCGCGGCCGTGAGTTGTTGTTCGAGCTCCCCGATGCGGGTGCGCCCCGTGTCCCGTTCCTTCGTGACCGCGGCCAGCTCATCCGCCGCCGTCTCGCGGGCGGTGGTGAGTTCCGCCGTCGAGGTCTCGAGTGCTTTCATCCGCTCGGAGCTCGCCGCCCGATCGGCGCGGACCCGGGCGAGATCGGCCTCGAGTTCCTGCACGCGGGTCTCGGCGGCCTGCGCGTCGGTCGCGCCCGCGCGGGCGGCGGTAAGATCGTGCTCCAGTTTGGCAATACGGTCGGTTGCGGCCTGCGCGGCGGCGGCGCCTTCGCGGGCGCTCGCCAGTTCCTTTTCCAGGCTCCCGATTTTTTCCTGGGCGGCCGCGGCGGCGGCGGACGCCTGATCAACGGAGGCGACCTGCGTCTCGAGTTCGGTGGCGTGGGTGCGGGCCGTCGCCAACGCGGCATTCGCATCGGCGAGATCCTTTTCCCGCTGCGCGAGCTGGGACGCCGTTGCCTCGAGCTTCTTCTGCAGCTCGCCGGCACGGTCACTGTCCTGGGTGACCGACGCGAGTTGCGTTTCCGCCTTGGTTCGCGCGGCGTCGGCCGCGGTGAGGCGTGCCTGCACGGCCGCGAGTTGCTCCTCCGTCTCGATGCGACGGGTGTTGGCGGCGGCAACCTGTGCCGTGAGATCGGTCACCTGCTTCCGGGTCTCGTCGAGCGTGGCGGTTGCCTTTTCGGCGGCGGCGGCGGAAGCGGTTTGTGCCTGCTTCGCAGCGGCGAGATCGCCTTGGGCGGACTTGAGTTCGGCCGCGAGGGCTTCCGCGCGGGACGTTTGGCCGGCGAGTTGCACGGCGGTGGCGGCGCTGGCCCCGGCCGCGGCGAGTTTCTTTTGCAGATCCTGCACCGTGGCCTCGAGTTCGGTCACCCGCGAACCGCTGGTCTCCGCTTCCTTCGCGCGGGCGTCGAGCTGCGCGGCCAGTTGCGCATGTTCATCGGCAAGCCGCTTCGCCTCCGCCTGGGCGGTGGCCAGCTCATGGGCGAGGCCATCGGCGCGGGTGGCGTCGGCTTCGGCCTTCGTTTGCGCATTACGCAAACTCTTTTCGAGCTCGTCGGCCCAACGGCGGGCTTCGGCTGCGTCCTTTTCGGCCGCTGCGACGCGGGCCGTCGTCTGGTCGGACGCCGGCGGCGCGGACGCGCCGGCAAGCCGCGCCTTGAGCTCCGCAACCTGGTTCTCGAGAGTCTTGGCCCGGGACCCCGCGCCCTCGCTTTCGCGCCAGGCGGCCGCAAGTTCCCGCGCAAGCTTCGACGTGTCGCCCCGCGCCGCATTGCGTTGGATCAGCAACTCGGCGACGCGGTCGATCAACGCGAGTTCCGAATCCGAAGGCAGGGCCAGCGGTTCGATCGCTTCCGCGCCGGCCACGCCGCCGCCCACGACGCCGGTGAGCGCGGCCTCGGCGGGTTGCAGCGTCTCGGCCACCTGCCAGGTGGCATTGCCGGCGTCACCTTCGGGCAGGAGAATCTCGAGCCGGTGCTTCCCGTCGACCTCGGCCACCCGTTCGACAAAGCGGTTGCGGTCGCCGGACAACGGCGTCCACATCACCCCGTCTTGTGCCGGAATGCCGACGAGCAGGTCGACGCGGCCGCTTTCGGCCGTCAGGATTTTCAGGAAGTGATCCAGGCGCGGCACAATCGCCACCCGTACGGTTTGCAGGCTGTTGCCGGTGCCCATCAGGATCTCGCCCCGGATCGCGTCGCCCTCGACCCAGTAGCGTCGCGACTCGCTGAAGCGGGTGGCCACCGGTTCGCCGGCGGCCGAACGACCGCTCTCCCCGGTCCATTCGCCGATCAGACCGGAAACCGCCGGCGGTGGTGCCGCGACGACGGCGGGCAGGACGACCATGAGCCAGCAGAAAAGCGTGGACATGGCACAGGGCACGAAACGCGAGGAGGTCATGAGTGGGCGGAGCAGCTCGGGGTGAACGCGGCGTCTTGAATGCCTACGAGCCAGCCGCGGCGAAATCAAGGCTTGCCGTCGGCCCGCCGAAAGCGTCAACGTGCGCGATCGTGTCAGATGCAATGCGCATGTCGAAGTTCCCAGTGACCCCGCCGGCCTCGGTGGTGTGCTGGTGGCGCATGGCGGCCCGGCGATGGTGCGGCTGAACGTGCCGCCGGCGTGCCCTGCGCGCGCCCGTTTCGCCTCCCGGGCCCGGTTTTATCAAAACCGGGCCCTTTTGTTTTCCGACCGCCGCGTCCACTCGTCCGTTCCGTCACCTTCGACCCAGCCTGCTCATGACCCTTCCCGCCTCACTCGACCTTCCGGAAATCGCGTTCTTCGGACGCAGTTTCTCCGAATACCTGTTGTTCCTGGGCCTGCGCCCCCACGATCTCACCGGCCGGCGCGTGCTCGATTGCGCCGCCGGTCCATCCGCCTTCACGGCCGACGCCGCCAGCCGCGGCATCGAAGTCATCGCGGTTGATCCCCGCTACCACCTTGGCGAGGCGGCCCTGCGCCTGAACGCCGAGGACGAATGCAAACGCATGTTCGACCGTATCCGCGCCAATCCGAGTCTGATTTCAAACCGAACCTTCGCCTCCATCGAAGCCGCCGCTGGCGACCGCCGGGCGGCGGTGGAGCGATTCCTCGGCGACTACTACGTCGGTGTTGCCGTGGGTCGTTATCGCCATGGGGCGCTTCCGGCGCTGCCGTTTGGCGACGGTGCGTTCGACCTGGCGATCTGCGCCCACCTGTTGTTCGTCTACGATCACCTGCTGGACCTTGAATTCCACATCGCCGCCGCCCGCGAACTCTGTCGGGTCGCTCGCGACGAGGTTCGCTTGCATCCCGTGGTGAATCGCGGCGGCCAGACGTCGACGCTGCTCGCGCCGATGCGCGAGGCGCTGGCGGCGGAAGGCATCCGCAGCGAACTGGTCGACGTGGACTACACCTTCTTCAAAGGCACGGATCGCACCCTCGTGCTCCGGCGATGATGACCGAGGCAAATCCCCGACCGACGTGCCCAAGCCATAACCATTCAGTCGGACACCGACCTGTAGATGCTTGCTTGCAAGCGATCCGCTGGGGCAGCGGAGTTCTATCGCCTGCCCGTTCGGCAGGCTCAGGGCCCCGAGCCAGTCGAGGGGCAAGCAGGCTCTACATCGGTCAGCGAACAGTGCAGAAACGTCGAGGTCGTCCTCGGTTCAACCAGGCACTCTCTCAGAGGTCGCCGGGCACGGCGATCACATTGAGGCGCTGGCGCCAGGGGCCGACGCCTCCGCCACCCTGTTCGGGAAGGATGATCCACTGCTGGCCGCCGGGTGACCGGATCAAGGCGGGTTTGCCCGGGGAAAGGAAACGCATCTCGTCGTGGAACCGAATCACCCGCGACCGGTTGCCGCGCATGCGCATCAGCGCGCCGTCGGCGGTCGCGCCGTAGATCGTGCCGTTCAGCGTCACCCCGAGGCACGCGACCGTGCCCACCCGCTTGCTCACGGTGTCGACGGCGGTGCGGCCGCTCATGTCGCCGTGCGGCACGCGCCGCAACTCGCCGCCGAACGTGCCCCAGTAAAGCGCGTCTTCATTTTCGTCATACGTGAGCGCCGTCGGGAGGCTGTGCTCCACGGCGTAGCGCAAGCCGTCCGCCGCCGGAAGTTCGTCGCGCAACAGCGCCGCGAGCGCCGCGGATGAAATCTTGATGACACCGGCGTTGGCTTGGGCTCGATTCTGACTCCGGGTGGTGGCGGCATCGACGTCGATCAAGTAGATGTTGCCGGCCGCATCGCTCGTGATGTCGGCCGGATCCGAGACGGGATGGCCGAGAATCTGCGCGGCTTTCGAGCCGGTTCCGAGCAACACCCGACCACGGGGCTCACCGGTCGTGGCATCGAACAACGCCAGCCCCGTCCGACGCGCGTCATCGTCGGCCAGGGGCCGGCCGGCCTCATCGACCATCCATGATCCCCCCACCGTCACGACCAGCGTTTCGGCGGGCAGTTCACCGACGGCATGGTGCAGCAGCGTCAGGCCGACGGGTCCGTTGAGGTTGGTGATGAAACGCAGCTGGTCGACGGTGATCTGCCCATCGTCGCCGATCGTTACGCGGCTGATGCATCCGCGCCCGGCGGTCAGGCCGTATTCGCCGCGGCCGGTATTGGCGACCAGAACCGTGCGATGATCGGGCAGGACGACCGCGGCCGAGGGCGCGTAAAATGCCTCCAGCGTATGCACCATCGTGCCCTGCGCGCCCAGCGTGGTGACGAATGCAAGGCCGGCGAGCCCGACAAGGATCCCGGCCAGCGAACGGCGGACGTCTGTCATCAGCGACAACATCCCGAGGACGCTAGGCAAGATGCGGTCACTGGAAAGCCGCAAAAGAGATATCCGGGGGCACGCCCCACGGCCTTTTGTTTGTTTTGGCGCTCTGGATGGCCCGCCAGATTGATGATACGGCCGTATCATCAATCTGGCGGGCCGGACCTGAGTCCGAGATTCATGCGACGCCAAAACAAAAGGCCGTGGGCCACGCCCGTGCGGGCGACGTCCTTCCGGATGGAGCACCTCCGCGTGGACCGGCGGACGAGACGGAACTCGCCTTCCCGGAATGCGGGCCTGCATCGATCCCGGGGCCCGCTGGCGGCGGGAGGCGGTGTTCTCCGCTCGCCGGACATCAAAGCCCGGCCCTACGTTGCCACCATGGAGTTACATGGGTTGCCCGAACGAGCCGGGGACGCCGCCGGCAACATGGCCGTGGATTTCCTGTTGCTGCAGCGGTATCCGGCCGCCACGACGGCGCGTTTCCGTCACTATGGCTGGCAACGGCCCGCGTGGACGTTTGGCTACGGCCAGAAAATCGCCGAAGTGCGCGCGCTGCTTCCGGCCGACGAGCGACTTGACCTCACCCGCCGGGCGACGGGCGGCGGCGTGGTCGACCATCGTCAGGACTGGACCTACGCGCTCGTGCTCCCCCGGACGCACGCACTTTTCGACCGCCCCGGTCCCACCATCTACCGAACGGTGCACGAGGCGCTGGCTTCCGCCCTCTCCGCGCTTGGCGCACCGGTTGCGCTGCAGAAATCCGCGAGCGAGGTTGCGCCCGGCGTGTGTTTCGCGCGAAGCGAAGCCGGCGACATTGTGCGTGCGGACGATGGTCGCAAGGTGGCCGGCGCCTCCCTGAAGCGCGGCAAGCATGCGATCCTTCTCCAGGGTTCGATCTGGCGTCCCGCCGCGAGCGAGATCGCGGACTGGGACCGTCTGGGCGAGATCTTTCCCGAGGCCCTCGCCAACGCCCTCGACCTCACGCTCGCCTGGCCCGGCTGGCCGGAGTTCCGCCCCGAGGAGGAAGAGGCGCTGATCGAACAATACGCCTCGCCGGAATGGATCGAGCGGCGATGACGTCCGCCGTGCTCGCCTGCAATGAAGGGGGCATGGCTCCGTCGGCGCCGCGGCCATGACGGAGCGCGCCGCTCGCGAGTCCGGATTCGCCTACGGCACTTCGTAGATCTCGACCAGCGCGTTTCCAGTGGTGTCGTTCGCGCCGAGCACATGCGCGGTGTAGGCGCCGGCGGGCAGCGTGATCAGCAGCATGGCGTCCTTGCTTCCGTCGCCGAGCGCGAACGCGCCCGGGACGGCGCTGGTGGCGTCCGCGGCGTTGGGTTCGTCGCCCCAGTCGTCGTTGGCCGCGACCAGCGAGTCGGCGTTCTGGATCGTCGTGTGAATCTCGAGCACGGGATCGGCGAGCACTTCCGGCACTCCGTATTGGACCAGCCCCGGCCCTACGCCGCGGATGAGCAATGTGCGGGGTTCGTTGCCGCTGACCACGAATCCGGCGACCAGGATATTGTCCCCGACCCCGACGAAATTGCGTGCGGAAACATTGGTCAGCCGCGGGGAGTTGCCGGTGCCGGCGTCATAGAGTTCGACCAGCGCGATGCCCGTGCCGCCATCGCGATCCTCGACATGGACGGTGTAGGCACCATTGAGGTCGAGCAGCGTGGCCGCGTCGAGGCTCGCGGAATCGAGCGGAAACGCCCCCACCCCGCCAAATGCCGTCGCGAGCGGCGCCGCGCCGCTTTCCGCCCAGTTGTCATTCGTTGCGACCGCCGTCGATCCGGCAAAGACGGTCAGCATGGGATCGGCGAGCACGCCCGACACACCGTATTGCGACAGCGTCGGTCCGATGCCGCGGACGAGCATGGACTTCGCGCCGCCATTGACGATCAGACCGACGATCAAGGGTTCCCCGCCCACTCCGGCAGGCGCGCGGACCGACATGTTCACGATGCGCCCCGGCACGGGGTTCGCGACGACCAGGCGGGCGAAACGACTGGTGGTGGTGCCGGCGGCATTCGTGACGTCGATCGTGTAGTCGCCGGCATCCGCCGCGCTCACGGCACCGAGGTCGAGGGCGGCGGCGGTGGCACCGGCAAGCGGAGTGTCGTCGCGTTTCCATTGATACGAGATCGCACCGTCCCCGGTCGCGGATACCGCAAACGAAACCGGTTCGCCCGGCGCCACCGTGCGGCTGACGGGTTGCGCCAGGATTGACGGCGGCTGCATCGGGCCCCCGGCCGCCGCGCCCACGGCGTTGATGGCGTTGGCAAACGTCGCGATCGGGGCGGTGAGCTCGCCGTATCCGAGGTGCGAATAGAGCAGCTCCCACTGTTGGTGGCCGGGCGAATTCGCGACCCCGTTGATCACGGCAAAAATCGGCTGGCCGCCGGTCGCGAAGCGATCCGCGACCACGTGGGTGAAGTCGTTCAGGACCTGGCCGAGGCCGTAGGAGTTGATGAAATCCTGCGTCTGCGCCTCCTGGCCTCCCTGCAGGTTCAGGGACAGGCGGACCACGGGGACGCCGTGGTTGTTGAGCGCAGGAATGCCGGTCTCGATCTGCGGGGCCGCCGCCTGGCAGTAGGGACACCACCAGGCGAACCATTCAAGGAACACGACCTTGCCCGCAAAGTCGTGCAGGCTCACCGGGAGGCCGGTACTCGCGGTCGGTCAGAGTGAAGTCCTCCACGATATCGCCCGGCTGATAGTAATGCTGGGCGGACAACGGCCGGGCGCCGATGGCCAGGGCGAGAAACGCGCAACTCGCGAGGAAGAATGATCGACGTGGATTCATGGCAGGCGCTTCAAAACGTCCGGGCGCACGAGAGTTGGAGCACGCTCCAGTCGCGGTCCCGATAGAGGTTGCGGAAGAAATCGAGATTCGGATTGGTCGGCGCATAGTTCGCCTGCACTGCTGCGACATAAAGCCGCCACGACCACCGCTCGCCGGTGCCGCGCAGGCCGATGCCCGCCTGGGACGTGACGACGGCGGGTGCCGCGCTCGTGAATAACAGGGCGTTCTCGATCTCGCCCGTGTCGTCATAGTGTCGCAGCGTGGCAAACCACGCGACCGAAGCACGCGGCGCATACTCGACCGTGGCACCGACGTACCAGGCGTCGAACTGCGGGGATTCCGTCGTGGCGCCCCCGCGCAGGCGCACGACCCATCGTTCGTTGAGGGCGAGGTTCAGTGAACCGTCCGCTCCCCAACGCCACTCGCGATCGGTGGTCCGCACGGCATGGAGTTCGACCAGCGAACGCGCCCGCGGCGTGAGCACGTTCTCCAGCGAAGCGTTGACCGCCAGTGTATCGAGCCCGCCGCGACCGCGGCGCAGGCCGTCGAAGTCGATCTCATAGCCGGGCGCCACCTCATCGCGCAGGCTCGAGACCGTGAGTTGGGCGAAACCCGAGCCGGGGCGGTAGGCCCAACGGGCGCCACCGGTCAGGTTCCAACCGCCGGGATGTGCGGTGCGGTAGGTATCGAACCCGGGCGCCGGCGAAAGGTTGCCGTATTGCTGGCGGAAGTACTCATCGAGCCAGACCGTGCGGTAGTTGGTGAATCCGGCATAGACGCCTCGGCGCCGGCCAGCCAGGTCCAGTTCTCCCCCCGCTGCCGCCTGGCGTTGACCTGGAACGCGACATTCGTCTCCGTGCGGTGGCGCGCGACGCCCTGGAAGTCGAACGAGACCGGTGCGTAGTCGATCGCGAAACGATTGACGGCAAGGCTGCCGGTGGCGTCCCAGCCGGCGACATCGTAGAACCCCTGTGCCGTGACCTGCGTGAGATCGACATCCCGGGCATGCAGCCATTCGGCGGCCAACTCGGCCCGGTGTTCAGCCGACCAGGACGGCGCCGCCGGGCTCGAGAACAGGCAGGCCAGTCCGGCGGCGATGGCGGTCCCGCACTTCATGCCCTAGCGACAGGCCGTGCAGCCGGCGGCTTGGGCGCCGCCCGACACTGTGGTGCCCGGCTCGATCTGCGAGAGGAGGTGGACGTCAGGCGTATCGACGAGCGAATCGGAAAACGTCATTCCGGGTTGCGAGACGAGTCGTTGCTGACGCCACGGGAACCTGCGTGCAGCCGGCGGCAATCAGGCCGGCGGTCACCAGCAGGGCCGACCACATCGGTGCGCGGCCACGCCGCCCTCGAGGCGGCGGTTGGGGTTCGTAGAACAAGGGGTTCATCGATGCCGTTCCTACGATGCGACATGGGCGGCTTTATTCCCGCGGATGCCGGCTGATCAATGTGGAGCCCGAGCCGAGCCGGCCAGCAATGCTCCGGTGCGGGCGGCAGGCCTGCGCGACAGGCAACCCCGGCAAGCAAGCTCCAGGCAAACAGGGTGATTCGCTCGTCGATGGCCGCCGCAGCCTATCGAGGTCGGCTGTTACCCAAAGGGGTGCGACGCGCGTTACGTCGCGGCACGTGATTCTTCGAACGTGGCACTTCCCGCGCAGCGCGGCTCAGCGCCGCCGGTTCACTTCGCGGTCGATATCGCGTTCCATCGCGCGTTTCTTCAGGTCCTCGCGCTTGTCATAGATTTTCTTGCCCGTGCCGAGGGCGAGCTCGACCTTGACCAGCGACTGTTTGAAGTAGAGGCGCAGGGGCACGAACGTTTTGCCGCCGGCATCGATCGCCTGCTGGATCTTGCGAATCTCTCGCGCCTTGAGCAGGAGCTTGCGCGGGCGTTTCGGCAGGTGGTTGTTGAGGTTGCCGAACGCGTACTCGGAAATGTGCAGGTTGTAGAGATACGCCTCACCGCGCTCGATGCGGCCGAACGCATCCGCAAGCTGGGCCCGGCCGGCGCGGATCGACTTGACCTCCGTGCCGGTCAGCACGATGCCGGCCTCGTAGCGGTCGCCGAGATCGAAGTCCCGACCCGCCTTGGCGTTGCGGACTTCGGCCGGAGGGCGGGATTGGTTGGCGCGTGCCGCCATCGAAAGGGAAATCGGCGCCCCGGGCCGCGAACATCCCCGCGGGCGGGACGTCGTCGCAAGAAGTCGCGCGGATTACTCCCGGGCCGCCAGTTCGAAGCTGATCTTGCCTTCGATGACCTCGCGCAGGGCCAGGTCCTCGGGATCAAGCTTTTCCAATGACTCCACCAGCGGGCGATGACCCCGCTTGAGCTGCTTTACGCGGCGGGAGACCACATTGATGAGGATGTTGGCATCCGGGATGACCTTCTGGGCTTCTCTCAGGTATTCGTCGCGCAAGGGAACCTCCATGGTTGAGGGGAAAAACCTTGTCGTATGGGTCCGGGAATTTGCCGGGTCAAGGGTGAATTTGGGCGTTGCCCGTCGCGAACGCGCGGGACACGCCTGCGTTGTGCAACCCGGTGACATGATGATCGGTTGGACCACGACCGCCAGCCGGGCCGATGCCGAGCGGCTGGCGCGGGGGCTGGTCGAGGCCGGACTGGGAGCCTGCGCGCAGGTGAGCGGGCCGATTTCCTCGGTCTATCGGTGGGAGGGAAAGGTCGAAGAGGCGGAGGAGTTTCGGCTCACGGTGAAATTCGCCGCCGGCCGGGCGGACGAGATTGCCGCCTGGATCGCGCACCACCACGGGTACGACACGCCGCAGTGGGTCACGGTGCGGGCGGACGCGGTGATGGAAAAATACTTGAAGTGGGTGCTCGATGACCCTACCTAAGTCCTTTTTTCGCACTCCACAAGGCCCCGGCCCGGCCCAGCAACATGTCCCAAAACTCCAGTTTCAAGAATTCCGCCGCCAACGCGGTCAAACGCAATGTCCTCAAGCGCTTCGAGCGCGTGGACCTGCTCAAGAAGCGGGGCCAATGGAAAGACGGCGACCGCGTCGTCGGCCTGCGCAAGACCAAGCCCGACATCTGAGCGTCCCCTCTCCCCGCTCCCGGGCAGGCAGTGATCGCTGCCTGCCTTTTTCATTTTCCCGCGCATGCACGAGTCTCTGAGGCAGCTCTTCGAGTGGTACGGCCAGTTCCTGGAATCCCACGGATATCTCGCGGTGGCCCTGCTGATGGCGATGGAGAGCACCGTGTTTCCGCTGCCCAGCGAGTTGATCATCCCGCCCGCGGTGATCCTGGCCCAGCGCAGCGGCAGCCTCTCGCTCACGGGCATCGTGATCGCCGGCGCGGTCGGTTCCTGGGCGGGAGCCACCGCCATGTATTGGGTTTCGCGCTGGGCGGGCCGGCCGCTGATCATGCGCTACGGGAAGTACGTCATGATTCCCCCGGCCAAGGTCGAAAAGGCCGAACGCTGGGCAAACCAGTTCGGCAACTTCGGCGTCTTTGCATCGCGGTTGTTGCCCGTGGTACGTCACTTGATCGGCATCCCCGCCGGCATCGTGCGGCTCAATTTCCTGAAGTATTCGATCTATACGTTTCTCGGCTCCGCGCTCTGGTGCACCGTTCTCTGCTTTGTGGGTGTGAAGGCCGGGAATGACCAGGAATTCATGGCCGGGGAACTCCATCGCGTCCTGCTGTGGGTCGTCGGGGCGCTCGTGGTCCTCGGCGTGATCTATTACTTCCTCGTCCACCGGTTCACGCGGGAGAAAAAGACCGGGACGGCATAGCAGACAAAAAAAGTGGCGGCCGCCACTTTTTTTGTCCGGTTGCGAAATGTGCTGTGCCTTGCCACGAGCAGACAGATCCTTTCAGCAGGCGTGCCCGGCGCTCGTTCCACCACCGTGCGGCTCGAAGCACGGCACCAGCCCGGGAATTTCACACCGCGGGAGGACCGGCAACCCAAGGAGTGGACACAGAGGTCACGGAGATTCGAGCCGAGATCACGGAAGGACCGCTTCCAAAGTTTCGCCAACAGCAACGCTGCCCGAGTGTCCGTACCCAGCAAGATCGTCCGAAAGCGCGCGATCCGGAGAGACAGTCCCACAGTCCGGGGGAAAACCGGGCCACGTTGTCGTTACACTCCAACGCAGCCACCGGGTGCGATGGAAGAACGCGAGACTTGGAAGACGTATGAGCTAAATAGACGCAGTCCAGGATCTCATGTTCTCGCGTTCTTCCCTGTCTCGCGTTCTTCCATCCCTGTAACCGCGTTTGAGCTCCGCGTTCCGAGCGAGGCGACAAGACCGGTCGCGAAGCGAACCGGAACAAACGCGGCCGAAGGTCCGGAATGTCCAGGCTAGCGCTGCGCCTCGCGCCAGCCTTGCAGGTCCATCTGGACCCACTTCCGGCCGTTGAAACGGTTCCATTGTAGTTGGTAGGCGATGTCAACGGGCCGGCCGACGGGCGGCAGGTCATTGCTCATGTTCCACGCGACCCCATAGACGCGGCGGCCGGTGAGCGTGTGCAGTTGAAACCGGAAGTGCTGTTCCTTGAACACCTCGGGCGCCGTATCGAAAATGACCCCACGCGTGCCGAAGACCGGCTCGGGGTTTTCCTGGCCAAACGGGTGCAGCCGGTCGAGTTCTTCGAGCGTGCGCTCGCGCGCGGCGTCGAGCGGGATCCAGGCGGCGATATCGAGCGTGGGCTGCGACCAGGCCGCCCACCCGGGCCGCGCCCACCGCCGCGTCAAAGGCGGCCTGAAATTCCGCCACCCGATCGGTGGCGAGCGAGACGCCCACCGCCATCGGATGACCGCCCCAGCTTTCGAGGAGATGGCTGCAACAGCCGAGCACCTCGACCAGGTTGACGCCGGGGACGCTGCGACCGGAGCCCTTGGCCAGGGGTCCCTCGCGCCCAAGCACGATACACGGCCGGTGGAACTTGCGGGTCAGCCGGCTCGCCACGACTCCGACCACGCCGGAGTGCCAGCCATCATCAAACACCACGATGCCGCGCGCGTCCGCCAGGTCCTTCGCGATCGAGTCAAAGGCATGTTCGGTGATCTGGCGCTCGATGTCCTGCCGTTCGCGATTGAAGGCGTCGAGCTGCGCCGCCGCCTCGCGGCAGAAGGCCGGGTCCTCGCTGAGCAACAACTCCACGGATACGGCGGCATCGGCCAGCCGTCCGCTGGCGTTGATGCGGGGGCCGATCCGGAACGAGACGTCGACCGGGCGCGGTTCGACGCCGACCGTCATGCCCGCGACGTCCATCAGCGACCGCAGTCCCACGCGCCCGGTTTGACCGAGGATCTGCAGGCCGTGGCGGGCCAGGATGCGATTCTCCCGCGTGAGCGGCACGAGGTCGGCCACCGTGCCCATCGCCACGAGGTCGAGGTATTCCTTGAGGCGAATCGCAAACGCGCGCTGGTCGCCCGCGTCCCGCCGCTGCTTGAGCAGGCCGTGGACAAGCTTGAAGACCAAACCGACGGTGCAGAGGTCGTTCACCCCGCCCTCGACGTCGCCGTAGACGTGCGGATTGATGAGCACGCAATCGACGGGGAGATCCTCCTTCGAGCGATGATGATCGACGATGATCACATCGCTGCCCCGCGAGCGCAGCAGGGCGGTTTCCTCCACGGAATTCGTGCCGCAGTCGAGCGCGACGAACAGGGCCGGCGCGACGCCGCCGAGCGCGCGCTCGAGGGCGTCGCGGCTCAGGCCGTAACCCTCCTCGAGCCGACGCGGCACGACAAAATGCGGCTGCAGTCCAAACCGGCGCAGCACGCTCACGAGCAACGCGGTGGCGGTGACGCCATCGACATCGTAGTCGCCGAACACCGTGACCGATTCGCCGCGGTCGATGGCGTGATTGAGGCGCCCGGCGGCGGCGGCGAGGCCGGTCAGGCAAAACGGATCGCAGAGGCCGGCCAGCCGCGGATCGAGGAAATCGCGAGCCTCGTCGGCCGAGCCCACCGGCACGCGCAAGAGCAGTTCAGCGAGGACATCGCTGACGCCGAGGTCGCGAGCGAGGGCGCGAATCCGATCACGCGGAAGCGGATCGTAGCGCCAGTGCATCGCCGGCGCTACTCAGCGGCCCTGCTGGATGCCGCCCACTCGTACTTCGGCGCGATATCGTGACCGGCCTCGACGTGCTTTCGGTCGCCCTTGTGCCACCAGTAGAAGATCGGACTGGCGATGAACACCGAGGAGAACGTGCCCGTGATGACACCGATGATGAGGGTGAAGGCGATGTCGTTGACCGCGCCGCTGGCGAAGATGAACAGCGAAATCGCCGTCAGCAGCGTGGTGCCGCCGGTCATGACCGTGCGGGTCAAAGTCGCATTGAGCGAATGATTGATGATGTCGCGCAGCTTCGTGTTCGGGTTGAGCTTCAGCTCCTCGCGGATGCGGTCGAACACGACGATCGTGTCGTTGATCGAGTAACCGGCGATCAGCAGGATCGCGCCGACCATGGCGGCGTCGAACTGCCGGTCGAACAGCACGAAGATGCCGACCGTCATCAAGAGGTCGTGGATCGTCGCCACCACCGCACCGACGCCATAACCAATTTCGAAGCGGAACGCGACGTAGAGCAGGATGCCGACGAGCGAAAGGCCGATGGCGAGGAACGCATTGCGCTGGATCTCGGCGCTGACGCTGGCGCCGATCTGCGTGACGCCGAGCGACTCCACGCTGGCGTCGGGGTGCAGCTCCTGCAACTTTGCCACCACCTTCGCCGCCTGTTCGAACGGCGTCTGGATCGTCAATACCTCCTGCCCGCCGCCCAATGCCCGCTGATATTGGGGCAGCACGTCGCCCTCCCGCAGGCCGGCCTGAACACCGGCGGCGCGGATGTCCGCCAAGGGGATGTGCTGGTTCAGGCTGACCTGAACCTCGTCGCCGCCGACGAAGTCCGGTCCGTAGATGTCCTTGCCCTTGTAGGCGACGGTCACCACGCCGATCAACACGATCGTCCATGACACCACGAACGCCGTGCGCGCGTGCTTCATGAAGTCGATCTTCGTGTGCGGCACGATGGAGAAGAACTTGATCTTCTTCACGCCGGCGCCGAGGACCATCAACTCGAGGAACAGGCGGCTGATGACCAGCGCCGCGAGCATCGTGGAAAAGATACCGATGGTCAACGTGACGCCGAAGCCCTTCACCGGGCCGGTGCCGAGCCACCACATGATCGCGGCGGTGATCAGCGTGGTCACGTTGGCATCGAAGATCGCGGAGAACGCCTTTTCAAAACCGGCCTCGAGCGAGGCGCGCAGATTCTTCCCATTCGCGGCCTCTTCGCGCATGCGCTCGAAGATCAGGATGTTCGAGTCGACCGCCATGCCGATGGTCAGCACGATGCCCGCGATGCCCGGCATCGTCAGGGTGGCGCCGACCAGTTTGCTGCACATGAAGCCGACGATGATCACCACGTTGAGGCACATCGCGATGACGGCGAGGACGCCGGCGGAAGTGTAGACGATGATCATCGCCACGGCGGTCGCGGCGACGCCGAGGATGAAGGCGTTGCGACCGCTGATCACCGCATCGGTGGCGAGGGTCGGGCCGATTTCATTCACCGAGACGACCTTCAGGGGCACGTCGAGCGGGTTGTTCAGGTCGTTGGCGAGTTCGATGGCCTCGCGGTCGGTGAAATGGCCCGTGATCGAGGCGGTGCCGCCGGTGATCGGTTCCTGCACGACGGGCGCCGACTCCACCTTGCCGTCGAGCACGATCGCAATGCGACCGGGCTGCCGGTACTTCTGCGCGTCGTCGTAGACCTCCGTCGTGAGTTGACCGAACAGTTCCTTCCCCTCGCTCGTGAGCTGGAGCTGAATGTGCAGATTGCCCGTCGTGGGATCGGGAAACGGCGTCGCCTTCTCGACCATGCGCCCGGTGAGATCGGCGCGCTTCTTCACGAACAGGTGCTCGACAAAGGGTTTCCCGTTCGATTCGCCCTCGTAAACCATTTCCTCGTAGTTGGGGTCGCGCTGTTCCGGCGGCAGGTCGGGGCTGGGGCGCAGGTAGGGATGCACGCGTCGGAACTCGAGCACGGCGGGCTTCTTCAGCGTGTCGACAATCTCGGGATTGTCCTTCGTCGACACACCGGCGAGTTGCACGACGATGCGATCCTCGCCAATCGGGCGGATGACCGGCTCGGCGACGCCGAGCGCGTCGACGCGGTCGCGGATGATCTTGATCGCATCGGAAAGCTGGTTCTGGCCGGGGTTGGCGTTGATCTGGTTCGTCATCGCCGTCTGGTCCACTTCGAGCGTGAAGGCGACGCCGCCGGCGAGATCGAGGCCGTATTGCAGCTTGCCCTTCGAACGCCGCAGCAGTTCGTCGAGGATGATGCTGTTTTTCTTGCGCAGGTTGTTGTCGAGGGCCTTCTCGAGCTTCAGGTCGGGGAAGAACTTCCCGAGATCGAGATTCTCCTCCGTCGCCACGCCGCGCACGGCCATGTAGAACACCTTGGCCTTGCCGGATTCCTGCAGGGCCTTCGCCTTGGTGTAGACGTCGTTCCACTCGGGACTCCTGGCGACATGCTCCTGCACATACGTTTCAAAATCGGTGTTGCGGAGCGGGATCAGGTTGACGACCGCGAGGGTGAGCGCACCCAGCGCGACGATCAGCTTCCACGTGTATTTACCAGACATGGGGTGATTTGGTTTAAAGTGTCTCTGCGGGCACGCGGCGCGAACCGAGAAGAAGGTTTTCGCAGGCCGGACGAACCAGCGGGCGGGCCGGCCTATTCGGCGGCGGTCTTCTTCTCGACCGACGTGACGAACGAGCGCCCGATCTCGATCTTGGTGCCCTCGGCGATGCGCAGCACGATGCGATCCTGTTTCACGTTGGTCACGGTGCCGTAAATGCCGCCCGAGGTGAGGACCTCGTCGCCGGTCGCGAGGGAGTTGATCAGTTTCTGATGCTCCTTCTGCTTCTTGCGCTGCGACGCCGTCATCAGGAAAAACATGCCGACGAGCGCGAGCAGCATCGCGATCGGGAGGAAGGACTGCGCTCCGCCGGGCGCCGGCGCGGCTTGCGCCAGGATCGAAGTCAGGAGAGGTTGGAGGACCAAGTTCGGCATTGCGTCGGCGAGGATTTTTCCAATGAAGAGGCGGACAAAAGCTCCCGCGTTTTCAAAACGCAAGCTAAGAGCCTGTTCAAATCAGCCCGGTGGCGGACGCCGTGGGTGAGGTGGACCCGCTCCCGCGCCAACGACCTTTATCGATCCACTTTGAAGAACCGCTCGACGACCGCCTGGTCGCCCGCCAAGTCAGAGGAACTCTACGGATTTCACCGCTGGGGTTCCGGACATTTCAGCGTCGACGGCAAGGGTTACGTCTGCGTGCACCCGCGGGCGGACACGACGGCGATCCGCATCCACGACGTCGTGGAGGAGGCGCGCGGCAAGGGATTGCAGGCCCCGATGGTCATCCGGTTTCAGGACCTCCTGCGCCACCGGGTGATGCAGCTCAACGAGGTGTTCGCCAAGGCGATCCGCGAAGAGAGTTATGCCGGTGCCTATCGCGGGGTCTTCCCGATCAAGGTGAACCAGCTGCGCGAAGTCGTCGAGGAGGTGCTGCTGGCGGGCAAGGACTACCACTACGGACTCGAAGCCGGGTCGAAACCCGAGCTGATGATCGCACTGGCACTGCACGACAACAATCAGCGCCTGATCATCTGCAATGGCTACAAGGACGACGACTACATCCGCATTGCCCTCCTCGGCCGGCGTCTCGGCAAGCGGATCATCCTCGTCGTCGAGCAGTTGCCTGAACTCGACGCGATCCTGCGCCTTTCCGCCGAGACTCGGCGTGAAGCCCCTGATCGGCCTGCGCGCCAAGCTCAACACCAAGGGCGAGGGCAAGTGGGCGATGTCGACCGGCGAAAACGCGAAATTCGGCCTCGACGACCGCGGAGATCCTCGCCGCCTGCACGAAGCTCAAGGAAACGCGGATGCACCAGAGCCTGCGCCTGCTGCATTTCCACATCGGCTCGCAGGTCCCCAACATCATCACGATCAAGAACGCCGTGATCGAGGCCACGCGCTATTACTGTCAGCTCGTCAGCGCCGGCTTCCCCATGGGCTATCTCGACGTCGGCGGCGGCCTGGGCATCGACTACGACGGCAGCCGGACGAACTTCGAGAGTTCGATCAACTACTCGCTCGAGGAATACGCGCGCGACGTGGTCTTCAACATTCGCGAGATTTGCCAGTCGATGAGCGTGCCCGTGCCGGACATCGTCTCGGAGAGCGGCCGCGCGGTCGCGGCCCCCCACTCCGTGCTGGTGATCGAGGTGTTCGAACGCATCTCCAAGGAGGAGGCGCTGCTCGCGCAGTTTCCCGCCGGGCCGCGCCACAAGCTGGTCGAGGACCTGCAGGTCCTGCTGCGCCGCAACGGCAAATACAGCCGGCTCGAACGCTTTCACGATGCGCTCCAGAAAAAGGAGGAGGCGGCCGCGCTGTTCAACCTCGGCTTCCTCGACCTTTCCGGGCCGGGCCCAGGCGGAGTCCCTGTTCTGGCAGATCTGCCGCCAGATCGACGCCGAGGCGCCGGTCGCCGGCTACCAGCCCGAGGAACTGCTCGAGCTGCGGCGGCTGCTCGCCGACCAGTACGTCTGCAACTTCTCCGTCTTCCAATCGCTGCTCGACCACTGGGCGCTCAAGCAACTCTTCCCGATCGCGCCGATTCACCGGCTCAACGAGCGACCATCGGTCAATGCGACCCTCGCCGACATCACCTGCGACTCCGACGGCAAGATCAATCAGTTCATCGATCTGCAGGACGTGCGTGACTACCTGCCGCTGCACCCGCTCAACGGACGCCCTACTACATCGCCGTGTTCCTCGTCGGCGCCTATCAGGACATCATGGGCGACCTGCACAATCTCTTCGGCCGCGTGAACGAGGCCCACGTGTTCCTCGACGAGGACGAGCCCGACGGCTTCTACATCGAGGACACGATCAGCGGAAACAATATTGGTGAAGTGCTCGACGGGGTGCAGTACGATCCCGACGACCTCTGCCGGTTGATGAAGAAGCAGATCGACCAGGCGATCCGTCGCGACCTGGTGAAGCCGCGCGAAGGCATCCGCTTGCTCGAACTCTACGAGAACATCGTGGAGGACCGGACCTACCTGAAAGTCCGCTACGAGCGCGCGAAGCGCAAGAAAACCCCCGTCCGCCGTCGCCGCCGCAAGGCCCGGACGACGCGCGTGCGCACCGCCGCGCGGTAAGGGCCGCGCGCGCGGGGATCCTCGAAATTCGCTGCGCCCAATAGGAATTCATCGAGGAGCCGGCTTGCCGGCGGTGGAAGTTCCCAGCGGTAACAAGTCAGGCAGGCTGCCTGCGAAACACCCAGAGCGGCACAGTCGCAGCGAAATCAGGTTAACCGCAGATTACGCGGAAGGCGCAGATGTGAAGCATCGAAAGCGTTTCTGCCTTTATCCGCGCGATCTGCGAAATCTGCGGTTGTCCGTTCTGAGGCTTGCGCCTGCCCCGGTAGGCCTGGCTCGCCTGAGCTGAGTTCGTCGACGCTCTGGGCTGCCGTAGAGTCGAAGCCGCACGGACAGAACTGGCTTTACGGACCGCTTGCCAGCAAGAGCCTACATGATGGGCTGCACGGATCCGGCCTGCACAACCCGCACCCGGCCACGGAAATTGGGAATTTCCTCCCCGGCCCTCGCATCCCAAACCAGTCCTGCCGCCACGACCTTTTCCGACACCGACGCGATGTCCGCCTCCCATGATTCCGCCGCCGAATTCGAACGCCTCGTCGACGCGTACTATCGGCCGCTCTATCGGTTTGCCATGAGCCTGGCCGGCAGCGAAGGCACGGCCGGCGACCTGGTGCAACAAACCTTCTATGCCTGGGCGGAAAAGGGAGACCAGCTGCGGGATCGCTCGAAAGCGAAGACCTGGCTGTTCACCACGCTACACCGCGAGTTCCTGCAATTGATCCGACGCGAGTCGCGCCTCGTTCCCCTGCCCGACAACCATGAGGAAACGATGGGCGCCGACGAACCGGCACCGGAGCCGCCCGTGATCGACGGCATCGAACCGTCGGACCTGCATGTCGCGCTCGCCGAGACCCCCGAAGTCTTTCGCGTGCCCATGGCGTTGTTTTATCTCGAGGAGTTCACCTACGCAGAAATCGCGGACCTGCTGAGCATCCCGATCGGCACCGTCATGTCGCGCCTGTCCCGCGGCAAACAAAAGCTCCGCCGACGCCTGCTCGCCCGGGCGCACCGCCCGGCCGCCGCCCTTTCCCGATTTGCTCCAACCCGAGGAGTAACCCATGGATAACGAGGAAGCCAGATTCCTGCTGAGTGCCTGCCAGCCCTCCGGCAAGGATGCCGGTCGTCCGGAGATCGCCGAGGCGCTCGCCCAGGCACAACTTGATCCCGAGCTCAACGCCTGGCTCGCGCGCGAGCGCCGCTCCGATGCGGCGATTGCACACAAACTCCGCGCCCTCGAGCCCGATCCCAACCTGCGCGCGCGGCTGCTGGCCGGCGGTCGCGCCAGCCGCCGCGCCCTCACCTGGCGGACCTGGCGCCTCGGCTTCGGGCTGGCGGCGACGGTCGCCCTTGCCACGGGCCTGGGCTGGTGGGCGCACGGACTGGTCTTCAAGCCCTCCGCCACCGCTGTCCACCTCGGCGGCCCGCCTCTCCTCGCCTGGCAGCAGCACGACCTCGTCATCTTTCTGAATCCGTTCTTCAGCCTGGACCTGGAGAAGAAAAACTACCAGCCGCTCGAGGCGCATCTCGTGGCCGCGGCCGCACCGGTCGCGGGCGAACTTCCGTTCAACGACGCCATTGTGTCCGCCGTCGGCTGCAAGGTCCTCGAGTGGCACGGCGACAGGGTGTCCCTCACCTGTTTTCTCTCCAAATCAGGTGAACTCGTGCACCTCTTCGTCGCGCCGCGCGGCAATGTCGACGAGTCGCTGCTGCAGCATGGCCCGCATCGCGCCCAGGTCGGCGCCTACGCCACCGTGACGTGGCTGCGCGGCGACCATATCGTGATGGTCGCGTCAAAGTTGCCGGCCGACCAGCTCGAGCGGACATTGATTCCACGCCAGCTTGCGATCGGAGCCCTACCATTGGTCCCGCGCGCCTGATCGTCGCAAGAAGCCTCCGTCTCACCACGCTGGCGTGCGGTCCTCTCTCCTCGAGGAGAGAATCTGTTTGGTTCTCCGGTCGAGAGGGCTTCGGCCGTGAGCCGACCTGGAAGTTTCGTAACCTTGCGGCACGGGCACGAGATCGCGCCCAAAAGGGCGGATCTGCTGACGCCGCAGAAAAACCGGAAATAAACGCGGCGACCGTTCATCCCACGCCCGCACGTGCATCGAACACCGGATCATCCGGAGGATCCGGTCCTCTCATCCAACAACTGTCCGACTTCGATACATGTTCTCCAAGAAATTCCCGCGTGCGATCGCCACCGCGATCGCCCTTCTCTTCGCGAGCCCGCTCGCTTTTGCCGGTTTCGGCTTTGGGCACGGCCACGACCGTGATCGTGGCCGCAATCACGATGGCGCCGTCTTCACGGCCACGAATGCCGCCGACGGCAACCGGGTCCTGGTGTTCGACCGCAGTTTCAATGGCGCACTCGAACTTGCCGACTCGTTCCCCACGGGTGGCATGGGGACCGGCGCCGGTCTCGGCAATCAATCCGGTCTCGTGCTCAGTCGCGACGGTCACTGGCTGCTGACCGTCAATGCCGGTTCCCAGGAGGTCTCGTTGTTCGAGGTCGTCGACGACGTGCTGGTGCTGCGCGACATCGTGCCGTCCGGCGGCGCGATGCCGCTGAGCATCGCGGTCGATCACAACCTCGTCTATGTCCTCAACGGTGGCGGCGACTCGGGTACGCCGGATAACATCACGGGATTCACGCTCTCGCCGGACGACGGCCGCCTCATTGCCATCGCCGGTTCGACCCGGGCGTTGAGCGACGACGCGGTCGGCCCCGCCCAGATTGGCTTCAATCCGTGGGGCAACGTGCTGGTGGTCACGGAAAAGATGACAAACCAGCTCACGACCTTCACGGTCGGCAATGACGGACTGGCTTCCGCGGGCGACCCGCAGGCCTCCGCAGGCGAAACGCCGTTCGGCTTTGCTTTCGATCGCTGGGGCCGGCTGTTCGTCTCCGAAGCCGCCGGCGGTGCGCCGAATGCCAGCACGCTCTCGTCCTACTGGCTCAACGGCAGCGGCGTCCTTACCGCGATCACGTCTTCAGCGCCCACGATGCAGACGGCGGCTTGTTGGGTGGCGCTGGATTTCTTCGGGCGTCATGCCTACACCACCAACACCGGCAGCTCGTCGCTCTCCGGCTTCCGCATCAGCCATGACGGCTCGCTGAGCCTGCTCGACCCCGATGGGGTAACCGCCATGACCGGCGCGGGCAGCATGCCGATTGACGAGGCGCTCACGAAGGACGGGCGCTTTCTCTACGCCCTCAGCGCGGGATCGAACACCATCTCCGGCTTTCGGGTACGTGGGGACGGTAGCCTGGAGCCGGTCGAAACCGAAAGCGGTCTGCCCGCCGGCACGAACGGACTGGCCGCGCAGTAACTCGATCCGGACGTAAGTACCGATTCGTTGGTTTCCGAACGGCCGCGACGAATATCCGTCGCGGCCGTTTTGTTGCAGGCAGACGCCCAGGTAACCGTTCCGGGCGGATTGGGGTCCACGAATTACACGAATGGGCACGAATGAGGACCTCGGTTCTGTTATTCGTGTAGATTCGTGTTATTCGTGGATGAAGTCCGGGGCTTGGGCGGGAGACGTCGATCCAGATAGGGATTTAACAGGAGGCAACGAAGGTAACGAAGGCCGTGGCGGGTCGTGGGAGGCCTTTTTCGAGGTTTGGCCTTTCTGCGGAGGAACCACGGAGGGCACGGCGATCGGATCGGGGTCCACGAATTACACGAATGGGCACGAATGAGGGTCTGGGTTTCTGCTATTCGTGTGGCTTCGTATTCTTCGTGGTTGAGGTCCGGGGCGAAGGCGGAAGGAAAAGCGAAGCCGCGATCAGATGATCGCGGCTTCGGAACTTGGTGAAAGCGCTCGGCCCCGAGGGCCGGCCCGGCCGGGAATCAGCCCGCCTCGCTGGTGGTTTCGGCGGGAACGGGCTCGATGATGTCGGCACCCAGCGGCAGCGTGATGCGCACATTGCGGTATTCCGGCAGGCCGGTGCCCGCGGGGATCAGGTGCCCCATGATCACGTTTTCCTTGAAGCCGGTGAGCGTGTCGACCTTGCCGAGTGTCGACGCGTCCGTGAGCACGCGCGTGGTTTCCTGGAAGGAGGCCGCGGAGATGAAGCTCTCCGTCTCGAGCGAGGCCTTCGTGATGCCCAGCAGGATCGGCTCCGCCTCGGCCGGCTTGCCACCGGCCTCGACGATGCGCTTGTTCTCCCGGAGGAACGAACTGCGCTCGATCTGCTCGCCCCAGAACCACTCGGTGTCGCCCGTGTCGGTGATGCGCACCTTGCGCAGCATCTGGCGGACGATGACCTCGATGTGCTTGTCATTGATCGGGACACCCTGCAGGCGGTAGACCTCCTGGACCTCGTTGAGGAGGAAGTCGTAGAGGACCGACGGCCCGAGGATCTCGAGGATCTCGTGCGGATCGGCCGAACCTTCCGTGAGGTGCTGTCCCTTGGTGACGCGGTCGCCCGGCTGCACGATGATCTGCTTGCCGTGCGCGATGAGGTGTTCCTCTTCCTGGCCGGCCTCCTCGTTGGTCACGATGAGGCGGCGCTTGCCGCGGACGGTGCCACCCATGGACACGACGCCGTCGATACGCGCCATCTCGGTGGCCTCCTTCGGACGCCGGGCTTCGAACAGCTCCGCGACACGCGGCAGACCGCCGGTGATGTCACGGGTCTTGGATGCCTGGCGCGGCGTCTTGGCGATCAGCGAGCCCGCGGAGATCTCGTCGCCTTCGTTGACGACGATCTGCGCGCCGGTCGGAATCGCATAGGTGGCGATCACCTGGTGCGAGCCGCGGTCGTGGATCTCGACGGTGCGGATTCAGATCCTCCTTGTGCTCGATGACCGTGGTCGCGATGCGGCCGGTCGAATCGTCGAGTTCGCGCTTGATCGTCACGCCCGGGATCATCTCGCGGAAGGACGACGGTGCCCGCCTTTTCGGAAAGCACGGGAACATTGTAGGGATCCCACGCCGCGAGCTTCGTGGCTTTTTCGACCTGGCCGCCATCCGGCACGAGGAGCACCGAGCCCACGACGATGTCGTAGGTCTCGAGTTCCTGGCCCTGGTCGTCGACGATCTGCACCGAACCCGTCTTGTTGAGGACGATGCTGACGCCCTCCTTCGTGTGCACCATGCGCAGGCCGCGATAGCGGACCGTGCCCTTGTTGCGCACGATGATCTGCGGATCCTTGAACGCCTTCGTCGCGACGCCACCGATGTGGAACGTACGCATCGTGAGCTGCGTGCCCGGTTCGCCGATGGACTGGGCGGCGATGATGCCGACGGCGTCGCCGATCTTCGCGACCTTGTTGGTCGCCGGGTTGATGCCGTAGGACTTCGCGTCGATGCCGTGCTCGCGACGTCGAGGTGAGCGGCGACATGACCTTTACGCGCTCCACGCCCGGCTTCGTCGATGCTGGGCCGCGATCTCCTCGGAGATGAACTCGCCGCCCCGCACGAGGACCTCGGACGGATTGAGCGGGTTGTGGACGTCGTCCGCGGCGAAGCGACCGACGATGCGCTCGCGCAGGCGAAACGACTTCGTCGTCACCCTCCACGATGGCGCGCTTCCAGATGCCGTCGCGCGTGCCGCAGTCGTGCTCGGTGATGATGACGTCCATCGCCACGTCGCACAGCTTGCGCGTGAGGTAGCCGGCGTCCGCGGTCTTGAGCGCGGTGTCGGCCAGACCCTTGCGGGCGCCGTGGGTGGAGATGAAGTAATCGAGCACCGGAAAGCCCCTCGCGGAACGAGGAGAGAATCGGGCGTTCGATGATCTCGCCGGACGGCTTGGCCATCAGACCGCGGGTGCCGCAAAGCTGGCGGACCTGCTGGCGATTGCCGCGCGCGCCGGAGTCCATCATGAGGAACACCGGATTGACGCCGGGCTTGCCGTCGTTGGATTCAAGCTTCTCGAACACCGCCTTGGCGATCTGGTCGGTGGCGCTCGGTCCAGATGTCGATGATCTTGTTCGAGCGCTCGCCGCCCGTGATGATGCCGCGACGATACTGGTTCTCGACGTCGTCGATCCGCTTGCGGGCGGAGGCGACGATCTCGGTCTTCGCCGGCGGGATGATCATGTCGTCGATGCCGATCGAGATGCCGGCCTTGGCGGCGACGTTGAAGCCGAGTTCCTTCAGCAGGTCGAGCGTCTCGACCGTCACCTGCGGCCCCGCCACCTTGTAAGTGTTGAGGATCAGGTCGCCGAGCTTCGCCTTCGCGACCGGGAAGTTCACGAAGCCGAGGTCTTTCGGCCAGATCGTGTTGAACTTGACGCGGCCGACCGTCGTGCGGATGATCTTGCGATCCTTGTTGCCGTAGACGGTTTCGCGACCGTAGTCCGGATTCGGGAAGTCAACCCAATCGTGCAGGCGCAAGGCGCCGTCCGCCTCGGCGAACAGCACCTCGTCGACCGAGCCGCCGAGCGGCACGCGCTCGCCCTTTGCAGGTTCCTTGCGCGGCTTGACCGTGAGGTAGTACGCGCCGAGCACGATGTCCTGTGACGGCGTGAGGATCGGCTTGCCGGACGAGGGCGAGAAGATGTTGTTCGTCGACATCATCAGCGTCTTCGCCTCCATGACCGCCTCCAGTGAGAGCGGGACATGCACGGCCATCTGGTCGCCGTCGAAGTCGGCGTTGTAGGCGGTGCAGACCAGCGGATGGATGCGGATGGCCTCGCCTTCGATGAGGATGGGCTCGAACGCCTGGATCGAGAGGCGGTGCAGCGTCGGCGCGCGGTTCAGCAGGACCGGGTGGCCTTTCGTGACCTCCTCGAGGATGTCCCAGACTTCCGGCGACTTCTTCTCGATCATCTTGCGCGCACCGCGGACGGTGTGCACGAAGCCGAGTTCCTTGAGGCGCCGGATGATGAACGGCTCGAAGAGGACGAGCGCCATCTTCTTGGGCAGGCCGCACTGGTGAAGCTTGAGCTCCGGACCGATGACGATCACGGAACGGCCCGAGTAATCGACGCGCTTGCCGAGCAGGTTCTGGCGGAAGCGCCCCTGCTTGCCCTTGAGCATGTCGGAAAGCGACTTCAGCGGGCGGTTGCCCGCACCCGTCACCGGCCGGCCGTGCCGGCCGTTGTCGAAGAGCGCGTCCACCGCTTCCTGCAGCATGCGCTTTTCGTTATGGATGATGACATCCGGCGTCTTGAGCTGGAGGAGATTCCGCAGGCGGTTGTTGCGGTTGATGACGCGGCGGTAGAGGTCGTTGAGGTCCGACGTCGCGAAGCGGCCGCCCTCGAGCGGCACCAGCGGACGCAGGTCCGGCGGGATCACCGGCAGCACCTCGAGGATCATCCACTCGGGGCGGGACCGCGACTTGATGAAGCCCTGCAGGACCTTCAGGCGCTTCGCCAGCTTCTTTTTGATCTGCTTCGAGCGGGTGGAGCGCATCTGCTCCTGCAGCTCGCCGACGGTCGTTTCCATGTCGAGGCGCGAGAGCGCGTCGCGCACGGCCTCGGCGCCCATCTTGGCGACGAATGCGTCGTCACCATATTCGTCGAGCGCCTGGCGGTATTCGACGTCGGTGAGGAGCTGCTTCTCCTCGAGGGGCGTCCGGCCCGGGTCGATCACCATGTAGTTCTCGTAGTAGATCACGCGCTCGAGCGAGCGCGCGGTCATGTCGAGCAACAGGCCGAGACGGCTGGGCATCGACTTGAGGAACCAGATGTGCGCGACCGGCACGGCCAGCTCGATGTGGCCCATGCGCTCGCGACGCACGCGCGAGATCGTCACCTCCACGCCGCAGCGATCGCAGATGACATCCTTGTATTTGATGCGCTTGTATTTTCCGCAGGCGCACTCGTAGTCGCGGACCGGGCCGAAAATCTTCTGGCAAAACAAGCCGCCCGGCTCGGGCTTGAACGTGCGGTAGTTGATCGTCTCCGGATTCTTGACCTCACCCTTCGACCACGACCGGATGGTTTCCGGCGAGGCGACGGTGATGGAGACACAGTCGAATGCTTCCCCTTCTTTTTCGGCTCCGAGAGCCTGGCGTACGTCTTCGGTACTCATGAGTTGGTTGCTGGGAACGCGATGCGGTTGATGTTAAACTGCGGACTCGAGCGCGTTGCGGCGCGAGAGGCGGACGTCGAGGCCCAGGGCCTGCATTTCCTTGATCAAAACGTTGAACGATTCCGGCGTGCCGGCGGAGAGCGACGTGTCGCCCTTCACCAGGGACTCGTAGATCTTGGTGCGGCCGGCGACGTCGTCGGACTTCACCGTGAGCAGCTCCTGCAGCGTATAGGCGGCGCCATACGCCTCGAGCGCCCAGACCTCCATCTCGCCGAAACGCTGGCCGCCGTACTGGGCCTTGCCGCCCAGCGGCTGCTGGGTGACGAGTGAATACGGACCAACCGCGCGGGCGTGGATCTTGTGCGCGACGAGGTGGTTCAGCTTCATCATGTAGATGTAGCCGACGACGACGTCCTGATCGAGTTTCTCGCCGGTGCGACCATCGTAGAGCATGCTCTTGCCGGTCGTGGGCAGCGAGGCGTCCTTGAGGTATTCACGGACGCTCTTTTCGGAGATGCCGTCGAACACCGGGGTGGCGACGTGCACGCCGAGCTTCTTGCAGGCCCAGCCGAGATGCGTCTCGAGCACCTGCCCGACGTTCATGCGCGAAGGCACGCCGAGCGGGTTGAGGCAGATTTCGATGGGCGTGCCATCGGGCAGGTAGGGCATGTCCTCCTCCGGCACGATCTTCGCCACCACGCCCTTGTTGCCGTGGCGGCCCGCCATCTTGTCGCCGACCTCGAGCTTCTGCTTCGTGGCGACGTAGACCTTCACCTGCTTGATCACGCCGGGGACGGACTCGTCGCCCGTCTCGATGCCGGCGATCTTGCGCTCCCGGTCCTGCTCGAGCTCGTCGAACTTCGACTGATACGAGCCGATGATCTCCATGATCTTGATCCGGACCGGGGACGGGTCGATCTCGATGTGCTTCGACACGGCGGCGAGCTTGCGCAGCAGCGTCTTCGTGATCTTGCGATTGGCCGGGATGATGACCTCGCCGGTCTCGCCGTTGACGACGTCGAGCGGGATCTTTTCGCCGAGCAGGATGTTCGACAGCGCCTCGGTGAGCCCCTCGCGCAGCTTTTCCATCTGCGTCTTGTGCTCCTCGGAGATCTGCTTCACCTGGCGGCGGCGGTCGGACGGACTGAGCTTCTCCTTTTCGAAGTCCACGCGGCTCGACACCTTCACGTCCATGATGATGCCGGTCACGCCCGAGGGCACGACCAGCGAGGTGTCCTTCACGTCGGCGGCCTTCTCGCCGAAGATCGCGCGCAGGAGCTTTTCCTCGGGTGCGAGTTCGGTCTCGGACTTCGGCGTGATCTTGCCGACGAGGATGTCGCCGGGCTTCACCTCGGCGCCGATGCGCACGACGCCGTTGTGGTCGAGGTTCTTCAAGGCTTCCTCGCCGACATTCGGAATGTCGCGGGTGATTTCCTCCGGCCCGAGCTTGGTGTCGCGGGCGGTGACCTCGAATTCCTGGATGTGGATCGAGGTGAAGATGTCCTCCTTGAGGACCTTCTCGGAGATGAGGATGGCGTCCTCGAAGTTGTAGCCGTTCCACGGCATGAACGCGACGAGCACGTTGCGGCCGAGGGCAAGCTCGCCGCGGTCGGTCGACGGGCCGTCCGCGATGATCGTGCCGGCCTTCATCTTCTTGCCCTTCTTCACGATGGGCTTCTGGTTGAAGCAGGTGCCCGCGTTCGAGCGCATGAACTTGCGCAGCTCATGCACCCAGATGCCGTTCTTCGGATCCGACTTCGGGTTCTTGTCGAAGCGCGCGGGGAGTTCGCCGTCCTTCGTGATGACCACCCGGTTCGCGTCGACCGAGGCCACGATGCCCTCGTGATCGGCGACGACCACCGTCTTCGAGTCGCGCGCCACGCGCTCCTCGATCCCGGTGCCGACGAACGCCGTCTCCGTCTGCAGGAGCGGCACGCCCTGGCGCTGCATGTTCGAACCCATCAGCGCGCGGTTGGCGTCGTCGTGCTCGAGGAACGGCACGAGGCCGGAAGCCACCGACACGAGCTGCTTGGGTGAAACGTCCATGAGGTCGACCTCCTTGGGGTCGACCTCGAGGAAGTTGCCGCTCTGGCGCACCGTTACCTTGCCGAGGAAATGGCCCTTGTCGTCCATCTCGGAATTGGCCTGGGCGATGATCTTGCCCTCCTCCTGGTCGGCGGTGAGGTAGTCGATCTTGTCGGTGGCGCGTCCGTCCTTGCAGATCCGGTACGGCGTCTCGATGAAGCCGAATTCGTTCACCCGCGAGTAGATCGAGAGCGAGTTGATCAGGCCGATGTTCGGGCCTTCCGGCGTTTCGATCGGGCAGATGCGGCCGTAGTGCGACGGGTGCACGTCGCGGACTTCGAAGCCCGCGCGATCGCGGTTCAGGCCGCCCGGCCCGAGGGCGGAGAGGCGGCGCTTGTGCGTCAGCTCGGCCAGCGGGTTGATCTGGTCCATGAACTGCGACAGCTGGGAACGGGCGAAGAAGTCGCGAATGACCGTGGTGAGAGCCTTCGGGTTGATCAGCTTCTGCGGCGTGATCGAGTCGACGCTCTGGTCGAAGAGCGTCATGCGCTCGCGCACGAGCCGCTCGGTGCGGGCGAGACCGACGCGACACTGGTTGGCGAGCAGTTCGCCGACGGTGCGCACGCGGCGGGAGCCGAGGTGGTCGATGTCGTCCACCACGCCCTCACCCTTCTTGAGCTTGATGAGGTACTTGGTGGCCTCGACGATGTCCTCGGACTTGAGGATGCGGCCCTCCTCGAGATCGACCTTCAGGTTGAGCTTCTGGTTGATCTTGTAGCGACCGACCCGGCCGAGGTCGTAGCGCTTGGGATCGAAGAACAGGCGCTTGAGCAGGGCCTTGGCGTTGGCCACGGTCGGCGGCTCGCCGGGACGCAGGCGCTTGTAGATCTCCTTCAGCGCTTCCTCCTCGTTGCGGGTCGGATCCTTCTTGAGCGCGCGGATGAGCGCGCCCTCGTCGGCCGTCGTGTCGATCACGCGCAGGGAATTGATCCCGTGGCTCTCGAACTCGCGGACGATCGCCTTCGTGAGCGGTTCGAAGGCGCGGGCGAGCACGATGCCCTTCTGGGCGTCGATCGCATCCTCGACCAGGACGAGCGAGGAGACGTTCTCGCGGTCGAGCAGCTGCTTGGTCTTGAGATCGCGGATCTCGTAGAAGAGTGAGAGCAGGTCGACGTCGGAGGTGAAGCCGAGGGCCCGCAGGAGAGTCGTGATGAGAAACTTGCGACGACGACGGCGGCGGTCGAGGTAGACGTAGAGCAGGTCGTTGTTGTCGAACTGGACTTCGAGCCACGTGCCGCGATCCGGGATGACGCGGAACGAATGCAGCAGCTTGCCGTTCGGGTGGGTGGCGACCTCGAAGCAGATGCCGGGGGAGCGGTGCAGTTGGGAGACGACCACGCGATCCGCGCCGTTGATGATGAAGGAGCCGCGCTCGGTCACCATCGGGATCTCGCCCATGTAGATCTCCTCGTCCTTGATGAACGCTTCCTCGCGCAGCCGCAGCTTCACGTAGAGCGGCACCGAATAGGTGATGCCCTCGCGATAGCATTCGAGTTCGGAGTTCTTCGGGTCCCCGATCGTGTAGGAGACATACTCGAGCGTCAGTCGCTCGTCGTAGCTCTGAATGGGGAACACCTCGCGGAAAACCGCCTCGAGGCCGATGGGCTTGCGCTGATTGGTCGCCGTTTCCTTCTGGAGAAACTCCAGGTAGGAATTGATCTGAATTTCGATCAGATTGGGCGGCTGGATGACTTCCTTGAGCTTACCGAAGTTGGTACGTTCGACCATGGGAACAGTGGGCTGCGGCGGATGCGGAAACGAAATGGCGGACGGCGCTCCCGTTCAGGAGGTTGCGGTCGTCCGGAAACAAAAACGACCAAGCCAGACCCGGGATTTTCGGGTCTGACTCGGTGAAACGGAGCTGTGCGGATGGGATCGCGACAACTTACTTGAGCTCGACCTTGGCGCCAGCGGCTTCGAGCTTCTTCTTGATTTCTTCGGCCTCGGCCTTGGCGATGGCCTCTTTGACGGCCTTTGGAGCGCCCTCGACGAGATCCTTGGCCTCCTTGAGGCCGAGTTGCGTGATCGCGCGGACTTCCTTGATGACGCTGATCTTATTTTCGCCGGCGGCAAGCAGCATGACCGTAAATTCGGTCTTTTCCTCGGCGGGAGCGGCGGCGGCACCGCCGGCGGGAGCGGCGGCAACGGCAACCGGGGCAGCGGCGCTGACCCCCCATTTTTCCTCGAGGTCTTTGACGAGGCCGGCGATGTCGAGAACCGACTGGCTGCTCAGCCAGTCGATGACTTGGTCTTTCGTGATGGTGGACATGTCTGTTTCCTTGAATGACTCGCGTCCCCTTCGGGACATTTAAGGACGTTCGTGGCCCCGAGCCGGGTTCTTTGGACTGGTGGTTTGGTGGTGGAATCCGGTGCCCGGGCGAACCAGACAACGGAAAGTGACGGGAAAACGCAGCACGGACACGGCGATGGAGGCCGGGTCAGTTGTTCTCCCTGGCTTTCGCCTGCAAGACGTTGAGAAGGCCGGTCGGCACGCCGTTGAGGACGTAAAGGATCTGGCGGGCCGGCGTCGTCAACAGGCCGAGCAACTGCGCGCGCAACACCTCGAGTGAGGGCAGCTCCGCGAGGACCTTGACCTGGTCGGCATCGAACGTGCGGTTGTCCAGCACGCCCACTTTGACCTGCCCCTTGTCCTTCGCCTTCGAGAATGTCGCGATGACCTTGGCGACACCGGTGGCATTGCGGCCGCCCACGATGATCGCGGTCGGGCCGGTCAACCAGGGCTCGAGATCGGGCAGATTGAGCTTCTTGGCGGCGACGCGCAGGACGCTGTTCTTGACCACGTGAAATTCCGCCTTTTCGGCGGAGAGCTGGTCCCGCAGGGAACCGACATCCTCGACCGTGATCCGGTCGAAGTTCGCGAGATAGACGTAATCGCTCTTGCGCAGGTGGCTTTCGACTTCGTCGACCAGGAATTGTTTGGCGGGTCTCATGAGCGTTCCTCGCGGGTCAGAACTTCGAATATTCAGCGGAGGCCAGGCGGACGCCCGGGCTCATGCTGGCCGACAGCACGGCGGTGTGGATGTACTTGCCCTTGAAGGAAGCAGGCTTCGCCTTGCCCACCGCCGCCAGCAGGGCGTTGGCGTTCTCGAGGATCTGTTCCTTGGTGAACGAGCGCTTGCCGATGCCGACGCCGATGTTCGCGGATTTGTCCATCTTGAACTCCACCCGACCGGCTTTCACCTCCTTGATCGCCTGTGCGATGTTGTCGCTGACGGTCCCGGATTTCGGGTTCGGCATGAGGCCCTTGGGACCGAGAATCTTGGCGATCACGCGAACCTCCTTCATCGCGTCGGGGGTCGCCACCGCGACGTCGAAATCGAGCCAGCCATCCTGGATCTTGGCGATGAATTCCTTCACGCCCGCGTGCTCGGCGCCGGCTTCAAGCGCTGCCGCGGTGTTCTCGGTGAAGGCGAGGACGCGCACCTTCTTGCCGCTGCCGTTGGGCAGCGCGACGGTGGCACGAACCATTTGATCGCCCTGTTTCGGGTCGACGCCGAGGCGGAAGGACATCTCGACGGTCTCGTCGAACTTCGGCTTCGGAAACTTCATCAGGACGCCGACGGCTTCCTCGAGCGTATAATCCCGGTTCAAGATCGGCGCTCTTGGCGGCGGACTCGTAACGTTTGCTGTGTTCTTGCATGGTGGTGGGCAGTGCGAGCGAACCGCGATCGTTGGTTGCGGCTCTCCTGCGGGTTGGTGGTGAAATTCAGTCGATAACGTCGATGCCCATCGAACGGGCGGTGCCGGCGATCACGCGGATCGCGGCCTCGTCATTGCGGGCGTTGAGGTCCTTTTGCTTGACCTTCGCAATGTCGAGCAACTGCTTGCGCGTGACCTTGCCGACCTTGTCCCGGTTCGGGACCTTGGACCCCGAGGCGATGTTGCACGCCTTCTTCAGCAGGACGGCGGCCGGTGGTGACTTCAGGATGAACGTGAAGGACTTGTCGGCGTAGACCGTGATGACGACAGGCAGAATGAGGCCGGCCTGTTCCTTGGTCCGGGCGTTGAACTCCTTGCAGAAGCCCATGATGTTGACGCCGTGCGCGCCGAGCGCGGGGCCGACCGGGGGCGCGGGGTTCGCCGCGCCGGCGGGCAGTTGGAGACGAATGTAGCCGGTGATCTTCTTGGCCATGTTGTTTAAAAGGTTGAAGGACTGAAGGCGAGGGTAGGTGGCTAGAATTCAGAGATCAGTCGTCAGAAATCAGTGTTTGGCGTTCGGGTCGGTTGCGGCGGGTTCCAGTTTCCAGCTTTCAGCTTTTCAGCCCTCTACATCTAGCCCGTGGCTCGTTCGACCTGCCAGTATTCGAGCTCGACCGGGGTAAAACGGCCGAAGATGGAAACGGAAACCTTGAGCTTGCCGCGCGTCGGGATCGATCTCGTCGATCCGCCCGGTCAGGTTCAGGAATGGACCGTCGGTGATCTTGACCTCCTCGCCCGTCTCGAACTGCACCTTCGGTACTTCCTTTCCGGTGGCCTCGGCGATGCGGTCGCGGATCTCCTGGATGTCGGAATCCCGCAACGGCGTCGGCCGGTCGCCCCCGACAAACCCGATCACACCGGTGGTCTCCTTGACGAAGTACCAGGGTCTGTTGAGGAGCTTGCCGTCTCCGTCATAGAGCTTCATCTGCACGAACACGTATCCAGGCATCAATTTCCGGACCGTGCTCGTCTTCTTGCCGCGCTTCACCTCGGAGACGGTCTCCGTGGGCAGCAGCACCTCCGCGATGAAGTCGTCGAGCTCCTCGACCTTCTTGAACTTCTCGATGTACTCCTTCACCTTCGCTTCCTTGCCGGAAAGCGTATGGACGGCGAACCACTGGGCGCCCGCGGGCGTGGAGGTATCGGTGGCCATGGCTTGGCGGTTGGCTCAGCTCACCCAGCCCGTGAACAGGGTCACGACCTGAAAGAGGGAGAAGTCGGCGATGGTCGTGAAGAGGCCCAGGATCGCGATGGCGACGATCACGACGAGCGTGGAGTCGCGCAGCTCCACGCGAGTCGGCCACGTCGCTTTCTTCAGCTCGGCGATCATTTCGCCGGTGAAAATACGCACGCTGCGGAACGGATTCTTCATGGGTGCTGTGGAGGCCTGGCAGGCCAGGAGGGAATCGAACCCCCAACCAACGGTTTTGGAGACCGCTACTCTACCAATTGAGCTACTGGCCTAGGAAATTACCGCGGAAACAGTGCAGCCGAGGCCCCGCGAGTGGAGCCTCGGCGCGGTGATGATGGGACCGTCGTGTCTATTCGATGATGTCGGTGATACGACCGGCACCGATGGTGCGGCCGCCCTCGCGAATGGCGAAGCGCTGCGTCTTCTCCATGGCGATCGGGGCGATCAACTCGATGTCGAGATTGATGTTGTCGCCCGGCATGACCATTTCCACGCCCTGCGGGAGCGTGCAAACGCCGGTCACGTCGGTCGTGCGGAAGTAGAACTGCGGACGATAGCCCTGGAAGAACGGCGTGTGCCGGCCACCTTCGTCCTTCGTGAGAACGTAGATCTCCGCCTTCGCCTTCTTGTGCGGGGTGATCGACTTCGGGGCGGCGATGACCTGGCCGCGCTCGATGCCGTCCTTTTCCACACCGCGCAGCAGCACGCCGACATTGTCGCCGGCCTGCCCCTGATCGAGCATCTTGCGGAACATCTCGACGCCGGTCACGACGGTCGAGGTGGTGTCACGCAGGCCGACGATCTCCACCGTGTCGCCAACCTTGCAAACACCGCGCTCGATGCGCCCGGTGGCGACGGTGCCGCGGCCCGTGATCGAGAACACGTCCTCGACGGACATCAGGAACGGCTTGTCGACTTCGCGGACGGGCTCGGGCACGTCCTTGTCGATGGCATCCATGAGCGCCTGGATCGCGGTCTTGCCCTCCGGCTTGCCCTCGAGGGCCGCCGTGGCGGAGCCGCGGATGATGGTGATGGAGTCACCCGGGAATTTGTACTTCGTGAGCAGTTCGCGGATTTCCATTTCCACGAGGTCGAGCAGTTCGGGATCGTCGATCAGGTCGACCTTGTTGAGGAACACCACGATGTTCGGCACGCCCACCTGGTAGGCGAGAAGGATGTGCTCGCGGGTCTGCGGCATCGGACCGTCGGCCGCGCTCACCACAAGAATCGCACCGTCCATCTGCGCGGCGCCCGTGATCATGTTCTTCACGAAATCAGCGTGGCCCGGGCAATCGACGTGCGCATAATGCCGCTTTTCCGTCTGATACTCCACGTGCGCGACCGAGATCGTGACGATCTTGGACGCGTCACGCACGGTGCCGCCCTTGGCGATTTCCGCGTAGGACTTGAACTCCGCCAGACCGAGATCCGCCTGACACTTCAAGATAGCAGTCGTCAGGGTGGTCTTGCCGTGGTCGACGTGGCCGATCGTGCCGACGTTCACGTGCGGTTTGGTTCTTTCGAATGTGCCTTTAGCCATGTGGTTGGTGGTGAGTTTGTTTTGGGAGACGATATCCTGATTTATAGCCGCGGAAATCAACCGGCTTCCTACCGCTGCAGATACTGGAGCCCTCGACCGGACTTGAACCGGTGACCTCGTCCTTACCAAGGACGTGCTCTGCCAACTGAGCTACAAGGGCCTCAGCAAAAACAGGTCGGAAAGAAGAAAAAGAATGGGGAATTTGAAATTCCGAAAATCCCTCGTCAACCGAAATGTTGGGGATTTTCGCCGGAGTCACGATCGGGTCGCACCATGCCGGCCCGGACCCTCGTCCAAGCATACCGACGCCGGCGCGGCGGAACGGTTTTTTCACGGTCCCACCACGACGCGATAATAACCCGCGGGCAACAAAAGGTCCGGCCGGAGCAATTGGCGCAAGGATCTTCTGAAAAAGCTGTCCACCGCCTCCACCCCGGATCCGGGCGCCGGCACCAGGGGCAGGCCCAGCGTGCCTGACGGCTCGACGGCGAGAAGCATTTCAAAGGGTTCCCAGAACGGCCATTGCCGCGGATCCCCTCCGGCATCCGTCACCGCGGCCACCGGGATGCTCCGCTGCACGAGCACGGCGCCGGTGGTCGCATCGCGGATCTCCACCACCGCCGCCCGCGCCGGCAGCGGGTCAACCGTCCCGTCGTGTTCCCCCATCGCGGAGAAATACGGACGCGAGAAACGGCGGATGGCCACGCCAGCCGTCCGCACGCCCTCGGGTTTCACGACCAGTCCCGGCGGACTCACGCCTTTGGCGAACGCCAGCCGCGGTTCCTCCATGCGAAAGATCGCTCCCGGACCCGAGCCCTCTTCGTCGACCGAAACCTGGGTCGCGGCATTCCAGCGGGTCGGCAGGAAAAGGGGCTCCGGATTGATGAGCTCGATGTTCTCCCCGGTGCGCTCCCCCACCCAGCGGCCGCCGGATGGCGGCGGGGTGCGCGGGGTGCTGCGCCCCGGAGAAACGCCGAGCACGACGAATGCGGCCGCGTGCACGCCCACCGCCGCGCCGATGGCGAACATCCATCGCCGGCGCGCCCGGCGGCTTATCGGTTGGCGGGTAACCACGTCGTCCGGGTCGTTCACGGCGGGTTTTTCCCATGAACATCCGCGGCGGATTCGGGCTCGGCGGCCAGCAGGATCTGGTCGAAACCCGCCCGCTTTGCCACCTCCAGCACGCGCACAAACAGCACCATCGAAACATCCCGGTCCATGCGCACGAGCAACACCTCCCCCTGGTACTGGCCGGCGCGCTCGGCGAGGAACCGTTCGAGCTTCGCCACGTCGAGGATGCGGCCCTCGAACATCAACATCGCACGACCGTCGATTTCACTGACGGTAAGCACGCGCGATGTCGGCAGCGCATCCCTCGGCACGCCCGCGGTGGCGGGCGGCCGCAGATCCACCGCCACGCCCGGAGCCAGGACGAAGCGTGACCCGAACATACCGAAGAACAGCAGGATCACGCAGACGTCAAAGAACGGCACCAGGTCGATGCCGGAACGCGGGTGCTTGATCTGCGCGGCGAAATCGAACGGGCGTGTGATCATGGCTCCTGCAGCGGCTCGGGCGTCCGGGAACCCGCGCCCGCCGGCTGGTCGTTGGCTGGCACCGCGGCGCCCTCGCCGGATTCACCGGCCGGGGACGCCCCGCGTTCGGTGAGGAGAAACTGGAGCAGCGAGTTGCCCGCCCATTCCATGTCGCGCACGAGGGCCCGGACGCGCCCGGACAGGAAATGCTGCCCCAGCCGCGCGCCCACGCCGATCGCGAGACCGGTCGCCGTGGTGATCAGCGCCTGCCAGAACCCGCCCGCCAGGGCGTCGACCGTGGCATACGCGCCCTCCGTCTCGAAACGCGCGAACGACTGGATCAGCCCCAGCACCGTCCCGAGCAGCCCGAGCACGGGCGCGGCTTGCGCGATCGCCGCCAGCGAACCGATGCGCCGCTCGAGCGCCGGGATCTCGACCAGCGCCGCCTCCGTGATGGCAAAGCGGATCTGCGCCTCGGTATCCTCGTGATGCAGCAGCCCGGCCTTCACGATCGCCGCCACCGGACCCGGCGTGTCTTCCGCGATCGTGAGCGCCTCCACCAGCCGTCGCTTGCGCACGATGTTTTTCACGCCGTCGAGGAACTGCGTGGAGCGGATCTGCCCGCGATGCAGGTAGAGGGCGCGCTCGATGAACAGCACCAGCCCGACCACGCTCAACACGAGCAGCACCCACATGATGGGGCCGCCGAGCACGAAGAGTTCGAGGAGGGAGTGATTCGATGGATTCATTCCGGTTGGTTACACCTCAGCCGCCCGCGGCGAGTGCGTCGAGGCGTCCTTGCACGACATCGCGACCCGGCAGTCCGCGATCGAGGATTGACTGGTAGGCGCGATGGGCCTGGTCGCGCCGGCCGGCCCGGGCCTCGATTTCGCCGAGCTCGAGGAGCGTCCGCGCCATCCAATACGGCCCGCGCGTGCCCAGCGTCAGGCTCGGCCGGCCCGGCCGGGGCTGGCCAAAGACGCGCTGGTAGAGGTCCCAGTAGATCTCCGCGGCGCGGTCGGCGTTGCCGTGCTTCTGCCAGGCGTAACCGAGCTTGAAACCCGCCTCGATGCGCAAATCGGGATCCGCCGGCGGGGGCAGGTCGGTCAGGCGCTCCAGCCGGGAGATGGCCGCTTCGAACTTGGTGGGATCGTTGTCCACCTGCGCCAGGAGGGTGTCGGCCAGCGAAAGTTGCGCGATATTGCGGTAGGCCTCGCTCGGCGCCGGGCTGTTTTCGAGCAGGAGGTAGACCTGCTCGGCCGCGGCGAATTGGTTGAGCCGGCGCAGGATGTCCCCCTGCTCGAGCCGGGCGGCGTAGACGAACCGACTTTTTGGGTACGAGGTTGCGAGCTTTTCCAGCAAGTCGCGGGCTTCGATCATGTAGGCGTCCGCGCCGCGCTTCTTCGCCTGCTCGGCGGCTTCGTAGAGCGCGCGCGGCGCGTACTCGCTGTCGGGATATTGGTCCGCCAGGTCGCGCAGGAGCTTTTGCGCCTCGACCAGCTGCCCCGTCGCCGACAGGTGCCGCGCCTGGATGATGTAGGAATAGATCGCCGCGTTGCTCCTGGGATAGTCGTGCCGCAACTGGTCGAGCGCCTGGAAACCGGCCTCGGCCTGGTTCTGGTCCAGCTGTGCCTCCGCCAGCAGCAGGGCTGCGTTGGGTTCGACCTGTTCACGATCCTCCGGCGGCACCTTGCCCCCGTCCGGACCCGCCAGGAAATCCCGGAGCGCCGCCACCCGCGCCGGCGTTTCGGAGGATCGTCCGGTTTCGAGGGTGAGCTGCGCGATCAGCCACAGGAACCGCAACCGCAGTTCGGGGCGCGTGTCGTCCGCCGCGCCCCATTGCTCCAGCCGGGTGAAGGCCTCCGCCGATCGCTTCTTCAATTGCAGCTGGCGGACGTAGTTCCACACCGCCTGCCAGCGATCGTCGGGATTGATGGTCGTCGCCACCGGACTGGTGAGCAACGCGGCCGTGCCATCGAGGTTGCCGCTGTTCAGCAGCGCGAGTGCGTGATGGAAGAAGATCGAACCCGCCGTGACGCCCGCGGCGAGGGTCGCCTCCTGCGCGCCGATCTGCTCCGTGAGCTTCGCCATGTCCTCCTGCGCGGTCGCGTAGGCATCGGCCGCGTTGCGGTAATCCTCCGCGATTTCCGCCTGCTGGCCGGCGCGAAAATGACACTCGGCCGCCAGCACGGCCAGGCGCGTGCGCTGGCGCAGGTCGGTGATCTCGTTGCGCAGCCGGGTGACGTAGTCGGCCGCCGTCCGATAGCGTTCGCGTTGCCACGACGAGCTGGCGAGCAGGGCCAGCGCGGCCGGCCGCAGCGCGGAACCGGGGAACTGCGCCAGCAGCGCGTTGGCATCCGCCTCCGCGCGCTCGAGCGAGGGATTCGGCGGCCGCAGCGCCAGCGCCGCCCGATAATAAAGCAGGTCTTCCGTCAGCGGATGCGGCGGCGTGCGCTTCAGCAGGGAATCCAGCAACTGGGGCAGTCCGGCGCGCGCCAGGCTGCCCTCGGTATCCGCCGCATCGGCCAGCCGCTGCAGCGCGATGCGCTGAAAACCCGTGTCGCTTCCCTGCTCGAGCAGATCGAGCATGGCCGAGTAACCGTCCGGTGAATCCACGCCCGCGATCAGACCGAGCAACAGCCGGGTCTTGTCCCGCAATTCCGTCTCGCCGGCCGGCAGGGCACGGCGCTGCTTCAACAAGGCCTGCACCGCTTCCGGCTTGCGGCCCAACCGCGCCAAGGCGGCGGCATATTGCAGGGTCGCCTCATATCCGAGCGGCCGACCGGCGAACTCGTCCATGGTCTTTTCGATCTGCTTGAGCAACGCCTCGCTGGGCTCGTCGGTGTTGAGCCGCATCTGGAATTCCGCCACGTGGATCCAGGCGCTCGCCGCCGCGCTCATGCTCGCGGCCAGCGCCTCCTGGAAGGCGGTCTCGGCGTGCGTGGGTTCACCCGCCGCTTCCTTCACGACCGCACGCAGGAAGTGGGCCCAGGCGACATCCGCCGGCGGCAGCTTGTCCACCGCGATGGACTCGAGCCGCTCCTCGATCCGGTCGTGGTGGTCGGCTTCATAGTCGACGATCGCCCGGCGCAATTCCCAGGCCCCGTCGTGTTCGCCCTCCATCTGCTCGAGCACCTTCAGGGCGTCTTCGTGCGCCCCCTGTGCCAGCAACGCCGACACGAGGCCCAACTCGAGCGTGCGGCGGCTTTCCCCCGTGATTTCCGGTCGCGCCAGCGCCTGGCGAAACAACCCCTCGGCGAGATGATGCAATCCCGCCTGCAGCGCGCGCTGCGCCAGGATCGCCGTCCACGCCGTGTCGGCATCCTCTCCCGCCGGCTCCGGCCCCGCGAGCGGGGCCGGCAAGGAAGGGGGTGGCGGCGTGTCGGCAGCGTCCGCGACGGGATGGCACGGCCCGTCCAGCATCAGCATCCCGACCAAAAGCCAGGTCCACGTGGAGCAGCGGCAGAACGACACGCGAGCAGAAATCATCCGAGGGTTGACGACAGCGCCGACGTGGCGCCCGTTGGTGACTTCGCAAAAAACCTCGCTCCCGCCAAATCTAATTCCCCATAATCGGTCCGGCCCAACCCCAAGGCGCCCATTTGCTTATGATCCCACTCCTGATCGCCGCCGGTGTTCTCCTCATTCTCGTCTTCTGGGTCGTTTCGATCTACAACGGCCTGGTCACCCTGCGCAACCGTTTCAAGAACGCGTTCGCGCAGATCGATGTCCAGCTCAAGCGCCGCTACGACCTGATTCCCAATCTGGTCGAAACCGCCAAGGGTTACATGAAGCATGAGCGCGAAACGCTCGAGGCCGTAATCCAGGCGCGCAATATTGCGTTTACCGCCTCGCGCTCCGCCGCCGCGAATCCCGCCGACGCCAATGCGATGAAATCGCTCGGCGCCGCCGAGGGCGGACTCACGGGTGCACTCAGCCGTTTGATGGTCGTCGCGGAACAATACCCCGACCTGAAGGCGAATCAGAACATGATGCAACTCACCGAGGAACTTACCTCGACCGAGAACAAGGTCGCGTTCGCCCGGCAGGCCTACAACGACGCCGTGATGACCTACAATACCCGGCGCGAGGTTTTCCCCAATGTCACGTTTGCCGGCATGTTCGGCTTTCAACCCGCCGAACTCTTCCAGGTCGACACCGCCGCCGAACGCGTCGCGCCGAAGGTCAGCTTCACGTGAGCGCGCACCGCGTGCTGCTGTAGCCGTCTAGGCTGCAGGCTGTAAGCAGGGCGTTCCGAGTTTCCGTGCGCGGCCCAAACCGGCGCTTACCGCCCAAGGCCGACCGCTTGCCGCCTCCCCGCCCCATGGACTTCTTCCACTCCCAGGAAATGGCCCGGCGGCGATCGAAGCTGCTGGTCGTCTATTTCGTTGCCGCGGTGGTTTCGATCATCGCGGTGATCTATGCCGTGACGGTGACGGTGATGTCGCAATCCCATCGCGGACCGGAATACGAACCGACCGCGTGGTGGCAGCCGCAGGTGTTCGCGATCGTCGCGCTCGGCACGCTCGCGGTGATCCTGCTGGGTTCGCTGTTCAAGTCGCTCGCATTGCGCGCCGGCGGCGGCGTGGTCGCCCGCTCCGTCGGCGGGGTGCAACTGGATCCGAATTCCACCAACGCCGCCGAGCGCCGCCTGCTCAACATTGTCGAGGAAATGGCCATCGCTTCCGGCGTGCGCGTTCCCGAGGTTTATCTCCTGCCCGAACCCGGGATCAACGCCTTTGCGGCGGGACTGACGACGGACGACGCGGCGGTCGCGGTGACGCAGGGCGCCGTCGACACGCTTTCGCGCGATGAACTGCAGGGCGTGATCGCGCACGAGTTCAGCCACATCCTCAACGGCGACATGCGCCTCAATGTCCGCCTGATCGGGCTGCTGTTCGGGATCCTGCTGCTCGCCATCATCGGCCGCGTCATCGTCTATTCGATGCGCTTCGGCGGCGGCCGCTCGTCCGGTCGCGGACGCGGAGGCGGCGGCGCCGTCGCCGCCGCGTTCGCCCTCGGGCTCACGCTCCTGATCGTCGGTTACGTCGGCGTGCTCTTCGGCCGGTTGATCCAGGCCGCCGTTTCGCGCCAGCGCGAGTTTCTCGCCGACGCCTCCGCGGTGCAGTTCACCCGCAATCCCGCGGGAATCAGCGGCGCCTTGAAAAAAATCGGCGGGCTCGCCGCCGGCGCCCGTGTGCGCAATGCGCACGCCACGGAAACCGGCCACATGTTTTTCGCCAACGCGCTGTCCGCGCCGGCGCTGAATCTGTTCGCCACGCATCCGCCGCTCGTCGCGCGCATCAAGGCGATCGAGCCAGGTTTCGACGGCGAGTTCCCCACGGTCGTCACGACCCCGCCCGGCTTTGGTGAGGCAACCACCGCGCGCGCTCCCGCCCGGTCACGTCCGCCGCCATTGCGTCCCGAGCAATTCATTGCGACGATCGCGGCGGCCACCACGGTCGCGCAACCCGAGGCCGGCGCCGCGATGATCGCGGCGATCCCGGAGACGTTGCGCGACGCCGCTCGCGATCCCGCGCGATCGCGCGCCGTGGTGCTGGCGCTGGTGGCCGACACGAGCGACGCCGGCGCGGGACGGCGCCAGTCCACCGTGCTCAGCCAGGTGCTGTTGCCGACGGAGGTGCAGACGGGCATGGAAGCGGTGCCGTTGATCAACCAGCTTTCCATCGAGGAACGACTCGCGTTGCTCGATCTTGCGCTGCCCGCCCTGCGCAGCCTGCCGATGGAGTCCCTCACCCGGCTGCTCGCCGCGCTCGACGAGATGGTCCTCGCGGACTACCGCATCACCCCGTTCGAATTCGCGACCCAGCACATCGTGCGGCGCAACCTGCGCGCGGCCGGTCGCCTGCCGGTCCCGCCGGGTGCGCCGCCGGTTCTGCGCAAGGCGCCGGAACAGGACGTGGCGGCCATCCTGGCGACGATGGCGCGCGCCGGCACCGCCCGCCCCGGTTTCGCACCGCAGGTCTATGCGGCGGGAGCGAGGCACTTCGGTCTCGCTGATGATCGCCTGGGCGATCTCGCCGACGGTTCCTCCGCCCTCGCCCGGCTTGCGGTCGTGCTGCAACGCCTGGAGCGCATCCCGCCATTCGAAAAGAAACGCGTGCTCGAGGCGCTCGCGGTCGCGGCCAGCGCCGACGGCCTCATCGAGCCCGAGGAGCACGCCCTGCTGCGTGCGTTCGCCGCCGCGCTGGACTGCCCGGCTCCGGTGCTGTCGCGTTGAAGGAATCTCCGGGTTTCCCCGTCGCGTGCCGGGTTCCGCCCGGGTATAATGTGTAGTGCTGCCTTCTGAAAATCCCGTTTGCCTAACGCGCGACGGCCCTTGATCGTCACCGCCGTTCCGACCGCATGAAACTATCGAAAACCAGCGCTGCACCCAAGCTCATCCTTGACCGCTGCAGTGAAGACCAACCCACCCACCTGCGCCGACGCTACGATGTATGGTATCACGCCTTCGAAAGCCAGCGGGGCTCCCGGGTCTGGCGTGATGGCCGCGAATACGTCATGCTGACGAGCAACGATTACCTCGGGCTTTCCCAGCATCCGAAGGTGATCGAGGCCGGCAGGAAGGCGTTGTCCCAATGGGGCAGCAGCACCAATGGGGCGCGGCTCGCCAATGGTTCACGCCGCTATCATCTCGAGCTCGAGGAGGCGCTGGCGTCGTTTCTCGGCAAACCCGCGTGTCATGTGTCCGTCGCGGGCTATCTTTCCGTGCTCTCGAGCGTCGCGGCCTTTGCCGAGCGCGGCGACGTGATCCTCGTGGACAAGAACATTCATTCCTGCGTCTGGGACGGCATCCGCCTCTCCAGCGCCGAGGTCGAGCGCTTCTCCCACAACGACCCCGAGCACCTGCGCAGCGTGCTCGCGCAACTCGATCCCGCGGCCCCCAAGCTGCTGGTCATCGAGGGCGTGTATTCAATGGAAGGGCACATCGCCCGGCTGCCGGAGTTTGCATCGCTCGCCGACGAATACGGCTGCATGCTCGTCGTGGACGATGCGCACGGCATCGGCGAGCTCGGTCTCGAAGGCCGCGGCACCGCCAATCACTTCGGTCTCGATCGCGAGGTCGACCTGATCGCGGGCAGCCTGTCCAAGGCGCTCGCCAGCACCGGCGGATTTGTCGCCGGCCCGCGGGACGCGATCGAATACCTGCGCACTCATTCCAAGCAGACGATTTTCTCCGCCGCGCTGAGTCCGTGCCAGGCCGCCTGCGCCCGGGCCGCGCTCGAGATCATGCAGAGCGAGCCGGAACACCTCGAGCGCCTGCGCACAAACACCCGGCGCTACCACGAGTTGCTCAAGGGCTTGAAACTGGACCTCTGGGAATCCGAGACCGCCGCCGTCCCGATCGTACTCGGTTCCAAGGAGCGGGCCTACATGTTCTGGAAGCACCTGCTCGACCAGGGCGTATTCACGATCATGTCGATCGCCCCCGGCGTCCCGCCCGGCAAGGATCTCGTCCGCACCGCGATCTCCGCGTGGCACACCGACGCCGACTTCGCGATCATCGAAAAGGCCATGACCTACGCCGCGAAGAAGCGGTAGGCAAGACGGGGAGATGGTTCCGACGGCGGCCGGTGCCGCCGGGTCGCGTGCAAGCACGTTCCTACAAAGGATCGCCAGTTTCGACTGCAGGAGCCTGCTTGCAGGCGATTCCGATCCCGAAGGATTTCACAGTAGGCAACGAAGATAACGAAGGCGGTGTCCGTTGCTCGGCCATCAAGCCGAACGTCCCTACCGTCCACCGCCTGAAGCTTCGACAAGGTCCCAATGCCCCGGTGCGGCGTTGGTTTCCTTCGTTGCCTTCTGTTAAATGTACCTTCCGATCGAAATTATCCCGGGCACGCCCCGGAGAACTCATCCACGAATAACACGAATCCACACGAATAGCGGAAATCCAGATCCACATTCGCGCCTGTTCGTGACATTCCTGGACCTCTCCGACCTCCGTGTCCCTGGTGAATTCAGATCCGGGCCCATCGCCTCCCGCGCCTCCGCTCCGTTCGTTCCCTCCTGTTTAATCCATTCCGATACATCCCTCCCGAGGGGGCGTGCAACGCCCTGTGCTCGCCGAGGTGTCCGCGTAAGCGCCACGCCGCCGGACCGCAAATGTCACATCGACTTCGTCTCCGGCGCCGGCGTCGTCTCCGTGACGACGCGAACCACGTAATACGTCGCCGGGGTCGGCCCCGCGTTGCGCAACGCATGCTCATCGTTCGAGCCAAAGAAGATGATCGAGCCGCGGCCCACCGTCTTCGCGGCGCCGTTGATCGTCGCCTCGACCGTGCCGTCCTTCACGATGATCAATTCCTCGTCGGGATGGCGATGTCCCGCATGCGGCGTCTCGCCCGCGTTAAGCGTGGTGATGTGGCACTCGAGCTTGCGACAGGTTACCGACGGGCCGTCAAACACGTCGCGTCTTTCCCCGGTCTTGGTCGGGATCACCTTCATCTTCGTCCACTCGAACACGCCCGACGGCAGCGTGCCGGGAGCGGCGGTCTTGGCGGCGCCTTCCTTCGGCGCGGTGTGCGTGGCCACCGTCTCCACATTGAAGACGAGGTAGGTCGCCGGCTTGTCGCCGACGTTGTTGACGTTGTGCCAGTCGTTCGCGGCGAAGAAGAACATCGAGCCGGGACCGACCCGCTGCTCGGTGCCGTTGATCCCGACGTCGAGCGTGCCCTCCTGCAGGATGATAAATTCCTCCTGCGGGTGCTGGTGCGGCGGATGCGACTTCAGCCCCGGGTTGAGCGTGCTGATGTGGCATTCGAACCGTTCCAGCGTCGCGGTGGGTCCATTGTTCACGTCACGACGGAAGCCCACGTCCGTGGGGTTCACCTTGAGGTCGTTCCAATCCCAGACTTTCGAGCCCAGGACAGTGGTCGAAACATCCTCGGCGGCGAGGCGCTGGGCGGCAGTAAAGGAGACCATGAGCGAAAGGGCGAAAGCGAGAAACAGACGACGGGATTGCATGATGGTATCGTGTGAGGGCCGGCGAGCGAATGAGACGCGTCCGGCGCTCCCAGGTTTCCCGAGCAATTCGTACCTGAGAATTCTCCACCTGGAAACTTCCCGCAGCTCAGGGCGCGGCACCGTCCGGCGCCGCCTGGATGCGCGCGAGATAATTGCGCACGGGTTCGCGATCCACCGCCAGCGGTCCCGGACCGTCGAACGTGATCACGTACTGCGCATGCCCGGAGAAGAAGAGCAAGGAAAGGTTCTCGCCCGCGGGCGAAGTCGCGCGAACCTGCGTGCCCGTCAGGGCCGCCAGCGAAAACGCCTGTTCGCTCAACACCTGCTTGCCCGCCTTGGCAGCGCCGGCCTTCAGGCCCTGGAGCGCTCTGTTCCGGTTTGGCGGCTGTCCCGCAGGCATCTCCATCTTGAGGAACCGCACATAGGTCCGGTTCGCCGTCGCATAGCCCATGTCGAGCACCTGCAGCCCGTGTGATTCCATCTTCGCCGTGGCGCCTGCGTTGACGTAGGGCTGCCATGCGTTCGACGGCGCCAGCGTCAACCTCACGTCCGGACCCGGCGTCTCGGTGGAGCGCAGGAGAGGCTGCACGGTCACACCGATCACGATCGCGATGAAAAGTCCGAACGCCTTCCATTGGCCCCTTGGACTGCGCAAGCGTTTCGCCATCCGTGCGAGCAACGCATCGCCGCTCACGAGGCGGTTTGCGCTGGGACCGCCATTCGAGCCATCGCGGGGCAAGGGAGACAGGCCGGACTCCATCGAATTCATAGGCGGGATAGCCCCGAGACATCGGCCCACCGCCCCCGAACTTGATTCGCCCTGTTTTCGGAGGACCGCCCAAGGGCAACGAAGGCGTATCCGCCATGGCTCGACCGTGGGACCCTGTATGCAGGTGATTCCGATTCCGGACCCACTGGCGCGCGATCCGCCTCGCCAGGTTTTGCGCAGCATAGCCGGGAGATGCTTCCGAAGGCGGCTTGCGCCGCATCATCGCGTGCAAGCACGCTCCGACAAAAGATCGCCCGGTTCGAAAGCAGGAGCCTGCTTGCAGGCGATTCCGATCCCGGAGGATTTCACAGAAGGCAACGAAGGCCGACTCCGATACCCGGCCATCAAGCCGAATTTCTTACCGCCCTCCGCCTGAACCTTCGAAGAAATCCCAATGCGACGGCGCGGCCTTCGTTCCCTTCGTTGCCTTCTGTTAAATGGATTTCCGATCGAACTCATCCACGAATAGCACGAATCCACACGAATAGCAGAAACCCAGACCCACATTCGTGTCCATTCGTGTCCATTCGTGGACCCCTCCGACCTCTGTGTCCTCCGTGTCTCAATTCCGATCGCCTTCCCCGCCTCCGTTCCCTCCGTTGCCTCCCGTTAAATCCATTCCGGCCCGACGCCCACCGCGCCTATGGGCGCGCGGAAAACCTCCCATCGAATCCAACCACGCCCTTTGCGCCTCTTTGCGGCAAAACAGCACAGAAGCCAACGAAGCTAACGAAGGCCGGGTCCGCTACTCGGCCATCAAGCCGAACTGCCTTACCGCCCACCGCCTAAAGCTGCGAAGAGATCCCGATGACCCGGCGCGGCCTTGGTTCCCTTCGTTGCCTTCTGTTAAATGGATTTCCCGATCGAACTCATCCACGAATAACACGAATCCACACGAATCCACACGAATAGCAGAAACCCAGACCCACATTCGTGTCCATTCGTGCCATTCGTGGACCCCTCCGGTCTCCGTGTCCTCCGTGTCCTCCGTGTTTCAATTCCGGTCCCGATCCCCGTCTCCGTTCCCTCCGTTGCCTCCTGCTAATCCCGTTCCGATGTCATTCGCGCCATCTCACGTGATCCACCGCGCCTGCTCCTGCGCTCGCAGCGCGAGTTCCGCGGCCTTGAACGCGTGCGCCTGCGTCATTGCCTTTTCCGTGCGTTCGAGACAATCGCGGATCAGTTCGCCGAAAAAACGGAAGCCGACCAGGCCGGCGACGTTGACGTGGTGTTCACCGCTTTCATCGACGAGGTAAACATGGTCACCCCGGCGGTCGCGGGCGACGTCGATGTATTTCCGCAACTCGATGTAGCCCTTCGTGCCCAGAATCAACGTGCGCCCGTCCCCCCAGGTGCCGAGCCCGTCCGGCGTGAACCAGTCGACGCGCACATACGAAGTCGCGCCATTGTTGCCGCGCAACGCCGCCTCCCCGAAGTCCTCGAACTCCGGCTTGTCCCGGTTCGCGTGGTTGGCCACCGCCGCATGCATGATCTCCGCGTCGGTCGCTCCGGCGAAGGTCAGGAACTGCTCGAACTGATGGCTGCCGATGTCGCACAGGATGCCGCCGAACTTCGCGCGCTCGAAGAACCACGCGGGCCGGCTCGCCTTGCCCAGCCGGTGCGGCCCGAGGCCGAGCACCTGGATCACGCGACCGATCGCGCCGTCGCGCACGAGGTCGGTCGCATGCATCGCGCACTCCACATGCAACCGCTCACTATAGTAGACCATGTATTTGCGGCCGGTCTCCGCCACGACCCGGCGCGCTTCCTCGAGCTGGTCCATGGTCGTGAACGGCGTCTTGTCCGTAAAGTAGTCCTTGCCCGCCTGCAGCACACGACCACCGATCGGGCCACGCTCGCATGGCACGGCCGCCGCCGCCACCAACCGCACCTCGGGATCCGCGAGGATCTCGTCGAACGACCGCGCCACGCGCACGCCGGGATACTGCGTCACGAACGCCTGCACCTTCGCGGGATCCACGTCATAAACCCATTTCAAGGTCGCGCCCGCCTCCTGTAGGCCATTGCACTGGCCGTAGATGTGGCCGTGTTCGAGAAATGCCGCCGCGAATACAAACTCGCCCGGCTGCACCACCGGGTTCGGTTTGCCCTGCGGGGCGTAGTTCATGCCGGAAGAGGAATCGCTCATGGAAGAAGGACGGAAGAACGAACGGTCCAAGATGACGTCCGCCGTTCACCGATGACAACCCCGTAGCCCCACTTCATTCCTCACCCTGCAGGAGCGTGCTTGCACGCGATCCTCAAAACCGTCCCTGTGCCATTATGAAACGTTTGCCCGTGTTGACCTTTGCCGCGCTGACTCTCGCCGCTGCCAGCCACGCCGCCGATTTCCGGGACTGGGCTCCGACCCCGCCGATGGGTTGGAACTCCTGGGATTGTTTCGCGACCACGGTCACCGAGGCGCAGACCAAGGCACAGGCCGATGCGATGGCCGCCCACCTTGCCGCCCACGGCTGGCAATACATCGTCGTCGATATCCAGTGGTATGAACCCGGCGCCAAGAGTTTCGAATACCGCAAGGACGCGCCGCTCATCATGGACGACTTCGGCCGCCTGCTGCCCGCGCCAAACCGCTTTCCCTCCGCGGCTGACGGCGCGGGATTCAAGACGCTTGCCGACTACGTGCATGGCCTGGGCCTGAAGTTCGGCATCCACCTCATGCGCGGCATCCCGCGCCAGGCGGTCGCGGCCAACCTCCCGGTGAAAGGCACGGACGTGCACGCCGCCGACATCGCGAACCGCGACAGCACCTGCCCGTGGAATCCCGACATGTACGGCGTGGACATGACGAAGCCCGGCGCGCAGGCCTACTACGATTCCGTGTTCGCGCAGATCGCGTCATGGGGCGTCGACTACGTCAAGGTCGACGACATCAGCCGTCCCTATCACGAGCACGAAGCCGAGATCGAGGCGATCCGTCGCGCGATCGACCACACCGGCCGGCCGATCGTGCTGAGCCTGTCACCCGGCGAGACCGCGCTCGATGCCGCCGCCCACGTGCGCCAGCACGCGAATCTCTGGCGGATCAGCGACGATTTCTGGGACAACTGGAAGTCGCTGCACGAGCAGTTCGCGCGACTGGAGAAATGGAATCCCTATCGCAGCCCGGGTTGCTGGCCGGATGCGGACATGCTGCCGTTCGGCGTGCTCGACCTGGGCAAGCGCACCACGCGCTTCACGCCCGACGAACAAGTCACCGTGATGACCCTCTGGTCGATCGCCCGCTCGCCGTTGATGATCGGGGCGGACCTGACGAAGCTCGACGACTTCACCCTCGCGCTGCTCACCAACGACGAAGTCCTCGCCGTCAACCAGCACAGCACGAACAACCGCCCGCTCTTCGACCACGACGGCCAGGTCGCCTGGATCGCCGACGTCCCCCACTCCGCCGACAAATACGTTGCGTTGTTCAACACGGGCGAAGAAGGCCGATCATTTCCCCTCGCACCCTGCCTGGCGGAGCTGGGCGCCGCAACGAGCGTGCGCGACCTCTGGACGCACGCGAATCTCAGGGACGTCGCCGCCACCTTCGCGCCGACCATCCCACCCCACGGTGCCAGGTTATTCCGCGTCTCGATCACCCCATCTCCTTCCCTGTAGGAGCGTGCTTGCACGCGACGAATGACGTCCGCCCGACGCAGAGTCGCCTACAAGCAGGCGCCTACATTCGGAACGGACGTCCCTCCTTGTGTAAACGTGCTTGCACGCGAAGATCGACGTCCGTTGATCCCGTCTCAAGCGAACTGCCTGCCGCCAAAAACTAAAGCTCCAAAGAACCCTTCACAACCCGGCGCGCCCTTCGTTACCTTCGTTGCCTTCTGTTGAATCCCTTTCTGGATCGAAATCACCGGCCCAAGACCCGGACCATCATCCACGAATAACACGAATCCACACGAATTGAAGAAACCCAGATCATGGAGCCTTCCCGATCCAAGCCTGTCGCCGAGCATTTCGAAGAGGCCCCAAGACTCGGCGCGCGCTTCGTTCCCTTCGTTGCCTTCTGTCAAATCCATTGCCTGGATCGAATTCGCCTTCTGACCTCGGTTTCCTTCGTTTCCCCCCTGTTGAATCCCTTCGGGATCGAACGCACGCGTGCAATCGCGCATTTCGTGGATCCTCTCCCCCTTCCGTGTCGTCTCTAATCCTCCCATGAACTCCCGCCTGCTCCTCCTCGTTGCCTCCTGTTCCCTCATCGCCGTGCCCGGCGGGATCGCTGCCGACACATTTCCCGTCACGGTCACGGTCGACGCCGCGACGACCACCGGACCGCTGCGGCGGATCTGGCGCTACTTTGGCGCCGACGAACCCAATTACACCACCATGCCGGCGGGAGAGGCGCTGCTCGGCGAGATGGGCGAACTCGCGCCCAACCAGACATATCTCCGCCTGCACAACCTGCTCACGACCGGCGATGGCAAACCCGCCTTGAAATGGGGCTCGACCAACATCTACACCGAGGACGCCGCCGGCAATCCCGTCTACAGCTGGACGATCGTCGACGGCATCTTCGACGCGATGCGCGCGCACGACGTGCGTCCGCTGGTCGAGATCGGGTTCATGCCACAGGCGCTCTCGCAGAAACCGGAAAAGTACCGCCACACCTGGTCGCAGAACGGCGATCTTTTCACCGGCTGGACGACACCACCGACCGACTACAAGAAGTGGAGCGAACTCGTCTACCAATGGGCGAAACACTGCGTCGAGAAATATGGCGCCGCCGAGGTCGAGCACTGGTGGTGGGAAACCTGGAACGAGCCGAACATCGGTTACTGGAGCGGCACGCCCGAGGAGTTCTTCAAGCTGACCGATTACGCGCTGGCCGGCGTGCGGCGCGCGCTGCCCACGGCGCGCGTCGGCGGTCCGCACACCGCGGGCGACGGCGGCGAGTTCATGGTCAAATATCTCGACCACGTCCTGCACGGCACGAACTACGCGACGGGCAAGCCGGGCACGCCGCTCGACTACCTCGCGTTTCACGCGAAGGGCAGCCCGGAGTTTGTCGACGGCCACGTGCGCATGGGCATCGCGAATCAACTCCGCACCATCGACACCGCGTTTGCGCGCTTCAGCAAGTATCCCGAGTTGAAGGGCATGCCCGTGATCATCGGCGAATCCGATCCCGAGGGCTGCGCCGCGTGCCAGGGGCCCAAGTTCTCCTACCGCAACGGCACGGTGTATTCGAGTTACACCGCCGCGGTTTTCGCGCGCAAGCACGACCTCGCGGACATGCATGACATCAACCTCGAAGGCGCGCTCACCTGGGCGTTCACGTTTGCGGACCAGCCGTGGTTCGCCGGTTTTCGCCAGGTCGCGAGCAACGGCGTGCCCATGCCCGTGTTCAATGTGTTCCGCATGTACGCGAAGATGGGGCCGGATCGCGTCGCCGCGACCAGCACGGGTGAGACTCCGCTCGCGGCCATCCTCGCCAACGGCGTGCGCGGCGATCCCGACGTCGGCGTGCTCGCCAGTCGCGGCCCGCAACAGGTCGCGATCATGGTCTGGCATTATCACGACGACGACGTTCCCGGACCGGCCGCCGCGGTGCAGGTGGACGTGAAGGGCCTGCCGAAGGGCGTGTCAAAAGCGCGCTTGACGCACTACCGGATCGATCACGACCACAGCAACGCCTACACGACCTGGCAGCGCCTGGGTTCGCCCGAGCAGCCGAACGTGGAGCAGCTCGAGCAAATCAAAACCGCCAGCAACCTGACCGCGCTCGCCGACGCGCCCGCCGACGTCGCCGTCGCCCAGGGTGCCGCTTCGCTGAACTTCATGCTGCCCCGCCAGGGCATCTCACTCCTCGTCCTCGACCTGCCCGCGGCCGCGTCCCGCTGACATTGGAGAAATGAAATTCCCACCGGAGGCAACTGAGGCAACCGAGTCCAGCTTGCCACGGATTGCACGTATGTAGATGCCTGCTTGCAGGCGATTCCGACCTCGGAGGATTTCACAGCAGCCAACGAAGATAACGAAGGCCTCCACCGCCGAACATTTCAAAGAGCCCCCAAAACCCGACGCGGCCTTCGTTGCCTACTGTTAAATGGATTTCCGATCGAAATCATCCCAGGCACGCCCCGGACGACTTGCCCACGAATAGCACGAATCCGCACGAATGGCAGAAACCCAGATCCACATTCGTGCCTATTCGTGCCATTCGTGGACCTCTCCGACCTCCGTGTCCTCCGTGTTTCAATTCCGGCCCGATCCCCGCCTCCGTTCCCTCCGTTTCCTCCCGTTAAACCCATTCCGTCCCGACGCCCGCCGTTTGCGCCACTTTGCGGCAAAATACTGCACAGAAGCCAACGAAGGTAACGAAGGCCAAGCCCGTTGATCGGGTAACAAAGGAACTGCCTACCAGCACGACCAACGATCATCGTCCTCAGCGGTGTGCTTGCAGCTTTCTTGGCGGCCCTGGTCGTGGTGCCAGTCTTATCAAGAGCTGCTGGAACAGCACTTTGCATTTTCCTGGTGCTTGTCACGCCGGTCAATGTTTACGCCGCAATCAAGAAGGTCGATTTTGGCGGGCACGCGACAGGACCAAGATATCTTTGGCTGCGACTGCCGTTGCCGTTCGTGTTGCTCGGTTGGACGTATTGGTTTGCAGTCTCAACCGCTCCGGCCGGCGAGGAGTCGTTGCAGACGACGGAACCGTTTGCGCAGAGCCATCTTTCGCCTGACACCTGGCACCAGCATGGTCCTGGCATATTTCCATGCAACACAGGCCAGCCCGATGACGGCCGCGGTGCGGGAGGGCGAGTGCCCGATGACGTAGCGGGCAAGGGCTGGATACACACTCGAGAAGCTCTGATACGTGCGCGGCATCGTGGCCCGATGCGTGCTCCCGGCGTAGTAGCGCTTCACACACGCTGGGACGTCGACAAACCGAACTGGCCCGCGCAACGCAACGCCGAAGATCCAACCGCGATCGGCCGACTGGTTGCACATGGTCGATCGGATGGTCAACGCGGCGCGAACGATTGGCTCCCTTCGGAAGACTCCGCGCATCGGCTCCCAGGGCAGGGACCACAGCATGCGACGCGTATGACGGGCGGTCCAGCGCCCCGATGAATTCCAAAGGGACGGATTGTCGACGCGGGCGCCGCGAGGCACCTCCCGTTCCTGGCCATCGACTCTGACGATAGGCCCGAACGCCAGGAGTGCCTCTGTATCGACGTCGAGGTAGTCGACGAGCCCGGAGTAGTAGCCGGGTGGGAATGTGTCGTCGTGCGGCATCCAGGCAAAATAGGTGCCCCGCCCTTGCGCCAACAGCCAGTTGTAGTGCGCGACCCAGTCGATTCCATCCGTCGCGGCAAAGAATTGAAATCGCGGGTCTGCGCCATGGAGCCCTCTCAGCCGGTCAAGGCAGTCGTCCAGCCCATGCCGGTCCGAGATAAGCACCTCCACGTCGGACATGGCAGCGAGCACGCGCAGATTGGCCGCGATGATCGGCAGAAAGCGGCCCGACCGGTACATCGGGAGAGCGACCGTCAGCCGAGGCCGCCGTCCATCCGGATGCGAGCCGTCAACTGATCCGCAAACAGGGGAGCGCACGTGAATTTCCCGGTGTTGATCGTGTAATAACCGTCACCGCCGTCCACGCCAATCTCAGATCGGCGGTGTAACTCGCTCTCCGGATCGTCGATGTCCCGCGTGCCCCAGGAAAAAATGACCCCGGCACCGACGTCGTCGACCTGGACGTCGCGAACGGCCGGAATGATCGCTCCAAATTCGCGCATCACTCCTGCCGTCACTTCCGCAGCGTCGCCGGCGGGCGCCTGGCTGCGGCAGGGCGCCGCCCAGTCGCCCGGTGGAGTCAGTTCGTTCGACCACCCGCGCATGCACACTGGATACCAGGAAACATATATCCGGTCACCGGGATACGTAACGAGATCGCCGTAGGGTCCGAGCACAAACGTCAATGATGGCCGGCTGGACGCGCCGGGTAACCGTCCGAGCAACCGGTACTTCAGCCGGTAAACCCAGTTACGGTCGGGCTCGATGCCTAGCTGCCGATCCAGACGCAGTCGATCGGTCCACGAGCAGTTCACCACGATGGCGAATTCCGCGCGTCCGACTGCGCCACCCGGGTCGGCGGTGGAAACTCGAAATCCGCCGGCCGTTCGCTCGACGTCCTCAACCCGGCGTCCGAGTCGAACGCTGATTAACGGATTCTCCGCCACCGCGGCCAGCATCCGATCTCGAAACCGGGGACGGTCCACTGCGACCTCGGCGGTGTCGGCGACGACCGTCCCTTTCGCCAGCCATTCGTGCGGCGGGCACGAAGCCGATCTCTCGGTCGTTCCAGGCAACAGCGTTTCCGGTGTCAACCCCAGGTAATGCAACCCCTCGTCGCGGTATTGCTCGCGATAGGCCCGGTCAATTCCCTCGTAGTGACCGCGAAGCTGCAGTTCCGAAAGCTGCGAATCCGGCAGCATCACATAGGAAAACGGCTGGGAACGGAGCCGATCCCAGTCCACCGGGCCGATCCATTCCTCCAGCAGCGGGCCGAATCGCAGTGCCGAAGCAAGCATTAGATCGGCGGTTCGCCCCGTCGGATCGTTCGCGTAGACGAACCCGAGGTGGATCTTCCCTTCGCTGCGGAAACTGGCCCGGTCAAGCAAAGCATCGGCCGCCTCGATGATCGTGACGCGCGCGCCACGATGGGACAGCGCGAGTGCCGTACACACGCCCTGAATCCCACCGCCAATAACCGCGATCGTCGCCCCAGCCATTGGGCCAAACCAATCGTCCGAATTCGCGGAGGAACGAGTCCAAAGTGTGGTTCCCGGTCGCGGGCCGGTCAGGCCGGTGACCGACCGTCGGAGGACAAGCGTGCACAACGAAGATTCCGTGGGACCCGGCATTGAGGGTTACTGGGAAGCACTAATGTATTCGCGGCCCTGAGATCGTCGCCGGTAATGGATTCGTACGTGAGCACGCGGGTCGGGGCAAGGTCGCCCCACTCCAGCACGAGTTCACGCTCGGACTCGAGATCGCGGTTGAGCACCGCATGCGCGTCGCGTGCCTGGCAAAAATCGTCATCGTCATCGCCCCGCTCGTGACCAATGCCACCGCGGTGTTGCGACAGACGCACCGCCTTCGCAAATTCCCGCCCCCGGGACGAAATCGATTCTTTCTATTTCACGTCCCTTCGGGTTAGGCTGGTGTCCCCCTTTGCTGCCTCCTCTGGCTCAAAGACGAAGCCCTGGAAGAATCAGCAAATCTGCCGGCCCCGGTATCATCGTCGCCGACCTGGAAGCCGCCCTCGAACAATTCAGCGCGATCGAAGAAGACCTGAAAGACCAATAGCCCTCGCACACCTGCACCCACCCAATCGAGCCACATGAAAAAGAAGCCTGCGACGGACTACGCCAGTTACTACTCTGATGGGAATTTCTGGAAGAAGCTTCGCGACTGCGCCCTGTCCGCGGGTCGGGAACTCGTGGGAAAAGTGCTCCTGTTGTACTACGCCGGGACGGACTCTGCCACGCCCATGAAAGCAAGGGCAATTGCATGGTCGGCCCTTGGTTACTTCATTCTGCCTCTCGATATGATTCCGGACATCACTCCCGGCGTCGGCTATTCAGATGATTTTGGCGCGGTCGTCCTGGCGCTCGGGATCATCGCCGCTCACATCAAACCGAGGCACAAGGAAACGGCCGAAGCCAAACTCGCCGACTGGTTTGGTCCACGCGCCAAATAGAAAATCCCAGTGGCTGCGCGACTGGGTGGAAAGGCTCCAAACCTGATTTCACAGGAGGCCGCAGAGAAAACAGAGACCGAATCAGAGCCTTTTTTGGTTCCATCTGATCTCAGCGATCTCCGTTACCTCCTGTTGAATTCCGCCAGATGAAAAAGACCAATTTCGACCGCTACCTCGCCGAGCAACTCCGCGACCCCGACTTCGCCAAGCGTTTCAAGCGCGCCGGTGAAGCCTGGGACGTCGCGCTCCGGATCGCCGCGCTGCGCGAACAGGCCGGCCTGTCACAAAAACAGCTCGCCGCCGCGCTCAAGACCTCGCAGCAGCAAATCAGCCGCCTCGAATCGCCGGGCTACGAGGGGCACTCCCTCAGCATGCTCCGCCGTGTCGCCAAGGTGCTGCATGCCCGGGTGCGCGTCGTGCTCGAACCCGATACCGAATCGACTGCAACGAGCAAAGTCGCCGAGCCATCGGCGTCCTACGGTGCCCGGCGATCCGGCCGCAAATCCGCGTGAAGCATTCATTCGCAACTGCGGTTCTTGACGCGGGGCGGCCACGGCGCACCGTCTGGCCATCATCCCCCCTAGTAGCTCCGGCGAACGGGCGCAGAGCCGCACGACCACGCGCGGCTCCAGCTTTGTACGGATCCGCTCCGGCGTCCTCCTTGCGAGTCAGTTTCCGGCGACGCTCACCGACGCCAACGGCACGTTCACGAAGCCGCCAACATGGTAACGCAAGCAAACCGTAGGGCTGGACCTCGTGTCCATGCCGCCGCCTCAAAGGTGGAACGCGCCATCCCGGCGCGTTCGGTAGGGCGTGGACTCCGTTCCACGCCGTCTGCGTCGTCATGGCCTTGGCTACCGCTAACCGAACTCGCCGCCGACGAACCGAAATCGATCACGGATGGGCCGTTCGGTTCGAAATTGAAGACCACGCATTACACGGACTCAGGGCCTTACGTCGTCAGGCTGACGAACATAGGCGACGGCGTATTCGTTGACGCAAAGGCACACATCTCGGAGGCGCAATTCGCGACGCTGCAAAGGCAGTGCGTGTTTTCCGGTGACGTCGTGATCGCAGCACTCGGCGAGAAGCCGGAGCGGCATGGACGCGAGGTCCAGCCCTACAAAGATGGATTCCACCGCATCGCGCCGTGACCTTCGACCTGCAGAAGATTCTGGAGAGCAAGCGGCGATTCCGCACGGAACTCGCCGCGCGACCGATCGCCGAGAAACTCGCGCTGCTCGACCAACTCCGCGAGAGCGCACTGGCGAATCACCGCAGCAGGTCGGCCATGTCCGCGAAATCACCTTCGACGGTGCGCGAGACGGCGCCGCCCTACCCCGACAAGCAGTTGGTCGGTTCGCTGGGGTTTCGCCACGGCGACGCCACCCAACCGGTCCGCCGGCCTGCCGTGCTCGTGCATGTCTGCAACGACGTGGGTGGATGGGGCGCAGGGTTCGTCCTCGCGATCAGTAAACGATGGAAGGCGCCGGAACGCGAGTATCGCGCGGCGTTTGCAACCGCATCGAAACCCCAGCTCGGCGAGGTGCAGATTGTCGAGGTCGAGCCGGACTGTTGGGTCGCTAACATGATCGCGCAGCCTGGCATCGGGCGAGGGCGCGATGGCGAGATTCCGCTCCGCTATGACGCCGTGCGTACCGGCCTGACCAAGGTCGCCGAATTCGCGAGGGCACACGGCGCCACGGCGCACATGCCGCGCATCGGCTGCGGCCTCGCCGGCGGGAAATGGGAAGAGATCGAGCCGATCATCCGCGACACCCTGCTTGCGGCCGGCGTGGACGTCACGGTCTACGATTTTGCATGAGTCCTACCCGCCAGACTTGGTTGCGGCATGCCTTTGCGGCAGCCGCGTGCGCGCTCGTTGTCGGCTGCCAGTCCCCGGGGCCAGGCACGGCCGAGCGCAATGCAGTGACCCGGGCGGAAGCGTGCGCGGCCGCGGGCGATTTGGCCGGTGCCGTCCAGGCCTACTTCGAAGCGATCGCTGCAAATCCCGCGCAGGCGAAATCCTACCTGGACCGCGGCAACATCCAGGGGCGCAGGAAGGAGTGGAAAAAAGCGATCGAGGATTTTTCGAAGGTCATCGAGCTGGAGCCCAACAACCCGGCCGCCTATCTGGCCCGGGCCAAGGCCTGGAGCGAGATCGGCAGCGAAGCACGTGCACTGACGGATTGCACGGAGGCGATCTCGATCGACCCCAGGATCGCCGCCGCCTATAACTACCGCGGGGCGCTGCGCGCTCACCAGAACGACCAAACCGGTGCGATCGAGGACTACAATGCCGCGCTTCAACTTGCCCCAAACGATCCCGAGGCCTTCTTCGGACGCGGACGCTCCAGGGAGCTGCTGAACGATATTGCAGGTGCCATGGCGGACTATTCGGCGGCCATTCGCCAAAGGCCGGATTTCGAGAAGGCGATCATCAACCGCTATCTGCTGCGCGAGAAAACCAATGACGTGACAGGCGCCATGGCGGACCTGACGACGCTGACCGAGATCAAGCCGTCCATGGAGGCGTTTGGCGACCGGGCCAGACTGAAACTTCAAACCGGCGACACGGCCGGCGCCCTGGCCGACTATGACCAGGCACTGGCCCTGCAACCGGAAAACGCCACGCTCCACCGCGACCGCGCCCTGGCGAAGGAGAAGGCCGGTGATCGTGACGGAGAACTCGCGGATCTCAATCGAGCGATCGAACTGAACCCACGCTACGCGGCGGCCTTTGGCAACCGTGCATCCCTGCGCGAAAAGTCCGGGGATATTGCCGGCGCGATCGCCGACTACACCACCGCCATCGCGATCGATCCAAGCAATGCGAACTTTTACGCTTTGCGAGCGTACGCAAAGGGGCTGGTGAAGGACTGGCCGGGCGCGATCGCAGACTACTCAAAGTCAATCGAACTCAATCCGGACAAAGCGGCCGATTTCCATTCCCGGGCCGACGCGCGTCAACGCACGGGAGACCTGCGTGGAGCTCTCGAGGACTACACGCGTGCGATCAAGCTGGATCCTTCCGATACGGATTACTACCGGTTCCGCGGCAACGTCCGGAAGGAGCTGCGCGACTGGGACGGCGCGATCAAGGACTATTCCAAAGTTCTGGATCGAGATCCAAAAGCGCCCGAGGTCTTTCACTATCGCGCGGAAGCCCGCTTGCGGACCGGTGACACGGCAGGGGCCCTACGTGACTACTCTCGCGAGATCGAGTTGAACCCCGGCGACAAGTTTGCCTGGTTCGGCCGCGCCCATCTCGACAGTCAACTCAAGGACTATCCGGCAGCCGTCGCCGACTGGAGCCGGGGGCTGGAGTTGGACCCGCACAACGCCGTGATCATTGGACTTCGTGGGTTGGATCGAGCCCGCGACAACGACTATGCCGGCAGCATAGCCGACTTCTCCCAGGTGATCAAAGAGCGTCCGGACGATCCGAATGCCTATCATTGCCGCGCCGACAGTTTCGTACGGTTGAATCGGTTTCAGGAAGCAATCGCCGACTACTCCCGTGCGCTGGAGCTCAATCCGCAGGATTACCTCGCCTGCTCCTATCGAGGAGCCGCGAAAGCCAGACTGCAGGACTTTGCCGGAGCGGAGGCGGACTACTCCCTGGTTTTGGAACAAAAACCTTCGGCACCCGCAGACGTCTGGGCGCAGCGCGGGTCGCTTCGAATGCACCGCGGAGACCTTGCGGGTGGTTACGCGGACTTTTCGAAGGCCATCGAACTCGAACCCGAAAACCTCCACGCTCGTCGCCAACGCGCGCAGATCCGCCTCCGAACCGGAGATTTCGCGTCCGCCCTCGACGATCTCTCCGTTGTCCTGAAGCTGCAAAAAGGAGACGGAGCATACGAACACCTTTGGATTTTCCTGCTCAAAACCCGCTTGGGCCACGACGATCCTGCCACCGATCTTCGCAACGTCGACGGCTGGTCGGACGCCTGGCTGAAAGCAATCGGCAGGTTCCTCCTCGGGCAAACCGATGAAGCCGCTCTTCAAGGCCTGGCCGCGCAAGCGACCGGTGAAACGGCGCGAGGACGCGAATGCGAACTCCACTATTACGTGGGTATGTCGCAATTGCTTCGCGGGGAGAGCGAAAGTGCGCGGCGTTCGTTCCAGGCCTGCGTGGCCACCAACGTCACCACCTTCAACGAATACAACTTCGCTGTCGCCGAACTCGAGCGACTCGCCGCCAAGTCACCCGTTCTGCCAGTCGCAAGCCAACCGGCGCTCGCTGCACCCTCCGGCGGCGGAAGGACCGATTGATGGACCATGCCTGCCTGTTGAAATTCATAATCGGGCTTCAGCTCGACGCCGTCTGCGGGGACGTGGCGGACTGAGGCACCGATTGAAATCGGATGCCGTTCCGTACTCACGGCAGCCGGCGGAAGATCGCCTTCGTGTCGCCCGGACTGATCGGCGTGGACGTGTGTTCGTGGATGATTTTCCAGGCACCAGCGGCGCCGTCGAACTTGAGCACCCAGGTAAGGCGATTCTGCATCGACCGAAGTTCCGCGCCGTCGGATGCGATCGCCGCATAGGTTCCGAAGGCCGTGAGGCCGGCCAGACCGGACCCGGCGCTCGCTTCAACTCGCACGTCCTCGAAACTCACTTTCACCCGCTCGGTATCGAGCGACCCAAACCATCCTTCGATCGCCGGACGCCGCGCCTCCCGACCCTCGTACCGACCACACCGCCCACGTATCGAAAACCCGCGCCTCCGGGGCATAAAGGTCCATGAACCCGTCGACATTCCGATCGTGAACGGCGGCCTGATACGCCTGGAGAACGGCGGCAATCGGTTGCTCGGCGTGGGACATTGCTGTGCTCATGTTCGATTTGACGAATCAATCGAGTGGCTGGCCGGTGTCGCTGATAAAGTGATGCTGCCTGGACCGCAACTCTGCATCCCTGGCGACTTCCTGGGGGGCGGACACCGACCCTGGTTTGCCTCCTCCTCCTCCGTGCCTTCTGCGTCCTCGGTGGTGAAAAGCAGGGCAGGTCGAAGACGCTGCCCTACGGCCTTGCTTCACATCTGCGCACTCTGCGTGATCTGCCGTTGAATCGAATTGGGAAAACTCGACCCGTTCCGCCCGCGTGGCTTCGACTCTGCGGCAGGGCCAGAGCTACAGGGGACAAGCGCAAGCCTCGGAACGGACAACCGCAGATTTCGCAGATGGCGCGGATAATGGCAGAAACCCTGGCGCTGGCGGCGGGTCCCGGATCGGTTTCTCGGGAAGCTGACGCGGCCGGTGATCCTGGCAGCTCGTCAACCACCAACCCCCAAACGATGCGTTCATCCCTGATCCTGCCTCTGCTGATTTGTTGCTGTTTTCTCGCCGGTTGCGCGGGACCCGTGGTCAAAACCCGCATGGCGGACCCACGGGTCAAGCCCACGGACTCGCGGGATGACCTCCCGGAAGACATCGCCCGTGGCACGAGCGGAGGATACAATGGAGACAAGGCGCCGTGGCCCCAGGGTGGCTGGGCCCGGGTGACTGAGAACGCAAGCCTGCCCTATCGAAATATCCCCAAGACCACCATCACCCTGGAATTCGTCGTTCGCTCAGACGGATCCGTCACGGACGTGGTCGTCGTCAGCGGTGGACCGCCCGACGTGGCAGCCGCCATGGTGGTGGCACTGCGCAAGACGAAATTCGACCCCGGCATCAAACAGGGCCGGCCCGTCAACGCGCGCATGCGCCAGGCGATGATCATCGAGCGAAAATGATCGAGCCGTAGTTAGCCTGGAAGTCTCGGTCCGATGGAGAACCGGGCCACGTTGTCGTTACACTCCAACGGAAGAAATGTATGACGCTGTGTTTAGTTACGGATGGGCCAGGGCTAGCGTCTTCATGCACCCGTCGAAGAGCGGCTCGAGTTCCGGCCCCTGCGCTGCGGTCGCCGTGGTTGTCACCACGATCTTTTTCCCGGCCGGCCCCGCGAAAAAATACATCAGTTGCCGGAGATCGACGTCCTTCATTCGGTTCTGGAACGTGACCTTGTACGAAGCGGCGTTGGTAGCAGGGACGAATGCAGTATCGCTGAGCACGACGGCGTCCGGGAAGGTCCCCACCACGGACGTCTTGTTCGCATCGGCGTAATCCCGCACGGTGCCGTCGAACGACTCGATGCTGACCGTCATATTCGCCGAGTAGCCGCTCTCCTGCGGGGCCACGATCATGGTCATGCCGGGCCGCGCAGCCGGTTTTGTCTGCCAACCCTCCGGTATGCGAAAACTGAATCCGCCTTCGTCCGAAGTAAACGTTCCGCCGAGTTTCTGGGGCTGGGTCTCCGGCGCCTTTCCGCTGATCTCTCTGACGCCCGACATCACCTGGCGCACGCCGAAAACAATGGCGATGATCCCGAGCACTCCGATCACGACGCGCCAAACCACTTTCATCGCGGCGAGTGTTTCGGTAAAGCGACGTCAGAGTCAAACGGATAGCCATCGGTCTTCCGGATGCGGGAGGGAACTCGAAGGGACGGGCGCTCGACCCGTTCCGCCCGCGTGGCTTCGGCTCTGTGGCAGGGCCAGAGCTCCCGGGGACAAGCGCAAGCCTCAAAGCCAATAACCGCAGATTTCGCAGATGGCTGGGATAAAGCCAGAAATCCATTCGATGCTTCACATCTGCGCCCTCTGCGTGATCTGCGGTTAATCTGATTTCGCTGCGGCTTCGCCGCGCTGGGCCCTCGGTGGTGAAATCTGGCGGCGGATCGCGGTCCGGTGGGTCCGCAGGTGGAATCGCGTGCAAGCACGCTCCTACATTTCAGACCTGAGCACCCGCCCCATGTAGGAGCGACGATCGATATTTCAGGCCTGACTACCGTTCCCCATGTCGGAGCGTGCTTGCCCGCGACGATCGAGCCTCCACGGAACGGAATGTCGCCTGCACGCAGGCTCCTGTATTCCAGCGCAGCGGGCGTCTTTCGATGATACGGCGCGGTTTCGGATCTGCGCGTCAGTTCGGGTTGGACCCGGCAAGGTGCAGCATGCCGTTGACGTTGATGGTGAGGCGGTCGGCGGCGAGGCCGCCTTCGAGCAGGCAGTGGCCGTTGACGACCACGGTACCGGCGGGCGCGCTCACGTAGCCGAACACGCCGGCGCCGCTGTTGAGCGTCACGCCTCCCGCCGCCAGGTTGAGCGTCAACCATTCCGGATGGCCGGAGGCGCCGGCCGCGCCGCCGTTGACATTCATGCCATGGGCCAGTGTCACGATCACGGGCCCCACGACAGTGATTCCTGCCCGAGCGTTGAGCGTGAAGTTCTGGAACGAATACACGGAGGCTTCCGTGGCGCCCTCGACCCCGAGCACGAAGCTGCTGCCACCGTTGGCGCTGAACGAGCCATAGTTGCCCGGCGGCACCGCCACCGGCCCGACGTTGCTGTTGAGGGTCAGATTGCGCACGGTGGTCCAGTCACCCGCGCTCTGTCCCGCCTGGTTCAGCACGACGTCGCGGGTGCCGGCCGGCGCGGCGGGCGCGTTCACGACGGGGAGTGGAGCCGGATCGGTGCGGCGAATGACGTGACCGAGCGCGACGTTGTTGTTGAGCGTAACCGTGTAGTTGGTCGGCGTGGCCGCGCCCGTGCCATCCTGCGTGCCGCCATAGGTCGGGTGGCCGTTCACTTGCACCGCCGGCAGTCCCGGCACGAGCAGGTCGCCGATGACAGAGGTGTTGCCATTGAGGCTCACGGATTCGCCGAGGCGTTGTTGAATCGAACCGTCGACGTCGCCGCTGTTGAGCGCGGGCGCGTGATTCACCAGCGCGATCGTGGCGATGGACAGCGTCGCATCGAAGCTGCGGGTGCTGTAAATGTCGTTCGTCACGACGACGTGGTAAACCCCCGCGTCGGGCGGCATGACGTTCGTCAGCGTGAGCGTTGGCTCCGTGGCGCCCGGAATCGGCTCGTCTCCCTTGAACCACTGGAAATGCGGATCGGGCACGTCGCCAATCACCGCGGTAAACGTGGCCGTGCCGCCGAGAATGACCGCCGCGTCCTGCGGCTGGCTCGCGAAGAGCGGCTTGTTGTGCACGTAACTCTGCAGCCACTGCATGGCCGGCCGTTCGGCGCCGTTGTCGAACACGATGTAGGCGCCCTGGGCAGTGCGCCAGTGGCCGGGACGATAGCCCCAGAGGGTCACGCCCTGCACCGCCGGGTGCTCCCAGAACGCGGGGAAGATGCGCTGGTAGTCGGCAAGCTGGATGCCGTCGCTCGGCCCGTCGATGTCGAGTTCGGTGACATAGATCGGCAGGCCGGTCGTCGCCAGCAGATCGAGGTTGTTGATGATCGTCGCGGCCGGCACGCGGGTGTTGAACGCGTGGCCCTGCATGCCCACGGCATCGATATAGCCACGCTCCTGGAGGAGCTCGACGATCTGGATGTACTGCAGCATTGCCGATTGATCATTGGCCAGGCCGAAGTCGTTCAGCTCGAGCTGCGCGTGTGGGAAATACTGGCGCGCGAGCTGGAAGGAGGTGATCACCCAGTCCCAGCCGGTGTCACCCGCACCGCCGAGGGCTTCGATATAGTTGCCATGACCGACGCCGGCGGGTGCATTGTGCAATGGCTCGTTCACGACGTCGATGGAGTCGATGTCGGGATAGCGTTCCGCCACGGCCGCGAACCACTCCCGAATCTCCTCGAGCTGTTCGGCCGGCGACAGGGCTTCAATCCACGCCGGTTGCTGAGCGCCCCAGATCAGATTGTGCATCCGGAATTGGAAGCCGTGGTCCTTCGCCTCGTTGTAGGCGTCGTCGAGACCGGACCAGTTCATGACATCGCGCGTGGCCTCCACGCTGCCCCACTTGCCGGCATTTTCCGGTGTCACCTGGTTCCAGGTACTTGTCGAAGTTGGGCGCCTGGGGCGGGCTGAAGGCGCAGCCCAGGAATTTTGGCTGCCCCGTCGCGATCGGCGGCCCCGGCGGCGTGAACGGCGGCGGCACCACCGTGGCCACCGCAATCGTGAAGTCATCGAGATAAAAAGATGCCGTGGCGCTGGTCGGGCTCTCCAGATAAAGCGTAAGCGCGGACACGTTGGATCCGGTGAAGCTGAAGCTGCCCTGCAGGTGCACCCAGGCGCCGTCGGTCACGTTCTGGGCGGGCGCAACCTGGATGAAGGCGGTGCCGGTGCCGTCGTTGAAGTCCTCCTGCATGCTGATCTTGAGCTGGGCCGCCGCCTCTCCGGTCACGAGGCGAACCCAGCCGCCAATCTGATAAATGTTGTCCGGCTGCAGGATGCTGCGGACGTCCAAGGCCGGACCATTGAAGGTCTGCGTGCGGTTGGTCGTCACTATGCTGTGGGTGCCGGCGTGGGCTGCGGCGGTCGTGTTGGTCACGACGGGACTCCCAAAACGCGGTCGCCAGCCCTGCGTCGTGCCGTCTTCGAAGTCGTGGGTCACCACCGGCGTCGGCGGCGGCGAGACGAGCAGAACCGTCACGTCATCGAGGTAGTAGGCGCTCGTGGCAACGTTGCTTTCGAGGTAGAGGCGAATGACGCTGTCGCTGGTGGTGGGACTGAACGTTCCCTGGAGCTGCACCCAGGCGGTGTCATCGGCCAGGGCCTGGGCCACGCCGTTGAAACTGCCGCCTGTTCCGTGCTGCACCGTGAACTTGACGGTATCGCTGCCCGAGACGAGGCGCGCCCAGCCCGAGATCTGGTAGGTCGCGCCGGGAATGAGCAGAGGGGCCAGGTCCAGCGACGGTCCGTTGAATGTGGCTGTGCGGTTGGTGGTCTTGAGGCTGTGGGTTCCCGTGTGTGCGGCTTCCGTCGTGTTCGTCAGGGTCGGCGAGCCGAACGGCGTCCAACCCTGCAGCGAGCCGTCCTCGAAGCCGTCCGAGACCACCTGGGCCGGCAGCGTTGCGGCGGCCGCGGCCAGGCCAGCCATCACGATCATGACGCGCAGGCTCGACGGGAAACCAGCCGGCACGCCACGTCGGTTCAGCGGAGAGTGATCGAAAACAGGGAGATCAGTGCGAAGAGGGGGAATCATCGGAAGAGATGTCTGCGAGGTTGAGAGAGAGGGTTCAGCAGCGATGGCGTGACCAGTCCACCCATGCGATCATCGCACGGAGGTGGCATCCGGTTGCGGGGTTGTTACCTGGCTCCGACAAAATCCGGAGTGAATTGAGCCGGACAAATTCCCAAAATGTTGCGCACTGCCGGCGTTTTTTCCCCTGGCTGGCGGTCACTGCATTTCGCCCGCCAGTCACAAGCTCCGGTCACAAATCGCCCTCACCAGTCCCCAATCACCGCCGCTCCGCGGCTACGGGTACTCCCCGCAGGTGATTTCCCGTCGTTCGACACCGGAGCCGGTATTCGGATTGCGGTTTCAGCCGCGCCGACTAGGGACTCGACCGCAGCTCGGCTCATCGTGAGCCGGGCCAATAACCCCCACCCTCCATGAAATCGAAAGTTGCTGGTTTGATTGCCCTGTTCGTGCTTGCGTCGCTCGTTACTTCCACCGCCCGGGCCGCGGTGTTGCGTGTGGTCGTCGTGCACACGGACGACGTGTCTGCCTATGCCGCAGAGATTGAAAAAGGGAGAGCGATCCTGAAGGAGATCGGCAGCCCCGGGGTCGTTCGCGTGTGGCAGGCCATTGCCGCCGGACCCAATGCCGGACAGGTGGTGGTTTCGATCGAGTATGCCGACCTGGCCGCCTACGCCGCGGACTTCGATCGAACCATGGCCAGCAAGAAGTATCAGGGCTGGCTGAAAGACCTCTCGAAAATCCGCACGATCGTATCCGACAGCCTCTATCGAGAGACTTGACGACAACCACCGCGTGTCATCGCCGGCCTCCAAGGGGGCCGGCTTTTTTGGGGGGACCCGCGGCATGGGCGTTCGGCGCGAGGAGTCCCGTCATCGAAACGACGAGGCCAAAAATCCGGTTTTCCGCGTCCAGGAGGGCAGAACAATGAACAGCCGATACCGAAATGCGAGGGACCTCGTTTCAGCGCGGAAAAAAGGAGCTTCCCGCATCACGGTAGCACGCCTGCCTGATTTCCGCGATCGGGCGCGGCGACCAGATGCCGGTGATCGCCAGATAAGCGCTGCCGATGCCATGGCGGGGCAGTAGGTTCGTGTAGGATTCCGACTGGCGAAAGGCGTTCGCGGCATCCTGTTTGCGGCCAAGCTTGTAGAGCGCCACTGCGGCCAGGCTGCGGCTCGTCTGCAGGAGCCCCACGGCATTGGGCGGCGTTTTCTGCTGGTCGGCCGTCCGCGCGGGTTCGGGAAGCATCGCGTTGACCACGATCTGAAGCATGGGAAGATTTCTTTGTCGCAGCTGCTCGGTCTCGGCGCGGTTGCGTCCCTCGACATGACTCGAGAGCGCGATCATCTCCGGCGCGTTGAGCCGCGGCTCCATCGCCAGGTTTTTCTCGTAGAGCGCGAGCGCGGCCGCCGGGTCCTGTTCTTCGACGACCCGCGCCAGACGCATTCGCAAAAGCACGACGAGCGACGTTTCGCTGAAGAGGCACGCGGGGGTTCCCTCGCCCAGCGCGCTGCCGCGCAGCTTGCATGCGGCTTCCTCCATCGCGAGCGCAGCGCGGAAACAGGCGGCCGCTTCCCGCATGTCGCCCCGACCTTCGGCGATCGCGCCATAGTAGGCGGGAATGCGGGAGTCCCCCGGATCGATGCGGCTGGCCTCGGCGAGAAAACCGGATGCGGCATTCCCGTCCGCCTTGAGGATCGACTGCCAGGCAGCGAGCAACTGGGCGCCGATCGACGTATGCTCCAGATTGCGGCCGGCGGTGGCCTGCTCGAGATATTTGTCGAACAAGCCAAGGGAGGCGTCGGCATTGGCCAGGGCGTAGCGAAACTCGATCTTTTCCGGTGCGATCTGGACGGCGCGCTCGTAGCATTTGCGCATCGTTGCAAAGTCCTTCTTCGTGAGCGCACGGGTGCCGAGGTAGTCAAGCGATTCGGGTGTGTCCTTCAGCGATGACAGAGCGCGCCGCGTATAGTCATCGGCTCGGCTGAGAAAACCGTCCGCGCTGCGGCCGAAAGCTTCGGCGGCGGCGGGATCGCCGTAGCGCGTCCACTGCCGTTCCCAGCCGTTGCCCAGCGGTTCGCTCCATGAATACGTGGCGGCCGCTTGCAGGGCTTGGGCGAGGGCCTGGCTGGCCGCCACCTTCATCAGGCGGCTCATCATGTCGAGAATCGCGGGGTCGTCGGATTGAACCGCGAGGGCGTTGCGCACGTAGTCCCCGGCATCGCCGAAGAGATTTTCGCGGTACTTGATTTGGGCGAGGCCCATCAGGGCGGCGACGTGGAGGGGCTGGACGGCGAGGGCGCGCTGGAAACAATCCCGCGCCGCCTCGATTTCCGCGTCTTGCAGGGCCCGCGGCTGGACCCGGTAGTACCGGAAATGGCGGCCGGGATCGACGTATTCACCGCGCACGTCCACTTCGTCAAAGAGGTACTGGCCGAGGGCCGCGAGCCTGGCAGGATTTTTCGGATCGATCATCACGGCCCACTGCAGGCGCCGCAATTTTTCCTGGTAGACCTCGATCCCGTGCCGGCGCCTGGCGTGGGCGGCGCGCACCAGTTTCGTGGCGAGCGGAGCGAGTTGTTCGATCGACCCGTCCGCCCGGGCGGCAGCGAACAGATTTTCCAGGAGAGCGGTGGGAGTCTCCGATGGCATCACCGCCTGGGTCTGGGCGATCACCTTTTCGACGCTCGAAAGCCAGGCCTCGTTGTTTCCGTCAAGCTGGCGCGCGATCGCCAGGTCCTGCCGTGCGCGGGTGACGTTGCCCATGCGCGCCGCCGCGATGGCGCGCTGGCAATAGCCTTCGAACAGCGAGGCGTTGCCGCAGAGCACGAGCGACAGTTCCGTCCGCGCGCGTTCGTAGTTCCCCGCCCCCGTCAACGCGGCTCCATATACCAACGAACCGTCGCGTCCTCGGGATGCCGGCCGAGATATTCCGCGAGATCCGCCACGGCGGCGCCGTAGTTTTTATCGAGGCGGCGCTGGAGTCCGCGGGCGAGCAGGACGTTGTCGGCGCCCCCATTTGCCAGGTGAAGCTGGGCGAAGTCGGCCGCGATTTTCGGAAACTGACGCACCGCCTCGTTGACGGGCATGCGATATCTCGCCTGAGTGGCCACGAGGCTCTCGCCGATCCGGGAAATCATCCACTCGAAGTCCGTCTGGGGGCGCGGATAGGTCAGCATGCCCGCGCGGTCGCCGTTCAAGGCGGCGGCGAAAGCGCGGATGGCGCGCGCCATTGGCGTAGGCCGACCGGTGGCGAGAGCACGATCGATCACGCCCCGGCCGTCGACGAACCGTTGCTGGAGCAGCAGCGACAGCGCTTGCGCGGTGGCGTAATCGATATTCTGTGACGACCGCCTCGCGGCGGCGGCAAAGGACGCCGTGGCCTGTTCCAGGTCAAATGCCCGCAGCCGCTCGAGGCCCGTGTTGTAGTCGGCCCAGCCGGGCTCGAGCGCGGCGGGCTCGCCGACATGCTGGACCGGCGGCACAGCTTCGTCCGCGGCGAAACCGGAGGACGCCGAACCCAGCATGATCAGAAACGCGACCAAATGGTGATGCTTCATTGGGGGGATGGCCGCCGAACGTTTACGGTTGCCCGGGGCCGGTGGCAACCTTCCCTGCATTCTCAATGCTGCCACCTTTGTCGCGCTATACGAACCGCTCCCGGAGGCCGAATGGGTTGGTTTCCAGAAACGTAACGACCGATGCGAAGCGCACCGCGTGTCGGCCAAACGGATCGGGGGGACGCCCGTCAGGCGGTCCTGGCCGCCTTCACGCAAATTACCGGTGGAGCTTCCGCGATTGAACGATCCACCTGCCCCGCGCAGCCGATTCGCTGCGTGCGAGTCACCGGGAACAACGACCCGGCCGGCACGGAATGCCTCGTGACCGGGATCAGCACGCGGCAGGCACGGCAGTGATGACCCGCTGACGGCGAGCGGACCCGGCCCTTCAGGGCCGATAACGGGGCATTTGCGTCCACTCGCCGGACGATCCCGCATTGGGGTTCGCGGACGCGTCGTCCGTGCCGAGGATCTCGCCCTGGCGGTTGACCCAGTAGTAGCCGTAAGTGTTCGGCAGCTCGACCGGCCGGTCGTCATACGGGTTGGCGAAAGTGAGCGAATTGCCGAGATTTTCCCGGACCGAAAAACTGCGCCGGTCTTCGGAGTGCGCGCGCTGGTCGACGGTCTCCTGCCAGTTGCGCCGGGACCATTCGCGGTACTGGCGCGCCGCCTCGGCGTAGGCAGTCGAATTTTTCAGGTTTTGCTGCATGATGCCGCGCATGCCAAACGCCGCCCCGTCGGTCGCGGCGATCTGTCGTGCGACCAGCGGCAGCCAGTTCGTGTAGCCCGGCCACTGGCTCGCGTGCGCCAGGGCCGCCGTCACGGCCATGACGCACGAGTCGTAGGCCGGCGCGATATGACACTGGGCCACGCCGCGACAGGGCACCCCCTGAACCAGGTAGGTGACGTCGAACTCCACGGCGTTCTGGAACCCCGCGATCGGCGGAGCCTGGCGACCCGGACCGAGCTGCAGTTGCTGCGGCTGGAGGGCCAGGAGTTTCTCGTAGACGAATTGACCGGGCGGATACTGCAGCGGGACGCCGGAGTTGCCCACCATGATCGTCAGCGCATGGCTGTCCGGCGCGATGAGCGTGAGCGCGAATTGACCGTCCTCGCCGACGCGCCAGCCATCCGGCAGCGCGTAGGAGAAGAACCGCCCCTGCCCGATGCGCAGTTCCGGCGCGGGCGCACCGCGCGCGGGCGCAGGGTCGGCTCGCGTCGTCGAAGATGGCACCGGAGTCACGGGAAACATGTTGGGCGGAGTGGTCCTTGAACCGGCGGAGTGCTTCTGGCAGGCGGCCGCAACAAGGGCCAGGACCGGAAGCAACACCAGAGATCGAAGCGCGCAGGAACGCGGCATGGGGGGAAGACGTTTATCGGGAATAAACCGGCGGCGGCACGCGAGGCGGCCTTTCCGCATCGCGCCGGATGCTGCCCGCGGCGCAGCCGGTCGTCAACTGTGCCGCGACGTGACCTTTCCGCCTGGATCCAGGAACAGCTCCATGCCGTTACCGGGCGCCCGCTGCTGAAATCCGAGGCAGGCCCGTCACATGTGCTCCTCGTAGGTGATGTCGATCCTGGCGGCGAAGGCTTTCTTCTTGGCGGCTCCCTTGAACACGACGCTGTTCGTGAGTTCGTCGTAGACGTACCCATTCTCCGGATCTGAAGGAATCTCCTCGCCGTTCACGAGCACGCGCAGGCTCTTCTGGTAGAAGGTCGCGCCGGGGTCGAGCGGTTCGAGCGCCACGGCGACGGTGTCGGCGATGCGATCGCCCAGCGCGGCCAGCGGGGCGGAAAAATCACTCTCGATGTTCAGCACGGTGCCGCCCGTGAGTTCGGCCGCGCGCCGGTGCGAGATGTTGTCCGGCGACACCACCGCATTCATCTGGAGTTTTCCGCGCTTGTTGCCCTTGAGGATGATGAACGGACGGACCACCCAGTAGTTGATGTAGCCATCGAGCGTCTGGCGCGCGCCCGGGTGGCGCGCGTTGTATTGCCTGATCAGGTCGGGCAGCTTGCCATCCTCGATCCACTCGGCCTCGCGGGTGCCGTCCCTCTTCTCCTTCCATGTCGCCATGCGCGTTTCCTCCTCGTCCATGAAGAAGACCACGATCGTGGTGGCATCGGGACGCAGGAACGCGTGCTGCCCGTTGTATTCGCCCGCGACGAAATTATACACCGCGGTGAAGGCCGTGCGGTTGCTGTCCCCGTTCGTGCCGACCTTGACGAGTTCGGCGAAGATGTCGTCCGGCGTCTTGGGCGTGACCCAGGGCTGACCCATGACCGGGAGCGTCACGAGATTGCCGTTGCTGGCGACGTGCTTGGTCTCTGCTTCGGACGTCCGCGCCGGTCGAGCACCGGGTGGCCCGTCGGGCTGAGCTGCACGGAACGGACGTCCTTGTAGTATGGCTGGTCTCCCGAGCGGCGGTGGTCTGCGCTCATGAAATCGGTGGTGAGCACGGCGATGCGGTAGTCGAGATCCCGCGTGTCGAAGAGCTGGCGGAAGCGACTCAGGTTGGCCGCGATGCGTTCCTGGTGCGCCGCCATCGAGGGCGAATTGTTGATGACGAACACGAGATCGACCTCCCGGCTCTTGGAGCGGTCGACCAGCATATGCTTCGTGATGCGAATCGGCTCGACCTGGACCGTCACGACGTTGTCCACGCCGAGTTCCGGGTGGTTTTCGTCGACCGTGTAGTATTTGAAGTGGTCCTCGCCGATGAAACCCGGGTTGGGCGCGTAGGTGAGCTCGCCGGTCGCGCGGTCGAGTCGGGCGGAGCCGTTCTGCGGTTTCGCCTTGTCGTCCAAGACATACGCGATCTTCGGATCGGTGATGTTTTCACGTTCCGCCGGCGACATGAAATCCTCATGGTTCGGGACCTTTTGCGTGATCGGCGAATTGGGGCGGGTGGTGAGCATGACCGGGCGAACATCCATGGTATGGTCGCGGGTGTCGGTGACCACGTACAGGGGAAGCTTCACCACGTCCGGCGCCTTGACCGTGATCACGACGGTGTTCCTGAACACCAGGCCCGTCGTTTCATTGCGGACGGCGTAGCTGAAGGTATCCTCGCCCTCGAAACCGTCCTCCGCCCGATACACGAAATAGCTGAGGCGCGACCGCTTGTTCGCGAAGAAATCCGCCTCCTCGTCGCCACTCGCCAGACCCACCTTGCCGTGGAGCGGCTCCTGGGTGATCGTGTAGACCAGGTCGGAACGGGTGCCGGGGGAGAGGACCTGCGGATCCACCACGAGTTGCTCGTACGCCCCGGAATCGTCGGCTTCGACCGCCATCGGTTTCGTCGCGACGATTACATTTTCGTCGCCGGGCGCAGCGGGGTTTGCTTCAGGCGCAGCGCTCGCCGGTGCGGGACCGGGGGCGTCGGCACCGAAGGCAGGTGCCATGGCCAGCATGGTGATCAGGAGGAAGACCCGCGATCCGGCGCGGGCAAAGAGGGCGAAATTCATCGAGTTGGAGGCTGAGTGCGGTTCGTCAGGTTGGTCCGTACCCTCGGCGACGGTTTGGTCTCGTCAAGCATAGCCGTGCCGGCCCTGACCGATGGGCAGGAAGCGGGCGCGTTTTTTTGGCCGTTGGGCCATGGTTGCCACAGCAGTAGCCGCAGTAAGTGGCGCAAAGCGAGCAGACAAACCGATCAAGCGAACCAATCCCAATCCGGTTCTGCACCGCAACGACCAAGCGTGCGACGCAGAGGGATCGGCGGGTTTCATGAGCGCCCGATCGTAAATCACGATGCGCAAACGATTTTCCATGCATTGCTGACCAATCCCCGGCGGTGCTGCGAGATTGGTTCGAAGATGAGGGTGGATTAGCGTTTCCCATTCTCCCCAGTTCGCGGCTTCAAAACTTGATCTGTTCGCAGTAGGTTTTGGGTTTCAAGGACTCCAGCTGCGCTTGAGTCCTCCATGAACCAACCTCGTTTTGACCAAGCCTCCCATGAACGACCGATCCCAGTTCAAGAATCTTGTATTTGAAGGCGGCGGCGTGAAGGGCATCGCCTACGCCGGTGCGCTTACGGCCCTCGATCAGTTGAAGATCCTGCCCAACATCAGGCGGGTTGCCGGCACGTCGGCCGGCGCGATTACCGCCGCCCTGCTCGCCGCGGGCGCCGATGGCAACTACATCAGGGAGGCAGTCGGCGGGACGAAGTTCCGCAAGTTCATGGATGACTCGTTCGGGATGATCCGCGATGCGAAGCGCCTGCTGTCCAGCTTCGGATGGTACGCCGGTGATGCCTTTTCCGCCTGGATCCAGAAACAGCTCTACGCCCTCGCCGAACGCCCGTTGCTGACGTTCGCCCAACTCGCGGCGATGGCCCGGGAAGAAAACGCACGCTGCAAGGAACTCTATGTCGTCGGCACGAACCTCTCGACCGGCGTGCCGGTCGTATTCTCGGACGAGACCACGCCGGACGAGCCGATCTGGCGGGCGGTGCGGATTTCCATGAGCATTCCGCTGTTTTTCGCCTCCGTGCGCGCCGAGCCGCTGCGCCAGGTGATGGTCGACGGCGGCGTCAGCTGGAACTACCCGCTCGATCTGTTTGACGAGGCCAGATACCTGCTCGATGGCGCCGCGGGCATCCCTGTCAAGTATCCCACCACCTACGGTCCCGATCACGTCTTCAACCACCAGACGCTGGGACTGCGGGTCGACACGCGCGACGAAATCCGCGCGGAAAAGGAGGGCTGGAAGGCACCGCCCCTGGAGATCGAGAGCTTCTTCGATTATGCGAAGGCCCTTGTCGGCTTCATGAACGACATCGCCAACAAGGCCCACCTGCACCAGAACGACTGGCATCGCACCGTGTTCATCGACGCCGAAGGCATCGGCACCACGGAGTTCGACATCGCGCCCGACAAGGTGGAGACGCTGGTCAAGAACGGCGTAAACGGCGTGAACGAGTACTTCACGTGGTGGGACTCCGCCACGGACGCCCTCAACGTGCCGCCGGCGCAAAGAGGATAATGCACCGGCCATGAAACCCACCTTCACGGGCGGCTGTGCATGCGGTGCGATCCGCTACGCGTGCACCGCCCAACCGCACGAGATTCAGATGTTTCGTTGTCACTGTCGGGACTGTCAGCGGTTATCCGGCGGGGCCTATGCTCCCGTGGTCTTCGTTCCGGCCTCGACCCTTCGATTCACCCAGGGCGAACTTTTTCATCACGTCACGGTGAGCGCGATGGCCGCGCCGGGGGCCGACCCGGCCCCGCGCTATCGCCGGCTGCCCGAAGGCACGGCATCCGTTGCGGGCGAACACAAACGCGGATTTTGTCCGCAGTGTGGATCGCGTCTCACGGGCGGCGAAGGGCTCGGCTCGACCTCGATTGGCGTCACGGCCTCGAGCCTCGACGACCCCACTTTCTTCAAGGCGCAGTTCGATATGTGGACGGAGGACGCCCAGCCGTGGGACGTGCTCCAGCCAGGCGTGCCTCATTTTTCGAAGAACCCGCCGGCCGGGTAGTCCGGCCTGAGCCGTAGGCACTCTGTCGGCCAGGTTGAACCGTGGCGCGCGACGCGGTCCGGCGACGACCACGAACCCGGAGGATCTCCCACGGCGGACAGCGGCCTCAAACAAAGCTGGCTCGGCAGTGCCAGCCGACGGCGGTCGCGTGCGGCCACGCGAAGCCACCTCGAGATTCGAGGGAAATGGTCGCGAAAAATGCATGATCCGAAGAGACGATCACACAGGGGGTAACGACGACCGAGGCCGGCGCCGTCCCTCCGAGAATGGCATGGCCAAGCCGTGCGTTTTCAGCCTGTATGGTCAGGTCCCATGTTCACCATGCATCCATTCGCCTTGATTGCTGCGAGCTTCATCGCAGTCGCCACCTTGTCGCGGCCCGTTACAGCCGCCGACGGGGAAACGGGAACCGTTTCCGGAACGGATGTGCCCAACACCTGGGTCGCCAGCAGCCTCGATGACCAGCTCGTGGTCACCGTCCTTGACCGCACCCATGTCGAGATCTGTAGTCCGCAGGCGGGGGATCATGCACCCGGGCGGCAAACGGTGGGGCGGAATGGATCCATTACCTGGATATTCTCTGCCCTGGAGCTCTCCGGTCGGGAGAAGAACGACACGCTCGTAATGGAGGTCAAGGACGCCACCGACCATCGGAAGGTGGTGTTCTCTCGGGTCGACCAGGTGACCGTGGACGAAGTGCTTTCCCGATTACAGGTCATCCGCACCGGCTTGCTCCAGGCGATCGCCCTGCATCGCGCCCCGCCCTGGCCCCTCGTGCGCCAGCGCCCGGCCTATCCTCCTGAAATGAAGGACGCCGGAATCGAAGGTACCGTCACCGTGCAGTTTGAACTCAACAAGATCGGCCTCGTGGTCGACGCCAAGGTCGAGAAATCCACCCGCGCCGAGTTCGAGCCGGCCGCGCTGGCCGCCGTCCGCCAGTGGATCTTTCGCCCCGGCATCCGCGACGGCACGTTCGTCAGCACGCACCTGACCCAGGATCTCGTTTTCCACATCGACCCTGCCGAGAAAGCCCCGCCCGTCGCCACGAAGTGACGCAGGGGCCCGGCGGTTCACCCACGACGTTGTGGGTATCCGCCAACGCGGCGGGGGCGCGGTCGCATCCCCGTTCGTTCGTGCCCATGCGTGGACCATTCCCTCCCCTCCCCCGAAGACCTGTGACATGAAAAAGTTGATCATCTCCTGCGACGGCACCTGGAACACGCAAGACGAGAAGGACCACGACATCCCGACGCCCACCAACGTCGTGCGACTCCACAACTGCATCGCGGCCACCGACGCCCGGGGCGCGGCGCAGTTGAAGTATTATCACCCCGGCGTCGGCACCGAGGGTTCGCTGCTCAAACGCATCGCCGGCGGCGCGTTCGGGCTCGGGATCGATCAGAACATCATGGGCGCGTACCGCTGGCTCGCGGCCAACTATGCGGACGGCGATGAGATCTACGTGTTCGGTTTCAGTCGCGGCGCCTACACCGCGCGCAGCCTGTGCGGTTTCATCGGCGCCGCCGGCCTGGCCGACCTCAGCCACTGCCAGGACGACGGCGATTGCTGGAAGCGCGTGCAGACCGCCTATACAACGATCTATCGCGTGCCCGCGGCGCAGCGTCCCGCGGTCACGTGGCCGTCCTTCAAGCCGAACCCCGCCACGGGCAAGCTCCACATCCGCTTTCTCGGCGTCTGGGACACGGTGGGTTCGCTTGGCATTCCCGACGACCTCGCCCTGCTGAACCTGCTCGATCGCTCCCAGCGGTGGGCGTTCCACGACACCACGCTCGGCACCAACATCGACATGGCGCGTCATGCCGTCGCGATCGATGAGATGCGGGCGAGTTTCACGCCGACGTTCTGGACCCTGGCCGACGGCGAAACCGTGCTCAATGATCCCGACGACACGGGGCGCGTGCGGCAACTCTGGTTCCCCGGCGTGCATAGCGATATCGGCGGCGGCTACACGGATACGCGGCTCTCCGATGTGGCGCTGAAATGGATGATCGAGCAGGCGGAACGCGCCGGCCTGACGTTCGAGCCCCGGATGGTGAATCAGATCGAGATTCTTCCCCACGGTCTGCTGCACGACTCGCTGAGTGGCGCATTCAAGACGCTGCGGACTCGTCCGCGGAATCGGCCCACCATGTTCGACCGGTCAATCGACTATCATGGGTCGGCCATCGCACGTGACCAGGATCCGCCGCTCACGCAATCGCCGTATCATCATCCGATGGACCGGCTCGCGCCGGGCCAGGTGAGCGAAGCCCTGCCGATCTACGCGCGCAACCACTGGAACGAGACCGGCATTTTTCTCGAGGCGGGTGCGACCTACGAATTCTCCGCGCAGGGCGAGTGGCTGGACGCAACCGTTGCCTGTGGTCCGGACGGCTCCCGGGACGGTCACTTCGGTTTCGGGGAGATCGGCCACCTCGCAGGAAGTCTGCTCGGCTCACTGGAGCACGCCTACGAAAAGGTCACGGGCAACAACGAGGCGGACTTCATCGGTTCGCGCCGCGCCGAGGCCTACCCCTGGTTTTCCCTGGTGGGCGTGATCGCCAACGACGGTCCGGAAAAAGGACGCAACCCGAACCCGGACGGATCGCCTTACGCGCACCAGACGTTCCTCATCGGCAAGGGGCCGACGCCGCTGACGATCAAACCCACCGAGGCGGGCTATCTCTACGCCTTCGCCAACGATGCCTGGCATTTCTACGGCAACAATCGCGGCAGCGTCAGCCTGACGGTGAAACGGATCTCTTGAGTGGTGTAACTATTCGGCCATCAAGCCGAATTTCCTTACCGCCCACCGCCCAACGCTTCGAAGAGAACCCAGTGACCCGGCGCGGCCTTGGTTCCCTTCGTTGCCTTCTGTTATATTCATTTCCTGATCGAAATCATCCACGAATAACACGAATCCACACAAATAGCAGAAACCCAGATCCACATTCGTGCCTGTTCGTGCCATTCGTGGACCCCTCCGACCTCCGTGTCCTCGGTGTTTCAATTCCGGCCCGATCCCCGTCTCCGTTCTCTCCGTTGCCTCCTGTTAAACCCGTTCCGTCCCCGACGCCCACCGTTTGCGCCTCTTTGCGGAAAAAAACCGCACAGAAGCCAACGAAGATAACGAAGGCCGTGTCCGTTACTCGGCCATCAAGCCAAATGTCCTTACCGCCCACCGCCTGAACCTTCGAATAGATCCCAAAACCCGGCGCGGCCTTGGTTCCTTTCGTTGCCTTCTGTTAATCCCGTTCCTTCCTTCGACGCCCACCGCGCCTATGGGCGCGCGGAAAATCCCGTCGAAGCCTGCGGCCCCTTTGCGCCTCTTTGCGGCCAAAAACTCCGTGCCCCGGTCTTCCTCGGCGTGGCCTGCGTGCAGGCGATCATGGATCGCCGCGCGGAGAAAAATCGCCTGCAAGCTCGCATCCACAGGTGAGGATTCCTGCGGCGAACGAATCCCTTCGAACACTACGCGGTCGCCAGTTCCAGGAGTGAGTACGATCTGCCGGCACCTTGAGCGTCATCGAATGACCCATGGCCGGCGGATCGAGCGGCCGCGGCGCCACATGGTTCGGATTCTCGAACGTATTCACCGCCTTCAGGTCCGGGCCGGTCAGGGTTTCGCACGTCAGCACACGCGCCGGTGCGAGATCGCCCCACTCGAGGACAAGTTCGCGCTCGGATTCGAGATCGCGGTTGAGCACCAGCACACAGAGCTTGCCGCTCTCCGCATCCTGCGTGGCCACGACGTCGAGAAATGGCACCTCGTCGTTGCGCGCGAAATCAGCCCGCAGCCCGTCGGCCTGGATGGGATAGACTTCGCACTCCACCACGAGATCAAGGACGCGACCGCGCGCGTGGTGCAGCGCCCAGGCATAGGGATGATGGATCGTCTGGCGCAGCACGGACGTCTCGTTGGTCACGAGGGGCGCGATGACGTTGACGATCTGCGCCAGGCAGGCGACGCGCACGCGCTCGGACTGGCGCAGGAGCGAATTGAGGAAACCGCCGACCAGCAGCGCATCCTCCAGATTGTAGACCTCCTCGAGCAGATGCGGAGCGAACTGCCGTTTGCCGTTGCGAAACTCGGCGCTGCGCGCGCGATACCAGATGTTCCACTCGTCGAACGACAGCCACAGCCGCTTGGGCGACCTGAGCGTGCCCTGCACGTAATCGCAGACCGCGCCGATCTCGTGGATCTGCCGCTCCATGTCGAGGTTCATGGCGAGGAAACGCGGCGTGCTGTTTCCCGTCAGCTCCGGCGTGTTGCCGTAGTAGTTGTGCAGCGAGATCCCGTCGACCTGGTCATAGCACTGTTCGAGCACCTCGCGATCCCAGGCAAGATACGTCGGCAGGATCGTGTTGCTCGAACCGCACGCGATCAACTGGAGGTCGGGATCGATCACGCGGATCTGGCGGGCGGCGTCGCGGGCCTTGCGACCGTACTCGGCGCGCGGGCATGTGGCCCATCTGCCAGGGTCCGTCCATTTCGTTGCCCAGGCACCAGGTGCGGACGTCATGGGGCTTCTCGTAACCGTGGCTGCGGCGGAGCTCGCTCCATTTCGTGCCGTGGTCGACATTGCAGTATTCGACCAGGGCCACGGCCCTTTCCGGCGTGCCGGTACCGAGATTGAAGCCGAGCAGCGGTTCGGTGCGGACCAGCTTGCACCAGGTCATGAACTCGTTCGTGCCAAACTGATTTGTCTCGAGCGAATTCCAGGCGCGGTCGAGCACGGCGGGCCGCTTGTCCTTCGGACCGACGCCGTCCAGCCAGTTGTAGCCCGAAACGAAATTGCCGCCGGGATAGCGGATGATCGGCACGCCGAGATCCCGCACGGCCGCCGCGACGTCGTTGCGGAAGCCGTTGGCATCCGCCAGCGGTGATCCCGGCTCGTAGACGCCGGTGTAGACCGCGCGACCGAGGTGCTCGAGGAACGAGCCGAACAGGCGGCGATCAAACGCGGCGCGGGCCGGTCCGCGGCGCACGATCGCCCGGGCGGGTCCCCGCGCGATCGCCGCATAGCCGAGGCTGCTCAGCCACGAACCCGCGACCAGCGCCGCGCCATAGCGGCCGAGTTCCGCGAGGAATTTCCGTCGATCCAATCCCGGAGACACCCGCGCACCACAGGGGATGCCTCCGGGCAAGGCAAGTCCTTCGTATCCTGACCGTCCGCACGGGGCGGTTCGTCTCGCCTGTTGCAGGAGCCTGCTTGCGGACGATCCGGCATGGTTCACAGGAGGCAACGAAGTTAACGAAGGCCATGTCCGCCACTCGGCCATCAACCGAATGTCCATACCGCCCACCGCCTGAACCTTCGGAGAGATCCCAAAACCCGGCGCGGCTTTGGTTCCCTTCGTTGCCTTCTGTTAACTTTATTTCCCGATCGAACTCATCCACGAATAACACGAATCCACACGAATAGCAGAAACCCAGATCCACATTCGTGCCTATTCGTGCCATTCGTGGACCTCTCCGACCTCCGTGTCCTCCGTGTTTCAATTCCGGCCCGATTCTCGTCTCCGTTCCCTCCGTTTCCTCCTGTTAAAACCTTTCGTGTGACCGCGATCGCTTGCGGAATCGCGTGCAAGCACGCTCCCACTGTTCCGGCGCCATGGCCCGCTTGACTCCATGCGCATGCGGGACCACGGTGGCAACAAAACCCAGCCGGCGGACATGACTCGCGTTCATCGGCAGAATCATTTAACCCCAATCCTTCAGCTGATCTCGTCGGCCCCGCGCGGCCGTCCGCAGGGACGGATCCCGGGCAATCCCGACGGCCACTGTTCACCAAGATGACGGATGTGACCCAGATGCTGCTCGCCGTGGGGCGGGGCGAGGCCCAGGCCTCGGAGGATTTGCTGCCGCTGGTCTATGATGAACTGCGCAAGCACGCAGCCGTGCGCATGGCCCGGGAGTCACCGGGACAAACCCTGCAGCCCACCGCCCTCGTCCATGAGGCGTGGCTGCGCATGGCGGGCGGCGGGGATCGTCACTGGCAGAACCGCGCCCATTTCTTCGGCGCCGCGGCCGAGGCGATGCGACGCATCCTGATCGAGAACGCGCGGCGCAAGGCCCGGTTGAAACGCGGCGCCAACGTCCAGCATCTCGACGTCGACCAGCTCGAGCTCGCCGCCACGACGCCGGACGAGAAGGTGCTTCTGATCAATGAGGCCCTCGAACGGCTGCGCACGCAGGACCCGGAAAAGGCGCTGGTGGTGGTGTTGAAATTCTTCGTCGGCATGACCAACCAGGAGGTCGCCGCAAGCATGGGCGTCACCGAGCGCACCGTGGAACGCCACTGGGCCTACGCCAAGGTATGGTTGTTCCAGAGCATCCGCTCGCAGAATTGATTTTCGCCGAAAGCATGTCGGGATTTGCCGCGGTTGTGCGCATGTAGCGAGTGAGGGAAGAACCGCGATGAACACCGACCACCAACGCGAGGAGGAACTGTTCGAGGCGGCCCGGAAGATGCCGGACGAGTCCGCGCGCACGCATTTCCTGGACGACGAGTGCGCGGGTAATGCCGCGCTGCGCCGGCGCCTCGAGGGGTTGCTCGAGGCTGCGGTGGAGGCGGAGGCGTTCTTCACCGAAAGCGAATCCGCCCTGACCTTTTCCGGCGCGCCGTTGGGACCGATCCTGTCGACCGGCACGGGCAACGGGAATGCCGCCCGGACGGCCGGCATTCCCGGCGAGGAAACGATCGGCAGCCGGATCGGCCGCTACAAGCTGCTGCAGAAACTCGGCGAAGGCGGCTGCGGCGTGGTCTACCTGGCCGAACAGAAGGAACCCGTGCGCCGGCGCGTCGCGCTGAAGATCATCAAGCTGGGCATGGACACCCGCAGCGTGATCGCCCGGTTCGAGGCGGAACGCCAGGCGCTGGCGATGATGGATCATCCCAACATCGCCCACGTGTTCGATGCCGGCGCGACGGAGACGCGGACGGCCGTATTTCGTCATGGAGCTGGTCCGCGGGCTCACGGATCACGGAGTACTGCGACCAGCACCACCTCGACGTGCGGCAGCGGCTCGATCTGTTCATGCAGGTCTGCCACGCCATCCAGCACGCCCACCAGAAGGGCATCATCCATCGCGACATCAAGCCCTCGAACATCATCGTGACCCTGCACGACGGCGTGCCCGTGCCCAAGGTGATCGATTTCGGCATCGCCAAGGCCACCGAGGCGCAGTTGACGGACAAGACCCTCTTCACCGCCTACGCGCAGTTCATCGGCACGCCCGCCTACATGAGCCCGGAGCAGGCGGCGATGGGCGGCATCGACATCGATACCCGCAGCGACATCTACAGCCTTGGCGTCCTGCTCTACGAATTGCTCGCGGGGCGTACGCCATTCGACGCGAAGATGCTCGCCGACGCGGGGCTCGACGAGATGCGCAAGATCCTGCGCGAGCGCGAGCCGCCCTGCCCTTCGCAGCGTTTGCACGCCCTGCCGGCGGCCGAGCGACGCCGCACCGCGGAACGGCGCGCGTCCGACGCCGCCGAGCTGACCGCGCTCCTGCGCGGCGACCTCGACTGGATCGTCATGAAGGCGCTGGAGAAGGACCGCTCCCGCCGCTACGAGACCGCCAACGGGCTCGCCCTCGACGTGCAGCGCCATCTTGTCAACGAGCCGGTCTTTGCCCGTCCGCCGAGCTGGATCTACCGGCTGAACAAGCTCGTGCGCCGCAACCGCGTGGTGTTCGTGGCCGGCGGCGCCGTTGCGGCCGCGCTCGTCGCAGGTTTCGGCACGTCGACCTGGATGTTCCTGCGCGAGCGCGAGGCGCGCCAGCGCGCCGTCGCGGCGGAGCAACAACAGACCCGGCTGCGCCACGAGGCGGAGTTGCGCGAACGCATCACCCAGGCCGCCCTGCTCGTCAGCAAGGAACGCCAGGCGGATGCGGATGCCATCCTGCGCGATGTCACCCTGGATCAGCCGACGGTGGAAGGCGCGGCGGTCTTTCGCTCGGTCGGCGAGTGGCACGCGCTGCACCATCGCTGGCCGGAGGCGTCGGACCGGTTCGCGCAACTCCTCGCGATCAACCAGCTCGACGGGCCCGACGTTGCCTCGCTGGATTACCTCGAGCGAGGCCCCGCACTGGTCGAAAGCGGCGACGCCGACGGCTACGCCCGCTTCCGCCAGCAGGCGATCGCACGGTTCACGGACAAGCCCGGGCCGTTCGCCGACCGTATCGTCAAGATCACGCTGCTGACCCCGGCGGATCCGGCTTTGCTCGCATCTCTGCAAAAGCTCGGCGACGCGACCGTGCGTTCGATCAACGAGGCGGTGACCGCCGGCGACGTGTTTCGCGCCGCCTGGGGATCCCTGTCGGTCGCCCTGTGGGAGTATCGACGCGGCAACTTCGCTGGCGCCGAGGTCTGGTGCCGGCAGTGCCTCGACTATCCGGAAGCCAATGCGCCACGGGCCGCGACCGCCCACGTCATCCGGGCGATGGCGGACCAGCGCCTGGGACGCACGGCGGACGCGAGCGCCGAGCTCGCGATCGCGCGGGACCTTTTCGAAAACAAGGCGCGCAACGCCAGCGAACGCGGCACGCCCATCCAGGGATTCTGGTTCGACTGGGCCTTCGCGCGGATTCTCCTGCACGAGTGCACGGCAATGGTCGGGACGCCGACACCGTAGCGACTGGCCGGCGTGCCTGTCGTCCAGCCAGGCGGCCGAAGCGTTAGCCTGGAAATTTTCCACCGCGGGAAGACCCGCAACCCAGGGAGTGGACACAGAGGTCGCGGAGATTCGAGCCGAGATCACGGAGGGACTACTTCTAAGATGAACCTTCAGTCGGGCCATCTTGTAGAAGCTTGCTTGCAAGCGATCCCGTGGCGCAGACGAGGTTCTGTCGCCTGCAAGCAGCCTCCTGCATCGATCAACCAATGGTGCAGGAACGTCGAGGGCGTCCCCGGTTCAACTGCATCATTTCGGCTAAATGCCTTTCCTGGATCGGTAACAGCCGCGCCGGCCTTCCCTTCTTGGGATTCGTGTGATCCGTGGAAAATGTTTCCCCCTCCCTTGTCGGGTTTGAGGGGGATTTGGCGCATGTAGGGGTGCAGCCACCATTTCGGTTGGGCCGGCCGCCGATCGCACGCCGCAGACCCGACCCCGATCCCGACAAATCACGACGCCAGTTCAGCCCCTTAACGTTCCCGTGTTTATGATCCAGAACCCTCGCTTCCCACTCGAGCGTTTCATGCCCCGAGAGGGAAACCGTGTGTCTGCTCGTTCGCCGTTTACCTGGCCCTCGTTTCCCGCGGCGCCGGTCTCCCGGCCGCCGATGCTCCGGGCCCGGCGACAGCGCCCGCTCCCGCCGACTCCACGACCGACGACAACGTCGTGAAGCTCGAGGAATTTGTCGTGACCGGGATTCGCAGCAGCTACACCGCGTCGCTGGACGTCAAACGCGAGTCGGTGCAAGTCGTTGATTCGATCGTCGCCGAGGACATCGGCAAATTCCCGGACAACAATCTGGTCGAGGCCCTGCAGCGCGTATCCAGCGTGCAGACCACCAACCGGGGCGCCGGCGAAGTCTCCACCGTCTCGATTCGCGGCCTGAACGACATCAACACCACCCTGAACGGGGAGAACATTTTCACCGCCTCCGGCCAGTCGGTGGCGCTGCAGGACATTCCCGCGAGTCTCCTCGCCCGGGTGGACATCTACAAGACGCGCTCCTCCGACCTGATCGAAAACGGCATCGCGGGATCGCTCGACATCCACACCCACCGGCCCTTCGAACCAACCCCAACCCAGCCCGACCGTCCATGACGACAATCCTCCTCACCGCCGGGAGCCATCGGCATCCCGTCCGGTTTTTCAAACCTGCCTTCGCGGGCGCCCTCATCGTGGCGCTTTCGCTTCTCCCTCGAGCCGTCGGCGCCGAAAACCCGTCCGCCCCTCCGCCTGCCGGTGCAACGGATGACGAAGCCCCGCTCGTTCTCGACGAGATGGTCGTGAACACCGTCCGCGGCAGCCTCATCGGCGCGCAGGAGATCAAGCAGAACTCCCCGCAATTCGTCGATTCCATCGTGGCCGAGGACATCGGCAAGCTGCCGGACAACACCGTGGCCGACGCGCTGCAGCGAATTTCGGGCATCCAGGTCGCGCGCGACAACGGCGAAGTCAACTCCGTCGTGATCCGCGGCCTGCCCAATCTCGGCACCACGCTCAATGGCAATGAAATCTTCACGGGCACGGGCCGCGGCGTCGCGCTGCAGGATCTGCCGGCTGATCTCGTCGCCGGCGTCGACGTCTACAAGACCAATGCCCCGGACCAGGTCGATGGCGGCATCGCCGGTCTGATCGACATCCGCCTCCGCCGTCCCTTCGACCTGCCGGAAGGTGTGCAGGGCGCCGTCAGCGCGCGCTACATCCACGGCGAAAACGCGCAAAAGGACAGCTGGGTCGGCAGCGCGCTCGTGAGCAACCAGTGGGATCTGACCGGTGGTGGGAAGTTCGGCATCCTCGCGGCCGCCTCTTATCAGAACATCAATTTTTCCGATCAGCGCGTGTTCAACTTTCTCTGGGAGCCGGTCGGTTGGGGAGCATTTCTCAATCCCCCGCCGGATCCCCTGCCCCCGGTTCCCTCGGGCGGCGGCAGCAACACGAGCTTTGTCCTGCCGAACACGGCGGGTTCCCTGCTCACGCCGGGCGATCGCAAGCGGCCATCCTACAATTGTCGCTGCAATGGCAGCCCAACGACGACCTGGAGCTGTATTCAGACTTCCTCTTCACGGGCTATCGCAATCGTCACCAGGTCTATTTCTTCATCGGCTTTCCGCGCGACGGCGTGGGTTTTGCGAAGTCCATCGACATCAATCTTTCGCCCGGTTCCAACGCCGTGTCCAGCACCTCGACGCCGGGGAACTTCCAGCTCACCAGCACGCAGTCGTTCAATGACAAGACCGATGGGTATCAGTGGGCCAGTGGCCTCAAATGGACGAAGGGCAATCTCAAGACCTCGACCGACGTCGTCTACAACTGGAACAGTGTCAAAAACCAGGCCGTCATCGTCGACACGCAGTTCGTGCCGCCCGCCGGCGTGACCCCGACGTTCACCTTCGATTTGACGACGCCGCACGGGACCGACGTGTCCGTGTCGGGTGCCGACATCACGGATGGCGACAACTTCCGCTTCTGGGGATTGTTCGACAACCGCGGTTATGCCACGAGCAAGCAGACCGCATGGAAGCTCGATTTCGATTATTCCATCGATCAGGGGTTCCTGAAGAACATCAAGACCGGCATCCGCGTCAGTGATCGGGCGGCCCACTCGCGGCAATCGGCCCGCAACGACATTCCCCCGGCCGCGGGGCGCGGGGTGCAGGTGGTCACGACCGTCCCGGGCTTTGGCAGTCCCGCCCCCGACGGCCTGTTCTCGACGAAGCAATTTGGCGCCTCGAACTGGTTCGGCGGCAATGCCGACTTCCAGCTCGACAATGCCGACACGGTGCGCGGGATCTTCGGTCTGCCGAGCGGCCCTCCGGGATTCAATCCGACGGTCGCGTTCGATGACACGGAAAAGACCTACGCGGGCTACGTGCAGGCCGGCTACGAAACGGAGATGGGGGGCAAGCGCGTCACCGGACTCTTCGGCGTGCGGATCGTGAAGACCGACCAGTCTCTCAAGGGATTTCTGTCCGATGGAACACCGATCAGTGGCGACAGCAATCAGGTCGACGTCCTCCCGGTGGTGAACGCCAAGGTCAATCTCGAGGACAACCTCCTCCTGCGCTTCTCCGCCGGTCGTTCCATTACGCGGCCCAACTTCTCGGATCTCAATCCCGTCGTCGACCTGCGTCCCGGGACCACCACGAATCCCCTCGGCAACGGCAGCGGCGGGAATCCCGATCTCGATACCGTGAAGTCCGACAACTTCGACGTGTCGATCGAGAACTACTTCTCGAAATCGAGCTACGTCTCATTGACCGGTTTCTACCGGCGCATCGATGGCTACGTGCAGACGTTTGCCTCGAACGAGACCCACGTCGTCAACGGAGTGTCGGGACAGTACAGCGTCGTCCGTCCCCGCAATTCCGGCAAGGGACACCTGGATGGCTTCGAAGTCAGCTACCAGCATTTCTTCGACAACCTGCCGGGCGTGTTGCGGGGACTGGGTCTGCAGACCAACTACACCTACATCACCGGACAGAACTCGGTCGCCGACACCGGCGAGAAGGAACCGTACACCCAGGTCTCCAAGAACTCCTACAACATCATCGGGATCTACGAGCGCGGTCCGTTCTCGGCCCGCCTGGCCTACAATTATCGCGGCAGCTACGTCGACACGTTCAACGGACCGAATGTGCCCGATGCCTTTGGCACCCCGTTGCGCACGATCACCGTGAAACCGACGAAGCGCGTCGACTTCTCGGCGGCCTATCGCTTCAGCGAGAAGTTCACCGTCACGTTCGACATCACCAACCTGGCGAACAGCAAGTACGCGGACTACTTCGGGCCGGACCCGTCGCTCTATCCGCGCGATACGCGGCTCTACGACCGCACCTTCGAGCTCGGGGCGCGGTATCACTTCTGACGTCGGCCGTGCACGGAAGCGTCCGATCTCGGACCCGGTTCGCCAACGCGGCGCACGTTCTTCGTTCCGCCCCTGGACGAACTTGGGACGTATCCATGCAGCCGAACTGCAATTACGCTCGTGGCCGGAGCCAGCGATCGGTTGTTGGGCCGGACCTTGCGTCCGTGCCGCGTCGTCGAGAGGTAACGGCACGGACGCAAGGTCCGGCCCTACGGTTATACGGTTCAGCCGCATCCATGCCGTCGCCCCGAGGGGCCGGGCACATCCACCTTCGGCGCCGACAGTTTTCCAAATCCCGACTTCTGACCTCTGACTTCTGACGTCCGGTCACGTTCATGCGCCGCCATCTCCTCACATCCCTGCTGCTCGTTGCGCTTTGTCCGGTCGGCCATCTCGGCGCCTCGCCGGGCCGCCAGGTCAGCATTCACGACCCGGTGATGGCCAAGGAGGGGGACACCTATTACCTGTTCAGCACGGGACCGGGGATCACCTTCTATTGCTCGAAGGATCTGCAAACCTGGCGCCTGGGTGGTCGCGTCTTTCCCACCGAACCCGCGTGGGCCCGGGAGGTCGTCCCACACTTCAACGGGCACATCTGGGCGCCGGACATTTCGCGGCACGGCGACACCTACTACCTCTACTACTCGGTGTCCCGTGGGGGGAAGAACACATCGGCCATCGGCGTCGCGACGAACCAGACCCTCGATCCGCATGCGGCCGGCTATGCATGGGTGGATCATGGCATCGTGATCCGCTCGATTCCCGGTCGCGACCTGTGGAACGCCATCGATCCGAACCTTGCGTTCGACGAAGCGGGCACGCCGTGGCTTGCGTTCGGTTCCTTCTGGGGCGGGCTCAAACTCGTGAAGCTGGCCCCCGACCTCATGGCGATGGCCGAGCCACAGGAGTGGCACGCGATCGCCAAGCGCGAACGCTCGGTGTTCGTCGACGACACGGAACCTGAACCCGCGCAGATCGAGGCGCCGTTCATCTTTCGCAAGCACGGCTACTACTATCTGTTCGTTTCCTGGGACAAGTGCTGCGTGGGCAAGGCCAGCAACTACAAGATCGTCGTCGGTCGCTCCCGCGACATCCGCGGTCCCTACGTGGATCGGGACGGCAAGCGGATGAACCATGGCGGCGGTACCCTCCTGCTCGCCGGCGATCCCGACTGGCCCGGCGCCGGCCACTGCGGGGTCTACACCTTCGACGGCCGGGATCTGTTGGTCTTCCACGCCTACGAGGCGGCGGACAACGGCCTGCAGAAACTCAAGATCGCCGACCTCGCCTGGGATGCGGAGCAATGGCCGATCGTCGACGGCGCGGCGCTGCACACCTACACGAGCACGCTCATCGGACCCGAGCCCGTCGGCCTGAAACCGCCGCCGGAGGAACCCGGTACATGAAGCGCTGGACTCATGCACCCCCGGTAGCAGCCTGCTTGCGGGCGACCGGCTCATCCCCTTCGCGAGCAGGCTCGCTCCTGCCCGGGAGGTGTGGCGTGGCCGCGAGCTTCCGCACCACGCTTTCACACGCCCGAGCGCGGCCGCCGCGGAAGCGACCGCGCCGTATGCCTGCCCGCGACGGAGCGCAGCACCATGTAGGCCCGCGAACGCCCGCCCTCGGAACCGCCACCCTGGCATGAAGACCCCGCGACTCACCGGTGCTCGAGAAGGTCGGCTTCGGCGCCGGCGACGCGGCGGTGAACGTCGTGTGGTCGTCGATGGCGCTCATCCTGACGTTCTTCTATACCGACATCTTCGGCCTGAAGACGGTCGACCTGGGCATCCTGCTGCTGTCCGTCCGGTTCATTGACGCGATCACCGATCCGCTGATGGGGACGTTAACCGACCACTACACGACGCGGTGGGGCCGGTATCGGCACTACTTCCTGTTCCTGGCGGTGCCCTTCGGGGTGACGGTTTATCTCACCTTTCTGACGCCGGACTTCGGGTACAACGCGAAACTCGTCTGGGCCTACTCCACCTACATCCTCGTCACGCTCGTCTTCACCGCCGTCACGATCCCCTACATCTCGCTGATCGGGGTGCTCACGGATCAGCCAAAGGAGCGACTGTCGGCCAACGGCTACCGGCTGTTCTTCGCGAAGGTCGCGGCATTCTGCGTGTCCATCGTCGTGCCGATCCTGGCGAAGACCTGGGGCCAGGCGAATCTCGCCGCGGGTTACCAGGCCGCGATGGGCCTCATGGGCGCCCTCGCCGCCATTCTCTTTCTCTTCTGCTTTTTCACGACCACCGAGCGCCTCCAGCACAAGGTGGAGAAGACGCCGTTCCGGACCAAAGTCTCGCACCTCGTGCGGAACGACCAGTGGATCGTCCTCTGCGCCGTGTGCGTGATCGGCACGATCGGCTACGTCATCCGCGGCTCGGTCGCCGCCTACTACGCGAAATACTACATCGGCGGCGACGAGGTGATGATCTCGAAATTTCTCGGGACCGGTGTCATCGGCAACATCCTCGCGATGGTCGCATCGACCTGGATCACGAAGCGCTTCTGCAAGGTCGCGATGTTCCGCTGGACCCAGCTCACGGTCGCAGCGCTCAGCGTCATCACCTACTTCACGGTGAAACCGGGCGACGTGGTTTCGGCGTTCATCCTGTACTTCCTGATCAACTTCGTGGTCGACCTGCAGGCGCCGGTGTTCTGGTCGGCCATCGCCGAGGCGATCGACTACGGCGAAAAGAAGTCGGGGCTGCGGGTCACCGGACTTTCCTGGGGTTTGATTTCGTTTTGCCAGAAGGCGGGCATGGCACTGGCGGGTTTCCTGCTCGCCCAGTTGCTCGATCACTACGGCTACGTCGCCAACCAGGTGCAGACGCCGGCCGCCCTGATGGGAATCGCGCTGATGCTGACCATCATCCCCGGTGTATTCCACGGCATCATGGGTCTGCTGATGTTTCGCTACCGGATCACGGACAAGTTCTACGACGCCATGATGCGAGGCGAAGGGGCGAAGGCGGGACTCACGGCCAATCACATCAGCGAGACACCCGTGGGATGAGCGGGCCAGCCGCGAGATCGCATCGCAAATCCGTAGGGCGGGTCTCCGACCCGCTCCGGGCAGGTCCGAGAACCGCCCTTCTCCCATGTTTCCCCCGCAACCCTTGATCCTCCCGCGCGTGCACCACGCTCACACCAGCTCCCTCTTTTGAGGAAGAGGGACCGCGCGCCAGCGCGGTGGGAGGCGTTTCCTCCGCGCCAGATCCACCACCGGACCCGAGTCCGGCCCTTATCCCATGTCTCCCCTGCAACCCCTGATCCTCCAGCGCGCCGACCCGTGCATCCGCCGGCACCTTGACGGCTGGTATTACTTCACCGCGTCAGTGCCGGCGTACGATCGCATCGAGTTGCGCCGCGCCCGCAGCATCGCGGGACTCGTCTCCGCCCCGACCGTCGATGTCTGGCACAAGCCGGACGCCGGCCCATGCAGCGAACTCATCTGGGCCCCGGAGATTCACCGCGTCTTCGGCGCATGGCACGTCTACTTCGCCGCCGCGCCATCGCGCGCGATCAAGGACGACTTGTTCCAGCACCGCATGTACGTGATCTCGACCCCGGCCGAGAACCCGCTCGCGGGCACGTGGTCGGATCCCGTCCGCATCGAGACCGGCATCGACAGCTTCTCGCTCGATGCCACGACCTTCACGCATCGCGGCTCCACCTACTACGTGTGGGCGCAGAAGGATCCCGCGATCCCGGGCAACTCGAACCTCTACATCGCGCGGATGGCATCGGCCACGCAACTCGCGACGAAACCCGTGCGGCTGTCTGTTCCTGAATACGACTGGGAGACCCGTGGCTTCCGGGTGAATGAAGGTCCCTCCGTCGTGATCCGTCACGGCCGCGTGTTCCTCAGCTACTCCGCCAGCGCCACCGATGAGAACTACTGCATGGGTCTGCTCTGCGCACCGGACGACGCCGACCTGCTGGACCCGCACCACTGGACGAAATCGCCGGAGCCGGTCTTCCGCACGGATTACGAGCACAAGATCTACGGCCCGGGCCACAACAGCTTCACGGTGGCCGAGGATGGCACGACCGACCTGCTCGTCTATCACGCGCGCACCTACACCGAAATTGTCGGCGATCCGCTGTGGGACCCCAACCGCCACACCTACGTCAAACCGCTGCGGTGGGACGCCGCCGGCATGCCCCTGTTCGGGCGCCCCTCAGGAGTGGAATGAGCGTGTGCAAAAACATGCCGGGCTTTGGTAGGAGCCGGCTTGCAGGCGATCTTGGGTCCAGAATCGCGAGCAAGCTCGCTCCTGCCGGGCTGACCATTTGCACGTGTCTGGCGACCAGCATTCTCCCCGCTCAAACCACCCCCACCTTCACCAACGTCTCCGTCCACGATCCCTCGATCGTCCGCGACGGTTCCACGTTCTACATCTTCGGTTCGCATCTCGCGTCCGCGAGCACGACCGACCTGATGCACTGGACGCAGCTCTCGACCGATCCTGTCGTCGGCAATCCGATTTTCCCCAATCCGCCGGTCGACCTCGCGGACGCCGTCGCCTGGGTCGGCGGTTCCTACGGCTATTGGGCGCCGGATGTCATCAAACTCGGCGACGGTCACGACTACTTCTATTATTGTGTCGGTCGCCTCGATCAGCCGCGCGCCGCCCTGGGGCTGGCGGTCTCCGACACGATCACCGGGCCGTATTCGGATCTCGGCGTCATGCTGCGTTCCGGTCCCGGCGGGCAGCCGGCGGAAGCCGGTTCGGTCTACGACCCAACGATCCACCCGAACACGATCGATCCGGCGGTCTTTTACGACCAGACGGGCAGACTCTGGATGGTCTACGGTTCCTATTCGGGTGGCATCTTCATTCTCGAACTCGATCCGGCCAGCGGCATGCCCAAACCCGGCCAGGGCTACGGCAAGCATCTGATGGGCGGCAACCATGCCCGTATCGAAGGTTCCTACATCCTCTACAGTCCCGAATCCGAATACTATTACTTCTTCGTTTCCTACGGCGGCCTCGATGCCGCCGGCGGTTACAACATCCGGCTCGGCCGTTCCCGCAATCCTGACGGCCCGTATCTCGACGCCGAGGGCACGGATCTTGCCACGGTGAAGGGAGCACCGGGCACGTTGTTCGATGACGCGTCCATTGCCCCGCATGGCGTGAAGCTGATGGGCGGTTATCAGTTTTTGCATGTCACAGGCGAACCCGCCGCCACGACCACCGGCTATCTTTCGCCGGGGCACAACTCCGCCTACTACGACGCGGCGACCGATCGCTACTTCCTCGTCCACCACACGCGCTTCGTCGGCCGGGGCGAAGTCCACGAGGTGCGCGTGCACCAGATGTTCGTGAACGCCGACGACTGGCTCGTGGTCGCACCCTTTCGCTTTGCCGGCGAAACCATCGCCCCGACCGACGTCGTCCAGATTCCCGGCAACTACAAGCTGATCAATCACGGCAAGTCGATCAATCCGACCGCGATCCCGTCGACCAACATCACGCTCCAGCCCGACGGCACGATTACCGGTGCGCAGACCGGCACGTGGCAACTCTCGCTGGACTACGATGCCACCATCATGCTGGGCGGCGTCGTTTATCGCGGCGTGTTCGTCCGCCAGTGGGATGACGACAATCAACGCTGGGTGCTGACGTTCACCGCGCTTTCCGGCGACGGCACCGCGATCTGGGGCAGCAAGGTCGCAATTGCGGTCGCCCCCGTGATTCTCACGCCGCCGGCCCCGCAGACGGTCGCCGCGGGCACGACCGCGACCCTCTCGGTTGCCCTCACCGCGGACCCCGTGCCCACGTATCAATGGCATCGCGACGGGGTCGATCTCCCCGGCGGCACGGGCCGGGAACTCGTCATCGACCCGGTCGGTCCCGACAACGCCGGCAGCTACACGGTCACGATCACGAACGAAGCCGGTTCAATCACGAGCGCGGCGGCGATCCTGACGGTGACCGCCCCGCCGCCGTTCATCGGCGAGCACCCCACCAGCATCACGCAACCGGCGGGAACGACCGCGAGTCTCACCGTCGTCGCCTCCGGATCAGGTGCCCTGTCCTACCAATGGCTCAAGAACGATGTCGCGATCCCCGGTGCCACGTCGAGCACGCTCGCTTTCGCCTCCCTCCACACGGGCGATGCCGGCAACTACCTCGTGCGGGTCACCGATGATTACGGGACCACGACCAGCCGGCTTGCGCGCATCGTCGTCGCCACGCCTGTGGCCGGACGCATCGTGAACATGTCGGTGCGCTCCACCGCGGGCGTGGACGGCAATCCGCTGATCGTCGGCTTCGTCATGGTGGGCGGCGCCAAGGACGTGCTCGTCCGCGGGATCGGTCCCGCGCTCGCGGCCTACGACGTGACGGGGTTCATGACCAACCCGGCCTTGGAAATGCACGGGAAGGTGAACGATGCGGACACCATCCTCGGTACGAACGACAACTGGGGTGACGGTGGCGGGGCCGCGACGCTGGCGGCGGAGTTCGACCGGCTCGGCGCCTTTCCGTTGCCCGATGCGAACAGCAGGGACGCCGCCCTCCTGACCACGGTCGGCGGCCTCCGCACCGTCCACGCGAAAAGCGCAACTCCGGGCGCGAGCGGCATCGTGCTCGTCGAGGCCTACGATGCCGGCGACGGCAACTCCCCGCGCCTGGTGAACGTGTCCGCCCGCAATCATGCGGGTCAGGGATTCGAGACCTTGATCGCGGGATTCGTCATCAGCGGCAATGCGCCGACGCGCGTGCTCATCCGTGGCGTTGGGCCAACGCTGGCCGACTTCGATGTCACCGGCGTACTCGCGGATCCGCACCTGGAAGTGCACACGCTGATCAACAACCTGGACCGCACCATTGCCGTGAACGACGACTGGGCGAACGAGCCCGGCGCGGCTGACGCCTCGGCCGCGGCCAGCGCCTTTCCGCTGCGCAACGCGTCCACCGACGCCGCCATCGTGATGACGCTGCCGGCCGGCAGCTACACGGCGCTCGTGTCCGGCGCGGACGGCAGCACCGGCGAGGCGCTGGTCGAAGTTTATGAACTCGGTCCGCCTTGAGGTTCGCGCGTCCGCTCGTATCGGCCATGCGCGCCCACGACGGCGACGACAAAAACCGCTCGCTTCGTTCACCCGGCGGCACCGTGCCGCTCTGGAGGGTCCACCTCTGTACCTCAATCCCGCGGAACCTCTCATTTGTTCGAAGGCTTGCATCGGTTGTGCCTCTGGAACTCGATTCCTCTTCGGCTGCAGCGCAGCCGCGCTGGGTGGACCGTGGACGACACGGAGCGTCAGATTACCAACCGCCGGCTGCAACCCAGGGCTAGGGTTGAGCTAGGGTCGGTTGTCCCCAGCGGGCGCGACGACGGTAATCCTATGTCTGCAGTAATAGGCGCACTGCTCGGTCCAACCGGTCCGGATGCGCACCGCGGCAATTAACCCCTATCGCTGCAGTTACACCGCAATTACGCTCGCGACCCCCATCCGCCGATCAGTTGTCGGTCCGGCCCCCCGCGCCATGCCGACGATAACCATCAACGATGTCGCGTACGCGACATCGTTGATGGTGCCCGTCCTCCGCGGCATGACGCGGAGGGCCCGCCCGACACGTTCAATGGAATGCCGGCGGCGATGCAGAGTTTTCTTGGCGCACGGAAACGGGACCGTCAGATTTCACCCCCTGTCGCCGTCGCGACGGCGACGATATCCACTGCCCCAGTAACTCCTCGCTTCACGATTCGCCCCCGCGTTTCACCCGACCGGACCATCCTTTCTCATGAAACTCCACATCATCACTCTCACGCTAGCCGCCGCGCTCGCGTTCGCCGGCTGCGGCAAAAAGGAAGCCTCGACGTCCCCCTCCGGCGATTCCTCCTCTGCGGCGGGCAAGCACATCACCGTCGGCTTCGCCCAGACCGGGGCCGAAAGCGCCTGGCGCACGGCCAACACCGAGTCGCTGAAGTCCGAAGCGGAAAAGCGCGGGATCGAGCTGAAGTTCGCCGACGGCCAGAGCAAGCAGGAGAACCAGATCCGCGCGATCCGCTCCTTCATCGCCCAGGACGTCGATGCCATCGTGCTCGCGCCAATCGTCGAAACCGGCTGGGACCCCGTGCTGCGCGAGGCCAAGCGCGCGAACATTCCGGTGATCATCATGGACCGCAAGGTGCAGACCCCCGACGAGTCGCTCTACACCGCGTTCATCGGTTCCGACTTCTACAAGGAAGGCGCCATGGCCGCCGACTGGCTGGCGGAGCATGCGGATGGCCGCACCAAGATCGTCGAGCTCGAAGGCGAGCCCGGCTCGGCCGCGGCGAATGAACGCCGCCGCGCTTTCGGTGACGCCATCGCCAAGCATCCCGAGTTCAAGATCATCGACTCGCAGACCGGCAACTTCCGCCGCGCCGAGGGCAAGCAGGTGATGGAGGCGCTGCTCAAGAAACACGGCAAGGACATCGAAATCCTCTTTTCCCACAACGACGACATGGCGCTCGGCGCGATCCAGGCCATCGAGGAAGCGGGGCTGAAGCCGGGCAAGGACATCATGATCGTCTCGATCGATGCGATCCATGAGGGCGTGCAAGCCGTCGTCGACGGCAAGATCAACTGCACGGTCGAGTGCAACCCGCTCTTCGGTCCGCGGGTTTACGACATGATCGAGAACATCCTCGCCGGCAAACCCGTGGAGAAACAGGTCTACAACGTCGACCAGTTGTTCGATTCCTCGAACGCCGCCCAGGTGCTGCCGAGCCGCAAGTATTGATCCATTTTCCGCCCTTGGGGTGCCTGCTTGCCGGTGATCCGCCTCGTAGCGGAACGCGTGAGCGTTTCGCCTGCAAGCAGGCTCCTGCAAATATCGTCTTCGATCATCGCCGGTGCCAGCCGCTTCGTGAATCCGCCCATCGAAAATCGAAAATCGAAAATCGAAAATTCCGCTCTCCTGCTCTCGATGCGCGGCATCGGCAAGCGCTTCCCGGGCGTGATCGCGCTCGACGGCGTGGACTTCACGGTGCAGGCGGGTGAGATCCATGCGCTGCTCGGCGAGAACGGCGCGGGCAAGTCGACCCTCATCAAGGTCCTCACCGGTGTGCATCCGGCCGATGCCGGCGAGATCCACCTCGCGGGTACGCCGGTCCATCCGACGTCGCCGAAGGACGCCGAGCGTGCCGGCATCAGCACCGTTTACCAGGAGGTCAACCTGATCCCGTCGCTCTCGGTCGCCGAGAACATCGGCCTCGGCCGCCAGCCCGGTCGCTGGGGATTCCTGAACTGGCGCGCCCTGCGCCGGCACGCCCGCGAGGCGCTCGCACGGCTCGAGATCGAGTGCGATGTGGACGCCGAGCTCGGCACGCTTTCGGTCGCCATCCAACAGATGGTCGCGATCGCCCGCGCGCTCGACCTGCGCGCCCGCCTGCTCGTGCTCGACGAACCCACCGCCAGTCTCGACGAACAGGAAATCGAGGAACTCTTCGGCGTCATGCGGCGCTTGCGCGACGACGGGCTCGGCATCGTCTTTGTCACGCATTTCCTCGACCAGGTGTACGCGGTCAGCGATCGCCTCACCGTCTTGCGCAACGGCAGGCTGGTCGGTGCTTTCGCCACCGCGGAGCTCCCCCGGATGCAGCTGGTCGCGCACATGCTCGGACGGGAGCTTGCCCCGGCCACCCATTCCGCCGCCGAAACGAGCGCGGCGAGTTCGTCGGCAGCGGAACCGCCCTTGCTTGCCGCGCGGGGCCTCGCCCGGCGCGGCGCCGTCCATCCGCTCGACTTCGAGTTGCACCGCGGCGAAGTCACCGGCCTCGCCGGCCTGCTCGGCTCCGGTCGTACCGAGACCGCGCGCTTGTTGTTCGGCATCGACGCGCGCGACGCGGGCGACGTCGAACTGCGGGGCCAGCCGGCCGCGCTCCGTTCGCCCCGCGAGGCGGTGGCGCACGGTCTCGCGTTCTGCTCCGAGGACCGCAAGAACGAGGGCATCCTGCCGAACCTCTCCGTCCGCGAGAACCTGATCATCGCGCTGCAGGGCAAACGCGGCGGCTGGCGCGCGCTCGGGCGCGAAGAGCAGGGAAAGCTTTGTGATCACTACATCGCCGCGCTCCGCATCAAGACCGCCGACGCGGAAACGCCGATTCGCAACCTCTCCGGCGGTAACCAGCAGAAGGTGCTGCTCGCGCGCTGGCTGGCGACGCAACCGGAGCTGATCATTCTCGATGAACCGACGCGCGGCATCGACATCGGGGCAAAGGCGGAGATCGAGGCGATTGTTGCGAGGTTGCGCGCCGACGGGGTCGCGGTGGTGTTCATCTCCTCCGAGATCGAGGAGGTCGTGCGGGCCTGCTCCCGCGTCGTCGTGTTGCGGGAGCGGCGCAAGGCCGCCGAGTTTTCCGGCGAGCAGATCACCACGCCCAACCTCATGCACGTGATGGCCGGAGGACACGTCGCGCATGAATGAGGCGTTCTCGATGTTCAGTTCCTCTCTGGAGAGGGGGGGACCGCTCGCGAGAGCGGTGGGGTGTGTTTCTGCACGAAACCAATACCTGGTCTTCAACCTGCCTGGCGCGCTGGCGGGTCGGAGACCCGCCCTACTTTCCGTGCGATGACGCGCCTCCAGCAGATCCAGCGTTCGCCCGTCATCTGGCCTGTCGCCGGCATCCTTTTGCTGGTGATCGCGAACCTCGTGCAAAATCCCGGGTTCCTCCGGGTGACGTTCCTCAATGGACATTTCTTCGGGGCCCCGATCGACATCCTCAACCAGGGATCGCGCACGATGATTGTCGCGCTCGGGATGACGCTTGTGATCGCCACGGGCGGCATCGATCTTTCGGTCGGTTCCGTGGTCGCGGTGTCCGGGACGGTCGCGGCGCTGCTCATCAGCCACGGCTATGAATCGCTGCCTGTCGTCATCATCATCGCAACCGCGGCCGGGGCACTGATCGGGCTTATCAACGGCGTGCTCGTCGCGTATGCGGGCGTGCAACCGATCATCGCCACCTTGATCCTCCTCTACGCCGGCCGGGGCATCGCGCAACAGCTCGCCGGCAGCCAGGTGCTGCTGATCAAACACGCAACCTTTTCGTTCCTCGGCAACGGTTACCTCGCCCTGCTGCCGTTTGCCGCCCTCGTGGCATTCGCCCTGTATCTGCTCACCCACTTCGCTCTCAGCCGGACGGCGGGACGGCTTTTCATCGAGGCCGTGGGCGACAATCCGACGGCGAGCCGTTTCGCCGGCATCGCGACCGCGCGAGTCCGGTGCCTCGTGTATGTCTTCAGCGGGGCCTGTGCCGGAATCGCCGGCATCCTTCTCGCGTCGAACATCATGGCGGCCGATTCGCTCCGGGCCGGCGAAAACCTGGAACTCGACGCCATCTTCGCCGTCGTGGTCGGAGGAACCGCCCTGAGCGGCGGGCGTTTTCTCCTCCTGGGTTCCCTCGTCGGCGTGCTGCTCCTGCAAACGCTCACCGTCACGATGTACAACGTCGGCGTGGCGCCGGCGGTGGCCACGGTGCCGAAGGCGCTGCTCATCCTGGTCGTCTGTATCCTCCAGGGCGACGCCACCCGCCGGTGGCTGCGAGGCCTCTTCGTGCGAAAGGCGGCGGCGTGAATCAAGACTGCTTTCTTGTAGGAGCCTGCTTGCAGGCGATCAACCACCGCATTCGCAACATCGGATCGCCTGCAAGCAGGCTCCTGCCAAGAACCGTCGTCAACCCATGACCCCCGCCCTGCAACGCCGGCTGCCCGTGCTCGCGACCACCGCGGTGTTCGTGCTGCTGTTCATCGTCGCGGGCGTGCTCTACCAGGGATTCTTCTCCGCCCGCGTGCTGGGGAACATCTTCATCGATTACGCGATGCTGGGCATCACGTCCGTCGGCATGACCCTGGTGATCTTTTCCGGCGGAATCGATCTTTCCGTCGGTGCCGTCGTCGGCTTCACCTCGATTTTCACGGCCATGCTCGTGCAACGCGCGGGCGTGCATCCCGCGCTCGCCTCCCTGCTCGCGCTCGCCGTCGGGGCACTGTTTGGCGCCGCGATGGGCGCGGTGATCCATTGCTTTCGCCAACCGCCGTTTCTGATCACGCTCGCCGGCATGTTCCTGATGCGGGGGCTCGGCTTCTGGATCACGACGGACCAGATCAGTATTCAGCATCCCTGGACGGACGCGCTGGCGTCATTTTCCCTCGCGATCGGTTCCTTTACCATCCTCACGCCGTCCGTGATGCTGGTGATCGCGCTGGTCGCCGGCGGCGTGGTCGCGCACTCCACGCGCTTCGGGCGCAACCTGCTCGCGCTCGGCGGCAGCGAGCAGTCCGCCCTGCTCATGGGCCTGCCGGTCGGCCCCACCAAGATCGCGGCCTACACCATCAGTGGCCTCTGCGCCGCCTGGGCGGGTCTCGCCGCAACCTTCGCGACCAGCACGGGCAATCCCAGCCTCGGCCTGGGACTCGAGCTCGATGCGATCGCCGTGGTCGTGATCGGCGGCACCCTGCTCACCGGCGGTCGTGGCAGCATGCTCGGCACGGTGCTCGGCGTGCTGTTGTTCGGCACGATCCAGACGGCATTGCTCTTCGACGGGCGGCTCAGTTCGGCGCTGCTACGGATTGTCGTTGGGGTCCTGTTGCTCGGATTTATTCTCCTGCAGCGATTCATCGTCACCCGCATCGCCCGTTCATGATCACCGCTCCCGCCCGCATGTCCTCCACGTCTGATTCCCTTCGTTACCTTCGTTTCCTTTTGTGAAGTCTCCTGAATCACCCATCTATTCCCATGTTCACCCTCGGACTTGATTACGGCACCAACTCCGTGCGCGCGCTGATCGTGCGCTGCAAGGACGGCAAGGAATTCGGCTCCTGTGTGGTCACCTACCCCAGCGGGCGCCAGGGCGTGCTCGCTCGACCCGCGCGACCACAACCTCGCCCGTCAGCATCCCGGCGACTACCTCTTCGGCCTCGAGAAGGCGACCCGGGGCGCACTCGCCGCGGCGAAGAAACAGCGCGGCTTTCGCGCCGATCTGGTCATCGGCATCGGCGTCGACACGACCGGCTCGAGCCCGCTGCCCGTCGACGACAAGAACGTGCCACTCGCGCTGCACAAGAAGTGGAAGAAGAACCTCAATGCGCAGTGCTGGCTCTGGAAGGATCACACCGGCTGGCGCGAGGCCGCGAAGATCACGGAGCTCGCCGCCCAACATCGCCCGCAGTACATCGCGAAGTGCGGCAACACCTACTCGTCGGAATGGTTGTGGTCGAAGATCTGGCATTGCCTGAACGTCGCACCCGACGTCTTCGCCGCGGCCCACGCGTGGGTGGAACTCGCGGACTGGATTCCATCCGTCCTCGCCGGTGTCACCGATCCGCGCGCCATCAAGGCCGGCGTCTGCGCCGCCGGACACAAGGCGCTCTACAGCGACGAATGGAGCGGACTGCCGGACAAGGAATTCCTGGCGATGCTCGACCCGAAGCTCGCGGACCTGCGCGACCGCCTTTACGAACGCGCCTTCGACGCCAGCGAACCGGCCGGGTGCGTTGTGCCGAACCTGGGCGAGGAAACTCGGCCTGCCCGCCGGCATTCCGATCGCGATCGGCGAGTTCGACGTGCACTACGGCGCCATCGGCTGCGGCGTGCGCGAGGGCACGCTCGTCAAGGTGATCGGCACCTCGACCTGCGATTGTCGGCGTGGTCAGCGCGGAGAAACCTGTCGCCGACATTCCCGGCATCTGCGGCATCGTGAAAGGCGCGATCCTGCCCGGCTTCTACGGCATCGAGGCGGGCCAGTCGGCCGTCGGCGACATCTTCACATGGTGGGTCGAGGTGGTGTGCGGCGGCGACGCCTCGCTGCATGCGAAGCTGACCAGACAGGCCGCGAAGCTTGCGCCGGGGCCAGCGGGCTGCTCGCGCTGGATTGGAACAACGGCAACCGCACGATCCTCGTGGATCAGCGCCTCTCCGGCCTCCTGCTCGGCCAGACGCTGCATACGACGCAGCGCGGAAATCTATCGCACCCTCATCGAGGCGACGGCGTTCGGCGCGCGCGCCATCATCGAGCGCATCCGTGAATACGGCGTGCCGATTGACCGGATCGTCTGCGCCGGTGGCATCGCGGAAAAGAATCCGTTGCTCATGCAAATCTACGCCGACGTCACCGGTTGCACGATGCTCGTCGCCGGCTCGAGCCAGGCCTGCGCGCTCGGCTCCGCCGTTTCCGCCGCCGTGCTCGCCGGCGCGCACCAGGATTTCGCCAGCGCGCAAGAAGCGATGACGACGCTGAAGAAGGTCGCCTACAAACCCGGGGCCGCCGCGCAGAAGACCTACAACCAGCTCTATGCCCTCTACCGTCAGCTCCACGACAGCCTTCGGCGGCCGCAACCCCAACGCCGACCTCGGCATGTCATGAAAGACCTTCTGGCCATCAAGGAAGCGGCGCGGAACTGAGTGTCGTCCACGAATCACACGAATCGACACGAATGCAGTGTAATCATCTTCTCCGCATTCGTGCCATTCGTGTAATTCGTGGATACGCCCGTCTTTCTCTTTCACACCCATGATCAATCTCTCGCAACCCGAAATCTGGTTCGTCTGCGGCATCCCAGCATCTCTACGGCCCCGGACCCCTCAAGCAGGTCGCGGCCAACGCGACCGTAGGTCGCGACGGCGCTCGCGAAATCGAAGCGCCTGCCGCTGCCCACGGTCTTCAAGGCGCTGCTCACCACGCCCGACGAGATCGCGCAACGTCTGCTCGCGGCGAACAACGACGCCAACTGCGCCGGCCTCATCCTCTGGATGCACACGTTCTCGCCGTCGAAGATGTGGATCCGCGGCCTGCACGCAGCTGCGCAAACCGTTCCTGCACCTGCACACGCAGTTCAATCGCGACCTGCCGTGGAGCACGATCGACATGGATTTCATGAACCTCAACCAGGCCGCCCACGGCGACCGCGAGGCGGGGTTCATCCATACCCGCATGCGGCTCGGGCGCAAGGTCGTCGTCGGCCACTGGAGCGATGCCGAGGTCGCAGGATCGGATCGGCGCCTGGATGCGCGCCGCGCGCGCCTGGCACGACTGGCAGGGCGCCAAGTTCGCCCGCTTCGGCGACAACATGCGGCAGGTCGCCGTGACCGAGGGCGACAAGGTCGCCGCCGAGATGCGGTTCGGTTTCGCCGTCAACGGCTACGGCGTCGGCGACCTCGTCGCCAAGGTGAACGCCGTCGAGCGAACGCGATGTCACCGCGCTCTGCGCCGAATACGAGAAGACCTACAAGCGTCGCCGCGGCCCTGAAGAAGGGCGGCAAGCGCCACGACGCGTTGCGCTACGGCGCGCGCCTCGAGCTCGGCCTGCGCGCATTTCTCGAGGAAGGCGGCTTCAAGGGGTTCACCGACACGTTCGAAGATCTGCACGGGTTGCGGCAATTGCCCGGCCTCGCCGCCCAGCGACTGATGGCCGACGGCTACGGCTTCGGCGCCGAAGGCGACTGGAAGACCGCCGCGCTTGCTGCGCGCGATGAAAGTCATGGCCGACGGGCTGCCCGGCGGCACGTCGTTCATGGAGGACTACACCTACCATCTGGCGCCCGAGCGGACATCAGGTGCTCGGCGCGCACATGCTGGAGATCTGCCCGACCATCGCGGCCGGCAAACCGTCGCTGGAGATCCATCCGCTCGGCATCGGCGGCAAGGAGGACCCGGTGCGGCTCGTCTTCGACGCCCCCGCCGGTGCCGGCGCTCAATGCCTCGCTCGATCGACCTCGGCAATCGCTTCCGACTCCTCGTGAACGAAGTCGACGCGGTCAAGACCGCCCGAGCGCTGCCGAAGCTTCCGGTCGCGCGCGCCGTCTGGAAATGCCAGCCGGATTTCAAGACCGCGTGCGCGGCCTGGATCCTACGCCGGCGGCGCGCATCACACCGGCTTCAGCTACAGCTGTCACCACCGAGATGCTCGAAGACTTCGCCGCCATCGCCGGCATCGAGCTCGTCATCATCAACGCCGACACCACGCTCCCCGACTTCAAGCAAACCCTGCGCAACAACGAGGTGTATTACCACCTCGCCCAAGGCATCCGGGTTTGAAGAAGATGGTCACAGAGAACAGGTCGAACCAGTCACAGAGAGCACCGGGGTGCCCGAGAGTCCGTCGAGCCATCCACCGCCGCTTCAAACGGACCTGCAGGGCCGGACCTGGTGTCCGTGCCGTGAGAGTCGAAAGGAAGCGCGGTGGCACTACACCAAACCAAGACATTCCCAGATTCTCGAAGGGAACTTCGCCGAAACATTCGACTCCCTATCTCCACCATGCGACTCCGTGACCTCTGTGTTCCCTCCGTGTCCTCTGTGACCCGATCCGATTTACACCCATGCTCGAAGAACTGAAACGTGAAGCCTACGAGGCGAACGTCGCCCTGCCGAAGCACGGGCTGATCAACCTCACTTTTGGCAATGCCAGCGCGGTCGACCGTGCCCAGGGCATCTTTGCGATCAAGCCCAGCGGCGTCGACTACGCCGCCTTGCGCGCCGAGGACATGGTGCTCATCGACCTCGAGGGAAAGCAGGTCGAGGGCAAGCTGCGCCCGTCGTCGGACACGCCGACGCATCGCAAGCTCTTCCTCGCCTTCGCCGACATCGGCGGGGTTGTGCACACGCACTCGACCTGCGCCACGAGCTTCGCCCAGGCCGGCCGCGAGATTCCGATCTTCGGCACGACGCACGCGGATTACTTCAACGGCAACATTCCGGTGTCGCGCAAGATGACGCCGACCGAGATCGGCGGGGGCGCCTACGAATGGGAGACCGGAAACGTGATCGTCGAGCGCTTCACCTCCGGCCAGCTCGATCCGCTGGATTTTCCGGGCGTGCTCGTGAACCGGCATGGGCCCTTCGCGTGGGGCAAGTCCGTCGCCAAGGCAGTCGAAGCCGCGATCGCGATGGAGTGCATTGCCGACATGGCGCTGCGGTCGCTGCAGCTCGCGCCCGACCTCACGACCATTGAGCCCGCGTTGCTCGGAAGGCATTTCAAACGGAAGCACGGCCCGGGCGCCACCTACGGACAGGCCGGCAGAGGATGAAGCGGTAGAGCCGGACCTTCTGTCCGCACCGCTCTCCGAGTCACTGCGGCCTGGACCCAAGGTCCGGTCCTGCACGTTTTTCGCGATCGCACCCGACTCATCACCCGCGTGGCACTCAGCAGGTCCCTCCTCGAGGAGATGGGATGCCGCAGCAGCTGCACGGCAGCCGAGGACCGGCACGGGGAAGGTGTCGGACGGTGTGCTCCCAATCCGGACGTCCCGCACCGTTTTCATTCGTGCCATGTGGATGACACTCCACCCAGTAGCGCATGCATCCTTGCTTGCCTCGGCTTACTCCGGCACGATTCCCTCACCCAACCAAATCCGCCATGCATGCGAAACATCGCTTCTCGTTCGCAGCCCTCGCCGTAGCTGCCGTCGGTCTTGGACTCTTGACTTCGTCCCCTCTGTCCGCCGAGCCGCCTTCGTCCGAGCAGCTCATCGGCACGTGGCAGTTGGTCTCGCGTCGCTACGGCGACGCCAAGGAATGGGAAAACGTGCCGGATTCCGAAACCAAGGTCAAGGTGATCAATCCCACCCACTTTGCATGGGTCTCCTACGAGTCCGCCACCGGAAAGGTGCAAAGTGTGGCCGGAGGAACGTTCACCTTGGCGGGTACGACCTACACGGAAGTGATTGAATACGGCGATGAAGAGATGATCACCGTGCGCGGGGAGAAGCAGGAGTTCCAGCTCGACCTCAAAGGCGACAAGCTCGAGCAGGATGGCCAGCTATCGAACGGATTCAAAATCGCCGAGGTCTGGCGCCGCGTGCATTGATCCGCCGGCGTCGCTCCATGCGGCCACGTCTTTTCTGCGCGGCCGCTGTCGAGGCGTTCACACCCAAAACCAACTGAACCGCTAATGACTCGCTTCAGCGGTTCACGAGTTCCTGCAGACCGGGTGCGTAGCGATCGCCCACGGCGACGAATCCGATGCCGAGCTCACGCAAAGTCGGCTGGATCTCGCCCTCCGGTTCGTGCGACCAAAGCGAATACTCCGTCTGCAGCGCGGCGATAGGATGCACGCGGTGCGCCCGGCGAATGGTCTCCGGCGCGGCTTCCGACAAGCCCAGGTGCCTGACCTTGCCCTCTCCGAGGAGCTCGGCCATTGCGCCCACGGCACCTTCAATCGGCACGTCCGGATCGACGCGATGCCGATCGTGATTGTTGTGCCGGGGGTCCCGCAACCTCGGCCGCAAACGGGTGAGAGACGAGGTTTGCCGCCGACCGCCGAGGCCGGCATAAGGCTTTCGTCGATGAACCCAACCATGTTCTCCCACCCATGAAAACCTCCTCGTTGCTTCTGATCGCCCTGTTGCTTTCCGCCGGTCTGGCCGGCGTCGTGAATGGTCAGGAAACCACCAAGTCCCCGGCCTCGGATTATCCGGAGAAAGGCATGGTGCCACACCAGCGGATGCTGCACATCGGCATCGTCGTGCGTGATATCGAAAAGGCGCGGGATCACTGGATGACGTTTCTCGGCCTCGACAAGACGCCCGACATCGTGATTGCCGCCGGAGACGAGAAGAACCCGACCGAATTTCGCGGACATCCCTCCACCGCGAAGGCGAAGCTCGTGTTCATGACCCTGGACAACCTGCAGGTGGAATTGATCGAGCCGATCGGCGATGAACCGAGCCACTGGCGGGAATTCCTCGAGACCAAGGGCGAGGGCGTGCACCACATCGCCTTCGCCGTGCAGGGCATGGGCGAGGCATATCTGGAGAATTACGCCGAGGTCGGATACGCGACCGCGCAACACGGCGGCTGGGCCACCGGCGAGTACGGCTACATGGACACCGCGAAAGACCTCGGCGTCACCGTGGAGTTGATCGAAAGCTACACCAACCGGTAGCTGACGATCCCCGTTTTCGCGCGCCGCGCCCGGACAAGGCAATAAACTCGAGTCACCAGCTCCGGCGCATCACAGCGGATGTTCTCATGGGAGGGGCCACCGGGGGTCTCGCCGCCCACGACGCGGATGAAGGCCCCGCGGCGTGAATGCCGGGGCGATCCCCATACGGCTTGGCGGCACGTGCAGGGACTTCCCGGTGGGGGAGCGCCTTGGTCTCGCACTCCGACCGTCCGACCGCAAAAGGGTATCCCGGACGCCATTTTCGTTGACGGCTAAAATGATGCCGTTTGTTACCAGCAACGAAAATGGCCGCGAAAGCCCCCAAGTTCGACTTTTCCGTGCTCCGCCGCTTACGGCAGCAGCATGAGCTGACACTGGCCGAGCTCGCGAAGGCGTCGGGGGTATCGCTTGCGGTGATTTCGAAAATCGAGCGCAACCAGCAGTCGGCGGAACTCGACACGGTTTACCGCCTCGCGCGCTCCTTCGGCATGAGCGCCACGGACCTGCTCGCATTGGCCGAATCGCCGCTCGCCCATCGCACCACGGAAAACCGGCATCGCGCGGACAAGTTCAGCTTTCGCCAGGTGCGTTACGCGAACGTCGTCGCGCTGTCCGGCCGCGCGCCCGCCGGTGCGAAACTCTCGCGGCCCGAGATCCACCACGATGATACGGAAGTCTGCTGGGTGCTCGCGGGAAGGATTCGCCTGTCCCTGCCCCACGAGACCTGCGACCTCGGCGCCGGCGAAAGCATCCAGTTCGACGCGATCCAGCAACATTCCTACGAGGCGCTCGCGGACAGCGAGTTCGTGATCCTGCATCTGCGCAAGGAGAAGCGGTACTGAGTTTATGAATGTGTTGGCCGCAAAGAGGCGCAAAAGGCGCAAAGGGAATCCAGATTCGGAACGCCGACCTTCAAGCGAGTTACCCGTCCACTCCGCCTCCGTTTCTTGCGCCTTCTGCGCCTCTTTGCGGCCATTTCTCCTCCCCTGACATGCACGTCGACTCCAACCTGACCTCGGCCGATCTCGCCTCCGCGCTGGAGACATTCTGGCAACTCTCCGGCGAGAAGATCGATCTCATCGTGCGTGAATACAACCCGGCGCAGGGCTCACCCGTGTTCACGGTCGATGGCAAGTACACCACCCGCGGCTGGACCGAATGGACCGAGGGATTCCACCATGGCTCCGCGTTCCTGCAGTTCGATGCGACCGGCGAAACCCGCTTCGCCGAGGACGCGCAGCGGCACACGATCGCGCGCATGGCGTCGCACGTCAGCCACACCGGCGTGCATGATCACGGCTTCAACAATCTCAGCACCTACGGCAACTGGCTGCGCCTGCAACGCGAAGGCCGGCGGCCGGCGGAGCACCTCGAATTCTGCGAACTCGCGTTGAAAATATCCGGCGCGATCCAGGCCTCGCGCTGGTCGCAAATCCACGGCGGCGGCGGATACATCTACTCGTTCAACGGACCGCACAGCCTGTTCGTCGACACCGTGCGCAGTTGCCGCATCCTGATGGTCGCCCACGCGCTCGGTCATCGCCTGATGGGGGAGAACGACGCCGCGATCTCCCTGCTCGAACGCGCCCTGCGGCATCTCGAGGCCACGGCGCAATACTCGATCTACTATGGCGAGGGCCGCGATCACTACGACGAGCGCGGGCGCACCGCCCATGAATCGATCTTCAACCCCAACGACGGCCGCTACCGCTGTCCCAACTCCCAGCAGGGCTTCTCCGGTTTCACGACCTGGACCCGCGGACTCGCCTGGGCAATGCTGGGATTCGCCGAAGAATTGGAGTTCGTCGAGCAGTGGGACGAACAAGAGTTCGAACCGTTCGGCGGCAAGGCCCGCTGGCAGGAAATCCTGGGCCAGGCGGCGCGGGCGACGTGCGACTGGTATATCGCCAACACCGCGCGCGACGGGATTCCCTACTGGGACGGCGGCGCCCCGAATTTATACAAGCTCGGCGACTGGCGCGACCGTCCAGCCGAACCGTTCAACGATCACGAGCCCGTCGACAGTTCCGCGGCCGCCATCGGTGCACAAGGCCTGCTGCGCCTCGGACGTTATCTCGGCACCGACTCGGCCGACGGCCGCCGCTACTGGCAGGCCGGCCTGACCACGCTACGCACGTTGCTGACCGAGCCGTATCTCGGCACGGCGAAGCATCATCACGGCCTGTTGTTGCAAAGCATTTATCACCGGCCGAATGCCTGGGATCACATTCCCAGCGGTCACCTGATCCCCTGCGGCGAGGCGTGCATGTGGGGGGATTACCACCTGCGCGAAGTCGCGCTCTACTTGCAGCGCATTATCCGCGGCGAGCGCTACTGCACGTTCTTCGGATGTCTGCCGTGAACGTACACCACCCACCACGCTGGCGCGTGGTCGCCCCGCCTCGAGGCGGGATCCATTCAGTGCGCGTAGCGCACAAACCAGTTCCCTCCTTGAGGAGGAGGGACCGTGCGCCGGCCCTTCGACAGGCTCAGGGCCTCGAGTCCGCCGGGACGGCACGGTGGGAGGTGTTCACATGACCGCCGCTCCTCTGCCCGACCTTAGCCGCCTGTGCATCCATACGATCACCACGAAACCGTGGCCGATCGAGACCGCCGCGGAACGCTACGCCGCCGCCGGCGTGAAAGGGATCACGGTCTGGCGCGATGCGATCCTGGATCACAAGCCGGAACACGTCGGCACGTGGCTGCGTGGGCTCGGCCTCTCGGTCGTTTCCCTTTGTCGCGGCGGTTTCTTTCCCGGGCGAACGGCAGCCGACCGCCAGCTCGCGCTCGATGACAACCGCCGGGCCATTGCCGACGCCCATGCGCTGGGCGCCCCCTTGATCGTGCTGGTCTGCGGAGCGGTTCCCGGCGTGCCGCTCCCGGAGGCCCGCCGGCAAATCCGCGACGCCATCGCGACGCTCCTGCCCGAATGCGCCGCCGCGGGCGTGAGGCTCGCCATCGAGCCCCTGCATCCGATGTATGCGGACAATCGCTCCGCGATCAACACGCTCGGCCAGGCCAACGACCTGTGCGAAGCGCTCGCCTCGCCCCAGGTCGGCGTCGCGGTCGATGTCTATCATCTGTGGTGGGATCCTGCGCTCGAGGCCGAGATCGCCCGCTGCGGAAGGCTGGGCAAGCTCTTCGCCTATCACGTCTGCGACTGGCGCACGCCCACGGAGGACCTGTTGCTCGACCGCGGCCTGATGGGCGAGGGCTGCATCCCTCTGCGACAGATCCGCGGCTGGGTCGAGGCCACCGGCTTCTCCGGCTTCAACGAAGTCGAGATCTTCTCCAATCGCCACTGGGCGACCAATCAGGACGAGTTTCTCGCCAGGATCGTCCAGGGCTACCGGCAGCACGTGTGACCAGTCATTCCCTGCCTTCATTCCGCCCTCGGCATTCGCCACTCCGCATTAATGAAAACCCATTCCATCGGCATCATCATGAACGGCGTCACCGGACGCATGGGCACGAACCAGCACTTGATCCGTTCGATCAAGGCGATCATCGACCAGGGCGGCGTGCCCCTCTCCGAGGACGAGGTGATCATGCCCGATCCCGTGCTCGTCGGGCGCAACGAGGACAAGCTGCGGGCGCTCGCCGCCCGCACGAACGTCTCCCGCATCTCGACGAACCTGGATGCCGCACTCGCGCAACCGGAGAACCAGATCTACTTCGACGCCACCCTCACCGGCCAGCGCCCCATCGGCGTGCGCAAGGCGATCGCGGCGAAGAAACACATCTATTGCGAGAAGCCCACCGCAACCACCAGTGCCGAGGCCCTCGCGCTGGCGAAGGAGGTCACCGCCGCCGGACTCAAAAACGGCGTCGTGCAGGACAAGCTCTGGCTGCCCGGGCTGCTCAAGTTGAAGTATCTCATCGATACCGGATTCTTCGGAAAAATCCTCTCCGTGCGCGGCGAGTTCGGGTACTGGGTGTTCACCGGCGAGTTCGAGAAACTACAGCGGCCTTCGTGGAACTACCGCAAGGAGGACGACGGTGGCATCATCGTCGACATGCTCTGCCACTGGCAGTACGTGATCCAGAATCTGTTCGGCGACATCAAGTCGCTGTCGTGTCTCGGCGCCACGCACATCCCGGAGCGTTGGGACGAAGCGGGCAACCCCTACCCATGCACCGCCGACGACGCCGCCTACGCGACGTTCGAGCTAAAGAACGGCGTGATCTGCCACTTCAACTCCTCCTGGTGCGTCCGCGTGGATCGCGACGACCTGCTCACGCTGCAGGTCGACGGCACCCACGGTTCTGCGGTCGCCGGTTTGCGCGACTGCAAGGCCCAGGCGCTCGGCGCCACGCCGCGTTGTCTCTGGAATCCCGACGTCGACAGCCCGATCAACTACCGCGATGGCTGGACCCGCGTGCCGTCGCACGACACCTACGACAACGCCTTCAAGGTGCAATGGGAGCTCTTCCTCAAGCACGTCGTGAAGGACACGCCGTTCCCCTGGTCGCTGCTCGAAGGCGCCAAGGGCGTGCAACTCGCCGAACTCGGTCTGCAATCCTGGGCCGAACGCCGCTGGATCGACGTTCCGAAATTGGGCTGATTGCCATAGGCGCGAAGCCTTAAGCTTTAAGCATACCGCTTACCGCCCAGAACCTACCGCTCATGGCTTCCAAGATCGCTCTCGTCACCGGTGGTTCGCGCGGCATTGGCTTCGGCATCGCCACCGCGCTCGCCGCGGAAAAATGGGATCTCGTCATCAATGGCACGCGCCCCGAGGCGGATGTCGCGGAACCGCTCGCGACACTTGCGCGCGCAAGGTGGACGCGTCGCCTACGCGGCCGGTGACATCGGTTCTTCTGCAGGCCGCGCCACGGTGTTGAAGATCGCACGCGAGTTTGCCGGCGGCGCGATCCAGCTCCTCGTCAACAACGCCGGCGTCGCGCCCAAGACCCGGGCCGATCTGCTCGAGACCAGTGAGGAGAGCTACGACCGGGTGCTCGACACGAACCTGAAAGGAGCGTTCTTCCTCACCCAGGCCGTCGCGCGCGAGATGGTCGCGGCCCGCAAGGCGAATGCCACGTTCACGGCCGCGATCGTCAACATCACATCGATCTCTGCAACGATGGTGAGCATCAACCGTGGCGAATACTGCATCGCCAAGGCCGGCTTCGCGATGCTGACGCAGTTGTTCGCCACCCGGCTGGGTCCGGAAGGCATCCCCGTTTATGAAGTGCGACCCGGCGTCATCAAGACCGACATGACGGCGGGCGTGACGGAAAAGTACGACAAGCTGATCGCCGACGGCCTGTGCGTGCAACCACGCTGGGGTTTCCCGGCCGACGTCGGCAAGGCCGTGGCCGCCCTCGCCCGCGGCGACCTGCCGTATTCGACCGGCCAGGTCATCCTGGTCGACGGCGGCCTGACGATTCCGCGGTTGTAGGGCCGGACCGCGCGTCCGCGCCGCTCCGACACGCGACCTTGGCGGCGCGGACGCGAGGTCCGGCCCTACGCTACGGCGCGTCAGCCCAGCGCCTCGGGCACCAGCGCCAGGCACTCGATGGCCGCAAGCCCCCACTGCGCGGTCGCGTTCGTGGAGATCCCCGGGACTTCATCGACCGGCCGAAGGACCGCGGGCCCGGTGATGTGCGCGGGCTTCGGGGCCGGGGACGGACCGTAGACGCCCCGGGCGCCGTAGAACTCCGACCAGGCGCGCTTCGCCAGGGCGGGATCGTTGTCCTGCTTCGCCGCATACGCGGTCAGCCGCGAGTGGCCCTGTTCGAGTGAGGTGCCCGCGAGGGCCTGGCCAAGCCGCTGCTTTTGTTCCTCCGGCGAGGCGTTGTAGAGCTCGCAGTATTCCAGCCACGCTCGCTTGAACCCCGGGTTCGTCGAGCAACTGGATCAGTTCCGCGCAGACCTCGACGAGGCCGAAGACCGCATTGAGGTGCGAAACGCCGATGCGATCGCCGCCGACGGAGGAGAACGCTCCCGTGTTCAGGTTCATCGAAAGCGCCGCGGTGAAGAACCCATGGGGCAGCGCGCCGAGCGTGCGCATGCTGGTCTGCAGGCGGTCGCGCATCGTTGCATTACCGGTGCGTTCCCATTCCGTCAGCCAGGCCCCGGCGATCGACCCCCAGTCGGTGCCGATGCTCAACCCGACGTCGTCGGCAGATGCCGCGGCGCCGCGGTCCAGGTCACCCTGCCGGGCCGCCGCGTGCAGCTTGCGTCCCGGCGGGATGCGCAACAGCGCCCGGCCACCCTCGATCTGCTCGCGCATCAGGTCGCCAAAACGTTCGTCGCCGGTCAGGTAGTAATAGTAACGCCGGTTCAGCGCCGTGCTGATGCGAAGCTGCTTCGCGCTGTCCCCCCAGTGCAGCACGTTGTGCCGCGACCCCAGCGGGGCGAAGCGGCCGATATGATGCACATCGACCTCTCCGGTGTGCCGCGTCATCGCCTCGACGAAGCGGAACGCGTCCGCCCGCCCGCTTTTCAGGAAATACAGCCACAGCCAGATATCGGACGACAGTTCGGAATTGTCCCAGCCGAACCCGCCGACGTCATAGCGCCACTCGTGCCGGTCGGCATCGTAGGTGTGCATGACGTCCCCGTAGTTCCAATAGCCATACCAGCGATGTTCCTCCCGCTGCGTGGCGTAGGTGTCGAACATCCAGTCGAGCTTGTCCTCGATCGCCGCCCGCGCCGCCGTGGTGCGATCCACCGGCGACCACAGGCCGCCGAAGACGCCGCAGCCGTGCAGGTATTCCGGCGCCGCGCACACGACGGCCGGTGCGCGAACGGTTGCCGCGATCTCGACAAGTCGCTCCCGCGCCGGCGTCGCGGCCAATGCCCAGACATACAGTTCACTCGTTCGCGCCACGCCCTCGGGTTTGTCGAAGCCCGGTTCGTAGTCCTCGTAGGTGATCTCGAGGCCGCCGTTGTACTGCGCCTCGTAGGTCTCCATGCCCATCGTGTCGTGATAACCACGGAGGTCCATGGGCGGAGCATCCGGCGCCCACAGCCACATGGTGACCTCGGCCGCGTCCGTGGTCGCTCCGCGCACGTCGAACTGGGCCGGATGGCTCTGCCAGAAGTTCCGGATGCCGAACGCGACGCCGCCGCCGGGCGTGCCCACATAGCCGAGACCGCCGGCCCGCCGGCCCCGGGCGGAACTCAACCACGTGTACCCTTCCTTGGTGCGCTTGCGAATTTCGAACCCGTCGCACGACGATTGAAAAAGCGTCCAGTCGCCAAAGGCCGGGATGTATTGCAGGCGAGTCGCGACGGCCTGCCCCCGACCGCCCCAGGTGGCCGGATCGCCGGTGGGTTTTCCGGCGAGTTGGGCCTCGCGCACCTCCTCGCCGGGATCGCGCCGCAGACCCGTGAGCCCGCGCACGGCCTCGGCGAACAATCCTTCGTCCTGTCCGGAAAAACGCACGTGCCGGTCCTGCAGGGCTCCACGCAGCGGAACGGTGAAGCGCAGGCCGAGTCCGCGAATGAAGTCCTTCTGCTCGTCGCCGTCGAAGAGGATCGTGTGCATCACCCGGATCGCGTCGCTCCCCGCATGGAAGTACCAGCGCACGATGAACGGCAGCCACGCGCGGCCGCCGCCTTCGCGGGCGTGCCTGCCCTCGAGTTTCACCACCGCGCGAATCGGCCCGTTTTGCTCGAGCGTCACGGCGTCGATCTCGCCCTGGAACGACTCGGCCGTCTGGCCGGCGAGCGGCGTATCCTGGCGCAACAGGACGAGACGGCCCTCACGCAGGATCTCGGTTCCGCTCCGGGCAATCGCGGGCACGAGCACCTGGCCGTGCCTGGCGATGCGCGCCTGGATCATCCCCGTGTCGATGGAAATCTCGTCCGCACCGTCCGTTGCGCGCAGGAGCGTGCTCGGCGCGGCCGGTGTTCCCGGTGCGATTTCAAATCCCGCGGTCGCGCAGGCGCCGGGCGGGACGGCGTGGGCGGTCCACTTCAGCGTGCCGTCGGGCCAATAGGCGAGCGGCCAGGACTGCACCGGCGCATCGGCGCCGTCGGCATTGCGCAGGGCAAAGGTCGTGTCGCGCGCGTGACGCCCGCGGGGCCAGGGCATGCCCCACGTCGTGCCCACCGGCGCCGCGGGTGGTGCACCGTCGAGCCAGCGCAGCGTCGGACGATTCGGCGCGGCACCGCTCGCGGAGGCGCCCGTCGCGGGTGCATCGGCGGCGTGCCCGGACGATGCGGCACGGACGACGGCTGCGGCGAGCGCAGCGTTGCGAACGAATTCACGGCGGGTAAGGGGCTTCGCAGGCATCACGGAAGATGAAACACCTCGCGCAGATCCTGCGCGACAGGACTGTGATCCGGGTTGGACGGCATGACGTCGCTCATGTGCTGCCACCAGCGCTGGCATTCGGGCGTTCGCGCGATCGCCTGCCAGCGGGCCTCGTCCTCGACCTCCACGTAGCCGAAGAGTTGTCGCGTCTCCGGATGGAGGAAGATGGAGTAATTATGGGCGCCGTGGGCCTTGAGCACGCGTTCGAGTTCGGGCCGGATCGGACGGTGGCGACGTTCGTATTCGGCTTCCCGGCCGGCGTGCACGGACATCACGAACGCTTTGCGAATCACGGGCTTTCCAATGGTTGCGGGTGAGGGGAACGAGAAAGCGGCAGCGAGATCATCTTCGCCTTCAGTCATTCAACGACCAGCGCGCCACGCATGGACAGTCGGAAGGCGTTCCCGACGGGGGCCATCATCGGTGTCGCGTACGCGACATCAATAGTGGACCCCACGCCGGCCCGAAAAGCTGGTAGTGGTATTGGGCCAATTCCGGTGCGCTCCATCACCGAGCGAGGGGTCTGCGAGCGAGCCATTGGGCCAACTGCATGGGTACGCCCAATCGGTGACGATCCAGTTGAAGTGCCATTTCAGTCGTGGTGCGCGCCACCGATCGCTTGTAGGGCCGGACCTCGCGTCCGGGCCGTTAGCTCCCGACGCCTTGTCCGTCGTGGCCTGCAGGGCGAAGACGGAAGTGGCCCGGAGGCAAGCTCCGGCCCTAAACGTTCAACGGCATGGGCGGGCCCGTACTGTCGCATCGGGCGGGAACTCGAGACCAAAAAATGCGAAGAAGGTTGAACCGGAGCCGGTTCGCGGTTCTTTCTGACCGTCCGCTTCGAACCCCCATGCCTCGCCCCACCCTGCGAACCCTGGCGAAGTCCCTCGGCTTGTCCCGCACGACGGTTTCCGATGCGTTGCGAGGTTTGTCGCGGGTGAATCCCAAGACGATCGAGCGGGTCCGGGCGGCGGCCGAGGCGGCGGGTTACGAGCGGAATCCGCTCACGGGAGAGGTCATGTCGCAGTTGCGGCGTTCGAACGGCCAGATGTTCCGCGGCGTGCTGGCGGCGCTCGAGATCGTCGAGGACCCCCGGGCACCGCACGTCGAGCGTTACAACAGCGCCGTGCTCGAGGGGGTGCGGGAGCGCGCAAACAAGCTGGGTTTCAATGTCGAGCATTTCGACGTGACGCGTGACGACCTGCGGCTGCCGCGCATCGACGGCATCCTGCACGCGCGCGGCATTCGCGGGATTGTCGTACTGCCGTGTTCTGGTTTTCCGGATCTCTCCAGCCTCACGTGGACGCGCCTGACGGCGGTCTATGCCGACTACTTTATCGACCAGCCGCCGCTGCATTGCGTTTCTCCCGATCACTACCGCTCGATGATATCGGCGATGGAAACCCTGCACGCGCGCGGCTACCGGCGCCCCGGGCTGGTCATCGACCTGATTCTCGAGGAGCGCCTGCAGTACCGTTGGGAGGGCTCGTTCAAGACCATCCAGGCAATGCTGCCCGACAGCGTGCGGGTGCCGACGTTGCGTTTCGAAAAGCTCACCCGCGACAGTTTCGTGAAGTGGTTCAAGAAGTACGATCCCGACGTCGTGCTGAGTCACGTCAGCGATGTCGTGACCTGGATGACCGCGTGCGGCGCCCGAATTCCCGAGGACCACGGTTTCCTGTGTCTGAATTCGCTGCGGGCTTCGCTTCCCTGCGCGGCGCTTGATCACCAGCCGCGCGAGATCGGAGCCCGGGCCGCGGAACTCGTGGTCGGCCACGTGATTCACAACGAATCCGGTCCGCCCGCCCAGCCGTCGCTCACGTCAATTCCAACGCGCTGGATCGAAGGGCCCACGGTACGGCCGGCACCGCCTCCGTGAGAGTGAATGCCGAAGTGGCGGTGGAGGCGTAGCGGGCGAGGACACGGGCGAAGGTAGCCGGCGTTGGTGGACTGCCGTGCCCAGCAATCCCGCAGCGTTGCTGGCTGTAGGGCCGGACTTCATGTCCGCGCCGAACCGTGCACGTGATGGAGCGGCGCGGACTGAAGTCCGGCCCTACAGCCAAGCTGCATCCACGCATCGTTCGTGGGCACCCCTCCTGGCGCCGGCACGACGCGAGGTCCGGCCCTAATACACTGCGGCACGGACACAAGGTCCGGCCCTACGGCTGCGGCGCGGACGCGAGGTCCGGCCCTACACGGCGGCGCGGCCGCATGGTTCGGCCCTGCGGTGGCGGGAGCTTCAGTCCTTCACCCATGCACCCACCGGATCGCCGGGCAGGGCGCGCAGACCCTGAAGGACAAGCTTCGCATTGAGCGCGGCGCCGGCCGCGTTGGTGTGCGTGTGGTCATGGGGGAAGTAGCCTTTCACCGCGGCTTCGCCCATGCGCTGGTATTCCGGCGCGATCAGGCTCGCGAGATCGACCACCGGCACGTTTTCGGCCTGGCCGAGTGCGATGGTCCAGTCGGCGTAACGTCCGCCCCCGGGACCGCGGCCGACGTGGCCGTCCTTCCAGGTATTCGTCAGTGTCGGTGTGACGAGGATCGCCTGCACGCCGCGCGCGCGCGCCTCGTTGATCATCTTGCGCAAATACCAGCCGTAGGTGTGCACGATCTCGTGCTGGCCCGTAAGCTGGTTGTCGATCGCCTCGGCCTCATCGCCAATGCCGGCCAGGGTGCCGCGGGCGCGGCGATCATCGTTCACCGGGCTGGTGTCGTTATGGCCGAACTGAATCAGCAGGATGTCGCCGGCTTTCAACAGCGTCAGGGCCCGGTCCCAATAACCGAGCGTGATGAAGGTGCGGCTGCTCGTGCCGCCCACGGCGCGATTGACGACGTTTGCCTTCGCGGGATCGAACAGGTCGACGAAGGGTTCGCCCCAGCCCCACAACCCGAATTCGCTGCCGTCGCCGCGGCCGTTGCGCGCGGTCGAGTCGCCGACGATCATCAGCGTCGGCAGGTTGGGATCGGCCGGCTCCCGGAGATTGAGCCAGCCCACCTTGTCGGCCGGGACCGCCTCGCCCTTCGCCGACAGGAATGGCTTGATGGAAATCTCGCGCAGGCCTTTCAGGCCCGCGACCACGGCCGCCGCGTTGAAGTCGGCGCCAGTGGCGTTGGTGTGCGTGTGATCGGGACCATACAGTCCGCGGACCTTGTCCTCGCCGAGTTGCTGAAACTCGTCGGCGATGATGCGGGTGACATCGACGAACGGCACGCCCGCGGCTTGCGCCACCGCGCGATCCCAGGCGCGATACGAACCGGAACCGCGCTCGACGCGTCCATCTTTCCAAATGTTGCGCACGGTCAGCGAAAGCACGACCGGTTTCGCGCCCTTCGCCTGCGCGTCGCTGATCATCTTGCGCAGATACCAGCCAAACGTGTGCACGATTTCGTGCTTTTTCGTCAGCACGTTGTCGATCGCCTGCGATTCGTCGCCAATGCCGGGCAGCGAACCGCGCGCGCGCAACGGTCGGGTCGAGCCGGGCGGCTCCTCGTTGATCGCGCCGCCGTCGTTGTGCCCGAACTGGATCAGCACGATGTCGCCGGGCTTCACGTCGGCCAGCAGCTTGTCCCAAAGTCCCTCGGTGATGAACGTGCGGCTGCTGCGGCCGCCCCGGGCGCGATTGGCGACATTCACCTTTGCCGGGTCGAAGTAGTCGGCGAACGGCACGCCCCAGCCCTGGATCGGATTGGCATTGTTGCGCGCCGCGGTCGAGTCGCCGGCGACGAAGATCGTCGGCAGGTTTGGATCGAGCGGTGCGGTTTGGGCCGCGGGATGGTGTGCGAGATCGGGCGCGGGTTGCGCGGGTTGCGCGTGGACAACGGAGATCGCCAGCGCGGCAAATAATGCAGCAATCAGCAGGGCGGGTCTCCGACCCGCCTTGGGCAGGTCGGAGACCTGCCCTACCGGTGAGATGGTGTTCGCTATCTTCATTGGGAATTGAGGTTCACATCCGCCGGGGTCAGCGCATCCGACTCGACGTGCAGCTTGATCGTTCCGGATTCGCCGCGCTTCGTGCGCACGATGACGAGGGCGAGGCCGTTGAAGGGTCGCCAGGCCGAGCAGTGAAAGAAGTTGGAGCGTTTTCATGACAAAATCCGTTTCTCGTTCGCCAGATAACGCCGGGGCATTCTGATGACGACATGATGCGAACCTGTTTCGGTTTCCTGCTCACCGCCGCACTCGCCTGCACGGGCGCCTCCACCGCCCCGGCGTCGGACGCCACGCCCGTGGCCCAATGCGGCACCCGCTTGTTCAGCGAGGATTTCAGCGGCGATCTCTCGCAGTGGGTCGTCGAGCAGCAACCGGGCGGCACCGTCAAGATCGCGGACAACAAGATGGTGATCGACGACAAGGGCGGTTGCACCGTCTGGTTCAAGGAACGCCTCGAGGCGCCGGTCGTGATCACCTGCGAAGTCACCGTGACGCCCGCGAGCCGCGTGTCCGACATGAACTTCTTCTGGATGGCGACGGATCCGCAACATCCCGAGGATCTCTTCACCGAGGGCCGGCCGCGCAATGGACTGTTTGGCACCTACGACTCGTTGCGCACCTACTACGTCGGCTACGGCGGCAACGACAACACGACGACGCGATTCCGCCGCTACGACGGCACGGGCGCGCGGCCGCTCCTGCCGGAAAACGACCTCAGCTCCCACCGGTTCCTGCTCGAGCCCAACCATCACTACGAGATCATGTTGATCGCGGCGTTCGGGCATGCGCAGTTTGTGCGCGACGGCAAAGTGATTTTCGACTTCGCCGATCCGGAGCCGCTGACCTCGGGCTGGTTCGCGTTTCGCACGGTGAACAGCCATATCGAAATCAATTCGTTTGCGGTGTTCGAAGCGCTGCCGATCACCTGACACTGGCCGGGTCGGCTTGGCCTTCCGGACCAAGCCGGAGGATTGCGCCAACGCGGCGTGGTCCGGAGGGCCGGCCCGACAGCTGGATTGGAGCAAGGTCTCCATCGAGCTCGAGGCGCCCGTTCTCCGGCATCGGACGCAGGATGGTTTGGTCGCCACGGCGCACGCGCACCCTCGCGCCGCCGGGGCCGCGGATTTCGGCGTGCGTAAGCCGGCCGGCACGCCACGTCAGGTCGACTTCGAAACCGCCGCGCGCCCGCAGGCCGCGAACCTCGCCGTCCGGCCAGGCCTTGGGCAATGCGGGCAACAGGTGGATCTCGTCCGACTGACTCTGGAGCAGGAGTTCGGCGATCGCGGCGGTGCCGCCAAGATTGCCGTCGATCTGAAAGGGTGGATGCGCGTCGAAGAGGTTCGGGTAGGTTCCGCCGCCGGTGGTATTGATGCTGTCCTTGACACCCGCCGGTTTCAGGAGCGAACGCAGGATGTCCATCGCCCGGTCGCCGTCGCCGAGGCGCGCCCAGAGCGCGAGCTTGTGCGCGAGACACCAACCCGTGCCGCCGTCGCCGCGGGCCGCGAGTGTCTTGCGGGCCGCGACCGCCAACGCGGGAGAACCGGCCGGCGTGATTTCATGGCCGGGGAACAACCCCCACAGGTGCGAGATGTGCCGGTGATGCGGGTCGACCTCGTCGTAGTTCTCCAGCCACTCCATGATACGGCCATCCGGCGCGATCCGGGTCGGCGGCAGGCGTGCGGCCTTGACGTGCAGTTCGCGTTGAAAGGCGGGGTCGACGCCCAGTTCCTTCGCGGCCTCCGCCGTCGCGGCGAACAGATATCGCAGGATCTGATTGTCGAAGGTCGGTCCCATACACACGTGCGCCTCGGACCCGTCGGCGAGCTTGAACGCGTTCTCCGGAGAGTTGGCCGGCGCGGTGACGAGCCAGTGGTGCGTCGGCTCCTCGATCAGCATGTCGCAATAGAAGCGCGCGGAACCTTTCATCAACGGATAGGCCGTGCGCAGGAATGCACGGTCGCCCGTGAACAGGTAGTGCTCCCACAAGTGCGTGCACAGCCACGCAGAGCCCGTCGTCGTGGCGCCCCAGTCCGCCCCTTCACCAGGCGCGGTGAACCCCCAGGGGTTCGACAGCACGTGCGCCACCCAGCCGCGGGCACCGTAATATTTCTCCGCGGTCGCGGCACCCGCCTTCGCCAGCGAGGCGATCAGCGCAAAAAGCGGCTGGTGCAATTCGGTGAGGTTGCACACCTCCGCCGGCCAGTAGTTCATCTGCACGTTGACGTTGAGGTGCCAGTCGCCATTCCAGGGCGTCTCCACACCGTCGGCCCAGAGGCCCTGCAGATTCGCGGGGAAGCCATCCGGACGCGACGACGAGATCAGGAGGTAGCGCCCGAAATCGAAGTAGAGTTGCGCGAGTCCGGGATCGTTGGCGCCAGCCGCCTGCGCCACGAGGCGGGCGGCGGTGGTCGGCGCGTTGACGGATTCCGCGCCGCTTCCGGGAAGATGCAGCGCGACGCGGTCAAAGTATCCGCGGTAGTGCGCGATGTGCCGGCCGCGCAGCATGGCGAAGGATTTCGCTAGCGCGGATGCGACGTCGGCCCGGGCGGCGGCGATCGCGTCGTCGACCCGACGATCCGCAAAGGACTTGATGTCGGTGGCGCCCGAGACAAGCAGCACGACGTCGTTCGCATCGCGCACCGCCACGACACCGTCCCGAGACTCCGCGGTGCCACCGTTATTGAGCACCCGTACGCCGCTCGCGAAACCGACGTTGTCGCCGCCCTTTCCGTCGGCGAGTTTGCCCGACATCAACAAACCGTTGACTCCATCGGACACGGTGGTGGCCCGCTCGCGTCGATCCAGTCGCACGTCGAATGAAAGCGCTCCCGGTTCGCTGGCGGAAAGCCGGAGCACGAACACCTCGTCCCGGGCGCTGACGAACGCCTCGCGATAGAAGTGCACGCCGCCGCGTTGGTACTCCACGCGCGCGATTGCCTCGGCCAGATCGAGGTCGCGGCGGTAATCGCTCACGCCGGGCGGGCCCCGTTCAGGTGCAGACCCGGTGGCCGGCCCCGCGGAGGCCGGGCCGGCGGCGGCGGACCCGGCCACCGGGATCGTCGGCGGCATGAACTCCAACCGCAGGTTGCCCAGCACCTGATAGGTGCCGTATGGCACGCTGGAGCCGTTGCCATGGCCGGAACCCGCGCCCGCGCAGGTGAAGTTTTCGCTGACCAGCTTTTCCGCCTCGGCGTTCTTTCCCTCGAGCAGCAGGCGGCGAATTTCCGGCAGTGCTTTCGCCGCATCCGGCCGATCGGCATCCTGCGGGGAGCCCGACCACATGCCGGACTCGTTGAGCACGATCGTCTCGTCAGCGATCCCGCCGAAGATCATCGCGCCGAGCCGGCCGTTGCCGAGGGGGCACGATTGCGTGAAGTGTTGCGCCGGCGCATCGAAACGGATCAGTCGTTCCGGTGCGGCCGTAGGATCGCGCAGCTTGTCGACGATCCCGCGGGGCACGGCAAACGCAGTCCCGTGCCGCATGCGCAGCAACGTGCCTTCGCCCGGAAACGTGGCCTGTGCCGTCCCATCCTCCCACGTCTTCAGGTCACGCGACCGCAGCACCCCGTAATGCTCCTCGCGGTAGGCGTCGAAACAGAGCAGATAGTCGTTGCCCGCGTGGATTACCGTCGGCCCTTCGACCCACAAATCCGGCGGCGAGATCGGTGGCGACAGGTTCTCAAACGGTCCCTCAACAGCGTCGGCAACGGCGATGCGCAGGTGTTTCTTCGGCGGGTTGCGCGTCTCGTCCTTGACGATGAGGTAGTGCCGGCCGTTTGCGTGCAGCATGGTCGCGTCGATCACGGAAAAGCCGGGATCGTAGAACAGACGCGTCGGCGAGAAGGCCGCGAAGTCCTTCGTCGTCGTGCAATAGATCCGATGGTTCAAGTCACTCTCGGACGCATCGGTGGTCTTCGGGAACCGACCGGGAATCGTCGTCGCCCAGAAGATCAGGAAATCGCCGCGCTGCTCGTCCCACGTGATTTCGGGTGCCCAGCAATTGCGCGCCGTCGGTTCGGCCGCCATGACCGGCAGTTCGCGTTGCGCCGACCAGTGGATCAAATCCGCCGACGACGCATACCCGATGCCGTGCTCCCGCCAGCCCGAGGTCCACACCATGTGAAACACGCCGTCGGGTCCGCGCACGATGCACGGATCGCGCATGAGTTTTTCCTTGGTGCCGATTTCCGGCGCGAGGTAGCTGCGGCCCTCGTTCAGCGCCTGCCACCTGGTGCCGTCCTCACTCCACGCGAGATGCAGGCCGTCCTCGCCGTTGCGGGTGAAGTAGGCGAAGAGAAACACGTTGTCGCCTTCCGCCCCCGCCAATCGGGAGGCCAGCACGACCAAAAACACGAGCAAGCGAAGATTCATGGACGGGGTTCGATGGAGCCTGTCTCAAGCGAAAGACGCGCGGGCCTCGCAGTCTCCGCAACCCGGCCGGCTTGTCACCAACCGACCTTGGCGGAACGTCGGAACGCGTTTGCGCCTCGCGATAATCCCCGCCGGTCGGAAGGATCGTCGCGTGCAGAACTCACGCGCGCCTCGAGGTGAATGCTGGCGAAAGGGGCCGGACGTGGCTGCGAGGATTCTCCTGTCCGTCGTGGTCTTGGCGGTCGCGCTCGCCGTGATGCAACCTGAGCTGTCTTCCTCGGAAATCCATCTCCGCTGGAACCAGGCGGGGTATGCTCCGGATCGTGCGAAGGTCCTGGTCGCGATGAGCGATGCCGATCTGCAGGGCCACTCCTGGCGGATCGAGGACACGGCGTCGGCCGTCGTTGGGGAAGGCCGATTCGCCCCGAGCGTGGCCGGCATCGGCGATCACACGCCGCTGCCGTTCAATCACGACGCGGATTTCTCGGCGCTGACCGAGCCCGGCGTGTACCGGTTTGTGACCGAGGGCGCCGAGCCCGCTCGCATCATCATCGCGGAAGATCCCTACGCCGAGTTGCGTCCCCTGCCCTTGCGGCACCTGCGCGTAATGCGTTCCGGCACCCGGGATGTGTTGCTGCGGCAGCCTTCGCACATGCGGGATGCGCAGGCTCCGGTCTGGGTGCCTGACGGCGATCCCGCCAACGGCCGATGGAAACCGGCCGAGCCCGCGCGCACCGTCGACGTGCTCGGCGGTTGGTACGACGCTGGTGACCAGCTCAAGTTCACCCTTAACATTGCCTACACGACCTACCACCTGTTGCTCGCCTACCGGCTTGATCCGAAAGCGCACGCCCGGGTCCTGAGCCGATCCGATCGGCCCGACATTCTGGACGAGGCGCGGCAGGGCCTGGAATTCCTGATGCGCGTGCACCCCGATCGCGACACCTTCATCATCCAGGTCGGGGATGAACGGGATCATGAACAACCCTTGCGGTTGCCGGAACACGATCGCCTCGACGGTCAGCGACCCGCACTCAGCGCGCTCTCCCGCGCTCACATGGGCGGAGCCGCCGCGGCCCTCGCGCTGGGCGCGCGCACCTGGCGGCAACGTGGCGACGCCGCGGACGCGCAACGCTACGGCAGCAAAGCGCAGGAGATCTACGAGCGCGCCCTGCAGCCCGATACGATGGTCACCGCGTTCGAGCGAGGAAAAGTCAACGACTTCTATCGCGATCCGACCGACGCCGACCAGATGGCATTGGCATCGGCCGAACTGCAGCACCTGATGGGCGACGCGGGCATCGCGGTGACGGAAAACGCGCCGCTCCCGCCGTCCGCGGGCGAAGTCAGTTGGGGCGACTGGAACTGGCTCGCGAACGCGGCGTTCGCCCAGAGCAGTCCGGCAGCGGCCGGGCGTCTGCACGACGAAACCGCGCGGTACGCGCAGCGGGCCGCCGGCCCCGGACAGCCGTGGGGGATTCCGGGTGCCTACGTCTGGGGCAGTCTGCACCGTTGGATCGGCGCGGCGAACGCGGCGAAGGTTGCGACGATGCGGATCGGACCTTCACCGGAGGGGGAGGCCTTGTTTCTCGCCATGCTCGACTACACGTTTGGTCGCAATAACTGGGGCGTGTCATTCCTGTTCGATCAACGACTGCCCAACACGGTCCGACATATCTACAGTCCCGCGTATGATTTCCTGGGCGAGTTTCCGACCGGGGCCCTTTCCGAAGGACCGGGAGGCCGGCGCACCCACGATGCGCTGAAGCAACATTTTCATCCGCCCGCCGACGATCCCCTTGCGCGGTTTGACACGACGGCAGCGGTGTTCGCCGACGACGGCAGCGACTTCATGTGCCAGGAGTCCACGATCGGCGGCCAGGCGGACATCGAGCTGATGCTTACGCTGGCGGGGATGCAGTGAGCCGAGCCGGCGCGGGCCGCATGTCGCAGCGACCGCCGACGGCGGGGGACAGCCGCCGCTGTCTTCGCTTGTGGCCTTCCAGGCCCGCAAAATTCAGCACTCCCGCCACGTCTGGCCGCTCTCCGCGGTGCGAAATTTCCTGGCTTCGCCGGTCGGGCCGCTGCGGTCGCCGCCACCGCTGGAGCAGGAAACAAATGCACGTCGCGCTGCGGGAACGGAATCGAGATGCCTTCCTCGTCGAAACGCAGCTTCACGACCTTGTGCATGTCGAAATAGACCGACCAGTAGTCGGTCGTCTTCACCCAGGGGCGGACGGCAAAATTGATGCTGCTGTCCGCGTGGGCCAGCACGGCGATGGTCGGTGCGGGTTCCTTCAGGCAGCGCGCATCCGCCGCGACGATCTCCTCCAGCACGCGCTGCACCTTGCGAATGTCGTCCTCGTAGCTGACGCCGAATACAAGGTCGAGGCGGCGCGTTTCATGCGCCGAGTAGTTCGTGATCGTACCCGCCATGATGGCGGAGTTGGGCACGATGATGCGCTTGTTGTCCGGCGTCGCCATCACGGTCGTCAGGATGTTGATGTCCTTGACCGACCCGGAGGTGCCGCCCGCCTCGATATAGTCGCCGATTCGGAATGGACGAAACATGATGATGAGCACGCCGGCCGCGAAATTCGAGAGCGAGCCCTGGATCGCGAGACCGACCGCCAGTCCGGCGGCACCGAGCATGGCGACAAACGAGGTGGTCTCGATGCCGAGCTTGCTCATGGCCGCGACGATGATGAAGGCAATCAGCAGCCAGTAGAGCAGGCTCGTCACGAACGAACGAAGGGCGATGTCGACTTCCCGCCTTTCCATGAGGGCGCGCAAGCCGCGGGTGAGCAGGCCGGCCAGCCAACGACCGATCAGAAGGATCGCCAGCGCGGCGAAAATGCGCAACGCGTAGGCGCCGGCATTCTCGACCAGGGTATTCAGCATTTCATTGAGATCGATATTCATGGTGCGGCGCGCAGGTTACGGCGACCGACCAGACGGCGCACGTGCAAAGGTATCGGGACCGAGACGATGCTTCGTCAGGTGCGCTTGCCGGAACGACTACCGGCCCAACTCGTAGACGGCATAGCCGGCGAGCAGGTTCGGTCCGATCGCACACCGCGTCCGCCAGTCACCGCGCAGCCAGAGCTTGCGCCGGATCACGAACCGCGCTTCGGCACAGAAGGTTTCGAAATCCGCGATCGAGACCGGATTCGCGGGGCGCGTTTCCGCCCACGACTGCAGATACACCTCATTGCGCGGCTTCCGTCCCGTCCAAAGCACCGCCAGGCGGTTTTTCCAGAAGCCATGGTTGACGAATCCAATCGTCACGCACCGTGCGACTCGCAGCGCTGCCTCCATGACTTGCGCGGGATGCGTCAGCTCCTCGAGCGTGCGCGAGCAGATCACGCGATCAAAGTGGCCCTCGGGAAACGCGGCGAGAAAGTGTTCGAGATCCCCCTGGTAGGCGGTGAGCCCGCGCTTCACGCAAGCAGCGACCTTCTCAAAGTCGTGATCGACGCCGATCGCGCGGACCTGCTTCGTCTGCACGAGATACTCGAGCAGCACGCCGCGGCCGCAGCCGAGATCGAGCACGCGACTGCCGGGTTCGACCCAGTCGCCGAGGACGCGCATGTCGACGGTGCGTTTGTCTGCCAGTTTGCCGAGCGGAGCCATGGATGGGGAAAACCTGTGGCAGCCCGCCGGCCCGGCCGCGAGAAAATCGTGCAAGGAACGGCGGGGTTGCGCGGAGCGACTCGAAAAGTGGCGCAGGCATCCGGCCTGACTCCACGCACGAAGGTTCAGCGGACTCCGTCTCCCGGGGCTGCGCTCCCCTGATCGGTGCGCGAGCGCGATGGTTTGAATCACGCCCGCCGGAAGCGGACGTCCATCCAGACGGCCAGCACGAGCACGAGTCCGCGCGCGACGAATTTCAACTCGGGTGACACGGCCATCAGGGTCATGCCGTTGAGCAGGGCCGTCATGATCAGCGCGCCCAGCAGCACGCCCAATACAGTCCCGCGTCCGCCCTTGAGGGCGGTGCCGCCGATGACGCAGGCGGCGATGGCGTCGAGTTCCATCAGGTCACCCACGGTGGTCGTGGAGGCGCCGGAATACGCGGTCTCCATGAAGCCCGTGATCGCCACCGCCAGCCCCATGAGCGCAAAGGCGCCGATCACGACGCGGTCCACGTTGATGCCGGACAGCACGGCGGCCTCCTCGTTGCCGCCGATCGCGTAGAGATAGCGACCGAAGGGAGTGTGTTGCGTGAGAAAGTGCACGCCAACGGCCACCGCGGCGAGGATGAGCATGCTCAACGGGACTCCCCGAAATGCGTTGCACACGATCACCACGCCAAACACGCCGATGGCCACGGCTCCCAGTTTCAGCAACGATCGCTTCGCCGGCGGCACCGGCAGGTCGTACGCGCGCCGGGCGACGCGCGCACGCCACTCGATCCAGGCCAGGGCCGCGGTCACGATCAAGGCCACCAACAGACCGCCCGTGAGGGGCAGATAATACGTCGTGAGCAGCGAATAGAGGTTGTCCTCCCCGCCGCGCGTCACCGGCACCGTGGAGTTCGTGATCACCAGCCAGAACAGCCCCTTGAAGATGAGCAGGCCGCCGAGCGTGATAATAAACGACGGCACCCGCTGCTTCACGATGAGCGCGCCCATCAGCGGCCAGAGCACCAGGGTGGTGGCGACACCGGCAGTCATCGCGAGTGGCGCCGGCCAGCCCGCTCGAAAAACCAGCACCGCGCCGATGCCGCCAATCAGCCCCACGCCGCTGCCGACGGACAGGTCGATATTGCCCGTGACGATGATCAGGAACTGGCCCAGCGCGAGCGTCGCGACGATGGAGAATTCGATGATGAGCTGCGTCAGGTTGCGCGCACCGAGGTAGGCGGGTTCGACCGACGCGAAGAACGCGGCGATCGCCACCAGCGCGATCGGCATCGCGAGATTCTGCAGCAGGGCGCGGGGAGAGGTTGGCGACATCGGCGGAGGCGTCAGGCGACGTGGGCGTGGCCCATCGCGGCGGCGAGAAGTTTTTCCTGCACGAACTGATCGCGGGTGAACTCCCCCCCGATCACGCCCTCGTGCAGCATGATGATGCGGTCGCTCATGCCCATGAGTTCCGGCAGTTCGCTGGAGACGAGGATCACCGCCTCGCCGGCGTCGGTAAGCTGGTTGATCAACTGATAAACCTCGAGTTTGGCGCCGACGTCGATGCCGCGGGTGGGCTCGTCGAGCATCACCACCGCGGGTTCGGTCATCAGCGCCTTGCCGAGCACGACCTTTTGCTGGTTGCCGCCGGACAACCCGCCGGCGGCCGCGCGCTGGCCCGGCGCCTTGACGCGCAACTGATCGAACAGTTCCTGGTTGCGCACGTGTTCGCGCGGCCCGTCGATTTTCCCGAAACGCGTGAAGCGACCGAGGCTGGAAAGCGAAAGGTTGAAACCGATGGGTTGCTCGAGGACGAGGCCGTAGCGGCGGCGATCCTCGCTCACGAGCACCAGCCCGCGACGGATCGATGCGAGCGGCGTCGGATCGTCGTAGGGCGCGTCCCGCAACTCCACGGAGCCACCCCGGCGCTGGCCCCACGCGCCAAACAGGTGCATGAGCAGTTCGGTGCGACCGGCGCCCATCAGCCCGCCGAAGCCGAGCACTTCCCCGGCGCGCAGGGCAAAGGAGATGTTCTGCAGATACGGCGGACCGAGCTTGTCGGGCGCCACGGTCAGGTTGCGCACGCGCAGCCGCACGTCGCCCGGACCACCGGTCGGCGGCATGCGTGGAAACAGCTCGTTGATCTCGCGGCCGACCATGTGGCGGATCAACCGCGGGATGGAGGCCTCGCGCGCGGGGAACTGCGCGACGCTGGCCCCGTCGCGCAGCACCGTGATGCGATCGGCAATCGCAAACACCTCGTCGAGCTTGTGTGATATGTAGATGCATGCGGTGCCCTGCGCCCGGAGCTGGCGCAGGATGTCGAGGAGCGTCTCCACCTCGCGTTCGGTCAGCGCCGCGGTCGGCTCGTCGAGCACGAGCACGCGGGTGTGCTTGTCGAGGGAACGCGCGATCTCGATGAGTTGCTTGTGACCGACGCCCAGCCGATGCACCGGCGTCTCCGGTTCCACCGGCAGGCCGAATTGCGCCAGCAGCCTGGCGGCGTCGCGATGCATGCAGCCGCGGTCGATGCGAAGACCGCGGCGCGGTTCCCGGCCCAGGTAGATGTTCTCCGCCACGGTCATCTCCGGCACGAGCGCAAGCTCCTGCATGATCACGGCGATGCCGGCGGCTTCGGCATCACGCACATTGCGAAAATGCACGGGCCGGTCGTCGACCAGGATCTCGCCGTCGTAGCTGCCGTGCGCGTGGACGCCGGACAGCACCTTGATCAGCGTCGATTTGCCGGCACCGTTCTCACCGCACAGCGCGTGGATCTCGCCCGGCCGCAAGTCGAACGCGACGTCGCGCAACGCCACCACGCCGGGGAAGCGTTTCGTCAGATGGCGAATCTCGAGGATATTGGCTTCGCGATTCCTGGTTTTCGATTGATCTCCCGCCAACCGATCGCCGGGGAAATCGTGAGGAGTCTCGCGCATCGACCAATCGAAATTTGCCCGTCGGGGATCACCAGCCTGACTACTTCAGCTCCTCCGCCGTGTGGAAGCTGTCGGCCACGACGGTCGACATCATGTTGTCCTTGTCGACCGGAACGATCTTCTCATAGATCGCCGGCACCTGCTTGAAACCGTTGTCGATGGTCTGCGGCGCGTCGACGGGTTCCCCCTTGGCGACCTTGACGGCGACCTCGGCCGCGCGCTGCGCGAGTTCCTTCAGCGGTTTGTAGACCGTCATCGCCTGCGTGCCGCGCATGATGCGCTGGCAGCCCGCCAGGTCGGCGTCCTGGCCCGTGACCAGCACCTTGCCGGCCAGGCCCTCCTCGATCAGCGCCTGGATCGCGCCGCCGGCGGTGCCGTCGTTGGACACGATGACCGCGTCGATGTCCTTGCCGGCCTTCGTGATCGCGGCGTTCATGATCTTCTTGGCGACATCGGGCTTCCAGTCGAGTGCCCAGTCCTCAAACACGACGTCGATCCGGCCGGCCTTGATCAGGGGATCGAGGACGTTGTCCTGCCCCTGCTTGAACATCTTCGCGTTGTTGTCGGTGGGCGCCCCGTAGATGCGGACGATGCGCGCCGGGCGGTCCTTCGGCAGATGGTCCACGGCATATTGGGCCTGGGCCTCACCGACCTTCACGTTGTCGAACGTGAGGTAGAGATCGACGTCGGCATTGAGGATCAGCCGGTCGTAAGAGATCACCGGTATCTTCGCCTCGTTGGCCGCCTTGACGGCGTTGCCCATGGCCTCGCCGTTGTGCGGCACGATCACCAGTGCGTCGACGCCGCGACTGATGAGCGCCTCGACGTCGCGGACCTGGCGGACGTCGTCGGAGTTGGCCGACTGCACGATCACCTCGGCGCCGAGGGCCTCGGCCTTCTGGATGAACGTATCGCGATCCCGCTGCCAGCGTTCTTCCTTGAGCGTGTCGAGGGAGAGTCCGATGCGCGGCCGGTCTTTCTTCGCGCAGCCGGAAAACACGAGGCAGCCGGCCGCGGCCATCAGCAGCCCGCGGCGAAGCAAATGGAGGGGGGCGTTTGTGATCATAAGGGCACGAACATGACGGCCGAAGTTCCGGCCGGTTGCAAGGGACGCGCAGTTGAGATGCAAGCGGGCGCCGGTGCAAACCGGAAGGTGCACGATTCCCGCTTCCCGCCCGGGCGGATGCGTTCGGGAGGGTCCGCCTCGACGTGAACCGCGGACGAGACGGAGCACTCGCTCCAGGATGGGTGAGGGAATGTCAGCCCCGCCCTTCCCGAGATGGCGCCGACCTGATCGGCGGGGCGGAGAAACGCATTGCCCCCGCCGGCAACCACGGTTCACCTGCGAGCGTCCTTTCATCCTCTATGAACGAACCAGCCGCCCGTCTGTTACCCACTCTCACGCTTGTCCTGGCCGTCGCCCTGCCCGCTGCCTTGCGCGCGGCCGACGCCCCCCCTGCCGGCGCCCCGGCCCCGGCCGGACATCACATGGGCGGCCACGGCCACGGCCACGGGGACGACGATGACGAAGACAATTCGCCATTGCATCAACACATGAAGGCGATGGGCAAGGCCCTGCGGGTGATCAACAATAGTCTCAAGTCCGAAGACCCCGCCGGCAGCAAGGCCGAGATGCTCGACGCCGTCCAGAAGATGGAGGCGATGGCGATCGAGGGAAAGACGATGGTGCCGTGGAGCATCGAGGATCTGCCCGAAGCCGAGCGGCCGGCCAAGCTCGCGGCTTTCCGCTCCGAACTGGCCGGTGCCGTCGAGATCATGCTCGAACTGGAGCGCGCCATCCTGGCGGACAAGTGGGATGTCGCCCGCGAACAGTTCGGCAAACTGCGTGAAGCCCGCAAGGACGGACACGAGAAGTACAATCCCGACACCGATCATTGAGGAATCGGCGCGTCACCCCGATCGGCCGCGGATGACGACGCGGACATACTCCCGACGAGCCGCGTCCGCGTACTTCCCGATCGCGTTTTGCGTGGTCGCCGTGCTGGCGCTTCCTTTCGGCGCGCGGGCCGCGGCCGCGAGTGCGACGCCACCGGTCGTGACGCCGACGCCGTGGCAGATCTATCAGATCTTCCATGAGTCCTGCGCCAAGTGCCACGGTGGCCATCTCACCAAGCCCAAGGGCAAGTTCGGCTACGTCCTCGATCTGCAGCGCCTGATCGAGCAGGACTACGTCAAGCCCGGTGATCCCGACCATTCCGATCTCTTCGGCAAGCTGGTCTCGACCGACGAGGATGAAAAGATGCCGCCGCCGGACAGCGACGGTCATAAGCCGACCGACGCCGAAATCGCCACGATTCGTGCGTGGATCGCGGGCGGCGCACCCACCGGCGCACTGCCGGCCGAGATGGCGGCATCCGATGCGAAACCGGGCGATCGTGCGGGCAAATCGCGCCCCTTGCTGCAAACGCTCGGCCGTCTGCATCCCCTTCTCGTGCATTTTCCCATCGCGCTCCTGTTGGGCGCCTGCGTCGCGGAAGTCGCCTCCCGGCTCCGTCCCGCCCACGCCGGCTGGCTGCAGGGAACGACGCGCGGTTCGCTTTGGCTGGCGGCGTTCGGCGCGACGCTGGCCGCGGCGTGCGGCTGGTTCAACGCCGCATACGAAGGCTATGCCTCCGGAGAAACGGATACGCATCGCTGGCTTGGCCTCGCCACCGCGGCGTTGGCGGTGGTTTCCCTGGTCGCGAGCGAAGTCGCCGAACGTGCCCGCGCCCGCGACGTCACGACGAGTTCGCGGACCGTCCTCCTCGCGCTGTTGATCGCGGCGGTCGTGCTCGTCGTCCTCGCCGGCCACACCGGCGGCGAACTGGCCTTCGGCCAGGATTACCTGACGTGGTAAAGTAGCGCAGGCATCCCTGCCTGCCATCGATATCGAAGCAGGCAGGGATGCCTGCGTTACCTTGGGACCTGAACTGAATCAACAGGCAGGGATGCCTGCGCACTTATCAAGATGCCACATGTCTCCGGATTCCACTCTCGCGGTTACCTTCCGCACCTAAAGTCCGAGGGGCGGGCGTACTTCGTCACCTTTCGCCTGGCTGATTCCTTGCCGCGCGAATTGATCGGCAGGCTACGCGAACAGCGCGACGGCTTGCTACGCCAGGCGACCGCTGAGATGCGCAAGCCCACGGCAGAGGAACGAGGAAATCTACACGCCTGGTATGCGGCCGAGGTCGACAGCCTCCTCGACCGCTCCACGGGTCAAGCCTGGCTCAAGCAGCCAGCGATCGCCGCGATCGTAACCAATACGCTCGGGCACTTTGAGCAAAAGCGATATCAACTGCATGCATGGGTGGTGATGCCGAATCACGTGCATGCGATCGTCCGCCCGTTTGCCAAACACACTCTCGAGCAGATTCTCCACAGCTGGAAATCATATTCAGCCCAAAGTTCCAACAAGATGCTCGGCAGGGTCGGTCAGCCATTCTGGCAACGCGAATCCTACGATCACCTTGTCCGCGACGAAGCCGAACTTGCCGCCTGCTGTCGATATGTGGAGGAGAATCCGATCAAGGCTGGACTCTGTCGTACATCAGACGAGTGGCCCTGGAGCAGCGCACGCCCGACGTAGCGCAGGCATCCCTGCCTGCCATCGGCCTCCGAAGCAGGCAGGGATGCCTGCGCTACCTTGAAACCTGAACCGAATCAACGGCAGGCAGGGATGCCTGCGCTACTGCAACGGTGCCGCCGCGGTCCAGAGCATGGGCGCCGGTGGGCGAAGGAGAGGCCGAACTTACCAGTCGCTCGTCGCAAACGCCGGTCGCGGTTTTCCGTCAGCGGGGCAAGGGCCAGGGTCATTCATCGGCTTCCATCCTGGTCCGGACGATTGGCGAAACGCAATCGCGCGGCGCAGGTGTCCCGCGTGCGAATGGGGGCCGGGGTGTGACCAACTTTCCTGCCCGTCGAAACGCGGACAGCGATGCCTGCGCCGCGGTGAAACGTGTGCTAGTCTCGCGCCCATGGCTTCGACACCCCCCCGGTTCCCTCGTGTATTGCGCCTCGTCGCCCTGTCGACTCTGGTCGCGACTGGCGCAACCTGGCTCGCCACCGGCGCGCACTGGGGCTGGACCCGCACCAGCGTCACTGAAATGCGCCACGACGACATCACCGGCATCGACTACCCGGTTACGCATCCGCAGTTCGTCGCCGGTGTGGAGGTGCTGGCGGTCGGGACCGGCCTCGCGCTCGGACTTTTCGCCGCCGCGCTGCTGGTCGGCCGCCGACAATCCGCGGGTTCCTGAAACCTCCGCCGCCTCCCGACACGTCATCTGCGTGGTCCGACCATGAAAAACACGTTCTGCTCCCTCGTCCCGCTCACGGCCGCGCTCGGCCTGGCGGCAATGGCCGCTTCGGCCGCGCCGCTGCCCTTCGACTTCAAGGACCCGAAGGGCGTGAACAACGTCATCTTCGCACTCGATGCCCCGCTCGAGTCGATCAACGGCACCGCCAATGGCATCTCCGGAACGATCCGATTCGATCCCGCCAATCCCGGTGCGACCACCGGACGGATCGAACTCGCCGCTGCGTCCCTCACGGTGGGCAATCCGATGCAACGGGAGCACCTGCAGGGACCCATGTGGCTTGACGTGGCCAATCATCCCACGATCAGCTTCGAGGCCACGAAGGTTGCCGACGTGAGGACGACGGGGCCGACCACGACGGCGGAGGTGACGGGCAACCTCACGGTCAAGGGCAGGACGCATGAAATCACGGTGCCGGTCTCGTTCACGTATCTGCCGGACAAGCTCAGCGCCCGCGTTCCAAACCTGAAGGGCGACCTGCTGGTCGTGCGCACAAAGTTCGAGATCCAACGCAGCGACTACGGGCTCAACGCCGGCAAGCTCGAGGACAAGGTGTCGGATGCGATCAGCCTCACCATGAACATCGCCGGCGCGGCCCCGAAGAGTTGAGGGATCATCGTTCAGGCCGGCCGCGGCGCCACGCGAGGTGGTTAGCGGTCCACATTGTCGATACACGCTACCGCGGCGCCGCGACCGGCGCCGGTCGGAGCTGCACGATCACGTTTGCCGCGGTGATCATGGTGCCGCCGATCAACAGATGCACCGTGAACGTTTCGTTGGCGTAGTCGATGCCGGCCCAGGCGGAAAACCACGCCGGCAGGACCATGGCGAGCAGGGTGCCGAACACGGGTTCAATGGAGTAGAGCAACCCCGCCTCCGTCGGCGTGATGCGTGGTTGAAAGCTGTTCATCAGACCGAAGGCCCCGAGGGTGCAGAATATCGTCAACAACGCGGTGCAGCCCAACCACGGCACGGAACGCAAGGGAAGGAACAAGGCCGCGACCTCCGGCGCCAGGACCAGCGCCATGCCGCAGAACAGCACCGCCTCGGTGGCAAACATGACGCACGTGACCGCGAGCGGCCGGTTGTCCAGGTAGTCCGGTCGTCCGAGCCAAAGGATCTGACCGGTGAAAAAGAGCGAGCCAAGCAACGTCTCCGCTTCCCCACGACCCAGGTGCAGGTCGCGGGGATCGAACCGCGCCAACACCGCGCCACCGAACAGCACGAGCACGATGCTCACGCCCAAGACGGCCGAAGGCCGGCGGCGAGATCGGACCGCGACCCACAAGGGAATGAGCACCGCATACAGCTGCGAAAGGAACGCGGATGTCGATGCGGCGGTGTGTTGGAGACCCTCGTTCTGCCACAACATCCCGCCGGCGGCGAAGAGGCCGAGACCCGCCCCCTGGGTCCATTCGCGCGGTCGCGGGAGCCTCGTATCGCCCGCGCGGCGGCGGCGCAGGAGGAACCATGCCGTCACGATCACGGCCCCGCACAGGAAACGCGGCGCGACCGTCATCACGGTATAAAACCAGCCACTCGCGGTCGGATCGAGCGCGGCGTGGATTTGCAGGATCGCCTTGATCAGCGGAAAGCTCAGTCCCCACAACGCATTGGCAAACAGCAGTGCGACCAGCGCCTCGACGTGGCGGCGGCGATCGGGCTGCATGGTGCCCTATGGGCGCGCCGGCAGTGCGCGCGTGTCGTTGACGGAGATGCCCCCGTCCACGAGCAACACCTGCCCCGTCACGTACGCGCTGGCGTCGCTCGCGAGGAACACAAGCGCGCCGTCAAGATCACCGGTCGCACCCGGCCGGCGCAGCGGAATCCTGTCGGTCAGGTATCGCACCCATTGCTCGTCCTCGTACATCACGGCGTTCTGCGCGGTCTTGAACCAGCCGGGGGCGAGGCAATTCACCGTCACGCCGCGCGGGCCCCAGTCGGCCGCCAGGCTCATGGTCAACTGGCGGATGCCGCCGCGACTCGCGCCGTACGGGCCCAGTCCGGCGTAACCCGCCACACTCGTGACCGAGCCGATGTTGATGATCCGGCCGGCGCCGCGCGCGATCATGCCATGGGCGACCGCTTGCGCGACGAAGAAGGGTCCGCGCAGGTTCGTATCGAGGATGGTGTTCCAGTCCTCCCACGTGACCTCGAGCGCGGGCTTGCGAATGTTGCAACCGGCGTTGTTGACCAGCACGTCGATGCGGCCGAAGTGGGCCTCGATCGAGGCGACGGCGGCGCGGATGCTCTCGCCCGAACGCACGTCGAGCTCCATCGCCAGCGCGCTTCGTCCGAGCTCTTCGATTTCGCTCACCACCGCCTGCAGGGTCTCGCGCGATCGGCTTGTCACGGCCACGTCCGCCCCCGCCCGCGCGAGCGTCCGGGCAAAGCCGCGGCCCAACCCCCGGCTTGCACCAGTCACGAGCGCGATGCGCCCGGTCAGGTCGAAAAGCGAGGCAGGCTTCATGGTTGCAGGATCACCTTGAGATAGCGGCCGCCATCACGCGCGCTCAGCCGCTCGAACCAGTTCGCGCCCTCGTTGAGCGGCGCCACGGCCGAGATCAGGGGCGCGACGCGAATGCGACCGTCCGCAATCCACCGCAGGCTGTCGGGGTATTCCCCGGCCGAGCCGCAACTGCCGAGCACGTTCAGCTCACGGGTCACCGCGACCTGGAGGGGAAACTCGACCGAGGGGGCAAGGTTTCCGACCAGCACGACCGTGCCGCCACGGCGGACCACCTGCAGCGCCGTCTGCACGGTCGGCCCAATGCCGACGACTTCGAAGACGACGTCCGCGCCGCGGCCGCCGGTTTGGCCGGCGATCGCGCGCGCGACATCCACGTCACCAACCTGCAACGACGCGGTCGCACCGAGTTCCTTCGCCAGGCGGAGTCGCGTGGGTTCGCGATCCACCGCAATCACGTGTTGCACGCCGGACGCGCGCAGCGCCTGGATCACCAACAGGCCGATCATGCCGCTTCCCACCACCACGGTCGCATCGCCCGGGCGCGGCGCGGCGCGGCGCACGGCATGCAGGGCGATGGAAACCGGTTCGACAAACGCAGCGTGCTCAAACGGCAGGCCGCCGGGCAGACGGTGCAGGATGCGCGGCGGCAGAACGAGGTATTCCGCAAACGCCCCGTGCTGTTTGTACTCGGCCGGCGACACGCCGACGACCCGCCGCGACTCGCAGAGGTTCACCTGTCCGGCGCGGCAATACGCGCAGGTGCCACAGTAGATCGTCGAGTCGAAGGTCACGCGTTCGCCCGAGTGCCAGCCCGCCACAAATCGGCCGACGGCTGCAATCTCGCCCGCGGCTTCGTGGCCCATGATCAGCGGCGGATGCCGGCGCCCGGACGACCCGTCCCAGCCGTGGATATCGCTGCCACAGATCCCGCATGCCCGAATACGCAGCAGGACTTCATCATCGCGGGGTACCGGGGTGGGAAAATCGACCAGCTCGAGGTGCGAGGGGGCGGTAAGCAGGAGCGCATTCATCTGCAAGGGGGGACGGCGCACAGCACAATCGCGCCGGCAGGCCCAGGCGAGCCTGTACGCCATGTGTGGCCGGGGCTTTTGTTCTGACGCGCCAACTCGCGACCCCTGTTCCGCCAGCGGCGGCGAAGCGTAGCGCAGGCATCCTGCCTGCATATTCCCTCAGAGCAGGCTGGAAGCCTGCGCCACTTTTCGCGGCAAAACAAGAAGGCATGTAATCGTTCGTTCGGAAACGTCAGGCCTGCGCAGCCGAGACCGGGAGCCGTGCAGGTGTGCCTGGAGGCGAAAGAACCGGAACCGGCTACGGGCGACATGTTCCTTGGGAGCCCACGGATGCGGTGCGCGGCACCGCTTTTCTCCAGTGCCGACAGACAAGCGAGAGACGCGTGACGACGGGCGCAAACCTTGCATCCCACTTGCGTGGGCGATCCACGGGTTCAGAGTGTGCGGAACGCCGGCGTGTGTACGCCCGGCTCTCTTGTGATGGCGGACCCATTGGCTTCCTCTCTCGAAGCAGCGGTGCAGGCCACGGGACGTGACCTGTTCACGCGCATGGCGGAATTCGAGGCACCCTCGATCTTCTCGCGACAGGGCGCGTTTGCCCGGCTGATGGATTGGTCGATGCGTGATCCCGGCTTCAAGGCGCAGCTGTTTCGCTTCGTCGACGTGTTGCCGACCTTGCAGTCCAACGCCGACATCGTGCGCCACCTCCAGGAATACCTTGGGGATGACGCGGTGAAGTTGAACCCCGCCTTGCGCGCCGGCCTCGGAGCGGCGTCGTTCGCGCCCGTGCTCGTGGCCGGCCCGATCAAGGCGCAGGTCACGGCGATGGCCCGACAGTTTGTCGCCGGCGAGGACGCCGGCGCCCTGGTCAAGCGCCTGCTCGCGAACGCCAGCACCGGCATCGCCACGACCATCGACCTGCTCGGCGAGACGGTCGTGAGCACGGCCGAAGCCGACGCGTTTTTGCAGCGCAACCTCGATCGTGCTCGCCACGGTGGGTGCCGCGCTCGCGAAACATCCGGAGCCGTGTTTCAGCGATCTCGCGCCCGATGGCCCGGTGCCGCGGCTGAATCTCTCGGTGAAGGTATCCGCGCTCACCCCGGAGGTGCATCCAGCGGCCCTGGACGCATCGGTGATGGCCCTCAAGGAGCGCCTGCGCCCGATCCTGCGGCGCGCGGCGGAACTGGACGCGTTCATCAATTTCGACATGGAGAGCTACGGGTTCAAGAACCTCACGCTCGCCCTGTTTCGCTCCATCGCCGAGGAACCGGAGTTCGCGCGCGCGCCGATGCTCGGCATCGCGCAGCAGGCCTATCTCCGTGAATGCGAGTCCGACCTGCGCGACCTCGTCGCCTGGGCTCGCGCCCACCGCCATCCCATCACGGTCCGACTCGTCAAGGGCGCCTATTGGGACTACGAGACCGTCCTCGCCGCCCAACGCGGATGGCCGAGTCCGGTCTGGCCGCACAAGGCCGCGACCGACGCCACGTTCGAACGCTGCGCCACATTCCTGCTCGGCCACGCGGATATCGTCACGGCCGCGTTTGCCACGCACAACGTGCGCTCCTGTGCGCACGCCATCGCGCAGGCCAACGAGCTCGGCATCGCGCCCACCGCCTTCGAGTTCCAGGCGCTCTACGGCATGGCCGACGAACTCAAGCACGCCCTTCTGAAAACCGGCCATCGCGTGCGCGAATACTGTCCGGTCGGCGCCCTCCTTCCGGGCATGGCCTATCTCGTGCGACGACTCCTCGAGAACACCAGCAACGAGGGCTTCCTCCGCCAGCGCGCCCGCGGCGAGGGAAGCATCGAGCAGTTCCTGCAAAACCCGGCGACATTGACGATGAATCAATCCGCCACCGACCCGGTGAGCGGTGCGCGAACCCCTGGATTCACCAACGCACCCAATACCGACTTCACCCGCCCGGCGGCGCGCGAGACATTCGCCGCCGCCATCGCGCGGGCGGATGCCGCCCCACCCCGTCGCATGCCTCTCGTGATCGGCGGCCAAGCCGTGTCCCCGCCGGAGTTTGTGCCCGCCTGCAATCCCGCCCGGCCCGCCCAGGTGCTCGGATACTGGGCCAGGGCGCGCCCCGAGGATGCCGATGCGGCGGTGGCGGCCGCTTGCGCGGCATTTCCAGCCTGGCGTGCGACGCCGGCCGACGAACGGTGCGCCATCATCGGACGCGCCGCCGATCGCCTCGAGGCGCGACGCGCCGACTTGTCCGCCCTCATCGTCCTCGAGGCGGGCAAGCCCTGGATCGAGGCCGATGCCGACGTCAGCGAGGCGATCGATTTCTGTCGGTTCTACGCCGCGGAAATGCGCGGGCTGGCGACGCCGCAAGTGACCCAGCCGATTCCCGGCGAGGACGTCACGCAGGGCTGGCTGCCGCGCGGCAGCGGCGTCGTGATCGCGCCCTGGAATTTCCCGATCGCCATTCTCGCGGGCCTCACGATCGCGCCGGTCGTGGCCGGAAACACGGTGGTGATGAAACCCGCGGAGCAGACGTCGTTGATCGGCGCGGCGTTCATGCAGGCGCTGGTCGACGCGGGGCTGCCGCCCGGCGTGGTCAACCTGCTCACCGGCATCGGCGAAGACGTCGGCGCCCATCTCGTCGCGCACCCGCGCATCGATTTCGTGGCGTTCACCGGTTCGCGCGCGGTCGGTTGCGCCATCTGGGAGACGGCCGGTCGCACGCTTCCCGGTCAGGTGAACCTGAAGAAGGTCGTCTGTGAGATGGGCGGCAAGAACGCGCTGATCATCGACGACGACGCGGACCTCGACGAAGCGATTCCGGCCGCACTCGCCAGCGCGTTTGGTTTCTCCGGCCAGAAATGTTCGGCACTATCGCGACTGATCGTGCTCGATGGCGTGCACGACCGTTTTGTGGAGCGATTCGTTGCCGCGGCGGCCAGCGTGCGGATCGGCGATCCCCGCGACCCCGGCACGATCGTCGGCCCCGTCATCGATCCCGCGGCGCGCGAAAGAATCCAACGCTACATCGACCAGGGCCGGCACGAAGCGCAACTCGCGTGGCAGGCGACGCTGCCGGAGGCCCTGGTGCAAAGCGGCGGGTATTTCGTGCCGCCGACGATCTTCACGCACGTGCGTCCGGAGCACGCCATCGCCCGGGAGGAGATCTTCGGTCCCGTGGTCGCGGTGCTGCGCGCGAAGGATCTCGACGAGGCCTTTGCGATCGCCAACGACACGGAGTACGCGCTTACCGGGGGATTGTTCTCGCGCAGTCCGTCGGCCCTGGCGCGCGCCCGGGAGGAATTTCATGTCGGCAACCTGTACCTGAATCGCACCATCACCGGCGCGATCGTGGAACGACATCCCTTCGGCGGTTTCAAGATGAGCGGCGGCGGCACCAAGGCGGGCGGTCGCGGCTATCTCGAGAACTTCATGTTCCCGCGCGTCATCGCCGAAAACACCCTGCGCCGCGGTTTCACGCCGCCGCCGGAAACGAAAGCGTGACCCGCAGCCATTCAGTCAAAACCGCGGCTGCGGCGTAACCGAATCCTCCGATCGGTCGCAGGGCCGGGCGTTGCGTTCGCGCCACCTTTCCTCCACCGCCGGGCCCGAAACGCCGGCGAACCCGGCCCCGGCAGGCCAGTCCTGCAGGTGCAATCGAATGATTGCGGCGCAGGCGGCCACAAGATCCGCGGGCATGGCGCCAAGCCGCGCGAAGCGCAAGACACGCATCGGGCGTATCGTTCGCGCAACAGAAAGGAACTGCATGAGAACGCTCCTCCTCCCGGCGGCGTTCGGGTTCATGACGTTGGTGGTGTTTCCGCCGCAAACGGCGGCCGCGGCCCCGCCGCCCAAAGACAAGGGCGCACAGCTCGAACTGGTCGATCTCAACGATCCGGCTGCCGCGGTCGTGCGCCGGACTGGCGAGATGGCCATCAATTGGCTCGGCCGGAAGATGGTCTACGAGATCAATGCCGCCCTCGCCCAGGGCGGCCCCGAGGAGGCGGTCGCCGTCGCGCATCTCCGTTCGGTCTCGAAAGGGGGCCAGGTGCTCCCCGGCATGCCGTCGATCACGGCGATCAAACGCACCAGCCTGCGTTTGCTCAATGCCGCCAACGCGCCGGACGCCGGCGAACAAGAGGTGCTCGACCACGTCGCGCGAGCCATCGAGACGGGTAACGCGCCCGACGACCTGATCATTCAGCGGATTACGGCGCCGGACGGCTCGGTGGAATGGCGGGCGTACCGCCCGCTCGCCGTCCTGCCGTCCTGCCTCGCGTGTCATGGCGATCCCCGTACCCAGTCTCCGCGCCTGCAGACGCTGCTGCGCGAACGTTCGCCCGACAACGCGGCGCTCGGCTACAAGGTTGGGGAATGGCGCGGGCTCCTGCGCGTCACGGTCGCCGTGCCCGCTGCGCATTGAGCGGCTCCGGTGCGGATGCGCATCGCGTGGGCTTGGCCCTCTGGCCCATGCCGCACAAGACGCCAACGGCATGGCCCGGAGGGCCGGTAGCTGCGCTGGAGTATAACGACAACGTGGCCCGGTCTTCCCCCGGGGCTATGCATATTCCAGGTCAAGCCGCCCCGGCGCACGGGCTGTGTCAACGTGCGGACTTCGCCGGCTCGAGCCATCCGCTGTCGGCAAGCCAGTCGGCGAGGCGATGCGGCCAGTCGTGGATCGAGCGTAGCGTGGAGCGGTCACCCATGTTGAAGGCGTGCTGGCCCTGGGCGAAGACGTGCAGTTCGACCGGGACTTTCGCCTCCCACAGCAATCGGGCGTACGTCATGGTCGTGCCGGCATGGTCGCGGTCGTCTCCGGCGCAAAGCAGAAACGCGGGCGGTGCGTCCGGGCCGATCACTTCGGGCAGGCCGACGGCCCCGGGATAGATCATGATCTGAAAGTCGGGCCGACAGCTCACGCGCTCCACCGGGTCGACCGCGTTGGGATCACCTTCCGTGGGGCGATACACGACCAGGGCGGTGAGTTCGCCGCCGGCGGACCAGCCCATCAGGCCGATGCGGTGCGGATCGACACCCCACTCCGCGGCATGACTGCGCACGTAGCGCATGGCCCGCACCGCATCAGCGCGCGCATCCTTTTCAATCGTGTAGGTGGAGCCTTCCTCGCGCGCGAGGCGGTACTTGAGGGCGAACGCGGTCATGCCGAGCTTTGCGAGGAACGTCGCGGGCTGGACCCCTTCGGCATTGAAGACAAGTTCGCGATGACCTCCGCCGGGGATCACGATGATCGCGGTTCCGTTGGCCTGGCCCGGGGGCGGCCGGAAGACCGTGAGGGAAGGATTGTGGATGTTGCGCACCCAGTAGTCGCGGGCGACCTCCGGTTCGTTGCGGCGCGCCTCGCTGCCGGGAGCGCCGTGCGGCCAGAGCGGGATGACGGTCGGTTCGTCAGGGGAACGGGCCAGCGTCGTCACGGTGAGACACATGCCAAGAATCCAGACGGGGCGAAGCTTCATGGGAGGACGATACTCACCCAGACGCGCCGCGGGGCGTGGGGGGTACATCCGGGAACCGCTTTGCGCCGCTCGGGGGTTTACACGGCGCCGGGTCGGCGGCTAATTGCTGCGCTTCAAGCCGCGGCGGAATTTCCCGTTGGGAATGCTTCGTCGGGATCCCGTCTTTCATGAACATCGTCCACCCCGGTGCATCCTCCTTCCTTTCCGTGCTGGGCACGATCTTCTGGGTCATCCAGCTGGGCTTGCTGGTACACGTCTTCAAGACGGGACGTCCCTTCTGGTGGTTCATCGTGTTGCTCGTCGCGCCGGTGCTGGGCGCATTGCTCTACCTGTTCCTCGAGGTCATTCCGGAACTGCGAAGGCCGCGGGGCGGCTACTTTTCCGGCCTGAAGCCACGGTCGTGGCGAATCCGCGAACTGCGCTCCCAACTCGAAGAGACCGACGTCGTGCGCACGCGCCTCGATCTGGCCGGCGACCTGCTTGAGTCCGGTCGACCGGAAGAAGCCCACGCGATCGCGGCCGGGGCACTGCATGGCGTTTTTCGCGACGACCCGCACACCCTCGTCGCGGTCGCCCGTTTCAAGCTCGCGATCGACCGTCCCGACGAGGCGCTCGCGTTGCTCCAGCGCGTGGAAATCCGGGCCGACCGCTTGCTGGAACAACAGAAACTCCTCCTCGAGGGCCGGGCCTATCTCGGCCTCGGCGAACTGGCCCGCGCGGAGGAACGCTTCCGCTACCTCGAAGGCCGGCACGTGGGGGATGAACCGCGCTACCATCTCGCAATGACGCTGCTCGCAAACCAGCGACGCGATGAGGCCGTGTCCATCTGGCAGGAGATCGTGAAGCGTTTCCGCCGCGCCGGTCCCGCGTGGCGCCGGACGGAAAAACAGTGGTACCGCCTGGCGAAACAGCGGCTCCAGGAACTCTCTGCGCTCTCCTCTTGAGAGAGGGACCGGCCGCAAGGTCGGCGGGGTGTGTCTCAATGTGCATGACACGCTCCAGCTTGGAAATTCCCCCGTTCGGCCACGTTTGTTCCGGTTCGCTTCGCGACCGGTCTTGTCGCTTCGCTCGGAACGCGGAGCTCAAACGCGGCTACAGGGATTGAAGAACGCGAGACAGGCAAGAACGCGAGAACGTGAGAATCCTGGACTGAGTCTTTCTATCTCATACGTCTTCCAAGTCTCGCGTTCTTCCATCGCACCCGGTAGCTGCGTTGGAGTCTTGCGACAACGTGGCCCGATTTTCCCTCGGACTATGAGATTTCCAGGTTAGCCCAGCCCGGGAAAGATCGCGGATACCGCCAGCACTTCGACCAGGCCGAGGACGGCGATCAGGGTCAGCAGGACACTCCAGGTGCGCAGGGTCTCGCGCTCGTTCAGGCCGCTCATCCGGCTGTAGATCCAGAATCCACTGTCGTTCATCCAGGTGAAGGCCAGGCCGCCGTAACCGATCGCCACGTAGAGATATATTGGATGCACCCCGAACCCCGCGGCGCCCGCCATCGACATCATCAGGCTCGACGTGGTGGTAACGGCGACCGTGGTCGAGCCCTGCGCGGCGCGCAACAGGGCCGCCAGGCCCCACGCGACGACCAGGATGTTGAGGCCGAGGTTGGTCGCCCAATCCTTGACGACCTCGCCGATGCCGGCATTCCGCAGCATCGCTCCGTAGGCCCCGCCCGCGGCGGTGATCAGGATGATGACGCCCGCGGTGAGCAGGGGCTCGCCGACGATCGGCTCGGTCTCGCGCCAGCCCAGTTGTTTTTGCCGCAAATACACCGCCACGGCGATGACGGCACCGGCGAGCATGGCCACGTTCTTGTTCCCGACAAAAGCGGCGGCCTGCACGAGGCCCGGCGAAAGGGACGACTTCATGCTGTCGGCCACGGACGCGATCGCGATCAACACGATCGGTGCCAGCACCGGCGCGATCGACGCGAAAAATCCCGGAAGTTCGCTTTCGTCACGCTGCGCGGTTTGCGCCACGGCATCGAGCGAGGATCCGGCGACGGCCCGCAGCGGGATGGGATTACGGGCGTCACTCCACCAGGAAAACAGGTAACCGCCGACCGCCGGCAGGATTCCCGCCGCCAGGCCGGCCAGCATCACGAGCCCGAGGTCGAGGTGCAGGTTGTCCGCCATGGCCAGCGGCCCGGGCGTGGGCGGCACCGTCGCATGCGTGATGACGCCACCCGCCACCACGGCCATGAGATGCAGCACGTAGCGCTTGCCCGTGCGCGCGGTCAAGGCACGGACCAACGGCACGAGCAGGAAGAACATCGTGTCGAAAAACACGGGGATGCTCAGCACGAAACCCGACGCCATCAGGGCGATGGGCGCACGCTGCTCACCCAGCACGGCAAGGAACCGCCGGACGATCTTGTCGGCGGCGCCACTTTCCATGAGCGCGGCACCGATCACGGCCGCGACCGCGATGCTGAAACCGATCCCGCCCGCCGAGGCGCCAAATGATTCCATCGCACCGTCAATCGCCTTGCTCCACCCCGCGTCGCCGGCGGAACACACGGCCACGTAGCCAGCGCCGAGCATCAGGGAGATGAACGCATGCACGCGGCAGACGCCGATCAGGACGATCACGAGCGCCATGCTCGAGAACAGGACGAAAACGGGGTTGGCCACGAGGTTCGTGGCGAGGATGGGGGCCATGGCAGTGTTCAGGGTGGCAGGGGCGGATCAGCTCGCGCAAAGTCGGGCGATCCGGAGGTCGCCCGGGCCGGGCGCGGCCGAAAATGCCGAGCGAACGGTCTCGCCGTCAACGAGTAATATCGCGCGAACCGCAAGCGGCTCCCCCCAGCCGGCCGGCGCCCGGTCCGCGCGACCATCGGAACGCTTCGGGTCGCGGTCCATCTCGGGCGAACCCGGGGCGACTTCGCCCAACGGTTCCAGGGATTTCAACCGATTATATCCCTGGCCGTGAGATCCGGCGTCCCAACTCCCCTGCAGTTGCTTCTTGGCCGTGTAACCATCCAGATTCGTCGCTGCGTTCGCGCCGTCGTAATCCTGGCCATGGTCACGTTCGCGCTGTCGCCGGCGCCGGCCGCGGAAACCGCCCTGCCGCACGACCTGGCCGCGCGGCCGGTGATCACCAATCCCGATGTGATCTGGCAGATGTCGCCCGAGGAGCGAATGCTGCCGTATCCGCTGCGGGTGGAATGTCGTATCAATTACGTGGATCCAACCTGGGGGCTGTTGTGGACGGAGCAGGACGGTCGCGGCTTTTTCCTGCAGATGGCCAAGCCACCGCCGGCGTTGCGCGCGGGCCAGCACGTCGTGCTCGAGGGAACCATCACGCCCAACATCGGGCTGTCCCGAGAGACAACCCGGGTGACGGTGCTCGAGGAGAACGCGCCCCGGCAGCCGCTTCCCACCACGGGACGCATCGGCGAGATTCGCAGCTTCGACCGCAAGCTGGTGGTAACCGACGCCTACGTGGATGACCAGCAGCTGATCGACAACCAGCACCTGCGTCTGTCCCTGATCGTCGAGGACCGTCCGGTCATCTGCTGGGTGCCGCCGGAGGATCCCGATGCCTTGCCGGCGCTGGCGGGAAACTTCATCCGGCTCACGGCCGTGTATTCCGGGCGGATGGATCCCACCGGGACGCAGGCGTCGGTGGAACTCTGGGCGGCCGGCGAACGCGCCCTTCGCGTGCTGGGTAGCATCGCGGCAAGTCCGCAATTCGACCTGCCACTCACGCCCATCAGCGCCGTCGGCGATTCACCGCCGGGCACGCGGGTACGTATCCGGGGTCGCCTGGAAAGCCGCACCATCGGGACCAGCGTAATCCTCCGGGACGACACCGGGGAGGTCGTCGTTCAGTCCCTGCAAAAGCAACGTTTCTCCCGTGAGAACGAGATTGAGGCCGTCGGCCAGACGGCGATCGCCGGCGCCCGTTGGATCGTGCGGTCCGGCTTGTTGCGGCCGGTCCAGGACCGGGAAACCCCGACATCGCGGGATACGCACGACGATCCCGATGCGCCGCTGCGTTCGGTCAGCGAAATCCGGCAACTCGCCCCCGAGGATTACGCGCGCGGCCGCGCGGTCCGCATCGCCGGTGTGGTGACGTGGTCGCTGCCCGAGGCGGATTTCTTTTTTCTCCAGGATGTCAGCGGCGGAATACGCGTTCAGTTTTCGCCCGACCAGATGGCGGCACCGCCACTGCAAAAATGGCTCGCGGTGCAGGGAATCACCTACAACGGCGGCCTGGCCCCCGCCGTGCGGCTCGCCTCCAGTCACGACCTCGGCTCGATGAGTCATCCGCAACCCCGCCCCGTGACAGTCAGCCAGGTGCTCACCGGCAGCGAAGACGGCCAATGGGTGGAAATGCGCGGCTTTATTCGCGATACCGTCTCGGATGGCGACTGGCGCTGGATCCACGTCACGACGCCGGAAGGAGATTTCGTGGGTCACTTGCAGTCACCCGTGAATTTTGTCGCGACGCCCGGCTCGCTGATCCGGGTGCACGGCGTCTGCGAAACGCAAGTCGATCCGGACGGACGTATCACCGGCGTGATGTTGCGCGTGCCCTTCCTGCACGACATCACGATCGAAGAAGACGCGCCCGCCGATCTCTACGACCTTCCGCTGCGGCCCCTGAACGTCCTCGCGCGTCTCAACAACCTGCGGGACATGACCCGCGTGCGGGTGGTCGGCCAGGTGTCGCATCAGCGAACGGGCGAGTACGTGGTGATCACGGATGGTGCGACCGGCTTGCTGGCCCTCTCCCGGCAAATGGATCCGCTGGTGCCGGGCGACCAGATCGAAGCCGTCGGCATCCTGGGCCGGGACGGCGCGCGCACCGTGCTGCGCGACGCGGTGTATCGCAAGCAGGGTTCGGGACCGCCACCGAGCGCGATCGACTTGGCCAATCCCACGCACATCGCGGCATCGCTCGATGAACGGTTGGTGCGCGTGCACGGCCGCTTGATCGACGCCTTCGCACCGCCGGATCGCGTGCGCCTCACCCTCCAGTCCGGCAACACCATGTTCGAGGCGGCGATGGAACGCGCGGCGGACGGCCCGGTTGCACGCCTGCCCGGCATCGGCAGCGAACTCGAGCTCACCGGCATCTACCGGATCGACTTCGATGATTCCCGGCAGTCCCGGGGCTTTGCCCTGCAGTTGCGCTCACCCGCCGACATTGTCGTCACCCGGTTGCCGCAGTTGTGGACCGTCACCCGTGCCCTCACGACCGCCTCCATCCTGGCCGCCTGCACGCTGCTCGGCATCGGTTGGGTCGCGGCCTTGCGCCGGCGCGTGCGCCGACAGACGGAACAGATCCGCAACCAGATCGAAAAGGAGGTCGTGCTCGAGGAGCGTCACCGCAGCATCATCGAAAACGCCAGCGACTTCATCTTCACGACCGATCTCACGGGAAAGTTCACGTCGTTCAACCCCGCGGGCACCCGCATGACCGGCTTCACGCGCGACCAGGCGCTCACCCTGAACATCCGCAACCTGCTCGTGTCCGACGAAAACGGTCCGCGCCAGCTCACGCCGAAAACCCTCCTGGCGGGCGGCAACACCGTCACGCTGCAGAGCCGGCTGCGGACCGCGGACGGCCAGCACCTCTGGACGGAAACCAACGCGCGGCTGATCCACGAGCATGGCGAACCCGTCGGCGTGCTCGGCATCGTGCGCGACATCAGCGAACGCAAGCAGATCGAGGAGGAACTCAAGCGGACCCGTGACGCGGCCGAGGCGACGACGCGGGCCAAGAGTGAATTCCTCGCGAACATGAGTCACGAGATCCGTACGCCGATGAACGCCGTGATCGGCATGAGCAATCTCCTGCTCGACACGCGGCTCGAGGCGCAGCAACGGGATTTTGCCGAGTCGATCCGCAACGGTGCCGAAGCGCTGCTCACCGTGCTCAACGACATCCTCGACTTCTCCAAGATCGAGGCCGGCCGGATGGAGTTCGAGATCCTGGATTTCGACCTGCAGGAACTCATCGACAGCACCGTCGGACTGCTCGCCGCCCGCGCGTCTGGCAAGCACCTCGAGCTCTCGGCCCTGGTCACGCCCGGACTGCCGGTGCTCCTCCGCGGAGACCCGGGCCGCTTGCGCCAGGTCCTTTTCAACCTCATCGGCAACGCGATCAAGTTCACGCCCCACGGGCGAGGTCTCCGTGCAGGTGACCCTGCTCAACCAGGTGGACGATGCGGCGGAGCTCCGTTTCGAGATCATCGACACCGGCATCGGGATCGGGAAGGAGGAGCAGGCGCGCCTGTTTCGACCGTTCAGCCAGGCTGACGGTTCGACCACGCGCCGTTTCGGCGGCACCGGCCTCGGGCTGGCGATCACGAAGCAGATCGTCGAGCTCATGGGTGGCACCTGCGGAGTCCGCAGCGAGCCCGGCCACGGTTCAACGTTTTGGTTCACCGCCCGGTTCCCAAAACAAAATGACATGGGCCGGCCGGCGTCCGATCCGGTCCCTGCGCAACTTGCCGGCCGGCGCGTGCTCATCGCCGACCCGGCCGCGATCAGCTGCCGGGTCCTCGAGACCCATCTCGCCGCGTGGCAACTGCGCACCGCGATCGCGACAACGGCGGACGAAGCCCTTCGCACCCTGCGCGCAGCGGCGGAAGCCGGCAATGCGTTCGACGCGGTTCTTCTCGACGCCTCGCTCGCGCGGACGCCGAACACGGATCTGCCGTGCCTGATCCGAAGCGACTCCGCGATGGCCGGAACACGCCTGGTCCTGCTCAGCCCCCTGGACCGTCAACTCGCACCCGCGGCACTGGCCGACCAGGGTTTTGCGGCCGCCCTCGTGAAGCCGGTGCACCCGGGGGAACTGCTGCGCGGCCCTGGCCCGTGCGTTCGGGCTCGCGCCGCTCCTGTCACCTGCGGCGAGGGAGCCCAACCACCCGACACCTTCCCCCGGGTCGGTCAACGCACCCGCGCCCGCCCTGCGCATCCTTGTCGCAGAGGACAACGTCGTGAACCAGCGAGTCGCTTCGCTGCTCCTCAAAAAGCTCGGCCACCGCGCGCACGCCGTTGCCAACGGTTTCGAAGCCATCGCCGCCCTGGCAGAGGCGGAATTCGACCTGGTCCTCATGGATTGCCAGATGCCGGAGATGGACGGCTATGAGGCGACCGATCGGATCCGCCAGGGCGCATCTCAGCAGGACATCTGGATTGTCGCCCTCACCGCCAATGCGATGGCCGGCGACCGCGATCGCTGTCTGGCCGTGGGCATGAACGACTACCTGAGCAAGCCGATGCGTGAGGCCGAACTCGCGGCCGCACTCGACCGCTTTCGCGAACACGACCGCACGCAAAGCCGGACGGATGCAGGCACCGCGGTCGCGCCGGCGGAACCGATTCCGGAAAGCCGCTGACTTCGGATTGAACCTGCCGCGGGTTTGCGGCCCCGCCGCGGGTCAGGGTTTGCCGATGCCGCGGGCGAGGAAGCCGATCTTTCGAATCTTCGCCAGGTCGCACACGTTGCGACCATCAAAGAAAAAGGCGGGCTTCATCATGCTGGCGTAAATGCGCTCGTAGTCGAGGGACTTGAACTCGTCCCATTCGGTCAGGATCGCCACCGCATGGGCGCCGGCTGCCGCCTCGTAGGGATCGTGCGTGATCACCAACCGGTCATTGGTATGGCCGTCGGGCAGCACGGCGGGCTGAGCCAGGTCCGTCAGGATCTGCTTGGGGGCGGCCTTGGGATCGTAGACCGCCACGATCGCCTGCTCCTCGAGCAGGTCGCGACCGATCTGGATGGCCGGCGAGGCGCGGGTGTCGTTGGTGTCCTTCTTGAACGCAAATCCGAAGAGTGCGATCTTCTTGCCCGCAACGGTATTGAACAGCGAGCGCACGATCGTGCGGGAAAACCGGGATTTCTGCCAGTCGTTCATCTTCACGACCTGTTCCCAGTAGTGGGCAACCTCGGGCAGGCCAAAATGGTCGCTGAGGTAGACGAGGTTGAGGATGTCCTTTTGAAAACACGAGCCGCCGAACCCGACCGACGACTTCAGGAACTTCGGCCCGATGCGCGAATCCCGTCCCACCGCGAATGCGACCTCGTCGATGTCGGCGCCGGTGGCCTCGCACAATGCCGAGATAGAATTGATGCTCGAGATGCGCTGGGCCAGGAAGGCGTTGGCGACGAGTTTCGAAAGTTCGGAGGACCACAGATTGGTCGTGATGATGCGATCGCGCGGCACCCATCGTGCGTAGACGCTCGCGAGCGTCTCCGCCGCCTGCAGGCCCTCCGGTGTCGTCTCGCCCCCGATCAGGACGCGGTCCGGCGCCTCCAGGTCGCGCATCGCCGTGCCTTCCGCCAGGAACTCGGGATTCGAAAGCACCTGAAACTCGGCGCCGTTGGTGTTCGCGGCCAGCACCGCCTTGAGCGACTCCGCGGTCCGGACCGGCAGGGTCGATTTCTCCACGACGATCTTGCGTCCCCGCGCCACGCGCGCGATCTGCCGTGCGCAGAGTTCGATGTACTTCATGTCGGCCGCGCGACCGGCGCCGAGGCCATAGGTCTTGGTCGGGGTGTTGACCGAGACAAAGATGATGTCGGCCGCCTGCACGGCCGTGTCGATATCGGTGGAAAAGCTCAGGTTGCGCCCCCGGGCTGACGCCACGACGTTCGCGAGCCCGGGCTCGAATACGGGCAGATTATCGTCCGAGTTCCACTCGGCGATGCGCCGCGGATTGATATCGACGACGGTGACGTCGATGTCCGGGCACTTGGCCGCGATCATCGCCATGGTGGGTCCGCCGACGTAGCCGGCGCCAATGCAGCATATCTTCATGAGAGGTTCGTAAAATCCGTCTGTTTCGGGAAATGAGCCGTCCGGTGCAACGGCTTTTCGACAATTCGCGGCCCCGATTAAGGCCTCAGCCGTAACCATGCAGTCGGACCTGTAGGGCTGGACCTTGTGTCCATGCCGAAACCTGCCAATGATTCGGCACGGACGCGAGGTCCGGGCCTACATCCGATCGGTGTCGCCCGCCACGAGTGAATATTGACGCGACTTGCATCGTTACGGTTCAGGGCACCGCCACCTGCGCGGCCCGCGCCGCCGCCCGCACAAAACGTCGCGCGGCTTCGTCCAGTGCCTCCAGCCCGAGGACGCCGAAACTGAGCCGCACACAGCCCGCCTCCAGCGGCTCCGCGAGACAGAGCCCGCCGGGAACGTAAAGCACCTGTTCCTCCAGAGCCGCCTGCCACAGGGGGCCACCCTCGGACGTATCCAGCCCCGCGGGCCCGCGCACCCACATGGTCAGACCGCCGCGCGGTGAAATCCAGTCCCAGCCCAGCTCGCGCAGGCCGGCAGCCTCGAGGGCGGACTCGAGCCGCCGCGCCTTTTCGCGGTAGGCGGGTCGCACGCGCCCAAGGTGGGCGTCGAGCAGTCCTTCCGCGACCACCCGCTCAAGGACGGCCTGGTTGAAATTGGCCGTGCCAAAGTCGGCGTGTCCTTTGAGCCAGGCGATCCGCCGAAACCAGGTGTCGTCGGTGGCGTGGCCATACCCCACGCGCAATCCGCTCGCGAAGCTCTTCGTGAGGGTGCCCAGGTAAAGGCGGGGAAACTCGCGCCACGCCGGCAGCGCAATGACACTGGGCGCCGGCCACGGCTGGTCGAACCAGAGTTCCCGATACGCCGCGTCCTCGATCACGGGCACCACGAAATCCCCCTGCCGCAGCAGGTCCGCCAGATCCCTTTTTTCCGTTTCGGAGCGCGAGAGCGCCGACGGATTGCCGAAGTACCCCTGCAAATACACGGCCTTTACCCGGGCGGCGTCGCCTCGACGATGCAGCTCCGCCAGGCGCCCGGCAATGGCGGGCCGATCGAGCCCGCCATCCGCGTGCGCCGGCAGCGTCACGGGTTGGACGCCGAGTCCATGAAGGATCTCCAGGAAGACAAAGTAGGTCGGCTGCTCGACGAGCACGATGTCGCCGGGATCACACAACACCTGGACGGCGGCATGGAGGAGTTGCTGGGAGCCGTTGGCGATGATCGTGCCCGCGACCGAAACGGCACCCGGTTTGATGCCATCGAGGCTGGCCGTGCGGGCGGCGAGCAACTCGCGCAACCTTGGTCGGCCGAGATTGGAGCCATACTGCAGGTGTTCCGGCGGCCCGGGCCGCGCTTCCAGTTCGGCCACGATCCGGCCGATGTCACGGACGGGCAGCGTGCGGGTGTCCGTGAACCCCGCGGCAAGGCTGAGCACGTTCGGGTTCTCCAGCGCCGCGGACATCAGCGAGGTAACGCTTGGCGGCCGCAGCCGCGCTCCCAAGGCCGAGAACGGAATGCGGGAATCCCTCGACATCCCCGACAACGAAGCAGCGCAAGCCGGCGGCGGCAAGACGGCTCTGCGCCGGGAAAGCGATGTCCTGGCACCATCGCGTGAATGCTCGAGGGTCCCGGAGTCCGGCGGGCCCGCCCGTGCTGAGCTGGTGAAGCCCTGGGCTGGAGTTCTCACAGTCCGAGGGAAACCCGGGCCACGTTGTCGTTACACGCCAACGCAGCTACCGGGGTGCGATGGAAGAACGCGAGACTTGGAAGACGTCTGAGATAGAAAGACTCAGTCCAGGATTCTCACGTTCTCGCGTTCTTTCCTGTCTCGCGTTCTTCAATCCCGCTAGCGGCGTTGGAGCTTCGCGTTCCCAACGAAGAGCTCAGGCCGGGGCGCCACGCGGTTCGCCGTGGGTCAGCGGCCCGGTGGGCTTGGCGGCTTCGTCGCGAGGTTTGCGTGCCTTGTTCGCGTCGTCTCCCGGCTTGGGCGGCTCCGGACGGATCACCGGGGAGCGGATCTCGCCAAACTCCAGGATCTCGTTCACGTGCTTTCCTTCGATCGTCTCGTACTCGAGGAGGGCCGCGGCGATCTTGTCGAGGGCCTCGCGCCGGCCCTGGATGATCTCGCGGGCCCGGGCGTACTGTTCGTCCACCATCTCGCGAATCACCGCGTCGATCTTCTGGGCGGTCGCCTCGGAATAATTCTCGTTCCGGTTGATTTCGCGACCAAGGAAGATCGTGTCCTGGTTCTCGCCATAGGCGATCGGGCCGAGTTCGCTCATGCCCCAGTCGCACACCATGTGGCGCGCGACCTTGGTGATATGCTTGATGTCGCCCGCGGCGCCATTGGAGACGTCGCCCATCACCAGCTCCTCCGCGATGCGGCCGCCGAGGCCCATCGCAATCTGATTCAGGAGGCGCTTCTTGTGCTGCGTGAGCAGATCCTTCTTCGGCACGAACATCGTGCTGCCGAGGCTGCGGCCCCGGGGGATGATCGTGACCTTGTGCACCGGCAGGTTGCCGTCGTCGAGCAGCGACTGGACGAGCGCGTGCCCGGCCTCATGATAGGCCGTCATCTTCTTCTCCTCATCGTCCATCACGCGCCGGCGTTCCCGGCCATAGAGAACCTTTTCGCGCGCATCCTCGAGATCGATACGCTCGATGCGCTTCTTGTTGCGGCGCGCCGCAAGCAGCGCGGCTTCGTTGAGCAGGTTGGCGAGTTCCGCACCGGAAAGGCCGGCGGTGGCGCGGGCGAGGTCGGTGAGGACCACGTCCTCGGCCAGCGGCAGCTTGCGCGCGTGCACGCGCAGGATCGCTTCGCGGCCGACCAGGTCCGGCAGGTCGATGAAGACCTGACGGTCGAAACGGCCGGGACGCAGCAGGGCGGCATCAAGCACGTCCGGCCGGTTGGTCGCCGCGATGATGATCAGGCCCTCGGTGGTGTCGAAGCCGTCCATCTCGACGAGCAGCGAGTTCAGCGTCTGTTCGCGCTCGTCGTTGCCGCCGCCGAGACCGGCGCCGCGCTGGCGGCCGACCGCGTCGATTTCATCGATAAAGAGCAGGCAGGGCGCGTTCTTGCGGCCCTGCTCAAACATGTCGCGCACGCGGCTGGCGCCGACGCCGACGAACATCTCGACGAAGTCCGAACCGCTGATCGAAAAGAACGGCACGTCCGCCTCGCCGGCGATGGCCTTGGCGAGCAGCGTCTTGCCGGTGCCCGGGGGGCCCACCATCAGAATGCCCTTGGGGATGCGGCCGCCGACCTTTTGAAACTTCTTCGGGTCCTTCAGGAACTCGACGATCTCCTGCACCTCCTCCTTCGCCTCATCGCACCCGGCGACGTCGGCAAACGTGAGGCGGTCCCGGTCGCGCGTGAGCAGCTTGGCCCGGCTCTTGCCGAAGGCCAGCGCACCACGGCCCGCCTGCCGGAGCTGGCGCACGATCAGGAAATAGAGCAGGACGAAAAACAGCACGAACAGCACCGGCCCCATGAGCAGTTGCTGCCAGAGCGAGCTGGTCGGCACCTCCTCGAACTTGCCGGTCTTGCGCAGGCGCTCGAGGTCGGCGTCGGTCAGGCGGCCCTTGGCGACAAACCGCACGGGCTCGTTGTTCGGGCCGACGCCCTCGGTCGGCGCGAGCTGGCCGCTGATGTCGCTGAAATCGCGGTGCCCGCCGTTCGGGTCGTAGCGAATCGTCCCCTTCTGCACCTGGCCGGCTTCCGCGACTTTGATCAGGTCCAGGACCGAGAGTTCTTTCGGCGGACTGACCCGGTTCGGGCCGGCGAGCCAGAGGGCGATGATCGCGGCGAAGATCGCCAGCCAGATCAACAAAACCCGGGGCTGAAACTTCTCCGGGGTCGGGCCTTTAACCGGCAGGCGCTTCTTTCGCTTTTCGTAATCGGACATCTTGGAAGGTAGGGTCTATTGGACGGTGCACCATTGGTGGCGCCGGGGCATAAGTCAATTGAACGACGAGTTTGGCAGTGGGTTGAATTCCAACCTCGTCCGCAGGTGGAAGCCCCGGGACCCAGACCACATTTCCCGCTGCCGTGGACACGACCGGCAGGAGCGGCCGCAGTTCCCGCGGCACGCGTCGGTCGACGAACATGTCCTGCAGCTTCTTGCGGCCCGGCGCGCCCAGCGGCCGGAAACGGTCGCCGGGTCGCCAGCCTCGGATGTCAAACCAGCCGCTCCAGGCCGTCCCCGGTGAAATATGCACGGTTTCGGAGGGTGGAAACGCCCCCGACCGGATGCAGGCCAACAGGCTCGGCGTCAACCGGACGACGCGGGCTCGGAGTCGATCCCCGCGCGGGCCGATCAGCTCCTGGCCGGGCTCCAGCCGATCGGCCGGCCAGGGGGCTTCCGAACCGGCCAGCACGCTTTCATCGGCCAGGCACAGGCATCGAGCCTTCAAGTCGATGAACCGGCCCGGCCCGGCGCTGAGCCGCTGCTCACGGCCCGCGACGATCGCGGCGGCCAGCGCGGCGACCGCCGTCCGGCCGGGTGCCTCGGTCAAGCCGACCGCATTGATCCAGCGATGTACGGCCCGTCGCGCCAGCGCCACCGGTCGACCGCGCAGACTCGAGAGGTCGAACGGACGGACCGGGTCGGGCGCGCCGACCAGTTCGTCCAGCCACCGCTCGAGCGCCTCGTCGTCGGCGGCGAGCAACGCGCGGGACTCGCCCATCGCGACGAGCGCGTCGCGTCCGGTGGCGGAAGCCAGCGCGGGGAGGACGCGTCGACGGACGCGGTTGCGGACATGTTGGTCGGTGGCGTTGGTCGCATCCTCGCGCCAGGCAATCCGGGCTCGCCGCAACGCCGCGCGCAGGAGTCGGGCCGGACAGGCGAGCAACGGGCGAACCCGCATCGTACCATTTTGCTGGATGCACTGCACGGGGCGCGGGGCGGAAAGGCCGCCGACGCCGCTGCCGCGCGCCAGCCGCATCAGCAGGGATTCCGCCACGTCGTTCAGCTGATGACCGAGCGCGATGACCCGCGCACCGGCCGTCTCCATCGCGGTTTCAAGAAAAGTCCAACGTGCCCCGCGCGCATCGGCTTCGGATGGCGCGGTGGGCGGGTCGGTCCACCGGCCGACAACGCACGACTCCCCCAGCGAGCGCGCGAGCCTCGCCACGAACCTCGCATCCTCGGTGGAGGCCCGGCCGCGCAGGCGATGGTCGAAATGCAGCACGAGCCAGCGGCCGCGGCGCTCGGGAAGGTGCGCCCACAGCATGAGCAGTAACGCAACCGAGTCCGCGCCGCCGGAACAGGCGACCGCAATGGACTCGTCCGCCGGGCGCCCGCGGATCGCGGCCACCGCTTCGCCATGCAGCGCGGTCAGCGGCAACTGTGCAGCCAGCGCCTCCGCCCGACTGCGTAGCAGCCGACGTAAGGAAGCTGATCCGGATGCAGGACGTTTCACGACGCCAATCAACCCGGGTGCAGGGCCGGCCCGCCGGGCGATGCCGCTCGGTGGAACAGCATCGGCACGGACACGCCTTCAACCGGGCCCGGGTCGGCAGCGCCTGACCCTGCCGCTGCGACGGAGTGGCCAGGGCCTGGCCAGTACCGGGCCCGAACACGATCACCGACGCCAGCGGTGCGATTCTCGCGGGTCATCGCCACCCTACCCACCGAGGTATTCCTGGTCCATGGCCGGCTGCAGCACCGCCGGAATGCGCACGCGGCCATCGGCCTGGAGGTTGTTTTCGAGCAGTGCCACGATGATGCGTGGCAGCGCCAGGCCGGAACCGTTGAGGGTATGCACGGGTTCGGTCCGGCCGGTCGCGGGATCGCGGAAGCGGATCTGCGCCCGCCGCGCCTGGAAACCCTCGAAGTTGCTGCAGCTCGACACCTCGAGCCAGCGCTGCTGGCCGACGGCCCAGACCTCGAGGTCGTATTTCTTGGTCTGGGTGAATCCAAGGTCACCCGTGCACATCAAAAGCACGCGATACGGCAGCTCGAGCTTCTGCAGGAGACGTTCGGCATCGGCGCGCAATCGCTCGAGTTCGTCGTAACTGGTGGATGGATGCACCCACTTCACGAGTTCGACCTTGTCGAACTGATGCAGCCGGTTCAGGCCCCGCACGTCCTTGCCGTAGCTGCCGGCCTCGCGCCGGAAACACGGGGTGTAGGCGCAGCGACAGACCGGCAGCTCCGCGGCATCGATGATCTCGTCGCGGAAGAAATTCGTCAGCGGCACCTCCGCGGTCGGCACCGCGTACAACGAGTCTTCGACGGTCTGGTACATCTGCCCCTCCTTGTCGGGCAGCTGCCCGGTCGCGGTCGCGCTGGCTGCATTGACGAAGATCGGCGGACTGACCTCCGTGTAGCCGGCGGTATTGGCTTCATTGAGGAAGAACTGGATCAACGCGCGGGCGAACCGGGCACCGTCGCCGATGTAGAACGGGAAGCCGGCGCCGGTCACTTTGCTGCCGCGGGCGAAATCGATCACCTGGGGGAACCACGGGATCTCCCAATGCGGCCGGTGGTGCGGCGCCTTGGGCGGCAGGTCGCCCCAGATCGCGTGCGTGACATTGCCCGACGGGTCCGGCGCCACCGGCACCGAGGCATGCGGAAGGTTCGGCACGGTCAGCGCAAGCGACTGCCACTGCGCCTCGAGCTCCTTGAGTTCACCTTCACCCGCCTTCACCTGGGCCGAGACCGCTTTCATCTCCTGCACCTTGGCGAGAAATTCCGGCGACCCCTTGGGCAGCCTGGCCATCTCGGCGTTGGCCGCCTTCTGCTGCGCGCGCTTCCCTTCGACTTCCGCGGTCTTCGCCCGCCAGGCGGCGTCGGCCGCGAGCACGGCGTCGAGGTCGCAGTCGCTGCCCTTGGCACGAATGGCGTTGCGGACGAGGTCGGGTTGTTCGCGAAGGATGCGCGGATCAATCATCTTGGGAAAGCAGCCCCGTCAGTTCGGGCAAATCGCCGGGAGTGTCGAGCCCTTTGGCCCGCGACCAAGGCAGGGTTCTTCCAGCTATCAGTGATACCCGGGGGAAACCAAAGCGGCGCGGGGACCACGCATTCCCCGAGGCGGTCGCGCCACCATGGGCGGCTTGAGTTTCGTCGGCTCATACAGTGCGGCGCTCGGCCCCGCATGTCCGCCGGCCAGAGCGACCACCGCAAGATACGCCCCCACGGTAGGGCAGGTCTCCGACCTGCTCATCCGATCTCGGCATTCGGCGACGACTGCAGAGCGGCCCGAAACCCACCCTCCCGCGCAGGCCTGCTCCGCTTACACGCCCTGATTCACGCGCGCGACCATGCGATCCCAATGAGTGCAGAACTCGTCGGACAATTTCGCGAACGCGGCCTTTTCGGCGTCGCGTCGCGCGGCATCAGCATCGCTGACGTTGCGCCAGAGATTCGTGGCGATCTCGCGGCGCTCGTTGGTCTCGAGCACCGCGTAGACAAAGCCGGTGCGGGTATCCAGGACGAGCGCGGACGCCGTGACACTCACGGTCACATGACGCGTGTGGGCATTGCCGAGGGTGATGTACTTCGCGGGCCCGGGCTTTTCCCTAGTGAAGAACGAGGTGTCGAACGTGTACATCACCACCATGTCGGCCTTGAGGCGTGCCGCCGCCTCGCGCAGGTCCTGGTCGGAATCCAGGCGCTGCGGCAGCAGCAGGCGACTGAGGGAGCCGACACCGCCGACGTGCGGCAGCTTTTCGAAACGCTGGAATTCCCGGTCTTCGCCGAGTTCGCGCGTGGCGAAAATCGAATACCGTCCCTGTCCATAGACACCGCCCTCCTGGTCGGAATGTAGATTGCGGTAATGCGGCGCCTGCACCCGCACGAAAACCAGATGCACGGGCAGTCCCGCGCCCGGCACGGCGGCGAAACTCTCCCTCAGTTTCGTATCCGCCGGTGGGATGAAGGCATCGAATTCCGCCCGGCCGGCGGGCGTGTGGTAGGTTTGACAACCGGAAAGCAGCGTGATCGCGCCGAGAACGAGAAGGGCAACCGGACGTTTCATAACAGGAAACCGAACGACTGCACGGGGAAGCAGTCGGCGGAACAGTAGGGCGGTGAAACGTGCCCGGCAATCCGAGACCGGGACGGAAGTTTGTGCCGGTGGCGCGGAGCTTCCGCCCGCGCGATGAGGATCGTGCAACACCGAGCACGCCGGCTACGCCCGTCAGTCGCACACGGCGAGGCGAACCACTCTTGTTACCCCGACAAAAAAAGTGGCGGCCGCCACTTTTTTTGTCGGGTACGCGGAGAGTCGCTTGTCTCGACCGCGCCGAGAACGAGAAGGGCAACCGGACGTTTCATAACAGGAAACCGAACGACTGCACGGGGAAGCAGTCGGCGGAACAGTAGGGCGGTGGAACGTGCCCGGCAATCCGAGACCGGGACGGAAATTTGTGCCGGTGGCGCGGAGCTTCCGCCCGCGCGATGCGGATCGTGCAACACCGAGCACGCCGGTACGCCCGTCAGTCGAACACGGCGAGGCGAACCACTCTTGTTACCCCGACAAAAAAAGTGGCGGCCGCCACTTTTTTTGTCGGGGTACGCGGAGAGTCGCTTGTGTCCGCCCGGGGCACCGCCACTCTCGGGTCCGTCTGGAGGGACGACCTTCGTGTCCTCCGCGGTCCACACAGAGGTGGACGTTCCCGAACGACACGCCCTGCCCCACTCCATCCGCCCCGCGACGCTTTCCCCCGTCATGATCGCCGACACCCTGCCACACGCTGCGCGCTACCATCCCCTGCATCCGCTGTTTCGGGCGGCGTTCGAATATCTGGGCCGTTTTCCCCATGGCACGCCGGATGGAAAACACCAGATCGACGGCGAGCGCATGTTCGCGCTGCCACAGAGCTACGAGACCGCCCCGGGAGACGAGAAGTCATTCGAGGCGCACCGCCGTTTCATTGACATCCAGTATGTCTTGTTGGGCGAGGAAGTCATCTTCCACTCGCCGATAGAACGGCTGGAAATCAGCGTTCCGTATCACGAGGAGCGCGACGTCGTGCTTTTCCGGGATCCGCCGGGCGCTTCCCCGACCCTCCTGCACGCCGGCGATTTCGCGATCTACTTTCCGCACGACGCCCACAAGCCCGGCTGCCTGCACACCACTCCGGTGGCGGTGCGCAAGATCGTGATCAAGGTTGCGGTCTGACCCGACTTCGACCCGTGGCGCAGGCATCCGCGTCTGCGATCACAAGGGACCCCGGACTTACCGGCAGGGGGTCCCGGGGTGCGGCGTTCCGCGCCGCTTTTCGGTGGCGGTGTCGCGTTCGGACGCGAGCGAACCGGAACCACGCAGCCATGCCTGGGCGCCATCGGCCCCGCAACGCCGGAACTCACGAACATGGATTGATTAACACATACCGGCGGTTAATCTTTCCTGCGTTGCCCGCCGGCGGCGAAAAAGCGGCCGCCACCCCACCTAAGAAACCGGCCCGCCGGACGTTGTCTGGAAGTTGAGATCCGTGAACTCTACCCCGCCACCGCATCTCCACGCCGACGATGACATCCACCTCTTCGTGCGCTCGGCCGTTGAGCGCTACCAGGCGGCGCTGCTGCGTTACGCCGCGCGGCTGCTTGGCGATGCCGATCGGGCCCGCGACGTCGTGCAGGATACATTTCTCCGGCTGCTCTGCCAACCCGTGGCGGCGGTCGACGGGCACCTCGCGGAATGGTTGTTCACGGTTTGTCGCAACCGTGCGTTCGACCTGCACCGCAAGGAGGGGCGGATGAAACGTTTCGAGGAGGGTGAAGTCGAGCGCGTGACCACGCACGAGCCGCGCCCGGGCAGCGAGCTGGAAGCCGCGGAAACGCACGCCGCCGTGCTGCGCCTGATCGACCGGCTGCCGCCGAACCAACAGGAGGTCGTGCGGTTGAAGTTCCAAAATGGATTCAGCTACAAGGAAATCAGCCGCATCACGTCGCTCTCGATGGGCAACGTCGGCTTCCTGCTCCATACCGCCATCAAGTCGCTGCAACGCGAGTGGGCGTCGTCCGCCGCCGAACAGCCCCGCAAAATCTCCGTGCATCCATGAATATGCAGCCTGACGATCCGCGGCTCACCGCGTTTGCCCTCGGCGAACTCGAGGGCCGCGAACATGCGCGCGTCGCCGCCGCCGTGGCCGCCGACCCGGCCCTGCAGGCCGCCGTCGACGAGGTCCAGGCCACGGCCGCCCGGCTCACCGCCGCCCTCGCGACCGAGCCCGTGCCCGAGGTCGAGCCGATCGATCTCCGCGGAGCCGTTGCCCGCCCGCGTGCACCGGCTCGCCCGCCCGCCCGTGCGCGCGCGGCTGTTCCGGTTTCCCTACGTCGCGGTGGGTTCCCTCGCAGCCGCCTGCTTCGCGGTCCTGTTGGTGCTGCTCAATCAGCAGCAATCAACCCATCGCACGCCCCTGCCCATCGCGAAGTCGATCACCGAAAAGCCCGTCACGCTCGCTCCGCCGGCCGGGGACGACGACGAGTCGCGGAAGCTCGGCCTCGCGGATGCAACGTCGGAGCCCGGGGGCCCGATCCTGCCCGTCACCCCAACCCCCGCCGCCAGCACGGATGCCGCCGGCGCGTCCGCCAGCGCACCCGTCGTCGCGGCGAACGATGCCGCGACGGCCGGGACGCCCACGGCTGTTCCACCGGCCCCGGCCGTGCCCGTATCTCCGATACCGGAGCTCGCCGCCGTCACGCCGACGCCGTTGCCGGAGAATCCGAATCCCACCGCCCTGCCCATGCGCCAGACTTCCGGGACCGCTCCCCGGGCGGCCGCCGCCTGGTCGCCGGACGGTCGCCGAAAGACGACCCGCACCGCCTCCGAACGTGAAGCGCCGGCCGCGACCCCGTTGGCCGATGCGGGTTTCGGTGCCACGCGGGATGCGGTTGTCGAAGGCGCGCTGCCACCCGCGCCTCCTCCCGGCGCGGCCACGCCGGGTGATGGCAATGCCGGTCGCTACCGGGAACTGCTTGCGGACAACAGCGTGACGCCGGACCAGTTGCGCCTGACCTTTCGGGAATTTGGCGAAGCGCCCCGCTATCCCGGCAACACCGGATCGGGCGCGCCCGCGCGCGGTGATTCGCCCCTGCTGGCCGCCAACACCGACGCGGCCAAGCGCGACCGGGAGGCGCCGACCGACGAGAACCGGCGCGCCCGCGAGGAAAACATCAAGACCACCGTCGCTCCCCGGCCGCGAATCACGCTCGAGCAACCGGCCGACTTCGGCGACCTTCGTAGTGAAGCCGATGCCCGTGGCCCGCTCGACCGGGGAGCAACGATCGCCGACCTCGAAACGCAACTGCGCGAGCTTCGGCGCGCCGACGCGTCGCTCGATTCGCCGGTGCAGGATTTCGTCCGCGACAACGCCTTCGTGCCGGTCGCGGAAAGTCCCACGTCCGAGTTTCCGGTTGTCGTCGACAATGCCAGCCCCGTCGCCGTGCGGCGCGCCCTGCTTGCCGGCAAACGTCCGGGTCGCGAGGCCGTGCGGATCGACGAACTCCTCAATCAGGCGCGCTACAACTATCCTGCGCCGGCCGCCGACGCGGCCGAGCCGTTCCGCGCCGACCTCGAGGTGGCAAGTGCGCCGTGGGCTCCGGAACACCGGCTGGTGCGGATCGGCCTCAAGGCTCGCGAACTCCCGCCCGCCGGCCGGCCGCCCGCGAGCTACGTCCTGCTCATCGAAACCGGTGCGCCCGACGCCCGCGACAGCCACCTTCAGGCGATCAAGCAGGCGTTGCACAACTTTGTCGCCCGGCTGGGCCCGCAAGACCAGGTCACGATCGCGTCGCATTCCTCCGCAGCCAGCCTCGTGCTGGCGACCACGCCCGCTCGCGAGCGCGACGTCATTCTCCGCACCGTCGACCGCGTGCAGGCCACCGGCCCGGCCACGGGCCTGACCGGCCTGCAGCTCGCCTACGATCTCGCGCGCGCCCATTTCATCCATGGCGGCATCAACCGGGTGATCCTGGCCAGCGACGGTGACACCCGCATCGATGACGCGAACCGCGACCATGCCGCACGGTTGATCGACGGCCAGGCCCGCTCCGGCATTCTGCTGTCGGCCCTCGGTTTCGGCGTGCGGGACATTCCCGATTCCATGCTCGAACAACTCGCGCATCGCGGCAGCGGGGAGTTCGCCTTCGTCGACTCACCGCAGGATGCGCAGCTCGCGTTGGCCGATCGCGCCGGCGGTGGATTTGCCACCGTGGCGCGCAACGTGAAGTTGCAGGTGGAGTTCAATCCCGCGCAGGTGCAGGCGTGGCGGCTGATCGGATACGAGGACCGCGTGTTCCTGCGCGAGGACTTCGATCCCGAGAGCCTCGCGGCCGATGCCGTGGGCGCCGGCCATGCGCTGACCGCGCTGTTCGAAATCGTCCCGGCCGGTCCACCGGCGCCCGCTCCCGACAACAACGGTGCCCGCAGCACCGAACTGCTCACGGTGAAGATTCGATCCACTCCGCCGGACGATGACACGCCGCGCTTGCAGCAGTTTTCCGTCGTCGACCACGGCGCCGCGTTCGCCGCCGCCAGTCCCGACTTCAAATTCGCCACGGCCGTCGCCGGATTCGGCATGTTGTTGCGCGAATCCCCCTACCGCGGCACCACCACGGTCGGGGACGTCGCCGCCTGGGCCCGCGCCGGCCGCGGGGCCGACGACGATGGCGCGCGCGCCGAGTTCATCGACCTCGTGGATCGCGCGCGGACCGTGCTGCGATAAGCGATCAGACCAGCCTCACGGAGCCGCAAGGCAAGGTCACGAAACAACGTCTACAAGTCGTCCAGGGTGACGCGGAGCAGCGGGCACGATGGGAGGCGGCCGGTCCCCGCTCCCTGCGCCTTGCCGCTTGGGGCCTCCTTACCGTCGCAACAGGCCGGTGCGAAAGACGTTTTCGCCGGGATACGGTACGCCGGCCGGCAGCGGTGTCTCCACCGCCTCGATGCCGAGCAGCTTGAGGGCGTCGAAGAGGATGTCCCCCACGTGCGCAAAGGCCACGGCGGCGTGATGATGATAGCGGCCGAGGAGCACGTGACGATAAAAGCGGCTGAAACCCGGCAGATACGCCGTTCCGGTGCACCCGAAGGTCTTCGGATCGAGATCCAGGAAATGGCCTTCGCACACGTAGGCCCGCAGCCGGTCGCCGGCGCCATGGATCTGCAGGACGGTGATGGGCGAACCCTTGATCTGGCCCTCGATCGTGCCCCGGGTGATGTCGGGCGCCGAGTCCGGCTCCATCATGCGCTTCATGATGACCTGGTGCTTCATCTCCGGATTCTTCAACAGACCGGTGGCGGTGTTGCCGCAATGGAACATGCCCACCATGTCCGCAATCGGGTAGTCCCGCAGGCTCTCATGCAGGTCGACCGGGATCGAATGATTGATGTCGAGGATCGTCACCGCCGCGTCCGATGCGTATTGGCCCATCAACTCCGCGACCAGCGAGTAGGCGTCGTTTTCACAGGCAATCGGAAAGCCCTGGGCCGCCATGCGCCCGTTGATGAAGCACGGCACGTGCTTGAGGCTGATTTCCTGCTCGCTCCAGCACTGCGTCGCCGCGCCGGACAACCGCAGCGAGGTGCGGAATTGATTGATCGCCTTCTCGTAAGCCGAAAGCCGGTTGACGAACTCCCCCTCCGGCACGCCGGCGACCTCGCGTTTCATCGACGCCGCAATCTCCGTGAGATCCTCGCCCTGCTTGATTCGCGCGACCTCGCGCTGCAGGTCGAACAGGCCGAGTTCCTCGATCTCCACCCCGATCGACTGCAGGCTCGCGATGTTGTAGTTGCAGGTCTCGAAGTCACGCGGGCGCGGGCCGAACAGACCGATGGTCGCGTGGGCGACGCCCTTCTGCACCCTGGCGATCCGGACGAAGCGCGCGATCTCCTCGACCACCTGTTCCGCGCTCGCGACCGGGCGTTCCGGCAGGTGAACCCTGGGCATCAGGCCGCGCTTGCGGACCGCCAGCGCCGCCGACATCAAGCCACAGAGCGCGTCGCCGCGCTTCTGCAACAACGTCGCCCCGCTTTCCTCCGCCGCCGCCACGATCATCACCGGACCGGCAAACTCGCGGACAAACACCGCGTCCTCGATCTCCGGGGAGAAGTTCCCGAGAAACAGCACTGCCGCGTCACACCCCTGGGCCGTCAATTGCGCCGCCGCATCCTTCGCGTGCTGTCGGGTTTCGATGATCGCGCACTCGCCTTCGGGAACGGCCAGCGAGAGACCGGCGGCCCCGGCCCGCTGCAGGACCCGTTCACTCCGTTCGGCCGACAGCGCTCGGGGAAAGCAGTTTCGCGAAGCCGAAACAAAACCGAGTTTCACATCCGGGGAATACTGACCAAGAGGCAGGTACATGGTTGGGAAAGGATATGGGGAGTGCGCGGAGGCGGGTCAATCGCCGTGGGCGACGCTGTGTCACGTCAACCTTGGGGGCGGGCATTCTTGCGACGATTCATCCCGCAGCAGGGACGCGAGGCGGGTCGCGCGTCCCCACGCGATCGCGGTCGGCGGGGACAGCCGGCCTCACCTTGTTGCGGTCGCAGGCAGCGTTTTCGCATTGTGATCGCGCGAATGCCATGGGTGAACGTCGGGCCGCATGATCTTCACGCCTGCGACCTAGATACAGCGCCACCCCGGTTGGGGTATGCCGCCCCCGCCGGCATCATGGCCTGAGTTTCAGGGTTGCGCCATCAACGTGTCCTTTGCCCAAACTTGGGGGGAATCAGCATATGGCGGCCAATTCACCCGAGCGGAAACTCCCGCAGCCAGCGAGTCCGGTCATGCGCTGGCTGCTGGATTCCGACCCTTCGATCCGCTGGCAGGTCATGCGGGACCTGACCGACGTATCGCCGGACGAAGTGGCGGCCGAGCGCGCGCGGGTCGCCGTGGAGGGTGCGGGTGCGCGCCTGCTTGCCCTGCAGGCGCCCGATGGACGCTGGGGCGGCGCGGCGTGGAACCGGGGGTGGAATTCCACGATGCACGTGCTCATGTTGCTGCGGGACCTCGGCCTCGACCCCGCGAGCGACCAGGCCCGTCGCGCGGTGGGACTCGTCCGGGAGCGGGTAACCTGGAAGGGTTGCGGTCCGCCGCAATGTGACGGCAATGGATTCTTCGCCGGTGAATTGGAGCCCTGTATCAATGGACAGGTGGCCGCGGTCGGCGCGTATTTCGGCGAGGACGTCCAGGGCATCGTGGACCGGTTGCTCGCCGAGCAGTTGCCGGATGGCGGCTGGAACTGCGAGGCGGAGCGCGGCTCGACGCGATCGTCGTTCAACACGACGATCTGCGTGCTCGAGGCCCTGCTCGAGCATGAGTTGCGGGTCGGGAGCCGCACGGATGTGACCGCGGCCCGTATCCGCGGACAGGAATACCTCCTCGAGCGCCGTCTCTTCCGCCGCCGTTCGACCGGGGAAGTGATCGAGCGAGATCGCAAGGGCGGCACCTCGTGGACTCGCTTCGCCTTCCCGACGTGGTGGCACTATGACGTGCTGCGGGGGCTCGAGTATTTCCGGCGCGCCTCCCGCACGCAGGAAGCCGGCGGAGCGCTCCGCGATCCGGTGGATCCGCGGAGCGACGAGCGCCTGGCCGAAGCGATTGACCTGGTTGCGTCCAGGCGCGACCGCGACGGCCGGTGGGCGCTCGAGGTTCGTCACCCCGGCGAGATGCCATTCGAGCTGGACGACGGCGAAGGCCGGCCGAGCCGGTGGAACACGCTGCGCGCCCTGCGCGTGTTGGCTTGGCACTCCGGAACAATTCCGTCCAACCATGACCAACAACGAAATCAAGGCCGTCATCGTGGCGGCGATGGCGGAAGACCGGAAAAACCATGACGCCGTGCAGCAGTCCGGTTTTCCGGAGCATTCCCGGTCATCGTGACAAAAGCGGTATTCGCGTTTCCGCTCCACGCGGATTCCACCGAGGCGGCCGGAGTGTTCGATCTCGGCGCCGGCGCCGTCACGGCCGTGATCAAGAACAAGCCCCAACAGGCCGGCATCGCGCTGGCGGAGCTGTTCGACGCCAATCCAGGTAACCCGCCGTCCGCGGGCCGCCTCGTGAACCTCTCGGCGCGCGGCACCGTCCTCACCGGTGACAGCATCATGATCGCAGGTTTCGTGATCGGTTCCGGCAATCCGGCAAAGGTGCTGATTCGCGGCGTCGGTCCCGGCCTCGCGGACTTCGGCGTGCCCAACGTTCTCGCGGACCCGAAGCTCACGATCTACTCCGGCTCGAACACGATCGCGACCAACGACGACTGGGATGAGATCGCAAACTACGGACAGACGGCGTCTCTCGCCGATCAGTTCGGCGCTTTTCCGCTCGCACCCGGTGCCGGTGATGCCGCGCTCGTGATGTATCTCGCCCCTGGCATCTACACCGCGCATCTCTCCGGCGTCGGCGGCGCCACCGGCACCGCACTGGTGGAAGTTTACCTCCTCGAGTAGCGCGCCGCGCCGCCTCGTCGTCTCTCGCGACTTGCCCGGGCCTGCGGCGCATCCGCGACCGGGATCACACGTCCGCACCGGACGGGCGCGTTGCGTCGCATTCAAGGTTGATGACCTGCCGCGGACGCGGCGAACTCCCGGATCACGAATCGTCGAGGTCGGCGATCAGTGCCTTTCGCTCCAGCAGGGTGAGACGATCCATGGCATTGAGCGCCTGGCGGCGCGGATTTCCGCACATGCGGCAGGAACACACCTTGGGGGTGCGGGCGTGGATGCCACAGAAACGCGGCGTGGGCTCGCGGCCCCAGGTATCGGCCAGTGCGCGGGCACGTCGCTTGTGGCAACAGAAGTGATGACGGCGCTGCGCGCGCCCCTTGGGATGTTTCATGATCGGCGACGCCTTACGCCCGCCGTCATGGCGGGCTACGGCGTGAACCGACCGCGTTGCCGAGGCTCCACACGGAAACTGTCGACCAACATCGCCCCTACGGCAAGGGAGCATCCATCGGCGCCACTCGCAGCGAATCGGCCGGCGAACCCGTCCGCAGGCAGTCGATCGTCGCGCTGGTCGCCCGTCAGGCACTGCCTGATTCCTCGCCCGGCGTCGAACGAGCGCCTGGCGATACTGGCCGACCCGCACGGGAGGTCCGGGGGCGCCCGCCGCGTACGTGCGTGTTTCACCTTGTCTTGGCCTCACCTGGCTGGGCGGGCAGGATTTCGTGTCGCGGCGTTGCCTGATGCGTTTTTCCTGCATAGGAACCGTGGCTATTCCCTCTCGATGACCAGCTCCACCCCACCGGGAAAAATCCTGTTTGCACGCAAGGACACCCTGCTGTGCATCCGCCTCGAAGGGCGCATCACGTTCGCCCTCGGCACGCGTTTTGCCGATTTCATCAGCCAGATCTTTGCCCGCGACGACTGGGGCGACATCGTGGTGGACCTGACCGGGACGGCGTCGATCGACAGCACGGCCCTCGGACTCCTCGCCAAGATCGCGCGCCTGCTCCGGCAGCGGCGGGAGCAATCGCTCGTGGTCATCTCCACGAGTCCCCGGATCACAGGGACATTGCGGAATGTCGGACTCGAGCGACTGATGACGATCACGGAACCGGTCGGCACGCCAGCCAGTCATTTCACGGAAGTGCCGGCCCGTGACGCCAGCAAGTCCAACCATACCCGGGTCGTCCTCGACGCGCATCGGGAATTGATGGCGCTAAACAAGAAGAATGCCGCCCAGTTCCGGTCCGTGGTCGATTTCCTCGAAAAGGAATCGACCGACTGACCAGCGCGTGGGCGCGCTGGCGGGAAAGCAACGACGGGGCGCAAGGACGCGCAAAAGCGTTCCGAGATCGCGGCGACCATGGTGGCGCCGGGCGAGTCGCGGATGCGCGGGGAACGATCACGTCGACTTCACTCAAGCTGGATGATGCCTCGCTTGACCCCGGCAAGCACGGCTTGCGTGCGGTCGGCGACGCCGAGCTTGGCGAGGACGTTCGTGACATGAAGCTTTACCGTGGATTCGACGACGTTCAGGGCCGCGGCAATTTCCTTGTTGCTGAGCCCCTTGCCGAGCAGCGCCAGCACCTCCATTTCCCGGGGGGAAAGCTGCGACGCCATGCGCGCGGCCAGGCGGCTCGCAATTTCGGGTGGAATCACCTGCTCACCCCGATGCACCTGGCGAACCGCCTGCACGAGACCGGCCAACGGCGTGTCCTTCGGCACGAATCCGCAGGCGCCCGCCAGCAGGGCGGCCGCAACTTCGTCGCCGCTGCTGTAGTTGCTCAGGATCAGGATGCGCACCGCCCCGGATTCGCGGCGCATGATTCCGATGGTCTCGATGCCGTTTTGCTTCGGCATCCGCAGATCGAGAATGACGACATCGGGCTGAAGCTTCCGGTAGAGCACGAGCGCCTCGAGGCCATCCTCCGCCTGGGCGACGACTTCCATGTCGGGCTGATTGTTGAGAGCAAACGAGAGGCCCATGCGAACGATGACGTGATCGTCAACCAGCATGACGCGGAGCTTGGAATCGGGGGATCGGGCGGTCATCGGAAACAGCAGCACATCGCACGGGATTATATCAGGAAGGCGGCGGCGCCTCGAACGCCAGCGGCGCTTGGTCGCTGGGAACCCACACGGTGATGCGAGTGCCCGCGCCCGGCCGGCTGGTGATCTCCATCGTCGCGCCAATGGTGCGGGCCCGCCCCCGCAGGCCCGGCAGCCCGAAATGGCCGTGCCCCTGGATTTGCACGGCCTCCATGTCGAAGCCGCGGCCATCGTCCTCGATTGTCAGTTGCACGTCGCGGGGGTTGAACGTGAGCGTGAGACCCAACCGACTCGCGGCAGCGTGTTTGACAGCGTTGGTCACGGCTTCCTGCGCGATCCGCAGCAGGTGGTGTTCGACCGTCGATCCGAGCTTTCGGACCGTGCCCTGGACCAAGACGGTGGCATAACCAGGATCCGGCGTCATCTGCTTCACCATGTGATGCAGCGCCGTCTCCAGGTCGGCGGTATCGAGCAGGGCCGAATGCAGGTCGCGCACGACATGGCGCAGTTCATTGCGGCCGAACGCCACCATGTTGAGCGCCGTCTTCAAGCCCGACTTCACCTCCGGCGGGCAGTGCGCGAATTCCGTCGTGGTTTCAAGCTGCAGGGCGAGCCCGGTCAATCCCTGTTCCAGGCTGTCATGAATTTCGCCCGCCAGCCGGTTGCGCTCCGCCAGGGTCGCACTCGTCTCGGTCTCCTGCCGCAGTCGCTCCATGGTCGCCTTGAGTTCGCTCGTGCGTTCGGCGATCACCTGCTCGAGCGCAGCATTGCGCGCGTCGGCCTGGCGGACGGACAGGCGAACGACCAGGAAAACGAGGACGGTCCCCAGCACCGCGTAGGCGGCATTGGCGTACCACGCGCGGTACCACGGCGGGGCAATCGAGAAACGAAAGGAGACGGGTGGCCCCGCCGCGCGGTCACTGGTCATCAGCCGGACGCCCAGCGTGTAGCGGCCTTCCCGCAAATCGGAGAGCGTGTATCCCGAGTTCGATCCGAGGTTGCTCCAGGGATGGTCATCGATCCGAACCTCGTAGGTGGGCGGACGTCGCGATGCGTAACTCCCGGCAAAGAACCGGAAATCCAGGCTGTTCTGGCTGTAGTCGAGCCGACCCAGCGAGCCGGGCGTCACGCCCGCCACCCAGCAACTCCGTGCCGGTCCGCCGATCACGCAGCGAGAGCAGCACGGGTTTGAAGCCGCGCCGGGCGGTGAATCTTTCCCGCTTCGCAATGTGATAAAGCGTGGACCCCGTGAACACCCACATGCCGTATCCCGGGACGTGGAGGAGGAGCGGGGTCTGATCGTCGATTACGTCATAGGTGGTTGTGTCGAAAACGTAACCACCGTCATTTTTCGGGACGATGGCGAAGAGCCCGCTTCCATGCGACGCCAGCAGATCGCCCTCATCATCCGCACACACGCGCGCCACCCAGTACGGAGCCCGTTCCAGCATGTCCCGCAAAGCTGGCGCATCGCAGAACTGTTCCGTGCATTCATCAAAGAAGACCTTGTCCGGAGGTCCGGCCAGGATGACGGTGTCGCCCACGATGCTGACGTGAATCCACCGCGGGTCCGGCCACGGGAACGTCTCGAACGTCCGCACGTGGAGCCCCGTGTCGTCGAACGAAACCCGGGCGGCCCGATTCGCGCCGATTTCGATCCAGGCCGCCCGCTTCGACGTGTGCACGACGGCCGGATAGCCGACGCCGGGCACCCGCGCGGCACACTCCCTCCAGGTTCCCGCCTCCCGCCGCAGCGCCGCGATTTCATGCGTCCCCAGGACCAGGCACAGGTTCGGGGCGATGAACGCCAGGCGGTCCGCATCGATGTCCGCGAGCACCGGCACGAACGACAATCCTTCATCGCACGCGAACACACCGTCGCGGTTTCCGACGAGCAGGTGGTCACCTTGTGCGGCAATCGCCCACGCGCCCGAATCCGGCTGCCCCTCCACCAACTCGAAGCGGGTGGCCGCACCCGGAACCGGGGCCGCCGGCACATAGAGGCGGCCGGCGGACGCCACGATGATGCCGTCCTTCCACCGGACGATTTGCGGATACCACACCGGCAGTCCCAGCGACTGGCCGAACAGGCTCACCGGACTTCCATACAGCACCTTCGCAATGCCTGAATCCGCCGACACCCAGAGGACCCCGGGCTCGTTGTTCGCGAGATGGACCACGCGGTGGTATTCCGCGGTCGTCAGCGCCGTCCGGATCCCGCCCTTTTCATCCGCGATGAACAGGCCGCGCCCGATCACCGCCACGGCAATGTCGCCGTCGACCAGCTTGCGGAGCGCGCTGACGTGGCCGGCCAGGTTCCCCACCAACGGCCCGGTCCAGTCCGTCACCTTGCCGTTCGCGCACACCACGAGTCGACCGTCCGTGGTCGACATCAGATAGCGGCCAGCGCTCAGCGGAGCCACGTTGTCGACGACCGACGTGCCGAAACAGGCGACCGGCGTGAGGCTGCCATCGGTGACATCGATCCGGCAGACGCCTCGCTCGTGCGACGAGGCGAAAACCGCGTCACCCATCGCGAAGAGGCACGCGACGGCGGGAAGCCCGAAGAAGGTGTTTTTCCCCGTCGCGCGGTCCCAGAACACGATCCCGTTCCAGCCACCAAAGAAGATGCCGCGGGCGGTGGGAAAGATATCCACGAAGTTGGTGGCGAGGACCCAAGCCGGAAAGGAATCCGGCACCAGCGACTCCGGTCGCACCTTGCCGTCGGCCGTGCCGACGACGCGCCCCCACGACCCCAGCGCGCCGTAGTAGGTCGACCCGTCGCAATCGCAGCCGGTGGCCAGCATCTGGATACCTCCCGGAGCCTTGTCCGCGAGATTGATCCAGGTGTCGTCGTTCAGCACCACATAGTCCCCGTCCTGCACGAGCGCGACCCGGCCGTTTGCGTCGAAGGTCAACTGGCTCCCGCGGGTGACCTTCCCGATTTCCTCGAACGTGTAGAGCCGCGTCGCCGGCAGGCCGCGCACCGGCGTGCCCGGCTGCATCGCGGACTGGAGCACGCTGGCGACGTGGACGGCCACCACGATGGTGACTATATATCGTCGCCAGCCGGCGGCATGACCTGATCCACGAGAAGGCCCGGGCCGCCCGGGCACATGGGAGGGGGGAAAAAGTCGGGGCATCGCCTGTCTAGTCCGGGGGTAAGGGGGACACGCTCATTCCGTGGCAACGTATCACGCGCACCGTCGTCCGCAACTGCACACGGCGGCAACGCGGCTGTACTTTAGTCGTACCCCCTGCTCGACCAATGCCAATTTGCGAAAAGCACCCGCGCATGGATTGGTGAGACCCGAACCGTTACCCGCCCTTCACGAACCCCGTGCGCGGAATCTTGCATGGATCCATCGTCGACGTCCCTCCGCCCCCTTCGCTCCCGTTGCGGACCACTTGCGCCCTCGCCGTCCGCGTGCGGCACAGTGGCCAGCCGGAGCCGCGCCTTGCCGGCGGAGCGCGGGCTCTCCGTCCGCACCATAAATCATACAGCCACGAACAATGGCTGGTACCACAAGAACCATGAAACAACCATAACCTCGAACAACCTATGAACAAGGGACACATTGCCTCTGCACTATCGACATTCGCGCTCCTGCTTGGCGCACCCTGCGCCCACGCCGGAACCGGCTACGATCACGGCTACTTCTGGCAAAACTATGTCAGTGGCGGCTCGGCCAGCATCTCCTTTCCCCAGGCGGGAACCTATCCGGGGAATTTCGCCGTCAACTGGTCCAATGTCGGTGATGTCGTGTCCGGCAAGGGCTGGAATCCCGGGGCCTGGCGAACGATCGGCTACAATGTCGGCGCGCTCAGCGGCAGCTACAACTTCTTCGGCATCTATGGGTGGACGACCAATCCACTCATCGAGTATTACGTCTGTGAGTTTGGCTCCGTGACCTGGGGGGCGACCTATGTTGGTTCGCTGAACAGTGACGGCCATACCTACGGCGTCTACAAGCATCAGCAGTTCAACCAGCCCTCCATCATCGGCACGGCCACGTTCTGGCAGTATCTGAGCAACTGGGGCGGCTCGTGGACGGGATCGAACCACGCGGTGACCATGCCGAATCACTTCAATTATTGGAACAGCCATATTGGTGGCATGGGTTCCCAGAATCTCCAGATCCTCGCGGTCGAGGCCTACGGCAACAAGAGCGGGTACTGCAACGCCACGGTCTGGTCGCAATAGCTGCCTCCAACCCGGACGTTGAATCGGCGGGGAAAGACCGAACCAACACACCCCACCGTGCGCCAGCACGGTGGGAGGTGTTACCCGCGCCAAACATCAATCAATCACACCTGGGACTGCCATGAGAACACTCCTGACCTATCCTCCTCGCGGCCGTGACGGCCTCCAGCGCCTGGTCGCAAGCCGAACCCGACGACCTTGTCCTCGTTGAAGGCGGGCCGTTCCAGGACCAGAGGTCCAATTACTTCCAAAGAACCCTCATCGACACCCCGTTCATCGGACGACTTGTAACCATCGCCAGTTTCTATATCGGTAGACATGAGGTTACCCAGAAGGAATGGGTTCAGGTGATGGGTGGCAATCCCTCGCAATTCCGGGGCGATGATCTGCCGGTGGAGATGGTAAGCTGGTACGACTGCATCGAGTATTGCAACAAACGGAGCCTGCAGGAAGGCCTGGCCCCCTGTTACATCGTCAACAAGGACCGGAAGGATCCCAACAACGGGAATGAAATCGACGACGTGAAATGGACGGTAACGATCAACCCCGGCGCCAACGGTTATCGACTGCCGACGGAGGCGGAGTGGGAATATGCCGCCGACGGCGGCCAACGGAGCCGGAGTTACGCCTACAGCGGCGGTGATGATCTCGACCAGGTGGCGTGGTTTTGGCAGAACTCGGGCGACACCCGCCTGGTGGGAGTCTGGAGCTGGCCCGTGGTCGAGCGAAACCATGACCGGACCAAACCGGTCGGCACCAAGGCGCCCAACGAACTGGGACTTTACGACATGTCCGGCAATGTCCGGGAGTGGTGCTGGAACTGGTACGAAAAGACGGCGAGTGTTGAGACCGAACCCGCGGCCAGTGCGGCCGGCCGGGTTTGGCGCGGCGGCGGTTGGTTGGGCGGCGATTTCTGCTGCGCCCCATCTTTCCGGGCGGGCTTTGAAGCGAGTGGCCGGGGCCCGGACCAGGGTTTCCGGATCTGTCGCGATCAATAGTCCGGGAAGCGGAGCCCCGCAGCATTCAACCATGGTTCAACGAGTCATGTCACCCGGGTACCGCATCTCGATGGGCGCAAATATCGTGCTGATGGGCATCGTCGCGGCGCTGCTCTGGCCCAGGCAACCGGCCGTTTCGCCTTCCGCGGGATCGGCGGTGCCGCCTCCCTCTCCGGCGATGGACGAGCGCGCAATCCCCGGATCGGATACACGAACGGCAGCCCGCGCGCTGCCACCGCAGTCGACCGGCTCCAAACTCACTCCCGCCGCCATCGCCGCGCTCGAGCAGATGGGGATTTCGCGCGACACCCTGATCAACGTCCTGCTCGAAGACTTCAACCACCGGTCGACGGAGCAGGTCGTTGCGTTGAAAAGAAGGTATGCGCCGAGACTGGTCCCCGACCGCGAGCTGGTCGAGTTTGCCCGCGCGAACGAGGCGGAACGGATCCGCGAACTGAAGGAGGCGTTCGGCGAGGACGGCTATCGGGCGTGGGACAAGGAACAGGTGCTGCACAGCCTGAACCGCGCCCGGCCGCCCGGCGACGAGTTGCCCATGTCCGCGGCGGAAGCGGAACAAGCCTACCGGCTGCAGAAGGAATTCGACGAACAGTCCGGCGAGTTGCAGCGGGCGATCGAGGACGGCGTGGCCGACCGGGCCGATGCCGGTGCGCTCCAGGCACAGGCGCAGCAGGTGCTGGATCAGGGGCTCGAGCAACTGCTGGGCCGGGAGCGGTTCGACGCGTTGCGGGGCAACGTTGATCCGGCCACCGACGTGTATCGGCGATATGGTGACTTGAATCCCACCCCCGGCCAGGCGCATGCCGTCCTGCAGGCCGACCAGGACTATCGCGCCAACGAAGCGGCGCTGGCGCAGACCCTGCAGGAGACTCCGGGGGATGCCGCGACGGTCATGGCCGAGTTGAAGGCGCTGGACGACGCGCATCAGCAGAATCTGCGCGGGATCTTCGGCGCCGCGGCCTACGACGACCTGCAGCGGCAGAACGATCCCGCCTACCGGGCCCTCACGCAGTTCGCCGGGACGTGGGACCTCGCGGACAATGAAGTGCAGTCGGTCTACGAGACCCTGCATGCGTTCAACGATCGCGCGGATCGGACGCGCGCGGCCGCGGAGATGCGCGAGGCGGCCGGGCAACGGGTGAATTGGCGCGAGATCAACGCCGGCATCGAACAGGCGCGGCAAGAAGCCGAGGCGGGACTGCAAACCCTGATCGGCCGCAAACGCCTCTGGCGCCTGAAGGAAAACGGCATGCTGAGCATGAGGTAGGGTCGGCGGTCCCCGGCTGACCGCGGTCGCGAAAGATCACGATCCGCTGAGACCAAACCAACACACCCCACCGCCGTCGCCGGCGGTCCCCCCTCTCAAGAGGGGAACTCGTTACAAAGATCCCGCCTCGAGGCGGGGGTACCCGCCGCGCTTGCGCGGCAGCCTCGCCAGTGGTTTTGGGCTTGGACGAAACCACGAGAGATGAGGCCGCAGGCCGATCTGCCGCGCGAGCACGGTGGGTGGTGTTTTGCGCACCAATCATCATAAATTCCGCAGAAGAATTCCACAGAAGGAAACGAAGTGTCCTGACGAGCGGATGGCATGGCTTGAATTGATGACAGGGCGTGGACTCCGATCCGCGTCGCCCTTGGTCGCGCGGGTTCTTCGCGGTCGGCAGCCAGGCGGCTTGCTCGGGTAGAAAGTTCGTACGACCACCATGCCCGGAGCTCGTGCGATCATCGGGACCGCGACCTGCGGGAAACCCCGAGGGGAGATTCCTGCTATTTCCAGAGCTCTTGTCTTGGCCGAACGGCGTGAAACGGCAGAATCGCGGCGCTGCATCCCCCGCACCGCAGCCTGTCTAGCGTGTTTCCCTGCCAATCCCCAGCCGAGTCATCGGACCCCGGCAACGTTTGTCGTTCGCCGTTGCTGTCCGGCGTCAACCTCATGACCCCGGAGCAGCAGGCCCGCGCACAGATCGACGCCCGACTCACAGCGTGCGGCTGGGTGATTCAGGACTACAAGGCCCTGAACCTCGGCGCCGGCCGCGGCATCGCGCTCCGCGAAGTCCCGCTGAAGTCCGGCCGCTGCGACTACCTGCTCCTCGTCGATCGCAAGCCCGCTCGGCGTCGTCGAGGCGAAAAAAGACGGCACGACGCTTTCCGCCGTCGCCGACCAGTCCGGCCACTACGCGCGAGAACCTGCCCGACTTCCTCGCCGATCTCTTGCCGGGCACGCGCGCGACTCCCTTTCCTCTACGAATCCACCGGCGTCGAGACCTTCTTCCGCGACGAGCGCGATCCCGTCCCCGCGCTCGCGCCGCGTCTTCTCGTTTCATCGCCCCGAGACCCTCGCCGACTGGCTCGCAGAGCCCGACACGCTCCGCGCCCGTCTCGCCGCGCCATGCCCACCGCGCACCCGCTCTCGCTCGCAAAACCTGCGGCGCCTGCCAGGTCGAGGCCATCACCCATCTCGAAGAATCCTTCGCCGCCGACCGCCCGCGCGCCCTCATCCAGATGGCCACCGGCGCGGGCAAGACCTACACCGCCTGCGCCTTCACCTACCGGCTCATCAAACACGCCGGAGCCCGGCGCGTCCTCTTCCTCGTCGACCGCGCCAACCTCGGCCGGCAGGCCATGGCGCGAGTTCCAGCAGTTCGTCACGCCCGACACCGGCCGCAAGTTCACCGAGCTCTACAACGTCCAGCATCTCACCTCCACCCACCTCGACACCGTCGCCCGCGTCACCATCTGCACCATCCAGCGGCTCTACTCGCATCCTGCGCGGCGAGGAACTCGACGAGGACCTCGACGAAAACTCCGGCTACGAACTCGCCGCCGCCGACGACCGCCCAAGGACGTCGCCTACAACCCCGCCGTCCCCATCGAGACCTTCGACTTCATCGTCACCGACGAGTGCCACCGCTCCATCTACAACCTCTGGCGGCAGGTGCTCGAATACTTCGACGCCTTCCTCATCGGCCTCACCGCCACGCCGTCGAAGCAGACCATCGGCTTCTTCCACCAGAACCTCGTGATGGAATACAACCACGAGCGCGCCGTCGCCGATGGCGTCAACGTCGGCTACGAAGTCTATCGCATCAAAACCGCAGGTCACCGCGCAGGGCGGCAAGGTGGAGAAAGGCTTCTACGTCGACCAACGCAGCAAGGAGACCCGCGCCGGTCCGCTGGGAGCGCCTCGACGAAGACCTCGCCTACGCCGCACACCGACCTCGACCGCTCCGTCGTCGTCCCGTCGCAGATCCGCACCGTCCTCCACGCCTTCAAGGACGCCCTCTTCACCGAGCTCTTCCCCGGCCGCACGCTCGTCCCCAAGACCCTCATCTTCTGCAAGGACGACTCGCACGCCGAGGACATCGTCCATCTCGTCCGCGAAGTCTTCGGCCGGGGCAACGACTTCGCCAAGAAGATCACCTACCAAGCCTACAACGCCGAGACCAAACGCTACGAGAAGTGCGAGACGCTCATCCAGGAGTTCCGCACCTCGCCCACGCTCCGCATCGCCGTCACCGTGGACATGATCGCCACCGGCACGGACATCAAACCGCTGGAGTGCCTCCTCTTCCTGCGCGACATCCGCAGCCGCACCTATTTCGAGCAGATGAAAGGCCGCGGCACGCGCGTGCTCACGCCCACCGACCTGCAGGCCGTGAGCGGCGAGGACGCCCGCGCCAAGACCCACTTCGTCATCGTCGATGCCGTGGGCGTGTGCGAGAGCGACAAGACCGACTCCCGCCCGCTCGAACGCCAGCGCACCGTCGCCTTCGACAAACTCCTGCTCGGCGTCGCCCTCGGCAAACGCGACGAAGACACGCTCACCACCCTCGCCGGCCGCCTCGCCCGGCTCGACCGCGAAATCAGCCACGAAGACACCGCAGGCACTCGAGCGATCTGGCCGGCGGAAATCCCTCGGCGAACTCGCCGCAGGATCTCCTGAACGCCGTCGATCCCGATGTCATCGCCGGATAGGGCTCGACCTTGCGTCGATGCCGCCGTCGGGCGCACATCACCGCCGAACCCACCCCGAACAAATCGCCGCCGCGCGCCAGCAACTCGTTCAATCCGCCTGCGCCCCTTTCGATCTACCCGCCCTGCGCGACGCCCTCACCAAGGCCAAGCAGGACGCCGAGCAGACCATCGACGTCACCACCGACGACGTCGTCCTCAGCAGCGGCTTCGACGCCGCCGCGAAAGACAAGGCCGCCGGCCTCGTCCAGCCTTCCGCGACTACATCGAGCAGCACCACGCCGAGATCACCGCGCTGCAAATCCTCTACAGCCGCCCCTACCAGCAGCGCCTCACCGAGCCGATGCTCAAGGAACTGGAGAAGAAGCTCCGCGACAACCACGCCGCGTGGACCGAAGACCGCCTCTGGGACGCCTTCGCCGCCACCAACCCCGGCAAGGTCAAAGGCCGCTCGCAAGCCGGCCGCTTCGCCGATCTCGTCGCCCTCGTCCGCTTCGCGCTCGAACAACAACCCGTGCTCGAGCCCTTCGCCGACTCCGTCCGCAACGCTTCGACGAATGGCTCATGGACAAAGCCAACGCCGGAACGAAGTTTTCCGCCGAACAGATCGCCTGGCTGCACCTGATTCGCGACCACATCGCGACCACATGCAGCATCGAGCCCGACGACTTCGACTACGCGCCGTTCAACCAACGCGGCGGCCTCGGCAAAGCGCATCAACTCTTCGGCGCACAACTTTCTTCGCTGCTTGAAGAGCTGAATCAGACGCTGGTTGCCTGACACCGTGCATCGCATCTTCATCAGCAGTGTCCAAAAGGAACTGGCCGGGGAGCGCCGGGCGCTCAAGGACTACATCCATGGGGACCCGCTGTTGCGACGATTCTTCGAGGTGTTCCTGTTTGAGGATTTGCCCGCATCGGATCGCCGGGTGGATGAGGTCTACCTCGCCGAAGTGGATCGCGCCGGGATCTACCTCGGATTGTTTGGACGCGACTACGGTTTCGAGGACGCTGCCGGCATTTCGCCGACGGAGCGCGAGTTCGACCGGGCCACCTCCAGCAGCAAGGAGCGACTTGTCTTTATCGTGGGCAGCGACGACTCCGGCCGCAGCCCGAAGATGCGCGCTCTGATTCGCAAAGCGGGCGACCAGCTCGTTCGGCGTCGAGTGGGCTCCACCGCGGAACTCCTGGCCGCCGCATACGCCAGTTTGGTGGAGTACCTGGAGCGCGTCGGTGATCTGCGCACGCTGCCGTTCGACACCGCCCCGTGTCGCGGGGCGACGCCCGCTGACATTGCCGAGGAACGGGTGCGCTGGTTCCTTACCGAGGCCCAACAACGCCAGTTCCCCCTGGGTGAGAACACATCATCAACCGATCTCCTCTCCCATCTCAACCTGCTCGAGGAAGGCGAACTCACCCACGCGGCGGTGCTGCTTTTCGGCCGCGATCCCCAACGCTTCATTCCAGCATCCGGGATCAAGTGCGCCCACTTCCACGGCACTAAGGTGCAAAAGCCGATTCCATCCTATCAGATATTCACCGGCACGCTGTTCGAACTCGTGGATCAGGCGCTGAATTTCGTCCTGTCAAAGGTCGCGCAAACGGTCGGCACGCGGGCGATGGGGCCGCAGGCGCCCGTGGACTACGAACTTCCGCGGGACGCGGTGGCGGAGGCCATTGTCAATGCGGTCGCGCACCGCGACTATACCGACAACTCCAGTGTCCAGGTCATGCTTTTTTCCGACCGGCTCGAAGTCTGGAACGCCGGGTCGCTGCCCCCCACGTTGACACCCGAACTCCTGCGGCATGCCCATCCGTCGATTCCACGGAATCCCAAGCTGGCCCGCGCCCTCTACCTCGCGCGCTACATCGAACAGATGGGTACCGGCACCCTCGACATGATTGCACGTTGTGCGGAAGCCGGCCTGCCTCCGCCGGTCTTCCGGCAGGACGGCGGACAGTTCGTCCAGATTCTCTGTCGCGATGTGCTGACCCCGGAGTACCTGGCGGAGCTCGGGTTGTCGGAGCGCCAGAAACAGGCGCTCGATTTCGTCCGGCAGCATCGGCGGATCACGAACGCGGAATTCCAGAAGCTCGCCTCAACCACGGCCAAGACCGCCAGCCGCGATCTGGATGACCTGGTCTCCAAGGGTGTGCTTGGGCGCGAAGGCGCCGGCCGCGGCACGTTCTACGTCCTCAGGGAAAAATGAGACATGATCGCGACATTCGAGACATTCGCAGGAGCCGCGGGAATCGGGACATTAACGGGACAAACGGGACATCTTCCGGAACTGGCAACAGGACGGGTCAACGCAGGACTGCACCCGCTCCCCGCGCTCCGGGTTCTGAATTTCTTTTTTAGATTGTGCGTCCCGCAGGGGTCCACCGAACACCTAATCGACGGTTTCCCAGCCACTTCCTTTTTTAAGCGTTACCCTGAGCCCGGGGCTGCAAGCCGACCCTCCGCCTCAGTGCTCTCCGTGCTTCTGTGGTGCAAAAGGTTTGTTCGCCTTTCGATCTGCCGCCCTGCGCGACGCCCTCGCCAAAGCCAAGCAGGACGACATGACTGAATTCACCACAGCGCTGTAGGGCTGGACCTCGTGTCCATGCCGCTTCGCCCTTCGTTTCCTTCGTTACCTTCTGTGAAATCTGTCATCCGATGAAAAAGACCAATTTCGACCGCTACCTCGCCGAGCAACTGCGCGATCCCGACTTCGCGAAACGTTTCAAGCGCGCCGGCGAAGCCTGGGACGTCGCCCTGCAGATTGCTGCCCTGCGTGAGCAGGCCGGACTCTCCCAGCAACAACTCGCCGCCGCACTCAAATCGTCGCAGCAACAAATCAGCCGTCTCGAATCACCCGGTTACGAAGGCCACTCCCTCAGCATGCTCCGTCGTGTCGCCAAGGTGCTGCATGCCCGCGTCCGCGTCGTGCTCGAACCCGAAACCGAATCGACCGCAACGAGCAAAGTCGCCGAGCCATCCGCGTCCTACGGCGCCCGGCGATCCGGCCGCAAATCCGCGTGATGCATTCATTCGCAACTGCGGTTCTTGACGCGGGAGCGGCCAAGGCGCACCGTCTGGCCATCATCCCCCCTAGTAGCCCCGGCGAACGGGCGCAGAGCCGCTCATACCTGAGTGGCTCTAGCTTTGTACCCATCCGCTCCGGCGTCCTGCTCGCCAGTCAGTTCCCGGCGACGCTGACCGACGCCCACGGCACCTTCACAAAGCCCCCATCATGGTGACCGGCGCAAGAAGCTCACGTGGATTGAAGGTGGCACGCGCCGTCCCGGCGCGTTCGGTAGGGCGTGGACTCCGTTCCGCGCCGTGGCCTCTCCTCGGCTGACGAAAGCGCAACCCTTTCAACTATGTCCCTCGAACCCACACTCGCTGACATCACAAATCGACTTCGTCAGGGCCGCTTTTCCAACGAGCAGTCCATCTCGCAGGGCATTCTGCTGCGCGTGTTGCAGGAACTCGGTTGGGACACCTGGGATACCACGATTGTCTGGCCTGAGTATCAGACCGGTGAGGGGCGCGTAGACTTTGCGTTATGTCATCCAGCCTCGCGGCCCGCCGTCTTCATCGAGGTCAAACAGCCCGGGATGGCCGAGGACGGCGTCAGGCAGGCCCTCGAATACGCGTTTCACGTCGGCGTTCCGTTCGTGGTGCTCACTGACGGGCAGACGTGGAGTTTCTACCTGCCGGCGGAGCGCGGGAGTTACGAAGAACGCCGCGTCTACAAGCTCGACCTTTTCGAACGCGACGCACGCGACGGCGCAGCCACTCTCGAAAAATACCTGCTGAGGAAGCGAGTGGTGTCTGGCGAAGCCTTCAAGGCCGCGCAGGACGAATATCGCAGCCAAAATCGCGTCGCCGAAGCGCGTGCCGCGATTCCCGAAGCCTGGCGTGAACTCGTCGAGGCTGGGGACGAGTTGCTGGTCGAACTCATTGCGGACGCAGTCGCGTCAAAGGCGGGAGTGCGGCCGGAAGACGACGACGTCACCGCGTTTCTTTCCCGCCTTGGCAAACCTGTGGTATTGCAGCCGCCCCCAACTCCCGCACCCCGATCACGCGGCACCCCCGGGCGGACGATTTCCGTGCCGGCACCCGACTCACAAGAGGACACTGACTCGACGCGCAGCGGCACACTGATCCTTCGAGGGCGAGCCTTTCACTACGCCAATGCGAAGGAAGCGATGGTGATCACACTCACAGAACTCGCGAAACTCGACTCCACGTTTCTTCAGCGGTGCTCGCAGCACCCTAAGGCCCGAGGACGTCGCCGCCGCTACATCGCAAAGTCGCCCGACGAACTCTATCCACTTCGCCCGGATCTCCGCGACCTCCACGAATCCCTTCCGGACGGTTGGTTCGTCGCCACCAATCTCAACAATAACCTCAAGAGAACGATCATCCGGCTTGCCGCCGAAGTCGCCGGGCTCGCGTTCGGCACCGACGTCACCGTCGAGTTCTAGGATCCAATGACGGCCAGCGCAGCGACCAAGTCGAAGGTAGCAACCGGCGTCCCGACGCGTTCGGTCGGACGTGTACTCCGGTCCACGCCGTGGCCCGCTATACAGCTCGGCGACGTCGTCGTATCGATGAAGAATGGCATATACAAGAAGCGCGAAGCCTATGCTGACGACGGCGTTGCCTGCCTCCGGATGTACAACATCGATGCCGGGCGAATCGTGTGGCGCGACATCAAGCGCATACGCCTCGAAGCCGACGAACTCCAAGAGTATGGACTTCAGTCCGGGGATCTGTTGGTGAACCGAGTGAACAGTCGCGAGTTGGTCGGGAAGACGGCGGTGATTCCCGACGGCATGGAGCAAGCGGTGTTTGAGAGTAAGAACATCCGCGTCCGCCTCGACCCCACAAAAGCGATACCGCAGTTCGTCAGTCTACAACTCGTCCTCAGCGGTTCCGCGTACTTTGCACAGAACGCCCAGCAAGTCGTCGGCATGGCATCTATCAGTCAGCCGCAGATAGCTCGGTTCCCGATCGTACTACCACCGCTCGCCGAACAGCACCAGATCGTCGCCGAGATCGAGAAGCAATTCACGCGACTGGACGCCGGAGTCGCCGCGTTGCGACGGGTGCAGGCCAACCTCAAACGCTACCGCGCCGCCGTCCTCAAAGCCGCCTGCGAAGGCCGCCTCGTCCACACCGAAGCCGAACTCGCCCGCAAGGAACGCCGCACCTTCGAATCCGGCGAAGCCCTTCTCGGCCGTATCCTCACGGAGCGCCGCCGAAAATGGCAGAGCCGCGGCCAATACAAAGAACCCCAGACACCCGAGACCAGCGATCTCCCGCGACTGCCCGATGGCTGGACGTGGGCACGACTTGAACAGCTTGGCTTAGCCTTCGGCGGTCTGACAAAGAATCCGAAACGAGCGACGCTGCCCAAACAATTTCCGTATCTCCGCGTCGCGAACGTGTACGCGAACGAACTCCGACTTCAGGAGATTGAGCACATCGGCGTTGAAAATTCAGAGCTCGAAAAACTCCTCGTTAACGCTGGCGACCTACTCATCGTCGAGGGCAACGGCAGCAAATCTCAGATTGGGCGGCTGGCCATTTGGGATGGCTCCATCGAACCGTGCGTTCACCAGAACCATATCATCAAGGTTCGATTGGTTGAGCCTTGTATGCCGAAATGGGTCCTCCACTGGCTCCAGTCGCCGAACGGGCGCCACTTCGTGGAGTTGGTCGCAAGTTCAACGTCGGGACTATACACGCTCAGCGTGAACAAAGTTGGCGACCTGCCGATTGCGCTCCCACCTCTCGCCGAGCAAAAGCGAATCGCGGCGGAAGTGGAGCGGCAGCTGAGTGTGATCGACGAGTTGGACGCCGTTGCGTCCGCCAACCTCCAGCGCGGAGTCCGACTACGACAATCGATTCTTCGGCAATCCTTCTCCGAGTGAAGGCAGGACATTTTCCAAATGAGAATTCCGAGTTTTGAGGTTAGAGATCAGAGGAGCGTCAAACTTGCGCGGTGCGAGTCAGTGCCACGTTTGATGGTTATCACCGGACCAAACGGTGCAGGAAAGTCCACACTACTATACGAATTGAGACAGGTGCGCGGTCGGCAGCACATCCTTTATGTGGGTCCTCACCGTTCAACTCGGCGGCAAAACGTTCAGCAACGACACCTAATCGCACAACCGCTTTTGTTCGAGCAGTTGCTGTCGATCGATCAAGCACCGCGCTACGAGGGAATCGAAGTGTTTCAAGGAACTCGAGATCCGTGGAACGCCGACGATTCCGCGAACTACCTCAAGCACTCGCTCTGTCAGATCGAAGTTGAGCGCCAGCAGGCGATTGCGATCCGGTACGATCGAGACAACGAGATCCCGAAGGGGTCGCTCGCGGATCCCTGGGAACCTCTTCGGACCTTGACGCAAAACTTGCTTCCCCATCTGCGATTCGCGCGGATCGACAATTCGAACCGTGATCGTATTCGCTGCATCTGGCAGGTCCACTCGAGGAGCACGGAGGTAGACTTCGACGAATTGAGCTCAGGGGAGAAGTCGGTGATTCAAATGTTCTACCCCCTTTTGGAACACGAAATTCGCGGGATCCTGACTCAGATTCAGAGCGGCGCGAGCCAGACTGAACGCGCTGAGACTTGCGTTCTCATCGACGAGCCGGAACTACACCTCCACCCAAACCTGCAAGTAAAGGTCTTCGACTACCTCAGAATTCTCACGAGCTCTGGGAAGACGCAAGTTATCGTAGTTTCGCATTCACCAACCATTGTAGAGCACGCGAGCTTTGAGGAGCTTTACCTTCTCAGGCCAATCGAACTGATCTCAGCAAGTGACAATCAGCTGATCCAGATCGCGGACGACGAAGAGCGACTCAAGCTGATGCGCGACGTTTTTGGTACGACATCCAACGTCACGGCAATGCAGCCGATCGTCATCGTTGAAGGGATTTCTCAGACCAGCGTTTCCGCCACGCTTTCTGACCGAAAGTTGTATCGCGCATTGAGCAAAGGGTTCGATGCTGTGACCCTGCTTCCCGGTGGGGGCAAGTCGGAGTGCCTCAAACTGGTTAAGGCACTGAACGGGATTCTGCCGCACCTATCGCAACGTTTGGAGGCCGTCGCGCTGCTTGACCGCGATACCGCAGAAAGAGTCGAGGAGCCTAACACCTATCTTCTCCCGGTTAGTATGATCGAAAATTTTCTCCTCGATCCTCTCCCACTGTGGGAAGCGATTCAAAGTGTCGTGGAGAAAACCGGCTTCTCCACCATTGAAGACTTGGCTTCCGCTTTGGATGTTGTCCTCGACGAATTTGAAACCGAGGAGGCGGACCGCCGAACCAAATCCGGTTTGGGAACGCTGTTCTTCCGTCCCGAATCGCCCATCGACCAGATTCCCGATCAAGCGTCTGAAGCGTCGAAATCGATGCTGAAAAAATACTCCCACGAAGCGGTCTCGGCATTGCACCTAGAAGCAACGAAGCGATTGGAGGAGCTGAAACGTAACAATCAAAGACGCGAACACTTCCATGGTAAGCTAGTGGTTGAAGCCTTCTACCAAAAACACCTTCAGAAGACGGGCATTCCGAAGAATGTTTTCAAGTTTGAGGCTGCGCGCCACGCACGGGAGCGAAGAGCGGTCACGGAGTTTTTCCGCGTCTTTTTCGAAACATTGTTGAAGAAAACCGAACCGCAGGCGCCGAGTCCAACCGCCGGAAAAACGTGATCGCCCCCGCGCCTGCCCGGAAGTTCTGGAACCATCCTTCTTCGCCTATCGGCTCCGCACGGCAGGCTGCAACACGCCCATGACCGCTAACGGCCTGGTCCAGAAGCTTTGGAACTACTGCAACATCCTCCGGGATGACGGCCTGTCGTACGGCGACTACGTCGAGCAGCTCACCTTCCTCTTGTTTTTGAAGATGGCGGACGAGCAGTCGAAGCCGCCTTTCAACAAGGCGTCGCCGATTCCCAAGGGCAAGGATTGGCCGACATTGCTGGCCAAGGATGGCGACGAACTCGAAATTCACTACCGCCACACGCTGGAGGAGCTCGGCAAACGGTCGGGCATGCTCGGCGTCATTTTCCGCAAGGCGCAGAACAAGATCCAGGACCCCGCCAAGCTCCGCCGGCTCATCGTCGACCTGATCGACAAGGAGCAATGGTCCAGCCTCTCCGCCGACGTGAAGGGCGACGCCTACGAGGGCCTCCTGCAAAAGAACGCCGAGGACGTGAAGGGCGGCGCCGGCCAATACTTCACCCCGCGCGCCCTCATCGCCGCGATGGTCGACGCCATCGCCCCGTCCCCCGGCCAGTCCATCTGCGATCCCGCCTGCGGCACCGGCGGTTTCCTCCTCGCCGCCCACGACTACCTCGCGAAACACCACCAGCTCGACCGCGCGCAGAAAAAGAAACTCAAGAGCGGCACGTTCTTCGGCATCGAACTCGTCGACAGCGTCACGCGCCTCTGCGCGATGAACCTCCTGCTCCACGGCATCGGAACATCCTCCGAAGCCTCGGCGAAGGAGGACGGGACTCTGGACTCAATTCCTGTCGTCACCAAAGACGCGCTGGCTGGCAAACACGGCGAATACGAGATCGTCCTGGCCAACCCGCCCTTCGGCAAGAAGAGCAGCGTCACCATCGTCAACGAAGCGGGCGAGACCTCCAAGGAATCGCTCATCATCAACCGCGACGACTTTTGGGCGACCACCAGCAACAAGCAGCTCAACTTCCTCCAGCACATCTTCACCATCCTCAAGCAGCACGGCCGCGCGGCGGTCGTCCTGCCCGACAACGTCCTCTTCGAAGGCGGAGCCGGAGAAACTATCCGCCGCCAGCTCCTCCAGCAAGCCGACGTCCACACCCTCCTCCGCCTGCCCACCGGCATCTTCTACGCGCAGGGCGTGAAAGCGAACGTCCTGTTCTTCGACCGCAAACCGGCAGCCGACAAAAAGGCGTGGACCGAAAAACTCTGGATCTACGACCTCCGCACCAACCAGCACTTCACCCTCAAGGAAAACACCCTCAAGCGCAGCGATCTGGATGACTTCGTCGCCTGTTACTTCGGAAATGTAGGGTCGTCGCCTGTCCTGAGCGAAGTCGATGGGCTCGCCGACGGACCGCGGCATGCCGGCAAGCGGCAGGACAAGCCGGAGCGGCATGGACGCGAGGTCCAGCCCTACAAAGACAGATTCCACCGCGTCGAAACCGAGCGCTTCAAACCCTTCACCTACGACGACCTCCTCAAGCGCGACAAGGTTAACCTCGACATCTTCTGGTTGAAGGACGAAGCCCTCGAAGAATCAGCCAACCTCCCCGCCCCCGACGTCATCGCATCCGAGATCGTCCAAGATCTCGAGGCGGCACTCGAGCAGTTCCGTGAAATCGAGGCAGACCTGAAAGAGTGATCTTTATCACAGCGGACACGAGCACACGAAAGGCCGAACCCCTGCCATGGCTATTCCGACTTACGACAAGCTGCTGCGTCCAGTTCTCAGCATTGCAACTCGCGAGCCAATAACGCGGCGGTCGATGACCGAGGTCATGACCAAAGAGTTCGGGCTCTCACCCGCCGAAGCCGAGCAGCGTTTGCCCAGTGGTCAGTCGACGGTTATCCGGAATCGCGTCGGGTGGGCCATGCATTACCTCACGCGGGCCGGCCTCATCGAGAAGGTGGAATCAAAGACGTGGCGCGCCTCCAAAGCGGGTGCAGCCTTTCTCGCAGCCCACCCGCACACCATCACGGCCAGCGACCTAAAAGCGGTTCCCGAGTTCGACGAATGGGAAAGCGGACGAAATCGTCGGAAGCCAAGTGAAACCGACGACAGTCACGCGACTGCGGCAAGCGAGACAGCAACGCCGCAAGAAATCATCGAGCGCGAAGTAAACGCACTGGTCGCGGACCTTCGTGGCCGGCTGCTCAGAGCCATTCTTGACCAGAGTCCCGAATTCTTTGAGCAACTCGTCCTCGATCTCCTAATTGCCATGGGCTACGGCGGATCCCGCGCGGACGCAGCCCAACGCCTTGGTCGCAGCGGCGACGAGGGCATCGACGGTGTGATCAGCCAGGACGCGCTGGGCTTGGATCAAGTCATGGTGCAGGCCAAGCGCTACAAACCCGAGAACGTGGTCGATCGGAAGACAATCCAGGCATTCATTGGCTCGTTAGCCGGTCAGGGCGTCACGAAGGGTGTGTTCATCACGACGAGCAGCTTCGCCGAGAGCGCAAAGGAGTTCGTACTGCGCGGGTCCGCGACGAAAGTCGTGCTCGTTGACGGGGCGATGCTGATCGACCGCATGCTCAAACATCGCATCGGCACCCGCGTGGCCCAGACGATCGAGGTCTTCGAAATCGACCAGAACTATTTTGAGGAAAGCGAATGAGTAGCGACGCCTGGCAGATCCTCGTGGTCAATGGATGGATGATCGCCTTCATGCTCGGCATGGTTGGAGTTTTCGTTTGGCGGGTTAGACGGCGAGGCACGCAAGCTCCGTTGACGAAAAAGCTCCTTCGCGGCCCGGGTGAATCCCTCCGGCGAAAGGTCGTCGAATCTGACGAGAACCTGTTCCTATGGATGATGCTCGGATCGTTAACACCTATCCTGCTCGGTTCGTTGGCACTACGGATCGCGATTACAGCAGGTCGCGAATGGTCCGCGTACGCATTGGCAGTTGGGGCCGTCGTCTTTCTCGCCTCGCTGGTTGCGGTCGCCACGTGGATCCTGCGAAAATTAAACTACCGGCGGAACTGTGCACTTGGCTACTACGGGGAGCGCATAGTGGGAGAGTATCTCGAACCGCTCAAGGAGCGAGGCTACACAATCTTTCACGATCTTCCGGCTCAGGGCCGAAAGAAGGACTTCAATATCGATCACGTCGCGGTCGGCATCTCGGGAGTCGTCGTGATCGAGACGAAGACGCGACGCAAGGGGCGGTGCCGCCCCGCATACGATGCCGCAACAGTTCGATTCGATGGCAATCACTTGATCTGGCCATGGACGGAAGACCGCTTCGGCATCGACCAAGTGATTAACAATGCGAAGTGGCTTCACAAATTTCTACTCGAGCGGACGGGCCAGAGCATTCCCGTCCGCCCGATTCTGACGATCCCCGGATGGTATGTGGATGAAATTCGAAGCGAGGCGCTGCGCGTAATCACACCTGAATTCTTGTGCGATGCCGTCCATGGCAACGGCGACCGCGTATTGTCTGACGAACAGATCAAACTCATTTCCCTGCAGCTCGATCTCATCTGTCGCGATGTGGAGGATTGAATAACGACTGCCCATGGCTCTCTTCGACCTTTTTCACAAAAAACCGACGGCAACGCCGACGTTCAATGAACGCGTTGCACGTTTCTGGAGCTGGTATGCGGATATCGCCCCGCGCTTTTTGCACCGATCGAGGCCGGAAGATGTGGTTCGCTGGCGGAGGAAACGACGGCAAAGATCAACGAGCTGTTTCCCGGGTTTGCCTGGGTCTTTGGTCCCGGCGCCAACAATCAAGGGCACTCGTTCACCCTCTCTGGCGAAGGCAACATTCACCGCCAGTTGCTCGCGTTGCAGTGGTTACTACGAGCCCCTGCCCTGCCCGGCTGGACGTTTTATGCGGCACGACAGCCCGGCCCCATCGCCGGGAATGTGTTCGAAATGAGCGGTATTCGTTTTGATCCAAAGGAAATCTGGATCACGCCTGTGGTCGACGAACAGGACGAGCGCATCGACATTACGGTCTGGCATCCGCAGTGGATAGTCTCGACGCGCAGGAAAGAAACACCGTCACGTTCCTGTTTCTCGACGAAGCCTTGGGCGAGCACGGCACCGAATGGTGGATCGGCAAAATCAACTACGACAAAAAGCATCTCGGCGCCTCGTTTCCATTTCCAGAATTCCCCGACTACATCGAGCAGGAGGCGCGGAAGCGGGGCTGGAAGAAGAATGCGCCGGGCGAATCCTGGACGCTTTATCGGCTAAAAGAGCAGCCCACGGTCTACCCTCGCTCCGACGTCGTCATCCAGAATACCTGCGTGCCCGGTCTGTTCACAAGTTACCTGGATGCCGGCGGTGAGATGGAAGACCCTGTGGTCGGAATGGGGCGACTACGTCTACGTTTCCATCGCCGCGGACTTCTTTCCCGAAGGCAGGCAGGTTGAACGCCGCGGCGAGATCGAGGAGGCTGTCGAAATGGCGTTGAAGGCGTTCGGCGGGGGTAGGTGTATCGGTGGCGCAACCGGGCGTGAACGCTGTTACAGCGATTTTCTGATTTTCGATGGTTCGCGAAGCCTTGATACCATCCGGGACACGCTACGACGCCAAGCCGTGCCCCCCGGCACGGTGATTGAGTTTTTCGCGCGCGAAAGCCGGGGACGACGGATCGCGGTGTAACGATCAAGAGCAACCATTAAGGAATGACTCCCCGCTGGAGGACGCCCAACCCAAAGAGTGGACACAGAGGTCACGGAGATTCGAGCCGAGATCACGGAGAGACTCCTTCTAGACTTTCGCCAGCAACACCGCTACCCGGGTTTCCCTACCCAGCAAAATCGTCGCGAAAGTGCGCGATTCGGAGAGACAGTCCCACAACCCATGAGTTCAGCTTTGAACAACGACTTAACCGAGGCCTCTTGCGGAACCCGTAACAGTGACCAGTGCTCGCCGGTATGCTTGCCCTTTGAAGCGCGGGAGAAGTTTCCTCACCGTAGACTTTGAGCACCGCATGACGAAATCGCAGCCAAGCTGGCCCCCCACCCGAGCTGACTATTTCAAATCCCTGCTGCTCCTGGGGGGATGCGTCGTCATTGCGGGAATTGCCGGCTATGTGCGCGAGTCACGGAGCGGATACTCCGGCGTCGCAACGCTCCTGCCGGTCGCAGGTCTCTTCGGTCTTCTTGCCGGGACGATCTTGTGGCTGTTCCTGATCTTCGTCATCCTGCTCCCGCTTCGCTTCATCCCCATTCTGACCTCGCGGCGGGAGGTGCAAGGGCGCCTGAACGGCAATGCCCGCCGCGGTCGCGCCATCGCGACTTGGGGTTTCCGTTTCTATGTGCTGGCGTTTGTCATCGTTGTCGCGGTGCGCTTCGTCACCGTCTCCCCACAATCCTGGCTCTGGCATGTCTTTCTCGGCGTGCTCTGGCTCTTGCTCCTCAGCGCCGCAGCTAGGGGAATCAAAGAAGCCCGGGATTTCGTCGGTTACACGCTCGTGTTTGCCGCAGTGTATTTCATTTGGGTGCCGCACATGATCTCCAACCATCCACTTTACGGAGTTCTCGTCGGCGTCCAGACAGCCATCGGAGTCGCCTTGGGCCTCTGTCTGCTGCTGTCCAAGGATGTCATTCTTCACCTCGCTCTCGAATCCGCCCGACTGCGACCCAGGAAGACGCACGCAAGCCGGCGACACGTGAGCGACCGGAAACGGTCGTCGAATCGCGAATGAGGCATCCTGCCAAGTCACCAATTCAATGACAACCTACGGAAACCTCACCTCCCTATTGCTTGGTTTTTTTCTGAGTTCATTCGCTTCCGCTGCGGCCCCACTTCTTGAGGAAGCATTTGATGGATCGACGATCGACTCCGCGAACAGGCGCCGGCGATTCGCGCCAGCCGGCCCCGGCCTCGCCGAGCTCATGATTGAACACAGCCTCGGCATATCAACGTCCCGCGCTTTGGCGCTCAAACGCTCCAACGGAGAACGTTTTTCGAAAGGCTGAAGGCGGCGCGCTTTCTTATGAATGTTCCAAGCCCACTCGCTACGAAGGTCTGTTACGGTCTAGCTTTGCTGTTCGCCGCCGTCGGAGTCATCGCGTTGCTAGTACCTGTCTTCGGCGCTCACCTTGGGTCAATCGCGCACGACAGTCCTGCTGCAGACGCTATTCGCGGATTAATGTTATTTGAGGGCATCGCTACCTTTCTCGGTCTCCTAATTCCTGCAGGAGGCTTTGCCGTAGTCGGCGCGGTCATCCACGACATTCGTCGCATTGCCGTGAACACCTCCGAGGAGACGCTGTCCGGGCTCGTGGCCGCAGCGGTCGGTCGGGCGAAGGGTGCCGCCACAAACCTGGGATACACCGGGGGCCCGGCCCCGAGCATTTCTTTCTACTATGTGCAGAACGGAACCGAGCACGGACCCGTGAGCCAGTCCCGCATGACTGAGTTGCTGCGTTCGAAACGAGTGACCCCATTTCAGAAAATCGAGCGGAGCGTCAATGGCGTCCGCGAGCCCTTCGATCCTCGAGAATTGGGGTTTTGACCGGCCCATGTCCATCTCAACGATTGCCAACATGCGCCCGCCGCTGGGAAGATCAGAAACCTGACTTAACAGGAGGTCGCGGAGGAAAGAGAGATCCAATCCAAAATGCTTTTTCCCAACCTCGATTCTCCGTTCCCTCCGTTTCCTCCTGTGAAACCCAGCCGATGAAAAAGACGAACTTTGATGAAGCCACACATTTGGCAGGACCAGCATGGGTGAAAGAGCTCTTTGTTTCCTTCGTTACCTTCTGTGAGCTGCGTATTCTGGATTAATATCATGTCCACCGACGCCCCGATGATCGACCCGCCGAGTGTGCCGTCGCTCCTGCGTGGTGATGTCGCGGTGATCACCTGCTGGGTGGAACGCTGGACGCTCGGTCGCTCGGGACGGCAGGTCATGCTTATCATGGCGGGGGCCGGGATCTTTGGCGCGGCGATGGGTTCGTGGCGCGATCCCCTCCAAACCGTGATCCTGTTGATCGGATTCGCGCCCGTGGCCTGGATCTTCTCCCAGTCGACCACGTCCGTGGTGGGGATGGGTATATTGCATCTTCTGTTCTGGATCGTCGCCGTGCTGTTTGGTGCGCGCTTTCTGGGCCGCAGTTTCAATCGCCTCGGCATCCGCTCCGAGGCGGGCATCAACGTCTGGCTGCTGATCTTCGTGCTGGTGATGCTGCAGATGACGACCGCCCTCCGGCCGATGCTTGGCCGGGCGGACCATTTCCTGCCCACCGACAAGAAGTTCTTTCTCTCGCATTGGGCCGCAACAATGGGCGCCGGCGACGACACGCAGCGGAGGTGAGCGTGAGCCCATGCGTTTCGACCTCCGCAAAATCATCGAACACGAGAACAAGCGACGCCACCGCTCGCAACTCGCCGCCTGGCCCGCTCGCTCCGGACGGCTGGCAACCGAGCAGCAGTTGGAGGACACACCGTGCTGCGGACGTCTCGACCTGCTCGCGATCGCGCGCCCCGAGGATTCAAGCAGCGCACTTCTGCTCCAACCTGATCGAATGTCATGATTCCACTGGTGGTCCAGTTGGTGGCATGGGGACTGTTCCGCGGGATCGGAATGCTGGGCGTTGCGCCGCTGGACTCGTGGCCTGGCGCATTGCGCTTTGCGTATGCCCTGATGTTCGTGTTCACCGCGATCGCGCATTTCACCCGCACGCGTGCGGACATGATCCGCATGGTGCCGCGATCCTTCCCGAGACCGAACCTCCTCGTGACGCTCACCGGTCTGCTGGAATTCGCCGGCGCGATCGGTTTGGTGTGGGACCGCACGGCACGCACGGCAGCCCTCGCGCTCGCGATGCTCTTGCTCGCGCTGTTTCCGGCCAACGTTTTCGCAGCCCGCGCCAAACTCACTATTGCCGGCCGCCCGGCAACGCCACTCGCGTCGCGAACCCTGCTCCAGATCGGATGGATTGCGGGACTCGTCTGGGTCGCCATTACTGCCCCGTAGGCCCCGAAAAACGATTCGGGTTCTGTCTCCGCGCTGTCCCTGCCACCCCCATGAAAACCGCCTACACCTACACGCTTCTCCGCTACGTCCACGATTTCGCGTCCGGCGAGTTCGCCAATGTCGGCGTCGTGGTCGAAGCCCCGCCCTCACCGATCACACCATGATCGCAACAGCAAGTGCCCATCAAACACGCCATCTGCACCGTCGGTGACAAACCCGCGCCGCTCGCGCTCCGTGCGGGGGTGGAGCCTTCTGCTCCATCTTTCGCTGTTGGTGCCGAGCAGGCCGGAGAGCCTGGCGGCTCGCCTCTCATGTTCTGCGACGCAGAACATTGGCGGGGCGGACTGTGCTCAGATTGGCGCACAGTCGAGCTGGAGGACATGATCGTCGCCGATCCGCACATTCTCTCCTCGGAATGGACGCTCATCGGCCGCCAGAAGGCGATGTCGTGCTCAGGCCCATCGACGTCCTCGCCATCGCGTCCGTCGCCGCGTGACTTTCCATGCGGCTTTTCGCCTGATTTCCCGGATTTGACGACTCCGGAGCGCGCCCACCCCCGAGCTGCCTGATCGACAACCATGGCTGAGATCGAACCCGCAACCCTCCTCCGCTGGCTGCCCCTCGTGGGCGCCCTGTTGTCGCTGGGTTTTCTGTGGGGGGCGATGCGCGCCGCGCGGAAGCAGCGGCTGATCGACGGACTGCCGACGTGCAAGACCACCGGCGTGTTCATCGGGCTCGTCGAGGTGAAGGGCACGGCGGAATCCGAGGCGCCGCTCACGAGCCACCTCGCCGGCACGCGGTGCGTGCACTTCGCGTGGACGGTCGGAGAAGCGTGGTCGCGGGAGGTGACGGAGACCACCACGGACAGCAAGGGCAACAGCCACACCCACGTGCGTCACGAGAGCGGCTGGACGACCGTCGCGAGCGGCGGCGAGGCGATCCCCTTCTATCTGCGCGACGACTGCGGCCTGCTCCTGGTCCGCCCGGAGGGGGCGCAGGTTGAGCCGCAGGTGATTTTCGAGAAGACCTGTCGCCGCAGCGATCCCCTGTACTACGGCATGGGACCGGCCGCGGCGGTGGCCCACTCCGACCATCGGCGCATGTTCCGGGAGGTGGCGGTGCCGCTGCACGCGCCGGTCTACGTCATGGGCAAGGCCCGCGAGCGGAGCGACGTGGTCGCCGCCGAGATCGCCGCCGACCCCGAGGCGCCGTTGTTCCTCATCTCCACCCGCGGCGAGAAACAGATCAGCCGGGGCTACGCCGGCGTGTACTGGGTTCTCGTGATCCTCGGGCTGATGGTGAACAGCGCCGCCGCCGGATTTGGTTTTCCCGATGTCTGGCCCGAACCGGGACGGGAATGGATCCCGTTCGTGTTTGGTGCCGTCGCGTTCCTGGCCGTGACGCTGCTCGCCTGGGTCTGGATGGTCTTCAACAGTCTCGTGGATCTGCGCAACCGCGTCGCGAGCGCCTGGTCGCAGGTGGACGTGCAGTTGAAGCGGCGCTTCGACCTGATCCCGCGCGTCGAGCGTGTGATCAAGGGCCTGCAACAGCACGAACGCGCCGCGCAGGAAGGCCTCGCCGCATTGCGCGCGCAGCGCGAGGCCACGCCGCCGGGACAACCCGGCCCCGACTTCCAGGCGCTCGGCGGGCCGCTGACCGGGCTCGTCGAGCGCTATCCCGAACTCAAGGCCAACGACGCCTTTCAGCGGCTGCATCAGGAACTCGTCGACACGGAGCAGCGCATCGCCCTCGCCCGTGGCTACTACAACGAAATCGCCACGCACTACAACACGACCCTCGCGATCGTGCCCGAGCGTTTCGTGGCCGCACTGACGCCGCTCCGGCCCCGTGCCTTGCTGACGATCGACGACTTCGAACGAGCTCCCGTCACAGTCGCGTTGGCGACGTGAGGCGTTTCTCCGGGGGTGATTCCCGTCATCGATCGCCCCCGCGCTGACGGGAGTGCAGCCCTCGTAAAGCCCATGCTTGTCACCGGGCGACCACGGTTCAGCATGCAATCTTCAACGCCGTACCTCACTCTTCGGGGACTTCGTAGACCTCGACCAATCCGACGCCCGTGCTGTTGTTGGTGCCGCTGCACTGGACTGTGTATTGGCCCGGGTCCAGCGTGGTGACCAGCGCCGCGTCCTTGCTGCCGGGCACCAGGGGAAAGGCGTTCACTTTCGCCGCGGTCGTGGCGGTGCTCGGCGCGTTGGGATCGGCGCTCCAATCGTCGTTGGTCAGGATAAGCGTGCTGCTGCCGTTGCTTTCCTGCCGAAATACTTTGAGCGTCGGATCCCCGAGCACCCCCGCCACGCCAAAGTTCGCCAGGGCAGGCCCCACCCCGCGGATGAGGAGCGTCTTCGGACTCTCCTCGAGACGACGAAACCCGGAATCATGATATTGCCGCCCACGCCGACGAAGCCGCGGGTGGAGATGTTCACGAGGTGTGAGTCGTCGGTGGCGCTGTCGCCGTCGTAGAGTTCGACCAGACCGACCCCCGTTCCCCCGTTGAGTCCACTGACCACGACCGTGTATTGGCCGGGGTCGAGGTCGAGCAGCAGCGCCGCGTCCTTGCTGCCGGTGTTCAACGCGAAGGCGCCGAGTTGTTTTGCGACCGTGGCGAGGGTCGCGGCATTGGCGTTTGTTTCCCAATCGTCATTGGTCGCGACGTCGACATAGGCACCGTCCACGGATCTCTTCAGTGTCATCGTGGGGTTCGCCAGGAAACCGGCGACGCCGTAGTCACCGAGACCTGGACCGACGGCCCGCACCAGCAGCCGCTTGCTCGAAGTGCCGGCGATCACGAATCCGGGGATCAGCACGTTGTCGCCGGTGTGACAATCAGCGCGGGTGGAGAGATTCAACAGGCGGGAGTTCTGCGGCAGCCGCGCAGTGGTGCTGAGCACCCGCAGGCTGGCATCGAGGATCGTGAACGCCACCTGATCGCCGACCATGGTGACCGCGAGCAACCGGCCGGCATCAAGCGCGAAAAGACGAAGCAGCCGGCCGCTCAGCCGCGCGCTGGCATCCTGCCCATAGTTGCTGCCGCCCCAGCGTTGCACCTGGACCCCGGTGAGGATCGTCCGTCCCGTGTAGAGCGTAGTGCCGAGCCAGGCCGCATCTTCGATGCTGTTCGGGAGGGCATTGTTCTGCGCCAGCGTGTCGGCGTTGAAAAACGCGCCGGAACCCACGAGGACGTTTTCGCCACTGGGGGAAATGCGCAGGGGAGGTCGCGGCGGCTGTTCATAGGACGAAGGTTCGTTTCCCACCCCAAACGTGCCGTCGGCCCGGATCTCGAGGTAGCCCAGGCCCGTGAAGTAAACCGGATCTTGAGCCCAATAGATACGGCGCTTCGTGAGATTCCAGGCATAGCTGCGCGAAAAGAGATGGCCGCCGTCATTCCGCGCTGCCATCGCGCCGCCGGCGGAAAAGGTGATCCGGGTATCCCCGGAGATTTGCGCCGCATAGGTGACGGCGAAAACGTATTCCCCGGCGATGGCCAGTCCGTGAGCCGGCATCGGCGTTTCGGCAAATGGCTGTTCGGCCGATGGGCCCGCAAAGTCGAGAACACGAATGGTGTTGTCGGCGTACGCGAGGTAGAGCGCGTTCTCCGGTGCGGAGTAGGCCAGGAGGTTGGGACTGCCTTGCAGCCCGATTGATCCGAGGTAGCGCTGCTCCGCCGGCGACCAGCGGAACAGGTTCCGTTTGAGCTTGCTGTAGAGGACCACGACGCCATCGCGATCGAGCCAGATGTCGTCGGCTGCGTAAGCGAGATTGGTGGGGTCAACGGCGGCGGCGGTCTGGGGCGGAGCAATCGTGTCGAGGGCGACTTTCCGCCAGGTAATCGCGCCTCCCGCGCCGGTGGGCTGGGTGAAGACATGGGCGTAGGCGCCGGATACGGCGATGAGATTGGCCGGACCCGGCAGTTTGATCTCTCCGATCCTGCGCAGCGCACTGTCGTGGACCGCGAGTTGATCCAAACCCAGGGTAACGGCGCTGCCATCCGCGGTGAAACCGATGTCGTCAAACGCGCCGATCGAGCCGACGTAGGTCAGGCCCGTCGTCGCGTAGACCGTGCCGGAGTTATCCACCACCCTGGTGTCATCGGGAAACACGAACGTGGCGCTGGCGTAGGGAAAACTTCCGTGATCGGGATTCGTCGTCGTGCCTCCGAACGTGCCATCGGAGTTGAGCCGGATGGAATCGATGTCGGACGTCGAGTAGCGGGTCCAACTGAAAACCAGGGAATGGGTACGATCGACGGAAAATCCCAAGCCGGCATCGTAAGACAGACCGGTCGACGCGACGAATTGCTTCGTCGCCAGGTTGAAGCTGCGATACTGCGGCGGGTAGTCGCCCGACACAACGTAGAGGTAACCGTTGAGCGCAAACATGCCGTTGATCGTTTCCGGGGCACTGCCGAGCGGGACTTCGTTGGTGCCATCGAGGGCGAATTGAGAAAACGACGTGCCGAACGCGACGTAGAGGAAGCCACTGTCCGTCGTCATGGCGACCGGCGTTTGCGAGAGGGTAATCGCTCCGAGGAAACGGTCGTGGGCGAGGTCGAAGCGTTCGATGCGAGCCGGGTTCGCGAAGAGGAAGTACTCGATGCCACCCTCCCGCCGGTGCGCGATCCATCCGCCGGACGCTGCGGACGACGGGTTCCGCACCGTCAGGACAATCGTGTTGCTGGTCGCCGCGCCGCTGGCGTTGCGGACGACAATGAAATACTCCCCGGCGTCCGAGGCTTCGGCACTGCCGATGTAGTACGAAGCGTCGGTCGCGCCCACCACCGCCTGACCATTGTGGTACCATTGGTAGGTGACCGGGCCCGGTCCGCCATAGTAGCCCCCGAAGCTGGTCGCATGACCGAGATCGACGGACTGGTTGAACAGTGGCGGCGGTTCCGGTGGAGGCAGGGGCACGACCGTGATCGTGGCGGGATCGCTGGTCACGCTCCCGCCGCCATTGGTGGCAATGAATCGGTAGACGCCGGCGCTGCCCGACATGGCCGATGCCACACTATAGTCCTGATAGATGGCACCAGGGATCGGCACGCCGTCCTTCGTCCACTGATAGGTCACCGGTGTCGCGCTCACGACGGCGCCGCCCAACCCGAAACCCGTGCCCACGACCACGCTGGCACTGGCCGGTGACAACACGATTTCCGGAGGCTTGGTCGGTATGACGACGAGTGTCGCGGGATGAGTCGTGACGGTTCCGGCGGCCGTCGAGAGGACCGCGGTGTAATCACCTGCGTCCGCCAGGCGGGCTTCACTGATGTAGAAGCTGGAATAGATGGCGCCGGGAATGGATGCGTTGCCCTTGTACCACTGATAGGTGATCGGGGCGTTGCTGGAGGCGTACACATCAAACGAGAACGCCGCGCCCACCTCCACCGTTGCCCCCGCGGGCTGCAACTGGATAACCGGGATTTGGGCGGCCTCGACCGTCAGGACGGCCGTGCGACTCGTCACGCTGCCGCCGTCGTTGGTGACGACGACGCTGTATTGCCCGGCGTCGGCCAGGCGCACCGCGTCGATGGTGTAGCTGTTGTAGTAGTCCGGGCTGGTCGTCGTGGTTCCACCGGCGATGGCGACACCGTTTTTGCGCCACTGGTAGGTGAAAGGCGGCGTGCCGTCCACGTAGACTCCGAACTGGACCGTGTACCCTTCGACCGAGGAAACGTCGTAAGGCTCGCTGATGATCGTCGGCGGCGGGGCGGGATTCGCCACGCCATGCCCGTAGAGCGCCGCGATCCCGTCCTGGTCGTCCTGTTGGGTCGTGTCGAGGTCGCTGATGTGTGAATTCATGAGCGCGTTGACGTACTGACCGTGCTCGTCCGGATGATCGAGGCCGAGCACGTGCCCGAACTCGTGGATCAGCACCCGCTGCAGATCGTAGGCGGAGGCCTGCAACGGGCCGCGATAGGAATTCCACGGCTTCGGCGAGTTCGAGTTCACGACGACATCGGCTTCGGAGCGCGTGGTGCCGGAGCCGTTGACCACCGTGACGGCGAGGGCGTCCGACGGAAAGTTCTGCCCGTAGATTTGCGAATCGAAGAAGACGTCGTTCACGCCATTGCCGCGGCTGCCCTTGCCGGAGCCGGTCGTCGTCTGCAACTGCACCCGACTCATGTACGGATTCCACGCCGTAATGGCGGTCACGCCGACGCCGTTGGGCGTTTGTCCGTCGTTATAACGTGGGGACGTCCCCAGCCGGAGGCGCAGGGTGACGGTCCCGTTCGGCCACAGGGGCGCGTCCATTTCGACCCACGCGCAGAGACCGGCGACGCCGGCCGTCACGAGGGCGGCCGCGAGGATACGTTGCCGTGCCGGCTTCATGGCGACTGCCTCGTTGCCTGAACGTCCGTGCGCCCGAGGCGGCGGGCGACGTCGCGAATGGCCGCGCTGAAATCCCCCGGCGTCATCGCCTGGCCGCGTTGGGTCGCGGCCAAGACATGGGCGACCGGGCCGGCGTTCAGTGGCGTGGCGATTTCCTTCACGTCGGTGAGTGGGACGCCGTTCTCTCGCGCGACGAGTTCACGACCGGCGTCATCCTTCGCGACGAGGTAGCGGCCGAACATCATCCCGACCAGCGGGCAGAACGTCCGGCCGTTTCCCGCCACGAACAGAAAATCGTCGTCCCCGACCGTGAAGTGCGGCTGACCCTCGACGCGCAACCATTGCCCGTCGATTTCACCGCCCAGAAACTCGAGGGCGATCTCCGCCGGCGCGGTGCCCACGAGCGCTTCGTGAATGCTCACGGTCACCACCGTGACAATATGCCGGTCTTCGCCGTCACCGCGCCATTCGCAGCGCGTGTGCGTCACCGTCGCCCGGACCACCAGTTCGGCCCGGGCAACCAATTGTTCGAGCGACGAGGGGATGACCGTCGTCGCGTGCACCGCCGGGGCGACCAGCCCCGCTGCCAGCAGGGGAAACAGGGGAAAGCGCATATGGAAAGGGCACTAGTCCCGACGCGTTCCAGCCAGCAGGCGAAATAACAGTGGCCCGACGTCAGGGGAGACCGGACGGGCACCGACAAACCAGACGCCGACCAGAACGAGTCCAAGGATCTTCACGGGAAAACCCGGAACCTGTCACGCGAGGTAAGTTCCGTGCTGCAATTCTGACCGGCGGTCTGCCACCGACAATGGAATTTCAGCATGGTCCCGTACGTTCCGGGAATCCCTTAGATTCGGGAAGTGCCACTCCGAAGCACATATCTTATCGGCGACGTTAGCATGTCTTAATTACGCCGTGCGCCGTGTCCACGTTTCGGAGGTCGATCCGCCCGGATCTCGGAATCGTCCGATGTATATGAGGATCAATACGGCCGTGTCATAGGCCCATGGGCGAATACGGGCACCGGATGACCACGGCACCGCCGTCCTATATGATGCAGAGACCGGGCAGCGCACTGATCCGGGCGACCAAGAGACTCCCGAGCAAGTACTCGCCGATCAACGCGCTGCCATCGCTCGCTCAGGATCAAACTCGAGATTCCGGTGGCGCTCGACGGGCCGCTCGGATCGTCGCAGACGCTGGAAAGCCGTCACGGCTCTCGCGGCGTTTCCTCCGGACTCAAGTTTGGAAACAGATTCTTGCTCATGTCCCACTCCAAGTTCCGATTCAGCGATGTCGGATTCAGGTAATACGTCAGCTTTATCTTGCTGGTTTTCGAGTTCGACGGAGCAAGCCGGAGGCCTCCCTTGATCTTGCCGTAGAGAGCGCTCACAATTCGGCCGTCACTTTCAATGGTTCTCACCCGGAAGAAGTAAGCTTGGTCGTCAGTGGCGCTTCGTGTAAATCCCGTTTTCGGATCACGAGCGAAGTGCGTGCTAAGAGTGGACAAGTAACCATCTTCCGGCGCTTCCCGTGGCCATTTGAACAGGCTATAGCGTCCGCTCTCTGGAAGCTTTATCTCCTGAATGCCGTCCAAACTGCGCGAAAAGCTAATTATAACTTTTACATCAAAATTTAGGCGATCTTCGTAACGCCGCATCAGATTGAAGATAACATCGGCAACGGCGCCTTTTCCATATGGCGCAACCCAATCCCCTCGCACCAAATCATAACCACAAGCCCGGCCAACTGCAGGAATCTCTATCCAAATGCTCCGTGCGTACAGTGCTACAGGTTTTCTGATCCGGCGTAAGATCGTCGTATAGGTTTCATTCCACGGCTGCCAACGATTGAGCTCGTCGATTCTGTAAAACTTAGGGATGGGTACCCAACCCTGATAATATCCGTCCGCGGTAACTTCATTGCTTATGCCAGACGGATTGGCTCCACCTTCTCCAGTATATTGACCGTTGGCGTCGGTTTGTCCGCGCTCGAACACGTCTTTGCTAGTCAGGCGGTCCTTGAAGCCAAGTTTCACGTTAGCACCGACAATCGGCTGCTGTGCTTCATCGAGCACGCGGACCGTGACTTTTGCCAGTGGCAACTCGAGCTGATTAGTTACGGCGGCAACGCCAGCCAGCGCAGCCAAGCAGATCAGGATTTTCGTTTTCATATCATGGTTGCTGTGAAATCGAGACAAGCTTATCCCAGAACCTCGATTGGTACAGGTAGGCAACTTCTCGCATGTCGCTATGTCGCCATTCGGGCAGGCCGTTGTCGACGAAGCGCGGCCAGCCTGGATCGGCAAACAGAGCGGGAAGATCGTAATTCCGTTCTTCCAGCGCCTCCGTTTTATGCGATCCGACCGGCAGGCTTTGCGCCGGGATGGCTTCGGCCAGGAGCTGGTCACGATTGGCGGCATTGCCCGCGACCGTGCTGCCCAAGGTGGCTCCGTATAGATTAAAGATCCAGCTCGGTCCGGTGTAGTGGGCGGGATCGGTGTCGACAACCTCCTGCGCCGGATCGGCGGCGTTGTAGGTGCCCCATCCGGTCCTGAACAGGGGCTGGATTGTTATGTCCTCGAGCATCTGCGCCGTCACTGATCCGATCTGCGCGGGGGTTTTTGTTATGCGGAGCCCATTTAAAACATCCGGCACATACCACTTTGGCAGATTTGTCGTGATCGGATCGTTCATATTGAAGCCCCACCCCATGTAACTGCTACCTGTATGGAACGAGCCCAGCACCGGCAGCCAATAGTCCTGCCGGTCGCCCTTGGCCTTCTCCTGGTAAACCCAGACGTAGGAAGTAAAGGCCGCGCCACTCGTGACAACCACGGCCGCAGCTTCGCCCGACGTCGAAGGCACATCGCCAGCATAGGCTCCCAGCACATCCTCAGTGCTGGAGTAAAAGCTATGCACCTTTGGAAGGGCCGCGAGGAAGCGATTGCGCCAAGTCACGGTCTGGCGGGCATCGCTAGTCGATTCGAAACGCTCATGCCAATTGGTGGTCATGAGCTGTCGGTCGTAACTGCGCCAAGCAGTGGGCGTCATGTCGCTCTCCTCCGTGCTCAACTGGCTGCCCGAACCGACACGGCCGTCAAAAACTTCTCGCGGAATGGCCGCATCGATAAGAAGCGCATGTGTCACGTTCATACCCTGATCCGCGAGCGCAGCGCTGATCAGTCCACAGGCGAGGCTGTGGCCCGCTATCGTCTTGATATCGCCGGACAGCTTGTCCACCGTCGAGGCAAGGGCTGGAGCCGTGGCGAAGGCGTTGCGGACGGCGAGATGGTAGTCGTAAATGCCGTCACTGCTGTTGGCGTAGGGATCGCCGAACCAGGAGACACCGAGGAACCGCGCCTTGCTCTTGCTCCAGTAGAGGCGCCTGAACGCTTCCGACTCCCAGCCACGCGCGCTCTGACCGCCGACGTTGGACCCGACGACAAAGGCAAACCAAGACTGGTTTGCATCAATGTCGGGGAACGCGGCCGGATTCGACAGACGCGTTGCCGGGCCGGCGTCGCGCCGTTCACCCACGACCCCGGTGGCGGCGTCTGCGCCTTCGCGCAAGTTCAGGTGCCGGAACATCTCCTCGACCGGGCTGATCTGGAGTGGCAGCTTGACCTCGGTGAGCACCGTGCCGTCGTCTTTCTCGACAGAGAGGACGAGCGGCTTGTCGGTGGCCGCGCCGGCCTCGATCAGGATCACGCCCTGATCCTCGTCCGTGATGCGGGTCAAGAATTCATCGCTCAAGGTCGCACCCGTCGCCGTGATTTGCGTGGCCTGCGCCTCGCCCGGCGCGCGGTCGAAGTTGAAGCCGAAACCTGTCGTCAGCGGTTGCGTCTGATAGTCGAGTGCATGGTCGCGAGTCAGGTCGGTATAGACGAAATTCAGGACGTTGCCCTCGTGTTGAAGCTTGTATTTGATCGAGCCGCTTGGAGGGAGCGCCGTGAGCAGAGACTTGATGTCGAGGATAACCGGAAACCAGTCGATCAGGTCGCGCGCGCCGTCCACGCCGACCGGACTTCCGAGGCCGGGCGGACCGGAGATGCCGGTGCCAAAGTCGTTGCTGCCGTCACCGGGGATGTCGCTGCCGCCTGTGTCACCCGAGTCATCGTCGTCGTTGATCCAAAAACGGTACGGTCGTGCGCTTGAAGTGACGTCGGATGTACCGTTCGTGTCGATGAGGCCGTTGCGATCCGCATCCACGAAGAGGCCGACGTTGATCTGTTGGAGCACGAAACCATGGGGTGTCCCGGTTCCATCGTTCTTCTCCCCGCGGGCAAGGATGAACTTGCCATTGTCGCTAATGGAAATTCCCTGCAAATTCTGCCACGTCGACGACTCCGGGATTAGAGCGGAAACCGGATATTTGTTCAGGGATATGGCCGGGGAGCCATCGTCGAGCTTTTCGACGTAGAGTTCACTTCCGTTAATAATCATCAACGGGTCATCTTCGCTTTGCTTCGTGGAGATTCCGAGCCGCGCAGGCCCGAGGCCAGGCGTCGGAACGGGGTTGCGGGCAATTCCAATTCGGCGAAACGTCCCCGGGCTTCGAGCATCCCAGAGGTAAAGCGGCCCATCCTGGTTCGGGTCCTGGGGAGTGTACCGTGGCAGAAGAGCCAGTCCACGGTTGTTCATTTTCGGGCCGAGATTACCCCACACGGGGAAGTCGATGGCATGAGCGTGTTTCGGGTGGGGACCGATAAAGTTGTAAGCTGAATTGTAGTCTGCGAGCTGATAATAAAAGCCGATGATGTCGCCCGAATCTGACACATCGTCGATGTACATGTCGTCGCCGCCTGGGCTAAAAGCGTCGTAATAAGAAAAGCGTTCGTCGGGCCGTCCCGGTCGGATCGAGGTGAAAAACGATGTCTCTCTCGTCCCCGAGAACAACGTGCGTTCAAGCCAGAAGCGCCGCGAATCGCTGAAATGATACGGTGTGCTCGTCTGGTCCACCGGATCGGGAAACCAGAGCTGGACCTCGGGATGCCCGACCGGCCACCACGCTGCTTCCTGCTGATTGGCATCGGAGGTCATCGCGATTCCCCAAGCCTCGCCGTTGTTGTTCAAGCCGCCGACATAAATGCGTGGCCGCTCCCCGGTGCCGCTTAGCTGCTCGAGCGTGCCGGCCAGACTGCGGCGAAAATAGGCTCCGTAGGGTGGGTTGCTCAACGGCTCGGTCTCGTCGACGAAAACCGTGTCCCCGTGATTGTTGACCGCCGTCGGAATCCGGTTCGCGCCCAGGTCGATGCATAACCAGTGGGACGACAGCGCAGGATTGGTCTCGTTGGAGATCACAGGGTCCGGATAAAGGTACGCGGCCTGGTAGTTGTCCGCCGCCACCATGCGGCAGGGGCATCCGCCGGACATGGCCACGAGAACCAAAATCAACTGAAAGAGGGCTCGATGCAACGTTGCGATCATGGGTTGGGCAGGGTGAGCGTGTAGCGTCCGTCGGCATCCGGAGCGGGAAATTGGCCGACTGGTATGTTGGCGATCTCGGTCCACGAACCGTCGGGATTTTGATGTCGGAATGCGATGCCTTCCGCATGTCCCGGCGAGCCGTACCACGAAAGCGTGATCGTGCCGTCGGCATTTTCCGTCACCTTGAAATCAAGCGGAGGCGCCGGCGGGTCATCCACGACGGCCTCGCACGTGAAGTCGATCGTGGCGGTGCCAGCGGTCGCAGAGACGTCGAGCACGTCCCCCACCCTGGCTGGAGCCAGGGCAAACACGAAGAGGTCTGCGTTTGACGCTTCGCCCGTGTTGCTCGCCCGGACGGAAATGAGCGACTGCGCTGCGGAATTCCTGTTCGTATATAGGCGGGCCGAACCGTCTGCAGTCGCAAAGGTCACCGGTGCATAGGGCATGACCGCCCCAGCCTCGTCGAGAATCCGAACAACGAGTGGTCGCGCGGTCACGGTGTCTGCCCTGGCGGTTTGGTAGCCCCCTTCCACGAGCTGTAGCTGCGGAATCCGTCCGTCGTAGTAGTCGGTGGGATCCCGCCCCACCGCCTCTTCTTCTCCGTCCTCCAGCCCGTCACGGTCCGTGTCCGGCAACGTCGGGTCGGTGCCGCGAACGAATTCCTGGAGGTTCGATAGCCCGTCCTCGTCAGGGTCCTCGTCCTCCCCCACCGTCAGCGTACCGAAATATTGCAGCTCCCAGGAATCCGCCAACTGATCTCCGTCCGTGACGTCCCCGGGAACGTGAGGATCACCGCCTTGCTGGTACTCCATCCAATTGGGCGCACCATCGTGGTCAGGATCTGCCGACGCATCGTTCGGATCAGTCGGATCGAGCTGATGATCCCGCTCCCATCCATCAGGCAGGCCATCACCATCGGAATCAGGATCAAGAGGGTTGGTCCCCAGGACGTTCTCATGAATGTTGGGCAGGCCGTCATTGTCGGCGTCGAGGAGGCGGTCATCGCGGTTTGGATCCAGGCCGTGCTGTTGTTCCCAATAGTCATTCATGTTGTCGCGGTCCTGGTCGTCGAACGCGACGTTGGCAAACTCAGCGCTGAATGCGTCAAAGGAAGTCGATAACATCCGGTTGCCGAATACGCGAACGTCGACGGCCCGGTCGACCGCCGCCGGCGAGAACGGAACGTCCGCCAGCAGAACCGAACGGTCCACGGCGAGATCCCATCGCTGGCGTGCATAATCGAGGCGCACCGTGCACTCGAGGAATCGCCGCGCCTGCTGCGTCGAGCTATTCAGCCAGACCGTGTAGCGATATCCGGTGTCCTCCCACGTTTCTCCGTCGATCGAAAACCGGAACACACCATCGCCGTCCGACAGGACGAATGCGACAGCGGTGCCGTTTACCGAGAATATTTTTGCGGTGGAAGCATCCGGGCCTGCGACCGGTTGGATGAAGAAGTCCACAAAAACGACCGGCTCGTCAGACGGAACGCCAAAAGCCTGTCGCACCTCCACCGGGGGGTCTCCCGCCGGCATTTGCACGGCTCCAGCGCCCGAGAAAACCGGCGTCGGACCCACGAGAACGGAAGCCGTCGCCGACCACCCGCTCTGTCCATCCAACGTCGTTTCGGCGTATCCTTCACCGGCCTCGAAGTCGGTCATGTAGGGAACACCCGCGATCACGACGACATCCTGGCGGGGCGAGTCCGCCGTCCCGCCCGACGCATTGTAGACCCGGACCCAATAGCTGTGCACTCCGGGTGTACTCGGGGCCCACGCGAGTTCAAAGGGGCCGCTGTCGACCTGGCCCAGGAGCACGTCGCCGTCATAGAACTCGACCCTCGTGATTGGTCCTTCAATACTGCTGGCCGTTGCCGTGAGCGTAACGATATCGCTGGTCGAGACCAAACTGTCCGGCGCCGTCACGGCGATCGCGGCAATCGGAGGATCCAGCACCGAGGCGACCGCGATCGTAATGGTACCGGTGTTGGAGTCCGTCACCCCGTCCGAGACCTTAAACGCAAAGGAGTCCTCCCCGTAAAAGTCGGCGGCGGGCGTGTAGGTGAGGACAGGTGCCGTGCCGCTGAGCACGCCATGAGCCGGATTCGAGACGATGGCGAAGGTCAGGGGCTGAGAATCCGGATCCGTGCCCGACAGCAGGATTCCCACGGATACATCCTCGACGGCGGACACGGTGGCATCCGCGACAACCGGTGCACGATTGTCGATGGCAACCGTTACGGTCGCGCTTACGGGCGGCATGGTTCCGTCGTCCACACTGAATGCCACACTGTCGGAGCCGGCGTAGTTCGCCTCCGGGGTGTAGGTGACGGTGATCGACGGAGCCGAGGGCGTGAGCGCATAGGGACCCGCTGGCAGAATTGTCCCATGCGCTGGCGAAGCCAGGACGGTCACGGTGAGTGCGTCACCCTCGGCATCCATGGGTGAGAGCGTGAACTCGACGGCCGCGTTGGGATGGGTCGTGACGGTGGCGTCCGAGAGTTCCGGAGCATCATTCCGGGGGTCGATGGTGATGCTGACCGCCGCGAGCTCCGACTCGGCGTAACCATCATTGACCCGAAACACAAAACCGTCGGTCTGATCAAAGTTCTCGTCGGGGACGTAGGTCAGATTCGGTGCGGTACCTTCGAGGTGGCCATGCTGCGGCTGGTCGACAACGGTGTAGGCGAGGGGTTGTCCGTCGGGATCGGTGCCGGCGAGGACGATCGCGGTCGGCGTGTCTTCAACGATCGTTACCGCCTGGTTCGTGGCCGTCGGGGCGCGGTTGGCGACGATGACGGTGACGGTGCATGTGACGGGTGCAGTCGTGCCATCGCCAAGGGTGAAGCTGACCTCGTCTGGTCCCGCGTAATTCGCTGACGGCGTGTAGGTGACGCTGACCGCAGGCGTGGAGGGTGTGAGGGACAGGGGAAATGTGGGGGACAACACGCCATGGGCGGGCGCGGTGGACATGGTGAGCGTGAGTGGGTCGCCATCGCCGTCGGTCGCGCCGACGGCAAATTCGACAGCAGTGTTGGCGAAGGTGTTGACCGCGACATCGGCCGTCTGCGGCGCGTCCGGAACCGGGCGCACGTGGACGGCCACGGTCACCTCGTTCGAGTCCTCGCGTGCGTCATTGGCGTGATAGGAGAAACTGTCGTCACCAAAGAAGTCTTCGTACGGCTGGTACACGAGGTCGGGTGCAGTGCCGGTCAGGGAGCCGTGGCTCGGCTGAACGACCGCGTAAGTAACCGGATCGCCGTCGGGGTCCGTGGCGGCGAGCGCCACGCCGACCGTGGTGTCTTCGTCGAGTTCGAGCACGGCGACGTGCTGGGCGACGGGTGGCCGGTTGGTGTCGGCTACGGCGATGTTGATCGTCGCGGCAGCGGACGTCAGCCCTCCCGGATCAGAGGCAGTGAAGGTGAAGGTGTCGCTCGCGACGAAATTGAAATCGGGCGTGTAGGTGAGGTTGGGCGTAGAAAGGTTTGCAGCGGGAAATGTGGTTAATGGTCCGTCGGCGTTACCGAGCTTGCCATGGGCGGGACCGGTCGCGATCGTGTAGATGAGCGGGTCGTCGTCGGCGTCGGTGGCAACGAGAGTCAGGTTGAGCGGCTGGTTGCGACTCCCAGCGAGCGAGGCATCGGTGGCCACGGGAACGTCCGGCACCGGGGTAATCGTAACCGGCACGATGGCGGCCGGTGAAACGTTCCGGCCGTCGGAGCCCGTGAATGCAAACCTGTCATTGCCGTGGAACTCGGGCTCGGGCGTATACAGGAAGGTCAGTGACCAGCGGGTGTCGGTTTCGGCAGAGGGCATTTCGGAGACCGGCGCCAACGTGCCGTGCTGCGGCGGCGTGGTGATCGCAAAGGAGAGCGGCTCGCGGTCGAGATCGGAGGCGGCAATCACAATCTCCACCGCCGTGTCCTCGGTCGTTTCCACCGATGGTGGCAGAGCGACCGGGACGTGTTCGACGTGCACGACGTTGAGCGAGATTGTCGCGGGCGCGGACGTGAACGCGCCGTCGCTGACGACGAAGGTAAAGCTGTCCGGCCCGAAATAGTGTGCGTCAGGCGTATACGTGAAGGCGCCGGGAGTCCTACTGGAGCTATCGGGGGAAAGGGAGCCGTGCTGCGGCGGAGCGTCGATCGCGAAACTCAACGGCGCACCTTCGGGATCGCTGCCGGCCAATGTGAGGGCGAGCGTCGTGTCTTCGTCAGTTGAAAATTCCTGTGGATGAGCGACGGGCGGCTGGTTCGGTGGGACGAACTGGAACAGGCGCAACAGGGCGCCACCATTCAGGGAAAGGCGGTCTGCCTTCACTCCCCCGATGAGCTGGCCGTTGCCGTTGATGATCACCGTGCCGGTGGGAGCGCATACATAACCGGAGAAGCTGCCCCCGCCGTTGAGGGTGAGTCCGCCGGAGAAGATATTGAGGACAAGCCAGGAGGGCTGCGCGGACGTGCCGAAGGGGCCGGTGACCGTGACGGACGACGCGACGGTGACGATCACGGGCCCGACCACGCGAACCTGTGCCTGGCCGTTGAGCGTGACATGCTGAAGGTTGTAGGCCGCGGGCTGAAGCGCGCCAGGCACGCCAAGCGTGATGCTGCCGCCGCCGTTGACGGTGAGGTTGCCATACGTCCCGGGTGGAATCGCGTAGTTCCCCACGTCGCCATTGAGCGTGAGATCACGCAGGGTAGACCAGTCGCCCACGGATTGGCCGGCGGTACCAATGACGACGTTGCGCGCGCCGGTGGGCAACGGTGGCGCCGTGAGCTCCGGCAGGGCGAGCGGTTCAACATGACGGACCAGGTAACCGAGCGCTGCATTGCCGTTGAGCGTCACCTGATAGTTGGACGGCGTGCTGGCGCCGACTCCGTCGGCCGTGCCACCGAACGCGGGATGACCGTTGACTCGCACCCTGGGTGTGCCCGGCACCAGCAAGGCACCGGTCACGATGGCGCCGCCATTAAGCCTCACGCCTTCGCCAAGCATCTGCTGCACGGAGCCGTCGACCGTACCGTTCAGGGTCGGGGCGTGGCGGACGAGCGCAGTGCCGGTGGCTTGGGCGCGAAGTGCGGATGGAACGAGAACGAATCCGAACGCGGCGCCTAACAGCGTGCGTACGGCAACACTCCCAAAACGAAAACTGGACATGGGCAGGCATCAGGGTCTGGGTGCGCGGCGATGGGGAGTGAGGATGCAGCACCGCGCTGTTGGGCAAAGAAGGGAAAGGCGCAGGACCCTGCAATCGATCGCGCGCACGTCAAGCCCCATGAAAAAAGACGCAAGAAAACCCTAGTTCATATTGCGCCGTGAGCCCTAAATTCGTGCGTGGCGATGTTTGCGTCCGCACCGTTGCGAGCGGCACCGAGCGACAGACCGGTTGCGGAAGTGAACAATAACATCTTCGGCCTCGAATAACCGCATACCGCTTCCCGCCTATCGCCTATCGCTTGAAGCCCACCGCCTGCCGCTCCCGCCTCCACTCGACCCTCGACACCGGCGCCGCGGTCGCGCCACGCTTCGGTCGTGCCAGAGAAGGGCGTCAACTTCATCACTTCCACGCTCGAGTCGCCGGTCTCGCCCCAGGAGGCGGCGCTGCGGCCGCAGCGCTTCGACGATTTTGTCGGCCAGGCGAAGACGATCGAACGCCTGCAGGTGATGACGGGCGCGGCACGCAAGCGCGGCGACGTGCTCAATCACATCCTGCTCAGCGGACCGCCCGGTCTGGGCAAGACCAGCCTCGCGTTCATCCTCGGGCAGGAGATGCAGCGCAATGTCCGGGTGACGTCGGGTCCCGTGATCGAAAAGGCCGGCGACCTCGCCGGGCTCCTCACCAACCTCGAGCAGGGCGACATCCTGTTCATCGACGAGATCCACCGCATCCCGAAGACCGTCGAGGAGTATCTTTACTCCGCGATGGAAGACTTCCGGATCGACATCATGATCGACCAGGGGCCGAACGCGCGCAGCGTCCGGCTCAACCTGCCGAAGTTCACGCTGGTCGGCGCCACCACGCGCGCGGGCCTGCTCACCGCGCCGTTGCGCAGCCGGTTCACGCTGCAGACCCGGCTCGATTACTATTCGGCGGATGATCTTTTCTCGATCGTGCAACGCACCTGCCGGTTGCTCGAAGTCGGGGTCGATGCGGACGGCGCCCGCGAGATCGCCACGCGCGCCCGCGGCACGCCGCGCATCGTGAACAACCTGATCTATTTCGCGCGCGATTTCGCCCAGGAGCGCGGCACCGGCAGGATCAACCGCGCGATGGCGATGGGCGCGCTCGAGTTGCTCGAGATCGACGCCGCCGGGCTCGACGAGATGGACAAGCGCCTGCTGCGCCTGATCGCCGATCACTACAAGGGCGGCCCCGTCGGCATTTCCACGCTCGCGGTCGCCGCGGGCGAGGAACCGGAAACGCTCGAGGAAGTGCACGAGCCCTTCCTGATCCAGAATGGTTTTCTCCAGCGCACGCCCCAGGGCCGCGTGATCACGGAAAAGGGCCTGCACGCCATCGGCCTCAAGGCCGCGACCGGCGGCCAGGGCGCGTTGTTCTGAGCACGTTCCGGGGTTCAGGCGCCGCGCGATGACAGGTGTGCGCCCCATTTTTCGCGCATGCGCAACATCGACCATTCGGTCGTGTAGCGTTCGAGATCGCCCAGGGCCACCCAGGCGAGGTCGTGGGACTCGTCGCTGACGACGAAATCCTCCGACGCCGCCCGCACGACGAACCTCACATCATAGTGGTCGTGGGCCGCGACGTCGCCGCGCGCCGGGATGCCGTGGATGTCGAGGTCGAATACCGCCCCACCCTCCAGGCGCAGGTCCGTGAGCCCGGTCTCCTCGACGGCCTCCCGCATCGCCACCGCCGCCACGTCGGGATCGCCGTCGGCATGTCCCCCGGGCTGGAGCCAGCGATCAAGCTTGCGGTGATGCGTCAGCAGCACGCGCCGGCCCGGGCCATCGACGATCCACGCGGAACCCGTGACGTGACCGATCGCAAGCTCGCGCTGGAAACAATCGGGGTGTCGTCGCACGAAGGCGATGAACCGCTCGCGACCGGCGGCATCGGCGGCGTCGAGGGGAGTGTACCCTTCGAGGAGCGATAGAAGCGCGGCGCGATGCATCGGGCGGGATCGGTTTGGTTCTGCCGGGAGCGGCGGTACGGTGACAGCTCAGGGCTGCCTTCGGAAAAAACGGCGCGGCCGGAGGGCCGGCCCTGCCGTGAGGTCGGTTCTCTCGAACGGCGAGCGACAGGGCAAGTCCCGCTGTTCGGCGACACCGACCCGAGCGTGCCCCGCCGCGGGTCATGCGCACGCTTGCTCCTCCTCCCCCGGATGCTCTTTGATCCCCCTTTCACGCACCGCCGCCCGTCAAACCATGCCCGAGTTCACGCAGACCGACTGGTACCGATTCCCACTCTACTACGACATCGTGTTCGATCCGGACACCGGACACGAAGCCGACTTTCTCGAAGGCGTGTTGCACCGGCACGGGGTGATCGAGCCGGGGAAACCGGCCCGCATCCTCGAGCCGGCGTGCGGCAACGGTCGCCTCGTGGTCGAGCTCGCCCGCCGCGGTCACCGCGTGACCGGTTTCGACCTGAGCCCGGAGATGCTCGCGTTCGCGCGCCAGCGTCTGCGGGCCGAAGCCGCCGACGTGCGCGCCCGCGTCCGTCTGCGCAAGGCGCGGATGGAATCGTTTCGAATCGCGGGACCGTTCGACCTGTCGTTCTGCCTGCTGAGCACATTCAAGTACCTGCTCACGGAAGCCCACGCCCTCGCGCATCTGCGCCGCACCGCGGCCGTGCTGGCGCGCGGCGGACTCGTCGTGCTCGGCATCCACCTCACCGACTACGAGCGGCGTCGCACCGACCGCGAAGTCTGGCGGGGGTCGCGCGACGGCATCTCCGTCCTCTCGGTAACGGTCACCGAGCCCGCCGACCCCGCGAGCCGACGGGAGTGGCTGCGCAACCGCCTGCGGGTTCGCCGGCGCGGCGTGAGTGAAGACGAGCGGCTGGAAACGCGCTGGCAGTGTCGCACGTATGACGCCGCGGAATTCGAAGCCTTGATCGCACGCGTGCCCGCGCTGGATCTCGTGGCGTGCTACGATTTCACGCACCGTCTCGATCACCCGCGCGTCCTCGACGATTCGCAGGAGGATGTCGTCGTCGTCTTGCGAAAGCGGTGAGGCGCGCGGCCCGGGGCCTCGGGATGAAGGAGGTCGCGGGCGAAAAGCCCGTCACGGCATCGTCACGGCTGAGGCTCCCCGGCAGGCCGTGACCGGGCCTGCAGGATCCTCGCGATATTCGGAATCTCCTTCGTCCGCCGCCCCGAGCCGGCGAGGCGATCGAGATACGGGTCGACGGGCGCGACATCCTCCTCGACGAGCTCGCCGTCGACATCATCAGCCTCGTTCTCGTCCTCCTCGTCGATCGCGCCGGTGGTCACCGCGACGGCGAACGACTCCTGTTCATCGAACACCTGCGTCATGCGGCGCGCCTCCGGCTCCAGGATCAACGCGGGATTGGCAACCTCGCCGCGTTTCACGAATTCGATCAGGCAGGGAAAGTGTTGCCTGCGGTAGCGCGCGACAAAGTCGGAAACCCACTTGTTGGGTACGCCTTCGCGGCGATTCAGCAGCACGACGTCGGAAAAGTGCACGCAGGCGTCGTACCAGCGCAGGACCTCCGGGTGTTCGCTGCCGAGGCGGCAGTCGACCACGGTGATCACGCGGGCCAGTTCCGCCCCGGTGCCCGACAGCCATGCCTGGAACGCCTCGACCTGGTCAACCGGGTTCGCCCGGCCGTCGGCAAGGACGAATACGTGCGTCGCGTCCGCGGGGAAGTCCGCCACCAGGCGCGCGCCCGCCAGCGTCCAGTTCGCGCGCTGCAGGTTTTCGATGCCAGCGAGTCGCTGCTCCTCCTCCGGGAGCGCGGGTGTTTCCGAGGTGGCGGTCAACAACACCGGCCGCGCCGCGGGCTCCAGGCCGTTGGCGATGATGTCGGCCAGCACGGCCCGCCGGCCGGCGTCAGCGGGACCGAGGATCAGGTAAAGTTGAGTGGAAGACATCGTGAGCGGAATCGTTGGGCTGGCCCTCGGGGCCGTGCCACAGACGCGTGAAGGTGAGAGTGAGAGTGGGATTAAAGTGAAAGGGTCGAAACCGCGATGCGCGACTTTCAGCCGCACTTTCACGCCCAGTCCAGCACTCCCTCCGGACTGCGCCCGCTGTTTGACGAGTGAAGGTGAAGAGCCTCGGGAAGCCCCGAGGCATGGATGGCGAGTTGTAGTAGGAGCGGCTTTACGCCGCGATCTCCGAACCATCGCGGCGTAAAGCCGCTCCTACGTCGGAAACTGAAAACTCTCGTTCTGCGCGTGCTGCCGCATCCAGTGGTCGACGAGCACGAGCGCGGTCATGGCCTCGACGATCGGCACGGCGCGCGGCAACACGCAGGGATCGTGCCGGCCGCGGCCCATCAACTCGGTCTCGTGGCCCTCCACGTCGACGGTCGCCTGCTTTTGCAGGATCGTCGCCGTCGGCTTGAACGCGACGCGGAACACGATCTCCTCGCCATTGCTGATGCCGCCCTGCACGCCGCCGGAGCGATTGGTCTTCGTGCGCACGCGACCTTCACGGTTTTCGAACAGGTCGTTGTGCTCGGAGCCGCGCAGCAGCGTGCCGGCGAAGCCGCTGCCGATCTCGAATCCCTTCGTCGCGGGCAGCGACAACATCGCCTTGGCGAGATCCGCCTCGAGGCGGTCGAAGACGGGTTCGCCCAGGCCCACGGGCACGTGACGCGCGCGGCACTCGATCACGCCGCCGACGGAATCACCGTCGCTCCGCACCTGCTTGATGCGCTCGATCATGCGCGCGGCGGTTTCGCCATGGGGACAGCGCACGGCATTGCCCTCGACCTCGGCCAGAGTGGGAAATTCCGCCAGCAGCGGCATCTCGATGTCCTGGATGCGCGAGACAAACGCGCGGATCTCGACGCCACCGGTCAGCGCGAGGATCTTCCTTGCGATCGCCCCGGCCGCGACCCGGCCGATCGTCTCGCGCGCGGACGAGCGACCGCCGCCCTCGGGATTGCGAATCCCAAACTTGTTTTGATACGTGAAGTCCGCGTGGGAGGGACGGAACTTCTCCGCCATCTCCGCGTAGGCGCCGGGCCGGGCGTCCGTGTTCGCGACCATCATCGAGATTGGCGTGCCCGTCGTGCGGCCCTGGTAGAGGCCGGACAGGATCGTCACCTCGTCCGCTTCCTTGCGCGGCGTGGTGATGTCGCTTTGCCCGGGACGGCGCCGGTCGAGCTCGACCTGAATCTCATCGGCGGAGAGCGGCAGGTTCGGCGGGCAGCCGTCGACGACCACGCCGACGCCGCCGCCATGGCTTTCGCCCCAGGTCGTGATCGTGAAGAGTTTTCCGAAGGTGTTGGGCATGGGACGGAGGCGATAGGCGGCAAGCGTAGGCTGTAGGCGGAACATCACGGGCGGAAGGCAAAAGGCGTGCCGTTCCGACCGTGGGGCACCGTGATCGGTGCGGCCCGTCGGGCGCTGTATGATCAGGATCCTTCCGGCACCAACCGTGCCCGGGCCAATGGCACGAGCAACCCCAGCGAAAGCAGCGACACCGCCGCCATCACGGCAAACGCCAGCGGATAACCCGAACGCTCCACGAGCTGGCCACCCGCCCAGCCGGACCAGGCCTCGCAGACATTGGTCGCGGCCATGAAGGCGGTAAACTGCGTCGCCCCGGCGACCGGATCAGCCAGGTCCATGAACAGCGCATAGGACGACGCGGTAAACAATCCGATCCCCAGATACAGGATCCCGAACCATGCCAGCCGCCCGGCGCTGCCCATCGACTCCGGCATCGCCGCGAGTGCGCCGACGGCCAGCACGATCAGCACGAGCGAGGCGCCCACCGCGCGCACCCGGCCCACGCGGTCGGAGCACACGCCACCCACCAATCCGCCCACCAGCATCGCCGCCGTCGACGGCACGGCAAAGAACCAGCCGATCGTCTCCTCCGCGACCTGGTGGTCCACGAGATACGGTCCGCGCAACGCGCCCGCCGCCTCGAACGCCGCGCCACCGGTCAGTGCAAACACGACCGCGCACCAGGTCGTCCGCCGCGCGAGCAGTCCGAGGGTCGACCGGCCGACCCGGCGCACGACCTCGCGCATGCCCGCCGTTTCCAGATCGCCGTCCGCCAGCGGACGCCACCACAGATACGCGAGCGTGATCCAGATCGCGGCAAGCAGCATGGCGAAGACGACGGTGAGTCCCCAGCGATGCGCGACGACGATCGCGAAGCCCCCGAACAAACTGCGTCCAACCAGCATGCCCGCCTGCATGGCGCCATTGACCCAGCCGCGACGTTCGGGCGGCACGCTCTGCACGGCGAGCGCATCGATCGCGACGTCCTGCGTGGCCGCGAAGAACGCATGCGCGAACAGCAACCCGCTCCACCAGGGGAAATGCGCCTGCGGTTGAACCCACAACAACGGGACCAGGCACGCGCCCATGCCGAGCTGCGCCACCGTGATCCAGTGGCGCCGATGCCAGCGCGGTCCGCGCAGGGCGTCCACCAGCGGCGCCCAGAGGAATTTCAGCGTCCACGGCAGCACGAGGGCGGCCGACAGTGACGTGATCGCGCCCACCTCGACGCCCTCCCCGCGCAGCAAGGTCGGCAGCGCCCACCAGATGAACCCGATCGGCGCGCCTTCACTGAAGTAGAGCAGCGCGAACAGCGGCACGAGACCGCCGCGGTCGGACCTGTCGGGATGCCGGGACACGTGTTCCCTCGCTACAGCGGCGACTCGCCGGCCTTGCCGCCGGGGGGAAACATTTCCGCGAGGATGCCCCCGTACTTCGCGTCGATCACGTGGCGCTTCAGCTTGAAGGTCGCGGTGAGTTCGTCACCGACCTCGAACGCCTTCGGCAGGAGCCGCCAGGTCTGGATTTGTTCATGGGCCTTGAAGCCGTTGCCGGCATTGATCCGCGAGCGGATTTCGCGCGTGATGATCTTCTGCGCCGCCGGGTTCGCGGCGAGTTCCTGCACCGAGGCGGCGACGATGCCGTCGTTCTTGAAGCGATCGGGATGCGTCGTGAGCAGCGCGCCCAGGTGCTTCTGGTCCTGGCCCACGATGATGCACTGGAGAATGTAGGGCGACTCGCAGAGCTTGTTCTCGATCGGCGCGGGCTCGATGTTTTCGCCGTTGCGCAGCACGATCGTCTCCTTGCAACGGCCGACGATCTTGAGGCAGTCGTTGAACGTGATCAGGCCGATGTCTCCCGTGGCCAGCCAGCCGTCGCGCAGCACCCTGGCCGTCAGCTCGGGATCCTTGTAGTAGCCCTGCATGACCTGCGGGCCGCGGGCGTGCACCTCACCGCGCCGGCCGCGACCGCGATCCGGTCGCGTCGGATCGGGATAGAGAATCGCCCCGGTGTGAAGATCGACAATACGCAACTCCGTGTGCGGCCAGGCCGGTCCCACCGAGCCGATGACGCGTTTCTCCCACGTGCGCACGGCGAGCACGGGCGAGGATTCCGTGAGGCCGTATCCCTCGAGCACGGGAATGCCGATGTAGTTGAAGAACTCGTCGACGTGCGGGGGCAGCGCGCCGCCCCCGGAGATGGTGCAGCGGAACTGGCCGCCGAAGATCCCGCGCAGCTTGCGCGTGACCAGGCCGTCCATGATCAGGTAGGGCACCAGCAACAGGACGTAGATGCCGGCATGGCCGAACCCGAGCGCGCAGGAAACCCACCAGGGCCGCCCCACGAGATCGAGCCGGCGGCCTTCGACAAAGTAGGCGGAATGACGCAGTCGCCAGGAGAAGAAGTAGGCCACGCGGAACATCGCGCGCCGCCACGGCGGGCACTTCGCTACGTTCTGGATGATCTTTTGATAGACGCTTTCCCACACGCGCGGCGCCGAGGTCATGAAGGTCGGCTTCACGTTTTGCAGGTCGTCGGCGACCGTGCGCACGCTGGTGTAGTAGGTCGAGGCGCCGTAACTGATCGCGATCATCTCGGCCACGCGCTCGTAGCTGTGCCAGATCGGCAGGATCGAGAGGAAGCGCTCGTGCTCGCGCAGGGTGATCGGCAAATGATGGATCTGCGACACCATGTTGGCGTGGGTGAGTTGCACGCCCTTGGGCCGGCCGGTCGTGCCGGAAGTGTAGATGATGGTGAAGAGATCGTCCGGCTGGATCGCGCCCGCCCGCTCCTCGGCCCGCCGATCACCGGCGGCCCGCAGGGTGCGACCAAGCCCGACCAGATCCCACAGCGACGCCTCGCCGGACTCGGGCGCGGCCTCCCGCGTCATCAGAATGATCCGACTCACGTTCGGCAACTGCGGGCGACGTGAGCGGAGGCGTTGCGCCACCTTGTCGTCCTGCGCGAACACGACCCGCACGTCCGAGTGGTTGAGGATGTGGTCGATTTCGACCGCGGTGATGTCGGTGCCGCGCGGCACGTCGACCGCGCCGGCGAGCAGGATGGCGTAGTCCGCCACGATCCATTCGAAACGGTTGTCCGCAATAATGGCGACGTGCTCCCGGGCGGAAATCCCGAGGTCGATCAACGCCGTCGCGAGGTCCAGCCCGGTCGCATACAGCTCGCGAAAGCTGACGGCGTCGTAGCTCCCGTCGGGCTGCCGCGGCCAGAACGCGGGGTGCGCGTCATACACCTCCGCGGACGACCGGAAGACTTCGACGAGAGTCCGGGCGCGGCGAATCGGGGGGGGTAGAACCATGTAGCGGAAACGTGGCGAGGCAGGGAAACGCTGGAAGCCCGCGCCGGTCGGCGCAAGCCGGTCCCGCACGTCGCCGGGAGATTCCGCCCGGGACGGCAAGTCCGGTCTTGCCGTCCAAGCCATCGATGCATGCGAACGATGTTCCGTACGGAACATCCTATCGAATCAGAGCTTCGGATAGTTAGAGTCACCGAGGCCCGAGAGCTTGCTTGCAAGCGATACGGTGGCGCACTGGACGTTCTCTCGCCTGCCCGTTCGGCAGGCTCAGGGCCCCGGAGCCAGTCGAGGGGCAAGCAGGCTCCTGCCATTGATCAACCAACGGTCCAGGAACGTCGAGGGCGTCCTCGGTTCAACGGCATCATCTCGGCTAAGGTCTCGCCAGCAGCACCGCTACTCGAGTGTCCCTACCCAACAAAATCGTCGCGAAAGTGCACGATCCGGAGAGACAGTCCCACACTCCGGAAGCCAACGGGCGTTGGCCCAACGGAGCCCCCTCGGAACCCCGCTCTCGACTTTGCCGTGACCAACGGCCGCGCCCCCGGATCCCCGACAAAAAAAGTGGCGGCCGCCACTTTTTTTGTCGGGGATCCGGGGGGCGAAATCCTGGTGTCAGGAGGGGCGCGGGCAGGACATGGCAGGAAATTGTCCTTTCCAAAATCCGATGGCTCGGCCAAAGCTGCGCATCGCGCCGCGGTGTCGCGGAATCCCCGGGATGAAAGGCATTACCCTGTTTCTAAGCTTGATCGCCCTCATGGCGGCCGGCGTGTCCGGACTCCTTTACGTGATGACGGGCAACGAAAAGAACGTGCTCTCGCGGGATCTCGCCACCACCAATCAGCAGCTTGCCGAGGCGCGGACCCGAATCAACGAGATCACGGGCGAGCGCACGGAGTTGGCGAACCAGGTCAAATCCCTCGAAAACGACATCAACGAGCTGAAGGCCCGCAATACGACGCTTGAGGCGCGCAACGCCCAGCTCGTCCGGGAAATGTCGGACGTGCGCGAACAGCTCGGCAATCGCGCCGCCATCGATCAGACCGCCAGCCGGCAGATTTCGGATCTCAGCCGGCAGTTGACCGAGGCCAAGGCCGCCGCAGCCGCGGCCTCGGGCGCAGCCACGGCTGAGGAAGTGGCGGCATATCAAGCCCGGATCGCGAATCTGGAATCCGAAGTTGCGTCGCTCCGCCAGGACGGCAGCGCGACCGGCCCGGCCGCAGACGTGCTGGCCAACGTGCCTCCCAACCTCACGGCCAACGTCATCGATGTCGGTCCCCGGGCCGCCTTTGTCGTACTCGACGTCGGCTCCCGCAACGGGGCCGCTCCCTCCCTGGAGATGGTCGTGCGTCGTGGTGCCGTGATCATCGCACACGTGCGTTTGACCGAAGTGAAAGAAACCTACAGTGTAGCCTACATTGTGCCGCGCTCCGGCACGGGCAACGTCCGCCCCGGAGACACCGCCTCCCGCTCCTGAGCCACACACCTTCCCATGAAAAGCATCCGTCACCTCGTCCTGCTTGCGCTCGCGACCCTCGCTGCGGCGATCGCCTTCTCTGGTTGCCAGTCGACCGACCAGGATTCGTCCGTGCCCTGGGCCCGGCCGCAATCGTGGGAGGGCCAGATGCCGCAGATGGGGGGACCCTGAGGTGCATCCATGCAGTTGAACCTGTAGGGCTGAACCTGGTGTCCGTGCCGTCAGCTTTCGACAGAGCGGCACGGGCGCAACGTCCGGCTTACGACCGGTCGGTGGCTTGGGCTATGAGCGCAGTCGCGGTTCGACTGCGTGCTCACGGCTGAGGAGCGGCCTTACTCGCGACGGTGCGGGGTCACCAGGCGCCAAGCACCTCGCGGACGATTTCCTGGGCGAGGCGGTCGGCAAGTACCGGCATGTTTTGGTACTCGGCCGGGTTCAGGCCGGAATCGACGTATACTTCGTCGAATGCACTGACGGCTCGCCGGGTAAACCAAGCCTTGCCGTCCCGGCGGCTGGTTAGCGTGCATTCGGCGGTCAGCGTAACCCGCCATTTGCGGGCCAGTCGGGTATCGTTCGAGCGATCGGCCGCCACTTCATGTCGGTAACTCGTGAGGGTGACGGCGAGGAGAGCATCCGCGTCCGCTTCCGGCATCACGCTGACCCGTCCGGAACGGTCGAGTGCACGAGCGACGCTCGACCCGACGAGAGCGGCGGCCTGCGGGGCGAGCGACGTGTTGACGGGCGGGTCGACGTGGATGCTCGCGAACGGCAGCGTCGCGGGATCGCCCAACTTGTAACCGGAGCATCCGGCCAACATCAGCACCCCGGCGATCATGCCGAGCAACGCCGGCCGGCAGGCGCGGCGGCGAATCACGGGGTGGCCGGCGTCGGGGTGCCGGAAGCAGCGGCTCCGGGCGTGACGGTATTGCCGGACCTCTTCCTGGCCTCTTCCTCGGCCTTCACCGCGGGATCATCGGGGAGGACAATCGGTTCGACCGTCTTCGTCTTCCGGAAGAGACCGAAGAAGCCGTTCCGCTGCGGCCGGCCTGCCAGTTCTGCCTGCCTGGCGAGGTAGCGGGCTTCGTCGACGTCGAGCTGCGCGAGCTTCTTCTTCGCGGAATCCGCGGCGGCAGAGGTTGGCGCGATGGTGATGGCTTCATTGTAGAAGACGCGCGCCGCCTGATACCGCGAACGCTTATAGTAGAAGAAATCCGCCATCTTGATGCGGCTCTCGGCCATCATCTCCTTGGTGCGGGCAAGGCCCTCTTCGGCCGCTCCCACGTTCGGATCCTTGGCGAAGAGGATGACGAAGTCCTCGTAGTGGTGCATCGCCTCCGTATTGGCGCCCATGTCGTATTCGGGACCGTTGACGAGCCGCTCCTGCACCTGTCCCATGCGCAGATAGGCGTCGGGCGTGACGATGCTGTTCGGATAATTGGTGATCAGACGGTCGAGCGTGAAGATGGCGGGATCGAGGCTGCCCATGTCGACATAAGCCTCGGCGATGTTCATCAGCGCGAGCGGCGCGTAGTCGCTGTAGGGTGCGTTGAACACCAGCTTCTCGAAAAAGCCAACGCCCCGTTCGCGATTGGTCCCCCAGTCGATCAGGCCGAGAAACTTGCGCTTCACGCGTCCTTTCACGAGGTCGTAGGCGATCGTGTATTCCTTGCTGATGAGCTCGTTGAAGTGACCGAACTCCGGATAGGCCGTGACGATTGCGTCGTAGGCCGCGAACGCCTTCTCCACGTGCCCGGACTCGTATTGGATCTTGCCCGTACGATAATACGCCTCGGGTGCGACCAGGCTGCGGGGATACTTCTTGTAGATGCGCTTGTATTTTCCGAGGGCTGCGGAGTTCCGGCCCTTGGCCTCGAGCGCAATTCCCTCGTCGAGCAGGGTTTGCGCGGCCGCGGCATCCTCCGGCGTAAGGCCGCGGATCTCACCCTTGCCAAAGACCTTGCCGCGTCGCTTCTCGAGGCGTTCGCTCTCGCGTTCGCGCGGCGGAAGCTTGCCCTCCTGCTGCGCGTGCATGACCGGTGTGAAAACCGAAAGCATAAGCGCGATAACGAGACTGGAAAGCAGTCGGGGGGCGAAGGATGGGCGATCGATCATGGCGTGAATATCCTCCCAGACGCGCTCGGGAGGGAGCAGTTCCTTTTTTTGACGGGCATCAGGCACTCACCCAACGCATGAGTGCGGAGCCCCATGTCAAGCCCGCCCCGAAGGCCACACAGGCGACCGTCTGGCCCGGGCGCACCCGACCGGCGCGCACGGCCTCGTCGAGCGCCAGCGGAATCGAGGCGGCGGAAGTGTTGCCGTAACGGTCGAGATTGATGAAAAACCGGTCGAGGGAAACCTCCAGCCGTTCCGCGAGCGTGTCGATGATCCGGCGGTTTGCCTGGTGCGGAATGATGCAATCGACCTCCTGGGGCGTGAGGCCGTTTTCCTGCAGAAGCTCGGAGACCGACTTTTCCATCACCAGCACGGCATGCTTGAAGACTTCGCGGCCATTCATGCGCAGAAAATGCTGCCGGTGGGCGACGGTGTCCGCCGTGGCCGGGTGACGGCTGCCGCCGGCCGGCTGATAGAGCAGGTCGACATCCGAACCGTCGGCCCCGGTCTTCACGCCCAACAGCCCGCCATGGCTCGTGGGCGAACGCCCCACCACGACGGCCCCGGCCGCATCGCCGAACAGCACGCAGGTCGATCGGTCCTTCCAGTCGATGATGCTGGAAAGCTTTTCCGCGCCGATCAGCAAGACGTGGCGGTGGCCACCGGCCTGGACCAGGGCGTTGGCGAGCTCCAGGCCATAGACGAAGCCCGTGCACGCCGCCTGAACGTCGAACGCGGTACCGCGAGGCAACCCAAGTTTCTCCTGCACGATACATGCGGTGGCGGGAAACGGGAGATCGCCGGACATCGTCGCGACCACGACGGCGTCGATGTCATGGGGATTCACCCCCGCGGCGCGCATGGCGGCCGCCCCGGCGCGGGTGGCCATGTCCGAAGCCTGCTCATGGGCGCCAGCGATCCGACGTTCGCGAATCCCGGTCCGGCTCAGGATCCACTCGTTCGACGTATCGACCATGTGCGACAACTCCGCATTGGTCATGATCCGTTCGGGAACGTAGGAGCCCGTGCCGAGAATGGCCGCAGGGTGAAGCGCATGGCCTGCAGTCATGAGGCGTCATCACTGGCGAAGTGCCCGCGGCGGAGGAGCCGGCGCAAGGGGGAGGCGTGGTGCCCGCGCGACATCAGACGGAATGGGCGATCAATTCGTTGGCGCGGGCGATGTCCTGCATGACATGCTGATTGAGTTCCTTGGCGACCATTTCGTGGCAGATGCGGATCGCGTTCATGATTGCCTCGCGGTTGCTTGAACCGTGCGCCTTGAAGATGTTTCCGCGCAGCCCGAGCAGGGGAGCGCCGCCGTAGCGCTCGGGCTTGAAGCGATGCTTGAGCGCGTTGAGAGCGCCGCGGGCGAGCGCCCCACCCGCCACCCGCACCGGGTTCGACTTGATCTCCTGCTTCAGCGTCTCGCCGATGAATTTCGCCAGCGATTCCCAGCTCTTCAGGCAGATATTGCCGACAAAGCCGTCGCAAACCACGACGTCGACCTGATCGTCGAACAACTGGAATCCCTCGATCGGACCGGAATAGTGGATGAGCCCCTCGAGGCGCTTGAGCGCCTCATGCGTGTTCGCCACCAGTTCGTTGCCCTTGCCCTCCTCCGTGCCGATACTGAGCAGGCCGATGCGCGGGCGTTCGACGCCCAGCACCACCCGGCAGTAGTGGGTGCCGAGAATCGCGTTATGCACCAGGTGCTCCGATTGCGCCTCGGGATTGGCGCCGGCATCGATCAGGATGAAATGGCCCTTTTCCCGTGGGATCACCGGGGCGAGCGCCGGCCGGTCCACGCCATCGAGCGTGCGCAACTTGAGCTTGCCGGCCGCGACCATGACCTTGGTGTTGCCCGTCGATACGAGCGCCGCGGCCTCGCCGGATTTCACCAACTCGATGGCGCGGATCATCGAGGCATCACGCTTGCGCTTGAGCGCCGACATCACCTCGTCGTCCATCACGATGACCTCGGACGCGTGATGGAGGCTGAGCTTTGCGTTCACCTCCAGTCCGGCCCGTCGCAGCAACGGCGCGAGTATCGCCTTGTCACCTACCAAGGTGATCGGCGTCAGGCCACGCACCCGCTCCATGGCCAGCCGCACGCCTTCGACCACTTCGGCGGGACCAAGGTCGCCGCCCATCGCGTCTACGGCGATCCGCCGGCCGGCAATGGCGTGCGACATGGGGAGGAGATTGCAGACTTTCCGACCGGGGCAGCGAATCAGCTGCCGGGATCAGGTCTCGATATCGAGAACTTGGCGACCGCGATACATGCCCGTGGATGGGTTGACGCGGTGTGGACGATGCAGCGAACCGTCCATGGGATCGCGCGCGAGTTGCGGCGACTTGTAGCGATTGGCTCCGCGGCGGAGGGCGCTGCGGCGCTTGGACTGTTTGCGTTTGGGATTGGCCATGATGGTGAAGAGCTAACGCAACCGTCACAGTGCCGGCTGCCACGTAATACAAGGGTCGGGAAATAAAGGTTCGCGGTTCGACCCGTCAAGTAAGACCTTGAAGGGCCGACGTGACTTCACCCGTGGCGCCAGACGAGCGCGATGAAAACCACCGCTCCCAACGCCAGCCGGTACCAGGCGAACAGGGCGAGACCATGGCGGTTCAGGTAGCCAACCATCCAACGAACGGCGATGGCCGCGGAGACCGCAGCCACCAGGCAGCCAAGCACCACCGGCAGGGCGCCGAACGCCTTGAGCATCAATCGACCTGACCCGTAGGCCTTGTATCCCGTGGCCGCCGTCAGCGTGACGAGGCCCAACAGAAACGAGAACTCCGCCGCCCGCACGGGACGCAATCCGACCAGGTAGCCGCCGACGAGCGTAACCATCGAGCGACTCATGCCCGGCCACAGCGCCAGGCACTGCAACAGTCCGATGGCGAGAGATTGCATCACCGTCAGGTCCGCGGGGGCCGGGTCCGGCAGCTCTGTCCCCCTCGCCCGTTCGGCCTTGCGGTGCTGCCAGCGGCTCACGACCAGCATGGCGAGCGCGCCCACCACGAGCGCGGCCACCACGGTGGGCACGGAAAAGAGTTCTTCGTCGATCCACTCGTGCAGCGCCAGGCCGAGCACGGCCGCCGGCAGAAACGCCACGATCAAATTCCGCAACAGCCGCAATCCCGCGGGGTCCCGGCCAAACAAACCGGCGAGGATCGAAACGAGCTGCCGCCAATAGAGGATCGCCACCGCGAGGATGGCTCCGAACTGGATGACGATCGCGTAGTCGTCCGCCGCCGCCTTGACGGTATACGGTCCGCCGTCCGCACCAGCCACCGCGTGACGCGGCTTTCTTTCCAGGGGCGTTCCGGTCACATCCCGGGCCTGCACGTCGCGATCCAGGTTCAGGAAATGGTTCGTGAGAATCAGATGCCCCGTCGAGGAAACGGGCAGGTACTCGGTCACTCCTTCGACAATCCCCAGGGCCGTGGCGGCCCCCAGACTCAGCGACGCTCCTTCACCGACCGCCGGTGCAGGAGGCGGCGATGGCGGATTCGCATCCGCCGCCCAGGCCATGTTTGGCGGTAGCCCCACCCAGAAAACCGCCATCCATCCCCAAGACCAACACCGCCGCGGGAACATCATCATAGTGCGGACGCGTGCTGAGGCACGAGCGCACGGATGTCGAGGAAGTTGGATCCGCATCGAACGTGTCGGGCCGGACCGCCCACGCCGGCTGACTCTTCGGATCATGCATATTCGCGCCAATTTCTCCCGGTTCGGGGACTCAAGGTAAGTCGCATGTCTCCACGCGACCCCGGTCGGCTGGGAAGAGCCCGGCCTCTGGTTGCGGCTCCAGGCCGCGCTTTGAATAATGTTGTCCGGTCACGCCCGGTAACTTTCATGCGCCGGCAGCGATGGACCTGAAGGCAATCACTCCGGAAATCGCCCCAGGCCGCGAATTGTCGCCGGTCGAGGTCGCGCATGTCGCCCACACGCTGGCAGACGAGACCGCACCCATCGCCGACAAGGAGGCGTTTCTCGAGGCCCTCGCAAAACGCGGGGAGACACCGGACGAGATTGCGGGTTTTGCCCGCACGTTTCGCGATCTCGCGCGCAACCCCGGTCTCGAGCGCTGGGCAGGCCGCGCGATCGATGTCTGCGGCACGGGCGGGGACCGTTCCGGAACCTTCAATGTATCGACCGTCGTGGCATTCATCCTCGCGGCGGGTCGCATACCCGTGATCAAGCACGGCAATCGCTCCATCACGTCGAGCTGCGGCAGCGCGGACCTGCTTGAGACGATTGGCGTGAAACTCGACGCCGACAGTTCGCAGCTGCAGCGCTCGCTCAACGAACTCGATTTTGTCTTCCTGTTCGCGCCGCACTACCACCCCGCCTTCAAGGCGATCGGGCCCGTGCGCAAGGCGCTCGCCGCGCGGGGCGTGCGGACCGTCTTCAACCTGCTCGGCCCCCTGCTCAACCCCGCCCGCCCGGCGTTCCAGCTGGTGGGCGTGCCCGCCGCGCCACTGGTCGGTCCGATTGCCCGCGCTTTGGATACGCTGGGGTTGACGTCCGCCCTGGCGGTGAACTGCCGCGGCTCCGAGGGACTGGGCTATGATGAACTGACGGTCGTTGGCCAGAACCGGGCGAGTGGCGCGGGCAAGCTCCGCGGCGCCGAGTTCACGTTCGAAGCGGCCGGCATCGGCTTGCCGGCTGGGTCACCCGGCGATCTCAAGGGTGGCGACCGTGCCGCCAATCTGGCCCTCCTCGAGCGCATCCTCGACGGCAAGGCTCCGACCGCCCTCGTCGATACGATCGTCCTCAACGCCGGCGCGGCCCTGCACGTCTGTGGTCGCGCCGCGTCGATCCGCGACGGCCTCGGCACCGCGCGGGAATGGTTGCTGGGGGGCGCCGTGCGCCTCTGGCTCAGTCGCGTCCGTGATTTCTACCGCGAATGAAACGCCAGTTTTTCGGAACCGACGGTGTCCGCGGCGAATTCGGCGGCCCGCTCATCAATCCCGGCTTTGCCTGGCGCCTCGGCGTGGCCGCCGGTCGCTGGCTGCAGACGGAAGGGGTCAAGGATCCCGTCGTGCTGCTCGGACGCGATACGCGCTTTTCCGGTCCCGTGCTTGAAAACGCGCTCGCCGCCGGCCTCCAGACAACCGGCGCAACCGTACCGATCGGTCGGAGTCGTCCCCACCCCGGCCGTCTCGCTCGCCGTCCGACATTTCGGCGCGGCGCTCGGAGTCGTGGTGACCGCTTCGCACAATCCCGCCACCGACAATGGCATCAAGTTTTTCTCCGCCGCCGGCACGAAGCTGGATGATGCCATCGAGTTGAAACTCGAGTCGCTGCTGCCGCCGGCCGCCGATCTGCCGGCACCTGAACCGGCGCCGTCGGCACTTCTCCAACGCATCCCGGCCGAGGATGTGTTTCTCGAACGGCTCGCCGGCATCCTGCCGCCGCGTGCCCTGATGGGTTGGACGATCGTCGTCGACGCGGGCAATGGCGCCGCCTTCCGCACCACCCCCACCCTGCTGCGGCGCCTTGGAGCCAATGTGATCGTGATCGGTGACGGACCCGACGGTCACAACATAAACGCCGGATGCGGCAGCCAATTTCCGGAAAAGATGCGCGAGCTGGTCGTGAGACATGGCGCCCGCCTCGGCATCGCACATGACGGTGACGCCGACCGCCTGATTCTGGCCGACGAAACCGGCGCCGAGGTCGACGGTGACGAGATCCTGGCAATCCTCGCCGGTCACTTGCTCGATTCCGGGCGGCTCCGGCACCGCACGCTGGTGGCAACGGTGCAGAGCAACCTCGGCCTGACGCGCTTTATGGAAACGCGCGGCGGACGCGTGGTCGCGACGGCGGTGGGTGACCGCTATGTGCTCGAGGCGATGCTCGCCGGCGGATTCAACCTCGGCGGCGAAAGTTCGGGCCACATCATCTGCACCGACGTATCACCGTGTGGGGACGGTCTCGCTGCCGCGCTGCTGGTGCTGGGTGCGATGCACGCAACCGGGAAGCCCCTCTCGGAATTGCGCCGCAGTCTGACCAAGTTTCCCCAGCGCACGAAGGCGCTGCGCGTCGGCAGCAAGCCCGACGTGGCGAATCTGCCCGGCCTGAGCGCCGCAATCACCGCCGGCGAAAACCGCCTCGGCGCGAGCGGCCGGGTGATGGTTCGCTACTCGGGCACCGAGCCGAAGATCCGTCTGCTCGTCGAGGGCCCGGACCCCGCCACCGTCGGCGCGGTGCTCGAAACCCTCGAGGCACGCCGTTCGCCGCGAGTTGGCGACGTAACCTGGAGAGTTGCTCGAATGAGGGACTCGCCGCTCGTTTCCAACAGGCCCGGAAACCTGTAGCGACCGGCCCTCGCCTGAAGATTCGGGGGATTCCAGGTAGGGGCGCGTGTCCCCACGCGACCGCGGTCGGCTGGAGACAGCCGACCCTACGGTTGATTGCGGCCGCGAGTTCCGTAAGGTCTTGGAGCGCGGTGCTCGGCACCGCTTTCTCGCAAACCAAACGGACCACGGGGAGACGCGCCCGGCTGATGGGTCGTCCTACTCCAGACCCAGCATGCTGCCGATGTAGGAACCGTAGCGGACCACCAGGCCGGCGAAGACCACTGAGACGATCGAGATCAGCTTGATCAGGATGTTCAGTGAGGGCCCCGAGGTATCCTTGAACGGATCGCCCACGGTGTCGCCGACGACGGTCGCCTTGTGGTCGCTGGAGCCCTTGCCGTAGACCAGCGTCTGGGGTTTGCCGGTCCGGATGGCTTCGGCGGCGCGATCGGCGATCGCCTGCCGAACCTCGACCGGCACCGCATCCCGCGTGACTTTGTTGTTCTGGAAATCTTCGGCGGTGATCCGACCGTAGGACTCGAGCAGCTTCTTTGCGTTGTCCCAGGCACCACCGGCGTTGGCCATGAACACCGCGACCGCGAAGCCCGATACCAGGCCGCCGGCCAGCATGCCCATCACGCCCGCCGGACCGAGCAGGAGGCCGAGACCGACCGGTACAATGATCGCCAGCATCGACGGGAAAATCATCTCCCGCTGCGCCCCTGCCGTGGAGATCGACACGCAGTTTGCGTAGTCGGGATAGTCGACGCCCTCGAAGTTGACGCGCTTGGGCCATTGTTGCGGGTCCGCAATCGCGTCCTCACTCATGCCCTGCTGGCGAAACGCCTCGCGCATCTTGCCGAACTGGCGCCGGCATTCGTTCATCATGCGGTAGGCCGCGCGGCCCACCGCGTTCATCGTCAGCGCGCAGAACAGGAAGGTGAGCATCACGCCCACGAACAACCCGCCCAGCACGCGCGGATTGGTCAGGGTGACGTTGTAGAAATCGAGAACGTCGCGGATCGATCCCTGCCGCGTCGACGTAAGCACGAAAGCCGGGCGATCCCCCTGCGCTGCGACCTCGTAGCGGAAGGCGGAGACCGGATTGTCGCCCACCGCCCTCACGGGGATCGGGACGCCCGATTGCAGCGCCCGGTATTGGGCCCGCGAGATCTCGTGCGTCTGGGTGAACATCGCGCCGTCGGCGTAAACCGTGCCGTTCGGCCCGGCGTTGGGAAACACGACCGCGAATACGCCGTGGCCCTCGTAGATTGCCGATGGCGTGGTCACTCCGGCCGCTTGTTCCCCGGCGAAGCGCTCGGCCTGCGTGGTCAACTGCGTCTGCACGACCTGCACGTAGGCGGCGAGCAACGCCATCGCGGTGAGCGCGGCGGAGCCGATCGCGAAGCCCTTGCCCGTGGCCGCGGTCGTGTTGCCGAGCGAGTCGAGCATGTCGGTCCGCTCGCGGACGTGCGGCTCCTGGCCGGTCATCTCGGCGTTGCCGCCCGCGTTGTCGGCGATCGGGCCGTAGGCGTCGGTGGCCAGGGTGATGCCCAGCGTGACGAGCATGCCCACCGCGGCGATGCCCACGCCGTAGAGGCCCATGCAGAAAGCTCGTCCGCTCCGCCTGCGGCAGAAGAAGGCCACGATGATTGCGACGACCGTCGTCAACAGCGGCAGCCAGGTCGACTTCATGCCTTCGGCGATGCCGGAAATGATCACGGTCGCCGGGCCGGTCAGCGCCTGCTCGGCGATCTGCCTTGTCGGGCGGATGTTCATAGGTGGTGTAGTACTCGGTCGCCTGGGCGATGACGAGGCCGGCACCGAGACCGAAGACGATCAGATGCCCAGCTGCCACCATGGCACCCCGATGGACGCCATTGCGGATCGTTGCCGAGCAGCAGGTAGAGCACGATAAACGAGCCGATCGATGATCAGCACCGAGGCGACGTTGACGCCGAAGTGCAGGCTCTTGAGGAGCTGCGCGAAGGTCGCGTCTTCCTTCGTGCGGACGGTGAAGATGCCGAGCACCGACGAGATGATGCCCAGGCCGGCGAGCGCCAGCGGCGCGACCGCGAGCTTCGAGCGCCGAAGGTGGTCGCATCCGCGTTGAAACCGCGCGACGGATACGGCGGCCGCGGCGCCCAGCGCCAGCGTGGCGAGGATCGAACCGTAGTAGGACTCGTAGAGGTCGGCGCCCATGCCCGGCAACGTCGCCGACGTTGTCGCCCACGTTGTCCGCGATCGTGGCGGGGTTGCGGGCGTCGTCCTCGGGAATGCCGGCTTCGACCTTGCCGACGAGGTCGGCGCCGACGTCCGCCGCCTTGGTATAGATGCCGCCGCCGACGCGGGCGAACAACGCCTGCGTCGAGGCCCCCATGCCGAAGCTCAGCATCACGGTCGTCATTTCGACAATGCCGCCGGTGATGCCAAAGGTTTCACCCCAGTGCGTCAGCACGAAGAACCAGAACGAAACGTCGAGCAGCGCGAAGCCGACGACGTTCAACCCCATGACCGCACCGGACCGGAACGCGACCTTCAGGCCGTCGTTGAGCGAGTTCTTCACCGCGTGCGCGGTCCGGGCCGAGGCGTTCGTCGCCATGCGCATGCCGAACCAGCCGCACAAACCGGAGAGGAACCCCGCGAGCGGCACGCCGAGCATCGACAGCGCGGGTTGCAACTCGAGGAGCTTGAGCAATCCGAGGAACACCACCAGGCCGATGAAGACCAGCGTGACGATCCGGTATTGTCGTTTCAGGTAGGCGATCGCGCCGTCGCGCACCGCCTGGGCGATGCGGATCATCTCCGCGTCACCTTCGGACAGCCGCATCACGGAAGCCGAGAAGCCGCGCGCCATCAGCAGCGCAATCACGCCCCCCACGGGGGCCAGCCAATATAGAGGAGGTACGCCGCCGATTGCGGCCACCGTCGTCATCGCGAGTTGGTTCATGTAGGACTACTCCAACGATCTAGGAGCAAACGCGTCCCGCAGGGGGAGTCAGCACGCGTCCGCAGGATTTGGGAACGCGCGGCAGTCTGGGGAGGCACCGGTTCGTGGCCAATTGAATTGTGCAAACGATCGCGGACAGTTCGGCGGGGCATCCGGTCTGCGCCCGACTCGATGAACCGAAGGAGTGACTCACTCCGCTATCGCCGACGCCGCCCGGATATGCTACGTCGCGCTTCTAACCGCCATCAGAACCCGTCGCCGTTTCCCCTTCATTTTCGCTTCATGAGCCACCTCTTTGCCCGCCTATTTAACCATTCCCGGAAATCCGCGGACGGATTCACGCAACCGCAGCGGGAGGCATTGGTCGACCTGCTCAATTTCTGTTCCTATGCGGATGACCGGCTGACGCTGGCCGAGGATCGGATCGTTGCCGACCAGCTGGCCCAATGTCAGTGGGAACCGGCCGTGCCGCTGGAGTTGTTTGTCTCCCGTTCGGTCACAAGGGTGCGCGATGCGCTGGAGTCGCCCGACCGGCGCGCGAGCTTTCTCGCCGACGTCAACCAGCGGCTCGGTGAGGCCGCACCCAAGCAACGCGCCCTCGAGTTATGCAAGCGCGTCCTGCGCGCCGACGGCGACTATACGCCCGCCGAACAGACCGTATTCGGCGAAATCGAACGCGCATTCGCGGAGACCGGCTGAGCGGACGTCATTCAGCCGCGACCGCAAAACGCGTTTTGCGGCGGACGGGAAAAACAGCGATACGGGCACGCCTCGCCGAGGCGTCCGCAAACGGGTCATCGACCACGTCCCTACCTTGGACGCACGTTTCGAAGTGACCATCACATAGACACTGTCGTTGGGACATACTCTCCGACAAACCATGTGGCGGCCGCCACACGGTTTGTCGGAAACGGAGGCGCCAAAACGGAACCGAAGAGCTACCCGGCAATCGGACAAAAAAAGTTGCGGCCGCAACATGGATTGTCCGACCCGGCTTGGGTGGCGCCGGCCGGACGCAAGGTCCGGCGGTCTTGCACCAGGCGCCCAGCCCTACTTCCCCACCGCCACGGCTTCCGGCACCGCCTCCGGCACCGCGCCGATCGCGACGTACGGGTCCTCGTGCAAGTCCGCGACACGGCTGCCGGCGAGGAGCTGCCACCAGACGCGCGCACACGTGACCACGATGAGCAGCACCAGCACGAGAAACGTCCCGGTCACGGCCGCGTCCACCTGCAGGTTGAACGCGAGGCGGCGCCACTCCGCGATTTGCTCCGCCGTACCGCCGGCGGCGATCTTCGCCGCATAATCACGTGCGCCGCTCAGGAAACCCAGTCTCGGCGCCGCGGCAAAGATCTTCTGCCAGCCCGCGGTCATCGTGACCGTGAGCAGCCAGGCCAGCGGCGCGAGCGACACCCACGCATAACGGGCCCGCCCCATCTTGATCAGCACGGTCGTGCCGAGCGCAAGCGCGATCACCGCGAGCAGCTGGTTCGCGACGCCAAAGATCGGCCAGAGGGAATTGATGCCACCCCTCGGATCGATCACTCCCTGGTACAGGAACCAGCCCCAGGCGCCGACAAACGCCGCGCTGCCCAGCCAGTTGCCGACCATCGAGCGCGTGTTCCCGAGCGGCTTCCATAAATAGCCGAGCACGTCCTGCACGACGAAGCGGCCGACCCGCGTGCCGGCATCGATCGTGGTGAGGATGAACAACGCCTCGAACATGATCGCAAAGTGATACCACAGCGCGAGCGCCTCCCGGCTGCCCACCACGCCCGCGAACATCTGCGCCATGCCCAGCGCGAAGGTCGGCGCTCCGCCGGCCCGGCTGATCATGGTTTCCTCGCCGACCTCGGCCGCGAGTTCAGCCATGCGCGCCTCGGTGACGGGATAGCCCAGTTCGGTCGTGCGCGCGGTCACCGTGGCGGCGTCACCCTTGACGTTGATCGCGAAATATTCGCCCGGCTGCATCGTGCAGGCGGCGATCAACGCCATGATCGCCACGAGCATTTCCGTGACCATTGCGCCATAACCGATCACGCGGATGTCGCTTTCGCGCGTGATGAGTTTCGGCGTCGTGCCCGAGGAGATGATCGAATGGAATCCGGAAACCGCGCCGCACGCGATCGTGATGAAGCAAAACGGGAACACCGCCCCCGCGAACACCGGTCCCGAGCCATCAATGAACTTCGTCAAGGCCGGCATGTGCACGGTCGGCGCCAGGATCACGATCGCGACCGCCAGCATCGCGACGGTGCCGATCTTCATGAAGGTGCTGAGGTAGTCGCGCGGCGCGAGCAGCAGCCACACCGGCAGCACGCTGGCAAGAAAACCGTAGATCATGATGCCCCAGGCCAGCGAACCCGCCTTCAGGCGCAGCGCGGACTCCAGCGCCGTGCCCTGGATCCACTGGCCGCCGACCACCGCCAGCAGCAAACCGGCGACGCCGATCACCGTGACCACGCCCACGCCCACCTTGCCCGTGCGCAGCAGCCCGCCCATGACCAGCGCGATCGGGATGGTCGACAGGATCGTGAACAGGCCCCACGGGCTTTTCGCCAGCGCATTCACCACGACCAGCGCCAGCACCGCCAGCAGGATGACCATGATCGCGACGATGCTCACGAGCGCGACGATCCCGGCGAACGAACCGACCTCGTCGCGCACCATCTGCCCGAGGGACTTGCCGTGCCGCCGCGTCGAGCAGAACAACACCAGCGCGTCGTGCACGCCACCGCCCAGGGTTGCGCCGATCAGGATCCACAGCATTCCCGGCAGGTAGCCGAATTGCGCGGCCAGCACGGGACCGACCAGCGGTCCGGGCCCGGCGATCGCGGCGAAGTGATGGCCGAACACGATCCAGCGATGCGTGCGCACGAAGTCGCGGCCGTCCTCGTGCAACACCGCCGGCGTCGCCCGGGTTTCGTCGAGCGTGAGCACTTTCGCCATCAACCACGCGGAATAGAAGCGATAGCCGACGGCGAAGACGCACACGGACGCGATGACGATCCACAGCGCGTTGATCGGCTCGCCGCGCGACCAGGCGATCACGCCAAAGCACGTGACGCCGGTGGCAACCACAAGCGTCCAGATCAACACACGCAACCAACGGGGCAGCACAGGGAGGCTTCGCATCATGGTGGGGGGACGCACAAAAAAACGGATTTGCCCGCCTCGTGCAACGGCTTCGGCACCTAATTTTTCCTCGGGTCCCGCCCCGGGGGGCCGCGGCAGGACATCCCGCCCCGGGGCCCCACCCGTTTCTGACATCAGCCCGGAATAAAGGCTCGCCGCCGCCGGAACCAGGGATTCGCAAATGGTCTACCAACCACATGATTGCCATGCGCCACTTCGTCATGGGCGCGGTCCTGCTGGCCGCGATCGCGCCCGTCCGATCGGCCCCGCCGCTCACGCGGGCCACCCTGACCACTCTGCATCTGCCCGCGACAGCGCCCACCCAGGGCTTTCGCACCACGGCCGCCTTGGGCGGTCTGTCGTTCGATCAACCCGTCGCCATTGTCGCGGACCCGACCAACCCGAAGCGCCTGTTCGTGGTCGAGAAACCCGGCCGGATCATGGTGGTGCCCGATCAGACCAACCCCACGGCCGCGGTGTTCCTCGACCTGCGTTCGAGCGTGGGCGACGCGTCCGGGGAACTCGGCCTGCTCGCCCTGGCTTTGCATCCCGATTTCGCGCACGACGGCCATTTCTACGTCTGGTACACCACGAACACGACCAGCAGCGCGGGCACCGGTCGGCACGACCGCCTCGAGCGGTTTTCCGTCTCGACCGATGATGCGAACGTCGCCGACCCCGATTCCGGCGTGCCGCTCATCACGCAGTTCGACGAGCAGCCCAACCACAACGGCGGTGACCTGCACTTCGGGCCCGACGGCTACCTCTACCTGTCGATCGGCGATGAAGGCGGCGCCAATGACTCGCAGCAGAACAGCCAGCGGATCGACCGGGATTTCTTCTCCTGCATCCTGCGCCTCGACGTCGACCAGCGGCCCGGTTCGCTTCCGCCCAACCCTCATCCCGCGGTCAACCCCGGCACCTACGCAATCCCGCCCGACAACCCGTATGTCGGCGCCACGAGTTTCAACGGCGACGCCGTCGATCCCAAGGCGGTGCGCACCGAAATGTGGGCGGTCGGCTTGCGCAATCCCTGGCGGTTCTCGTTCGATCCTTCCACGGCCAGCCTCTGGGTGGGCGACGTCGGCCAGGATGCGCGCGAGGAGATCGATGTTGTCACCCGCGGCGGAAACTACGGCTGGAGCTATCGCGAAGGTTCAATCGCCGGGCCGCGGAGTTCGCCGCCGGCCGCGGCGTCGTTCATCGACCCGGTTTACGACTACGGCAACTCCGGCGGTTACTCGATCACCGGCGGCATCGTCTACCGCGACATCCAGCTCTCCCAGCTCGAGGGCGCCTACGTCTTCGCCGATTACGGCAGCGGGCTGATCCGCTCCCTCCGGCGGCAGGCCGACGGTCCGCCCGAGGTCACGACGCTCACCACCGACGCGGGCATCACCGGGTTCCTGTCGAATCCCCTCGACGGAAACATCCTGCTGGCGGACACCGCGGAGGGCTTGATCAAGCAGCTGGTCTACGACGCAAAGCTGACCGGCACGCCGTTTCCGACGAAGCTCAGCGAAACCGGCGCGTTCAGCTCGCTCAATCCCCTCACCCCGCAGCCCGGCTTTGTCGCCTACGAACCGATCGTCGCCTTCTGGTCCGACTATGCCCTCAAGTCGCGCTGGTTCGCCCTCCAGGACGACACCGGCACTTTCGGGTTCGCCGCCTACGGCAACTGGGAAAAACCCACCGGCGCCGTATGGTTGAAGCAGTTCGACCTCGAGCTCACGCGCGGGGACCCGGCCACCGCCCGCCATGTGGAAACCCGTTTCCTCGTGAAGACCCCCACCGGCGTCTATGGCCTGAGCTACCAGTGGAATGACGAACAGACCGACGCCACGCTCGTTGCCGAAAGCGGCGCCACGCAGGGCTTCACGATCGACGACCACGGCACCGAGCACCAGCAGACGTGGCGTTTTCCCAGCCGCAGCGAGTGCTTCGCCTGCCACACCCCGGAGGCCGGTTTCGCGCTCAGTTTCAGCACGCGACAATTGAACCAGGACCACGCCTACCCCGGCGGCACGGCCAACCAGCTCTCCGCCCTCGCGCAAGCCGGATATCTGGATACAACCCCGCCCGCCCCGTCCACCCTGCCCGCGCTGGTTCAGCCAGCCGATGCCAGTCATTCGCTCGACGCCCGCGTCCGTTCCTATCTCGATGTGAACTGTGCGCAATGTCACCGCCCGGACGGCGCCACCCCCGGCACCTGGGATGCGCGTCTGCAGACGCCGCTTTCGTTTACCGACATGATCAACGGTCGCCTCAGTGACAACGGCGGCGATCCCGCCAATCGGTTGATCGTGCCCGGCGATGTCGACCACTCGCGCATCTATCAGCGGATTTCCGCCACCGGCGGCGCCACGCGCATGCCGCCGATCGCCACCCGCGAGCGTGACCTCGCCGACGAGCAACTGGTGCAGGACTGGATCGCCGATCTCGGCACGCCTCGCCCACCCTCGCGGCTGGTCAATCTCTCCGGTCGGGCCCTCGTGGGTACGGGAGACAACGTGCTGATCCCCGGCTTCGTCGTCGAAGGGCCGAGCGCCCGCCGCGTCCTCATCCGGGCCGTCGGTCCCGGCCTCGCGCAATTCGACGTGCCCGGCTTTATCGCGCATCCCACCATGACGCTCTTTTCCGGCCAGACCGAACTCGGGTCCAACACCGGCTGGACCCAGGCCGCGAACGTCGGCGAGATACGCGACACGGCCGCGACCGTCGGGGCGTTCGCGCTCGCGGAGGACGGCGCCGACTCGGCGATGTTGCGCACGCTCGATCCCGGTCCCTACACCGTGCGTATCGCCGACGCGGACGGCGCCTCGGGTGTGGCCTTGTTCGAAGTCTACGACGCCGACAGCAGCGCGAACGTGCGCCTCGTGAACATGTCGGTGCGCGCGCAAGTCGGTGCCGATGCGGACGTGATCATTCCGGGTCTCATCGTCAGCGAAGGCGCGTTCAAGACCGTGCTCGTGCGCGCGATCGGCCCCGGACTCGCCAGCTACAACGTCACCAACTACCTCCCCGATCCGAAGCTCACGCTCTACGCCGCGGACGAGCCGCTCGAGAGCAACACCGGCTGGAGCACGGCATCGAACGCCGCCGAGATCGCCAGCACCACGATCCAGGCCGGTGCATTCCCGCTTTCGCAGAGCAGCGCGGATTCCGTCATCCTCACCACGCTCAGCGCCGGCGCCTACACCCTGCACGTCTCCAGTGCCGGCAGCGCCTCCGGTATCGCTCTCGTCGAAGTCTACGAAGTCAACTCGCCGTAACCGGATCCCGAGCACGCGGGTCCATCCCTGTTTGCGTGATACGATCCCGCATCACCAAGGCCTCCATCAAGTAGCAGCCGACGTCCGAAGGCTGAAGTACTACCGGACGGAAGCACGGCGCATTTATCCCCCTCCCTTATGGAGCAGCCGACGTCAGTGGGCTGAGCCCGATCTTCATCGAACCACCGGTCCAAACGCGCTCAGCCCGCTAATCAGATCCCTCCTTGAGGAGGGGGAACCCGCCGCGCCCGCGCGGCTGCCTCGCCAGTGGTTTTGGGCTTGGACAAAACCACGAGAGATGAGGCCGTAGGCCGATCCGCCGCGCCAGCACGGTGGGAGGTGTTACCCCGGCCGTCCGCCCAAAGCCTAAAGCCTACCGCTTCCCGCCTACCGCCTAAAGCCTTCAGTCACCGCCTGCCGCCCCGGGCGATCCAGCGGGCCTGCCCGCTGGTCACGCCGACTTGTCCGTCGGAGCTCGGAGAGCGGAGTCGGAAGCCTCGCGCGAAGGCGGAAGCATGTCGAGGGGGCTGCGCACGCCGACGCCGGGCTTCTTCATCACGTGCGTATAGATCTGGGTCGTCTCCACGCTCTCGTGACCGAGCAGTTCCTGCACCGTCCGGATGTCGGTGCCATTCTCGAGCAGATGGGTCGCAAATGAATGCCGCAGCACATGCGGGGTGACGCGCTTGTCCAGTCCGGCGCGCTCGGCCGCACGTTTGATCGCCGCCTGGAAGGCGCAATCGAGCACGTGATGGCGACGCACGAGGCCACTCTGCGGATCGCGGCTGGTTTCCCGGGAGGGAAACAGCCACTGCCACGCCCAGCTCACACCGGCCTTGGGATATTTACGCGCGAGTCCCTCGGGCAGCCAGACGCCGGCCAGGCCCGCCGCCCGATCACGTTGGAACAGGCTGCGCAGTCGCTCCAGGTGCTCGCGCAGCGCAGCCACGCAACTCGCCGGCAGCATCGTCACCCGATGCTTGCCGCCCTTGCCCGAGCGTGCTTGCACGCTCCGCCTCGCCAGCGTTTTCGTGCTTGGGCGAAAACGCGAGAGATGAACCGAAGGTTCTCAGTAGATCACCTGCAATTGTTCCCGCTCCAGATCGAGATGCTGCACGCGCAGGCGCAGCAGCTCCATGAGGCGCAGGCCGGCGCCGTAGGCGAGTTCGGCCATCAGGCGCGTCGAGCCCTCGAGCTGCACGAACAGCCGCTGGCATTCCTCCGGCGAGAGCACCACCGGCAGCTTCTGGCGAGCGCGGGCGCGCCTGAAGTCGATGTCGCCCAACTGGCGCTTGAGGCCCTCTTGCAGAAAAAACACCAGGGCACTGAGCGCCTGCCGTTGCGTCGAGGCTCCCACGCCGCGGACCACCGCCAGGTCACTGAGAAATCGCGCCACATCATCGGCCTCGGCCGCGTAGGGCGAGCGCCCGGGAATCGAGCGCACGAACTGGCGGGCCCATTCGCGATAGGTCTGCTCCGTGCGCCACAGCAGGCCACGTTCACGGATCGCGCGGACCAGGTCGCGCTCCCAATCGGCACCGCCGGGATCATCGCGCGCCAGCCCGGGATGGTCGGGGCGCCGCGACGTCGGCGGAAACGGTTCGGGTTCGGGCAAGTCGGGGCGATACCGGCCCTGAAAGTAAAACCAGCGCAACGCTTCCCGCGCGATGTGCTGCCGCAGACTGTCGGCCGCCATCTCGCCTAAATAATGCTGGATGAACTCCACGGTCAGCGGCCGGCGTTCGCGCCGACAGCACGTCAGCACTTCGACGACCACACCCCGCACCAGGTTCATCTGCCCGGCCGGCCAACCCGCGCGGGCCAGTGCGTCCTTCCATTCCGCAAAGCGCACCGGTTCACGCGAACCGCCAGCGCCGGTGTCCGCGGCATCGCTCGTGAAAGGCATAACCGCAGTTGAGCTTTGCGCAAAAATCCAGCAAGCTTGAAAAGCTCAACCCGCCTCAATCATGATGCGGACCTCCAGGATCAAGTGTTGACTCTCTATGACTATCGTCTCGCATCGGAGGTGGATACTCCAAACCCCTAACAACTCCGATTAACCCGAATCGACTTCGAGAGATTCACACTGTTCGGAATGACACGCAGCTTGATCGCGCTCGTGAGCCTGTTGGCTTCGGTCTCTGTTAGATCCCGCGGCAAAAACATTCTCGTCGTAATCCCTTCGCGGATCGGGAACTGAAAGTCTATGAGAGGGAAGGCGTCCGAACCTGATGCGAAGTAGGTCGCGCGGGTTGGAGTGACGTCGGGCGACGTGGGAGCGGCGCGCGACTTACTTCGTGGTTGGACGAAGCAGCCGGGGCGGCGGCGCTTTATAATACAGAGCGAAAGTTCGCCGGTGACGGTCGCGCGGAGCGGTAGGGCGGGAATGGCCGGCGGCCGCGAAGCGGCCGCCGGCCATTCCCGGCTCGTGCGGGCGCGATGGTGAAGCGGCCTGGGGATCGCGCCGAGACGCGCACATGAGGATGGCGAGGGCAGGTGACAAGGCGGCGTCGGGCCGCGGGGTGCGACCGCGGCAACAGGGGGAGTGGACGAGGCGGCAGCGTGCGTTCATGGCGGGCCGCGAATGGCCGCGGCGATCACCGCGGCCGGGACGACGCGGGCGGCCCGGACGGCGACAAACCGGCCATCGGGCCGGAGTAGTCCGCGCACGTAGAGGCGCGTGTCGCCACAATGGGGACAGCGCGGTGGCGCGGGATCGGGCGGTGGCGCGGACGCCGGCAGGGCCGGCACGGCGGGCGACGACTCTGCCAGTGCCCCGCGCGCCTGCGCGATCAGACGGGAACGGGCGTGGTTGGCGAGCAGGCCGTAGTGGCGGATCTTGGTGAAGCCGCGCGGGAGCAGGTGCTGGCGGAAGCGGCGCAGGAACTCATCCGCGGGAAGCGTGAGGGGCTTCACGCGGCTGTGGTCGGCGTAGTCGCGATAGCGGAAGGTGACGGTGCGGGCGGCTTCGTCCCAGCCGAGGATGCGGCGGCTGCTGATGGCGACGCGGTGGGTGTAGTTGCTGAGGTAGGCGAGCACCTGCTCCGGTCCGCCGAAGGGACGCTTGACGAAGACCACCCAGCGCTTCCGGGGCGCGAGCGCGCGCCACAGCGCGGGCCAGCCGTTCGACGAGCTCACGGCAGGTCCGGTGCGCGGCGGCGCGATCGCGCCGCGCGCCTTGAGCGCGGTGAGCCCGGCGAGGAACTTGCCGCGAAAGATCGCGCCGAGCACGTGGACCGGGAACAGATATTCCGGGGAACGTCCCGGCCGCCAAACGCCGTCAGCGGCGAGCGCGCCGCCGGTGACGATGCAGTGCAGGTGGGGATGCAGCCCGAGTTGCTGGCCCCAGGTGTGCAGCACCGCCGTGATGCCGGGGACGCCGCCGAGCCGCTCGCGCGTGACGCGCAGCAGCGTCTGCGCCGCGGCGTCGAAGAGCAGCTTGTAGATGAGCGTCGGAGACGCGGCGGCCAGCGGACGCAACGCGTGCGGCAGCGTGAAGACCACGTGGAAGTACGGCACCGGCAGCAGCGCCGCCTGCTGGCGCTCGAGCCACGCGCGCGCGAGCCGGCCCTGACAGTGCGGGCAATGGCGGTTGCCGCAGCCGCGGGGCACGTGGTGCTCCCCGCCGCAGGCGCGACAACCGTACACGACGTGGCCCAGCTCGCCCGTGCCACAACGCGCGAGCTGGCCGAGGATGCGACGGTGCGCCGGCGGCACCGCCGCCGTGCGGAGATGTCCGGGCAGGAACGCGCGCAGCAACGCCCCGAAGTCCGGCCGCTCGTGCGCGGCGGGATTCGGCGAGGCGGGAGCGCAGCCGGCCGGCCTGTCCTGAGCCTGCCGAAGCGGCCCGGAGCCGGCGGCGTTCACCGTGCGGTCTTCAGGTCAATGAGTCCCAGCGGCAGGGCCGCGGGATCGATCCGCCCGGCGGTCACGTGCAGGTAGCGCGCGGTGGTGACCAGGCTGGTGTGCCCGAGCCACTGCTGCACCTGCGTGATCGCCATACCCGCCTCCAGCGTGTGCGTCGCGAAACTGTGCCGCAAGGTGTGGATGCCGCCCTTGCGCGGGATCCGGGCGGCGCGCACCGCGCGCATATAGATCTGTTGCGCCGCGCTCACGTGCAGGGGCTGCCCCACGCGCTGCCCGACAAACAGCCAGCGCTCGGCCGGCGCCACGTCCGCGGGATCCGGTCGCCGGCAGCGCTCCGCCCGCCAGTACGCGCGCAGCAACTCCAGCAATGCCGCGCTGGCCGGGACGACGCGCGGTTTGTTCCCCTTGCCGCGGCGGACGCGCAACTGGCCGCGCGCGCTGTCGAGATCACCCACCCGCAGCGCGACCAGTTCGCTCAGCCGCAGCCCGCACGCGTACACCACCGCCAGCAGCGCGCGATCCCGCAGCCGCGCCGGCGCGGTCAGCAGCGTGCGTACCTCGCTGATCGCGTAGACCAGCGCGCGTGTGATCGCGCGCTTGCCCCGGGGCACCCCCTGCGCGATGCCCGCCGGGTCACGCCCCAGCACCAGGTGCAAGAACGCCCGCACCGCGTTCACCGCGATGTTGAGCGTGCTGCCGGACAGCCGCCGCTCCACGATCAGGTGGTGCAGCCAGCGCCGGATTTCCTCGTCGATCAGCCGGTCGGGCGACCGCCCGTAGTAGCGCGCCAGTTGCCGCACGTGCGCGACATACGACGTAATCGTGCGCTCCGCATAGCCGCGGATGCGCAATTCCTGTTCAAACTTTTCTCGTAGTGGATGCATGGCACCACTACCTTGCCCCGCACCATGCCCCCGCCGTCAGTCTACACTTGCTCGACCGTCCCGCACTTCCGTCCACTCCTCCCCCGCGCAGCGGCTTCGTTCAACCAGACGCCCGACCGAACGCCGCGGAGCCGTCCGTTTTCGATAGGTCAGTAGCCATCTGAAGTTCCTTCGTTGCGTGGCTCACGAGAGTCGTTCGCAGTCACGAGGCGCAGAGTATCGCGTCGATTTTGCGAGCAGCCCGCATCTCGACTTCGTTGATCACGTCCCACAGTTTCTTTTCGTCGTCGGGCCACGTGTCCGGCGGACCGTCCTTGTGGCTCGGGCAGTGCTCATCGAGCATCGCCCGGACCGCGTCGCTCATGCCGTTGAGTATCTGCTTCCGCAGTTTGTTTGAGATTTTCATGTCGAAGATTCGGATGCGTACGGTAGGCGGTCGTGTGGAACGTCGTTAGCGCGCAGGGCTGTCGGGACAGAGTTGTCAGTGGGGCGACGCTCGTCGCGACGTCCCACACCTTGAGTGTTCAGCCACGGGGATCAGGTCACTTGCGAGACACATGTATTTTGTCGCTTCCACTACGCCGCCAGTAAGCCTTAGCGTTTTTGCCATCCGCGATTCGGCTTTTGAGTTCACAGTTACTATGAGTGCAGTCCACCCAGACGACCGGTTTGAAGCATCGGAAGAGACGGAGGCCAACCAGCCGATCCAGAGCAACGGCGGTTGCGCGCCGAGCCTTTGCGAGAAGCGCTTTCATTTGCGTGCGTCCTCCGCCCGCCGTGTCTGATCGGGGGCGTTGGCAAGTACACGAAGGGCATCCAGCCAGCGCGATTTGTGAGTCGGATCGAAAAGCAGAGAGCAGGAGATCGAAGCGTGCCAGCAGTCGACGAGTCCCCCGCGAGTGAAGCCCCCACAGAAAGAAGAAGCCCGGAGTACGTGAGTCCTGATCAGATCGAAGCCAGAAATCCCGGAGACGAATCAATGAGACCCAGAAGAAAAGAAGGCAGTGCCAACCAGCCGACCGAATGCCTCGGAGCCATGCCGTGAATCGGGAACTCCACCGCAGGCTTGAGTCCTCCAGTGGCATCGGTCGCCTTGGGCGTTCGGCAGACATGAAGCGGGACCGACCAAGATGAGGAAGGCCGGAGCGTTCTTGAAGCTCACGCTGCTGAGTTCATCAGTCGGCGCACTGCTCTTTCTTCCCGGGTTCTATTTGGCGTTCAAGTACGGATGGAATGATGGTCACCCCATCGTGCCGACGGTGCGCGGAGTGATAGGCTGGATTCTTATTGGCCGGTATACCTTCTCGCTCAGCTCGGAAGCGAATTGATCGACGGCTTTGTCAGCGCGTTGATCGCCACGTCACTCGGTCGGGGAGTCTTGCTCGCTTCCATCATTTCAATCTTTCAGCTCGGAGAGCTCCGGGCCGCCCCGCGATCGGGAGCATTCCCGAAGATTGACGCTCCCCGCCGGGTGGATCAGTTTTGTCGTTGGGCGAAGCAGCACTCAAAGTGGAGTTGATTTCGACAGAGAGGCTCGACTTGGTGCCGATGACACCGCGCTTCCTTGAATGCACGTGTGAGCGCCGCTGCGAGGAGGCCGAGGCAGTTCTCGCGATGCGGATTCCGTCGCTGTGGTTTGAGTGCGGCTCGCTGGCAGCGCTTCGCCTTCGCCAGTTGAGGGACGGTGTGACCTCGCCACGCTGGCTCCCTCGAGCGATTTCGTTTCGAGGCGCGAAAGAAATGGTCGGCTACATAGGTTTTCACACGTCGCCGGCGCCCGAGTATCTCAAGGAGATTTCTCCGGCTGGCGTTGAGTTCGGGTACACCGTGTTTCCGTTGTTCCGGCGGCAAGGAATCGCGTTGGAAGCGAGTCGCGGATTGATGGGTTGGGCGAGTGAGCATGGCGTAAGCGCATTTGTTGTTTCCGTCAGCCCACAGAACGTCGCATCTCTCGCGCTTACTTCGAAAATGGGATTCCGTAAAGTTGGCTCCCACGTCGATGAGGAAGATGGCCCCGAGGACATTTTTGAGTTGGTCCTGCCGGCAAAACAGCCCAACGCTGAAGGTCGTGTGACGCGGGAGCCGTCACACGACCCTGGTTGAAAAAGGCCGGGCCAGAGGGCGGGGCCGCGTTGTGCGGATTGTGTTTTGGTGCCGCGTGTTGGGCGGGCGCGGATACGGCGGGTGACGGACGTGGCGGAGAGCGGCGGCGGGAACGCAGGCGTGGGGGCGGCGTGGCCACGCCGCCCCCACGCCTGCGTTCTGTTCGGGAAAGACCGCGCAGAGCGTGACGAGTAAAGGCTGCGCGCTGCGGTGACGCGGGTACACCGCCGGGAGGATGCTTTCGCTTCAGCAAGGGATGCGTGTATTTGATCTTGGCTGCGGTGCTGGCGTGACTTCGACCTACTTGGCTGAGACATTTCGCGTCACTGTCTACGGGGCGGACGAAGTGCTGCCTGCCCTGGCCGCAAGGCGTGTTAGCCGTTCCGCAATCGGGAAGATTGCCGAAAGTTGACGCTCTCCGCCGGGT
>CAWCPJ010000004.1:0-397667 GCA_963797435.1 uncultured Verrucomicrobiae bacterium | reverse complement strand
CCGGACAAAAAAAGTGGCGGCCGCCACTTTTTTTGTCCGGTGCGAAAGCAGGCTTGTTGTGTCATGGGAGATGGGCCCACGCCGGTCCCACGGTTCCTAACGCCTGGCAGGCAGGGTGGGGAGTTCCCTGCCGCGGCGGCCAGCGGGGTGGCCGCCCTACCCCCCACGAACGCGAACGTTATGAAAACTTTGTGTCGATGTGGCCGGTTCGTGTTTTCCGGCGGTCCCGGAAACTACTCCACGTTCTGCGCCTGTTCGCGGATGCGCTCGAGCTCGTTCTTGCACTCGATCACCAGGCGCGCGGCGTCGAGGTCATTGGCCTTGCTGCCGATGGTGTGGATCTCGCGACCTACTTCCTGGAGGAGAAACTCGAGTTTTCGACCGACGGGCTCGTCACTCGCGATGAGCTGGCCGAAGTGCTCGAGATGGCTGCGCAAGCGCGTGACCTCCTCCGCGATATCGATGCGGTCCGCGAACAGCGCGATTTCGCGAAGCACGCGCTCGTCGCTGAGGTCGAGTTCCAGACCGGCCTGCCGGAGACGCGCGAGCAGATTCTCGCGATAGTTCTGGGTGACCGCCGCGGTACGCGCGGCGATGCGGTCGACCATCTCCGACAGTTTCGCGCCGCGTTCGCGCAGGTCGCGCGTCAGGGCGGCTCCTTCGCGATCGCGCGAGGCGGCGAATTCAGTGAGCGCGCCCTCGAGGGCCTTGCGCAACAATCCCTGGGCCTTTTCTGGTTCCAGCGTGATGCGCTCGGTTCGGCTCGCCTGCGCGATCGCGAACAGCAGTTCCGGCGTCACCGAAAACACCATATCGCGTTTCGCAGCGAACACGGTGAGGCGGTCGATGATGCTTTCCACGGCCCCGTCGTCCCACGTGAGGCCGGCCATCGCCGGGCCGCGCACTTCGATCGTCACCTGCACGCGGCCGCGCGAGGCCCGTTCACGGACGGCCGCGGTAATCTCCGGCTCGAACGTCTGCCACTCGCGCGGAGCGGAAAGCGAAACCTCCAGGGTCTTGCGATTCACCGAGCTGACCTGCACCCCGATCTCCCAGTCAGCACCCTGGGCCGTGCCGCGGCCGATTCCGGTCATGCTACGCATAGGCCGAAGGCGAGGTAACAGGGAGCAAGCGTGAGGTCATTTCTCGGTCCGGGTGTCCGTCTTTTGCGGGTGCTTTGCCGGGCTCCAGCGGTGTCATGTTCTTGGCCCTTGATACTTGCTCCTTGCCCGCTCACGTCGCCGGGGTGCGCAGCAGCGCGGCGACGTGCTGCACGTCCTTGTCGCCCCGACCGGACAGGTTCATCACGATGATCTTGTCCGGATCGAGTGCGCGCGCGCGCTTGAGGGTTTCGACCAGCGCATGGGTGGATTCCAGCGCGGGGATGATGCCCTCGAGTCGGGAGCAGAGTTGAAAGGCTTCGAGGACCTCGTCGTCCGTCGCATAAGTGAAGTCGATGCGATCGCGGTCGCGATAATACGTGTGCTCGGGTCCGACGGCGGCATAGTCAAGCCCGGCGGAGACGGAGTGCGTGCCCTCGACCTGACCATCGTCGTCCTGCAACAGGTAGGTTTTGCAGCCCTGGAGGACGCCGAGCCGGCCGCCTTCAAAACGAGCGGCATGCTCACCGCGCTTGATGCCTCGCCCGCCGGCCTCGACGCCGATCATGCGCACGCCGGGTTCACGGAGAAACTCGAAGAACAGGCCCATGGCGTTGCTGCCGCCGCCGACGCAGGCAATCAATTCGTCGGGCAAGCGGCCCTCGCGCACCAGGATCTCCTCGCGGGTCTCCCGGCCGATGCGCCGGTGAAAATCCCGCACCATCATCGGATAGGGATGCGCGCCGTAAACGGTACCAAGGACGTAGTGCGTCGTGCGCACGTTGGTGACCCAATCGCGCATGGCCTCGTTGATCGCCTCCTTCAGCGTCTTTTGCCCGGCCTCGACGCCGCGCACCTCGGCGCCCATGAGCCGCATCCGAAAGACGTTGAGCGCCTGCCGTTCCATGTCGACCGCGCCCATGTAGACGACGCACTGGAGGCCGAACTTCGCGCACACCGCCGCGGTCGCCACCCCGTGCTGACCCGCGCCGGTTTCGGCGATGATGCGCTGCTTGCCCATGCGCCGGGCGAGCAGCGCCTGGCCGAGCGCGTTGTTGATCTTGTGCGCGCCGGTATGCAGGAGGTCCTCCCGCTTGAAATAGATCTTCGCTCCGCCGCAGTGTTCGGTCAGGCGTGCGGCGAAATACAGCGGCGTGGGCCGGCCACAGGTACTCCCGCAGGTGTTGTTTGAGTTCGTCCTGAAACGCCGGATCCACGCGCGCCGCGGCGTAAGCGGAAGCAAGTTCCTGCAGGGCGGTCATCAGCGTTTCCGGCACGTACACGCCGCCGTACGGACCAAAATGGCCCCGCTCATCCGGAAGGGACTCAGGCGGAACATCAACCACGGCGCCGCTGGAATTCATGTCGCGCAACGTGGTCGGACGAACCCACGAGCGCAACGGGAAATGCCGGCACGAAGCCCGACGTCGCCGGCACCCGGATCAGAGACGCGAGCGACCTGGTCGCGCCCTCACGACGTCTCGTCGGCCTTGAGCGCGTCCGCATGGCGGTGCACCAGTTTCCATCCCCCGTTCTCGCGACGAAAGGTTTCCGTGACGCGCAGATGAAATTCCACGGGATCATCCTTTCCGCGCATGTGCACGGTCGCGTGCTGAAAGCCCGTCCAATAGGCAACGCCCTCGCTCGCCCCGACGTGGAGGATCTCGAGCCGGTCGTCTCCACCGCGTGCAAACGACCGGGCGCCCCGTTCGTAGGTCGCCCAAACGTCGCGAGCGCCGCTGCAGTGTCCACCGTCGGGACCGAAGAAGGTTGCGGGGGATGCGGATGCCGTAAGCTCATGCAGCGGGCCGGCATCGCCGTTGATATAGGCCTTCGCCGCGCGTTCGCGCAGCTGCAGGAAGGCCTTGAAATCCTGCAGGTCGTTTGAGGGTGTAGCGGAGGCTGGCGCAGGTGCCGAGCTTCCCCGTTCCGCATCGGAACCGGTCGTGGTGTTGGCGCTTTTCATCATCTCAGCCCACTGTCGGCTTCCAGGGTTGATGACAGGAGAAAGCAAGTTTCCAGGCGCCATCGCGCTGGACATAAATCGAGCAGAGGGTGCCGCGGTACGGTTCGTCGGCGCCGGAGCGCCGGGCTTCGCCGTGATAGGCCAGCGCCACGCAGTCAGGCGTGAGCTCGCGGACCTCGACATCGCTCATCCGCACGTCGGTCCAGCGTTCGTGGTTATCCGCCATTGCGATGGCCTGGCCCTTGGTGATGAAGCCGAGCGGTTCAATCACCGAGAGCGCGTCGTCCGTGAATGCCTGTTCAAGAAATTCCGGCTCATGGGCGTGGTCCCAGAACTGTCTTTCCGCCGCCAGAACGTCTTCGTGAGTGCTGGAAGTTGTGGCCATGCCTCCCCGCTGCACCTCGCATACCACCCCTGCGCCACCACCGTCGCGTAGCCTGTCCGGCCGCGCGCCCACGCAAATTGCAGCCGCGGGTGCGCCGTCGCCATGCATTCTGTCATCCCCGCAGCCTCGGGCAGATCACACGAGTCACCGGGCTCCCCCGTCACGAAACCCTCCCCCGCTGCCGGACGCTCAGCCAGATTGGTGATACGGCCGTATCATCAATCTGGCTCCTGGCGGATTCATTCTGGAGGGTCGACCTCCGGGTGGATCGCGGACGAGACAGAGCTCGTCCCTCCGGCAAAGGCGTCGGGGGCGCAACGCGAATCGTCATTCACGAGTTGCCGGTTCTCGCTGCGGAGTGAAGTCTCGCAAGGCATCCCATGCACTCGACCGCCTCACTTCCATCCCGCGCCGCCTTTGGGGCGCTGGAAACCACGGCCAGCCTGACGCCGGCGCAGATCGAAACCCGCGCGGGTGAGCTGCTGGCGCAACTCAGCCTCGATGAGAAACTCGGCCTGATGGACGGCGACTCGCCGTTCTGGCCCGGGCTCGCCGAAATGATGGCGCCCGGCGGATATGCGAGCCGCGCCTGGGTCGCGGGCGCCATTCCGCGACTGGGCATCCCCGGCGTGCGGTTTGTCGACGGGCCCCGCGGGATCATCCTGAAGGGCGCCACGACCTTTCCCGTCTCGATGGCGCGGGGCGCTTCGTGGGATCCTGCGCTCGAGGAACGCATCGGCGACGTAATCGGCCGCGAGTTGCGCGCCCTTGGCGGCAATCTTTTTGGCGGCGTCTGCATCAATCTGCTGCGGCACCCGGCCTGGGGTCGGGCCCAGGAAACCTACGGCGAAGATCCGCGCCATCTCGGCTCGCTCGGAGCCGCTCTCGCCCGGGGCGTGCAACGCCACGTGATGGCGTGCGTGAAACATTATGCGCTGAACTCGATGGAAAACGCGCGCTTCAAGGTCGACGTGACGATCGACGACCGCGCCCTGCACGAGATCTATCTCGCGCATTTCAAGATGGTGGTCGACGCAGGCGTCGCGTCGGTAATGAGCGCATACAACAGCATGAACGGCGAATGGTGCGGACAGAACCGCCCGTTGCTCACGGGAATCCTCAAGGAGCAATGGGCCTTTCCGGGATTCGTGATGACCGACTTCATCTTCGGCCTGCGCGACGCCCGCACCGCCGTCCTCGCCGGACAGGACCTTGAAATGCCGTTCAGTATGCGTTTCCACCGCGAGCTCAAGGACCTGGTCCAGCGCGGCGAAGTCCCACGATCGCGGATCGATGACGCGGCGTTTCGCATTTTGCGCCAGCAGGTGCGTTTCGGCCAGGGAAGCAATCCCGCGGCGTACGATCGGGACGTGGTCGGCAGTGCGGCGCACCGTCAGCTTGCGCGCGAGGCGGCGCAGAAGAGCATCGTGCTGCTCAAGAACAAGGATGCCGCGCTGCCGTTGACCGGTGTCCGTCGACTGGCGGTCGTCGGACGGCTCGCCGCCATCCCCAACACCGGTGACGGTGGTTCCAGCAACACCCAGCCGCCGTACGTGATCACGCCGCTCGCCGGCCTCCGCGCCGCGCTCGGCGACGACGCCGTGACCTTCGACGACGGCAGCGATCCGGCCCGGGCCGCCCAAGCGGCGACCAACGCGGACGCCGCGCTGGTCGTGATCGGCTACACCCACGAGGATGAGGGCGAGTACATCCCGCCCGACATGATCCCGATGTTCGCACCGACGTTTCCGCCACCTTCGCCCGAAGAAGCACCGATTGCGGAAAAGATCCTTCCCGGACACGGCAACCAGGAGAGCGGTTTTTCGCCGGGCGGCGATCGTGAACGACTGACCCTACACCCCCGGGATGAACGCCTGATCGAGGCGATCGCCGCCGTGAATTCGCGCACAATCGTCGTGCTCATGATCGGCAGCGCTGTGATCACGGAAGCATGGCGTGAGCGGGTGAACGGTATTCTCGTCCTGTGGTATCCCGGGATGGAGGGAGGCAACGCCCTTGCCGACGTTGTCCTGGGTCGTGTCAATCCGGGCGGTCGCCTGCCGTGCACGTTTCCCCGGCGCGCCGAGGACCTGCCGTTCTTCGACCGCGACGCGACCACGATCGCGTACGATCTCTGGCATGGTTATCGAAAGCTCGCACGTGACGCCAACAGCGCAGCCTTTCCGTTCGGCTTCGGTCTCAGTTACACCACCTGGCGCTACAACAACCATGGCCTTGCGAAGACCGATCTCATCGCGTCGGACGTGCTGGAGGCGAGCGTGGACGTGACAAACACGGGCAACCTCGCCGGGGATGAGGTCGTGCAGCTTTACGTCGGCGCGCGCGGCTCCCGCGTCGAACGGGCCCACCGGGAACTCAAGGCGTTCACGCGCGTGTCGCTCGCGCCGGGCGAAACGCGACGGGTCAGCCTGGCCGTCCCGGTCGCTGACCTCGCCTACTACGACCCTGCCCGTGGCTGGGTCGTCGAACCGGTCGACTTCGAGGTTGTCATAGCCCGCGATGCCGAAGATTCCGGACTGCCGATCATGTGCCGCGTGCACTGACGGAGTCCGGGACTTCGACGGGAGTCGACGCCAACCCCACGGGATGTCCAAGGGTTTGCTCTCCCTGCGACCGCGGTAAACTCGAGACAGCCGTCGCCTAATCAGTCCGTCGAACTGCCGGCCGCGTTCGGAACCCGAGCGTTTTCCGGTGCGAATGCGACGGCGGCACGACGCAGGGCACCCGCCAGATCCTGCAGCGCATTCTGGGCCGGATCGACGGCATCCTTCACGTTGCTGATTGTCGGTTGCACCGCCTTTATGCCGCCCGGTGTAAGATCGACCTTGAGCGCGGACTCCACGTCGTTGAGGCGGCGTTCGAGCGTACCAAGCTTTTCGCGGGCGGTCAGATAGCTGTCATGCAACTCTTCGATCCGGTTCGCGACCTCGTCCCGGCGATCGGCGGTCCGTTTGCGCAGATCCTCATTGTGGATGGTCGCAATGTCGCGATCCCAGGCTTCGAGATACTCGCGCCCCTTGCGTTCCATGGCCTCGGTGTCCTGTCGCAGCTGGGTGGTGGCCGATTCGAAACGATTAACCGATCCATGGTAGGCGTCATACTGGCGCTGCAGATCCATCGCCGGATGGTTGGTGAGATCGTCGAGGTCGCGCACGGCGTCGTTGACGCGGCCCTTCACTTCCGCGACTTGCGCGGCAGCGTCGTCGACGCTCGAGGCCACGTCTTCACGAGGCGTGGATCTTTCGAAGGGCGAGTTGACGCTGGAACAGCCCGCCAGCCCCAGACCGATAAGCGCGACGGCAAGTCCGGACCCGGAAAGGAAAATCGTGGTGTGAATTGGTTTCATGATGGCGTGTTGGTTGATTGGATGCCGGGCGCGGTTTGCGCCGTGTCCCTCTGTCCTTGCACACGGAATGCCAGCCCACATCTCGCGCGCCCGGCTCCCCCGGAACCCGGACCGGGATGGCGATCCGGCACTGTCATGCTGCAAGGTCGCCCAAACGCCCACCGGGCAGTTCGCACCGCCCCGGCCCTTGCGGATGGGGGTCATCGTTGCAGAAAGTCGTGGCCGACCCATGTTCAACCGCAATGCATGGCATGGTACTGGAACACGTGGGACAGCCGTTGCGTTGGCGCGAACTGCCGACGCCGGCACCGGGCCCGGGACAGGTCCTCGTGCGCGTCGCCACCTGCGCCGTGTGCCGGACCGATCTGCACGTGGTCGACGGTGAATTGCCCGGTCCCAAACTCCCGCTGGTGCCCGGCCATGAGATCGTCGGCCGGGTGGCCGCGCTCGATCCCGCGGTCGACCGCTTTGGCGAGGGCGATCGCGTGGGCATCCCGTGGCTCGGCTGGACGTGCGGACAGTGCGGGTACTGCCGCTCGGGCCGCGAGAACCTGTGCGATCACGCCCGGTTCACCGGCTACACGCTCGACGGTGGATACGCCGGGTTCACCGTCGCCGACGCGCGCTTTTGCTTTCGCCTGCCGGATGACAGCGACGATGTATCCGTCGCGCCACTGCTGTGCGCGGGGCTGATCGGCTATCGTTCGCTGCGTCTGACGGGGGACGCGCGCCGGCTGGGAATCTACGGATTCGGAGCGGCGGCCCACATCATCACCCAGGTCGCCAAATACCAGGGACGCGACGTGTATGCGTTCACGCGTCCGGGCAACCAGGCCGGACAGGAGTTTGCCCGCCGGCAGGGAGCCGACTGGGCAGGTCCCTCGGATGCGCCGGGTCCGGTGCCCCTCGATGCGGCGATCATCTTCGCGCCCGTGGGCGGACTGGTGCCGCTCGCATTGCGGGCCGTGGCCAAGGGAGGGCGAGTGGTCTGCGGCGGAATCCACATGAGCGACATTCCCCGCTTTCCCTACCGTGACCTGTGGGAGGAGCGCTCAGTTTGTTCCGTGGCCAATCTGACCCGCCGCGATGGGGAAGAGTTTTTCGCCCTCGCCGCGAAAATCCGGATACGGCCGGCGATCCAGGTCTTCGCGCTCCGGGAAGCCAACGAGGCCCTCGACCAGTTGCGCCATGGTCGCGTGCATGGCGCCGCCGTGCTCAGGATCGCCGGTTGAAGCACGCGCGCAGGGTGGGCCTGGTGGATCGTGGTGACCAGCAGGCGATCGCGATCAATGTCGCCGGCGTGTCATCATGTTGCTTGCCCAAGCTCCTTGCCCGCATATGGCTGGGGGAAGTGGTTGCACGCGACCGGGTGAAGACCGTGCAGTCCCGGAACGTGAAGACAAAACCATCCCACATCGCTCCCGAAACGCTGCTGGCCGGCGTGGCCTGGCACCAACGCTGGGAAGTCTGGCCGGGAGTCTTCACGCCGGGTCACAACGACGTGGCCCATATCTGCCGGGCGACGGAACTGCCGGAGAACCTCCACGGGATGCGGGTGCTGGACATCGGCGCGTGGAACGGCTGCTTCAGTTTCGAGTGCGAGCGGCGCGGCGCGGCGGAAGTCGTGGCGTACAGCCTGGAACATCCGGAAGAGACAGGATTTCGACGGCTGAAGGAGGCGCTGGGTTCGCGGGTGCGGTATGTACAAGGTTCCGTCTACGACCTCTCGAGCCGGAATCTTGGCTACTTTGACCTGATCCTGTTTTTCGGTGTGCTCTACCACCTGCGGTATCCGTTGCTCGGAATCGACCGGCTTCGTTCCGTCTGCCGGGGCACGGTGCTGGTGGAAACGCACGTCGTACGTGACCGGCTCCTGCTGCGGGGCCGGCGGTCGCTGGCGGCCCGGTTGCTGGGCTTGTCCCGGTGGTTCGACCAGACACCGATCTGGCGACAGTACGGAGACTACGAGCTGCATCCGCAGGATCGCAGCAATTGGTTCGGGCCCAATGTGCCGGCGGTCGTCGAATCCTTCGAGTCCGCCGGCTTCGCCACGAACCACCTGTGCTCCTGGGGTGACCGCGCCTCCTTCCGGGCGCGGCTGCAACCCAAGCTCCTCGACCGATTCACCAACGGCAGCTACGAAGGACTCGCCGCCGTGTGCACGCCACTGACCGGACTGTTGCCGCCGGTCGGAGGCTTGTTGCGGAAAGAAGATTCCTGAGATCAGCAGCCGGTCCCGTCATGGCCACGGGTCATTCGGCGCCGCCGTCTTCCCATGTCCGGAGCAGCTCTTGGTCTCATCGCCGCAGCGCATCGCCCGGGGTCCGGACGGTTCGTCTGGTCGCACGTGGCTACCGATCGGTGCGGAACGGCGATGCCGGCAGACCCTCCTTGTTGGCAAGATTGGCAAAGTCCGGGTTGTCCGCCCACGCGTAACGCACGTACTTCGGATTCGGGATGTCTTCGCTCCAGACCACGACCTTGTCGTCCTGAATGATCGCATGCGCCCAGACGAACTTCCGGTCGTCGCCGGCAATGGCGAAATGGGCGAGTTCCTCGCCGTTGCTCGACACCAGGCCGCTGCCGACGTGATCGAAAGTCAGGACGATCCTGCCGTCCTTGATTTCGTTCGACCGATAAATTGGTCCTGACGCGACGAGGTCCTTCTCGCCGTAGGACAACGTCATCGCCTGCAGGGCCAGTCGCTCGCCGACGGGCTTTTTGTTTCCCGGGTGGATATCGTTCCATTCCCCCAGGTCGATGTTGATGCCGAGGCCGGTGTGGGGCGTATTCCGGGCCGTTTCGAGTTCCGCTTCCCGGATGAGCGCCCAGTTGCTTTCTGCGGGCAGGTAGTCGACATCCATGTAGTTGGGCAGTTGGGCGATCAGGAATACCACATCGCCCAGCCCCCAGTGGCCACGCCAGTCCCGGATGAGATTCGACAACAGTTTCCCATACGTCTCGGGATGGCCCGCATCGCTTTCGCCCTGGTACCACAGGATACCCCGGATGCCAAAGTTGGTGAACGGCGCGATCATGCCGTTGTAGAGGGACGTGGGTTGAGCCTGGGCGGAAATACCTCGTCGGTCCGGCCGGTGAGGCGGAAAGACGTCTCCCACCTTGTAGTGCCAGTAGCCCTTCAAGTCGATTGTCCGGCCGACGGCCTCGAGCGAGTAGGGCTTGTCCGGAACGAAGCCGCCTTTTCCAAAGTGGTTGACCACCCGGACGACGAAGAGGTTCGGACCCGGCCGCAACACGCCGGCGGGAATGGTATACCTGCGCTGTGGATACTGATACGTCGTCCCGCCGATCCGCCGGCCGTTCACGTAGAACTCGTCCGCGTCCACGATGCGACCCAGCTTTACCCGGGCGTCCACCCCGGCCATCGACTTCGGGACCTCGATCTCCCGGCGATACCAGACCACGCCGTTCAAATCCCGCACGCCCTGATCCTCCCAATAGCCGGGGATGTTGATGCGTTTCCAGTTGAGCGGCTGGTAGGCAGGATCGAACCACTTCACGGGTCCGATCAACCCCTTGTCCGTTTCGCCCGGCGGACGGTCGGCGGCGCGTTCGGCCCGCGCCTCCGTGTTCACCTTTTCGACGTACGCGTTGTCCTTGTTCCGCTCGACGGTCTCGAGGACTTCGGGAAATCCCTTGAAGCCTTCCTCGCTGGTCCAGGCCTGGATCTGCGTGCCGCCCACGCAGGTCATGATGATTCCCTGCGGGACGTGGTACCGGTCGTGGAGCTTTTTGGCGAAGAAGTAGCCAATGACCGTGAAATCCAGGACATTCTCCGGCGTCGCCCGCTTCCAGGTGAGGTGGGGAATATCGTCCAGCGGCCCGGTCAACACCGGCGTGGTCGGCACATAAAACTGCCGGATCGCAGGCATGTCCGCCGCCGCGATTTCCTTGGCGTAGCGTTCCTGCCAGCGATTGAATTGATGGGTCATGTTCGACTGCCCCGAACACACCCACACGTCTCCGACGAGAATATCGTGAAGGGTGACGTGATTGCTCGCCACAATGTCCATTTGATCGGGACCGCCCGCCTCGAGAGGTTTCAGCATCACCCCCCACTGGCCGCCCGCATCGGTGGTCGCCTCATATTGCCTGTCGCGGAACGTCACCTTCACCGCCTCGCCGGGATCGGCCCAGCCCCAGATCTTCAGCGCCACGTTCCTTTGCAGGACCATGCCATTACCCACGATGCTGGGTAGCCGGACCGCCGCCGCAAGGGGACCGGCGAAAAACAGAGTGGAAACGAGAAAGAGCGCGACCAGCATGCGTTGTTTCTTCGTGACGTGTTTTCTGGGCTGGGGGTGCATTGGCCATGATGGAAAAGCTCCCGCCGACGTGACGCAATCGTTGACGGAAAAGTGGGAGACAATCGCCGCCGCCCTGCGAGCGAAGTTGCGAACGCTCGGTACGGCCTCGCCAAAAGCCATGCCCATGACCACGGCCGAACGACCCGGAAAGGACGTGGGAGCCCAAGGAAGCTTTCGATGCCGCGGCGGATTGCTACGCGCAATAGCCGGGCCGCTTTCAGTCCTGTGCGTTCGCGTCGCACGCGGGCCCGTCGGCGACCGCGACAAGTTCCACTGTCTTGCGCAATTCGCCGGCCAGGTCCTCGATCTTGAAGGGCTTCGCCAGAAAACCATCCATGCCGGCTTCGCGGCACGATTTCTCGTCCAGCTGCGCAACACCGGCGGTGACCGCGACGATGCGCGGCCGCGCGCTCGCGGGGAACTCCCGCCGGATGCGCCGGGTCGCCTCGAGGCCGTCGAGTTCGGGCATCTGCACGTCCATCAAGACCAGATCGTAGGCCTGCCGGTGCAGGGCGTCGATCGCCTCGAGGCCGTTGCCCGCGACATCCGCATCGATCCCGAGACGCTTCAGGGTCAGCACGCCGAGCTTCTGATTCACCGCGTTGTCCTCCGCGAGCAGTACCCGCAGGTTGCGGCCCAGGGCCAAAGACTCAATGGGCGCCAGCCGCTTGGTCGATGCGGTGCGCGGCACGCCCGGTTGCCCGGATTGCAGCCACGTCAAGGTTTCGACCAACTGGCGCCGTCGCACCGGGCACGTGATCGCCGCGAGCGCCGGCCCGTCCGTGATCGCGGTCCCGGCCGCCTTTCCGCCCGGCATCAACAAGAGAACGGCCAGTTCGCGCCCGCCGTTGTGCGCGCGCAGGGCGTCAATGGTCGCCGCAGCATCTTCGCCGAGCGCCCGCGGGTCCAGCACGGCGAGATCGAACGGTCTGTCCCCAGCGAGCTGTGCCAGCGCCGCGCCGACGTCCTCCACGCCAGTTGCTTCGGCCCCAAGGGCGCGCAAGTGCTGCACCGACATTTCACGCGCAGCGCCGTTGCGGTGCACCACGAGCGCGCGCCGGTCGCGCAAAAGTTCCGGCGGCAGCACCGGTGGGAATACCCGCGACGCATCGATCTCGAGCGGCAGCTGCATCCGAAATGTCGCTCCGCAGCCTGGCTCGCTGTCGCACGCGATCGTCCCCCCCATGCGCTCCGTGAGCTGGCGCGAAATGGCGAGGCCCAGGCCCGTCCCGCCAAAGCGGCGGGAGGTCGAGGCATCCACCTGCGAGAACGGCTTGAAGAGCAGCTCGCGCTTGTCCCGCGCAATGCCGGGCCCGGTGTCGCGCACGGCGAGTTCCACCCCGCCGTCGGGCATCGGCCGCATCGCGAGCACGACCTCGCCGGCGGCCGTGAACTTCACCGCGTTGCTGACAAAGTTGACCAGAATCTGCCGCACGCGCGTGGGATCACCCCAATAGTGGCCGGCGAAATCCGCGGGATACTCCAGCACGAGATCAAGCCCCTTGCGCGCGGTGTCCACGGCGAAGAGGTCGAGCACCTCCTCCCCCAGGGTCACGAGATCGAAGGAGAGATGTTCGAGCTGGATCGCGCCGGACTCGATCTTCGAGAAGTCGAGGATATCGTTGATCACGGCGAGCAGAGTCTCGCCGGAGCGCCGGATCGTGAGCACGAAATCGGTTTGTTCCTCGTCCAGCGGGGTGTCGGCGAGCAACGACGTCATGCCAATCACGCCGTTCATGGGCGTGCGAATTTCGTGGCTCATGTTGGCGAGGAACTGCGCCTTGGTTTCCGCTGCGGACCGGGCCTCCACCGTCAGGCGGCGCGATTCCGCAAGCGCGGCGGCGAGTGCGGCGTTATTCTCCTGCAGCAATGCGGCCTGTTCCCTCACCTCCTGGGTTCGCGCCGTCACGGAGCGCTCGAGCTCATGGTTGCGGCGGCGCAGCCCGCGCAGGCGCAGGCGCACGATCCCACCGAACCCACCCACGCCCACCAGGACATAGAGGACATAAGCCAGCGCGGTTCGGTAGAATGGAGGCAGGATGTCGATGCCGACGGCGAGCGGCCGGGCCTCCCGATTCTGGGTGTCAATCGCCTCCAATCGCAGGACATAGTGTCCTATCGGCAGATTCGTGAAATCGCGCGACGACTCCGGGGTCCAGTCGTTCCATTCGCGATCGAATCCGTCGAGATGGATACGGAACCGCTGGAACCCCGCCGAGGTGTATTCGGCCAGGGCCGCCTCGACCCGCAGCGACCGCTGGTCGTACGGGAGTTCGATCCGGTCCGGCAGCTGCGTGCCTGCCAGCAGCATGCAGCGATCCGTCAGCGAACGCAGGGCAACAAGCGTCACTTTCGTCGTGTAGGGCGGCGGGGATTGCGCGGCATTTTGACAGCGCAACAGCCCGAACTCACCGCCGGCCCACGCGACCCCATCGTCGTCCCACCAAACCGCAGGCGCCCGGACATCGAGATTGAAGCCCGCGGCAACGATCGCCGCCGTCAACTCCGTCGTCGGCCGGGGCACGAGATTGCCGGCGTTGATGCCGGGAGCCACCAGGATCGCGCCCGACGGCGTCCGGACGACATGTTCGTAGCCGAACGGTATGCTGCCCGGGTAATAGGCGTAGTCGGGATCTTCCGCGAACCTGCCGCCGGGTTCGTCCCAGCGAAGGACCTTTGTCTCGGCCACGAGCAGCGCGTTGCCGATCGACAAAGGCTGGCTCCAATGATCTGGCAATCCCTGGCGCCGGTCGAGATGCACCATTTGAAACCCCGTTGCGGCAGGTCGAAAACGCGCCAGACGGCCGCTGCCTTCGCTGGCCCAGATCCAGCCCGCTCCATCCGCGGCGAATCCGTAGGTTAGGAACCTCAACTCCCTGGCCCCGCGAACCGGCGTCCACGTCCCCTCATGCCAGTGCAGTGCGCCGACCTCCTTCGCGCGCGTGTAGAAGATCCAGTCCGGTTGCAGCGGCGATTGCACCAGGAAACTCGCGCTCCCCTCGTCAAGTCGCTCGATGCCCTGCGGCGTCACCCGACCCACGCCGGCCGCGTCGGTGAAGACCACCTCGCCATGCGCGACCACCAGACTGAAGATCCCGCGGGATTCATCGAGCGCCCGAAAATGCGGGGTGTCGCCGCTTTCGTCGCCGACGAACAAACCCGACTCCGTGCCGACATACAACCGGCCGCCGGCGCGGCTTATCGCGTGGACGGCACCCGACAGCCCCTGGTGTTCGTTGAAGCGGACCACGCGACGCGACAGGGCGCGACGCGTGATACTCGAACGGGTCGCGATCCAGAGACCGTTTTCCGAATCGACGAACAGCGCCTTGACCGTGTCGTCCGCGAGTTCGTCGCGCGTGGTGATATGTTCCTCGAGCTGACCGTCAGCGCCGTAGAGATACACGCCGTCCAGCCGGGAGCCGACGACGAGGCGTCCGTCTGGCGTCTCGGTGAGGGCGACAATTTCGGGGCTGCGCGCGCCGGCCGGCATTTCCCGATACCAGAAGGTCGCGCCCTCGGACGTGAGCGCGAAGATTCCCCCGCCCGGAGCGGCCAGCCATACGCCGCCGGCCCGCCGCGGTGTCGTGGCGGTACACCAACCGACCCCGGCGCTGTTGAGCGCGGGTCCGGCGGAGACGAACGCCTGCGCCTTCCAGTCCCAGCGGCTGATCAGGGTCCCGTTTTCTCCGCCGATCAGGTACAGTTCGTCGTCCAGGCTGATGAGGGTGGCGGCCCAGGCATCGAGCCCGACCAGCTGCAGTTCCCGCCCCGGGGAACTCACGAGCACGCGGTCGCCATCGAGGGCAAAAAGGGTGTTGCGCGCCAGGGCGAGTTTGAAAATGGGCCGGGGTTGGAACTTCCACCATTCTTCCGGCACGCCGACCGTGACTTCGCGGCGCTGCTCGCGACCGAGCGCATCAAAGGTCGATTCCCAGATGCGGCCATTACCCGAATCGAACCAGCGCCCGTCCGGCGTGCACAGCACGGCACTGACTCCCAGTTCGGGCCCTTCCTGCCGCCACGTCGTCCCATCAAACGTCCGCCGCCCACGACTGGTCACGAACACCAACTCGCCGTCCGGCCGCCAGGTGATATCCGTCACCTCCGACACGATGCCGGTGCGTTCGCGCGAGAACTGGCTGACGAGCCGGGATCCCGCCATGGCCCAGGCGTCGCCCGCGGCGAGGCCGGGACAGGCCCAGAGCCCTCCGGACGCGATCACGGCGAGCCACACACAACCGCGCAGGCGCCCGGCCAGATGGGTGCGCCACGGCGGACGGCCGGGTGCCGCCGGCCGGCCGGTCGGGTGATCGGCGGAAGCGAGGACGTGTAGTGGGAGCATGGATGCGGTTCACCGACCCGGCGGACCTCTCCCCTTGCACCCGGAAGTGCAGGGCAGACGACCCGCGGCCGGCCGACAGCGTTGACACTTCTTTGATCGACCGTCGACACGCCCGCCTTGACCCTAAACCACCCCGCAACCCGTTCCGCCCGGCGCGCCGCGCCGGGACAAGGAAACCGGGTGCCTGCCTTCGCTGGCGATGGGGTGAAACACCGCGTCAGGCGCCGGCTGGAAGCGCCCGGCAAAGGGGGTGCGGGACCATCGAGGCAATTCTCGATCAGCATCGAGGCATGACCTCTCCGCCCGCCGGGCCGACTCATTCGCTGCATTCCTGGTGGTCGAGCTCCGTCTCGTCCGCGGTCCGCCCAGAGCGGCCCTTCCCGATTGCATCAGCCCCGTCTCCTACGAGGCGATGCCTGCATAATCCCTTGCAGCAAACGCTGGTTCGCGGCTAAATCGCGTTCCACCACTCAGTGCCCCCCTACCCTGCCGTCATCCAGGAGTTTTTCCGGGACGATTTTCTCGAATTCATCGGCGATCTGCCGCTCCCTTGCGTACGGGCGACGAGACTCACCGACCGTTTCCGGGTGCAGGTCCGCGGCATCACACCATGCAAATGAAAGTCTCCAGCGTCGAAAATTCAGCGCTGGGACCGGAGCGTTCCTGCTCGGCCGGTCGTCCCTCGCGATGAGCGTATCCTCCACCACAGACCTCCCCGGTCCCCCGCCCACGGCCAGCTTCGACGATGACGCCTGGGACGACCTGCTCAACTATATCGAAGAACGCCGGGTGATCCCGATCCTCGGACCCGAGTTGCTCCGCGTCGAGACCGAGACCGGTCCGCGCCTGCTCTACGACTGGGTCGCCGAAAGGCTCGCCGCCCGGTTGTCGGTGCCGGACGGCGTCCTGCCCAAGGGCTACAACCTCAACGACGTCGTCTGCGCCTATCTCGGCGCGCGGGGCCGGCGGGAGGACGCCTACACCCGCATCCGTTCGATCCTGCGGGAGGCGACGTTTGTGCCGTCGACCGCGCTGCGCCAGCTCGCGCAGATCACGGACTTCGACCTGTTTGTCTCGACGACGTTCGACTCGCTGCTCGAGCAGGCGATCAACGACGAGCGCTTCGGCGGCGTGCAATCGACCGAGGTCATCGCCTACGCGCCGAACCGCGTGACCGACCTGCCGACCGAGCGGGCCCAACTCACGCGACCGGTCGTCTATCACCTCCTCGGCAAACTCTCCGCTTCGCCCACCTACGTGATCTCGGATGAGGACACGATCGAGTTCGTTTGCGCGTTGCAGTCGGAGCATCTCACGCCGGGCAAGCTGTTCCACGAACTCGAGCACAGCCACCTGCTCGTCATCGGCGGGACGTTCTCGAACTGGCTCACGCGTTTCTTCCTGCGCATGACCAAGCGCCGCCGGCTCTCCGACCCGCGCGAAGTCGGTGAAGTGCTCGCGGATGACCATTCGATGCGCGACGAACTGCTCGTCCAGTTCCTGCATCAGGTCAGCGCCCGCACGCGCGTCTATGGCGGCGCGGAGGCGTTCGTGTCCGAATTGCACCGCCGCTGGATCGAACGCCGCGGCCCCTCGATGCCTGCAACCTCTGCCGCGCCCGCGCGATTCATGCCGCCCGAGCGCGAAATGGCGGACAACGCCGTCTTCATCAGTTACGCGCGCGAAGACCTTGCGGCGGTCCAGAAGTTGAAGGCCGGGCTCGATGCCGCCGGCATCAACGCCTGGTTCGACATGGACCGCCTCGCGAGCGGCGACGACTTCGCCCGCAAGATCCAGCAGAACGTCGGCAAGTGCAGCTTCTTCATTCCGGTTGTTTCGGGCACGACCCAACGGCGCGTCGAAGGCTGGTTCCGCCGCGAATGGAACTGGGCGGTGGACCGCACGCAGGGCATGGCGCACGGCGCCGCCTTCATTCTCCCGGTGTGTGTCGACAGCACGCCGGAGATTGGCGCGCTCGTGCCCGACTTCTTCATGAAAGCGCACTGGACACGGCTGCCGGGCGGCGACGTGACGCCCGAATTCGCGGCGCGGCTAACCGAACTTCTAAACGCGAAGCGCTGAGCGCGCCGCGTGAACGCTCGAACGCTTAACGTTTAACTCTTAACGCTCAATGCCGGCAGCGAAGTTTGATCGGGAGGATCGGCTGCTCGATTTTGCAGTCCGCATCATCCGGGTCACGAAATCGATGAAACGCACGCGCGCCGGGATCTACGTCGCGGACCAACGGTTGAGATCCGGAACCTCACCGTACGGACACCACGGCGAAGCGGAAGGCGCCGAGTCGCGCGCCGATTTCGTCCACAAACTCAAAAGTTTGCTTCAAAGAGATGCGCGAGTCACGGCGCTGGCTGCGCCTGGTGCAACGCACACCGTTGGTCGCGAAGCCGGATTCGTTGAATGCGATCCTGCAGGAAGCAGAAGAGCTCGTACGCATCTTCGCCGCGAACATTCGTACGGCGGAAACGAATCGCCTCCTGAAACCAGGCAGGAGTGTTTAACTTTTAGCGCCCAATGACGGCACCGAACCCCGATCCGGAAAACTTGAGCGTTAAGCGTTCAACGTTAAGCGTTGAGCGTTCCTCGTCGTCGCCGAACGACGAGAAACGTCCCTGGCTGGGTCTCGCGTCATTCACCGAAGAAACTCGCGAACTCTTCTACGGCCGCGACGACGAGGTGGCGGAGCTCGCCCGGCGCGTGCAGCGCAAGCTGCTCACCGTGCTCTTCGGGCAGTCCGGTCTCGGCAAGACTTCCATCTTGCGCGCAGGGCTCGTACCGAAACTGCGGCCCGAAGGTTTCTGTCCCATTTATGTGCGGCTCGATCATTCGCCGGGCGGAATGTCGGCGGCGGAGCAGATCAAGCAGGCGGTCGTGCGGGCGAGCGCGGGTCTCGGTACGTGGTCGCATCCCGGCATCGCTCGCGACGGCGAGTCACTCTGGGAGTTTTTCCATCATCGCGATGACGTGCTCACCGCACCGGATGGTCGCGTGCTCACGCCGCTGCTGATCTTCGATCAATTCGAGGAAATCTTCACGCTCGCGCAGACGGATGATGCCGGTCGGGCGCGGGCCCAGTTCTTTCTGCGCGAGTTTGCCGACCTGATCGAGAATCGCGCACCCACCGCGATCGAGGACGACGAGGAGGCCGCGCTGCGCTTCGACTTCGCCCGGGCCGACTACCGCCTATTGATCGCGCTGCGCGAGGACTACCTCGCCCATCTCGAACGGCTGCGCGACCTGATGCCGTCGATCACTCAGAACCGCGTCGGTCTCTCCCGCATGGCCGGCGGTCCCGCGCTCGAGGCCGTCTTGAAGCCCGGCGCCGGGCTGGTGAACGACGACGTCGCGCGCCAGATCGTGCGCTTCGTCTCCGGTGCGAGCGATCTCGCCATGGCCGAGGTCGAGCCGTCGCTGCTCAGTTTGGTGTGCCGCGAGCTGAACGAGATGCGTCTCGCGAAAAACGAGCCCGTGATTTCCGCCGACCTGCTCGCCGGTTCGCGCGAAACGATCCTCGGCGAATTCTACGAGCGCTCGCTCGTCGACCAGCCGATCGGAGTGCGGCATTTCATCGAGGACGTGTTGCTCACCGACTCCGGCTTTCGCGAAAGCGTGGCCGAGGAGCGGGTGCGCAAGGCCTTCAGCGAAGCCGGCGCGCCCGAGGCGGCGACGCAGCTCGTCGATCGCCGCCTGTTGCGCATCGAGGAGCGGCTCGACGTGCGCCGCGTCGAGCTCACACACGACGTGCTCTGTGGCATCGTGCGCGCGAGCCGCGACTCCCGCCGCGAACGCGAAGCGACCGAGCGCGCCGAGCGCGAGCTTGCCGCCACCCGGGCCAGGGAGGCCGCCACGGCGCGTGCGCTCTGGCGCGCGCGCATGATTGCCGCAGGTTGTGCCGTGCTCGCGGTCGCGGCGATCGGCAGCGCGATCTTCGGCTACGTCAGCATGCGCCAGGCCCGGGCCGCCGAGGCGCTTGCCCGGCATACGCAGGAACTCGCCGACACGGCCCGGACGCAGGCCGAGGGCCTCGTGAGCTACATGCTGCAGGACCTGGCGCCGTCGCTCGAACAGTACGGGCGCGTCTCGCTCCTTACCGGGCTCACCGACCAGGCCGTGCACTACTTCGACGCGCTGCCGCCCGAACTCAAGGGCCCCACCTCGCTCGCCAATGGCGCGGATGCCCTGAGCCGGGCGTCGTACATCAAGGGTACTGCGGGCGATCCGGCCGGCGCCCGGGAACTCAGCCAGGCCTCGATTGTTGCCTGGGAACGCGCCGTCGCCGCGGCCCCCGACGATCCGCGTGCCGCCCTGGGTCTCGCGTTCGCAAGGTTCTCTGCCGGCCAGGACGACGCGCTCCCGCAAAGCGAACAGGAGAAACAACAGCGCGCCGCCGTGGCCGAGCTGCGCCGACTGCATCAGCGTCATCCCGACGACCGCGAGATTACCCGCACCCTGGCTCAGTGCCTGACCGGGTTTGGATTCAAGGTAGGCTGGGTGTGGGGACACAACGAGGAGCAGGTGGCCGCGGGCGAGGAAGCCATCGCCCTGCTCGATGGCTTGCTGGCCACGGAGCCGAAGAATCCGATCCTGCTCGCCAGTTACACGGACGCCCTGCGGATGCGCGCCGACGGCACGGAATTTGTCGGCGACCAACCCAGGGCGCTGGCGTACAGCGAAGACGCCCTGGCCTTCGCGGAAAAGGCGCTCCTCTCCGATCCCGGCAACCTCGCCTTGATCGCCGCGGCCGCGCTGTGCGGCAACACCGTCAGTTTCCGCGCCAGCAGTTCGAACCAGAAACGTTCTCTTGAGGCCGAGCGCGGCGCGCGCGCCCATTGGCAGACGCTCGCGCAACTCGATCCGAACAACGCCAGCTATCGCCGCGAGTTCGTCAAATCACACCTGATGGAGGCCTACTACTGGTGGAACTCCGGCAAGCTTGGGCCGACACGACAATTCCTCGAGACGTTCGACGCGTTGCTGGAGTCCCTGCCCCGCAATCGGGAAACCGACGGTTCGTTGGTCGAATTCACCGCTCGACGCGCCATTCTCGCCGCCGACACCGGCGATACCGACCGCGCCCGGAAGCTGATTGCGGTCTTGCGGGAACGGTTTCACGCTTATCTGAACCAGTTACCCGAGGCCGACGTCGCGGGGTCGAGCGTCTGGGGATCGATGCTGGAAGCACGCGTGCTCATGAACCTGCACGACTGGACGGCTTCCGGGCGCATCGCCGACGAACTGGCGGAACGCGGCGACGCCTTCCTGCGTGAACATCCAGACGTTATTAGTGCGCTCTTCTTACGAGTTCACGCAGGCAGCCTGAGCGGGCGGGCCCGGTCGCGCACGGGAAAGACCGCCGAGGCTGCCGCCACGCTGGCTCCATTGTTGACCATGGCGGAGCGCATTCCGTCCGGTTGGACTTCCTTCGAGAGTCGCCAACAGATGGTCAACCGCATCTCGATCGACCTCGCGGAAGCGTGGATCGCCAACGGCGAACCGGCCCGGGCCCGCGAACTGCTCGAAGATCTCCTGCCCGGGATCGAGGCGGAACTCGCCCCATTGCCCGGCGTCTGGGCGACTCAGAGGGATCTCGCGGCCGCCAGCTTCCAACTCGCCCGGACTTTCGACCCGGCGCAGCCCGCTGAAGCCGACCGGCGCCGCGAACTGCTCAACCGCGCCGCGGCCATCCTCGCCGCGGGCGAGACCAACGGCCAGCTCACCAACGACGACAAGGAGCTGAAGGCGAAGGTCGCTGCGCTCCAACGCTGAACTCTGAACGTTGAACTTCGAACTCTGAATGACAGCAAGACCGCAAAGACCTCCCGGATGAAGGACTCTAACTTCGGCGTTCAACGTTCAGCGTTCGACGTTCAGCGTTCCGCGTCGACCGACGCGGCGCGTCCGTGGCTCGGCCTCGCTTCGTACACCGAAGAGACCCGCGACTTCTTTTTCGGGCGTGCCGACGAGGTCGCCGAGCTTGCGCGGCGCGTGCAGCGCAAGCTGCTCACCGTGCTTTTCGGGCAGTCGGGTCTCGGCAAGACTTCGATTCTGCGCGCGGGCCTCGTGCCGAAGCTGCGGCCCGAGGGGTTTTGTCCGATCTACGTGCGGCTCGATCATTCGCCGTTCGCGCCGCCGGCCACGGAACAGATCAAGAGCGCCGTGAGACGCGCCAGCGACGGGATCGGCACGTGGTCGCAGTCCGATACCGCGCATGAGGGCGAATCGCTATGGGAGTTCTTTCATCACCGCGATAACGTCCTGAACGCGCCGGACGGTCGCGTGCTCACGCCGCTGCTGATCTTCGATCAGTTTGAGGAGATCTTCACGCTCGCGCAGACCGACGATGCCGGTCGGGCGCGCGCCCAGGCTTTTCTCCGCGAACTTGCCGACCTCGTCGAGAATCGCGCACCGACCGCAATCGAGGACGACGAAGCGGCCGCCGAACGCTTCGACTTCGCGCGCGCCGATTACCGCCTGCTCATCGCACTGCGCGAGGACTACCTCGCCCACCTCGAAGGTCTGCGCGACCTGATGCCTTCCGTGACACAGAACCGCGTGCGCCTCACGCGCATGGCGGGCGGTCCTGCGCTCGAGGCCGTGCTGCGGCCCGGCGCCGGGCTTGTTAACGACGACGTCGCGCGCCAGATCGTGCGTTTCGTCTCCGGCGCCAGTGATCTCGCCACGGCCGAGGTCGAGCCGTCACTGCTCAGTCTCGTCTGCCGCGAGTTGAACGAGATGCGCCTCGCGCAGGGCCGGCCGGAAATTTCCGCCGACCTCCTGGAGGGTTCGCGCGAGTCGATCCTGAATGAATTCTATGAGCGTTCGCTCGCCGACCAACCCGAGGCGATCCGGCGATTCATCGAGGACGAACTGCTCACCGACTCCGGCTTCCGCGAAAGCCTCGCGGAGGAACGCGCGCAAAAAGTCTGCGCGGAAGCCGGCGCGCCGAACGCGCTCACCACGCTCGTCGATCGCCGTCTGCTCCGCATCGAGGAGCGGCTCGACGTGCGTCGCGTCGAACTCACCCACGACGTGCTTTGCAGCGTGGTGAAGGCGCGGCGCGACACGCGCCGTGAACGCGAGGCGCGCGAAGCGGCCGAGCGCCGCGCCGCCGAGACCGAGGCGCGCGAGGCCGCGACGAAAAAGGCGCTCTGGCGCGCGCGCATGATCGCCGCCGGTTGTGCCGTGCTCGCGGTCGCGGCGATCGGCAGCGCGATCTTTGGTTTCGTCAGCCTCAAGGAAGCCCGCGCCGCGAACACGCGCGCGGCGACGGCCCGGTCGCAGGCCGAGGGACTCGTGGGTTACATGATGGAGGATCTCCAACCGGCGCTCGAACAGCACGGGCAGCTCCGGTTGCTCAAGCACCTTGCCGAACAATCGGTGCACTACTTCGAGTCGCTCCCGCCGGAGATGCGCAACGTCGACACGGACCGCAAAATGGCCGCGGCCTTGATGACGCTTGCCGATGTCGAGGATTCCATGGGCGATACGGTACCGGCGAAGGCAGCGTTTCGGCGGGCGGTGGAAATGCGCGCGCGGGTGGCCGCCGCCGCCCCGGAAAACGCGACTGATCAAAGTGCCCTGGCCGCCGCGCAGCCCGGACTGGTGGTTTGGGTCGAAGGGGACAAAACGACGAACGACGAGAAGCTTGCCACCTACGAGCGCACCATTGCGACGCTTGCCGCCCTGCACGAGAAGCATCCCGACAATCAGGATGTCCTGGCTTTCCTTGCCTGGACGCGGATGCGGGGCAGTTGGTTTTTTGAAAACACGCTCGGGCGTCCCGAACCTGCCCTTCCCCTGATGAAGCAGGCGCACGAGGACTTTCAACAGCTCCTGACCCGGGACCCGGACAACCGCCGCTATCGGCGGTGGAATGCCCAATCGCTCAACACGCTCTCGACTGTTTACGACCAGTTGCTCGACCACGACAAGGCACTGCAACTGGCCAAGGAAGCGGTGGACTATCTCGAACAGGTGCTGAAGGAGGATCCCGGCAACCAGGTATTGATGGAAGCGTCGGCCCAGGCGGCGCAAAACCTCAGCTACCGCGCCTCCGTCACCGATCGTCAGCTTTCCATGGATGCGGAGCGGATCGCGCGCGAGCGGTTCCATACCCTGAGCGAGCTCGATCCGGACAACCGTTACTACCGTAACAACTACACCTGGTCTTTCATGATGGAGGCCTTTGGGCTGGAGACGCTGGGGCACACCGCCGTCGCGCTGACGGCTTTTCAACGCTTTCAGGCCGAACTCGACGCCCGCCCGGAGGCGCTGGCCGCGCGCAGGTTCGATTCCACCCGGGGTGCCCAAGTCTGCCTCGATGAAGCCCGCATCGGGGCGAGCCTCGGCCAAACCGATCTCGCCCGGGAACGTATCGCCGAGGCGCACCGCCGTTTTGCCCAACGTTATCCCGACGCCAATCCCCAGGATCCCGTATTTCGTCGCATCCACATCTTCTGGATGTTCAGCGAGGGCATTGAGGTCGCCCATTTGCACGACTGGCCCGACCTGGAGAAGCGGTCACAGGCTCTGCGCGACGAAATCGATGCCGGCCTGCGCGAAGCCCCGAACGATCCGCAGCTGCTGATTCGCCGCGCCGAGGTGGAAGCACAACTCGGCCAGGCGTTGTTGAAGCAAGGCCGGCTGGAGGAAGCGCACGCCACTCTCGCCTCGGCCGTCGCGGGCTTTCGGGACGCGCCCGCCGTTCCCCAGAGCGTGGTCTGGGATCGCGACGACGAGGCGCAGGCGACCAACGCATTCTGGGTCGAACTCCTGACGGCAAGGGGAGAGAAGGAAGCCGCGCGGTCCGTGGCCGAAGCGTTCCTGCCGCGCGTCGAGAAGACGTTCTCCGCCGAAACGGCCAACTGGCTCCACCGACAGACCCACGCCCGTTGGCAGGTTTTGCTCGCCGGAACGCTCGACGCAACCGATTCGCGCCGTGCCCGGCTGCTCGACGATGCCGAGGCGCTGCTCAAGGCCGGTCCCGCGGACGCGCAAGACACCGTCGACGCGCGCGCGGCCTTCGCGGACATCGGGCGCCTCCGGCACGAGGCCGTACCGTAGACCGGTGATCGCGTTGGGATTATCTCACCCCGCGAAGTTCGAAAGGCTAGTCCCCATCCCCCGCCCCCGTCCGGCGGCCGAGGCGTTGCCGCACGGCCCGCGCATAGTACGCTACCGGAACAAGGGAAAACAGCACGATCACGATGAAAAAGATCATCTGATTCCGATCCGCATTCGGATCGGTGAGGATTTGGCGGGCAACGGGATCATTCGCGTGCTGCGCCCACGCCACGGGACCCGCCGCCGCGATGTGGGCAATGGCAAAGCCCCCGCTCGCCGCAGTCGTCCAGCCGAGTGCGGACAACCACGCATACGCCTTCACCCCGATCGCGACGCAGCCAATGCCAAGCAAGCCGACGACAAACGTGCCGAGTCCGACGACTCCGATGCCTACCACGCCGACGGTAAACAGCCCGACCGAGAACAGGCCGACGCTAAACGGAGCAATCGCCCACATCCCCCACGCGAACAACAGGCCATAGGCGCGGTCTCCTCCCGCGATCCAGCCAAACACGGGTCGCTCACCCTCGTCCGGCGTGGCGAATCGAAAGTGCACGAGCGGCACGCCGAACAGGGTCGCCCGACTGCGATATTCACCGGCCGGGGAGCCGACCTGGTCCCGGGCATCGCGAAAACACTCGGGATGCTCCCGTCGTTCCGCGGTTCTGAGCCGGCGAAAATGCCCCAGCATTCGCAATATCGCCACCGGCAAGACGGCGAGGAACGCCAGCACCAGCACCTGAAACGTCACGGCGAAAATCGCGCGGCTTTCCCACCAGTGAAACGCCCCGGCCCGCAGCAACCACAGGACGAACAGGTATCCCCAGATGGCGAGGACGCACGCCGCCGTGGCCTTCACCACCGCCCGGCGTTCCCGCGGTGTGCGGGCCTGGTCCAGGCTGGCGCGCAGTCCCATGATCGCGTTGACCACGCCGGAGACCGAAGCCAGCAGTCCGGCGAGCCCGGCCGTCTTGGCCATCACGCTTCCATGGGCGGTAACGGCCGCGCCGATGCCGGCGGCCTTGGCCGGCGCAGGAAGCATGGCCGGGAGCGCCGCGAGCACTCCGAGCGTGAAGATCCGTCCGGGCGTGCTGCGCTCCAGCGCGCCTTCCACGAAGGCGAGCACGCGCTCCTGCAGCAGCTTGCGACCGCGCGCGAGCCGCTGCTTCACGGCGTCCTCCGTGAGGTCGAGCGCTGCTGCGACGTGTTCCACCGAGCGGTGCTCCCGGTAGTAGAGAATCAGCGGTTCGCGATACAGCTCCGGCACGCGGGCGAGTTCACTCCACAGGATCGCCTGTTCCTCCTTTTGCATGGCAAGATTCGTCACGGGTTCCTCCGTTCCGCTCAGCCCGGCGGCGGCCTCCAGCGTCTCGGCCTGGCGCACGGGTTCCCGGCGGTCGCGGCGCCGCAGCCGCCCGACTTTGTGGCGCAAAATGCCGCACAGCCACGACCGCAGTTTTTCCGGTTCGCGCAGTTGGCGCAATTGCTGCCAGGCCGTCACGAACGCCTCCTGCGCGACGTCCTCGCTTTCGCTCATGTTGCCCGTCGCGGAATAGGCGAGCGAACACAACAACCGCTGGTAGCGCTCCACGATGCGCGCGAAGGCGTCGCGATTCCCACCGGCACAGGCGGTCACCAACTCCGCATCGCTGGTTGCTTGGATCGTAGACATGAAATCGGGGGTGCTCATCATCATGGTCAGTCCATAGGTGCCCGAAAAGCCCGGGGTGGTGACAAATTTTCTTTTCGCCGCGCCGCCTGAAACCGATGGGCCCAGCCGGCGGGTGACCGGCGCATCCTTTCCTGTCCGCGACCGCCGGGACCAACGCCGATCCTCCGCGGAGAGCGCAAAGCACCTTCCATCGCATGGGCTTTCGCAAGGCTGATTCATATTCTGCTTTCCTGGGGGAACGAGCTTCGTCTCGTCCGCGGTCCACGCCGGGCTGGACCCACGGCCTTTCGTTTTGGCGTTCTAAATGACGCGCCAGATTGATGATACGGCCGTATCATCAATCTGGCGGGCGCGACCTGAGTCCGAGCTTCATGCGACGCCAAAACAAAAGCCCGTGGGGATGGTCCCTCCACTGTCGATTGGCACTTGGCCGCACGCAGTCGGTGAGGTATTTCTTTCCCACGCAGCCCATGCCCTATTACCGCACAGTCGTCGCCCTGCTTTCCCTCGTCGCCGGCAGCGCTGCTTTGCGCGCCGCATCAACATCCGGCTCGGAGGTCCGTTCCTTGGACTACTCGTCCATCCGCGGCGCCAACTACTGTCCGGCCGGCGGCCATCATGTGGAGCACTGGCGCGACTACGATCCGCAGGAGAATGAGCGCGATCTCGATTACGCCCGGAAGGTCAACATCAACCAGGTGCGGGTTTTCCTCACCTATTCCGTGTATCTCGAGGACAAGGAGGCGTTCCGCAAGCACCTCGTCCATCTCGCCCGGGCGTGCGAGGCCCGGGGCATCGGTTTGATGCCCGTGGTGTCCTACAAGTCGGAGATGATCCATGAGTCCGCACCTTATCCGCTCTCCCGCGCGTGGGCGCAGGACCTGATCGACACGATCGGCCACGAACCCGCACTGGCCATCTGGGACGTGTTCAACGAGCCGGACTATCCGCCGGACGGCGCCAACCGCCCGGCGATCATCGCCTATGCGCGGGTGATGGCGCAGATCTTTCGCGAACTGGATACGCGCCGGCCGCGCACCCCCGTCACCATCGGCTTCGCCTTCGAAAAGCCGATGGAGGAGAACGCCGACGTGGTGGATGTGCTTTCGTTCCACGACTACAGCCCCACGCGCCAAGAGATACGCGACAACATCGCCGCCGCCGCCCGTTTTGCCGCCAAGGTCGACAAGCCCGTCATCAACACCGAGATTGGCTGCACCGGCCGCGCCAATCCCTACGACATGGTGATCGAGGAGTACGCCAACGCTCACATGGGCTTTTACGTCTGGGAGCTGATGATCACGAAGCACTGGGGCAACGTGCATGGCATCTTCTATCCCGATGGCACGGTTCGCGACCCGGCGATTCCCGCCGCGATGCTCGGCTTGTATCGCAACCGCGGTGCGAACGTCGTTGAAGAATTTCCGGACCGCGAAGGCTGGGTCACTCGCACCGTGACGAATGGCCGGAAATGGCTGGGCGACGAAAGTGCATCGTATGCCGACGGACTGAGGTTCGCCGAAATCGCGGCGAACCTGCTTGAAGCCAATCAGCTCGTGCCGATGCACGACCTGCCCTCGCGCCGCGTCGCGCTGCTGCGAGCAAACGAGCCCGACCCGGCTGCGTTGCGTGGGTTGCTGACCGACCTCCTCAACCAACTCGAACGCTACGAACGCAAGGCGGAATAGAAGCGCGTTGAGTCGAAAAAACTGAGCCGCGCAGCCGCGTTGGCGTCTGAACCGTGTGGCTGCGTTGGAGCCTTGCGACAACGTGGCGGCGGACGTTGACGGCCACGTTGTCGCAAAACTCCAACGCAGCTACGGGCGGCATGTTTCCTGGCCACGAGGCTGGTTCTTTCGATTCACTTCAGTCGGCGTCCCGACGCCGGTTGCAACGGCCAACTGAATACACTCGCTTCACGGCGCAGCCGCCGCTGGCCCGGGGCCGATATGCCGGTCGACCCAGCCGAGAAACGATTCCATATTGGATCGATCCTCGTGGCCGCCGATGTGCTGCCGCCAGGCGAGCTCGCCGTCGAGCAGACCGGTCAAGGGAGGCGGCATCGTCGCAGCATGATAGTCCTCCTTCACCCCAAGATCGTGCACCCCGAGCAGACGAAACACCGGCCCGGCCGCCACGGTGGCCATGAAGCTGCCTTGGTGATCCAGCCAGTGAGCGTCGCCCTTTTCCGGTATCCCGTAGCTGATGAACGTCAGCCGCGGCGCACAAAGCGCAATGAGCTCATGCGAGTCGACCGGCAGATCGCTGGAATTCCTGCTCCCAAAATCCGCCTCGGAGGCACCGTACTTCAGGAAGTTGCCCGCCATCCAGTGATAGCTGTAGGAACTCGTGAGGTTTTCCACCGCCTCGCCGAAGCTCCGCCGAAGCGCGGTCGCGCCGCCCTTGCCGGAAGAGCCCACCAGCACGAAGGCGAACCGGGGTTCGAACGCCATCGTCACGAGCGCCGCTTTTCCGTAACGCGAAACACCCTCGATACCGACCTGCTTCGCGTCCACCCCCGGCAGGGTCTCGATATAATCGAGCGCACGCGCTGCGCCCCACCCCCACGCCCGCAACGCCCCCCACTGCTCCGGCGTCCGGCGCCGGCCATGGTTGGTGAGTCCAATGATACCCGCGGTCAGGCCCGCACCATTGTCAGCCTGGACGCTCGCCGGGCTCAGTGAAACGTATCCCCACCCGTCCGCGATGAGCTGCTCCTCGGAGCTCGGCCCCGGCGGCGGCGGAAATCCGGGGAAATGCGGCACCGGATCGTCGGGCATGTTGCCCCAACTGAACATGATCAGCACCGGCACCGGGCCCTTCGCCTTGGCCGGCAGGACCACCGCCATCTGGATGGCGACCGCGATGTCCGGATCGGCCGAGTTGTCGACCTGTCCGCGCAGCCGTCGAGCAATGACGGGATGATCTCCCACTTTGGTATTCACGGTCTCCGCCACCTCCCACCTTACCTTCGGGACATCGGCGGGAATGCGTCCGTAAACCTCGCGCTCGAAATCCTCGACGATCTCCGGGCGGCGCTGCTTCCACCACATGTCCGGGGTCGTGACCTTCGTCCCGTTCTTCAGGGTCAGCGCGTCCGGCCAGTCGGGAAAAGGATTGGCCTGCGATTCGTCGTAGTTGGCCTGGTTGGTTTGGCCGGCGGCGGTGTTTCCGTTCCTGCCGGGCCGCAGCGCGCGGATGCCGAGCTGCCGCATCATGTCGGCGTGGTCCTCGGCGGTGAGTTGGTTCAGACGCGCGCGTTCCTCGGGGCTCAACTGCCACGGCGGTTTGGGTGCAGCCGCCTTGGGTGGGGTCGCATCGGCCGCCCGGGCGGCCATGACCGAAATCAGCACCAGGCTCACCAGAGCCAGAAGCCGCCAGGAAGAGAAGAAGACGATCGTAAAGGGACGAAAAGTCATGGGTGGGGAACGGAACGAGAGACGAGGCGGCGTCGCAAGAGTTTCAGCCACGTTGCGCCCGCCGGCCGGCACGCATTGCGGCCTTCCGACGCGACAACTTTCCACGGAACCAAGCGTGGCACCGTGAACCTCTCCTGACATGGCGGTGTCAGGAGATCGTGTTAGCGTCGTTCGTTCCGTTCCAAAACCAACCACCGCATTCACGATCACCATGAAGACATCCGAAATCGCCGCCCGCCTCGTCGCCCTTTGCCGCGAAGGGAAATCGGAAACCGCCCAGAGCGAACTGTTCGCCGCCGATGCGGTGAGCCGGGAGCAGGAAGCCTCGCCGGCCTTTCCGCAGGAGACCAAGGGACTCGCCGCCATCGTCGAAAAGGGCAGGAAGTGGCAATCGATGGTCGAACAGATGCACAACATGTCCGTCTCCGACCCCGTCGTCGCGGGCGAGTCGTTCGCGTGCACGATGTCGCTGGACGTCACGATGAAGGGGCAGCCGCGCATGCAGGCGACCGAGCTGTGCGTTTATCGTGTCAAAGACGGCAAGATCATATCGGAAGCGTTCTATCGCTGAAGAATTGTCGAGGATTCGTCATCACCCCGGGGATGAGGTCGGCCGCACACCGGGCGCGCCGCCCTGTCCTGTGCCGAGCTCGTTCGCCCCATGATCTCGATTGCGGCGAGCGAGCCCGTGGGTGCGCCTCCGAGACGACGCCCGGAGCTCGCTTACCTTTTTCGTTTCACCCAGTACGTCAGCGCATCTTCGTAGCAGATGGCACCTAGATCCTCGACCTTGTTGCGGAAATATGACTCCGCGTCCTGGACGCCCTGGTTGTAGGCGAAAGGGGCAATCTCCTTCAGGATGTAGTCGAGCAGGTGCCGCGCGCGCATGTCGCTCAACTCCTCCAGCTCGAGTTCCTCGCGGAAGAATTTCTGGATCGAGGCGACGACCGACTCGACGTCGGTCTTGGCGAGTTCCGTGGGCATGCATCGGTAGCTGCGTCCGCGGGCCGGGGCACGCGAGCCAATAGTCGATGGGTCGTGCGTCTTCGCCACACGCGGTCGCCCACCTGAAATTATCTCATCCCGCGCGTCGCGCCACAATCACCAGGCGCGCGGGTCGACGCCACCGAGCGGAGTTGCCGGGGCGGCCAACCGCGCCAAAATCCTGGTGTCATCCAGGAAACCGTGAGCGCAACGCCATCCAGGAAACCGTGTCCGACGCCGGAGGTGCCACGCGTGCTGCATTTCGTAACGGGAGGATTCACGGGCGCCACGCAGGTGGCGATTGACCTCGTCGAGGGCGCGTTGCGCCGCGGCACCACCCAACCGCTGCTGGTCCTGCGGCGCAAGCGCCACACGGATCCCGTCCGCGTTGCGCAACTACAAGCGCGCGGCGTGCCGCTGGCCCTCGTGCCCGCCTGGCCGAAATGGCGCGTCGTCGGCGCCCTCGTGCGATGCTGCCGGGAGTTTCGTCCCGACATCTTCGTCGCGCATGGTTTCAGCGAACATCTCTGGGGACGCTATGCGGGCCTGCTGGCGCGCGTGCCCATGCTCGTTCAGGTGGAACACGGCTGGGAGCGCTACGGCTGGGTCCGCCTCTGGCAGAGTCGCTGGCTGGCCCGCCGCACGACGCACATCGTCACGTGTTCGGAAGGATTGCGCGAGCGCCTCGAGGAACTTGGCTTTCCCGCGGCACGCCTGCGGTCGATCTTGAACGGCATTCGCCTCGACGCGTTTGTCCCGGCATCGCTCAACTCATTTGCCGAGCGCACGCCCGGCATCATCATGCCGGCCCGCTTCGCGAGTTCGAAGGACCATCCCACGCTGTTGCGCGCCCTCGCGCTGATGCGGGCGCAGGGCCTGCGGCCAACCGTGCTGCTCGCCGGTCGCGGCAAGGCGTCGCACCGGCGTATCGCGGAACGCCTTTGTCGCCGGCACGGACTCGAGGACCAGGTGCGTTTTCTGGGCCGGCGCGACGACCTGCCCGCCCTGCTCATGGGGCAGCAAATCTGCGTCCTGGCCACCTGGCGCGAAGGCCTGCCCCTGGCGTTGATCGAAGGCATGGCGGCCGGATGCGCGGTCGTCGGCAGCGACATTCCGGGCGTCCGGGAATTGATCGTCGACCGCCAGACCGGCCGGCTCGTGCCACCGGGCGATGCCCCCGCGCTCGCCGGCGCGCTGGCCGAACTGCTGCACGCGCCGCAATTCGCCGCCCGGCTAGGCGCGGCCGCATGCGCCCAGGCTCACGCCAGACACAGTCTCGAACACATGGTCGATCAGTACGACGAACTTTTTCGCGTGGTTCCGAATGCCGCGCGGGAATCGCCCGGAGATATGACGGTCAGGAGTCGAACCGCGCCCCGACGATAGCAGGAACCTCTTGGGAGCAGATCGAGATTGGGGAAACCGGGACTTTCAACAGAACAGTGGCGAACTGCTGCTCTGCGCTGGTGGAGACTGGCGATCATCAGTTTGCTGGTTACGTCGGAGAGCGCAGCGACATGGCCATCCGGCCTTTTTCCTAGAACCGGCTGACGGCGCACTAGCCGGGCGGCTTCGGCGCCCCGCTCGCCCTCCGCAGGGTGAATTCCAACCGGCCGACATCATCCAACCGGGCGGTTAGCGTCCAGCCGAGCGCATGCGCGTAGGAACACGCCAACGCGAGACCGAGGCCGAAATTCTGACCGCCGCTGCGGGCCGCCTCCTTGCGCCAGAACCGGTCGAAAAGCTTTTCCACATCCGACGCGGCGACGCCCGGAGCGGCGTTCGCGATTCGCACCGTCCCGTCGGGGTCGACGGCGATCGTCGCCTCCGTCCCGGAGGGCGCATAGGCGACGAGATTGTCGAACAGGTTCGCGAGGATCGAACGCAGCAGGACCGTGTCCGCCTCGACGGTGGCCGGCGCCAGCGTGATGGACGTATGGATACCGCGCTCCTCCGCCCGGGCGGCAAACGTGCGCCACACCTCGCGCACGACGTCATGGAGCGCCACGACCTCACACCGCACGTCGAGCAGTCCCAGGTCGCCGCGGGCCAGGGCCAACAGATGCGTCACAATGGCCTGCATCTGTTGCGCAATCGCGAGCGTGTCGCGGTCGGTCGCCGGATCGCGTGACTCCGGCCACGTGAGCGCCGACTCGGCGAGCGTGCGCAATTCGGCCAGCGGCGTGCGCAGCTCGTGCGCGAGGTCCGCGCCGAAACGCCGTTCGCGTTCAAACGAGGCTTCCAGGCGCGCGAGCAGATCGTTGAGGCGACCCGCGATCGGACGCAGTTCCGCCGGCAGTCCGTCGCTGGGAAAGCGCGCCGCGAGCGTGGTCGCGTCGATGTTCGCCGCGCGGTCGCCCAGTTGATCGAGAGGAGCGAGGCCGCGCCGCAAAACCGGTGGCACGACGAGGAGAACGGCGGCCAGCAGCAGCCCCCCACACGCCGCAACCGCGCCCCAGACCGTGCGCAGCGTTTCGTTCAATTCGTGGCGATTGCCCGCCAGCACCAGCCGCACCGCCAGCACCGGTTCCGGGGCGGGCCCCTCGGTCACCTGCGGCGCGAAGCGAAAACCGATCGCCCGCCCGTGCCGGCCGTTGGGCAGGACCAGATCCTCGAGCCGGGGGTGCGTGGGCGTGCCCTCGGTCCAACTCGGCAGGTCGTGCCCGTCGAGCGACGGTGATCGCGCCAACACTCCCGTCGCATCCCACAACTCAAAATAGAAGCCGGGGTGACGACCGCCATAGTCGCGCAGGAAATCCGGGGAGAAATCAAAATTCACCTTGCCATCCTCCACCTCCGTCAGCGCGCTCACCGATTGGGCATGGGCGCGCAGCGTCGCATCGAACGCATCCACGACGGCCCGCCGCACCGTGACGCCCAGCGCGATGAGCCCGGCTCCCAGCAGCACGGCGAGCGCCAACAGCAGGTCACGCGTGAGGCGTCGACGCAGCGAGATCATCGCGAATCAACTCGTCGACGCGGCATCCAGGACGTAGCCCAGGCCGCGGCGGGTGTGGATCAGCGGCGGCGCACCGGAGGTCACGCTGAGCTTCTTGCGCAGGCTGCAGATGGCGGAATCGACGACATTGCTCATGGGATCGACCTGGCCGTCGTAGATGTGGCCCTCGATTTCCGTGCGCGTCACCACCTCTCCGCGCCGGCGCACGAGATAATCGAGCAACTGGTATTCACGCGCGGTCAACTCGATCGTGTGGCCGGCGCGCTGCACCACGCGCGCGGCAAAGTCCACCTCCAGATCGCCCACCGCGAGCCGCGCCTGCTTCGTTCCATAGGCCCGCCGGCAGAGTGCCGCGACGCGGGCGAGAAACTCCTCCAGCGCGAACGGCTTTACCAGATAGTCGTCCGCCCCGGCCTGGAGACCGCGGACGCGATCGGCCACGGTATCGCGCGCAGTCAGCAACAGCACATGGACGCGATTGCCCTTTCGTCGCAGCTCATGGAGCACGGACAGCCCGTCGCGCTTCGGCAGCATGATGTCGAGCACGACTGCATCGAACGTATGCGACTGCGCCTGCCACAATCCCTCCTCGCCGTCCCCGGCCACGTCGACCGCGTAGCCGCTCTTGCGCAGCGCCGCGGCCAGCGTGTGCTGCAAACGAGCGGAATCTTCTACGACGAGGATGCGCATAGCCAAGGGTCGCCGTTCACGCCGGCCGTTCGTGTTTTTGCCGACTGGCGATACAGAAGGCCAGCCACGCCGATTGCAGGGTCGACGGCAATTTCGTCCCGCCACTCACGCGGCGGGCTACGGGGGAAACCGTCACGTGATTGCCGAAGGCGAATTGGCTGGGTGGTTTCGGCGCTACGCTTCTCGCAATGACCGCAGGTGTGGGTGGTGGGCGGCAAGATGTCGTGGGTTTCCCTCGTGGAAGCAATTCCTCTCAGCGGTCGCCGACACGCGCAGCCGCCTGGGGCGTAGCGGAGGAATCAGGTCCCGTAGACGAGCACCTTGAAGGTGCCGGGTACGATCGTGGGCCAGTGGTGCTCACCGGCGGTGCCGGGGGCGGGCGGTTCGAACCGGGCCGTCGGCAGGTAGATTTTGTGCGTGCCTGGATCGACCGCCATCGTCCGTGCGCCGCGTTCGGTCTCGAGGGTCTGGACGACGCGGAAGCTGGTCGGCGAATCCTCGTGCACGATCGTCACCGTGCCGTCGCGACCGTTGGATGTGAACGCCAGTCCCGTGCCGGGATCGAAGGCGGCGCCATCGATGCCGGCGCCGGCCGGCACGCTCGCCACGACCTGTCCGTCGCGGCTGTCCATCACGATCATCATCGCGTTGTCGCAACCCAGGAACAGGCGGTGATGCACAAGATCAATGGCCAGGCCGGAGGCCGACTCGCCCGGGGCGATGGGCCAGCGATGCACCACCGCGTGCGTCTTCGGGTCGATCACGGCCACTTCGTTCCTGTCCTCGAGATTGTCATACACGAGACCGGCGCCCGGATCGACGACGGCAAACTCCGGCTTGCCGCCGAGTTCGATGGTCGTGACGACCTTGCCGGTGGCGGCGCCGATCACCGTGGCCGACTGGTCGCGACCGTTGAAGGCATAGACCTCCTGGTGCGCCGGCTCGAAGAGGATCGAGTCGGGATTGTGCCCGGTGGGAACGGTGCCGAGCGTCTTCAGGGTCTGCAGATCAACCATGCCAACGGTATCCGCGCGGCCATTGCTGGTGTAGCCGCGATTGAGCGTCGGCGCAACCGCGATGCCGTGCACGCCCGGCGTGTCGGCGATGGTGCCGACGACGGCGTCCCGCGTCGTATCGACCACCACGATCTGCGTGCTGTGGCTGACAAAGAGACGATGGCTGGCGGGATCCACCGAGATGTAATCCCAGCCGCCATCCCCGCCGATCGGAATCTCCTTGAGGAAGTGATAATCATCCGCCGAACGGAGCGGCGACACGGCGAACCACGCCACCACCAGGACAGACATCAGATGACGCGGACGCGAGTGAAGGTTCATGGACGACATCATAAAACGTAACAAACGGCCGGCGTCGAGGATGACGAAACATTCACGGATCGATAACCTCTCTGTAATCTGGCCGATGGTAGTATGGTGGCAGTGGGCTTTCCGGCTCACTGCAATCCACTGCCTCCGTGACAACCATCTGCCGTCGCGTGCGCTCCGGGCGGGACCGATCCGCCACCCTGTGGTTCCAGCGCACCCATTATCCGGCGACGACGACGACCGGCGGCCGGATGAGCCCGGCGCCGTCCATTGCACCGTCCGGAGACCCCGTGAGTCCGTCCCCGTGACCCGGGCCTTCGAGACGACATCGCCGGGCGCAACATTGTCCGGCAACTCCAAGCCGCCGCGAGCATGGCCGCGCTGGCTGTGGCGCGAAGCGTTCACCATCGTCCTGCTCGCCGGCCTCCTCTGGGCGCTCGCCGGCATCTTCGAACGCGGCCTGTGGTCGCCGGATGAACCGCGGGAAGCGGAAGTCGGGCGGGAGATGCTCGTGTCGCGCTGGTCCCCCCTGCCCCGGCTGGACGGGGATCCGTTCCTGGAAAAACCGCCGTTGTTCGTCTGGTTGATGGCGGCCGGTTACGAACTCCTCGGGGTGTCGGCGGCCTCTGCGCGGGTGCCGGGAGCGCTGTTCAGTGTGGGTTCCCTGCTCGTGGCGTATTTCCTTGGTCGTCGCGTCGGTGGCCGCTGGGCCGGGCTCGCCGCGGCGGCGGTGCTCGCCGCCACCTTCGGATTCGCCGAGGTCGCTCACAGCTCCGTTAACGACACGCTGCTTATCCTGCTGGTCGCATCTGGACATCTTGCCCTCCTGCAGGCTCGCGAACAGGATCGTCTCTCCGGCCGCATGTTTCTGCTGCTCGCCGGACTCGCCGGCCTGGCATTTCTCACCAAGGGATTCATCGGTCCACTGCTGCTGGGTGCGCCGGCGCTGCTCGCGTTTCCGGCCGATCGGGAGTGGAAACGCTTCACGCATTTTGCTCCGCGGGTCATCGCCGCGTGTGTCGGGGGGACGATCGTCCTCGGACTCCCTTGGGTCCTCGCGCTCGCACACGCGGGCGGGTGGGCGGCGGTGCGGGTTTGCCTGATTGACAACACGATTGGCCGCTCACTGCCCGGTGGCCCGGCGAGCTTCGGTCATGCTCATGGGCCGCTCTATTATTTGGGCGCGATCCCGCTCGATCTGATGCCGTGGACGCTGGCGCTCCCCGCGGTGTTGCTCGGCGCGATCCTGCGCCGCGATCACCGCCGGGGAGCCGCGCGCTTTCTCGCGTGGTCCGTGGCGGCCGGCGTGTTGTTGCTCTCCCTCCCGGCGACCAAACGCGGACTCTATGTCGTGCCGCTTTATCCCGCGCTCGCGGCCGTCATCGGGACGTGGCTGTCGCGCGTGGGATCCCGTGCGGGAAGCCGCCTGGATCGGCCCACGCTGGTGGTCCTGTTGCTGGCGTGCGCGGTGATCGCGGCGGCCGCCGCCGCGTTTTGCGGCGCGCTTGCCTGGGGCCAGCCGCCGAGCGCACGATACGCGACTGCTTTTCAGGTCATGGCGCGGTCGAATGCGCATGGGCCGGAACTCGTCGTCATGATCGCCGCCATCGGCTTCGTCGTCCTGGCTGGGTTGACCGTGTTGGCCGCGCGTCGGCAGCGGACCGCGGTCGCGGCTGCCGCCACGGCGGCCTTGTGGCCCGGCGTTTTCCTGCTGCTGTGGGGATTCGTGCTGCCCCTGCTTGACCCGCTGAAAAACATGGATGCCGGTGCGTCCGAAATCGCCACGCACGTTCCGATGCGCGAGTCGCTGGTCGGGTTCAACCTCGATGAAACCACGCGCGCGGTCATCCCGTTTTATTCCGGGCGGCTGATCGAGAACATCACGAGTGCCGACGAACTTGGGGCGCGGCTGGCCGCGCGCCGCATCCATCATCTGGTGCTCATGGACGAAATGAACGCGGGCATCGAAACGACGTTGCGTTCCCAGTTCGTCCGCGAAGGCAACATTCGCCTGAGCGCCACCCGTGTGCTCCACCTGTACCGCTGCCGGTCGGATGACCTCGGCGACTGGCCGGCGGAAACGAGCATGGACAGCCACGGAATGACGGGTGGCCGACGCTCGGCAAGGGCGGCCGGCGGATAACGTTTCGGTAATCTTCCGTTTGCTAGGCTGTCCGGGCCGGGATTTCCGACCGTCACAACCTTCAGCCGATTGAGCATGCACCGACCAATGCCGCGAATACTCTGGGGAACGACGGGCCTGCTGGCCCTGATCACTTGGTCGGCGATTTCGGCAGCCGATGCGCGAAAAAACCTCGATGAAGAAAAACCGGTTGTCGGCTCGATTCAACCCACCGGAAAAGTGAAGCGTGCCGACCTCCCGACGCTGGGCGAAGCTCTCTTTCGAAGCCGCCCTGCACGCCGCCCTCGCCGCCGTTCCCGGCAATGCAATCCAGGGCGAACTCGAGGTCGAGGACGGCACCCTGATGTACTCGTTCGAAATCGTGACCGCGAACAGGGAGATCAAGGAGGTCGAAATCGACGCCGGCAACGGCAAGGTGCTCGACATCGATTCAGACTGATCCGGATCCATTCAGTCGGACGTCACCTTGTAGGAGCTTGCTTGCAAGCGATCCGCTGGCGCACCGTAGGTTCCATCGCCTGCCCGTTCGGCAGGCTCAGGGCCCCGATGCAGTCGAGGGGCAAGCAGGCATCTACATCGATCATCAATCGGTGCAGGAACTTCGAGGGCGTCCTCGGTTCGACTACATCGATCCGGCTGATGCGCGATCAGCGGGCGGCGGTGGCCTGGCGGGATGGGAAGCAATTTCGTCCTCCACATCACAAAGTCGCATTCTTACATTCGCCGCCCATGCCGGAACTGCGCCGAACGTCATGGGGATTCGCTGAGGCTACCGGCCGCCGCAGGCTGCGGCATTGTTGCGGCGAGCCGCCAGGCCGCGGGCGACACGGACCGCCTTTGATTCCTCGATCCGACATGATGCGCCGGCCGGTCGTTCTCCTCGCACTCCTGGTCTCCGGTTGCGCCCATTTTCATCCGCAACCCATCTCGCCGGAGGAAACGGCGACTGCATTTGATGCGCGCTCGCTTTCGGATGCGGGTCTCGCACAATTCCTCGCGCAGCATCCATTGCCCGCCCCCGACCTGGATTGGAACCTGGATCGGCTGACGCTCGTCGCCTTCTACTACCAGCCCGAACTGGCGATGGCGCGAGCCGATTGGGAGGTGGCCCTGGCGGCCACCCGGACCGCGGGCGAACGTCCCAACCCTGCGCTGACCCTGTCGCCCGAATACGACACGACCACCACGCCGAACTGGATTTTCGGCGCGGCTCTCGATGTTGCGTTCGAAACCGCCGGCAAGCGTGGTTACCGCACCGCGCAGGCGTGGCACCTGGCCGACGCTGCGCGCTGGAAACTCTGGGGCGCCGCCTGGCAGGTGCGCGGCCGCGTGCGGGCCGGATTGGTCGATCTCTATTCCGCCCGCGAAACCCGGAAATTGCTGGCGAGCGAGGAAGCCGCGCAATCGCGGGTGGTCACGTTGCTTCAAGGCCAGCTCGAGGCCGGCAACATTTCCGCCTACGAAGCCACTGCGGCGCGAGTCGCGCTGCAAAACATCCGCCTGGCACTCCAGGACGCGGAAACCCGAGAGACGGAGGCGCGGGCAACCCTCGCCGATGCCCTGGGCCTGCCCATGCGCGCCCTGGACCAGGTATCGCTGGACTTCGGGGGGCTCGATCGTTTTCCCGCGGACCTGACCGCGCCGGAAGTCCGGCGCGCTGCCACACTCAACCGGACGGATATTCGCGCGGCCCTCGCTGAATACGCCGCCAGTCAGCGCGCTCTGCAACTGGAGTTGGCCAGGCAGTATCCCGACATCAACCTCGGCCCTGGTTATACGCGCGATCAGGCCGACGACAAATGGGCGCTCGGGCTCACGCTGGATCTGCCGGTCTTCAACCAAAACCAGGGTCCGATTGCCGAGGCCCGGGCGCAGCGCCAAAAAGCGGCAGCAAACTTTCTCGCCGTGCAGGCCGCCGCGATCAACGAGATCGATCGCGCCCTGGCCGTCTACGCGGCCGCGGTTCGCCACTCGGCCACGGCGACCGCTCTGCAGCAGGACCTGGAAAAGCGCATGGACTCCGTGCGCGCCATGCAACAGGCCGGCGAGATGGATCCACTCGCGGTGGCGAACGCCCGGATCGAGTACTACAGCGGGGCGCTGGCGCGGCTCGACGCCCTCGTGAAGACGCAACAGGCCCTCGGGCAATTGCAGGACGCCGTGCAGAGCCCGCTCGTTCTGCCCGACACCATGCTCAAAACCACCGAACCCGATTCCATGAACAAGGCCCCGAACCCCGAAAAATGAGCCGCCAACGATTCTTCGTCGGTCTGATTCTTGTCGCGTGCGTCGCGGCGGTTTATCTGTTGATGCGCTCCGGTCACGCCGGCTATGGGGAGACGGATTCCGAGGAACAGGTGCCCACGGTGGTGAGCGTGCAGACCGGCCTACTCAAGCGCGCCACGCTGCACGGTTACGTGGACGGCTACGCCCGCGTGGAGGCGGCGCCCGCTGAAGGCGGACAACCCGCTGCCATGGCCAACGTGGCCTCCCCGGTCGCCGGCGTGTTGCAGACGACCGAGGTCGCCGAAGGCCAGGCGGTGAAGCAGGGCCAACTGCTGTTCATGCTCGACGACCGCGCCGCCCGCGTCGCCCTGGACCGGGCTCAGGACGCATTGCGCTACGCGCAGCAGGAGGCGGATCGGCAGAAGAAGTTGCTCGAACAACAAAATGCATCCACCCGCAGCGTGCAGGAAGCCGAGGCCCAGGTCGCCGCGGCCCAGGGCGACGTCGCGGCCGCCCGCACCCAACTCGATCTTCTGCACATTACGGCGCCGCTGTCGGGCATGGTCACGCGCATCGACGTCAAGCCGGGCGAAGCGGTCGATCTCACGACCGTGCTCGCGGAGATCACCGACACCCATCGCCTCGTGGTGAGCGCCGACATCCCGTCGGCCGACGCCGCCGCCCTCGAGGCCGGCCAGGCGGTGACGGTCGAAGGTGCGAACGCACCGCAAACAAAGCTTTCCTTCGTCAGCCCGACCATCGATGTGACCAATGGAACCGTGCGCGTTCGCGCGCACTTGCCGGCCGACACCACACTGCGTCCGGGCGCATTCGTTCGACTCCGCATCGTCACCGCGACCCACGCCAATGTGCTCGCCGCGCCCGCCGAAAGTGTGGTGACGGACGACCAGGGACGGAGCGTGATCGCGTTGGTTTCTGGTGATCAGGCGACGCAGGTGTCGGTAAGGACCGGCTTGCACGACGGCGATCTCATCGAAGTCGAAGGTCCGGGCCTCAAGGAAGGCGACACCGTGGTCACGGTCGGCGCCTATGGCCTGCCCGAGAAGACCACGATACAAGTCACGCCCTGACGCGAACCGTGCCGCTCGATCGATCCGCCTGATGCGCTCCGCCTCCAACCATTCCCCTGTCCCCATGCCTTTGTCCGATCCGCGTTTTGGACAAGGGAATGGGGACAAAGGAATTCGATCCGACGTGAGACCTGTCCCACGAAACGCCCGATCGGCTTCGTTCCATTGTCCGGTTCCACTGAAGCGTCTTGCCCGGTGTGAGTTTGACGCGCTGTCGCACGAGATCATTGCGCACGTGTTCGCTTCGCAAAACGAATTGGGGCGCCTCTGCGAGGAAAAGGTCTATCAAAACGATATTCCGTTGCGTTTGCAGGCTGCCGGCCTGGGACCCGTCGCCCAAGAAATGCCGATTGCGGTTTCTCTCCGCGATTTCGCCAAGACCTACCTCCTCGATCTTGTCGTTCAGGAAGCGCTTGTCGTGGAGTTGAAGACCGTGGCGACGCTGACCCGCGAACATCAGAACCAATTGCTGAACTACCTTCTGATCACCGAAGCGCGGCAGGGAAAGCTGATCAACCTTCGTTCGCCGGCCGTCGAGTATCGTACCGTGAACGCGGTTGTATCCGCCGCGGAACGCCGCCGAAGCAAGTTGGCAGTGGAGGTCTGGCGACCGCGAACCGCGCGCTGTGATCTGCTGGCGGACCTTCTTCATGAAATGCTCCGCACCTGGGGCGCATTTCTCGACTACCACCTCTACGAAGATGCCCTCATTCACTTTCTGGGGGGAGAACACGAGGTGTTGCGACCCGTGCCCCTGCAGCGTGCCGGGCTTCGTCTCGGGAGCCAACGCCTGCCACTGCTGACCGATGCCGTGGCTTTCCGGGTCACCGCGCTCAGCCCGAACGCCCGTCGCGACTACGCGGATCAACTCCGGCGCTTCCTCGCTCTGACCCCGCTCGCCGCGCTGCACTGGATCAACCTGCACCACTACGACGTGCGGCTCACTACCATCACCCGCTAAGAATATGAACAGAGGCATACGGCACCACAGCCTGCCAGTCGGTCCCCATTCCTCTGTCCGATCCGGGTTTTGGACAAGGGAATGGGGACAAAGGAATGACGGCCTTCTTGCGATGAAGTCCGCCTCGTCCCCACGCCTCGGCCGCTGCGCCACGCGGCATGCGCTGTCCATCACCTCACTCGATGAAGCCATGCACCAAGGCCTGGCACAGCCCTCCTTCCCCTCCTTCGGTTTGCATTCCCTTGTCCCCATTCCTCTGTCCGATCCGGGTCTTGGACAAGGGAATGGGGACAAAGGAATGACGGCCTTCTTGCGATGAAGTCCGCCTCGGCCTCACGCCTCGGCCGCTGCGCCACGCGGCATGCGCTGTCCTTCACCTCACTCGATGAAGCCATGCACCAAGGCCTGGCACAGCGGTCCTTCCCCTGCTTCGGTTTGCATTCCCCTGTCCCCATTCCTTTGTCCGATCCGCGTTTTGGACAAGGGAATGGGGACAAAGGAATGACGGCCTTCTTGCGATGAAGTCCGCCTCGTCCTCACGCCCCGGCCGCTGCGCCACGCGACATGCGCTGTTCATCACCTCACTCGATGAGGCCATGCACCAAGGCCTCTCACAGCCCTCCTTCCCCTGCTTCGGTTTGCATTCCCTTGTCCCCATTCCTTTGTCCGATCCGCGTTTTGGACAAGGGAATGGGGACAAAGGAATGACGGCCATCTTGCGATGAAGTCCGCCTCCTCCTCACGCCTCGGCCGCTTCGCCACGCGGCATGCGCTGTCCTTCACCTTCCTGGCGGTTGCGCTGTGCCTGGCCGGTGTGTTTTCGGCGATGCAGACGCCTTCGTCCGTGTTCCCGCGCACGGATTTCCCGCGCGTCGTCGTGATGGTCGGCAACGGCATCATGCCGGCCAACGAGATGATGGCCACCATCACGCGCCCGATCGAAGAGGCGATGAAAGGCATTCCCGGCGTGACGTCCGTGCGCTCGTCCACCTCGCGCGGGTCGGCCGCCATCAATGTGATCTTCGACTGGGGCGCCGACATGGAGCGTGCGGAGCTCTATGTGCTGGGCCGGCTGGCGGAGATCCGCAGCGACCTGCCGTCCACCACCACCACGGAGGTTTCGCGCGTAGCATTTTCCCTGAGTTATCCGATCATCGGCATCAGCCTGACCAGTCCCACCCGCAATCAGATGGACCTGTGGGACACCGCCACGTACCGTATCAAACCGCTCTTCCTGCAGATTCCCGGCGTCGCCAAGGTGGAAATCGAGGGTGGGCACGTCCCGGAATATCACGTCATCGCGGATCCACTTAAACTGCAGGCGGCGCAGCTCAGCCTGCAGGACGTGAGCGACGCCCTGACGGAAAACAACCTCGTCGCCGCGGCCGGCATGATCGCGGAGAATTATCACCTGTATCTGACGACGGTGGACGGGCGGGTGCATTCGACGGAAGACATCGGCAACGTCGTCGTCTCCGCGCGCAACGGTCACCCCATCCTGATCAAGGACGTGGCGCAGGTGGCCCGCGGCCCGGCGCCCAGCTATACGATCGTCACCGCGCAGGGCCGCGAGGCCGTCCTGTTCAATATCGAAAGCCAGCCGGGCTCCAGCATCCTGCAGATTGCCGCGGAGCTGAAGGGGCAATTGCGGCAACTGCACCAGGAACTGCCCCCGGACATGCAGTTGTCGTTCTTCTACGATCAATCCAAGTTCGTAAGCGATTCGGTCGGCAGCGTGTGGGACGCGATCACGTTCGGCCTGATCCTGTCCGTGCTCATCCTCTACTTCTTCCTCAAGAACTGGGGGAGCGTGTGGACCGCCATCGTGACGATCCCGATTTCCGTGCTGATCACGTTCGTCGTGATGCGGGTGGCGAACATGAGCTTCGACATGATGACGCTCGGCGGCATCGCCGCCTGCATCGGGCTGATCATCGACAATGCCATCATCGTCGTCGAGGCCATGTGCCACCGCCTCGCCGCGGGCGGCCCGCGGCTGACGTGTATCCATGAAGCGATGGGCGAGATCCTGACCGCGCTCGTCGGCTCGACCCTGACGCCGGTGGTGGTCTTCCTCCCGCTTGCCTACTTGAACGGAATGGCGGGCGTGTTTTTCCGCGCGCTGGGCCTGGCCATGGTGGTGTCGCTGCTGGTGTCGTTGCTGCTGGCGGTCACCCTGACGCCGTCGCTGGCCGGGTGGTTCATTCGGATCAGGAAAAAGGAGGGAACCGCATCCGCGTCGTCGACCGAGGAAGCGGGGTTCCTGATGAAGCGGATCCTCCGCGTTTATGAAGCCGCCGTCCGCTGGGCGCTGCGGCATGCGTGGCTGACGATGGGCGCGTGTGCATTGATTCTGGTCGCCGGCGTGTTCATCTTCCGGCAACTGGAGTCGGGCTTTCTGCCGAGCTTCGATGAGGGCGGGTTCGTGATGGATTTCCAGGCACTGCCGGGCACCAGCCTCGCCGAAACCTCGCGCGTGCTCGACGAAGCCGAAAAATTCATCAACGCCAACCCCGAGGTGGACAGCTATTCCCGCCGGCTGGGCACGCAATTGGGACCGTTTATCACGGAGCCCGATCGCGGCGACTATCTCATCAAGCTCAAAGCCAGCCGCGCACACTCGACGGAGGAGGTCCTCGCGCAGATGCGCCATGACTTCAACCGGCGTTTCCCGGCGGTGCGCTGGGATTTTCACGGCTACCTGGAAGACCTGACCGGCGACCTCCAGATGGCGCCCACGCCGATCGAGATCTATTCCGTTCTCGCCGGATCTGGCCTGGCTGAAGGAAACGGCACCGCGGGTCGAAGCCCAGATTCGGAAAATCCCCGGGGTCGTGGATACGTTCGACGGACTCACCGTCACCGGACCCTCCATCAACCTCCGGGTGCGCTCCGCCGACGCGCAGCGCTATGGCCTGTCGGTCCAGAACATCGCCGATGCGGTCAACACCGCCTTGCTGGGCCAGATTTCGTCTTATGTGCTCGAAGGTGATCGGACGGTGGATATCCGCGTGCTCGCTGATCCGCAGAGCGTCGACCGGACCGAGCGGCTGCGCCACTTGCCGATTCGCACGCCCAACGGCGCAGTGGTGCGGCTGGACCAGGTGGCCGACGTCCAGGCAACGCCGAGCGAGGTGGAACTGAACCGCGACAACCTGCGCCAGGACGACATCGTGTCGGCGCGGCTGGAGGGGGTCGACCTGGGGACCGCCATGCGGGAAATCCAGGCCATGCTCCGCCAGGACAAATGGCTGCCTCCCGGTTCGGTGGCCTACGGCGGGTTGTATAAGCAGCAACAGGAATCCTTCCGCAATCTCCTCGCCGTGCTGCTGGCCGCCGTCCTCCTCGTATTCACGGTGCTGCTGATCGAGTTCCGTTCTTTCTACGAACCCATCGCGATTGTCTTTGGATCCGTCCTGGCCTTGTTCGGAACCGTCGCCGCATTGTGGATCGCCGGGGTTTCCTTGAACATCGTTTCGTTCCTTGGCGCCATCATTGGCGTCGGGATCGTCGCCAAGAACGGCATTCTCGTCCTCGACTATTTCCAGCAACTGCGCGCACAGGGTGTGGAGCTGGTCGAAGCGTTGATCGGCGCGGGCCTGCGGCGGCTGCGTCCCGTCCTGATGACCTCGCTGGCCGCAGCCTTGGGGATGGTGCCGCTGGCCTACGGTGTCGGCACAGGCGCCCAGATGCTCCGGCCGCTGGGGATTGGCGTCATCGGCGCCCTCGTCTTCTCCGTGCCGCTCTCGCTCATCGCCACCCCGGCGGCCTACTATCTCTTGATCCAAATGCACCGGCGCATTCGGCCGGAGAACCCGGGTGGCCAGACCCGTATGGCGCCAAGTTAAGACCAAAGGAGCCTTAACGTAACGCCAAACTCATGACGATGAAGAGACCACTCACGCATATCGCCTGGGTATTCGCGATCGGCGCCGGCGTGGCGGTTGTTTCAATATCGCTGCGGGCCGCGGACGAGGATGACGAGGCTCCCGCCCCCCAGCCGATGCGCACCATGGTCGTGGACGGCATGCCGGGCGTTAGACTGAACGAGGCGGAACAAAAGCATGCAGGCATCGAGCTGCGGGTCCTGCCCACCGTCACCCATGTCCCGCGCCGACAAGGCTACGCTGCCGTGCTCGACATCGTTCCACTCCTGGATGCGGCGCAACACCTCTCCGACGCGCAAGCGCAACTGCAATCCGCGAATGCGACGCTGACGCAATCGCAGGCCGAGTACACGCGAGCACACGATCTACACGATGCCGGTCAAAACATCTCGGATCGCGAGCTGCAATCCGAGGAAGCGGCCTGGCACCGTGCACAGGCCGCAGCGGGATCCGCCCGCCGTTCCCTGGCCGCAGAACGCGCCGCTCTGAATGCCATGTGGGGACCGGTGATGGCGGAGTGGGTAGAGAAGCAATCGCAGGCATTCGCGGCCCTCGCCCGCGGTGAGGACCGGTTGATCCGGATCAACCTTTCGGGCGCGATGTTCGCGACGGCGCCCGGCGAGGCTCGGGTCCAGGCTCCCGACGGCACCTGGGTTGACGCGATGCTGATTTCGGAGGCAGCCCGGGCCGACCCCGTGTTCCAACAAATCGCCTACCTCTTTCGCGCTCCCGCCGCACATGGGCTGCTTCCCGGGCTCAACCTGCGGGCCGAGGTGAAGGCATCAGAAGCCGGCGTAAAGCAAACCGGCGTGATCGTTCCCGCTTCCGCCGTCGTATGGTGGCAGGGCCGGAGTTGGGCCTACGTGCAGGAGAAGCCCGGCACGTTTGTGCGGCGCCGGATAGCGATCGACGAGCCCGAAGAGCAAGGCGGCTACTTCGTCACCGGCCTGCCCGGTTCGGCCGCGGTGGTCGTGGCCGGCGCGGAGGCGATCCTCTCCGAGGAAACGCGTCCCGCCGTGGCTCCGGAACAGGACTAAGTCACCCTGCGTATGGGTGTTCTACATACCGTCGTCAGTCTGGCGCTCCGGCGGCGAGGCACCGTGATCGCGCTTGGCGGGCTCGCGCTGGCCTACGGGTTCTTCGCTCTTGGTCGCGCCCGCTACGACGTGTTTCCGGAATTCGCGCCGCCGGAGGTCACGGTCGAGACGGAGGCGCCCGGACTTGCGCCCGAACAGGTGGAGCAACTCGTCACCCAGTCCATCGAAAATGCGGTCAACGGCGTGCCCGGGGTGCAGGCCATGCGTTCGCAGTCGATCCAGGGTGTCTCGAACATCGTGATGACGTTCGACCCGGAAGTGGACGTATTCCGCGAACGGCAACTGGTGGCGGAACGGCTGGCGAGTGTCGCGGCCGAGCTACCTCAGGGCGTGCAGGCGCCGCGGCTGACTCCCCTTTTCTCCTCCACCGGCGACGCGCTCATCGTGGGGCTCACCTCGCAGACCGCCAGCCTGATGGACCAGCGCGCCTTGGCCGATTGGATCGTGCGGCCCCAACTCCTCGCTGTGCCCGGAGTGGCCAACGTCGCGATCTTCGGCGGCGAGGAACGGCAGATCCAGATCCAGCTCGATCCCGACAAACTGGTCCGACGCGGGGTGGCCGTGGACGAAATTCTGGCGGCATCCCGCGACGCGACGGCGGTCGAAGGCACGGGATTCGTCGAAACACCAAACCAGCGGCTGCCGGTGCAGGCGGCGGGCCAGGTCACCTCGCCCGCCTCGCTGGCGCTGACCGTGGTGCGCTGGCGCGACGGCCAGGCGGTGACGCTTGGCGACGTCGCGGACGTGCGGGAGGCGTCGGCGCTGGCCTCGGGCTCCGCCACGATCATGGGGAGGCCCGGAGTGATTCTGCGCGTCTCGCTGCAGTACGGCTCCAACACGCTCGCGGTCACGCGCGGCCTCGATGCCGCCTTGCGTGATCTGGGCCCGATCCTGCGCGCACAGGACGTCACGTTGCACCCCGATCTCTTCCGCGCCGCGAGCTTCATCGAAACGGCGCTGCACAACGTGCGCACATCGCTCCTGCTGGGCGCGGGCCTGGTCGTCGTCGTGCTATTCCTCTTTCTCTTCAACTTTCGGACGGCGATCATTTCCTGTCTGGCGATCCCCCTGTCGCTGCTGACCGCGGCCGTCGTCCTGGAGAAGCTCGGGTTCAGTCTCAACACGATGACCATGGGCGGTCTCGCCATCGCCATCGGCGAAGTCGTCGACGACGCCGTGATCGACGTGGAGAACATCCTGCGCCGGCTGCGCGAAAACCAACGCACGGCCCGGCCGCAGCCCGCATTTCGAGTCGTCCTGACGGCATCTTTGGAAGTGCGCAGCGCGGTCGTTTTTGCCACCTTCGCCGTGGCGTTGGTCTTCGTCCCGGTCATGACCCTGTCCGGACTGGCCGGCCGGATGTTCGCGCCTCTCGGCGCCGCCTATATCGCGGCCGTCCTGGCTTCACTGCTGGTGGCGGTGACCGTGACGCCGGCGCTGTCGCTGGTGCTGCTTCGCCCGGGGAGTTACGGGAGCGAGGAATCGCCACTGGCGCGCTGGCTGCACCGTAACTATGGGCGCGTCCTCCGCGGGGTGGAGCGACACCGACGCGCCGTGGTGGCGCTCGTCGTCTTGGCGACCCTGGCGGGGGCGGCGGTCGTGCCGTTTCTCGAGGGCGGCTTCCTGCCGGAGCTGCAGGAGAAACACTTGATCCTGCACGTCACGATGGCCCCTGGAACGTCGCTCGCCGCATCGGCTCGCCTGGGCATCAACATCACGCACGTGCTGCTTGAGCTACCCGGGATCCGCGCGGCGAGCCAGATGATCGGACGCGCCAGCTTCACCGAAGTCCACGGACCGCAGGTGAGCGAAATCCAGATCCGCCTGAATCCGGATGCGAATACCTCCGCGGTGAAGCGCAGCATCGAACAGGCGGTCGCCGGCATGCCGGGCGCGAGCTTTTCCGTCAACAGCTTCTTTTCCGAGCGCGTCGAGGAAACGCTTTCGGGCTACACGGCGCCGGTCGTCGTGGATCTTTTTGGGGAGGATCGGGACGCACTGGATCGCGCCGCCCAAACCGTCAGCCGCACGCTTTCAAGCCTCCGGGGAGCGACCGGTGTCCAACTTCCCGCCCCGCCGGCCACGCCGGAGATCGCGCTGCGCCTGCGACCCGACGATTTGCGCCGGCACGGATTGAATCCAGTCGCGGCTCTCGATGCCGTTCGCGTCGCCTACCGGGGTGAACGGGTGGGCCAGATCCACGAAGGCAGCCGGACGACCGACGTGGTCGTCATCCTCGCGCCGGCGCGCCGCCATGAGCCGACGTTGATCGGCCGGCTGCCCTTGCGTGCGCCGGGCGAGCACGTCGTGCAGCTTGCGCAGGTGGCCGACATCTATCCCGCGTCGGGCCGCAGCCTGATCCTCCACGAAGGGGCGCGGCGCGTGCAAATCGTGACGTGCGATGTCCGGGGCCGCTCGGTGTCGGGATTTGTCGCCGACGCACGAGCGGCGATCGAGAAGCCGGGGGTTCTTCCGGCCGGTATCGTGGCCCACTTCGCGGGCTCGGCCCAGGCGCAGACCCGGGCCCGGCGCGATTTGCTCGTGCATGGGCTGATGGCCGGAGCGGGCATCGTTCTGCTCCTTTCGATCGTGCTCGGCCATCGCAACAACCTCGCGCTGGTGCTGGTCAACCTGCCGTTCGCGCTGATCGGCGGCGTGGCGGTCGTGACGGTGTTTGGCGGCGATGTGTCCCTGGGGGCGCTGGTGGGCTTTGTCACCGTGTTTGGCATCACGCTGCGCAATTCGATCATGCTACTCTCGCACTACGAACACCTCGTGACGACGGAAGAGCAGGCCTGGACTCCGGAAACGTCCGTCCGCGGCGCAATGGAGCGTTTGGTGCCCATCCTCATGACGGCGCTCGTGACCGGACTGGGGCTGCTGCCGCTGGCGTTGGCCTACGGCACGGCGGGACGGGAAATCGAGGGGCCGATGGCAGTGGTGATCCTCGGCGGACTGGCCACGTCGACGGCGCTGAATCTCCTCGTGCTCCCGACCCTCGCGCTGCGTTGGGCGCGCTGGCCGGAGCCGCGCGCGCAATGACGGCGGACCGGCGGGAGGCGCCCGGCCGATTCCCGTCACGTTTCGATAACGTTCGTTTCGATAGGATGGAGGGTCAGGTCGCGTGCCTGTCTCCCGGGAGCGCTCCATCCGTTTTTTCGTGCGTAGATGAATCCCCGTTAATTTATTCGTCATCAATCCTTCACCCGGCGAGGTTATGGTGCCGGTTCACCGGCGAAACCCTACGTTTCGCGGACGGACCCGCACTTCGTCCGGCCCGGACTTCGATTCCACGGCAGAACTGCCGGCCCATCATGAGGTTTTCGATCATCCTTCTCGCCGGCATCCTTGCCTGCACCTCCGCCCGGGGTGCGGAATCCGCGCCCGATCCTGCGACGCCGCCGCCGGTGGACGGAACCAAACCAACCGCCGGGACCGAGCATCTTTCCGACAGCGGGCTGAACCTCAACGGCGTGTTCAACAGCGAGCTGCCCGGCATCGAGCGCCGCTATCATCTCAAGCTCGTCCTCCATCCCCATGTCGGCGATCTCACGCGTTACGACCATCTGCGCACCGCGATCGGCGTGCGCTACGCGCTGTCGTCACACCTCGAATTCAGCGGTGAGACGAACTTTTACTTTGGCACCGGCCTGCGCAACGTCGGCTTTTTCGAGGATTACGGGTTGGTCGACGTCCGCCTCGGCTTGAAGTACCGGATCGGCAAACACCTGCTGCCCGGCTGGCAATCCGGTGCGGGGATGTCCTACCAGATCCCGATGTCCAACGCGCCGGCGGAACTGACTGACGGCTTCAAGCACCTGCGGCCCTTCATCACCTTCGCGCGGCCGGTCGAGGGCAATCCCGAACCTGCGGGTGTTCTGGAAGGCGGGCCTCGACCTGATCACGCGCACGAACATCCACGGACGGCACGAAACCAACGACCTCACCGACGATTCGAACAGCATCGGCGCCGGCTTCGTGTGGCACCACGACACGATGTACTACACGTTCGAGGTCGGCTATGCGACCACGCGCCTGCTGGGCCGGCTGCACGACGACGTCTACATGGTCCGGCCGGGCTTCGTCTGGGAAATCCCGCGCCGCTACACGCGCAGTTCGCGCTCGCAGTGGTTGTTCGGACTGGCCGTGACGCTGAGCCAGGGTCCGGACGGTTTCGACATTGGCGCGGGCGGGAAGTTGCGGCTGGATATCGACTTCAAACGCATGTTTCGCAAAGGCCTGCATCCGTCCACCGAGCACTAGACTGGAAACCCTCCCCGCATGGATGCTTCCGAATCCACTTCCGTGCCCTGGTCCAGTGCCGCTCACCCAGCCACCGTCCGCGGACGGGAATGTCACCTCATACGCACCCTCGCCGGCATCGCCTGCCTGGTCCTGGCCATCGCGCTGCCGTTTCAAGGCACGCGTCCGCTGTTCGAATCAAGCGAGGGACGTTACGCCCTCGTGGCGCAGGAAATGTTGCACTCCGGTGACTGGCTCCATCCCACGATCGACGGGCAACCGCACTGGACCAAGCCGCCGCTGACCTATTGGATCCTGGCCATCGGCATGCGCGCCTTCGGCGAGAACGCGTGGGGCGCGCGGATTCCCGGGGCGATCGCCCTGGCCGTGACGGCGGCGAGTGCGGCCGCCATCGGCCATCTCCTGCTCGGGCGCCGCGCCGGTTGGTGGACGGGCCTGTTCGTCGCCACGGGGTGGCTGCCGCTCGCCGGAGCCAACGCGGTCACGACCGACGTGTTTGTCGCGATGTTTGAAACCGTCGCCATGACCGCATTCGTCGCGGCGACGAAGACCGAGTCATCGCAGGCTGCGCGGGGCTGGATCCTGGCCATGTGGCTCGCATTCGGCGCCGCCTTCCTGACCAAGGGACCTCCCGCGCTCCTGCCGTTGCTGGCCATCGCGGCCTGGCGCTGGACCCGGCCACGGGCGGATCGTCCCCGCTGGTGGACGATCGAGGGACTGGCGGCATTTGCCCTCGTCGGGTTCGGTTGGTTCGTGCTCGTGACCAGCGAGACACCGGGTCTGCTGCGATATTTTCTGGGTGTCGAAGTCGTTGGCCGCGTCAGCGGCGGCATTGGCCGCAACACGGAATGGTGGAAGGGGCCGATGATCTACCTGCCCGCGCTGCTCGTCGCGGCCGGGCCGGCCAGCGTGGTCGCCGTGTATTCGTGGATCCGGCACCAGTTGCGCCGCGCCCGCCGGTCCGCCCCCGGCGAAGGTACGCCGGTCGTGCCCGCGTTCGTGTCCTGGTGGCTGCTCGTCCCGCTCGCCGTTTTCCTCGTCGTCCCGAGCAAGCTCGCGCTTTACGTGCTGCCGCTCGCGGTGCCAATGGCATTGTTCACCGCGGCGGTGCTCGGACCGGGGCTGCGCGCGATCACGCTCGGCCTGCTGGTCACGGCCAGCGCGGCGGGAGCCGTCGGCCTCCGCGCCTGGTCGTCGTATCAGCCGTCGCGCGACGACATGGGCGCGCTGGCCGCCCAGGTTCGCACCGCCCGCCGCGCGCAGGACCTGCCCGCCGCCCGGATCGCGCTGGTCACGACCAAGCCGTTGCTGGGGCTGCAGTTTTACCTCGACGAACATCTGGAGCGGCCGGACGAAACCGCCACGAACGCCGAGCTGCAGCGGTTTGCCTCGGACTTCGTGGCGCGGATCCTCGCCTTGCCCGCGTCCCCGGGTGTCCTGCTGGTCGTCGGCCGGCAAGGGGCCGGCGGCGTCGCCCAGGGACTTCACAAAGCGGGCGTCGATGTAACGACGGTCGACGGACGCTATTGGCGGTTGATCCTGGTTCAGCCGCATCGGCAGCCGGCGGGCTCCGACGTGTCCGCACTCGAAAGCGGCGCTCCGCGGCGCCTTCGTCGCAAACCTGCGCTGCCAACAGTGCGCCTGGCCTGGAAATTCCACAGTCCGAGGGAAAACCGGACCACGTCGTCGTTACACTCCAACGCAGCTACCGGGTGCGCCATCTCCGCAGCCGCGTTTATCAAGGTGTGCAGTCTTGGAGGGACGACCTCCGTGTCGTCCGCAAGGCCGATGATCGAGGGAAGGGTGCGCTGCGGACGGGACAGAGCCCGTCCCTCCAATTTCGCACTTCTTGATAAGCTCCGCGTTCCGAGCGAAGCGACAGGACCGGTCGCGAAGCGAACCGGAACAAACGTGGCCGAACGTGTGAAATTTGCAGGGTAGGCGTCGCGCTCGCGCTCATGTCCGACATCAGCATTTCAACTCCAACACCCTCCCCGGCCAACGTTGCGGCGAGTCGTTCGGACGGCCCATGGTGGCGCGATCTCGTGCCGTTGGTGCTGATGCTGGCGATCTGGTTGTTCGCGCCCGGCTCCTGGCGGCCGCTGGCGAATCCGGACGAGGGGCGCTATGCCGCGATCCCGCAGTCCATGGTCGCGAGCGGCGATTGGGTGACACCGCGGCTCGACGGCGTGAAGTATTTCGAAAAGCCGCCGCTCATGTATTGGGTCGAGGCGGCAGTCATCAAGCTCGGCGGCACCGCCGAAGGTTGGTTGCGGGCTCCGGTCGCCTTGTTTGGATTCGCCGGTTGCCTGTTGATCTATTTCGGGACGCGCGCGCGATTTGGGCGCGAAACCGCGCGGGTCGCGGCGCTCGTCCTGATGACCGCCGCCCTTCTACTGGGCGATGGCCGGTCTGCTGATTCTCGACATGGCGGTCGCGGTGCTGATGAGCGCCACGCTGTTCTGCTTCATCGTGGGCATCGCGGAGCCGCCGGGTCGCCGGCGGCGGATGTGGTTTTACGGACTCTATGCCAGCGCGGCGCTGGCCACGCTGACCAAGGGATTGATCGGATTCCTCGTGCCGGGTGCGATCATGTTTCTGTGGTTGCTGCTCTACCGGCAGTGGCACCGCTTGCGCCCGCTTCATCTGCCGACCGGCACGTTGCTGTTCCTCGCCATCGCCGCGCCCTGGCACGTGCTCGTCGCGCTGCGCAATCCCGACTGGGCGTGGTTCTACTTCGTGCACGAGCACTGGCTGCGCTTCACGTCCAACGGTGCACAACCGGGCGGAACCGTGGTGGTGGTACGGGCCGGTCGTGTTGGGCGGACTGCTTCCCTGGGTGGGTTTTCTACCGTTCGCGCTGCGGCGAGTGTGGGACCGGCGCAACGTCGCTCCGGACGAGCGGGTGCTCGACTGGTTTCTTCGCGATCTGGGCCGGGTTCGTGCTCGTGTTCTTCAGCGCCGCCGGTTCGAAGCTTGCCCCTTACATGCTGCCCGCTGTTTCCGCCGCTGGCCGTGCTGATCGCCCGGCGCCTGACCGCGCGTGTCCCGGCGGGAGCGGTGGGCTGGCGCGTCGGGTGGATCACCGCCGGCGGCACGGCCACCGTGTTCGCGGCCGCATTTGCCACTCTCGCCGTGCGACCAACCCTGCTGCGCAACATTTCCCTGGACGGGTTGCGACCCTGGTTGCTGCTCGCCGCCGGGTTGCTGGCGGCGGCGATCTTCCTGCTCTGGCGAGCGGCGCGCGGCGCCGACCACCGCCGCGCGATCAACCTGACGGCCGTGATCGCGGTGCTCGTCTTTGTTCCGCTGGACGACGGCATCGCCCCCCGCATCGATTTTTTCACCACCAAGGCCTTTGCCCGTTTGATCGCGCAGCAGGCGCGCCCGGGCGACAGCATCTACCAGTACGCGCGGGATCTACCAGGATTTCCTCTACTACGCCGGGCACGACGTCGGTGTGGTCGACGCGGAGACGGAGCTTGAACTCGACCTCGACCCGGCAGCCCGCGAGAGTGGTCGCTTCATCGATCGGGCGGAATTTCGTCGCCGTTGGCGCGAACCCGGCCGGATTTGGGTGATGCTGCGGCGGCGCGACCTCGCGCAACTGCAGGCCGGAGACCCACTGTAGGTCCACGTGTGGGCCGAGACCACCAAGATGCTGCTGCTGTCCAACCAGCCCAAGATCCTCCCATGAGCACGCCCCCTCGAGCTGAATCCGCATTCCACCGCCCCGGCGCGAACGGAGTTCCTGCCGTTTTCCCGGCCGACGATCTCACCCGAGGCGATCGCGGAGGTGACCGCGTGCCTGCAATCCGGCTGGATCACGACCGGCCCGCGGGTGAAGAAGTTCGAGGACGCTGCTGCGCGCGTATTGCGGCGCGCCGCACGTCGTCACGCTCACCTCCGCGACGGCGGGGCTGTACCTCGTGCTCAAGGCGCTGGACCTGCAGCCGGGCGACGAGGTCATCACGACTCCGATGACGTTTGCGGCGACGCTCAACGTCATCGTGCTCGCGGGCGGCCGTCCCGTGCTCGTCGACGTCGAGCGCGGCACCTACAACATGGACGTCAACCGGCTCGCCGCCGCGATCACGCCGCGCACGCGCGCCATCATGCCGGTGCACTTCGCGGGGCAGCCGGTGGATCTCGATCCCGTCTACACGCTCGCCGAAACAGCACGGGCTGCGGGTGATCGAGGACGCGGCCCACGCGATCGGCACCGAGTACAAGGGCCGCCGCATCGGCTCGTTCGGCGACGTGCAGGTGTTCTCGTTTCACCCGAACAAGAACATGACCACCGGCGAAGGCGGCGCCGTGACGCTGCGCGACGAGAAGCTGGCGGCGGAACTGCAATTGTTGCGCTTCCACGGCATGGATCGCGAGGCGTGGGCGCGCTTCGGCAAGACCGGCAACCAGCACTACGAGATCATCACGCCGGGATACAAATTCAACATGATGGACATGCAGGCGGCGCTGGGGCTGCACCAGTTGCCCGCGCTCGACGGCTTCAATGCGCGCGCGCCGCAGCTCGGCATCGCGCTATCGCGCGGCGATGGCGGACTGGCCGGAGTTGATGCTGCCGCAGGAGGCGTCGTATCCGCACCAGCATGCCTGGCACCTCTTCGCACCCGCTGATCAATACCGGCGCCGGGACGCCGCTCTCGCGCGACGCCTTCATGGCCGCGCTCAAGGAGCGCAACATCGGCACCGGCCTGCACTATCGGGCCGCGCATCTCTATCCCTACTACCGCGAAAAGTACGGCTGGAAGCCAGGCGACTTCCCCAACGCGGAATTCATCGGCGACCGCATCGTCAGCCTGCCGCTGTTTCCCGGCTTGACCGAGGCCGAACAGGACGAGGTGATCGCCGTAATGCGCCATGTTTTCGACCATGCCTGAGACCTCGACCCGCACCTCGCCCGTCGGGACTGCGACCGCCGCCGCGGGCACCGTGCAGGTTTCGGTGGTCATCCCGGTCTACAACGAGGAGGCCAACCTGCCGACCCTGTTCGAGCGGCTCTACCCCGTGCTCGACGGCCTGGGGCGCAGCTACGAGATCATCTTCACCAACGACGGCTCGCATGACCGCTCCTTCGAGTTGCTCGCCGCGCAGCATGCGGCGCGGCCCGACGTGACGCGCGTCATCGATTTCAACGCGAACTACGGCCAGCACATGGCGGTGATGGCGGCGTTCGAGCGCGTGCGCGGCGACGTCATCGTCACGCTCGATGCCGATCTCCAGAATCCGCCGGAGGAGATTCCGAAGCTGCTCGCCGCCATCGACGCGGGACACGACTGCGTGGGCGGTTATCGGCACGCCCGCCACGACACCATCTTTCGCAAGCAGGCCTCGCGGCTCATCAACTTCGTGCGCCGGCACACCACCAGCATCGAAATGACGGACCAGGGCTGCATGCTGCGCGCCTACCGGCGGGAGGTCGTCGACGCCGTCGTCAGCAGCGGGGCCGTGAACACGTTCATTCCCGCCCTCGCCTACTCGTTTGCGGGCAGGCCCACCGAAGTCGCGGTCGAACACGCCGCGCGGCATGCCGGGCGCTCGAACTATTCGCTCTGGCGCCTGATCCGGTTGAACTTCGACCTGATCACGGCGTTCTCGCTCGCGCCGCTGCAGTGGTTCACGCTGTTCGCGCTGGCCTGTTCCGTCGGGAGCTTCGTTCTCGTGATCGTGCTGGCCGCGCGCCGCCTCCTCATCGGCCCGGAGGAAGGCGGTCTGTTCACGCTGTTCGGCATCCTGTTCTTCCTGATCAGCGTCTGCATGGTCGGCATCGGCCTGATCGGCGAATACGTCGGTCGCACCTACCAGGCGGTGCGCACGCACCATCGCTATCACGTGCGCGACATGCTGGAGGTGAAGAAGCCGTGAATCCATTTCCTGTGGGAGCGATTCGCCTCATATCGCCTGCAAGCAGGCTCCTACGGGGGCCGCGTTGCGCGTCCTCTACGCGATGACCCAACCGCAGGCCGTTTCACGTCCGCGCATCATCCTCTTCGGCTACAGCGAAGTCGGCCACGCCGCCCTGCAGCTCATGCTTCAGCGTGGCGACCGCGTCGTGGCCCTGGTCACGCACGAGGACAACCCGAACGAAAAAATCTGGTTTCAGACGCCGGCCGTTCTCGCCCGCCAGCACGACATTCCCGTGCACATGCCGCCCTCGGTCAACACGCCGGAGTGGATCGAAACGATCGCGTCGTGGCGGCCGGACCTGATCCTGTCGGTCTATTATCGGCACATGATCAGCACGAAGGTCCTGGCGCTGGCACCGCTTGGCGCCTTCAATCTGCATGGATCTCTCCTGCCGAAGTACCGCGGCCGCGCCCCGATCAACTGGGCCGTGCTCCATGGGGAACCGCGCATCGGCATGACGCTGCATCGGATGGTGAAGAAACCCGACGCCGGCGCGATCATCGACCAGGAGGGCGTCGACCTCGGTCCGCGCGACACCGCGGAGGAGGCGTTCCGCAAGGTCCTGCCGTGCGCCCGCGCCATCCTCGCACGTTCGCTCGATGCCCTGCTTGCCGGCACCGCACGCGAGATTCCGCAGGACGATGCGCAGGCCACGTATTTCGGCGGTCGCAAACCCGAGGATGGTCGCATCGACTGGACGCAAAGCTCGCGGCAGATCTTCAACCTGATTCGCGCCGTCACGGATCCGTATCCCGGTGCGTTCACCGACGTGAACGGCGGCCGGCTCATGATCTGGTGGGCTGAAGCCGGATCTCCCGCCGCACAAGGCCGGCGCGGCCGACCCGGCGAAGTCCTGTCCCTCGCGCCGCTGCTCATCGCCACCGGTGATGGGGCGCTCGAACTCACCCGCACCACGTGGAAATCGGAACCCGCGACACCGCTGAGCGGCAGGTCAGGTCATTCCCGCCATCCGCGCCGATTCCACACCCCTTCCCCATGCCTCTTAAAGTCCTTATTCTCGGCGCCAATGGTTTCATTGGCAGCAGCCTTATCAGCGCGATTCTGCGCCGCACGGACTGGGAGGTCTACGGCCTCGACGTCGGCGACCACAAGCTCACGTCCTCGCTCGGGCACGAGCGCTTCAAGTTTCTCGAGGGCGACATCACGATCAATCGCGAGTGGATCGAATACCACGTGAAGAAGTGCGACGTCGTCATCCCGCTCGTCGCCATCGCCAACCCGGCGCAGTATGTCGTGCATCCGCTGCGCGTGTTCGAACTCGATTTCGAGTCCAACCTCGGCGTCGTGCGCCAGTGCGTCAAATACGGCAAGCGCCTCCTGTTTCCCTCGACCTCCGAAGTCTACGGCATGTGCCCGGACGCCGAACTCGACGAGGCCACGAGCCCGATGGTGTATGGTCCCGTCGACAAGCAGCGCTGGATTTACGCGTGCTCCAAGCAACTGCTCGATCGGGTGATCTTCGCCTACGGCGTGCGCGACAACTTCGACTACACGCTGTTCCGGCCGTTCAACTGGATCGGCCCGCGCCTCGACAATGTCTTCGAGCCGAAGGAAGGCAGTTCACGGCTGTTTACGCAGTTCATCAGCAACGTGATTTTCAAGAAGCCGATCCAGCTCGTCGACGGCGGCACGCAGAACCGTTCGTTCACGTTCATCGAGGACGGGGTCGACTGCCTGTTGCGCATCATCGAGAACCGCAATGGGGCCGCCTCGCGGCGCACATTCAACATCGGCAATCCGCACAACAACGTCACGGTCGCCGAGCTCGCCCGGCTCATCGTCGATGCGTTCAAGCACTATCCCGCCTACCGCGAACACGCGGAACAGGCGCAGATCATCCCGGTGTCCTCCGGCGAATACTTCGGCAAGTATTACCAGGACATCCACACGCGCGTGCCCTCGATCAAGGCGGTGCAGGAAGCGCTCGGCTGGACGCCGCGCACGGATCTGGCCACCGCGATCCGCCTCACCCTCGACTTCTACCTCGACCAGCACGAGGTGCACCCGGGCGACAAGGAACTGTCACCTGGCGGCCATGACGCGCGCGGGGAAGGTTCCAGCGTTCCGGCGTAAGCCGTAACGATGCAGTTGAACCGACGATGCCCTCGACGCTCCTGCACCGTTTGGTGATCGATGGAGGAGCCTGCTTGCCCCTCGACTGGCTCGGGGCCCTGAGCCTGTCGAACGGGCAGGCGATAGAATCTCCTTTGCGCCAGCGGATCGCTGGCAAGCAAGCTCCGACAAGGAGACCTCCGACTGCATGGTTACGGCGCAGCATCATGCGCGGCAAGAGTCCTGTGCGAAAGCGGCGCGGGGCGCTACACCCCACGACGGCGCCGCGATGGCGGCGGTTCCCCGACAATGCACGAGCGTCCTCCGTGGCCGGGTTCGGCGCCGCTCTGGTTTGGCGCTACCGGCCGCTTCCCGGCATACCCTAGCCATCGGTACGATGTCGCCTCTCGTCGCCCTCAAGATCGACGTCGACACCGACCGCGGGACGCGGATCGGCGTGCCGCGCCTCGCGAGACTTTGTCGCGAACTGGGGATACCCGCGTGCTTTCTTTTCTCCTTGGGCCCCGACAACACCGGCAAGGCGATCACCCGGATCTTTCGTCCGGGCTTCTTCCAGAAGGTTTCCCGCACCAGTGTCGTGAGCACCTACGGCGTGCGCACGCTGCTCAACGGCACGCTGCTGCCGGCGCCGCATATCGGCCGCCGTCGCGCGGGTGTCATGCGCGAGGTGCGCGACGCGGGTTTCGAAACCGGCATTCATTGTTACGATCACTATCTCTGGCAGGACCACGTGCTCGCGATGGCGCCGGATGCGGTCGCCGCCGAGTTCAACCGCGCGCGCGACGAATACCGGCGCATCTTCGGCCATGAAGCCCACGCCGCCGGCGCCCCGGGCTGGCAGGCGTGCGCCGCGAGCCGCCACATCTACGACACCGCCGGGCTGCTCTACGCCAGCGACACGCGCGGCTCCCAGCCGTATTTTCCGCGCATCGGCGACGAGGTGTTCACCAGCCTGGAGATTCCCACCACGCTGCCGACATTCGACGAACTGCTCGGACGCCTCGAGTATCCCGACGCCGGGCTGCCCGCACACTACGCGCGGCTCTTGCGCGAAGACCGGCTCAACGTCTTCACGCTGCACGCCGAAATCGAAGGCATGCGCAAGTTCGAGCTCTTCCGCGAGGTGTTGCTGGCCTGGCGCAAGCAGGGCGCGCGTTTTATTCGTCTCGATGAGCATGCGCGCGAGCTGCTGTGCAACCGTGATCAAATTCCCGTCCGCGAATTTTCCATGGCGCCGATCGACGGCCGCTCCGGGGTCGTTGCGACGCAGGCGGCTTGACTGCTTTTCTCACCGCAAATCCGAAGCACGAGAGTGAGGCGATCCGCGATTGCGCTTGTGGCCAAACCGCAACCCGTGGACGCATTCACGATCATCCTGGAAAACGGAGCGCACAGAAGGTAACGAAGGGAACAAAGACTTCGACACATGGATGCCGAGCCTCATGCGGAGCTCGATCGCTTCACCTCCGGGGTTGCGTCGGGAATGGCTCGATTTGCATGCAACGCTCCCTGCCTTCGCGGTCCGGTTCGCTGCGCGCCCGGTCTTGTCGCTGCGCTCGGAACGCTTCGTTACCTATTGTCCAACACTGCTGCGGTATTCAGGATCCTGGCGCATGCGGCCCTACTTCCGCCTCCGGCTGCTTATCCAGCGCGAGGGACGGTTCGATGCGCCAGGCGTGGCGGTCCGGCCGCCGGCGCGGGATCGATCCACGCGGCGAAGGCGATCATGCCCGCGTTGTCGCCCGTGTGCCGCGGTAGCGATGGCAGGAAGGCCATGCCGCGCCGCTGCGCCAGCGCGGCCAACCGGTCGCGCAGGTTGCGATTGTTGGCGACACCGCCGGACAGGCCGAGACTGCGGGCGGCGATCCGGTCGAGGGCGAAGCCGGCCTTGCGCTCGAGGACGTCGAGCACGGCCGCCTGGTAGCTCGCGCAAACGTCCGGACGCCGGGTCCTGCTGTTCGTCCGCACTCATCGCGGCCACGCGATAGCGCAGGCTGGTCTTCAGTCCGGAGAAGCTGAAGTTGAGATCACCGCGCGTCGGCAAGGCCCGCGGAAAGTCATACGCGTCCACGCGGCCTGCCGCGGCCTCGCGTTCGACGAGCGGACCGCCGGGATAGCCGAGACCGAGCAGCTTTGCCCCCTTGTCGAGCGCCTCGCCGGCGGCGTCGTCAATCGTGCCACCGAGCAGTTCCAAACGCCGGTCCGCATGGATCACGAACAACGCCGTGTTGCCGCCCGATACCAGCAGGCCGACATGCGGCAGCAGGCCATCCAATCGCGCCGGGAAATCGCCCGGCCGCTCGGCGTGCACCGGAATGAAACCCGACCACGCGTGGGCCCGCAGGTGGTTTACGCCCGTCAACGACAGGTCACGGGCAACCGCGACCGCCTTGGCCGAGGCGATGCCCAGCGCGAGGCAACCGGCCAGGCCGGGGCCGGTGGTTACGGCGATGGGCTCGACGCGCGGCCAATCCGGATGCGCCGCGGCCTCGCGCAAGAGCAACGGCAGATTCGCGAGATGCTCCCGCGTGGCGAGTTCCGGCACGACGCCGCCGTATCGACCATGCAGGTCGATCTGGCTGGCGATCCATTCGCCGACCAATCCGCGGGCAGGATCGAAGAGGGCCACGGCGCTCTCGTCACACGAACTTTCGACGGCGAGGATCACGGAAACCGCCCGATGCACAGACGGGCCGGGTGCGGCAGACGTCACGACTCCGGAACCTCGCGCAGGTGATGCAGCGCGAGCACGCCGCGCAGGGCATCGACCGCGGTGGAAAGTTGCCGGTCCTCGATCGGATCGAACTCGAATTGTTCGCGAAACTCCGCGGGCGTCATCAGCGGGAGGCGATTGCGCTCGATGGCCAGCTTGCGATCCTCCTCCGCGGAGAGCGTCACCGGAATGTTCGGCTCGATGCCCTTGCCATGGATCACATCACCCGACGGTGTGTAATAGAGCGCGGTCGTGAGCCGCACCGCCGGACCGCCGCGGCGCAGGGAAAAGATCGTCTGCACGGACCCCTTGCCGAACGTTTTTTCGCCAACCAGCACGGCGCGATGCGTATCGCGCAGGGCGCCCGCCACGATCTCGGACGCACTGGCGCTGCCGGAGTTCACGAGCAACGCGATGGGATACGTCCGTTGCGGCGCGGTCGGATGAGCGCGGCTGTCCTCGCGCGACTCCGGCTTCCGGCCTTGCGTGTAGACGACGAGTTCATCGGGTTTGAAAAATGGCTCGGCCACCTGCACGGCGACGTCGAGCAGGCCGCCGGGGTTGTCGCGCAAGTCGAGCACCAGCGCCTTCATGCCCTTGCTTTCGAGCGACTGCAGGCCGGCGACAAACTCCTCCCCGGTGCGCTCCCCGAACTGCAACAGGCGCACGTAGCCGATCTGGTCGTTGATCATGTGCACGTCCTTCACGCTCTCGACCCGGATGATTTCACGGGTGATCGTCTTCTCCAGCACTTCGCCGGTCCGCGGACGCGACACCGCCACATGCACCTCGGAGCCGGGCTTGCCGCGCAGCAACGTCAGGCACTCGTCGATGGATAGGCCGGCGAGATCGTGGTCGTCGACCTTCAGGAATTGATCCCCCCGGAGCAACCCGGCGCGATCACCGGGCGTGCCGGCGATCGGGGCGACGACGGTGAGGTGCTTGTCCCGCATCTCGATCTGCACGCCGATGCCGCCGAACTCCCCGCTGGTTTCCTCGCGGAACTCGTGGTACTCGCTCGGCACCATGTATTCGGAGTGTGGGTCCAGCGAATGCACCAGCCCCTCCAGCGCCTGGTCCGTGAGCTGTTCATAGGAGGTGCCGTCGGCGCGCACGTACTGATCGTGGATCAGGCGCAGGACCTGTTCATAGTCGGACGCCTGCCGGCCGGCCTCGCCGCCCAACATCGAGCGCAACGCCGGCGTAAGCTGCACCACCAGCAGCAGCGCTCCCGCGAAACCGCAGGCCAGACCCGTGATGGCCAAAAGGCGTTTGAACATGGCGACACGTTGACGGAATCTTGCCGCTTGTAAAATGGAACACTCGCCCCCCGAAAATACCGTGTCGGAGGCTTTCGCTCGGCGGTTCCGGGCGGCGGCCGAGGCGGGTGCGGTCGAGACCGGGGAAGCGCCGACAATGTCGTTCGCGCGGTTCATGGAACTCGCGTTGTACGATGAGGAAGTCGGCTACTATCGCGGGAAACGGCTGCGCATCGGACGGACGCCGGGGGCGGATTTCTACACTGCCTCGAACCTGCGGACGGTGTTCGGGCCGTTGGTGGCTGCTGCCGCAAGCACGCTGTTGGCGCCGGGTGGGGCGAAGGATTTCACCTTCGTCGAGATCGGTGCGGAGCCCGGCCAGGGCGTGCTCGGGGGTATATCGCACGGGTTCCGCGACGTCCGCACGATCCGGGTCGGCGAACGGTTCGACCTGCGAGGCGATCTCGTGGTGTTTTCCAACGAACTGTTCGACGCCCAGCCGTTCCATCGCGTGGTGTTTCGCGCCGGCGACTGGCGTGAAGCCGGCGTGCGGCTCGACGACGGAGGACTGGCCTGGGTGGACCTTTCGACCCTGTCGAAGGAGGCCGCGGGGATTCGCGACCAGTTGCCGTCGCCGGCTCCGGAAGGCCACACTGTCGACGTGCCGTTGGCTGCGGAGCGACTCGCGCGGAAGATCGCGGACGAGCCGTGGCACGGCCTGTTTCTCGCGTTCGACTACGGGCGCGGCTGGACCCAGTTGAGCACAGAGTTTCCCGAGGGAACCGGCCGGGCGTATGCGGGCCATCGCCAGTCGGGCGACCTGCTCGCCCACCCGGGTCGCCAGGATCTCACCTGCCATGTCTGTTGGGACTGGATTGAGGCTGCCCTGCGCGGGACGGGATTCGCGCCGGTCACGCGGGAGAGTCAGGAAGCATTCTTTCTGCGCCGGGCAACGGCGGCCGTGGAAGCGGTCCTCACCGGGGACCCAAATCCCCTCTCGCCGTCGCGGACGCAGTTGAAGCAATTGCTACACCCGGCGCTCCTTGGGCAGCGTTTTGAAGCGTTGTGGGCGGTGCGTAGACACCGCCCGAACTCACCCGACCAACCCAACGCGATGGCCAAGCAGCGGTCCCTGTAGGCCGACTTCTGTCCGTTCGTCCCCTTGGCTACGCCGTCTACGCGATCGAAAGGCCCTTCGGCGACGCGCAGGAAATTGGGGGCATTCTCTGCCTCCGTTTCAATGGTCCTTCGAAAGCGGCGCTGAGCACGGCACTCCAAGACGTTACCACGCGAGATCCGGGCCCCGATAAACGAAAAGCCTGTCCGTACAGCTTGACGATACTGAACGCCTGATCACTATACGAGCCGTGATCGGAGATCCCCCTCGTTCCGGAGTGCGGCAGGCGACAACGGCGAGCACGCCAACTCCATTGGCGGCGCGCGGTGCCTCCTTCAACCCTGCCAATCGGTTCGAACGACTGACCGTAAGCTTCGACGACCAGGTCGTGAACGAGGCAACCGCCGCGTCGGAACGGCCGGCGTTGCGCACCCATTTTTTCAAGGATCACGCCAGCTCGGTCATTACACGGAACTCCAGCCCGGACGTGGGTTTCTCCGCGAGCCTCAATCCCTACCGCGGGTGCGAACATGGTTGTTCCTACTGCTATGCGCGGCCTTACCACGAGTATCTCGGGTTTTCCGCCGGACTCGATTTCGAGTCGCGCATCATGGTCAAGGAGGACGCACCTGCCCTGCTGCGCTCGGCCCTGGAACACCGTTCCTGGAAACCCGAACTGCTGGCGCTGAGCGGTGTGACCGATCCCTACCAGCCTGCCGAGCGGAAACTCGAGGTGACGCGCCGCTGCCTGGAGGTGTTGGCGGAGTTTCGTCAGCCGGTATCGATCATCACCAAGAACCACCTTGTCGTGCGCGACGCCGACCTGCTGGCGCAACTTGCCTCGCATGAGGCCGCACGGGTCACGCTTTCGATCACGACGCTCGATGAGACGCTGGCGCACGCGATGGAACCGCGGGCCTCGCCTCCACGTCAGCGGCTTGAAGCGATCCGCCGCCTACGTGCCGCCGGGGTGCCGGCCGGAGTCAACATCGCGCCCGTGATTCCAGGACTGAATGACCACGAGATCCCACGCATCCTCGACGCGGCCGCCGAGGCCGGGGCGCTGTTCGCGGGTTGGGGCATGCTGCGATTGCCCGGCAGCGTGAAGGACGTTTTTCTCGAATGGCTCGAACGCCATTTTCCGGAGAAAAAGGCGCGGGTGATTGCGCGCGTGCGGGACGTGCGAAACGGCGCCTTGAACGACAGCACGTTCGGGGCGCGTTTCACCGGTGAGGGAATCTTCGCGGAACAGATCCGCGTCTTGTTTAGGGCGGCGGCCCGTCGACTCGATTTGGACCGCCCGCTGGCGCCCCTTTCCGGAGCGGCCTTTCGCCGACCCGGCCCCGAGCAACTCGAGTTCTCGGAACTCCGCTGAGCCGTAACCATTCAGTCGCAGCCCACAGATTCTGCAGCAACCGAGGTCACGAGTATGGGTTCTTGCGACCCATCTGAAAAAAGCCTCCCAATGTCGGCTGCGCCGACCGAATCCTTGCGCCTGAGCTGACTTCGTCGAACCTCGGGCCGTGCCGTCACCCGCTCAACGGGCGGCATGGCGAGAGGGCCAGCCCCACCGTTTCGACCGAATGGTTACGACTCAGACGGCCTTTTGCACCTTGCCAGCCTTGATCGCCTTGACGGAAACCAGCATGCGCTTGGTCTGGCCGTTGGGCAGCAGGACGCGAATGCGCTGCAAGTTGGGCCGGAACAGGCGCTTGGTCACCTTCGTGACATGGGTGCCGATGCCGCCGCTCTTCTTGCTCTGACCCTTGCGATGGATGATGCTTCCCTTCGTCGGGCCCTTACCGGTGATCTGACAAATGCGTGCCATGGCTTGCCGTGGTTCAAAAGGGTCGTGAGTAAGGATCGGCTCCGGCCCGACGCAAGATGTTTTCGGCGGGAATCACCCGGACAAAAAAAGTGGCGGCCGCCACTTTTTTTGTCCGGGTGGGGCGAGCGTCGCGTGTCCCCACCGTAGGGCCGGCCGTACGACGTACCAGCGGCAGGCCCCTCTCTCTGTCTGTCGTAATCCGCAGGCAGGCCTGCAGGGACGCAGGGCGCGTCCGTCCCCCGATCCGCCCGAGGCGGTCTATTCTTTTGACTTCGGATCGGGGGGCCCCGCTTTTGAAGGTGCGCCCCGCAGCTCCCGGATGATCTCGGTCAAGGTCACCAATCTCACCAAACGGTTCGGCCACGTCACGGCCCTGGACAACCTCGATTTGACGATCGAGCCCGGCGAGCTGTTCTTCCTGCTCGGTCCGAGCGGGTGCGGCAAGACCACCCTGTTGCGCAGCCTTGCCGGCTTCTACATCCCCGACGCGGGCTCGATCCATTTCGGAAACGAGAACGTGACCAACCTGCCGCCCCACCAGCGCAACACGGGAATGATGTTTCAGAGCTACGCGCTGTGGCCGCACCTGACCGTCGCACAGAACGTCGCCTTTGGCCTGGAGGAGCGCCGCGTGCCCAAGGACGAGATTCGGCAACGCGTCGCGGCCGCGCTGGATTCCGTCAAGATGGGCAGCTATGCCAGTCGCCGCCCGAACGAGCTTTCCGGCGGGCAGCAGCAACGCATCGCCCTTGCCCGCGCGCTCGTCATCCGCCCGCGCTGCCTGTTGCTCGACGAGCCCCTCTCGAACCTCGATGCCCGGTTGCGCCTGGAAATGCGGAGCGAGATTCGACGCGTGTGCAAGGAGTTCAAACTCACGACGGTCTACGTCACGCATGACCAGAAGGAGGCGCTTTCCATCGCCGATCGCATGGCCGTGCTCGATGCGGGTCGCGTGCTGCAAGTCGGCGCACCCCGAGAGATCTACCGGCGCCCGGTCGACCGGACGGTGGCGAACTTCATCGGCGAGACGAACTTCATCGAAGGCCGCCTCGTCTCCACCACGGGCGTGCGGGCCGACGTCGACACGGCGTTCGGTCGCTTCGTCGGCGTGTTGACCCGCGCGGACAAACTCCCGGCGACGGGCGCGAAGGTGACTCTTTCGATCCGCCCCGAATGCCTGCATCTCGATGCCGACGTCGTGGGCGACGCGAACCACATCACGGGTTCCGTGGGCGAAGCCGTCTATCTCGGCGAAGTCGCGCAATACCACCTGCAGGCGGACGGCGTCGGCCTGAAAGTGTTTGAACTCAATCCGCGCCAGCTCCTCGCGGCTGGCCGCACCGGGGTCGTCGCCCGCGTCGATCCCGAGGACGTCGCGGTGCTGTTGGGCTAGGCATTGTTTCGCCGGCACGGTGTTCCCATGCACGTCTCGCGAGAATGGATCGGTCGCGGCGCGGTGTTGTTCGCCCTGGCCACCGTCGTCGCGCTGCCGTTCGCGCTGCGCACCAACCAGCGTCCTGCGCTCAAGGCCGATGACGTCGTCGTCGTCATCACGCCGCACAACGAGGCGATCCGCTCCGAATTTGCGCGGGGGTTCAACGCATGGTATCACGCGCGCACCGGCCGGACCATCGCGATCGACTGGCGGGTGATCGGCGGCACGAGCGAGATCGCCCGCTACCTGGACGGCGAATACACCGCCGCGTTCCGCCGCCGCTGGACGGAAGGACTCGGTCGCGAATGGAACTCCGTGGTGCAACAGGCGTTCGCGAATCCGCGGGTGCAACTCGACGACACTCCCGCGGACGACACGGAGGCGCAGGCGGCCCGGCGGTCGTTCCTTGGGTCCACCGTCAGTTGCGGGATCGACGTCTTCTTCGGCGGCGGCAGTTACGACTTCATTCAGCAGGATGGGGCCGGTCGCATCGTCCCCTCCGGCGTCACGGCGCGGCGGCCGGAATGGTTTCGGGACGATGTCATTCCGGCCGAAGTCAACGGTGAGTCGTTTCGGGCACCGGATGGCGCGTGGATCGGGGCCGTCGTATCCAGTTTCGGGTTCCTCTACAACCACGACAGCCTGCGGCGGCTCGGCATTCACCCGCCTCCGTCGGACTGGCGGGATCTCACCGACCCCCGGCTGTTCGGCGAACTCGCGCTCGCGGACCCGACCAAGAGTGGTTCGATCGCCAAGGCCTTTGAAATGGTGATCCAGCGCGAGATGCAGGTGCGGCAGCGCCAGTTGCTCGCGCAGGGGGTTGCCGCAGAGGAAGCCGAACGGCGGGCCGTGCGTGAAGGCTGGCAACGTGGTTTCGAAATCCTGCAGCTGATGGGCGCCAATGCCCGCTACTTCACCGATACGTCGCAAAAGCCGCCGATTGACGTCGGCCTGGGTGACGCGGCCGTGGGCATGTGCATCGATTTCTATGGGCGGTTCCAGGCCGAAACCGCGCTCCGCCGCGACGGGCGCGAGCGCCTCACGTTCGTGACGCCCCCGAGCGGCTCCGTTTACTCCGTCGATCCGATCGCCCTGTTGCGCGGCGCTCCGCACAGCGAACGCGCGACCGACTTCATCGAGTACGTCTTGTCGCCCGAAGGACAGGATCTCTGGAACTTCCGGGCCGGGGCGCCCGGCGGCCCGGCGGTTTTTTCCCTACGTCGCCTGCCCGTGCGCAAAGACGCCTATACCCCGGCGAAGCGCGCGCATATGTCGGATCCCGACGTGAATCCATTCTCGGAGGACAACGATTTCCAGTATCACGCGGACTGGACGGGACGGATGCTGCAGGACATTTCGTTTCTCGTGCGGGTGATGTGCATCGACACGCACCACGAGTTGCGCAGCGCCTGGCGGGCGATCATCGATGCCGGCCAACCACCGGATGCGCTCGCCGTCCTGCAGGATCTCTCGGCGATAAGCTACGACGAGACGATCGGGCCGATCCACCGGAAACGGACAGGGCGCGCCATCGACGAAGTCCGACTCGGACAGGAGCTCGCCGCCCGTTTCCGCGCGCAATATGCCCGCGCAGCTGAAATCGCCCGGGCGGCCAGGCGAAAGTAGTCGGAAGATTTCACCGTCCGGGGAAGCTGAGGGCCACGCAGTCGCAAGACTCCAACGCGGCAAGGCAGTCCATGTCGCCTCGCCTGAGCGGGTCGCGCGTTCCGAGCGCCGGAGTCCCGACGGATTCGCTACCAGGCCGCGACGGCGGCGGCGAACGCGGCGCGGTCGGGGGCGTGGAAGAATGCGGTGCCTGTCACGAAGGTGTCGGCCCCGGCACGACGGCAGGCGGGGCCCGTCTCGAGATCCACGCCGCCATCGACCTCAAGGCGGTAGTCCAAACCCCGCTGGTGGCGCGCGGTATCAAGGTGCTCGAGCTTCGCGAGCATGTCCTGCCGGAACGACTGTCCGCCAAACCCCGGATGCACCGTCATCACCAGCACGATGTCCACGTCGTCGAGGCATGGCTCGATCGCCGCTGCGGGTGTATCCGGATTGAGCACGATGCCGGCACGACAGCCTAGTTCCCGGATGTGTCGCAAAGTGGCCCGGACGTCGTACGGGGGCTCGATGTGGATGCTGATCTGGCTGGCGCCGGCCCGCGCGAACGGCTCGACGAAGTGCCGGGGGTTGTCGAGCATCAGATGCACGTCGAAGAACAAGTTACTCTGGCGCCGCAGCGCGCGCACCGTCTGCGGCCCAAACGTCAGGTTGGGCACAAAGTGACCGTCCATGATGTCGATGTGCACCCAGGAAAGGCCGAGCGCGGCGACGTCATGGACGGCGGCCGCGAGGTTGGCGTGGTCGCTGGCGAGGATGGAAGGCGCGAGAATCGGCGGGCGTTTCCCCATGGCGGATGGCGCGTGTTTTGGAGGCGATTCGAACTGCCGGCCATCCGAAACCAGAGGTGCAGCTCCTTCATGAGCATCCGGAATGGACTCCCGGTGTGGGTAAAACGGCTGGCAAAGTCCCCGCGAAACCCAACTGGCCAGACCGCATCCATCAAGCGTGCGATCGCGCACGTCGATTCATGAGGCATGCTCCGAGCCGCCACGACCTTGTTCTCGACCATCTTCTTCGCCGTGTCCGGGAAAACCGCCCTGACCCTTTCCGCAAATGGGGACACCGCGTTGATCATGACCGAAACCGTCGTCTGCGTGCTGCTGCTTTCCGCTGCGGTCTACTTCAAGAACCGCCGCCAACCCGGTACGGAGTAGCCTCGAACGCGCTTTCAGTCGGTGAAGCGCAATGGCGCCAGCGGATCGCCTGCCAGCACGCTCCTTCCGGCGTTTTTCGAACCGTTGTCAGACCGCCGCTTCGCCACGTTCGTCGGTGCGGATGCGAATCGCTTCTTCGATCGGCACCACGAAAACCTTGCCGTCGCCGATCTTGCCGGTCTTGGCGGCCTTGACGATCGCCTCGGCGCACTTGCCCACGAGTTCATCGGCCACGGCGATCTCCACCTTCACCTTGGGCAGGAAGTCGACGGTGTATTCGCTGCCGCGATAGATCTCGGTGTGGCCTTTCTGGCGACCGAACCCCTTCACTTCGGTGACGGTCATGCCCTCGATGCCGATGGCGGACAGGGCTTCCTTCACTTCCTCGAGTTTGAAGGGCTTGATGATGGCAATGATCAGTTTCATGGAGATGGGTATGCGGTGTAGGTGGGCTAGAGAATGTAACCTTCTTCGCCATGCTCGCTGATGTCGAGCCCTTGACGCTCGACCTCGGGAGTCGGCCGCAGGCCGACCGCCGCACGAACGAGGAAGGCGATGATCGTGGTGAACACCACGGCAATCAGGATCGTGATGCCGATCGCCTTGAGCTGCTCGAACCAGATTCCACCGCGATCGAGCATGCCGCCCAGGGCAGGATTGGCTTCCCGGGACGCCAGAATACCCGTCAGCAGTGCGCCCAAGGTGCCGCCCACGCCGTGCACCCCGAACGCGTCCAGCGCATCGTCGTAGCCGAACACCGCTTTGATCTTGGTGACGACGATGTAGGGCACGACGGCCGCGAACACGCCGATGAGCACCGCTCCGCCGCTGGTCACGAAACCGGCCGCGGGCGTGATGACAACGAGTCCGGCGACGGCGCCCGAGCAGAAGCCGAGAATGGAAGCGTGCCCGCGAAAGACCTTCTCGATCATGCCCCAGGCGAATGCCGCGGTCGCGGCGGCGAGGGTCGTGGTCATGAACGCGATCGCCGCAATTCCGTCGGCGGCCAGCGCGCTGCCGGCATTGAATCCGTACCAGCCGACCCACAGCATGCCCGTGCCGATCATACAGGCGACCATGCTGTGCGGGGCGAGCTTCTCCTTCCCGAAGCCCACGCGCGGCCCGACTATCAGGCAGAGCACGAGCGCTGACCAGCCGGATGCCATGTGCACGACCGTGCCGCCGGCGAAGTCGATCGCCTTGATCGAAGCGGAATCGCTCCAGCCGTTCATGAACCCGTTCGAACCCCAGACCATGTGGGCCATCGGGAAGTAAACGACGAACATCCAGATCCCGACGAACAGCAGCACGGCCGAGATACTTCATGCGCTCGGCGATCGAGCCGACGATCAGCGCCGGGGTGATGATCGCGAACATCAACTGAAACATCGCCCAGGTCGCATGCGGGATCGTCGCCGCATAGGCGGTGTTCGGATCCGCCCCGACATGCCGGAAGGCCATGAATTCGGTACCGCCAAAGAAGCCCGAACCGAGGCTCGACCGAACGCCAGCTAGTAGCCGACGGCCCACCAGAGGATCGTGACGAGGCCGGCGATACCCAGGCATTGGGCGAGGACGGAGAGGACGTTCTTGCTGCGCACCAGGCCGCCATAGAACAGGGCCAGGCCCGGCAGCGTCATGAAGAGCACGAGCGCGGACGAGGTCATCATCCAGGCGTTGTCGCCCGAATCGATGGCCGGAGCCGCGGCGTCCTGGGCGAACGCGTGGGCGGAGGTGAGGGCGGCTGCGAGCACGAGCGACGCAGCGCGCACGGACTTCGTGAGCGGCAGGTTCATGGTAGAAGCGGAAGCGAGGGGAAGCTCACGCGGCGGCGGGCAAAGCAGGGGTTTGCCGCGAGAGGAGGCCGTGGCATAGCGGGCCCGCCCGCGCTTGAAAAGTCCCGTCTGTCCTCCACCCCAAGAAAAGCGAGGAGCCGGCTCCGTCCCCGAAGCCGGCTCCCTGGAGGCGAGGACGGATGGCAGGGATCAGACGGCGGCGTCGCCGCGTTCGTCGGTGCGGATCCGGATCGCCTCGTCGATCGGCACGACGAAGACTTTGCCGTCGCCGATTTTGCCGGTCTTCGCGGCCTTGACGATGGCCTCGGCCGTCTTGCCGACGATGTCGTCGGGCACGACGATCTCGATCTTCACCTTCGGCAGGAAATCCACCGTGTATTCGCTGCCGCGGTAGATTTCGGTGTGGCCCTTCTGCCGGCCGAAGCCTTTCACTTCGGTGACGGTCATGCCTTCGATGCCGATCTCGGACAAAGCGTCTTTCACTTCTTCGAGTTTGAAGGGCTTGATGATCGCTTGATGTTTTTCATGGAATGGTAGGTCGCGTTGGAGCTGTCGAATGGTTCCGGGTAGCGGCCCGGCGGCGACCAGGTGATCGACGCCGGACCTTGGTGGAGGTTGGTTATTTGTGCGCGGCCTGGAAGTCCGGATAGGCCTCGTTGCCGTGTTCGCCGATGTCGAGACCCTCGGTCTCCTCCTCGGCGCTCACGCGCAGGCCCATGACGGCCTTGATGATGAACCAGAACACGATCGAGACGACAAAGACGAAGCACGCCGACGCAGACGATGCCCTTGAGCTGCACCCAGCGTCTGCGGCGCCGGCGCCTCAGACCCGGTGGCGGCGCCGGCGACGTTGGTCGCGATCTCCGTCGTTGTAGAACAAGCCCGAGCGCAAGCGTGCCCCAGATGCCGTTGACCAGGTGCACCGAAAGCGCGCCGACCGGATCGTCGATCTTGATCTTGTCGAAGAAGATCACGCGCGAGCACCACGAGGATGCCGGCGATGAAGCCGATGATCGCACCGCGAGGTGATCGATGGTGAACGCGCACGGCGCGGTGATCGCGACCAGGCCGGCCAGACAGCCGTTGAGGATCATCGAGAGATCCGGCTTCTTCAGCAGCAGCCAGGCCGCGAGCAGCGCAGCCGAGCGTGCCGGTGGCGGCGGCCATGTTCGTGTTCACGAGCATGTGCGCGATGGCCGTGCCGTCGCCCGCGGCCATCGTCGAGCCGGGGTTGAATCCGAACCAGCCGAGCCAGAGGATCAGCACGCCGAGCGCGGCCGAGGTCATGTTGTGACCGGGGATCGGATGGACCTTGCCGTCCCGGTACTTGCCGAGGCGCGGGCCGAGCACATCACGCCCGCCAGCGCCGCCCAGCCGCCGACCGAGTGCACGACCGTCGAGCCGGCGAAGTCGCGGAAGTTGTCCGCAGCCCAGGAAGCCGCCGCCCCAGATCCAGTGGCCGGTGATCGGATAGACAAATGCCGACCAGCAGGAAGCTGAAGATCGATGAAGCGAGCCGAACTTGATGCGTTCGGCCACGGCGCCGGAGACGATCGTCGCGGCGGTTCCGGCGAACACGAGCTGGAAGAAGAACTTCGCCCACAGCGGAACTGGCGGTCCAGTTGATGGCGCTGTAGACGCCTTCGTATGGTCGTCGAGAACGGATTCATCGAGGCGTAGTCCGCGCCGAGCGCCGGAGAATTGTCCGGCCCGCCGACGAACAAGAGGCCGTGCGTGCCGATGAACCCGTTGCCGTCGCCGAACATCAGGCCCCAGCCGAGCACCCAGAACGAAATCGTCGAGAGCGCGAAGACGATGAAGTTTTTGGCCAGGATGTTGACGCAGTTCTTCGCCCGGCACAGACCGCTTTCCACCAGCGCGAATCCGGCGTTCATCCAGAACACCAGCATCGCCGTCACAGCACCCAGACGGTGTCGAGACCGACGCGGGTTGCGTCGATGGCCGGGGCGGCCGCGTCTTCGCCGTAGGTCGGAGTCACGCACGCCAGCGCAGCCAGCAAGCAAAGGGCGCCAATGGCTCCGGAACGTTTGTAATGCCACATTTTCATAGGATCGTTGTATTAACCAAGGGGTGATGAGTTGGGTGTCCGCAGGATGGTGTAGGTCCGCCGGTCGCCCCGGACGGACAGCGCGATTCAGCACGCGGTATGCCAAGGATCCGCCACCGATAAATTTCGTTCATCACGATCGTGAGCGCCTTTGCTCCAACGGCTGGAGAAGCACCGGCGGGTCCGTCAGCGTCCGTCGTCAATGTGAAATAGATCGTACCCGGGAGACGCTGGTCGGGCCCGGGTCAGCCACGCCTGCACCGAATATCAGCGGAAGGGTGTCCCGGACGGGAGCGCGTCCGTAAACGAAAGCGACGCGGAGCGCCGCGCTCCACGACCTGCCGGAGATTCCTGGGCATTGCCGGCTTTCGCGCCCGCGTCCTGGAGTGCGGCGCTGCGCGCCGCTTTTCCCGCGAATAGCCGGTCGTTCGCCGGTCTCTCGCTACTCCGGCACCACCGTCTGAATGTGCAGGTCGCGCAGTTGTTTCGCCGTTACCGGCGTCGGGCTCGAGGCCATCAGATCCTGCGCCTTCTGGGTCTTGGGAAACGCGATCACGTCACGAATGCTCGTCGTGCCGCAGAGCAGGGCCACCATCCGGTCGAGACCGAACGCGATGCCGCCATGCGGCGGCGCACCGTAGCGAAACGCGCGTAGCATGTAGCCGAAGCGGCTCTCCACCACGTCGGCCGGGAATCTTCAGCACGTCCTCGAAGACCTTCTTTTGCAGCGCCGGCTGGTGAATGCGGATACTGCCGCCACCAAGCTCCATGCCGTTGAGGACGACATCGTAGTGCTGACCGCGCACCGCCTTCGGATCGCTGTCGAGCAAACGCAATGTCCTCGGGGACAGGCGACGTGAACGGATGGTGCGTCGCCGCATAACCGCCGCGTTCCTCGTCAAAGCTCATGAGCGGAAAGTCCACGACCCAAAGGAAATTCCATTGGTCCGCGGGGATGGCGAGCCTGGCCCGCTTCACCAGCAACTGCGCGGCCTCGAGCCGGATGCGCCCGAGAATCGCACACGCCCGCTCCCACGGTGCCGCGGCGAAGAAGATGATGTCGCCCTCCTCAATCGCGAGGCGCCGCTGCAACTCCGCCTTCTCCGCATCGGAGAAGAATTTCACGATCGGCGACTTCCATTCGCCCATTCTCGACCTTGATGAAGGCGAGGCCTTTTGCGCCCAGGGATTTTGCGATCTCCTCGAGCCCGGCGAGCTCCCCCTGCGTGATGTCGGCGAGCCCCTTCGCGTTGATGCGCCTTTACCGCCCCACCCCTCGCCGCCGCCGTCGCGGCAAAGACCTTGAACGACGAGGTCTTGAAGCTCTCGGTGAAGTCCACGAGTTCGAGCGCGAAACGAGTGTCCGGCTTGTCGACGCCGTAGCGGTTCATCGCCTCGTGAAAGGCCAGTCGCGGAAACGGTGTCGGCAGGTCGTGATCGAGCACTGTCCTTCCACACCCTCTGCAGCATGCCTTCGAACAGCGCGTAGATGCCCTCCCGATCGATGAACGAAACCTCGACGTCGATCTGGGTGAACTCCATCTGCCGGTCGGCACGCAGGTCCTCGTCGCGAAAGCAACGCGCGATCTGAAAATACTTTTCCACGCCCGCCACCATCAGGATCTGCTTGAACTGCTGGGGCGACTGGGAAAGCGCGTAGAACTGGCCGGGATGGATGCGCGAGGGCACGAGGTACTCGCGCGCTCCCTCCGGCGTGCTCTTGAACAGCGCCGGCGTCTCAACCTCGATAGAATCCGTGCGCGTCGAAATAGTCGCGCACCGACTTGGTCGCACGGTGGCGCACCCGGAGATTGCGGCGCATCTTCGGCCGGCGGAGGTCGAGATAGCGGTAGGTCAGCCGCAGGTCCTCGTTCACCCGGTCGCCACCCGCGTCGTCGAGCGGAAACGGCGGCGTATCGGAAATGTTGTGCACCTCGAGCGACGTGGCATCGACCTCGACTTCGCCGGTGACGAGCCTGGGGTTGGCCGTGCCCTCGGGCCGCAATGAGACCTTGCCGGTCACGGAGATCACCGATTCCGGCTTGATCTCCGCGGCGCGCGCGCCCGTATCCGCGTTGGAATTCGGCTCGAGCTTGACCTGCGTGATGCCCTCGCGATCGCGCAGATCGATGAAGATGATGCCGCCCTGGTCGCGGATGGAGTCAACCCAGCCGGTCAACGAGGCGATGGAACCGACCTCGGCGCGGGTGAGTTGGGCACAGTGATGAGTGCGTGGCATGGCAATCTCTGGGTGGAAAACGTCCGAGCAAGCCGGCCCGGCAAGGGTCGGGCAATATGATTTTTCTGGAAGGCCGCCTGGTGGCGGCTGCGGTCGTGCAGGCATCCGGACCTTTCCGACGTTCGGCGAATGGCTCGGAGAAGCAGGCGGGAATGCCCGCGCGACGTCCGTCCCGTTTGTGGCACGGCCCGGGGTTCGCCTCCGGCCGGCTTCGTCGAGAGACAATGGTACGGACCCAAGGTCCGGCCCGCCACGTTCAATGGCATCGGTACGGATCAGGTGTGCTGCAAACGCTCGATCAGGTCCTTGATCGGCAGGAAGAGAGCGACCACCACGGTGCCCACGACGACGGCCAGACAAACGATCATCACCGGTTCGATGAGCGACGTGAGGGCGGCCACGGCATTGTCGACTTCCTCCTCGTAGGCGTCGCTGATGCGATTGAGCATCTCGGCGAGTTCGCCGGTCTCCTCGCCGACATCGATCATGCTCGTCACCATGCCGGGAAATACGCGGGTTTGTTCGAGCGGCACCGCAATGCCTTCACCCTCCTTGACGCGATCGTGCACGTAATCGATCGCGCGGATCAGGAGGGAATTCCCACTGGTGTCGCGCGTGATCTGCAGGGCATGCAGGATTGGCACGCCCGAGGAGAGCAGCGTGCCCAGCGTGCGGGAGAAACGGGCGATCGACGACTTGCGGGCGAGGTCACCGATTTTGGGCAGGTTAAACGCACTCCAGTCGACCACGCGCGCGCCCTGGGGGGTGCGCTTCGCCAGCCAGATGACGAAGATGAACGCCGCGATGCCGAGGAGCGTGACGAACACGTGGTCCTTCACGAAATTCGCGACGCCGAGGACGCTTTGGGTGAGCGCGGGCAACGGCGCACCGCGCAACTGGTCGGCGTAGAGCTTTTCGAAATTCGGCACGACCTGGGTCATCATGAATGCCAGCACGACCACCGTGACGATCAGAATGACAATCGGGTAGACCATCGCCGAGCGGATCTTGGATTTGACCTTCTCGGTCTTCTCCATGAAACGCGCGAGGCGATTGAGCACGACGTCGAGCACGCCCCCCGCCTCGCCGGCGCGAACCATGTTTACGTAGAGCCGGTTGAAAACCTTGGGGTGCATGGCCAGGCCCTCGGAGAACGTGTTGCCCGAGCGAATGTTGTCCGCGAGCTGTTCCAACACCCATTTGAAGCCGGGATTTCGCTCCTGCCGGCCGAGCACCTCGAGTCCGCGCAAGAGCGGAAGGCCCGACTGGGTGAGCGTGCCGAGCTGGCGCGTGAACACGGTCAGACCCTTGGCGTTGATCACCGGGCCGATTACCATCGGCCGCTTGCTCTTCACGCCGCTGCCGAACGGTGTGGCCGTCGACTTGCGCCGGACCGGCGGGGCCACGCCTTCCACCGCCAGGTTTGTGGGAAACAGCCCCATGCTCTTGACCTGGGCGGATGCGAGTTCGGTGTTGGCGGCCTCGACCGTGCCGGAGCGTTCCTTGCCGGCGGTATCGATGGCGGTGAAGGTGAACTTGGGCATGGCAGGGGCTCGGGGTCGGGACGTTGGAAGGTGAAAGGTGAGGAAGTTGGGAAAGTCGAGGGTCGGTGGCCGTGGCGCAGCTTCAGCAGTGGCAGGTGACAAGCGGAAATCCGCAGGAAGCTCCGCCTTGCTTCTTGGAACCTGGCACTTGGAACGTCCGCCCGGCCGGCTTCGCCGATCGGGGCGACTAGGTGTACTTTATCACTTCCTCGATGGTGGTCGCACCGTTGAAAATCGCGCGCAAACCGTCGTCGCGCAACGTGCGCATGCCGTGTTCCAACGCGCGCTGCCGGATCATCAGCGTCGGGGTCTTGCTGGTCACAAGATCGCGCAACGGGTCGGTCATGCGCAGCATTTCGAATATCCCCAGCCGGCCAAGGTAGCCGGTATCGTGGCATATGTCGCAACCCTTGCCGTAGAAGAACTGGCGGTCACCGATGTCCTCCGGTCGCAAACCGAGCTGTTGGACCAGGCCCGCCCCGGGCGTGTATGCGGTACGACAGTCACTGCAGATGCGCCGCACGAGGCGCTGGGCGAGCACCGCCTCCAGCGAGGAGGAAATCAGGAATGGCTCCACTCCCATGTCGACCAGGCGGGTAACGGCGCCGGCGGCATCGTTTGTGTGCAGCGTACTCAAGACCAGGTGCCCCGTGAGGGAGGCCTGGATGGCGATCTGGGCGGTCTCGAGATCACGAATTTCGCCCACCATCACGACATCGGGATCCTGACGCAGGAAGGACCGCAGCGCGGAGGCAAACGTAAGCCCGACCTGCGTGTTCACCGAAACCTGCATGATGCCCTCGATGTCGTATTCGACCGGTTCCTCGACCGTGAGCAGCTTCAGGTCGATCGTGTTCACGGTGCGCAGGCAGCTGTACAGGGTTGTCGTCTTGCCCGAGCCGGTCGGGCCGGTGACGATGAAGATGCCGTTCGGTCGCCGGACGATTTGCTGGACCTCGTCGTAGACATCGTCCGGCATGCCGAGATTCTCGAGTTCGAGCTGCACGACGCTCCGGTCCAGCACGCGCAACACGACGCTCTCGCCAAACTGGGTCGGGAGCGTCGAGACGCGCAGATCCACGGGCCGCCCGGCAATCGTGAGCTTGATACGGCCGTCCTGCGGCACGCGGCGCTCGGCGATGTTGAGGTTCGAAATGACCTTGATGCGCGAGATGATCGGCAGCGCGAGGTTCTTGGGCGGCGGGGCCATTTCGTAGAGCGCGCCGTCGATCCGGTAGCGGATCTTGAATTCGTTTTCGAACGGCTCGAAGTGAATGTCCGAGGCCTTGTCGCGAATCGCCTGACTCAGGACGAGATTGACGAACCGGATGATCGGCACCTCCGAGGCCATTGCCTCGATATCGCCGGCCGAAAGTTCCTCCTCCGGGCTCACCGGCAGGAAATGGCCGGTGCCGAGCTCGGCGAGCAGGTTTTCGATCGACTCGTCCTGGGCCCCGTAGAACTGGGTGATCAACGTATCGACGTTCTCGGGGTCCGTGACGATCAAGCGCACGTCGCGCCGCAGCGCGAAGGTGAGATCGTCGACAATCTGGCTGTTGAACGGATCCCGCGCCAGCACGTCGATCGAGGCATCGTCCGCCCGCAACGGCACGACTCCGTACATGCGCGCCATGCTGCCCTCGACCAGCAGCAGAACCTCATCGGCAATCGTGCGCGGAGGCTGGGCGACGTACTCCCAGCCCAGATATTCGGCAATCACACGCAGGAGATCCGGCCGCGGCATGATCCCGAGGTCGACCACCAGCCGCGCAAGGGGCTTGCCGGACTTTTGCGACTCGTCGTTGAGCGCGTGCAGGCGCTCGTGATCAACAAGGCCGCGTTCCTTCAGCAGCTCATAGATGGCGAGATTCTCGCTTTCGAACATCGGAGGGAGACCGGACAAAGTCCGCTCCCACAGAAATCAGGCACCCACCCGCTGGCGAGGGGAAACTCGTCGCATCATGCCGGCCGGCCACGGCTGATTCGTCCTTTGCATTTCCTGAAGGGACGAACTCCGTCTCATCCGCGGACCACCCGGACGTGGACCCTCCAGGATGAATGAATCCTTCTTCGCACGAAGCGACCGGCGTGCCTGCCTGCCGCGAGTTCGCATTGGGACCTCCCACTGCGGGCTGCCCCCCCGAAGCCCAGGGTGCGGTCGGGTTTCCAAGCGACCGGAGTCTCAGTGGAGCAAACGCATCGCACCCGCACCGGACAAAAAAAGTGGCGGCCGCCACTTTTTTTGTCCGGTGCGGGAGTGGGTTCACCTTCCGATGATCGGGACAAACCGCTGAAGCGCGCGTGAGCGACGCACGCTCGGTACGAGTCCCCGCATAAACCCCGAGGGAATTTGGAAGGTTGGAGAAGCCGGTCTATCCCGCGGTGGCTCGGAGGGGTCGCGGGATGAACCCGCTCCTACTTCTCACCAAGTCGGAGCCCGTTTCGGGAATGGGCCACCAGAGATCACTCGCAGGCTGAGGCGTCCCGCCCCTGCGAGTGCGTCCCGCCCTTCAGCGCGTGGCCCGGAGGGCCGTCCGTTTAGGCTGCCTAGATCGCCTTGATCTCGGCGCCCATGGCGGCGAGCTTTTCGCGCATGGTGTTCGGATCCTGCGAGTGTTCGATCGCCTCATTGGCGGTGATCTGATCGCGCGTGTAGAGGCTCTGCAGGTGTGCATCCAGCGTGATCATGCCAAGGTTGGCGCCGGTCTGGATGTCGGAGGTGATGCGGTAGGTCTTGTTGTCGCGGATCAACTGCGCGATGGAACTGGTGGTGATCATCAGCTCGAACGCAGCCACGCGACCACCGCCAACCTTCTTGCACAAGGCCTGCGAGATCACCGCGACGAGCGACGACGCGAGCTGCGTGCGAATCATCTCCTTCATGTTCGCGGGAAACGCATCGACCATGCGGTCGACCGTCTTGGCGGCGCCGTTGGTGTGCAGCGTGCCGAAGACCAGGTGACCCGTCTCGGCCGCGCTGATCGCCGCCTCGATCGTTTCCAGGTCGCGCATTTCACCGACGAGGATGATGTCCGGATCCTGGCGCAATGCGCGCCGGATCGCCTCGGAAAAATTGGGCACGTCGATGCCGATCTCGCGCTGGGTCACGATGCACTTCTTGTGGTCGTGGTAGTACTCGATCGGGTCCTCAATCGTGATGATGTGCCCGTCCATGTTCTCGTTCACGTAGTTGATCATGGACGCGAGCGTGGTGGACTTGCCGGAGCCGGTCGGGCCGGTGACGAGAATCAGGCCGCGCGGACGGTAGAGCAGTTCCTTGACCTTGTCCGGCAGGCCGATTTCGCGCAGGCCGTACATCTTGTTGGGAATCTGGCGCAGCACCATGCTGATGACACCCTTTGCGCGATAGACGCTGACGCGGAAGCGGGCGCGGTCCTTGAACGCGAAACCGAAGTCCGCACCGCCCTGGGTTTTGAGATGCTGCTGATTCACCTCGCCGGTGATCGAAAGCATCAGTTGTTCGGTATCCTCCGGCGTCAACGCCGGGCCGTCCACCGGCGTCATTTCGCCGTTCACGCGCAAGGTCGGGGCCTCACCCACGTGAATGTGCAGGTCGGAGGCGTTGGTCTCGACCACGAGGTCGAGCAGATCATTCATCTCATAACTCATGCGGATAGCTCCTGTTGCTTCCGCATGTATCGGCCGGATTGCGCGTCAACTGACGTCGCTGACCGTGATCGAGATCAATTCCTCCGCCGTGGTCAGGCCGCTGAGGACCTTGCGGATGCCGTCGTCGCGCATTGTGCGCATTCCCAGCTCGCGTGCCCGGGAACGCAGGTGGTGCGCGGTGGCCGATTCGTAAATCATTCGTTGAATTTCCTCGGTCACCAAAAAAATCTCAAAAATGCCAAACCGCCCCCGGTAGCCGGTGTTGGCGCAGTAGGGACAGCCGCGGCCCTTGGCGAAACGGGCGCCGCCGGCCTGTTCCGGCCGCAGGTTGAGCGCGAAAAGTTCACGCGCCTCGGGGGTGTACTCGGTCTTGCACCGGCTGCAAATGCGGCGCACCAGCCGCTGGGCCATGGCCGCGCGCAGGGCGGTCGACACCAGGAACGGCTTGATCCCGATGTCGATCAGGCGGGTGATCGCGCTCGGTGCATCATTGGTGTGCAAGGTGGAGAAAACCATGTGACCGGTGAGCGAGGCGTTGATCGCGATCTCGGCGGTCTCCTTGTCGCGGATCTCGCCGATCATGATGACGTTTGGCGCCTGGCGCAGCATGGCGCGCAGGGCGGACGAAAACGTCATGCCGATGTCGGCGCGCACCGGGACCTGGTTGATGCCGTTGAGCTGATACTCGACCGGATCCTCGACCGTGATGATCTTGCGATCCGGCCGGTTGATGTAATTGAGGCAGGCGTACAGGGTGGTCGTCTTGCCCGAACCGGTCGGTCCCGTGACGAGAATGATGCCGTCGGGCAGCGTGATCAGCCGCTCGAACACGCCCTGGTCATCGCTGAGGAAACCGAGCTCGGGCAGCCCGAGCATCAGGCCTTCCTTGTCGAGGATGCGCATCACGATGCTCTCGCCGTGCGAGGTCGGCAGGCAGGAGACGCGCAGGTCGATCGGCTTGCCCCCGATCATGAGCTGGATGCGGCCATCCTGCGGGACGCGCTTCTCCGCGATGCTCATGTTGGACATGATCTTGATGCGGGAAATGATCGCGAGCTGCAGGCGCTTGGGCGGGTTCTCCACCTCGTGCAGCACGCCGTCCACGCGGTAGCGGACCCGGAAGCGCTTCTCCATCGGCTCGAGATGGATGTCGGACGCGCGGCGGTTGAACGCCTCCGTGATGATCACCTGCACGAGCCGGATGATCGGGAGCATCCGCCTCGGTCGCGGTATCCTCGTCGATCGCCTCCGCCACCGCGACCGCCGCCTCGCCGGGGATCAATCGCGGCCGCCTGTTCCTCGGGCGAGAGCTCCTTGAGAAAGCTCTGCACGGTCTCGCCCGTGGTCGCGGAGTTGTAATGGCGTTGAATCGCCGCATCGATCTCCTCGGGCAGCGCCAGCACGGCCTCGACGGGCCGCTGCAGCACATGGGTGAGGCTGTCGACCGTGTCCGTGTCGAGCGGATCGCTGATGGCGATCTTGAGCGACAGGCCATTGAGTTCGATCGGAATCACGTGATAACGCTCGGCCAGTTCCCGCGGCACGGAATCCAGGGCGGACGGATGCGGCCGGTGCCGGATCAGGTCGACGATCGGCATGGAAAATTCCTCGCCGAGCACCCGCAACATTTCCCCGGGGCGCAACACGCCCTGCTCGATCAATACGTCCGAAACCTTGCGCACCGTGGCGGAACTGAGATCGGACTCGCGCAATACCGCACGCGCCTGCACCACCGATTCGCGCGGGATCAGGCCCTTGTCGACCATGAGCTGCACGACGAATTCATCATGGGCGGACATGGTGGTGGAGACGGATCGAGGTGGGTGGCGCGGCGCGGAACGGGCCCGGACGCCCGCATTCGGCTACTGGTTCAACGCCGTTTGCCCGCGCACGCCAAGCGTTTTGCGGTGCCCAGGCCCGCCGGCACTCCGCGTATTCACGACGGCTTTGAACAGGAGAGGGCCGAGGCAGCAGGGCACCGCGTCACGTTTCGTAACGCCTGGCAGGTAGGGCGGGGACTCCGTTCCCCGCCGCGGCGGCCAGCGGAGTGGCCGCCCTGCCCCACGATCATGGACGCCACGAAAACGTCTTCGCGCTCGCTCCGCGGAAACGCGTCTCGGCATGATCCAGAGGGCCAGCCCTACCCGGAAAAGCCGCGTGCGTCGGCGTCAGCGCGTGAGCGACAGCAGGAATTCCGCATTCGAACGCGTCTTCTTCAGGCGCTGGATCAGCATCTCCATCGCCTCGTAGGCGGGCACGCCGAGCATGATGCGCCGCAGGCCGTAGATCTTCGTGATTTCGTCAGGATGGTAGAGCAACTCCTCCTTGCGCGTCCCGCTGCGCTCGAAGTTGATCGCGGGAAAGATGCGCTTGTTCACGAGGTCGCGGTCGAGGTGCAGCTCCATGTTGCCGGTGCCCTTGAACTCCTCGAAGATCACCTCGTCCATGCGACTGTTGGTGTCGATCAGCGCCGTACCCATCACGGTGAGGCTGCCGGCGCCCTCGATGTTGCGCGCGGCGCCGAAGAACCGCTTCGGCTTCTGCAGCGCCGTCGCCTCGATGCCGCCCGACATGATCTTGCCGCTGTTGCCCGCAAGCGCGTTGTAGGCGCGGCCGAGGCGCGTGATCGAGTCGAGCAGGATGACGACGTGCTCGCCGCGCTCGACCAGGCGCTTTGCCTTTTCGCTCACCATCTCGGCCGCGTGGACGTGGCTTTCCGGTGATTCGTCGAAGGTCGAGCTCACGACCTCGCCGCGCGTGTGGCGGCGAAAATCCGTCACTTCCTCGGGTCGTTCATCGACGAGCAGGATGATCAACCGTGCCTCCGGGATGATTCGTCGCGACCGAGTTGGCGAGGCCCTGCAACAGGATGGTTTTGCCCGTCCGCGGCGGCGCGACGATCAATCCGCGCTGGCCGAAACCGATCGGCGTGAGGATGTCCACGCAGCGCATGGATACGTCGACCTTCGAGGGCGCTTCCGTGCTGGGTACCTCGAGGAACAGTCGCTTCGTCGGATAATAGGGCGTCAGCTCCTCGAAGGGCACCACCTTGGACGCGTCATCCGGCGCGCCGCCCATCACGGTTTGAATCAACAGCGCCGCGGGACAACGCTCGCCCTCCCCCGCGGGTTGCACCTGGACGTCGAGTTGCAGTCCGCGTTTCAATCCGAACTTGCGTATGAACACTGCGGGCACGAAGGTGCTGTCGGGCAGCAGGCGATAGTTCGCCGCGCCGTGCACGACGAAACCGTGGCCTTCGTCGGTCAAATCGAGATGTCCGCGGTCGATGATCGGCCGCTTGTTCTCACTTGCCCACTTGATCAGGCCTTCGAGGAGTTGCGCACGTCCCGGATTTTCGACCACGGGAATCTCGCGCTGGCGCGACGCGGCGACCAGCTCGCCATGCGTCATCTTCGCCACGTCGTCGAGATACAGCGGTTCACCACCTCCGGCCAGTTCGGCTGCCCGGACGCTGAGTTCCTCGAGGTTGGTGAACTTCTGGGGATCGGGCAGCGCCCCGATCACCGGTGTTTCCGCCGAAGGAACCGGCTGTCGCCACCGGGGGCCCTGCGGGCCGCCCCCCCCTCCGCCGCCGCCTTGATTGAAGAACTTGTTCTTGAATTTGTCCTTCTTGAATTTCTTGCGGTAGCCCCACTCGTTGCCGCCTCCGCCACCGCCGCCACCGCCCCAGTTCTCGCGCGGGCCACCGCCGGACGGCGGTTGTTGCTTTTGCGGCGCCGGCGGGGTGTCTGCACCTCCGGGCCCCGATTCCCTGGCGGGGCCAGGGGGGCTACCTGGTTGCGCCATCGTTTGCGAAGCCCCGTTGCGATTGTCGTCGCGAACGTCGTCACGCCCCTTCTCTGCCCGACGATCTTCCTCGGACCGCGTTTCGTCGCGCGCATCCTCGGGGGCGCGCGGAGCCGGCGATTCCGGCGCCGGCGCCGGTGGCGGTGCCTCGACTTCGCGCGGGGCGGATGCCTCCGGTTCGGACGTCGGCGCGGATGTGCGGGACGCGTTGGACTCGAGTTCCATTTCCGCCTGGGCGGCGGATGGCTTGACTGAACGGCTGCCACGCCCGCCGCGGGACGTGCGGCGACTGCGCGGTTTCGCGGGCTTGGCGGACGCGGTGTCCGCGGCGTGAGCTTTGGTTTTTTCTGCCATGTGGAGGCGTGGGGGGGAGTTTTGACCCACCCGAAGCAAGATACGGGATGCGCGAGGGTCGACCGGTCAGGCAGCGGGTCTGGTGAGAAGTTCCACCAGTCGTGTCACCTGGTCGCGGAGAAAGGCGAGGCTGCCGTTGTTCGTGATTACAAAGTCGGCCCGTTCGATCTTCTGAGCCAGGGGAAGCTGCCGGGCATTGCGCCGGGAGGCTTCTTGCGGCGAGAACCCGCGCGAGGCGAGCCGCTCCGCCTGAACGCGCGGATCAGAGGCCACGCAGACGGTGAAATCAAACTCTTTCTCCAGCTCTTTCTCAAACAACAGCGGAATCTCGACGACCTTGGGCCGCACGGATTCGCGGGCCAGGGCCGACTTCCAGGTCGCACGCACCCGGGGATGCAGTATCTCCTCCAACCGACGAAGGGCGGACGCGTTGTCAAATACCTGATCCGCCAATTTGCGCCGGTTGATCGTTCCATCCTCGTCAAAGACCGGGGAACCAAACGCCGTCCGCACCTCCGCGATCACCGCGGCATCGCGCGCCAACAGGTCGCGCACGATCGCATCGGAGTCGCTGCGCCACCAGCCCATTTCCTCCAACATCCGCCCGACGGTGGACTTGCCGCACGCAAATCCTCCTGTCAGTCCAATGACCACGCGAAAGCCTTTCGCGGCCCCGGTCCCGGCGCCAGAACGAAGTCGTCCGCACCGGCAGCATCTCCGCGTCACCCGAGGCACTGCTGAAAATTGTAGGAGCGGGTTTACCCCGCGATGGCTCGGCGGAATCGCGTGCAAACCCGAGAAATCGCGGGGTAAACCCGCTCCTACAGGGGGCGAAGCGAGCTTCGGGGGCCGGCGAGAGGCGTGCGCTCTCCGGACACCAACTTCGGCCCATAACTTTCAAATGTCCTCCCGCACAACTCCCGATGCGTTTCATTGACAGGACTCCAGCGCACCCGTTTGATCCGCGCCCCTGTTTCACCTGCCCCCGACATGCTTGCCACTGTACTTTCCGCCGCCCTGCAAGGAATCGAGGCGGTCCCGGTGCAGGTCGAGGTGAACGCCGGCGAAAGCGGCGATCCCAAGCTCATCATGGTCGGCCTGCCCGACGCCGCCGTGAAGGAGTCCGACGACCGGGTTTTCTCCGCGCTTGCCAACAGCGGTTTTCCGCCGCCGAGGACACGCACGACGATCAATCTCGCGCCCGGCGATCTGCGCAAGGAAGGCCCGATCTACGACCTGCCGATCGCCCTCGGCATCCTCGCCGCCACCCGGCGCCTGGAACGCCCCGAACGTCTGGACAATTTCTTGATCGCGGGCGAACTCAGCCTGTCCGGCGCCACCCGTCCGATCCGCGGTGCGCTCGCCATGGCCCTGCTCGCGCGCAACCTCGGCAAGGAAGGCGTTCTGCTGCCGCCTCATTCCGCCCGCGAGGCGGCCCTGGTCGAGGGCGTGCCCGTCTATCCCGTCGAGTCGATCGACGAGGCCGCCCGTTTTCTGGACGGGCACCTTGAGCTGCCGCGTGCGACGGCGGACGGTCGTCCCGAAAACTTGGCCGGCGCCGATGACTTCGCCGAGATCAAGGGCCAGCTCGCCGTCCGTCGCGCCGTCGAAGTCGCAGTCGCCGGCGGCCACAATCTCCTGATGATCGGGCCGCCGGGTTCCGGAAAGTCGATGATCGCGAAGCGGCTCCCGTCGATCATGCCCGTGCCCACGCTCGACGAGTTCCTCGACATCCTCAGCATCCACTCGGCCGCGGGTCGCACGCTCCAGGAGGACGTGCCGATGCTCACCCGTCCGTTTCGCGCCCCGCATCATACGATCAGCGATGTCGGCCTGCTGGGCGGGGGCACCATTCCCGGGCCCGGCGAGATCAGCCTGGCGCATCACGGCGTGCTGTTCCTCGACGAACTGCCCGAGTTCAAGCGTTCCGCGTTGGAAGTCATGCGCCAGCCGCTCGAGGACGGCACGGTCTCGATCTCACGGAGCGCCGGCAAGGTCACGTTGCCGTGTTCCTTCATGCTCGTGGCGGCGATGAACCCCTGCCCGTGCGGGTATCTTGGCGACACGAAACGCGAGTGCCGCTGCAGCCCTTCGCAGATCCAGAAATATCGCGCGCGCATCAGCGGACCGTTGCTCGACCGCATCGACATCCATGTCGAGGCGCCGGCGCTTGGCATCGAGGAGCTGCGCACCGAAAAACCGGGCGAAACATCGGCCGCAATTCGGGGTCGCGTCGCCACCGCGCGCGCCGCGCAGCACGCGCGCTTTGCCGGCACCCGCGTCCGCGCCAATGCCCGGATGTCCCAGGCCGGCATCCGGGCCCACTGCGCGATCGACCGCAAACTCGGCGACATGCTCCAGCACGCCATGGAACAGCTCGCGCTCTCCGCCCGCGCCTACGACCGCATCCTGAAGGTTGCCCGCACCATCGCCGACCTCGCCGGCGCGGATGGTATTGCCGCCCCGCACCTGCTCGAGGCGATCCAATACCGGAGCCTTGATCGAAACGTGTTTTATTGAGGTACGGCGCACGCCGGCCGACTCAATCGCGGTGGCATGAAAGTCGCACCATCCCGCCTTTCCAATTGGCTCCTGGTTTGCGGACTGCTCCTGACCATCGTCGGCGGGAAACTCGCCGTGATCGACCGGTTCGGGTCGGATGTCCCGCAAGCGGACCAATGGTTTGCCGAGGCGGATTATCTGTTGTTGCCGTTCGAGCAGGGCCAACTGACCGCGGCGGCGTTGGTCCGGCCAAACAACGAGCACCGTATCCTCTTCACGCGCCTGCTCGCCCTGGGCTTGTTTGTCGCCAACGATCAATGGGACGCGCGCCTCGAGTGCGCGGTGAATGCCCTGCTCCACGCGACAATCGCGGTGGCCGTATTTCTGTGGGGACGTCGCACGCTGGCGCCGCACTGGCATTGGCCGTGGCTTGCATTGGTGCTCGCGACAACCGGGCTGCCGGTGGCCTGGGAAAACGTGCTGAGTGCCTTTGATTCCCAGCAGGACTTTCTCCTTGGGTTTTCACTCGTCGCCATCGCTTGCCTGGGAGCAGCGGAAGCCCGCACGCGAAGGTGGTGGACCGGCATTGCGTGCGCGGTGTTCGAGGAGTTTTCCATGGGCTCGGGAATGCTCGCGGCCGCGTCGATTGGCGCCGTCATCGTCTTTCAGTTGCGCACGCGGGCGGACCTGCGCCGACATGCGGCGACCTTGATTGCGTGCGGCGCGATCATCGGACTGGGCGTGGCGTTGCAGTTGTCCGCGATCGGGCCCTCGCGCTTTCTTGCGCGAGGGCCGTCCGAATTTGTCTTCGCGTTTTTCCGATTTCTACAATGGCCGTTCGAGCGCCTGTTTTGGTTTCGCAACGCCCGCGCCCTGGTGTTGCTCGCGCCACTCGCCTGGGCACCGTGGGGCTGGCTTGCCGTGCGCCTGTGGCGAAACAGGACACGCGCCGCACTCAGCCGTGTCCATGCGGTCCAATCTGTAAGGCCGGACCTTGTGTCCGTGCCGCTTCCGACTTCGCCCGTGGGGCTACGACGGACAGGTCGTCGAGAGGTAACGGCACGGACACAAGGTCCGGCCCTACAACCGATCGGTGGATTGGGCGAAGAGCGTAATCGCGGTTCGACCGAATGCTTAAAGTGTAGCGAACGGATCGCCTTTGCGGCTGGACTGTGGGTGTTGTTCCACTTTGCCGCCCTGGCCTATTCCCGCGGCGCAGACGCCCCGTGGGCCGCCTCGCGCTATGTCGACGTGATCGTAGTCGGTGTCTGGGTAAATGCGCTCGCCCTCGCTTGGTGGCGCAGCCGCTCGCAGATGGAATCACCGCCGCGTCATCAACGGATCGCGCGGGCGGCTGCGCTGGCCGGATTTGCCTGCACCGTGGTCGGCCTGGGGATTCACGTCACCCACATCTTCGAACACGAACTGCCGGAACATCGCGAGACGCTCGCGCGAAGCACGGCCACTACGCGAGCGTTTCTCGCATCGGGGAATCCGGCAATCCTGCACGAAGGAGAGATCCCCCATCAATACCCCGACATGTTCGCCCAGACCCTGAGCCAGGCGGAAATCAAGCGCATCCTGCCCGCTTCGCTCCAACTGGAGCCGCGTTCCCCGGGTCCATTATCCCGCGCGGCCGATTACCTGACGCACCACGCCCTCTTCCTCGTGATCGCGGGTTTCGCTCTGCTATTTGCAGCTCGGATCGCCGGCTCGCGTGCTTCGGGTGCATCTGTCAATTGACGATTGAGGTCGCGCGAATGTGGAGTCTGCTTGCAGGCGATTCCACGGACCATCGCGAGCAAGCGCGCTCCTACACCGTCAACCGGGAGATGCGCCCGCTTGCGTCGGTTCGCGTGGAATCCGCACGCGCTGATCACTCGAAGGACAGTCGATCAAACAGATGCGGCGCGGCGGTGATCATCTGCGTCCACGTGACCGGGCGGTTGCGCGAGATCGTGTTGGTTCGAAAGAGCACGAACACATAGACGTTCCAGACGATCAAAACCACCGTCACCGTGAGAAGCATGCGTCGCGCGACGCGACTTGATCGCGACAGCAGGTAAGCCTGGCCGCCCATCAGTCCGAGCAACGCGCCATCAAAGCCGCGGCTGCCAAACGAGGCGGCAAACCACCAGCACCACCACGCCGCATTGACGTAGATCGTCGCCACCGCGCATCCCAACAACGCAAGCGCGGGCGCGACCGGCACGCCGCCGCGCCCGCCAGTTCCGGTTCCCAACGTCGGTCCGAAACCGCGTCGCCGCAACCGCCCACCAACCGAGCCCGGCGAACGCAATGAGCAGCAACGGATGCCAATAAAACAGCCCGTGAAACGATGAGAGCAGCGACCCCACGAACGCCGGTTTGCCCCAGTGGAACGCCTCGTTTTCCACGCCGTAACTGAAAACCAGCCAGCGGCCGTAGACCGCGTGCCACGCCAGGGCCTGGAGCACGAGAAACGGCGCGCCCCCCAGCACGAGCCATCCAGCCGTCGATCCACCCCGCCAGCCTTGCTGGCGGACGCGCTCGACCAACGCCCAAACGGCGAGCAGGCCGAATACCGCCGCCTGATAGCGCGTGATCGCCGCGAGCGCGAGCCCACCGCCGGCCAGCAACCATGGCCAGCGCGGCACGGGATCCCGCAAACCGCGCACGAGGCCGAACAGCGCGACGGTGACAGCAAACACCACCGCGCCGTGCGACATGCCGATGTTGGAGGTCTGGTAGTAAAGCAGGGGGCTCGCGAGCCAGACCGAGACAACGCCGATTGTTGTCCAGGGTTCCTCCAGCCACGTCGCGAGGACAAGCCGCGTGACCAGCAACGCGACGATCGCCAGGAAGGCATGCCAGAGCACAATGGAAACCTGGTAGACGGGATTGAATCCGTCGCGCGCGAGCTGCCACACGCCGAGGCCGTTGCCGATCCGCACCACCAGATCCGCCGCCACGAATGCCGGGGTCGTGAGGACTGCCCACCCGATGCCGTATTTGTTGGGCACATGGTCGGTCGGCGTGCGCGGCAAACCCCGCACGTAGTCGCGGTCCGTCGGCTCAATCGTGTCGGCCTGCTCCACGTCGTTGGCGAAGTTCCAGTCGCCATCGATCATCAAGGAGCGCAACCAGAGATAGTTGAAGGTGTCGTCGTAGCCGCGCAGCGCGCTGCGCCACGGGATCTCGGCCAGTTGCGCGGCAACGGCGAGCACGCCGACCGCCAGAGCCACCCGCACGAGCCAGCGGACGAACACCGTTTCGACGGGCGCAACTGCGGGCTTACTCGCGCCCCGGACGGCGGCATCGCCGCTCACCTCCGCCATGGCGAAGAAGAGGGACGTGCGGTGGATGTCTCCGGGCTGCACCATGTCGATGCAGTCCCGGCTTCACGACCCGCTTCCCGTCGAAAGAAAAAGAACGGCCGCCAGTTCGTTGTCCCGCTTCCGAGTGGCATGCGCTGGCTGCCCTTCCGCCTGGAAGCAGGACGATAAACCGACGTTCGTCCTTTTGGAGTGCGGGAGGCTTGCTCCCGCTTTGAGTCGTTTCCGAGGAATGGAAAGCGACATCAAGCTGCCGCACTCCAGAGGGACGCCATGTTTCCCGACCGGTGAACGAGTTCCGCCCGCCCTCGGGCGGTAACACACGCGCGTTTCCCAGTAGCGCAGGCATGCCTGCCTGCACTCAGCGACGGAGCAGGCAGGGATGCCTGCGCTACGCCGTAACGATGCAATTGGCCGGGATACTCCTTCCGATGGAGGAAACCAGATGGTGTGTCGGTAGGTCAGCCGGCTTGCAGGCACGTCCCGGGGCGCGGGCAAGCGCGCTGGCCCACCGTCACCTGCATCGTTACGGCTACGCCTCGATCCGCGATGTATATGCATTCGCGAGAGCCCCTGCCCTACTCGACGAACTGTCCGTCCAGCATGCGCCGGGTCCGATCGCAGCGCGCGGCGATGTCGGGATTGTGGGTGACGAGCACGACGGCCTGACGGTGCAGCTTCGCAAGTTTCTTCAACTGGTCGAACACGAGCGTCGAGTTGGCGATGTCGAGGTTGCCGGTCGGCTCGTCGGCCAGCAGCAATGATGGCTGATTCGCCAGGGATCGCGCGATCGCGACGCGTTGCTGTTCGCCCCCGGACAGTTGCGAGGGCAGCCGGTGGATCTTCTCGCCCAGGCCGACGGCCGTAAGCAGTTCCTTCGCGCGTGCGAGCATGGGGTCCGGCGCGAGTCGGCCGAGCTTGCGCATCGGCAACATCACGTTTTCCGCGGCGCTGAACTCGGGCAACAGGAAGTGAAACTGGAACACGAAGCCGATGTGTTCCGCCCGCAACGCCGTGCGCGCCTCGTCATCGACCGACGAACACTCGACGCCGTCGATCAGGATGCTCCCACCATCGGGACGGTCGAGCAGGCCGAGCAGGTAGAGGAGCGTCGACTTGCCGCATCCGGAAGGTCCGACAATGGCCGTCACCTCCCCGCGCACCGCCTCGAAGCTCACGCCTTTCAGGACATGGACCCGACCGTCGTCCTGACCGAGGTAGCGCTGCAGTCCCTGGCAGCGGACGACGAGATCGGACGAAGTGGCGGAGGAGGAAGGAGCAGGGGGCAAGGCGTAGTGAGTTGAAGCGGCGAGTTTAAGTTGAAGTGATGTTGGGGCTTCGATCCAGACTCTTGATCAGGCCGCTGATCATTCGCGAGATCTCCTTGAGTTCGGCACGAAGCGCGCGTGCCTCACTCTCTTCGAAGTATCCCAGGTCTTCAGCGGTGTAACTCTGAGACCGGGTCTCTCCCGCCGACCCTTTGGCGTATCCCAAGAACTGCCTGAACTCGGCTTTGCTGAGTCGCTCAGCGCCCTCGGCGATATTGTTGGAGATACTGTTCGCGGCCCCAGTCATCTGGTTCCGAAAACCAAAATCGCGACAGTTCCCAAGGAGCCGGTAAACGCGGACTGCGAGAGCCCGGGATCTTTGCCATACGGCAAGTCTTTCAAACGAATCATCTGATTCCGGCTGATACTTCAACTTCAACTCTCCTCTTAGACTTCGTAGGCACAGCTCAGCCGTGCCTACGTCGCCGTCCCCCGAATGACATCACCGGGCTCGAGACGCGCCGCGCGCCGGGCGGGGATGAGGCTGGCGACCATCACGACGATGAAGGCCATCACCGCGCCCATGACGTAGTGCATCACCGACCACTTCACGACGAAGGTCGAAGTGGCGAAAATCCCGCGGATGTCGATCGGGTAATGTGACAGCACGTAGGTGACCGCCCCGCCCACGGCCCATCCGAGCACCGTCCCGACCGCGAGGACAATGCCGCCCTGCCAGAGAAAGATGCGGCTGATGTCCTGCCGCGTGTAGCCCATGGACCGCAGGATCGAGATCTCCCGCGTCTTCTCCATCACGATCATGGCGAGCGTATTGAACATCCCGAGGCCCGAGATCAGGATGATGATCGTGACGGTGATCGCGGAGAGAATGCCCAGCGCCTGAAAGACACCCAGCCACACGCGTTCGCGCTCCTGCCAGCTGCGCACGCCATGATGGAGCACCTCTTCGAGCCGGGCGGCGTCCTCGGGCGCCCGGTCGCGGTCGATGACGTTCAGTTGCATGAACGTGGCGCCAAAAGGCTTCTTGAAGAGGGACCGCGCCTCGCCCAAGTGGACATAGATGCGGGACTTGTCGATGTCCGACACGCCCGTCTCGAAGATCGCCGAGACGCGAAACTGCCGGCGCTCTCCCTCCGCGTCGGCGATCAGGGTGTCTCCGACCGTGATGTCGAGACGATGGGCCAGCGTGATGCCGATGATCGCCCCGATCGGGGAGTCACGAAAATCGTCCAGGCTGCCGAGGCGGATCTGCTCGTCGAGGTCGGACACGCCGAGGTGATCCTCGAGACGAATGCCGAAGACCTGGCCGTTGTCCGTGCGCCCGCCAGTCTCCAACTGCACGTTGCCGCGCAGGACCTCCGAGATCCCGGAGATGTTCCGGAACTGCGAAATCGTTTCCCGCATCAGGCGCGGTTCATCGATCCCGGAGACATACTTGCGGCTTTCCCGGTTGGCATAGGCGAATTCGGTGCCCTGTACGGCCATGCTGCGCATCGTGTCCTGAATGCGGTCCTCGACGCGAATCGCGCCGTCGGTGCCGAGGATCGTCTTGATGAACAGCTCCTGGAACCCGCTGGTCATCGCCTGGCTCGCGACGAAAAAGCCGACGCCAAAAACAATCGCCGCCAGACTCATCAGCATCGAGCGCTTGCGCGCGAGCAGGAACCGGAGAGCGATGCGGAGAGGAGGCGTCACGAAAGCCGGAGGTCAGAGGTCAGAGGTCAAGGGTCAAAGGTCGGAGGTCGGAGATTAAACTGGACGGAGAAGTTCACCGAAGGAAACGAAACGTCCGAAGGCCGCACCGCCGTACGGCTGCGGGGCAATGGAGTTTCCGGAATCCTCATCAGTGCGGTCGTTGCAGTCGGAGGCCGATTTTTCGTCACCTGCTTTGACCTTTGTTTTCTTCGTTACCTCTGTCCAACTCATCTTCCGTCCTTTCGAAGTTCGCGTTCCGGACCCTGACCTCGCCCGCGAGAGGCGGAGCAACGCGTCGAAAGTTGAAAAATCTGAAACCGGAGCCGGAAAAGGAGGTTTCACGTTTCCGCCTCTTCGAAAGTTTCTGCTTTTGTCTTTGGCCGACTCACTCCGCCTCTTCCGCGTCCGCTGTTTTCGCTCCGTCAGTGATGCGCACCCGCGAACCATCGCGAAATCGTTCAAGTTCGTTCACGATGACCTTCTGACCCGGCTCCAGGCCCTTGAGGATTTCCACGCGATTGAGGCTCGTGAACCCCGGGGTGACCTCGCGGATGTGCACGGTGCCGCCGTCCACGACGTAAACGCGGTTGCCCGCCAGTGCCGTGCGCGGGATGGTGACCGCGTTCTCGTGCTCATCCACCGTGATCAGCGCCTCGCCCGTGAGCCCCGGAACGAGCTTCTCCGGGTCGATGTCGACATCGAGGAATACGGTATAGCGCTGCGTTTCCGATTCGGCGGACGGCAGCAGCTTTTTCACCTTGGCGTTGAAGATCGTATCGCCATAGCCGGCGAGGCGCACCGTTGCATGCTGTCCGACTTTGATGTTGGCGAATTTCTCCTCGCTGACCTTTGCCTCCACGACGCGCTCGGTGGAAATGATGTCCGCAATCGCCGTCCCGCCGCCGATCAGGTCATCGGGAAACGCGTAAATGTGGCTCACAATCCCGTCGATCGGTGCGTTGATCGTGTGCTTGGACAGCTCGATCTTCTTCGCCTGCAGGTTGTTCTCCAGGGCGGCGATTCGGTCCTTCAGCGCCAGTGTCTCCAGGTCGATCGTCTGCTGAAGCTGCTCGATTGCGCGCGACTGGCGCTCGACGTCGACCTTGGCCACCGAACCGCGCTCAAGCAGGCGCTGTTTTATCCCCAGATCGTCCTTTTGGTTTTGCAGGTCAAAGCGTCGAGAAGAGCCCATCTCCAGCCGCTGTTTCGCCGAGGCCAGGTCTTCCTCCGTCTGCTTCACCTCGACGCGCAGGCTTTGCGAGTCGATCTGCACCAGGATCTGTCCCTCCTTCACGTGGTCGCCCAGCTCGAGATCACTTCGGTCGATCCGTCCGTTCACCTCGCTGACCAGGTGCACGAGCCGCTTCGCTCGGACGGAAACGGTCCCAGGAACGGCATCCGGAACATTGCCGCGCTTTGCTGATTCGGCGAGGGCAATGGGGCGAAGGAAGAAAAACCCAACGAAGGCAGCAATTGAAACGAGGGCGACGACAGCGATACCGCGGGCAAGAAGCTTGAGCGACATGGATTCAGGAGCCGGGCGATGGACCGAGGCGCGATGCAACCGCCGGATCGGCGTTTACGGAAGAAAGAAACGTCGCAAGGGCATTGAGGTAGGCAGCACGGGCGCTGTAGACCGAAATCTGCGCGGAATAGAGACGGGACTGCGCGTCGTTCAGGTCGTCCTCCGAAATCAGACCCGAGTCGAAGTCTTCCTGGGCGCGACGGAAGTTCTGCGGGACTGGCCCGAAGCGACGTTCAGCGACATCCAGGGATCGACCGGCGAAGTCGAGTTCCGAGAAGGCCGTCTCGGCCGCCTCCTTGAGGTCGGAGGTTACGTTTTGGAGGTCGTTCTCCAATCGCCGGAGATTGGTCCGGGTCGACAGGAGCCGGCCGCGCGACGCAAAGCCGTCGAAGATGTTCCAGCGGAGGCGAACCCCGATTCCCACCGCGGAAAGCTTGCTTCGCCGCGTGATGTCCGTCTCCCGAGCAAGTTCGTCCTGACTGACGCCGGCACGCACATCGAACATGGGTCGCTGATTGACGCGCAGGATCGCGGCATTCAGGCGCTCCCGGCGGATTTCCAGTTCCTTATTCTCGAAGCGGGCCTTGTCTTCGAATCCCCCATCTGCCAAGAACTCAGTCCGCAACGGCACCATCTCCTTTTTGGGCGCGGCCGTCACCCGGGGGATCTCGTCGGGAATCGAATCCGCGTTCAGCTCCTCCAATCCAGCGAGGCGCCGAAACCGTTTGATCGCGAGATCCATTCCCTGTTGAGCCCGGTCGAATCCCAATGAGGCATCGTCAAAGGAGTTCTGTGTCGTGGACAACGAGTAGCTCGGCAATTCACCGGCTTCGACTCGCGTCTGCACCAGTTCGAGGTGCCGTTGTTCCAAATCGAGGCGAAAACGAGCCGCCTGGAGTGAGCCCTTTGTAAGAATCAGCTGCAGGTACTCACGGCGGACCTCCAAGGCTGCGAGCTGATAGGCTTCCTGAAGGTTGTTCGCCGCCATCTCGGCCTGGATTTTGCCGATTTGCACACCGGCCTTGACCGCCCCCCAATTGAAGAGCGGGTAGCTGATTCCCGCACTGTAGATCAGGCGCGAGCCGTTTGCCCAAACCGCATTCCTTTCCTCCCGCTGCTGATCGTAGGAGAGATTGGCATCCAGATGCGGATAGAGAGGAGACGAGGTAACCAGCGTTTGTTGTTCGGCCTGCAGCTTGGCCAAACTCGCGAGAAAAACCCGCGGAGACTGGCGCAACGCATTCTCGATCACCGGGCGAAGCGCCGGGACGACCTCTTCCGCGATCGGAAGCGCGGCTTCATCCTCCGCAGCCGAGCCAACCGTTGCCCACGCAACCACGAAACCCAGGACCGCAGAGCTTCTCCGAACCACGTCCGTACGCATGCCCCTTCGTGGTCAAAAAACCCCGTCCCACGCGAGAAAGTTTTCGGGAAAGCGTCAAAACCAATAGGCCAACCGCCCGAACAGAGCCGCCAGCACTCCGCTGGAGCGCGCAACCGCGGCCCGGAAACGTGAACGGCGAAATGGATCGGGTCTCCACGAAATGGGCACGAGATGGTCTCTCGAATTCATTCATGCCCGCTCGTGGCGTGTTGCTCGGAGAGGATAAGGTTACTCCTTGCCGCCCCGGCCGCGCACGACGCTTCTTGTTCGTGGCTCCAAGCCGGCGGCCGGCAGGCTTGCAAATCTCGCCACGATAAATTTCCCATTGCCCGCACGTGCCCGAGCCCACACATCTTCCTCTTTCGCCAATTGCGAAACGAGGATCTCTGTGTCTCGCCCGTACTTCCGCCACGGTAAACGCACGGAAGTGGCGGCAGCTTTGTCGCATTGACGAGGTGGTAGACGCTATGGCGGACAAAAGGGCTATTCCGGCTTTCCGTCCATGGGGATTCGTACGCTCTCGTGGTCGAAACCTTTTTGCACCGTCCGCCCCGCGCTCTGGCCTTCGTCTCGGACCGGCCCTTGGGGACAACTCCGCGATTTCCATCACGTCTTCTAATCATGGCTATGATCTCGCGATTGACCGGACCAGCTCCGACTCGTCATCCGCGATGCGGACACGGTCGTCCGGGCGCTGCCGGAAGCCTGCAAAGCATTCATCGCGAGAGTCGCGAGACGTGAACAACAGGAGATTTGGCGACGGGCAACGGTCAAAGAGTCGAAAACGGCCCGCCGGCCACACGAGCCCAGCACACCTCTCCCGCCCCGTTGCCCTGTTCTCTTCCTGATGTAATCTCAGCCGCCGGCAGGTCACGACTCAGAACAAGTAGTCATGAGAGGGGAATCCGACCGGGCGAAGATTGAACGGTTCATGACCGAATTGGGGAAGCGTGTACGCGCCCCCGGACGGATTTATCTGACGGGCGGAAGCACCGCGGTCTTGGAAGGGTGGCGGGCTACGACGGTGGATCTACGACCTGAAGGCCGTGCCAGAAACGCGGGGATTCTTTGACGCAATTGCCGAGACAAAGGAATCGGTCGACGTAAACATCGAACTTGCGGCGCCCGACGACTTCATTCCACCGCTTCCCGGCTGGCAGAATCGCAGCCTCCGCATCGGACGGCACGGGGCGCTCGATTTCTTTCACTACGATCCCTATTCACAAGCACCGGCCAAGATCGAACGCGGGCACATTCGCGACTTGCGGGACGTTCGGGCGATGCTTGATCGTGGCCTGGTATCTCAGAGTGAATCGCGTCGGCACCGTCCCCGGTTCTCCGTGCGTTGTCTATCTCAAGGATCTCAATTTCCTCTACGCACTTTCCCCCTTGCGGCAGAGTGCTGCGCATTGCACATGTCGACGTCAGAAAGTGAACTCCGTCGATCGCCAGAACCAAATCAAGCGCGCCTCAATGCCTATCGCTGAGAAACGACTGAAGCGTTTGCGACCGTGTCGTAGGCTCACCATTCCAGCAAGGACTCCGAGCGCAATCTGCCCCCGGGGGCAAGAACCCTCATGAAGGGCTCGGAGTCGGCGACGACCACGTCCACCGCTCAATCCCGCGCATCTCGCTGGATTTGCCACCCGATCGTCCCGCGCATACTACGCGCCTACTTTTACAGCGGCTGGGCGTTCCTGATCCCCTACCTTGCCGCTTACCTGCTCTATGCGTGGCTCAAGTGGCCGGTGAATTCGGCCCGTGAGGATACGTCGACCCCCGCTGTTTCCGGCATCCCGTCCCTCCTTTACGTCTACTGGTTCCTGCATGTAGTCCATCTCGCGCTCGCCAGTATTGCCCTCACGTCATGGTGGAGGCGTCCCCGCCTCCGTACCGCCGGCTCCGCAGATAGCCTGCATGAGAGCGTGGCCTCCCGGCTCTACCGCCTTGTGCCCTGGGCCCTGCTCGCGCTGATCTTCGCCATTCCCGGCATCTATCTGGAGTGGCCCTCGGACCCGTGGGAGCACTTGCGACGGATCAACGAGTGGCACGCATGCGGAACCGTCACGGCACATTCGGCCTGGAGCAAGACGAGCTACTTCCTGCCTTACAGTCTCACGGAACACCTTACCGGCCTGCCGCAACTACGGTGGTTGAACGTCTACTACGTCGGCATCTGCCTGCTGCTTTCCTGGCAGTATTACCGTCTGGGACGCGCCGTGGGCCTGAGCACCCAGCTTGCCTTGGCTTTCGTCGTCCTAAACGCACTGACCTTCGGCAACAACACTTTCTCGTTCTACCGTTACTATGGGCTATCGAGCAGCGTCTTCGCACAGATCAGCGCGGTTTCGCTTATTCGTGTGGCGTTGGTTGCCACTGCCGACCTTCGGCCTTCGTGGGCGGACATACGGTCACGGGTATTGCCAGCCGCTGTTCCGACACTGGTGCTGGTCCTGTTCACTGCCTTCAATCATATCCAAGGCATTGGCATAGCCGCCCTCGGCGTCTTTGGCATCTTGGGTTGGCGGTTGGTCGCCTGGCGACGTGCGCTGGTTTGGTGGATTATCGTGGTGTTGGTGGCCCTCAGCTTCGCTACCTTTCTCTGGTACCCGCGCGATCCCACGTTGTTTGAGTATTACAAGACACACGGCTGGATGAACTCCATTCTCGGCCTCGACATATTCGATCCAGCCTCGCCCGCATTCGATCGGACAGTCCAGATTTTGGGTGCTTTTGGCCTCATGAATGTTGCCGCCGCAATATGGCTCGTCCTGCGGAACAACGTGGTCGGCTGGCTCACGCTTGCACCACTCATCCTCCTCGCCCTCCCTTGCCTCGGCCTTCCGTTGGGACAGATCATTGGAGAGCGAAGCGGAGGCCACGATATCGTCGTTTTTCAACGGCTGTTGTTCGCCGTTCCCAGCGGACTGGCTGTACTGATCGCAGCCTGCGAAGCATACACGACGTCACCGCCGACTCCGAAGCAGATGTGCCGGCGAGGGTCAGTATTTCAACATTCCAACTTTCCCATTTCGCGGCGGCCGCAGCGCCTCCCAATGCTTCTCTCGCTGTCGCTCGCGGTTGGACTTCTCGGATTCGGCGTTTCTTCTCTTTTTCCCACATACGATCGGATCTGGCACTCCATGTACGTGCTTCCTGCCGACCTCAGCTTCCGTCCAGTCATTGCGGCGGGAAGCATGATGCCGCGGGACTCCAACTATCGCATCGGTTCCACTCCGGCGATCACATGGGCTCTCTCCTCTATGGGCGATCATCGGGGATTGAACGCTCAACGAATCATCGGATCGAACATTCCACACCACGCCCCTGCATTTTGGGCGGCAAAGGTAGTCGCCGAGCTGGAAATTCACAGGAATTCGCCCGGTGCGCGCTTTCACTTACCCGTCGAGTCGCCGGGGGCATTCACTGCCGGATCCCAAGCGGCCCGCGCAAGCCAACATTGGCTCGCCTACGAGGTCGCCCTTTCCCGTGTGGGCCTCCCCGAGATTGCCGCCACGGGCGCCCTCATACTTGGCACCCCCCGGTCGAGGGGTGGACCGTAGCGCTGGACATCCTGTCACGATTCCCATGGAAATCGCCATTGCCATTGAGAATAGAACATTTAACAACAGGCATGTCTGCGTTATTGCCGAAGTCGCACAGGCCCATGATGGAAGTCTCGGACTAGCTCATGCTTTTGTTGATGCCATCGCGAATGCCGGCGCCGACGCGGTAAAATTCCAAACCCACATTGCCGCCGCCGAAAGCACGCGGCGCGAACCATGGCGGATCAAATTCAGCCCCCAGGACGCAACCCGATACGACTACTGGCGACGGCTCGAGTTCACGCCCGACCAGTGGCGCGGACTCCGGCAGCATGCGGCAGACAAGGGCCTCCTATTTCTCAGCTCGCCGTTCTCCCCAGAGGCAGTCGAGCTCCTGCGAAGCCTGGGGATTCCCGCATGGAAGGTGGCATCAGGCGAGGTTTCAAATCTACCGCTGCTTCGCGAGATGCTCAAAGACGGTCGCCCGCTGCTTATATCCTCGGGAATGAGCGATCGTGACGAAATCGATCGAGCCGTCCAGCTTTGCCGCCAGGCTGCGGCGCCGCTGGCACTCCTCCAGTGCACGTCGGCCTATCCGTGTCCCCCCGAACGCGTCCACTTGGGGCGGATGATGGCGTTTCAACGTGACTTTGCAGTCCCCGTCGGCCTCTCCGATCACTCGGGCACGATATTCCCGTCCCTCGCGGCCAGCACGATTGGTGCTTCGCTTCTCGAGGTACATGTGACATTTGATCGCCGCATGTTTGGCCCTGACGTACCAGCCTCGATTACCATCGACGAACTCGCATTGCTTGTCCAAGGAGTTCGATTCGTTTCGAAGATGAACACCGCCCCACTTGCACCAAGCGTTCCCGATCCTTCTGAAGCTGCCTTGCGCGCGATCTTTGGCAAAAGCGTGGTAGCTCGCCGAAATCTTCGGGCGGGGCACATTCTGCAGGAAACTGACCTCGCCTGCAAAAAGCCCGGAGACGGCATACCGGCCATAAACCTGCACGAAGTCGTCGGGCGCACCATCGAACGTGACCTGGTTGCCGACGAACAATTGAAGTGGTCTGATCTCCAATGAGCCCAGTATTGAAGACGATACCCATCGAAATCATCTATTGCTAGATCGCTTGGTTGGTGATGATCACATGCATTTCCAAGCAAAGACCATACTTACACGCCTACCGAATGCATTGGCACAGTTGAAGTTTCGACGATGGTTCGCCAGGGTTCGACGAGACAATCGCGACCTCTTTTCAGTAATCGACAATGTGCTTCGGCGATTTCACAATTCCGGTGGACTGCGCTGGATTGGACAAGACTTTAAGCTATATCATCTCTGGCAACTATGCGTTTCCCGCAGACCCCAATCTATCCTTGAATTTGGATCCGGGAGCTCCACAGCCCTACTGGCAAAATTCTGCGCGGAGTATGGAAGCACGGTGATTACAATTGACGAAAGCGCTGAATGGCTCGCCAATACGAAAAAGCTTTGCGGGATCGTTCCCGTGCAAACGATTGAATTTATACATTCAAAGCGTCTGGAAGATTTACATAGTCAACCTCCATCCTGCCAATATGCTTGGGAGTCGGTTGCAGAATTCGACTTCGTGATTGTCGATGGTCCATCACTAAACTCGGATAGATCATACCGCCGTAAGCAGATTTGCACGAACGCCATCGACGTGCACTATAGCTCGGGCAAAGCGATGATTGCCGTCGACGGTCGCTTCGCAACCTACCGGCACCTTTCTAGGGTGTTACAAGGCGACTGGCTCGGGCAGGCTTCCAGCTTTCGCATGTTTTCGAAGACACTATTGCGAACTGCCTATCGCAGTTACTCTGTATTGTATCGCTCATATGCGTCATCGCTTGACTGCCGAGAATAGTCTAGATGACCCGATCCGCGATGACTGCAGCGCCGAAGACAATATGTGTCGTACTTGTCGATCGGGCCAACTATGGTCGTCTCTGGCCCGTGATGCGCGAAATTGACGCTCACCCACAGCTTCGGCTCGTGACGATTTGTGCTGGGACCATGCTCCTCGAGCGATTCGGCCAGGCGGAGAAGGTGGTGGTACGCGATGGCTTCAACGTGGATGGCCGCGTTTACATGGAACTCGAGGGATCGGTACCTGCAACCATGGCGAAATCGCTTGGGCTGGGCGTGGTGGAGTTTGTCAACGAGTTCCAGCGAATCCAACCGCACATCGTGCTTTTGATCGGCGATCGCTATGAAGCGTTTGCCGCGGCGATTGCTGCGGTGTACATGAACATTCCCCTCGCCCATCTCCAGGGCGGCGAGGTGTCGGGCAGCATCGACGAGAGCGCGCGCCACGCGATCACCAAGCTCGCTCATCTCCATTTTCCCTCCACCGCCCGTGCTGCCGAATACATCATTCGTATGGGCGAGAATCCGGAACATGTTTACAATTTCGGGTGCCCGTCGGGGGACTACATTCGCAAGCTCGACGGTGATCTGCCGCGCGACCTCCTGCAGCGGTATGGCGTTGGACCGGTGTTTGATGTTGGGGATCCGTTTCTCCTTGTCATCTACCACCCGGTCACAACTCAGTTCGGAGAGGAGCGCGTCCTTGTTCAGGAACTCATCGATGCGTTGGCCGAGCTAAGGATGCCAACGATCTGGATCTGGCCAAACATCGATGCAGGATCAGATGCCATCTCCAAGGCCCTGCGGCGATTTCGGGAACATCACGACAATACTTGGTTGCACCTGGTGAAGAATCTGGAACCCGAGGTTTTTCAGAAGTGTCTCAAGCGTGCCGCCTGTGCCGTCGGCAATTCCTCCAGCTTCATTCGGGACTCCGCCTTCTCAGGCACACCGGTGGTATTGGTCGGGATTCGGCAAACCGGACGTGAATGCGGAGAGAACGTCGTGCATTGCGAAGCGGACCGGAGCAGTATCGTCATCGAAACCCGCAGCCAGATTGCGCACGGCCGATACGCCCCCAGTGAACTCTACGGCTGCGGCAACGCGTCCAAACGGATCGTTGAAATGCTCGCAGCATTCCTCCCCTACCAACAAAAGCAGCTTCATTATGCATTTGAGCACGCCAGCGCTGCGATTGCCGTACCAGATAACAAATAATGAGTGAGGTGCAACATCAGGGCGACGCTGCCGCATTTGCGGCCAACTGGCAAACTCGACAGGAGAAGTTTTATACACACTGGACCCGGGAACGGCCGAAGAATCAGATTCAGCTGGCCTTTCGAAACCACTGGGAGGTGTTTCAGATGCTTCTCGGGAAAGTCGGTCTCTCTCATCCGCTCCGAGTTCTCGAGGTCGGCTGCGGACGGGGCACCCTTTCCTGCTATTTCGCCGACGCCGGCCATACCTGCACGCTGGCCGACCTGTCTCTGGAAGCAATAAGTGTGGCCCGGTCAATCTTTGCAACCCACGGATTGCCGGCTTCGTTCGACGTGGAGGATGCTGTCGCACTAAGTTATCCCTCCGAATCGTTTGATCTCACCTTTTCTATTGGTCTTCTCGAACACTTCGAGGACGTGCGCAAACCCGTGGTCGAGCAAGTCCGTGTCCTGCGACGAGGCGGGCTCTTCATTGGGTACGTCGTTCCCCACTACACAAACAACGTACAGCAGGAATATCACTGGATCAACGAGGTTCTGGAAGGCTACGCCCCAGCAGCCGTCGACGAAACCTCGCGAAAGAGTCCCGTATTCCGATCAAACTTCGGCTCGGACCATTATCTGCCCATTCTGCGCGAAGCGGGCCTCAGCGACATTCAGAGTAGCGGCATCTATCCACTCCCCATGATCTCCCATTCGATCGAGTTTCCTTTTTCGCTGATGCCGCCGACGAGTGAGGCCGCGCTGCTCGCGCATTTCGAAGAAATCCTGCGGGACCGGGCTGAGTCGGGGCGGGAACATCCGTGGTTGTGCCCAGAGGGATTCGGCCAGGCGTTTTTGATCTGGGGCATCAAACGGTGAGAATCCTTGGAGTCATACCCGCCCGCGCGGGATCGAGGGGGATCCCGAACAAGAACCTCGTCCGGCTACAGGGACGTCCGTTGATAGCGTACACGATCCGGGCGGCGCAAGACGCGTCTTGTATCTCCGCACTGGTAGTCAGCACGGACTCCAGTGTCATCCGCGACGCAGCCGAGCGTCTCGGAGCAACCGTGGTTATGCGACCTCCGGAGCTTGCCACAGATAACGCTCCAACAGCGCCTGTTGTCCTGCACGCCCTCCACCAGATGGAAGCCATCCACGGCCAATTCGAGGCGGTCATGCTTCTCCAGCCGACAGCGCCACTTCGAATCACCTCTGATATTGAGGCGGCCGCCGAGTCTCTTGCAAGTCATCCTTTCGCTGACAGCCTCGTGTCCTGCTTCGACGGAGCCGCAACTCATCCGCGGATCATGTACCGGCTCCGTGGTGAGCATCTCGAGCCGCTGCAGGGGGGGCAACCCGCGGGAAGACGCCAGGAGTTCGAACCAATTTTCGTGCGCAACGGCGCCATCTATCTGGTTCGCCGTGACCTGCTCGCGAACACGGGCCGCCTCATGGGGGACCAACCGCTCGCGCTCATCATGCCCAGGGAACGCTCCGTCAATATCGACGAACCGGTCGATCTCCAGTTGGCCGAATACTGGCTCAGCCGTCAACGCGGGGAATGACATGTGGGATATCCTGAACTGCGAGCCCCTCGACTATTCTGAGGAAGCCGTTTCCATCCTTCGTCAAGTCTCTCGCCTGCATGAACTCACGCCGTCGCGGGAGCAGCTTCTCGGGATCATAGGTGGATTCGATGGTCTGATTCTGCGGCTGGGCCACCGCGTTGACAAGGAGCTCCTGGCACGCGGCCCGCGTCTCCGATTCATCGCGACACCCACCACAGGATTGAATCACGTCGACGTCGTCGAAGCGCAGAGGCGAGGTGTATCCGTAATCTCTCTCCGAGGCGAAACGGAGTTTCTCGAAGATGTGTCAGCTACGGCCGAACACACCTGGGGCCTGCTTCTCGCGCTGATCAGGCACATTCCGGCAGCACACGCGGACGTCTGCGCAGGGCGGTGGTGCCGCAATAAGTTTCGGGGCCGGGAACTTCGCGAGAAATGCCTCGGGGTGGTCGGCCTCGGGCGGCTGGGCCGCAAAGTCGCTCGGATCGGCCTGGCTTTTGGCATGCGCGTGATGGCCTGCGACCTCGATCCGAACCGGCACGAAGAACAGGTCAACATTTGCCACCTGGATGAGCTGCTGGACCGCGCCGACATCGTATCGATTCACGCCTCCTACACCGAGCAAAATCGGAATCTCATTGACGCGGCGGCTCTCGCGAAAATGAAGCCGGGCAGCATCCTCATCAACACGTCCCGCGGGGAGTTGGTTGACGAGCATGCACTTCTGGCGAGCCTGCAGACAGGGCGGTTGGCCGGCTGCGCGGTCGACGTCCTTTCTGGCGAAAACTCGGGCGTGGATGGCTGGCCGGAATCCGATCCATTGGTTGAATACGCGCGGACCCATGACAACCTCCTTCTCACCCCGCACTTAGGAGGCGCAACCTTTGACTCGATGGCGCAAACCGAGGTGTTCATCGCACGAAAAATCGTTCGCTTCCTGGCCAACCAGGCCCCCTTCCCGAAGCCAAACTAATGAGCCCTTCGTGCCCCGAAGGACCAGTTCTGACGGTCGTCGTCCCAAACCTGATCGGCCTGCACGCAGTGGAACCCCTTCTTCGGGTTTTCGGCAAACGAGGCCTCGCGCTTGCGATCATAACACCCCTGGACTGCCAGGCGCGGCTCAACGAGCGCATGGGCGAGTTCGGATTCTTGCTTATCGAGTACCGGTCGGTTCTCGGCAAGCGCCGCTGGGCTCGGGTTTGGCACGCGGCGCTTTCAGTCGCATTGACGCCGCTCTCATTCTCGCAGGGCTACGCGGTCCGCTCGATCGGCAGTCTGCTTCGGCATCGCTCATTCGCGGTACGGTTGGGCACGCGGCTGCTCCTGGCCCTCCCGAAGATTCGTCGCGACCGAGTCAATCGCACTCTGCGCCGACTGACCCGGCCGTTTGTTGAAAACGTTTTTCCCTGCCGAGACCTGTTATGCGTTACTCGAATTGCTGACGCCCATCTGCTGTGTGCCGCCGGGCTGCACGTGACCAGCCTTGTGGAAAGTTGGGATCATCCTTCGAAGGCTCCCTTGGGTCATGTCTCAGATCTGGTCTTCGTCTGGAACGAAGCGCTCGTCGCTGACTGGCATCTCTATCAGGGAGACAATGACGTCCGGATAGGCTACCCCGCAAAGCTGGCCTACGCACTTGAGCATGGCCGGCCCACTATCGATCGAGCCGACTGGCGGCACGGAACGATCCTGTACCCCGCGACCTACTCGTCTTTTTCCGCAACGGGACTGTTCGAGGAAGAATTGATCCTCATCGGTGCTCTTTGCCGAACGGCAGCGCGGGCAGGCCTGAAAATCCACCTCAAGCCCAAGCCAAACGGCCGCAGGGGCGAGTTCGTGCATCTAGTAGACGAGCACTCGAATCTGGAAGTCGGCGAGGATGGAGGAGTCACCGGACCAACAGACTACTTTCCGACTGAAGACTACAACAATAGAAGGCTTGCGTTGCTGGAGCGCTGCGACGCCGTGTTCAATCTCGCCACAACCTTCGCGCTCGACTCGGCGGCGTTTGGACTCCCGGTGTTCCAAATCGAGGTTGACGCACCGAAAGTTTTCCCCCGGATCACGGAGAACTTCACATTTCAGCATCTCACGTATTTTACGGGAAACCGGGACCTTGTTTACCGTGTGACCGACACCATTCCGGTTGACGCCGCGATCGGACCGGACATCTGCGCACGACGGGCAGATCGCGCGGCGGACCTAGCCCGGAATCTGCGCCGTTGGCTTCGCGGATGCGAACAGGGAAGGCACGAGAATCTCGCTGAAGCATCGGAACGCATGGTCGAGACTATACTTAACCATCGCACCTCGACGTCGGCCGGACAGGGATGAACTCCATTCACGTCGATCGCATGCTCGTCCTCAAGAATTCGGCCGTCTATGCCGGCGCCGCGGCGGTTGGGAATTCTTACGCGCTTCTCTCCGTACCGCTGCTGACGCGAAACCTCGCAGCAGACCAATGGGCCCAGTTTTCACTAATCCTTGTATTTAGCCGGATTTACAACCTCGCGACGACTGGCCTGTTCAGCCAAGGCTTTATCCGGATGTATGTTGACAAGTCGCCGCGCGAACAAAGGCAGTTTGTCGGTGCCATCGTCATCGCCCTCGCCGCGATTTCACTCCTCGGTTTTGTCGCGGTACTCTTGTCCGGCCGATTCGCAATTCCCTGGCTGCTCCCTGCAGTCGGAGCGCTGTCAGAAAAACAGGCTTTGCTCATCGCGGCCTGGCTGGCCATCAGTCCGTTCCGCCCATTCTGCCTCAGTCTTATCAAGATTACCGAACAGGTTCGCTATCTGGCCGTGGTGAATCTTCTTTATGGCGTCGGCTATCTGGGATCCATCGGCATTGGGGTTGTTGGCCTGGGTCGAGGCATGGATGCGGCCCTGCTGTCGTTGGCCGTGGGGGAAGTTACGGCTCTTGCGGGCACCACGCGTTTCCTGCTCAGGCATTTCGTTCTGCCCCCATCGCTCAGGCCGGCTTGGGACTGTCTCCGTTTCACCATGCCTCTCCTGGTCGGGAGCGCGCTGTTTGTGCTGTTCACGCAAGTCGACCGGTTCGTCCTCGCCCGGTTGGCCACGGTTGGCGAGATCAGCGCCTACAGCGTGGGGGCCATGGTCGCGCTGCTTCCAGCGACGCTTGTTTCCAGTCTCATTGCACCAGCGACCGCAAGAGTGTTGCGCGTGCACGCAGAAGGAGGGCTCGAAACCGCGCTGAGATTGACCCGACAAGTTATGACCGACCAAATCAGTATCGCCGTGCTGGCCTGCGGCACTCTTCTTTTGGTGTCGATGCCGATCCTGATCTTTGTCGGTGGCCCATTTGGCAGGGACCCGATAGCCGCCGCCGCTCTTGTCGCTCTCACATGTGGTCATCTCACTCGGCTGGTCTACCTCTTCGTGCAAAACACGCTGTTTTGCCTCAAGCGAAGGCACAGCATCATGATACTAAACGTAGTGCTTCTGATGGCGGGCCTCGGTTCCGCGCTTCTGCTGGATCGGGCTGCCGGCCCCGCCGTGGTCGGTTGGTATTTTGCGGCTTCTTACGGCATCGTGCTTGCGGCTGCCGGCTGGCTACGCCTGGCTGATTTCCACTTGCCATTGCCCGTCACTCCGATCCTCAGTGCAATACTCGTGATGGGGACGGCGGCAGCGGAGTTGGCAATCGACCGCACCAAGCCGGGCGCATCCTCGCAACTCCTTGCGTCGAAAGGAATCCTGGTCCTCATGCTCGGTGTGATGGCCGCTATCATGATAGCACGCCGGAAAAGGAAACCGGCTCGCTCGTGAACTCCCTTCCCGCACCGATCAGCGAAGCCGCCGCTTCAGTGCGATTGGCCGTCGTGACGTGACGCTGCAATTCTATCCAGAAGCGTTGCACCGAAATCCACCGCGGCGATGCTGAGGATCCTCGTGCACGGTCCCTACGGAGGCTTCAACCTTGGCGACGATGCTATCGCCGCGGAGATCGCCGCACAGCTCCGAGCCAAGAGCGTCAGTGTGACCTTTTCCGTTTCTTCCCGCGAGATTCGAACCCTACATGGCTGTCCTTGTATCCTAGCCCCAAATCTTCGGGCAGGGAAGCTGGGCGTCCTGACCCGCCTTCGTCAGTTTGACGCCATCGTCATTGGAGGCGGCGAGCAGATCACCGAGCCACGTGTGCCCAATCCCTTTTGGGGACACCTGGCGACCGTCGCACACTTCACAGTCGCCGCGAAGCGCCACCACATTCCCGTTGCATGGCTTGCTGTTGGCGTGAGCGCACGACTTTCACTGCTCGGACGCATTCTCGTTAGGGTCGCCAGCGCCAAGGTTGTGTATATATCCGTACGCGACTCCGCATCGCGCAAACGGCTTACTAGCATCGTTCGATCAGTGGCAGTCCAGCTCGGAGCGGACCCGGTATTCCTTCAGGAACCTACCGATAGGACTCTCGCACTACAGAACACTTGTGAACGCTTTCGGCTGCCTCAAAAACCGCATCCGTTCGTTCTCATCATACCGAGCAACGATCGCTTTCACTCCCTCGCGTACCTCGGAGTAATCCGATCGCTCTCCGACAGACTCGCCCGCCTGGGTGTACGCGTGATCTATGCCGTTTCCGATCTTCAACCAGGGTACGACCTGCGCATCTTCCGAGATAATCTTTTGCCGACAGGCACACATCAAACATGGATACCCGGAGGATACGTCTGGAATGATCTCCGCAATCTTATCGCCGCGGCCTCTTGTGTAATCAGTTCTCGAATGCATCCACTGATTTCCGCGTTCAACTCTGGCACCCCATTTTACTGCATCTCTCGAAGTGCAAAAATGGAAGCGTTGATGAATCAGTTACATTGCCTCCATTTCTCTACGATCGACAATTTGAACGTCGATGCGCCCTTCGCATTCGCCGTCGCAAGCTTGAATAAATCATCGACTGTGCGCAGATGCGAGGAAGAAACCCCGCACATCAGAACCCGCGCGCTTCGCCAGTTTGAGGAGATGTGTCAAGCATTGACCAAGGCTCAGCGATGACCGCGGCGCAAGTCTCCGGCGAGCCACCGACTCCAACCAATCTCCATCTGGCCCACCCAACATTTCTCGTCGCAAAAGCGTTACTGATCACTCGTAACCTTCCCTGAAGAGGGACGCTACCACACGGTACAATGCAAGTCCAATAGAGACATCTGATCGCCAGCTGTCATGCAAAGACTTTGGAGATTGGTTGGGCGCTACATGGGGGCTCGACTTCTACCGCGGTGCTCGTATCCCGTGGTTCGAGGGCCTGCACGCGGCGCGCGATTCATCCTTGGGTCGCTTGCCGGGGCAGGCGGTGGGGCGTCAGTGTACCTGGGACTTGTGGAACCGGAGCAATCGCTGGCCATCGCGAATCTCTTGCACCCGGGGTGTGTGTTCTATGATATCGGCGCCAACGTCGGATATTATACGGTAATAGCCGCGAGAATCGTTGGGGACCGCGGCATCGTTGTGGCAGTGGAGCCGGACATTCGCAATATTACTTATCTGCGCCGGCATCTGTCGATCAATAGGCTCACGAACGTTTCCATCGTAACAGCCGCTTGCAGCGACGGAGCGGGAATCTGCTCTTTTGCCACCGGATCCACCTTCGCCACCGGACATATCGTCAAACCTCACGAAAGTTGTGCTCCACGGCAGGCAACGATCGTACCCACGATTTCACTCGATCAGTTGGTCGCGTCGGCAAAAGCGCACCCCGACGTAATAAAGATTGACGTGGAAGGCGCGGAACTCTCGGTGCTCCAGGGAGCATCTCGGCTTTTGGCATCCCGTTTTCCAACCGTTTTATTGTCCGTCCACTCTGACGATCTGCGCGAGCAGAGCATTGAATTCTTAAGCGGGTTTGGCTATACGTGTAAACCGCTCCAGGCAGATCAGAGGAGCGCAAGCGAGTTTGTCGCAACTCCCCCGGACAAAGCCTCAGGAACGTGAAAACATTCGGTGAATATGCTCCTGCAGGACGGATCCAATCACCGCATGTGAGCGAAGCACCCGTGGTTTCCTCGCATCGTTCACCGTTGATATTCATTATTCCGAGCCCGCAATCGTTTGCACAATCGAGTGTGCCTGTCCCTGCTCAACGGGGCATCCGCGACGCTCGCTCAATCGTGACGCCTTGTCATCTACGCGATCACCGTGGGGAGCAGGACCCTTGGGCAGGAAATGCCCACTCGCCAGATCTTCGCCGCCGTGCGTTCGACCAGTTTTCAGTGCTCCATGCGACGCTCGCCCGTGTGCCAAAACACGCAAATTCGCGCCGATGACACCATCCTCATTGCAGCACGCCGAGACGATCCGCTGGAGTGAGCAGATCCGGTCAGCGCCCCGGCGCATGCACGGCAGAAACTCGGCCATCTTTCTGGTATTCACAGCCAGCCTCGTGTTCTGCAATCTCGGTAAAGTCATCGAGACAGTGGCTGGGCCTGACACTCACCTGAATCAATTATGGCTCATCGGTCCGCTCATTGCTTGGGCGACATGGTTGTGTTGGCTTTCCTGCCAAAGCAAGAAGAGCCAGTGGCTCAAAGCCGCTCCGCTGCTGATTTTCGTTGGTCTCGTCGGAATCCACGCACTCGTGCGAGGCGCAGCCGACGGGCCCGTTCTTGGAATTTCCGCCTTTCTGGTATGGTCGGCTTGGTTGGGCTGGGCAGGATACCTGGCCAGCCGGAGCGCCGGCGCAGCATCCGCAGTTTGCATCGCACGAATATTCGCGACTATTGGCAGCCTGCATGGTCTGATAATCCTGTGGGAGGCGGCCAGCGGGCAGCCGCTCCTGAGGGCCTCGACCATAGGGTCGGTTACCAGAAACTACGGCATATCCGTGAGCGTTGCGGTGGTCGGTGCGCAACTCGCGTGCGGAATTTTGGCTGCTTCGTTCCTTGCCGCAAGTGCACGAAGCCGCCGCTCGCGAGCCGTTGCATCGGTTGCTGCGGTCATCCAGGCGGCGGCGCTGATATCCACCGGTGCCCGGGGGCCGATGGTATTCCTGGCAACGAGTGCCATGTTGGCCACCATTCCGCTCTTGGTCCGAAGCTCGACTCTTGTCTTGCGGACGCTGGCGGGCACCACAGTTGCCGCAATCGTCGCCGTTTCCCTCTTTGCGATTACGGCGCCCGAGCGCCTCTCCGCCTACGCCGAGTTTCTTGGACAGTCTCTATCTGTGGTTGACGAGGGGAACTCCGTTCGCTTGGAACGGTGGAGGGCGGGCTTGGCCGAAGCTACGTCCGATCCGATTCACATGTTGTTTGGTAGAGGCGCCGGAACGACCTCCATCTTGCCGGGCCTGAAGGGCGAGGACGCGCCAACGTTTGAAAGCAGCCTCATCAAGTTGATGGTCGAGCTCGGAATCGTCGGTTTGCTGTCTTGGACCCTCGTGCTTGGTCAGGTCGTGCTGTTGTTGTTCGCGGCAAACAGCGCTGCATCGGCAAGGCGGATGACGGCTTCCCGAAGGTCGCATGTCGCACTCATCGCATTTACGGCGATGGCCATCCTCGTTCTCCAGGAACACCTCGTACACGACATGCTCGTCACCTGGGTCTTCGCCGCGTACTTCTGGACGATCCTGGGCACAATCATTGCACTTTCCCGTGAGCAACTTCGCGCCGCTGCTCCTCTGACAAACGTGCGGGAAGGCGGGTACGGCCGTGTCGGCAAGCGTGTAGCGCTGGCGCCATGAGACTGATCGTCAATGGCCTTTTTGTCCGTCCGGGTGTGAACGGCGGGACGGAGACTTACTGCAACGAACTTTGTCGCCAGTGGTACGATGGCACCGTCACTCTGCCGGATCTGCACGTCCTCCACTACTGCACGGTCCGTCCTTCATGGGGGGCACAGGACAAACCGGCATACGGGTTCGTCGAGACGGGCGCATTCCGAAGCCAGCTCACGCGCATCGCCTTTGAACAACTCAGGCTTCCATCAAGGGTCGCCGCGGGATCGATCGTCTTCAATCCGGGATATGTTGGTCTTCTTGCTCGCCGACATCCCCAGGTCACCACCGTCCACGACGCCTATGCGTGGACGCAGCCGTCCAGCGCAGGTCGGCTTCGCGGCTTGTATTGGCGCCGGCTCGTTCCGGCAACCGCCCAACGGGCGGTGGCGATTATCACCGTATCCAGATCGACCGACCGGGATCTACGTGGAGTGGCTGGCTGGCCCGCTATCCCGTCCACCGTTATTCATGAAGCCGGAGATCATGTGCACCGGCTGCAGGCGAACGACGGTATCCGCCGGAAATATGAACTGCGCCCGCAGGGCTATTTTCTCGCGGTTGGAGTATTCAAGCAGATCAAGAATCCCGAGGTCCTTCTCGCTGTGTACGCCCTCTATCGGGAGCGCTGCCCGGCCCATGCACTTCACCCGAGAGACCTTGTCCTGTGTGGCGCGATCGTCCATGGCTATGGAAGGAACGTGGCGCAAAAGGCCGCTATGATCAGAGGGGTGAAGTTGGCCGGTCGCATCGGAGATTCCGCGCTGAAGGACCTCTACCAAAACGCCGCCGGGCTTCTGTTCGTCTCAAAGTATGAGGGATTCGGTATCCCGATTTTGGAGGCACAGGAGCTCGGCTGTCCCGTCGTCACGGGAGACCGTAGCTCCATGCCCGAGGTCGCCGGGGAAGGTGCGCTCGTCGTCCCGACGGATGATCCGCAGGCAATCACCCGTGCCATGTTGCGCCTGCACGACCACCAGACTATCGCGACGCTTCGTTCAGTCGGAGCGCAAAACTGCCGCAAATTCGCTTGGAAGATCGCCGCACGGCAGACTTTGGAAGTTCTCCAAACTGCTGAAAGTGCTCCGGCCGAAAGCTGCCCCTGAAACAGATTGAGTGTCATTGTCACAGGAAGTTCGGGATTCCTGGGCCGGTGGGTGATCCGGAAGATGCTCGAGCATGGGATCAGCCCGGTCGGCCTGGACAGGTCACCTCCCTGCGGAAACGCGAACCAGTTCCCGTTTGTGCAGTGCGATATCCTCGACCGCGCCCTGCTCCGCAGGATTCTGTGCAGGATCCGGCCTGATGCTATTGTACATCTCGCGGCAAGAACTGACCTCGATGAAAAATCTGATATTTCTGGCTATGCCGCGAACACCGAAGGGGTGCGCAACCTGCTGGAGGGTGCCCAAGCCGCCCTGGTCAACCGCATTATCTATACCTCGACCCAACTTGTATGCCGGGTAGGCCATGTTCCTCGGAGTGACACGGAATTCTGTCCCGACACGCTCTACGGCCGCAGCAAGGCCATTTCCGAACAGATGATTCGCGCAGCCGATGGGGGTGCTCCAGAGTGGTGCATCGTCCGCCCGACGACGGTCTGGGGTCCGCACATGAACGCTCACTATCAAACAATGCTTCGTCTCATCGCACGGGGCGCGTATTTTCATTGCGGCTCGGGACCGTTGCGAAAATCGTATATTTACGCAGAGAATATCGCCCACCAATACGTCTGCCTGCTCGGTGCTCCTGCGACAGCCATTCAGCGCCGCGTTTTCTATCTCGGGGATCCCGAGCCGCTCTCACTTCGAACCTACGCGGACGAACTCGCTCGGCAGCTGGGTGCACCTCGTATCCGCACTATGCCCCTTCCGTTTGCGCGTATTCTCGCCCATCTCGGAGACGTCGCGACCAAGCTCGGACTGCGTTCGATCCCATTCAACACCTTCCGCCTGCGCAACATCCTGACCGAATACACATTCGACGTCTCAGCCATCCATGCCCTGTGCGGCCGTGGCCCCGTGACGCCAGGCGAAGGGATCCGCCAAACAGCACAGTGGTATCTTGATCTGCACCCCGAGTTGGCGCGCCGGCTGCGCCGACCGGCCCCGTGACCTTCGGGTCTGCCACCGTTCCACGGCCAGATAGTTGATACGCACATGCCACCTCAACACCCGATTCGCATGTGCGAGTTCTGGAGTTCCGTCCAGTACGGAGCCTTCCTCGATGCGCTCATGCAATCGATGACCCGGCTTGGCATCCCTGCCTGTCAGCGCTACACCGTTTCGGACCTAGAATACCGGGAGGCTCGCCGCCCCCTTGCGAGGGCCAGATTCCGAATTCGCTGCTATGCCGGATACCCGCTGAGACTTGCGTTTCGCATCGTACGCGAGGAAAGGCCTCTAGTAGCCGTCGTCTCATCCAACACGTTTTATGCGCCCACCTTTGCGCGGGCGTTCGCATCAGGACGATGATATTCCCCGGATCAACTGGATGCTGGACCTATTCCCCGATGCGTTGACCGCCTCAGGTTCACTCCGCGAAGGTTCGCTAGTCGAACGGTTCATCACCCTGCTCATCCGGGCAGACCTGCAGACCGCGGACAGCAACGTCTTCCTGGGAGCGCATCTTCTCGAGGCGGCCCGGCGTCGATTCGGCCGCGTCCCGCGCGCCACAATCATCCCAGTGGGAGCTGACGCTTCCCTATTCACGGGCACAAACGCCCCGGACCTCTCGTGCACCTTCCCCCTTCGCCTCCTCTACTGCGGCAATCTCGGTAGACTCCATGATGTGGATACCATCGCTGATGCCATCAAGCAGGGCCTGCCATCGGGATTGACCTGCACCTTCAGGGGCAACGGCAGCGGCTTTCACAGCCTCCTGAGCGCGGCAGAGCCCCTCGGCCCACTGCCGGCCGTGCTCTTTGGTGGCAACCTAGCCGAGGCGGAGTGGATCGCCGAAATGCGTCGTTCTCAGCTGGCCCTGGTTACAGTCCGGCCGGGAGCGGAATCGGTCGTGATGCCGAGCAAGACCTACAGTGCGATGAGTGCCGGGCAGGCGATCATCGGAATTTGCCCGGCCCGATCAGACCTTGCCAGTCTGATCAGGCACTACGACTGTGGTTGGCAGATTGAGCCTGGTCAACCTCGAGCGATCCGCTCCCTGCTCTCCCGCTTGATCGCCAATCCTGTCGAGGTTCAAGTGAAACGCGAGAACGCACTCCGGGCAGCGCGCACAGCTTTCGATTCGCCCACCATCGCAGGCCAGTGGTGCGAGGTGGTAAACCAAGTGACGGCAGCGCGCGCCAGCCGCGTCCTATGAGTTCCAACCTGCATTCATTCGAAGACATCTCTCACTGCCATCCCGCAGTCGATTCGTCCGAGTCAAGGCACCCGAGCCCTGGTGGCACAGCTGAGGCAGCTGTCGATCTGTCCAGGCCCGCAGCGAAGCAGGATGACGCCATTTTGTAAGCCAGCCTGGCACCATGACCCATACGCCATCCCACCAGCCATGCGTGTTGGTCACTGGGGCTTCTGGATTTATCGGACGAGCCCTTTGCCGGCGCATTCAAGAAGGTGGTCGGTTCAACATTCGCGCTGCAACCCGCGGGGAACAGACACTGGGCTCGATTCGCTGCGACGCAGTTGGTTCCATCGATGAGCGTACCGACTGGAGTCCAGTCCTCTCGGGAGTTGACGTGGTTGTCCATCTGGCGGCACGCGTTCATGTGATGCGCGATCCAGAGCCGGATCCCCTTGCTGCCTTTCGACGAGCCAACCTGACAGCCACGCTTAACCTTGCGCGACAGGCTGGGATCGCAGGCGTGCGTCGATTCGTCTTCTTCAGCAGCGCTAAGGTCCTGGGGGAGCGAGGCGTTTTCGACGACAATACCATTCCAGCACCACAAGAACCCTATGGGATCAGCAAGCTTGAAGCAGAAGAAGGCTTGGCTGCAGTAGCACAATCCGGGCAAATGGACGTCGTGACCATTCGCCCGCCGCTTGTCTACGGGCCCGGAGTACGTGGAAACTTTCTCGCCCTGATGCGCAGCGTCGCCAAGGGATTCCCACTCCCATTGGGATCAGTGCGGAACCGGCGAAGCCTTGTCGGCCTGGGCAATCTGGTGGATTTTGCGGTTCAATGCCTTGACGATCCAAGAGTGGCAAATCGTCGATTCTTGGTGAGAGACCGGGAAGACTTGTCGACGCCCGAGCTGATTCGACGCGTGGGCTCTCACTTGGGCACCAAGCCCAATCTCATCCCCTGCCCAGTCTGGCTTCTACGAACCTTGGGAGACCTCTCCGGACGGAGTGCAGCTATCGCGCGATTGACGGAGGACCTGGTCGTCGAGGCCACTGGGGCGCACGATCTCGGCTGGCTGCCACCTCGTACACTGGACGACGAACTCGACGATCTTGTGCCATGGTTTCGGCAGTCAGGCACGCCCCCTCCCTCTTGATTGGAGTGATGTCGCTCGCGCCTTCGTTCGAACTCTCGCTGATCATAGGTTTATCCGGACTCGTCAGCGCCGGGCTGACCTATGGCATTGCCCGCGTGGCACCGATGCTCGGCCTGGTCGACCGTCCCAATGCGCGCAGCATGCATCGTCGTATCACGCCGCGCGGCGGGGGAATCGCGATCGTGGCGGTTGTGATCTTCGGATGGCGGCTGGCTTCCGCACTGCCGATCGGAGGAGCCGTCCAATCAGGCGCCCTGACGCACGCCGGCGAAACCTATTTGATTGTTGGTATCACCGTTGCCGCGGTAAGCCTGTGGGACGACTTTCGCTCCCTCCCATCCTTGGCGCGCCTCGCCGTCCATCTCGCCGCCGGGACCATGATAGCGGTCAACGCGAGCGCCGGGCCAGGCGACTTTCCGTGGCATCTCGCTCCTTGTTCCATTCACGCCTGCCTTATGGTGCTGGCTGTGGCCTTCGGGATAACGGCTGCAACGAACTTCTACAACTTCATGGATGGCATAGACGGCATGGCCGCCACCCAGGCTATCGTCGCGGGCGTAGCCTGGTGGATAATCGCCATGGGGCTGGAAGCGCCGGGTGCAGCGATGTTAGCTTCGCTCGTCGTCGGCGCGTGTACCGGTTTCGTTTTTCTCAATTGGCCTCCAGCGTTGATTTTCATGGGCGACGTGGGCAGCGCGTTTCTGGGGCTCACGTTTGGGTCGCTCCCCACGCTCGTCTTGGCCGAGCTCGAAATTTCCGCGAGGCCCGAGCTCGAAGCCAGGATCTTAGCCGCCGGAGCTTTTCTGCTTTGGCCTATTCTTACAGATTGCTCCTACACCCTGGTAAGGCGAATCGCGCGGCGCGAGCGATTCTGGGCCGCCCATCGGACCCACTTGTACCAACGCCTCGTATCCTCCGGATGGAGCCATCGGCACGTCACGCTTCTTTATGCCGGGTTGGCCGCGGCCTGCTCAGCAGCCGGCATCGGCCATCTCGACGGCCTGTCCCTCGCCCTGACGGGTATTGTGCCCGTAACGACTACAATTTTGCTTGTTGTGCTTGTTTCGTATCGCGAACGAACGAGGCGCTCGCCAAAAATCGTCGGCGCCCAGCGATGATTACGCGTCGAGCAATCCGAGTTCTGGCCTTGTTGGTCGTCTATGCCTTCGGGCTGACCGGCTCTCTTTGGGCAGCCTACCTCCTGCGCTTCGATTTCAATATTCCGTCCTCCTTCCTCGAGAACGGCACGCTCATCTTTGGAGGTATTGTTGCTGCCAAACTCCTGTTGCTCTGGGCAAGCGGCCAGTTTGAGAGCCTGCTCTCATTCTTCGGCTTGCATGACGCCCTTAAGCTCGCATCGGTTTGTGCAATAGCAGCGGTGGGAGGGCTGACCGTATGGTACTTAGGGAGCGGAACTCGGTACGCTCCACCCCGCGCAGTCCTCCTCACCGACCTTCTTATCTCGTTCCTGTTCATCTCCACGTTTCGTCTCGCATTGCGAGTCACGCGAGAGCGATTTCTCGGAAACGCTGCTCGCGACGGTGTGCGGCGGCGGGTTGCAATCATCGGCGCAGGAGACGTCGGCGCCAATCTCGCGCGAGATCTTCTGATGCGCCGCGGATTGGGCATGAAGCCGATTGCCTTCTTTGATGACGATCCGCGAAAATGGAGTAACACGATCCACGGCGTGGAGGTTGCCGGCACGCCAGAGACCCTGCCGGATTTCGTGCGGATGCACAAAGTCGATGAGGTGATAATCGCGATGCCGAATGCGTCCGGGCGGAGAGTTCGCCAAATTGTCGCCCTGCTAAATCAGCTCCATCTGCGGTTCGAGATCGTGCCGTCGTACGAGCAGATGCTCACGGGCAAGGTGCGCATGTCCCAGATCCGGCCGGTGGAGATTCAGGACTTGCTCGGACGCGCACCCGTGAATCTCGCGACCGAGCGGATTCGCGGACTGCTCGCCGGGAAGGTCGTGATGGTGACCGGTGCCGGAGGCACCATCGGCGGAGAACTCTGCCGCCAAATCGCCAGCCACGGTGCCGGGCTGGTGATCCTTGTGGAGCGCAGCGAATTCCTGCTGTTCCAGATCGAGCAGGAACTGCAGGAGCTTGGCTTTGGCGCAACGATCCTGCCCATCGTGGCGGACATCCTGGACCCGGTACGGATGAAGAGCGTGTTTGCGCGATTCAAGCCGGCGGTCGTGTTCCATGCCGCCGCCCACAAGCATGTTCCGATGATGGAGCATCAGCCCGCCGAGGCGTTTCGCAACAACGCCGTCGGCAGCAAGCGCCTCGCCGATCTCGCCGCGGCACACGGTGTGGAGCGGTTTGTCCTGATTTCCACGGACAAGGCCATCAATCCGACAAACGTCATGGGCGCGACCAAGCGTTCGGCGGAACTTTTCCTCCAAGCGTTCCAGTGCGAGCGTCCGAGGACGAAATTCATGGCCGTGCGCTTCGGCAACGTGCTCGGCTCCTCGGGTAGCGTGATCCCTACATTCAAGCGGCAGATTGCGGCCGGTGGGCCCGTGACCGTCACTCACCCGGACGTAACGAGATATTTCATGACGGTGAACGAAGCCGTCGGGCTTGTCCTCCAAAGCGCGACGCTGGGCGAGGGGGGCGAAATCTTCGTCCTGGATATGGGGCAGCCGATGAAGATTGCCGACCTGGCGAGGCAGTTGATCGAGCTCAGTGGACTTGAGCCCGATCGGGATATTGAAATCCAGTTCACCGGGCTTCGTCCGGGAGAGAAGCTTTTCGAGGAACTCAATCACTCCACCGAGAACACGGCGCCAACCGACCACCCCAAAATCGTCCGGCTGCTTGGCTGTCCGCAGCCGCTGTCGGTGATCGAACGAGAATTCAATCGGCTTGAAACAGAACTCCCAGACATGGTTATCAATCAAGCCAAGGTGGCGTTGCAGACACTTGTCCCGGAATATACGCCGCACCTGTCGCAGTCCGATTCGGGTCCCGACGAGACTGTCGTCCAATTGGAAGCTCTGGACTCGCGGCGCAGTGCCCTGGACTCACCTGCAAGGTTGCCGCTGCCTGTTCGCACACCTGGAATCAATGGTCTTGGGTAAGGTTGAGCTGCCTTGGGGGAGTCTGGCCGCACGCCCTCAACGCGGTGGGCCGAGATCGGTGCCGATGACGACGTAGCGTCTCTGCAGCGGAAAATCCCACATGTTTGCCAACCGTTTTTCGTAACCACATCACCACATCTCGCCAAACGCTGGCAAATCGGCCGAACTAAAGCGTGTCATGCACTTTGGCGGATGAAACACCTCTCACCACGCTTGCGCGCGGTCCCCTCTCCTCAAGGAGAGAACTGATCAGTTCCCCTCTTGAGGGGGGGACCGCCCGCCAGGGCGGTGGGGTGTGTCAGAAGTGCATGAGACGCTCTCGATTGATTTTTCCCACCGTTTTCCGCTGGCCCTGACGCCGGCTTCTGATTCGGCTTCCGGCCAGCACCGACTGCACACTCGATGGACACTTCACCACCGCCTTACCCCGACGACTCAATCGACATCGGCGAGATACTCCGACGGCTGCGACGCGGCCTCCCCATGTCCCTCGGTCTTGCGTTCCTCGGCGTCGGCGTAGGAATTATTCTCGGACTGGTCGTGACACGAATGCAAACCCCCGTCTCCTCGCTGCGCGTGACGTTCGGGTTTCCCGGAGCGGAGCACGGTCAGTATCCAAACGGAACGAAGTTCCAACCCGAGGATGTTCGCGCTCCCGACGTCGTCAACGTGGCGCTGGATCGTCTTGGCATCAAGGATCCGACTGGTTTGGAGGCGAGTGCAATCCGAGGAGGAATCATTGTTTCCGGATTAATTCCGGCAAGCGTAACGAAGGAGCGGGATCGTTTGCGAGCGGCCGGACAGACGCTGCCTGACTACTTTCCGGATGAGTACCGATGTTTCCCTTTCGTTACCGCAGGATCACGCCCTCAGCCGCCGGCAGCGTGAACGCCTCCTGACGGAGATCGTCAGCGTCTTCAAGGACAAGTTCCGCCGCACGTTTGTCGAGCCGCCACCGCAATTCGCCAGTGCCTTCGAACAGCTGCAGAACGCCGACTTCGTTGACTACGAACTCATCCTTACGGGGCAACTGCAGACGCTGCGGGGTTACCTGCAGCAACAGATCGACAACGCCAAGGAATTCCGCTCGCCGACCAGTCACCTCTCGTTCCAGGACCTGGTGAAACAGGTGGATCTCTTCACCCGCGTTCGAGTGAACGAAGTCCTCGGGCTGATCTACCAGAGCGGATTGGCAAAGGACCGCGAGCGGGCGCTCGCCACGATGGATTACCAAATCCAGACGTTGTCTGACCAGGAACAGAAGCTCCTGCACGAGCAGGAGGTCGTGACCGGCCTCCTGCAGCAGACGCAGAATCGCGCACAGAACTACGTCTTGGCGACCAAAGGCGAGACGATGCAGGGAGACCGGCCGGTGCTGGACCAGGGGCTGATCGATTCGCTGCTCGCCAACGATGCTTACAACATGCTCGTGCGGCGTGCGCTGGACGCCGGAATTCTGGTCAAAGATGTCCAGACCGAGAAGGCAATCGTGGTCGCCCGCCGCAAACGCCTCGAGACCGCACCGACGCCCGCCGACGAGACGGCAGCCGTCGCCGACGTCAATGCTGCGCTGGCAAAGGTTCAGGATGGCTACGACAAGCTCCTCGGAGACGTGCGAACCTGTCTCGAAGACTACGCGCGTCAGGAGTATGCGAACGCGGCCCGGATCACGAGACAAGCAACCACAAAATCGTGGCTCGTGCCGCTGTTGCTGGGCGCGATCATCGGAGGCTTCACGGGAGTGTGCTTTGGCTTGGCTTTCAGTTTGCTGGACCAGCGGCCCACCCGGTCCGCACTCGACGCTGCGGGTCACCTGCCGAGTGCGCTGCTGAATGAGCCCGTCGAGCGCTGAGTCAAGCCAGCCTAACGCCAACCGGCGACAGTGGCTCGTGCCCGCGTTTGCGGCCGTGCTGTCTGTGGCCGGTTTTTTTTGTACCCCAAACGATTCCGCTCGTCTGGTATCCCCTGAATCATCCCGGGAACGACATCAACTATCTCGAGATCAAGTGCGCCTCGGACAAGAACGGCTGGGTCGAGATCGACTATGACCTCGCCCGCGGGTTCAATGATCTCGATACGATCCGTTTTCCGATTTCTCCGACGAAAGAGACGTACACGTATACGTTCCCCCTCCCGGATGCGCCGCTCACAGCTCTCCGCCTTTTGCCGGTGAATGGTGGAGGCATGCTGACCGTCGACCACCTCCGGATCATCAACCGCCGGGAGGAGGAAATCCGACGCTACGGGCCCGAAGCCCTGGTGCCGTTGCGCGAAATCGCCTCGGTCAACGCCAAGGGTCCCGACGGTTGGACGATCAGCTCGACGCCGCATGCCAAGGATCCGGCGGCCGCGCTCACGACGCGCGCCCCAATCATCCCGGTCGGAATGAATCACCGGAATTTCCTGCGGTGCCTGCTGTCCACGAGCTATCTCGCGTTCATGCTCTGGCTCGTGATCATGGCCGTCGTCACCGCATTTTGGAAGCCGTCGGGCTGGCGCGACTTCATCCGTATGACCGGGATGATGGCCCTCGTGGCGACACCGTTTGCTTTCGTCGGCAATCGCGGGCTCATCCGCAACTCCATCCACTATGCGCGATACACGCCTCCGATCGTCCTGGACCTGGCGTTTCGACTGCAATCGGAACGGGATCTGGCGAGCCAACTCTTCTGGGACACCGGCCGTGGTTTCCGTGAACAAGACAGCGTCCGAAAGAACTTCTCGCCCGAGAACGACAATCACACCTTGATCTTCCCGCTGCCGGACCACCCGCTTCGAGCCCTGCGCTTCGACCCGCACGACCTCGACTGCATCGTGCACATTTCTGCCATTCAGGTTCTCGACTTCGATCACAATGTAATCGCCGAGCTTTCCCTCGATTCACTGCAGGCACAACACGCGATTGAGTCTCTGAAAACCGCGAACGGGAAACTAGTAATCACCACCCTGCCAGACGCCCAGGACCCGATCCTCGTTTTTTCCCCAGCCGCCGTGAATATGATCAACGACCTGAGGAAACGACTGGCCCAACGCCACGAGGAGGCGTGAACTTCAGTTGACAATTCGGGCAAGCGACTGGCGCCCTTGATCCATCGTGCACAGTTTGGTCAACCGACTCAGGAGCCCGCTTGTGGGCGATGCTGTAAGTAGCGCAGGCATCCTTGCCTGCATCCGCTTCCTCCAAGCAGGCGGGAAGCCTGCGCTACAGGCCGCCGGCCCACTGACCTCTGATTCGCGACTTCCGATCTCCGCCCTCTGACCTCTGAAATGTGACCGTGACGCCTCAAAGTCTCACCGCCGCTCGCCGTTGGTTCAACCCGTTCGCATCGTTTCGAACGGTGTTCCAGCATCGCAACCTGCTCTGGCAGTTTACCGCGCGGAATGTCGAGGTCCGGAACCGCGGCAGCGTTCTCGGCATGGCTTGGGCGGTTCTGAATCCGCTCGTCGGGCTGGCATTGTATGTCTTCGTCTTCGGTTACGTCTTTGGCGGCAGCTTTGGCGTGAGCGCGCATGAGACGCGTTGGGAATTCGGCCTGGGCGTGTTTGTCGGACTGGCGATCTTCAACCTGATCTCCGAGGCGATTGCGGTGGCTCCGAGCGTCATCGTGGCCAACCCGAATTTCGTAAAGAAGGTCGTTTTTCCCCTGGAGGTGCTTCCGGCCGCGGCCGTGGGGGCGAGCGCCTTCAACATGGTGATTACGTTTGGACTTATCCTGGCGGGCGTGTTGCTCGGAGGAGGTCAACTCCATCTCTCGGTCTTGTTGCTGCCCCTCATCGTGCTTCCAATGATCGCCCTGGCCCTTGGCCTCAACTGGATCTTTGCCGCCTTGGGAGTCTTCTTTCGCGACATTGGACAACTGGTTGGCGTGCTGACGTCCGCCTTGTTGTTCGCCAGCGCCGTGTTCTACCCGGCCGAGAAAATCCAGACCGAGGCGCCGGCGGCATGGGCGATCTTGAAGTTCAACCCGCTGATTCACGCGATCGAAATGGCCCGTGGCGTCGTCTTGTGGGGTCGACCCATCTCATATTCCAACCTGGTCTGGCTCAACGTCGCCTGCGGCTTGTTTGCCTGGATCGGCCTCGTTAGTTTCTTGCGCCTGAAACGCGCGTTTGCCGACGTGCTGTAGCTCGGCGGTAGCCAGGCAGTTGTTGAACCCACGAACGACCCAGGGCGGCGAAGCCGCAACCGAGGGTTGTCCACGAATTCACACGAATTGACACGAATGAGAACGGAAGAAATTGAACAGCGGATGGACACCGGTGAACCCAGCGCGGCACCGCCGCAACCAAATCAGATTAACCACAGATTACACCGATTGGCACAGATGCTGAGAGATTCGATCGTGCTTTATCCGTGCCCATCCGTGCAATCCGTGGTTCACGATGATTGGGCTGCCGAGCCATTTTCGAGGGAACCTTCGGGAACCTCCTCTTTCGTGTGGTTCGTGTGTTTGGTGGGCCGGCTCGTCTGAATTGATCCGCCCAAGACGCCCCAGGGCAGAAACCGCGATGAATTCCTCCAACCATCTGGCCATTGCCGCGCGTGGGCTCACCAAGGCCTATCGGATCTGGGAAGGACCGTCTTCCCGCATCGTTGCGCCCGCGCTGGAAGCCGTGGCTCGTCGACTGCCCGCTCGTTCCACGGTGGCTCGCAAGATCGCCGGGCGCGCGAAACGCTACTACCGCGATTTTCACGCCCTGACGGAGGTTTCGTTTGAACTGCACCGCGGCGAAGCCATCGGCATCATCGGGCGCAACGGCTCCGGGAAGTCGACCCTGCTGCAGATCGTCGCCGGCACGCTCGAACCCACGGCGGGCGAGGTCTCGGCGCACGGTCGCGTGGCCGCCTTGCTGGAACTCGGCAGTGGATTCAATTCCGATTTCACGGGGCGGGAGAATGTCTACCTCAATGCCGCTGTGCTCGGGTTCTCGCGGGCGCAGACGGACGAACGTTTCGACAGAATCGCCGCGTTTGCCGACATCGGCGACTTTATCGATCAGCCGGTGAAAGTGTATTCAAGCGGCATGGTCATGCGGCTCGCGTTTGCCGTGGCCATGCACGTGGATCCTGAAGTGCTGATTGTCGACGAGGCCTTGTCGGTGGGGGATGCCCGTTTTCAGCTCAAGTGCTCCCGCGCGATCGACCTTATCCTGGAGAGAGGCGTGAGTCTCCTCTTTGTCTCCCACGATCTTTCGATGGTCAAACGGTTGTGTTCGCGCGCGATCCTCCTGGAACAGGGGCGCATGCTTTACACGGGAAAGCCCAACGATGTCGCGAATCTCTATTCCAAACTAATCGCCGAAGGTGGCACCGCCGCGTCGGTCGCCGAAGACATCGAAGCGATGAGACGACGGGCTGGGGAAGAGGCAGCCGAAAGCGGCCCGTCGGCGTCTCACGAACCCGCCAGCGCCCTTTGCGCAGTGGCGCAGGGCCACGTCGCCGACCTGCCGGCCCCGCCCAAGGCCGTGGAGTCGACGCCGACGGGAGTCACCATCGACGATCAGGCCCCCGTTCCCGGGGGAACGGAAGTCGACCGGGAGTGGGATGGCCGCGTCCGTACCCTGCTGCGTAACGACCAGCTGTCTGAACGACACGCCGTCACCGAATACAATTACGGAGGCGACCTCGGTCGCATCCTTGCCTTCGACATCCTTGACGCAGATGGGAAGCCGCGGGACTGGTTCACTTCCGGCGATGACATGGAGGTCCGTTTGCACATCGAGGCACTGAGCGAGATCACGGATCCGATCTTTGCGATGACGATCAAGGACTCCAAAGGACAGGATGTTTATGGCACCAATACCCTCTTCAGCCGTCAACCTGCTCCACCGCTGCGCAACAGCGATCGGAGAATCGTCCGTTTCCAACTTCAAACCAACCTGATGCCCGGCGAATACTTCATTTCGCTCGGGTTCACCCAGTTCATCGGCGCGGAACTCCTGGTGGTCCATCGGCGATACGACGCCGTAAAGTTTTCCATTCATGGCGCCGACCGATGCTTCGGCATCGCGAACTGCTTCGCGAAGATCAGCGTCGAGCCCGCTTGACGGATCCCATGGGAAAAGCCGCGCTGCGGAGGAACATCCGCCGGAAACTGGACGGCGGCCTTTTGCGTCGATTCATTCGACCCGCGGGTTTTCGCCCCCCGCTTTCGTGGGTGGTGCAGCACGCCCGTTCGGAGGATTGGGAAACCCTCCTCGACATATCTCCCGGCACCCTGCGCTTCCGCCGCCGCCATGCGCGGAGCGCAGTGGGTCGCTGGCGACGGCGCCGCATTTCCCTGAGCCGACCACACGCGGTGGCGTTCACGCCTGCCCGTGCCGCCATTGTCGCCGACACCGGCAACCATCGCCTGGTGATTCTCGAGAAGGTCGACCGAGGCAGCGTCCGTTTTCGTAGATCCATCGGTGGTCGACGCCTGGATGCTCCGCACCATGTGATTTGGAACCCGCATGACTCGTTTCTCTATGTGGTGGACTTGCGCGCGATCTATCGGATGGAGACACCGCGTTCACGTGGGCAGGTTTGGGCGATTCACCCGCGCCGGCTGGGATATGCCCGATCCCTCGCGATTCTTGACGGCCGCGTGCACGTGGTGGCCTCAAGTCTCGGCTCGGTTCTCCGCATCGATAGTTTTTCCGGGCGCAAGCTGACGGTTTTCCGGAGTCCGCAAAAACGCCGCGATGCGCCCGCCGGTTCCTGGAGTCGAGTCGGGCTGGTCCTGAATCATGTCGCCTCCCTTGACGGTTGGTACTACGGGACGAACTATTTCGCGCCGGAATATGCCCGCGGCACCGACCCCAATCGGAACCGGCTCATCCGCTGGCGCACCTGGCGGGACTTTGAGGCCGGCCAATGGCAGGATTTGAGTGCCTGCCTTCCACCTGGTCTCGTTCCCTACTTTCTCACGGCGTTCGAGCATTGGCTGCACATCGCAGCCTTTTGCCATGCCGATCATCGGCGGGATGGTGTCTTCCGTTTGCAGTCTTCGGACTTTTCATGAGTGCTGCCCCCGAATCGACGGACCAACTTCGGTTTCGCTGCCGCGGCCGCGATTGCACCTTGTTGCGCGGGGCGACGCTGAGCGCCGACGTGGCGGGTGTCTATCGGGACATCGCGGAGGATGTCCTATGCGGAATCATCAAGCGGATTGAAGCCGGTGCCCCGTGGCGGGAGGTCGTGGCGGACTGCTTTGCCGAAAAGCATCCGTGGTTGCACCAGATCGTGACGGCACCGAATCGGGACCTCTTCCTTAGACAACAGCCCCCACCTCCCCAGTCGCGCATCCTCGACATTGGCGCCGGCTGGGGCCAGATCGCCCTGCCTCTTGCCCGTGACGGCTATGTGTGCGCGCTTGAGCCCACACCGGAACGGCTGGCGTTTATTCGAGTGGTTGCCCGCCAGGAGGGTCTGGATCACCGCATGTGGTTCGTGCAAGCCAACGCATCGGACGTCGAATTCACCGGCACGTTTGATTTGGTCACCTGCATCGGTGTGCTGGAATGGGTACCGAAATTCTCCCCGCACCGCGATCCATTCGAGGCCCAACGAGAGTTTCTGACCACGATTCGCGACGCGCTGGCACCGGAAGGGAAGCTCGTCATTGGCATCGAGAACCGCCTGGGCCTGAAATACCTTCTCGGTGCGCCAGATGATCATCTTGGCCACGCGGGCATCGCCGTCTACGACCACGGGTTGGCGACTCAAAAGTGGCGCGCCGCCACCGGCGAACCGCTCCGCTCCCTGACGCACACACGAGCCGAGCTTGACTCGCTGCTTGCCGAGACCGGCTTTTCCCGGCGGGCGTTTTATTGCGCGTTTCCCGATTACAAGATCCCGGAAACCATTCTTCCGTGGGGTGAGCCCACCAACGCATTCCTGGCCTCCTCCTTCGTGACGGAACACGAAGGCATCACGGGCTCCGTCCTGCCCTTTCAGTCGGAACTCAGGTCCCACTACCGGAGCCTGGCCCGGCTTGGCATAGCAGCGGATTTTGCTCCCAGCTTTTTTGTGGTCGCCGAAGTGGCAGGCGAACGGGAACAATCACAGGTATCCCAATCGCCATCTTCCACGGAGTCATTTCACTAACGGAGCCGATGGAAACCACTGAGCATCATCCGACCGACGCAGGGCAACCTGCGCGTGTGCCGAAGCCTGATGGAAAGCGCCCCGAGGACACGCCGGCTTTTGCCAGGATTTCCGCCGACTCGAGGACTCCGCTGAGATTGCTGCCGGTACTGGCCGAGGCCGTCGGCGCCACGGAGAAGTCGCTCGCCATCGAAGCAGGACCGGTAACGCCAAATCGTCGGAAGAACCATTCCACGAGACGCGACACCGTGCGGATCGACGGCCATCCCGCCTTTTCGATCAAGTGGTACCCGGCCTCCCATCAGCGCTCAACCGAGGCGATCGCGGACATCCAGGGACTCGTGCGCGAGCGCATTGGCATCCGAACGCCGCTCATCGCCGCGATTGTTTCGACCAAGACCCATCGTGGAATCGTCGAAGAATGGCTCGGGCACCTGCCGAACCTGCAGGCCGCCGTCGACTCCGGGGCGGTGTCAGCCAAGGCAAGCTCCGGGATACTTCGGCAGCTTTTTGAAACGCTGCTCGCTCACGAATTTCCGGAACTCGATCGTCGGGAACAGGACTTCTCCCGATGCGTCGGTGCTCTTCAATGGCTCGGTCAGGACAGCGACGACTATCGGTCCATGCTGGGATGGATCACGACCGAGCTTCGCCCGCGCTTGACGAAGACCGTGATCATTCACGAGGACCTGATCCCCCGAAATATCTTCCTGGACGAGCATTCCGCGCCGGTCCTGGCGGATTTCGATTCCTGTGATTATTCATCGATTCCCTGGTATGCGGTATGGCGCACGGCCCATCTGACGGCCACACCGCGCAACCCGTGGCTGCCGGAGTGGATGGCGGTCGACCAGCCCCGCCTCTTTCGCCTCTGCGAACTGCTCGAAACAAAACTCCAAAGCGAGGTATTGCATGATATTCAGTTTGTCGTCGATCGCGACAAAGGCTGGATGCGCCGCCAGCAGGAGCTTCAGTGCCGTCTGGAGGAGGCCAAAAAGTACCAGGTTGCGCTTACCGATACATTCAAACATGAACTCGCCGCCCAGGTGGTTGCCGCCCAGGCGCAGACAGTCGCCCGAATCGAGAACGAGGTCCAGCGCGCGGTCACCGACGTCCGTGAGGAACTCGTTCGCTCTTACGACCGTCAGCTCGAAGAAAAGGAAGCCACGGTAGCTCGATTACGCCGAGAAACGGATGAGTTAAGATCGACGTCCGAACGCCGTCACGCTGAATGGCTCGACTGGAAGGTGGCAGCCGACCATCGGATCACCGAGCTGTCATCTGCGCTGGAGGTGCTTGAAGGCAAGAACCACCGCTTGCGACGGGTTCTACGAAACCTCACGCCGCTCGTCAGTATTATCATCGTCAACCACAATGGGCGCCGCTTTCTGGACGAGCTTTTTCGCGCTCTACAAGCGCAAACCTACACCAACAACGAAATCGTGTTTGTCGACAACGCGTCCTCGGACGACTCGGTTGAATTTGCCTGTCGTCGGTTTCCGGAGGTCCATGTCATCAAATCGGATCGCAACCTCGGATTTGCTGCCGCAAACAATCTCGGCGCGCACAAGGCATCGGGAGAGTTCCTGGCCTTCCTGAACAACGACACGGTGCCTGATTCCGATTGGCTGGCTCGGCTGGTCGAGACCGTGGCCACGTCGCCCACGATTGCGGCGGCGGGATCGAAGATCACCTTTCTCCGGCCTTTCCTGGAGGTGCGCTTTTCGCTCCCGCCACGCCCTCCGGCGGCATCGCATCAGGATCCGCGCAATCTTGGCTTTGCCCTCGACCTTGCTTCCGGGATTTCCGGCTGCACGTACGACAAACTGATCTTTGCCCGTGGTTTTCACGGCGAAGAAACCTGGGGCAATCGAAGAATCCGATGGTCGGAGCCAGAGGCCACCCTTCTGATGCCACTGCCGGAACCTCAGGCATGCACCATCGAACTCACGGTGCGGGGAGTGGACCTGCAGGATGATCGCGAATGCATCGTGTCCTTCGCTGGCCGTACGGAAAAATTCCAGCTTGGCGGCGAATTCTCCACCATTCGCCTCACGCTCGATTCCGCCGCGTGGGACCACGCCCGATCCGTCATCAACAACGCCGCCTCCGCGCTCGATGCGAAAGGGAATGCGCGGGATCGGGGTATCTTCGAAGTTGATCGTGGACAGGTACGACAACATGGAGGACGTGACGAGTCTCTGTGGGTGCTCGATGCTGGTGCGGAAGTCGGTTTTCTCGAACCTGGGCGGGTTTGATGAACATTTCTACATGTATTTCGAGGACACCGATCTTTGCTGGCGGATGCGGCGGGCCGGCCATCGCCTGGTCTACCAGCCGCAATCGCTGGTTCGCCACGTTCATGCCGGGACCAGCGTGGAATGGTCACCATTCTTTCGTTACCACGTGCTCCGCAACCACCGGCTGATGAAGGCCAAGAATCTCCCCTTCGCGCCATTGCTTGCCGAAATCCGCGACCGTCGCCGGCGATGGCGGGCGTTAAGACGGAAATTCGCCAACCGCCCGGATCTCGATCGGGCGGGGCACGATCACCTCGGACCGGAGGAGATCGAATATCTATCGCTCAAGTCGTCGCGGCGCACCTATCATGGCATCCTCCTGCGGCGCTTGCTGGGAGCATTGTGATCCATGCGCATCGGGATCTATAATCGCTATTGGAACACCCTGGGAGGCGGAGAAAGGCACATCGCCACCGTCGCCCGGGCTCTCGCCTCGGCGAAGGACTGTGAGGTGGTTCTGATTGGAACCGAACCCTTCTCGATCGAGGAACTCGCCCGCCGGTTCCAACTCGACGTCACGGGCTTCCGGTCCGTCGTCTGGCCCCCCGATTCCTGCCAGGTGCTCGCCCCGCGCAGCGCCGACTATGATGTTTTCATCAACAGCACCTACGGGTCCTCACTGCCTTCCGCCGCGCCGCGTTCCGTCTATTTCTGCTTTTTCCCGCATGTGGATCCGGATCTTCAGCCGTTGAATCCGACGGGCCGTCCCCAGGCGGCGATCCAGCCGGTTGCCGGACACTATGCCGTCGGATCGGATGGAGCTTGCTGGTTCCGTGGCCAAGGCGCCGTCACGGTTCCGGCCCCCCTACCACCCGAGACCGTGGTGCGCATTCCCGCGCGCGCCGCCCGAACCTCACGCATCACCTCGATTCGCGCCCGGCAACAGGAGCTTCAGTGGTCTTCGCATCACCGGTACCTTGCCGTGGATCTCGCTCCCGTGTTGCGACCGACCGATCCCCAGGTCGAACTCTCCATCGCCGCGGCGACCGTTTGCCCCGCGGAGCGTGGTGAGTCGCCTGATCGTCGCCAGCTTGGATTCTGCCTTGAGCTCGGAGTTCCGGCCCCGTCCCCCACTATTCCCAGCGCGCACTGGCTCTCCACCTACGACACGATCATCGCGAACTCCGAATACACCGCACGGTGGGTCGGGAGACGCTGGCATCGCGAAGCAGCCGTCATCACGCCCACGATCGAGACCGACCTGTTTCGGCCCCCGGTTTCCGACACCAAGCGGGAACCGGTGATTCTTTCCGTCGGCCGCTTTTTCGCCAGCGGACACGGGCACAACAAGAAACACGATGCGTTGATCGAAGTGTTCAAGACGATGATCGACCAACGCCTCCTCTCATCGGAGTGGGAACTTCATCTTGTCGGAGGCCGGCACTGGGATCACCCCGACCACATCCGCTACTACGATCAGCTGCAGGACCTCGCGAAGGGCTATCCCATTCGCTTTTTCCCCGACCTCCCGCTCCCGGACCTCCTGCGAAAATACCAGACCGCATCGCTCTTCTGGCACGCGGCGGGCATTGGAGAATCGGAGGACGAGTTCCCGGAACGTTTCGAACACTTCGGCATCACCACCTGTGAGGCGATGGCCTGCGGCCTCATTCCGATCGTGATCGACCGGGCCGGGCAGAAGGAAATCATCCGCGACGGCGTTAATGGATTCACTTTTTCGAACGCCATCGAGCTCATTCAAAAGACCATCGAGTGCCTGTCCTTGGTGAACACTCCCGCTGCAGGCCGGATGCTCGAAGCCGCCCGAACCACCGTCCAGCGCTATTCGCCGCTCGTTGCCCGCTCGGCTGCACTCCGAGTCTTTTTTGGCGGGCCGACGGGACCCGCACATTCCCGGGCCAACCCCGCCTGGGTGGGGAGGCTCGCCCGGCTCTGCCGCGGGCGGTCACGCACACCGGCGCGCCAGCCAGGTTCTCCCTGATGACAAACGAAGAATTCCTCACGTTCTGCTACCGCCAGATCCTGCGACGAACCCCGGATAGAGAGGGCTTCGCAACCTATCGGAACGCGCTCGCTGGCGGAGAGGCGACTCGCGAAGAGATCATGGTTCGTTTCCTGCATAGCGCAGAATACCTTTCGTTACGAAATCGAGAACCCGACGTTTCGGTTGCCTCTGAGTTTTGCCCCCCCGGCCACTTCTATTCTCCAATCCCATCCCAGCAGGAGCGTGATGAAGTCATGCGAGCGCTCCCTGACCGACGCCGGACAACGGCGATGGGAGGAATCGATCTCGCTCTTCCAGAGCAAATCGAATTCCTGGAAACATTGGCGTCCTACCTCGCCGATTGTCCGTTTCCGGTCGAACCGTCACCCGGGTTTCGCTACCATTTCAATAATGGCTCCTATTCCTTCGGCGATGGCATGATCCTCTATGCAGTGCTGCGGAAGCTCCGCCCGAATCGCATCGTAGAAATCGGATCCGGATATACTTCGGCGCTCATGCTCGATGTGAACGAGCGTTATCGCGAAGGTCGGATCAACCTTACCTTCATTGATCCCTATGCCGACCTCCTGCGAATCGTTGATGAGGCCCGCCGATCTTCGGCATCGCCTTATTGAACAGCGCCTGCAGGACGTTCCGCTCAGCGAATTCCAGGACCTGCGCGAGAACGATGTTCTCTTTGTCGATTCGACCCACGTGGCAAAACTCGGGAGCGACGTGCTGCGGATCTTCTTCGAGATTCTCCCCGGGTTGGCTCCCGGTGTCTACGTGCACGTGCACGACATTTTCTGGCCCTTCGAGTACCCCGAGCCGTGGATTGCGGAAGGACGAGCCTGGACCGAAACCTATCTTCTCCGCGCGTTTCTCCAGTTCAACTCCGCTTTCCGGATCGTTCTATTCTCGGATCTCGTCTTCGCAACGACACCGGGAGTGGGTTGCGCAACATGCCCCGAACTTTTTTCGCAACGGTGGCGGATGCATTTGGCTGAAGCGCTGCAACTAGCCACGGCATCTCCCTCAAGCCTGCATCGATGGGAACCTTTAGCTGAACGACACCTCGGATGTCAACGCCGATGATATTTCCCAATGTAGCAGAGGAAAGAAGTCCTGAACCGACGGAGCGTAGAAGAGTCCTGCGGTAGGCGCCGCCCTCACGTTCGTCGCGATCGCCCTCGCGTACCCGATCCTTTCTTATTATATGATCGTGCGATGGCAGGATCCTCGGATTCTCCTGGATAACTACATCGGCAGCGGCGAGCCGCCTGGATGGGCCAATCAAATGTGGTGGTATTCGTTCAGCCTTCTCGATCTCGGAACGAATCCCATGCATTCTCCCATCTTTTTTATCCTTTTTATTGGGGTTCGGTCGATTCCAGTCTCGTTCTCTTCGGGCTCATTCCCATCACGGCCACGCTTGGCCCGATAGCGGCCTATAACGTTCATCTGCTCTTCTCGTTTGCCGCAGCCGGGTTCTCCATGTTCCTCCTTGCCCGGCACTTTCTTCGCGATCGCCTGGCAGCTTTTCTCGCCGGGACCATTTATACGTTTTGCGCGCATCACTTCGCCCACGGCTGGAGCCACTTGCACATCTATGCCAACTATTGGCTTCCGCTAGTCATTCTCCTCTTTGTTCGCCTGCTGGAGCGTCCCACCCTTCGGCGTGGGAGCCTGCTCGGCATTGTTTATGGACTGTCCGCCCTGACTTCATGGACCCTGGCCGTGATGAGTGCCTTTTCTGCGCGTTTTATCTCCTGTTTAGCGCGCGAACGGTCCGCTGGAAACGATTACTACTCCCCGCTGCGGCGGGCTTGCCTGCGTCGCCACCATCACCGCGCCCGGGGTCTATTGGATGATTGTCCTGAGACAGTATCCATGGCGGAATTCCCGGTCCCCAGGAATCGATTACCTATTCGGCCGACTTATTCGGTTTCGTCACCCCGACCCGTCCGCACCCCATCCTCGGTACCAAACTGGCCCCGCTTTATCGCAAGTTTACCGGCAATGGCTGCGAGGCCGCCGTCTATCTTGGCTACGTCACACTGACGCTGGCGTTGTGCTCGATCTTTGGGAATCGACGCGCACCATTTGTCCGACGCTTCGCGACTCTCGCCGCCACCTTTCTTGTCTTCTCGCTTGGACCGATCCTGCAGGTGGCCGGGCATCGCACTTTCACGAGCACCGCTTTCACCATTCCCCTGCCGGCTATGCTGTTTCCGCATCTTCCCATCTTGGACATGATGCGGGCGCCCAACCGCATGAGCATTCTTGTGGTGCTTTCGCTGGCCATGATTGCTCCTGTATGTCTACTGCGCCTGCGAGAAAGATTCCATCTTTCCCGCCTATCCTATTGCTGGTCGTGGTGCAGCCACCCTCCTGGTCATCATCGACAGTTGGAATCCGATCGGCCTTTCCCGGCCGCCGCCTGTTCCGGAGTTTTACCATCGCATCGCTCGGGAACGGTCCCGGGCCGCGCTGCTCGAGGTGCCAGCGATCCGGTCGCCGTTGGAGGCAAACAAGCATCTCACGAATGCGGTGACATGCGAATATTATTACGCATATCAGTTTGTTCACCATCGCCCTTTGTTCGGCGGATATTTTAACCGGCTCAACCCCTCCCACGGCGCATACATGAATGCCGATCCGGTGCTTGGTCCGCTCTACTCAGGACATCCGCCCGATGCACAGCTTGGGTCGAGTGACGACCGCCGGGACTACTTGCGAAACAGATATAATATCGAATATGTAGTCCTGCACAAGCAATGGCTGACCGACACGGAGATAAACACGATCACCTCTCTTCTCGGTCCCGCGTCTACGAAGACGGATCCGTGACCACCGATCCTCTCATTATATACGATTTGTCGGGCTCCAGGCGGGACGATTGGGCGTTTCCACAACTCGCGGCATGGCGGGGAGCGGGCTGGTATGGCTCCGAAGCATTGCCGGAAGGTGCCGCACGCTGGATGAACGATCATGGCGTGATAGAAATCACCTCGAATGTGGAAGACGAATTGGAACTCCGGTTTGAAGCCCGTTCCGTGTCCGGAGTCCGAACCCTAAGGATCGCCTGGTCGGACTCCGCGACCAGTTTCTCGGTACCTCGCGATTGGATCGCATGTAGCATGCGCCTGGCGGTGCATCCCGGAATCACGACACTTCACCTGGTCGTGCCGGAAGGCAGCGTACGTCCGATCGACCTGCCTCATGGAACACGCGATGGCAGATACCTCGCAATCGCCATGCGGAATCTCTCGGTCGTATCCCTGCGAAAGCCGCATGTGGACCCCCATATCGGAAGCCAAGACGCCGCATGCCCGTGAAGACCACAGATCCGCACTCGGACCCCATTGCCCGCTTCGAGGATGGTGCTAGCGGAGGTGGCACCCATCAACGATGAAATTGATCATTCAAATTCCCGCCTTCAATGAAGCTGTCACGCTGCCAAGCACAATCGCCACCTCCCCAGGTCGGTTGACGGTTTTGAGGTGGTCGAATGACTGGTCATTGATGACGGCAGCACTGATGGCACCCTGAGGGCGGCGCAAGCAGCCGGTGCGCAACATGTAGTTCGCCACACCAAGAATATGGGCCTGGCCCGCGCGTTCGAAACGGGCCTGCGGGCGGCGTTGGCGCTTGGCGCCGATGTAATTGTAAACACCGATGCCGACAACCAATATTGCGCCGATGACATCGGCAAACTGGTTCGGCCGATTCTGACAGGCGATGCCGACATCGTGATCGGCGAGCGCCCCATTTCATCCATTTCACATTTTTCCCCGATCAAGAAGTTCCTGCAGAAGGCCGGAAGTGCCGTTGTTCGTCTGGCCAGCGGTACTTCCGTCCGGGACGCGCCCAGCGGCTTTCGCGCCTTTTCACGCTCCGCTGCACAGAACATCCGTGTCTTCAGCAAGTATACTTATACGCTCGAGACGATCATTCAGGCCGGTCAAAAGGGCCTGGCGATCGCCTCAGTTCCCATTCGCGTCAATTCACCCACTCGCGAGTCCCGTTTGATACGAAGCCTTCCCGCTTATATTCTGAGGTCGTCCGAAACTATCATCCGCATCTTTGTTATCTATCGTCCCCTGCGTTTTTTCGCACTCCTCGCTACCGTATTCGCAACCCCCGGTATTCTTGAGTTTACGTTTTCTCTACTTCTTCTTAACCGGACGGGGAAGGGAAGGATTCAGTCCCTGATCCTCGCCGCGCTGCTGATCACCGTCGGTTTTCTGCTCCTGGTCGTGGGCCTGCTCGCAGACCTTATCGCGGTAAATCGCAACCTGCTCGAACGGTCGGAGTTCGAGCTTCGGCAACTGGCAGAGCAAGTTCAAACCTCGACCCCAACGTCTCGCCACCCTGGCCCTACCGCTCCCCCACTGTGAGAATCGAAAGAGGCATCGTAATCGGTAACGTCACCGACAAGGCGGAGATGGGTGGCTTCGCCGGCCGCTACGTGGTCGCGCAGTTCGACGCGCGCTCGTGCGGGCAGCAATCTCACCGCGCGTGCAATCCGTGCATGAGGTCGGGTGTGGCGAGGGCCGCCTGGCGCGATTATTGGCGGCAAGTTTGTCGCTTCCAATCACCGCCAGCGACTTTTCCGAGACGCTGATCCAAGAGAACATCGCACGATGCGACGAAAACATACGGTACCTCACGTGCAGTATTTATGACCTTGAACCATCGCGCCATAAAGCGGATCTTGTTGTTTGCTGCGAAGTGCTTGAACATCTGGATGACCCGGAGCGCGCCGCCCGAACATTGGCATCGCTCGGCGCCGCGCACTACATTCTGTCGGTACCTGAGGGAACCGATCTGGCGTTTATTGAATATGATGCGCGGCAAATATTGGTCCGCTTGGGGCAACACACCGGGACACCTCAATCATTGGTCGCGAGCGACGTTTCGAACCTTTCTCGCTCGTAATGATTTTGTCGTAGACCGCTGGCTCAATCCGTTTCCCTGGCTTCTGGTCAGCGGGACCTTTCGCCGCTGAAGGGAGCTGCCGTTCTTCTGCGGCCCACGATTCTGCCCTCTCTGATCCTGTAGATGCAATCCATGCCTACTCTTATCGATAATCCGCCTGGTGCCGGGCCGCGTCTTCATCGCAGGCGACACGTCGCGTTGGGTATCCTCACCGTTGCCGTTGTCGCGCTGATGGTATGGTGGGCAGGACCGAGCCAGGTAGCGCGGGTCTTCGGCAACTATGGATGGCACGGAGCGCTCTTGCTCTTCACCATCTATCAATTTACGCGATGAGTCTTCCGCGCCCTCCGCATCTGGGGCGTATTGCCGCGCCACTCGCGTCCCAGCTTCCTTACCATCCTCGGGATCGTTTCGCTCCACCAACTCTTCAACCATTTAATGCCTGCCCGGTTGGGGGAACTTAGCCTGCCTCTGCTGTTGCGACGTTTCTCGCAGGTGGAGTCGCCGGCTGCAGTTGCGACGCTGGTTATTGTCCGGCTGCAGGAGCTATTCGCCCTTGTGCTCATCTTTCTTGTCGCAGTGGGCGGACTTGGCGATTCCGGGGCCCCCTGGCACCTCCGCCGATTAGTTCTCCTCGGCGTCGCATCTGCTGCGGCACTTGTCGCAATTCGCTCCCTGATGCCTCGCTTGATTGCCTTCGGTCGCGCGATTTCAGACCATTGGGCGCGTTCGTCAAAGCATCGTGCTCCATGGCGCGATCGCATCCGCCCGTTTCTGGATGGCCTGCAGGCCAGCCTCGCTACTCCTACTCCATGGCCCAAGCGACTGCTCTTATTCTCCCTCTCGGTGGCAATCTGGCTGAACATGTTCTTCTTCTTCCATCAGGTTCTTCGTATGAGTGAGATCCACCTTTCCTTTAGCCAGACTGTTGTTGGATCTGCCTTTGCCAATTTTACCCAGATGCTGCCGATAAACACCGTGGGCAGCTTTGGATCGCTTGAGGCTGCATGGGCCTTTGGCTTTTCCCTCTTCGGGGTTGATGCGACCACTGCGCTCGCCACTGGTCTGGCGATGCACGTTCTTGTCGTGGGTTTTCTTGTCCTCTCCGCCATTGTCTCATGGTCGCTGCTGGTGGCGGGGAGCCGACATGGCGGCGACAAACGTCGTCCGACGTCAAACCAGGGATGTACTATGCCCGCGACAAACACGCCGGCCCCTCCCTCGAACTAAATTCTCCCTTTCTGAGGCCATCGACATTCTTCCGTGGCTGCGCCGCGCCTCAACGCCGGGACCTAGCTGGCCGGTCGTCCGCTGGCGACCACCCCGCCCACCACCCCCTGATCAATGTCGCATTCCGCAAAACCACTTCTCTCGAATGAACGACTCCACCCATCCTCGGCAAGCGGGTCGCGCCATGGATCATTCCCTCTCTCCTCGCTGTAGGGATCACGCTCCGATGTATCCTCCTCTCCGATAAACATCCGCTCTGGCTGGACGAATTGCTCAGCTGGTACCCATTGTCTGTTTCATTTTCTGCGATGCTGCATGCTACCACCGATGCCATCAATTCCGCGCCTCCGTTATATTTCGTGGTAACATGGGTTTGGGCGGCCGTTTTCGGCCATTCCGCCCTTGCACTACGACTCTTCTCGGCAATCTCTATCGCAACGGCGTCGCTCTTGTTATTTTATGTGCTCCGCCGCGCCTATGGCTCGCTCGCCGCCACGCTTGCACTCCTGGTTGCGTTATCCAACAAAGAACTGCTTCTTTACAGCGTGGAAATGCGATTTCACGCACTTTTTTTCACGGAAATCGTCGCGTGCCTTGCTCTCTATCAGCGCCTCCTCATGCAAGCCAAGCCATCCGTAAGGCTGCTCGCGTTGAACGCATTCGCGCACTCATGTTTGGTGTTAACGCATTACTTCGCACCATTTTATAGTGGCGCCATCCTGATCGCCACGCTCTTGGTATGTATCGTGCGAAGATGGAACCCCATCCCCGCCTGCCTTTCCATCGTTATCGGATGGCTAGCCTTTCTACCTTGGATCCCTGCATTCCTAAACCATGCGCAGATGGCCAAACCCAGCACCTGGATTCCTCGGCCGGGTTCCTCGGCACTTCCGGGGTATTATCAGACTTACCTTGGCTCCCACTTCCTCGAGTGGGCGCTAACTCTGGCCGTCGTTGCCATGATCGGGTCCCTTGCTGCCGCTCGATATGGCGGACTTCGGCGTACCCTGGGGCCCTCCGTGCGTGAGCTGCCTTTGCTTCTTGTCTCGATCACGTTGTTGGGTGTACCACTCATCGTCTACTTGTATTCCGTCCAGCCGGCAAGCACGCCGCTTTTCACCGCCCGGTACTTGACGCCAAGCATATTAGGAGCGGCAATCATTTGCGCACACCTCGCCCATCGGGCCTTTCGCCGGAGCCACGTGGCCGTTAATCATCGATTTTCCCACGCCCTTGTGGTGCTAAAGGTTTTGGCGACCGTCGTCTTGGCCACTTATGTTATTTGGCAGGGAGCGCAAGAAGCATTGCGTGAGAAGAAGCGAAGTCCGACCGACTTTGCGCAGGGGGTTCCAGACGGGGAAACCGTCGTCCTGCCGAACATCCACTTGTTCTTGTCAGCCCACTTCTTCTCGGCGCATCCATCCCGCTTTGTCGCCCCGCTCGACTGGGATGTCGGTCTCGCCGAAAAGGCCGGAGGCCCAGGTCGTCAGCGGATACTGCAAGCTCTCAAGAGGCGGTTTCCGGAGGAGTTCCCGGAAATCAAATCCACTGACGAGATTCTCTCCGCTGCCACCACATTCTGGATCCGCCCGCAAGGATCACTCTGGGCACAAGTGCGGCTCATGCATAACCCCGATTTCATCATTGAAAAAGTCAACAACGGGCTTCTCCACGTTCGCCGCACAACTCGTTGAATGGTACATGTTCTGCTCAATATATAGCGCCCCTTTTCGTATTCCTCCCACCGACCGACGGCCTCCTGTCGCTAGCAGGCGTTTCCGTCCAAGGGCCTCACCTTCTCCTTTCGCTGCCCTTCGTTCGAAGGATTCTGGAACACTGTTGCATAGATCTCAATGAGTACCTCGATAAAGGACCCCGCAGAGCTCCAACAAATCTACGAGCGGCGATTTCACCGCCAGAGCATCGATTACGCCGGCGCTTGTGGACCGTCCTGGTGGATGACTACTTCCAGAACCTTGTTCCTCCACAGGCAACCGTCCTCGACCTCGGATGCGGATATGGTGAATTCATCAACAGCGTCGCTTGTCATCGCAAGCTGGCAATGGACCTCAATCCCAAGTCGCAAGAGTTTCTGAGTCCTGACGTACAACTGATCGCACAGGACTGTTCGGCGCCCTGGCCCCTTGACAACGACTCCATCGATCTTGTGTTCACGAGCAATTTCTTCGAACACCTTCCCGACAAGTTCTCTTTAAAACGAACGCTTCAGCAAGCGGCCCGATGTTTGCGTCGAGGTGGCCGTTTGATTGCACTCGGCCCCAACATCAAGATCGTCAATGGGGCGTACTGGGACTTTTGGGATCACTTTCTTTGCCTTACCGAGCTATCACTGGCGGAGGCGCTAAGTGCCAATGGATTTGCCTTGCGCCGTGTGGTGGCCCGCTTTCTTCCCTATACAACGGTAAACGTGCCTCGCTATCCGCTTGTACCTCGTTCGTCTGTACCTGCGAATGCCGGTATTCTGGCACCTTTTCGGAAAACAATTCATGGTTCTCGGAGAAAAGATATAGGAGCCATGACGTCAAAGCGGTGGTGACCCGTAATTCCGCCCGGGTGGATTCGGGATCAATCTTGTCCTCGGACGGTGGCTTTCTAAAATGAAGTGCCTGTGAAACACTACCCGATTCCACGACCTTTTTTCAGGCCCGCGCTGCTCGTAGCGGTGTTGCTGCTCCGCGGAGCCGCGCCTTGGACCTCACGCAACTGATGATCGATTCGGGTGCCGACATAAGTGGAGTCACTTTGGCTGCAGCCCAAGGTCTCAGTCCCGATGGCGCTTGGATTCGCTGCGACTCCAGCGCGCCGCCCGATGTGCATACTGGCGTAAAGGACGCTGTGTTCGTAAGTCTGACGCAGCAGTTGCGTCACTCACCGGCGCGACTCCTCAATATGTCGACCCGGGCGCTTACTCAATCCGGTGATAACGTGCTGATTCCTGGTTTTGTCATCGGAGGCCACGTCGAAAAGAATCTTCTGATCCGAGGCGTCGGTCCGACCCTCGAAGATCCTCCCATCGGCCTAAACGGCGCGGTGTCCGACCCCCGAATCACACGGTCCTTGCGACCGACCAGGATATCGCTGGCGGCATCACCCTTGTCGAACTCTACGATGCGGACGACGCCGACGTGGATTCACATCTCGCCAATATCTCCGCGCGCGGGTATTGCGGCATTGGCGACCAAGTCATGATACCAGGATTCGTCGTCTCTGCCGAAGGTACAAAAAACCGTGCTCATTCGAGTCGTCGGCCCGACGTTGGCCACTGCTCCGTTCAACGTTACGGGGGTTTTGGTCGATCCCAAGCTCACCCTTTACCGGCACGACGCAGGCAGCAACAGCCTGATCGCCAAGGAAGACGACTGGGGGGAGGATGCAGACGCGTACACTTGAGCTTTTGGGGGTTGCGCGTGAAGTATGTGCCTTTCCTCTTACTTACGGCAGCAAGGACGCCGCACTGGTCGTGACCCTGAACCCGGGTGTTTACACGGTCGTGGGCTCAAGCGCCGATGGAACGGGTACCGGCGTCGTGCTCGTGGAAGTCTATGCGGTGGACTGATCCTGGCCGCTTGGTTCCATGCACACAAAGCGTCCGGTATGGATTACCCATTTTGAGCTGGTTGCGAGCGCGCCATCTGACACTCACGCACACCGGCGGCACAGGCCTGACTCACTTTGCGCTTTTTCTGCGCGTGCATGCGCATTACTAGTTCAGTGAATGCTCGCTGGTCGGATTTCGATCATAACGCTTTTCCGTGACCGCCGGGACCTCGCAACAGCATTTCTCCGACAGTGGCGGATGCCCGGAAACAATTGGATGTTCGACCAAGTCGAACTGATCTGGGGCGATTGTGGTTCGACCGACGGCACCGCGGAGATGCTCGGTGGCGCCAGCGATATCGCCCACGTCGTTCCCTTTCGCGAAAATCTGGGGTTTGCAGGGGGCAACAACCGACTGGCCGGCTTTGCGACTGGCGAGATCCTCGTGTTCCTCAACTATGATGTCGTGCTCACGCCAGACTGGCTGCGCGAGCTCGTGACGCCCTTCGACGGGCGGCCGGGGCTCGGCATCGTCGGAAATGTCCAATTCTCGGTCCGGGCCCGCGCGCCGGATCATGCCGGCATCTTCTTCGACGATCAAGGTGCACCCAGGCATTTTCGCCCGCGGTGGGAGGCTCTCCAGAATCTCCGATTGCTCCCCGCCCCCGCCGTTACCGGTGCATGTCTGGCCATTCGCCGAGAGCTGTTCGACCGCCTCCGCGGTTTCGACGAGGGGTATGCGAACAGTTACGAAGACATTGATCTCTGCCTGCGGGCGCGCCAAGCCGGAGCCGGTGTCGCTGTCGCCACGCGGAGCGTCATCTGGCACTATATCGGTTCGTCCCCCGGACGACAGGACCATGAGCAGGCGAATGCCAGACGCTTTGCCTCCCGCTGGCGCAATGCCATTCCCGAGCTCCGGCGCCTGCAGGCTCCGGTCCTTCGCGCTCCGGCAGTGTCTCGACCTGACCCGGATCCATCCACCTTGCAGCAAACGGCGCAGGTGTTCTTCCCCGATCCGTCGGGTTACTCTGAGAGCGCCTCATCCATACACTTGTACCGCGTCGGTCGCTGGAGTCGTATCGAGATTTCCCTTCCCGCGACTGCTCAGGGCGTGGACTACCGGTTGCGACTCGATCCCGGAACCGAGGTCGGACAATTCAGCATCGGTGGAGTTTCAATCCGATCCGGCCCCGAGCGTCGCCTGATCTGGCAGGCGTCCGGCGCGGGACTCCTGGCGCGGATTCGACTCGATGGAACCTCTCGACGGATCGCCACCGGTAGGGGATTTCTTGCCGAGAGCACGGGCGTTGACCCCCAGATTATCATCTCGATTCCTTCCGAGGCGGTTGCTCATTTGGCGAAGGATATATTGACCGCTTCCGTCTGGCTCCGTTGGCACGAGCGCGATGCGAAGCTGGATCGACGACCCCGCGCCCGGCGCGCGTGGATCAGATTTCCTGTGCGTCGACGGCCCGTTCGTGTATTGGTCGACTTGTCCGCTCTTCAGCCCGGAGGCCGAAATGGTGGCATCAAGGTCTTTGCGCTGGAGTTGCTGCGCGCGCTGACCCATGGCACCGACAAGCGCGAACTGCGGTTCACGGCCGCCACCACGAAAGAAGTCGCAACCGAACTCGGTTCCAGTCTCATGCCCGCCCGCATTCAGCCATGGCATCCCCAGACCAGCGCGTCGCCGGAACAAGCTTCGCATGGCGCCGACGTGCTGTATGCCCCGGTGGGCTTTTCCCCGTTCGCCCGCCCCGGCTTGCCACAAGTCAGCCTGATCGTGGATTTGCTGCATCGGGACCTGCCCGAGATGCTGCCACCCGACGAGGTTGCCAACCGCGAACGCTGGATGACCGAGACACTGGCGTGCTCCGATCTGCTCCAGTGCAACTCGCGGTTCGTGGTCGATCGATTGCGTCATCATTATGGGATCGAGGCCGAGCGAACGTTGGTTGTATATAATGCGGTTCAACGGCCGCCGACCGGTGACCGCCCGCCGATCCGCCCGAGCGAGAGACCTTACTTTTTCTATCCGGCCAACGACTGGCCGCACAAGAATCACCTGCGTCTGATCGAAGCCTTCGCGCATTATTGCGCAAGCTGTGCATCCCCCTGGTCGCTGAAACTCACGGGCCATTTCCACTGGCCGGATCGGATTGCGAAGGCCATCGAACAGCACGGAATCTCCAGACACGTTCAGGTGCTTGGCCATGTTCCCGGCGCGGCGTTCGCCGAACTGCTCAGCGGCGCGGGGGCGCTTGCGTTTCCTTCGCTCTACGAAGGTTTCGGCATCCCGTTGGTCGAGGCGTTTGCCGCGGGAGTTCCCGTCCTGGCGAGCAAGGCCGCCAGCCTGCCGGAGGTCGGCGGGGACGCGTGCCTCTTTGTCGACGCTGCCAATCCGGAGGAACTCGCCCAAGGCCTCACGCGCATCGCCGACGATGCGAACCTTCGGGAGCGACTCGTGGCCGCGGGCCGCGTGCGGACCGGGCAGTTCTCCCTTGCGGCCGAAGCTCGCAAAGTCGCCGACGCGCTCGTGCGCGTGGGTCGCGCCGGAAGGGAAACCTGAATTGCGCATGCATCGCAACTCGCGCACCCGGGTCGCTCGCTGGCTTTATGTCGGATTGATGGTCTTGTTCGTCGCCGTCGTGTTGTTTGAGTTCTGGCGCGTCCACACGGCGCACCGCCCGTGAGCCGTTTCGATGCAGTGGGCGGGAGACAAATCTCTTCCAAGTGCCAGCCCGTCCCGCCTATCTTGCTGCCGGATTATATGCGGGTCGCAAGCAGCTCTCGCTGGTGGCCACCCGAGGAATTGCTACCCCTTCCCTGAGAATTTCCCTACTCACCGATTTTTCCACCCCAAATCCGACGGAATTATTGGTAGGAAGATTGGTGGGTACGAAGATCTCCAGAAGTCGATCCATTCAATCTGCCGATGGCATCCTGTCCTCCGTTCTTGCCGGCTGAAGTACATGTGTGTCGCAACTGGCTTCCGCGCAGGACGATCACAACCGAAGAATTTATCCTCACCCGTCGATGCAGTTGAACCGCAAATACGCCCGTGAGGCATACCCCCGATTGGTTGTCGGGCCGGATCTTCCATCCGGGGCGCGGCCGCTTAGAGCCATCAACGATGTCGCGTACGCGACATCGTTGATGGCTCTAAGCCGCATGGCCCCGAAGGGCAGACCTACAGGTTCAATTGAATGGCTGAGGGCCGCATGACCGAGGAGACCGAGCAGACATCCGTCACGTTCCGTCCACCAGGGGAGCCTGGCGGCCACCGTCGTCGCAAACTTCTCGACCTGTTGTGGAATCGGGACGCGGCCTACGTCGCCGGCATCTTCCTCTCCTCAAAGGCAATCGTCCTGCTGATAGCCTTGCTCGCTCCGCTGCTGATCACTCCGGGGCCCAAGAACGTCGGTCGATCCCCGGATGTCACGATGGAGCAGTACACGCGGCGATGGGACGTGGGCTGGTACCGCGAAATCGCCACGCAGGGCTATTCGTTCCAGCCGGGCCGAGCGAGCAATGTCGCTTTTTTTCCGCTGCTTCCATTGCTCATCCGTGGCCTGATGAGCTGCGGGCTGAGTGCCGCCGCCGCCGGCTTGATCGTCTCGAACGCATGCACGCTCGCCGCCCTCGCCCTGCTGTATCGATTGATGCTCGACGAGTTTGGCTGTCGCTCGCTGGCCCAACATGCCACGGCTTTGCTCGCATTCAGTCCTGGTGCCGTATGGTTCTTTCTCGCCTATACCGAGGCACCGTTCGTCGCGCTTTGCATCGGGATCTTTGTCGCGGTGCGGCGCGAACGGTTTCTGCCCGGCATGGCTCTTGGCATTCTGGCTGGTCTCACGCGACCCAATGGACTCGTGCTGGCGGCGCCGATTCTGGCGGCCGTTGCCCCGCAAATGCTGCGAGCCTGGCGCGAGCGGAAAGCGGGTTCGCTCGCTTCCATCGCCGCCTGTGTTGCCGCGCCCGTGGTCGGACACGCGATGTATTTGATCTACCTGCAGGTAGCGTTCGGCAACTGGCTGGCCAATCACGCAGCAGAGGACAGCGGGTGGCACGCCCACGTGTCGCTAAGCTGGGACGTGATCTGGCAGAAAATCCCGGGGATCGGGCTGCATTTATTCGACAACCCCACGGCCTTCCGCGAGCAGGTCGCCTGGTCCTGGACGCTGGCCGTTTTCGCCTGTGGCTTTGCCTTGGTGGCGCTCTGGGAACGCAAGGCGCCCGCCTGGTACGCGGCCTTCATCGCCACGTTCATGGCGCTGTTCGTTTTCATCGACCAAGGCGGACCCGTCTATTCGATCGCGCGATTCACGGCAGCGAATTTCCCGCTCTATATCGCGGTTGCGTTGTTTGCGGAACAGCGACCATGGGCTCGCACGGCGTCGATTGGGGCATTTGCCTCCGCTTTCGCTATCGTGACGTTTATCGTCTTTGCCGGCTACATGTGGGTGTGAGTATCCGGCGCCGCGCGGGCTTGCGCGGCTGCGGCTCGCCGCATCGGCGACAGGCGATGCGGCAACTGCACCGCCAGGCGGCCGACGCAGAAGATCGCTTCCCGCACGATCTGATGTGACATCTTGGATCTGCCCTGCGTCCGTTCGACGAACGTGATCGGCACCTCGACGATTCGCCCACCGTTTCGCCAGACGCGGTGCGCGACCTCGATCTGGAATGCGTAGCCATCGGATCGCAACGAGGCGACCTCAAGTCGTTCCAGAGTCTCGCGGCGGAAACACCGGAATCCCGCGGTCGGATCCCGCACGGGCAAGCCTGTCAGAATCCGGACATACAGACTCGCGCCACGACTGAGCCAGCGGCGATGCTTCGGCCAGTTCACCACCCTTCCGCCATCCACATAACGTGACCCGATGGCGAGGTCGGCTCCACGCGCGGCCTCGATCAGGCCCGGTACATCGGCCGGATCGTGCGACAAATCGGCGTCCATCTCGCAAATGAATTCGTAGTCGCGCTCGAGGGCCCAAGCAAACCCGGCACAGTAGGCCCGACCCAGGCCTTGCTTGAACGGCCGATGGAGAACGTGAACGTTCGAATAGCAGCTCGCGAGCTCGTCCGCGACGTCACCCGTGCCATCGGGCGAATTGTCGTCGACCACAAGGACATCCGTTCGGGGCGCGTGCCGCTGCACGCCCGCCCGCACTTGCCGAAGACTTTCCCGTTCGTTGAACGTCGGGATGATGACCACGGACCTGGAGATTGCGGCCGGCACAGCGGAATTGGATCAAGGTTGCGGCACCGGTGGAGAATGCGCGAGATCGATCCAGTGCCCTCGATACACCGGAGCGAACCGGCGTTGCCGGGAGACGCATACGCTTCACGGCGACCTCAATGCCAGACTCGGGAGACCTATGTCAGCGGGGTTAACGGAACGGTGACAGTGACCGTAACGCCCGAATCTTTCTCGGTCGAAACTGAGCATTAACCCGAAGACTTCACGGTCCGAGAAGCTCGGACCACGAGGTCGCCAGACTCGAACGTGGCTGCGCCGTCCATGTAGGCGCGCTCGATATCACAAGGTGAACGCGTGGCCGAACTCGGTGTGACGTTCTATTCGGTCCATGCATTTCGCGACGATTCCCCTCGAATCAGGCACTCGAAACCGGGTTGCGTGTCCCCATGCGACCGCGGTCGGCTGCGGACAGCCGACCCTACCTTTGGCTGCGTGGCGCCAGCAGAAGCCCGTTGAGGCGGGATGGCGCTTAATCGAACGATAGAGCAAACGACAAAGAAAACATGAACTGATGATTAAGCGTTGGAAAGTCTCAGAAGAGACTCAGCGGGTCAGCACCCGCCCGGCAAAGCCTGACCAGCAGCCGGAAGCGAGCCTTGGCTGGCGATCCGCAAGGATGCCTTCAAGCGTAGGCAGCGAGCGACAAAGCCGTGTGATTGAGCCTCGAAAGAAGGATAAACGTTGGAGCCTTCGTCGTCGCAACAACGGGGGCAGCACCGTCGCGCCGTCATGGTCTGGCGCGAGGGTCCAGCCGGGGTCCGAGAACAGGGCAAAGTCGCAGAGGGGTCTCACGGGAAGCTGGGAGAGCCTCCTGTTTCCTCGGTCAGAAAACCGGAAAGGGCCATCCCGGTGAAACAAGGCCCTGAACTGCGCCCGACGCCCCCGCGGTCGAGCGTCAGCGAAAACAGTCGGGGAACCGAGGTATCGCGCATCGAGCCGCTTGGCGAAGGTGCAGAGATGAGCAGAGGCAGTCTTAGCCGCCGCATAGTAGCGATTGAAAGCGGGGAAACCGACCCGAGGGAGCCCGTGAGTAGCGAAGGCAGCGGTCGAGTTGCGGGAGCGTCGTCGGAAACGCGCGTGGGACCCGAGCCCATGGAAAGCGTGTCCACTCGAAGACGACGCATAGAGCTGGTGGCGCAGCGGCATCCCCACGAGCCGTTGACGGCGCTTCACCACCACATGGACCTGAACTGGATGCACGAAGCCTACCGGCGTGTCCGCAAGGACGCCGCGCCGGGAATCGACGGGCAGACGGTCGCAGCGTATGGCGAAAACCTGACGGAGAATCTGCGGGACCTGCTCGCGCGGGCCAAAGGCGGTCGCTACCAGGCGCCGCCGGTCAAGCGTGCGTATGTGCCGAAGCACGGGAAGGAAGACCGGCCGATCGGGTTGCCGACGGTGGAGGACAAGATTCTCCAGCGTGCGGTGACCATGGTGCTCGAGCCCATCTATGAGCTCGAGTTTCTGCCGTTCTCCTTCGGCTTCCGTCCCGGTCGTTCGCCGCATCAGGCGCTTGGATACCTGCGTGCGCAATGTCACGCGCAGAAAACCGAGTGGATAGTAGAGGTGGATTTGCGCAAGTTCTTCGACACGGTCGATCATCGACAGATGCAAGAGCTGCTGCGTCATCGGGTGCAGGACGGAGTGATTACCCGCCTGGTCGGCAAGTGGCTGAACGCGGGAGTGTGGGAGAAAGGCACGGTGAGCTACCCCGAGGCGGGCACGCCCCAAGGCGGAGTGGCTTCGCCGTTGCTGAGCAACATCTACCTGCACGAGGTGCTGGACAAATGGTTCGTGGAATCGGTCCAGCCCGCGTGCCGGGGCCGCGCTTTCATGGTCCGCTTTGCCGATGACTTTGTCATGGGTTTCGAGCGGCTGGAGGATGCGGAGAAGGTCCGGCGGGTGGTCGACAAACGTTTCGCTCGTTTTGGCCTGAAGGTGAACGCGGACAAGACGCGGCTGGTGCGCTTCAAGCGACCACCCAACGGCGGCGATGACCCGGGAGAGCAGGCGGGGACGTTCGATTTCCTCGGCTTCACTCTCTACTGGGGCAAATCACGCCGGGGGTATCAAGTGGTCATGATGCGGACGGCGCGCCAGCGCTTCACCCGGGTGTTGCAGGCGTTCAAGGAATGGGGGCGAGAAAACCGTCACCTGCCCTTGAAGGAACAGCAGCGTCAGCTCAACGAGAAGCTGCGCGGTCATGATGCCTACTATGGTGTAGCCTTCAACTATCGCCTGCTGCAACGGCTGCGATGGGAGGTGCACCGTCTGTGGCGGCGCTGGCTGGCGCGGTGTAATCGCAAGGGCGCTCGTAACTGGGACCAGTTCCATGCCATGCGGCGGAGCTTTCCGCTTCTGCCCCCACGTATCGTTCACCCGTGCCTGTAACGAAGCCGCAGCTTGAGGAACCGGATGCGTTAATCGCGCTCGTCCGGGTCTGTGGGGGGCGTCGTCCGGCCACGGGGCCGGACGGCCCTATCCCGGAGCTGCGGCCCCGGTTGAAGATTTGCCGGTTGATCGGCGCGGAATGGCGAAGGCGGCCCCTCACTCCGCCTTTGCGTTTCCTTGAGTTATTTTGAACTTTCCCCCCGTCTCCGCCGTCGACACCACGATGGTCGGCCACCCGGCATGAAGTGTCTTCTCGTCAGCTACACCGGTCTCGGCGTCAACAGCACCGAACACGCGGCGGCGTTCGGGTGTGGCTTGACGCGGCTGGGGTGGTCGGTGCGGCTGGCCGTGCGCACCAAGAGTCCGTACCGTGGAGGGTTTGATTTCTTTTCCTGCAGCGCCGATGGATCGCTGCATCCACTCGATCGTGCGCATCAGCTCGAGCCTGCGGATGTGGTGCATGTCTGGACGCCCCGCGCGCCGATCTGGCGATTCCTCGAAACGCATCACCGGCTGGTCGGGGGCGCGCTCGTATTGCATCTCGAGGACGACGAGACTGAAGTGCTCCGGCTTTTTGGCGCGGACAGCGCCCGTCCGGATGCGGTTTCACGGGCGCAGTTGCGGGCCATGCAACTGGAGGACTGGACGCACCCGGTGCTCGCGCGCTGTCTCGCATTTGCGGCCGATGGCGTGACGATCCTCAGCCCCGAGCTGGCAAATGATGTTCCGAAACGGACTCCCTGGCTTCATGTCTTCCCGCCGTTGCCACCCAACTGGTGGGACGCCATTCCGGAACAGCCCCTGCCGGGGCACGCCAACGGCAAGCATACCGTGGTTTACGCGGGAGGCCTGCATTCCGCGATGGCGGACGACTTCTTCGAACTCTGTCGCGCGGTCGATCTCCTGGGCCGGCGAGGCCACCCGGTGCGGCTCGTGCGGTGTGGACCCGAGGTTTCCTCGGAATTGCTCAGCATCGGTGCCCGTTTGGCGGGCGAATTTCGCGATCTTGGCCATCTGCCGGTGGATGCGCTGCGGGCGCTCCTGAACGAGGCGTCGGTTCTGGTCCAGCCCGGCGGCCCGACCAAGTTCAATCGTCGGCGCATGCCGGCCAAGCTCGCGCCCTATCTGGCCAGCGGACGGCCGGTTGTCATGCCCTCGAACTACTCCTGGCTGGGCGTGCGCGATCGCGAACATGCCGTGATGTTCGAGGAGGGATCCGCGGCCGAGATCGCTGAGGCCATCGATGCCGTGCTGCGGGCGCCGGACGACGCGCGGGAAATGGCGGCGCGGGCGGCGGCGTTTTCCCGCGAACGATTCGATCTCGAGCGCTGCTGCGCACCCCTGGCCGAGTTCTACCGCTCGCTGCCTTCCCGCCCGCGCTTTCCCTGGCGAAGCATGCGGCAGCCGCGGCTCGAACTCCCGTTGCTCGTCGCGCAATCCGGACTCCAAAGCGACCCGGACCTTCTCGCGTCACCGCCCGCGCTCGTCCACCTCACGCTTGAAGAGATTCGAGCGCCGGTCCAACGCGACGGCCCCAAAACCGTCGCCCAGCTCTTTTGGCCCGTGCGGCGCGGATATCTCGAACACTTTTCGTCCGTACGCCCGATGCACTCCGGACGTTGGAACCGGCTCTCGTTTGGCCCGCGCCTGTTGCAGGCGCACCAACCGCCGCGATTTGATCCCGGAGACCGACCCGGCATCCTCGAGATCACCGCGATCGACTACCGCGGCGGCGACGGGCGCCTGCTGCATCGTTTTCGCCCTCCGGACACCTCCCAACCGCAGGTCAATCCCCATGGGACGACGATTCCGCTGCCTCCCGTCCAGCGGCAGGTCTGGCGGTGGCTGAGCACCGGCAACGATCCGCAGTTGCTGCTGCCCACCGTCGATACGGAACACATGATCCGGATCGATTGCTGGATGCGCTGGACGCCGACCGAGTGAGCGCTCCGGAGCATTTTGTTTTGGCGCGCCAGCTCGCGAACCCTGTTCCGCTTGCGGCGGCGCAAACTTCAGAACTGACAACCGCAGATCTCGCAGATTCCGCGGACAAGAGCGGAGACACTCTCGATCATCTGCGCCATCTGCGTAAGCTGCGGTTGCATTGGATGGGGAAACCCCGACCGAATCCCACCGTGCCGCCCCGGCTCCCTCGAAATCTTGAAAACGGTCCCGAGCGACATCTGCCAAATCGGTCATCGAAAATCTGAAATTGCCCGGAGGTCGGGCGACAGCGGTCTTCACCTTACAAGCTTCTCGATGCCCGATGCCCGATTTCACGATTGCCTTGCCTCGGCGGAATGGCCCGGAGGGCCAGTCCCATGAAGAAGTCCCATCGCGAGTTGGTGTCGGTCATCGTTCCGAGTCATGGGCATCGGCGATACCTGCCGGAACGATTGGCGTCGATTGTCGGCCAGACGCAGCCGCCGGATGAAATCATCGTCATCGACGATGGCTCGCGGGACGGCAGCGGGGAGTGGCTGCGTTCGTTTTCCTGCGCGATCCCCGTCCAGCTCGTGATCCATGCGAAGCCCTCGGGCAATCCGTTTTCGATCTGGAATGCGGGAGCCGAACGCGCGAGCGGCGAATGGCTGTGGATTGCGGAGTCGGACGACAGCTGCGCTACGGACTTTCTCGCCACGCTGCTCGTCGCGGCCCGGTCCCGGCCGGACACCGCCATTGCCTTTTGCCAGTCGGAGATGATCGACGGCACCGGGCGCAGCCTCGGCACGTTCGCGGATCACACCCGTTCCTACAATTCGGAGACCTGGTGGCACGATTTTGCGCTGAAAGGGCGCGCGGCCGCGCGCCTGCTGCTCTCCCGTAATACGATCCCGAACGTATCCGCTTGCCTGATCTCGCGCCGGGCCTGGCAGGCCGCCGGGGGCGCGGAAACGTCACTGAATCTTTGCGGAGACTGGTTGACCTATGGCCGGCTCCTCCAGCACGGATCGATGGTGTATTCCGCCTTGCCTCTGAACCGCCACCGTCACCACGCCGGGACCCAGCGCGCCCGCACGAGCCGGATCGAGTACGTGCGCCAGAGCTACGAGGCCCGACGGCAGCTGGCGGCATCCCACCGACCGGACGACGCACTGCTCGAGTATGCCCGGCGGCAAGCCTGCAATGAACTCTTCGGCCAGTTGGCCGGCTCGCCGGAAACGTGGCTGGAGCAACTTTCTCCCGCTGGCCGAGAGGCGGTGCTGGGGTTTGATCCCGAATTTCCACGGCGCTTGCGCGATTCCGCGGCCCGGAACTGCGATCACGTCGATGCGTTTTTCGAGCCAGACGGCCGGTTCACGGAAAAGAACCAGCGCCGCCTGCCCGTGGTGTTTTACGACTCCTGGATGACCTATGCCTTTCGTGGCGTTACCGGACGAGCGCGACTCGATCCGCTCGCCCGGCCCGGCCGCGTCCTCGTCAGGCGGATCGTCGCGGTCGATTCCGTCACGGACCGCGTGTCGTGGTCGAGCGACGCGTCAGCCGGTTTTCCCGGGCTCGAACCGGGGCCGAACGTGGCGATGACCCGGTCGGGCGACGCACTCGAGGTCACTTGTCCCCATGACGATCCCCAATTGCACCTGACGATCCCCCCGCGGATCGCAGTCTCGCGTTTCGATCTCGTCGTCGAAATGTTCTGCCCCAAGGAATAGATCCGCGTCCGGCGATATCGAATCCTCGAGCGCGGCCGGCACGGCGCGCCTCTCCCTATCACAGTGGCGAACCAGATCTGTATCATCACTCCCGACGTTGCCGGGCCCACCCGCAACGGCGGCATCGGCACGCATTGCCTCTATCTCGCGCGCTTCCACGCGCGGCGCGGCGATGCCGTCACCATTGTGCACACGGGTCCCCCGGACGATGCCGACCGCGCATCCTGGAAGGACATCTACGCGCGTGACCACGGTGCGCAGCTCGTGTTTCTCGAGGAGCTGCCCGACGAGCCGGCGGCGCCGGTGCTGCCCCACACCGACCGGCATCGCATCGCCCATCGCGTGTTTCACTGGGCGCGAGCCCGGGATTTCGCCACGATTCACTTTCAGGACTGGCAGGGCAACGGCGCGATTTGCGTGCGCGCGAAACAAACCGGGCTCGCCTTTTCCCGCACGCGCCTGGTCGTAACCGCGCACGGTTCATCCGAGTGGATCCGCGCCGGCATGCACGAATTTCCCTCCGGCGGTCGCGAAACACTGATCGATGACGCCCTCGAACGCACGGCGGTCGCCCTGGCGGACACGCTCGTGAGCCCCACCCGGCATCTGCTCGCGTGGATGCGAGAGCGCGACTGGACCCTGCCGTCCGACACGCGCGTGGTGCCCTACCTTTTCGAGCCCCCGACAGAGGTCGCGCCGGCGCGGGCTCTTTTGCCGGCGGAGTTGAATGACATTGTCTTCTTCGGCCGATTCGAGACTCGCAAGGGCCTCGAGCCGTTTCTCGATGCGCTGGGTCGGTTGAACGGACCCGTTGGCAACGGGACGGTCTTGCACGTCCATTTCGTCGGCAAGCCGCACACGACGCTTCGCGGTCCCGCCCGGGAGGTGATCACCCGGAGTGCCGAGACCCTCGATGGTCGCATCGAAGTGGCGGTGCACGAGGATTGGAACCATCAGGAAGCGCTGGCCTGGCTCGCCAGCCATCCGCAAGCGCTGGTCGTGGCTCCGTCCCTGGCTGACAACGCGCCATTTGCCGTGATCGAGTGCCTGGCGCTGGGACAGCCCCTGCTCGCCGCACGCCGCGGCGGTATTCCGGAGCTTGTCGCGTCGCCCGACCATCTGGTCGAACCGACGTCGGAGGCGCTCGCCGATCGCCTCGCCGCGGTGTTGCGCGACGGACTGCCGGCGACCGTCTCCGGCTGGAGTCATGCGGCGGCGGTCGCAGGCTGGACGGAACTTGCCGCCGCCGGGATGCCGGCGCCCCCCTCCCCCGCGGCTTCTCCCCGGATCTCGGTCTGTATTCCGCACTTCAACCATCCGGACGCTCTCGGCGAGACGCTCGCCCGCCTCGCGGGCCAGACGTGCGCGCCACACGAGGTCGTCGTGACCGATGATGGCTCCCAGCGGGAACACGACCAGGCCTGGAACGAACTCGCGTCCCGCTACCGGGACAAGGGCTGGACGTTCCTGCGCCAGACCCATGCCGGACCGGCTGCCGCCCGCAACGCGGCGGCGCAGGCGGCCACGGGAGACGCGCTCGTCTTCTGCGATGCCGACAACCAGCCGCTGCCCGACATGCTGGCACGTTTGGGCACGGCCCTCGCCACCTCTGGCTGCGACATCGTCACGTGCGGATTCGCCGCGCATGCGCCCGCCGCGGACGGCACTTGGTCGGAAAAGCCCGAATACATCTTCTCCCCGCTGGGTGGAGCGCCGGAACTGGCGCTCCTCGAAAACGTCGTCGGCGACACCAACTTCATTGTGCGTCGCGAGACCTTCCTCGCGTTGGGCGGGTTTGACCGGGAAAACCGCGCGGCCAGCGAAGACTGGGAGTTCCTGCTTCGCGCGATCATCGAGCAGCGGCCGATTGCGGTGGTTCCGGAGGTCGTGTTCCGCTATCGGCTGGCCCCCGCCAGTCACGCCCGCCGCCACTCCTCGGAGGAGGCGGCCGCCGCGGCCTGGCGCGCGCTGCCGGCGAACGAGCGGCAACGCTACGGTCGTTTGCTCCAGACCGCGCGGGGCACCTTTGCCGAACGCACCGATCTCGTCGCCGTGCGGCAACATGTGAAGCACCTGGAGACGGCGCTGGCCGCCACGCAGCTCCACGTCGGCAACATCGAGATGCTGAACGCGAAACTGCGCCGCGACATCGCCGGGGCGGAGGACGCGATCTCCGCGAGCAATCAACTGCGGGAGCAATTGAAGGACATGGGACTGGCCCAGGACCAGGCAGCCCACGATCTCGCGCACCAGCGGGAAACGCTGGAAATCGCGCGCCACGAACTGCAGGTGCAGGAGAAGCGGCGCCAGGAAATGGAGCGCCGGCTCAACGACCGGCGCAACGACGTCACCCATCTGCGCAAGGCCATCGAGGATCGCGACCGCAAGATCCGGCGCATGCAGCAAACCTGGTCGTGGCGCATCACCGCGCCGGCGCGGGCGCTGCGCCGGAAACTGCTGGGTCGCTTTTCGCCGGGCGACGATGCCCTCGGCTCGAGCCTCGAGGTGCAGACGGCGCCGTATATGATCTCCATCGACGTGCCCTCGGTGTGGGAAGCGGCCCCCGCCATCGGATCATTTACCGGCTGGTGTGTCTCCGTGCGGGGCACGCCGGCGCGGGCCATCCGGGCCCTGGTCGGCGCCAACGAATTTTCGGGCCGCTACGGCATGCGCCGGGCGGACGTCGCACTCGCGCATAAGTTCACGGCACCGGACTCGGCGCAATGCGGTTTCCAGATCCCCTACCGGCTCCTGGTCGATGCGGAATACAAGGTCCGGATCGAAGTGCTCAACGATGACGGCGAGTGGCTCAAGGTCACGGAACGCACCCTGTATACGAGCAGCTTCCCGCGCGCGGTGCGCGACTACACGGCGTGGGTGGAAGCCTTTGGCCGGGCGACTCCGGAACGGGTCGGGGCCCTGCGGGCCCGCCTGGCCCGCCTGCCGACCGGCCGCCGGCCACTGCTCTCCGTCCTGCTTCCCGTCTACAATCCGCCCGAACGCTTCCTCGAACGCGCGATCGAATCCGTCCGCAACCAGATCTACGACTACTGGGAGCTGTGCATTGCCGACGACGGCTCCACCCAGCCCCACGTGCGTCCCCTGCTCGAACGCTTTGCCCGGGAGGATCCGCGGATGCGCGTTACGTTTCGCACGGAAAACGGCCACATTTCGCACGCGTCCAACACCGCCCTGGAACTCGCGCGCGGCGATTTCATCGTCCTGCTCGATCACGACGACGAGATTTCCTGGGACGCCCTCGCCGAGGTCGCGATCAACCTTGCGACGAACCCCGACACGGACGTTGTCTACAGCGACGAGGACAAGATCGACGACGAGGAGCGCCGGTACGACCCGTACTTCAAACCGGACTTCCTGCCCGACCTGCTGACCGGCCAGAATTGCTTCTCCCACCTTTCCGTCTTTCGCACGAAGATTGTCCGCGAAGTCGGCGGGTTCCGCCCCGGTTTCGAGGGGAGCCAGGACTGGGACCTCGCCCTGCGCGTGATTGACACGAGCAACGCGACGCGGGTCCGCCACATTCCCAAGGTGCTCTACCACTGGCGGGCGATCAGCGGCTCGACGGCGATCGAGGTGTCGGAGAAGAGCTACTCGCTCGAAGCCGCACGCCGGGCCGTCCTCGATCACTTCCGCCGCCGCGGCATGGCCGTCAACGTATTGCCGGTGCCGGGGGCGCACTGGCAGGTGGTTTACCCGCTGCCCGAAAAACCACCGCTCGTGACCGTGGTGATTCCCACGCGCAACGCGGCGAAGATCCTGCGCGCCTGCGTGGATTCGCTCTTTGCCCACACGAGTTACGAGCCCTACGAGATCGTGGTCGTCAACAATCGGTCCGACGAAATCAGTGCCCTGGCCCTGTTCGAGGAACTCGCGGAGCACCCGCACGCCCGCGTGGTCAAGGACGACGGTCCGTTCAATTTCTCGCGGCTCATCAACTTCGGCGTCAGTCACGCACGAGGCGACGTCGTCGTGCTGCTCAATAACGACGTGGAGTTGATCGACGAGGGCTGGCTCACCGAACTGGTCAGTCACGCGGTGCGCCCCGAAATCGGCGCCGTCGGTCCCATGCTGTATTATCCCGACGGCACGATCCAACACGCGGGCATCGTCCTTGGTCTGGGCGGCGTGGCCAACGCTGCGTTCGGGCATCACGTCAAGGGCAGTGACGGCTACAAGAATCGCGCCCGCCTCGCCCAGAACTACAGTGCCGTCACCGCCGCGTGCCTGGCCGTACGCCGCGAGGTTTTCAACCAGGTCGGAGGTTTCAACGAGAACGATCTCGCGATCGCGTTCAACGACGTCGACTTCTGCATTCGCGTGCGCAACGCCGGGTATCGCAACCTCTGGACGCCGTTCGCCGAACTGATCCATCACGAATCGGTCTCGCGCGGCCGGGAGGACACACCGGAAAAACAGGCGCGTTTCGACCGGGAGATCGCCTACATGCGCGCCACCTGGGGCGACCAGCTGGATCACGATCCCGCCTACAACCTGAATCTCGCCCTGAGCATGGAGGGCTGGGACCTCGCCTGGCCGCCGCGGACCTGAATGGTAGTGATTTTTGAACCGCTAATCGACGCTGATAAACACTGATTCGGACTGGCGAACTTCAGCGCTGATCAGCGGTTGATTACGCAGATGGGCATGGATTCCCGGAATCAGAAATTTTGCTCAGGTACCGAGCAAATCGACATCAGACATCACACGAATGAACACGATTCCGATCCAGATTCTCTTGTTCGTGTTCATTCGTGTGATTCGGGGATTAGCCAACTCCGAGTGCTGTAATCCGTGCCCATCCGTGCAATCCGTGGTTCCGACCAAGTTCTTCCCCAGCAGGTTGTGGCTCGGCCGCGCTGGGTCTTTTGTGGATCTTGAGGCTATTCTGATTTGGTTGCGGCTGTGCCCCACTGGTGTTTCGTGGGCGGTTCCTTCCTGCCGCCGATGACCGCCCCCCGCGACTACCGCGCCACCTGGGATCAGCTCGCCGCCAACGAGGAATCGGCGCTTCGTCATGTCGCCGGTTACACCGACGAGGCACGCATCCGCTACGAGGCGGAGCGCACCGTCGGCCTCCTGCGCGACACGATCGGCATCCGGCCCGATGATACGATGCTCGAGATCGGCTGCGGCGTCGGCCGGGTGGGCCGGGCGCTGGCGCCGCTGGTCAAGCAATGGATCGGCTGCGATGTCTCCGCCAACATGCTCAAGTTCGCCGCGCAACGACTCGCCGACGTGTCCAACGTGGAACTCTTTTCCGTCAGCGGCACCGATCTTCATCCTCTGCCCGACAACCACGTCGACGCCGTCTACTGCACGGTGGTGTTCATGCACCTCGAGGAATGGGATCGCTACGCCTACGCGTGCGAGGCCTATCGCGTGTTGAAACCGGGGGGACGTTTCTACTGCGACAACGCCAACCTCGACAGCGACGAAGGCTGGCAGGTGTTTCTCGCAAGCGCCAAGTTTCCGCCAGGGCAGCGCCCACTGCACCTCAGCCGCTGTTCGACGCTGCCCGAGCTCGCGGTCTATTTGCGCCGCGCCGGATTCACCGATGTGCAAACCGGCACCTCCGGCGTCTGGGCCAAGGCCTGGGGCCTAAAGGTGCAAGTGCCGGGTAACAGCTCTTCCTAGTCTTGCGTTCTCGCGTTCTCCCACCGTCTCGCGTTCTTCAGGAGGTGCCAGGGACCAGGAGGATGCCTAAAAGGAATTCACGAGACCAACCAGGGGGTTTGATCCGGATTTCACGCACACGGCCATCTGACGGGCTTGGCGGAAAATTGGAAAAACTGCAGCCTGCCGTAGCCGCGTTGGAGTCTTGCGACAACGTGGCCGCACGCGTTGACGGCCACGTTGTCGCAAGACTCCAACGCGGCTACAGGGCCTCATGTCTCCTGGCAGCGGCAGAATCGGGCCTGTCGCAGTGGGAACTGCAAGAAACAAGCAGGGCGGGTCTTCGACCCGCCAAGGCAGGTCGGAGACCTGCCCTACGGGACCAGCGACGATGTTTCTTGGCAGATCACGAGTCCGGGCTGCGCGTCGCGCGCCTTGCGCAACCGGTCGCGCGGAACGAACATTTCCTTGGGATTGGGAGCTTGGAACTTCGAACTTCGGTGCGAAGCGCCGGCGCGGCCCCATGACCCACGCGGAGGCAGTCGCACGCTGGATCAAGGTCGACGGCATCGGCGTGGAGATCGGCGCCGGCCGGACCCCCGTGCCGGGCATCAAACCGTTCTATGTCGATCGCTTTTCGGAATTCGGCGGTGCGCCGTGCATCGCCGACTTTTGGGGCGACGCCTGCCACCTGCCGTTCCGCAGTGATTCGCTCGACTACGTGGTCTCGTCCCACGTGCTCGAGCACGTGGCCAATCCCGTGGCGGCCCTGCTTGAATGGCACCGCGTGTTACGGGATGGGGGCGTGTTCTACCTGGTGGTGCCCGATCGCCGGTTCACGTTTGACCATGCGCGGGCGCTCACCGATCCCGCGCACATGTGGGGGGATTTCGAGCGCGGGGTGAACCAGTCCGACGGCACCCACAGCGACGAATTTGTCGATCAGGTCGATTGGGCGCTCTACCGGCCCGACCTTGCGCCCGAGTGCATCGCCGAGGAGCGCGAAACCCTGCGCGGGCATTTTCACGTGGCGGCCTACGGGGGGGAGATAAACATTCACTTCCACGTGTTCGAGCCGTCGAATTTGCAGGGTTTTTTCGAACTCGTGGCCCGACGCCGGCGGCTGGATTGGGAAAAACTCATCTTGCAGGATCGGTTCCCCGACGATTGCCCCAACGGCATTCTGCTCGTGGTGCGGGTTCACAAGCATGGACGACTGGCGCGCTGGCGATCCGCCTTCCATCGTTCCCGCTCGCGCGCCAACCCCCGCCGGGTCGTGCGTCGGAACGCGCCGCCGATCTCGGCGGACGCCACCATGCGCCGGAACCATTGAACCCGCTCCTGCGGCCCGACCAGCCGCGCCCGTGCCGAACCTGCTCGACCGCGGTTGACCGCGCCGGGCAAAGACCTTTCATTCGCGACTGAACCCTGGTCGCGTCCCCCGATCGCGGCTGAACGCTCGTCATGCCCAAAGTCTTCCTTACCGGAACCGGTTTCATCACCAGCATCGGCAACGACATCGCCACGGTCACGGCCAGCCTCCGCGAATTGCGGCATGGCATGGTGCTTTACCCGCCGTTTCAGAAGCCGGAGATTCCCATCAAGGTGGCCGCGCCCATCCGCGATTTCGACACGGATTCGGCTGATCCCGAGGACTGGACGTTTCCCGCGCGCTACACCATCCGCCGCGAAGTTCTGCGCGGGCTCGCGCCGCACGGGGTCTACGCCTATTGCGCGATGGTGCAGGCGGTCGAGGACGCAAGACTCGCCGAAGCCGACGTTTCCAACCCGGCCACCGGCCTCTACGCCGCGTCGGGCGGCTCGGCCTTCCTGATGCATCACTACATCGAGAAGATGAACCGCTTTGGCGTGATGCGCTGCCAGCCGCTCGGCATCGTTTCGTCGGTGGCCGGCACGGTGAACTTCAACCTGGTTTCCCACTTCAAGATCAAGGGTTGCTCCACGGGCTTTGCCTCCGCCTGCGCTTCGTCGGGACATGCGCTCGGCTTCGCCTACGACGAAATCGCGCTCGGTCGCCAAAAGCGCATGTTCGTGGTGGGGGCCGAGGACGCCAACGTCGCGAGCATCCTGCCCTTTGCCGGCATGCGTGCGCTCTCGACCCAGACCGATCCCGAACGGGCCTCGCGTCCGTTCGCGCTCGGCCGCGACGGTTTCGTCGGCACCGGTGGCGCCACCGTGCTCGTCCTCGAAAGCGAGGACGAGGTTGCGCGCCGCGGCGTCACCCCCTACTGCGAAGTCGCGGGATGGGGCCAGGCTTCCGACGGACACAACGTTGCGATCTCCCATCCGGACGGCACCGGCCTACAGGCGGCCATCGAACTCGCGTTGCAGCACACCGGCATTGATCGCGCGGCGATCGACTATGTGAACGCCCACGCCACCTCCACGCCGATCGGCGACGCCTCCGAGGCGCGGGCGCTGCAGGCCGTGTTTGGGCGCAATGGCGCCTGCCCCGCCATCAGCAGCACGAAGGCGCTGACCGGACACGGCCTCTCCCTCTCCAGCGCGATGGAAGGCGGGTTTTGTGCGCTCGCGATTCGCGACGGCTTCATGCCCGGTTCCGCGCACATTGATGAGCTCGACCCCGAGTGCGACGGCCTGAACATCATCCGGCGGACCGTGGACGAGCGCCCGACGATCGTGCTGAGCAACAGCAGCGGTTTCGGCGGCGCGAACGTGAGCATTCTCCTGCGACGCTCCCGGTGAGCGGGCGCCGCCGCGCGGCCTGTTTTCGACCACGAACAAATGGCCGCAAAGAGGCGCAAGAAAGAGGCCGGTTCGTCGCCGGCGACACGGCATCTCTCCACCCATTGCGGGCTGCCCGTCCCTGGTTCAGCCAAGCGGAGGAAGGTAAGGCAACGTTCAAAAGCGGTGCAGCCGTCGTCTACGCTCAGCCTAAGAAAAGCAGTTGAACCACTAATGAACACTAATGGGCACTAATGGAGAAGGCATCGATGTTTTTGCGTAGGCTCACCCCACAGGTGAATGGAAAACAAAGCGAGAGCCGCCAGCGTCTTCCTGATTCGTGCTCATCAGTGTGTCTTGCTGGTCAACTGTTCTGCTCCGTTCAGGCTCAGATGACGCAACGATGCAGTTGGACTCCGTTCTTGCGGTAGCAGCCGAGCGGTCCGCGGCTGTGTGGTAGCGTGGCGCTTCAGCCCGCGCGAGCGACGCACGCATGTCACCCATGCGGCTAACTGAAGCACCGCGCGAACCACGTCCGAAGCCGTCCCGCTTTCATCCAGAGGCCGAAGTACCTCGCTTTGCATCTGTTCTCCGTGCGCCTCGCAGACCGGTCGGGCGACATCGTGAAACGCTCCAATGCCCGGCGCAAGTGATCGCCAAACGCCTGCGAATCCCAGGCGTGCGCATGTTCCCGGCGACTGCGCCCCCGGGCGACATTGGGCGCCAGATTCTTCAAGAGTTCGGGAAACAGGGCAGGGACATTGCGTCCGCCTGGACATCTATGCGCCCGGGAATGTTCGCGTAAGCGGCGATGCGATCGACGTAGTACGGCGTGAGGCCCACCACCGGAATCGTGTGCGCGCCGATCTCGATGCCGCAGGCATCAGGCCCCAGCCGCGCTCGAAGGTAACCGAGTGGATCCCGCACGCCGGGAATCTATCAGCGGCCGAGACCATAAAATCGAACTGAAAGAGCATGCGGGTTTTGTCGTCTCGGCGGGCCGCCGCGGGGAATTGGCTTTTCCACCTGCCCGCGTGCCGCAGGCTGTCCCGATGCAGTGTTTCGTGACCGGCGCGGCCGGTTTCATTGGCTCAAACCTGGTGGACCGGCTGCTGGCGGATGGGCATACGGTCGTCGGCTGGGACAATTTCTCGACCGGTCAGGAACAGTTCCTGACTGCAGCCCACGCGGCACCACGGTTTCGACTGGTGCGCGGCGACAACCTTGATCCGGCGGCGCTGACCGCGGCGATGGCAGGCGCGGAGTTCGTCTTCCACCTCGCCGCCAACGCCGACGTGCGCTTCGGAACCGAGCATCCGGCCAAGGATCTCCAACAAAACACGGTCGCCACGTTCAACGTGCTCGAGGCGATGCGGGCCAACGGCATCAGGCGCATCGTATTTGCCTCGACCGGTTCGGTGTATGGCGAAGCGAGCGTCATCCCGACACCGGAGGATGCCCCGTTCCCCATCCAGACGTCGCTCTACGCCGCGTCGAAGCTCGCCGGGGAAGGCATGCTCGCCGCCTATGCGGAAGGGTTTCAATTCGAGGCTTACGTGTTCCGTTTCGTTTCGATCCTCGGCGAGCGCTACACCCACGGGCACGTCTTCGATTTTCACCGGCAACTGCTCGAACATCCGACCTGGCTCCGCGTGCTGGGTGACGGCACCGCGCGCAAGAGTTACCTCTACGTGCAGGATTGCCTCGATGCCATCCTCCACGTCATCCGGCTCGGCACCGCCGCGAGCGCCCGACATCGCGTCCAGGTCTACAATCTGGGCACGCCGGAATACGTGCAGGTGAAGGACTCAATCGAGATCATCTGCGCAACCCTGGGGCTGAAGCCCGAATTGCGCTTCACCGGCGGAGACCGCGGCTGGGTGGGCGACAACCCGTTCATCTTTCTCGATACAAAGAAGATTACCGCCACGGGCTGGCATCCGAAGCTGACGATCGCGGAAGGCATCGTGCGCACGCTGCGCTGGCTGCAGGAGAATCGATGGGTTCATCACGCACGTGCTTGAAGCGCCGCCGGAGGCTTCCCGGCGGAAGCTCAGACCGCCCAACCGCCGCTTCAATCTGTTCGCCACTCGGTCGCGTATTTGATGGGAATCCCACGACCCATGGCTGCATCTTCGTCGTCCACCCCGTCACCGGCGCCACCGGTTGAAGCCATGGTCACGCCGCCCCTGCAAGCCACTCATTGTCCGATCTGCGGCGGTACCCGCGTGCACTACGCGTTTTCGATCCGCCAGACCCGTGTCGTCCAGTGCGCCGACTGCCACTTTACCACGCGAACCGCCCCGACGGCCTCCGCCCAGGTGGTCGCTGGTGCAGAGGCCGCCGAAGTTCTCGCCCGTCGACTGGACGGTTTGCCGGAGGTGCTGCGTCAGATTCTGCCGCAACCGCCCGCGCGGGATCGAATCGCATTGGTCGACTGGAACCACGACGGTAGCGTCGAGATCGCCGGCTCCGGCGATGTCACCCTGTCCGTTGGCCAGCTTGATGCGTTTACGAACCCGCTCCCGTCGCTGCAACGGCTGCGGGAGCGGCTCGCGCCTGATCGGCCGGTCGTGTTCGTCTACTCCGACATTCGGCGTTCGGGGGCCGGTGTCGGCAGCCGTCAGTGGGAACAGCTCATCGGCGAACGCAATGCCTACCTCGATACGCATACGGCGCTGACCGTCCTCTATCGCGCCGGGTTTCGCTGCCAGGGCGTGCAGCGCCTGCGTCGCCGCGTCTCCCTCGAACACTTCCTCTCCGGCGATGTCGACGATCTCGTCCAAAGCGGTTGGCGACAGCGCCTGCTGCGCCTGGTCCCGGGATTCCTGCGACGCTCGATCCACGTCCGGTCGCGGTCAGCCGAGATCGCGATTCTGGCTGTTCCCCGCGAGACGGCGGAGCCGCTGGTTTCCGTGGTCGTGCCGGTCTACAACGAGGCGGCGACCGTGGCGCCGGTGCTCGACGCGGTCCTGCGGGTTGAGTTCGAGGGAGCCCGGGTGGAGGTGGTCGTCGTCGAGAGCAACTCCACCGATGGCTCGCGCGAAATCGTGCAGCGCTACGCCGCTCGCCCGCGGACGCTCTGCCTTTTCGAGGACCGGCCGCGAGGCAAGGGACATGCGACGCGATTCGGGCTCGCGCACGCGCGCGGTGACATCGTCGTGATTCAGGATGCCGATCTCGAATACGACATCGAAGATTATCACGCGCTAATCGATCCGATCATCCGCGGGCACGAGGCTTTCGTGCTTGGTTCCCGCCACGGCGGCCGCAATCACTGGAAGCTGCGGCGGTTCGGCAAGCCGCTCCTGACGAAATTCTACAACCTCGCGCACGTCCTCGTCACGACCTACATCAACGTCCTCTTCGGCCTGCACCTCCGGGATCCCCAGACCATGTACAAGGTCTGCCGGCGCGATTGCCTCGAGGGGCTGAGCTTCCATGGCGCCTACTTCAACTTCGACTATGAGCTGCTCCTGAAGGTCGTGCGCAAGGGCTACCATCCGGTCGAGGTGCCGGTCAACTACCGCTCCCGCTCGCACGCCGAGGGCAAGAAAATCCGCATGTGGCGCGACGCGCCCCTCGGGCTGCTCATGATCACCAAGCTGCGCCTCGCGCGCCTGCGGTCGTTTCTCCACATTGGCGAGCCGATCGCCTGATCGATCCGCCGGACCCCGACCATCCGACCGATGCTCATCACGCGTTCCCCTCTCCGCATTTCCCTCGGCGGCGGCGGCACCGACCTGCCGTCCTACTACCGCGAGCACGGCGGATTCCTGCTCGCCGCCGCGATCGACAAATACGTCTACATTACGATCCATCGCAGTTTCGCGCCCGGGATCATCGTCAAGTATTCGCAGCTCGAACGCGTCAAGTCGGCGGACGAGATCCAGCACCCGATCGTGCGGGAGGCTTTGCGCGCTGTCGGCCTCACCGCCGCCCATCTCGAAATCACGTCGATGGCGGACATCCCTGCCGGCACCGGCCTGGGTTCCTCCGGCAGCTTCACCACCGCGTTGCTCAAGGCCCTGCACGCCCATCAGAAGAATCTCATTTCCCCGGCGGAACTCGCCGAACTGGCGTGCGACATCGAGATCAACCGCCTCGGCGAACCCATCGGCAAACAGGACCAGTACATCGCCGCGGTCGGAGGCATCACCGCGTTCACCTTTCATCCGGACGGCCGCGTCGAGTATCGCCCCGTGCGCATCGCCGAGGAGACGCTGTTCAATCTCGAGGACAATCTCCTGCTCTTCTTCACCGGCTACTCCCGGTCGGCATCATCCATTCTTCAAGATCAGAAGGAGCGCAGCGAACGCCACGACGCCGCCATGCTGGACAACCTGCACTTCACCAAGGAACTCGGCCGCCAGTCGCTGGCGGCCCTCGAGTCGGGCAATCTCCCGGAGTTTGCCCGCCTGATGGACGTGCACTGGCAGCGCAAACGTTCGCGCACCGCCGGGATGAGCAACGACCGCATCAACGCGTGGTACGATCACGCGATGGCCCATGGAGCTCTCGGCGGCAAACTCATCGGCGCCGGCGGCGGCGGGTTTCTCATGTTCTACGCGGAGGACAAGGCCCGCCTCCGCCACGCCCTGCGCGAACAGGGTCTGCAGGAGGTGCGCTTCCGCTTCGACTTCGAGGGCACGAAGGTCGTCGCCCAAAACTGAGCGACGAAAATTTGGAAACAGGAAAAACGAAAGAAAGGCGAAACTCCACGCGAGCCATGACCGGAATCGAGACCGAAAAATCCAAAGTGCGAACCGGCGCTGAACTGGAGGAAAGGACACTTTCGTTTGCGGTTCGGCTGATTTCGTTCGTCAATACGCTACCGACTACCGCCGCCGGTCGCACGGTGGCCGGACAGCTCCTGGATGCCGGGACATCAATAGGCGCAAACTATCGCGAAGCTAATCGTGCAGAATCCAAAGCCGATTTCGCACACAAGATAGCAATATCGCTCAAAGAATCGGCGGAAACAGAATTCTGGCTTCTGCTGTGCGAGCGCTCCGGCCTGGGAGATGCAAATGCAGTCAGTCACCTCTGCGCCGAAGCTGGCGAGTACGTCCGCATTTTCTCGACGATCCGCCGAAAGGCGCGACGTACCCAATAGTGCGCTGATCCTTGGCAACCACGGATCTAGCTTCCTACCGTCTTTCCGAGTTTCTTCATTTCTGCGTTTCTGCCGTTTCTGCGTTTCTGCATTTCTGCCGTTTCTGCGTTTCTGCGTTTCTGCGTTACCACCTATGCGAGATTGCATGACACTTCCAGTGGCCGTGCTGGCCGGGGGAATGGCCACGCGCCTGCGGCCGATCACGGAGACGATCCCCAAACTGCTGGTCGAGGTGGCGGGCGAACCCTTCTTCCACCATCAGCTCCGGCTGCTGAAGCACGCGGGACTGCGGCGCATCGTGCTCTGCCTCGGGCACCTCGGCGAGAAGATCGTCGAACGCTATGGCGATGGCTCCGCATGGGGCGTTGAGATCACTTATTCATTCGACGGTCCCCAACTCCTCGGCACCGGCGGCGCTCTCATTCGCGCGCTGCCCCGGCTTGGCGATTCCTTCTATGTGCTCTATGGCGATTCCTACCTGCCCATCGATTATCAAGCCGTGGGCCATGCCTTCCAAGTCTCGGGGCGGCCGGCAATGATGACCGTCTACGAGAATCGCGGGCACTACGACACCAGCAACGTCTGGTTCACCGGCGGTACGATCCGGGCCTACGACAAACGCGAACTCCGTCCCGAGATGCACCACATCGACTACGGCCTCGGCGTGCTAACCGCGGCGGCCCTCGCCGACGAACCACGCGACGCCGCCGTCGACCTCGCCGCAATTTACCAACGCCTTGTCGCCACCGGGCAGCTTGCCGGTTACGAAGTGCACGAGCGTTTCTACGAGATCGGCTCGCTCCGGGGCCTCGCCGAGCTCGATCAGCACCTGCAGAAGCGACCGGCATTCCCGCGAGACCGAACCTCAGACCTGTAGGCCCACGGCAGCACAGCCACAACCGATTTTGAACCACGATTGCACCCGGCGCGGCTGCGCCGTAACCAAGAGTAGGGAGATTGCCCACGTACCGCAGCGACATGTGACAACCCGGATCCGAGAAATCATGATCAGTTCGCCGCTTCCATTTTCGTCCTGCCTTTATCTGCGCCCTCTGCGAAATCTGCGGTTCAATTCCAAGCCACTCGATGCCAATCTATTTATTGACCGCAGATGGCGCAGATTATCGCAGATTCCAAGTCACGGAGAATCCCATGAACGAGTGTTCATGGCTGAGCTCCGCGAACATGTGGCCGAGGCTGGCCTCCTGACTCCCCCATTTCCTCACCCTTTTCGCCATGTCCTACTCCGCCCAACATCTGCAGGAAGTTGCCACCATCGTAAGCCGCATCGATCCCGCGGCCTGTGAGCGTTGTGTCGCGGAACTGTGCTCCGTTCGCGAAAGAGGCGGCCGCCTGTTCATTCTCGGCGTCGGCGGCAGCGCGGCCAATGCGTCGCATGCGGTGAACGACTTTCGCAAGATCGCCGGTCTGGAATGCTATGCACCGACCGACAACGTCTCCGAACTCACAGCCCGGACGAACGACGAGGGCTGGGCGAGCGTCTTCGTCGAATGGCTGCGCGGCAGTCGGCTCGGTGTCCGGGATGCGGTGCTCGTGTTCTCCGTCGGCGGCGGCAATCTCGAGCAGAACGTTTCGCCGAACCTTGTCACGGCCCTCCAGCTCGCCCGGCAGGTGGGTGCGCGGGTGATCGGCGTCGTGGGCAAGGACGGCGGCTATACCGCCACGGTCGCCGATGCCTGCATCATTGTTCCGACCGTGAATCCCGGGACGATCACGCCGCACACGGAGGCTTTCCAGGCCGTCATCTGGCATCTGTTCGTTTCCCATCCCGACCTCAAGCGAAGCGAGACCAAGTGGGAGTCGCATCGCCTTTCCTGGCTGATCCCGGCCCTGAGGTGGTAACGATTCAGCCGGACTGCCCACTAAATACACGAACCACACGAAAGAAAGATCTCGGGCTGGAATCAATTCATCGAATCGACTCACGGTCCAAGGAGCCACTTTGTGCCGGGGCTGCCCCCAAGCGGTTCATTTCGTGTCGTTCGTGGGCTTCTCTTCTGCGTGGATCCAGCCACTTTCTGGTCCAAAAAGCCTTTCGCCCACGACATCCGATGTAGGGCCGGAGCTTGCCTCCGGGCCGTTGAACGGAAAAACGGACGAACGCGGCCCGGGAGCGAGTCCGGCCCTGCGTGCGCCACGCCGCCATTGTCCGGTGGTCCGGAAAGCCATCGCGCAGCCGCGACATCCGACTTGCGCGAGCACGCTGAACGAAACTGAATCTCGTCGATGCCTTCCCTCGAAACCCTGCGGATTCGCGTTTTTGCGGACGGCGCGGATCGCGATGGGATCTTTGCGCTTTACGCCAAGCCGTACATCAAGGGGCTGACGACCAATCCGACGCTGATGCGCAAGGCGGGCATCACGGATTACGAATCGTTCGCGCGTGAGATTCTCGAGACGGTCACGGCCAAGCCGATTTCGTTCGAAGTACTTTCCGACGACTTCGCGGAAATGCGCCGACAGGCGCTGAAGATCGCGAGCTGGGGCCGCAACGTTTTCGTCAAGATCCCGATTACGAACACGCGCGGCGAATCGGCGGTGCCGCTGGTTCGCGAACTGTGTCGCGAGGGCGTGCAACTGAACGTCACCGCGATGCTCACCGTCGCGCAGGTGCACAGCGTGGCCGAAGTCCTGCGACCGGATCTGCCGGCGGTCGTCTCGGTGTTCGCCGGCCGGATCGCCGACACCGGTGCAGACCCGGTGCCGGTGATGCGGGACAGCCTCGCTGCGCTGGCCGGGCTCCCCCGCGCGGAATTGCTTTGGGCGAGCGTCCGCGAGGTGTTGAACCTGATTCAAGCCGAGCAGGCCGGTTGCCACATCGTGACCGTGACCCATGATGTTCTCGCCAAGGCGGCCAGTCTCCTGGGCATGGAGCTCGCGGCGTTGTCCCTCGAGACCGTGCGCATGTTCGCCAACGATGCCGCGAGCGCCGGCTATCACATTTAGCCATGCCGCTTTTCCAGGGCAACGCGCACGACCGGCGGTCGGAACTGCGGGCATGAAGTTGACCGGATTCCCTGCTGCCGCGGTCGCCGGAATTGCCCTGCTCGCGGTTTGTTGGTTGACGTTCGGTCTGCCGGACAAGTCCAGTCCGGAGGATTCGTATTTTTTCGAAGCCACCCTGAGTGTCGATTCGGGTCGGGATTTGCAGCTGTTCTACGACCGTGGCCGTGGGTACTCGGAGGCGGATTCGGTGCATTCGACGATCGAACCCGGTCCGGTGCGGCAAACCTGTCGATTCGCCCTGCCCTTCGGAACTTTCCGTTCCTTTCGCCTTGATCTGGCGTCGGGCCCGGTCCGGGCGACGATCGCGAAGCTTCGCGTGATTGCTCCCGACGGATCGCCGGTCCTGGATTTTCCTCCCGACCGTTACGCCACCATCCATCAGGTTGCGAGCCAGGTGCGGGACCCCGACGGCCTGCACGTCATCCTGGGGAGACGACGCGAACGACCCCTACATCGTCTACCCGATTCAACATCCGGCCACGCTCGCACGATCGCGTGAACGCGCCCTGTGGAATGCCGTCCTGGTGCCGATCGTGTTCTTTGGCGCCCTGCTGGGCCTGATCGCCGTTTCGCGCCCGCAAATCGGGCTGCGTCCATCGAGTACACTACCGGCCGACAATGGTCTGATTAAATCATTCCCCGCCCGTGAGTGATACTTTGGCTCGTCGTTCGAAGTTGTTCTTGATTACAGCTGCGGTCGCTCTTTTTGCGATCGTCCTTGGCACACGGCTCATCGTCGTCGATCGCTTCGCGACCGACGTGCCCACTTGGGATCAATGGGACGCAGAAGGTGAAGCCGTGATTCTGCCGTGGCTTCAAGGTCGACTGGAACTCGCCGCTTTCTTCCGACCGCACAACGAGCATCGCGTCGCGTGGACCAAGGCGCTCTCGTTCGTCCTGCTTTGGGCGAATGGCCAGTGGGACTCGCGGCTTGAATGTGCCGTGAACGCCGCACTGTACGCAGGCCTCGCCGCCACGGCCTTCGTTTGGGGCTCTCGCTGGATTCGTGGGCCGCTCATACCGGTTTGGTTTGTCACGGTGACCATTCTCACGGCGCTGCCGATCGCGTGGCACAACCTGATCAGCGCGTTTCATTCGCAACAGTATTTCTTGTTATGGTTTTCGCTGGTCGGGATCGCTTGGTTGACGACCCGCCGACAATTCACGTTGGGCTGGTGGCTCGGTGTGGCGTCATGCGCGTGCGTGCTGGTGGCCATGGCTTCCGGTCTGCTGGCTGCAGTCGCGGTCGCCGCCTTGCTGGTGGTCGACGGCCGGCCCCGAGATGCCTTGCGCCGCCACGGCATCACCCTCGGCATCTGCGCCGTCCTGGTGGTCACGGGATGGACGCTTCGCGTTCATGTCGGCGCGCACGATCCCTTGCAGTCCAAGTCTCTCGCCGACGTCGCCGTGACCTTCTGGCGCAGCCTGCAGTGGCCGGCGACGTATGCGGCCTGGTTTCCGTTGCTGATGTGGAGTCCCTGGGTTCGCGTGAGTTGGCGGGTTCACTCGCGTCACCGCACTTCCGTGGCCGGCGAACGAGCGGTTGCGGGCATCGGTCTCTGGGCCCTCCTGCAATTCCTGGCGGTTGCGTATGCCCGGGGGGCGGGCGGCCAGTGGCCGGCGATTCGCTACCTCGACACGGTGTTGGTCGGAATCGGCGCGAATTCGTTGGCCGCATTGATGCTGTTTTCCGATGCGCATCGTGCGCGTCGATGGCAGGTGTTTGACGCGGCAGTGGCCGTGATGGCCGTTGCGTTCTTCCTTCCGGGCTTGGTTCATACGCAATATGACGCATGGAGGGGTGACCTGCCTTCCTTCCGCGCGGTATCTGCCCGGCGCGAAATGAACACGCGCAGCTATCTCGCCACCAACGATCCCAAGTGGCTGCCCAACGCCGACGACATTCCCTATCCCAACGTCCAGGTTCTCATGGATCGCCTGCGTTCCCCGTTGATGCGCGATATCATGCCTGCCTCCGTGCGGGCGCCGCTGGCTATGGCGCCAGCTTCAGCGGCATCGGACGCATTTGCGCCAGGTTCGGTTCCAGTGAGGCAGCGGCCGAAAGAGCCAACCGTGGCATGGGGTTCATTCTCCATATCCGGGGCGGAGGCTACCGGCACTTGGCGAAGCCGGCCGATGCCGGCCGGACGTTTTCGCTATTGGCAGTTCGCGCTGGCCGGTAATGTCGGATCGCTGGCAATCACGACGCAGGATGGCGCTGTCCTACAACAAATCGGCCCGAGGCGTCGGCCGCATTCCTCCTGGTGCAGGCAAACCGTACTGGCCCCGCGGGTACCCAGCATTCTTGTGGCCCGTGATGCGAGCACCGAAGGATGGTTCGCATTTCAGGCACCCGTGGAAATCGGCGCGGGATCGTGGTGGACCATCCAGGTAACGCATGCCGGCAAGATGATTGCCGCCAGCGGAATCGTGCTGGCGTTGGTCTGCCTGGGATTCAGCGTCGCCGCATGGCGTCACCAGCAGCGAACTCCCCAGCCGGCGCACACGGAATGACTCGATGAGGCTGATTTCGCTCCAGTCCGCACTCGCGTCACTCCTCCTTGCTGGATTGGTCGCGATTCCATTTCTGAACGGGGGGCACGGACACGCCTCTGGAAGTTTTCTCGAGGTTGGCCTGAAGTCAGAGAAGACCGGAACCATCCAGGTCTTCTTCGAAGAAGGCTCGGGCCTGAACGAGCACGATAGCGTTCGTCTCCCCGTTTCAGGCGGAAATAGACCGGCAATACTCCGCTTTCCGCTCCCGGAGGCGCGCATCTCAGCGCTGCGGATCGATCCGATCGACAAGGATGGCGAGGTGACCATCCAGCAACCGCGACTCGTCAACGAGCCGGGCGAGAACTTCGTCCGTTGCCCCTCACCGAACTGAAGCCGGTCTATGACGTGCAGTCCGTCCACCTCGAAGGCTCTCAACTGATCGCGCAGATCAAAGCCGGAGCAACCGGACCCGCAATTTCTGGTTCGCTTGACTCCCCGGCTCGATCTGCGACCACGTCGCAGTCACGGGTTGCTCAACATCGCCCAGCGCATCGCGCCCGTTGCACTGGGCTCATGGGGCTGATGGCTGGAGTCGATTTGTGGCCTGGATTGCGACGCCGGCTGATCTCGGCCTGGCATCTCGATGCGGTCGACACCCGCAGGCGCAGTCACGGCGATTTCAGCCTTCGCCGCGCTGGCCGCAACTTATCCCGTCGTGTTTTTCGGCAGGAGCTTCACGTCGCCGAACTTCATCGAGCCGAAGTTGCTCTACGGTCGCGTCCCCACCCTGCCGGGCTATACGGACACCAGGACCGAGGACGCGATGGGATCCGACGTCGGAGCGTTTGCCTGGCAGCATCATCCCTACTCGATGGTCCAGCACCGCGCGTTGCTGCACGATGGCGAACTGCCCCTTTGGGATCGTGATGATCTCGGCGGCGTTCCCCTGCTTGGCCAGGGCCAGTCGATGTTCGGGGAGCCACTGCATTTCCTGGCGATAGCGTCGAACGGCGCCGCGTGGGCGTGGGATTTCAAATACGTCATGCTGCGGTGGCTGTTCGGGTGTGGCCTGGGCCTGGCGGTATGGCGGCTAACGCGTTCGCGCACTCGCGAGTTTTCTCACCGCCCTGTCGTCCGCATTCATCGGCTTCTTTATCTATCGCCTCAACCACCCGGCCTACTTCTCCATGTGCTACGCCCCATGGATTCTCGTCGCGTGGATCTACCTGCTCCAGGCGACAAATCGACGGCGCGTTGTCCTGGCGCTCGCCGGGCTGATTCTCGCATGTTGGTGCGAGTTGACGAGCGGCACGGCCAAGGAGGCCTACATGCTGCTGGTCAGCCTTAATGTCACCGGCGTCATTCTCGTCGTGCTGGCGGACATCCCCTGGCGGCAGCGCTTGCGCACGCTGTCGTGGGGAGCGCTGGCCGGGCTGGTCTTCGCGCTGCTGTCTTCGCCCATATGGCTGACGTTCCTCGACGCGCTGCATGTTTCCTACACGAGCTACAACAACCCGACCGCTCTGCAGATCTGGCCGACCCTGATCCTGGGCCTGTTCGACGAATTGTTCTATCGGCCCTTTCACGCGGTCGAACGCGTATGGAATCCGTCCGCCAATTTCCTCGTCCTCGGCGGTATCCTGTTCCTCGTCGCGACGTGGCGCCGGACGGGACCGGATCGGGCGCGACTCGCGCTCGCGTGGGGCACGGTTCCCGCCTTCGCCCTCGCGTTCGGCGTCATCCCGCCGCAATGGATCATCCAGATCCCGTTCCTGGGCAACGTTGGCCACATCGACAATACGTTCTCGTGTGTCTTGATCGTTCATCTCCTCGTGCTCGCGGGGTTTGGTTATCGGGCGGCGGCCGAGCGCTTGGGCGGTCCCGAAGGAACCGGAGACGTGCTCGTGGCCGCATTGATCGGCGCCGTGCCGGTGGTCGCGTGGATCGCTCTGACCCACACCGTCCATCGCGAACCGTTCGGACCGAACACCTTCAAGGGAATCCTGCACTGGGGAGAACACCTGCACGTGACGGGCTTTGTCTGGCTGAGTCTCGCCGCGCTGCTCGCCGGACTGCTCGGATTGACGTTGCTGTTCCTGCAGGCGTCGCGACGAGGACGCTGGACGCCCACGGCCACGATCCTCGCCGCGTGCTGCCTCCTCGTGCTGCTGTGGCGGCACGGACAACAGCTGCCGTCCAGCTTCGACAACTACGTGTTCAATCCCGCCGTGCGGGCCGACTTTCATGCCCCGTCGGGCGCGGTGCGCTTCGTGCAGGAGCAAATGATCGAACCCGCACGCGCGATCGGGATCGACGACAACTCTATTCCCAGGCTGGAGCGGCGCCTACGGCATCGAATCCACCGGTGGTCCCGATGCTGTCGTGAGCCCCTATTATCGGGAACTGCTCGACGGGGCCGGATTACAGCGCCATTGGGATTGGGTCGTGTTCCCCCGGGTGGAAAACATCACCGCCGAACTGCCCGTCTACGATTTTCTCAACGTTCGGTTCTACCTCGATCTCTTCCACACTCCTGCGGAGGTGAGTCCACCGTTACAGCTCGCGTTCCAGGGTGACCTGAACGTGTACACCAGCGCGACCGCCTGGCCGCGCGCGTTCTTCACCGATCGGCTGGCCTGGTACAACGCACCGGCCGACCTGGGCCGCCTGATCCGCGCCGGTGACGGCCGACCATTCGCCGCCATGCAGGTTTCCGAACGAGTCCACGTGCCGGACCTTTCCGATGACCTCGCCGGTCGCGCCATCGATCCGGCGACCGATTACGAGCTCACGGCGAATTCCACCAGCTTCACGGTCCACGCCGACGGGCCGGGATTGGTCGTGCTCCAGGAAAACTGGTTCCCGGCCGACTTCCGCGTCACCCTGAATGGACGCCCCGTCGCCTACGTGCGTGTCAATCACGCGTTCAAGGGCGTGTTCATCCCCGGGGCGGGGGAGTACCGGGTGTCGTTCGCGTACTGGCCGCATCATCTTTCGCTGGCGCTGGGCATGGCATTGGTCGGTGCCATCATCTTCGGCGGCGTCTTCTGGTGGGGCTGGCGAAACAACGCGGGTTGATCACCTTTCCGGCGGGCCCAGCGCGGCAACGGCATTGCCCGTCGCCGCGCAGTGCGGCTGGCGCGCTGGCGCGAGATATTTAAGCAGGAGCGCACGCACCAGGGTGCGACTGAAAAGCGACGCCAGCGACCAGGAGCGCGACACCTGGCGCCAGGCGAAGAAAACCCGCAGTCAGTCGGCCCGCTTCGTCAGCGTCTTGCAGGAGCAGCATCGCCGGGCTCGATGCCGTCGCCCAAGAAGAGGAAATCCAGCAATTGATCACCCGATTTCAAGCCCTGGGCCCCTCAAGCCAGATTGATGATACGGCCGTATCATCAATCTGGCTTGAGGGGCCCAGGGCGGCCGCACCTTCCTCATCGCTGGTGGGACCATCGATTGAGATGGCGGAAGTAGTCGCGGAACCTCTCCGCTGCCGCGCTCACGGCGCCTTGGGAGCGCTGGATTGGGCCACAGCGTTATGACCGAAAACTGAGGCGGTTCGAAACGCCGCGGGCGGACCAAGAGACGCGGGACCGCAGCTCCGAATGTTGATTCGGTGCTTCGCGTGATGGAAGAGGGGCGTCTCGTTGCCGCTCGGGGGGCGCGCCCCAGAGACATGCTGGATGCGCGCTTCGGATGGAAACTGGCAGCTCGCTCTTTCGATGTGCCCGAAACAGGACGATCGGTACGGTTGAAACTGGGCCGCAAGCTCCGCGGCCTTGGTTTCGGCTGCCTGCATCATTGTGTGGATCAGCCCTGATTCCGGTGCGAGGCCTGCGCAAGGTCGTGCAGAACTCGGTTCGCGACGTGAAAGTGCTGACGTTCATGGAAGCGCGACCGTGCACCGGCGAGACGGATTCGGGCCGACTTCGCGGCGCGTCAGCTTGCGCCAGATTGGTGATACGGCCGTATCATCAATCTGGCTTGGACGATGCATGAGACGGAGACTGAACCGCGCATGACCGGGCGCCGGCAGGGCTGGTCGGTTCCGGCCCGAGGTGCCGAACCCGTGCGGGACGCGACGTTTTTTTTTTGACGCGCCCGCCAACGCCGCGCCGAGGCTGGATTTCGGATATAGTCCGGCGCTGCCCAAGCTGATGAGCTTGCCGCCCGCAAGGATTGCCTCCCTTTCGCCCCGGTCGCCTGAAATTTGTCGCACACCCAAACGCCGCCTCGCCCTCGCTTGATGCTGGCCAACCCCAATTTCAGCGCTGAAATCGTCCGGTCGTTTGCGCACCTGATCATGTCCAAGACCCTCCTCGTCACCGGCTCCTCGGGCCTGATCGGCTCCGAAGTCTGCCAGTTTTTCAGCGACCAGGGCTTCCGCGTTCACGGCGTCGACAACAACCAGCGCGCCGTGTTCTTCGGCCCGCAGGGCGACACGCGCTGGAACCAGCAGCGGCTCGCAGCGCACGTTGCCGCGATTTCCACCACCACGAACTCGACATCCGCGACCGCGCCGGCGTGCTCGCGCTGCTCAAGGAAGCTCCGCCCGACGTCATCGTCCACACCGCCGCCCAGCCCTCGCACGACCGCGCCGCGGCGATCCCGTTCGACGATTTCGACACCAATGCCGTCGGCACGCTCAACCTGCTCGAAGCCGCCCGCCAGGCCTGCCCGGAATCGCCGTTCGTCCACATGTCCACCAACAAGGTCTACGGCGACGCGCCCAACCGCATCGCGCTCCGGGAACTCGAGACGCGCTGGGACTATGCCGACCCCGCCTACGCGCACGGCATCCCCGAAGACCTTCACGATCGACCAGTCCAAGCACTCGCTGTTCGGCGCGTCCAAAGTCGCCGCCGACGTGATGGTGCAGGAATACGGGCGCTACTTCGGCATGCCGACCTGCTGCCTGCGCGGCGGCTGCCTCACCGGCCCGAACCACAGCGGCGTGGAGCTGCACGGCTTCCTCAGCTACCTCGTGAAGTGCAACCTCGAGGGCCGCGAATACAAGGTCTTCGGCTACAAGGGCAAACAGGTGCGCGACAACATCCACTCGCTCGACGTCGCGCGCTTCATTCACGCGTTCGCGACGGCGCCGCGCTGCGGCGAGGTCTACAACCTCGGCGGCGGCAAGGCCAACTCCTGCTCGATCCTCGAGGCCTTCGCGCTCGCCGAAAAGTTCACCGGCCGCGCCCAGGTCCACACCTACGTCGAGGAGAACCGCGTCGGCGACCACATCTGCTACTACAGCGATCTGCGCAAGATGCGCGCCCACTACCCGGCCTGGGACATCACCAAGTCGCTCGAGCAAACCATCCGCGAGATCGTGGAGGCGTGGCAACGACGCCACGCCGCGGCATGAAGCTGCTGATTTCCGGCATCTGCGGCTTTGCCGGTTCGACGCTTGCGCAGGCGTTGCTCGAGGAACGTTCCGGCCTGGCCATCACCGGGATCGACAACTTCATCCGGCCCGGCAGCCAGATCAATATCGAGAAATTGCGACGTCGGGGAATCAAGCTGCACCACGGCGACGTGCGCCTCGCGAGCGATTTCGAAATCCTGCCCGCCGCCGACTTTGTGATCGATTGCGCGGCCAATCCCAGCGTGCTCGCCGGAGTCGACGGTCGCAGCAGCAGCCGCCAACTCGTCGAACATAACCTCGGCGGCACGCTCAATCTGCTCGAATACTGCAAGCAGCACCACGCCGGCTTCATTCTGCTCAGCACGAGCCGCGTGTATTCGATTCCGCCGCTGGCGTCCTTACCCGTGACCACCGCCGGCGAAGCCTTCGTTCCGGACCCGTCCGCCGCATTGCCGGCGGGCCTGTCCGCCGATGGCATCACCGAGTCGTTTTCCACCGCGGCGCCCGTTTCCCTCTACGGGGCCACCAAGCTGGCGTCCGAGGCGCTTGCGCTCGAGTACGCGGAGACCTTCGGTTTTCCCTGCTGGATCAATCGCTGCGGCGTGCTCGCCGGGGCGGGCCAGTTTGGTCGGCCCGACCAGGGCATCTTCGCCTACTGGATTCATGCCTGGGCGCGCCGGCGACCGCTCCAGTACATCGGCTTCGACGGCCAGGGGCACCAGGTGCGCGACTGCCTGCACCCGGCCGATCTGGCACCGCTGTTGCTCGCCCAGTTCGACGCGACCGGGCGCACGGCCGAAGCCATCTGCAATCTCGGCGGCGGCCGTGCCTCCGCGCGGTCGCTCCGCCAACTCAGCGCCTGGTGCGCCGAGCGCTTCGGGCCGCACGACATCGGCTCGAATCCGGAGCGCCGTCCGTTCGATCTGCCGTGGGTCGTGCTCGACTCCGCCCGCGCCGACCGGACGTGGAACTGGCGGCCCCGTCGGAACGTCGAAAGCATTCTCGAGGAGATCGCCGCGCACGCCGCCGCCTCCCCCGAGTGGCTCGATCTCTCCGCGCCCCTGTGAGTTCCTTGACTACGAATTCCGCCGACCCGGCCGCACCGAAACTGCAGTTGTTTTCGGTCGTCATGCCGGCTCGCAACGAGGCGGGCTGCATCGCCTCCACGGTCGAGCATCTCCACCTCGAACTGCGTCTGCAGGACGTGCCGCACGAGATCGTGGTGGTCGACGACGGCAGCACCGACCGGACGTGGGAGATTCTCAACGGACTGCGTTCCCGCATCCCGGAACTGATGCCGACCCAGAACCCCGGCCCGCACGGTTTCGGCCGGGCGATCATCTGGGGATTGGGCGTCATGCGCGGCGACGCGGTGGTCATCATGATGGCCGACGAGTCGGACGATGCCCGCGACGCCGTGCGCTACTGGCATTTGCTCAACGAAGGCTGGGACTGCGTGTTTGGCAGCCGCTTCATCAAGGGCGGCGGCGTCATTGACTACCCGCGACACAAGCTCGTGGTCAATCGCCTGGCGAATTTCTTTGTCCGGCTGCTTTTTCGCCACGGGCTCAACGACACCACCAACGCCTTCAAGGCCTATCGCCGCACCGTCATCGACGGATGCCGTCCGCTGATCGCGCCGCATTTCAACCTCACGGTCGAGATCCCGCTCAAGGCGATCGTGCGCGGCTACTCCTGGACCGTCACCCCCATCACCTGGCGCAACCGCCGCTCCGGTGAGGCCAAACTCAAGATCAAGGAAATGGGCAGCCGCTATTTTTTCATCTGCATGTACATCTGGCTCGAAAAGTACTTCAGCCGGGGCGACTACCGCGCCAAACCCTCCTTCAAGAAAACCTGAAGCCCCGGCCTCTGCTTCCGATGCTCTTCCCATGAAAGTCACGCCCTGCGAAATCCCGGACCTGCTCGTGATCGAGCCGGCCGTCTTCGGCGACCACCGGGGCTTCTTCATGGAGTCCTACAACCGGCAGCGTTACCTCGACGCCGGCATCGCCCTTGATTTCGTGCAGGACAACTTTTCCTACTCTCGCCGGGGCACGCTGCGTGGCATGCATTTTCAGATTCCCAACCCGCAGGGGAAACTCGTCTCCGTGATGCAGGGCGAAGTCTTCGACGTCGCGGTCGATCTCCGCCGGAAATCCCCGACCTTCGGACGCTGGGTTGGCGCCGCCCTGTCCGCCGAGAACAAACGCCAGTTCTGGGTGCCACCGGGTTTTGCCCACGGCTTTGTCGTCGTCAGTGAAACGGCCCTCTTCCACTACAAATGCACGGCCCTCTACTCACCGAAGGACGAGACCGGCTTCCGCTGGGATGATCCCGAGGTCGGCATCGAGTGGCCGGTGGCAAACCCGACCCTCTCCGCGCGCGATGGCGCGGCCCCGCTCCTCAAGGATGTGCCGGCGGAACGCCTGTTCTAGTTTGATACTCCATGCAACCGAAAATCCTGCTCTTCGGAAAAGTCGGCCAGGTCGGCTGGGAACTCCGCCGCACCCTCGCCCCGATGTCGCAACTCACGTGCGTGGACTATCCCGACGTGGACTTCACGAACCCGGGTTCGTTGCGCCGGTGGATACGCGATGTTTCGCCGGCCATCATCATCAACGCCGCCGCCTACACTGCCGTCGACAAGGCGGAGGCCGAAACCAGCCTCGCCACGAAGATCAACGCCGACGCTCCCGCGCTGATGGCGGAGGAGGCGAAGAAACTCGGCGCCACCCTGGTGCATTACTCCACCGACTACGTCTTCGATGGCACCAAGACGGAACCGTACACGGAAGAAGACGTCCCGAATCCGCTCGGCGCCTACGGTCGCACGAAACTGGCGGCCGACGCAGCGATCCGGCAGGTCGACGGCAATCATCTCATCTTTCGCCTCTGCTGGGTCTACGGTGCTCGCGGCGCCAACTTCATGCTCACGATGATGCGCCTCGCCCGGGAGCGGGAAACGTTGCGCGTGGTCGGAGATCAATTCGGCAGCCCCACCTGGTCGCGCATGATCGCCGAGACCACCGCCCTGGCCCTGCGGCGGGCCGACACGCCCGAGAAGGCGGCGGCCGTCAAAGGCGTCTATCATCTTTGCTCGAGCGGTCACACGAGCTGGCACGGCTTCGCCAGCGCGATCATCGCTGCCCTGCCCGAGTCGGAGAGGAAGTGCCGCGCCGTCGAAGCCATCACGACTGCCGAATACCCGATCCCGACCAGGCGTCCGGCCAATTCCGTCATGTCCACGGCGAAACTCGAACGCGTCTTCGGCCTGCGCCCACCCGACTGGCAGCACGCCCTCGAGCTGGTCCTGGAGCAGTAGTTCCGTGCCTGCGCCCAGTCTTGCCTCTCCGTCCCGTTCCCTCTCCCTTTCATTCCCACGCTCCCTTCCCTGCAATGAACCTTCTTGTCACCGGCGGCTGCGGTTTCATCGGCTCCAACTTCGTTCGCCAGCGGCTCCTTGAATCCGGTTCGCCAGTACGGCGCCTCGTCAACCTCGACAAGCTGACCTACGCCGGTAATCCGGCCAACCTCGCCGACCTCGCCGGCGATCCGCGCTATGTCTTTGTCCAGGGTGACATTGGCGACGAAGATTTGGTGAGCCGCCTGCTGGCCGAACACGAGATCGACGCCATCGCCAATTTCGCCGCCGAGTCCCACGTGGACCGCTCCATCGACTCGCCGGAGCCGTTCATTCAGACCAACGTCGTCGGCACGCTGCGCCTCTTGAATGCCACGCGTCGGCATTGGGCTGGGCTGCCCGAACCGCGCAAGGGCGCATTTCGGTTTCTCCATGTGTCGACCGACGAAGTCTACGGCACGCTGCAGGCGGCGGACCCCGCCTTCACCGAAGACACGCCGTTTGCGCCCAACTCGCCCTACGCTGCGTCCAAGGCCGCCAGCGATCATCTCGTGCGCGCCTACCAGCATACCTACAAGCTGCCCACGCTCACCACCAACTGCTCGAACAACTACGGGCCGTACCATTTTCCCGAAAAACTGATTCCCCTTGTCATCCTCAACGCCCTCGACCGCAAACCACTGCCGGTCTACGGTGACGGCCAGCAGATCCGCGACTGGCTTTACGTCGAGGATCACGCCGCGGGCATCTGGGAGGTGCTGCGGCGCGGTCGCGTTGGCGAGACTTACAACATTGGCGGCCTCAACGAGCAGGCCAATCTCGACGTTGTCCGCGAGATCTGCGTCCTCCTCGATGCGAAGTCGCCGTGTACGGACGGTCGCAAATACTCCGAGCAAATCACCTTCGTCGCGGACCGTCCCGGTCACGACCGCCGCTATGCCATCGACTGCGCCAAGATCCAGCGCGAACTCGGCTGGAAACCCCGCGAGTCCTTCAAGACCGGCCTCGCCAAGACCGTGGATTGGTATCTGGCGAATCGCGATTGGTGCTCGGAAATCACGAACCAGCGCTACGCGCGGGAAAGGCTCGGCGTGAGCGCCGGCAGTTGATGCAGTGGTCGAAGTTGAAGTTGAAGTCCGTGCCGAAGCGGCCGTGATTCGCGGCCTGGATCGCGGCGGATCCTCTTCAACTCAAACTTCGCGCTTCGACTCACCCTTCCATTCCCATGCATCGCAAAGGCCTCATCCTCGCCGGGGGTTCCGGCACGCGCCTGTTTCCGCTCACGATCGCCGTCAGCAAGCAACTGATGCCGGTCTACGACAAGCCGATGATCTACTATCCGCTGTCGGTGCTGATGTTGTCCGGGATCCGGGAGGTGCTCGTGATCAGCACGCCACAGGATCTTCCGCTCTTTCGGCGCCTGCTCGGCGATGGCTCGGCCTTCGGCCTCAAGCTCGCCTACGCGGAACAGGCCAAGCCCGAGGGGCTCGCCCAGGCGTTCCTGATCGGGGCCGATTTTGTCGGCGGCGCACCCTCTGCCCTCGTTTTGGGCGACAATCTTTTCTACGGCCACGATTTCGCCAAGTCACTCGCCGCCGCCGCCGCCCGCCAGGCCGGAGCCACGATCTTTGGCTATCATGTCGCCGACCCCAGCGCCTATGGCGTGGTCGAGTTTGCCCGCCGACGGGCGGGTCACGTCCATCGAGGAAAAACCGAAGAACCCGAAATCCAGCTTCGCGGTCCCCGGACTCTACTATTACGACCCCGACGTCGTCAGGCTCGCCCAATCCCTCAAGCCGTCCGCCCGGGGCGAGCTCGAGATTACCGATCTCAACCGTTTGTATCTCGAGGCCGGCAAGCTCCACGTCGAGATTATCGGCCGCGGTACCGCCTGGCTCGATACCGGCACCCACGACTCGCTGCTCGATGCCGCCGAATACGTGCACGTCATCGAAAACCGCCAGGGCCTGAAGATCGCGTGCCTGGAGGAAATCGCTTGGCGCGCCGGCTGGATTGACGACGCCACCTTGCGCGAACGCATCACCGTCCTGGGCAAGTCCGGCTACGGCGTCTACCTTCGCCATCTGCTCGAGCATCCCGCGCAAGTAAGGCGCGCCGCGATGCGCGTCAGCCTCATATCCGCGCTGCACAACAACCTCGCGTGCTCGCGCGAGATGTTCGCCTCGCTGCAGCACACGTTGCCCCGGGATGACGCGATCGAAATCATCCTGATCGACGACGCCAGCAGTGATGGCACGGTCGAGTGGCTGCACGGTCTGGACGACGCCCGCGTGCAGGCACGTTCCACCGGCGGCAATGTCGGATTTGGCGCGGCCAACAATCTCGCCGCCCGGTCCGCCCGCGGCGGGATCCTCGTCCTCCTGAACAACGACCTCGTCCTGCAACCGGGGTGGTTTGCGCCATTGGTTGAAGGTCTGGACCGCTGCGCCAATCCCGGGCTGATTGGAAACCTGCAGTTCACCGTCGCGGGGAATCAACTCGATCATCGCGGCGTGCGCTTTGATCTCCTCAAGCGTCCCTACCACGATCGCGCCCCCCATCCCCGCCACGCACGTCAGCGAGTATTCGCCCTACCCTGCCGTCACGGCGGCCTGCTGCGCAGTGTGGCGGCAGACCTTTCTGGACGCTGGCGGCTTCGACGAGGCATTTCGCAACGGCTACGAAGACATCGACCTCTGCCTGCGTCTGGGCGAACAGGGCCGGCTTCACTATGTGGCCAACCGCAGCGTCGTGCGGCACCACGTCAGCGCAGCCCCCGGGCGGTTCACCCGGGAATCCGCCAATCTTGCACTGTTTCTCTCCCGCTGGGGCTGGCCGCCCCCCGGTCCGCCACCACGGGTCCGTGCCCGCAACTACCTCGCGCGGCACTGGCGCCATCCCTGGCGATACAACGGCCCGAAGCTCCTGCTGGCATTCGCGCTCCTGATTACCGGGCAACGCTGCACCCCGCTGGAGAAACGCCTGGGCGTCACGATCGGCTTGAAGCTTCCACCATGACGCCGGCCGCCGGAATGCGGCAGAACGGGGTGGGGAGAAAGCGTGGCCGAACCTGGAAAGTGTTGAGCGTCCGTTCCGCCTCCGCGACATGGCCCAGAGGGCCAGACCTGCACGATCAAGGGCAGGGTCGCGACTAAAACGTCAACCGCGCATTCTTGAAACCGCAACGCGGACAAGGACACGTATCCGTACCGGCGCGGGCTGCGTAGAGCTTGTCGCAACGGATGCAGTGAAAAATCGTCTGGCGGCGCTGCGACTCGTAGAGATTGCGATCCCGTGCGTCGTAGTAAAAGGACAGGCCGAACACCAATGCGCATGCGCTGAGGGTATAGATCAGGGCGCCGACGCTGAGGGACACTTCGAACATCGCATTGCTTGGGACCGCGGTGAGATCTACCACGTTCCCTCACGCCGCGGGAATCGCAAACCGCGGGGGGCGTCCGCCTGGCGCACGATCTTTGGTTCCGACCAAAAGTTGCGCAGGCTTCCAGCCTGCTCCGAGGTAAAAAGCAGGCAGGATGCCTGCGCTACGTTTGCACGCTGCTCTTCGCCGCCGCCCCAAGCGCGCGAGTCAGCCCTGCCAGGGATAGATCAACAGGCGGTCGTGCACGACGAGCACGAGGTCGTTTTTCCCGTCGCCGGTGACATCGGTGATCAACATCTCGCGCGGCTCCACGGTGTCGCGACCGCGGCTCTGCGTGTGCGGATCCGCTTCAAACACGCGAAAGTGCAGCACGCTCTTCACCTTGAGCCCGTCCCGCACGAGCAGTTCCACGAGATTCTTGCGCGTATCCGCCATCACGAAGTCCGAGACCCCATCCCCGTTCAAGTCACCCGTGGCGAGATCGCCGTAGCGGACGTCCTTGAGGTCGGTTTCGTAGGTGAACAGCGTGTCCGGGGTGAAATCGGGTGCTCCGGTCGGAATGACCCAAAAGCGGTCCTTGCCGAAAAAGAACAGGTCCTCCCGACCGTCGCCGTTAAGATCCGCTTGCGCGGCCACGATCAGGTCGAGCCGTCCCACCGGGACCGAGTCGGCATATTGAAAGACCTTCTGCGCGTTCCGTCGCAGCACCTGCAGTTGCTCGCCCCGCCGGTCCAGCAAGACGACTTCCCGCTGATCATCGCCATCGACGTCGGTCGCGAGGGCAGCGGTGATGTCGGCATTCGCCTCCCGGGCATTGAATTGGTCGGCGACCTGGAGGGTGCCGGATTCGTCGACCCGCAGGACACGGGCGAGACCATTGCCCGCCACGATCATCTCCGGGCGACCGTCACCGTCGATGTCGGCCAGCGTCAAGTCCGAGGGTTCCAGCTTCTCCACCAGTCCCCGTCGAAAACCCGGCGTGCCGTTCAGATCCTGGAAGTTCCCCTTGCCGTCCTGCATGAGCAGGTGCAATGGCTCGAAGGGCACAAAAACCGCCACATCCAACCGGCCGTCCTGGTTCGCATCGAGCAGGCGCACGGCGCGCGGATCGGTGCGCAGGCCCGCCAGTTCCGTCGCGCCGGTCTTGGTCGCCACTCCGTCGCGCCAGGCGATGAACTCGATCCGACGCTTGCCCCCCTCTTCGATCGCAACTGCGAGCGAAGGTGGCTGGCCGGCTGCGAGGATGCCGGCGTCAACCGCGATGGGTTTGCCGCTCACTGCGATCGGTTGCGGATATGCCAGCCGCCCGTCCGCGGTGAATTTCGCCACCGCCAGCGTCTGCTCCTTGGTGCTGGTGAGAAAAAGCTCCGCCTTGCCATCCCCATCCCAATCCGCGGCAGCCAGCGACCGCGCTTCGGTCAGGGACGGAAATGCCCGCGACTCGCCCAGTTCGCCTTCTCCGTTCTGAAAATAAACAAGGAGCTGGGCTCCGTCCGCATCGGCCACGGCGACGTCGAGCCGGCCGTCACCATCGATGTCTCCGAGCGCATAGCTCGGCGCATTCTTGGCGCCCGTTCGCGGAGAAAACACCCGGGGCTTCAAAGCCTCCAGGCTGCCCGTCGGTCGCGCGGTCGGGGTCATCGCGAAAACCGACAACATGGCCGTCTGGTTCTGCACGCAGGCGAATGCCGGCGAGGCCCCACCCGCCCGAGGCATCAGCTCCAGCGATGTGCTGGAGATCTCGATGCGATACGGCACTTCTGGTCCGAACTGGCCATCGGCCAGTTGCAGGCGCGCCCGCAGGCCATCGCGACGCGCGGAGGCGAGATAGATCGCATCCCGCCGACCGTCGCCGTTGAGATCCACCAGCCGCAGCGAATAACAGCTCTCGTCGCTGAGCGCGTAGCGGGTCGGCGGCGCCAGTTCGCCGCGCGAATTCTGGCGCAGGATGACAAGATCCTTCTGCGTGAGCAGGACGAGGTCGTCCCGACCGTCACCGTCGTAATCGGTGATGTCGACGGTCGTCAGGTATTGCGATGGTTTGCCGACATCGAACACCTGTTTCTCGTCCCAGTCGCCCGCGGGCGTCTGCCGGCGCACGGTGAGGACGTCGGGATCCCCGGTATAGGCGAGATCCACCCGGCCATCGCCATTGAGATCCCCCACCGCGAGACAGAACACCGTTTCCCCGGTGGAGAGCGGTCGCTTGTCGTAGCGTGCGTCCTCGAGCACCGGCTCCCAACGATCCGTTTCGACGCGCCGCGTCGTCGAATGGCCGTCATCCCCCGGCGCCCGCTGCAGGAGCATCTCGATGCGAGCCCGATCGTTGTTGATGAGCGCGATGTCGTTGCGACCGTCGCCGTTCAGGTCGTGCGCGACGACGCCGCGGATGTTCCAGTCGAGCTTGACGATCTCCGGTCCTCCGAGGACCGGCGGTTCGAGGGACGCACCCGATGCCGGCACCAGGCCGATCACCCAGAGCCCGCCCGCCAGGACCGCTCCGGCGCGGAGCGGCCCCGCCAGGCGCCTACTCGGCATTCTTGATTCGGGCGAGAAAGTGAAAGCCATCCTTCTCGTGGTAGGCCGCCCCGGTGGAAATGCTCCAGTGCTTGTTCACGACATCCATGCCCGGCACGGCGTCGGGATCGATGAACGCTCCCAGTCCGCGCCCCGCCTTGACCGCGGGTGGGCGTGGCGTCACGGGGCTGCCGTTTTCGTCCACGCCGGCGTCGTCCCCGCCGGTCTTCTCCATCGAACGCGCCATGTTCGCCCACTGCACGAACATCGCGTGAATCGTCGGTCGAAGATCGCTAAAGCTGAAACTGCAGCTTCCGGGAGGCAGGTCGTGGAGTGCATCGACCACGGCCGGCTTGGACCAAAAGCCTTCCCCCTTGCCATCGAGGCGCTGGATCGCCGCCTCGATCATGGAGGTGCCGCCCATGTCCACGAAGAAGTAGGTCGGCGTGATCGCGTATGAAATCGGGAGCAGCGTGCCGCCGGTGGGCCCCGGAAGCGGCACGGTGATGGTGTTGATGGTCTGGCCGAGGTAGTCGCGATGCTGCACCTGCGCCGCCACCCCCGGCGCCATGCCCCAGGCGACGTCGAACACGCGGCTCAGGCTCTCGGCGCTGTTCAGCGAGGCCGCCCAGAGCTGTTCGCCGATCATGAGTTGGTTGCCCTTGGTCGCATCATCCGTGACCTTGCTGGCCACCACGACGGCGTCGCCGAAGGCACCAAACAGATCGTGCTCGAGGTCGATGCCGATCTGCTGCTTCAAGCCCGCGAGCTGCTGGGTGATCATGGCGGCCAGCGCGGGATTGGCGGTGCCGGCGGTTTCCATGACCGCGTGCATGATTTCCTGCGGTTGCACCCGGGCGGTCGATACCGCCGTCCAATCGGCCGGCACAAACGCCGGCTGCGGCGCCGGCGCATCTCCGTAGGCAATCAGGCGCAGCAGGCCGCGCTGTTCCGCCCAGAGCACGCCCATCGAGATCGAGATCGCGCGGCGGTCCATGGTCAGGGTGCCGTAAAATCCATGCAACGCGTCGAGCCCGAGCGCGTGCATCATCACTTCCGGTGTGATTCCCATTTGTTGGAGGAAGTCCGGTTTCGGCGGTGGTGGCGTGCCGCCGTCGCTGTCGGCGTCACCCTGCTGGCTGGCGGCAGCCGCCTTTTGGTCCGCCGCCTCCTTGGCCGCCATTTCGTTGCGGATGAGTTCCACGAACGGCTCGGCGTTGACGTAAAATGCCGCCTGCGCGTCCGGGCTGCGCTGGTAAACGGAGGCGAAGCCGCCCGAGACGCCCATCGGTTGCTCGGCGCCGCCGTTTTTGTAGTTCGCAATCACCTGTTGCAGCCCCGTCTTTGGCTGTCCGAACCAGAGGACGTCGTCGACAATCGCCCACGCTTCCGCCGGATGCGGTTCCCCGGTCTTCGCGTCCTTCTCGATCGTGACGTGCAACGTCTCGCCCTGGAACTCTTCGGTGACCTCGGAGTTGTCCCCCGTGGTCCGCTCCTCGCGGGCCTTGGCCATGATGCCCTCGATCTTGTCGCGGTTGTCGCCCAGCGCGGCCCCGAAAATCATTTCGGGCGTGGCATCCTTCTGCCTCGTCGGCGGCAGCGCCGTCACCGCCATCACGAACTCCCCCGGAAACTGCTTCAGGAATTCCATCGGCGCGAGGCCGGTCGCCGCCGTGAAATCCGCGAGGTCCTTCTGACCTTCGGGACTGGAAAGCATCTTCGCTGCGGGGGCGAAGAAGGCCTGTACTTCCGGCTCCGCCCACATCTGGGCGAACGGCGTGTACTGCCAGTTTTCCAACGCGGTGGGCAGGTTGCGCACGTGCACCAGCATGGGTGCGCCGGCCGGCAGGGCCTGCAGCATCCGGGACGGGGCATCCACGGCCCGGGCCGGCTGCGACAACGACGCGGCCAGCACGAGCGGCAAGGCAATCAGACGAGAGAGGTGCATGACAATTACGGACGGAGGGTTGCGAACGGGTGGAAGGGGCGCAGGACGTCGCGCGTCAGGGCGCACGCACCGGCCGCGGCGGCGAGAGGTAGCGGAAGCCGGCGTTGGGGTTGCGTGGATCGAAGGCAAAGGCGTCGCGGTTGCGCAGGAACACCTTCAAGGTCGCGGTCGGGATGGCGAAGTTCACGCCTTCGACACCAACCATCATCGCCTTCATGTTGTTCACGCCGATGACCTCCCCGCGCAGGTTGAAGAGGGGGCCGCCGGAGTTGCCGGGATTGATCTGCGCGGTGGTCTGGATGTAGATCTTCCCGTCGAGCACACGGTTTTTCAGGCTCACGATGCCCTGCGAGACGGTCCGCTCGAGACCGAGGGGACTGCCGATCGCGAACACCGCGACGCCCCCCTCGAGTTCGTCGGAATCGCCGATCGGCACGGTGACGAGCTTGTGTCCGGCGAGGTTGCCAAGCCTCAACAGCGCAAGGTCGATTTCCGGATCCAGCGCGATGATGCGCACATCATTGAACTGAACTTTTTCGAGGCCGGCCGCCCCCTGCTCGAAGACCGTGACCACGATTTCATACTCACCGGCGATCACATGCTCGTTGGTGACAATATAGCCATCGGGATGAATGATGAACCCGGAGCCGAGCCCGGTCGGGGTGCGAATCTGCACGACCGCGGCACCCAGCTGCGCAGCGTTTTCCTGGACGCTGCGGGCGCGCCCGGTGCCGTCGACCCGGAACAAATCTTCCGCCGCCGAGCCCGTGGTCGCTTCGGGATCGCCCTGCCCGTCGACAGCCGCGACATGGTCGATCTCGCCGGCGGGGATCGACAGGACCGTGTAGCCGAGATCGACCACGACGCGATCGCTGCGCTGGTCGAGGACATCACCCCGCACGGTCGCGCCGCTACGCAGGAATACCTGGGAAGGCGTGCCGGCGCACAGCCGGCCGGTGGTGCCTGCGGCCAGAAGAACAACACCCATGACGATCAACCACGCGAATCTCATGGCGGTTTACGCTGCCGGAGCGCAGTCGGGGGTCAAGGCGCGGTGGGACGGTCCCGGGGCGTGAAGGAACCCGCTTGTTCAGGATGCGGCCGCAAACACCTCGTCGCACTGGAAGAACCGGGCGACCTCCTTCCGACCATTTTCCGGGCTGTCCGAAGCGTGCGCGACGTTGATCATCATGTCGGTGCCAAAGTCGCCGCGGACGGTTCCCTTGGCTGCCTTGCGCGAATCGGTGGGGCCGAGCAGTTCGCGCACGCGGGCAACAATGTTCTCCCCTTCCAGGGCCATGATCAGGACCGGCGAACGACTCATGAATTTTTCAATCTCCGGATAGAACGGCAGGTGCGCGACGTGCGCGTAGTGTTCGCGCAACTGTTCCGGTGAAAGGCGCGCGAGCTTCGCGGCGATGATCGTGAAGCCGGCTTGTTCGAAACGGGCCAGCACGACGCCCACGCGGCGCTGCTCCATGCAGTCGGGTTTGAAGATGATCAGGGTTCGTTCCAAGGCCATAAACGGCGAGAGCAAGGCAAACTCGCCCCAGCGAGGGAAGCTCCGAGTGCGAGGAGGCGTCCGCGCCGGCGGGGGAGGCACGTATCAGAGACCAAACAGGATCTCCGCCCCAAGCAACGCCGTCACGGCGTTGGCGGTCAGAGAATACAGCGCGGCTTCGCCCCACGAACGGGTCGCCAGCAGCCGGTAGGACCCGGCCTCGATCAAGATCACCCCCGTCTCGATGAGCATGTAGTTGGTGATCGCCGCCCCTCCGCCGGCCACGACATCCACGCTGGTGGCGACGAGTACCGCCAGCGGATGCGAGACAAGGTTGCCCAGGACGCAGGCGATGAGCCAGGGACGCAAACGGCCGGTGGCCCCCCGGAACCGCCAGGCGAGGAGCACCATGGGCAGTTCCAAGGCGAGGGTGGCGAGGAACTGCACGCCCCAGGTCACGAAGGGGCTGCCTCCGTCCCAAATGGTTGTTCCCGCGGTGATCTCCGCCAACAGCCAGGGGGAACCGCCCGTGAGTTGCATGTGCCCGAATCACGGAGGCAACCACGGGCAAAGGCAATGACGACCAGCCGGGCGCCGGATTTTTCCGCCGCCTATTCCGTGAAACTCCAGCTGAACAAATCGAACGCCTCGTGATACTCCTGCGAGGTCACGCCGTTGCTGAAGATCTGAAACAATACCACGGCACCCGGCCATGCCTTGATTCCCCCGGTGACGTGGGTGGTTTCACCCGGTGGAGGTTCGCCGCCCTTGTCCGCGCCAAAGGCGGAAAACGCGCAATACAGGCCCGTCCCTTTCAACGGCGTGAACGGCTTGAACGCGTAGTCGCTTTCGCTGGCGCGAGCCACGTGCTGTGACATGTGCTCGATCAGCTTGCTCTGCTGCCATTCGCGCCTGGTCACGGCGGGGTTTTTGTCATTCGCAACGATCGCATAGATGACGATACCCCAGACCGGGTTTTCCATTTTGATCCCCACGCTGCCGTCCGGGTTGTTCGTCGGCTCGAATGAATAACCCATCGGGACCGAGATGTTGATCTTCGGCCCGCCGGGGAACTTCACGAACCGGTCGGTCTGCGCGTCGGCCGGACGGGCGCAAAACAGGGTCAGGGCAAGGATGGGGAGAAGCCTCGCATTCACGCAGTTCCACCCATGCCACAGACTGGGCACTTCGTCCAGCCGTCGACGCACCTCCAGCTCAGTGGGAAACGGCCTTCGGTTTTGGCGTCGCATGAATCTCGGACCCAGGTCCCGCCCGCCAGATTGATGATACGGCCGTATCATCAATCTGGCGGGTCATTTAGAACGCCACAGCAAAAGGCCGTGCTCAGCGGGAAACGGCGGGGTCATTCCCGGGCTCTCTTGGAGGGACGATCTCCCCTCTTCCCGCCTCTCCGCACAACGATCGCTCACGTGTCGCCAACGCGTGCGCAGCCGCCCGGCACCCCGCGTGGCATAGTCCACCCGTTTCCGGGATCGCCCGCCCTGCGTCCGATGCCGGTCATTCCCACCTTGATCACGTGCACGATACCGAAAAACCCACCATCCCGGCGGCGGTAACCCTCGATGCCAACGAGGCCGTGGCCTCGGTTGCCTTCCGCCTCAACGAAGTTTTTGCGATCTATCCGATCACGCCGTCGTCGCCGATGGCGGAGTACTGCGATGAATGGGCCGCCCTGGGGCGAAAGAACCTCTGGGGCGACGTCCCCCGCATCGTCGAGATGCAATCCGAAGGCGGGGCCGCGGGCCTCCTGCACGGCTCGCTGCAGGGTGGCGTGTTCACCTCCACGTTCACGGCGTCGCAGGGACTGCTGTTGATGATTCCGAATTTCTACAAGATCGCCGGCGAACTCACGCCGTGCGTGGTGCACGTGACCGCCCGCACGCTGGCGACGCATGCCCTCTCGATCTTCGGCGATCACTCCGACGTGATGGCCTGCCGCCAGACCGGCTGGGCGATGCTCGCCTCGAATTCGGTGCAGGAGGCCCAGGACTTCGCCGCCATCGCCCAGGCCGCGACGCTCCGCTGCCGCGTGCCGTTCATCCATTTCTTCGACGGCTTCCGCACGTCGCATGAGATCAACAAGATCGTCCCGATCGCCGACGACGTGCTGCGGGCCTTGATCGACTCGGACGCGGTGCGCGCCTTTCGCGAGCGTCGCCTCACGCCGGATCGCCCGGTCCTGCGCGGCACGGCGCAAAATCCCGACGCCTTCTTTCAGGCGCGCGAGGCCGGGAATCACTTCTACGATCTCACACCCGGCGAGGTCCAGGCCGCGATGGATCGCTTCGCCGAACTCACCGGGCGGCGTTATTCACTGTTTGACTACGAAGGCGACCCCGAGGCCGAGCGCGTGCTCGTGCTGATGGGCTCGGGCGCCGAGACGGCCGCCGAGACGGTTGCGTGGCTGCGCGCCCGCGGCGAGCGCGTGGGGGTGCTCAAGGTGCGCTTGTACCGCCCGTTGTCCGCGCGCGACCTGGTCGAGGCGCTGCCCGCGACGACCCGGGCGATCGCCGTGCTCGACCGCACGAAGGAACCCGGGGCCCCGGGGGAACCGCTGTTCCTCGACGTCGTCGCCGCGCTGCATGAGGCGCAAACCGAAGGCTGGCTGCGCCGCGCCGCCCCGCCGCGCGTGATCAACGGACGCTACGGACTCGGTTCCAAGGAATTTACCCCGCCGATGGTGATGGCGGTATTTGCCGAGCTCGCGAAAAGCAAGCCGCGACGCCGCTTCACCATCGGCATCAACGATGACGTCACCGGATTGTCGCTACCGTTCGACCCGGAGATCGACATCGAGTCGACCGAGGTGCGCCGCGCCGTCTTCTTCGGGCTGGGGGCGGACGGCACCGTCGGGGCGAACAAGAATTCGATCAAGATCATCGGCGAGGAGACCGACAATTTCGCCCAGGGCTATTTCGTCTACGACTCGAAGAAGTCCGGCGCGATCACGATCTCCCACCTGCGTTTCGGGCCGCGCCAGATTCGCGCGCCCTACCTGATCGCCCAGGCGGATTTCGTCGCGTGTCATCTCTTCACCTTCCTCGATACCTACGACGTGTTGCACCACGCCGCTCCCGGTGCGGTGTTCCTCCTCAACGCCCCCGGGCCGGTCGACACCCTCTGGCGACGCCTGCCGCGGGAGGTCCAGGAGACGATCCGGGCCAAACGCCTGCGGTTTTTCGCCATCGACGCGCTCGACGTGGCGCGCCGGTCCGGCATGGGCGGTCGCATCAACACCGTCATGCAGGTCTGCTTTTTCGCGCTCTCCGGCGTGCTGCCAGCCAAGGAGGCGATTGAACGCATCAAATACGCGATCGAAAAGACCTACGGTCGCAAGGGCGCCGAGGTCGTGCGCAAGAACTTCGAGGCGGTCGACGCGTCCCTCGCCGGCCTGTTCGAAGTGCCGATTCCGGCGATCGGTGACGAAGGCCATGCCCGCCCGCCGGTCGTGGCGGCGGAAGCGCCCGATTTTGTCCAGCGCGTCACCGCCCTGATGATGCGCGGCGACGGGGATCGGCTGCCGGTCAGCGCCTTTCCTGTCGACGGTACCTGGCCGACCGCGACCTCCCGGTGGGAGAAACGCAACGTCGCCGCCGAGATCCCGGTGTGGGATGCCTCGATCTGCATCCAGTGCAACAAGTGCGCGCTCATCTGCCCGCATGCGGCGATTCGCGCGAAGTTCTACCCCGCGGATGCGCTGGGCAACGCGCCCGCCACCTTCAAGTCGACCGACTTCAAGTCCCGCGAACTGACCCGGCAATCGCTACACCATCCAGGTCGCGCCGGAGGACTGCACGGGATGCTCGCTGTGCGTGAATGTCTGCCCGGTGAAGGACAAGGCCGACCCGCGGCGGCGCGCGATCAACATGGCGCCGCAGGAGCCGTTGCGCCTTCCCGAACGCGAGAATTACGCCTTCTTCCTCGACCTGCCCGAAGCCGGATCGCACCCAGCTCAAGGTCGGCGAGGTCAAGTCCTCACAGTTCCTGGAACCGCTGTTCGAATACTCCGGCGCGTGCGCCGGTTGCGGTGAGACACCCTACCTCAAGCTCCTCACCCAGCTCTTCGGCGACCGCGCCGTGATCGCCAATGCCACCGGCTGTTCGTCGATCTACGGCGGCAACCTGCCGACCACGCCCTACACCGTCAACCGCGCCGGCCGCGGGCCCGCCTGGTCGAACTCCTTGTTCGAGGACAACGCGGAGTTCGGGGCCGGCATGCGCTTCGCGCTGGACCACCTCGAGACCCGCGCGCGCGGCCTGCTTGCCGCGCTCGCCCCGCAGGTGGGCGACGAACTCGTGCGTGAGCTCTCGATACCCGGTCCGCTCGACGAGGCGGCCCTGCAGGCGCGTCGTGGACAGGTCGCGGCGCTGCGCGAGCGCCTGGCGACGATCGGCGGTCCGGCGGCCGGCGAGCTGGCCCAGCTCGCCGATCATCTCGTGCCGAAGAGCCTGTGGATCGTCGGTGGCGACGGCTGGGCCTACGACATCGGTTATGGCGGCCTCGACCACGTGCTCACGCTCGGCCGCAACGTGAACATCCTCGTGCTCGACACGGAGGTGTATTCGAACACGGGTGGCCAGACGTCCAAGTCCACCCCGCTGGGCGCCACGGCCAAGTTCAGCATGGGCGGCAAGGAAACCCCGAAGAAGGACCTCGCGATGATCGCGATGACCTATGGCACGGTCTACGTGGCCCGCGTGGCCATGGGCGCGAAGGATGCGCAGACCCTGAACGCCTTCCGGGAAGCCGAGTCCTACGACGGACCCTCGCTCATCCTGGCCTACAGCCACTGCATCGCGCATGGTTACAGCCTGCACCTCGGCGCCGAGCAGCAGAAGCTCGCCGTGGAATCCGGGCATTGGCCGCTCTACCGCTACGACCCGCGCCGCCGCGCCAAGGGGGAGAACCCGCTGCAGCTGGATTCGGGCACGCCCAAGGTGCCGCTCGCGCGCTATCGCCAGAACGAACTTCGGTTCCGCACCCTGGAGAAGGCGCAACCCGAGCGCGCCCGTGCGTTTGCCAACGCGGCCGACCAGATCGCCCGCGCCCGCTACGACACCTATCAACAACTCGCAGCCATGCACGTCGTCGCCGGCAATGGGAGCGGCGCGGCCCCGGGCCACGACGCCGCCGGCAACGGAAGCAACAAATAACAAGTGCCAACGGTCACGAGGTGCGCGACCGGCGGACTTCCCCAGAAACATCACATTCGATAGCCCGGCCGACATCCGAAGCGGTTCGCCCCGGGCCCTTCCGCACGCCGCACCTCCGCACTCCGCGATCCGCAAGTCCGTTTTCCGCACTCCGATGAACCTTCGCACCCGCTATCTCGGCCTCGATCTCGCCAGTCCCCTCATGCCCGGCGCGTCACCGCTGGCGGAAAACCTCGACACGGTCCGCGCCTTGGAGGACGCCGGTGCCGCCGCCATCGGTACTGCATTCGCTGTTCGAGGAACAACTCGTGCAGGATCAGTGGTCGACGTTTCAACACCAGGCGCCGTTTGAAAACGCCTCACCCGAAGCCGCGTCCTACTTTCCGGCGCAGGAGGACTACCGCCTCGGTCCCGAAGAATACCTCGAGCAAATCCGGCGCATCAAGGAGGCGGTGGCGGTCCCCGTGATTGCGTCGCTCAATGGCTCGCGGATCGGCGGCTGGATCGAGTATGGGCGCCGCATCGAACAGGCCGGCGCGGATGCGCTCGAGTTGAACACCTACTACGTCGCCACCGATCCCGCGGAGTCGGGCGACGAAGTGGAATCGCGCACCCTCGACATCCTGCGCGCGGTGCGCGCCGCGGTGAAGATTCCGCTCGCGGTGAAGTTGTCGCCCTATTTTTCCTCGCTCTCCTACTTCGCCAACGAACTCAGCGCCCTCGGCGCCGACGGCCTCGTGTTGTTCAACCGGTTTTATCAACCGGACATCGATCCCGTCGACCTCGAGACCGTGCCCCGCCTCGAGTTGTCGTCTTCCGCGGAACTGCGGCTGCGCCTGCGCTGGCTCGGCATCCTCAGTCCGCAGATCAAGTGTTCCCTCGCCTGCAGCGGTGGCGTCCATCGCGCGACCGACGTGGTGAAGGCGATCATGGCCGGCGCCGACGCCGTGCAGATGGTTTCCGCGCTGTTGCATCTCGGACCGAAGCACCTGCGCACCGTCCTCGACGCACTTGCCCAGTGGATGGATGAAAACAGCTACGAATCCATCCTGGGAATGCGCGGGACCATGAATCTCCTCCGTTGTCCGGATCCCGGAGCTTACGAACGCGCGAACTACCTGCGCGTCCTGCAACTGTGGAGAACCTGACCGCCTCCCGATGCCCCGACCCCGCACGCCGAAGGATCGCCGAAAAAAGGTCATGGCGGCCGCCCAGCGGAGCTGCCAACCCCTGCCCATTGTCCGCCAAGACGCGCCGAGAGAAAATCCGGCGCCTGCGGCAGACTCCGGCGTTATGAGACGGGAAATGTTGCGTTTCCTCCAGAAGAGGAAATTCCGGCTCGTCACCCGGTGGAAGCTCGCGCTGAAGAACAATATTGCGCGCGTCCCCTCGTCCCATCCCTTCCCCTTCACCCTGATCTTTCGCGCCTTCGACGAGGTGATCCACCTGCTCAAGCTGGACGCGGTGGGCACGCCGCCGGTGACTGCATCCGACAGCTTCCTCGCCTCACTGGACGGCGAGTCCTTTCCCAGCGCGGATCATTATATGGAACTGTTCCTTTCCGGCCGGGACGTGCTGGCGGAGTTTATCGAGCATGATGCATCGTTTGCCGCAGTGTTCCCCGAGGCGGAACGTCAAGTCCTGCGGGCGGGTTGCGAGCGGGTATTCAAGCACCTGATCGACCTCGAAATGCGGGAGCATGCCCGGCGCCATCACGCCGACAACCTTTCGGGCTAGGACCGCGAACCCGCTTGCACGCGGGGGAGCGCGGAGCAAAATACGCGTTATTGTGGACACGTCCGAAAAGGCCCTGATCGAGAAGCTGACGCGCTCGAAAATCTACAAGGACTACGAGCAGGCGTTTCGCGGCGCGACCGGGTTGCCCCTGGCCTTCACGCCGTCGGAGACCTGGGGCCTGCCGCATCACGGCGACAAGAACGAGGCGGCCTTCTGCGCGGAGATCGCCACGTCGAGCAAGGCCTGCGCCGGCTGTCTCGAATTGCAGCAGAAACTCTCCAACCGGCTCAACGGCGAACCGGTCATGGTGAAGTGCTTCGCCGGATTATGCGACGCCGCCGTGCCCGTGCGCCTCGGTGATCGCGTCCTCGGATTCCTGCGCACCGGTCAGGTGCTCACGGAGCCGCCATCGGAAGCCGAGTTCGACCGGACCGCGATGCTCCTGATGAAGTGGGGCGCGGAGATCGATCTCAAGAAACTGCGCGATGCCTACTTCGCGAGCAAGGTGCTCACGAACGAGCAGTACTCCTCGTTCATTCGCCTGCTCAAGGTCTTCGCCGACCACATCAGCATGGTCAGCAACCAGATTCTGGTGCGCGAGGAGAACACCGAGAATCCGATGATCACGCGGGCCAAGTCCTACATCGACGAAAACCAGGCTGAAGACCTCTCCCTTGCCAATGTCGCCCGCGCGGTGAACACCAGCACCTTTTATTTCTGCAAGATGTTCAAGAAGGCGACCGGGCTCACGTTCACGGAATACCTCGGTCGCGTGCGCGTCGAAAAGGCCAAGGCCCTGCTGCTCAGCCCGCACGCGCGGGTGAGCGAGGTCGCCTTCGAGGTCGGCTTCCAGTCCCTCTCGCAATTCAACCGCGTTTTCAAACGGACCGCCGGCCTCTCGCCCTCGGAATATCGGGCCCGACTGCCCAAGGCGACGGCGGCACCCGTCGCCGCGCGGCGCTGAGCGCGCCGCGGCTGGCGCCATGTCCGCCTCCCCGTCCAGCGCCGTCCCCCACCCGCCGGAACAGGTATTCACGGTCCGGAGTCGCAGGTTGACACTGCGGCAGCTGGGTCCGGCCGACGCCGCCCGGTTGCAGGAGTTTTTTTATTCCCACACGCTGGAGACGATTCAGCTGCGCTACGGTCACGCTGTCACGCGGATGACGAGCGAGCGCGCCTACGATCTCGTCAACGTGGATCAGAACCGCGACCTTGCGCTCGCCATTTTCGAAGAGGAGGGTCCGCGGACCATCATCCACGCCGTGGGCCGCTACTATCTCGACCCCGGTGAACGCAGTGCGGAAGCCGCCTTCGTCGTCCGCGAATCGTTGCGACAGCTCGGCCTCGGCCGTCGCCTGATGAAGGTCATGGTGGATACGGCGCGCGAACGCGGTCTGGAGTTGCTCTGGGGGCGCGTCCGCCGTGACAACCAGCCGATGCTTGGCCTCTTCCGCCGCTTCGGCGGCCAGCTCGTCGCCGGTGACGAGCCGGGGGATTCCGATGTCGAAATACGCGTGCCCTTGCAGGCGCCGAAGGTCGCACCGCCGTCACGCACCGCGCGTCCGGGGCTGGAGCGCGGGTCGGCGAAGTCACGCCGTAAACGGAACTTGTGCTGAAGCAGACCCGTTATTCCCGGGTCTTCCGCCCAGTCTGCGTCCGTAATCAGCTTCAGGGCTGAGTGGTTTTGACATTTTGCCAACAGCCCTACGGGCAGGTTCGTCTGAAGGCTTTGGCCCGGCAACCGATGGTTTCAGGCGTGAGGTGTCGCACTCCCGGCACCATTGCCCCAATGACCACGTTTGATGCCATTGCGCAAATTCGCCGGGAAGCGCTTTCCCGAAACCAGGCACTGCGATTTCTCGTGGAACACTTCGGATTCACCGTCACGTACGCCCGTGAAGTCATCGTCGCCGTCTTTGGTGAAAACGACGATCTCACGGCCAAGCCCCTGACGGTCGCCAGACGCTCGACCTGAACCGGAGCCCACCACCATCAACAATGTCGCGTACGCGACATTGTTGATGGTGGTGGGCTCCGCGGCAGGGCCTGGAGGGCCAGACCTGCAACTACTCGGTGGATTGGTCACGAGCGCAGTTGCGGTTCACCGGCATCGACGGCTTGGCCCGGCGCGTGAGCGATTCAGGCGCACACCCGGCGACGGGAACTTGATTGAATGGCCTCCGGTCTCACCGTCGTCACACCGGTTGAGATGTCCACCATGACTGCTTCGACTCGTTTCCAGTTTCCCTTGCTCAGTGCCGCCGCGACCGCCCTGCTCCTCGTGATATCCGGCTGTCAGGACACGGACCCGAACACTCAACGAGGCGCCGCCATCGGCGCGATGAGCGGTGCGGTGCTCGGAGCCGTCGTTGGCAATCAATCGCACGAGGCCGGCAACGGTGCGGCTATCGGTGCCGCCACGGGTGCGGTCGTCGGCGCCGCGATCGGCAGTGCGCAGGACGCGGAGGACGAGGCGCGGCGCGAGCGCGAGATGATGGAGGCACGCGCCGCAGCCGAAGCCCGCGCCCGGGCCCGCCGGGAAGCCGAGGCCGATCGTCGCCGGATGATCACGACCGGTACGCACATCGACGACCCTGAACTTGTCGCCGCCCGGCAACGTGCGGAAGCGGCGGAGGCCGAGGTTGGCCGCGTGCGCAAGGAACAGGCGGAAGCCGAGCGCAAGGCGCGCGAACTCGCCGCTTACGAAGCTCGCGAGCGTGCGGCGCGCGAGGAACTCGCCCGCTTGCGCGCCGAAGCCGCGGGGAGCGGGACGACGCCGTCACCCGACTCGGCAGATCCCGAAACGATCCCGGCGCCCCCGAACGACGGCCAGTAGCCTTGGGCCGGGATTGGCGCGCAGGCGCGTAACCGTCCCGGCTTATCGTCGTTTGCGATTGGAGCACACGGCGCGGCACGTTTCGCTCGTGATGCATGGAAGCAAGCGTCGTCGCCACCGAGGTGTGCGCCTGGCCGGTTCTCACGCGGCTGAATCCCGGCCGGTTGGGGATCGTCCATTTCAACCGCCCCAGCCACGGACTGGAGGAGGGCGACCTGGCCGCGCTGGTTTCCGACGACGACGGCCGGACATGGCGCAGTGCCGGTGTGCCTGCGCCGCACGATCCTGGTGCGAACCGCATGCATATCGCCAGCGGGATCACTCACGATGGTTCGTGGATCGTGCTTTCGACCGGATTCAAGATCATCGCCGGGAGCTATGGCCCGCTGGGTAAACTCTGGTGTTCCACCCTGCGCCCGAACGGGGAAAACGTGGCACATCGTGGCACGTCCGGCGGGAAGTCCGCGTCGGCGGTGCCGTGGACGGTGTGGTTCCGCACGGCCGGATCCTCGCACTGCCGGACGGGCGCCTGGCCGCGACGTGCTACCGATCCTGGGGACGGGGACAACCGAGTCGCTCCTGGATCGCATTCAGCCGCGACGCAGGCGACACGTGGGGCGACGCTTGCGAATTCGGGCGCGAGGATGCGAACGAGGTCTGCCTGCTGCGCACCGCGGAGAACGCGCTCCTCGCGGCCACGCGCACGCACATTGATCATCACGTGGCGCTGCACATGTCACTCGATCTTGGGCGCACGTGGGCGTTTCGCCGGGACCTGACGCTGCCGATGCAACATCCCGCGGATCTCACCGATCTCCGCGGCGAGGGCATCCTCCTCACCTACGGCCTGCGCAATCGCGGCTTGATGGGGGTGGGACTGCGCGTGAGCTGCGACGGAGGCGACACGTGGAGTGCGCCCGCCGTGCTTTACCAGTTCGGTGAGGCGGGGGATTGTGGTTATCCATCCACCGTTGCGCTCGCGGAAGGGGAATTGCTCACCGCCTGTTACAGCGACCGCTCACCGTTGCACGACGGCTATCATCTGCTGACCATCCGGTGGCGGTTCGCCGAGATGTTCCGGCCGCGGCCCCTGCGCTCAATGAGCGACGGGCAACCGCTGAAAACGTGAGGCGGGACCGCGCCGTTCGCCACGCGCTGCCTTCTCCCGTTGACCGGCGCGACGGACTCGCGCTCGCTTGGGGCTCCTCATGACGAACGCCCCCAGTGAAGTCGCGACGGCCCGGCGTTGGTTTTTCCGGGCCCTGGTCGCAACCACGATCGTCAAGCTCGCGCTGGCGGCGGTGGTGCCATTCACGACCGACGAAGCCTACTTCGTGCTTTGGGGCAGGCATCCGGACTTCGGTTACTACGATCACGGCGCGATGACCGGCTGGTGGTTGTGGGTGATGCTACAGTTTGGCGACAGCGCCTGGCTCATGCGACTGCCGGCGGTGGCGGTGTCGCAATTCGTCGGCTGGGGCCTGTGGCGAATGTTGCGGTCGATCGATCCAGCCAAGGCGGCGTGGGCGGCGGTGCTCTATCTCGTGTCGCCCCTCGGACTGTTCAATATTCTGATCACGACCGACACACCGCTCCTGTTCTTTTCCGTCGTATCGGTGATGTTCGTCCGGCGCGGCGTGCAACACGAACGTGCGCGCGATTACCTGTTCGCCGGAATCGCCCTGGGGTTTGCATTTCTCTCCAAGTATTTCGCGGTTCTACTCGGCCTATCGTATGCCGTTTTGTTGCTGACGTGCCTGGGGCGGCCGCGGGTCCGCCAGCTTGGCATCCTGCTCGTTGGAATCATTCCGGGCGTGGGCATCAACATCGCCTGGAACTACCATCACTACTGGGTGAACGTCCTGTTCAACCTCGTGACTCGCCAGGAGTCGTCGGGCTTTTCCCTGCTACCTCCACTCATCTTCGTCGCCATCCTGCTGGCGCTGGCGGGTCCGGGCGTGGTGCGCGGACTTCTGAAACATCGCGAGGCGGACCGCCACTCCGCGGCGGAAGCGTGGCAGGCCATGCGCGCGCACGGCACCGTGGTGTTCGCGGTCGTGTTCGCGCTGCCGCTGGCGATATTCCTGGCGGTGTCGTTCACGCACGAAATCGGCGTCCACTGGGTGATGTCATTCTTCCCGTTCCTGCCGGCGGTCCTGTTTCCCGCCTTCAAGGCTGCGGGCCTGCGGCGGATGATCGGGCCGACGCTTGTCTACTCGCTCGCAATCCCGCTCGCGCTCAGCGCGTTTGCCTACACGGGGCCCGGGCGGGCTTTGCTGCGAAACAACGCTTTTCCCATCGCACTCGCGACCAAACCGCAGGCGGTCCTGGAAGAGGTCGCTCCTTATCGTCCGCAATATCTCCTTACGACCACCAGCTACGCGAAATCCGCGCTGCTCGGGTTCTACGACCACTCCAATGTGCCCGTGATCGGAACGGGGTCATTCCACGCCCGGGAGGACGACCTCCTCACGGATTTTCGCGATCTTGACGGACGCGACATCATGATCGTCACCGATCGCCCGCGCGACATCGAGGAGAGTCTCGCCTGGTTTGCCCAGCTCAGCGTGACGGAACACAGGGTTGGCGAGGCGCGGTTCCAAGTCCTGCTCGGACGGGGCTTCAAGTTTGGCGTCTATCGCGAACAAGTCCTGCAGGTCATTGCCGACCGCTACTACCGGATGCCGGATTGGCTGCGGCCGTTCGCGGCATCGTGCTTTTTCCTCGATCGCTACGACCTTCAGCCCCGGCCCCCGGCGGACTCACCTTGAATTGGACGGGCCAGCGACACCGGGACGCGGCGCGGGCGCGACATCCTCGCCGGTAATTTCACCGGTTTGCCGGCGATTGAACCGACGCTCCACCGGCGGATCGCCTGCGAGCACGCACCTACAAGCCCGTTTCGACCGCGTGGTTGGGGCTCAGTTGAACGACTTGCCGCACCCGCAGGTACTCTGTGCATTCGGGTTGCGGATCTCGAAACCCTTCCCTGTCAGCCCATCGTCGAAATCGATCACCGAACCATCGAGATAAGCGAAGCTCGCCGGATCGACCAGAAACCGGATTCCCTCGGATTCGAGCGTCTGGTCGCCGTCCTTCGACACGTCGAACGACATGCCATACTGAAATCCTGAACACCCCCCGGATTCGACAAATACACGCAATTGCCGGGTCGCATCGGTCATCTCCGACTGCATCGTGCGCACCTGTTGCGCCGCACGGGAAGTGAGGGTGATCATGCCGGCACCGTAGGATCGGACCGCGACATGTCAACGGATGCGTGACGCCCGGCGACCACCATAGGCCACTCCCCTAAGCCAAAACCGTGCCAGCCACCGGGGGTCCATCCTTGCGTCGCTCTGGGAACGTCGGTTCCCTCATGTCGTGTTTGATTGTCACCACTCTGCCGCAACTCGACGCCGCGGCCCGCAACGGGCCGTGCTGACGAACTCCCGCTGACCCCTTATGTGCGCCCAGGGATTCAATCAGGAACTTCGCCAACGGCAGACCCAGTCGCTTGTCCTGGCGCCGCAGTTGCGCCAGTCCCTCAAGATCCTGCAGGTGGCGGCGCTGGATCTGCGTTCGACGATCCAGGAGGAGTTGCAGAACAATCCCGCACTCGAGGAGCTGCCGCTCGAGTCGACGAGCCTCGATCGCAACGGCAATTCAAGCGGCGAGAGCGAGTCGGCGCCGGCCACCGACGCCGCGGCGGATTCGCGCGAGGAGCTGCAGTTCGAACGCAATTTTGAAGTCCTGAACAAGATCGACCAGGACTGGCGCGATCACATGAGCCAGAGCGGGAGCGGCCAGCAGTACACGCAGGAGGATGCGGAACGCCGCCAGCATTTCTTCGACTCCCTGGTCGGAGATACGTCGCTGCAGGAACACCTGCTCGAGCAGGCGCAGCTGGCGGATCTCGATACGCCGCAAATGGACGCGATGCGCTACCTCATCGGCAGCATCGACAACAACGGGTTTCTTACCACCTCGATCAACGACGTGGCCCTGCTCGCCAACCTTCCGCTGCAAAGCGTCCAGGAGGCACACAACATCCTCAAGACATTCGATCCGCCCGGCATCGGCTGTCTCAACCTGCAGGACAGTCTGCTGCAGCAGCTCATCCTGCTCGGCAAGGGCAAGTCCATCCCCGCCCGCATCATCAAGGATCATTTCGCCCTGCTCACGCGCCGCCGCATTCCGGAAATCGCGCGCAAGATGAATCTCGACCTCGAGGATGTGCAGAAGGCGGTCGAGGTGATCGCCGGCCTTGATCCGGCCCCCGGCCGGCGGTTCGGCGAAGACACCAACCGGGTCGTGGTGCCGGATGTCACCGTCGAGAAAGTCGCCGACGAATGGGTGGTCTCGCTCGCCAGCGACTACATTCCGCGCCTGCGCCTGAGCCAGACCTACAAGGACCTGCTGGCAAAGGGGACGTTGTCCCGCGAGGAGAAGGAATACCTGCAGGAGAAGATGCGGTCCGGCCGGTTCCTCATCAACTCGATCGAGCAGCGGCAACAGACGATCGAAAAGATCACCCGCGAGATCCTGCGACGGCAGATCGAATTTTTCGAGGAAGGCGTTTCCAAGCTCAAGCCGCTCACGATGACGCAGGTCGCCGAGGTGGTGGGCGTCCACGAAACGACCGTGAGCCGCGCGATCGCGAACAAATACATCCGCACGCCGCACGGTGTCTTCGACATGAAGTACTTCTTCACGCCGGGCTACGAATCGTCCGACGGCGCCTCCGTATCGAACACCAGCGTGAAGGACATGATCGCGAACATCATCGCCGCGGAGGATCCGGGCGCGCCGTTGAGCGACCAACAGATCGTCGCCAAACTCGAGGAAAAGAACCTCAACATCGCCCGCCGCACGGTCGCCAAGTACCGCGAGGAACTCGGGATCCTGCCCAGCAACCTGCGCCGGGAGTACACATAGCCGCAGCTTGTCCCGAAAAGGCGGAAATCCGCCGCCGAACGGCTGCGACCGATATTGCGGTGGCCGTTGTCGCTCGAGGCGGCAGCCATCTGCGTTCTCTGCGAAATCTGCGGTTCAATTCCGAGTCGCTCGACGCCAATCCTTTTTGACCGCACATGGCGCAGATTGACGCAGATTCCAAGTCACGGAGCATTGCCCGTGAACCCAGCGCGGCGGAGCCGCAACGAAATCAGATATTTTCTGGGATGCATGCGGACAAGGATGTCCGCGAACAAATGAGAGCCTCCGCGTGATTATGTTACGCAGATGGACGTTCCAGTGACGCCGATGTGGCGAAGCCTTCCGGCACTGGCTGGGTGGCACCTGAACCCTGCGCATCCACCGCCCCCGCCAGCAATCGCACGCGCTTGGCCGGCGTAAAACGTTCGCGCGCGAAGCGCTGAAGGTCGGCCTGGGTGACCGCGTCGATGAACGCGTCGTAGTCCTTCCAGTCGTTGACCGGGAGGCCGTAGAGCGCGTTGAGCGCGGCGTGGCTCGCACAGGCTGCATTGCTTTGCAGGCTCATCCGGCGACCGGCCTTCAGGCGCGTCTGGCAGCGCGCCAGTTCCTCGGCGGTCACGCCGCCGGACTGCACGCGCGCTATCTCCGCCTCGAACTCGGCGACGACCTCACGATATTTTTCCGGATGCGTACCGGCCATGAAGAAGAACATGCCGTCGTGCAATCCAATCACGCGACTCGCGCGCACGAAATAGGCGAGGCTCTTTTCCTCGCGTACGCGTTCGAACAGGTTGCTCGACATCCCGCTGAACAACTCGTCGGCGACTTCGCCCACGTAGTAGTCGGGAGCCAGGAGACCCGACATCGGGTAACCCTCGTAGACGACGACCTGCTGGCGTTCCATTCGTACAACGTGCTCGCCCGGCTGGGCTGGACCGGTGAAGGTGACGTTGTTCGCGGGACGGCGGCCCTTGGGAATGGCGGTCAACAGCCGCTTGAGCTTCGGCAGCAGTTCGCGCCGGTGGAACGCACCGGAAACCGCCACGACGGTGTTACCACCGACAATCAGTCGCCGGTGCAGGTCGCGCAACGTGGGGGCATCGAGACGGGGCACGCTTTCCAGGGTCCCCGCGCTTTCGGTGGCGAGCGGGTGGGCGCCAAAGAAAAGTTCGCGGAGCCGCCGCCGGGCGGCCGTGGTGATTTCGTCGTTCTCCTCCGCGATTTCCGCCACCTGCGCATCGCGTTCGCGGGCGAGCGTCGATGGCCGGAAAGCCGGTCGCAGAATTGCCTCGCCGAGCACGTCCAGGCCAAGGTCGAGATCGTCCGGCAGGACCTCGAGCGCGAGGCCAAAGCTGTTGTTGCCCGAAAAGTCGCTGAAGCTTCCGCCCACTTCCTCGATCGCCTGCGCGACCTGCGCGGCGGTCCGCTTCTTCGTGTCGAGGGTGAGCATGGTTCCCAGGAGCGCCGTCGCGCCGCGCCGCTCGGTCGGCTCGAAGGCGGGCCCACCCTGCCACACGATGCGCAGGTGAATCTGCGGCAGGCGGGGATTTTCGCGCAACAACACGCGCACGCCGTTCGCGAGTTTCACCTCTTCGAAATCCAGCGGCGCGGAGGCGGGCGATGCGCCCGCCGTTCTTGGTTGCTCGCTCTTGGGCCGCAAGGTCGCGGTCGTCAAGCGGGCCGACACGAGGTACTGCCGGACGACCCGCTGCAAATCCGCCGGGGTGAGTTTCGTCAGCCGGTCCACATAGGTCGCGGGATAACCGATGTCGCCCACGATAACCTCGGCCGCGCCAAGACGGGACGCCTGCCCACCCATGGAACGACGCACGTTGATTTCGCCCACAAGCGCCTGACGCACGGCCTTGGTCAACTGGGTGCTGGTGAACCCGCGACGCGCAACCGCAGCGATCTCCTCCTGGACCGCGGTGATCGCAGCCTCCGCCTTGTCGGTGTCGCCGACCATCGCGATGTAGAAGAGACCGGCGCTGCCCGGGTTCCAGTTGCTCGCGTCGATCGTATGCACGAGCTTGCGTTTTTCGCGCAAGGCCTGCCACAGGATCGAACTGTCACCGTGCCCGAGCACCAGTGAAAGGACGTCCAACGCCGGGGTGTCCGGATGGGCCAGCCCCGGGACCTGGTAGCCAAGCGCCGACCGTGAAACCTGGACATCGTGCGTGAGGTCGATGCGGCGACCCGCGAGCTGGCCCCACTCGTCCGGAACCAGGACGGGCGCCAGCGCGCTCCGTTCGAGCGGACCGAAGTATTGGTCGATCAGCGGGCGCACGGCGTCCGCTGCAACCGCTCCCGCGATCACGAGGACCGCATTGTTCGGGACGTAGCGCGCGCGATAGTAGTCGAGAAGATCACCCCGCTCGAGGCGCGAAAAAACTTCGCGGTGTCCGATCACCGGCAGCCCGTACGGATGCGTGCGAAAGGCAGATTCCATCAACGCCTGCGACAACCGGTAGTCGGGATCGTCGAGCCCCATGTCGATTTCCCGCAGGATGACATCCCGCTCCTTCGTGACCTCTTCCGCCGGGAGCGTGGAATGGAAAACGGCGTCGCTCAGGACATCGAGCGCGACACCGTCGTGCTCGGCCGGGACATCGATGTAGTAGACGGTCCGGTCGAACGCCGTGTAGGCGTTGATGTATCCACCATGGGCCTGCACGACCGCGGAAATGTCGCGGCCGATCCGGCGGGCCGTACCCTTGAACAGCATGTGCTCAAGGTAGTGCGAGATCCCGCTGCCCAGCCGCGGTGCCTCATGCATGCTGCCGCTGCGAATCCAGACCTGCACCGAAACGACCGGAGCCGAATGATCGGGACGGATCAGCACGGTGAGGCCATTGGGCAACACGAACCGCTCGACGGGTTCACGCAACAGCGGCGCGACGAGCCTCGTGACGCGAAGGTTGGAAAGAATTCGTTTCGGCATGAAAAGCGAGGGGGCCGGGCGAAACACGCGAGCGCTCCGCCAGCGAACGAAACGCAGTCGCGTCCCGTTACATCGTTTCGGGCGTCTCCGCGCTCGCCAGCGGCGGCCGGCTGCGCTTCGGCAGGAAGGGCTTCACGAACGCGGTCTCGAAATCATACAGTTCCGCGAAGTCTTCCTTCCGGTCCTGCTCGGTCTTGCTGAAAATGCCCTGCCCGATCAATTGGTAGACCATCTCCCCAAAATCCGCGCACCGGGTGATGCCCCACTCGGTGAGGACATGGTGCGTCATCGGACCGAACTGTTGCAGGGCGTAGTCGCGGATGCCCTCGACGAGTTCCTGCCCCGTGACGTGGTTCGTGCCGCGAGACTTGCCCGACTTGGCCTCCGCCTTGCGCACCGTCTTCACCGTGTGATCAAGCGCATCGCGCAGAAAGAAATAGGCCCGGCGCTGATAGCGCGGGTCCTCCCTGCGAATTGCATCCACCACTTCGCCGTAATCGAACTCTTCCATGGACAATGGCCGGAAAGTTGGACCATTCCCGGGGCGCGTGCAACCGCGGACCCGACCGCCTCCGCATTTGTTTGCCGCTCCCTGCGCGCCCCGCCTACAACCCCACCATGAGCATGGTGAAAATCGGTGTAGTCAACGTGTCCGACCGGGCGGCGGCCGGCGTATACGAGGATACGCCCGGTCAGGCGGCCGCCGCCCTGCTCCGCGACTATCTCACCACGCCCTTCGTCCTCGCCTACCGCGTCGTGCCCGACGAACAACCGCTCATCGAGCAGACCCTGCGAGAGTTTGTCGACAGCTACGGCTGCTGCCTGATCGTCACCACGGGCGGCACCGGCCCCGCCCCGCGTGACGTGACGCCTGAGGCCACCGCGGCCGTCTGCACGAAGTTGCTTCCCGGCTTCGGCGAACGCATGCGCGCGGTTTCCCTCCAGTATGTGCCGACTGCGATCCTGTCGCGGCAGACCGCCGGCATCCGCCGGTCGTGTTTGATCGTGAACCTGCCGGGGAAACCCAAATCGATCCGGGAGAACCTTGAGGCGGTGTTTCCCGCGATTCCGTATTGCATCGACTTGATCGGCGGCCCGCGCCTGGAAACCAACGAGGCCACAATGAAAGTGTTCCGGCCGAAGGCGACCTGACGAGGCATGAAGACTGCGCATTCGGTTGCAGCCAAAACTCCGCCCTCGGCACTCACTCGCCGGTAAATCTCCCACCGCCTGCGACCGCAATCGAAGGTAGGGTCGGCTGTCCCCAGCCGACCGTGGTCGCGTGGGGACACGCAACCCTGCCTCGAGTCGCAATGCGGCCCGCGATGCTGGAAATTTCACAGTCCGGGGGAAAACCGGGCCACGTTGTCGTTACCCTCCAACGCAGCTACCGGGCGCGATAGAAGAACGCGAGACAGGAAAGAACGCGAGAACGTGAGAATCCTGGACTGAGTCTTTCTATCTCATACGTCTTCGAAGTCTCGCGTTCTTCCATCGACATGACCGGGCGCGAAGCGAACCGGAACAAACGTGGCCGAACGTGTGAAATTTGCCCGCTACGCGGTCGCGGCGTCCAGGCGCTTGCCGACGTGGTCCCAGTTGATCAGGCCGAGGACCGACTTCACGTACTCGGCGCGACGATTCTGGTAGTTGAGGTAGTAGGCATGTTCCCAGACGTCGAGGCCGAGGATCGGCGTGGCGCCGTCCATCAGTGGCGAATCCTGATTCGCGGTCGAGTAGACGGTCAGCTTGTGGTTGTAGAAGCACAACCACGACCAGCCGCTGCCAAAGCGATTGATCGCCGCCGCGGAAAAATCGCGGATGAAGTTTTCAAAACTGCCCAGATCCGACTCGATCCGGTGCGCCAGGGAACCGCGCGGCATCTTGGGACCGCCCGGCGTGAGGATGTCCCAGAACAGCGTGTGGTTCACGTGGCCACCCACGTTGTTGCGCACCGCCTGCTGAATGACCCCGGGCACCTTGCGGATGTTGCGCAGCATATCCTCGGCGCTCATCTTCTGCAGGTCGGGGTAATCCGCGAGGGCGATGTTGGCATTGTCGACGTAGGCCTGGTGGTGGCGCTTGTGATGCAGTTCCATCGTGAGCTGTCCGATGACCGGCTCGAGCGCGTTGTATTCGTAGCCCAATGGCGGCAACGTAAAGGGGCCTTTGGGCGCGGGCTTGGCTTGCGGTTCAGGCGCGGCGGGAGCGGCGTCGGCCGCCCGCGTCCGGGATGCGAACATCGCGAAACCCAGGGCCAGGGCGCTCGCACCGAAGGTGCGCAACGCATCGCGACGGGAGAACGACGAGGCGGGACGAGGCAGCGATGGATTCATGGAGGGATGAGTGCGTAACCAGATATGGCAGACCGGCAAAATTGCGAGTTCGTGCCGTCGACTCACCAACTTTGCGCCCCCCAACGATGCGATCCAGGTCGCGCAGGCATCAAATCGTAGGAGCGGGTTTACCCCGGGTTTACCCCGCGATCGCTTGGGAGGAATCGCGGGGTAAGCCCGCTCCTACGGTCTCGCACTACCCCGTAAGCATCCGGCGCAGGATCTCGTCGACCAGCCGGGGATTCGCCTTGCCCTTGCTGGCCTTCATCACGGCCCCCTTGAAGGCGTTGATGGCCTTCTCGTTGCCGGCCTTGAAATCGGTGACCGACTGCGGTTTAGCCGCAATCGCGGCGGCGCACCATTGCTCGAGCTCGCCGGTGTCCGTGGACTGACGCAGGCCCTTGCGATCGATGATCATCTCGGCGGTGTCCGCCGGTGGCACACATGTCGGTGAACACCTCGCGGGCGATGCTGCTCGAAATCATGCCCGACTCGACCGCATGCACCAGTCCAGCGACGTGCCCCGGCTGCACTTTGCAGGCCGCCAGGGTCTGTACCGGAGGCCGCCAAGCTCGCGGAGCAGATCGTTGACGATCCAGTTGGCGATCGCCTGGGCCCGGGCGGGCTGATCCGCGACCGCGGCCTCGAACCAATCGCTCAACGCCCGGTCCGGCACGAGCACGGACGTGATCGTGTAGGGCAGTTGGAATTGTTCGTAGAAACGACGTTGCTTGTCGAAGGCGAGTTCCGGCACCTGGGCGCGCAGCCGCTCGAGCATCGTCTCGTCGATTTTCACCGGCATCAGGTCGGGATCGGGGAAATAGCGGTAGTCGTGGGCCATTTCCTTGGTGCGCATCGAGACGGACGTGCCGTTTTCCATGTCGAAGCGGCGGGTTTCCTGGACGATGGTTTCACCGCGGCGCACCGCCGCGATCTGGCGCTTGATCTCGTGCGCGACGCCGTCCCGCACACCGCTGATGCTGTTGAGATTCTTCAACTCGACTTTCGTGCCGAGGGCTGTCTGTCCGCGCGGCCGCACGCTGATGTTCGCGTCGCAGCGCATCTGCCCCTTCTCCATGTCGCACTCGGAAATGCCGGCGGTAACGAGCGCCATGCGCAGGGCCGTGAGAAACGCGAACACCTCGTCGGCATCGTGCAGGTCCGGCTCGGTCACGATCTCCATCAGCGGCGTTCCCGCGCGGTTGAAATCAACGAGGCTGTCGTGGGGGAAATGGTTGAGCTTGCCGACATCCTCCTCGAGGTGGATGCGCGTGAGCTTCACGTGCCGGTGCGTGCCCATGACGTTGCGCGCGCTTGCCGGCAGTTCGATCTCCACGGCGCCGCCGAGGCAGATAGGCTGGTCGTATTGGGTGATCTGATAGTTCTTCGGGCTGTCGGGATAGAAATAGTTCTTCCGGTCCCATTTGCAGACCGGGGCGATGTCGCAACCACAGAGCAGACCCGTGACGACGGTCTTTTCAATTGCCTCCTGATTCAACACCGGCAGCGCACCGGGCAATCCGAGCACGACGGGATCGACCAGCGTATTCGGCGGTTCGCCAAAACCGGTGGGCACGCGCGTGAACATCTTCGAACGCGTGCGGATCTGCACATGCACCTCGAGGCCGATCACCGCCTCAAAGTCCGGAACCGGATTTTGAACCACAGAGGACACAGAGACACAGGAGTCAGTTGGCGAGGCGCGTGATACCGTGCTTGAGAAGCGGAACATTGAACGCAGACATCAACAATCCGGCCTAGTTCACGATGCACCTCGATGGCCGCGCCGATTACCCGTTCTGTGATGTACGTTTATGTCTGAGTTCATGGGATATTCCTCTCTGTGGTTCTCTGTGCTCTCTGCGGTACAATTCAGAGTTCCGGTCGTCTGCGATGCCAGTCATGCGCCTGCTCGAAGGCGCGGGCGATGGCGAGGAGGCGGGATTCCTCGAATGGCCGTCCGAGAAGTTGCAGGCCGATGGGCAGGCCGCCCGAGGTGAAACCACCGGGAATCGAGAGGCCGGGAATGCCGGCGAGGTTGGCACTGAGCGTGTAGATGTCGGCCAGATACATCGCCAGCGGGTCGGCGGTGCGTTCGCCCAACCGGAAGGCCGGTCCCGGCGTCGTGGGCGTGATGAGTGCGTCCACTTGTGCAAACGCCTGGAGGAAATCCCGGCGGATCAGCGTCCGCACTTTTTGCGCGCGCAGGTAATAGGCGTCGTAGTAGCCGCTGCTCAGCACGTAGGTGCCGAGGATCACGCGTCGCTTGACCTCGTCACCGAATCCCTCGGCGCGGCTCTGGAAATAAAGATCGACCGCATCCCGCGCCTTGCGGCTGCGATGGCCATAGCGCACGCCGTCGTAGCGCGCGAGGTTCGACGAGGCCTCGGCTGTCGCGATGATGTAGTAGGTTGCCACCGCGTACTCGGTGTGCGGCAGCGATACCTCGTGGATTTCGCAACCGGTGTCGCGATAGAACGCGACGGCGCGCTCGACGGCCGCGCGCACTTCCGGGTCCAGGCCCTCGCCGAAGTACTCGCGCGGCAGGCCGAGTTTCCAGGGGCCACGCGCCGTCCGCATTTCGGTCACGTAGTCGGGCACCGGCACGTCGACCGAGGTCGAATCGCGTTCGTCCCGGCCGGCGATCACGCCCAGCATCAACGCGAGATCGTCGACGCTTCGCCCCAGCGGCCCCACCTGGTCGAGCGAGGACGCAAATGCCACCAGTCCGAAACGCGACACCCGCCCATAGGTCGGCTTCAATCCCGCGACGCCGCACAACGCGGCGGGCTGGCGAATGGAACCGCCGGTGTCGCTGCCGAGCGTGACGATCGCCTCACCCGCCGCAAGCGAAGCAGCACTGCCGCCACTGCTGCCGCCCGGAATGCAGGTGAGATCCCATGGATTGCACGTGGGATGAAACGCGGAGTTCTCCGTGGACGAGCCCATCGCGAACTCATCCATGTTCAGGCGTCCCCAAAGCACGGCGCCGGCGGCCTTCAGGCGCGCGATCACGGTGGCGTCGTACGGCGAGACGAAGTTCTCCAACATGCGGCTGCCGCACGTGAGCGGCTCGCCCGCAGAGGCGAGAACGTCCTTCACGCTCACCGGCACGCCGTCAAGCGGTCCGCGCACGCGTCCGGCCGCCCGGCGTGCGTCGGCAGCTCGCGCCTGCGCCAGCGCCCGTTCCTCGTCGCGGTGCGTGAACGCCCGCACCCGTTCCTCGACCGCCCGCGCGCGCGTGATCACCGCCTGGGTCGCCTCGACGGACGAAATCTCCCGGCGGTCAAGCAGCCCGGCAAGCTCGGTCGCGGTTCGAAAATGAAGGGGAACCGACATGGCGCCAGTCACGTTCAGGCGTCGTCCACGACCTTCGGCACCACGATCATTTGATCGCGCACCGCGGGTGCATTGCCCAGCGCCGCCTCGGGTGCCAGCGGTGTCGAGGGCACGTCGGCTTGCCACACGTTCACGACCTCGAACGCATGCGCAGTCGGCTCGACGCCCGCGACATCGACCTGCTTGAGCTTTTCGACATAGGTGAGCACGTCGCCGAGTTGCTGGGCGAAACGCAGTTTCTCGTCGTCGGTCAGCGCAATCCGGGCGAGGCGGGCAACGTAGTCGATATCCAGTTGGGGAACGTCGGGCATGGGAAAGGAAGCGCCCAGCAAACGGCTCCTCCCCGGCCCTGCAAAGGCGAAAGCGGTGCGCCGTCCCGGTGAGCAACGCATTTGCAACGCAGACGGACCTGAACGGTTTCCAAGCCCGCGCGCCACCCCAACCTCCTGCCATGTCTCGCGCCGGGAAAAACGCGGCCTCCGCCGCCGATTCGCCGACCCACCACCGCACCGTGCATTGAACGAAGACCCATAGCCATCAAGCATGTCGCGTACGCGACATTGCTTGATGGCTATCGACGAGCGGGGGATGATTTCGCCGGAGGCAGCCACACCTGCACCGCTCTCCGTTTGACCGCGCTTTTTCCGGTCCGGCGCGAGCGTGCCGGGACCGGCCGCTCACCGGGCGAGGTCATGGTGGCGGGCACGGACAGGCGCCGGCACACGGAAATTGCTTACCGCCCGGCCGGCACCTTGACTGCCGGGGATGGATCCTGCGCCGCCGCCCTTGCCACCGCCGTTGCCGGCCACCGACGCCTCTTTCGCCGCCGACCCGGTCGCCGCGTGCGAGATGGTCAATTTGCGCAAGCTCTTCGGCACCACCGTGGCCGTCGACGACCTGTCGCTGCGGGTGCCGCGCGGCACCCTCTACGCGTTTCTCGGGCCGAATGGCGCGGGCAAGACAACGTCCTTGCGGATGCTCGCCGGTTTGCTGGGCCCGGACGTCGGGCGTGCCTACATTGGCGGGATCGACGTGCACGCCGAACCCGGCCGCGCGAAACAGGCGCTGGCCTATGTGCCGGATGAACCCGCGCTCTATGGCCGCCTCTCGCCGCTCGAGTTTCTCGAGTTCACCGCGGCCCTCTGGCGCGTGCCCGCCGCGGAGGCGAAGTCCCGCGCCGCAGAACTGTTGACGCGCCTCGGGCTGGCGGATCGGGCGGGTGATCGCATCGACGGTTTCTCGCGCGGCATGAAGCAAAAGGTCGCGCTGGCCGCGGCGCTCGTCCACGCACCGGCGCTGCTGATGCTCGACGAACCCCTCACCGGTCTCGATGCGGCGGCGGCCCGGCTGGTGAAAGACATGTTGCTCGCCTTCATCGCAGCCGGTGGAACCGTATTGCTGACCACGCACATCCTGGAGGTCGCGGAACGCCTGGCCCAGCGCATCGGCATCATTCACCGCGGCCGGCTGCTCGCCGAAGGTACGCTCGAAGACCTGCGCGCGCGTTCCGGCAAGCCCGGCGGCACGCTCGAGGACGTTTTCCTGCATCTGGTCGGCTCGACCGAAGGCCTCGGCAACGGCGCATGAACGGCACCGCCGCGCTGATCCGCCGGATTCTCGTCAACGATCTCCGGCTTTACTTCCGCGCCTGGCAGCGACGGGGAGCCGGCCGCTTCGGCGGGCTGGGGCTGCAGATTCTGTTTCCCGCGTGGATGCATCTCGCGGTTTATCCCCTGCTGATGCGCTACGGCGGCCCGGTCGCCATGCCGGGGGCGGCCGAGTTTGCCTGCCTGTTCGTGGCGGTGCTCGTCGTCATGGTGGCGCTCCAACGCAGCCTCGAGGTGCTCTACAACCGCGGTGACCTGCCGATGCTGCTCGCGAGCCCGGTGCCGATGCGCGTGGTGGTGTTCACGCGTCTGGCGGACATCCAGATGACGACGTGGCTGGCCAGCGGCCTGGTGATGCTGCCGCTGATCGACGTCGCCGTGTGGTTGCATGGCCGGTACTGGCTCTGGGCCTGGGTCGCCTGGCTCTTCGCCGGCCTTACGCTCGTGCCGTTCGCGTTGTGGCTGACGTTGTCGGGCATGCGTCTGTTCGGCCCGCAAAGGGCGCGCGCGGTCATCCAGGTTTTCAGCCTGGCACTCGGCGTGTGCGCCGTGGCGGGAGCGCAGGCGCCAAACTGGCTCGGTCAGGCGGAACACGCATCCGGCCGGGTCTCCGGGCACGCGCGCTTCTTCGCCACCTTTGATGGGCCGGCGCTGCGTCCGTTGGCGCAGGCGGCGCGCGGCAACGCATTCTGGCTTTCGATGCTCGCGCTGGCAGGTCTGTTGTTTGGCGCGGCCGCCTTCGCGCTGCTCGTGCGCGATTTCGCCCGCGGGGCACAACTCGCCGCCGGGGACGTGGGTCGTCCGGCCCGTGGTTCGAATGCGCGGCGGCTCGGGCGGCTCTGGGGGCGCGCCTTTCGCCAGTCACCGCTGCGGGCGATCATGCAGAAGGAGCTCCGCCTCGTCCGCCGCGATCCGCTGCTGATCGTGCGCGGTTCCGCGCAGATGGTCTCCCTGCTGCCCGCGCTGGCTGTCGTCTTGTGGCAGCATACCGCCGCCGGGGTCGCCGCATTCGCGCTGATTGGTCCGGCCATCGTGGCGGTGACGATCGCGACGATGATGACGCTCAATGATGAGGCAGCCATCCTGACGCGCTCCAGCCCGCTGTCGCTGCGCCGGGCCGCCTGGGCCCGCACGCTGGCGGCGGCGACGATTCCGACCGGCTTTGCTTTGGCCCTCGCGGGCGGGGCCTCACTTTTGGGAGAATCGTTGGTCGCCGTGGTGGCGGCCATCGGAGGCACGCTCAACGCCGTGGCGCTGGCGTGGCTCGGCACCTGCACCGTGCGCCCGCTCTCGCCGGAGGATCGCGCGCAGAACCGCCGTCCCAAGGTGATGTCGCAATATCTTTTCGCCATGCTCGTCGGCGGCCTCGGGGCGGCCGGGGTCACGCTCCTCGCGATGGACCAGCGCATCGCCGCGAGCGCGCTCCTGGCGATTTCGCTGGCCGGCGCCGCCAGCGCGTTCATTGCGCGGCCCAAGATGTTCGCGGACGAAGTTGCGTAGGTGCGCCATTCCCGCGCCCTTGCTGCTTCGCTTTCAGCTCGTAGCTCGGCGGGCGCCAACTCCCGCCACCGTCTCCAATTCCCGCAAGGCATCACGCGCGATCCAGCGCGCGGCCGGTGTATCGAGCGCAAGGATGCGGCGCGCCTCGGCGATCGCCGCGCCGCGCAGGCGCGCATTGCGTTTCCCGATCTGGCGCAGGGCCCAGTTCACGGCTTTCTTCACGAAGTTGCGCTCATCCGTGGCACCGCGCCGGATCCGGGGCAGCCACGCGAGCAGGACCGGGTCGGGAAGTTGCTTCTGGTGCACCGCCATCCCGGCCATCAGCACGAATCCCGCCCGCTTCATGAACTCGGGACGCCGCCCGGACCACGCCCGCATTTTGGCCAACGCATGAGGCGTGTAGTTGAACAATTGCGTGCAGCAACAGTCGACGATCGGCCAGCAGTCAAAGTCGTGCGCCCACGCCTCCATCTGCGCGGCGGTGACCGAGCGAAAATCGTCGATCAATGCGGCCAGCAGGCGCGCCTCATGGACCTCAATCGCCCACAGCGCCTGCGCGAGCGCATGATCGCGGCGGTGCCGGCGCGCAATCGCGCGGAGCACCGGAGCCGCGATCCCGAGTTGTTCCGTGCGCGGCGCAATGCCGTAACGTTGCTGTCCCGCGATGTTGCGCTCGTTGCGCTGCGTACGCAGGTCCGCGATGATGGCCTCGGCCACGGTCACGAGCGGCGGATTCGGTCGCGACAGAAACGGGAATTGGTTTTCCGGTAGCGGCTTTCATTGCATCGTCCGGCTCGTAGGACACTGGCAAACAGGGAAACCCACCAGCTTCGGCCACGTTTGTTCCGGTTCGGTTCGCGACCGGTCTTGTCGCTTCGCTCGGAACGCGGATTTCAAACCGCTACGGAAACGGCGAAGCCGCGTTGGAGTCCAGCGACAACTTGGCCTGGATTTCCCCGGACGGTGGGGTCTTCGGGCTCAACGCCGCACGGGGAATCCGGCGGCCTCGACGCCGGCCTGGGTGGCAGTGAACACCTTGTTGACCTCGTCGTCAGTGAGGGTCCGGTCCGCGGCGCGAAAGGTCAGGCTGTAGGCGAGGCTTTTCTTGCCCGCGGACAAACCGGTGCCGCGGTAGATGTCGAAGAGATCCACCTTCTCCAGTGCAAACGAGTCGTTGAGCGCCTGCCGCGCCGCCTTGGTCAGCGCGAGCTGCACCTGCGCCGCCGGCGTCGCTTCGTCGCAGACCAGCGCGACATCGCGGGTGGCCGCCGGAAACGCGCTCACCGGACGGTAACGGATGGGTTCGCGCCGGGCTCGCAGACGTTCCGGCAGGATCTCGAACACGCCCCCCAACACCGGTCCGTGGATGCCCGCGCGGCGGGTCATCGCCAGGTTCACCAGGCCGACCCGCATTTCGAAACCGGATTCGAAGCTGCCGGCCTCGGCCGCGTGTCCTTCCTGCCAGGTGGTCCGCCCCTGTTGGCGGGGCCGAAAATCGTCGTCGCGCAACGTGATCCCCGACCGGGATGCGACGGCCGTGACGAGCGCCTTGGCGGAGAAGAAATCCGGCGCGTCGGACGGCTTCCACGTCCGGGCCGCGTCCGGTCGGGCGATCACGAACGCGATCGAGACCATTTCGTAGACGGAGCCGTTGTATTCTCGAAACGTGCGTCCCGTCTCGAAGAAATTCCCTTCGTCCTGCTGTCGCGCCTGGTTGAAGGCGATCGTGTCGAGCAGGCCCGGAATCAGGGAGTGCCGCAAATGCGACTGGTCGGCCGCGAGGGGATTGGCGACCCGCTGTTCCTGCAACGCGGCGCGCGACGCCCAGCGTTCGAGTTCGGCCTCGGGCCGCAGCGTGTAGTTCACTGCCTCCGCGAATCCCTGCCCCACCAGCACGGTCGCAGCTTCGCGCACGAACACCGCCACCGGATCATCGGCCGAGACCACCGCACGCACAACCGGACTCGTCGCCGGGATGCGCTCGGTGCCGTAGACGCGGAGGATTTCCTCGACCAGGTCGATCGGACGTTCCACGTCGCCGCGCCAGCTCGGCACGGCCACGGTCCAGCGCCGGCGGTTTTGTTCGTCGCGATCCTCGCGGACGATGTCGAGTTCGAGTCGCTCGAGGACGTCGCTCTGTTCGTCGTCCGTGATGTCAAACCCGCAGCGCGCGCGCACGAAGTCCGGCGACAGCACGACCTCGGTTTCGGAAACAGGTTCGGCTCCGACGATATACACCGGGCCCACCGCCCGGCCGCCCGCGGTCGCAAGAATCAGATCAACCGCGCGACGCGCCGCTGGCAGCACGCCCCGCGGATCGACGCCACGCTCGAAACGATACGAGCTGTCGGTGGAAAGCTGCAGGTGTTTCGACGTGCGCCGGATGCCGGTCGCGCGGAAATACGCCGCCTCGAGCACGAGATCGACCGTGGTCGCGTCCACCTCGGCGTCGGCGCCACCCATCACGCCGGCCACGACCAGCCCGCGCTCGGCATCCGCGATCACCAGGTCCGCCCCGGTCAGCGTGCGCTCCTTGTCGTCGAGCGTGACGAGCTTCTCGCCCGGTTCCGCCAGCCGGATCTGCAACCGGCTGCCATGGATCTTTTTCGCGTCAAACGCGTGCAGTGGCTGGCCGGTTTCGAGCAGGACGTAGTTCGTCACGTCGACGACGTTGTTGATGGGGCGCAAACCCACCGCCTTCAAAGCACGTTGCAGCCACGCCGGGCTCGGCGCGATCTTCACGCCCTGAATGATGTGCGCGGTGTAGAGCGGACAGGCTTCGTCGGCCGTGACGTTGACTCCGGAGAGGATCGCCATGCCGGCGTGGGCGTCGCCCGTGGCGGGCTTTTCGAACTTCGTTTCGGGATACCGCAGCGGGAGCTTGAACCACGCGGCAAGTTCGCGCGCGAGGCCGAGGTGACTGAGCGCGTCGGGGCGGTTGGGTGTGATTTCGAGATCGAACACCACGTCGCCTTCACCAAGCGCCTCGTGCACGGACTGGCCGATTCGCGCATGCGCATCGAGGATGAGCAAACCGGACGCGTCGTCGCCCAACCCCAGTTCGCGGGCGGAGCACATCATGCCCTGCGATTCCACGCCGCGAATCTTCGAGACCTTGATCTTGAAATCTCCGCCCAATACCGCGCCGGGCAGGGCGACCGGGACGCGATTGCCGGCATCGCAATTGGGCGCGCCGCACACGATCTGCTGCGGAGCACCATCCGGCGCGACGCGGACGGTGCAGACTGAAAGCTTGTCCGCATGGGGATGCTTCTCCCGGGTGAGAATCTCTCCCACGACGAGCCGGGGCGTCGGCGCGAGTCCGGTATGTAGCACGCCCTCGACCTCGAACCCGAGGAACGTAAGTGCGCGCGTGATATCCTCCACCGGGGCGGTGAGCGAAACGTAATTCCTGAGCCAGGAGAGCGAGATTTTCATCGGGCAAGTGGTGTTGCACAGAAGGCAACGAAGAAAACAAAGGCGTTCACGATTGATTCGCTACCGGCAACAACATGCGGACGATTCCTCGACGGAGCACCTGTTCGTGGTAGTTGATGATGAGGCCGACCGGGACGTTCATTAGCTTCATGTAGGTCATCAGTTGTGCCTTGTGGACCGGCAGAATCTTTTCGACGCACTTATTCTCAATCAACAGGCACTCCTCAACGAGCAGATCGAATCGCAACGGTTCTTCGAAGGTCAGGCCCTTGTAGTCGATGCGAACGAGCTTCTGGCTTAGAACCGAAAGGCGGCGCAAAAACAGCTCATGCGTCAAGCATCGCTCGTAGATCGATTCGATCAGTCCGGGCCCTTTGTCGCGGTGAACCTCGATCGCGCCGCCGATCACCTCGTGAGATACTCGATCCGCTTTCTCGAACAAGGGATGCATTGCGGCCTTCGTTGGCTTCGTTGCCTTCTGTGTCCATCCCCTCTAGTTGAACTGCTTCAGGAACCGGAGGTCATTCGCGTAGAAGTGGCGGATGTCGTCGACGCCGTAGAGCGTCATGGCGATGCGCTCGATGCCGAGGCCGAAGGCGAATCCGGACCACTCGTTTGGATCAAGGCCGACTTCCTCCAGCACGAGCGGATCGACCATGCCGCAGCCCATGATCTCGATCCACTCCTTGCCGACCTTCGACAGGTGGCTCGCGGCGAAATCCACTTCAAAGCTTGGCTCGGTGTAGCCGAAGTAATGGGGTCGAAACCGTGTCTTCGTGCCGGGTCCCAGCAACGACTGGAAGAGGTAGTCGAGCGTCGCCTTGAGGTCGCAGACGGTGATGCCGCGGTCGACGACGAGCCCCTCGATCTGGTGGAAATTCGCGCTGTGCGTGGCATCGGCGTTGTCCCGGCGAAACGCGCGCCCGGGGGAAACGATGCGCACCGGCGGTTTCTCGGCGAGGAGCGTGCGGATTTGCACCGAGCTTGTATGGGTGCGCAGCAAATAGCGTTCGTCACCCCGCCGGGATACATTCCCGAAGCGGGTCTCGGGCGGCAGGTAGTAGGTATCCTGCGCGTCGCGCGCGGGGTGATCGGCCGGCGTGCACAGGGCGTCGAAGCAAAAATATTCCGTCTCGACCTCGGGCCCTTCACGCACGGTGAAACCGAGGGTGGCGAGGATGCGGCAGATTTCGTCGCGCACCCGGGTGAGCGGATGCCGCAGCCCGACGGGCGTGGTGGTCACGGGGAGGGTCGGGTCGACCGGCGGACCGAGGCTCGCGGTGAGTTCGGCGTGGGTGATCGTCCGCAGCGTTTCCTCGAAGAGCTCCTGCAACGCGACCTTGGTCTCGTTGATCAACCGGCCCGCGCCCGGACGCTCCTCCTTCGGCAACTGGCCCAAGGTCTTCATGATCGCGGTGAGCGAACCGTGCGGTCCGACGACGGCCGCCTTCGCGGCCTCGAACTCCGGCCGCGTCTTGAGCGTGGCGAAATCCTTGCGGGCCTGGGCGACGATGGCGCTGAGTTTTTCCTGCATGACAAAGGGCGGAGGCTGAAGGGAACCGAAGGGACGGCCAAAGAAAAAGGGCAAGTCCGCCGCGCAGACTTGCCCCGAGTGGAAGCGTGGCGCGGGAGTGGTTCCGCGCCGCGCCGGCGGTCGATCAGATGCGGCGGGCCGCCTTGAGCTCGGCCTTCATGCGGTCAAAGGCCTCCCAGTCACCCTTGGCGGCAAGCGCCGCCTGTTCCGGCCAGCGGGATGGGATCCATCATCCGGAAACGCGCGCCGGCCTTGGCGATGATTTCCTGGAGCTGGGGCACGGTCGCCGCGGACAAATCGGAAAACGTCTTGATACCGGCGGTCGCGAGCAGGCGCTTCACTTTCGTGCCGACGCCCTCGACAAGGGTCAGTTCCTCGGGGTCGACGGTCGGCGCCACGGCCTTGCCCTTCAGTGCTTCGCGGGATTGCTCGACCAACACCTTGAAGGCCGCGTCGTCGCGCACGGCATAATCGGCAAGCATGCGGCGGTCGAGCTTCACGCCGGCGGCATTGAGACCTTCCATGAATCGGCTGTAGGACAGGCCCTGGCTGCGGCAGGCGATGTTGATGCGGGTGATCCAGAGGCTGCGCCACTCGCCTTTCTTGTGGCGGCGGTCGCGGTAGGCGTACTGGAGCGCGTGGTCGACGGCGTCGGTCGCATAGCGATACAGGCGCGACTTGTTGCCGAAATAGCCCTTGGCCTGATGCAAGACACGCTTGCGGCGGCGACGGGAGGCGGGTGCGTTGGTTGCTCTTGGCATGTTGGAACGAGTGTTGGGTTGGGCGCCGGCAGGTCGCCAAATGATGTTACCTGCCCGGCGAAGTTGACGGTGTGCGGTCGGTGCGGCGAACCGGCTGGTTCAGAGCCCGAAAGGCAGGCACTTCTTCAGCTCGTAGGCGTGCCCGTAGGCGAGTGCCTTGGATTGACCGAGGCGGCGCTTCTGCTTGGAGGACTTGTTGGCCAACAAGTGACGCGTACCGGGCGAGCGGTGCATCAGCTTGCCCGTGCCCGAGATTTTGAAGCGCTTGGCCACTGACTTCTTGGTCTTTTGCATGACGACAGAGAAACGGTCAACAAACCGCCCGGCCGAGTCGTTGTAAAGCGGGAATTTGGCTGCTTTTCAGCCGTCGGGACCTGTGTCATTCAAGGAGGTGGTGCGGGACAAGCCTTTCAACCGACCGGTTTCCGCATCGCCCTCGGGCATTGCTTCCGCAGGATGTGATTCCTCAATCGCGCTTCATTCCCGCGCCTTCACGATGCCCTCACCCAACCCCGCCCTGCCGAAACCGTCACCGTCCGGAGCCTCCGCGATTCTCTTCCTCGTTGGCTGCGTGCTCGCGGGATCGCTGGACGCCGCCGAACCGCCGGCGCTCAAGGATGTTTTTGCGAACGATTTCCTCGTCGGCACGGCGCTCAACCACTGGATTGTCGCGCAGGAGGATCACCCGGCTCGTGCGCTGGTGGCCACCCAGTTCAACTGCATCACGCCGGGCAATGCGCTGAAGTGGGGACCCTACAATCCGCAGCCGGGAGTCTATCGTCACGAACCCGTCGACGAGTTGCTCACCCTCGCCGCAGCCAACCATCAATCCGTTGTCGGTCACGTGCTGTTCTGGCATCAACAGACGCCACCGTGGGTGTTTGCCGATGATTCCGACGACGGCACGGCGAGCCGGGCCACGCTCCTGGCGCGCATGCAGGCCCGGGTGCACGAGCTCGTCCAACGCTACGGCGACCGCATCCCCATGTGGGACGTCGTCAACGAAGCCTACCTCGAAGACGGCTCGCTGCGCAAATCGCCATGCACACGCATCCTTGGTGACGACTTTATCCCGGAGGCGTTTCGAATTGCGCAAGCGGAGCTGCCGCCGAGCGCCACCCTCATTTACAACGACTACAACATGTATGCCGCCGGCAAGCGTGCCGCCGTGGTGCACTTGATCGCAACGCTGCGCGCCAGGGGGCTGCGGATCGACGCCGTGGGCATGCAGGCGCACTGGGGACTCGTCGTCCCCGCACTCGACGAGGTCGAGGCAAGTCTCTCCGCCTTCGCGGCCGCCGGCGTGCGCGTCCATATCACGGAACTGGACATCGACGTCCTGCCGCGGGAGCGTCGTGCCGATGGCGCCGATCTCGACGCCCGCCGTCAGATCGCGGCGGACTCGACCAACAACCCCTACCCCGGCGGTCTGCCGGCCGAGATCCAGGAGCAGCTCAAGCGTCGCTACGCCGCGATCTTCGCATTGTTCGTGAAGCATCAGGCCGACATCGACCGCGTGACCTTCTGGGGCGTGACCGACGCGGATTCCTGGCTGAACCACTGGCCCATTCGCGGCCGCACCAATTATCCATTGCTCTTCGATCGGGCCGGCCGTCCGAAGCCGGCGTTTGACGCCGTGATCGCGACCGCCCGCGGAGAATCGTAAGCGCCTTCGCGTATGACCCTCCGAGGGCGCAGGCGCGAAATCTCTAGGAGCGTTCGAAGACGGACGGATCGTCGCGCGCCGCCCGGCCGGACTAGGCCAGCGACTCCGCCATCGTGCGCATCTGCACTTCGATGATGCGGGATTTCGGCGACTGTGTGCAGGCCATGAGCACGACGCCGGCGACGTCCTCGGGATCGAGCATCTGCGATTGCCGGACCGACTCCTCCGTCCGGCCTTTGCCGAGCGCAAACTCCGTCTTCACGCCGCCGGGACAAATCGCGCCGACCTTGATGCCGCTCTCGCGCAACTCGCGGTCGAGTGCCTGCGCGAAGCCCACCTGGGCGAATTTCGTCATGCAATAGACCGCTTCGCCCCCGAAGCCATAGACCCCGGCCATCGATGAGATCATGAGAATCGTGCCGGACTTCTGCTTCAGCATCACCGGCACCACGTGCCGGGAGAACAGAAACGTGGACCGCACGTTCGTATCCATCATCTCGTCATATTCCCCGGCACTGGTATCGACGAGGTTCTTGTAGTTACCGGCGCCCGTATTGTTGACGAGGACGTCGATGCGGCCGAAAACCCGCGTGGCGGTTTCCACCGTGCGGATGGCGGTCTGCTCGTCGCGGGCGTCGCCGATCACGATCTCGGCTCTTCCCCCGAGCGCGGCAACCTCCCCTTGCAGGGCCGCGAGACGATCCTCGCGACGAGCGGTGAGCACGAGGCCGGCGCCTTCCGCGGCAAGGGCGCGGGCGCAGGCCTGTCCGATGCCGGCACTGGCGCCGGTGATGATGGCGGTCTTTCCCTGGAGTTTCTTGGGCATGGCAAAAGTGGGGGGAGGCGTCTCGCGCGGGTGTCATGAGACGCATCCCCTCACCGATGCGTTTCCCTCGCCATGCGGATTTCCGCCAGGCAACACCGTGTCAATCCGACATCGCTTCTTCTTGTCCCGCTTCCATCAAGCCGGACGCAACCGCACACGCTCGTCTACCGGCGGTCGTTTTCGAGCGCCCACCGGGCAGCGGCCAAGGCGTCGTCCCCGTTCACATCGGTCGGACGCGTGCCCGCACCGACAAGAACATCCGGGGTCACGCCCTCCCCTTCGAGTGGCTCGCCGTCGCAACGCCGGAAATCCGTGACGCTCACGTAAAGCTGTCCGCCGTCACGCAAGCGGTAGGTGCGGGCACCCAATACTTCCCCAGCGGTGGTCTGTCCGATAATGGGCGCGCGCGCGTGATGTTGCATCACGTAGGCAAACACCTCCGCACTGCTGTGGGAATCCGGGCCGACCAGCACCGCGAGCGGCCCGGTGTATTTCGGTCGGCGGCCGCCGCGCGAACGCTCGAGACTGCGCCGGCCATGGCGGTCGATCACGATGCCGATCACCACGTCGCGTGCGAAGAAGGCGCCGATTGCCCGCTGCGCGGCGATGACCAATCCGCCGCGGTTGGTGCGCAGGTCAAGAATCATGCCCGGGGCGTCCTGGTGCGCGGCAACCTCGCGCTCGAGCCAGCGAGAGGTGCCCGGGTCGAAATGATCGAATCTCAACCACACCACACCGTCGTCCAGCACCTGCGCTGCGCGCACATCCTTTCCCAGCGAGAACAACCTCCTGTCTTCACGCACCATCGCATGCCGGGGCATTCCCGGTCGCTCCGCGCGCGTATGGGCATCGTGCAGTTCTCCCAGCATCGCGTTCACGGTGTGGTACCATTCGCCGTCATTGGCGGCGGCAATCACCTGCGGCCGATAGGCTGCGCAAAGTGCCGGCCAGTCCACGCCCCGGAGATCCCGCGTGTAATAGTGCGTGCGAACCAGGCCGACCACGCGATCGAACCGCCGCGTCCGCTCAACGACCGCGGCCGGCCCCATGGTCGGGTATGGCTGTGTCGCACAGCCGCCACCGACGAACGCGACAACGAGCAGGAAGGCCGTGAAAGCGCCGCGCCACCCGCTGGCGTGCCGGTCAACTCCGCGCGGTGTTCTGATCGCGGCGAACGTGCTCACGTTTCCTTATCGGACCTTCCGGGCGCCCGTGAAGCGGGAGACACCATAATCGCGGCACGCATGTCCGCGGCATTGCAAAGTGAACGCAATTCGTGGTTCGCCATCAGGGAAAAACAGTGCGCGCCGGGGGAAAGCGCGCGGGGTGCCTGCAGAAAAGGAACCGGCGGCGGCCAAGGCAAGTCCCGCCCGTCACGATGACCCGATTTCGGGCCGCTCCGGGTGCAGAGAGCCGGCGCACCTCAAAATGCACGCAGCTTCGTCCCCCGGCGGATTGGCGTCGCGGGTTTGCCTGCATCGCGGTTCAACTGCGGCGCGTGATCGAACGACCGTTTGTCCCGTGGGGAGCGGAACACCTTGCCGTAATCGCGGCGACTTTCGTCGTTCCGCTGGCGCTTGCCGCATGGGCGCGTCGTGATCCTGGCGGCCGGAGGGCGAGGAGGATCGCCACGGGACTTGCCGTGATGCTGCTGGGACAGATGCTGGCGAACCTGCTTCTGGTCGGGCTCGAGGAGAAACTGCGCTGGCAGGACTACCTGCCGCTGCACCTCTGCCACCTCGCCCTCTTCCTCTGCGCCATCGCCGGCCTGACGCGCAAGTCCTGGGCGTACGAACTGGCATACTTCTGGGGTCTGGGCGGCACCATGCAGGGTCTGCTGACGCCCGATTTGTTTCACGGTTTTCCGGCGCTGGAGTGCGTGTTCTTCTTTCTCGGTCACGGCGGGATCGTTGGCTGCGTGATTTTCCTGACGCTCGCGTTTCGCCTCCGTCCCACCTGGAGGTCCGTCGTCCGATCCTATTCGTGGCTGCTGGGCTACGCCGTCCTCGCCGGCAGCTTCGATGCCGTGTTTCACACGAACTACGGATTCCTGTGCGCGAAGCCGGCGACGGCGTCATTGTTCGACTGGCTGGGCCCGTGGCCTTGGTACATCGTCAGCGCCGCCGCACTCGGCGGCGTGGTCTTTGTCCTTCTCTACCTGCCTTGGGCGGTCGCAGACCGGTCCCGACGCGCCTTGCCCGCTCACTTCAGCCAGAAGCTGAAGTAAAGGTAAGCGCTCACCACGAGTCCGAGCACGACAAGCGTGCCCACGACCTCGGGCAATCCCCAGCTCGCGCGGTTTTCCAGCCGCTGCTCCGGAGTGGTCGAGGCGTAGGTCAGGTGGCGCACCTGTTCCTCCGTCGGCGCGGGGGTCAGCCACGAGACAACGATCACCAGGACCACGCTCGCCACGAACAGGACGCCGGAAAAGTAGTAGGCATTCCAGTCGCCAATCGCGAATAACACGCCCCCGGGCTCGAGCCAGCCGCTTTTCGCCAGCGACTGGATTGTCAGCTTGAGCATGCCGAGGATGAAGCCGACCACGAGGCCCCACAGGGCGCCGTTGGCATTGATGCGCTTGAAGAACAAGCCGAGCAGGAACACGGCCGTGATCGGCGGCGCGAGGAAACCCTGGACGTTTTGCAGGTAATCGTAGAGGCCGCCGCCGGAGATCGACTTCATGATCGGAATCCACAGCAGCCCGCATCCGACCACCACGCCGGTCGCGATCCGCCCCACCCGCACGAGCGTCGCCTCGCTCTGGCCGGGCCGCAGTTTCTCGTAGATATCCACGGTGAACAAGGTCGCGCTCGAATTGAACAGCGACGCCAGCGACGACATGAGCGCCGAGAGCAGGCCCGCGACCACGAGGCCGCGCAGCCCGACCGGCAACAGCGACTTGACCATCGTGGCGAAAACCGTGTCGCCATTGAGCGCGCCCGAGCCGTCGGTCTTCATCGGGATCGTGATCAGGCCTTTTTGGTGCAACGCAAAGCCGATCATCCCGGGAACCAGAAAGATCATGACCGGCCAGACCTTGAGGAACCCACCCAAAATGGCGCCCCGGCGCGCATCGCGCAGGCTGCGGGCGGCGAGCGTGCGCTGCACGATGTACTGGTCGGTGCACCAGTACCAGATGCCAATCACCGGCGAGGCGATCATCACCCCGAGCCAGGGAAAATCCGGATCGGAATTGGGCCGCCACAACGCGAACTGTTCGGCGTGCGGCCGGGCGGCCGCGACCAGTTCATCCCAGCCGCCCAGTGCGCTCAATCCGATCCAGGTGATCAAGGCCGACCCGAGCAACAGCACGAACGTCTGCGCGACCTCGGTGTAGACCACGGCACGCAAGCCGCCGAAAATCGTGTAGATCCCGGTGAGCACCACGGTCGAGATCGCGCCGACCCAGAAGGCGTTGTCCGGCGTGCCGAACGTGTCGGGCAGCAGCGTCTGAAAAACGATCGCGCCGGCGTACACCGTCACCGACACCTTCGTGAACACATACGCGACCAGGCTGACGACCGAGAGCACCCAGCGCGTTTTTCCGCTGAAGCGCCGCTCCAGGAACTCCGGCATCGTGAAGACGCCCGAGCGGTAATAAAACGGCACGAACACCCACGCGAGCATCAGCATGATCCACGCGTGCAGTTCCCAGTGCGCCTGGGCGAGGCCGTTCGCCGCGCCCGAGCCCGCGAGGCCGACGATGTGTTCGGACCCGATGTTCGAGGCGAACAACGAACATCCAACCACAAGCCAGCCAACGTGCCGGCCGGCGAGAAAATAGTCGGCGGATGTCTTTTGGTGACGCGACGAGCGCCAGACGATCGCGACGACGAGCACGAAGTAGAGGGCAACGACAATCCAGTCGAGTGGGAGCATGGGGAAACGACGGGGCCAGCGAGCGGTCCAACGCGATCAACACCGCCGACGGCAAGGAACCGGACGCGGAAGGAGGCGCCGATTCAAGCGAACGCCCCGCGCCGTGCAAACCGGAAGAGCGGTTGCGGCCCGGACGCAAGGTCCGGCCCTACATCGAATGCGGCCGCCGGCGATTAATCCGCCCTCTATCCTGCCGCGAGAAACGATCGCACCAGGTCGTAAAGCGCGGGCGACTCCAGCAGGAACGAGTCGTGTCCAAGGTCGACATTGAGTTCCGCATAGCTCGCCGATTTGCCGGCCCGCAGCAGCGCGAGTACGATCTCGCGGTTCTGGAGCGGCGGAAACAGCCAGTCGGAGGTGAACGCCACGCTCAAGGTGCGCGCCTCCACGGGAGCGAACGCCTCTTCGAGGGAACCGTAGGCGCCGGCGAGGTCGAAATTGTCGATCGCCCGTGTGATGTAGAGATAGGTGTTCGCGTCGAACCGGTTGATGAACGTCTGCCCCATGTAGACGAGATAACTCTCGACCTCGAACTGATCGCCGCTCGCGCTCGCGGGCACCTCGGCCGCCGAAACCGCCGGGTTCGGTGCCACAGCCGCGGACGACGGATCGGACCAGCCTGCGTCGGCGGAACCCGTGCGATGGCGCTCGGACACCAGACGACGCCCGAACTTGCGCGCCATCGACTCGTCCGAGACGTAGGTGATGTGCGCCATCATGCGCGCGATCGCCAGGCCGACCCGCGGTCCGCCGCCCGCCGGATAGTCACCGCGGTTCCACTCCGGGTCGCGCATGATCGCCTCCCGGCCGACCGCATTGAACGCGATCGCCTGTGCGCCTTCGCGCGCGGTGGTGGCCATGGGCAGCATGCGTCGCACAAAGCCGGGGTACTCGATGCCGAACTGCAGCACGCGCTGGCCGCCCATCGAGCCGCCAATCGCCGCATGCAGTGCCGTGACCCCAAGGTGATCGAGCAGGAGCTTGTCCGCCCGAACCATGTCACGGACCGTGACCGACGGAAAGTTCATGCCATAGGGCCGGCCGGTCTGCGGATCGGTCGACATCGGCCCGGTCGACCCCTGGCAGCCGCCGAGACAATTCGAACAGATCACGAAATAGCGCGTCGTATCCACCGCCTTGCCTGGCCCGATGAGATTGTTCCACCAGCCGGTCTTCCGATCGCGCAGTGTGTGCACCCCGGCCGCGTGGTGGTCGCCACTCAAGGCGTGGCAGATCAGCACGGCATTGTCCCGCGTCTCGTCAAGCCGGCCGTACGTTTCGTAGCGCAAGGTGAAGCCCGGAATGGTGCGCCCGCAGTCGAAGGTGAATGGTTCCACGCAGGCAAAGTCGTGCGGCTCGACGAGGCCGACCTCGCCGGGCGCGATCTCCGGAGCTTCGGTTACTGAATCGTTCATCAGGAATCCCGCGCGCCGTTGTGGCGGATTGCCTTCCGCCGGTCAACGCCATCGGCTGCCGCCAGGGGCAGGCCACGGCGGATTCATGCTCCGTCCGCGGTCCACACCGAGGCGGATCCTCCAAGATGAAGCCGCCCGGGGGCAGCGGCTGCGGCTCAGGTGGGCTTTGACATCGCTCGATGGCCCGCGCATCACGCCAGCGAACATCGACCATGCGAACCGTCCTCCAGTTCTGTTCTGCCATTGCGGTCGTCGGGCTTGCCGCGCTCGCTCAGTCCGGCTGCGCCTCGAAGCCGGCCGACGAAGCAACCACGCCGGTTCGGATCGTGCGGGTGTGGTCCACCTATCGCGATGCCGGGTCGTTTGCGCGCTTCGGCGAGTTTCCGGAAAAGGACGAGGAGCCCGGCCATGCCGTCGTCCTGCGTTCCCAGCCGGAAGAACGCGCGGGTTACTACTTCACGATTCGTCTTACCGCGGCAGCAGGCAGCAAGTCCGTACCGGATGGACGACTGGTCCTGCACGTCGTGCCGCCGGGCATCGCGCAGTCACGCAGCTTTGCGTTTCCCTTCACGGCCGGCGGCAAACGCAGCGTGCTATTGCTCGCGGGGCTGACCGGATCCGACTGGACCTACGGCGACACCATGCCAGCGGCCTGGAAGGTCGAGGTGTTCGATACTGCGGGCCAGTTGGTCGCATCCCACCAGAGCTTTCTCTGGGCACAGCCGTAACCGCGGGTTTCGGGATGCCGGACGAAGCGGGTATTGCCCGGCCGGATTGGCGCGGTTCTTGCGAATCCGACCGCGTGCCCACCCTGCTCCGTTTGATGGCCCGCCCGGGGGTTCGAACCCGGACGAACGGGCGATCCGAGGTTTGCCCTGCCCGCCGACGTCGCCTATGACCTCGTCCGCCCAACCGATGTCCGACCTGTTCAACCACTACCGCCTCGGACGTTTTTTCGACGAAATGTTCTCCGCGGCGGATCAGCCGCGTTCGCACTACCTGCGCGCCTTTGAGCGCCTCGCCCGCATGACCCGGGCGGACCTGCTCGAAAAGCAGGCGATTGCCGACCAGACCTTTCTTTGGCGCGGCGTCACATTCACCGTCTACAGCGACAACCAGGGCACCGAACGCATCTTCCCCTTCGACCTGATTCCCCGGATCATTCCCGGCAACGAATGGGCGGTGCTCGAACGCGGACTCGCCCAGCGCATGACGGCGCTGAACCTTTTCCTGCAGGACATCTACGGCGAACAGCGGATTCTCCGGGAAGGCGTCGTGCCGCGCGATCTGGTCGAGAGTTCCAGACATTTTCGTCGCGAGATGATCGGTTTCCGTCCGCCGAAAGACCTCTACGTGCACATCAACGGCTGCGACCTGATCCGCGACGAGGCCGGCCGCTACTTCGTGCTCGAGGACAACCTGCGCTCGCCCTCGGGCGTGTCCTATGTCCTGGAGAACCGCCAGGTGATGAAGCGGGTGTTTCCGAACCTCTTTGCGAGCTGTCCCGTCCGGCCCGTGGAGCCGTATTGCTACGATCTGCTCGCGGCGCTGATGCACATCGCGCCCGAGCACGTGCCGGAGCCGACGGTCGTCCTGCTCACCCCCGGTGTCTACAACTCCGCGTATTTCGAACATTCATTCCTCGCCCGTCAGATGGGGGTCGAGATTGTCGAAGGTTCCGACCTGACCGTGCGCGACGACCGTGTCTACGTTCGCACCACGCACGGCCTTTCGCCCGTGCACGTCATTTATCGGCGCATCGACGACGACTTTCTGGACCCCACGGTGTTTCGCGAGGACTCGCTCCTGGGCGTCCCGGGCCTCGTCAACGCCTATCGCAGGGGCAACGTCGCCCTCAGCAACCCGATTGGCACGGGCGTGGCCGATGACAAGGCGACCTACTACTATGTGCCGGCGATGATCCGCTTTTACCTCGGAGAGGACGCAATCCTGCCGAACGTCGACACGTTCCTCTCCTCGCAGCCCAAGGATCGCCAATACATCCTCGAACACCTGCCCGAACTCGTCGTGAAAAGCGTCAACGAAGCGGGAGGTTACGGCATGCTGGTGGGTCCGCACGCCGACCAGGCGGCCATCGAGGAATTTCGGGCGAAGATCATTGCGAACCCGCGCAACTTCGTCGCGCAACCGACCATCGGCCTGTCGACGTGCCCGTCGGTATGCGACCAGCTGATCGAACCGCGCCACGTCGACTTCCGCCCCTACATTCTCAACGGTCCGTCGATCAAGATCACTCCCGGCGGGCTCACCCGCGTGGCGCTGCGCCGCGGTTCTCTCGTCGTCAACTCCAGCCAGGGTGGCGGCAGCAAGGACACATGGGTCCTCACCGGCGAAGCCGAGCCCGCCACCCAGGAACAAACGCAGAAGGAAAAGATTCTGCTGTGAGGGAAGCGGTAGGCTTCAAGCCGCAAGCGGTACGTGGCAGGCGGTAAGCGACAAGCATCGGACAACAATATCACTTACCGCCCAAAGCTTACGGCCTATCGCCTACGGCTTGCCGCCTTCAGCCTCTCGCCCGCGGTTCGGCTGCCAAACCACCCATCGAAAATCGAAAATCACGAATCGAGAATCGCCATGCTTTCCCGCGTTGCCCACCTCATCTATTGGATCGCCCGCTATCTCGAGCGGGCGGAAAACGCAGCGCGCATCCTGGATGCCAACACGCAGCTCGCGCTCGACCTGCAGGCCGGCATTGACGCCGACGATCCCCGGGCCTGGCAGCCGATGGTTTCGGCCTCCGGCGACCAGAAGCTCTTTCGCGACCTTTACGACGAAGTGAGCGAGCGCAATGTCGTCGATTTCATCATCTTCAACCGGAAGAACCCAAACTCGATCGCCTCGAGCGTCGCCACCGCGCGCGAAAACGCCCGCTGTGTGCGGGAGCAGCTCAGCACCGAAACCTGGGAACAGATCAACCGCTTGTATCTGCGTCTCAAGCAGGAGAACTTCGACGACTACCAGCGCATCGGCTCGAGCGAGTTCCTCAACCGCACGAAGCTGTCGATCCAGCTCTTCTACGGCATCGCCGCGTCCATGCTGCCACACAACGAGGCGTGGTTCTTCTTCGAGGTGGGCCGTTCCCTGGAACGGGCGGACAACACCTCGCGCTTGATCGACGTCAAATACTTCACGCTGCTCCCCTCGGTCGATCTGGTCGGCACGACGCTCGACGCGATCCAGTGGGCCGCGGTGCTGCGATCGTGTTCGGCGTTCGAAGCCTTCCGCAAGACGCGGCGCGGGCAGATCAGTCCCGAGCGCGTGGTCGACTACCTTATCCTCGACGAGTTCTTTCCCCGCAGCATCCGCTTCGCCATCATCCGGGCGGAGGAGGCGATCCGGCAGATCACGCGCGACAGCGATCATCATTTCTCCAATGCCGCCACCCGCAGCCTCGGTCGCCTGCGCGCCGAGTTGGATTACACCGTCATCGGCGACATCGTGGCCCGGGGCCTGCACGAGTGGATCGACCACCTGCAGGTCACGATCGGCAACATCCACGAGGAAGTCGAAGCCGCCTTCTTCTTCTACGAGATCGAGAAGGCCAGGATCCTGGCGTAACACACCGCGCAGTCCCGCTGATCCCCCGGCGAACCCCTTGGGACGACCCGCAGGTGCGGCCTTGTGCTGTTGTTCCACATAACCATCGCGGCGTGCCGTCGCTGGAGCGCCGACCGCGCGCTGCAAATGCATCCGGAGAATGACACGGCCCGGACAATTTTTTGCACCATTGCATTATCAGATCGCGTCCCCGCGATACTTGCGTCTATGAACAATCATGCTGCACCGTGCGCGGCTTGATAAAGCCGGAGTGAACGCGCCATTGACCGATCCGAAGATCGCCACCGATGGAGAAGCATCGTCTCGCTCGATGAGCGGAGACCGTGAAACCGGAGCCGACCAGACCGGCAACTCGGGAGTGTTCGTGACCCTGAGCCATGTCGAACATTACGCGCGCCGTCTGCGCGAGCGTTGCGACCGGCTCTTTCCTCATCGCGCGACTTCTCCGGAATCCTGAGGCGCATTTGCCTCCCCAACGTCCGAACGGGAAGCGTTCGGACCGGCGGTCTGTCCAGTTCATGATTACACCGTGAGGCTCGCATCGGCTCCTCCCGTCATAGGCCGGCGCACGCCTGATGGGCTAGGTAGAGACGGCGCATGCCGTCGAACCGCGACTCCGTTCGTAGCCCAAGCCACCGACGCAGGCTCGACATCGGACCGGTTTCCCTTCCTGCTCCGCGCCCAGCCCAGTACCTCGCGGACGTCCGCGTCGTTCCCTCCTCCCCCATGTCGCTCCTGCCTCCGCGCAAGCCGCGCCTGTGGATTTGGTTTCTCTGGCTGGCTGCTTTCTACGGTACCTGGTCGTGGCTAGTGCTCGGCCGAGGGCATTGGGCGCTGGCCAAGGCGCACTGGCCGATGGCCGTGGCCATGGCGTTCGGCAGCTATGTCGCCGGCTCGACGCCGATGGGTGGCGGTACCGTCGGCTTTCCGATCCTGGTGCTGTTCTTCGGGGAACCCGCGACGCTCGGCCGCGACTTCAGCTTCGCCGTCCAATCGATTGGCATGACCAGCGCCAGCATCTTCATCCTGGCCCGGCGGCAGCCACTGGCCTGGGCGATGTTGCAGGGGACGATGGCGGGGTCAGTCGTCGGCACGACGCTGGGCATCTTTGCGGTGGCACCGTTCGTCCCCGCGCTGTGGATCAAGCTCGTGTTTGCTGTAGTCTGGGCGAGCTTCGGCTTGCTGCACTTGTATCGCCTGGGCGAGATCGCCGCGCATACGGGCATGACCGACTTTGACGAGCACTGGGATTTTCGTGTCGGATTGCTGACCGGGATCCTCGCGGGTGCGACGGTGGCGTCCGTCACCGGTGTGGGGATCGACATGGTGCTCTACGCGCTGCTGGTGCTCCTGTGCCGCGCCGACCTGAAAATCGCCATCCCGACCTCTGTCGTCATCATGGCGTTTACGTCCGTATTAGGGATCGCCGTGAAGGGTCTCGTGACCGGCGTGCAGCCGGGTGTATTCGGGAACTGGTTGGCCGCGGCGCCGATTGTCGCCCTCGGCGCGCCGCTGGGCGTGTTCATGGTGGACCTGATCGGGCGCAAGCCGACCCTCTTGCTTGTCGCGCTGCTGTGCGTCGGCCAGTTCGTCTGGACCTGCTACACCGAGCGCGGCGTCCTGGGCGCCGGCGGCATGCTCGGCGCGGCGAGCGCGATCGGGTTTTGCCTGCTCGGCTTCGAAAAGCTGCGCGCGTGGGGCTCCATCCTCGCGGGCGAGGCCCACGCGCGGCGCACCGTCCCGGCCGCGGCGGCCGACGCCACCCTGGCCGAGCCGCCGGAGCCGGCGGTCAGTCCTCCACCCGCTTGACGGTGACCAGGGTGAGGTCGTCACGCAGGCGGCGCCGGCCGGAAAAACGCGTCACGGTCTCAAGAATACCCGCGTTCAGCTCCGCGCACGGCGACGCCCGCAACGTGCGCACTGCATCCATCAGGCGGGCGCAGGAGAACTCCTTGCCTTCATCGTTCGGCGCCTCGGTGAGACCGTCGGTGTAGAGCACGAAGATGTCGCCGGGACCGAAGGCCAGGACCTTGTCTTCAATCCGGAGGTCGAAGGCCGACGGCTCAGCCATGCCCAGGGCCATGCCCCGGGACGCGATCGCCTCGGTATGGAACGAATTGGCCCCGCGATCCAGCCGGCCGATCACGGGCGCCTCGTGGCCGGCGCGGGCCAGCGTGATGCAATTTGAACCGGGATCGATCACGGCGACGATCGCGGTGATGAACATGTCCTCCGGCATCTCGCCGCGGATGCCCCGGTTGACCTCACGTAACACCGCCGCCGGCGAGGCATGCTGGTGCAGCGCATGCCGCAGGCGGGTGCGACAGATCGCCATGACAATTGAGGCAGCGACACCCTTGCCGGAAACGTCGGCGATGATCACGGCGAGCCGGTTGTCCGGCAGCTCGAGCACGTCGACGAGATCGCCACCCAGCTTCTGCATCGGCAGGTACCGCGCGTCGATGTCGAGATCCGGCAGCCGCGGGTAGCTCGCCGGGATCAGCATCATCTGCACGCTGCGCGCGAGCCCAAGGTCGACATCCATCCGGTGTTTCTCCACCTGGAGCATGAGGAAGTCGTTGTTGTAGATCGCGAGGCCCGCCTGTTCGGCAAGGGTCTGCATCAGCGAGAAGTCCGTCTCGGTAAACGGCTGCTGGGTGACGGGATTGGCCACCGCGAGCACGCCGATGAGATTGTCGCGAAACATGATCGGTGCGGCGATGAGCGAGCGCACGACCAGCGACTCGTCGTCGTGCCGCGGCAATCGGGAATCACGTGCGCCATCGGCGACGAGTTCCGCGACACGCGTCTCCGCCACATGGCCGATCACACCCTCGCCGGGGTCGAGAATCTCGGAACGCAGGATCTGTTCGAGGTAGCGGGCGCGCGTCGTGAGCTTGGCCCGGGAGCTTTCCGGCAGGGGTCGCTGCGGCGGGAACAACCCCTCGACGGCGACGCCGCGCAGCTTGCCATTGGGCAGGCGTTCAAAGACGCAGGCGCTCAGCGCGTTCGTGCAACGAATCGCGGCATGCACGATCCGCTGGAAGAGGTCGCCGCGGGTCGGGCTTTCACCGAGGGCTTCGACCATGTCGTGCATGAAGCGCACGACCAGTTCGTTTTCCTGTCGCAACCGCAGGATATCCTCCTCGCAGTCGGCGCGATCCTTCTCCACGTGCCGCAGGCGCAGAAAGACGACCAGCGCCCCGAGAATCGCGCCGAGGACGAAATACATTGGCCGGGAGGCTACTTCGGCCCGGAATCGTTGCCGAGAAAAGTATTCACGTCCTGAAACATCGCCTTCACGCGGGGATCCTCGGCCAGGACGCGATGGGCCTGGGTCACGAGGGACTTGAATTCCTCGCGGGAAACGCCCGGGCCGTCGAGGGCGACGGGATCCGGCGGCAGGGGCTGGTCGCCAATGTCGCAATCGAGGATGGCCATGCAATCGAGGCCGACGTTGCGCACGTTCTCCAGGTTGCGGCCGGCGAGTTTGCAGAAGACGATCGATCCGGACGGCTTGAGCCCCTGCAGACGCTGGGCGATGCCCTTGATCGTGCCAAGGAACGTGCTGTCGAGGCCGATGCAACCGCTGAAGTCGATCGCGAAGCGCCGCTTGCCCTCCTCCACCTCGCGCTCGATGAAACGCTTCACGAGATGGCTGTTGTACATCGAGGCCCGGCCGCGAATCCGGATCGCGACCGGATCCGAACGCGGGTCGACGAAGAAAACGGGAGCGGTGGGTTCTTCCATCGGGCGGGTGCTTCGACAATCGACCTCGTCAACCGAAGCTTCAGGAGGCACGACCCAAAATATCGCGCAACACATACGGCAGGATGCCGCCGTGCTGGTAGTATTCGATCTCGATCGGCGTATCGATGCGGCAGCGCACCGGCACCTCGGTGGAGGTTTGATCGGTGCGCGTGATGCGCAGCGTGACGTCCTGCTGCGGCTTGAGCCCGGGTCCCAGGCCGAGCACATCGAACGTTTCGGTGCCGTCGAGGTTCAGCGTCTGCGCGCTGGTGCCCTCGTTGAATTGCAGCGGCAGCACGCCCATGCCGACGAGGTTCGAGCGATGGATGCGCTCGAAGCTCTGCGCCACGACGACCTTTACGCCGAGCAGCGTCGTGCCCTTGGCCGCCCAGTCGCGCGAGGAGCCGGTGCCGTATTCCTGTCCGGCAATCACGATCAAGGGCGTGCCTCGCTGCTGGTAGGCGATGGCGGCATCGAAGATCGACAGGCGCTTGCCCTCCGGCTGCAGCAAGGTGTCGCCACCCTCCTCGCCGCCCAGCATCAGGTTCTTGATGCGCACGTTGGCGAACGTGCCGCGCGTCATCACCCGGTCGTTGCCGCGGCGCGAACCGTAGCTGTTGAAATCCTCGAAGGCGACGCCGTGCTCGACGAGGTATCGACCGGCGGGCGATGCCTTCTTGATCGCGCCGGCGGGAGAAATGTGATCCGTCGTCACGGAGTCGCCGAAAATGCCGAGCGGGCGGGCGCCGGTGATTTCCGCGATCGTCCCGGTCGTCATGCCGAAGCCGTCGAAGAACGGCGGCTCCTGGATGTAGGTTGACTGCCGATCCCATTCGTAGACGTCGCCGGTGCTCGCCGGGATCTCGTTCCATTTCGGATTCTGCGCGGCGAAATTCGCGTAGAGGCTGCGGAACACCTCCGGCTTGAGCGCGGACTGCATCGCGTCGCGCACCTCGGCGAGTGACGGCCAGATGTCCCGGAGGTACACCGGGCCCGACTTGCCCTCGCCGAGCGGTTCCCGGCCCAGGTCGATGTCGACCCGACCCGCGAGCGCAAACGCGACCACCAGCGGCGGCGACATCAGGAAGTTCGCCTTGATGTTCTGATGCACGCGCGCCTCGAAGTTGCGGTTGCCGGAAAGCACGCTCGCGGCGACGAGTTCGTTCTTCACCACCGCCTCCTCGATCGGCGCGGCGAGCGGACCGGAATTGCCGATACACGTCGTGCAGCCGTAGCCGACGAGGTTGAAGCCAAGCTGGTCGAGATAGGGTTGCAGGCCGGTCTTGTCGAGGTAATCGCTGACCACGCGCGAGCCCGGCGCGAGCGAGGCCTTGACGGCGCGGGAAACGCTCAGCCCGCGCTCGACGGCCTTCTTCGCCAGCAGCCCGGCCGCCAGCATCACGCTCGGATTCGAGGTGTTCGTGCAACTCGTGATCGCGGCGATCAGCACCGAGCCGTGGCGCAGGTCGGCCTCGATGGCGGACGAGGTCGCCTCCACCGGGTCGGGCGTGGGGCGGTTGTTCGCCATTTCCCGCTCGGTGGTGAGGTTGATGTCCGCTTCCGTCGCCTCGCGCATGGTCACCGGCTCCTGACTGCCGCCGCCGGCATGGGCTGCGCCGTTGCCGGACACGTGCACGACCTTGGCCAGGTCGTCGGGTTTCCGGCCAAAGCCGTTCTCGGTCACGGGCCGGGAAAGCGCGTCGCGAAACTCGTCCTTGAGCTGCGGCAGCTCGATGCGGTCCTGCGGGCGCTTTGGACCCGCGACGCTCGGCACGACGGTCGCGAGATCGAGCTCGATCACCTGCGAGTAGTCGATGTCGCCCTTGCGCGGAATGCCCCACAGGCCCTGCGCCTGATAGTAATTCTCGTAGAGCCGTCACGTGGGCTTCGCTGCGGCCGGTGGCGCGCAGGTAGTTCACGCATTCCTCGTCGATCGGGAAGAAGCCCATCGTCGCGCCATATTCGGGCGCCATGTTGGCGATCGTGGCGCGGTCGACCACCGGCAGCGCCTTTGCGCCCGGACCGAAGAACTCGACGAACTTGCCGACCACCTTGGCCTTGCGCAGCAGTTGCGTGACCGTAAGGGCGAGATCGGTCGCGGTGACGCCTTCGCGAGCGCGCCGGTGAGGTGCACGCCGACCACGTCGGGCGTGAGGAAATACACCGGCTGGCCGAGCATGCCCGCCTCCGCCTCGATGCCGCCGACGCCCCAGCCGACGATGCCGAGGCCGTTGATCATCGTGGTGTGCGAGTCGGTGCCGACGAGCGTGTCGGGATAGTAAACTTGCGATTCCCGATCGGCGATCTCGGATGGCGACGCGAGCACGCCCTTGGCGAGGTACTCGAGGTTCACCTGGTGCACGATGCCGATGCCGGGCGGCACGACCTTGAAGGTGTCGAACGCCTGCATGCCCCACTTCAGGAACTGATAGCGCTCGCGGTTGCGCTTGAACTCGATCTCGAGGTTGCGTGCGAAGGCGTCAGCCGAGCCGTTGAAGTCGACCTGCACGGAGTGGTCCACCACGAGATCGACCGGCACGAGCGGCTCGATCGATCTTGGGATCCCGGCCGAGCTTCGCGACCGCCGAGCGCATCGCGGCCAGGTCGACCAGCAGCGGCACGCCGGTGAAATCCTGCAGCACGATGCGCGCGACCACGAAGGGAATCTCCTCCGTGCGCGGGGCGTTGGGCTGCCAGCCGGCCAGGTCGCGCACGTTCTGTTCGATGACCTTCTTGCCATCGCAATTGCGCAGCACGGACTCGAGCACGACGCGGATGGACACCGGCAGCCGTGAAATGCGGCCAAAGCCCGCCTGCTCGAGCGCGGGCAGGGAATAAAGACGCCCCGGTCGGCCGTCGCCCAGCGCGAACGGCCGGAGGACCTGAAACGGATCGGGAAGTGAAGGCATGACGTTACAATAGACGAATACACCATCATCGCACCGGGCGCTGGCCCGCACCGGCCGTGGAATGATCAGGCCAGCGCGGCCTTGATCGCGGTGAAATTCGGGCAGATCCTTCGGCGTGGGCGTCTGCTCCGCGTACTTGATGACGCCGTCCGTGCCGATGACGAAGGCGGCCCGGGCGGCCGTTTCATACGATCCCGGCGAAATCGGGAAAGACCACGTCGTAGGCCCGGGTCACCGTCTTGTTCAGGTCGCTCAGCAGCGTGAGCTTGATGCCGCTCGCCTTCGCCCACGCTTCCAGGGCATAGGGGCTGTCCACGCTGATGCCATAGACGGCGGCATTCAACTCTCGTATTCCCCCAACCCGCTGGTCTGGTCGCACATCTCCTGCGTGCAGACGCTGGAGAAGGCGGCGGGGAAAAAGAGCAGCACCGTGTGCTTCTTGCCGAAATTGTCGCTGAGGCGGACGTCCACGAGACCGTCCGCCGTCTTGGTCTTGAGGGTGAAATCGGGGGCTTTCGCGCCCTTGGCAAGAGGCATGATGGGAAAGAGAAGAGCCGCCGGGTGACTCCCCGGCGGGTTGGAATTCGAGCCAAAAAACGTGTGGCTCGATCCGCGAATAGACAAATGCAAAAAACAACGCCGCCCGTGTCCGCGCACGCCCATTTGTTTTGGCGTCCTGAATGACGCGCCAGATTGATGATACGGCCGTATCATCAATCTGGCCGACGGGACCTGAGTCCGCGATTCATGCGACGCTAAAAAAAGGGCCTCCGGTGTCCGCGCAAAACCCGTGGCAGCAAGGCGTTGAAGCGGTGCGCGTCCGAAAAGCGGCGCGGAACGCCGCACTCCCAGACCTGACGGAAATCGTCGGGTCATGGCACGGCGTCGACAGCGTCCTGGAGTGCGGTGCTCCGCACGGCTTTCCGCGGTGGCGATCACGGCGTCTTGCGCCTGCCCCTTTCCCCTTGAGCGCGTCTGCCCCGGCTCGCATACCCATGCGCTTCATCATGACGCTGCTCGAAGACCTGCAATGGCGCGGCCTCGCTCGCCGACTGCACCGACCTTCCCGGTCTCGCCGACCGGCTGCACTCGGGGCCGGTCACGCTCTATTGCGGCTTCGACCCGACGGCGGATTCCCTGCACGTCGGCCATCTGATCGGCCAGCTCACGCTGCGCCGCTTTCAACTCGCCGGTCACCACCCGATCGCCCTCGCCGGCGGCGCCACCGGCATGGTTGGCGATCCGTCGCGGCAACTCCAGCCGAACGCAACCTGCTCACGCGCGAGGAACTCGCCCACAACGTCGCCTGCATCAAGACCCAGCTGGCCAGCCTGCTCGATTTCGAGACAGCCGGACAATCCCGCCCGGCTGGTGGACAACGCCGACTGGACAGCGCCGGTCAGCCTCCTCGAGTTTCTCCGCGACATCGGAAAACATTTTTCGCTGAACCTCATGCTCGCGAAGGATTCCGTGAAGTCGCGCATGGAAGCCGAAGGCGGCATCAGCTACACCGAGTTCAGCTACCAGATTCTCCAGGCATACGACTTCTACCACCTGCGCAAGACGCTGCAACTGCGAGTTGCAGATCGGCGGCTCGGATCAGTGGGGCAACATCACCGCCGGCACCGATCTCATCCGCAAGAAGCTCGGAGCGCACCGCCTGGGGCTGGACGTTTCCGCTGATCACCAAGAGCGACGGCACGAAGTTCGGCAAGACGGCGGACGGCTCCGTCTGGCTCGATCCGAACCGGACGACGCCCGTACCGATTCTATCAGTTCTTCGTGAACACGGAGGATGCGATGGTCGGGCCTTACCTGCGGAAGTTCACGCTGCTCTCGCGGCCGGACATCGAGGCGCTCGAAAGCGAGCATGCGGCCAACCCGGGAGCCCGCGCCGCGCATCGCGCGCTCGCCCGCCACGTCACGACGATCGTCCACGGGCCGACCGCGTGCGAAGACGCCATCCGCGCCAGCGAGCTGCTCTTCGGCGGCGATGCCACGGGCGTGTCGGAATCCTCCCTGCGCGATATCGCCGCGGAGATTCCCGGCCGGGAGATGCCCCGCGCCACGTTTGCCGCATGCGGGTATCAATCTCGTGGATTTGCTTGTGAGTTCCGGCCTGTGCCCCTCAAAGGGACAAGCGCGAAAGGACATCGAAGGGGGCGGCATCTACGTGAACAACGCGCGCGCAACCGACGTCAATCGCAGCGTCGGCGAGAGCGAATTGCTGCACGGCCAATTTCTCCTCCTGCGCAAAGGCAAGCGAAACTACCTGCTCGTGCAGGCGAGGTAGGCGGTCGACATCCCGCCGGAGCAATAACCCTCCGCCCTGTCGGATTCCGGGACTACCCCGTGATTCGCGGCAGTGTCCTGGCGTGCGGCGCTCCGCGCGACTTTTTCGGCCAGGCGTGAGATTGAATCGTGCCGATGCTCGCACGCCGTCGGCGGCAGGTGCATTGACACCTCCCGTCCACGCGCGAAAATGGCGCCGTCCTACGATGGCCGATGCGGGAGACCTCGACTACGGAGCGACCGTACGCAGCCTTGCGCCCGGAGAGCGATTCTTTGATCGGTTCACGCTCGTGCGCATGCTCGGTCGCGGCGGCATGGGCATCGTCTGGCTCGCCCGGGACGAGCAGCTCGAGCTCGAGATCGCGATAAAGTTCCTGCCCGAAATGGTTGCGGCGGACGAATCCGCGGTCGCCGATCTCGCGCGGGAAACCCGCCGCGCGCGCGAGCTTTCGCACCCGTACATCGTGCGCGTCTACGACTTTCATCGTGACCAGCGACTCGCCGGCGTCTCCATGGAATGGATCGACGGCGGCACCCTCACCGGGCGACGCCTGCAATTGCCACACCAGGTTTTCGAGCCTGCACAGCTCGAAACGTGGGTGCGCGAACTCACGGAGGCGCTCGACTACGCCCACCAGCGGGCCCGGCTCGTGCATCGCGATCTCAAGCCCGCCAACCTGATGATCGCCGCCAGTGACGATCTCAAGATCACCGATTTCGGCATTTCGGCGTCGGTTTCCGAATCAGTCACCCGCGTCAGCCGCACCGCGTCGAGTTCGGGATCGCCGCCGTACATGAGCCCCCAGCAGATGTTCGGCGAACGTCCCTCGCCCGCCGATGACATTTACGCCCTCGGCGCGACCCTCTACGAGCTGGTGACGAGCAAGCCGCCGTTCTTTTCCGGCAACATCCCGTTGCAGGTCCAGACGAAGATCCCGCCGCCCCTTTCCGTGCGTCGTCACGAGCTCAACGTCGAAGGCGCGGCGATTCCGCCGGCCTGGGAGCGAACGATCTCCGCCTGCCTCGCCAAGGACCCGGCGGATCGGCCCGCGTCCGCCGGCGAGGTGCGACGCTTGCTCGATATACCTGATGCCAGTGCAGCAGCCGCACCAAGGCGGGAAACGACCACCACCCCGGACGCCGCGGTTATCCTGCCCTCGCCCGTGCTGCACCCGCCGCCACCCGTGTCGCCCGCACCGGTCGAGAGCCCGGCAAAACCGCGTATTGCAGACCCCGGCACACCGCCGGCGATCCATCCGACCGCCGTGCCTCCGGTGCGCCAGGCTCGCCAAGGCCGGCCGCTGCTCTGGGCCGCCGGCCTCGGCTGTGTGGTGATTGCGGCTGCCCTGGCCGTGTTGCGACCGTGGCGCTCCGGTTCCCACGCCTTCGCCAGCCCAGAGGTCCCGCCGCCCGCGAACGCGAACATCCCGCCGGCCACACCTGCCGCAGCACCCGCGGTCGCGACTGCGTTTACGCTCCGTATTGATCCCGCCGATGCGCCAAATCCTCACGTGTGGATCGGGCCGCATTCCGACCTGCGTCCCGATCATGGCGTGGTCCAACTCGCCGATCTGGCCGATGGCGACTACGAGGTCACGGTGCAGGCCGACGGCTTCCAACCGGTCGTCACCCGGCTGACGGTGACCGCAACTTCGCGCACCCACACGGTGGCACTCGTGCCGCTGCGGGGTCGGCTGGAAGTCTCGACGGCGCCCGGTGCGACGGTGACGGCCGTGGACGGGAACGGCCAGTCCGGTGCGGTTCAGTTCTCCAGCTCACCGCCCGGAGCGCACGTCGAAATCGTGGCCCAAACCCCCATGCCGGGATCGAAAGACCTGCCCGTGATTCCCGCGGGAAAAGACGTGACGCCATGCCAACGCAGGCTTCCCCCGGGCGATTTCATCGTGTTTTTCACCCTCGATGGGTACGAGCCGGCGGAACGTCGGTTGCACGTCGCGCCCAACGCGAGAACCGACGCGAGCGCCACGCTCGTGGCCGTGGCCGCGCCTCCGCCAGCCCGCGAGCCGGACGACGGCATGGTGCCGTTTCAGCATCCGCAGGGCCTGATCGCGTTCCGGTATCCCAATCACTGGATGGTCACCCCGCCGACGACGCAGATCGGAAACACCTTCGCCGCGGGCGATCCCATGACCCAGGCCGGACTGCAGCTTTACGAGGTGCCCGGCGTCAGCGACCCGAACATGGCGATGAACCTGATCGCCCAAGCCATCGGCCGGTTCGGCATGCAGGTGTATGTGCAGAACTCCAGCATCCAGGGAGGCGGGGCGGTGTTCTTCCAAGGATCGACCCTGGGCCCGAACGGCTATTTTCAGTGGGTCGGTCTGTTTCGGCCCGTCCGGGGCGGCGTCATCGGCCTGACGGTCGGGGCGCCCTCGGTAAACTTCGAGTCCAGCCGACCGCTCTTTGATCGGGTGTTGCGCAGCATTGCGTTTCAATGAGGCGCGGGACCGTGGCGCCGGACGACGGGCGGCACCCGTTCAGTTGACACCCGCCCGGCATTCTTAGAACAAACGGTGCGCGATGGCTGACGAGCAGGACTTCGATCTCGGCGTGACCGTCCGGGGGTTTTCTCCGGGCGAGAAGGTTTTCGACCGCTACACGCTGCAGCGCATGCTCGGCCGCGGCGGCATGGGCGTCGTCTGGCTGGCGCGCGACGAGGAACTGCAGCGCGACGTTGCGCTCAAGTTCCTGCCCGAGATGGTCGCGGCCGACCCCACGTCGGTGGACGATCTCAAGCGCGAGACCAGCCGCAGCCTCGACCTGACCCACCCGCATATTGTGCGGGTGCACGATTTCGTGACCAACGGTACGCTCGCGGCGATCTCGATGGAGTTCGTTTCCGGTCGCACCCTCGCCGAGCTTCGCCTGCAGCAGGCCTCCCGCATCTTTGATCCATCCGGGTTGGGGGCGTGGGCGCGAGAGTTGTGCGCGGCCCTCACCTATGCCCACGAGGACGCCTCGCTCGTCCACCGCGACCTGAAGCCGTCGAACCTGATGATCGACGCGAAACGCCGGCTCAAGGTCACGGACTTTGGCATCGCCGCCACGGTTTCGGATACGGTCACGCGCGTGAGCCGCCTGACGTCCTCCGGCGGCACGCCCGCGTATGCGAGCCCGCAACAAATCATGGGCGAGGCGCCGTCGCCGGCCGACGACATCTATTCGGTCGGCGCCACGTTCTACGAATTGCTCACGAGCAAGCCGCCGTTCTTCAGCGGCAACCTCGTGTTGCAGGTGCAGTCGAAACGTCCACCGACCCTGGCGGCCCGTCGCGCCGAACTCGGCGTCACCGGTGGCCCGATACCTCCGGAGTGGGAGGAAGTCGTCGCCGGTTGCCTGGAAAAGGATCCCAGCGCGCGCCCGTCCTCGATCCGCGAAATCGGCGGTCGCCTCGGTTTCGGCGCCGCCTTGGCGCCCCCCACCCGCGGGTCGGTCGATGACCTCGATTCCGGCGTTACGGTGCCGAGTTTCAATCTCGCGGCCGTGCCCGCCGAATCGGACCGCACGCAGCCGGCCCGATCCGCGACGGCACCGGTTCCACCTCCGCCGCCTCCACCCGTCCGGGCGAAACCGAAAACGGCGCCCGTCCCACCGGCTCCTCCGCCGCCGGTTGTCGCCACGCCAGCGGCGACTGCGCCGGTGCCGGCTGCGCCCACTCCCAAAAAACCGCGCTCCCGGTCCGGTAAGTGGATCGCGCTCGTGGTGATCCTCGTCCTGATCGGTGCGGGCGTCTGGCTGGCGGACGTGCCGAACCGCCTCGCGGCTTCATCCGAGCTGCGCAAAGCGCAGCAGGCACTCGTGACGTCCAGCCTGCCGGAGGCCATCGATCATTTTCGCCAGGCGGTCCTGCATCGACCGGCGGATGCGCAGTTACGCCAGGAGTTCGAAAACACCCAGGAACAGTGGCTCGAGCGTCTGCGGCAGCAGACGAAGAATCTCGCGCCGCACGACGCGCTGGCCGCATTGACTGACGAGGTTCGCGCGACCGGCAGCACGCTCACGGGGAGCCACGCGACTGCCTACAGCGACCTGGTCAACCAGCTCTCGTCCGCCGCCCGCGGTGATCTCGTGCAGAAGCTGGGCCACGTGGAGGACATCGCGCGCAACGGGAACTTCAACGATGCGTTTGCCGAGCTCGAACGGCTCAAGCCGCAGGCCGCGGGCGTCCCGGAATTCGCGCAGACGGAAACGCGCGTGCGCGAATTCCAAGCCCGTCGCGAGATCGAGGATGCGAAGAAACAGGCGAACGATGGCAATTACACCGCCGCCCTCGCCAGCCTCGACAAAGTCGCCACCAGCGGTCTGTTGCTCCCGGAGGTTGATGAAGCGCGCACGGAGGTGCGCCACGCCGCCGCCTCCGGCAATGTCGAACGGCTCGGCCGTGCCATTCGTGCCGGGCGGGCCGAGGACGTGCGTGCCGTGCTCGAAACCAACGGGGTCGCGTCCGCCGGGACCATCGACGAGATCACAAAAAACCTGCTTGAAGCCCGGACGTTCGCCGCCTTCCAGGACGCCGTGCGCGCGGCCGGCTACAAGCCCGCGGAAGGCTCGGAGGTGAACCGGCCCCTGCACATCCTTACCGAAATGTTGCGCGATCGTTTTTCCGACAAGGCAAACGTCGCCAAGTTTCTCGCCGAAAGCTACGCCGCCTGGGGCGACGAGTTGCTCGCCGACGACCAGCCCGGTTTTGCCCTCTACGCGCTCGAACGCGCCGATTTGGAGGGCGGTGCCGCCGACGAGGAACAGGAGAACGACGCGCGAGCCGCCGCAGCCCAGATGCTCGGCCTGAAACTTCAGCTTCCCGCCACCGAGCAGCCGAGCCGGGAGTCCGCGATCCCGACCGACGCCGTCCGGGCCACGCTGCGCGACATCATGACCCGCATGGTGGGCACATGGATGGAGGTGATCGAACTGCGCCCGGTGGGGGAGCGGCTTCCCCCGCTGGAATTGCGCACCAGCGTCAGCAAGATCACCACACGCGACCAGACGTCGCAGAAAACGGATCACGTGCAGTTCCAGACGGGGTCGCAGACGTTGCGCAACCCGTCCTATGCGAAGACCGCGGAAGAGCTTCGTTCGGCCGAAGCCGAGTCGGCCGACCTGCAGCGACAATTGCAGCAGCTGAAAGGCGGGAACTCCGACGGCGAACGACTGATCGGCAGCCTGCTGGCAATCGGCCTGCAAGCCAAGGCCGACGCAGCGAAGTCTCGCGTCCGGGATCTGCAAAGAAAGCTTTCACAGACGCCGCAAACCATCCAGAGCCCAACCTACGCCCAGGAACCCTATCAGACCGTAACGCACGACCTCACCTACGGCACGTCGCTTACCGCCCGGCTTTTTCGCAATCAGGACGAGCTTGCGCCGTGGGTGATCTGGAATGCCGGCGCCACCCACCAGACGCGCGAAGTGATTGGCAATGCCGCGCACGGCGTGCCGGTGGAGCAGGCGCGGTATCCCGATCTCCGCGACGTCGCGACGCAGCTTGGCGCCGCCCTCAACACGGCGGTCCGTCACGACATGGCCTCGCTGCTGAACCGGCTCGAGGTAGCCAGCTTCAGTGCCGTCGAGGCGCAGATCGCCGCCGACGGCGCCAGTGCGACCGTGGCGGTCGACCGGCGCTGGGCGCTGGGACGACTCTGGCGGTTGAGCGGCCTGTCCGTCCGGCAGACCCCGGAACTTGAGCGCAGCGTGCGCGCGCAGCTCGGATTGCCGGCGATCCGTGAGAATCTACTCCCCTCCACACCCGCCACCCCGGCGGTCGAGCTCTCCACCGCGTCCCCATCCTCACCGTCATCCACCCCGGCGCCACTTCCCTCCCAGACCGTCGTAAAGCGTTCCTCCACCGCGCCGCCACCGGAGCAATCCCGCACGCCCCCGGCGCCGGCGCAGCCCGAAGCACCGCCCGCGAACACGTTCTACTATACCGCCCGACAGGGCGACACCTTCAACCGGATTGCCCGGCGTTTCGGAGTCTCGGCGGCGGCCATCCGGAAGATGAACCCGAAACTGGAGCCAGGGCGCCTGAATCCCGGAACGCAGATCGTCATCCCGCGCCGGTAGCCGTTTGGAAATCAGTGTCCCTCGCTGTCCGCCGCTCCGGTCGGGTTGCGTGTCCCGCGCGACCGAGGTCGGCTGGGACAGCCGACCCTACCTTGGGTTGCGGGCTTGGTCCTCGAAGAGATACGCACATGCCAGCGCAAACGACAGGCAGGGCCTCAGCGAGCTCAGGCGACGCGAAAGCCTGCATTGCTCATCTGGCGGGCACGAGTTCCTTACGTAACGACTCCGGCAACAGCGCGAGGTCGCTCGCATCCTCCACCGCCAGCTTGATCTGCTCGCGGATGCGGGCAAGCGGAACGGGCGGCAGGTAGTTCGCAAGCTGCTCGCGCAACAGGTCGAGCACCGGCTTTTGCGTGAGATGGAATTGTCGATACACCGCGCTCGCCAGCGCGGTGGTGGCCCCGGCCGTGAGCATTTCCGGCAGTTCGAGGTCGACGGGAATCTCGCCCGGCAGGTCGAGACCGAACCGCCCAAACACACCGCGCATCAAGCCGACCGCGTCCTCCCGCGTGAGCGCGGGCAGGACGGGCAGGCGGCGGTCGATCCGCCCCGGGCGCTTCAAGTCCACCTCGACCAGGTCCGGCCGCGACGTCGCGAGCACCCAGAGCACGCGGCCCCGGTTCGCCTGGTTGGCCATGAACTGGGCGAGCATGGAATAGAGCCGGCCATTGACGTCGCTCGAGGAATCGTTGCCATTGCGGCGGCCGAGCGTCTGGTCCGCCTCGTCGACGAACACCACGCACTCGCCGACCGCGCCGATCAGCCGGAAGATCTTCTCGAGATTCGCCTCGGAACTGCCGACCCAGCGATCACGAAAGTTCTTCAAGGTGATGACGGGGATCCCCGCTTCGCCGGCGAGGCAGTTGACGAGGTAGGTCTTGCCCGTGCCGACCGGCCCCGTCACGAGGTAGCCCATGGGCACGGCCCTGGTGACACCTTCGCGCATCAGCTTGAGGTCGGTCCGGATCGCCGCGACGAGCTGCGGCTGGCCATGGAAGTCGTCGAGCGTGGTGGGGGACTCGACGAACTCGACGAGTCCGCTGCATTCGCGCTCCACGAGTTCCTTGCGCAGCGCTCCGACGGCCGCGGCGTCAAGCGGCTGCCTCGCGTGGGCGCGACGGCGAAACAGGCTGGTGAGCGCAGTGCGGGTGAGTCCGCGCAGCTTGCGCGCCAGCAACTCGGGTGCACCGCGCGAACGCGCCCATCGTTTCGGCGAACACCGGCGCGAGCCGTTGCAGGTCATCGAGGAGTTCAGCTTCGCTGGGCAAGCCGACCTCGAGCGATGCCGCGAGCGGGTTGGTGCGCACGATCGGGTGCAAGTCGGCGAGGTTTTCCGCCAGGAGGAACGTCGTCAGGCTGAACCATTCGTGCGGACTCGGCCGCGACCAGTCGCGCACCAGTGTCGCGCAGGCGCCGAGATCGAAATAAACATTCGACGCCTCGCCCGGGACGAGCAGCTGCGCGTCGCGCAGGATCGCGGCGACATGCGTGCCCTGCCTTTCGCTGACGGCGCGGTTGTTGAGGAAAAGGAAGAGTCGACGCAGCGCCATCAGGTATGCCTTCGGCGAATCGCGCAGCTCGCCAAGGTCGCGCAACCCGTCCCATCCCTCGAGTCGCTCGCGGCCCCGGTGCACTTCGATGCCGTGGGCGAGATCGACCTCGATGATGATCGAGAATCCACCGAGCAACCGGCGCACCAGAAACGTGTCCAGATCGAGGTAATCGGAAAATGGATCGCGCGGGGCCGCCCCGGCTGCGCGCGGCGCCGCGGCGGGCGGCACGAGGCCGGCGGGTTTGCCCTCGGCGGCGGCATGCCAGAACACGTCCTGCACGTTGCCGTGCGCGATGAACTGGCAGGCGGCGCCGGAGGCATACAACTCTTCGAGACGATCGATCCAGGAGGGCATGGGACGAAACGGTAGGGCGGCCAGTCCCTTGGCCGCCGCCAAAGCGACGAGAATGAAGCGGCGCGGAAGGGACTGCGCGCCTTACCTCCGTTTCCTCACGCCGACTCGCCGAGCCTGGGCCTCTCACCCGGCGGCGGGGGCGTCGGTGCGGCCGTGGATTCACTCGCCTTGGGCGTCATGGCCACGCCCTTGCGCGCGAGGAAATTCGCGAGCGCGGCCTTCTTCGCGATTTCCGCCTCCTGCTGGCGCAGCTTGATATCCCCAAACTGCGACGAATCCTGCGCGGCACGCACCCGGCCGGAGGCCTTGTCGAGTTTCTCGTTCACGACCTCCTCGAGGCGCTGCATGTTATCGAGCGAGGCGCTTTGCTGCGTGATCGTCCCGGACAACATTTCCGAGACTTCGGCCATCGCCTCCTTGGCCTTTGCCTTCGAGAGCGAGGACGTCAGCTTCTCGATCTTCTTGCGCGTCTCCTTCTCGGCGGTCTGGCAGGCGGCGACGAATTCCTTGTAGGCGGATTCGTTGTGCTCGAACTCGGTCTTGTTTTCCGTGAGGTCGCCCTCGAGTTCCTGCAACTGACCCGCGAGTTCGCCGGCGAGCTCCTCCTTGCCCGCGTTGTACATGACCATGATGCGACCCTCGAGGTCCTGTTTGCGGCGCTCGCCGTCGGCGATCTGGCGTTTCAGCCGTTCGGATACGGCGGCCATCGAGGCGACGCCGTTCTGCATGCGCACGCGGTTGGCCTTGAGATCCTCCTTGGCGTTTTCCAGCAGCACCTCCGGATTGCGAAACTCGAGCGAGCTGAAGAACAGGCTGAAGCGGCCGCGGATTTGGTTGTAGACACGCGAGAACAGCGACATGGCAGGAGAGCGGGGATGGTGGGTGGTGGCAGGAGAACCGGGATCGGGTCACGCTTCTTTTTGCACGTCGTAACCCACACGGCGAGTCCGGAAGGCGGGCAATTCCGGCACCGGTGCCGGCACTTCGGCACTGATCCGCCCGGACGATGAGAGCTGGTCGATGGTGTCGTTCACGCGCCGGCTGATCTGGCCGACCGCCTTGGACGCGTAGAGGTCGGCGCGCAGGAGCTTCAACTGCTCGGCGATCCGTTCCTGTTCCGCGCGCACAAGGCGAACATTCTCCGCGGCGCGCAAGAATTGTTCGTGGCGCCGTTTGAGCGCCTCGAGACCCTCCTGCCGCGAGCCGAGCAGTTGCATCCTGGTCTCGTAGTCGTGCGTGCCGGGCTCGGTGGCGGCGACTTCCTGATTCAATTGGGCGACGGCCTGCTCGAGACGCTGCACCTGGGGCTCGAAATCCTCGCCCTTTTCCTTGCGGATGAATTCCTCGAGTCCGGCCTGGCTCCCGAGCAGGCTCAGGTAATTCCACATCAACGCGTCGATCTTGTCGGCCGGCGCGAGTTCCGAGCCGGCGTCGAACTGCGTCTCGATGTCGCGGCACACGTCCGCCAGCGCCGCGTAGCGGGCGCGGGCGTCGGCCGGCAGGCGCGCCAGCAATGCACTGCGTTCAGCCTGCACGCGGACAATTTCCACCTCCTCCTGCTTGCCGAGTCGCGCCAGGTCGGCGGCGTCCACCCGGCGGCGAAACCAGCGCGAGTCGCCGATGAACACCCAGCCAAGCACGTAGGCGCTCGCGCCGACCACGAGCGCGAGCGGTTCGCCCGCGGCAAACGGCAGCCCGAGCGTGAACAGGGCCAGCAACCCGTGCTCCCAGCTCTTTGCGAATCGCTTGAGGTAGGCAAGCCGGGTCATGGGCGGACGGCGGCGGTAGGCGGGATCGCAAACGGGCGGGGAGGCGGAATTCGGGGCGAGAAGAAACCGGTGCGGAACGTCGCCCTCCCGGGCGCTGGCGCGCTTGTCGGGAGCCTCGCCAAATCGTCTCCCGGCCCGGGAGTGCGGTGCTCCGCACCGCGTTGGTTGGGCCGCAATCCGGCAGGACCAGCGGGTATGCCGCCGGTCGAAGCGATGACCGAGCGCGGACGAAGCGGGCTGGGAACCCGCACCACGTAGGCGTCGACGTTCACTCGAGCGTGAACCATTGCACTTCGACGCGGCGGTTTTTTTCCGCGTCGGTCCCCGCGGGTTCCTCCCAGCCGCGCCCGACCACCTCGATGCGCGACACGGGCAGGTTGTAGCGGCGGGTGAGTTCAGTGCGCACGGCATCGGCGCGATCGCGGCTCAGTTGCATCGCCTTCAGCGCCATCTGACGCACGAACGGCTCACCGCCCTGCTGGCGGAATTGTTCGACCAGCGAGTTGTCGACGTGTCCGCGCAACAGGATCGTGCTGCCCGGCGAGACCTGCAGGAGTTTCTTGATCGAATCGTAGTTCTGATCGTTGTCCGGCGACGAGCCGAGCTTCGCGGAGTTCGGTTCAAAATAGAAACGGATGTCACGCGTGAGCAGCGGATTGTCCTCGACCACCTTGTTCCCCCCCGCGCGGATGGGCTGGATTGAGATCGTCTGCGACGCGAACTTCGCCGCGAGCGGATCGAGTTGCAGGTCGAGCAGGCGTTCCGGCGGCACGGAGTGATTGAGGATCGGGCCGTAGGCCAGCATCGCGGATTGGAAGATGCCGCCGTAGCTGCCGGCGGCGTCGATGGCACCGGAAAAGAACGCGCGGTTCTCGGGAAGATTCGACAGATGCACGGTGACGAGTTGCTGGCGGGTCTCGTCCCGGGACGTCCATTTGAACGCCTTTCCGATCACATCGAGATAGGGCTCCGGATTCGTGCGCACGAGGTCATTGCCCGTGAGGAGCCCGTCAACGAGTCCCTCGACAATCCTCGGATTGGCCTCGGCAAACGGCTTGTTCACCAACAGCACGTCGGCCACGACGAGCAAATTCCGGTTGTCGACCAGCAGGCGCGTCTTTCCACCGGTGCCGTCGAGCACGTCCTTGATCTTCGAACCCCAGACGACCGCGCCGGCGAGTTCGTGGTTCCCGGCGTTCACCTCGCGAGCAAAGATGTCGCCGGCCGTGAACGCGTCTTCCGCGTAGATCAGGTTCACCGCCTCCGGGTCCGCCGCCTGTCCCTCCTGCAGCGCCACCACGGAGAGTCCAGCCTCGCCGGCAAGATAGCGAATGAAGAAATCGGCCTCGGTGAATTGCGATGCGATCAGCACCTTTCCCTTGAGATGGTTCACGCGTTTGATGTCCGAGGTCACGACCACGGCGTCCGCCCCGCGCGAATAGCCGATCTGCGCCGGCACGACCGCCTGAAAGCTCTTCGCATACACGGCCAGCACGTCAGCCGTCGTGGCGGAACCGCCGATGCGACCGGAGTTGAGCGCGTTCCAGCTCTCCTCTTCGCTCAGCGTGATGTGGACCTTGAAGCCGTAATTCTTGAAGAATGTGCTGTTCTCCGAAGGTTCGAGACCACCGTTGGCGACGATCAGGCCGGCATAGCCCGCGTATTCGCTCAACTCGAGATCGAAGACCCCGTCTTTCATCTGGTAGAGTTGGGGCGCGGCCAGGGGCTCGACTTCGGTGCTGCTCTCGATGCGGCCGTCGATCTTGAGCGCAGCGGCATCGGCCGAGGCGACGTCGTTCCGCGTCGCCGAACCGGGCGAGGCGCTCTCGCCGGCGGACGTCGGCGCTGGCGCAGACGTCGCGGGAAACAGCTTGTCCCTCCAGCGATACACGCCGAAAGCAACCACGCCAAGAAACAGCACGGTAAACAGGAATTTCTTCATTGGAGGTGATGGGCTCGCCCTGGCGCGAGGGCCCTTCCATTGCCGGACATACCTCGCGCCACCGCGAGTCTCCCGCGTTTCGTCGCGCCCTTCAAGCTGAACAGGCTGGAGGCATCGCAGCGACCGGTGCGTCCGAAGTATCTTTCCCGACCAGGCATAGGGCTCGCCCTCCGGTCCACGCCGCTGTCGTGCGGGACGCCGGCACGGCCCGGAGGGCCAGCCCAACCCGCGGACGAGCCCGACGCCGGGCTGTTCTTGCGACTCGCCTGAAAACCGCCGCCAGACGCCGGCTACATCCGACTGGATGATTTCGGCTTAGCGGTTGATGAAGCTCGCCTGGTAGGCCTTGCCGAGACCGCTCGGGCTGAGCGTTGTCATCCGGTGGCTTTCCGTGTCGACAATACAGACCCGCGACGACCCCGCGGAGCGCGACGTGCAGAGCAGGTGGCGTCCGTCGCCCAGCCAGCACGGCTCGATCGCTGATCCCGCTCCACTGGTGACGACGTGGGCCTCGTGCCCGGAGAAGCTGTAGACCGCCACCTCGTAGCCGTTTCCGCTCGCAGTGGTGAAGGCGATCAAATCCGGATCCGTGTGACTCCAATCCGGCTCGGCACAGTAGCCCGAGATATTCGTCGGGAGCCGTTGCAGGGAGCTGCCCGGCGTCGTCCCGAGCAGATAAAGCTGCGGCTTGCCCGTGGCGAGGGCGTCCGAAGCGACGACCAGGCGCGTGCCGTCGGCTGACCAGCACGGCGTGGCCTCGATTTGTCGTTCGGTGCGCGTGAGGCGCGCGGTGATCTTGCCTTGGGCATTCGCCAGGTACACCTCGGGATTTCCCTCGCCGGAAAGAACCAGCGCGACCCGCCCGCCGTCCGGGCTGTAGCGTGCGCCCGTATTCGTGCCCTTGATGCTTACGAAAACGTCACGCTTGTTCGTCGCGGTGTCGATTACGTAGATGTCCGGAAAGCCGTTGCGCCAGTACCCCGTATAGATGATGCGGCGACCGTCAGGCGACCAGCGCGGGGTGACGGCCTGCGCCTTGTCGGAGGTGAGCTGGAGCATTTCGCCGAAGAACAGATCCGACGTGTAGATCTCGCTGTGGCCGGTGCGCTCGCTGACAAATGCGATGCGCCCGGCAAAGAAGCCGGGATGCCGGGTGAGGTGCAGCACGGCGGCGTCGGCGGCCCGCAGCAGCGCATTGCGCAATGAGGAACCGCTTTCCTCCTGGGCAAACGACGTCCCGCCGCCGGAGATCGCAACCTGCACTGATTTCGGGCCGGTGACGTTGAACCGCAGGGTCAGCGCCGACTTGCTGCTCTCGAGCCGGAACGCGCCATGCACGGAAAATGCCTGCGTCGCGAGCCGCTGCAGTTCCGGCTGGTCGGCCTCGACCCGGATCGGCGTCGTGCCGACCGTGACGAGCTTGTTGACATCGGCCTCGAAACGGTCGGCCGCCGGGGCGAGCGCGATGACGGAGGAGGCGAAAAGAAGCAAAAGGGGAAGGCGCATGATTGGTTCAATGCGGCGAGCGTTCGACACCGCGGGGCGTTTTGTATTTGCACCCCACCCGACCGCATCAACTTAAATCCGGTTCCTTGGCGTCACGCAGCGCGGCGCCGCAATCGCGCATCTTCTCCAATTTTCCCGACCACCGGTGAGTTACGAAACCCTCCAAGCCGCCCTCAAGTCGGTCAAATATCCGGGATTCAGCCGGGACATCGTGTCCTTCGGCATCGTGCGCTCCGCCGACCTGCAGGACGGACGTGCGCTCGTCAAACTCGCGGTGACCACCGCTGACCCCACCGTGCCGCGACAGATCAAGGGAGACGTGGAAGCCGCCGTCCTCGCTGTCGAAGGCGTGCGCGACGCGATCGTCGAAATCGCGGTGATCGCGCCGAAGGCACCGGCCAAGGCGGGATCGGCCGCACCGGCGTCACTGCCGGGAATCCGGTTTACCGTCGCGATTGCGAGCGGCAAGGGCGGGGTCGGGAAATCCACCTTCGCGGTCAACCTTGCATGTGCGCTCGCGAAACGCCTGGGCGACGGACGCAGCGAACCCGTCGTGGGCCTGATGGATTGCGACATCTATGGGCCGTCGGTGCCCTTGATGATGGGCGTCAGTGGGCGGCCGGAAATCGAGGGTGACGCACTCGTTCCGTTGCGCCGCTTCGGCGTGAAGGTGATGTCGATGGGATTCCTGATCGACGACAACACGCCGGTCGTGTGGCGCGGTCCGATGGTGATGAAAACCATCCAGCAGTTCGTCCAGAACGTGCGCTGGGGCGACCTGGAGATTCTCCTCGTGGACCTCCCGCCAGGCACGGGCGATGCCCAGCTCTCCCTCGTGCAGACAGTTCCTCTCAGCGGTGCGGTCCTGGTGACGACGCCACAGCTGGCCGCCACCCAGGTGGCACGGCGCGGCGGGCTGATGTTTCAAAAGGTGAACGTGCCGCTTCTCGGCGTGGTCGAAAACATGAGCTACCTCGAGATGCCGGATGGCTCGCGCTCACATATCTTCGGAATTGGAGGAGGCGTGAAAACGGCCGAGGACCTGGGGACGCAATTGTTGGGAGACGTGCCGTTGATCCCGGCCATTCGGGAGGGCGGTGACCGCGGCGAGCCGATCGTCGCGCGTGACCCCGAAGGTGCTGCAGGCCAGGCCTTTTCCGCCATTGCCGACGCCTTGCTGCGAAAGTTGAACGTAGCACAAGCTTAGTTTGACACGGTTCGAGCCGATTCTAACTTGTTTTTGACACGTGCCTACGCTTCGGCGGAAACCTGTGCAGCAGCGTCCACTCCTATTCTCCCCATCGCGCATGGAAGGCTTCGAGCATGTAACCGGTCCCTACCGTCCGGTTTCATATCGAAACACACACGCCTAGGCGGCAATCCTGGTATGCCCGACTCGGACAAACAGCCTCCGGCCGTCGCGCAGACGGATTTCGTGGTTCGGCATTCCACGCTCTACCAGGAGTTTCTGGCGGAACGGGAGGAAATTCTTCGGCACAAGTGGCTCGAGTCGGAGCGACTCGGATACGACATTGGCTTCGAACGCGCGTTGCTGGACTGGATCCGAAAGCATCGGGACGACTGGCGCCGCAGCCGCCGCCAGGGTTCGTCCGCCGAATCCGGCCCCCAAGGCAACTGAGCCTCAGTCAGGACCAGGAGCGAAATCGCAAAACGGCGACCCTTGGGTCGCCGTTCGTTGTTTCCGCAAGGAATCTTTCGCGCCCTCAGCTTTCGCGTGCGGCTGCCGGAAGGTCGATCATTTGACCTCGCGGTGGAGCGTATGCCGCCGCAGGTGTGGGTTGTACTTCTTCTTTTCCACCCGCTCAGTCTGCGTCTTCTTGTTACGCGTGGACATGTAACGGGACACCGGTTTGCCCTCCTTGCGGGCCTCCGTGCATTCGAGAGTGATAAGTTCGCGCGGCATGAATCTATTGGGTTAAAGAATCACGAGAGGCACCGGATCGCAGGGCTGCAACCAAAAAGATTCCATCGCTTGAGGTCCTTCGAGGCAGATACATCCTGGAAGGTCCAACCCAGGGTGGACCGCGGTCAGGCGGAGCTCTCCATCCAGGAATGCAGACACTGAACCTGGCTTGCCGGTCCCGGAGGGCCTGGCCTGCAAATTTCACACGTTCGGCCACGTTTTCGCGGAGCTCAAACGCAGCTACGGAGACAACGCACCCGGTAGCTGCGTTGGAGTGTAACGACAACGTGGCTCGGTCTTCCCCCGGACCGTGAAATTTGCAGGCTGGCTCAGGTGCCCGATGCGCCGAGGTCCGAGGTCGGGCCTCGGGGGCAGACGCAGCCTCCGTCAACCGCCAGTGGTCTGCTCAACACCTCCGGCTCGTCGACCGAGCGCTTCGGTGAAATGCCGTCGACACATCGCGACGTAACGCTCGTTGCCGCCGATCTCGATCTGGGCGCCTTCGCGCACCGGCCGGCCGTCGGCCCCCACCCGTACGTTCATGGTGGCCTTGCGCCCGCAGTGGCAGATTGTCTTCAGCTCGATCAACTCGTCCGCCATCGCCAGCAGGGCTGCGCTGCCGGCAAAAAGATGGCCCTGAAAATCAGTGCGCAAACCGTAACACAAAACGGGAATGTCCAGATGATCGGCGATGCCTGCGAGCTGCCAGGCCTGCTCCTGCGTGAGAAACTGGGCCTCGTCGATCAACACGCACGCCACCGGTTTTCCGCGGTGTTCGGCCAGGACGCGCGCAGAGAGATCGTCCGCCGTCTCAAAAGCGATGGCTTCGGCCTCGAGCCCGATGCGCGAACGGATGCGCCCCACGCCCGCACGGGTGTCGATCGCGGGGATGAAGCGCAACGTGTGCATGCCGCGCTCGTGATAGTTGTGGCTCGCCTGCAACAGCACGGTCGATTTCCCCGCATTCATCGCGGAGTAATAGAAGTAGAGCTTGGCCATCGACTCGTTGTAGGGGTGCTCCGGCCGACCGCAACCGGCTAACGGCCCCGCCCGTCAGCAGGCTGGACTCGGCCGGCATCATGCCTTGAAAAAGGGGCACCGTTACCGCGCGCTCCGCCATGGCCGCCTTTCTTCTCCCGCCTGTTCAAACGTCGCCCCGTCGCCGCGTGCGCCTGACTACTATGAACGACGCGTGCATGAATTACTCGAGGCACTCGTGCCTCCGGGACGAGGCAGCGCCAGTACCCTCCAGGGGGAGATGATTCGCCACGCCTATCATCTGTTCGACGATGGCTACCGACACGGATTCGCCCAATGGGCCACGTCGGGCGAGGCGGCGCTCGCGTTTCTGCGGCGTCACTTGCCGGACCCACGCGTCTTCGATGCCGACCGCGTCGCCGCGATCCACGCCGCGCTGGATCAGATCACCACCGCCGGTCCCGCCGCCGGTCTGGGACTGCCCCTGGCCGACCTGCGCTTGCTCCTGTTTCGCGCAGTCGACTGGTGCGATCGAAACCCACATCCGCTGCCCCTCCCGCCCGCCGTGTAGGGCCCCGGTCGGACTCGGCCGCAGGCCACCTCGTACATCGTTTCGGTTCAAAACACGTGCATGAAAAGGCCGGAGCGGAGTTTCGGTTCAAACCACGTGCTCTTCGGCGGCATGATCTCGCCGGCGTCGGCGATGTCCATCAGCTGCCTTACCGTGACCGGGTAAAGCGAAAACGCGACCGCGGCCCGGCCGGATTTTACCGCCTCCTCCAGATAGCTCGTTCCGCGGATGCCGCCGACGAAGTCGATGCGCTGATTCGTGCGCGGATCGTCGATCCCAAGCAACGGGGCGAGGACATGATCCTGCAGCAGACTGACGTCGAGCCGCGCCACCGGATCGGCCCCGGCCGGCGCGCCCAACTCGAGGCCGTGCCAGCGTCCGTCCAGAAACACGCTGACGTGTCCCGCCATCGTGGGCGTCGCCGGGGCGTCGGCCGTGACTTTGCCGGCGCGACCGAGGGCCGCGAGGAACGCGGCCGGCTTCTGGCCGTGCAGATCGGCGACGAGCCGGTTGTAGGGCAGGATGCGCAACTGCGAAGCGGGAAACAGCACGTTGAGAAACCAGCTGTAGTCCTCGTCGCCCGAGTGCCGCGGATTCCGTTCCCGCCGTTCGCGGGCGACACGCGCCGCACTGGCGGCACGATGGTGGCCGTCAGCGATGTAAGTGCAGGGAACGGCCTTGAAGGCCTCGACCAGCGCCGCGGGTTCGTCGACCCGCCACACGACGTGGCGCACGCCATCGGGAGCGCGAAAGTTGAACAGCGGTTCCTTCCGCGTCACGGCCGCGACCGCCGCGTCGATGCCCGGTCGATCGCGATACGTGAGAAAGACCGGCCCGGGGTTGGCCGACAACGTATCCGTGAGACGGGTGCGATCGTCCTCCTTTTCCTTGCGGGTCTTTTCGTGGCACTTGATCAGTCCGTCCTCGTAGTCACCCGCATGACACAGGGCGGCGACCCCGGTCTGGCGATGTTCACCGATCTCCTGACGATAGACGTAGATGCACGGACGTTCGTCGCGCACGAGGTGTTTCGCCGCGATGAGCTTTTCGAAGTTTTCCTTGGCCCGCGCGTAGACCGGATCGGAATGCGGGTCGGTGCCCTCGGGAAACTCGATCTCCGCACGTTTGACGCGCAGGAGGCTCAGCGGATTGCCCTCGGCGAGGGCCCGGGCTTCGGCCGTGTTGACCGTGTCGTACGGCACGCACGAAATGCGGTCGGCCAGCGCGACGGTGGGATGGAGGGCTCGATAGGAACGAATGCGCATGGTCAGGGATTGGATCAGGGGCGCAGCGGATCAGAGTCGCCGTTCCTTGACAAGTGAAGTGCCGGCCGGGTGCCCATAACGCCACCGACGAAGGGAAAGGGGGTGCCGAACACCGCCCGTCCGTCCATCCGGTTGCGCTCGACGAAGCGGACGAATCGGGCATCGAAGAGCGCATGCCTGCGTTCGCCCGCTCCCCATGGAAATTCGTCGCGGCCGGTCTGCTCGCCGCCCTCGCCGTCGCCCCCACGTTCGCGGCCGACGTCGCGCCGGCCCATGCCGAGCTGCCGCCGTTGCCGACGCCGCTCGATGCGTACCCGGATCCGACCGGCAAGCCGCTCTGGGACGTGATCGTCGAGCGGGTGCAGCAGGATCCTCTGAACCTCGTTGCCACCCTGCTGTTCTTCGCCGCGATCGTGCACACGTTTTGTGCGGGGACCTTTCGCCGTTGGGCGCACCGCACGGAACACCACCACTCCGAACGGATGAAGGCGCAACGTGCGCACGCGGAGGCCGCGGGCCGGCCGTTCAAGGACGAAGTCAGCTTTCGTGCGGTCGTGCTCGAGTTCCTTGGGGAGGTTGAGGCGATCTTCGGCCTCTGGGTGATCCCCTTGGCGATCGCCATCGTTGCCATGCGAGGCCTGCCCGCGGCCGAGCATTATCTCAATTTCACGGTCGCCTACACGGAGCCGATGTTCGTGGTGATCATCATGACCATGGCCGCGACGCGGCCCGTGATGAAGCTCGCCGAACAGCTGATGTCGCTGTTTGCCCGGATCGGCGGGCGCACCCCGGCGGCGTGGTGGTTCTCGATCCTGTTGATCGGTCCGATCCTCGGGTCGTTCGTCACGGAACCCGCGGCCATGACCATCGCAGCGCTGCTGCTGGCGCAAAAGTTCTTTGAGTTGAATCCGAGCCCGCGACTCAAGTACGCGACGCTGGGCCTGCTGTTCGTGAACATCTCGGTCGGAGGCACGCTCACGCATTTTGCCGCGCCGCCCGTGCTGATGGTGCAGAAGGCCTGGGGGTGGGACATCGGCTTCATGTTCTCGCATTATGGCTGGAAGGCGATCGCCGGAATCCTGCTTGCCAACGTGCTTTACTACGCCGTGTTCCGCCGCGAGCTCTCCGGCCTGGCGCAACATCGCGCCCGGCCCGTGAAGATCGAAGGCCATGGTGGTCGCACGCCGTGGGTGAACCAGGACTGGCCGATCCCGGTGTGGGTGACGGCCGTGCACGTGCTTTTCATGGCCTGGACCGTCTACATGGCCCATTACCCTGTCCTGTTCGTCGGCGGCTTTTTGTTCTTCCTGGCGTTCGTGACCGCGACCTGGCATCATCAGGATGACGTGAAACTGAAGCCGGCACTGCTCGTTGGCTTCTTCCTCGCCGGCCTCGTCGTCCACGGAAACCTCCAACAGTGGTGGATCGCGCCGGTCTTGAGCCGACTCGAGGTGCTGCCGCTGATGTTGGGGGCGACGGTACTCACCGCTTTCAACGACAACGCCGCCATCACCTACCTCGCATCCCTGGTGCCCGGCTTCACGCCGGAAATGCGGTATGCCGTGGTCGCAGGTGCGGTGACCGGCGGCGGCCTCACCGTGATCGCCAACGCCCCGAATCCCGCGGGCCAATCGATCCTGCGCCGTTTCTTTGACGGTGGCGTGTCGCCATTGTACCTGGCCATGGGCGCGCTCGTGCCGACCGTCATCCTGGGGGTGGCGTTCATGCTGCTTCCCTTTTAACGCAAGGGTGCAGTTGCCGTCCCGGGCGCGTTGCCCCGCTCGAAACGGGCACAGGGACGTTCCCGGCCACCTCGGGCCACAGCGTGGTTCGGACGAATCGCGGGGCACCTCCGCTACAGCCAACCGAGCCGACGCCGGTTTCGGGGAATGAACCCACGGCGGATTCGAGGTCCGGGCGTTGATAAAGGCATGATCCGTGGCCGGTGATTCGCGGCGGGAACCGGGGCAAACATTATTCGGTCTCCCGGTGTGCGCCCCACTTGTCAATTCCGGCACGAACGGTTAGGGTCTGGACCGCGCTCATGCTTTACGACCGCCCCTACATGCGAGAGTCTTCCGGCCGCCGCGAGAACGCGGTGCTGACCTGGTTGATTGTCACCATCGTGGCGGCCTTTGCGGTCCAGCAAATCATCTCCATCCGCGAGCCGGGCGCGGATTTCATCCAGAAGTATTTCGCGGCCACCTCGCTGTGGCTCAGTCACGGATACATCTGGACCCTCTTTACCTATGGGTTCCTGCACGGGGACATCATCCACATCCTGCTGAACCTGCTTGGACTCTATCTGTTTGGGCGGATCGTGCTGCCCCTGATGGGGCCGGCGCGTTTCGTGGCCTTCTTCTTCGCGGCCATGGCGATCGGCGGCGGCGTGTGGTACGGCGTCGAAATCCTGGCACATCTGAATTACGCCGTGATTGGGGTATCGGCCGTGTGCATGGGACTGTTCGCGGTATTTGCGACGCTGTTTCCCGAGCAGCCGATTTCCTTTCTGTTCATTCCCATCACGGTGAAGCCGAAGCATGCGGCTTGGGCGACGGCCGGCATTTCGTTGTTCTGCATGGCTGTGTTCGAGATTCCCGGTCGCAGCCCCATCGCCCACTCCGCCCATCTCGGCGGCATGTTGGCGGGCTGGCTCTACGGCCGGTTCATCCATCACCGCACGGGAACGTTCGGCCTGCGGCCCGCCATCGAACTGCCGGCCTGGATGCGCCGGAAGAAGCGCGCGGCGGCGACGGCCAGTCCGAGTTACACGGTCAACGTCACGCCCTCGCCTACGGATCTGCGGGCGGAAGTCGACCGGATCCTCGACAAGATCAACAGCCAGGGTTTTGGATCGCTCACCGACGAGGAGCGCCGCGTGCTCGACGAGGCACGCGACGTCCTGAACAAGCGCTGAATCGATCTTGGGCGGGTTCTTCGCACGGCTTCGGCAGGCGGCACCCACGAAAGCGTGGGATGCGTTGGAGCCCGAGGCGTCCGACCGTCTGGAACGATTTGCGCAGGCCTGCCCGCTTTACGCGCGGCTGATTGAGGACCGCCCCGACCTCGCCGCCTGGCTGGAATCACCGGAGACCCGCAACCTCACGATCGGCCTGCACACCTTCCTGGCCGAGGTTGAGGCCACCCGCACGCCGCACGGGGTGATCGAGCGCACGGCCGGGGGCTACCCCGGGTTCCTGCGTCGATTCCGGCGCAAGGCCGCGATGCGGATCGCCTATCGCGACGTCGCCGGTTTCGTCACCCAGGAAGTGGTCGTGGAGGAACTCACCCGGCTCGCCGAGATGATGATCCGCGAATGCTACTTCGTGGCGACCCTCCGGGCCAATGCACGATGGGGTGAACCGTGGGATCACGAGCTGCAGCGTGTCGCACGGTTCTCCGTCCTCGGGCTCGGCAAGCTCGGCGGCCGGGAACTGAATTTCTCCTCCGACGTCGACCTGATCTACCTCTACGAGGGCGAGGGCAACACCCGCCGGGCCGGAAAGCCGACGGGCACGACCAATGTCGAGTATTTCCAAAAGGTCGCCGAGGACCTCACCGGCCTGCTCAACGCCCGGGATGGGGACGGCTTTCTTTTTCGCGCGGACCTTCGGCTGCGCCCCGGAGGCGCGACCGCGGCGCTCGCCCCATCAGTCACGGCCGCCGAAAACTACTACGCCGCCACCGGCCAAACCTGGGAACGGCTGGCCCTGCTGAAGGCGCGCGTCGTGGCCGGCGATTTTGTCATCGGCGGCGAACTGCTCGAAAGCCTGCACAGTTTCCGCTATCCCCGGCATCCCCCCGCCGCGCTGCTGACCGAGGTCGCCGCAATGAAGCAACGGACGGAGAACGAGGTCGTCGGCTACGGCGCACTCGCCCGCAACGTAAAATCGGGCTATGGCGGCATTCGCGAGATCGAGTTCCTCGCGCAAGTCCTGCAGTTGCTGCACGCGGGCCGATTTCCATTTCTGCAGACCCACTCCACGACCGAGGCGCTGCGGCAGCTCGTGCGTTACGGCCTGCTCGCCGCCCCGGACGCGCGGTTCCTCACCGACTCGTATTGGTTTCTTCGCCGGGTGGAACATCGACTGCAGATGGCGGAGGAACAACAAACCCACGAACTTCCGACCGATCCGGCCGCGCTCGCGGCCCTCGCCTGTTCACTGGGATTTCCCGATGCGACCACGTTTGAAGCGGATCTCGACCGCCGACGCGAACGCATCCGCAGACACTACGCGGATCTGTTCGCTTCGGAAGAGCCGCCCGCGGCCGACGCGGCCGATCCCTGGTGGCCGTTCTTCGCCGACGAACGGGTCAGCCCGGCCGTCCGGGCCCGCCTCGAACAATGGTTCGGGACGGGTCCGCACGAGGAAGCAATCCGCGACTTGCGCCTGTTCGTGCGGGGCGACGCATCCAACCCGCTGGTGCGGGAGCAGGTGCAGCGATTCGCCGGCGTCGTGCCGGCGCTGGATCGCGTGTTGCCGCGGCTCGCCCGGCCGCGGCAGACTCTGCGACGCATATCCGCCTTTGCGGAACGTTACGCAACGCGCAACCAGTTCTTCGCGGCGTGCAGCCTGAATCGCGAGTTCCTTGAAGTGATCGCGCTCCTGTTCGATCGCAGTCACTTCATCGCGGAGTTGCTGACCCGCCATCCCGAGATCCTCGAGGAGGTGTTGCGCCCGGAGATCCTGCGCAAGCGCAAGAACGTAGCGGGCCGCCGCCGCGAGATGTCCGCTCACGGTACCACCTCCGACGAGGATTACATCGCGTGGCTCACGCTCTACGTGCGCGCGGAACAGGTGCGCGCGGCGATCGGCCATCTGCTGGGGTTCGTGTCCGACGATGAAATCGGCGGGGAATTGACGGGTGTTGCTGACGCCGCCCTGCTCGAAGCCATCGCCCGCACCCCGGGAGCGGAGCAACTGCTGGTGATCGCACTCGGCAAATTTGGTGGCGCGGAACTCTCGTATGGCTCGGATCTCGACATCGTGGTGATCGGCGGCGACGGCGGCCCCCCCGACGAAAAAATCCTGCGCGCCATCCGGGGCTGGCTCGGAGGCGGCGGCCGCGAGCCGGCGTTCACGCTCGATCTTCGTCTCCGCCCGCACGGAGACTCGGGTCCGCTCGGTGCCGACGCTCCAAAGTTATCGGAATTACTTTGTCCAATCGGCACAGACCTGGGAGCGCCAGCTCCTGACGCGTGCCCGCGTCGTTGCCGGACCCGCGGACGTCGCGCGGGACTGGGAAGCCTGGGTCGCAGAAACCGTCTACGGTCGCGGCCTCGGCGACCCGGAGGCTGCGGAACTTTGGCACATGCGCCTGCGCATTCAGCGCGAGCGCGACACGGCCCGTCCGCCCCAGCGCGCCTTCAAGACTGGCGCGGGCGGCCTGGTGGACATCGAGTTCGCGTTGCAAATGCTGCAGATGCGCCACGGCGGATCGCATCCGGACGTGCGCGATCCCAATACCCGATCCGGCTGGGAACGGCTCGCAGCCGCCGGTCTGGCGCCCCCGGCCGACGTAGCCCGGCTTTTGACAAATCACCGCCACCTCCAGCACCTGGAATGGAGCTTGCGACGCGACGGCAATCGCGGCGTCAGCGTCATTCCGGAGGCGCCGGATGACCAACGGGCCCTCGCCTGCTGGCTCGGGGCCCGTGACTGGGAGGAATACTGGACGGCTCACTGCAATCGCCTTCGACAGACCCGGGAAGTCTCCCTCAGGGTGCTGGCGGGAGTTGTTCCCTCAACGACACTTGAAACGGGCCGATAAACTGCTTTGTTCCGGGACGTTCCAAAGCCGATTGTGGCGCTGGCACCGCTTTCGCAGATCGTCCGGCGGCCCGCCTCATCCTAAACATCTTATTATGATCTTTCGCCGTTATCTTGCGCCGTCGTTTGCGATGGCGCTGCTGGCCATCATCATCCCCAAGCCGCTTCCGGCCGCCGACGCCGATCCGGACTTTCGCCAGACCCCGGTCATGGCGGAGGAGACCAAGCTCCTGGTCCAATGGCTCGAGGAAATCCACTACCTCAACACTCCGATCAGCCAGGAACGGTACGAAAAGCTCGTCCCCCAGTTCATGGGCTACCTGGACGATCAGCGCATGTTTTTCACCGCCACCGACGAGCAGGAACTGCGCAAGCGTTTTGCGCCCGTGTTGAACGACCAGTTGCGCAACCAGGGCAGCCTCAACGCGGCCTTCGCCATCTTCAAGGTTTACCGCGAACGCGCCGAGGAGCGGGTCGCCTGGGTGCTCTCGCAGCTGAACAACGACATCGACTTCACCGCCGACGAGACGTTCTCGCTCAATCGTCACGAGGAAAAATGGCCGGCCACACGTGAGGAGGCCGACGATCTCTGGCGACGCCGGCTCAAGTTCGAGCTGATCCCGGACATGCTCAACGACAAGACCATCGCAGATGCCAAGGAGACCGTGCGCAAACGCTACGAACGCATGCTCAAGAATGTCCGCGAGATCGACGCGAGTGAGGTTCAGGAGGCGTTCCTCACCACCCTCACCCAGCTTTACGATCCGCACTCGACATTTCTATCCTCGGAAACCTACGAGGACTTTTCGATCCAGATGCGCCTGTCGCTCGTCGGCATCGGCGCGGTGCTCTCCTCCGAAGACGGTTACTGTGTGGTCAAACAGCTGATGCCGGGCAGCCCCGCGACGCTGTCCAAGCAGATTTCGGTCAACGACAAAATCGTGGCGGTGGCGCAGGACGGCGACGAGGCCGAAGACGTGATCGGCATGCCGTTGCGGAAGGTGGTCAACAAGATCCGCGGCAAGAAGGGCACGAAGCTGGTACTTACGATTGTGCCCGGCGATGCCGCCGACACCTCCGTGCGCAAGGAGGTCCCGCTGATCCGCGAGGTCGTTCAGCTCAACGCCAGCCGGGCCAAGGCCACCATCCAGGAAGTCCCGTCGCCCGATGGCACGACCGTGCCGATCGGCGTCATCGAGGTGCCCTCGTTTTATGGTCCGGTCGACGACTCGGACCACGATTCCCCCCCGATCAGCGTCAGCGCCGATGTTGACGAACTTCTTCGCAAGCTCAACGCCGCCGGTGTGCAAGGCGTGATTCTCGATCTGCGCGGCAATCCCGGCGGTCTCCTCGGCGAGGCCGTGCAGGTGACCGGCTTGTTCATCACCAAGGGGCCGGTCGTGCAGGTGCGCAACGCCTTCGGCCGCGTGACGTCGACGCCCGACTATGATCCCCACGTCACTTACGATGGCCCGCTGATGGTGCTCACGTCACGCTCGAGCGCCTCCGCGTCGGAGATTGTTGCCGGCGCGCTGCAGAACTACGGTCGCGCCATCATCCTCGGCGACAAGTCGACCCACGGCAAAGGCACCGTCCAGGCCGTGCTCGAGGTCGGCATGTACCTGCCAGGACGGCTGGCGATCAATGCGCACGCCGGCGCCGCAAAGCTGACCACGCAAAAGTATTACCTGCCGAACGGTTCCTCGACCCAGAATCGCGGTGTCATTCCCGACATCTCGCTTCCCGCCATCGAGGACTTCCTGCCCATCGGTGAAGCCGACCTGCCGAATTCGCTGCCGTGGGACACGATTGATCCCGCGCGTTTCAATGGCCGCAAACTCGACATCGGCCTGCGCAACCTGCTCTCCGACGAAACGCACAGGCGCATCGCATCAATGGAGGAGTTCCATTTCCTGGAGCGCCGCATCAAGTGGCTGCGCGAACGGGAGGAAATGAAGTCGATCACGCTCAATCTCGACCAGCGCCGCGCGATGAAGGCCGCGGACGAGGCGTTCCGCAAGGATCTGAAGGTGGAGCAGACCGAACTCGCGGCCCAAAACTATCCCAGCCACGACATCCTGCTCGACTCGGTGGCCGCGGCCGATGCCAAGGGGACCGAGACCGAGGAAGATCCCGCCCTCGTGGACGACAGTGAGGAAAAGGACGCGCCACCGTTCGACGTTCACCTGCGCGAGGCCCTGCGTGTCCTCTGTGATGCCATTCGCATCACGCCGGATCCCGTGGAGTGGACGGAAAACACGCGTACGCTCGCGATCATTTCGGCACGCCAGCGGGGCGAACCGGCGGTGGGCCGAAACTAGGCGAGGTTCGTCCCCTCGGCCCGCCTTGGTGGCGGGATAGCCGCGCAAGCACAGGCTCCTCGCGCCCGGGTTGTCGGCTGCACTATCCCGCTGTCGCTACCGTCATCACAGCAGCAACCGTGGGGCGAGCCATCTCGGGAGCGCCAGGATCAGCTCGGGAAAAACAATCACGAGCACGAGCAGGACCAACATCGGAACCAAAATCAGCGCGACGTCCCTCAGCGCCTGCACGACCTTGATCTCCCCAATCGTTGCTGCGATCAACAAGCAGAGTCCGTAGGGCGGCGTCACCAGCCCGAAGGCGAGCGAAATCACGCCGATGACTGCGAAGTGGACGGGATGCATGCCGACACTCTGAGCGAGGGGGAGCAAGATCGTACCCAGGATCATGATGGCGGGAATGGCATCGATGAACATGCCGATGACCAGAAACGCGAAGGCGATCAGGAATCCGGTCGACATGACGCCCGTTCCCCATGGGGCCATGGCATGCACGATGGACTGCGGCACCCGAAAGTAGGCGAGCAACCAGCCGAACGCCGCGGCCGTTCCGATGCAGAAGAGCGAGACCGCCGAGAGCCGCGCGGACTCCAACAGCACCTTGGGAAATCCCTGCAAATCGATCGTCCGATATACCACCCCGCCAAGGATCGCGGCGTAGATGACCGCCACCACCGACGCTTCGGTCGGCGTGAACAACCCGCCGACAATCCCGCCGACGATGATCGCGGGCGTCACCAGGGCCAGGATCGCACGCCGGAGGGCGAGCCCGAATTCCGCGAGCGATGCCCGCTGGTACACGGGGTAGCGGCGCCCTTTTGCGTAGACCCATACCGTCCCCATCAAAAACAAGCCGATCAGGATTCCCGGCACGACTCCCGCGAGAAACAAACCCCCGATCGACACCGACATCAGTCCGCCCCAAACCACCATCAGGATGCTCGGCGGAATGATCACGCCCATCACCGAGGAACATGCCGTGATCGCCACTGAAAAACTGGAGTCGTAGCCCTGCTGCTTCATCGCCGGTATCAACAGCGAGCCGATGCCGGCCGCGTCTGCAGTCGACGAACCGGAGATGCCGGCAAAGAGCATGCTCACCATGACGTTGATGTGACCAAGCCCGCCGGGGAGATGGCCAACGGATGCCTTGGCGAGGGTTACGAGGCGCTCGGTGATGCCGGCGCTGTTCATGAGGTTCGCGGCCAGCAGGAAAAACGGGACGGCCAGCAGAATGAACGAATTGTACGCCTTCCACATTTCGTTCAGCAGGAGGAAGGGCGTCAGCCGATCGTCGATGATCAGGATCGGAATGCACGCCAGGCCCAACGCAAAAGACACCGGGATGCGCAGGAGAACCAGCACCGCCAGCGTGCCGAACATGATCGCAGAGACCTCTCCGGGACTCATCGGGTTGCTTCCGCTTTCGAGGCCATCAGGAGGCGCACGTCATCAACGATCTTCTCCAGTAGAAAAATGGTCCAGGTGAGGCCCGCCACGGGAAACGCCACGTAGATGCTCAGCAGGTTGATGCCGCTCATTTCCGAATGCTGAATAAATCCGAACTTCGCGAATCCCCAGCCATACCAAACGAAGGCGACCGCCATCAGCAACATGGCGCCGTGAACGATCAAGCCGGCGATCCCTTGCTGCCGGTGCGTCTTCGGGTGCGGCAGTAGATCGACGTCGAAATGGGTCCGGTCCCGCACTGCGACCATCGAGCCGATCATGATCATCCAGACGAAGCAAAAGCGGGCAATCTCCTCGGTCCAGATGAACCGCGGGATGAGTCCCGTGAAGCGTGAGACAATTTGCAGCGCAACCGGAACCACCATCACTCCCAGCAGCGCGACCAGGAGCACACGCAGGACGCGGTCGTAAGCATCGAGAAGGCGCTTCATCGAGGTGCGTCAGGTTCACCCTCGCCAGCGCGAAGAAGCGGGGCCGACACCGTCCGCCGCCGTGCCTGCCTCACTTGATCGCGTTGATCCGCACATAGACTTCCTGGGCGCCGATTTGCGCCGCATATTTCTCCTTCACCGGTTCGGCGAGTTTCAGCAGTTCATCGCGTTCCACAAAAACGTGGGTGTGCAGCTTTCCCTCATTCTCCAGACGCCGGAGAGTCTCGGCGTCCTCCGCGGATTCGAGTTGTCGTCCGAAGGCGCCGGCCTCGCGGCCCGCCCGGGTGATCGCCGCCTGCAGATCCGGTGGCAGGCGAAGGAAGGTTTTTCGGCTGAAACAGAGCGGACGGACGGTGATGGCGTGCCGCGTCAGCGAGATTTCCGGGCCGACCTCGTAGAACTTCATCTGCTGGATGCCCGCCGCTTCGTTTTCCGCCGCGTCAATCACGCCGGTCTGCATCGCATTGTAGATTTCGCTGTAGGCAATGACGGTCGGCGACGCGTGGAGCGCCTGGAAGATCTCCGTCTGGATGGGCGCACCCATCACGCGGATGCTGAGTCCGTGGAGTTCGTCCAGATTCGTGACCGGATGGTTGACGATCAGGTTGCGCGTGCCGCCTCCGGCATAGCCGATCAACATCACGTCGGCCTTGGCGGCGACTTCATCCGCGATGGGTTTGAAGGTGTCGCTCTCGAGCACCTTGGTCCAGTGGTCGAGGTCGCGAAACAGGAACGGCATGTCCATCAGCGGTGCCGCCGGGGAAAAAGTGGACATGTGCGCGGGCGAAACCAGGGCATAGTCGACCGAGATGCCCTGACTCATGTAAGCAAAGTAGTCCTTCTCGAGCCCGAGTTCGCTATTGAGATACAATTCGAACCGCACCGGCTTGCCATAGTACTGCTTCACGAGTTCCTCGAATTTGCGCAGCGTACGCGTGAACACATGCGACTCATCGAACTGGGACGCCCCGCGGAGCGTGATGGTCTGGTCCCGCGAACAGCCCGGAACCAGCACGGCAATGGTCGCCACAACCGCGAGCGCGGAGACGAGACGGTGTTTCGAGGCAATCATGGGGGCAGGGCTACAGACGTGTCGGCGGGCGTGCGGGATGCGCAAACTGTGCCGGCAACGGAAAGAACCCGCCCCCGGCATCAATTTACGGTTCCGCCATCCCGACGGGCCGCGACGATCTCGTAGTGAAGCGTCGGCGGTCCGTCGCGAGTGGAGAAGATGGTCCAGCCGTCATCCCACTGCGCAGGTATGGTGCCGGCGGCGGTTCCATCCGAGGCCAGCGCGACGACCTGCCGCGGACCACCCGTATGCAGGCGAATGGTGGCGGGAACCCGCTCCGCAATCGCCGGACCACCCTTTCCCCACACGTCACCGACGCTGGTGCGGGCGGTATTCCACTGCGCGCCCTGGTTTCCCGCACGGGCCGCCATCGTCACCAGGATGCGGGCGGAGGCGTGAAGGGACTTCCCGTCGAGCGCCACCGCGCCGATCGACGCGAAGTCGAGGCCAAAAGTGTCGCAGGTCACGTTGAGGCTCGCGGTATTGACCGTGGTACCGCCCATGTACCCGACGATGCAATCCGCGCCCGGGGACGAGGCCACGTAGACACGACCTCGATCGGTCTGCCGCAGACGCACGCCAGCCAGCTCCGATTCTCCACGTTGGACGACGTGCGTCATCCCCGCGGGATCGATCAGGTGATCGCTGACGCTGAGGCGATCCGTCAGAAAACCGAGGTCGAGCCCCATCTGCTGCTTGAGCCAGAGCACGTCGACATGCTGCCCCTCCTCCCACACGGGTGCCCGCACCATCAGTTCCCGGGTTGCCGTCGGAGGCGTGATCAAGCCCTCGCGGAAGACGCGGGTCGCGAATGGACCAAAGCCCCATTTTGCGGGATGATGCGCCTGATCGAAGAACGTGCGAATCGATCCCTCGTCCGATGTCGCGCCGACGGCGACGGAATCAAAGGGAAACAGCGCGTCCCAGTCCTGCAGCCCGGCAAACGTGGCGAGCTCGGGATACAGCTCGCACGCGTAGTCACTGGGCGCAGGCTCGTCGACTTCGGTTACCGTGAACGGCTTGCCGGCGACGCGCAGCAGCGCGATGCCTCCCAATTCGCCAAACCAGCGCGGGCCAAACCCGGCCAACTGCGGCGTGTTGTTGATCGTATAATGCGCGGTGTCCCAGGCTCCCGTCGGACCGGCGAAGTCGGGATGCTGCCAATAGCAGTGCGCATCGATGAACTCCGAGGCTTGCTCGCGCACAAGCCCGGCGATGCCTCCGTAGTTGGCCTGCGTGCACACGATCGGCGCCTTCACCTTCAATTCGTCGCGCAGGTACGCGCGCATTTCCGCCACGTAGTTTTGCTCGGTCTCGAGCAGGAACGTGAGCCAGTCTTTCCACTGGCCGGGCGTCGCGTCGGTCGGGATGGGAACCGTACCGGCGCGTGGCGATTGCCCGGCTTGCAGTCCCGCGGTCGCGGATCCGGACACCAGGCGAAGATCCTTGATCCAGATCCTGCCGGTTTGGTGGCCGGCGATGATCGAAAGCCGTGAACCCACGTCGACGATCGAATGGGTGACGAAAACGAACCGGTACTCCTTCCATGCGGGTTCCAGCGAAATCACCGATCGCAAACCGACGGTGCGCCACTTGTCCGTGCGCCAGAGAGATTCGTCCCGACTGACGGTGATCTCGGCCGGGCGCACCGCGTCGCCCCGCGCGGAAAAGCTCAAGGTGTAGGTGGCGTCTTCAATGAACCGCAGGCGGTCGAGATACGCGGCCGACCGCCAGCGGACGCCGTCGCCGGACCCCACGTTCACCTGCACCGTCGCCGGGTCCGTGGAATCGACCCGGACGTCGTTCCCGGTCTGGGCGTCGGCAAGCCAACGCGATCCGGGAGTAATTGGCGACTCGCCAGGAGATGTCGCCTTTCGCGACCAGGCCTCCGCGAGCACCAGCGTCGGTGTCATAGCGCCCTTTGAGCCAGGCGTTCCATTGAGCGGTCAGTTCGCCCCGAAACGGTTCCGGCAACAGATGCAGGTCGGCACCGATCTCACGAGTGCGCAGACCGAGGAGCGAATTCTCGTTGTTGATCTCGATCACTGCCACCGCCGGATCCTCGGCCAAGCTGAGTCCTGTGTAGGGATTCGTTTTCGTCAGCAGCTGGCGTGCATAGTCCTTCTGCAGATCGATGATGCGCCGCGAAAAGTAGTCCACGCGTTTCTGGAACGGCGGTGTCTGCGCGATCGTCGGCGGGAACCCGTCGGCCTCGGTGTGGGTGCGGGAGACCTTGAGGTTCACGTCCACGTAGATCCCCTGAGCCTTCAAGGCTGCCACGACCCGGTGCAGCTTGTCGCAATTGGGCGGGATCGAGGTGGATGCGATCCTGGGTGCCCGGCTTCCAGATGCTGCCCGCGGAATCGACCGACCACGGGTTGTCGAGGTGATGAAGCCGGGCGATGTTGATGCCGCCTTTGGCCAGGCGGAGTGCCAGCCGATCGGCGGTGGCGGCGTCCACGAAAGCCTCATTGCTGCTGAGATTGCAGCCCCAGAAACGAATCCGCCGACCGTCGGCTTCCGTGGCAAAGTGGCCACTGCGCACGACCACCCGCCCGTGGTTGCCAGCCGGACCGTCGTTCAGGATGCTGGCATCGAGAGGACTGCCGGTTTGGGGTTCGACGCAGGGCCAGGCGAACCAGCCGTCGGGAATTGCGATGGATGCGGGGTCGGCAGCATCCGCACAACCGGGGGCGCAGGGGAACTGGGACAACAGCGATGCCATCACCAGTCGGGAGAGGCGGCGGGGGGACACGGCTGGAAGCATGGCTTTCGCAGCTGCCAAACGGAAACCAGAAATGGAAGGGGATCCCCGGCCCGGGAAACGGCGTTCGTCGGCAGCCGTGATGCAGAGTCCCGACGTGAAGCACGTCTGATTGGCAGGCCTCCGAACGCCGCACTCATGCGCCGCGCGCTGCGCCGGTTCACGGCTCAAACCAAAAAAAAGACGCGCAGTCCGTCGGGACCGCGCGCCGGATTGAAACAAAGATAGGGGGAGCTTACTCGCTCTTCGCCGGTTCCTCCGTCGGACCAGCCTCGGCTGGAGCCGTTTCGGCGGATGCGGCCTTCTTGGCCTTGCCAGTCCTGGCTTTCGCTTTGCGGCGGCCGGCCTTCTTGTAGCCCTGGTCGCCGGCGCCGACGAACTCGATGATCGCCATGTCGGCAGCGTCACCGAGGCGCGGCAGCGCGAGCTTGTAGATGCGGGTGTAGCCGCCGGCACGAGCGGAGAAGTCCTCGGCCCGTTCGTTGAACAGCTTCTTGACGGCTTCGGGATCACGCAGCCGCGAAAGCGCCGTGCGACGGCGATGCAGGTCGCCCTTCTTGGCCAGCGTGACGATGCGCTCGACGAACGGACGCAGGGCCTTGGCCTTGGCGGTCGTGGTGCGAATGCGGCCGTGCTTGATGAGCGAGGAAGCGAGATTGGCGAGCAACGCGGAACGGTGCTCCTTCTTCACGCCGAGGGTGTGGCGGTGTTTCTGGTGACGCATGGCGGGCGCCCGAGGCGCCAAGTATCAAGTGCCAAGTTCCAAGTGCCAAGGATCGTGCCTGCTCTCGCAGGGGTCGACACGGACACGCGAAACTGTGACAGCGTGAGTTCTTGGTGCGAGCCTCCGGGATTGGAATCCTTGGAACTTGTTACTTGAAACTTGTTACTGAACGCGGGCTGGCCCGCGCTAGATGTCCTTGCGGGAATCGAGGAGGCGCTCGTCGAACTTCATTCCGAGCGACAGGCCGAGAGCCTCGAGCTTGTCCTTGATCTCGTTGAGGGACTTCTTGCCGAAGTTGCGATACTTGAGCATCTCCTGCTCGGTCTTCATCGCCAGCTCGCCGACCGTCGTGATGTTGGCGTTGTTGAGACAGTTGGCCGCGCGGACCGAGAGTTCGATCTCATTGACCGACATGTTGAGGAGCTTGCGCAGCTTGTTCTGCTCCTCGCTGACCTCGGTGCCCTGATCCTCAAATTCAAACGCCTCGTCCGAGACCCGGTCGAAGACATCAAGGTGATGCTTCAGGATGGCACCGGCCTGCTTCAGCGCGTCCTCCGGCGTGATGCGGCCGTCGGTCCACACTTCCAGCAGGAGTTTGTCGTAATCGGTGATCTGCCCCACGCGGGTGTTTTCGACTGCATATTTGACGAGGCGAACCGGACTGAACAGCGAGTCGATGGGAATGACGCCGATCGGTTGTTCCTCCTTCTTGTTCTCCTCACCGGGGCAGTAACCGCGGCCGGTGCGCACCTCGAGTTCGGCGGAAAATGTCATCTCCCGGTCAAGCGTGCAGATGACCTGGTCGGGATTGATGATCTGGACGTTCGCGTCGGGCTCGATGTCGCCCGCGCGGACGGCGCCCTCGCGCGTGACCTTGAGGCGCATGCGCACCGGCTCGCGACTGTGGGAGACGAGCAGAATCTTTTTCAGATTCAGCACGATGTCGGTCACATCCTCGACCACGCCTTCGACGCTCTGGAACTCGTGGTTCACGCCGTCGATGCGGATCGAGGAGATGGCCGCCCCCTCGATGGAGCTGAGCAAAACCCGGCGCAGGGAATTGCCCACGGTGTGACCATAACCGGCCTCGAAAGGTTCGGCGATGAACTTGGTGTAGGTGGTCGTGGAGCCCTCCTCCACCTTGATCAGGCGGCTGGGGAGTTCGAATTTGCCAAGACGTTTCGGCATGGCGATGGCGTGTTGTGGGTGAGCGGAGTTGATTGAAAGGGTGCGGAAGGGAAAACCGTCAGAAGCGGCTGTAGTACTCAACGATCAGCTGGTCGTTGATCGTAGGGTCCATCTCCTCGCGCGTGGGCAGGCGGGTGACGACACCGCGGAGAGCATCGTCCTGGCGGGAAAGCCAGGGGGGGACGTTGCGCATGCGTGTCTCCTCAAGGCAGCGCGTGGCGAGCTGGCGCGAAGAGGAATTGTCGCGAATCGTGATCTCGTCGCCGGCCTTGATCTGATAACTGGAGATGTCGACCTTGCGGTTGTTGACGCGCACATGGCCGTGGTTGACGAACTGGCGGGCGGCGCGGCGGGTGCGCGCAAAACCGAGCAGGTAGACCACGCTGTCGAGCCGGGTCTCGAGGAGCTGCATGAAGCGCTCGCCGGTGACGCCGCGCTCGCGCTTGGCGATGGCAAACACACGGCGGAACTGGCGCTCGAGCAGCCCGTACATGTAGCGCAGCTTCTGTTTCTCCATGAGGCCGAGCGCGTATTCGGAGTGCTTGCGGCGTGCGCGAGGGCCGTGGACGCCGGGCGGGAAATTGCGTTTTTCCAGCGCCTTGCACGGGCCGAAGATCGGCTGGCCAAAGCGGCGCGAGATGCGGGAGGTCGGTCCGGTGTAACGAGCCATGGAAATTAAGGTCTGAAAAGCTGAAGGCCTGAACGACTGGAGGTTGGTGCGGAAAGTTCTCTCGTCAGAAGACGGAGGCCGGGATACGCGATTCCGTTAAGCGTGGTGGCTGGCCCTTGATATTTGGCACGTGGCACTGGCAGACGAAGCGAACCTACACGCGGCGACGCTTGCGCGGGCGGCAACCGTTGTGCGGCACCGGCGTGACATCGACAATGGACGAGATCTCGAGGCCGATGGCCTGGAGGGCGCGGATGGCGGAATCGCGGCCCAGGCCAGGGCCTTTCACGCGGATCACGATTTCCTTCACTCCGTGCGACATCGCGTTGCGGGCGGCGTCCTGGGCGACGACCTGGGCGGCGTAGGCGGTGGACTTGCGCGAGCCGCGGAAGTTGCACTTGCCGGCGCTGGACCAGGAGATGACATTGCCCTTGTGGTCGGTGATGTTCACGACGGTGTTGTTGAACGTCGCGAGCACGTTGGCGATCGCCGACGTGATGTTCTTGCTGCCCTTGGCGCGCCGGATCTTGATGCCACCGATCTCCTCCTTGAGGAGATCCTGGGCGCTGGGAGCGGACGGCCGGGCCGCGGCTTCGGGCGCGGCGCCCTCGGCGGGCTTGGCCCCGGCGCCCTCGGCCACGGGTTTGCTGTCCCCTGCCCCAGCGGCGGGCTTGGCTGCGCCTTCGGCGGCGGGAGCCTTCGAGGCGCGCGACTTCTTGGGTGCGGGTTTTTCCTGGTTTTCTTCAGCCATGGCGGAACGGGCGGATTATTCCTTGGCGCGCACAATTCCGACGGTGCGGCGTGCGCCCTTACGAGTGCGAGCGTTGGTCTGCGTGCGCTGGCCGCGCACCGGCAGCCCACGGCGATGCCGCAGGCCGCGATAACAATTGATCGCCTGAAGGCGCTTGAGATTGCCGGCAATCTCGCGACGGAGATCACCCTCGACGACCCACTTTTTATCAGCGATCACCGCCATGAGGCGGTTGAGTTGCTCCTCGGAGAGGTCGTGCGCCCGCGTGGTGGGGTCGATGCCCACGATTTCGACGAGTTGACGCGCACGCTGGGGGCCCACGCCGTAGATATAACGGAGGGCGAATTCGATCTTCTTGTTGGGCGGTATTTCGACGCCAAGCAGACGAGGCATGGAACGTGACGGGTTGTTTTAAGTGACGGTGAAAGTGAAAGCGAAAGGGAGCTGATGATGCGGTTTGCGAAGACGCCCGAGTGAAGTCCAACGATCAGGACGAGCGAACCGGATGGGAGGCGGGAACCGTGAGGATCTCGGAATCGCCCGTGGTTACGAGGACGGTATGCTCAAAGTGAGCCGAGGGCTTGCGATCCCGGGCAACGACGGTCCAGCCATCCGCGAGAACGTCGACCTCATGGCGACCCAGATTCACCATCGGTTCGATGGCGAGGGTCATGCCAGGCTTCAGTTTGTCGCCGGACCCGCGGCGTCCGAAGTTCGGAATCTGCGGCTCCTCGTGCATGCTCCGGCCGACCCCGTGACCGACAAATTCCCGGACGACCGAGTAGCCGCGCGATTCGACGTAGCGCTGGACGGCGTGCGAAATGTCCCCCACCCGCTGCCCGGCGCGAGCCTGGGCGATGCCTTCATACATGGCCTCCTGCGTAACGCGGACGAGCCGGTCGATTTCCGATGACACGTCACCAACGCGGACCGTGCAGGCGTTGTCGCCGATGTATCCGTGATATACGACCGTCACATCGAGCGCCACGATGTCACCGTGACGTAGCAGGCGCTTGAGCGAGGCGATTCCATGGACGACCTCCTCGTTGACGGAGATGCACGTGTGGGAGGGAAAGCGGCGCGAACCAACCTGGTACTGGAAGCATGCGCTGGTGGCGCCTTCCTCGAGCATCAGGCTGCGGGCGAGTTGGTCGAGTTCGTAGGTGGAAATCCCCTCGCGCACCTGACTCTTCATCGCCTCGAGCACGTTTGCCGCGACGCGACAGGCGTCGCGCATGCGCTCGATTTCAGCCGCTGTCTTGATCGGAATCATCGCTCGGCCACCAACCCTCGGATCAGGTCCAACACTCCGGTCAGCGCAGCATCGCCAGACGATCCCGACTCCACCGTGAACAGCAATCCGCGCTCGCGATAGTGTGCGGCCAAGGGTGGAGTCGCTGGCCTTGGACGTGGCTGTGGAGGTCCCGGACTCGTCGAGCCAGAGGCACGCGGTCAGCGATTCATCCCGTTCGTCAAGCCATTGGTCGAAGACCATGGCCTGGGCAACGGTGGTCGGAAAGCCGGTCAGCCCAAAGCCGCGGTTGGCCCGGCGGCCCCAGAACCAGCGGCGCATGATCGCCAGCAAGGTCTCGTCGGGCACCGGCAAGCCCGCGGCCCGACGGCGGGCGGCGGCGTTTCCCAGAGTTGTTTTTCCGGCAATTTCCCGGCTCAGCAGGTCACTGGCGGAGACATTGTCGCAATGGTGCAAAGAACAAACCGAGTCGATCACCCGGCGGGACAGCGCCCCGGTGGCACCCAGGAGGACAAATCTCAAGTGGGCGGTCGCAAAGGGCGAAAGGGCGACGGAATTGACAGTCATGCCATCAGGAAGCAAGCGGGAAATTTGGACGGCCGCCCGCTCATCGCTGAAGCTGGAGTGCCCAAGCCAGAATACCGATGGCAAAGATCACCAGGAGAGTGCCATAAAGAGCCCCTGCATTCTTGAATGACTCGCCGGAAATCCCGGCGCCGGCGACCGCATCACTGCGTCCGCGGATGCGCCCTTTGCGCAGGAAACCGTCGTAATGGCGCTGCAGAAGGTAGGTCTCGACCTGCCGCATGGTGTCCAGAATGACACCGACGGTGATCAGCATGCCCGTGCCGCCGAAAAACGTCGCGATACGCTGGGGCACGCCAAAACGGAAGAGCAGGAAGTCCGGCATGATCGCTATGACCGTCAAAAAGATCGCGCCGAAAAGCGTGAGACGGGTCATCACGAAATCAAGAAACCGCGCGGTATGCTCGCCCGGGCGCACACCCGGGATGTAGCCGCCGTATTTCTTCAGGTCGTCGGCAATCTGGATGGGCTTGAACATGACCGACACCCAGAAGTAGCTGAAGAACAGAATCAAAAGTCCGTAGGCGACGTAAAACACGGGATGTCCGTGCTGCAGCACCCGTCCAAAATCCTGCAGGAACGAAAGCACCGGCGTGGCGGCGCCCGCCCACGTCAGGATCTGCGAGGGAAACATCAAGAGGGCACTGCCAAAGATCACCGGCATGACGCCGGAATAGTTCACCTTGAGCGGCAAATAGGAACTCTGGCCGCCATAGACCTTGCGGCCCACCACGCGTTTCGCGTACTGGACGGGGATCTTTCGCGTCGCCTGGGTGATGGCCACGATCGCGGCGATGACGAGGGCTAGCAGGAACAGCATGATCAAAGCCTGTTCCAGGCCAAGCCCTTCCCGTCCCGTTCCCACCGGCATCGTGAACATCCGGTAGGTCTGCGCGATCGCGGCCGGCATGCCGGAAAGGATGCCGATGGTGATCAGCAGCGAGACGCCGTTGCCCACCCCACGTTCCGTGATCTGTTCCCCCAGCCACATCAGCAGCATTGTGCCGGCGGTGAGGAGGATGATCGACGAGACGAGGAACGTCGTATGATTCGATATGATGATGTTCCCCTTGTCGTAGCCGCTGAACAATCGCTCCGGATTCTGCAGGGCAATGATCAGGAGGGTGCCCTGGACCAGGCAGATCAGCAGGGTGGCGTAACGTGTGTATTGGACGAGCTTCTGCCGGCCGACGTCACCTTCCTGCTGCAGGCGCGCCAGGCTTGGCACGACCGCCGCCATCAACTGGAAGATGATCGAGGCGCTGATATAAGGCATCACGCCCAGTGCGCAGATGGCGCCCTGCAACAACGCGCCACCGGTAAACATGTTGGCAAGGCCGAGCACTGAACCGCTGCCGGAGGACGCCTGTTCCGCAAAGTACGCCTGCAACGGCGCCGGATCGAGACCCGGCAGCGGGATCGTCGAGCCGACTCGCGAAACGAACAACATCGCGAGCGTGAAAAAGATGCGCTCACGCAGCTCCGGGATCTTCAGGCAGTTGGTAAAGGCGGAAAACATCGGGAAAGGCGGAATGCGGATTTCGGACTGCGGATTGGGCGCAAGTGCAGAGTCAGTCAGCAGATGGTTTCAATCCGCACTCCGCGAACGACAATCCGCAATGGCCTCAGGCCACGGTGGCCTCACCACCAGCCTGCTCGATCTTGGCCTTGGCGGAGGCGGAAAAACGGGAGGCCTTCACCTTGAGGGCGCGGCCCAGTTCGCCGTCTCCGAGAATCTTCACCAGAGCGGTGTCTGCGCGAATCAGACCAGCTTGTGCAAGCACGCCGGCATCGACCTCGGACACCGATGCATCCAGCCGCGCGAGATCGCCGACATTGATGATCGCGTAGGTCGTGCGGAAGTTGGCGTTGTTGAAGCCGCGATGCGGCAGCTTGCGGTAAAGCGGCATCTGGCCGCCCTCGAAACCGGGGCGGATGCTGCCGCCCGAGCGTGCGGTCTGGCCCTTGCCCCCGCGACCGGAGGTCTTGCCGTGACCGCCGCCTTCGCCGCAGCCGACGCGCTTACGGCGGTGAACCGCTCCCTTGACATTGGAAAGTGTGTGCAGACGCATGGTGGGAGAAAGTGCCAGGCAACCAGGTGCCAGGAGCTGGCGAGTTACCCGATTGGAGATCTGTTTCTTGGTCCGTTCTAATTTGTTACTTCACGCAAAGCCGCCCTTACGCGGACGCCTCGGCGGGTTCGGTGGACGCCGTCATGCGCAGTTTCGTAAAATCCTCCGCGAGCCGCAGCTTGAGGAGTCCATTGAGCGTGGCGTTGACCACGGCGATATGATTGTTCGAACCGAGCGACTTCGAAAGGACGTTCTTCACGCCCGCGGCCTCGAGCACGGCGCGCACGCCACCGCCCGCAATGATACCCGTGCCGGAGCTCGCCGGACGCAGGAGGACGCGACCGCCGTCGGATTCGCCCAGCACCTCGTGCGGAATCGTGTCGCCCTTCAGCTTGACCGAAACCAGGTGCTTACGCGCCCGCTCGGAGCCCTTGCGGATCGCTTCGGGGACTTCGTTGGCCTTGCCGTAGCCCACGCCAACCCGCCCCTTCTGATCGCCGGTGACGACGAGCGATGAAAAACTGAACCGACGCCCGCCCTTCACCACCTTGGCGCAACGGTTAACGTAGACGACCTTTTCAGTAAATTCGGGCTGGGCGCCGTCGCCGAAGCGGGAACCGGAATCTCTATCTCGCGGAAAAGCCATGGATATCCTAGAAGTTGATGCCCGACGCGCGGACCTGGTCCGCAAACGTCTTTACAATGCCGTGGTAACGGCGGCCGTTGCGGTCAAAGACCACGGCGGACACACCGGCTGATTTCGCCTTTTCGCCAAAGGCCTTGCCCATCGCCTCCGCACCCTTGAGGTTCGCAGCGACCTTGGCGCCCCGAAGGTCGGGATCGAGGCTCGAAAGATACACCAAGGTGCGGCCGGCATCGTCGTCGATGCACTGGGCATAGATGTGTTTGCTGGAGAAGCGCAGGCTCAGGCGCGGCCGGGCGGCAGTGCCGACGACCTTCTTCCGAATGCGCCACTTCCGGTTCTGCAGGAGTTTGGATTTGTAAACGGTATTCATGGCGACGATCAGGCGACGGTCTTGCCCTCCTTGCGACGGACCCGCTCGGCGTACTCGCCGACAATGCGCACACCCTTGCCCTTGTAAGGTTCCGGGGGATAAAAGCTGCGGATCTCGGCCGTGACCGCTCCAACCAACTGCTTGTCGGGACCCTCGACCTTCAGCTTGGTGTTGTCGGTGACAGTGACCTTGATGCCCGCTGGAATCGCATACGCAATCGGGTGGGAATAGCCAAGCGCGAGGTCGAGCGTGCTTCCCTTGAGGTTGGCCTTGAATCCGACGCCCTGGATCTCGAGTTCCTTGGCGTAGCCATCGGTCACGCCCTTGACCATGCCGGCGATTACCGAGCGGGCGGTGCCGTGCATGGCACGGGCGAACGGCGTGTCATTGCGCGGGCGCACCCGCACCTTCTGCTTTTCAAAGGTAAGCTCGATGACCGGACTGAAGGTTTTCGAGAGTTTGCCCTTCGGGCCCTCGACGTTGATCGTGGTATCCTTGACCTCGATCTTGACCTTGTCGGGGACGGAAACGGGAAGTCTGCCGATGCGGCTCATGGTTGCAGGATGAAAGTTGCTGGATGCTGGTTCCCGGTTTCGGTCACCAGACGTTGCAAAGGATTTCGCCGCCGATCCGATTGCGGCGGGCGTCACGGTCCTTGAGCAGGCCGCGAGAGGTGGAAAGCACGGACATGCCGAGGCCATTGAGGACCTTGGGGATCTCCGTGTACCCGGTGTAGAGGCGACGGCCGGGTGTGCTGACCCGGCGAAGGCCGCTGATGGCGGGCACGCCGTCGATGTACTTCAGATGCACGATCAGTGTCTTGTGACCGTTGTCATCGGTGCCATCCGCCAGGCCGGCAATGTAGCCCTCGTCCTTGAGGATCCGGGCCAGACCGGCCTTGAGGCGGGAGTGTGGCATCGCGCATTCGGCCAGCTTGGCCCGCGACGCATTGCGCAGGCGGGTGAGAAAATCGGAGACAGGATCAGTCATGGTGGTGGGACGGGACGCGTCGGATGATATCCGGACTTCCGGCGCAGTGAAGGGGCGAGATTACCAGGAGGACTTGGTGACGCCGGGAATCTTTCCGTTGAGGGCAAGTTCACGGAAGGTGAGGCGGGAGACGCCGAAGCGGCCGATGTAACCACGCGGGCGGCCGGTGAGCGAGCAGCGGCGACGGATCCGGATGGCGGACGAGTTGCGTGGCAACTTGGCGAGCGCACGCTGGGCGGCAAAAAACGCTTCGTCGGTGGTGTTGGGGTTCGCGAGAGTCGCCTTCAACTCGGCTCGCTTCGCCGCGTACTTGGCGACGAGCTGCTTGCGACGTTCGTTTTTCTCGATGGTGGAAGCCTTGGCCATGGTGCGGAAATCAGAGGTGGGAAAGCAGGATGGTGGGAAGGTTGAATGTCGAAGCGCGGACTCTACCTGGCAGTTGTCACTTGAAATCTCTTAGTTGCGGCGGTCGGGGCGCGATCAGGCAGCAGTGGGAGTCTTGGCTGTCGCGGTGCCTTCCGGGCGCCGGAAGGGCATGCCGAACAGGCGCAGCAGTTCACGGCCGTCGTCGTCCGTCTCCGCCGAGGTGACAATGGCGATGTCGAGCCCGGGGTGGGCCTTGTGCGTCTCCACGGAGATTTCCGGGAAGATCGTGATGTCGGTGATGCCGAGGTTGTAGTTGCCTTGCCCATCGAACTTGCCGGAGAGGCCGCGGAAGTCGCGAATCGTCGGCAGCGCGACAGCGATCAGCCGATACAGAAACTCGTACATCGACTCGCCGCGCATCGTGACCTTGATGCCGATCGGCTGGCCCTCGCGCAGTTTGAAATTGGCCACGGCCTTGCGGGACTTCGTGACCACGGGCTTCTGGCCGGTGATCATCGTGATGTCCTTCACGAGGTCCTGGATGACGGTCTTTTCGGCATCAGCCTTCACGCCCGAGTTGATCACGATCTTCTCGATCTTCGGGATTTCGTGGCTGTTGGCGAAGCCGCGCAGCTTGGCCAGCTCGGGGCGGACGGTTTCGAGATAGTGTTTGCGGAGAAATGCTTTGCTCATGGAAGTGACGCCAGATTTCCGACCTGACGTGGTGAGAGCGTGGATGTGGGGGGCGGGAGATTCAGGCGGCACTGGCGCCGCGTCTGGCCTTTCGCTCGTCGTAACGGGACGCGAGCATCAGTTTGGAGAGGTGCAACGGGCCTTCGCGTTCCTGGATGCCGCCGGCCTGATTCTTCTCCGTCTTCTTCATGTGCTTCTTCACGAGGTTGACGCCTTCGACGATGGCGCGCTGCTTCGCCACCTGCACTTCGAGGATCTTGCCGCGCTTGCCCGCATGCGTGCCGCGAAGCACGACAACCTCGTCGCCGCGTTTGACGTGGAGCTTCATCACAGGACCTCCGGAGCGAGGGAAATGATCTTCATGTAGTTCTTTGCGCGCAACTCGCGGGCGACCGGCCCGAAGATGCGCGTGCCGCGGGGATTGCCGTCGGGCCCGATGAGCACGACCGCATTGCTGTCGAAACGAAGGTAGCTGCCGTCGGAACGCCGGATTGGCGCGCGGGTGCGCACCACCACGGCCTTGGCCACTTCACCCTTCTTCACGGAGGCGTCGGTCGTGCTCTCCTTGATGTTGACGACGATGATGTCGCCGACACCGGCGGTGCGCTTCTTCTGGCCGAGTCGCCGGATCATCGAGGCCTTGCGGGCCCCGGTGTTGTCGGCGACGTCGAGGATGGTTCGCATCTGGACCATGGTCGCTTATTCCTTTCCTTCCCCGGCGGCGGTTTCGGATTTCCCGGAGACGGCGACATCAAGGCCGACCGCGATCGCGGGTTCGGGCGCACGCTCAAGCACGCGGGTCATGCGGAAGCGCTTCAGCTTACTGATCGGGCGGGTCTCCATGACCTCCACCCGGTCGCCCACCTTGGCCTGGTTTTCCCCGTCATGCACGTGGAGAACTGACTTGCGATTGATCACCTTCAGATAACGCGGATGCGGTACCTTGAAAGGAATGGTGACCTTGATGGACTTGTCGCCCATCCGGCTGGTCACGGTGCCTTTGAGCACCTTGCGTTTGCTGCGGGCAGAGGATTCCATGTTCGGGAGGGGCGAGTTAGTGCGCGGCGGCCGGAGCGGCGGCGCGCTGTTTTTCAGTGAGGGCCGTGGCCAGACGCGCGATGTCCTTGCGCATGATGCGGATCGTGTGCGTCTTTTCGAGCTGGCCCGTCTGGCGGTTGAGTCGTGACTTGAGCAATTCGGCGCGGGTGTCGCGCATGCGCTGCTCGATTTCGACGACGGAGAGTTCGCGGATTTCCTTGGCGTCCATGGCAGAGATTGTGGCTAGATGGCGGTGCCTTCGCGCACGATGAAGCGGCAGGGAAAACCGAGCTTGGTATCGGCAAGGCGGAAGGCCTCCCGGGCAAGCGTGGCCGGCACGCCGGCCACTTCGAAAAGCACGGCACCGGGCTTGATGATCGGAGACGTAGATACTCGACCGGTCCCTTGCCCTGCCCCATCCGGACTTCAGGGGCTTCTTGGTGATCGGTTTGTGCGGGAAAACACGCGTCCACATCTTGCCCTTGCGCTTGAGGTGACGGTTGATCGCCACACGCGCGGCCTCGATCTGGTTGGCGGTCAGCTTGGCCGTGGCGAGGGCCTGGATGCCGAATTCGCCAAACGCAAGCGTGTTGCCGCGCGTGGCCTTGCCGGCCATCGAGCCTTTCTGCTGCTTGCGATATTTGGTGCGGGCGGGTTGGAGAGGCATGGGGAAGAATTTTGGATTTCGGAATTTCGATTGCGGATTGGGGTCGGCGCCGCTGGCTCACGCCGCTATCCGCAGTCCGCATTCAGCACTGTTAATTTACGTCCGACTCCTTTTTGCAGATCCAGCACTTGATGCCGATGATGCCGTAAACCGTGTGCGCCTCGGCGAACCCGTAGTCGATGTGGGCGCGCAGGGTGTGCAGCGGCACGCTGCCCTGGCGCTGCATCTCGGTGCGGGCGATGTCGGATCCGCCCAGGCGGCCGGCGACGCGGATCTTGATGCCCTCGGCCCCGAGGCTCATCGCCATCTGCACCGCCTTTTTCATCGCGCGGCGGAACGAGATGCGGCGTTCGAGCTGCAGCGCCACGTTCTCGGCCACGAGCTGGGCCTCGATCTCGGGCTTCCGGACCTCCTGGATGTCGAGCAGGATCTCCTTGCCGGTCATCTTCGCCAGATCCTCTTTGATCTTCTCGACCTCGGCGCCCTTCTTGCCGATGACGATGCCCGGGACGCGCGGTGAGGATCTTCACGCGTACGCGGTTGGATGCGCGTTCGATGAAGATGCGCGGCACCGAGGCAAACTTCAGCTTCTCCAGCAGAATCCCCCGGATCTTCTGATCCTCGGCGAGGATCTTGGGAAACATCTGGCGATTCGCATACCAGCGGGATTGCCAGTTGCGGCGGACAGCGAGGCGAAAGCCGATCGGATTGGTCTTCTGGCCCATGGGTATAAATCAGGCGGACGTGGCCTCGTTGGAGAGGACGATGCGGATGTGGGACATTTTCTTGCGGCGCGGCGCGGCGGAGCCGCGGGCGGCGGCCTTGAAACGCTTGAGCACCGGACCCTGTTCAACCAGGGCCCGTTTCACCAGGAGGTCCTCGACGGAAACCTTCTCGTTGTTCTCCGCGTTGGCCACGGCGGACTTGAGTGTCTTGGCGACGAGGCGGGCGGACTTGCGCGGGATGTAGCGCACGAGTTCGAGCGCCTCCGCAGCCCGCCGACCCTGGATGACACGCGTGACTTCACGCACCTTCTTGGGTGACATGCGCGCGTAGCGGGTGATGGCTTGGACTTCCATGACGGTGATCGTTGGGTGGGTGCGGATCAGACCGCCTTCGCGGTGTGGGCGCCGTGCGCGCGGAAAACGCGGGTGGCGGCAAACTCGCCGAGTTTGTGGCCGACCATGTTTTCGGTCACATACACGGCGATGAAGTTCTTGCCGTTGTGGACGCTGAACGTCTGGCCGACGAAGTCCGGCGTGATCGTGGAGCGGCGCGACCAGGTGGTGATGGGCTTGCGCGCGCCCGCCTTCACGGACTTCTCCACCTTTTCCATGAGGTGGGGATCGACGAAATAGCCTTTCTTGACGGAACGAGCCATGGGGAAAATCCGAGCTTAGAGCTTCTTGAGTTTCCGGCCGTTGCGCCGGTGGATGATGAGATTGTTCGTTTGCTTCGACTTGCGGCGCGTCGGGAAGCCCTTGGCGAGCTGGCCCCATGGCGACACGAGTTGGAGGTGACCGCCGCCGCCCTTGGATTTGCCCTGGCCGCCACCGTTGGGATGGTCGACCGGATTCATCGTCACGCCCCGCTGCCGCGGACGCTTGCCCAGCCAGCGGTTGCGTCCGGCCTTGCCCAGCTTCTGATTCATGTGTTCGCCGTTGCCGACCGCCCCAATCGTGGCCCGACAGTTGGCGTTGACGTAGCGGATTTCGCCGCTGGGCAGCTTGATCGTGGCGCGGTCGCCCTCGATGCCCACCAGTTCCGCGGCATTGCCCGCGGAACGGCCGATCTGCGCCCCGCGACCGGGATACAGTTCGACCGCATGGACCTTGTGTGGTCGGCGGAATCACGGCGAGCGGGAGATTGTTGCCGACGCGGAAGTCGTGGGTGTTCGTCGCGACGACCGTGTCGCCGACCTTGAGGCCGCTCGGCGCCAGGATGTAGCGCTTTTCGCCATCGGCGTAAGCGAGCAACGCGAGATTCGCCGAACGGTTGGGATCGTACTCAAGCGCCTGCACCCGGGCCGGCACGTCGAGCTTGTTGCGGCGAAAGTCGATGATGCGGTAAAGACGCTTGTGCCCGCCGCCGCGACGGCGCGACGTCAGCCGGCCATAGACATTGCGGCCACCGGACTTCGAGTGTGACTCGGTAAGTTGCGCGTTCCGGCCGCTTCTTGGCCAGCTCCGGCATGGAGTTGAGCTGGGTGAACCGCAGCGTCGGCGTGATGGGACGAAAGGATTTGATCGGCATGGCAGGTTTCTCCGTGCGGGCGCGGGAGGCTTCAGAGCATCTCGATCTTGTCGCCCTGCTTGAGGGTGACGATCGCCTTCTTGAAATCGGACTTGTAGCCCGGGACGCCGCGGCGGGACGTGGTGGGCTTTCCCTTCACGTTGACGATGTTCACGCGGGTGACGCCGACCTTGAAGTGTTGCTCCACGGCCTCCCGCACCTGGTGCTTGTTGGCGTCGCGAAACACGTCGAAGGTGTACTGGTCCAGCTCGCTGGACGCGCGATTCGATTTCTCGGTCAGGCGCAGCGCCTTCAGAATTTTCTCGGGGCTGATCATGGCAATCAGGCTCCTTTCAAGCGGCCGACGACCGTATCCATGGCCGACGAAGTCAGCAGGATGCGGTCGTAGCGACAGAGTTCGGTGACGTTGAGATTGGCCGCTTCGGCCGTGGCCACCCGCGCGAGATTGCGGGCGGCACGCGACGAGGTCGGCTCGAACCGTGCATCGACCAGCAGGATACGACCTTGGGCGAGAATCCGGCCGAGCGCGCCGTTGAGGTTCTTCGTCTTGCCGTTGGCGACCTCGAGCTTCTCGATGATCTCGACTTCTCCCGCCGTCGCGCGGTCGAAAAACGCCCGCTGAAACGCGAGCGCCTTCACCTTGGCGTTGATCTTCTTCGAATAGTCGCGCGGCTTCGGGCCAAACACGACGCCGCCACCACTCCAGAGCGGCGAGCGCGAGGAACCGGCGCGGGCCCGACCGGTGCCCTTCTGGCGCCAGGGTTTCTTGCCGCCGCCGCGGACCTCGCCACGAGTCAGGGTGGAGTGCGTGCCGAGGCGGGCGTTGGCCGCCTGGGCAACCACCACGTCCTTCACCGCCTGCAGACCCTTGTCGCCGTCGAACGTCGGAATGTCGGCAATGTCAGCTTCGCGGCTGAACGTGCCGTCGGAATTATAGACCTTGAACTTCATGTCGCGGGGAGCGGTTGGTTACTTCGCGGCCTTCGCCTTGATGGCGACGCGGATCACGACGTTGTCGCCGTTGGCACCAGGCACGGCGCCGCGGACGAGCACGAGGTTCTTTTCCGCAATGATCTTCACGATCGCGAAGATTCTGCACGGTGCGCTGCTGGTTGCCCATGTGGCCGGGCATCGCCTGGTTCTTCCAGGTGCGGCCGGGCGTCTGGCGCATGCCGATCGAACCGATGCGGCGATGGAACATCGAGCCGTGCGCCGCGGGACCACCGGCGACCCGGTAGCGTTTCACCACCCCGGCGAAGCCCTTGCCCTTGGACACGCCGATTACGTCGACGGTCTGCCCTTCCTTGAAGACCTTGTCGCACGTGACGACGTCGCCGGCTTTCACGGACGCGGCTTCCTTCAACCGCACCTCGCGCAACTGCGCCTGCGGCTCGACGCCCGCCTTTTTCAGGTGCCCGAGCGCCGGCTGGTTCATCCGCTGTTCCTTCTGCTTGCGGAAACCGATTTGCACGGCGTGGTAACCGTCCTTGTCGGGGGTCTTCACCTGCACGACCGGGCAGGGACCCGCCTCGACGACGGTGACCGGGACAAGCACGTTGTCGCCGTCATAAATCTGGGTCATGCCCAGCTTGGTGCCCAAAAGGGTGTTGATCATTTTTCTAAGCGGTAGGTGGAGAGATTCTCCGTTTCAGTGGAACCCTACATTAGACGGAGCCGGCGGTGGGAAGCCGGACCCAATCTGTCTGCAGACCTGCTGACCTGTGGCGCGCGTTATTCTGTCATTCGTGCGGGTCAGACGTTGATCGTGATGTCCACGCCGGACGGCAGGTTGAGTTTCTTCAACTCGTCCACGGTCTGGGCGGTGGGCTCAATGATGTCGATGAGCCGTTTGTGGGTGCGGATCTCGAATGCCTCCATCGATTTCTTGTCGGCGTGCGGCGAGCGGTTGACCGTGAACTTCTCGATGCGGGTGGGCAGCGGCACCGGGCCGGCCACGCGCGCACCGGAGCGCTTCGCGGTATCCACGATCTCGGACGACGATTGATCGATGACGCGGTAATCGAAACCTTGCAGGCGAATGCGGATGCGTTGGCCTTTCATGGCGGTAAGTCCTTCTACGTACGGGCCGGCGCGCGCGAGGACGTCTCGACAATGCGCGTGAGGATTTGGGCGGGCACCTGCGCAAAATGCGAGGGCTCCATGGAGTAGCTGGCACGTCCCTTGGAAAGGGAACGGATGTCGGTGGCGTAGCCAAACATCGTCTCGAGTGGCACCAATGCCGTGATGATGGAGGCGCCTTCGCGACTTTCCATCCCCTGGATCTGGCCGCGGCGACGATTGATGTCGCCCATGATGTCGCCCTGGTATTCCTCGGGCACGGTGACCTCGATCTTCATGATCGGCTCGAGCAGGACCGGACCGGCCTTGGCCATCGCATCCTTGAACGCGAAGATGCCGGCCATCTTGAAGGCGATTTCCGAAGAGTCGACCGGGTGAAACGAACCGTCGACGATGCTCACGATGACATCGACCACCGGATACCCGGCAACCGCACCGTTGTTCGCGCCCTCCAGGATGCCCTCGGTCGAGGGCTTGATGAATTCCTTCGGAATGACGCCGCCGACGATCTTGTTGACGACTTCGACGCCCTTCCCCTTCTCGTTGGGCTGCATCTTGATCACCACGTGACCATACTGGCCCTTGCCGCCGGTCTGACGGATGAACTTGCCCTCGCCGTCGGACGAGCCGGTGATGGTCTCGCGATAGGCGATCTGCGGCTTGCCCTGCTTCGGCCTCGACCTTGAACTCGCGCAGCATCCGGTCGCGGATGATTTCGAGGTGCAACTCGCCCATGCCCGCGATGATCGTCTGGCCGGTCTCTTCGTTCGTCGAGACCCGGAAGGTCGGGTCCTCGGCCGAAAGCCGCTGCAGCGCCGTGCCCATCTTTTCCTGGTCGGACTTCGATTTCGGCTCGATCGACATCGAGATCACCGGTTCCGGGAATGATGGCGGCTCGAGGCGGATGTCGACGTCCTCGTCACACAGCGTGTCGCCGGTGATGATGTCCTTCACGCCGATCACCGCGCAGATGTCCCCGGCGTAGGCAACGTCGATTTCCTCCTTGTCCATGGCGCGCATGAGCAGGAGTCGCGACACCCGTTCCGAGCGGCGCGTGCGTGGATTGTACATCGACTGTCCCCGGGCAAGCTGGCCCTGATAAACGCGCACAAACACGAGGCGGCCGACGAAAGGATCGCTCCACAGCTTGAACGCGAGGCCGACCGTCTTCGCGCGGTCGTCCGATTTCGCGATCACTTCCTCGCCGTCGCTGTTCTGTCCCCGGGTCTCGGGCACATCGAGCGGGTTCGGCAGGTAGTTGACCACGCAATCGAGCAGGCGCTGCACGCCCTTCTTCTTGAAGGCGGAGCCGGGAATGACGCCGGTGAACTTGAGGGCGATCGTCGCCTTGCGGATGCCGACCATCAACTCCTGCTCGGAAATCTCTTCGCCCCCGAGATACTTTTCGGCGATGACATCGTCCGCGTCGGCGACTGCTTCGATCAGCGCCTCGCGGGCCTTCTTCGCCACCTCCAGCAGGTTCGCCGGGATCTCGCTGGTTTTCGGATTGAGCCCCATCGGATCGGCGGGATCGACCTCGAAGTCATAGGCCTTCATCTGGACGAGGTCGACGAGGCCGCTGAAGTTTTCCTCGGCGCCGATCGGCAGGAACAGGGGATGGGCGTTGGCCTTGAGCTTCGCGCGCATCTCGTCGATGCACGCCTGGAAGTTCGCGCCCACGCGGTCCATCTTGTTGACGAACGCGATGCGCGGCACGCGGTACTTGTTCGCCTGGCGCCACACCGTTTCGGATTGCGGCTGCACCCGGCCGACCGCGCAGAACACCGCCACGCAGCCATCGAGCACGCGCAGCGAACGTTCCACCTCGGCGGTGAAGTCCACGTGGCCCGGGGTGTCGATGATGTTGATGCGTTGCTTGATCCCGGTGAACGGGCCGATCGAGGCCACCCAGGCGCAGGAGATCGCCGCGGCGGTGATTGTGATCCCGCGCTCGCGTTCCTGCTCCATCCAGTCGGTCACCGTGGTGCCTTCGTGCACCTCGCCCATCTTATGGACGGCACCGCTATAAAAGAGGATGCGCTCGGTCGTCGTCGTCTTGCCCGCATCGATGTGCGCGGCAATGCCGATGTTGCGCGTCCATTCCATGGGCGCGGGCCGCTTCGGCGAGTTTGACGCAGACAGCTGCGCCTTGTCCGTGACGATGACAGAAGACATGGCTTACCAGCGGAGGTGGGCGAAGGCGCGATTGGCCTGGGCCATCTTGTGCACGTCGTCCTTCTTTTTGACGACGATGCCGGTATTGTTGTACGCATCGACGATCTCGGCGGCCAGGGCATCCCGCATCGGCGTGCCCTTGCGGCTGCCGGCGGCGGCAATGATCCAGCGCAGCGCCAGACTTTCCTGGCGCTCAAAGGAAATCTCCACCGGCACCTGATAGGTCGCGCCGCCGACGCGGCGGCTCTTCACTTCCAGCTTGGGCCGGATGTTCTCCAGCGCGCCGAGCAGGATGTCGACGGGGTCGCCCTTTTCCAGCTTCTCGGAGACCTTCTCGAATGCGCCATAGACGATCGTCTGCGCCGACGTGCGCTTGCCGCGCTTCATGATCGCGTTCACGAGGTGTGCGACCAGCGCACTGTTATGACGGACATCCGGCTGACGCGGACGCTTGGTGGCTCTGCGGCGACGTGACATGACAGAGAGGGATTACTTGGCGGCCTTCGGGCGCTTGACGCCGTACTTCGAACGGCTGCGACGGCGCTTCTCCACGCCGAGGGTGTCCAATTTGCCGCGGACGACGTGATAGCGCACTCCGGGAAGATCCTTCACGCGTCCGCCCCGCACGAGCACGATACTATGCTCCTGAAGGTTGTGCCCCTCGTCGGGGATGTAGGAAATGACTTCCGTGCCGTTGGTCAGGCGAACCTTCGCGACCTTGCGGATCGCGGAATTCGGCTTCTTCGGCGTGCGGGTCATCACCTGCACGCAAACGCCACGCCGGAACGGATTATTGTCCAGCGCCGGGCTCTTGGACTTGGCCCGGACCTTGCGGCGGCCCTTGCGGACGAGTTGGTTGATGGTTGGCATGGAGTTCGGCGAAAAATGGAAAAGGATTGAACGTAGTGTCGGCCCCTACTCGAGCAAGAGCTTTCTCCCCATGTTCGAGGAAAAAACTTTCCTGCCCGCCCGGGCCCGGGCGTCGGTCTCTGGTTTGCTGTTTCGCCAGGCACTGGGGCTGCAGGATGAAGCGCAGACAGTCTCCGGCGTAAAAGGGCTGACGAGAGCGGACTCCCGCCGAACTGACAAGAAACTTTTCTTTTTTTTCAGGCGTCTGGCCGGGCGATGCATTCCGGATGGTCCACCTCCCTGCGCACCCGAAGACCGTCCCTCCAGAGAGTCGCGAGCATCTCACTGCCGTGCGCGGACCGGGCGGCTCCGGTTGGGTTGGCCCCCTGGGCCATGCCGCAGCGGCGCCGGCCATGCCCATGACGACGAAGCCGTGGTCAGGCGGTTTGGTAGCGTTCGCTCACCTGTTCGAATCGCTCGCGGACGCGCACGCAAAGATCGTCGAGCGCGGAGTCGGCAAGCTCGAGCCGCTCCGCCACGGCTGGATCTATGCGCATGTCCTCCGGGCGCTGTTGCGGCAACATCGGCTCGATCGTGTTGGCCGCCTTGTTCGCCACGTAGACGATATCGCACAATTCGCCGCCCTGAGCGGGATCATGGTGATGTTGGATCGCTTTCACGATGCGCTCCGGAAGGGTCCAGTGCTGCGCCACGAGGCCGCCAACCTCGGCATGATGGACCTGGATCACCGCGACCTCTGCTTCGTAGGGCGACAAGTGCCCCTCGACCTGCGCGCGCTGCAGCAGATCGATGACCTCCGGAGTAAGAAATCGGTTGAGGACGAGCTTGCCGATGTCGTGCAGCAATGCCGCGGTGAAGGCGTCGGGAGGCACCGGCACGCGGCACGCCCGCGGCATGGATTCCGCAGCCAGCGCCGAGAGCACGGAATGGCGCCACAATTGATTTTCCGACAGGCCGTAGCCCGGGACCGCTTTCGCCATCAGCGAACGCGTGTGCGACGCCACGGCGAACGCCACCACCTGGGCCGCTCCCATCCGGGCCACCGCTTCGTGCACACTCGTGACCTCCAGCGCACTCCCGCTGGCGGCGGAATTCGCCGCCCGCAGCATTTTCATCGTGAGCGCCTGATCGAAGGCGATCACCTCGGCGATCTGGTCGACTCCCGCATCCGGATCCTCCACCAGGTCGGCCAGCCGGCTCGCACTGAGTGGCAAGGGATCGAGATGGTTTGCCGCCTGGATGACTGCCTGGAGATCGATCATGGAGGACGGGGTATCTTTCGTCCGGGAGCGCCACGGCCTCAAGCGCGATCAGCCGGGATCGTGCCTCCACCGGACCGCGACTGGAGGTGGTGATGCGCCGGCCCTGCTCCGTCCGCGAGCCCGCCGCTACATCCATGCGCCGGCGGTCACCGCGCCGGCGGCGACCGTCGGGCGGAACTCGGTTGCACGCCTGTTCGCCGGTGCCGAGAATCGCGTGCCCCCCTGGCGACGATGGAATTCAACCCCGACAAGCACGCGGATCCCGATCGCGACGCGATGGCTCCGCTGGCCATGTTCGCGCTGCTGCTCAAGGTCGTGACTTTTGTCGTGCTGCTGGCCGTCGGGTTGAAGCTGACGTTCTGGGCGGTCGACGTGGTCGACCAGTTGCTGCACCGACCGGACGAGATTGCCCTTCTGCGTCCCCTGCTCGACCAGGGATCCGGGGCCGAGCGCAGTTTTGCGATCGAGCGCAACGACCATGGCCTCACGGTGCGCGACCACAACACCGGCTCGCTCTTCCTGATGGTGCTGCTGTTGCTCGTGTTGTTCGGCGCGATCGGGCGGGCGATTGCCGCGCTGATCGGGGGGGCGGTGCGCATCGTCGGCGGGCTGGACTTCAAGCGCCCCCGCCCGCCCCGACCGCCGGATTGACGGCGCCACATCGACCGTCAGGGACTGGTCGACGTCGTGCGCAACTTGAAATGCACGGGGTCACCCAGCGATGACTCCAGATTCTCGAGACGTTGCCGCGCCAGCGTGGCGGGCCCGAGGCTGAGGCTGTGTTCCACCATTTCGATCGCGATCAGGCGCAGCCCGTTGGCCGCATGCACCTCGGCGACGCGAGCGACGAGATCGATGTTGCGGGGAAACAAGCGGACGCCCTCCGCCAACATGCTCAGATATTGCGGCTCGGCGAGCACGGCGCTCTGCGCACAGGCATCGGCCATCAGGAGATAGACGTCGGCCATCAACGGTTGCTGGGTGCGCGCCGCGGCGAGGGGTTCCAACACGCCGTTGAGCTGCCCTTCGCTGATCGTGCCGTAGCGACTGCCCGGATTTTTCAACGCCGCGGCCAGGCGCAGACGCGCGAGTTCCAAAAACACCGACGGCCGCGTTGCGTCTCCTCGCACCGCCTCTTCCAGGAAATCGCGGGCGGTTTCCGCGTCGCCGGCATCAGCTTCGATCAGGCCGCGCAGGCCGATCACGCGGGGGTCATAGCGATCCAGCTCAAAGGCGCGGCGCGCCGTATGGCGGGCGCGATCAAGCGCGTCCAGTCGCGCCCGCGGATCCTTCGCGGCGAAGGTGCGCGCCTGCATCCGCTCCCATTCCGCCTTGATGCGACCGACTTCGTTCTCGGTCGCGACCCGCAATGACGACCGGCCCCGGCGCCACCGTCGTGGGAGCTGCACCGTGATCTCCATCTGCACGGCATGGCCGAGGTAGGAACGCAGGCTCTCCTCGGCGGCGCGCATCGACATGCCGAAGTACTCGGAAAAAACGGCGTCCGTGACGGGCTCGCCCGCGGCCCGGATCACAAAGCGCCAGAATCCTTCGCGCAACGCGCGGTGATCGGACTCCAGCGCCCACCGGACAAACAGCGCCGATTCCACTTCCCACAGGGAGAACGTATCCTGGCCCGCGCGCGGATGATCATGGGGATCGCTGGCGAAAAGTTCCGCGAGCGGCAGGAGTCGCACCGAGTCCCGCGAGCTCTTGCGCACGGCCTTGGTGGCGCCCGGCGAAACCCACGGCAAGGGCGCCAGCACGTAAGTGTCATCAATCGCTGCGGCGTCACGCAGGTGTCCCTCCAGACCCTCAATCAGCCATGGCGGCAACTGCGGGTACTGTCGCTCGAGCAGGAAGCGCAAGGCCGTCGTCACACTGTAGGGCCAGCGTTGACTCAATACGGCGTCATGCGGCGGACCGTAGCGCAGATTCGCGGAGAAAAACGCAATGTCGCGGTCCTCCGCCCACAGGGTCTGGGGCGCATCGTCCGGCGGTCGCCGGCGACTCAATTCCGCGCCGGTCTCGGTCAGGACATACTGCCGGCGCAGCACCCCGAGTCGCAGCTCGGCGTTATCGTCCGCCTCATAAAGCACCATGACGCCCGGCGACGCGAGGCTGCCGCGCAGGTAGGACGGCAAGGTATCATTGATGAGCGCATTGCGGCTGCGCAGGATGTTGATCAGCGAACGGGTCGCCGCGTCCGAGCACAAGGAAAGCACCTCGGTCCCGTCGACCTCGGTGTGGACCCACGGAAGATTGTCGGCGTAGGTCGAGACCTCGATCGGATCCAGCACCTGTACCTCGCCCGCCGCGCCCTCGTCATGCGCCCGCGCGCGGTCGGCCGCGGCCGTCGTCAGGACGCTGGCCAGAACCACGGTGAGCGCCTGGACCGCGGTTCGTCCGCGACCGCGGCACGCGGCGGCAAAGGAAACGGAAGGTGGAAGGTTCAAGGTCCGATGCATCGACGAAGGGCAACCGATTCAACGACCGCCATTTCGTTTGAACGGCATCCGTTCCGACCGGCTTAATCGCCACCACGCGCCCGTGGCCGCCTTTGCAGTGCGGCTACTGCCGGACGCTTCCGCTTGCACAAGATCCGCGCGACATAAGCCACGCGGGTCATCGGACTTCACCTCGGCGATCGTGCATTATTTCACCCGCACCCGTCCACATTGCGGGACATGAGCCGCCGGGCACCGAGGCATCCAGCGGCGCGCCACATTGCGGACAACGATGCTGCAGGATCGGTTCACGCCGCTGTTTCTCCCGGAGAAAAAGCAGCACCAGGCCCGGGCCGAAAGCCCACAGGAGCACCGCGGCGCCGAACACCAGGCCGGTGTATGATCCCCGGATGCAATAGCAGTCGTCGCCATCGCGGCGGTAAACCAGCGCATGCGTCGGGATTGCGATCAGCAACTCGAGGCCGCTGCCACGGATCAGCGAGCGCACGACGACCTCGGTTTTGACCAAAAAATCGCCTTGTCGAAAATACGCGAAAAACAGGACCGACCAGACAAGCCACGCGGTTCCCATCGCGATCCAGACCGGCAGCCAACTGCCATCATCGTCGTGGAACCGCAGCATGCGCCCCCACCAGTCCGGCATTTCGAGCAAAGTCGCCACGACCGCCGTGCACAACAGGGTCGCGACCAACGCCACGGACACGATCGCGTGCCAGCGCGGCCGACCCGGACCATCGCCGTGCAGGGCGCCTCGCCGCAACGGTCGCAGGAACAGCCATTGCGTGAACAACATCAAGCCGAGGAACAGGACCGAGTTGGCCAGGACGCCGCCGGGTCCGTCAACCGGAACGAAGGCCAGGGGCGTTCCAAACACGCCCCACTTCGCGAACCCGGGCACCGCATCTCCCAGCAACGGCAACAACAGCCATGCGACATACAGTCCGACGCAACTCAAGGCGCCGAACAAAAGCCACCGCCGGGTCTGGGAAGCGGACATGGAGTCCAAATTCAGATCGTCATCGAAGCAAAGCCGCCGTCGACGACGAGTTCCTCGCCGGTGATGAACGAACCCGCGCCGTCGCTCGCGAGCAACAGGGTCGCGCCGATCAGCTCCCTGGCCTCACCGAAACGCTTGATCGGCGTGTGGGCCATGATGCTGGCCACCCGTTCGGGGGTGAGCACCTTCCGATTCTGTTCCGCGGGAAAGAAGCCGGGCACGATGACGTTCACCCGCACGCCCTTCGTCGCCCACTCGCGCGCGAGATTCTTCGAGAAGTTGTGCACCGCGGCCTTGCTGAGTGAATACGTAATCACACGCGAAAGCGGCGTCAGGCCGGACATCGAACCGACGTTGATGATCGAGCCACCCTGCCCCCGCTCGACCAGGTAGCGGCCGAACACCTGGCACGAGAGGAACACGCCCTTCACGTTGATCGCGAGGATGCGTTCAAACTCATCCTCCGTGATATCGAAGAACGGCGTCGCGGAGTTCACGCCCGCGCCATTGATGACGATGTCGATCCGGCCGCTCTTCGCGAGCACCTCGTCACGCACCCGCTCGAGATCGGCGCGCGAGGTGGCCTCCGCGGTGATGAACCAGCCCTTGCCGCCGGCGGCCTTGATCCGCTCGAGGCGCGCCCCGGCCTTGTCGGCATTGCGGCCGAGCAGCACGACCTCGACACCGGCGCCGGCGAGGCCCTCCGCCATCGCGCCGCACAGTTCACCCGTGCCGCCGGTGATCACGGCCACCTTGCCGGAGAGATTGAAGAGGGAATCGAGGTAGTCAGTGGAGGACATTGAGAAACGACAGGGAACTATGAATACACACAAATGACCGGTTCACATTGCTTGGTCCAGGGACATTCGTGGTCAGGCCGGTCCATCAGGCCGTGTAATTCTTGAACGGGCGGCGGTCCCAAGGCGGATCACCGGCCTCCCGCGCCAGCTCGTCGAAGGCGTCGAGTTCCGCGCTCGTGAACAGCAGGCCGCCCGCCGCCGCGGAATGCCGGGCCCACCCCGCTTCGAGCTGGCCGGGCAGCATGCAGCTTTCGTTGCCATGCCCCAGCACGTCCTCGATGACCGCCTTGACGTTGCTCGCCTGATCACGGCCCCTGGCGAAGGCCCCGGCATTGATCGCCTCGGGGTGGATCACCTGGAAGAAGAAGCAACAGGTGTGCTTGTCCTCCGATTCCGCGCTCCAGCGACTGCGTACCGTCGGCAGGGAACCGCCGATGAAGGCGGCGACGAGTTCGTTGATGAGCGACAGCCCATAACCCTTGTGCGCCCCGAAAGGCAGCAGGTATTTCGCCTTCTTCGGATCGGTGGTCGGCTCGCCGTTTTCGTCCACCGCCGCCGCGGGCGGCAGCACCTTGCCTTCACGCGCAAGCTGCTGCACCCGGCCCATCGCGACGACGGAGGTCGCCCAGTCGATCACGATCGGGTAGCCGACGGCCCCGATCGTGGGAAAACCCCACGAATGCGGGTTCGTGCCGAGCGTGGGAAACCGACCGCCAAACGGCACGACTTCGGCCAGCGCGGCGGTGCAGTTGGTGTAGGCGATGTAGCCGCGTCGCGCCGCATCCATCACGTAGCCGCCCCCCCAAAGGTAGTGGAAGGCATTGTCCACCGAGACGGTGCCGACGCCGTATTGGTCCGCCAGACGGATCGCCTCCGCCAGGGCCCGGTAGGCCGTGGACTGGCCGAGCTTCCGGTTCGCATTCCAGACCTTCGCCGCGGCGAACCGCGACGGCTTCTCCTCGATGGGCGCACCCGGCACGCAACCGTGCGCGCCGGAACCGAACAGGTGATCGAGGTGCAGCGCCTTGATCGCGTTGTGCGTGCGGATGCCGTGGCGCGCCGCCTCGGCGCAGAACCGCGCGCCCTCCTCCGCCTCGTCGGCGAGATAACCACGATGTCGATACGCCGCCGCCACCAGCGCATTGTGCGCGGCCTCGGGAACAACGAAATAGCTTTCGGGCATGGGCAAGGTGATCAGGGGTGTGGGCGCAAGGGAATGCGGGCCGGAGGCAGGCCGTCAACGGTCGACGACCCCACCGGCGTCCATCCCCGTTCAGACGACTTTCTGCACGGGCACTTCCTTGTTCACCTGCGCGAGCGGGGTTTCGCCGTGCAAGGCCAGCAGGAGGTTCTTCACCGACGTGAGCGCCTGCCGGCCCACGCTCTCGTAGGTGCGCGAGGCCACGTGCGGTGTCACGATGCAGTTCGGCGCGCGCAGCAGCGGATGATCCGCCGGCGGCGGCTCCTGGTCGAGCACGTCGGTGCCATAGCCGCCGACCTGTCCGCTTTGCAGCGCGGCCGCCATGTCAGCGGTGTTCACCAGCTCGCCCCGGGCGCAGTTCACGATCAGCACCCCCTGCTTCATCTGCGCGATCGACGCCGCGTTGACGAGATTGCGTGTCTCCGGCGTGAGATTGGCGTGGATCGAAAGATAGTCGGAGGTCGCAAATAGTTCCTCGCGGGTCGCGACGCGCCGCACCCCGTGTTGCCGGGCGAACGCCTCGTCCCAGTAGACGTCGAAACCAACCGGCTCCATCCCGAACGCGCGGGCGCGGATGGCCACTTCCTTGCCGATGCGTCCCACCCCGAAAATCCCCATCGTCTTGCCGTAGATCTCATGGCCGGTCTTGCGTTTCCACTGTCCCTGACGTGTGCCGTCCACCGCGTAGAGAAAGTTCTTTTCCAACGCGAGCAGAAGGAGAAACGTGTGCTCCGCGACGGTCGTGTGATTGACGCCGGGCGTGAAGAGGACGGGGATCCCGTATTCCGTGCACGCTTTCACGTCGATCTTGTCGACGCCGATGCCGTACTTGCTGATCACGCGCAAGCGTGGTCGGGCCTTTTCCAATACAGGGCGCGTGATCGCGTCGTCGCCGCAAAGCAGGGCGTCGAGTTCGCCGACCAGCTCCAGCATGCGCGCCTCGCTGAGCGGCCCGCGCTCGCGGATGAGTTCGAACCCGGCGTCGTGCAACAACGTCTGGTGTTCGCCCGGGGTGTCCTGAAACGAGGTCGTGGTGATAAGAACACGGATCATGGGAAGCGATGAGGGTGACAAAGGTGGGTGGAGCGCATCGAGCCGGCGACGCGGTCACCGTTGACTGCGCGAGACACGCGCGGGACCGGTGGACTCGCGTGCGACCAGCAGCGGCATGATCACGCGCGGGGCTTCGTCGGATCCCGCGGCGCAACCGGTCTCGGTCGTGAGCCGATCGACCGCAGTCTCCATCATGTGTTCCACATGTTGATCGACCGTGGTCAGGAGCGGCGTGACGTGCGCGGATACATCGAGATTATCAAACCCGAGCAATGAAACGTCGCGCGGCAGGTCCACGCCATTCTGTTGGAGGCGGGCCATCGCCCCGATCGCGACCTGGTCGTTGAGCGCCACCAGCGCCGTCGGCCGGGCGCTCTCGGGCAACGCGAGAAAGCGATCCGCCAGCCGCCGACCATACGCAAAATCCAGGTCGGGTGGCTCCGCTTCGACGAACCGGACAAAGTGCTCCTCGACCGCCAGGTCGTGTTCACGCGCAAACCGCCGGATGCCCTGCCAGCGATTCACCCCGTAGCGAACGGATTCGTCGATCCCCAGCACACCGAAGCGGCGGTGCCCGAACTCCAGGAGATGACGCAACGCGAGCCGCATCGCCTCCTCGCGATCAAGTTCCACGGTCGGCAGCGGAAAACGCCGCAGCGGATCGACCACCACGACGGGCATGTGCTGGACACGCAGCAGTTCGAGGATCGCGCCGGTGTTGCTGTCGGTGATGCCGCCGACCAACACGAGACCGTCCACCTTCATCGCGACAAAATGCCGGATGACCTCGAGTTCGAGGTCCGGATGTCCGTCCGTAAGCTCGCATAGCGCCCGGAAACCAACGCCCCGCAGGACCCGCTGCAACGTCGCGATCTTGCGCGCGACAATCGGCGAACCGAGCGCCTGGAAACAAATCCCGACAATGCCCGTCCGTCCGCCCCGCAAGGCGCGTCCCAGCGGACTGGGCACGAATCCAAGTCGCTCCATCGCCTCCCGCACGCGTCGACACGTCTCCGGCTTCACCTCCGCATGCCCGTTCAACACCCGCGAAATCGTCCACCGCGAAAGTCCGAGATGCCGCGCCAACGCGGTGGTCGAATCAATCGGGCCGTTCGGGTCGCCAGACGCCACGCCCGCGGACAAAACAAACACGTGTTGGAAGTGTCGACCTTTTTCGCCCCGAGACGACAAGCCATGTGGCGGCCGCCACATGTTCCTTTACGCCTCTTTGCCGCATCAACTTCGTCCCCTCAGCCAAGCGCTCCGCAGAAAGGTCCGCCGGAATCGTTCCGATGGCACCGTGGCTTGCCCGCCGGGTGCGATTGGCTTGCACGTCAGGCCCGGGCGATTTCCAGTCTCGGCTCGTGCGTCCCGCCTCTCCTACCCCACGGGCACAGCCATCGGGCTTGCGCAAGTCGTTCGGGTTTGGCGATCGGCTGGGTCTCGGCACGCCCGGTCACCTGCTGGCCGCGCGACGTTTCGGTTTCGTGCCGTTCTTTGCGCAAGCTTCGATCCGCGACCTTGAACGCATGCGCCGACCCGCGGCGGACGTGGTCGCCTCGACTCACGCCACACTGTCCAACCTCGGTTTCCGCGGGGCCTGGGGAGCCGATCTCAGCGGGGTGAAGACCGAGGCCGACGTCGACCGCGCCCTGGCCGCTGGGTACACGCGGTTCACCATCGATCCCTCGGCATTTGTGGAACCGCGGGCCGACCATCTTGCGGGGCCAACGCTCGACAAGGCCGTCGCCGAAACTGTCAATGCAGGCGCGCTGCCGGCCGACTGGTTCGAGCCGTTCAACGATGGCCGCTTCGAAGTCGAGCCGGGGCGGGTGCTGCACTTCACCCGTGAAGATATTCATCGCGCGGCGGTCAAATTTGCCGGGGCGGTCCAGCAGGCACAACGGCTCGCCCGTCATCTCGCCCAAAAGGCCTACGCCGACGAATGGGAAGTCGAGGTGTCGCTCACGAGTGCCGGCACGCCGACCACGCCGCTGGAACACCTCTTCGTCGCGCTCGAGTTTCGGCGGCGTGGCGCGAAGGTGGTGGCGCTGGCGCCGCGATTCGCGTTCCCGCTCGAGCCGGGCATTGATGCGCGCCTGTCGCCGTCGGTCTTCGAGGAGGAACTTGCATGGCATGCCGCGATCGCCACGACGTGCGGCCCGTACCAGATCAGCGTCCACGCAGGTGCCGGGCACGATTCGATACTCCCGGTGATCGGTCGATTGTGCGGCGACCACATGCACGTGCGCACCAGCGGACTCACGTATCTTGAAGCGCTCCGCGTCGTTTGCCAGGCCTCACCGGAACTCTTCCGCGAGGTCATGAGGTTTGCCCGCGCCCGGTTTGACGAGGATCACGATCTGGCCGGCGTATCGACCTCGCCCGCGGACCTCGAACCATTGTTCAAGACCGCTGGGGAAATCTCGCTCGAAAACGCCTTTCTCGGCACCCCCGCCGGCCGGCAGATGGTCCTGGCGACGACGATGTCCGTGCTGACGACGGACACGAGTTATCGGGGTCGGACCCTGCGCGAGGCGATCAGGGCTTATGTCGCGGAGGATGCCCGGCAGTTTCACCAGTTGCTGGACGAAGCCTACACCAGGCATCTGGGATTGCTCAACCAGGGCTGACGTGCCCCCAAGCCGGCGCCGGTCGATTTCCGCGAAAGATGCGTTGAGCCTTCAGCCGCTCGACGCCGGGTCGCGGCCTTCTGCAGTTCCCAACCTTCGCTTGACGGAATCCCGGCGTTCGCGACACTCTCGCGCCTTTTTACCTGTCCCAATCCAGCATCACCATGAGCCAACCGCACCGCACCGCCACGAAGCGCGCCCGCCGCAAACGCTATCTCAAGCGCAAAAAGGCCACCACCGCCGCGGCAAAGAAGTAAGGGCGGAAGACGGACCCCAAGGTTCAGAGGTCAGACGTCGAAAGTCAGAGATCAGCAGTCGGCAACAGATACGCGCAGGTCAGCTTGATCTCCGCCCTGACGCCTGATCTGCGAGCTCTGATCTCTGACGTCCGACCTCCGAGCTCCGACCTCTGACGTCTGACCTCCGACCTCTGACTTTCGACCCCTGCTTCCATGATCAAGGTTGGTCTCATTTCGCTGGGTTGCGCCAAGAATCTCGTCGATAGCGAGATCATGGCCGGCCACCTGCAAAAGGCCGGCATGGCAATGACGCCGGATGCCGCCGGGGCCGACGTCGTGATCGTCAACACGTGCTCGTTCCTCAACTCCGCCAAGGAGGAGAGCATTCAGACGATCCTCGAGACCCACGAGGAGCGCGGCCTGCGCAAGCGGCGGCGCGAGCAGAAGCTGATCGTCGCCGGCTGCATGGCGCAGCGTTTTGCGAAGGAACTGCCCGGGGCGCTGCCGGAGGTGGACGCCTTCATCGGGCTGGATCAGATCACCACGGTCCCCGAGGTGATCAACGGCTTGTTCGAACACGACCGGCGCCGGCACGAACCCGCCCCGTTGCTGGTGAATGATCGGTCGACCTATATTCCCGACTACGACACGCCGCGCTTCCGGCTGACGCCACGCCATCTCGCTTACGTCAAGATCGCCGAGGGCTGCAATCATCCCTGCACCTTCTGCATCATCCCGCAGATTCGCGGGCGCCATCGCAGCCGCACGGTCGGGTCGGTCGTGCGCGAGGCGCGGCAGCTCGTCGCCGAGGGCGTGCGCGAGCTCAACCTGATTTCCCAGGACACGACCTACTTCGGCATGGATCGTTGGGATGAACGCCCCACCCCGCGCTCGCCGGTCGATTCGGCCCGCGGGTGATTCGCTCGTCACGCTCCTGCGCGAACTCGACGCCATCGAGGGCGATTTCTGGATCCGCATTCTCTATACCCACCCGGCCCATTGGAGCCCGGAACTGATCCAGGCCATCGCGAACTCGCACAAGGTCGCGCGCTACGTCGACATGCCGCTCCAGCACATCTCGGATCCGATGCTCACGGCGATGCGGCGCGAAACCTCGTCGCAGTACATCCGCGACCTGATCCGCGACATCCGCGCCGGCATTCCGGGAATCGCCCTGCGCACGACCTTCATCGTCGGTTTTCCCGGCGAAACCGCCGCCGACCAACGCGAGCTGCTCGAATTCATCCGCGAGACGCGTTTCGAGCGCCTCGGTGTTTTCGAGTATTCACAGGAGGAAGGCACGCGGGCGGCCAAACATGATCAACAGATTCCCGCCCGGCTCAAGAAGCAGCGCTGGCACGAGGCGATGAGCCTGCAGCGCGACATCGCCGCCGGCGTCAGCGCCGCGATGCGCGGTCGAACAATGCGGGTGCTCGTCGAGGCTCCGGGCGTCGCGCGGGGCGAGGCCGACGCCCCGGACATCGACGGTCGCGTTTTCGTGCCGGCGAGCCTGCCGGTGGGCGAGTTTGCCGAGGTCGAGATCTCGGGAGCCCAGGGCTACGATCTTCTTGCCGGAGGATCCGCGCCGGTTTCCGAGGCGTTTCGCGACCTCGCCGTCGCGCAATAGGAAGCTGTCAACCACCGGGTTCCGGAAGCACACTTGCGCCCGGGTCGGCGCCGCACACACTCGCTGAGTCGTCTCTCCGCAAATGCCGCAGCTTATGGCTGATCGCTCCTGGTTGTGGATTTCTGCCGTGCTCTATGCGGTGGCCTTTCTCTCGTCCTCGTATGCGCTGATGGCGCACCGCCGACGGCCGCGCGCGCTGTTGTCCGTCCTGATCGGGCTTGGTCTTGCGATCCAGACCGTCGGATTGCACCAGCGCGGTTTTAATTCCAGTCCGCCCGGCTGCCCGCTGCACAACACATTCGAGATTGTGCAATTCGTGATCTGGTCGTTCACGATTCTCTACGTGATCGTCGGCACGGCCTTCCGCGTCAGCGTGCTCGGCTATTTCACTTCCGGACTCGCCGCGGTCCTCAGCGTCACGTCGCTGCTCGTCAAGCACTGGGACCCGGTCGTCCATCAGGCGGTGTTCGGCGGCAATCCCTGGATCGAGGTGCACGCCTCCCTTGCGCTGTTCGCCTACGGCGCCTTTGGCACGCTCGCGCTGACCTCGCTGATGTTTCTCCTCCAGACCTTCAGTCTGAAACGCAAACATCTGCGCGGCGTGTTCTCCCTCCTGCCGCCGATCGTCGATCTCGAGTCGATCAACTTCCGTCTGCTGCTTACCGGGCTCGCCGTGCTTTCGTTCTCAATCCTGGTCGGCGCGATCTATTATCATCGCGATCCAGATTCGATCGGCGCCACCAAGCTGCTGATCGCGCTCGGTGTCTGGGTCGCCTATGTCAGCGTGATGATCCTGCGGTTGCGCCGCCTGTTGGTCGCGAACGCCCTCGCCTGGACGTGCCTGGCACTGTTCGGCCTCGCCCTGCTCTCGCTGCCTCCGATCAATTCGGGATCGCGGCGGCCGGCCGCGCCAGCGGCCGCGGTGAGCCTGATACCATGAGCAGCGGAAGTCGCTTCATCCTGCTCGGTACGTCGCACCATACCGCGGCGTTGGAAGTCCGGGAAAAACTCGCCGTGCCCCCGCCCCGCCTCGGTGAGTTTTATGCGGGCCTGCGCCAGGTGCCCGGATTGCGCGAAGCCGTGCTGCTCAACACCTGCAATCGCCTCGAGATTTACGGCCTGCTGGCCTCGCAGGCTCCGGAAAGCCCCATCGACGAGTTTGTCTGCCGCTTCCAGGAATTCCCCCGCGACGACTTTCTCACGCGACGTTTCGTCGCCCACAACGAGCTGGCTGTGCAGCATCTCATCGAGGTCGCGTGCGGCGTGGACTCACAGATCGTGGGCGAGGTGGAGATCCTCGGCCAGGTCAAGACCGCCTATGCCACCGCCACCGCCCAGGCCACGACCGGACCGATCATCAACCGCGTATTCCAGAAGGTATTCCAGGCCGCAAAACACATCCGCACGTCGACACCGATCGGCGAAGGTCAGGTTAGCATCGCGACCGTTGCGGTGGATCTCGCCGGCAAGATCTTTGGCGACCTCGGACGCAGCCGTGTGCTCGTGATCGGCACGGGGGAGGTCGGCGAGAAGACGATGAAGGCGCTGCACAGCCGCGGCGCAGCCGCGATCACGGTGTTGAGCCGGTCTTCCGGGCGCGCGCAGACACTTGCGGCCATGGTCGGCGCCCGCTCCGGCACGTTCGACCAGGTCGGTGCGCTCATGCCGGATCACGACATCGTGATTGGCTGCACGAGTTCCCCACAACCCGTCGTGTCGGCGGATCTCGTCCACGCCGCGCAGCGAGGCCGCCGCCTGCGCCCGCTGTTCCTGATCGATCTCGCGATGCCGCGCAATTTCGACCCGGCCACGGCGAAACTCGACTCGGTTTTCCTTTACGACCTCGATGACCTCGTGCGCATAGCCGACGAAAATCTCGCCGCCCGTCGCGCGACGGTCAGCCGCGCCCGCCACCTCGCCCGGGAACGGGCCCTGCGCATCTGGGAAGGTGTGGTGCCTCGTCTCTCCGCCGCCACCCCGGCGATCGTGCAGGCGGACGGTTTCGCCGCCCAGGAACCTGCGACATAGACCTCGTGCCACCGCCGAGGACGAAGACCGTGCGCCAGCACGGCGGGCGCGGTTGCGGGTTACCTCAAAAGCATTGTCTCTATCCACGCTGCGCGATCGCCACCTGCTCGGTGAGCCAGTCGGCGGCGTCGCCCTGCACGGGGCGTGCGAGCACCTGCCGCAGCTGTTCCGCCCGCTGACGCGTGAGTTGCAGGCGCGATGGATTCTCCGCGCAATCCGCCAGTTCGGCGGCCAGGACCGGAGGCGCCGCCGCCCCTTGCAGGAACTCGGGATAAATCGGCTGGGGCAGCAAGAGATTGGCGATGCCGATATAGGGCACCTTCACGAGGTGACGCCCGAGGAAATAGGTGACGGGATTCAACCGGTAGGCGATCGCTCCCGGGATCGCCGCCAGGGCGCAAACCAGCGACATTGTGCCCGAACTGGTCAGCACCGACGAAGCCGCAGCCGGCATGTCACTGGACTGCAACGCCACGCGTCCCGTCAGCGCCGGGCGACGCCGCACCTCGGCCTCGAGTTGTTCGCGAACCTGACGGCTCGGATACAGGATTTGCGCGCGAGCCTCGGGAGTTCGCCGCTGATAGGCGGCAAAACCGTCGAGCAACAAGGGTGCGATCCGACCCACCGCCGCCGTGCGGCTGCCGGGAAGCAAAAGCACCGGTGCCGTCGAAAGGTGCACCAGTGACGGCGCATAGTCGGGCGCGACGAACGGATGCCCGACAAACTGCACGGACAGCGGCGTGTCCGCATAGGTTTGCACCTCGAACGGGAAGATCACCGCGAGCGCGTCCAGCACCCGGCCCATCGTATGCCGGCGTTGCGGTTTCCAAGCCCAGACCTGCGGACTGATGTAGTAGACCAGGCGCACCGGCCCTCCTGCCTGATGCGAGATGCGAGCCGCCTGCAGGGCCCGCGCGAGCCGGAGGTTGAAGCCGGGATAGTCGACGAAGCAGACGACGGACGGCTGGTGTTCGTGGATCCAGCGCAGGGTCTCTCGAAAAACCCGGCGGAAGAAACCGAAGTGCCGCAACACTTCCACGAGGCCGACAACCGAGGTCGCGGTCAGGTCATACAACAACTGCGCTCCCATTGCCGCCAGACGCGGCCCGCCGATCGCCGCCACCCGCAGGTGCGGCCGGCGGCGCAACAGGGCCCCCACCATGCGCGCCGCCTGTTCGTCGCCGCTGTGTTCGCCGGCGATGATGAGAATATCCACGGGGCCGGACGCGGGCGGCGGCAGGTGGATTTCAGGCGCGGTATCGGTCATGCACGGAGGCCTCGATTGCGCATACGACCAAACAAACGCGGGCCCGCAGCGCAAAACCAACAAAAAGAAAGCCGACCAGCCCGGGAGGGTTGCGAGGAGGCACAGGGGATTGCACCCGGGAGTGCGGCGTTGGGCGGGCGTGCCGGACCAACAGCGCGACCGGCGATCCGCCCGTGAAACCTGATTGCGGCGTCGGAGCATCCCGCGCGGGCTTGATCCCCCACGGGCAGTTTGCGAGCCTGAGCCATTTATGGCGGATCTCGCTCCGCGCGCACCCGAGCGCGCGCTCTTTCCCGCGATTGTCGTGGCGCTCGCCGTCGTGCCCGCCGCCTGCTGGATCGCGCGCGATCACGGCGTCTGGCCATGGGACACCGCCCACATGGGAAACTACGCGGTCAATCTCTGGACGGACTTCAACCCGTTCTCCGGCACCTGGTGGCGCGAGCTGCTCACCGGCATGGTCGGCAAGGCACCGGGCCTGCCCTGGGCGAGCCACCCTTTTGTCGGCCTCGGACAGTTGGTTTTCGATGATGCGCTGACGGGATTGCTGGTGTTCCAGACGTTGGCGCAGGTGGTCGCGGCGCTGCTCGTGTGGCGCACCGCCATGCACATGACCAGCGGCCATCTCGCAGCCGGATGTTTCGCCGCGTGCATCTTTGTCGCCGCGCCCCTGAGCATGGGCCTGAGTGTCCGTTACTACACGGAAACGCTCCAGACCCTTTCCGTGGCCTACCTGTGGTGGGCGGTAGTTGCGATTCCATCACGCGAGCTCACGCGCCGGTTCCTGCACGCCTTCCTTGCCGCGACGCTGGGCTCCATCACGAAGGTTTCGACGCCCCTCTATATCGTCGTGCCGCTGGGCTGGCTCGTGCTGGACAGCTTTCGGAACGCCGGCAGCGCCGCACCGCAGACCGAACCCGCTCGCCGTCGGCCTCCAACCGGCCTCGCAATCATCGCGACCACGACCGCCGCGCTGTCCCTCACGTGGCTGGTGCTCGGCTTTCATCCGCTGGTCGAGTTCGTCCGCTCCACCTCCAGTGGGGCAATCGCATCCTACTACGGCCAGAACGCCGGATTCGTGGCGAAGCTGGTCTACTGGCTCCATGCCATGGAACGCGAGCTGGTGAACCGCTACCTGCTCGGCGCGCTCGCGGTCCTCTTGCTCGCGTCCGCCATCCTGGGCCGCCGGCGCCGCCCGTCCAATGCGCCGGAAACCGCGTCACGACCATCATGGTGGTTGCTCGCCATCGCGCAGGTGGCCGTGGCCCTCGCCGTCATGGCGCGCCAGACCAATCAAGATGTTCGCTACCTTGAACCGCTGCTGCCGTGTCTCGCCCTGATTGGCGCGCAGCTGGTATATCGATTGCGCCCGCCGGCGCTCGCATGGATTGCGGTCGCGACCGGCTTCCTCCAGTACTCCACGGTCGCGCTCCAACTCAACGGGATCGTGGCCTCGACCCCGTTTCGTCACGCGGCGCAGGTGCAACCACCGCAACCCGACGACACGGGACGGCGCCTTCTCGCGCACACGATTGCGGCCTTGCGGGCGAACGACGGCGCGGACCGGACCTATCTGGTGGCGGTCGACGTCATCAATTTCAACTGCAACGCGCTCGAGTTGCATACCGCCCTGCAACGGCTGGAGGGAAAACGAGCCGTCGCCTTTCGCGCGGGTTTCTCGCCGCTGTTCGCCGATTACGACAACGCGCTCGGCCGGCTCCTCTCCGGAGACAATGCCGGCATCATCACGCTGCCCCCCACGGCGGTCCCGCGCCCGATCGGCATGGAGAATCAACTGCAGCCGCGCGTATTCCAACTGCTCACGCACGATCCGCGATTTCGGGAGGTCGACTGTCCCGGCCTGGCGCCGGTCCACCTGTTCCGGCTCGTCGGGACGCTGCGCGAAGGCTCCCCACCCGCCGTGACGGCGGCACATGCAACCCGTCCGACCGACCACCTCATCATCGATGCGGTTGCCGGTCGGGCGCCGGACACACCGGCTCCCGACCGCGGCACGTTCGTCGCCGCCCATGGCAGCCGGACAGAGGTGCGCGGATGGGCCTACGCCGATGACGGAACCGCGCCGCCCCCGCAGGTTTTTCTCGAACTTGCGGATGCGGCCAATCGCCACTGGTTCGCGCCCATGTCGCGGTTTTCACGCCCGGACGTCGCGGCGACGTTCCAGCAACCACAACTCGACGCCTCCGGCATCACGGCCCTCCTCGACACCACCGACCTTCCCACCGGGCGGTATCGCCTGCGCGTCCTGCAGGTCGCGGGCGATACCGTGTGGGAACCGGCGACGGCAATCTACTGGCTCGAGGTCAGATGAGGCCGCGGGCGGAGTTCACTGTCCGACGACGTAAAGTTCGACAAGGGCGACGCCGGTCAGGCCGTCCTTGCCCGACACCGTCACGGTGTAAAGCCCCGGGTTGAGCGTGACGAGCATCGCGCAGTCCTTGCTGCCCGCCGCGAGCGGAAACGCCCCCGTCGCGGTGGTGGCGAGCTTGAGCGCGTCGAGATTCGGACTCTCCTCCCAGTTGTCGTTGGTGGCGACCAGCGCGTCACCACGATGCAACGACATCACGGGATCCTGGAGGACGGCCGCCACGCCGTAGTTCGAAAGATGTGGACCAATACCGCGCACCAGGAGCGTCAGGGATACATTTCCCTCAATGACGAATCCGGGAATCAGCACATCGGCGCCCGTACCGACGCCGGCGCGCGCGGACATGTTGACGAGGCGCGCTGAACCGGTGCTGGTCACGATCAGACTGGCGGCATCACTGGAAACCTGGCCCCCGGAAGAGTCCGTGACCACGGCGGTGTAGGACCCGGCGTCTCCCGATTGCACCCCGGAAAGGTAGAGCGACGATTGCGTCGCCCCGGCAATGGCGATGCCGTTCTTGAACCATTGGTAGGTAATGCCGCTGCCCGTCGCCTGAATCGCAAAATACGCCCCGCCCCCGGTCGGCGACGTCATGGCCACCGGTTGCATCGTGATTGTCGGTGCGGCGGAGGCGACTACGCTCAGCACCGCCACTGCACTCGTCGTGGAACCGGCGGAATTCGTCGCCACACAGTCATAGCTGGCCGCGTCGGCCGCGCCGACGCTCGCCAGCGTCAACGTGGTCCCGGTCTCGCCCGCGAGGTTCGTGGTTCCCTTGCGCCATTGCAGTGTCGGTGCCGGCGAGCCGCTCACGGCGACCGTGAAGCTTGCCGACGTCCCCGCCGCCACCGACTGGGATGTCGGCGACGTCGTGAAGACCGGGGCGGTGGCCGCGGCAGTGACGGTGAGGGTCGCAATTGCACTGGTCGCCGATCCTGCGGAGTTGCTCGCCACGCACGTGTAGTTGCCGGCATCCGACGCGCTCACACCGGCGAGCGAGAGCGTGGCACCGGTCTGCCCCGCCAGGTTCGTGGTTCCCTTGCGCCATTGCAGTGTCGGTGCCGGCGAGCCGCTTACCGCCACGGTAAACGATGCAGAGCCGCCTGCGGTCACCGTTTGCGATGCGGGCTGGGTGGTGAACGCCGGCGCGGCAGTCGCCGCGTTTACCGTCAGTGTCGCGAGGGAGCTCGTCACCGTTCCCGCCACGTTGGTGGCGGTGCAGGCATAGTTTCCGGCATCGGCCGCGGTTACATTCGAAAGGCTGAGCGTGGTACCGGTCTGGCCCGCGATGTTCACACCTCCCTTGATCCATTGCAGCGTGGGTGTGGGCGAACCGCTCACCGCCACCGTGAATGATACGCTCGAACCTGCATTCACCGTCCGCGAATTGGGATTGGTCGTGAAGGTCGGCGGGGAGTTGCTCGAACCACCGGTCACATCGATGACGTAGCTGTAGATCGGACTATGATCGCCCGTTCCATTCTGGTTCGCCCAGGCACGTATGCTGACCGGGTAATTGCCCGCGGTGGTGGGCGTGCCTCCGACGGAAGCGTTCGAGCCGTTTACGGTCCAAGTGGCCCCGTTCAGGGAACCGCCGGTCACGGAGAGGCCGGGCGGCAGCCCGCTGAACGTGTAGCTGCGCGGCGTGGAGGGCGCGCCCGTGACGGCGTAGACGGCGCTGAAACTCGCGCCGACCGTGGCGGATGCCGGGCTCGCGGGATTGGCCGTGAAACGCGTCGCCCCCGTGAGCGTGTTGACCGCGAGCACGCCGGCCACCGCCGGAAAAGCCGCGCGCAACATCTGCCCCAGGCGCGGACCACTCCCTCCTTCCGTCGCCACCAGCATGCGCAGCACGGGTGTGCGCTGCAGCATCATCACCAACACCGTGGTCGGCCAGAAAAGCCGCGCCCGATGTAAACAAAAGATCACCTTATCTGTCATGTCTCCCCCTTTTTTCCCGATTGCTCGCCACCAACTCGGTCAGTTACAGCCGCAACCGCCGCCGCCGACCCCTCGTCCGCCCGTCGATGCCTCGCGCGAAAAATAGATATGTTCCGTCATCGCGCCGGTCAGCGGATCGCGATCCGCACGCATCGTGTAGTCGGCCAGGTTGCCCCGCTGCCAGGGTTCGACCGTCGCGCATCCCGCATAAGCCAACGCGACGCCGGCCAACATCACCGCGAGCACGAGTCGCCCGATTTCAGCGCGCGCGTTCATTGGGCAGCCCCCAGCAGACGGTTGATCTCCTCGACGTATTCGCGCTGCGTCTTCTCCCCATGAAAACCGTGATGGACCGCCCGCACGACGCCCTGCGCATCGAGCACGAACGACGTCGGCATGGTGGGTGGTGCCACCGCCTGCACGAGTTTCTGGTCAGCATCCCGGACGATGGCGAAACCCGGATTCTGGTGCGCGACGAATTTCTCCATCGCCTTCCGATCCTGGTCGACGCTCACCGCCACGATGACGAGACCACGATCGCCGTATTGGCGCCGCAACTCCTCATATATCGGAAAAGATGCCTTGCATGGGCCGCACCAGGAGGCCCAGAAGTCGACGATGACGACCTTGGCCTGGCCAAGATCCGGCAACCGACCCTCGAGACCGAAGGTAGCCAGGGACGGAAACCTCTCGCCGAGGGACGGTGGTTTGCCCGATTCGGCCCGGACGCCGCCGGCGAGGCCAAACGCCAGCGCGAGACTGGCGACCGCGCGGGGAAGAATTGAGTGCGTGAACGATTTCATGGTCAAGTGGGTCGTGGTTTGTTCTAGAAAGTGAAGTGGCCGCCGAAGGTCAGGATGTTGGCGGTGGCGTAGGCACTCCTGGACGTGACGCCGTCGCGGCCGCGCATGGTATAGCGCTCATAGGCCACATCGAAGCCCCAGTGTTCATTGATCGTGTACACCGCCTTCGCACCCAGCGTCGTGGCATCGAACGCGGAAAGCCGATAATCGGATGAATAGAACGGCGTGGTCGCGTCCGGCTCGATCTCCGGCACGATCGACGTGTTGTCCAGATTCGGATGGTAGTAGTCGGCCGCCGTCTGCCGATACCAGCGCACCAGCGGCCCGATCACCAGATGCTCGCCGACGCGTTGACGCCACGCGGCCTCGAGCGTGGTGCTGTTGATGCCCTGGTCATCGTGGAAGAGGCGCAGCGACGACTCAATGCCGGCCCGTACGTTCTCCAGGTAATGGGCGATTTCAAAATACCCGATCACCTTGGTCTTGTGCGCGGGGCGGTGCTCCGGAAACGTGAGCGCAAGGTCCAGGCCAGGTGCGAGCTCCGTGGTCTTGAGCACGATCTTGTAGGGATCGGCAAGTACCCGCTCGAGGTGCCGTAGGAAAGATTGGCAGTGATCCGCGTGTTCGGGCCCAGCAACTGGCTGACGCCGATCAGAAAATCCCGCGACGTCTTCGGGCGCGCCTGGTCGAAAAAGACCGGTTCGACCGAGTCGTCCACGAAGGAGACGCCGAACTGCACTTCGGTGTTCTTCTTGTTCAATTCGCGCACCACCGTGGCGGAATAGCCGAGCGAGAGGTAGTCATGCTCCTTGCTCCACGCGAATTCGCCGCTGAGCCGCCAGTCGCTCGTCGCGTGCGCGAGCGACACGATGGCGGCATGGCGCACATCCTCGAGCGACGCCATCGGCACCTGGTCGGAACCGGCGGGCGCGGGTTCGCCGGTGGGCGAAGAACCGGTGATGGTATCGATCACCCCGCGCACGCTCAGTTGCGTGGCATCGTTGAGATCAATCTGGGCGAGGCCGTACTTCGCGGCGACATGGATGCGGCCATCCGTTTCCTGGTAATCCTCATACTTGGCCTCCAGGAACGACTCGGCCGGCACGGACCGGGGACTCGCGAGGTAGAGTCCGGCGGCTAACGTCGCCAGCGCCGCGGTACGGCGGCCGGCCGGGATGGTTGAGTGGGCGAAACGGGACATGGATGGGTGGGATGCGAAAGACCGCACGCGAATGAGTGCTTCAGCGACGCGTCCGACCTGACACGGAGACGGACGTTCCGTGCGATGCGTTGAGGTGACAGTGACTCCCGGGTGCGGCTTTCAAGCGATTGTTACGAGAGCCTAGCATACTATCTCCAAACAGTTGATGAACGTGCGATTAATCTCCGTTCATGTTTCCGAAAATGCGGCGAAACCGCCGGCGCGCGGCCGGCGGTTTGGGAGGAATCCGACGAGATTCACCACGGCGACGACGGGACCAGGGAGGCGTGTCCACTACTTCGTGACAGACGAACCGCGGCTCGCTCCGGTCGGCTCTGCGGACCGAACACGTCGATCTCCATCAGCGCCACCCCGGATGTGCCGTTCTTGCCGTCGATTGAGGTATCGCCGCCCCGGTTGAACAGAATCAGCGGCACCGACCGGGCGGCCGTCGATCAGCGCGAAGGTGGTCTCTTCGCGTTCGCAGCCGATCCGATCAGTTACACCCGCAACCGCCGCCGCCGACCCCGCGACCGCCCGAGGACGCCTCGCGCGAAAAGTAGATGTGTTCCGTCATCGCGTTCGTGAGCGGATCACGATCGGCGCGCATCGTGTAGTCGGCGAGGTTGCCGCGTTGCCAGGGCTCGACGGTGGCGCAACCCGAATACGCCAGCGCGATCAACATCAGGGCGCCCGAGAGCACGATGCGCGGGATGATCGGGAGCACACTCATTTGGCATCCTCCAAGAGGTGATCGATCTCCTCGGCATACTCACGCTTCGTCTTCTCCCCATGGAATCCCTGGTGGACGGCCCGCACCACGCCCTGCGCATCGAGCACGAACGAGGTCGGCATCGCGGGTGGCGCAATGGCCTGCACGAGCTTCTGGTTCGCATCGCGCACGACGGTGAAACCGGGATTCTGGTGCGCGACGAATTTTTCCATGGCCTTCCGATCCTGGTCGACGCTCACGGCCACGATGACGAGGCCGCGGTCTCCGTACTGCCGCCGCAACTCCTCGTAGGCGGGAAACGACGCCTTGCACGGTCCGCACCACGAGGCCCAGAAATCGACAATGACGACCTTGGCCGCGTCGAGATCCGGCAGTTCTCCTTCGAGCCCGAAGGTGGCCAGCGCGGGAAACCTTTCGCCGACGACTGGAGCCTTGCCCGGGGCAGCCGAGGCGGCGCCCGCAAGGCCCAGCGCCAGCGCGAGCCCGGCGACGCCGCGCAGAACCAGAGAGTGCGTGCACGATTTCATGATCAGATGAATTGTGTTCTTGCTCAAAAAGTGAACCGGCCGCCGAAGTTCAGGATGTTCGCGGTGGCGTAGGCGCTTCGCGACGTGACGTCGTCGCGGCCGCGCATCGTATAGCGCTCGTAGGAGACATCGATCGCCCAATGTTCGTTGACATGGTAAACCGCCTTCGCGCCGAACGTCGTCGCGTCAAACGCCGAGAGCCGGTAGTCGGAGGAATAGAAAGGCGTGTTCGCGTCGGGCTCGACCACGGGCACAATCGACGTGTTGTCGAGGTTCGGGTAGTAGTAGTCGGCCGCCGTCTGCCGGTACCAGCGTGCCAGGGGTCCGATCACAAGGTGCTCGCCAAGTCGCTGGCGCCAGGCCGCCTCGAACGTGGTGCCGTTGATGCCCTCATCATCATGAAAGAGGCGCACTGAGGACTCGATGCCGGCCCGCAGGTTTTCCAGGTAGTGAGCAATCTCGAAATACCCGATCACCCTTGCCTTGTGCGAGGGGCGGTGTTCCGGGAACGTCAGCCCCAGGTCGAGCCCGGGGGCGATTTCCGTCGTCTTGAGCACGATCTTGTAGGGGTCGTCGAGATACCCGCTCGTGGTGCCATAGGACAGGTTGGCGGTGATCCGCGTGTTCGGTCCCAGCAACTGGCTGACGCCAATCAGAAAATCCCGCGTCGTCTTCGGCCGTGCCACACTAAAGAACGCGGGCTTGATCGAGTCGTCGATGAAGGAGAGGCCAAACTGCAACCCGGTGTTCTTCTTGTTCAGCTCGCGCACCACGGTCGCGGAATAACCGCGCGAGAGATAGTCGTGTTCATCGCTCCACGCGAATTCGCCGCTGAGCTGCCAGTCCCCCGTCGTGTGCGCAAGCGACACGATGGCGGCGTTGCGTACATCATCGAGCGACCCGAGCGGCACCTGATCGGAACCCGCGGGCGCGGGCTCGCCGGTCGGTGACGATCCGGTGATCGTATCGACCACCCCGCGCACGCTGAGCCGGGTGGCGTCGTTGAGATCGATTTGGGCGAGACCGTACTTCGCGGCGACGCGGATGCGGCCGTCCGTCTCGCGATAATCCTGGTACTTGGCCTCCAGGAACGACTCGGCTTGCAGGGCCCGCGGACTCGCCAGGTGGAGGCCGGCGGCAAGCGTCGCCAGCACCGCGATACGGCGGCCGGTCGAGCTGGTTGATTGGGCGGAAGGAGAAACGGGCTTCACGGGCCGACGAGATAGATTTCCATCAGCGCCACACCCGTCGTGCCGTTCTTTCCCTCGACCTTGACGGTGTAGCCGCCGGGGTTGAGCGAAACCAGCAGCGCGCCGTCCGCGCTGCCGTCGACCAGCGGGAACGCACCGGTCGACGAGCGGGCCGCTTCCATCGCAACGGAATTGGGCGTCTGCTGCCAGTCGTCATTGACCGTCATGATTTCCTGGTCGCCGGGGTTCGGACTGTTACTGATCCGGAACAATGTCATCACGGGATCGGCAAGGGCACCCGTCACGCTGAAGCTCTCTTGCAGCGTCGGTCCGACCGCGCGAATGAGTAGCGTCAGGGATGCGTTGCCCTCGATGAAGAAGCCGGGGATGAGCACATTGCTGCCGGTGCCGACCTGCGCGCGCGCCGAAATGTTGACAAACCGCGCCGTCGCACTCGACGAATCTGCGTCGAAGAACTCCACCAATCCGACCCCGGTGGTGTCCCCGACGCCGAAGGATTTCACGGTGTAGGCGCCGGCGCCGAGGTTCACGACCATCGACGCGTCCTTCAGCGGCTGGGATGACGGCGTGAGCGCAAACGCGCCGACGGCAACCCGCGTGTCCTCGAGCAGGGATTGGTCGTTGAACTGCTGCCAGTCGTCGTTGGCGTCACTCGGCGTGTCGCCGCGGAACAGCTGCATCGACGGATTCGCGAGGAATCCCGGCACGCTGAAGTCGGCCAGCTTCGGACCGATCGTGCGAATGAGCACGGTCTTGCCGGTGCCACCGGCGATCGGCAAAACCGGGGATCAACACGTCGCCGCCGGTCCCGATCATCGCACGCGCCGAGAGGTTGACGAGCCGCGCATGACCGGTTGACGCCACCGTGAGGGGCGCCGCGTTGCTATCGACCGTGCCGGCGGGATTGCTCACGTGCACGGAGTAGCTGCCCGCATCGCCCGCATCGACACTGGCGATGAACAATGACGAATGCGTTTCACCGTCGAGGTCGACGCCGCCCTTGCGCCATTGGTACGCATTGTTCGTTCCGCTCGCCTGCACCGCGAAGAAGGCACCGGCCCCTTGCACGGACTTGATCGCGATCGGTTGGGTCTCGATGGTCGGCTGGCCCGTCACCGTCAACGTCGCCGCATTGCTGGTCGCGTTGCCCGACGCATTCGTCGCGACGCAATCATAACTACCGGCATCCGCCGTCGTCACCGGATTGATGGTGAGCGATGTCCCGGTCTTGCCGGCGAGAGCGACGGATCCCTTGCGCCATTGCAGCGTCGGCGCCGGCGAGCCGCTGACCGCCACGGTGAAAGTCACGCTGCCGCCGGCATCCACCGACTGCGAGGTCGGCTGCGTGGTGAACGCGGGGGCGGCGGTGGTCGCCGCCGCAATGTCGAAGTCGATGGTGAATTTCGTGCTGCTGCCGAACTGGCCGCTGCCACGATTCGGTGCATCAAATGCAGTCAGGCTGACGCTGAAGGTACCCGCCGTGGTCGGCGTGCCCGTGATGCTGCCGCCGCTCGTGCTGTTCAGCGTCAGGTCACCGGCCGTCCCGGTGGCCTTGGGTACGGTCATGCCAGGCGGCAGCGTGCCGACGATGGAATATGACTCCGGTGTGGCGGTACCGCCCGTCAACGCGAACACGACGGACAAGTCGGTGCCGACCTGGCCGGAGATCGGCGGTGTCGGATTGGACGTCCAGTGTGTTTGACCGGTGAGCGTGTGCGTGGCACCGAGCGCGATGGCCGTGGGAATCAATGCGCGCAACATCTGACCGGCGCCTCCGCCGGTTCCGGCTTCTGCGTTCACGAGCATGCGCAGCACCGGCGTGCGTTGCAGCAACATCACCAGGATCGTGGTCGGCCACGCAAGACGTGCGGAATGGAAGTTGAGACGTAAGAAATGGATCATGACAAGTAGAGGGACTGGAAAGCTCGGTGATGGCCCGTGCCCGCGCTCGCGGAGCGTGATCGACGCTCTTTTCCGTTTTCCCGACGGATCGTGAAACCCGGAGCTTCGGTGATCCGAATCGAATGGTCCGCGATTAATCCCCGCTGCGCGTTCATGGCTGTTTCCTAGGCAGAGCGCGCTTTGCGCGAGATATTCCATGCCGGCCCGGGGATGGCCGCAGGGAGAATGGGCTGCGCGAGTTTCCCGCATCGAGACGAACCCTCCCGGGGCCCGGCACATCCCCATCCGCCGATCCCTGCGGCCCGCCACCGCTGGTCCCAACGGGCAGCGGTCTCAGACCACGTACTGACAGAAACCGCGGGTTTGGCATTCGCGCCCATCAGCAAGGATGAGCGCCTCCGCGCCGAAAAATTCCTCGACCAGGCGCAGGCCTTCCTCCGCCCCGAGCACGACCGCCGTGGTGGCAAGCAGGCCCGCCTCAAGGCAGGAACTCGCCACCACCGTCACCTGCTGCACGCCATTCCACACGGGGATTCCCGTGCGGGGGTCGATGATGTGGCCGTAGTGCCGGCCATCGACCGTGAAACAACGGATGCCGTTGCCGGAACTCGCCACGCCGCGCTCGTTTATCGCGAGAGCCATCAGTGACGAGCCCAGTTTCAGCGGATTTTCGACTCCCACCAACCAGCAGGGCGCATCCGGTGGTCCCCCTGCTGCGGAAACGTCGTGTCCAAAATCCACCAGGACGTTGGCCACGCCGCGCACGCGGGCGAGCGTCGCCACGCAATCGACGGCGTATTCCTTGCCAAAACCGCCGAGATCAAAACCCATGCCCGCGTCCGGCAACCGGATGCGCCCGGGTTCCCGCTGCACCCGCCGCCATCCGACCAGCCGCAATGCCGCCGCCACTTCATCCGGCGAGGGGATGCGCGGCGGCTTCGCCTTCCAATTCCACACGCGCAACAACGGCAGCATGGTGGGATCAAGCGTGCCCTGGGTGAGCGTGAACACCTGATCGGCGAGCGCGAACATCTGCTCCGCATCGGCATCGATCGCAACCCACTCCCGGCCCGCCGCATCGTTGATGCGCGAGATCAGGCTGTCCGGCCGAAACCGCGAGTACTTCTGCTCGAATGCATTCACCCACGCGATTGCTTCGTCCGCAAAGGACCGACCCGCCGCCGCACTCGGCGGCACGTACTGGATTTCGCACTCGGTTCCCAGCGCCTTGAACGTCACGCGTTCGAGAGGTCCCTTGGATCCCGTGGCCACGGCGCGCGGCACGGGCGTATTGCGCTGGCTTATCGCCATGACAAATCTTCCCGGGGGTCGGCGGTCTGGCGATCGCGCCGGCCAAGCAAGTCTCGAATCACGTCCACGGGGCGTTGATCGTCCATGGCAGTTGCCAGCTTCAGTGTCCCGGTCGCGGCGTCAAATGCGGAGCGGAAAAACCCGGCCGGCGGGCGGCCGGCGCCGCTTGCCCGGTTTATCGGGCGTTTCACCGAACCTCCCTCGCGGCCCGCCGGGCGTGGCGTATGTCGCAGTCATGAGCCTGCGAACCTGTTTCGTCGACGTGATCGATGCCCTCGCTGGTGGTGGCGGAGGCTTTGCGCAGACGCCTGCGCGCATCCCGCCGTCTTCGCCCATCTTTCGTGGCATCTCGGCGTTCAACCCACCGCCGCAATGGGGCGGAAACCGCGCCGAGGGTTTGAAGTTGCTGCAACAATCCGCTGACGCGCTTGCCCAACCCGACTTGACCGTGCCTGGTCCGTATTGGGGTCCCGCGGAAGTCCTCCCGTCGCTCGGCGTGACCCCACAAAAATCCGGTGACGCCGACGCCGGGCGCACCGCCTGGAAGCAGACCCGGGCCCTCGAGCCGGAATACGCTTGGGTGAAGGACGTCCTGCTGCCATCGCTCGCCAACGCGAGTTGAACCATGCATCCGCCGATCGCCACGACTCCCGTACGCCCGGGTCCGGTAACCACTGCGTCCCGGGCCGGCCGGAACTCCCGCATACTTGGCATCGGTTTTCGGGGGATCCGGTATCTCGCGGCATGGCTGCCCCTGGTGGGGTTATACTCCCTGCTGATTTTCAACGCCGGCGTGGCGCCAAACCCGTTCTACGCTTTTGCCTTCGCGACGATTTATCTGTTTCCCGCGATGGCGCTTGGCCCGCTGGTCATCCTCCTGGCGCAATGGCTGGCGGATCGCCGTTTCACGTGGCGTTCCTGGCCCTGGCTCGGCATCCATAGCTCGGCGGCCGTCGCCTATACCTGGATATGGCATGGCCTGTTCTATGGCTTTCTCTGGCTGGAAGGTGGCGCGCCCCTCGTCCAACAGGTCGGCGGCCAAACCTGGAGCTGGGAAGTCGCGCAGGGCGTGTTTGTCTACGGCTTGATTGCTGGTTTCGCGTCGGCCATTCGCACCAATCATCGCCTGAATGAGCGCGAAACGGCCGCGGCGCGCGCCGACGCCCTGCGGGTGCGCGCGGAAATGCAGGCGCTCCGCGGTCAACTCGACCCGCACTTCCTCTTCAACACGCTGCACTCGATCACGGCGCTCGTGCGCACGGATCCGGCCCGGGCGGAGGATGCGCTGGTGCAGTTCGGCACGCTGTTGCGGCGCGTACTCGATTGGAAGCGCGACGGCACGGACGAGGTTCCGCTCGCGGAGGAAATGCAGTTCATCGACGGTTGCCTCGCCCTCGAACAAATCCGACTCGGTGATCGCCTGCGGGTCGAACACGAGATCTCTCCCGCCGCACGCGAGTGCTACATCCCGGTCTTTTCCGTCCAGCCGCTCGTGGAAAACGCCATTCGCCACGCGGTCGCCTCCCAACGCGCCGGTGGTGTCATCCGGATTTCCGCTGCCACCGAGGATGACCGCCTGCGCATCGTCGTGGCCGACGATGGGCCCGGGGCCGACCCCACTGCGGTCGCCCGGACCAACGGCACCGGCCTGGGTGCGATCCGGCAACGCCTGCAGCTTCGTCATGGCGAAGCGGGCACACTCGCCGTCGACACCAGGCCGGGCCGCGGCTTCGCCGTCACGCTCGCCCTGCCGGTCGTCACCGAACCCGTGCTCGACGCCGTCGGATGAAACATCGCGTTGTCATCGTCGAAGACGAACCGCTCGCGCGCGCCACCTTGCGGGACCTCCTGCACGGCCACGATGATTTCGAGCTCATCGCCGAAGCCGGCGACGGACCGGTCGCAGTCGACCTGATCAACCGGGAGAAACCCGATCTGGTATTCCTGGACGTGAACCTGCCGGAGTTCAACGGCCTGGAGGTGCTCCGGCGATTGCTGCACGAACCCGTTGTCATCTTCACCACCGCCTACGATGAACATGCCATCGCAGCCTTCGAACTCGCCGCGACGGACTATCTCCTGAAACCGTTCGGCCGGCAGCGTTTCGCCCAGGCCCTCGGACGCGCCCGGGACGCGCTCACCCGCAGGCCCGAACGACCTGAATGGACGGAAACGCGGGATGCGCTGACCTCCCCGACGCTGCATCGCTTGTTGATCCGCGACGGTGGCCGGATTGTTCCCGTCGCCCTCACCGACATCGTGCGGCTCGAAGCCGACGGAGACTACGTGGCCGTGAAAACCGGCACGAAAACGCATCTCGTGAGCCTGCCCCTCGGTAAGTTGGAGGCCCGCCTCGATCCCACGAAATTCGTGCGCGTCCATCGTTCGCACGTGGTGAACCTCGACTTCGTCGAGGCGCTCGAGCCCTGCGGCAACGCCCAGCTTGTCGTGCGCATGCGCGACGGCCAGAAGATCATCGCCAGCCGCCAGGCATCGCGGCGCCTCCGGGAGTTGGCTGTGTGAGGCACAGCTCCCACTCCTGAAATCAGCCCCCGTTCCGAGGCGGGACCAGACGCGCCTGACCCGCATCGAGGTGACGCGCCGGGCGACGGTTGGAGGGGGAAAACCAAGGGTGCCGGGGCTGCAAGGCGGCCGCAAGTCGCCGCATAGCAGGATTGCCGCGGACGGGCGCGAAGATAGCGTGCCGGCGATGCGTGGTTCGCTGGTCCGTGTTTGTGCATTTCCCAATGCGGCGGCTTTCGCCCGCGGCGGCGGGCTGTCCGAAAGGTCGGCGCCGTTGGAGGGAGCGGAGTCATGAAGACCTACGCGGTGTTGACTGGAGACTTGATCGGTTCCCGCGAACTTTCGGCCAGCCGGCTGGAGGAGGCGATGGCATTGATCAGGCAGCTCGCGGATGAGTTCGAGGCCACGGAAGCCGGCGCGCTCGTGGGCCGACCCGACGTGTTTCGGGGTGACAGCTGGCAGGTGTGCCTGCAGGCGCCCGGTCGGGCGGTGAGCGCGGCGGTCTTTTTTCGCGCGGGGTTAAAGGCCGCGGATCTCGACAGCCGCATCGGCATCGGGCTCGGCGGCGTGGCGACGTTGCACGAGGAAAAGGTCTCCGAATCCACTGGGCCGGCGTTTGTCGCCAGTGGTGATGCCCTGGATGCGCTCGCGAGGGACCGCACGTTCGGATTCAATTATGCGGCCGAGCCCACGCCCGCATGGGCGGAGGCGCTGCGGGACCTGGTTGCGCCGCTGCTGGATGTTCAGATCACGGCGTGGTCGCAACGGGAGTCCGTCGCCGTTTACGGAACCCTGCGGAAGCTGACCCAGGCCGCGATTGCCGAGCTGCCCAGTGCCCGCACCCGCGATGGAAAGTCTCCGACGCGGCAGGCGGTGCAGGACGCGTTGCGGCGTATTTCGTGGTCCAGCCATCTTGAGCCGGTCCTGACCGGAATTGGCGAGTTAATCGAGAGACAGGTTTCCGAATGAGAGTGACTTACATCGAGCATTCCGGACGAGACGGCCGAAGGGCGGGGTTTGGAGGATTGCAAGTCTTAGAGCTTGCTTATGCTTATTGCAAGCCGTGTAGCTTGCTAACGTCATGCAGAGCCTAGTCATCGTCCTGCTCGCGGCGCATATCTACGGGGACTTTCTCCTGCAGACGGGCGCCATTGCAGCGGGCAAACGTCGCTTCGGATGGCTGCTGCTCCACTGCGTCATTCACGGCGCGCTTGTATATCTGCTCCTGCAACAGTGGCTCGCCTGGCAGTTGCCCCTTACTATCGCCGTCGTCCACGGCATCATCGACGCCGTCAAAGCCCGCAGTCCCCGCTCGGCGGCGACCTTTGCATGGGATCAAGTCGCCCATGTCGTATCCATCCTCTTGCTCGCGGCGTGCGCCCTGTCGCAAGGCTGGGTCGCCTCGTTCACGGGGCTCGGCTGGCGGTGGATCGTTGGTTTCGCCGGCTTTTGCGTGACCGTAAAGGGCGTGGGTTTTTTCGTCGGAGAAGTGGCGGATCGAATGTTCGCGGAAAACGCGGTCCTGCAGCAGATGCGGCTGGAAGGACTCAAGGACGGCGGCCGGCGCATCGGCCAGCTCGAGCGCGCCATTATTTTCGTGTTGATCCTGGCCGGGCAGCCCACCGGCATCGGGTTCCTGATCGGTGCGAAATCGATCCTGCGTTTCGAGGAGGCGAAAAAGCAACCGTTCGCCGAATACGTGTTGATCGGCACGCTCTGGAGCTTCGGTCTCGCGATGGTGCTGGCCTGGTTGACGCGTTTTGCCCTGGAACTGGGCACGACGCCGTAAGCCGCGGCTGCCCGGCGACCCAGTGCGTGTCCGGGCAGCCGTCGACGGACCGGGTCGCACGCGGCCAGACGGCGGCGGTGGCGCGGTGCTCAGCCCGCGCCGGGCCGGATGCTGGTGCGAGCACGCGGGCCAAGGCACCCGGGACCTCCCCCGATGGCTCTCGCAGATCCTGCACCAGGGCTTGTCGCCGGCGCTCCGGATTGATGCTCTGGACATGCTTTGCACTCCCTACGGCGACCCCTCTTCATCACGATGGCGAGCATCGTCACGCTGGCGGCCAGTGCTGCCGTCGAGACACGGCTTGTCCGACTCAACTCCCTCGGCTACCTGCCGGAAGCGACCAAGCAGGCGACCATCGCGGCACCGGCCGACAGGTTCACCGTCGTGAACGCGACCGACGGCGTGGTTGTCTGGACCGGCCGGGCGACCGGTCCGGTGCACAACGAGGACACCGACGAGCAACTCTGGACCGCGGATTTCTCCAACCTGCGGAGAGCCGGGGCCTATCGGCTCGAAGTCGATGGCGTGGGCCCATCCGCGGCCTTTCGCATCGCCCGCGACGTCTACGATCAGCCGCTCGTGGTGGCAACGCGAGCGATGTACCTGTGGCGGTGCGGCGTGGCGGTGCGGGGGGCCTATGGCGGCGACGTGTTCGCGCATGATGCCTGCCACGGGCAGGACGCATGGATGGACCACATCAACGGCCAGCATGTGCGTCGAGATACCACGGGCGGGTGGCACGATGCGGGGGCAGCACGAACGCGCCGAAGCGTGCCACCGCACAGTTTGTCCGGATCCGGGGATTGATACTGGCCGGTGTGTCGCCTGGTTGAGAGGTACGCGAGCAGGCCGCGGTACTGGCATGATATCCAGCGGGACGCGCCCACGAACGAAATTGCGATCGACGGGCAGGGAGCGTTGATCTACGCGCTGGCCGCCTTCGCCCGCCCGGGGCCGGAATCGGCGGAAACCGCCACGGCAAACGGACCCGGCGGTTGATCCGTCCGTCCCGGTCGCCCCGCGCCATCCCGCAAAGGCGCGCTTGAGCCCGGCGATGTCGAGTTTCTTCATCCAGAGCAGGGCTTGCATTCCACCATCCGACGAACGGGGCGGACCATTTTCGGACCGCAAGCAAGCGCGATCCCCGCGGTGTTATTGCAAACGACGCGTTTGTTGCATTTGCCACTGAAACGATGCGGCACCGCGCGTTTCTTGGCGGCGGAAGCGACAAGATCTGCGGCCCCCTCACCAAAATATTCCGCGGCGATTGAAAAGAATCGCGCACCCAGCGGGAATCGCTTCCCCTCGCCGCGAAGATGCCCCGACTTCGCGAGCTGGTCCGCCTCGTCCTAGCGCAGCCGAATTTTCTCGGTCTCCTGGCGACAAACATGTTCCTCGGCTTGTCGTACGCGTTTACGATGCCGTTCATGTCGTTGTGGGGCCAGTCGCTCGGCCTGTCCTCACGCCAGTATGGCACCTTCATGGTGATCGTCGAGTTGTCCGGCATTGGTTTGTGCCTCGCCCTTTCGCGCTGGTCGGACTCCGGCGTCACCCGCCGCACGGTCCTGATCCTTGGCGCGATCGGCGGCGCACTCGGCTACGGAGGCTACGCATTTGTCACCAATGTCGTGTGGCTGACGATCATCGGTTCGCTGGCGCTGGGGGTATCGACCGTCTGCTTCACGCAGCTCTTTGCGCACGTGCGCGAGGAACTCGACCGCTCGCCGGAGTCCCGTCCGCACACCCCATTCCTGCTGAGCGTGCAACGGGTCTTCTTCTCGCTGGCGTGGGCGATCGGCCCCGGCCTCGGGGCTGTGATACTGGAAATGGATCGCAGCGACAAATACCGGTCGGTCTTCTGCGCCGCCTCGGTGCTTTGTCTGCTCGTCCTTGCCGGCACGCTGCTGTTTGTGCCCCGTCGCGCCCACACCCGCGCCGCGCGCGACGCCGCGAAGACGCCTTTGTGGCGGGTCCTGACCCGGCCTGATATAGCCATCTACTTTACGGGACTGGTCCTGTTCTTCGCCGCACATACCGTCGGTGGACAAACCCTGCCTTTGATGGTGACCGGAGCCATGGGCGGCGATGAAAGCTCGGTGGGCTTTATCTTCGGCCTGAGCCCGGCGATCGAACTGCCGCTGATGTTGTGGTTCGGCCGGCTCGCCTCGCGTGGTCATACGATCAACCTGATCCGGCTCGGAGTGGCGGTGAACGCATTGTATTTCGTCCTGCTCACCCACGCGACCGCGCCATGGCACGTCTGGCCGATGCAGCTTCTGGCCGCGACGGCGATGGCAATCAATACCAACATCACCATTGCGTTTTTCCAGGACCTGCTGCCCAACCAGGCGGGCATCGCCACCAGTCTTTTCGCGAATTCCTATACTGTCGGAAAGCTGCTTGGCCTGCTGGTCTTCGGCGAGTTTCGCGACCTGCTCGGCAACGAACGACTGTGTTTCCTCTGTGCCGGCATCACCGCCCTCGCGCTGGTGGCCTTTTTCGTGCGGGTGCGGCGCATCACGCCGGCGCCGGCGGAGGAACTCGCGCTGGCTGGATCCCCGGAGCAGGCGGGCTGAAGTCTGGCCGAATGTCCCTATCCGTGGCCAGGACCGGAGTTCGTCTCCGTGCCGACAATGGCGCGAGCGAACGCGACGGCGCGGAGACGAACTCCGGCGACCACGCCATCGCCAGCGATCACATGAGCGGCTTCTTTCCCTTCCCCTGCTCTCGAAAAAAGTGAGACCGTAACAGAACCGATGACGAAGCCCCCTTCCCAGGATCCGCTGCACGGCATCACGCTGGAAAGGGTCGTGCGCGAATTGGTCGAGCACTACGGCTGGGTGGAACTCGGCAGCCGCATTCCGATTCGCTGCTTCACCCACAACCCGAGCGTGAAGTCGAGTCTCACCTTCTTGCGCAAGACGCCATGGGCGCGCGCGAAAGTGGAGGCGCTCTATATCCGGATGCGGGCGCGACCGTCCTGAGGAGCGATGATGCGATCGCGCCGGTTCGTCGCGCAAGCACCGAGGCACCACCGCATCAATGTTGTCAAATCGCTGGGACGGCGTTCCCCGCACCCGGCGCGACTCGCCGGTCACGCAGGCGTCCCAGCATCAGCGTGGTCGCCAGGATGGCGAATCCTCCACGAGCGACACGCCGACGAGTTGGGGCAATGTCTTGCAGTGTCGTTGCAGTTGGCTGCGCGATCGTGTTCGGTTTTGCCGCGAAATCCCAAGGAGACTTCCCGATGATCCAAAAACCGCCCCTGGCAATCATCTCGAGACTATGCGGCTGGGCCCTTGGCCTGAGCCTCGCCGGCGTCGCGACCGTCACGAGTGCCGCGGATGCGAAGCCGGACGCAGTCCCCGTCCCGATGGCCGGACTGATCGCGGCCGATCTCGCGTTTGCCGCCCGGCAATACCAGGGCCTGCTTGCACGCATCGAAGGCGAGAGCGGACTGCCCCGGTCGTTCAAGGATGGGCGAGTGGTAATCGTTCCCCCACAGGACTGGACCAGTGGCTTTTTCGCCGGTTCGCTGTGGTTCCTGTTTGAGGCGACCCGCGATGAGACGTGGTCGAAAGCAGCGCAATCCTACACGACCCGGCTCGAGGCAATTCGGCACTTCACCGGCAGCCATGATGTCGGGTTCATGTTGAACTCCAGCTACGGCAATGGCCTGCGTCTGACCGGAAACCCGGCGTATCGCGCGGTGCTGCTCGATGGCGCCGAAGCGCTCGCAACCCGCTTCAATCCGACGGTTGGGGCAATCCGCTCATGGGATAGTAACTCGGGCGAGTTCCTCGTGATCATCGACAACATGATGAACCTCGAATTGCTGATGTGGGCCGCGCATGCCGCCGACCGGCCGCATCTTGGCGACATCGCCATGCACCACGCGGACACGACGCTGGCGAACCATTTCCGGCCCGACGGCAGCAGCTGGCATGTGCTCGCTTACGATCCTGCGACCGGGGCGGTGCTGCATCGGCGCACGCACCAGGGAGCAGCCGACGACTCTGCGTGGGCGCGCGGGCAATCGTGGGGTCTGTACGGGTTTACCATGATGTATCGAGAAACCCACAAGCCGGCGTATCTCGCGCAGGCCGTGAAAATCGCGGAATTTCTGCGCCATCACCCGCGATTGCCGGAGGACGGCGTGCCGTATTGGGATTACGATGCGCCCGCCATTCCCCACGCTCCGCGCGATTCGTCGGCCGCGGCCATCATGGCCTCGGCGTTGCTCGAGTTGAGCGGCTACGTCGAAGGGGACAAGGTGAACGCCTACCGGGCACTCGCCGAACGCCAATTACGCTCGCTCTCGTCGCCGGCGTATCGTGCTCCCGTCGGGGAGAACGGGAATTTCCTCTTGATGCACGGGGTGGGCCATTTGCCGGCCTGGTCGGAGGTCGATGCGCCCCTGGTTTACGGCGACTACTATTTCCTCGAAGCATTGCTGCGTTTTCGCGCACAACTGGCGGCGGCCGACCACGGTTGACGCCTGGGCAGCGGCCGCCCTTCTGCGGCGTCGACCACTCACACCATCAACCACGATCCAACATGAAACGCACTGGTTCCGCCGTCTGGAACGGCACCCTCAAGGAAGGCCACGGCACGGTCTCCACCCCGAACGGGGTCCTCAAGAACGCCCCCTATTCGTTCTCCTCGCGCTTTGAGTCGGGCTCCGGCACGAATCCCGAGGAACTGATCGCGGCGGCCCACGCAGGTTGCTTCGCGATGGCATTGTCGCTCATGCTGCAAAATGCGGGCTTCAAAGCTGAGACGCTCGACGTCACCGCCACGGTGTCGCTGGAAAACCTCCCGGATAAAGGCGGATTCACCGTCACAAGTTCGCACCTTGCGCTCAAGGGCAAGGTGCCGGGCATCGCAAAAGAGAAGTTCGAGGAAGTCGCCAACCAGGCCAAGGCTGGTTGCCCGATCTCAAGGCTGCTCAACGCCAGGATCACGCTCGACGCGACCCTGGTTGCCTGACGTGATCCGGACCGGGACTGGCCGGTGCCCTGCGCCCGCCGGCCCCCGTCCCGCATCGTGGCCGGCCAGGTTGCGGGCGCTGCGGGCCGGGGGCAAGCCGCCCCTTGCGAACATGATCAGGGATTGCCTGATTGGCGCCCGCATGATTTTCCCATGCATACGAAACGCATGTCTCTGATTGCCGCCCTCCCTCCAATCATGCGACCATCCCCGCCACCATGAGCCCGAACCCTCCCCCGCGTCCACGCGCCGTCCGCCACGGTCGCCTCATCTACTCCGTGGCCTGTCTCTTGGCGCTCGCGGCATCCCAGGACTACGCTTTCTCGGGAATTGGCAACGGCATATTGAGGTTCAATGCCATTGGCAGACTCACCTACGACTCGAACGTGTTCGGTGACCAAAGCGACCGAAGCGACACGATATACACACTGACACCGCAATTGTCGTTCGATCGCGAAGGATCTCGCGGCAACAGTCATTTCGATCTCGGCACGTCGCTGAACCGCTACAACAAGTATTCCGAACTCAATTCGAACAGCAACTGGTCGGCGAATGGTTCGGTGGAATTGATCCCAGGAGGCGGCCGCCTCAGCGGCACGCTCGATGTGCGCTACTTTGACGGCCAGGAGGTCGATGAGTTCGTCGGGCGGCGCGTCGACATCCGCCGGTTAAACTTCTCGCTCGATTCCGACTATCGGTTCTCCAGCCGTACGTCCGTCCGCTTCGGAGCGACCACCAATCGATACAACACGGACTTGCGGCCGAGCGCCAGCTCCTGGTCGCTGCGGGCCGGTCTTGCGCGAGAACTTCGCCCGGATATTTCGACCTTCCTGGATTTCTCCCACGGCGTTTCCAAGACCGGGACAGAGGTTGGGGACACGTATCGTGCTGATTTCCAGAGCAACGTCTTGAGCATCGGCCTGACCGGCCGGTTCAACCCGCGGATCAGCGGCTCCGCATCAGTTGGCTACGGGTGGTACAATGCGGGTACCGTCGACACCGTGGGCGACTCCAGCAGCCTCGTCGCGAACGTGACCTTGCGTTGGACCCCCCGTGCCAACACCCAATTCCACATCACGGGAGGCCGGCAAAACCGCGTCACCAGTTACGCCGAGAGCATCAACGCGAACACGGTGAATCTAGGCGTCACGCAGCGGTTGGGCGCGGCGTTGACGGCGACGGGTTCGGTGATCTGGGAGTCCTTCGCCACGCGCGGTGTGGAGCACACTAATAACAAGCGCGTCGGTGTCGCCCTCGATCTGCAATACTCCATCCATGACCGACTCGGTTTCGGTGGCGGCATCCAGCACAATGTCCGCAACTCCCCCGACCCCCGCTTCGACATTTCGCGCACCACCTATACCGTGTTTGCTCGTTACTCCTTCTGAACCTTCGTCTGCCCCGCTCCCAATGACACTGGTCTTCGCCGGTTCGCCCTCCCGGCGCTCCTGCTTTTCAGCATTCGCGTTGCTGCTCATCGCGACCGCGATCGGCCCGGTCGGACGCCTGACTGCCGAAGACGATCCGGCCGCTCCCGCTGCGGCTGCGAACGCCTACCGTCTCGCCGTCCGGGACAAGGTCGAAGTGGCGGTGTTCGAGGAGGATGAACTTGGAACGAGCCAGCGGATTGACGCCGACGGCCAGGTGCGTCTCGGGCTTATCGGCAACGTCACCATCGCCGGGCGCACCATCCGGGAGGCGGAGACGTTCATCCAGGAGCAGTACGTCGAGCAGCGCTACCTCCGGCAGCCGATGGTGACAATCCGGATCGTCGAGTACGCGCCCCGCGAAGCGATGGTCAACGGCGCGGTTCTCGCGCCGGGTTCGTTCGCCTTTCCGCCCGAGGCGCCGACCGTCGACATCGTCGAGGTGATCACAAAATGCGGTGGATTTCGCACGACCGCGCGTGACAATGCCGTTCGCGTCAACCGCTTTTCGGAAAAGGGCCAGGAAACCTTCACGGTCCGCGTCCGCGACATGCTGCTCGGCCGCAAAACCGATCATTTTCTCATCCTCCCCGGTGACGTCATCTACGTCGATGACTAGTCGGGTCGCCTTCCCCTCCCCTACCCATAACCCATGAGCGACCTGCCGTCCCCGTCCGACCGACCGGCCCGGCCGCCCGCCGCCGCACCTTCCCCAGGGCCGGTGGCGATCCGCCGGTCGCGGCCCAAACCGCCCACGCGCATGCACCCGCCGGTGAAACGCACCATGCGTGACTATTGGGTGATGTTTTGCGAACGATGGTACTGGGGGCTCGTTCCGGCGCTGGTCATCGCCGGCGTGATCGCCTTTCAGCAGTGGCGCGCGCCCCGCCTTTTCCTATCGGAGGCCAAGCTCCAACTGACACCGAAGCACAAGGACGCGACGAATTTCAATCTCGCCACCTACGTGGAACAGATGCGCAGCGCGTCGTTCAGGGACCGCGTGGTCGAGACCTTTACGCCCGAGGAAGTCGCCATCATCCGCCGGCCCTACCTCCAACCGGGTGAGGACCCGGCCGCAGCGGCCACGATCAAGGAGATCGTCGCCCATGCCATCGCAATTACCTCGGCCGACCAGACGCCCATGATACTGGTGGCGTCGCGGCACCGCGACGGCGCCGCCGCCGAAGTCATCACGAACCGTTATATCCGCACCTTTATCGAATACACCACTGATTCGGCGGACACGGACCTGAACTCGACGCTGCAACGGATCAGCGAACAGGAACGCAATCAGCGTCAGCGGCTCGACGAGGCGGAGGCGCGCCTGCAGGAATTCAGACAGGCACATCCCGACGCCGAGGCCACCAGCGACGGCGACAATCTCACGGCGCGCCGACTGGCCGCGCTCAATGAACAGTTGATCGCCGCCCGGGCCAGGCGCGTGCAGCTCGAGACGACGTTGCAGGTGATCAGCGAAGCGCGCCGTCAGGATCAGGACCTCACGCGCAATCCCTACATCGCGGGTTACCGCGGGGTGGCCAATCTGCTCAACGAGCTGGATCGCCTGCAGGGGGAACGCGCTCTGCTGGCGCGCAAATATCTCGAGAATCATCCGCGCATGAAGGCGAACCAGCTCGAGCTCGACGCGAAGGCGGCCCTGTTGCGCAAGAACGTGGATGAAGCAGTGGCCGAGTTGCAGACCAAGTTCGCCGAAGCCCGGAAGCAGGAAGAGCGGCTCGTTACGGAACAAAAGGAGGCGGTGCAAGACCAGTCGGCGGTCGCGCAGTCGGGCCCCGCCTACCGCGATCTGAAGGAGCGGGTGGCCAGCGCCCGTGCGCTGTACGCCGAGATCGAGAAAAAGCGCAATGAACTGCTCATTGCCCATGGCAGCGACGACGTCAGCGTCAGCATCCTGGACCGCGCCAGCGCGGCCGTCCCGGTGACGCGCGATCTTCACCGGCCGGTGGTGATCGGGGGTGTCGCCGCATTGGTATTGTTCCTGATCGTGCCGGTCGCGTTCGGCATCAGCGACACGCGGCTCAAAGCCGCCTGGGAGGTCGAACAATTCCTGAAGGAGAACCTGCTCGGCGAAATGCCGTCCATCGACAGCGTCGCGCGCAAGGAGCGGCCGCACATCATGGCGCGGGATCTCGACCATGGCGCGGCCGAGGCGTTTCGCGGCTTGTTCGGCCAGCTTCAGCTCAACTCGACCGTGCCCTATCCGAAGCTGCTCATGCTCACCAGCACCCTGCCCGGCGAAGGCAAGAGCGTGATCGCAAACAATCTCGCCGCCACGTTTGCCGGCCATGGCAAAAGGACCCTGCTGGTCGATTGCGACTTCCGCCGCCCCAACCTCCACGTCTATTACGGCAAGGACAATGCGTGCGGCATGATGCGCTGGCTGGAGAACCAGGAGCAGTTGACCGGACCCGCGGTTGACGACGCCGATCTCGGCATCCTGCCGCTACAGGAAAACTTCTACCTGCTGCGGGCGGGCGGCGAAAGCCGGCGTGCCACCGAACTGTTCGAGATGGACGCGTTCGGCCGGCTGCTGGCGGGACTGCGCGCGCAGTTCGACATCGTTATCATGGATACGCCGCCGATCGGCGTCTTTCCCGACAGCATGTTGTTGTCGCGCATGGTCGACGAGATCGCCTACATTTGCCGGTTCAACGCCGTCAACCGCTCGAAGATCCGCAAATGCATCGAGCGCCTGCGGGCCCCGAATGCGGTCGTTTCCGGCATCGTGCTCAATGGCATCCCGTCCGGCAAACAGTCGGCCCACTACGACTACTACGGCTACGGCGCGAACGAGGCCAAACGTTACAAGGCGTACTACGCGCAACGCCGGACCTGATGGTCCGGTCGCCGCACCAAGCCGCAAAGTACCGGTCGGGCCTGAACCCAAGGGCGATTCAGGGGCCGCGGTCGAGATGCACGAACACGTAGGGCGCTTCGCGGTCGAGGTCCGGCCAGATCGCGCCGTGACCGGATCCGTCGATGATCTCGAGGAAGTACATGAAATCCCATTCCGGGACCAGAAAGTCGCCCGGGTACGGTGGCGGCGAATTCGTCCGGCACGCCGGTCGGCACCATCTCCAGCGCTACGTAGTCTTCGAACTGCGTTACGTGCCGGTAGCGCAGCGTCACCGATTTGACGCCGGCTGCGTCGGCCACGCGCGCAACGATCCGCAGCGGCAGGCCGGGTTTGGCGGTCGCAATGCGCGCGTTGGTCACGATCGGCGAGGCGTGGCCCCCCGTTGTGTCCGGTTGCCACACCGCCTCCGCATCGCCGGGCTGACGATCCACGGGACCACACCGCGCCTCGAGGCTGCGCAGATCGGCCTCGAGCTTCACGAGTTCGTCGCGCCAATGGCCGCACAGGTCGTAGTCGCGCGCGCCCATCGCCAGGTCGAAGGCATAACGATCGCCGACGTCGTCCACCAACTTTTGCCACTCGGCCACCGCGTCGCGTTCGGCCCTGGTCGCCGCCACGAGTTCCGCGGGCCGCTTTCCCTGCAGGAATAGATTGTAGTGCACGGCCGCGAGCGAACGGTGAGCGTGAAAACGCGCGAGTTGCGCGAGGATTTTCAGATCCGTGATCGTGGAATCGAATTCCCGGCCCCGCTGGTCACCGATGGCCGATTCGGCTGACCGCACCTCGTCAAGAATTGACGCCGCCGTGGTGGCGAGCCAGCGCGACGTCGTCTCGGGAGTGCGCCTGGCGGTCGTGCCGCCGGCGAGGATGCGCCGGGCAGCGTCGGCAAAACTCTCGAACTGGGCCGTGTCCGTCCCGGTGTTTCGCGCGTAGGATTCGAGAGTTGCTCCCAAACTTTGTCGCTCGGCCCAGCCGCGGGTGGTCGGAAACGCGCTGTAGGGATAGCACGAGCATGCGACGAGCATCGGCAGAACGTGGGACGCGCGGTGCAACGCGGCCGCCATGTGCGGCCCCGCGGCCGCGCCGAAGCGACGGTTGAATTCGTGGTCCCAAACCTCGGTCGGTGTGTCGGGATTGTAGCCGAGCCGGCCCCAGAGCTGATAGAAGTGCCAGTAGCGCTCGAATTCGTAATCGGTGTAGCGGTATTTCGCCGGCATCAAATCGAAGACCGGCAGGTCGGGAGGCTGCGCCTCCATCTTGGTGGCGAGGGGTTCCTGCACGTCCCAATTGCGACTGTCGTACAGCGCGGTGGAGGCAGAGTAGCGGCGCACGTAGTCGGGATCTCCCCACAGGAGGACGCGCGTGGTCCCGCCGTTCCAAAGCCGCCAGTTCATCCGATAGCGCTGCGGGTAGCGCAGAAAATCAGCGTAGCCGTGCCGGCGGTTGTGCTGATCCTGCGGGTTGATGTGCGTGGGGTGGAACGGGAGGCCCATCTGTTCCATCCAGTATTTCGTCTCGATGCGCAGGTTCACGCCGAGCGCGAGCGCGGATTCGATGACGCTGTCCGGCGTGCCCTTGCCCCGCGCTTCGATGAGCAGGCCGGGTCGTTCCTTTTGCACGTGCTGGAACACTTCGCGCCAAAAACCGTCCATCTCCTCCCGCTTCAGGCCGGATTCCTCGTGGATGCGAAACTGCAGGCCATCGAGCGCAGGAACGCGGGCGAGCAATTCCTTGAGCGAGGCGAGCGTGTAGGCGTTGAGATTTTCCGTCGTGACGCCTGCGACCGTGTTGGGCACGGGCTGCCCCTGATAGCGGCCGAGCCATTCGGCGCCCCCGGTCTGCACCGCGCCGCGATAGATATGGTCCCAGATGCCGAGGGACACCGCGATGCCGCGGTCGTGCGCAAGTTCGATCAGGCGGTTGAGGGCGTCGAGGTTGCGGTGCTGCTGCTCGGGCGTAAGGTCGACCATGTGGACGTCTGGGAAACCCGGCGTATTAAAGAAATACGGATACGGTGGCGCGAGGAAGCCGCCGTTCTCGTAACCGAAGATGACCAGGAAACGATTGAATCGATCCGCAGCCAGGAGGTCGAAGTAACGGGTCCAGTACGCCTCATCGTAAAACCGGCTCTCCCAATACGCGCGGTTCATCGTGTAGACGGAAAGTGAACGGTCGCGGACCACGGGCGACTCGGCGGCATCGCGAACCTCGGCAAAGGGATCGGCATCGGACTCGCTCGCGGGCCGGCCCCAGCTCACGCGGTCCGCCGCATCGAGCAGCGCATACATGAGGCCCCGGTCGTCCGCACCGGCGAGCAGGACAGCGGGCTTGCCCTGCCAGGTGAATGTCCTGATCGAAAGCGCCTCGGGCCGGTCGAGCTTTTGCGCGGGGACTTCCCCTTGCGTCACCGCGGCTGGGACCGCGACATGACCGACCAGGACGAGGTGGTCCCCGTGGGCGCCTTCGAGTCTTGCGACTTGCTCGACATCCCACCCTCGCGCGCGAAGCGCCCCTTGCAGCTTTTCGACGCCGTGCAACGCCGGCCGGCCGGCGTTGGGGTCGACAACAAGGCTCACGGTGCGCGCGGGTTCTCCGGCCGCGACCGCCGATGCGGCGATCAGGGAAAGAAACAGCACGATGGCGGGAAAGGAGGGGCACATGGCGGACATGGCCTTCAACCTTGCACCCGACCGGAACCGGGTCGAGGGGCATCCTTCAACCGTCGGTCCCGACACGCCCGCGGCGTACTTCGCGGACCATTGAATCCGAGCGAGATCCGCCGCCACTCAGATAGCGTTCGCGCCGCATCGCGGTGCAACCGGTCACTCCGGAAAATTTCGCGAGCCCGTCCGAAACCGGCAAGTTTGTTCGTCGTATTGTTCGTGGTCACCCACGCAGGCATCGCAACCGGCAGCATTCCAGGCTTGGAGAAAGTCTCGGACCGTGCTGCTTTTTTCCGCCTGAACACGGCCGCCGGGCCTCACATCCCTCATCGTTTCACCGGAGTCCACCTATGAGCCGAGTCCGCGTCCTCGTCGGCACCCGCAAGGGTGCTTTCATCCTCTCCGCCGATGGCAAGCGTGACCAGTGGGAAGTCAGTGGTCCCCACTTCGCCGGCTGGGAGATCTACCACATGAAGGCATCGCCGTTGAATCCCGACCGTATCTATGCTTCGCAGACCAGTGCCTGGTTCGGCCAGGTCGTGCAGCGTTCCGATGACGGAGGCAGGACGTGGGATCCGCCGGGCACCCGGCCCGAGGACCTGATGGGCCCGGGAGGAATGCCCACGGGCAAGAGCAACATGTTTCAATATGTCGGCGACCCGGGCACGCACCAGTTTTACGACGGCTCGCAAAAACCGTGGGCGTTCAAACGCATCTGGCACTTTGAACCATCCCTGAGCGAGCCCGATACCGTCTACGCCGGCGCCGAGGACGCGGCGATCTTTCGTTCAACGGACGCCGGCGCCACCTGGAAGGAACTTCCCGGCCTGCGTGACGCCAAGGGCAAGCTCTGGTCGCCAGGCGCCGGCGGAATGTGTCTGCACTCGATCCTGCTCGATCCCGCGGATCCCCAACGTATCTACGTGGCGATCTCGGCAGCCGGTGCGTTTCGCACCGACGACGGCGGCCGGACCTGGATGCCGATCACGAAGGGCCTCAAGTCAAACTATGAACTACCCGATCCCGATGCGCAGGTCGGACATTGCGTCCACCGCATCGCGATGCATCCGTCCCGGCCTGGCGTCCTGTTCATGCAAAAACATTGGGACGTGATGCGCAGCGACAATGCGGGCGATCTCTGGAGCGAGGTGAGCGGCAACCTGCCGTCGGACTTTGGCTTCCCGATCGACGTGCACGCGCATGAACCCGACACCATCTACGTCGTGCCGATCACAAGCGACTCCCTGCACTATCCACCCGAGGGCAAGCTGCGCGTCTATCGCAGCCGTACGGGCGGCAACGAATGGGAGGGATTAACGAAGGGACTGCCGCAAAAGGACTGCTACGTGAATGTCTTGCGCGATGCGATGGCCGTGGATTCCCTCGATCCGTGCGGCGTTTACTTTGGCACGACCGGCGGCCAGGTCTACGCCTCGGCGAACAGCGGCGAATCCTGGAACTCCATCGTGCGTGACCTGCCGGCCGTGCTGTCGGTAGAGGTGCAAACGTTGCCGTAGCGACCGGATCAGGATATCAAGAACGTTGAAATGACGATCCGCGTCGTCCTCCCCGCCCACCTGCGCACCCTCGCCAAAGTCGAAGGCGAGGTGGCACTCGACGTGCCCCCTCCTCCCACGCAAGGTGCGGTGCTTGATGCGCTCGAAGCGCGATTCCCGGTGCTGGTTGGACTCGTGCGCGACCATGCGACGAAGAAGCGTCGCCCGTTGGTCCGGTTCTTTGCCTGCGAGCAGGACTTGTCGCATGAATCGCCCGACACTCCACTGCCGGAACGCGTCGTCCAGGGCCAGGAACCCTTCATGATTGTTGGTTCGATGGCGGGCGGCTGAGTTCATGTTTGGGACCACTGCGGACGGCATGGGTTCGGCGATTTGTGACGAAAAGCTTACGCGAAGCGGAGGCGCGCGAAGACGATCCACAAAGTCCCCATGATTCCGGCCGCGTCCCGCTCAACGATCCATGAATGCACTGCGCCCCTCCGGGAACAGACTTGCGAGGAACGCCCCAGGCAGTCGCGCCAAAGGAAAGACCGCGTCCTTCGCATCGAAACGATCGGGTTTTCCGTCATCGTCGTTCTTTCCTGGCTCACGGAAATCATCCACCTGCCCCACTTGATCTACGGTGAGCCGTTCGCGCCCAACTGGGACCGCGCGCTGCTCCGCACCCTCGTCGTCGTGGCCATCTGGGTGTGGGTGAACCGGGAGACGAAGCGAGTCCTGCACCGCCTGCACCATCTCGAGGAGTTCCTCCATGTGTGCTCATGGTGCCGCAAGATCGGCGACGAAACAAAGTGGACGACGATGGAAGAGTACTTCGGCGCGAACTTCTCCACCCGCACCACGCACGGCATGTGTCCGGAATGCGCGGGCAGGTTTCTCGCCCGCGCCAGGTCCCGGCCAGACGCTACCGACGCCCGAAGCTAGATCAGAGAGTCAGCGGCGATGCCCGGCACACCCAGATTCGGCTCCGCCGAGTCAGTGAGGGGTATCCACCGGAAAGGCTGGCGCTGCGGCTTCGCTGCCGGGGCCTAATCCGAACGCAGGGCCACGAGCGGATCCATCCTCGCCGCGCGCTGCGCCGGCAACCAGCAGGCGATCAGCGCGGTGGCACCAACCGCTACCACCGCAAGCACCAGTGGTTCGACCGACCACTGACTTACCCCGTAGACGATGGCGTGCAGCGAGAACGAAAGTCCGATGGTGCCGAGCACGCCAAGGACGATGCCAACGGAAACCCAGCGCGAGCCCTGCCCGAAAACAAGTCGCAGGATGTCGCGCCTCATGGCCCCCATCGCCACGCGCACGCCGATCTCGCGCGTGCGCTGCAACACATGATAGGAGAGCGTGCCATAGAGGCCCACCGCGACGAGCCCCAGCGCCGCAGCCATGAAAAAGTTCACCAGGCCGGCGATGACGCGGTTGCCCTCGGTGGCGCTGCCGACCACCGTACGCATCGTGCGGACCTCGGTGAGGGCGAGTTCAGGATCGAGCGCGGCGACTTCACGGCGCAATAGCGGCACGAGGCCGCTCACCGCCTGCGGTGAACGCACGACGATGTACACACGGCTGCCCCAATGCTTCTCCGGCGTCGTGTACATTTCCGGCTGCGCCGGCTGCTCCGCGCCCCATTGCCGGACGTTTTCCACCACGCCGACGACCTGCGCCTGGTACCAGGGCTTGCCCGGATTGTTGCCGCGCATCACCTGCCCGATCGGATCCTTGTCCGGCCAGGCCTTGTCGACCATCGCGCGATTCACGACGACACCGGTGATGTCACCCTGGCCGTCTTCCGGACCGAGATTGCGACCCTTGAGAAACGCGAGCCCCATCGCGGCAAAATAGCCGGACGTGATCGATGAACGCTCCACGCTGATCCGCTGCTGCGTGGGATCATAGACCTCGTCATTCACGAGTGCATTGGTGTTGTTGCCACCCTCGAGGGGAAGTTTGGTGGTGAGTCCGGCGGAACCCACCCCTGGCAGCGCCTCGATGCGCTCGATCAGTTGATTCCAGAAACGCACGCGCTCCTCGTCCTTTTCGTAACGCTCGCCGTTGAGGTGCAGCGATGCCGACAAGACGTGCTCCGAGGCGATCTTGCGGTTTTCCTCGAGCAGCTTCAGGTAGCTCGACGAAAACAGCGCCGCGACGTTGGCCAGAATGAAGGCGACCGCGACCTGGGTGATGATCAAGCCGCGTAGCAAATGATGGCGGGTCCGTGAACCCACCGCACCGCGGCCGCCGCCGCGGATGACACCGTCGGTCGAGGTACGCAGTGCCGCCCAGGCCGGCGGCAGTCCCACCACGACGGCCACCAGCACCATCGCGCCAAGGGCAAAGCCGAGCACCGGTACATCCAGGCCCATGGCCGCCCGTCGCGCGGCGCTGGCGGGCACGATCAGGCGCAGGATGTGGATGCCGCCGACGGCGAGACCCAAACCGATTGCCGCACCGGTCGCGGCAAGCACGCCACTTTCCACCAGCGCGAGCCGGACGATCGCACGCCGGGTGGCACCCAGGGCCACGCGCACGCCAAATTCCATCTGCCGTTGCGCATTTCGTGCGAGCAGCATGCTCGCCACGTTGGCGCATGCGACCAACAACACGAGCATCACGGCGCCAAACAACATCCACGCACGCGAGCCGACGTCCCGCGTCATTTCGAAGCGCAACGAACGCAGGAGGAATTTCTTGTTGGTGTTGCTGTCGGGGTACTGTTTCGCGAGTTGCAGGCCGATGGCCTTGATCTCGGCATCGGCCGCGCCGACAGTCACGCCGTCGCGCAAACGCGCGATGCCACACAACCAGTGGCTGCCCCGGTCCTCCGGCTTGGGATTGAGGCTCAACGGCAGCCAGAGATCGATTGACTCCGTGCGGATCCAGGGTCCGGAGAACTCATAGCCTTCGGGCATGATTCCGACCACGGTTACGTTGTCGCCGTTGATTCGAACGGTGTGCCCGATGAGGTCGGGGTCGCCCCCAAACGTCTTCCGCCAGAGTCCGTGGCTGATGACGGCAACGGGCGCCGCGCCCTTGACTTCGTCGGCGGGCTCCAGCCACCGGCCTTGCCGCGGCCGGATTCCAAACGCGCGCAGTGCTCCCGCCGTGCAGAGGGCGGTCGAGACCGCCTGCGGCTTGCCGCTTCCGACATTGGCCGTGCGCGGCGAATAGACCCCAAACTCCGCCAGCGACGTCATCTTCTCGTGGAGATCAAGATAGTCCGGAGACGACAACGGCCAGTAGTCACCGGACCACAACCCCACAAGATGGTCGGACTCGGGATACGTGAACGGCACGATCACGAGGGCCCGCAACTGACTGAACATCGTGATGGCGCCACCGAGGCCGACGGCGAGCGTGAGAATGGCGATCGCGGCGAAACCGCGGGCCTTGACCAGGGTGCGGACGGCAAGACGCAGGTCGGTGAACATCGGGTCGCGGGAGAAAGGGAAGTGAGCCGACAGATCCGATCGTCGCGCTGGCGACCGGCATCACAGGAATAACCGAAAGTCGCTGAGAAAGTTACAGGTATCGTGATTTCCGAGAGCGGAAGGGCGGCATGATCCTCGTCGGTCTGGACGCTGGACGGACTCGACGCCGTCAATCCTGCGCTGGTGCACGCCGCCCTCCGCGATCCCAGTCTCGACGTTGTCAGAACCGGTATCCGCCTCGCGGAGCCCTTCGTCAAGGACGGTGCCGATGGCGACGGCCTGCTTGGGGCCGTGAAAGCGGAACTTGAGAACGCCGACCCCGACGTTCTACAATTCCTTGTGTTACGCGTGCCACGGCAGCAACGGCAACGGCACGCCGACGACGCCGGGCAAGACCATCGCGCCGCCGCTGAGCCGTTCGGAGTTCGTGCTCGGCGCGAACGATCCCGTCATGGCGATCGTGCTGCGCGGCCTGCAGGGACCTGTAAACGGCACCGACTACGGCGCGCCCATGATCTCGATGGCGACCTATTCCGATGAAGACCTGGCCAACGTGCTCACCTTCATCCGGAACAGCTTTGGCAACCGCAGTGACGTGGTTTTGCCCCAAGACATCGCGGCGGCGCGGAAGAAATACCCCGTCAGTTCCGGGTTTTGGGAACTTTCCGAACTCGAGAAGATGTTTCCCGACCTCGCCATCCCGGAAAACCGCTTCGTGCATCGGGAGGCGTGGAAGCTGAGCGCGGGTCACCGTCCGGAAACTGCTCCGCTCGCGATCGACGACAAACCGGACACGGCCTACCTGTCGAAATCCACGCCGTATCCAGGACTCTGGTTCCAGGTGCAGCTTCCCGGCCGCAGTCTGATCAAATCAATCGTCATCGACTCCGCGGGCACCGAGGACGCCTTTCCGCCCGGCTATGATGTGCGCGTCTCCACTGACGGCGAAAACTGGAGCGAACCGGTCGCAAGGGGCAATGGCGAGATCACCACCCAGATCCATCTCGCACACGCCGTGCGCACGAAGTTCGTGCGCATCACCCTCACAAAGAAAAACGGCTGGCAACCCTGGGCGATCCACGACCTCGAGTTCTACGGCATCGAAAAGTCGCGAGCGCGAGCCCCGTCGGCGGGACCGGAGCTTGATCTCGTACCGCTCCCCGCTCGCTCACGACACGAGCGACCCGGACCTCAGTTCCGGCAGGTACATTGGCGGTGACGGGCGCGGTTGAATGCGCGCCCATCACTCCGGCATTCCGCCACGACGTCCCCGGGCGCAGCGGTGCATGAACTCGCCACGAGCCGACGCGCGACACGTTTCTTCCGCGTGCCGCGCGCGGAGGAACCGATCAGGCTGCCGCCGGCACTTGAACCGGAGAGGCGTTGCGCGCCCGCCGGGTTTCGATCACTTGCCGGACGAGCGCCGGCACCGTGCGAGCGATGATGGACACATCGAGCCAGAAATTGCGCGTGCGAGTATAACGAATGTCCAGGCGAACCATTTCCTCGAAGGTCGTCCTGTTCTTGCCGCTGACCTGCCAGAGTCCAGTGAGGCCGGGGAGCGCATCGCAACGCGCGCGCTGCCACGATTGGTACTCCTCCCACTCATAAGGCAGGCAGGGACGCGGACCAACCACGCTCATCTCACCACGCAGAATGTTGATCAGCTGAGGCAGTTCGTCGAGGCCGGTGGCTCGCATCAGCCATGCGCCCGGGATCAGCCGCTTGTCGCCCTTGGCGTCAAGCTTGGTCATCGGCACGTTCGTTTGGATCAAATGCTTGAGGTGCTGTTCATGTCCGCTTGTGCTCGCGCCCAGTTTCATCGTGCGGAATTTGTAGCACATGAAACGGCGGCCCTTGAGGCCCACGCGCTCCTGCTTGAAGAAGATCGGCCCCGGGGAGAACAGCCAGGTCCAGACGGCGAAGGTCAGAAACAACGGTGCACAGAGCACAAGGACCGTGATGCTGAAAATGACATCAAGCAGGCGTTTGGCGCGGAGACCTTCACGCACTGCGCTCGTGCTCTCAAAGTCGACGAGTTTCGCACCACAGGGGCGCTTCGCAGCAAAACGGGGGGGCAGGGCGGTGGCCTTCATCAATGCGTTGATTATGCCCGAAAGCCGGTGGCAAAAGAAACGGGAGGTTTCCGGTCGTTTGGGTAGGGTTCAGGATTGGGGAGTCGGGGAAAAACCCTAGTGGATTGATCCGAAGTACGGATCACGCTCGGAGGTCCCACCCCCGGCGCGATCGCATTCCCGGCGGACGGGATGCGATTCGCGCCCGCGGAACGAGCCTCTAGCCTGGAAATTTAGCACGTTCGGCCACGTTTTTTGCGGAGCTCAAACGCGGCTACAGGGATGGCGCCCCCGGTAGCTACGTTGGCGTGTAACGACAACGTGGCCGGGTTTCTCTCGGACTGTGAGAATTCCAGGCCAGTGGCCTGCCCGGTCCGCCGCTTGGTGAGCAAAGATCTGCCGGGCTGCGGCTTCGAGCACGCCGCTGAGAGACAGGTGACCTGAACGGGCTTGCTGAGGCAGTCGTTCATGCCGGCGGCCATGCAGGACTCGCGGTCAACTTCCTTCGCATTCGCGGTCATCGCGACGATCCAAGGACATTGACCATCGCCGCTGCGCCGCCGGATCTCCCGAGTCGCCGCAAGCCCGTCCATCTCAGCATCTGCATGTCCATCAAGATCACATCATATGGCTGCCGCGCTTGCGCTGCCAACGCTTCCTGGCCGTTGACGGCGACATCGGCTCCGTAACCCAAACGTTTCAGTAAACGGAGCGCGACCTTTTGGTTAACTGCCAAGTCTTCCGCCAGCAGGATTCGTAGTCCCGACGCTGCAGGACGTCCGGCACTCCCTGTCGTGAAGTCTCCCGGACGGCAGGATCGCGGCCGCTCAAGGCGTCGACCGGCGCGTCTTCCTTGTAGCGGCGACCGTATCCGCCCTGCCCTCCGCCGGTATCCATTCCCGGCATGCCACGACCGGTGCCGAATTCAACGTGATAGCCGCGCGGAAAATCGAGTCTGCCCGCGTGCTGCTCACGATACAACCACCACGGTATGTGGACGTGATTGCCGCCCGCCCCGTACTCGTTGTGCGCCGGGAGATTTTCCAACGCGGGGATCCGCCCCCCGATTCCGGTGCCGACCGTGTCCATGATGTAGCGACCGAGGCGGCCGCTCGCGGTGGCCACGCCGTCCGGAAACTGCGCCGGCCGCGAATTGAACAGGATGCGCACCGATTCCGCTGAACTCGCCGCCAACATCACGACGCGGGCGCGCGCGGTCCGCATTTCTCCGGTTGGCTTGTCGATGTAGGCAACGCCCGTCGCCTTGCCCTCCGGGCCGATCGTCACCTCCGCGACCATCGCGTCCGTAACAATATCGAGGTTGCCCGTCGCCAGGGCCGGCGGCAGGTGCACGGTCGTCGACTGATAGTTGGCGCGAATGGCACAACCACGGTCGCACGCCGTTGCCCAGAAACAGGAGGCGCGCAGGCGCATTTCGTTCGCGAGGATGCGCTGGGCGGTCGGATTACCCGGGTGCAGGAGCGCGGGCAACCGGCCGGCGTCGAGCGGCCGCGTGAGCACGGCCCGGTGCAGCGCGATCACCGGCATCCCGAGTCGCCGCGCCCGCTGCTGCGCCAGCCGTTCCCCCGCCCGCGGTCGAGGCGGCGGCAACAAGACGCCCGGCGACGAATCCGGGGTGTTCTCGAGCCCGTGGTTGTCGGCCTTAGACCCCGATCAGCATCTCGACCCTGTCATAGTACGGCGCAAGATCGTCGTAGTCGATCGGCCAGTCGAAACCGAGCCCATCGCGGCGGCGCCCCTTGAAATCGTACGGGCCGTTGCGCAGCGCATGGCGCGCCCAGTGATTGGTACGTCCGCCCAACATGCGCGCGCGCCACCAAGTGAACTTGTTTTCGCGCTCGGTCGCCGCGGCCGTGTACGGCTCGCCGGGGACCTCGCAACCGCCGTCCATCGTCGCATCGTAGAACCCCAGCGGCTTGTCCGGCGTCCCCGCACCGCGCAACGGCGCCTGACCATGGGTCTGGAACATCGGCGTCTCTCCCGCCGGGTCACAGAATCGCCGCTGAAGTCACATCGCCGCCAGCAAGCCGCGCACGTAGCCGACGCTCTCCGCCAGCCCGATCGCCGGATTGCCCGTGTCCACTTCATACTCAAACGCCACCGTGCCACTATAGTTGACGTCGATCAGGGCGGCAAGAATCCCGCGAATGTCGAGGCCTCCGCGCCCCACCTCCACTGGAATGTCCTTGGCGCCCGGTTGCGCCCGCGAATCCTTCAGGTGCACGTCGTAGAGGCGCACGGCGCACTCGCGGATCGCGCGCGCGGGATCCACCCCGGCCCGCATGGTATGCCCGACGTCGATGCACAGTCCGATGCGCGGATCGAGCGAGTCGATCAATTTCATCACGTCGAACGGCGACGGGTACTCTTTGTCTTCCGGTCCGTGGTTGTGGATCGCGAGGCGGATGTCGTATTTCTTCACGAACCGCTCGACCAGCGCCAATGCGTCCGGCGCCGGGCTGCACGTCATCAACTTCAGGCCCGCGGCACGCACGTTGTCGAACGCCCGGCGCGTCGCCGCCTCGTCGTTCTTGAGGTAGACCACGCTGGTCGTCCACGGCGTGATTCCGGCGGCACGAAATTGCTGCGCGGTGGCGCGACAATCTTCCGCTGAGCCCTGCTCGAAGGGAGCGTGCGAGCGGAAGATGGACACGTATGCCACCTCGAGCTGGTGCATCACCTTGATGACTTCCGGCACCGAAAGATCGCGCAATGAGATCGAGGCCACGCCGAGCTTGATGCCGTGCATGCGGTCGGCCGGCGAGGTTGGTGCATCGCCGGCTCGCAGCCTTCCGACGAGCAGCGGCAGGCCCAGGGCGGTGGCGGCGCCGCGCTTCAACGCGTCGCGCCGCGTGGGAAGATCCGATGGCAACACGCAGGCACCGTAGCAGACGCATCGCCGGGCAAGCGAGGAGGGGCGAAGGCGACGTTGACCGTGCGGCGCACCTCCCTTGGTGCGACCTCGCCCGCAAAGAGCAGGCGGGACAGACAGGCTCCGCCGTGACCATTCACGTCCGCCGTTAACACCACGCATCGTTCTTGTTCCACGCCGTGCCCTCCCCTATCCCGGTGCGGTGCGTCCTTCCGCTCACCGGACTTCCGCCGCGACATGAATGCGCCCGCGGCCACCCAGCGCCCGGCGGGGCGCATCGATTGGCGCCAGGTCAGCCTGCTTTACGGCCGCGAGCTGCGGGCGGCGTTGCGCGAGAGAAACATCGTCATCAACAGCGTGCTGCTCCCGATCTTCCTCTATCCCGTGATCCTGTGGGCGATGTTTTCCGGCATCATGTTCGTGCAGGGCCAAACCGCCGGCTTTGAATCGCGCGTGCAAGTGGCCGATGTGCCCGCCGCCCACCGCGACCTGCGCGACAACCTCGCCCAAGCGGAGCACATCCGCCTCGTCGAACCCGGTTCTGATCGTGCGGACGTCGACGCACGCATTGCGGACGGCCGGCTCGATGCCCTGGTGGAATTCACCCGGGCCGGCGAAGCACTGCCGCACAATTTCCGCATCCGCGTGACCTACGACAAGTCGAAGGAGCGCAGCGTGAACGCGCGCCAGCGCATCGATGACATCGTGCGCGACTATCGCTCGGACTGGCTCGCCCGCGCGGCCGCCGCCCATGGACTCTCGCCCGCGACATGGCAGGTCCTGTCGGTGACGCGGCGTGATGTCGCCTCTCCCCGGCAAACCGGCCGCTACGTGCTCGGGCTGATGCTGCCCATCTTCTTTGTGATCATGGTGGCGATGGGATCGTTCTATCCGGCGGTCGACGCCACCGCGGGCGAACGCGAACGCAACACCTGGGAGACCCTCATGACGACGGCCGCGAGCCGCGCGAGCATCGTCACCGCAAAATACCTCTACGTCGCGAGCCTCGGTGGTCTCGCCGGGATCCTCAACCTCGCCGCGATGACGGCGACGCTCGGGCCAATCTTCAAGTCCGCCTTCGGCGGCGGCGGCCATCTCCAGTTTTCGATTCCCTGGACGGCACTGCCGTTGCTCGCGGTCGCCGCGGTGCTGCTCGCGGGCTTTGTCGCGGCCGGCATGATGATCCTGGCGTCCTTCGCGCGCACCTTTCGCGAGGGGCAGACGATGATCACGCCGTTCTATCTCTTGATCCTGCTGCCGGTGATGTTCCTGCAGACGCCGGGCCTGAAGTTCTCGGTCGCGCTCGCGAGCGTGCCGGTGGTGAATGTCTTCATGCTGATTCGCAGCGCGGTGTCGGGCCAGTTCCCCGCCGTGCCCGTGGCGATCACACTCATTGTATCCGTTCTCCTGATCTACGTCAGCCTGCGGATCGCCACGTTCATCCTGCGGTTTGAAGACGTGATGCTTGGCGCCTATCGCGGCAACTTCAAGCGCTTCGTGCAGGAACGGGTCTTCTCCCGCTCGGTCTCCTCGCGGCGCTCGACCACCATCACCCATGAATGATTCCCCCGTCCAGGTCGAAGGCCTGACCAAGGCCTTCTACGAAGAACAGCGCGGCGAAATCCGCGCCGTCGACGGCATCTCCTTCGCTTGCCGTACCGCGGAGATTTTCGGCCTCCTCGGTGCGAACGGTGCGGGCAAGACCACGACGCTGCGCATGCTCGCCACCATCCTGCAACCGACGGCCGGGCGCGCGAGTCTGCTCGGCCACGACGTGGTCGCGGAGCCCGAAGCGGTGCGCCGCAATCTCGGTTTCTATTCCGCATCCACTGCGCTTTATCCGCGCCTGACCGCGCGAGAGACGCTCGAGTTCTTCGCCCGCATCAATGGCTATCCCGCGGCCCGCGTGCGGGCGCGGGTCGAGAGTTTGATCGAGCGCTTCGGAATCGGCAGCTACGCCAACGCGCGCGTCGACAAGCTCTCCCAGGGCATGAAGCAGAAGGTGTCGATCGCCCGCACCGTGGTCCACGACCCGCGGGTGCTGATTTTCGACGAACCGACGGTCGGTCTTGACGTGCTCAACGCGCTCGAAATGCAGAAAGTCATCGCCGAATTTCGCGCCGAGGGAAAGACGATCATCTTCTCGACCCACATCATGAGCGAGGCGGAGAAACTTTGCGACCGCATCGCGATCATCCATCGCGGCCTGATCCACGCTTGTGACACGCTCGCCGCGCTGCGCGAAACCACCGGCGCCCATTACCTCGAGGACATCTTCGTGCATTTCGTGAAGCAGGCGGAGGCGGAGGGACCGGCGCCGGCGGCGGCGGGTTGACCATGGTCATGACCCTGGGTTCGCAACCGGATCCGCAAGGCGAACGATGCCGCTGAACGCCACCGTCGTCGCCACCTTGTTTCGCACGGAGCTGCGCATGCTCGTGCGCGACCGCCGCACGGTCGTGTTCTCGATCCTGCTGCCGCTGGTGATCATGCCGATCATGCTTTTCGCGACCAGCGGCATGCAACGCGCCCGCCACAAGAAGCTGGAGAACACCATTTACCAGTACGCCGTGACCGGCAGACAAGCCGATGCCGTGCGTGCCTTCATCGCGGCGATCCCCGACGTCCCGCCTGCAGAGCCCCCTTTGAGCGAGCCAACCGGAGAGAAACCCGCCCCGTTCAAATACGAGGAGGTCACCGTCGACGACCCCGCCGTGGCGCTCAATGAGGGCAAGCTCCACTTCTACGTCGTCGGACAAACCGCCGCGGAAGCGCGGGCCGAAACCGCCGCGGGCATCGCGGAGCCGCATCCGCCGGCCGGGAACGATTCCGCCTCGCAATCCGTCGCCGGGAAGCACGGTCCCGCGAAGGAGAAGCCGAAAAAGGATGAGGACTCTCCCGAACGGCTCATCGACGGCGCACCGGTGGCATGCATTGTCTTTCGGGCCGACCGCGACGATTCGCAGGCCGGCATGCGGCGCATGCGGGGCGCCCTGCAGGCGGTGCGCGCAGCCCGGCGCGACGCCGAGTTGCAGGCGGCAGGCTTTCCCGTGTCGACCAAGGACGTGGCCGTGATCGACGACCACAACATCGCGCCCGAGGGCCAGGTCGCCGGCCTCGCCTTCGGGCGCATGGTCACGTTGCTCGCCACCATGCTGATCATGTCCGGCTGTGCCGTCGTGGCAACCGATTCGCTGGCCGGGGAGAAGGAACGTGGCACTCTGGAAACCCTGCTGACGACCGCGGCCACGCGCCTCGAGATCATCGTGGCCAAGCATCTCGCCGTGCTCGCCGTCGCGGTGGTGATCGCCCTGATCCAGGCGGCCAACCTGTTCGCGTACGTCACGTTCAAGTTCATCCCCGTGCCGGCGAATTTCGCCGCCGCGCTCCCGCCGGGGGTCGTGCTCTTGCTGCTTCTGCTTTTCCTGCCGCTCACCGCGCTCGCCGCGAGTACGCTGCTGCTCACGTCCGGTTACGCGAAGACCTACAAGGAATCGCAGCTCTACTTCATGCCCGTCTTCCTCCTCGCCGGACTGCTCGCGGCGGCCGCGTTTCTGCCCGCGATCTCGCTGCGCTCCGCCATCGTGGTCGTGCCGGTCGCCAACATTGCAGTCGCGGCGCGGGAGATTCTCACGGGGACGTTCGACTGGCCGATGCTTGCCGTGGCCTGGCTGGCGACCGCCGCGGCCGCCGCCGGCATCACCCGGCTCAGCGTGCGGTTTCTCGCGACGGAAAAACTCATCACGGCCACGGAAAGTGACGCGGTCGATTTCGCCGGGGGGCCGCCGTTGTTTCGTCGCCTGGTGTCACGCTGGTTTCTGGTCATGTGGGCGCTGTTGCTGGTCGTCAGCAACTACGGCAGCGAGTGGGATCCGCGCCTTCAGATCCTGGTCAATCTCGTCGGAATATTCTTCGGGGCGGACCTCCTGATGGTGCGACGCTACCGGCTGGACCTGCGCACGACGTTCGCGCTGCGCCGGCCGAAGCCGGCGGTCTGGCTGGCGATCGGGGGTGCGGTGCCCAGCGCCATCTTCGCCGGCATGGGCGTGATCCGCCTCTCGGAGTTCCTCTTTCCGATCTCGCCCGATTTTGCGCGCGAGATGGCGCAGGCCTTCCAGTTCGAAAACATTCCCACCTGGCAACTCGTGCTCCTCGTCGGCGTGCTTCCCGGATTCTTCGAGGAGATCACGTTTCGCGGCCTGCTGTTGCACGGCCTGCATCGCCGTCTGCATCCCGCCGTGTTGGTCGTCGTCGTGGGTGTCGTCTTTGGTCTCTTCCACGTCACCCTGCCGCGTTTGATTCCCACCGCCTACCTCGGCGTGCTGCTCGCGACGACGGTCTTGCTTACCGGTTCGATCTATCCCGCAATGGTCTGGCACGCGGCCAACAACATCATCATGATCCTCTACGGCGAACAGGCCCTGCCGGTGATCGCCACGCGCCCGGGGTATGCTGCGGCCGGCGGCGCTGCGTTGTTGCTTTGTTTCCTGGTGATCTGGTGGAATCGCACCCCCTATCCGGGCTTGCGCCCGTGGCGCCGAACATTGCCGTAGGGCGGCCACCCCGCTGCCCGCCTCGTCTGCCTCTCCTACTCCTGCGCTTTTGGAGTCATGCACCCACTTTGCCCGCGCAACGTGAGTGGACGCCACCCGGCCTGGATTCGCTGCAACGTCGGCACGAACTCCGCCTCGTCGACCAATCGCGTCACCCGATCTTCACCCGTGAGCGCCAGCGCGACCGGTCGGAACGGCACCGCCTCCGGCTCCGCGGCGGCCCCCAACGCGACGAGCATCTGCTTCATCATGTCGTCGCCACTCAGGGTATAGCGCCCCAGTCGTTTGATCAGTTCGAACTTCAGCGGGCCCCGGCCGTGGTAGCTGCGCAGCACCAGGCCGGTGCACACGATCCGGCTGCTCAGGTTGAAGTCGAAGTCGAAGTCATAGGGCTTGCCGAGATGACCGAACGCCTCGCCGATTGCCGCCGCGATTTGTGCCGGCGGCAGGTTCGGTCGCAAGGCGCAGACGTGATCGGCGCGCAGGCAGAGCGGCAGCGGTGCGATCCGGACGCGCGGACTCAGCGCTTCCACCACAAAACCCGCGGAGTTCCCAATGACGGCCAGTTTCGCCCAGTGCGGCGCAACCAACGGATGCGTATCCAGCCCGAGCGTCGCCAACCCGGCGCGATCACCGAGATAAATCGCCGCATGCGCCCAGAAGCCCGGGAGCAGCGCCGACGTGAGCTTGCCTTCCGCGCGCGTCAGCAAGACGTCGCCCGGCTGCAGGATCCGGTGCAACTCGCGACACGTTTCGTCGCCGATGCACGGCACGTGACCGGGATCGACGCGGAACTCGGCGAACGTGCCGCCAATGAATGCCTGCGCATTGTAGCGCGCCCGCCGCAAGGGGCGCAGACCGGTTTGCCAGAACAGGCGCCAGTCGCAACGCAGGCGCGTGAGCAGGACATGCCGCAACCGCCGGCTGACCACGCGTCGTTCACGCCGGATGAAACCCGGCATCCATTCCCAGCCCGCCGCGCGCGCGATGCCCAGCCGTGCGGCCAGGCGCCGATGGTGACGCCAGAATCGATGTCCGCGACTGAATACCACGTAGTTTTCCACCGAGCTGTAGCCGCGCAGGACCTGGTCGAAAAAGCCCTCCTCGAGGCCAAACTTTGGCTCCGGTTCATTGAGCTTGGCGCGCACCAGCGGGACGCGTTCGAACGCACTGATGATCGCCAGCGACTTCGCGTAGAGCGACAGCGCCGCGCAGTAGGCCACCATGAAGCTGCGCAGCCGCTGCCCGGGCTCCGGGATCGTCCGGTAAGTCCGGTAGCGATGGATGATCTCAAAGAGCGCCAGCCGATGGTTCCGATAGGCGAGAACCAATTGCCGCACGCGGTCATCGTAGTCGGGTGGAAAATACCCCGTGCGCTGAGCCACTGCGCCCGCGGCAAGTTTCCGCATCTCCACCTCCAGCCGATCCAACCCCGCAATCAACTCACGCACGGAATCGCAATCGTTCTGCAGCAGCGGATCGATCTCCGGGGGAGCTGCGAGAGGCGGGGCGGACACCGCGGCAGGCGGACGTGAAAGCGTGTCGGTCACCGGGGGGGCAAGCCCGCCACGATGGGGCCCCGCCCGACCGAGACAAGCCCGAGCCTTTTCGCGCCATCCCCGGGGGCAAGGCGGATTCCTCCTGGAGGGTTCACGTCGGGAGTGGACCGTGGACGAGAGGGAGTTCGTCTCCTCAGCCCGGAAATTCCATCGCCCAAGGGAAAGCCGGGCCACGTTGTCGTTACACTCCAACGCGGCTCCAAGTAGCTGCGCATGAGTCTGCGAAAGCGTGGCCGCACGGAAATGTTCGGATCAGGGATGCAGCGAAAGAACTGTCCGTCTCATGGATCCCACTGCAACGGAACCGGACACCGCGGTTTTGATCGCGAAACGCTGGTGGCAATACTCCCGGGCCTGTCTTCGCGGGGAGCTGCAGCGCTGACCACCAGCACCGCGTCAATGTCTGATGACCGGCGGAAGCCCGGCTGTTAGCGTGCCGCTGCGGACACACGCGGTTTTCCTCCGACCCGATCTGTGGCACAATAGCGCGCAGAGGAGGATCCCATGAATATTGAAGAGTTGGCCGAGGAGATCGGCGCTCTCGAACACCGCCTCGCGGAAGCCGAGCAGACGGGAAATCCGGCCGGCCTGCACCATCTCGTCGCCGCGGACTATGCCGGCGTGAACGCGCTGGGCCGGCATGTGGATCGCGAGACGTTCATCGACGCGTTCCTTTCGCCGGACCTGTTGATCGAGTCGCTCAAGCTCGCGCGCCTGTCAGTGCGCGTTTTCGACCACGTCGCGGTCGCCACTGGTATCTCGGACGTTCGCGGCTTCAGTCACCGGTCGCCGTTTCACGGTCACTATCACTTCACGGATGTGTGGGTCCGACGGGTGATGCACTGGGAACTGGTGGCCGGGCACGTCTCTCCCGCGATCGAACCAACCACCGAACCCTAGCGGCCGCGACTTTCCCGCGATCCGATGAAAACCGCCGTCCCGCCGACCATCGTCGCTGACTTTCCGGACGGCTCCCGCCTCGCCGGTTTCGACTGATTCTCGCATGCGCGACAAAACTCCAGCCGAACCGATTGACACCACGGTCGCACGCCTTCCGGTCGAGATTGCGGAACTGAATCCGATGCGCGTCGCCGCCGCCTACGCCTACGGTCGCGAACCCGAACAACAAACGTGGAACACCCTGATCGCATGGGTGCGCGCCCACGGCATGGAGGAGACGTTCACGGCGCACCGGTTTTTCGGTTTCAATAATCCGGATCCCCGGCCCGGCCATCCCGAACATGGCTACGAGCAATGGATGACCGTCGACGACTCGGTCGAGGGCGGCGGGGGCGTGATCCTCAAGTCGTTTGGCGGCGGCCGGTTTCTCTCCACGCCTTGCCAAGGGCTGGAAGACCTGCCGGAAATCTGGCAACGCCTGTTTCGCTGGTGTCAGGGCAGTGCGTTCCTGGCGGAGTTCAACCGGCCGTTTCTCGAGGAATGCCTTACCCCGCTCGCCCGCCGTCCGGAGGCGTATCGGTTCCGGCTCCTCCTGCCGGTGAGCGCGATCGTGCAGACGGGGCAGACCCCGCAAGCGGCCTGACAGACGCCCCAACCTCCAGTGTCCCTTGATGATGCTCCGGGACGACGTCACCTGATCGGTTCCCGCGCGGACACTTTGATGATCCGGGAGCAGCGAGCAGCCGGACGACGCTCGCGTTTCGATCCTCCGACGACGGGCCGGTTCGGCACCGCGGTGCTTCCTTCACGGTCCCGCCGTGTGCAATTGCAGGAAGGTGCCGACCGCGCTGGACCACTCCTCGAACGTGGCGCGGTGCAACCCGGAGACTTCGTAACCACAGGCTTCGTCACTCGGCCGCGCCAGGAAATTGTAGTCCACCGCCCGGCGGATCGGTTCCCCTCGCTCGAGCAACAGTTTCTTGTGCCCCGAAAGTTCGAGCATCATCAGCAGGATCCGCTGGCTGCCGTAAAGGCGCAGCGACTCCCGGAGGAGTTGCCTGCCTTCTCCTTCGAGGGACACGTAATGCACTTCGGCGTCCGGTCGCGGCAGGAACTCGTTCACGCGCCGATGCCCGTTCTGATGATTGTAGAGCGGAAACTCGAAATGCGTGACCGTGTCTCCGGAATCGCGGCGTACCATCGCGGCAATGAATGCCGCGGTGTCATGGTCGATGTTCCCACCTTCGTAAGCCGGCGACACGAGTTCCTCGCAGCCCGACTCCTCCCGCACCCGGCGCACCGCCTGGTGGATCGCGGCCAGGTACTCCACGGACTCATGATCGGGAAAACCCAGGAACCGCAGGTTATCCGCCGGCACGCCCACCCGCGCCATCACGGCGCGGGATTCCTTTTCCCGTTCTTCGGGATGTCCAACCTTGCTGCCGTCGGTGATCCAGACCGGCACAACCTGCCGGCCGGCCTCTACGTCCTGCCGCATGCGCTCCAGGACAAATATCTCGTCGTCCTCGTGGGCAAAAAGGTAAAGCACCGGCGAGCTGGCCGCATCCGCCGGGCGAACCGCGAACAGGAGCAACGCCGCCGCCAGCGCGACCGCCGCGCGACCGCCGCTCTTGGATGGACACCGACTTTTCCCGCCACCGTGCATGAGTCGCGCAACATGGCACAGCCCGGCGGAAGCTCCACTCCAATCTCGCCGGGGGTTCCGCCGGCCGGGCAATTTCACCAAGCCGGCACTCGCCGATCATCGATCCCGCCCGAGTCCCGTCGTTCAGCCGCCGGCGGCGGCACATGCGCGGCGGGCACGCGGTCGTGCCGGAACGCCCGGGCGCGAGTACCGCTCGGGAACCGGTGCCGTCGTTACTTGAGACGCCGGGGAGCCGGCACCGACGACGAGTCGCTCCCGGTAGTCCGTGGGACACCAGCCGGTGACCCGCTTGAACATCCGGTTGAACTGGGAAAGCGACTGAAAGCCGACTTCGAAGGCAATTTCGCTGACGCGCACATGGCGGTCGAGCAGTCGCAGCCGCGCCCGTTCGATCCGCTGCCGTGACACGTATTCGGTGAACACGAGCCCGACCGAGCGATGGAACAGCTTGCAGAAATACGAGGGGCTCATGTGCGCGTGTTGGGCCACGTCCCGCAGATGAAGATCATCTCCCAGATGCTCGGAGACAAACGCCTTCACGCGCACGATGACTGGCGACTCGTTCGCCAGCTCCTGCAGCAGGATCTGGTTTGCCACGATCGCCAGGTGCTCGGCGAACACCCGCAGGAGAGTCCCGATTTCCTGCAGGTGTGATCCGGACGCCGCCGCGGCACGGGGCGGCTGTCCGCGGTTGCGGCGATCCATCGGGACGACGCCAGCGGTTTGCGACGCCGGCGCCACACTCAGCCAGGCGACCACGCGCGTCCCATGCAGGACCGGAACGATAAGCGGGGAACGAGTACCTTGCTGCTGCTCCGACCATTCGAATGCATCACCGGGCAACAGACGAACCGGCCCTCCCGCGAGCCGCCCGAATGCCCGGCCAAAGTCGCCCATCAGTCGGGAGCCGGCCAGACGCTCGAAAATCGTGTGATCTGATGGTTTCATCACGGCGTCTGCGACGGTCACCCGGCCTTGGCGTCAAAAGCGTGCACAAACAGTCCGAGTCGACGATCGGCCGACACGCGGTGCCAGATCAGGGCCCGCGAACCATCCGTCACCGTCGCCTCCGGCCTGCCCTCGAATGCCAGCACCAAGGCGCACGCCTCGGGGCGCCGACGATCGAGCCACTCATGCATCCACCGCTGGACGTCTTCGGGCAATTCAGTGCCGCGAGCCGCCGCGACAATCACGATCCTCGCGGTCGCCGCTTCCTCCGCGGCCGTGCTCCGGCAGACCGCATCGCGCATGAAGTCGAACCGCCATACGCTCACCGCTGGCACCAGGTCCGGCTGCACTTCATTGAGCGCGCGATTCAGCAGTGTCTTTGCACGCAGCCCCGCGGCCCGGTCCTCGTAGAGAATGAACACGTCGAGCGTCGAGGGCATGGTGATGGCAGCGTCTCCGCGCGCTGGCTTCGATAGCGCATTCGTGCATCGCCCGCAACCGCTTCGCTCACCTTTTTCACCGATTATCGACTGCACGCCGGCCGTTCGGTTTCGAGCCGCCCGGTAGGTTGTGGATTGCATCAGGAAACGCATGCGGGGACGGCCACCGTCAACGCACGCTGCAATGCACGCGAGAGTTCGGCGATGGGAACGGGCTTTTGGAGCACCTCGCAGAAACCGCCCTCCCGGGCCTTTTCCTGCGGCAAGGAACCGATGAATCCGGTCACCAACAACACCGGCAGGTCCGGGCGGATGCGGTGGAGTTCCTTCGCGAGTTCGACGCCGGTCATGCGCGGCATCGTGAGGTCGGTCATCACCACGTCGAAAGCGTCCGGCGCCACCCGGAACATGGCCAACGCATCGAGCGGACTCGATTCCAGCTCCACGGAGTATCCAAGCTGCCGCAAGATCAACATCGTCACCTGGCCCACCTGTCTCTCATCGTCAACCAACAAGACGCGTTCGCCGGCGGCGGGCGGAAGCTCCGCCGGCTCCGTGCGCGGAGGAATCGCGTTCCCCGTTCCCGCGGGAAGGTACAGTTGGAATGCGGTGCCCGCCCCGGGACGGCTGTCGACGGTGATGTGGCCGCCGTGACTTTCCATGATGCCGTGCACGACTGCCAGACCGAGCCCGGTTCCCTCACCCGCCGGCTTGGTGGTGAAGAACGGATCGAAGATACGGTCGAGCACCGCGCGCTCCATGCCGTGTCCGGTGTCGCCGACCGTGAGCCGGGTATAGTCGCCCGCCTCCAGTCCCGTGCGCGTCGCGGCGTCGCCGTGGTTGATGTGCACCCCCTCGAGCCGCACGGTCAGGCGGCCCACGCCGTCGCGCATGGCATGCGCCGCGTTGGTGCAAAGGTTCATCACGATCTGGTGAATCTGCGTGGTGTCGGCGATGACCGAGGGCGCGGACGCAGCAAGCGACACGTCGAACTCGATCGATGCCGGTATGGTCGCCCGCAGCAGCCGGACGGCCTCCGCGACGACGTGACGGAGGGAGACCAGGAGACGTTGTTGTTCCTGCATCCGGCTGAAGGCGAGAATCTGGCCCACGAGATCCGTGGCGCGACGGCCGGCTTCGAGCACGGCCTGCAGGTATTCGACCGTCACGGGATCGTCGCAGGTCCGGAGGCTGGCGAGATTGGTGTAGCCGTTGATCGCCGTGAGGATGTTGTTGAAATCGTGCGCGATGCCGCCGGCGAGCGTGCCGATTGCCTCCATTTTCTGGGCACGACGGATCTGCTCCTCGAGCTGTTTGCGCTCCGTGATGTCCTCCGCCACGCCGGCGATGCGATACGTGATGCCGGCGGCATTGCGCACGGGAAACGCCCGGTCGCGAATCCAGCGGATCGAACCGTCCGGACGCACGATGCGATATTCCTCATGGTAGGTCGCGGCCAACTGCCTGGTCCGGGCGCTATCGGCGACCCGACGCCGGTCGTCATCATGGATCACGTCGATCCACATCTCCGGGTTCGCATAGAGCGACTCCGGTGGACGCCCCCAAAGCTGACGAAAGGCGGGGCTGACGAAGAAGACCTTCTCCCAACCGGGATCGGCCAGCCAGAACACCTCACTGATGCTTTCGGCCAGTTCGCGAAAGCGCTCCTCGCTTGCGCGCAGATCCGCGTTGCTGTGCAGCAAGGCCTGGTTGCGTTCCTCGAGTTTCGCCACGAGGGCGGCATTGTACTGCTCGAAGACGTCCACCTTCGCTCTGTCCGGTGTCGCCGGGCTGCGCAAGGACATGGCCCGTTCGCAGGCGCGATTCAGGGCCTTGAGCAGCTCGGTCGTCGGCGCGGGACGCACGAGGTAGTCATCGGCGCCCGCGTCCAGCGCCAGCTTCCGGTGGGCCGGAGAATCGTAGGTGCTGGTATAGATGATGAACGGGAGGCGGCACAGCCGTTCGTTGCGCCGGACCTCCAGACAAAGTCGAAAGCCATCCATGTGCGGCATCAGCACGTCCGAAATCACGGCTTCGATCGTCTCGCTGCTCAGCACGCCGAGCGCATCGACACCGTCGCCGGCCTCCAGCGTCGCCATGCCCTCCGCCTCGAGGACGGCGCGCAACAGCCGCCGGTTGGCCGCCACGTCGTCCACAATCAGGATCGGGTTCATGGGCGGTATCGATCGTTGCGCATGTCTTCGTATGGTCGGAGGAGCTTCACGCCCGCGATGCATGGCGGGCACAAAGCCGCTCCTACTTTCGCGACGATCGACATGGATCGACCGGCCCCGACTCGTGAGCCGGCCGCAAACGCCCCGCGCTCACCCGCCCGCCCGTCCCGACGGGCATCAGCCGTCCAACGGCACACGCGAGTTGCGTCAGCGTCACCGGCCGGAGCAGGACCGCTACCGGACCGAATTCCAGGAGGCATCGGTTCATCTCGGTTAGGGAACGATGCAGGACCAGTACGGGTGTGGTCGGTGAGGCGGAGCGAAACCACCGAATAAAATCAAGGCCGGGAGCCAGGCCCAGGCCGGGTCCGCCGAGGACCAGGCCAATCGTGCGGCGCTCTCCCGCGATGCGTTGCGCCTCCGCACAACCATGCGCGATGCAGACTTCGTGCCCCTGCTGCCGCAGGCATGCGGAGACTCGTGCGCGCATGGCCGGGTCATCGCTCACCACCAGAATGACGGTTGGCGCGGGTTCTCGTGCCGCGCCGGTCCGCGCGCGGCCGCTGGATCGCCTTGATCGACCGGGACGAGGAAGAGCGATCGCGCTGCTCGTGACCATGACCCCAGCCTCTCGCGAGGCGTGGCGACAATCAACGCACGACATTGCTGATCGCAGCTCCGCAAATGGCGGACCCGGGGTAGGAAGTTTCCGGACTCGACGGTGGCCCTGCCAACAGGTAGGGCAGCCACTCCGTTGGCCGCCGCGGCGGCGAACCGTCCCCGCCCTACCGGCCAGGCGTTACGAAATTTGGGGTCACTTTGCTAAAAACCCTGCAGCACCGCAGCCCAGCGCACGGCGTACTTCACCAGTTCGGCCGTGGTGCGCAGGTGCAGCTTTTCGCGGATGCGCTGGCGATGCGTATCGACGGTCTTGGGACCGATGCCCAGGTGTTGCGCAATCTCTCCCGTCGGCAATCCCTGGCCGATGAGCTGGAAAACCTCGAATTCGCGGTCCGTCAACTGGGCCAGCGGCGGCGCATCCTTGCGCTGCCCCTGGCCGCTCAACGATTCCAAAAGCGGGGTCGCGATGCGGTCGCTCAGGTAGATCTTGCCGTCGAGCACGCGGCGCACGGCTTCGAGCAGTTTCGCCCCGCCTTCCTTCTTCATCAGATAACCGCGACCCCCGGCCCGCAGGACCCGCTCGGCGTAGAGGCCCTCGTCGTGCATCGAGAGCACCAGCATCGGCAAATCCGGATGCAACGCCCGCGCATCCTTGATCAGTTCGAGGCCGCTGCGGTCGGGTAACGCAAGGTCGAGCACGACCAGGTCCGGCGTCTGCCGCTGGATCGCGGCCATCGCCGAGCGGCCATCGTCCGCTTCCGCGCACACCCGCAGGTCGGGCTCGTGGTTGAGCAGTTCCACGAGGCCGTGTCGCGTGATCGGGTGGTCGTCGACCACCAGAACTTCCCGGCGGGGACGTTCCACCCGTGCGCGCTGTTTCTTGTTGGCTCCCATAGGTCGATAATCGGGATTCCGCACTTTATTCGCCGGCACCCAGCGTGCACACGACCCTGGTGCCGCCGGTCGGAGCGCGATCGATTTTCAGGACCGCGCCGATGCTGCTGGCGCGATACTGCATGACGCGCAGCCCCATGCCGGACCTTTTGCCGGGCTTCATCGGCAGGCCGACGCCATTGTCGCGCACCGTGAGCACCGGTCGTCCCGCCCGCTCGCCTAGACTCAGATCGATGCGGCGGGCCTTGCCATGGCGGATGGCATTGCTCACCGCCTCCTGGGCGATGCGAAACAGGTTGGCACTGACGGTTTGGTCCGGAATGAGCACGGGTTTCTCGCACGTGAAGCGACATTCGCGCCGGAACATGCGCCGGGTGCTCTCGGACAGTCCCCGCAAGGCGGCCATCAAGCCGTCATGCTCCAGACTCATTGGCGCCAGGCCGTGCGCAAGTTCCCGGGCGCGATCCATCGACCGCTGCACGAGGCGTCCAATTTCCCGGGCGCGCTTGGCTCCAGACTTCGAGATGTCGTCGAGCGTTCCCGCCAGTGTTTCGCTGAGGAACTGGATCCCGGAAAGCTGCTGGCAAAGATCGTCGTGCAGATCCTGGCCGAGCCGCAGGCGCTCGCGTTCGGCGATCGCCAGGACTTCGCGCTGCAATCCGACGCGGCTCGTGACGTCACGCATGAACCAGCGCGAATGCACGTAGTGTCCGTCGCGCCACAGCCCGTTGGCATCGATCAACACGTGCACCAGCGATCCGTCCGGCCGCCGCAGCCGGGCGCGTTCGTCGGCCACGGTTTCCCCCTTTTCGAGTCGTCGCAGGAGTCGACGAGCCAGCTCGGGTTTCGCGAACCATCGGGCCACGGGCGCGCCCAGCACCTCCTCCATGGCACGACCAAAGACCTCGAGTTGCGCCCGGTTGACGCGCTCCACCCGTCCCTCCGGCGTGATCCAGAGCAGGCCCAACGGCGACTCGGCGAAGAAATCGGCCAGCGCCTGCTCACTCTGACGGAGGGCCTGTTCCATGGCCTTGCGACGGGTGATGTCGCGCGCGATCGACGAAACGCCCACGACGTCGCCCGCCGGACTCTTCACCGGTGAAACGGTGACGGAGACGCACAGGGTGCTTCCGTCCTTGCGTCGGTGCAGCGTCTCGAAGGGCTCGACGCTTTCGCCTCGCCGGAGTCTTTCCGTCACCCGCGCGGGCTCCTCCATCCGGTCCGGCGGCACGATCAAGTCGCACACGGATTTTCCGAGCGCCCCGGAGGCGGTGTACCCGTACAATCGCTCCGCACTGCGGTTCCAGCTCGTGATCGTTCCGTCCAGTGTCCGACTGAAGATGACGTCCTCCGACGATTCGACGATCGCCGCGAGACGGGCGTGTTCGTAAGTCGTCCGCAACCGGGCGGTGATGTCGCGCAGGATGACGGTGAAGAATTTCTGGCCGTCCAGTTCCACCCGCGAGATCGAAGTCTCGATGGGAAACTCCGTCCCGTCGGCCCGCCGGGCAAACATCGTGTCGCTCGATCCCATCATCCGGCTCGGAGCACCCGTTTCATCGAACGTGCGCACGTTCTCCTCGTGGCTGGCTCGATAGCGCTCCGGAATCAGCAGGTCCAATGAACGGCCCAGCACGTCCTTCGCCTGATACCCAAACACGTGCTCGGCGGCCGTGTTGAACAGGACGATGCGATGTTCACGATCCGTGGTGATGATCGCGTCCATCGCCGAGCTCACGATCGCCGCCAGACGGGCCTGACTTTCCCGGATTTCCGCGTCCGCCCGGTCGCGATCCACAAAGTCGGCGGCCTGCCGGGCGAGCAGATCCAGGAAGGCGAGTTCCCGTTCCCCGGGCCGCCCGGGCCGCCGGCGGTGCGTGGACAAAAAGCCGAGGACTTTTCCGGAGCGACTGCGCAACGGCGTGGACTGGACGGCTCGCACTCCGGCTTCCCGCATGATGCGGCGCACCCCGCCCTCGGCGGTGACGGGGCTCAGCTGGACGTCCTCGATGATCACGCGCTCACCGTCGGTAAGCGCGGCGCCGCAGGCACCACTCGCTTCGTCATGAAGGTGCTCAAAGCACTCCCGGAACGGCTGGTGAAATCCCTGGTGGGCGGCGATGCGAAGCGCGCCGGTCTGATCGCGCAGTTGGATGGTACCCATGTCCGCACCGGTGATGTCACGCGCGGCCTCGATGATTTCGTTGAAAAGTGTGGGCAGGTCGGTGTGGTCGGCCAGCCGGGCACCAATCGCATGCAGCCGGGACATGGCGCCCAAATCGGCCGCCAGGCGGAACTTGGCCGCGACCAAATCGTCCTCGAGGTGCTTGCGCTCGGTGATGTCCACGCACGAACCGATGAACCCGACAAACGCCTCGCCCGTGTAGCGCGGCACGCCGTGGTCGAGCAGCCAGCGATACTCGCCGTCGCCTCGTCGCAAGCGGTACTCCATGCGAAACTCGCGGCGGGCCGCAAACGCCTCGCGATAGGTCTCCAGGCAACCGCGCAGGTCGTCCCGATGCACGTTTTGCACCCAGCCCTCGCCGATCTCCTGCGCCATGGTGCGGCCAACGAAGTCGAGCCACGGCTGATTGAACCAGGTGCATTGTCCGTCGATCCCGCTCATCCAGATCAAGACCGGGGCGTGGTCGGCGCTGATCCGGAATCGTGCCTCGCTCTCGTCCAACGCAAGTTGGACCTGCTTGCGCTCGGTGACGTCGGAAACGGTGCCCGTCCACTCGATCGTGGTACCGTGTACGTCACATACCGGTCGGCCACGGACCTGCAACCAGCGCCAGGCGGCATCCCGCCGGCGTACCCGATACTCGCTTTCGACCGCGTAGGCTCCGTCTCTGAGGATCAACCGCCAGGTGCGCCGGGCGATCGCCCGATCCTGCGGGTGGACCGCATCCAGCCAGCCGTGGCCGCCGCGCGCCGTGCAGGCGCGTTGCGACTGCCCGGTGAATGCGCACCACCAGGCGGTTGTGGCCGGGTCCAGCCGGTGGGCCGCGCGCCCGCCACACGGCAGGCGCCACACCGACTGGCTCGCCTGCGCGTCGAAGGTCGATACGACCGCACTGGCGATCTTGGCCACCGCGCGCGTGGTTCGCGGCAACGCCACGGTCCCGCCGCGCGCACGGCCTCGTCGGAGACCGTTTCGATTTCGTCGGTCTCCCGGCACACGCGAATTCTTCTGCGTTGACCGAGTGTTGGGCATCGAAGCGGCAGGACGGGATCCCGAGGACCGAACGCACGTCCCTCATATAAAAGGGTTCCCGGTTTGGAAAGCTCTTTGGCCGCCTATTCGCTCGCGCGGGGGTTCGGATTTAAGTGACACCACGACGGGACGGAAATGCCCTCGGCCCGTTGGACGCGTACCGCGGACATCGGAACGGCGAACCCCGGCGACCCGGGGCTCTCCGATTTTCCCTTGACGATCTAGGGAAGAGCACCCTTCCTCCCTAGATCCCCTAGGGAAACGAAGGTTGCTTCATGCCAGACAAGAAAGATCTCCTGCAAGGCACGCTCGATTTGTTGGTCCTGCGCGTGCTCAACGGCGGGCCGATGCACGGCTTCGGCATCGCCCAGAAAATCCACGTGCTTTCCGAGGACGCGCTCCGCGTCGAGGAAGGGTCGCTCTATCCCGCGCTCTACCGCATGGAGGCGAAAGGCTGGATCAAGGCCACGTGGGGCGTCTCGGAGAACAACCGCAAGGCGAAGTTCTACGAGCTCACGAAAAAGGGCCGCAAGCAGCTCGCCACTGAAGAGTCCACCTGGACCCGCCTCGCCGCCGCGATCGGCCAGGTGCTGAAGGCGGCGGACTGAGCGGGGTGAACCACAAAGGCAGAGAGACAACAAGGAATCACCATGGAATTCCATTCCGACCTTCGTGCCTTTGTGTCTTCTTGGTTCCATCATCTAACTCGCCCGTTCCGCCGTTCCCGCGTCGAGCGTGAGATGGCGGAGGAGATGCGGGCACATCTCGAAGAACAAACGCTGCGCAATATCGCCGCGGGCATGAACGAGAACGACGCCCGCGCCGCGGCACATCGCCAGTTCGGCGGCGTCGCGCAGATTCAAGAACGCGCGCGGGATGGGCGCGGAATCATATGGCTGGAAAATCTGGTGCGTGACACCGGCTTCGCCGTGCGCACGCTGCGGAAGAGTCCGGGATTCACGAGCGTCGTCGTGTTGACCCTGGCCTTGGGACTCGGCGTCAACACCGCCCTCTTCACGTGGTTCAACGCCGCCGCCTTCCGTCCGTTGCCGGTCCTGCAACCCGAGGAACTCGTCACCGTGAAGCGATTGGACGCGAGAGGCAACGAAACGAAGGCGATGTCGTACCTCGACTTCGTCGCCTACCGTGATCACCGGACCGTCCTTTCGGGATTGGCCGCCTATGCCCGGCACAGCGTGGTTCCGCTCGACCTCGCGGAGGGCAACACGGCCGGGGGAACGAAACCCGAAGCATTGAACGTCGAAACCGTCTCGGCGAATTACTTCTCCGTTTTCGGCGTGCCGATGGTGTTGGGTCGGTCGCTGGTGGCTGCGGACGAGACGGGGAACGGCGCGCTTCCGGTCATCGTGCTCGGTCATCGTTTTTGGCAGAACGCTTTCGGCGGAGATCCCAACGTCATTGGCCGGACGCTGCGTCTGAGCGGCTTGACCGAAGAAGCGCTGACCATCGTCGGCGTGACCGGGCCGGAGTTTTGCGGAACGTCGCCCAATGTGCCGGCGGGCTGGGTACCGCTTGCATTGCTTCCCGGCGACACCTGGCGCACGGATCCCAAGGCGACGGGCTTGACGCTGACCGGCCGGCTCCGTGCCGGACTCTCACGCGAGCAGGCCGCCGCGGAACTCCAGGTGATCGCCCGGGAGTTTCTGGCACGACGGGGCGCCGACCCGGTCCGCCCGGAAGTCATCACCCTCGCGCGTGCTTCCACCTTCCTCAACCTGACGCCGCAAATGCTGCCGGTTTTGTTGCCGATGGTCGCCCTGTTCGGCGCCGTCCTGCTCGTCGCCTGCGCCAATGCATCCAACCTGATTCTGGCGCGAACGGTGACGCGCCAATTTGAGTTTGCGGTGCGCAGCGCACTCGGGGCCACACGTCGTCGACTGTTCGCGCTGCTCATGACCGAAAGCGTCGTGCTGAGCACGCTCGGGGGCATCGTCGGATGGGCGTTCTCGGCGGGACTGATGCGGTTCGTCTGGCCGTGGCTGGTCAGCATGATTCCCGGCGCCCGCGAAGGCACCGCCGGTCTGCAGCTCCACGCGGATCACCGCGTGTTCGTCTTTATCCTGGTCGTTTCCATGCTGGCCGGCGTAGCGGGCGGCCTTTGGCCCGCGCTGCGTGTCGCGCGCCGCAATGTCGCGTCCGCGCTCAATCATGACGGCTCGGCATTCGGTCGCAGGGTCCGCGTCTCGCACGTCCGAGGCACGCTCGCCATCGCCCAACTCGCGCTGAGTTCCGCGCTCGTCTTCACCGCCGGACTGCTCGTCCACCGGGCCCTCGCGACGCAGTTCAAAGACGTGGGTTTTGACCGCTCGCGCTTGATAACCTTTTCGGTGACCGTACCGCGGGCGTTCGGACCGGAGCAGATCAACCGCGCCCGGGGGCAGGCGCTGGCGCGCGTCCGCGCTCTGCCGGAGGTGGCGGCCACTTGCGAAATGACGCGGTTCCCGTTCGAGCGCCTGCCAGCGGACGTCTCCGTGCCGGCCACTGACCAGGTGGATGCGCGCACGTTCAACATCGTCCACGCGTCCGTTCCTGCCAACTACTTCGACACCGTGCCGCTCCCGCTGGTCCGCGGACGCTCCTTCGCCTCCGATGAAACCCCGAACAATCGAGTGGCGGTGATCAGCGAATCGGCGGCACAAAGATTCTGGCCCGGCCGCGATGCGCTGGGCCAGCGCCTCGAAGTTCCCGCCGAGGCTCGGATGGAAAATGAAACGACCGCCGTCGGCCCGGTCATCGAAACGACCCATCAACGCGTGACCGTGACCATCGTCGGCGTGGCCCGCGATACGACGGTGTATGATCCGTGGTCCGGCGACCGTTCGGTCGTGTACCTACCCGCCACGACATCGAACCTCGCCCCGCCCTTCCTGCTCATCCGGACGAGCGGGCCGGCCGACCAGTCCCTCGCCGCGTTGCAGGAGATCGGCCGCGACGTGACCGGACTCAACCCGCGAATTCTCACCGTGGACGATCTCTACGCCAACGTCTTCATCCAGTATCGCGTGATCGCCTGGGTCGCCGGCATCCTCGCCGGCCTTTCGCTCCTCGTAGCCGTCATCGGCCTTTACGGCGTGATGGCGTTCACGGTCAACCAGCGCGTGAAAGAGATCGGGATCCGCATCGCGTTGGGCGCCACGCCGGTTCGCGTCGCTTCCGAAGTGATGTTCCACTCGCTGCGGCTCGTCGCGACGGGAGCCGCGGCGGGCTTCGGCCTGAGTCTGCTGATCGCCGGGGTCGCTCGAACCTTGCTCTTCGGCGTCGCCGCCTTCGAGCCGGTGGCATCCGGGGCCGTCGCGCTGTTTCTGGCGGTAGTTGGCCTGGTCGCGTGTTGGGCGCCCGCACGCCGCGCCTCGAGCGTCGATCCCATCGTCGCGCTGCGGGCGGAGTGACGAGAGGCATGACTACCGGGAGGCAACGACGGCAACTAACCACAACGAAACGAGGCACGCGGGGAACCCAAACCTGATCCTGCTTGGTTACCTTCGTTTGCTTCCCTGCCACAACCAATGAACCTTCTCCATCGCCTTCGCGCGCTGTTCCAACGCAAGCGACTCGAGCGTGAGATGGCCGAGGAGATGCGCACGCACCTCGAGGAACAAACGCTGCGCAATGTCGCCGCTGGCATGAACGAAACCGACGCCCGCGCGGCGGCGCGGCGGCAGTTCGGGGGCGTGGATCAGGTGATGGAGCGCGCGCGGGACCAGCGGGGCTGGGTGTGGCTCGATCACGTGGCGCGCGACACCGCCCATGGCTGGCGGATGATCACGAAGGCGCCGCTCCTCTCGGCGGTGATCGTGTTGTCGCTGGGCATCGGCGTGGGCGTCAACGCGGTGATTTTTTCGTGGATCCGCAGCCTCATGTTCCGTCCCATCCCCGGCGTCGCCGACGCCACGCAGTTCCGCCTCGTGGAACCGAAGACTGACGCCGGCTCGTATCCCGGAGCTTCCTGGACCGAGTATCTCGATCTGCGCGACCGGCTGCGCGCCTTTGATCGCCTGCTCGCGTTCAAGATGCTCCCGCTGGATTTGGGCGAGCCCGGCAACGAGGAACGGGTCTACTCGCAACTGGTGTCCGGAAACTATTTCTCCGCCCTCGGACTCCGACCGGCGGCGGGACGGTTCCTGCGTGAGGACGAAGCAACACAACCGGGAGCGGCGCCGGTGGTCGTGATCTCGAAGAATTTTTGGCGGACACGTTTCGGCGGCTCGCCGGATGTCCTCGGACAGGAACTGAAACTCAACGGGCAGTCGCTCACCGTGATCGGAGTCGCACCGGAGGGATTCCATGGCACCGTCACCGGACTGAGTTTCGACCTCTGGGTGCCGGCGACCATGGCGCCGGTGTTGATGCCCGGATCGACAGAGCTGACGGCACGTGACATCCGGGGATATTCGGTGATGGGCGTCATTCGACCTGGCGCGACATTGGCCCAGGCGCAGACCGAACTCGACGTGGCGATGGGCGAACTCGCCGCCAACTTTCCGGCGAGCAACGGGGATATCGGCGCGGAGGCGATGCCGTTCTGGCGGACGCCGCGCGGCGCTGGACGACTGCTGCTCGGCGCACTGGCCGCGATGCAGGGTTTCATGGTGCTCGTGTTGCTCGTGGTCTGCGTCAACGCCGCGAATCTCCTGCTTGCGCGCTCGACGACCCGCCGGCGCGAGATCGGCGTGCGACTCGCGCTTGGCGCGCGACCCCGCCAGATTTTGCGACTGCTGCTGACGGAAAGCATCCTGCTGGGCGCGGCTGCCACGGTCCTCGGTGGCGTGCTGGCGACTTGGGGCACGACGGCAGTCCGAGCCGTCCCCCTGCCCGGCCAGTTTCCGTTTCACTTCGAAACGGGACTGGAAGCGAGCGGCCTGGCGTTCACGGGGTTGCTCGGCATCGGCTGTGCCGTCGTGTTCGGGCTCGCGCCGGCCCTCCAGGCGGCACGAACGGATTCGCACCTGGCGCTACGCGTCGCGACCGTGGCCTCCGGGCGCCGCGGCTTTCGCCACGGGCTGGTCGCGATGGAGGTCGCGTTGTCGCTGCTCGTCCTCGTCGTGGCGTCCCTGTTTCTCCAAAGCTTTCTGGAAACCCGCACGACCGATCCGGGTTTTCGCACCGACGGCGTGCTGCTCGCCGTCTATGACCTGAGCCGCGCGGGCTACGACAAGCCGACCGGGCTCACCGTGACGGAAGAGCTGCTCCAGCGACTTCGCGCCTCGCCGCAAGTCGAGGCGGCGGCCATCGCCTCGTGGGTGCCGTTGGATTTCCACCCGATGCCACTCGGCGCGTTCAAGATCGACGGGCGTGAACGCAGCGATGGCGGCCGGGAGCGGGCGCTCACCTACACGGTGACGCCCGGCTACTTCGACCTGATGAAAATCCCGCTGGTCGCGGGCCGCGACTTCGTCCCGCTGACCGACAAGGCGCATGGCTCCGAGATCATCGTCAACGAGGAGTTCGCGCGACGTTTCTTCGCAGGAGCGTCACCGCTCGGGCACCAACTTGGCGCCAAGGGTCCGGGATTCGAAGTCGTCGGCGTGGTGCGCAACGCACTCTACGAAACGTTTGGCGAGCCGCCGAAACCAATCATGTATATCTCCTACCGCGATTGGTTTCGCCCCGCCGGCCAGATTCATGTGCGCACGCGCGGCGCCGAGACGGCATTCGCGCCCGCTCTGCGCCGCATCGCCCGGGACGTCAACCCCGACTTTACCCTCTATGACGTGCGCACGCTGAACGAGCACGTCGACAAGAACCTGTTCTTCCGCCGGATTCCGGCGCGAATCTTTGCCGTGCTCGGACCGGTGATCCTGCTGCTCGCGGCCGTGGGCATCTATGCGGTGGTGGCGTATGCGGTCGCGCAGCGAACCGCGGAGATCGGGATCCGGCTCGCGCTCGGCGCGTCGCCCCGCCGGGTTGTGCGCGAGATCCTGCGCGAAAGCATGCGTGTCGTTTGCGTCGGCGCAGTGCCGGCGTGGCTGCTTTCGCTCGTCGTCATGCTGCACCTGCGCGGTGGCGTTCTGAACCTCACAATCCTGGTTGGGGTGCCGGGAATCCTCCTCACCGTCGCAAGTCTCGCCGCCTGGCTGCCGGCTCGCCGCGCGGCGAAGGTCGATCCGATCGTTGCTCTGCGCGCGGAGTAAAACACCAGAATTCCACAGAAGATAACGAAGGTAACCAAGGACATACCAGGTACCGATCTGCTCTTCGCCATCTTCGTTGCCTTCTGTGAGTCCCCTCCTCCGTCACCTCTCCTAACTCCGCTTTCTCCCGTGAAAAACCTCATTCGCTCCCTGTTCCGCCGTTCTCGTCTCGAACACGAGATGCAGCAGGAGATGCGTGCGCACCTCGAGGCGCAGACGCGGCGCAACATCGCTGCCGGAATGAACGCCGACGAGGCGCGTTGCGCCGCACTGCGTCATTTCGGAAATATCGCGAGCTTGCAGGAACGCGCGAGGGAGGCACGCCGGTGGGTGTGGCCCGATCAGTTTCGGCAGGACGTCCGGTATGCCTTTCGCCAACTGGCGAGATCGCCGGGCTTCACCGTCGTCGTGGTGCTCACCCTGGCCCTGGGAATCGGTGCGACGACCGCAATCTACAGCGTCGTGGACAAGGTTATTCTGAATCCGGTTGGCGGCTCCGATCCGGAGCGGCTCGTCCAGATCACACAACGGGACATCGGAATGGGAAGGGAGTTTCACACGGAAACCTCGCCGCCGGTGACGGAGGCACTCCTCAGCCAGCGTGAACTCTTCGCGGGAGTGGCGTGGAGTGAATGGGCCAGCCTCGAACGACCGACCGAAGATTTCGTCAACCAGGAGCCGGGGGCTTTCGTGTCGTGGAATTTCTTCGACCTGCTAGACGCCCGGCCGCTGTTGGGGCGGTCATTCGTGGAGGGGGAGGCGGTGTCCAGGGACAATGGCGTGCCGACCGATGATGCACCGATCATTCTCAGTTATGGGTGGTGGCAGTCCCAGTGGGGCGGAGACAAGAGCGTCCTGGGCCGCGTCATCGAAATGAGCGGCCGGCACTTCACGGTTGTCGGGGTCATGCCGGCGCATTTTCAGTTTCCCGGTGGGTGGCTCCGATTTTGGATTCCCGCGAAGCCCACGGTGACACCGGCGGGTGGCGGAGTTGCGTTGATCGCCACGGCGATCGCAAAGCTGAAACCGGGGGTTCGCCGCCAACAAGTGCAGGCCTGGCTCGATACGGTCAGCCAGCGCCTCGTGCCTGACAATCCCGGCAACACCGCGTACAGGAGGAGTGGGCCCAAGTCCCGACCATGGACCGAATATTGCCTTGCGCCCGCTGAGCGCGATGTTGCAGGACGGCGGACTGTGGGAGCAGGTGCATCAGACTTTGCTCGGACTTTTCGCGGCGATCACCTTCGTCCTTTTGATCGTCTGCGCCAACGTCGCCAATCTGACGCTGGCCCGCGTCGAACGGCGCCGGCACGAACTGGCGATTCGTATCGCTACCGGTGCCAGCCGCGTCCGGCTGATGCGCCAGCTTCTGACCGAGAATCTGTTGATCGCGACTCTGGGCGGTATCGCGGGAATCGCGGTGGCAGGGGTCGGTTTGAAAGCGCTCATGGCCTTGAGCGTCATGCCCCGGCTCCGTCTCGTGGAAATCGACGGTCCGCTGCTCGGCGTAGCCCTGGTCGTCTCGACGCTGACCGGGATCATTTTCGGCCTCGCGCCGATGTGGCAGGGCGCACACGTGCGGGTGAACGCGATCCTGGCGGATGGCGGAATGAACGCCACGGCAGGGATGCATCGCAGCCGCTATCGCGACGGTTTGGTGATCACCCAGCTCGCCATCACGATCGTGCTGTTGGCGGGCGCAGGCCTGATGTTGCGAAGCGTCAATCGGATGTTGCGCGTCGATCCCGGTTTCGATCCCGCGAATCTGTTGCTGGTCGATGCGCGCCCGTCCGGGCGGAAATACGACCCTACCAGGGACGACGAGAAGTTAGCGCACGCATTTCAAGTGGAAATGATTGACCGACTCCGGTCGCTGCCGGGCGTCAAGGCGGTGGGAATGAAGCAGCCGCGATATTTCGAACAAAGCGAGTTCTTCGATCGTCTTGCCCCCAATCCCTTCCGCGCCTACCACACCGAGGTCAGCATCGGCGAGGCGGACGTGTTCCGGGTGACACGCATGTCGTTGCTCGCGGGACGCGAGTTCACGCCGGAAGACAACGGGCACCCGCAGAATGTCGTGGTGAATGAAACGCTGGCTCGACAGTTGTGGCCGGGGGAGTCCGCGGTCGGGAAAAGGGTCCATCGACCGAACGGAGACGATTTTGAAGTGATCGGGGTGGTTGGCGACGCGCGTTTTCATGGCTTCGCCGAAAATATTCCTCCGACCATGTATCACCCGTTTCAGGCCACCTGGTCGAAGACTCAGATCATGGGCGGTATGCCGCCGGAATTCATTATCCGCACCGAAGGTAGTCCCGCAGTGATCGTTCCCTTCGTTCGGCGCGAACTGAAGGCGGCGGAACCCAGCCTCAGCGCGCCGACGATCCGGGTCGCGCGTCAGGTCCTTTTCGATTCGACCGCGGCGCAACGCACCTATCGTAACTACCTCGAGGTTTTTGCCGCGGTCGGCTTGCTGCTTTCGGCGCTCGGCATCTATGGCGTGCTGGCTTATGCCGTGACCCGACGCACCCGGGAGATCGGTATCCGCATCGCCATCGGAGCGGAACCGGCGCAGGTGCGCCGGATGATCCTGGGACATGGCTCCCGGTTGGTGGCGATGGGCCTCGCGGCCGGCCTGTTCGCGTCTTCGGGGCTCACGAAATTTTTGCAGAGCCAGCTTTTCGAAGTCAGTCCGACGGACCCGACGGTGATGGCCACCGCAATGCTCGTGCTGACGTTCTTCGCGTTTTTGGCCAGCTGGCTCCCCGCTCGCCGCGCGGCCAAGGTGGATCCGATTGCGGCGCTGCGGGTGGAGTGACAAGGGAGGAACGCACGACGGGCGAGAACGCGAGAGATGCATGAATCCAGGACAGCCCGCCTTCTCCGCCGTTTCGGGAAACTGTGCGTCCTCGTCTGCAGGGACAAATTCGACGCCGACATGGCCGAGGAGGTTCGGCCCAATCCCTACGAGATGAATCCGCTCAGCGGGGAAACTGCCGATCGAAATCTCGGTGCGTCCCGATCCATAACCAAAGCCAGGTATCTCCCTCGCGAAGCGCAACCGCCCGACAGTTCAGCGTCACGCGCACGGACCAAGTGCGCGGGTCGAACGCCAACCGTTCCAGATGCAGGCTCGGATGCCGCGGGTCCTCCCGGAATTTCAGATACGCCTTGCGCGCTGCCGCCTTCGTTTCGGGAGGCAAGGCATGATAAAGCCGCCAGAACGCGGACGCGCCGCGTGACGTCACGCTCACGCAGAAAAGTCGCTGTCCTTGATCTCCGGAAACGCCTTCGGATCGCGCTGATACTCGGCCTGCACTTCATCGACCAGCGCGGTGAAGGCAGGACGCGGGTGCGGATCGCGCGCGATGCGCTCCCAGACAGCGTCGCCGTCCAGCTCCGGCAGCAGGCGCGGCAGATCGTTCACCAGCTTTTCCCGTTCGGTGGGGCTCAGCGAACGAATGGCAGTTTCGATTTCCTGGGCGGTGCTCATGGCTGTGGGATGGCTGAACCTAGGGTTCTTTGGTCAAATGTCGAACCTCCTCAAGCGATGAATCGAATGTTGCCGGGCTCTGCGGCCCTGCCGCTCTCGAAACCTCTACACCCTTCGGTTTCTCCATGAATTTCCGCTCCCTCATCCGCCGCTCGAAACTCGAGGCCGACATGGCCGCGGAGATGCGCGCGCATCTCGACGAGCAAACCGCGCGCAACCTCGCCGCTGGGATGAGCGAAGACGACGCCTGCGCCGCGGCACACCGGCAGTTCGGCGGCGTGGCGCAGATCCAGGAACAGGCGCGGGAGGAGCGGACCGGCTGCTGGCTGGACTCGGTCGCGCGGGATCTGGGCGCGGCCGCGCGACAGCTCAGGAAGCGATCGGGATTCACCGGCCTGACCATTGTCATCCTGGCTCTCGGCATTGGCGCGAGTACCCGCGATGTACTCGGTCGTGCACGCGTTGTTGCTGGCACCGCTGCACTACTTCGATGCCGAACGCGTGGTGCAGATATATGCCCGGCACCCGCGGCTCGGGACGGCCGGCCTGGCCCCGGCCACGTTTGCGGATCTGGCCGCGAACACGCACGCGTTCGCCACACTGGCGGTGCGTAACTTCACGTACGTCAACCTCACGCAATCGGGTCCACCGCAGCAGGCACAGAGCGGACGCGTGTCCGCGCACTATTTCGCCGTGCTCGGCGTGGCGCCGATCCTCGGGCGGGTCTGGACCGACGAGGAAACCCGCACGGGCGCCGCGCCTGTCGTGATCCTGGGTCAACAGCTCTGGGAGCAGCGCTACGGCGGCGACCATGGGTTGATCGGCAGCACGATCGTGATCGACGACATTCCCCACACTGTTCTCGGCGTGATGCCCGCGTCGTTTCGCGACCTGGATCGAAGCGTGGCCCTGTGGCAGCCGGCACCGACCGATGCCGCGGCCACTGCCAGCCGCACCGGCGGCCTCGGCGTGATCGGGCGCCTCGCCGACGGAATCTCGCTGGATCAGGCGCATGCCGAACTGGCGGCCCTCTCCCGCATGCTGGAGGAAGCGCGCCCGGACATTTATCAGGACTGGGCCTTCGAGACGCAGGATCTGCGGACGAGGTTCGTCGGGAACGTGCGGCAGGGATTGTGGCTGCTGTTCGGTGCCGTGGGTTGCGTGTTGCTCATCACGTGCGCCAACGTCGCCGGCCTTTGCCTGGTAAGAGCCGCGGCCCGGCGCCGGGAATTCGCCGTCCGCGCGGCCCTCGGCGCCTCGCGCGGGCGGATGATGCGACAGTTGCTCGCCGAAGCACTCCTGTTGTGCGGTGCGGGCGGGATTATTGGCGTGCTGCTGGGGCACACCGGATTGACGGCGCTGCTCGCCAGCCTGCCCGCTGGGTGGCTGCCTCTCGCCGAGGAGATTCAACTCAATCTTCCCGTGGTCGTCGGCGCGCTGGCGTTGACCGCGCTGGTCACGATCGCCGTGGGCATCGCACCGGCATGGGCGGCAACGCGCATAGACGGACGCGAGGCCTTGAGCGAAGGGTCGCGCGGATCAACCAGTCCGGCACTCCGCCGCACCTGGACAGCACTTGTCACGGTCGAGGTTGCGCTCGCCACGCTGTTGCTCGCCGGCGCCGGCATCCTCGGGCGAAGTCTCCTCGCCGTGCAGGTCCGCGAACCGGGCCTGCACGATCCCGCGCACGTGCTCTCGCTGACGCTGGCGGTATCGCCGCGGCGCTACGACACCAATGAAAAGCGCGCCACGTTCTTTGCGAACGTGCAGCGTGAAGTGGCGGCGCTTACCGGCGTGCGTTTCGCCGACTTCACGCAAACGGCACCGTTCCGCTGGGGCAGTCGCGCTACCTTCGCCCCGGTCGGGGAGGAAGCCTTGGCCGCGGGCGATGGATTGAGCTGCTACTACGATTCGGTGGGGATCGACTATTTCCGCGCCGTCGGCGTGCCACTGCTCGCCGGACGTTCGTTCACCGCCGACGATCACGCCACGACGGCGCCGGTGTTGATACTGAGTGCTTCCGCGGCCCGCCGCTATTTCGGCACGGAGTCCGCGGTGGGACGCAGACTCACGAACGGTTCAAACTTTGAGGCCGAGGTCGTTGGTGTCGTGGGCGATGTTCGCCGCGAAGGCCTGACCGCCGATACGCCGCTGCAAGTGTATCGTCCTCTCGCCCAACGTCCGCAGGGCCTGGCGACGCTGATGGTCCGCACGGAAGCGGATCCCGCGACAGTGGCGAAGTCCGTGCAGGCCGCGATCTGGCGCGTCGATCCCGACCTGCCGGTTTCCGACGTGATGTCCATGGATCAGGCCATCGCGGCGTCGCTCCTGCAGCCGCGTCTGCACGCGGGATTCCTTGGGCTGTTCGCGGCCTTCGCGATCGTGCTGACCACCGTCGGCCTGCACGGTGTCGTGGCGTACGGCGTGGGGCAGCGTACACGCGAATTCGGCATCCGTGGCGCACTGGGGGCGAGACCACAAGCAATCAGTAGGTTGGTACTGGGCGAGGCCGTTCGTCCAGTCACCGCCGGTCTCGCGCTGGGCGTGGGTGCCACGTTCATTGAAACCCGCGCCCTGCAAAGCGTGCTCTACGAAACCTCAGCCCGCGACCCCATCGTGCTCGCCGGCGTGGTCTTCATGCTCGCGATGATCACGCTGCTTGCCGGCTGGCTGCCCGCGCGGCGCGCCGCGAAGGTCGAACCCATCGTCGCACTGCGCGCGGAGTGAAGGAAGAGTAACGAGCACCGAGCAGCGCGTCGCGAGCGTACGGTCCATCAACTTTCACCGACTTCCCTACTCGCTCCTGCTCCATGAACGTGCTTCACCTTCTCTTTCGTCGCGCGAAAATCGACGCCGACATGGCCGCGGAAATGCGCGCGCACCTCGACGAGCAGACACAACGCAATATTGCCGCCGACATGTCGACCGACGACGCCCGCGCCGCCGCGCTGCGTCGATTCGGCGGTGTGGCGCAGATTCAGGAGCGGGCACGCGAGGGCCGGAGCTTCGGGTGGGTTGAGGATCTGGTGCGCGACGCCTCCTATGCGGTGCGCTCGCTGCGTAAGAGACCGGGGTTCACGAGTGTCATCGTGTTCACGCTGGCGCTGGGTGTTGGCGTCAACACCGCGCTCTTCACGTGGTTCAATGCCGCCGCGTTTCGCCCGCTGCCGGTGCCGCATCCGGATGAGCTGTTCACGCTCCACCGGTTGGACGCGAATGGCAGCGAAACGGCTTCGATGTCGTACGTCGATTTCGTCACGTATCGCGAACACCAGACCGTGTTCAACGGATTGGCCGCCCTGGGCAGGCGAAATGTCGACCTGATCGATGCGGACGATCTGAATGCTACAACACGGGAAGCACGCCAGAGTGTCCGGCTCGAACTGGTCTCGACGAACTACCTCTCTCTGTTCGACGTGCCGATGGCGTTGGGGCGGTCGCTGGTGGTCGCAGACGAGAGTTCATCCGGTGCCCAGCCCGTCATCGTGCTCAGCCATCGCTATTGGCAGAATCTTTTCGGCGGCGATCCCAATGTCATCGGCCGGACGTTGCGCGTGTCCGGCCTGACCAGCGAGGCGTTGACCATCGTCGGCGTCACGGCACCGGAATTCTGCGGGACGACACCCAACGCACCACTTGGCTGGGCGCCCCTCCTCTTGCGTCCGGGCGACGACTGGCGCGCCGACGTCAACGCGGCGAATCTCGTGCTGACCGGCCGGCTTCACCCCGGCGTCGCGCGGGAGCAGGCGGAGGAGGAACTCGAGGTCATCGCGAACGAACTCCGCGCCCCGCCCGGGGCGGGTCCGGACACGGGCGCAACCATCCTTCTCGTCACTGCCTTCACCTATCTCAACCTGACCCCGGAAAAGCTCACGATCATGCTGCCGATCTTCTGCGTGTTCGGTGCGGTGTTCGTGATCTCGTGTGCCAATGCCGCGAACCTGATCCTCGCGCGAACGGTGACGCGCCAGTTCGAGTTCGCCGTGCGGGGTGCGTTCGGCGCTTCGCGGCGACGGCTGTTTGCGCAGCTCATGACTGAGAGCGTCGTGCTCGGCGGGCTCGGCGGCGTGGCCGGTTGGATCTTTTCCGCCGCGCTGTTGCGGTTCGTGTTGCCGTGGTTGCTCGACATGTTGCCGGGCGCGCGCGAAGGCACGGCGGGACTGAACCTGCACGCCGATAACCGGGTGTTTGTGTTCACGCTCGTGGTTTCGGTGCTGGCCGGCGCGGCCGGAGGATTCTGAGCCCGCCCTGCACGTGACGCGGCGCAACGTCGTCTCCGGGCTCAAGCATGAAGGATCCGCCTTCGGCCGGCGGGTGCGGCTGTGCGCGGGTGCGCGGCTTTCTCGCGGTCGCGCAACTCGCGCTCAGTTCCGCGCTCCTCTTCACCGCGGGGCTCCTGGTCCATCGCACGCTGGAGATCCGGTTCGCGGATGTGGGCTTCGACACGTCACCGCTAGTCACACTCGAAGTGTTGGCGCCGCGGACCTTCACGGAAGGTCAACTTGACGCCGCCCGGCGCCAGGTCGCAGAACGGTTGCAGGCCCTGCCCGAGGTGGCGGCCGTTTCCGAACTGACGAGTCGTCCTTTCGGATCGATGAGGATGAGAGCGCTCGTCCCCGCCACCGATGCATCGGCCGCTCGTGCAGTTGACGTTCTCCAGTCCCGGGTTCCCGCCAACTACTTTGCCACCGTGCAACTGCCGTTGGTTCGCGGCCGTTATTTTGCCCCACACGAAACGTCGAACGACCGCGTCGTCGTCATCAGCGAAACGGCGGCGCGGACGTTCTGGCCCGAGCAGGATGCGCTGGGCCAACACTTCGAGCTACCCGAGAGAATCCTGAGAGGAGACGATGCCGCCGCCGCGGGCTCAGCGGATGACGCCAATTCGTCGCGCCCTTCCGCCACGGTGATCGGAATCGTCCCGGATACGCGGGTATACGATCCGCAGGCCGGGGATGGGATATCAAGCCGCCGCCCTTCCTGCTCATTCGTCTCCGTGACGACTCGCGGGCGCCTCTCGCCGCGTTGAAGCAAGTGGGGCTCGACGTGACCGGCATTGCGCCGCGGATCGTGACCGTCGACGAGCAGTTCGCACGCGCGGGATTGCAATATCGCGTGATGGCCTGGATGGCGGGCATTCTGGCCGGCCTTGCGCTTATCGTGGCCGTCATCGGACTCTTTGGCGTCATGTCCTTCACGGTCAACCAGCGCGTGAAGGAGATCGGCATCCGCGTCGCACTGGGCGCCATTCCCCGCCGCGTGGCCTCCGGAATCGTCCTGGAATCGCTTCGCCTCGTGAGCCTGGGCGCGGCCGTGGGCTACGGCCTGAGTGTGCTTTTCGCGCTGATCGCGCGACAGCTGCTTTTCGGTGTCAGCGCGTTCGACCCCGTCGCGTGCGTCGTCGTGGTCGCGTTCCTGACGGCCCTCAGCCTGCTCGCGTGCTGGTCCCCCGCGCGCCGGGCGTCCAACGTCGATCCGGTCGTCGCGTTGCGGGCGGAATGAGTTTTGAGGCGAAGGAGCGAGAAGTGAGGAGCGAGTAGCGAACATTCCAAAACGTAAACCATGAGCTTGCTGTCCCGCATTCGTGCCGGGGTCCGCCGCTCGCGACTTGAGCGCGAGATGCAGGACGAAATGCGCGCGCATCTCGACGAGCAAACGGCGCGCAACGTCGCCGCTGGGATGAACGAAGAAGACGCCCGTGCCGCGGCGCATCGACAGTTCGGCGGCGTGGCGCAGATTCAGGAGCGAGCGCGGGAGGTGCACGGGTTCGTATGGCTGGACATGCTCCAGCGAGATTTCCGATTTGCCGTGCGATCGCTGTCCCGACGTCCGGGGTTCACCCTCACCACGCTTGTGATCCTCGCCCTCGGCATCGGGATGAGCACGTCGACGTTCAGTGTGACCAATGCCGCACAGTTGCGACCGTTGCCGTTCCCCGAAAGTGCGCGGCTGGTGGGCATTCGCTCCTCCGCCCCGGATGCCTCCGACCATCAGCCTTCGCCCGGCGAGTTTGTTGCGGTTCAAGCTGCCCGTTCGCCATTTTTGAGCGTCGCGGCGTTCACCTACGAAACCGCCAATATAGCCGCACCGGACGCCGTGCCGACGCCAGCCCTTGGCCTTGCGGTCACGACGGATTTCCTGAACACGCTCGGTTTGCATCCCTTGTTCGGCCGCGACTTTCGCTCCGACGATGGCGAACCGGGCACGCCCGCCGTCGCGCTGCTCACTTGCGCGATGTGGCAACGCCATTTCGGGGGCGATCGCACCATTTTGGGCAAGGCGCTGCGGCTTGACGGTCAGGACACGACGGTGATCGGCGTCCTTCCGCCTTCGTTTGATCGTGCGTTGCTCTGGGCCGGCGCGGGATACGTGAGGCCACGCGCACTTCCATCGAACGCGGCCACGGACTGGAGCGCAGCCGGACTGGAAGTCATCGCGCGGCTGCGGACGGATGTGGGCCCCGCCCGTGCCCGGGCCGAACTCGCTGCGTTAAGTTCCCGGTTGGTGGCAGCGGGCGACCGTCCGCACACCATGCTTCGCATCGTGGATCTTCAGGGATCCAACCTGGGGCGCAATGGTCGCGCCCTGAACTGGCTGATCACCGGGTTGGCGGCGCTGGTCCTGTTGATCGCCTGCGCGAACCTTGCCGGTATTCAGCTTGCACGCTCCATCGCCGGCGGGCGCGAGCTGGCCACTCGGGCTGCACTCGGGGCCAGTCGGCTTCGGCTGATGCTGCCGGGATTTCTCGAATGCGTGATCCTCACGGCGGCCGGTGGGATACTCGCCGGATTCGTGACCGTTTGGTTCAACTCCATCGTCGAGCGTTTCTATACGGATGCGAGCTTCACGTTTTCGGTTCCGATCGATCGCCGCGTTCTCGCCTATGCCGCCACGATTGGTCTGCTCACCATCGTCGCGTTCGCCGTCGTTCCCACATGGATCACGTCGCGGCAGTGCACCAACGATGCCTTGAAGCAAGGCGCCGCTTCCACCACGCCCAATCGCACCCGTCGTCGATTGGGTCGCATGCTCGTGACGGGACAAGTGGCGGTGGCAGTTGTGCTCACCAGCGCGGCCCTCTCGTTTTCCCTGGGCGGCAGCCTTGCGGTCCACCGCGACCTCGGGTGGACGGCCGACGAACTCGTCGGAACCACGATTCTCCTTCCGCGCCAACAACCAAAACAGGAGCGGCGTGTGTTGATCGGCCGGATGCGCGAAACGCTGCGCCGCATCCCCGGGGTTACAGACGTGGTTCTCGGAACCATTCCGCTTCATGACTATCGCGGTCGTCCGGTCGTGCCGGTCGGAGCGGCTCCCGATCGGCTGGCGTCGACCCCGGAAGCGTCGGTGTATCTGGCCGACCATGATTACTTTTCCGTGTTGAAGATTCCTTTCCGGTCCGGCCGGAGCTTTCGCCCGAACCTCAATCCCGACGGTCCAGCGGTCGCCATCGTGAGTGAGACCCTGGCGCGGCACTTGTGGCCCGGCCAGGCCGCCGTCGGTCGATACTTGCGTTTTGCCGACGAGGACACGCCCTTCGAAGTGGTCGGGGTGGTGGCGGACGTCGAGCCGGTCGACCCGGAGTCGCCGCGCCGGCGACCGCAGCTTTACCTCGCGATCGAACATTCGCTACCTCGCGCGATCTTCTATGGCATGCGAAGCAACCTGTCGCCGAGCGCATTGGACGGGGCCGTGCGCAAAGGCATTGCGGCCATCGACCCTGACATCGTTGTAGTCCCACCTGGCTCGATCCGGGGTGCCATGGAGAGCGCCGTGGGCGTGAACCGGTTGATCGACGGATTTCTCGGCGCCTTTGCCGGCTATGGTCTCGTCCTTTCGCTACTTGGGCTCTACGGAGTGGTTTCGCAACTGACCACCTACCGCACGCACGAAATCGGAATACGCATGGCGCTGGGGGCAAATCAGCGCGACGTCGTGCGCCTGGTCCTTTCTCAGGGCTGCCGGATGATCCTGGTCGGACTGATCCTTGGCCTGGGCGGAGCCCTTGCCGTCGACCGGGTCTATCGAAGCATCCAACCCCAGCTCATTCTGCCCGAATTCGACGTGAAACTTGGCGTCGTGGTACTCGTGAGCTTTGCCAGTTTAGTCGCTTCGTGGTACCCCGCCCGCCGCGCCGCGAAGGTCAACCCGGTCGTCGCGCTGCGGGCGGAGTGACCAGCGAAGAGCGCAAGACCCACGAGAACGTGAGACATCCAAGAATCCAAAACACGCAACTTTCTCTGCCGTCTCGGAAAACTCCGCGCTGTTCGGCGGCGAGCAACTCGACGCCGACATGGCCAGGCTCGAGGCCCGGAACGTGTCGAAACCGCGCGCACCTCTCGACATACAGACAATTACCGGTTCGCCGCGGGCATTGTCGCTGTCGCTTCCAACTTGTCGTGCCGCGTGAAACCTAGTCGGCAAAGAGCCCAACCACGCGGACCTCTCTCGCAAAATGATCGACCCAGAAGACGACCTCGAACTGATCCACGGTGAACGCCTGCAACGTCCGGCCGGCGGAGTCCTTGCCGAACTCCCCGGCCGGGCGCGTGGGATTTCGAGCAAGATGGTCGAGGGCATCCATCAAGCGGGTGCTCTCGGGCGGCGGCAAACCGAGCAGGAATGCCACGGCCCTGTCATCGACGACGCACTTCCACACGTCGCTCAAAGACCGAGGTCCACCATCGCGGCGTGGAGCGCCTTCACTTTCTCGAGCGGGACGCCTTTGCCTTCATCCATTCGACTCATTGCCGCTTCAAGATGCGCCATACGGTCCTGCGCATTCCCGCGGGCGCGCTCCTCGAGGTATTGCACCAACTTTGCCCGCTCCGCGGGTGAAAGCTGCTCAACCTCCTGGATGACCTCTTGCAGCGACATGGGGCGAAGTCTGCCAGCGTCGTCGCGCGCGTCAAGTTCAGGGAAGGCAACGGCGGCAGACGATGCCCCAGACCGGGCGTCGGTGCCGGATGGATTTCGCTGGTGCCTATGAAAGGCGGCCGACTTTCCAAACTCCGTGTTCTTCGCGCCTCCGTAGTTAGTCATTTCCGATGAATGTGCTACTCAGACTCCATGCCTTGTTTCGTGGCAAGAAACTCGACGCCGATATGACCGACGAAATGCGCGCGCATCTCGACGAGCAAACCGCGCGCAACGTCGCCGCTGGCATGAGCGAGGCCGACGCCCGCGCCGCGGCGCACCGACAGTTCGGCGGACTGGCGCAGATTCAGGAGCGGGCGCGTGACGTGCGCGCCGGGATCTGGCTGGAACAGACGCAGCGGGATGTCCGGATCGCCGTCCGCATGCTGCGCCGGCACCGCGGCTTCACGGCCGCGGCGGTGCTTTCCCTTGCGCTGTGTCTCGGAGCGAACACGGCGGTGTTCTCGATGCTGGATGCGCTGGTGCTGCGGCCGCTGCCGTTTCGCGACTCCGGACGGATCGTGGAGATCTACAATGCGTTTCCCAAGGTCGGCATCCCCAAGCTCGCGAGCAACGTGGCACAGTACCTTCGACTTCAAGGCCCACGCGCCGGCCCTGGCCGGGGCGGGGCTGTGGCGCCTGGACCAATACACGCTCGGCGAGCCCGGCCGCCCGACGCGCATCGCCGGCGCGGTGGCGACCGCGGATATGTTCGACGTGCTCAAGGTGCGACCCGCCCTCGGGCGTTTCTTCACGCTGGCGGAAGATGTTCCGGCGGCGGACCAGGTCGTGGTGCTCACCCGGTCGTTTTGGGAATCGCACTACGACCGCGATCCCGGCGTCATCGGTCGCACCATGCGGCTCGACGGGAAGTCGTATGAGATCATTGGCGTCGCCCCGCGCCGGCTCGAGGCATTCGACGCGCGGGTGAAGGTCATTCACCCGTTGTCGTGGACGCCGCAACAGGTCACCGCTCGCCTGGGTTACTCGCCGCAGCTCTTCGCGCGGCTGCACGCATCGGCCACGCTCGAGCAGGCTGCCGCCCAGGTTGCAGCATTGGAAGAACGCTCCAGTGAGACGAACCCCCGCACCCGCGAGTTCTTCGACCGCACGGGACACGGGATGCGCGTGAACACCGTGCTGGCGCAACGTGCGGACCCGATCCGGAACTCGCTCCTCCTGCTGCAGGGTGCGGCCCTGTTCGTCCTGCTGATCGGCTGCGTGAACGTGGCCAATCTCCTGCTCGCCCGGTTCAATGCACGGCGGGGTGAGTTCACGATGCGCGCTTCGCTCGGTGCCAGCCGCGGCGCAATCCTGCGACAACTGCTGGTGGAAACGAGCCTGCTTACGATTGGCGGCGCGGGACTCGGCCTGCTGCTGGCCGCGATCGCCCTCCACGCCGCGAATCACTTCACGGCGCAACTCCTGCCGGCGGCGCTGCCGTTCGGGTTCGACGCCCGGGTGCTCGGCGGCACGGCTTTCGTTGCGGTGGCGATCACGTTCGGCATCGGCATCGTGCCCCTGGCGCAGGTCTGCGGTAGTGGCATCCGCAGCCTGCGGCCGGACATCGGTCGCGGCGCGTCGGCAGGACGGGCGATGCGCCTCACCAGCGGCAGCCTGGTGGCCGCTCAAGTCGCGTTCGCACTCATCTTGCTGACCGGGGCCGGTCTGCTGATCCGCAGTTTCGCCAACGTGCTGGCGGTGGAACCGGGCTTCGATCCGCGAAACGTCATCGCGGCGCGGATTGCAGTGCCCAAGGAAAAGGAACACACGTTTCCGCCACGCCTGGCCGCCGCGCTGGAAAAGATCCCCGACGTCAAGGTGAGCCTGGCATCCACGACGCCATTCCTCCTTGTCCCACCCTATGACGTCAGCATGGCGCTCGGCGCCTTCACCCTGCGGAACTACGCGCTGCCCGCCGGCGCGTCGCAACCCAGCATCTACTACTGCGGAGCGTCACCCTCGTACCTGGATACGCTGCGCATCCCGCTGCGCGCCGGTCGGTGGTTCAATGACTTCGACATGGAGCACGGGCATGCGGTCGTCGTCGATGAGACGTTTGCCGAACGATATTTTCCCGGGCACAGCGCGCTCGGCCGGCGCCTGGTGATCAATGCGCCACCACCCGCGAAGGACGAGGACTGGCTGGAAATCATCGGCGTTGCCGGCAACGTGCGCCACAACGGCGTGGAGGACGCGACCGGACAGCCGTTCGCCTATCTGCCGCTGACGCAAATGCCGCTTTACGGCGAACTGAGCGTTTTGTTCCGCACGGAGCGCGCGCCTTCGGAAGTGTTGCCTATCCTGCGCGAGACCGTACGGGCAGTGGACCCGGAACTCCCGATCGATCAGGCCGGCCGGTTGGCCGACATCATGAGCGATTCCTTCAGCAATCGCCGCGGCATCATGATGCTGCTGGCCGCGTTCGCCGCCATCGCGCTCCTGTTATCGGCGATCGGCATCTACGGCGTGCTCGCCTACGACGTTGCGCAACGCACGCGAGAGATCGGCATCCGCGGCGCGCTCGGCGCAACCGGGGGACAGATCGCCGGATTGATCGTGCGCCAGGGAATCGGGAGGACGGCATTGGGCATCGCCATCGGATTGGCCGGGGCGTCTGCGCTGAGTCGCTTCATGGGCAGCCTGCTGTTCGAGGCCACCGCCATCGATCCCGTGGTTTACGGTACGGTCGTGGCGGTGCTGGCATCCGTCGCTCTCGTCGCCTGCTGGTTACCCGCGCGCCGGGCAGCCAGGGTGGATCCGGTGATCGCGCTGCGATCGGAATGAAGACACAGGCCTCGGAGACACACGCGGGCAGCGACCAGGCTGTCGATGCGTTTTGCGCCTCCTGCGCCTTTTTGCGGCTGTTCCGTTTGACCACGGCTTCGGTTGCCGTCCAGCCGCGCCACGGTACAGTCCGGCTGATCAGATGAAACCGCTGCCTCTCCTCCTGGTAGGTTCCGTCGCCCTGAATCTCCTCGTCGTCGCCAGCTTTCTGATGCGGCCGGTTGCGCCGCTACCGAAAGTTCGCGACACGGCGGAGCAGCCGCCCACGGCGGCCGGTTCGGACGCAGCGCCTAGGGCGGAAATTCCTCCTCTCGCGGCATGGAAAGCGTTGCAGAGCCACGACCTCGCGACGTTTGCGGCCAATCTGCGTTCCGCCGGGTTGAGCGATCCGCTCGTGCGAGCGATCATCGTCGCAGCGATTGACGAACGCTTTCACGCCCGTGATGAGGCGCTCGCACCGTCCCGGCCGCACCTGCACTACTGGGAGTTCGACGATTATCGCGAGCCTCTCGCGACGCGACTTGCCCGGCTCGACCTCCGGCGGGAAAAGGCGCAGCTGAGGCTGGCCGCACTGGGTCCCGATCCGAACGAGGTAGCAAACGACGACCGACTTCCACCCGCCAAACGCGAACTCGCGCAGATGATCACGGAAGACTATGACGCCGCGATTCGCGATGTGCGCCCGTCGATTGGAAGCATGTTGCTGCCGGAAGAGCAGGCCATGCTGGACAGCCTGGAGGAAGAAAAGCAAAAGGAACTCGCGGCGGTTCTGACGCCGGAGCAACTCGCCGAATACAAGATGCGCATGTCTCCGGTCACGCAATCACTGCGGCGGGAATTGGCGCCGTTCCATCCGACCGAGGCGGAGTTTCGTGCGATCTTCGCGGCCCGGAAGGAATTTTATGAGGGGAATTTCCGCTCCCACATGAAGTCGTCCGCCGATTTCGCATCGCAGGAGGAATTCGTGCGCTCCATGCAGCAGGCGGCCCTCGACCAGAAGCTGCGCGAGCAGGAGCGGGAGGATCGTCTCCGCCGCGAACTTGGCGACGAGCGTTACCTCACCTATCAGCGCGAATCGGATCCGCATATGCGAGCCTTGCGCTCGCTGGTCGATCGCGTGGATCTGCCCGGCGAAACGGCCGACCGGGTCTATGACCTGCGCGCGAATGCCGCGGAAGCGTCGGTGCGCATTGGCGACGACTACTCCCTCAGCATCGACGCGCGTCGGGCGGCGCTGCGTGCCCTCGCCAACGATCTCCGCTCGCAGGCACAAACGTTGCTCGGACCGGCAGCCGCCGAGGCTTACCTGCAATCCACCAAAGAGTGGCTCCACCACCTGGAGCAGGGCGACAAAGTCAGTTTTCAAAGGAACGGCTGGAGCGCAACCCACCTGGCGCCCAATCCGCCACCGCCGGGCCCCTGATACCTTCGCTGATGCGCTGGAAACCGCGGAACGGTGGACCCCGTAACCGCAGTCGCCGCTGCAGCAAAGGGCCGGCGAGCCCGGCCGACGAAGAAGACAAGTGGAAAGTTCGCTTGCCGCCCACGGACTCGTGACGCTTATCGCCATCGGTGGCACGGCGCGCGCTGACCGTTGGGAGTGACAAACACCCCGCGACTCGCCAGCGTGGCGGCTCCCCCCGATGCTTTCCGACCTCCGTCTCGCGCTGCGCCAGCTCCGGAAATCGCCCGGTTTCACGCTGGTCGCCGTGTTCACGCTCGCGCTCGGCATCGGAGCGAACACCGCGATCTTCAGCGTGATCAACGCAACGCTGTTGCGGCCCCTGCCCTATCCGGATTCGGAGCGCCTGGTCGAACTCGGGTTGCAGGGACCGCACGGTCCCGGCCAACCCTACGTAACCGGGCCTCAACTCAAGCAGTGGCGCGAACACGCGACGTTGTTCGATGGCATCGCCGGCGTCTGGGACCGCTATACCACGAACCTGCTCGACGGCAATCACGGCGAACGCATCAACGGCGCCTGCGTGTCCGCGAACTACCTCGACGTGCTCGGCGTGCAGCCCGTGCTCGGTCGCGGGTTTGCCGCCGGCGAGGATGAACCGGAGAACGACTGGAGTCTCGCCATCCTCACGTATGAAACGTGGCAGACCCGCTTCGGTGGCGATCCTGCGGTCCTCGACCGGCGAATCGATCTCGGCGGCTGGCGCTGTCGCGTGATCGGCGTATTGCCGCCGCACGCCCTGCCCAACGACAAACTCGAGGTGCTGATGCCGCTCCCGCTGGGCGCGTTTGGCGACTGGCAGATGCGGCCGGACAACCCGTGGGTCGGCGCCACCGCGCGCCTGAAGCCGGGCGTCACTCCCACGCAGGCGGACGCCGAAATTCGCGCGCTTTCCGATGAATTGTATCGGCGGATACTGCCATCGTTTCGCGAAAAGTTGAAACCCGAAGTCCTGCCGATGCAGTCGCGCCTTGTGGCCGAAACCCGACCGGCCCTGTTCACGCTGGTCGGCGCCGTCGGTCTGGTGCTGCTGATCGTATGCGCCAACCTAGCCAATCTCCTGCTTGCGCGCGCCGGGACGCGGCAGAAAGAGATGGCCGTGCGCGCCGCGTTGGGCGCGAGCCTCGCCCGCCTCATCCGCCTCGCGCTTACCGAAAGCCTCGTGCTGGGCCTGCTCGGCGGCGCGCTCGGCGTGGCCCTGGCGGCTGTCGCCGTTCAGGTGTTCGCAAGCGTGACCGCGAGCGTGCTTCCGCACCAGATGCAACCGGCGATCGATGTCCGCGTGCTTGGATTTTCCTTTGTCCTCGCCGGCGTGACCGGCCTCGCCTTTGGACTCGTGCCGGCGTGGCGCGTGGCGCGTGGCCCGGACCGACCTGAACCGCGATCTCAAGGAGACCGGCCGCGGTGCGACGAGCGGATCCCGCGCGCGCACGCAGTCCGCTTTCATCGTTTCCGAGATCGCCCTGACCGTCGTCCTGCTCATCGCCGCCGGCCTGCTCCTGCGCAGCTTTGTCCGCATCCTTTCCGCCGACTACGGCTATGACCGCGCCCACACGCTCGTGTGCGATCTGTTGTGCGCTCGCACATTGATCCGCGGCCCCTGATCAAGTGAAATCCGGCGCATCGTCGCCGCGATCGATCCCAATCAATCCGTCAGCCATTTCCGCACGCTCGAAGACGCGGTGAACCAGTCCCTCCGCCAGCGACGGCTGACGCTGACCTTGCTCGCGGTTTTGCCGTGGCCGCACTGGCGCTGGCGTGTCTCGGCATCTACGGCGTGATGGCCTACACGATCGGCCAGCGCCGCCGCGAGTTCAGCATTCGCCTGGCGCTCGGCGCACAGAATCGTGACGTCATTCAACTCGTCCTGCGCGAAGGCCTGAGGCTCGGCGTCATCGGCCTCGGGATTGGACTGGTCGGCGCACTCGCCGGCGCGCGCCTCGTGGCCAGCCGCCTGTATGAAGTCGGCGTTGCCGATCCGTTCGTGTTCGTCACCGTCGTCGTTACGATCACGGCAGCAATTGTCGCCTCCATCCTCGGGCCCGCTTGGCGCGCGACGCGCGCGGATCCAATGGAGGCATTGCGGTCCGAGTGACCAGGAGCGTGCGAGCATTCCGGACCGCAGCACAAGAGTGTGGCGATCTCAGTTCCGGTCCGCCTCACGGAGTGCCGCGCTTGATGCGATCGACCAACTCCCTCACCGCCGCGAGCACGGCTTTGGCCACCCACCACGCTGGAGCGTGGTCCCCCGCCTTCCGCCTTCGCTCTGCGAGCTAGCTAGCCTGGAAATTTCACAGTCCGGCGGAAAACCGGGCCACGTTGTCGTTACACTCCAACGCAGCTACCGGGTGCGAAGGAAGAACGCGAGACTTGGAAGACGTATGAGATAGAAAGACTCAGTCCAGGATTCTCACGTTCTCGCGTTCTTTCCTGTCTCGCGTTCTTCCATCCCTGGAGCTGCGTTTGAGCTCCGCGAAAACGTGGCCGAACGTGTGAAACTTGCAGGCTACGGCGCGACGGCACCATCCCGCCGGATCGAGCCGGAGCCTTGGCGGAGGCTCGCGATGCGGGATCTCGTCGGCGCGCGAAGCGCTCACGACGGATCCCTCCTTCAGGAGGGGGGACCGTGCGCGAGCACGGTGGGAGGTGTTGACCGGTTGCCTCAACGAGACGGGCTTCGGCGCGTCCTCGTCCCCACGGGTTGACACCGTCAGAGGCGCACGGCCGCGCGTTGGTAGAACGCGGCGATGCTGTCGCGAAAAGCGATGCGGCTGGCCTCCCAGGCGTAGAACATGTGGCCGCCGGGAAAATGCCGGACCGTCAGGTTGCCAGCCAATGTGGGATCGAGTCGCATCAGGTTGCGCAGACGGTCGGACGCGTAGTAGGGCGTGATCAGGTCGTAGAACCCGTGCGTGATGAAGACCTGCAGGTGGGGATTGAGACTCATGCCGAAGCGCAGGTCGTCGGTCGCACCCACCTGGGAAGCCAGGGCGTGGCGCTCGATGTCGATCTTCCAGGCCTTGTTCACTTCGTAGTTAAGCAGGTGATACTCGCGTTCGGTGTTGACACCGATTTCCCCGCGCAGGCGTTTGTTGATCGCGCCGGTGAACACCCGCTCGATCCCGGCCAGGGTGGGATCCGGTCCCTCGTAGCCCGCGCGATCGGGGAATGGATCCGGCGCGGTGATCGTGGCGTCGTAGATGCCGCACAGCCGTCGCTCCGCTTGCAGGAGTTCGCGCGCGAAAGTCATGACGTCAATGCGCCCCTCCGCCCGCGTGACGCGTTCAACGGGGAGCCCGATGAGGCGGGCCACGCGTGTGAGAATTCGCTTGCGCCGTGCTTCCGGCATCGCGACGCCCTGCACCAACAGCATCGCATACTCGCCGGTGGCAAACGCCTCGGCCTCCCGCAGCACTTCCGCCAGCGGCGTGTCACGTTTGAAGATTCCACTGCGACCGTGAAACGACGCCGCGGCCGCCATCACCGGCAGATGATCCACCCAGGGCAGGCCGTATCACCAATCTGGCTCACGACGATCGTGCGTTACTGTTGGCCTTCCAGGCCGGCCTGGCTGGCTGCATGCGGCCGATCCTGACTGGGGCAGCGCTGCCTTTGCCGCGGTGGGCCGGCTCCGGCTTGCACTGTCGTCTGGGAGTCGTTCGTTCTACCTTCGACTCACTCTTTCCTGCGTGACCTGGAAAATCGAATCCTCCCCCGATGGCATCCATCTCCCCCAGATCGACTGGCATCTCGATGCCCGCGTACCGGTGGCGCGGAGTTTCGTCTCGCATGCGCACGCGGACCATATCGCGCCGCATCAGACCGTCCTGTGCTCCGAGGCCACGGCGCGCTTGATGGCGACGCGGCTCGAGGGCGAGCGCCGTGAGATCATCCTGCCGTACGGTATCGCGCACGTGCTTTCCGACGGCACCAGCCTGACGCTACATCCGGCCGGGCACATTTTCGGATCCGCGCAGTTGCTCGCTGAACATCCCGATCGCGGCGCGCTGCTCTATACCGGTGATTTCAAGCTGCGCCGCGGACGCTCGGCCGAACGCTGCGCCACCCCGCGCGCGGATGTCCTGATCATGGAGACGACCTTTGGCCGGCCGCATTACGTGTTCCCGCCGACCGATGAGGTAATCGCCGCCATCGTGCGGTTTTGCCGCAATGCGCTCGACGATGGCGAGGTGCCGATCCTGTTCGGTTACAGCCTAGGCAAGAGCCAGGAACTGTTGGGAGGCCTCGCCGATGCCGGACTGCCGATCGCGCTGCATCCGCAAACGTGGAAAATGACGCAGCTGTACGAGCGCCTCGGCGTCGCGTTTCCCGCCTACTCGAAATGCGATCCCACCGCGGCCGCCGGACATGTCGTGATCTGTCCCCCGCAGTCGGCGCAGTCCGCCTGGATCCGCAAGATCTCGCCGCGCCGGACGGCCGTGGCCACCGGCTGGGCGATCGATCCCGGGACGATCTACCGCTACCGTTGCGATGCGGCGTTTCCGTTGTCCGACCACGCGGACTATCCTGATCTCCTACGTTTCGTGGAACGGGTCCGGCCGTCGCTCGTGTATACCGTGCACGGTTTCACCGCCGAGTTCGCACGTGACCTCCGCGAACGCGGCATCGAAGCGTGGGCGCTCGGGGCGGACAACCAGCTCGAGCTGGGGATGGGCTTCTCCGCCGCGCCTCGGAGCGAGTCGACGACGGCCGCCCCACCCCTGCCACCGGATTTGTCCGCCCCGCCGAATGCACCGGCGCTCGCGCCCGATGCGTTCCTGCGCTTCGCGCAAACCGCCGACGCCTTGCGCGACGCCTCGGGCAAGCTGGAGAAGATCCGCCTCCTGTCCGCCTACCTCGCCTTACAACCGGACGAATTATCGCTGGGTCTCGCCGCGCTCTACTTCACCGGCCGTCCCTTTTCTTCGGCATCGGGTCGGGCCTTGCAAATCGGCTGGTCCGTGATCAAACGCGCGGTGTTTGCGGTCGCGCCGATCACGGAGGCGGAATATCGCGCGGCCTACTCGAGAACCGGTGACACCGGCGAGGCCACGGAAATCGTGCTCGCCGGTCGCACGACGCCGCAACCCTGGCTGCTACGCGACGCCGGCGGATTGTTCGAAGCGGTCCTGACCACGCGCGGGCCGGTGGAGAAAATCGCACTGCTCGAGCGCACGCTGCACCGACTCACCCCGGTCGAGGCAAAGTATCTCGTGAAGATCATCACCGGTGACCTCCGCATCGGCCTGAAGGCGGGTTTGGTCGAAGAGGCGATCGCCGCGGCCTTCCAGCGCCCGCCCACCGCCGTGCGCGATGCGAACATGCGTTGTGGCGACATCGCGCGCGTCGCCCGGGCGGCGCGCGCGGACACGCTCGAGTCCATCGCCCTGCAGGTGTTTCATCCCCTGCACTTCATGCTCGCGAGCCCCGAGCCCGATGCCGAGTCGATCATCGCCCGCCTCGGCCAGGACGTCTGGCTCGAGGAGAAATATGACGGCATTCGTTGCCAGGTGCACAAACAAGGGGATCGCGCCGAGTTGTTTTCCCGCGACCTGCGCCGGATCTCCGAGCAGTTCCCCGAACTCGTCGCCGCCGCGCGCACGGTATCGCGCGACTTCGTCGCCGATTGCGAACTGCTCGCGTGGCGCAACGGACGCGCGCTGCCATTTCTCGAGCTGCAACGCCGTCTCGGCCGCCGCGGCGACGACTTCTTTCTCGGCGCGGAAGTGCCGGTCACGCTGATGCTCTACGATCTCCTGTGGCTCGATGGTCGCATCCTGCTCAACGAGCCCCTGGAGGAACGCCGGCGCGCGCTGGAGTCGCTGGCAGTGCCGGACGAGATCGTGCTCGCGCCGCGCACGATCGCGCACAGCGCCGCGGACGTCGAGGCCGCGTTCGTCGCCGCCCGCGCCCGCGGCAACGAGGGTTTGATGGCGAAGGATCCCCGCAGTCCCTACACGCCGGGCCGCCGCGGTCTCGCGTGGCTGAAGCTGAAGAAGGCCTACGCCACGCTCGATGTCGTCGTCACCGCCGTCGAATACGGCCACGGCAAGCGCAACGCGGTGCTGTCCGACTACACGTTTTCCGTGCGCGATACCGACACCGGCGAGTTGCGCACGATCGGCAAGGCCTACTCCGGCCTGACCGATGCGGAGATTGCCGCGCTTACCGAGCATTTCCTTGCCCACACCACGGAGGTGCACGGCCGCTGGCGGCGCGTCGCGCCGGACACCGTCATCGAGGTTGCCTTCGACACGATCCAGCCGAGCGAGCGACACGACTCGGGTTTCGCGCTACGCTTTCCGCGCATCGTGCGCCTGCGCCCGGACAAGACGCCCGACGAGATCGATACGCTGGATACATGCCGCAAGCTGGCCGCGGCGGCGTCCAGCGCGGCGTAGCAATGCCAGTCATGGCAATCCTCGTGGCCGCCGACCTCACCGTCGAAGCCTTGGCGAAGGAAGTCCTCTGTAGGGCCGGACCTCGCGTCCGGGCCGTCAAATCGGCCGCCGGCGGCACGGACGCAAGGTCCGGCCCTACATTCGCGAACGCTGGCGCGGGTTTGTTTGTTCGGATCGGTCAAGCGGAACCAAGTCGCCAACAACTCTATCGCCGCTCCTCCATCAGACCGATCAGGTTACCCTCGGGATCGCGGACGAACGCCATCCACAGCTCGTGATCAGGGAGCTTCGCCGTAAGCTGCGGAGCACGCTCGCTGGCGGCTCCTCGCGCGACCAGGGCGGCATGGGTCGCCTCCAGCTCGGTCGCGCGAAAGTAGAGAATCGAGTTCCTGGCCACCTCTCCCGCACCTTGCGGCGTCGTCAGCATCAACCTCACGCTCCCGGCGGCGAAGAACGCGAGGTTGGGCCCGGGCGAAAACAGGAACGGCAACCCGAGCACGTCGCGATAGAAGACGGTGGCCTTGGCCACATCCCGCATCGTGATGGCGATCTGGCCGATTTCGGAAAGGGCGTGGTTCATGCCTGACGTTAACAGGAGGTGTCCGAAAATACTTCTCGAAAGTTGCGAATCGACCGTCGCGAACCATGAATCTGTCGCCAGGCGCGCGGCGAACATCCGGCTCCGCGGTGAAATCGGGTGCTGAACGATCCCACCGACTCGTAACCCACCGCCAGGCAGATTTCCGTCACCGACAGGTGGGTGCGAGCCAGCAGGCGCTTGGCGCGTTCAATACGACACCACGTGAGCCACTCGTGCGGAGTCTGCCCGAAGGCGGCCTTGAACGTGCGCAGGAAATGATACGGCGACATGGCCGCCGTCCGCGCGGCCCGGCTGAGCGTCACGGCGGTGTCACTATGGGCGTGGATGAAGTCGCGCCCGCGATTGACGCGGCGCCACAGCTCCTCCCGCGTGGCGGCGTGTCCGGCAGGCAACCGCGCGATGGAGCGGCGCCAGGCGTTTTGCGATACCAACATCCGGGCGAGCAGGTCACGCAACTGTTCCTCCAGCCAGCCATCCTCGAGCGGAGTTCCGCTGAGGTATCGCGCCCGCAACGCGTGAACCGCCGGGGTGAGTCTTGCGTCATCCGGCGTATAGCGTTCGAAGAAATGCGGCGGCGACTTACGGTGCCGATCACCGGTCAACAAGCAATCGTCGGGCATGGAAAGACAGCGATCCACCTCCTCCACCCAACCCCGCGGAAACCACACGACAAACGTGTGCACCGGAATTGGGGCCTCGATCGCGATCGAATACGGCTGGTCTTCGTTGACGATCAACCAGCCACCATCGTCCACGTCGACTTCGCGGTCCTCGACGACATAGCGGGCGCGTCCGGCAATCGGGCATTTCAGCGACAGCGGCAGGCCTTCGGTCTCCACCCAATAATGGCGCGCCCGACCCGTCATCAGCGTGGTCGCCTGGAGAGACGGAGATGCGCACATGACTTTGCGGAAGATGCTGGATCAATCTAGGTTTACAAGCGTCGCGATCATGCAGTTTGAACGCCCAAGTCGGAACGGCGGTGACCAGTCTGGCAGCGTCGCGAAAACCTGTCGCAAACACCTGGGAGCCGCATTCAGCGTAGTCTCGTTGATGCCAAGATCCCCCACAGCCGGTCGCAGCCGGGGTCACGGTCCCGGATCGCCCTCGGAACGGTTGGAGGTTCCCAGCCGACCCCGGGGGCGTGACGACACGCGGCCCCAGCGCAGGTCGCCACGAACGGACATGCCTTTGAGTGAAGCGGGCTCAACCGGCAAATCCCGCCGACCTGGCTCACCCGTTCTCGCCCGCCTGCACCCCACGGTCGCGCGATGGTTTCGCCGGCGTTTCGGCTCCCTCAGCCCGGCGCAGGAACAGACGCTCCCGCACGTGTTGGATGGCCGCTCGGTATTGCTGACGTCACACACCGGCAGCGGGAAGACGCTCGCGGGATTTCTCGGCGTCTTCGACTGGCTGCATCGGCAGTACGACACGGAACCCACGATTCGCGGCGTCGCCTGCGTCTACCTTTCGCCGCTGCGCGCGCTGGCCTACGACATCAAGAAAAACTTGCGCGCACCGCTCGCCGAGATGGGCTCCTCGTTCGTTGAGATCGGCGTGCGCACAGGCGACACGTCGACCGCGGAGCGTGCGCGGTTGCGACGGAAACCTCCGCACATTCTCGTCACGACGCCGGAAAGCCTGACGTTGCTTGTCGGCCAGCCGACATACGCCACCGCACTGGCGCAGGTGCGCTTCGTCATCGTCGACGAACTGCACGCGCTCGCGGAAAACAAGCGCGGTTCGCTGCTCGCCGTGGCCCTCGAGCGCCTCGAGAACCTGCGCGCCTCGCATCAGCAACCGCCGCTCATTCGCATCGGTCTTTCGGCAACCGTGGCGCCGCTCGAAGGCATCGCGGCGTTTCTCTGCGGACCGGATCGTCCGTGTGCGATCGTCGCGGTCACCGATCCCCGCCCCGCGCAGGTCGAGGTGTTCTCGCCGATCCGTCATGACCCTTATCCACCGTCCGGGCACACG